>NZ_CP118713.1:0-3305000 GCF_028994275.1 Rhizobium binxianense
ATGAAGCACAGCATCTTGTTTGAGCGTGTCAGCGCGCGCTTGAAGGCCCAGGTCGGTCCTGACGTCTATGCCAGCTGGTTCGCCAGGCTGAAGCTGCATTCGGTATCGAAGAGCGTGGTTCGCCTTTCGGTTCCCACGACCTTCCTGAAGTCGTGGATCAACAATCGTTATCTCGATCTCATCACCGGTCTGTTCCAGGCCGAGGATCCGGAAATTCTGAAGATCGAAGTCCTGGTGCGCACGGCAACGCGCAGCGGCGCCAAGGCGCTCGACGAGGCGGCTCAGCCCGAGCCGGTCGTTGCTCCCCAGGCGCGCCGTCCCGCAAGCGCCCAGCCGGCCGGTCAGGCCGTCCAGCAGGCGGTTTCGGCTGTTGCTGCGGCAAGGCCCGCAAGCTTCGGTTCGCCGCTCTTCGGTTCGCCGCTCGATAGCCGCTTCACCTTCGACACCTTCGTCGAAGGCAGCTCGAACCGTGTCGCGCTTGCGGCGGCGAAGACGATCGCCGAAGCCGGTTCCGGCGCTGTGCGTTTCAATCCGCTCTTCATCCATTCGACGGTCGGCCTCGGCAAGACCCATCTGTTGCAGGCGGTCGCCAATGCCGCGGTGCAGAACCCCAGGGCTCTGCGCGTCGTTTATCTCACCGCCGAATATTTCATGTGGCGCTTCGCCACAGCGATCCGCGACAATGATGCGCTGACGCTGAAGGATTCGCTGCGCAACATCGATCTGTTGATCATCGACGACATGCAGTTCCTGCAGGGTAAGATGATCCAGCATGAATTCTGCCATCTGCTCAACATGCTGCTCGACAGCGCCAAGCAGGTCGTCGTCGCCGCCGACCGCGCGCCCTGGGAACTGGAGTCGCTCGATCCCCGCGTCCGCTCGCGTCTGCAAGGCGGTGTTGCGATCGAATTCGACGCGCCGGATTACGAGATGCGTCTCGAAATCCTCAAGCGTCGCCTTGCCGCAGCCCGGCTCGAAGATCCGTCGCTCGAAATTCCGGCCGAACTGCTCCAGCATGTCGCCCGCAACGTCACGGCCAGCGGCCGCGAACTCGAAGGCGCCTTCAACCAGCTGGTCTTCCGCCGCTCCTTCGAGCCGAATCTGTCGATCGAGCGCGTCGACGAACTCCTCGCCCATCTGGTCGGCTCCGGCGAGCCCCGCCGGGTGCGCATCGAGGACATCCAGCGCATCGTCGCCAGGCACTACAACGTCTCGCGCCAGGAACTGGTCTCGAACCGCCGCACCCGCGTCATCGTCAAGCCGCGCCAGATCGCCATGTATCTGTCGAAAACGCTGACGCCGCGCTCCTTCCCGGAGATCGGCCGCCGTTTCGGCGGGCGCGATCACACGACCGTGCTGCATGCCGTGCGCAAGATCGAGGAGCTGATTTCGGGAGACACCAAGCTTTCGCACGAAGTCGAGCTTCTGAAGCGGTTGATCAACGAATAATCGACGGTTTTCTTGAGGATTGGGCGGCCGGAAGCGATTCCGGCCGTTTTCCTTTATAAGCTTTTTATTCTATACCTCCGGCGCATCCCGTGCATGTCGCCCAAAGCACAGCGGTTTTGGGGAACGGCCTGCATGAAGATAGAGACTGAAGCGTCAAAACGGCGCGTGGGAGGAAATCAATGAGTTTCGAAAAGATCGCCGTTCTCGGCCTGGGCAAGGTCGGACGGCTGGCGGCGACGCTG
Organism: Rhizobium binxianense; assembly: GCF_028994275.1. Classification (NCBI taxonomy): domain Bacteria; kingdom Pseudomonadati; phylum Pseudomonadota; class Alphaproteobacteria; order Hyphomicrobiales; family Rhizobiaceae; genus Rhizobium; species Rhizobium binxianense. The sequence continues at coordinate 1,692 of NZ_CP118713.1, forward strand.
TTGCATGAAGGCGGCTTCGAGGTGATCGGCGTCGATGCGCAATTGCCGCTGAGCGACGTCCCGTTCAAATGCCGCACCGGCGATATTTCCGATCCCGAAGTGATCGGCGAACTGCTCTCCAGTGTCGAGGCGGTGCTCTCCTGCCTGCCCTATCATTTGAACATCGAATTGGCGCGCGCCGCCCATCTCGCCGGCATTCACTATTTCGACCTGACGGAAGACGTTCCGACAACCAATTTCATCATCGAACTGTCAAAGACCGCCCGCGGCCTGATGGCGCCGCAATGCGGTCTGGCACCGGGTTTCGTCGGCATCGTCGGCGCCAGCCTTGCCGACGGATTCGATCGCTGCCGTTCGATCCGCATGCGCGTCGGCGCCTTGCCGCAGCATCCCACGGGACTGCTCGGCTACGCCTTCAACTGGTCGCCCGAGGGCGTCGTCAACGAATATCTGAACGATTGCGAGGTCATCGAGGGCGGCGTGCGCAAGCTGGTCTCGCCGATGGAATGGCACGAGACCGTCTATGTCGGCGGCGTCAAGCTCGAGGCCTTCACGACCTCGGGCGGTCTCGGCACCATGTGCGACACCATGCTCGGCAAGATCGACAATCTCGACTACAAGACGATGCGTTATCCCGGCCATATGGAACTGATGAATTTCTTCTTCCACGAGCTGTTGATGCGCGACAAGCGCAAGCTTGCCGGCGAGATCCTGACCAACGCCAAGCCGCCTGTCGAAGACGACGTCGTCTATGTCCATGTCGCTGCCGAGGGGACCGAGAACGGCAGCCTGCGCCGCAAGGAGTTCGTGCGCGCCTATTATCCGATCGAGATTGCCGGCGCGCGCCGCACGGCGATCGCCTGGACGACGTCGGCCTCGGTCGTTGCCGTCATCGAGATGGTCCGCGACGGCCTGCTGCCGGCGACCGGTTTCCTGCACCAGGAGCATATTCCGCTGGAGATGTTCTTGAAGACGCCGACCGGCAGCCTGTTCAAATCAGGCGCCACCAGCCACGGCTGAGACATGCTTTCGGCGCGGATAGCGACATCGCTGCCGCGCCGGGATCAACCCGCTGCCTATATGTCAGCAGGCGAGATCGGCGACGACGGAATCGAGGATCAGCATGCCGGATGGCGTGCAGCGCAGGCGTGAATTGCCGATCCGCTCGATGAATTTGTGTTCGAGCAGGAACTCCTCGCGTTTCGGGTCGAGCTCGCGGCCCGAAAGCTGCTGCCAGCGGGCAAGGTCGACGCCCTCCCGGAGCCGCAATCCCATCAGCAGCAGCTCGTCGGACTGTTCCTCATAGCCGAGCCGCTCCTCGTCAAGAATGCCGTGACCGTCGCGCTCGACCATGTCGAGCCAGGCTTCCGGCTTGCGCTCGGTGGCCGTTGCGATCTTTTCGGGGCCGCGCGTCAGCCTTCCATGGGCGCCGGGGCCGATGCCGGCATAATCGCCGTAACGCCAATAGGTCAGGTTATGCCGGCTTTCGGCACCCGGCCGGGCATGGTTGGAGACCTCATAGGCCGGCATGCCTTCGCGCGCGGTGATCTCCTGCGTCGCTTCGTAGAGCACAGCCGATTGCTCGCCGTCTGGGACGATCAATTTGCCCGCCTTGTGCAGGCCGTAGAAGGGCGTGCCTTCCTCGATGGTCAGTTGATAGAGGGAGAGGTGGTCGACCGCATAGGAGATCGCTTGCCTCAGCTCGCTTTCCCACTGTTCGACCGTCTGCTCCGGCCGGGCGTAGATCAGGTCGAAGGACATGCGCGGGAAAATGTCGCGCGCCAGCCGGATCGCCTTCAGCGCGTCGGCGACATCATGCAGCCGGCCGAGGAATTTCAGATCCCGATCATTCAGCGCCTGCACGCCGAGCGAGACACGATTGACGCCGGCCGCCCGGTAGCCGCGGAAGCGGTCGGCCTCGACGCTCGAAGGATTGGCTTCCATGGTGATCTCGATGCCATCGGGCACATGCCAGTGCCGGGCAATGCCGTCGAGAATGGCCGAGACCGTTTCCGGTTTCATCAGCGAGGGTGTGCCACCGCCGAGGAAGATGCTGGTGACGGTCTTCGGCCCGCTCATGGCCCGGACCGTCGCCATCTCCTTCAGGAAGGCTGATGTAAAGCGCTCCTGATCCACGGGCTGGTGGCGCACATGGCTGTTGAAGTCGCAATAGGGACACTTCGCCGCGCAGAAGGGCCAATGGACATAGACGCCGAAGCCGGGCTCGCCGGTATCGGGCAGCAGCGTCGCATCGCGCGAGGAGCCTGGCGTGTCAAAATTGTCCACGTGGTGACCTTATGCCTCCAGGCAGGTTTCGACAAAGAGTTTGAATGCGCGGGCCCGGTGCGACAGCGCCTGCGGCTTGCCGACGTTCCAGCCGTGTTTTTCCTCGCCGCTCATTTCCCCGAAGGTGACGCCATAACCCTCGGGCTGGAAGACTGGATCGTAGCCGAAGCCCTGTGTGCCGCGCGGCGGCCAGACGACGTTGCCTTCCACCTCGCCGCGGAAGAGCTCGGTATGCCCATCCGGCCAGGCGAGGCAGAGCACGCTGACGAAACGCGCCCTGCGCTGCTCCGGCGCCGTCGCACCGGCATCCTGCAGCGCCTTTTCCACCTTGGCCATCGCCATGTCGAAATCACGCGTGCCGTCTGAGGTCTCCGCCCAATTGGCGGTGTAGACACCGGGATCGCCGCCGAGTGCGTCGACCACCAGCCCGGAATCGTCGGAAAGCGCCGGCATGCCTGAGGCATTGGCCGAAGCGACGGCCTTGATCGTCGCATTCTCCTCGAAGCTGGTGCCGGTTTCATCCGGTTCGACGAAGTTCAGCTCGGAGGCCGATTTGGCGGTGAAGCCGAGCGGCCCGATCAATTCCTGGATCTCGCGGATCTTGCCGGCATTATGGCTGGCGACGACGATGGTCTTCGTTTCAAGCTTGCGCATTCAGATATCCTGTTCGATGCCCCAGATTTTAGCCTCTGCGCATTCCAGGCTGTTACCGGCCGGATCGCGGAAATAGATCGAGCGGCCGCCGTTTGGCCAATGCACCTCGGATTCGATCGCCACGTCAGCCGCTTTCAGCCGTTCGGCCATCGCATCGATATTGCGGCCGGACACCCGGAAGCAGGCATGACCCTCGCCGGTCGTGCCGTGCGGCGGCACCTGCAGGGATCCAGGCGCCGGCGGCTTCACCGTTTCCTCTGGATTGAAGATCAGCAGCACGCCAGGCCCGCAGCGGAAGAAGACATGCCGGTTGCCGGCGCGGGCGATCTTTTCAAGTCCGAGAACGTCTTCGTAGAAGACCTCCGCCCGGTCGAGATCCCGCGCGTAGAGCGCCGTTTCCAACATGCCTTCCAGCATGGAGTTCATCCCGTGATGGCCTGCTTCTGCAGGGCGACGAGTTCGCCGATGCCGTTCCTGGCAAGCCCCATCAGCGAGGTGAATTCCTCTTCGGTAAACGGTGTGCCTTCGGCCGTGCCCTGGATCTCGACGATCCCGCCAGCGCCCGTCATGACGAAGTTGGCATCGGTCTCGGCTGAGGAATCCTCGAGATAATCGAGGTCGATCACCGGCTGGCTGGCGAAAACGCCGCAGGAGATGGCGGCGACATGATCCTTCAGGACCCGGTCGACCTTGATCATGTTGCGGCTTTCCATCCATTTCAGGCAGTCGTAAAGCGCGATCCAGCCGCCGGTGATCGAGGCTGTCCGCGTGCCGCCATCGGCTTGGATGACGTCGCAATCGAGCGTGATTTGCCGCTCGCCGAGCGCCTGCAGATCGACGACGGCGCGAAGCGACCGGCCGATCAGCCGCTGGATTTCCTGGGTGCGGCCGCCCTGCTTGCCGGCGGCGGCCTCGCGCTTCATGCGCTCGCCGGTTGCCCGCGGCAGCATGCCGTATTCGGCCGTGACCCAGCCCTTGCCGGTATTGCGCAGCCATGGCGGCGTCTTTTCTTCGAGGCTGGCGGTGCAGAGCACATGCGTGTCGCCGAACTTGACCAGGCAGGAGCCTTCCGCATGCTTGGAAAAATTGCGCTCGAACGTGACCTTACGCATCTGGTCGATTTTTCTGCCTGAAGGCCGCATACTTATCTCCTGGGGTTTGTTGACCGCTTCTACGATTGGCGGCGCCTATTTGCAAATTCCCTTTTGCCACGGGTGCGAGTTTGACTTACTTTTCGGGAAGTATCATCAGCGCGGGTTCGTAAGCTTCATGGGCATCAGGTCGACGTCGGTTTCGGATGCCGTTGCGGCGCTGGACGAGCGCTCCAGGGAAATTTTTCGCCGCATCGTCGAAGGCTATCTGGAGAGCGGCGAGCCGCTCGGCTCGCGCAATCTGTCCCGCCTGTTGCCGATGTCGCTGTCGCCGGCCTCGGTGCGCAACGTCATGAGCGATCTCGAAGATCTCGGCCTGATCTATTCGCCGCATATCAGCGCCGGCCGGCTGCCCACCCAGATCGGCTTGCGCTTTTTCGTCGATGCCTTCATGCAGGTCGGCGACCTCTCGGCCGAGGATCGCGCCAATATCGATCGGCAGGTGCGGGCCGAAAGCGGCGGCAATCCTCTGGAATCGATGATGAACGAGGCAAGCCGCATGCTGTCCGGCATTTCGCGCGGCGCCGGCCTCGTCATCACCTCGAAAAGCGATCCGGTGCTCAAACATGTCGAGTTCATCCGGCTCGAACCGACCAAGGCGCTGGCCGTGCTCGTCGGCGATCACGATCAGGTGGAAAACCGCATCATCGAGCTGCCGGCGGGCGTCACCTCCTCGCAGTTGACGGAGGCGGCCAATTTTCTCAATGCCCATATGTCCGGCCAGACGCTGCCGGAGCTGCGCAAACAATTGAGCCAGCTGAAGGATAATGTCCGTCACGAACTCGATGCCCTGTCGCGTGATCTCGTCGAGCGCGGCATCGCCGTCTGGGCCGGCAGCCCGGACGAGGGAAAGCCCACGCAGCTGATCATCCGCGGCCGCGCCAACCTGCTCGAAGGCCTCGCCGGCGCCGAGGATCTCGACCGGCTGCGTCTGCTGTTCGACGATCTCGAAAAGAAGGACAGTCTGATCGAGATCCTCAATCTCGCCGAAAGCGGTTCGGGCGTGCGCATCTTCATCGGTTCGGAAAACAAGCTCTTCTCGCTGTCCGGCTCGTCGCTGATCGTCGCGCCCTATCGTGACGATGACGACCGCATCGTTGGCGCCGTCGGCGTCATCGGCCCGACGCGGCTCAACTATTCCCGCATCGTGCCGATGGTGGATTATACCGCCCAGCTGGTCTCCCGGCTTTCGCGCAATCCGCATTGATGCCGCAGCCCCTTTGCGCGTCTGAAAGGCGGGCGGCGCTATAAGGCGCGCGGAATTTTCGCTTCTTTGTCACGCAGACTTGATTTTTTTCGGTCAAACCTCGATATCGGGCGCATCTGAAGACACCAACCGGAGACCGTCATGACCGATGACACGACGAAAAACGGACCTGACGCAACTGCGGCCGATGCCGCAGCCGACGCTGCCGCCTACGTCGAGAACGATACTGCGCAGCAAGAGGCCCCCCAGCCGGACCCGCTCGAGCTCCTGAAAGCCGAAAACGGCGAGTTGCGCGACCGCTATCTGCGCCTTGCTGCCGAAATGGACAATCTGCGCCGGCGCACCGAGCGCGAGGTGAAGGATGCCAAGTCCTATTCCGTCGCGGGTTTCGCGCGCGACATGCTCGCCGTCTCGGATAATCTGCGCCGCGCGCTCGATGCCATCTCTCCGGAGACCAAGGCCGCGGCCGATGCCGGCCTCAGCACGCTGATCGAGGGTGTCGAAATGACCGAGCGCGCCATGCTGTCGGCGCTGGAGCGCCACGGCGTCCGCAAGCTGGAGCCGGTCGGCCAGAAGTTCGACCCGAATTTCCATCAGGCAATGTTCGAAGTGCCGAACCCTGATGTGCCGAACAACACGGTCGTCCAGGTCGTGCAGGCCGGTTTCACCATCGGCGAGCGCGTGCTGCGCCCGGCCATGGTCGGTGTCGCCAAGGGCGGCCCGAAGCCGGCCGAAGCCGAAACCAATTCCGTCTTCGACGAAAAAGACGCCTGAAATCCCTCCCTTCTCCGTCGGGGAGAAGGGAAGGCCCAAAAATCAGATGCGGGCGAAGCGTTCGATCAGCAGATCGAAGAAGCCGTCCGCATCGACATGGCGCATGACTTTCGCATTGCGCTTGCGCTCGGTGACATGCCACCAGTCGACGACGGTCATGCCGACCGTCAGTTCGGAGCGCACCTCGATCTCGACATTGCAGTCCCGGCCGGTGAAAAGCTCCGGCTTCAGTAGATAGGCGATAACTGTGGGGTCGTGCAGCGGCCCGCCGTCGGAGCCGTATTTCTCGATGTCGAAGCGTTCGAAGAATTCCAGCATCTCGACCATCGCCTTAACAGGCGCCGTGCCGATCTCGGCCATCCGCTTCACCCGGTCCTTGCGGGTCAGCAACTGGTGCGTCACGTCAAGCGGCATCATCACGATCGGCACGCCTGAGCGCAAGACGATATCGGCTGCCTCGGGATCGACATAGATGTTGAACTCGGCCGCCGGCGTGATGTTGCCGCCCTCGAAGAAGCCGCCGCCCATCATCACCAGCTCGCGGATGCGGGGGACGATGTCGGGCGCCTTCTGCAAGGCCAGGCCGATATTGGTGAGCGGCCCGAGCGTGCAGAGCGTCACCGTGCCTGCCTCCTCGCGGCGCAGCGTCTCGATGATGAAATCGACGGAATGGCCTGTTTGCAGCGCCATCGTCGGCTCGCTGAGATCAGGGCCGTCGAGGCCGGTCTTGCCGTGCACATGTTCGGCGGTCACCAGCTTGCGGGCGATCGGCGCGTCGGCGCCGGCGAAAACCTTGGTCTCCGTCCGGCCGCAGAGCTCGCAGACGATGCGCGCATTGCGACTGGTCAGCGAAAGCGGCACGTTGCCGGCGACGGTGGTGATCCCCAGCACATCAAGCTCATCGGGGCTGCCGAAGGCCAGCATGATGGCGGCCGCGTCGTCCTGGCCGGGGTCGGTGTCGATGATGATCTTTCTTGCGCTTGCCATTCCGATCGTTCCATCCTCACGGGGGTGCCCGCTGTCTCAGCATGCACCAATTTCTTCATGTCTCGTCACAAATCAGCACAGTGCGTGCGGGCACGTTTTGATGCGAGGCAGCCGGCGCTTTGTCAAGCAACAGCCGCCGACAGCGCTTTAAAATTGAGAAGGGGCCGACACGTCGCGCCGCGCCTTGCAGCGCCGGGCTGCTCTCCCCATATTAGCGGCATCCGGATGCTGCGTTTGAGGTCCGGGATGGTCGCTTGCATCAAGGACTTGAAAAGATATGAGCCGCATTACCCCTTTCGCCAGCCCGCTGCTTCTGGGCTTCGATGCCATGGAAAAGACGCTGGAGCGCATTTCCAAGGCGAGCGACGGATATCCGCCCTATAATATCGAACGCATCGGCGCTGACAGCGGCGCGCCGGAACGTCTGCGCATCACTCTTGCCGTGGCCGGTTTCAGCGAGGAGGAACTCGATGTCTCCATTGAGGAGAACCAGCTTCTGATCCGCGGCAGGCAGGTGGAGCAGGGTGAGCGCGACTATCTCTATCGCGGCATCGCCGCCCGCCAGTTCCAGCGCACCTTCGTTCTTGCCGATGGCATGCAGGTGCTCGGAGCCGGTCTGAAGAACGGTCTGCTCTCCGTCGATCTAATTCGTCCGGAGCCCGCTCGCATGGTCAAGAAAATTAACATTTCGGTTTCACAGTAGCACAACGGTTTGTCGAACCGTTGGTCCCTTCTCCCGGAGGAACAGGAATGTTGATGAAAGAAGCCACGTCTCACTTGACCAAATCCGAGCTTGCCCACATCGGCAACGGCGAGGTCGCCTATATCAGAAAGATGCGCACCGAAGAGGTCGCCAAGTGTTTTCCAGAGGCGCCGGATATCGATCCGAACGTCGATCTCTGGGCACTTTTCGGCGCCGACGGCACGCCGATCCTCTTGACGGACAACCGCTCCAGCACCTTTTTCAAGGCTGCCGAGGACGAACTGAAGACGGTCAGCCTGCACTGACCGTCAACGACCGCTCTTGCGTTTCACCGTGATGCCGGTGCGCGGGCCATTTGATCCGATTTCGCCGCGGTTTGCTGGTGTCGCGATATATGCGCGTCGCCGCTCAGGCTTCAGCGTCGATATCCATCCGGCGGGTCGCGAGAGGGAACATAGGTCAACCTGATCACATCCTCGTCGATCCGATCAGTGGTCACAAGGCGGAGCGGCGCCCGGGGCCTGGCGAAATATGGCTTGCCGTGACCGAGCACGACAGGGTGCAGGTAGATTTGATACTCGTCGATCAAGCCAAGTTCGGTGAGGCTTTGCGCCAGGTCCGGGCCGGCAACTTCGATCTCCCCGTCGCGTTCGCCCTTCAGCTTGCGGATCGCGCCCTCAAGATCTTCCCCAACAAGCATGGCGTTGGGACCGACGGACTTCAAAGAGCGCGAGACGACCCATTTCGGCTGGTTCCGCCATGCTGCCGCGAAGGCCTGTCGCTCTGCGTCCCATTCGGGATGATCGTCGTCCCAGTAACGCATGACCTCATACATTCGCCGGCCATATACGCTGCCCGCTTGCCGCTCAGCCGCCTCGATGAAGTGGCGGAAGAGCGTCGGGCTTGGCCCAAACGCCATATGATCGACGTAGCCATCCAGGGACTGGTTCATTCCGAACACGAGCTTAGCCATCTCAGCTTCCTTTCGTGAATGGCACATCCGCGCGGGTCTAATTGTGTTGTGCAATCGGTTACAGCATAGATCGACTGATTTTATATCGCAATCGGTTTTTGGGGCGTGCGTGAACGCCCCGTGCTCAGGCTGCCCGATCCTCACTCTCAAGGCGCTGGGGGAGCGCTGGAGACTGCGTCTGCACCGACTTGGCCCCAGGGGGGACTCAGATCTTCCGGAATGTCAGATAGGCCGAAGAGCGGCCCTCGCGCCGGGCCTTGGCCTCGTAACGCGTGCTCGGCCAGCCCTGATAAGGGGTGAGCCAATCCGCTGCATTGTCGGCCATCCAGTCGAAGCCGCCATGGTCGCGGCATTTGAGCAGCGTCCAGTTCACATAAGTGTCGATATCGGAGGCGAAGCAGAACAGGCCGCCGGGCTTCAGCACGCGATGAAAGCGGTCGAGGTTGGTTTTCGAGACGAAGCGGCGCTTCCAGTGTTTCCGCTTCGGCCAGGGGTCGGGATAGAGCAGGTCGATCTGGTCGAGTGAAGCGTCCGGCAACCAGTCGAGCAGCTGCGTCGCGTCGTCATTATAGACGCGGATATTGGAGGCGCCGGTCTCGCCGATGCGCGACAGCAGCTTCTGCATGGAATTGACGAAGGGTTCGACACCGATGAAGCCGGTCGACGGCGTTTCCAGCGCGCGGTGAATCAGGTGCTCGCCGCCGCCGAAACCGATCTCCAGCCGCAATCTCTCGATTTGAACCGGAAAGAGGGAGGTCAGCGGCTCCGGGGGAGCCGCCGAGAGATCGATCAGGAATGCCGGCAGCAGACTGTTCAGCGTCTCGGCCTGCTGTTCGCGCAGGGCCTTGCCCTTGCGGCGACCGAAAAAGGCTTCGGTCGCCCGGCCGCGGCGTTCCATATCCGTCATGCTTTATCTCAGGCCTTCAGGCTTTCCTTGAGCGCCTTCACGAGGTCGGTGCGCTCCCAGGAGAACGAGCCGTCGCGGCCGGCCTTGCGGCCGAAATGGCCGTAGGCCGAGGTCTTGGCATAGATCGGCTTGTTGAGGTCGAGGTGGCGGCGGATGCCGGTCGGCGAAAGGTCCATGTTCTTGCGGATAGCCGCTTCGATCTGATCCTCGGTGACCTTGCCGGTGCCGTGCAGGTCGACATAGATCGACAGCGGCTGGGCGACGCCGATCGCGTAGGAGATCTGGATCGTGCAGCGGTCGGCAAGACCGGCGGCAACGACGTTCTTGGCAAGGTAGCGGGCGGCATAGGCGGCCGAACGGTCGACCTTCGTCGTGTCCTTGCCGGAGAATGCGCCGCCGCCGTGCGGAGCGGCACCGCCGTAGGTGTCGACGATGATCTTGCGGCCGGTGAGGCCCGCATCGCCGTCCGGTCCGCCGATGACGAACTTGCCGGTCGGGTTGATGTACCACTTGCAATCGTCAGCAATCTTCAGTTCACCCAGCGCTTCGCGGATATAGGGCTCGACGACGGCGCGAACCTTGTTCGAATCCCAGCTCTCGTCGAGATGCTGGGTCGACAGCACGATCGAGGTCGCTTCCGACGGCTTGCCGTCGACGTAACGCACGGTCACCTGGCTCTTGGCGTCGGGGCCGAGCTTGGCGACTTCGCCGTCACCCTTCTTGCGGGCGACTGCGAGCAGCTGCAGGATCTTGTGGGAGTAGTAGATCGGGGCCGGCATCAGGTCCGGCGTTTCCTTGCAGGCGTAACCGAACATGATGCCCTGGTCGCCGGCGCCCTCGTCACCTTGCTGGTCGGCGGCGCTGTCGACGCCCTGGGCGATGTCGGCCGACTGCGAGTGCAGCAGCACGTCGATCTTGGCCTTTTTCCAGTGGAAGCCGTCCTGCTCGTAGCCGATATCCTTGATGGCGCGCCGCGCCGCGGCCTTGAACTTCGACGGATTGATGACGTCCTTGCCGTCCTTGTCCTTCTTCATCAGGCTCGGCGGCAGGCGGACTTCGCCGGCGATGACGACGCGGTTGGTCGTCGCCAGCGTTTCGCAGGCAATGCGCACGCCCCATGGATTGACGCCGGTTTTGGCCGCTTCGCGGTAGACCAGATCGACGATCTCGTCGGAGATGCGGTCACAGACCTTGTCCGGATGACCTTCGGCAACAGATTCGCTGGTAAAGAGATAATTCGCGCGCATTCCGGGATTCCCCTCAAAGAACAAAAGCTAGCTAGTAGGTACTCAGTTCGAGGCCCGATGACAAGCGCAGAAGGACATAAATATATCTTTATATCCGCGGCAAAGTGACAAATTTTGCCCTAAAAACGCAGAAAAGGCGGCCTTTCGACCGCCTTTCGATTTCTGCGAGGGGGTGGCTCAGTCGGCGTCGGCCTCAGCGGCCAGAGCCTTCACCAGCTCCACGACCTTGCGGCGAACCTTGGGATCGGAAATCTTGACGAAGGCGCGGTTGAGCTGCAGGCCTTCCGAGGAGGAGAGGAAATCGACGACGTAATTCGAGCTGGAGGCTTCGGCCATGCCGCCGACGGAGCCGGTATGTTCGCCGGGCGCGTCCTCGAAGAAAAAGGAAACCGGAACATTGAGGATGTTCGAGATATTCTGCAGGCGGCTTGCGCCGACGCGGTTGGTGCCCTTTTCGTATTTCTGAATCTGCTGGAAGGTGATGCCGAGGCTTTCACCGAGTTTCTCCTGGCTCATGCCAAGCATTGTTCGGCGAAGGCGAATACGGCTGCCAACGTGGATGTCGATCGGGTTAGGCTTCTTTTTATTTTCAATCATGGTCGTGCCCTAGCTAAGAATTTCAATCTGTTTCTAACCGGCATGCCCCTGATCCATCCCAAACGCCACGTTGCAAGCGGTGAGAATCCCCCTGTCAACAAACGCTCAGAACGCCGATTGTCATCACTATGCAATTTTAGGGGTTTTTGGTCAATTCAACCCGGAAATAAAACCTCTACGAGAAATTAGCGCAATCAAAATGAGCAGCGCCTCGGTCAACCAGAAGTATGTTTGCCGGGGGATTGTCGTTCCAAGCTCTCCGCCAAACCTATCGACAGTTGCATCGATGAAACCGGTTTCCTGAAGATCGAGGCCTGCGACAATTTCCCCATGCGCATTCACCAGCGCCGAAATACCGCTATTGGCGTCGCGAATCAGCGGCAGCCCGGTTTCGACAGCCCGGACCCGCGCCTGCTGGAAGTGCTGATAGGGTCCGGGCGTCGCCCCGAACCAGGCATCATTGGTGATATTGAGGATCGCATTAGCGTCTTTAATGCCGCCGGTCATCTCGTCGGGGAAGATGATCTCGTAGCAGATCAGCGGATAGAGGTTGAGCCCGCCGGGCAGCGCCAGCAGGTGCCGGCTTGCCGCCGCCGAAAACCCGCCCGGCATCTCGACGACGTTCTGGATACCGAATTCGTTGAGCACGTCCTCGAAGGGCAGGTATTCGCCGAAAGGCACCAGATGCACCTTGTCGGAGGCAGCGATGATCTGACCGCGGCCGTCGATCACATAGATGGAATTGTAGTAGCGCACAGGCGTGCCGGGTCCCATCTCCTCGGCGCGCACGGCGCCGGCGATCAGGATCTGGTTGTCGTCGAGCGAATCGGCGATCCGCGTCAGCGCATCCTGATTGTCGGTCAGGATGAAGGGGATCGAGGTTTCCGGCCAGACGATGATATCGGGCTTGCGTCCGCCATTCCTGGGCGCTTCGGCCGACAGCTTCAGATGCGTCTCGAAGATCGCATTGCGGTCGGCGTCGTTGTCCATCTTCGCCGCCTGGTCGATATCAGGCTGCACCAGCCGCACCACCGGCCGCTTGTCCTCGGGCAAGGCTTCCGGCCGCGGCGCGAGGTAGAGGGCATATGCGCCATAACCGAGATGGGCGGCAAACAGCGCCACGGCGAGCGCGATGCCCACCCGCGCACCTTGCCGCGTGCCGGCAAGGGCAGGCGCAGAAAAGATGAAGACGGCAAGTGTCGTCACCCCCATCGCCCCGATCACATGCGCCGACTGCATCATCAGCGGAACGGGCATCATGCCGTAGCCGATGGCGTTCCAGGGAAAGCCGGTCAGGATGACGCTGCGCAGCCATTCCATCAGCCCGAAGCCGGCTGCAAGTGCGGCGATCCGCCCCATGCCGTCGGACCAGAAGATCCGCGCGAGAGCGGCCGCCAGCCCGTAGAAAATCGCCAGACAGGCCGGCAGCCCGAGAATGGCTAAGGGCAGCGCCCAGGCGAATTCCTCCTGATCGACGAGCAGCGCATGGCCGAGCCACCAGAGGCCGGCGACGAAATAGCCGAAGCCGAACAGCCAGCCGGTGGTAAATGCCGGCCACAGCCTGCCGATCAGGCCGCTTTCAGGCGAAGCCGCCGCCCCGTCGATCAGCCAGACGAGCAGCGTGAAGGAAAGAAACATTGCCGCGAAAAAGCCGAAGGGCGGCAGCGCCAGCACGGCGAAGGCCCCGGCGGCGACGGCCAGCAGCGACCGTTTGAACCCCCAGACGAGGATAACCCTGTCCGCAAGCCGCTCCATGCACACTCCCATCAAACCGCGAATCAACCCGTTCGCAGTCTTTCAAAAAAGCGGCGCTTTGTCCTGTTGCCGCATCGGCCCGCAAATCGGAATCGATTTCGGAAAGCACGATGCGTAATTTCCAAGTGTTACAGCGCCCTTTGCGCGTCCAAAGACGCGCGGCGCTGTAATGCATGCCATCCGGACCTGTGCGGCGGTTCCGGGAGAACGACATGCATGAAACCAAACAACTTTAGTTGGCGGTCGATTCCGCCGGCCGGTCGTCGCCGGCGTCGGAGCCGGGAGCGATGTCGCCATCCGCCTTGGCGCGGCGGCGCATCGCATGGCGCTTGCGGGTGATGCGCAGCCGCTTGATGCGGCGCGGGTCGGCGTCGAGAATGTGGAATTCGAAGCCGGGCAGCGCCTGGACGACCTCGCCGCGCACCGGGATGCGGCCGAGTGCGGAGAAGATCAGGCCGCCCAGCGTATCGACCTCGTCGACTTGCTCGCTGATGTCGAAATCCGGTCCGATCGCTTGGGCGATCTCTTCCAGCTCGACGCGGGCGTCGGCGACGAACATGTCCTCGGCGACACGCTTGAACATCACCTCTTCGTCGTCATGTTCGTCGTCGATGTCGCCGACCACCATTTCGACGATGTCCTCATGCGAGGCGAGCCCGTCGGTGCCGCCATATTCGTCGATGACAAGCGCCATCTGCGTGCGGTTCACCTGCATGCGGCGCAAAAGGTCGGAGGCCAGCATCGACGGCGGCACGAACAGGATCTTGCGGATGATGCCGGCCTCGGCCAGGGTCTTCTGCAGGTCGACACGGGCGAGATCGAAATTCGGCTTGGCCGACCGCGTCGGCTTCTGGATGTTCTCGGGCGCCACCTCGATCGCCGGCAGGGCGGCAGTCGGTTTCGCCGGGCCGCGGCGCTTGTTGCGCGCCTGCTTGGCAACATAGGAGAGCAGATCGCGGATATGCACCATGCCGCGCGGATCGTCGAGCGTATCGGCATAGACGGGCATGCGCGAGCGGCCGGATTCCTCGAAGAGGATCATCAACTCGCCGATGGTGATGTTCTGGTCGACCGCCTCGATATCGGCGCGCGGCACCATCACGTCGGCGACGCGCACCTCGCGAAAGCGCAGGATGTTGTTGAGCATCGCCCGTTCGTCAGGCGAAAAGGCGTCGTCGCCGGCCGCATCGGTCATCAGCGCGTCGGCAAGATCCTCGCGCAGCCGTGAGCCCTGCTGCGGGCGAAGGATGCGCGCGGCGCGCGACCAGAAGGATTGGGATCGGCCGGATGGCCGACTACTACTGCCCGCCTCGTCCGAAGAGGAGGATGGCTCGGAGTCCTTGGCGTCTGCCGCCGGCTTCGTCGTAAAGTCGCTCATGGTTCCATTTTAAGGTCTTGACCCTCGTAGGGATCAGATAGGCCGAGCTGCGCCAAAATGCGAGTCTCCAGCCCCTCCATAATTTCGGCTTCGGCATTATTCATATGGTCGTAGCCGAGAAGATGCAAGAAACCGTGCACCAGAAGATGGGTCAGGTGGTCGTCGAAACTCTTTTCAAACTCCTGGGCTTCCCGCTCCACCGTCTCCCGGGCGATGATGATGTCGCCGAGCATCGGACCGGGCATTTTGCCGGGCTGGACCGGAAAGGCAGGAAAGGAGAGCACGTTGGTCGCCTTGTCCTTGCCGCGCCATTCGGCGTTGATGTCCTGGATCGAGGCGTCGTCGGTGAAGACAAGCGAAACCTCGGGAGGCATCGTCGGGAAGGGCTGCTTCTCGCTGTCTCTGACATAGACCACTGCGGCGCCGAGCACACGTTCGCAAAAGGACAGCAGCGTCTCCTCGCCCGGCCAGCCGATGTCTTCGACGCTGATCTGGATGTCGAGTTCGGCCATCAGTCCTGCCGGCTGACTTCGGCTTCGACGGCATAGGTGGAATCATAGGCCCTGACGATGCGCCCGACCAGCGGATGGCGCACGACGTCGGTATCCTTGAAGCGCACGATCGAGATGCCCTCGACACCGTTCAGAAGCTGCAGCGCCTCAACGAGGCCGGATTTGACGCCGCGCGGCAGGTCGATCTGACTCGGGTCGCCGGTGACGATCATGCGGGCATTTTCGCCGAGACGCGTC
The DNA here is from genome assembly GCF_028994275.1 of Rhizobium binxianense. Classification (NCBI taxonomy): domain Bacteria; kingdom Pseudomonadati; phylum Pseudomonadota; class Alphaproteobacteria; order Hyphomicrobiales; family Rhizobiaceae; genus Rhizobium; species Rhizobium binxianense. Next base: position 17,060 of record NZ_CP118713.1, read on the forward strand.
AGGAACATCTTCATCTGCATCGATGTCGTGTTCTGGGCTTCGTCGAGGATGATGGCGGCATTGGCCAGCGTGCGGCCGCGCATGAAGGCGAGCGGCGCGATTTCGATGACGCCGGCGGTGATCGCCCGATCGACCTTGTCGGCGGGGATCATGTCGTAGAGCGCATCATAAAGCGGGCGAAGATAGGGATCGACCTTTTCCTTCATGTCGCCGGGCAAGAAGCCGAGGCGCTCGCCGGCTTCGACCGCCGGGCGTGACAGGATGATCTTTTCGACCGCGCCGCGCTCCAGCAACTGGGCGGCATGGGCGACGGCGAGATAGGTCTTGCCGGTGCCGGCCGGGCCGACGCCGAAGACCAGCTCGGCACGCTCAAGCGCCCGGATATAGGCATCCTGGGTGGGCGTGCGGGCGATGATCGTCTTCTTGCGAGTGGAAACCTGTGCCATCGTCAGCTTAGCCTTGCGCTCCATGGTGGGCAGGCTGAGCTGATCGTCGGCGGCGACCGCCATGCGGATTGCGCCCTCGACGTCGGATCGTTCCACGCTGCCGCCTTTCTGAAGCTTTTCATAGAGATAGTCGAGCGTGCGCCGCGCCTGGTTCGTGGTCACGACATCGCCTGTGATGACGACCGAATTGCCGCGCGCCCGCGCATCGATGTTGAGCCGTTCCTCGAGCAGCTTGAGGTTCTGGTCGAATTGACCGAAGAGCTCGCTGGCGAAGCGATTGTTCTCGAACGTCAGGACGAAGTGATTGGTATCGCTCGGCGTGCGGGGGGGATGGCGCGGTGAAGAAGAAACCAATTCTTGTCCGTTCAAGCGGTCGGGCTCCTTGGGTTAAACCGCAGCCTCTGCGCGTTCGGCAAACAGGCTGTTTGTTCCGGTTCCGGTGATTCGCACTTTAATAATGTCACCGATTTGCGATGCTTTTGCATCAACATTCACGGATTGAAGCCAGGGAGAACGTCCGATCAGCTGTTCCGGCATGCGACCGGGCTTTTCCAGCAACAGATCGATCTCTTTGCCGATGCAGGATTCGGCAAATTCCTGCTGCTGCTTCAGGAGAAGCGCTTGCAGGCGTTCCAGCCGTTCTGCCTTGATTTCTTCCGGCACCTGGTCCTTCAGTTCCGCGCCGGGCGTGCCCGGCCGTGTCGAGTATTTGAACGAGAAGGCCTGTGCGTAACGGACCTCCTCCACAAGCCTGAGTGTATCCTCAAAATCCCTGTCTGTCTCCCCCGGAAAGCCGGTGATGAAATCGCCGGACAGCGCGATGTCGGGCCGCACCGAGCGGATGCGCTCGATCAGCGTCAGATATTCGGCCGCCGTGTGGCGCCGGTTCATCGCTTTCAGGATGCGATCCGAGCCCGATTGCACCGGCAGGTGCAGATAGGGCATCAGCGCCCGGAGGTCGCGATGGGCGTTGATCAGCCGGTCGTACATGTCGCGCGGATGGCTTGTGGTATAGCGCAGCCGCGCCAGGCCCGGGATCTCGGCAAGGCGATAGAGCAGGTCGCCGAGGCTCCATGCCTCGCCCTGCGGCCCGGCGCCGTGCCAGGCATTGACGTTCTGCCCGAGCAGGGTGATCTCGCGCACGCCCGCCTCGACGAGCCTTTCGGCTTCCTCGACGATCTGGGAAACCGGCCGCGACACTTCCGAGCCGCGCGTATAGGGCACGACGCAGAAAGTGCAGAACTTGTCGCAGCCCTCCTGCACGGTCAGGAAGGCGGTGACGCCGCGGGCGCGGATCTTCCGGCTCTCGGCGATCGGCAGGTGCTCGAACTTGTCTTCGATCGCATATTCCGTATCGACGACGCGGACGCCCTGTTTGGCCCGGCGCAGCGCCTCCGGCAGGCGGTGATAGGTCTGCGGGCCGATGACGACGTCGACGGCGGGGGCGCGGCGCAGGATCTCCTCGCCTTCGGCCTGGGCGACGCAGCCGGCAACGCCGATCATCATCTCCCGGCCGTCCGCCGCCTTCCGCTTTTTCATCTCGCGCAGCCGTCCGAGCGCCGAATAGACCTTCTCGGCCGCCTTCTCGCGGATATGGCAGGTGTTGAGCAGAACGAGGTCGGCCTCTTCCATGTCTTCCGTCGGCTCATAGCCGTCGCGGGCGAGCGCATCGCTCATGCGCGTTGAATCATAGACGTTCATCTGGCAGCCATAGGTCTTGATGAAGACCTTGCGGCTGTTGCTGCCGTCGCGGAGGCCCTCGTTGAGGATTGCTTCCGGGGCCTGGAGAAGGGCGCTGTCCTGTGTCATGGCGCGCTATTTAGTGGTTTTTGCCGCCCGAGAAAATCGAAATCTTGTTTTAGAGCCTTTCCTGGTCAGATTGCAGCATTCTGCTGGCTCAAACGGAGTCGGATGGTCGACCGGCCGGCGCGTCGTAGTAAGCTCGACGGCCAAGCCGGCCGGTCGAGCAGGCGACCCGTTTCAGCCAACCCGAAGGGCCGGGCATCTTTGCGCCAGGATCAGAGGCGATCGGCTCGGACGTACCTTGGGGTATGCCCTTCGCCAATCGCCTCTGCCCTGACGAAAACCTGCTCCGGCAGAATGCCGCAATCTGACCAGGAAAGGCTCTAGAAGATTTCCCGCCCGCGCAGGCGGCTGTTCAGCAGCTTGCGGATACGCGAGGCGATCGTCGCGCTCACCTCCTTGCGGTTGGTGTCAGTGCGGTAATCCACCGCCTCGCCGAAGGACACCTCGGCGTCGATCGCGCCGCAGCGTACGATGTCGAGCAGGTGCGGCAGCAGCTCGATATCGCCCGGCCAGGCGGCGAGCGGCCGGTGATAGCGCCCCATGGCGATGCCGTGCACCTTGGTATAGGCAATCGCCACCGGCTGCACCACGACGGTTCCGGTCGGCGAATAAGGCACCGCCATGGCGGCGGCGCCGAACAGCGACGACTTGACCTCCAGCAGCCGGTTGCCGTCCGAGGTCGTGCCTTCCGGGAAAAGCACGACGATCTCGCCGTCGGCCATGCGCCCGGCGATCTCGTTTGCCTGGTGACCGGTCTTGCGCTTCTCCTCGCGCACGACGAAGACGCTCTTCTGCAGCTTGGCGAGCGTGCCGAAAATCGGCCAGTCGCTGACCTCGATCTTGGCGATGAAGGCGACGTCGGCAACCGACGACATCACCATGATATCGAGCCAGGACGAATGGTTGGAACAGAGCATCAGCGGCCGGCGCTCTTCCAGCCTGCCGGTGACGCGAACGCGGATGCCGAGACAATAGCAGACGATACGGTGCCAGACGCGTGGCAGCCTGCGGCGCAGCCGCCAGTCGAAATGGAGCGCCAGCACCTGCAGCGGCATGAGCACGATGCTGACGGCAAGGATGACGATCGCAGCCAACGTGATGCGCAGCCAGGCGATCAAATGCTGGTCTCCCGGGCTGCCATTGCTTCAGAGATCTTCCTTCTTCAGCGGAACGCCGTAGAGCTCCAGCCGGTGGTCGACCAGCCGGAAGCCGTGCTCGCGGGCGATGCGCTCCTGCAGTGCCTCGATCTCCGGCGAGCGGAATTCGATGACGGTGCCGGTCTTCAGGTCGATCAGGTGGTCGTGATGCTCTTCCGGCACCGTTTCGTAGCGCGAGCGTCCGTCGCGGAAGTCGTGGCGGGCGATGATGCCGGCATCCTCGAACAGTTTCACGGTGCGGTAGACGGTCGAAATCGAAATCTTCGCATCGACCTTCACCGAGCGGCGGTAGAGTTCTTCGACGTCGGGATGGTCTTCCGAGTCTTCCAGGATGCGCGCGATCACGCGGCGCTGCTCGGTCATGCGCATGCCGCGTTCGGTGCAAAGCTCCTCAAGGGTCTTGGCTACATCAGACATGGCCCGCCTTTAAAGATATTCGTGTTTCGACAACGCCGCACGGCATTTGCGCCGGCCTGCATGTCATCTCGCTGACGGAACTACCGAAGAACGCGCTTCATGACAAGCGCCGTGGAGAGGGCGCCGTTCTCCTGCTTGTAGTAACCCTGACGCTCGCCGACCTTTTCGAAGCCGAGCTTGCGGTAGAGGCCAAGGGCTGCCGTATTGCCGTTGTCGACTTCGAGAAACATGCTCTCGCCGCCGCGTGTGCGAGCTTCCCGCATCGCCGCCTGCATCAACCGCCAGCCAAGCCCGGCACGGGCGACCTTCGCCTGCACGGCGATCGTCAGGATCTCCGCCTCGCCGGCGACATGGCGGGCAAGGATGAACCCTGGAAGCGGCTTTTTCAGGATGGCATTGGTCTGCCGCGCAACGAAGCCGAACACGGTCTCCTGCATCAGCAAGCCGTGAAATTCACCGTCGCCCCAGGGGCGGGCGAAGCGCTCGCCGTGCAGGGCGGCGACATCGCGGCAATCCTCGCGTTCCATGGCGATGATTTCGAATTCCGGCTTCAGCGTCAGATAGGCTTCCAGCATGGTCATACTCGTCGGGCGATCGCATACCCGGCCTGCGGCTTGGCATCGGGTCCGCGCAGATAAAGGGGCTTCGGCTTTCCGGCATCGGGGGAGGCGGCTGCACCGAGGCGCGCCACGACGGAGATCGGGAATTGGTTGGCATGATCGCCGCCGCCGTCGGCCTTCAGGAGCGGCGTCGCCGAACCGGTGATTTCGCCGTCGAAGCCGGCGGCATATGCCTGTGCTTCCGCAACGCTGACCGCCCGCGGCTCATCGAGCGGCGAACCGTCGGCTGAAAAGGATTGCAGATAGATCTCGTCCCGCTTGGCATCCATCGCCGCCAGCACTGCCCGCCCGGGCGTCTTGTCGCGCTGGGCTGATGCCATGACCTCGAGCGTGGTGACGCCGACGGCGGGCACACTGAGGGAAAGCGCAAAGCCGCGGGCTGCGGCAACGCCGACGCGGATACCGGTAAAGGAGCCGGGGCCGATGGTGACGGCAAGACGGTCGATATGAGAAAGGGCCAGTCCCGCTTGATCCAGCGCGCGGTCGACGATTCCGATCAGATGTTCAGCATGCCCCTTGCCGATCATGTCCGATGCCTCCCCCAGCACCGTATTCCTGCCGCTGTCATAAACGGCGGCAGCGCAATCCACACCTGCCGTGTCCAGCGCCAGAACGATCATGCCATAAATTTCCGAATAAACTATGGTCGCCTATCGATAAATCCGCCTCGCCGAACGTGAGATGAACGGTCGGATGGATCCAAGATTTAAGCGGCAATCACTTCCTGCACTTCCGGAACGAAATGGCGCAGCAGGTTCTGGACGCCGTGCTTCAGCGTCGCCGTCGAAGACGGGCAGCCGGCGCAGGAACCCTTCATGTTCAGATAGACCTTGCCGTCCTTGAAGCCGCGGAAGGTGATGTCGCCGCCGTCTTGGGCAACGGCGGGGCGCACGCGCGTCTCCAGAAGTTCCTTGATGGTCAGCACGATCGATTCATCGCCTTCGTCGAAGAATTCGTCGCCGGCATCGGCGTCTTCGGAGAGGATGGAGGCATCGCCCATGACAGGCTTGCCGGACATGAAATGCTCCATGATCGAGCCCAATATAGCCGGCTTAAGATGCTGCCATTCGGCATCGTCCTTGGAGACGGAAATGAAATCATAGCCGAAATAGACGCCGGTGACGCCCGGAATGTCGAACAGGCGGGCGGCGAGCGGCGAAGCCTCAGCCTCGTCGGCGCTGCGGAATTCGGCCGTGCCGTTTTCCATCACCACCTTGCCCGGCAGGAACTTCTGCGTGGCGGGGTTCGGCGTGGCTTCGGTCTGAATGAACATCTGGTTCTCCATGCGGCCGGCCCATAGCACGGCCGTCTTTAGAATTCTTCAAAAGAAGATAAGCTCATTGCCTGTTCTAATCAAGAGACTTGTACTCAAGAAAAGCTAGCAGAGAGCGTCGATTTCCTCGTTGGTCAGCGTATCCGGCAGTACCGTCACCGGGATCGGAAAGGCCGCTGCGCGGCCGGCAACCGACGAGACCAGCGGCCCTGGACCTTCTTTCGCCGAACCGGCGGCCAGAACCAGGATCGCCACATCGCGGTCTTCCTCGATCACGGTGTTGATCTGTTCGGCCGCACCGCCTTCGCGGATGACAATCTCGGGCTCGATGCCGATCGTTTCGCGTACGATCTGGGCGATCTTGGCAACGACCGCCTCGGCCTCCTCGCGCGCTTCCGCCCGCATGATCTCCTCGACGCCGAGCCATTGCTGGAAATCCCCGTCGGGGATGACGTAGAGCAGCACCAGCCCGCCATTGGAATTCTTCGCCCGCCGGCCGGCATAGTGAACGGCGCGCTGGCATTCGGGTGTACCGTCGATCACCGCCATGAATTTGCGGCGATGACCTTCGAGCCGGGAGAGTCGCTTCGATACCATGACGCGGACTCTGACACCCGAAGCGGAAAATTTGCAAGCCCAGTTTTTTGGGCTGATGCCCCAAAGAAGGTCCTCTTCTCCCGCAGCGGGAAGAAGAGGAGATCTACCTCAATAGAGGAAGCCGATGACGTCGCGAACTTGGCTCATCGTCACCTCGGCGCGTGCCCTGGCGCGCTCGCCGCCCTTGCGCAGGATGGCGTCGATGTGGCTGGTATCATCCATCAGCCGGCGCATCTCGCCGGTGATCGGCGCCAGCACATGGATGGCGAGATCGACCAGCGCCGGCTTGAAGACAGAGAACTGCTGGCCGCCGAATTCGGCCAGCACGTCGGCCTTCGACGTGTCGGCGAGTGCGGCATAGATCGCCACCAGATTGTCGGCTTCCGGGCGGCCCTGCAGCCCGTCGATCTCGCTCGGCAAGCCGTCCGGATCGGTCTTTGCCTTGCGGATCTTCTTCGAGATCGCATCCTCGTCGTCCATCAGGTTGATGCGCGAGAGATCAGACGGGTCGGATTTCGACATTTTCTTGGTGCCGTCGCGCAGCGACATGACGCGCGGCGCCGGTCCGCCGATCAGCGGCTCAACCATCGGGAAATAGGCATGCACCGGCTCGTTGCCGACGGTGATGTCGATGCCGTAGTCGGTCCTGCCGATATGTTCGGCATAATCGAGGTTGAACTTCATCGCGATGTCACGAGCCAGTTCCAGATGCTGCTTCTGGTCTTCTCCAACCGGCACATGGGTGGCGCGATAGACGAGAATGTCGGCGGCCATCAGGCTCGGATAGGCGTAAAGCCCGAGCGAGGCCTGCTCACGGTCCTTGCCGGCCTTGTCCTTGAACTGCGTCATGCGGTTCATCCAGCCGATGCGGGCGACGCAGTTGAAGATCCAGGCGAGTTCGGCATGCTGCGGCACGGCCGACTGATTGAAGACGATATGTTTTTCCGGGTCGATGCCGGCGGCGATGAAGGCGGCGGCGATCGAGCGCGTCTGGCTCGGCATGTCCTCATGCACGAGCTGGGCGGTGAGCGCATGCATATCGACGACGCAGTAGATGCAGTCATTGCCTTCCTGCAGCGCCACGAAGCGGCGGATCGCGCCGAGATAATTGCCGAGATGCAGGTTGCCGGTCGGCTGCACGCCGGAGAATACGAGTTTCTTGAATTCGCTCATGTCGTCCTCAATAGGCTGGTGGAGGGCCCCAAGGCTTTTTTTGCCTATGTTGCTAACGCCGCGGCTTATGCACGGGCGACCGGTCGCAATCAAGAGGTTCACGCATCGGCGTGTTGGATCAGATCGAAGCTGTTACCGTAGGGATCGGCAAAGACGGCGACCGTGCCGTAAACCTCGTGGCGCGGCGCTTCCAAAAAGCGCACGCCGGCCGCCAGCATCGCGGCATGGTCGCGGGCGAAATCATCGGTCTTCAGAAAGAAGCCGACACGCCCGCCCGTCTGATTGCCGATCGCCGCCCGCTGCGCCGCATTTGCCGCCTGCGCCAACAGGAAGGCCGCTCCATCTCCGCCCCTGGGCCGCACCACCACCCAGCGCTTACCCTCCGGCTGGCGCTCGTCCTGCAGGCAATCGAAACCGAGGGCGTCGCAATAGAAGGCCTTGGCGCGGTCGTAGTCGTCGACCACGAGGGTGACGAGGAAAAGCGACTGGATCGTCATGTCTACCTCCCGACTGAGATGTTTATTCCATTTTGGATCGGCAGTTTCCGTTATTTTAAGCCAAATTGATCAAGTTGTTTACTCACAATTGAGTATAAAATTTCACAGAAAAGCTTTTTTTGAACTGAAAATCCTCCGCTTGGCGCCGGCACTGTTGGGGCGCCGGGATAGCCGATCGGAGCGACCATGCAGAACGCAGCTTTGTTGGCCATGGCGGGCCTTTTCGCCCTACAATCAGCAACGGGTGCCGTCGGTCAAGAGCTCAAAAGGCAGGCCATTCATCTTCCCAAGCACGAGGCGCGCACCGCCTACACGGTGCAGACCGTCAGCGTCCGGGCCGGCTGCTTTCCCGCGCGGCTGCGGGCGGTGCTGTCGCACATCGCCGCAAAGACCGGCCGCCGCCCGGTGATCACCTCCGGCCACAGGCTGCATCCCCGCCGCCATGGCTCCCTGCATGGAAAATGCCTGGCCGCCGATATCCGGATGCCGGGTCTCTCGGAGCGCACCATCATTGCGGCCGCAAGAAGCGCCCCCGGCATCGGCGGCATCGGCACCTATTGCAACGGCATTGTCCATGTCGACGTCGGACCGCGAAGGCGATGGGTCGATTGCTAAAGCGATCTCACGCGTCCTTTGCCGGCACCGGCTTGCGGTTCAGGTTGCGCCTTATCATGCCGAGATCCGCCCCGCCGATCAGGAAGGCGGCGGCGAAATAGACCAGCATGGATATCGCAATCAGCAGTCCCAGCGTGCCGATCTTGGTCAGAAGCGGCGCACCGGAGGCGAGCCAGGGCGCAAAATATTGCTTGAGGAAGACGATGGCCGCGCCCATGACGGCCGCGGCGACGATCAGGAGGGCGGCGCGTTTTGCCAGCGCCCATTCCCATGTCAGATGGCCGCGGCGCAAAAGCGTGGTGAACAGCAGCACGGTGCTGATCCAGCCGGCAGTGGCTTCGGCAACGGCGATGCCGGGCGCGCCCATATAGGGGAAGAGCGTCAGCGCCGTGGCGCAGTTGGTGGCAACCGCGATCGCCGAAAAGCGCATCGGCGTCTTGGTGTCCTCGCGGGCGTAGAAACCCGGCTGCAGCGCCTTGATCAGCACGAAGGCCGGCAGGCCGATGCCGTAAATTGCCAGGATCGCGCCGACGACGGCGGTGTTTTCCTGATGGAAGGCGCCGCGCTCGTAGAGCACGCGGATGATCTCGTCGGAGAGGATCCAGAGCGCGAAGGCGGCGGGGATGGTCAGGAACAGCACGAATTCGATCGAGCGGTTCTGCAGGTTTCCGGCCTCGCGCAGGTTGCCGCCCTTGAGCGCCCGGGCAAGTTCCGGCAGCAGCACCACGCCGACGGCGACACCGACGACGCCGAGCGGCAGCTGATAGATGCGGTCGGCATATTGCAGTGCTGCGATCGCGCCGTCGCGCGACGAGGCGATCGCCTGGCCGATCAGCTGGTTGATCTGGGTGATGCCGCCCGTCACCGCAGCCGGCACCGCCAGAATCAGCAGCCGCTTGACGTTGGGCGTCATTTTCGGGAAGCGGAAACCGATGCTCATGCCGGCGGCAAGCACGCCGATATAGACGACGGCGAGCTGCAACACGCCGGCGGCAAGAACGCCCCAGGAGAGATACCAGGCCGTCGCCAGCGGATCGGCGCCGGTATAGAGCGCATAAAACAGCGCCCCGATCATCACCACGTTGAGGAAGACAGGCGCAATGGCGGCGGCGAAGAAATGATGCAGTGAATTCAGCATGCCGCTCATCATCGCCGTCAGCGACATGCACATCAGATAGGGAAACATCACCGCCGCCATGCGGATGGTGATCGAGAACTTGTCGGGATCGTCGGCAAAGCCCGGCGCGATGACGAAGCGCACCAAGAGCGGCATGGCAAGCTCCATCACGATGGTGATGAGCAGCAGCACCGAAAACAACACGCCGAATACCTCTTCCGAAAAGCGCTTGGCGCCTTCCGTGCCGTTCGCCTCGATCTCCTTGGCAAAGAGCGGCACGAAGGCGGCGTTGAAGGCGCCTTCGGCAAACAGCCGGCGGAACAGGTTCGGAAAGCGGAAGGCGGCGTAGAAGACGTCGGCCATCGGCCCGGTGCCCAGCGCCGCCGCCATCAGCGTTTCGCGGGCGAAGCCGAAGATGCGGCTGCCGAGGGTGGCGCCGCCGACGGTGGCGAATTTCTTGACGAGGCTCATGCGTGGGGGCTCATGCTTGGGGACTCATGCGGAGGAATCGGCTTTCTTTTCGGCTGACGGCGATGTCCGGGCTGTGGCGGCCGGCGCGATGATGCCGGAGGGCATGCGCTCGCGCAGTTCGTCCTCCTCCTCGGCCATGACGGCTTTCATCCGGGCGGTGATGTTGGCGCGCTTGCTGTCGCCTGATATTTTCTGGCCGACCAGATCGGTGACGTAGAAGGTATCGATCACCTTCTCGCCGAAGGTGGTGATGCGGGCGGACTGGATGTCGAGCGACAGATCGGAGAGCACGGCGGTGATCTCCGACAGCAGCCCCGGACGGTCGAGGCATTCGACCTCGATGACGGTGAACTTGTTCGACAGGCTGTTGGTGATGTTGACTGACGGCGGAATGACGAAGGCCTTGCTTTTCTTGCGATTGCGCGCCCGTGTGGCGATGACCTCGGGCAGCCGCTTGCGGCCGGACAGCACGTCCTCGATCATCCGGCCGATCGTCGCGGCCCGGCGCAGCTCGTCGGCATCGTCGGTAAATTCGCGGCTGACATGGATGGTGTCGAGCGCCCGCCCGTCCGATGTGGTGAAGATCTGCGCGTCGACGATGTTGGCCCCGGCCGCCGCACAGGCGCCGGCGATGACGGCAAGCAGGCGCGGATGGTCGGGCGACAGCACGGTGATCTCGGTGATTGCGTGGAAACTGTCGGTGCGTACCGTCGTGGCAAGCGCCTGGCCGGCTCTGTCGGCCTGACGGATGAAATCGGCGTGGCGGATCTGGTCTTCCAGCGGCACGGACAGCAGATAGGGCTGGTAGTGCAGTCTGGTATAGGTATTTCGGTCCTTCTGGCTCCAGTCCGAAAGTGCCGCACGCAGCGCCTCGGCGGCGGCATTGGCGCGCTCCTTGCGGGAGACTTCCGAAAAGCCGCCGGCAAGCAGCAGCTCGGTTTCGTAGTAGAGCGTGCGCAGGAGCTGGCCCTTCCAGCCGTTCCACACGCCCGGGCCGACGGCGCGGATATCGCAGATGGTCAGGATCAGCAGCATCTTCAGCCGTTCGAGCGACTGCACCCGGTCGGCAAAATCGGTGATCGTCTTGCGGTCGGTGAGGTCGCGGGTCTGCGCCACCATCGACATGGTCAGATGTTCCTCGATCAGCCAGACGACGATCTCAGTCTGCTTCTGCGACAGGCCGAAGCGGGCGCAGAGCTTGCGGGCGACGCGGGCGCCGGCGATCGAATGATCCTCCTGGCGGCCCTTGGCGATGTCGTGCAGAAGAACGGCGACATAAAGCGCCTCGCGATCCTCGATGCCTGAGATCAGCTTGTTGGCAAGCGGATGCAGCTCCTCGGCGCGCCCCTTGTCGATCTCGGAGAGAATGTCGACGGTGCGGATCAGATGTTCGTCGACCGTATAGTGGTGATACATGTTGAACTGCATCATCGCGACGATCTTGCCGAATTCGGGGATGAAGCGGCCAAGCACGCCGGCCTCGTTCATCCGGCGCAGGATCAGCGCGGGATCCCGCTTCGACGTCAGGATCGACATGAACAGCCGGTTCGCCTCGTCGTTTTCCCTGAGGCTGTTGTCGATCAGCGCAAGTGACCGGGTGACGCGTTTCAGCGCGTCCGGATGGAATTCCAGCCCGTTGATGTCGGCGACGTGGAAGAGCCGGAGGATGCTGACCGGATCGCGCTTGAAGACATCAGCGTCGGCGAGCGCGATGCGGCCGCGGTCCTCGACGAATTCGACGCTGCCGGCGATCTTGCGGTTGCGGTGGGTGAAGCGGCTGATGACGCCGGTAAGCCCCGGGATCGACTTCGCCTGCTGGTCTTCGAGCGCGGCGCAGAGGATGCGCGTGAGATCGCCGACATCCTTGGCGACGAGGAAATAGTGCTTCATGAAGCGCTCGACAGCCGAAAGGCCCGGGCGGGTGTGATAGCCGAAGGCTTCGGCGATCTCGCGCTGGATGTCGAAGGACAGGCGCTCCTCGGCCTTGCCGGTGAGGAAGTGCATATGGCAGCGCACCGCCCAGAGAAAATCGTCGGCCTTCTCCAGCAGGCGGTATTCGTGCTTGGACAGCACACCGAGCTTGACCAGCTCCGCCTGGTCGCGCACGTGATAATAATATTTCGAGATCCAGAACAGCGTGTGCAGGTCGCGAAGCCCGCCCTTGCCTTCCTTGACATTCGGCTCGACGAGATAGCGCGTGTCGCCCGCCTTGCGGTGGCGCTCGTCACGCTCGGCAAGCTTGGCGGCGATGAATTCCGGGCCGGTACCGGTGACGATTTCCTTGTCGAAGCGGGTCTCGAGCTGGGTTTCCAATTGCTGCAGGCCGCAGATGTAGCGCATCTCCAGGATGGCGGTGCGGATCGTCATGTCGGATTTGGAAAGCGCGATGCATTCCTCCACCGTGCGGGTGGCGTGGCCGACCTTGAAGCCCATGTCCCAGAGCACGTAGAGCATGAATTCGACCGCCTTGTGCGTCTCTTCCGCCGGCCGCGGCAGGAAGAGGAAGAGCAGGTCGATATCGGAGCCCGGCGCCAGCGTGTCGCGGCCGTAGCCGCCGACGGCGGTGACCGCGAACTTGTCCTTCTGCTGCGGAAAGATATGGGCGGTGGCGAATTTATAGAGGACAGTGATGATCTGGTCCTGCAGCCAGGAAATCCGGTAGGCGCAATTGAGCCCGCCGCCATCGGCCATGAGGGCGGCGCGCGCCTTCTGCCGGCCTTCCGTGCTCGCCTTTTTCAGCACCGCCAGAAGATCGGCGCGCAGGACGTCCGGGCGGTTGCGGTTGGCCTCGGCAACGGCATCGCACTGCTTCTGCAGGAGCTCGACATCGAGGATATGGGAGAAATCGAGGTCGCGCATCGCTGTCGCCGGGGCGGTTTCCTGTTCATGCCGGACGGCCGGTTCACGGCCTGCCGCTTGTTTCGTCTGCATGCGCTATAGCCCCTTTGCCCGGCGATTGACACGGGCTTTCATACTGCAAGAACCTTTAAATTTGGCGAAATGGTGTTGGTTCGCGGCAAGAGGCGAGGGCGCTTTGACGCAACCGCAGGGCTTTTCCGGAAATCTTCAGCCGGCGGCCCGCGCGTTCAGCAAATACAGCACCTGCCGTGTCTCGCTCATGATCTCTTCAAGCGACTGCCTGTCGCATTCGCGATAGCCCGCCTTGGCGATCGACGTTGCGAGCTCCGAGATCGCAGCGCAACAGCGGGTGATTTTCAGCATGCCGATCGGTGAGGTCCAGCCGCGTGCATTGCGGTCCTTATCGGCGCGCCGCATCGTGTCGAGCATGGAGCAGATGAGCGACAGACGCTCGGTTTCGCGAACCAGCTTTTCCATGAACATGGCGCGCAGCTCCTATTTCAGTTTCTTCTTGAGGTCGTAAAGCGCGTCCATTGCCTCGCGCGGCGTGATGTCGTCAAGGCTCATCGCCTTCAGCGCCTCTTCGACCTTGGACGGGCCGCGGGCGGTGTCCTCGCGGCGCACCGCCACCTGGAATAGCGGCAGGTCGTCGATCAACTGGCTCGCCGGATTCTTGCGGTCGGCATCCTCCAGGCGGGTGAGCACGTCGCGGGCCCGTGTCACGACCGAGGCCGGAAGCCCGGCGAGGCGCGCGACCTGGATGCCGTAGGAGCGGTCCGCCGCACCCGGACCGACCTCGTGCAGGAAGATGACGTCGCCGTCCCATTCCTTAACGCGCATCGTGGCGTTCGATAGCCGGCCAAGCTTTTCCGAAAGCACGGTCAGTTCATGGAAATGCGTGGCGAAGAGGCCGCGGCAGCGGTTCGCCTCATGCAGGTGTTCGACGGAGGCCCAGGCAATCGATAGGCCGTCGAAGGTGGCGGTACCGCGGCCGATCTCGTCGAGAATGACGAGCGAACGGTCGCTCGCCTGATTGAGGATCGCAGCGGTTTCGACCATCTCGACCATGAAGGTGGAGCGCCCGCGCGCCAGATCGTCGGACGCGCCGACGCGCGAGAAAAGCCGGTCGACGATGCCGATATGGGCCGATGTCGCCGGCACGAAGGAGCCCATCTGCGCCAGGATCGATATCAGCGCGTTCTGCCGCAGGAAGGTCGACTTGCCGCCCATGTTCGGCCCGGTCAAGAGCCAGATCGCGCCGTCCTTGTCGCCGGTTTTCGGCGAGAGATCGCAATTGTTGGCGACGAAGGGGCCGCCCGCCTGCCGCCGCAGCGCCTGCTCGACGACCGGATGGCGCCCGCCTTCGATCGCAAACATCTTCGAGCCGTCGACCTGCGGCCGGCAATAGGCCTGCTCTTCGGCGAGAAGCGCGAGGCTTGCTGCGACATCGATGACGGCAAGCGCCCGGGCGCCCGTTTTGATCGCTTCGGCTTCCGCAACCACGGCCGCCGTCATCCTGTCGAAGGCGGCAAGCTCGATCGTCAGCGCCCGGTCGGCGGCGTTGGCGATGCGGCTTTCGAGATCGGCAAGTTCGGTGGTGGTGAAGCGCATCGCGCTCGCCATCGTCTGGCGGTGGATGAAACGCGCCTTCGCTTCCGCCGTGTCCGTCATCGGCGAGGCATTGCCGGCGGTCACCTCGATGAAATAGCCGAGGATGTTGTTGTGCTTGATCTTCAGCGACCGGATGCCGGTCTCCTCGGCATATTGCAGTTGCAGCCCGGCAATGACCCGGCGCGACTGATCACGCAGCGCCCGGACCTCGTCGAGTTCGGCACTGGCGCCGTCGCGGAGAAAACCGCCATCGCGCTTTAACAGCGGCAATTCGTCGGCGAGCGTCTCGGCCAGCAGCTTTTCCAGGCCAGCGGGAAGGGCCTGCAGTCCTGATAGTGCCTGGCCGAGCTCTTCCGGCAGCATCGCGCTTGCGAGCAGATCCGCAAGTCCCGCCGCTGCTTCCAGGCCCTGGCGGATCGCCCAGAGATCGCGCGGGCCACCGCGGTCGAGCGCGAGGCGGGATAGGGCGCGCGGCATATCGGGAACATGTTTCAGCGTGTCGCGCAGACTGCCGCAGAGCAGGGGTTCGTCGATCAGGAAGCCGATCGAATCGAGCCGGGCATTGATGCGGGCCGGGTCGGTCAGCGGCGACATCAGCCGCTCGGCGAGAAGCCGCGCCCCACCGCCGGTGATGGTGCGGTCGATCGCCTTCAGCAGCGAACCGTTGCGGTCACCCGACAGCGTGCGCGCCAATTCCAGATTGGCGCGGGTGGCCGGGTCGATGAACAGCGTCGACGCCGCACTTTCCCGCTCCGGCTTGCCAAGCGGCGGCCGCTCGGCGATCTGCGTCTTTTCGACATAGGCGACGGCAGCGGCAGCTGCTGCCAGCTCGGCACGCGAGAAGGTGCCGAAGCCGTCGAGCGTCGCGACGCCGAAATAACGGGCGATCCGGCCTTCCGCACTGGCGCTGTCGAAGAGCACGGCAGGCTGCGGCACCGCGGTGCGGCCAAGCACGTCGAAGACCGGCTTGAGCTCGGGATCGTGGAAGATCGTGTCGGGCAGGATGAGCTCGCGCGGATCGATGCGCAGGATATCGGCAAGCAGCCGCGAGACTTCGGTCTCGGCAAGCCGGAAGACGCCGGTGGAAATATCGATCCAGGCCAGCGCCAGCAAGGGTTCGGCCCCGCCGCGAATGCGGGTCAGTGCCATCAGATAGTTGGATTCCGAGGGCGAAAGCAGCTTTTCCTCGGTAATCGTCCCTGGAGTGACCAGGCGGACGACGTCGCGCTTGACGACGGATTTGCCGCCGCGTTTCTTCGCCTCGGCCGGATCCTCGATCTGCTCGCAGACGGCGACGCGGAAACCCAGTGAAATCAGCTTTTGCAGATAATCGTCGGAAGCATGCACCGGAACGCCGCACATCGGGATATCCTGGCCCATGTGCTGGCCGCGCTTCGTCAGCGTGATGCCGAGCGCGCGCGAGGCTTCCAGCGCATCTTCGAAGAACAGCTCGTAGAAATCGCCCATGCGATAGAAGAGCAGCGAACCCGGATTGTTCGCCTTGATCTCGATATATTGCTCCATCATCGGCGTCGCCGAGGCACGGCTTTCCGCCGTGGCAAGCTCGGCAGCCGAAAAGGCTTCGTTCTCTGTGTCTATTCGTGCGTTCACGGAGCTGCAGTTTTTCCCAAAAAAACAGGTGCCAACCCTATCCGCGCGCCGCTATAGATGACAACAGCATTTGAGGAAGAGCAAAGCGTCGCCCACAGGACGTTGGAGGATTTATGCCCGATATCGATAAGAAGGACCGGCCGGCGACATCAGTTACCGACCAGGAGGCGCTTGAATTTCATGCCATGGGCCGGCCCGGCAAGCTGGAAATCAACCCGACCAAGCCGATGGCGACGCAGCGCGACCTCTCACTGGCCTATTCGCCGGGTGTCGCCGTTCCGGTCAAGGCGATCGCCGCCGATCCGCAGACGGCCTATGATTACACCGCGCGCGGCAACATGGTCGCCGTCATATCAAATGGCACGGCCATTCTCGGTCTCGGCAATCTCGGTGCGCTGGCCTCCAAGCCGGTGATGGAAGGCAAGGCGGTGCTGTTCAAGCGCTTCGCCGACGTCGATTCCATCGATCTCGAAATCGATACCGAAAATGTCGACGAGTTCATCAATTGCGTGCGCTTCCTCGGTCCCTCCTTCGGCGGCATCAATCTCGAAGACATCAAGGCGCCGGATTGTTTCGTCATCGAAAGCCGGCTGCGCGAACTGATGGATATTCCGGTCTTCCATGATGACCAGCATGGAACGGCGATCATCGCCGCTGCCGGCCTGATCAACGCGCTGGAGCTGACCGGCCGCGACCTGAAGACGACGAAGCTCGTCTGCAACGGTGCG
The DNA here is from genome assembly GCF_028994275.1 of Rhizobium binxianense. Classification (NCBI taxonomy): domain Bacteria; kingdom Pseudomonadati; phylum Pseudomonadota; class Alphaproteobacteria; order Hyphomicrobiales; family Rhizobiaceae; genus Rhizobium; species Rhizobium binxianense. Next base: position 34,058 of record NZ_CP118713.1, read on the forward strand.
GGTGCCGCGGCGATCGCCTGCGTCGAGCTGATCAAGGCGATGGGCTTTGCCCCTGAGAACGTCATCCTCTGCGACACCAAGGGGGTCATCTACCAGGGCCGCACCGAGGGCATGAACCAGTGGAAATCGGCGCATGCGGCAAAGACCGACACGCGCACGCTGGAAGAGGCGATGCAAGGCGCCGACGTCGTTTTCGGCCTGTCGCAGAAGGGTGCGTTCTCGGCCGAGATGATCCGCTCGATGGCGGACCGGCCGATCATCTTCGCCATGGCCAATCCCGATCCCGAGATCACGCCGGAGGAGGTCGCCCGCATCCGCGACGACGCCATCATGGCGACCGGCCGCTCGGACTACCCGAACCAGGTCAACAACGTCCTCGGCTTTCCCTATATCTTCCGCGGCGCTCTCGACGTCCGCGCCTCGACAATCAACGACGCGATGAAGATCGCCGCCGTCAAGGCGCTGGCAAACCTTGCCCGCGAGGATGTGCCGGATGACGTGGTTGCCGCCTATCAGGGCAACCGGCCGCGGTTCGGGGCGCAATACATCATCCCCGTCCCCTTCGATCCGCGCCTGATCTCGGCGATCCCGGTTGCGGTGGCTGAAGCGGCGATCGAAAGCGGCGTCGCCCGCAAGGTGATCACCGACATGGCCGGTTATGCCCGCGAGCTGTCGGCGCGCCGCGATCCGATCGCCTCGACGCTCGCTAGGCTCTACGAGCGCGTCCGCCGGCACCCGAAGCGGATCGTCTTTGCCGAGGCCGAGGAAGAGCAGGTCCTGCGCGCCGCACTGTCCTACGCCAATCAGCAGCTCGGCACCGCCATCCTGCTCGGCCGCGAGGACCTGATCCGGGCGACGGCCGAACGCGCCGGCATCGATCTCAACCGTCCCGGCCTCGAGATCGTCAATGCCCGTATCTCGACGCGCGTCGAGGCCTATATCGACTATCTCTATGCCAGGCTGCAGCGGCACGGTTATCTCCACCGCGACGCCCAGCGGCTGATCCACAACGACCGCAACCATTTCGCCGCCTCCATGGTGGCGCTCGGCGACGCCGACGGCATGGTGACGGGCATCACCCGCAACTATTCGACGGCGCTCGAGGATGTGCGCCGCTGCATCGACGAGAAGCCCGGCCACCGGGTCATCGGCGTATCCCTGGCGCTCTGCCGAGGCCGCACCGTCTTCGTTGCCGATACGGCGGTGCACGACATGCCGACGGCCGAGCAGCTTGCCGACATCGCCGAGGAGGCTGCCGGTCTCGCACGGCGCATGGGTTATCCGCCACGGGTGGCGATGCTCGCCTATTCCACCTTCGGCCATCCCTCGGGCGAACGCTCCGAGCGGGTGCGCGAGGCAGTGAAGATCCTCGACAAGCGCCGCGTCGATTTCGAATATGACGGCGAGATGGCCGCCGATGTCGCGCTGAACCGCAAGGTGATGGAGCAATATCCCTTCTGCCGCCTCTCCGGCCCGGCCAATGTGCTTGTCATGCCGGCCTTCCACTCGGCCTCGATCTCGACCAAGATGCTGCAGGAACTCGGCGGGTCCACGGTGATCGGCCCGATCCTCGTCGGTCTCGACAAGCCGGTGCAGATCACCTCGATGGGCGCCAAGGATTCCGACATCGTCAACATGGCGGCGATCGCGGCCTATAGCGGCTCGTAAACCGCGTCCCGCCCACATAACAGACGGCATTCCGTGCCCGGCCGACTTCCCGTCGGTCGGGCATAAGTTTTCATGGGCAGCCGCGATGAAGACGACTCTTTCGATAAATCATACTTTTGATACAATGAACCTATAGGAGCGGCATGAATCTGCCCGCAGGGACATTAAAGAACTGCGGGCAATCGATGCGGTTTCGCAGCTCAGTTGTTTTAATATCAGCCGGTTGGTTTCCCATGCTAGACGCATCCGCCGATTTCACCGCCCGATTTCAGGGGGCAACTTTCGACGATATGGTCGAGGCCCTGACCAAGGGCTTTGGTTCGCTCGACGCATGGCGCAATGGCCGGGAGAAACCGCTCGACTGGAAGGTCGGGTTTTGGGGTGATGAAAGCTTGTCGCTGGTCAGCAACCAGGATTCCGGCGACTGGGGTGCAAGAACGGCACATGGAACGCCGGAAACTCTGGCAATCGTCGTTCCGCGTACGGGTGCCCTCAATGTCAGGCTTGGTCGGACAGTGGTCGAAGCCACGCCTGGGCGGCTGCTGTTGATGAACAATCTTGAGTCGGAATGGGTTTCCATCCGAGCAGCGCCTCACCGGTCGGACACACTCAGTCTGAACTGGACAATCATCGCTCAGGCCGCCGCCGCCATACTGGAGAGACCGCTGATCGGGACAATGGAGTTGGTGCCCGTCATCGATTTTTCCACGGCAGCGGGACAGTTGCTCGGCAATCTCGTCCAAACGATGATCATGGGCCTGCGCAACAACGGGCCGCTGCTTCACTCGCCGATCGCCATGGCGAACCTGACCCAGGCGCTTGCCGATCTCGTGGTGCGCTTGATTCCTCATCGGCTCTCGCATCTGCTCGACAAGAAAATCCATCTGATAACGCCGCGGCATATCCGTCGAGCCATCGAATTCATGCATGCCAACATCGCCCAGCCGCTGACGATGCAGAGCGTCGCGGAGGCGGCAGGCGTTTCCATTCGCGCTCTCGAAGTCGGTTTTCGCGACTTCAAGGGAGCCACACCGGCAGCCTATCTCAGGACGCTCCGCCTGCACGCCGTCCGCGAGGATCTCCGTGATCCGTCGAACCGACAGCCGTTGCGGGACCTCTGCTTGAAGTGGGGGTTCTTTCACTTTGGCCGTTTTTCGGCAATCTATCGGGCGGCCTATGGAGAAAAGCCGTCGGATACGAGAAAGCGATATGGTGGATGAGGGCGCTCATCCGTTAGACCGGCCGTCACTGGTTTTTCACAAGCGGCCCGCAACCGCTGCACATGTCCGGGAAGACCGGCATCAGCTCGCGAAGCGGCCGGCGTCGGCGCCGTAATAATTCAGGTAGCGGTCGGAAATGCTGGAGATCGGCAGCACGATCAGCACGTCGGTCGTGTTGAAGGCGTGATCGACGACCGCGCTGGCGCCGACCATGGCGCCGAGGCGCAGATAACCCTTGATGAGCGGCGGCAGGGCCATCAGCGCCCGCTTCGGGTTGATCGCCTCGACCGGCATCAGATCCATGTTGCGGGCGAGATCCGGCAGAGCGCCCACGGCCCATTCGTTCTTCGCCAGCACATTGTGGTAGAGGAAAGACAGCGCCAGAGCATGGCTTTCGAGGTAGACGCCGGGGAAAGAGGCGCAGCCGAACATGGCGCTGACGCCATGCTTCAGCGCATAGGCCCAGTTGCCCTGCCAGAGAAGCTCGACGGTGCGCTTGGTGCGGTATTCCGGCAACACGCAGGAACGGCCGAGCTCCATGAAGCGCTTGTCCGGATGTTTGGCGATGAGGCCTTCGATCTCGAATTCGGAAGCCGAGTAAAAACCGCCATTGGCGATGGCGACATCCTGGCGCAGCAGCCGGTAGGTGCCGACGATCTGGTCTTCCGGGTCACCCTCGATCGTGCGGTCGAGAACGAGAAGATGGTCGCAGACAGCGTCATAGGCATCGACATCCCGCTGGCGGCGCATGGCGTCCAGCGGCAGTTGCGCCTTCATTTCATTGACGAAGACGCGATACCGCACGGCCTGGGCGGCATCGATCTCGCGCGCCGTGCGGGCAAGGCGAGTTTCCAGATTGCCGATGCGGCCGAGGATGTCGCCGTCCTTCTGCGCAGCAGCCGTCGAGGGCCGTGCAGCCTCCGCGGTGGTGTCACGATTGAGGATGTCGATGGCGGACATGGCGATTCTCCCGTTGCCGGCTTATCGACGCCATAAAACACTTCTCTGCGACAGGAAAGTGACATATTGAATTTCCCAACGCAAGAAGCATGCCGGTCCCGCGGCACGTTACCGTGCCTCTGCCCGGCGGGCGGAAAGTGCGGCGACCGCCTGAACTTCGGTCAGCAGCCGCACCGGGTCGACCGGCTTGACCATGACGCGGTTGGCGCCGTTGAGTAAGACTTGGCGGCGCGATTCGTCGCTGTTGTCGGCGGTGAGAACGATCACCGGCACCGAGACGAGGTCGAGCCGCCTTTCGTGGCCGCGCAGGCGTCCCAGCATGTCGATGCCGTTCCCACCGGGCATCGACAGGTCGCTGATGATGATATCGGGCCGGGCATTCGCCTCGCCAAGGGCGCAATCGAGCAGCGCCTCGAAATCCTCGACATGGCGCACCTTATGCCCGCCCTTTTCCAGGACGACGCGCACCAGCATGGCATTGATCGGATCGTCCTCGCCAAGCAGGATGTTGAGCCCGCTCGCTGTCGCCATCGTCTCCGCCACGGAAAGGCCGAAGCCCGGCTGATTGTCGTTCAGCGCGTCGCGCTTCTCCATGCCGCGCATGCGCCCGCGCAACACGTCGATCAGCGATTGTTCGCGCAGCGGCCGGATGAGCCAGGCATCGAAAAGGTCGAGCGGATGGGCGCTGCGCTCTTCTGGATTGACGAGCAGCACCTTGCGCAGGCCAAGGGCTGCGATTTCGGCGCGATCGGCAAGATGGGCGGAAAATTCCGCCGACATGCGATGGTCGATGATGATATCGGTCGGCCGCTTTCCGCCTTTTGCCAAGCCGAGCAGTGTTGCCCGCGCGCTTTCGCCGTCGGCGACGAGGTGGCAGAGGCCGCCGAGCGCGGTGATCGTCTCGGCGATGGCGGCGCGCGCCGCACCTACCGGCGCCAAAAGCACGACGCTGTTGCCGGCAAGCAGCGTGTTTCGCCGGTCGGGGCGCTCGCTGCCGATATCGATAGGGAAGCGGATGGTGAATTCGCTGCCTCTGCCCTTTTCGCCGGTGACCGTCAGCGTGCCGTTGAATTCGCGCATGATCCGGGCGGAGATTGCAAGGCCGAGCCCGGTACCGCTGCTCTTGTCGGCAACGCTGCCGCCTTGCTCGAACTCGCCGAAGACGCGCGCCTGCTCCTCCGCCGTCATGCCGGGACCGCTATCGGTGACGGTGATCGATAGGTCGTCCGCGTCGAGGGACACGCGAATGAAGACACCGCCGACCTGGGTGAACTTCACGGCATTGCCGATGACGTTGAAGAGAACCTGGCGCAGGCGCGCCGGATCGAAGTTCATATTCTCCGGCACATCGGATGACACCGTGGCGCCGATCTCGATACCCTTTTCATGCGCCCGGTGGGCGAGCATCTCGACGACGCTTTCCAAGAGCTTGCGCAGCGATTCCGAGCGCGGGTGCAGCGCGAAGCGGCCGACCTCGATGGTGGAGAAATCGAGCAGATCCTCGACCAGCTGCGTCAGTGCGTGGCCGGATTGGCGGATATTCGCCAGATAGTCCTGCTGCTCCTGCGTCAGCCGCGTCTCGGCGAGCAGGTGTGTCATGCCGAGGATGCCGGAAAGCGGCGTGCGCACCTCGTGGCTGACGGTGGCGAGCAGCCTCGATTTGGCGGCGCTGTTATATTCGGCCTTCTGACGGGCCTCCTCGCGGCCCTGGGCGATGAGCCGCTCGTCGGTCACATCACGCGCCACGCTCTGCAGCAGCAGGCGGCCGTTTGCCGGGTCGCGGGTGACGACGTCGCGCCAGACAAAGATGCGCTGGCCGTCCGGCGTCGAAATCTCGACGTCGTAGCAGTGCGGTATCGGGCCGGGGCGGAAGGCAAGCCCGATCTCCTCGCAGCTCAGCCCCTCCGGATGCAGCCGCCCGGTCAGGCGGCAAAACGTGTCGTTGGCGGAGATGATACGCCGGTCCATGCTGCGGCTGACGGTGATGTCGCCGAGCACGTCGTGCACGTCGGCAAACAGCTTTGCGCCATCGTTCCAATCCGGCAGGGGTTTGCCGCCGCGCCGGGTTCTGCGCCTGCGAATCATCAGGACGGCATAACTTGATATGACGGCAAGGCCGAGAACGACAAGACCGCCCGACAGCAGCAGCGGATCGCCGGCATGGGCAAGCAGCGTCAGGATCATCGCGGCAAGGAGGCCGGCCCCACCAAGCCAGTAGAACAGTAGGCGCCGCGTCGTTGCAGGCCCGATCTTGCGGTCGTCGGCTGTCTGACGCGCCGATGCGCCGGGTCGCAAGGAGGAGCCCGCCATCCGCTCTTCATGCGGCTTGGCGGCGGGTCCGCCGAAGGCGGCGGACAATGTTTCCTGCAATTGTCCCAGACTTTGCATGGTATATGGCTAACATGAGGCCTCTTCCGAATGCCTTCAGGAATTCGATAAGATTTTAGCGGCCGGCCTTTTTCGGCAGCAGCAGCTCGTCGAGAATGACGCAGCCGGCGCCGATGGTGATGAAGCTGTCGGCGAGATTGAACACCGCGAAGGACCAGCTTTCGGTGTGGAACAGAATGTAATCGATCACATGGCCATAGGCGAAGCGGTCGACCAGATTGCCGATCGCGCCGGCGATGATCAGCGCATAACCGAGATGGGCAAGCCAGCGGTCCTTCGCCGTGCGGTACCACAGCCAGATGACGAAGGCGACGATGACGAGCCGCATGCCGACGATGAACCAGCCGTCCATGCCCGACAGCATCGAAAAGGCGACGCCGAGATTATAGGTGCGGTAGAGCGCCAGCATCGGAATGACCGGCACGGCCTCCTGCAGCGGCAGGTAATGATCGACAGTGATCTTGACGACCTGGTCGATGAGAACGGCGACGACGATGAAGAGGAGGATCGGCGCCGGGCGTGAAAACAGTGCGGGGCGTGCAAGCGTCTGTTCGGTCATTTGCCCTCGGCAAGTGAGAGGAGATGGCGGCGCGCCTCGAAAAGCATGACGGCGGTGGCGACGGCGAGGTTCAGGGAATCGGCGCGGCCCTGCTGCGGAATGCGGGCAAGCGCATCGGCTTCCCTGGCCAGCTGGTCCGGCAGGCCGGATTGTTCGTTGCCCATCAACAGCACGACGGGTTTTTTCCGGTAGTCGATCGTGCGGTAATCGACGGCGCCGGCAAGATGCGTCGCGACGACGGAGACGCCGGCCGATTTCCGCCAGGCGATGAATTCCTCCGGCGTCGCCCGCGCGACGGGAACGGCGAAGACCGAGCCCATGGTGGCCCGCACCGTTTCGAGCGAGAAGGGATCGGTCGTCTCTCCCAGCAGAATGATGCCGGAGGCGCCGGCCGCATCGGCGGTGCGGATGATGGTGCCGAGATTGCCGGGATCGCGCACCCGGTCGAGCGCCACCCAGGTCTCGCCATCCCTCGGCCGAATGTCCCGCAGCATCTTCCAGCGCTGCTCGAAGATGCCGACGACCATCTGCGGGTTGTCGCGGCGGGTGATCGAGGCGATGACCTTTTCGCTGACTTCGAGCACCAGCCCGCCCGAGGCGACGGTCTTTGCCGCCATCTGCTCGACCAGCGGCTTGCCCTTGGCCGCCTTGGCATAGACCAGCGTGCGGATCGTCCAGCCGAGCTCGATCGCATCGATGACGAGCTTCAGTCCTTCGGCGAGGAACGACCCGCTTTCCTCCCGCGACTTCTTGTTCGTCAGCGCCTTGATGTCTTTGATGATCGGATTGGCGAGCGAGGTGACTTCTTTCACCTGCCCGACCCTGCGCGGTCCCTGATCGTGGAAGTCCTTGCTCATTTCGGCACCCAGCGGGAAAAGAGGGAGGTGGAAAGCGCGCGGCCCTCGGTCTTGCCGTCGGTGCCCGCCTCGCGAATCACCAGCTCGCCGGATTCGACAACGCCGCCGGCGCCCCGCATCGTCTCGCGCATCAGCTCGTGGATCGAATAGAAACTGGCACGGATCGAATAGGCCGTCAGCACCAGGCCCACCGCCTTCGGCGACAGGATCTCGCGGCAGACATCGAGCATCAAGGGCAGATGCTCGAAGAGATGCCAGACTTCGCCGTTCGGGCCGCGGCCGAATTTCGGCGGATCGGTGAGGATGATGTCGTACTGGCTGCCGCGGCGCTCCTCGCGCAGGATGAATTTCATCGCATCCTCGCAGATCCAGCGGATCGGCAGCTTTTCCATGCGCCCGAGCGCCTGGTTTTCTCGCGCCCAGCCGATTGCCTTCTTCGAGGCGTCGACATGGGTGACTTCGGCGCCGGCTGCTGCGGCAACCAGCGAAGCGACGCCGGTATAGCCGAAAAGATTCAGCACCTTCAGCGGCCGGCCGGCCTTTTCGACCTGATCCTTCATCCAGCTCCAGTGCACGATCTGCTCCGGGAAGACGCCGACATGGCGGAAGGAGGTGAACCGGCCGAGGAAATCGACGCCGAGCAGATTGAGCGGCCAGGTCTCGCCGAGCGCCTCCTTCGGGAAGCGCCAGCGGCCGGTGCCTTCCTCGTCGGTATCGCCGGTGAAGGCGGCATCGACCTTCTCCCAGACGTGCGCGGGCAGCGAAGGCCGCCACAGCGCCTGGGCCTCCGGGCGAATGATGCGGTAGGGGCCGTATTGCTCCAGCTTTTCGCCGTTGCCGCTGTCGATCAGGTGGAAGTCGCCGGCCCCGATCGATTCGAGGATGACAGGCACGCGCTCAGCCGGACGCTCGCCGCTGCGCGTCATCAGCGGACGCTCGACGGCGGCGGGGGGAGCCGCCTGGCGCACCATCTCGCCGTCGGCCGCAGGCCGTGCGACCGGCTTCGGCGGCCGGCCTGTCCGATCGTTCCTTCGGCTTTCACCGGAAGAACCTGATGTCTTCTTCTGGCCCGGCCGGCCTTCTCTCTGTTTCAACGTGCTCTTCCGCGTCTCTGTCGGGGTGTCTTGTCGGCTGTACGTCCGCTGCAGCGCCGCGCGTCTTTCAGACGTGCAAAGGACGCTGCAGCACTTTGAATATGCAGTAGCCCAGAAAAGCGTGGCGGATCAACTGCGCAACCGGCCAAGCCTGGGCAAGAGGAGAGGGTTGTCCCGGCGCGGTGCCTATTTCAAGCCTTCGGACGCCTGCGTGCGAAGCCAGCTTTCCGCCGCATAGAGGGCTGCGACATGCATCGACTGCATGATGACGGCGCCGGACTGCAGGTCGCCAAGGATGGCAATAAGATCAGCAAACAGCAGCTCGACCTTCTCGCCGGGGTCGAAACGCGGTTCGCCGGCCTTGCTCAGGCCGAGCGCCAGCCAGCTCGTCACCGCGTTGCTGTGGCTGGCGGCATTCGGATAGGAGGTGAGCAGTTTGATGAAGGTCGAGGCTTCATAGCCGGTTTCCTCCCGGAGCTCGCGTTGTGCTGCCGCCAACGCGGCATCGCCGCTGTTGCTGTCGCCGCGTTCGACGCCGCCGGCGACGAGACCGAGCACGATCTCGCCGCGGCCGTGCCGGTATTCCCGCGTCAGCAGCACGCGCCCGTCGGGCATCACAGGGATGACGTTGATCCAGTCGGGATAATCGAGCACATGAAAGGGCGCGATGACGGTTCCATCGGCGGTGACGCAATCGTCGCTCCGGAGCCGGATCCAGCGGTCCTCATAGGTGATACGGCTTGTCGTCACGCTCCAGGGCTTTAGTTCGTCGGTCATCGGCCCATCCCTTGTGTGTCAGATGTGTGTCATCAGAACCCGGCAGATAACATTCCGTCCCGCCTTGGCAAAGCGCTTTCCCGCTGGGATAAGGTGAGCGAATCGGAGATGGGGCTATCGAATGGATTTCACCGGCGAAGAACGCATCGCCGCGCCGCGGGACGTCGTCTGGGCAGCGCTCAACGATCCCGAGATCATGCGCGGCTGCATTCCAGGCTGCCAGAGCATCGAGCGGCTGTCGCCTGAGACCTTCGAGGCGACGATCAAGGTCAGGTTCAGCCTGTTGTCGGCCACCTTCCATGGTGTGCTGACGCTTTCAAATGTCGATGCGCCCAAGAGCTATACGCTGTCGGCCGAAGGCAAGGGTGGTCTTGCCGGCTTCGCCAAAGGCAGCGCCGATATCGTGCTCGAACAAAGCGGCGGCGAGACCATCCTGCATTATCGGGCAAAAGCCGAACTCGGCGGCAAGCTTGCCCAGTTCGGCGCACGCCTACTCGATTCGACCTCGCAGAGGCTCGCCGAGGGGTTCTTTTCGGATTTCAATGCCGCCGTCGTCGCGAAGATGGCGGCCGGCTGATCCTGGCACAATGCCAGGCTTTGGGCCACGCGCTTGGGGCTTGGCGCGGGTCGGGGCTTGGGTTAAATCGACGTCATGACGTGGACCATCAGGCCGCCGCGTGCGGAAGACCAGGAAATGCTCGCGGAGATTTATCTTTCCGTGCGCCGCGAAACATTCGTCTGGGTCGATCCCGGCAAGTTCCACCGCGAGGATTTCGCCGCCCACACCAATGGCGAGACGGTCTTCGTCTGCGAGCATGAAAACGGCGGTGTAGCCGGCTTCCTGTCGCTCTGGCCGGCCGATGATTTCATCCACATGCTCTATATCAGCCCGGACTTCCAGGGGCAGGGTGCCGGGACGGCGCTGCTGCGGTCGCTGCCCGAATGGCCGCAACACCAGTACCGGCTGAAGTGCCTGGTGAAGAACCGGCGGGCGAAGGCGTTCTACCTCGCCCATGGTTTCAGCGTGACCGGCAACGGCGCGTCGCCGGAGGGCGACTATGAGGAACTGAGCTTTTTTCCGGTTTGACCGCCGGCGTCTCGTCGAAATCCCAATGCATGCACAAAGAGCTTGAGCCGGTTTTACCGCGCCGGCAGCTGCCCGGCGATTTCCTCGGCGCGGCTCTTGTGGCGGTCGGCCTCACCCTGCCAGCGGATGGCTTCCTTGGCTTCGGTGCGGGCGCGCTTGCGGTGTTTGCCCTGGCTGAACCAGGTGGCGGCCGCGCCGATCAGCATGCCTGTGATGAGGGCGATGAATAGGAAGACGAAGAAGGGCGCGGAAAGCGCAAGCACTTGATCGTCAGGCCGGAACGGGTTGAAGGCGAGCGTGACGCTCTGCCGGTTGGCGACGCAGAAGACGATGAGGATGACACCGAGCGGCAGCAGAATCAACAGGTTGACGATCTTCTTGGCCATTTGAAGTCTCCATGCGTCGGATGCGCCGGTGTCTTTGCGCGGCGCTTTGCATCTACGCATCGGCCCGAAAAATGTGAGCGGTTTTCGGACGACATCATGCGCTCACTCTTGATCTAGAATAGGAAAACGGCGCCCGAGTTCAAGTGCGGTTTCGCCGCAGGCGGCCGCCGCTCAATCCTCTTCGTCGGCCTGGCCGGGATTCAGCCGCTCGCGCAGTTCCTTGCCGGTTTTGAAGAAGGGAACCCACTTCTCCTCGACGAAGACGGTATCGCCGGTGCGCGGGTTGCGGCCGGACCGGGAAGGGCGGTTCTTGACCGAAAACGCGCCGAAGCCGCGCAATTCGACGCGGTTGCCCGCAGCCAGTGCATCCGTGATCTCGTCGAGAACCGCGTTGACGATATTCTCGACGTCGCGATGATAGAGATGCGGGTTGCGTGCTGCAACAATCTGCACCAATTCGGACTTGATCACATTCGCCCCCTTAAATTATTGATTTCTTATCAATCCCGGCCAACCTGCCAAACTGAAAGCAGCCCGTCAAGAAGCAACTTTGGGGGCAGGATTCCATTGATATCCTGGCCTTTCAAGAGATCATCATAACCGAAGATCGTAATCAACCGCGAAACAGCCCCAGCGAGCAGAAACGGCGTATTGCTCTTCTTGTCCCAGTCCACCATCGGCAGGTCGGCGTCGACGCCGCGCGATTTGAGATAGGCACGGATCTCAGGCTCGCCGCCGATCGTATCGACGAGTTTCACCTTCAGCGCCTGGCGGCCGGTATAGATCGTGCCGTCGGCCAGTTTCAGCACCTCGTCGCGCGGCAGCTTGCGCCGGTCGGCGACCAGATCGACGAACCAGTTATAGCTGTCGACCACCATGTTGCGGATCATCGCCTTGGCCTCCTCGCTCGCCTCGTGGAAGGGCGAGGGCTCGGCCTTCAGCGGCGAGGATTTGATCTCCTGCAGCGACACGCCGATCTTGTCGAGCAGCGGCTGGATCTGCGGATATTGGAAGATGACGCCGATCGAGCCGGTGATCGAGCTGTCGCCGGCAATGATCGTATCGCCGGCAGTGGCGATCATGTAGCCGGCGGAGGCGGCAAGGGTGCGCACGTCGGAGACGACCGGCTTCTTGGCTGATATCGCGCGGATCGCCTTGAAGATTTTTTCGCCGCCATAGGTCGTGCCGCCGGGCGAGGAGATCGAAATCACCGCGGCCTTCACCTTATCGCTGGTCTCGACTTTCTTCAGCCGCTCCAGAAGCTCGTCGTCATCGACGATCAGCCCTGATATCGTCACATGGGCGATATGCGGGCGCTCCGTCGCGGCATCGCCGACGGCGAAGCGGTAGAAGGCGAAACCAAGTGCCACGACGAGGGCCATCGTGAAGAGGCGCCAGAACCAGAGCTTGCGGCGCAGCCGCCGGCGATCCGCAATCATCGAACTGTCCATAGAAACCTCCAGCGCAGGCCCCGGCTTCGGCACGCCGCCGAGAGGTCCGGTGAAATAGGTGGCAGCGGCGCGTACGAATGCCACTTTTTGATGTTTTTCCGTTTTGTTGCTTGTTGCAGAAAAAATTCCATATTGGCAAGCCAATGTAATAATGCGAAACGAACTGTGATTGGCGGCCGGCTTTGTTCTGAAGGCGCGGCGATCACCGCACATGGACGAGGCCTATGCTCGATACCCTGAAGAACAACGGACATGCCGCCTATGCCGGGTCCGGCAAGAGCGCCTATGGCGATGCGTTGTTCCATTCCGCCCGGGTGCGGCGGCTGAAGATTTTGCTGCCTTTGGCCGCCCTCATCATCGCGGCCGGCCTCACGGCGGTGGCGTTGGTCAGCATCTATCTGCCCGAGAATATCAAGTTGGAAGGCGCCAAGATCGAGAACGGCAAGGTCGTGATGGAAAAGCCGGCGATATCAGGCCGAAATTCCGACGGCATCAACTATTCGATGCTGGCCGAACGGGCGCTGCAGGACATCCGCAATCCCAATCTTATCACGCTCGAAACCATCAAGGCCGCCGTGCCGATGAATGACGGCCTGATCGCCCGCGTCGTCGCCTCGACCGCCGATTACAACCGCGCTACCGACAATCTGCATATGACGGCCCCCTTCACTTTGGTGCTGAGCAGCGGCCTCAATGCGAATTTCCAGTCCGCCCAGCTCGACATCAAGGGCGGAAACATGCGGAGCGACGATCCCGTCACCATCACCAAGGACAATGCCTCCATTCTTGCGCAGACGATGGAGATAACCGATAAGGGGCGGGTGATCACATTCGAGGGGAATGTTCGCATGAATGTCGATCCATCCACCATCCATAAACAGGGCACTTAACCAGCCGGGTCATCCATGACAAAAGATTGTCGCATTTCCACTTGCAAGACAGGCATGGCATTCGTTGCCGGCGCATTTGCCCTTATGCTGACGGCCTCGGGCGCGGGCGCGCAGCAGGCCGCCACGATGTCGGGCATGAAGCTTTCCAACGACCAGCCGATCCAGATCGAAAGCGACAAGCTGGAGATTCACGACCAGGAACACACGGCGCTGTTCACCGGCAAGGTCAAGGTCGTCCAGGGGACGACGACGATGCAGTCCGGCAAGATGACCGTCTATTACAAGGACAAGGCGGCAAAGCCGGCCGCCGACGGGACGCAACCCGCCGCCCAGCCCGCGGCGCAGCCGCAGCAGTCGGGCTCGCTGGCATCGGGAAGCGCCGATATCGACAAGATCCTGGTCACGGACAAGGTCCTCCTGACCTCGGGCACGCAGACGGCGACTGCCGATGACGGCAATTTCGACATGGCCTCGCAGACATTCGTCCTCACGGCGGATCAGGGCAACAAGGTTATTCTGTCGGACGGGCCGAACGTCTTTACCGGCTGCAAGCTGACGGTTCACATGCAAACCGGCCAGGCGGAGCTTGAAAGCTGCGGTGGGCGTGTCCAGATTCAGCTCGATCCGAAGTCGCAGCCGAATACGCAGCAGAAGCAGAACTGAGAAGCCGGCCTCCCACGTGAAATTATCATCGCTATCCACCATGTTCGGTAAGCCCGGGCCACAAGCTGCGGGTGCCGCCGACAAGAGCCGCTATCGCGGAACGCTGATCGCACGCGGTCTGACGAAGACCTATGCGACGCGGCGCGTCGTCAATGGCGTCTCGCTGGTGGTGCGCCGTGGCGAGGCCGTCGGCTTGCTCGGCCCGAACGGCGCCGGCAAGACCACCTGTTTTTACATGATCACCGGCCTCGTGCCGGTCGATGAAGGCACGATCGAGATCGACGGCAACGATGTCACGACCATGCCGATGTACCGCCGCTCGCGCCTCGGCGTCGGTTACCTGCCGCAGGAAGCGTCGATCTTCCGCGGCCTGACGGTGGAAGAGAATATCCGCGCCGTTCTCGAAGTGCATGTCAAGGACAAGGCCGAGCGCGAGCAGAAGCTGAGCGAACTGCTGGAGGAGTTTCATATCCAGAAGCTGCGCAAGAGTGCCGCCGTCGCCCTGTCGGGCGGTGAGCGCCGCCGCCTTGAAATCGCCCGCGCGCTTGCGACCGACCCGACCTTCATGCTGCTCGACGAACCCTTCGCCGGCGTCGACCCGATCTCGGTCGCCGACATCCAGAATCTCGTTCACCACCTGACGGCGCGGGGCATCGGCGTTCTCATCACCGACCACAATGTGCGCGAGACGCTGGGTCTGATCGACCGCGCCTACATCATCCATGCCGGTGAGGTGCTGACCCATGGCCGGGCCAACGACATCGTCAACAATCCCGAAGTGCGCCGGCTCTACCTCGGCGACAATTTCAGCCTCTGAGCGGCTGATCCCTCAGAAATTCACCTTGCGGCATAGTTCCGCTTGACCAAATGAGATAAAAAAGCAATTTTTGGGCCAAGTTGGATTTCCGCGGCCCGAAGCCTTGATCGGACGCGGTTTCCCGGAGGAATTGAGGGAGTTTCGCGTCCGTCATGGCACTGTCCGCCAGTCTTTTCCTGCGCCAGAACCAATCCCTGGTGATGACACCGCAACTGATGCAATCCATCCAGTTGCTGCAGATGACGCATGTCGAACTCAGCCAGTTCATCGCCCAGGAAGTGGAGAAGAACCCGCTGCTCGAATTTCCGTCGAATGACGGCGAGGCAGGGTCCGAACGCGGCGAAGCCGAAGACGAGCCTTATGCTCGTTCACCCGAGGATGCAGGCTCGGACGACGGTGACGACAACCGCACCGAGGCGCTCTCCAGCGACTGGTACGACAATGGCGGCAGCGCCAGCACCAGCCGGCTGAACGACGAGCTCGACGCCAATTATACCAATGTCTTTCCCGATGACAGCGCGCCGCAGCGCCTCGATGCGCCGGAGCTCGTCGGCCAATGGAAATCGATGCCGGGCAGCGGCGAGGGCACCGATTACGATCTCGACGATTTCGTCGCCGGCCAGGTGTCGCTGCGCGATCATCTCGCCCAGCAGATCCCTTTCGTTCTGCCCGACATGGCCGACCGGCTGATCGCGCAGAACTTCGTCGATCAGCTCGACGATGCCGGTTATCTGCAAGCCGATATCGTCGAGACCGGCGAGCGGCTGGGCACGAGCCTCACCGCGGCCGAGCGCGTGCTTGCCGCCCTCCAGACGCTCGATCCGCCGGGGGTTTTCGCCCGCAGCCTCGCCGAATGCCTGGCGATCCAGCTGAGGCAGAAGGACCGCTACGACCCCGCCATGCAGGCGCTGGTCGAAAACCTCGAACTGCTGGCACGGCGCGATTTCGCCACGTTGAAGCGGCTCTGCGGTGTCGATGAGGAAGACCTTCTCGACATGCTCGGCGAAATCCGCCAGCTCAATCCCAAACCCGGCAGCGGATTCGAGACCGGCGTTTCCGAAGCGATCATGCCCGACGTGGTCGTCAGGCCCTCCTCGGACGGCGGCTGGCTGGTCGAGCTCAATCCGGATACGCTGCCACGCGTGCTTGTGAATCAGTCCTATTTTTCCCGCGTGACCAGGAATGGCGAGGATCACGCCTTCCTCTCCGATTGCCTGCAAAGCGCCAACTGGCTGACGCGCAGCCTGGACCAGCGGGCGAAGACCATCATGAAGGTGGCAAGCGAGATCGTCCGCCAGCAGGACGCCTTCCTGCTGAACGGTGTCGACCACCTGCGCCCGCTGAACCTGAAGACGGTCGCCGAGGCGATCAAGATGCACGAATCCACCGTCAGCCGCGTCACCTCGAACAAATACATGCTGACGCCGCGCGGTCTCTTCGAGCTCAAATATTTCTTCACCGTCTCGATCAGCGCCGTTGCGGGCGGAGACAGCCATTCGGCCGAGGCGGTGCGTCACAAGATCCGGGCGCTGATCATGCAGGAAAGCCCGGACGCGGTGCTCTCCGACGACGATATCGTCGACATGCTGAAAAAGGGCGGCATCGATCTCGCCCGCCGCACTGTTGCGAAATACCGGGAGGCCATGAACATCGCCTCCTCGGTCCAACGCCGCCGCGAAAAGCGGGCCCTCGCCAAGGTCGCCGGCTTCTGACGCTGGGATGCTTCGGCCTCGATCGAAGCATCCCGCCCGCAAATTGCGCTATTCCTCCGGTGTTTTGAACCAACAGCGAAATGCCAACCATGCCGCAAAATCCGAATCTTGCCAGGGAGCTTTCCCTGCTGCTGGCGCTGGCGACCCTCTGGGGCTCCTCCTACACCTTCATCAAGATCGGTGTAGAAACCATTCCGCCGCTTACGTTGATCGCCGCGCGCACGCTGATTGCCGGCGCCATTCTGCTTGCCGTCCTCCGCCACCGCAAAATCCGCCTGCCCAATGACCTCGCGACGTGGCAGCGGTTCTTCCTCCAGGCCTGTCTGAACAGCGTCGTTCCCTTCACCCTGATCGCCTGGGCGGAACAAACCGTCGATGCGGGATTGGCGGTGATTCTCAATTCGGCAACGCCGATCTTCACCTTTCTGCTGACCGTGCTGATCACCCGCCATGAGCAGGTGACGGTGCGAAAGCTTTTCGGCGTCATGGCGGGCCTTGCCGGCATCTGCCTCGTCATCGGCCTTGAAGCGCTCGGCGGCCTCGGCGAAAGCCTGATGGCCCAGCTTGCCATCATCCTGGCGACCGTCTGTTATGCAGGTGCCGCGATTTTCGGCAAGAACTTCAAGGGTCTCGATCCCGCTGTGCCGGCGGCCGGCTCGTTGATCTCGGGCGCCGTCATTCTCTTGCCCGTCAGCCTCGTCGTCGATCGGCCTTGGGAACTCGATCCGTCGACGGCATCGATGCTGGCGCTGCTTGGCCTTTCCGCCTTTTCGACCGCGCTTGCCTTTGCGATCTATTTCCGTCTCGTCCAGACGCTGGGTTCGGTCGGAACGACCTCGCAAGCCTATCTCAGGGTGCCGATCGGCGTTGCGATCGGCATCGTCTTCCTCGGCGAAAGGCTGAGCCCGACGGCATGGATCGGACTCGTTTGCGTCATAGCAGGTGTCGCAGCCATGACGATCCCGGCAAGGACGGCTGCACTCATAACGGGAAGACCCTGAAAGCCATTGGTTGGCGATCGGTGATAAGCGCTGTGTAGCAGTGTGCCGCATGCACGCAAGGCGAGCATTAGTGATCGCAGTTTTTCGCCCTATTGACTTTTCGGCAGCGGCTGGCTAGAAGCCCGCCGCAATCGATGCCGCGAACGGCGTCTGGAGTTATCCCCAACATCAGAAGGGCACCAAGGACCAGCAGGCTGACGCCGATCTTGCTTGAGATTGCGCGAAGTGCTTGGATGAACCTGAGGCTTGGCGTAAACTGATACCCGCAAACGACGATAAGAAGGGAAACTCCATGAGTGTGCGTGTGTCCGGTAAACATATGGAAATTGGTGAATCGTTCCGTCAAAAGATCGAGGACCAAATTGGTATGGCCATCACGAAATACTTCGACGGGGGATACTCGGGTCAGGTGACCGTGGAAAAGGCGAGTTCTCGTTTCTCCGCTGACTGCAAGCTTCATCTCGACAGCGGGGTGGTGTTGCATGCGGCCGGTGAAGCGACCGATCCCCAGCTGGCTTTCGACGCCGCTTCGGAGCGCATCGAAAAACGGCTGCGCCGCTACAAGCGCAAGCTGAAGGACCATCATGCCGGAAACCATCTGAACGGTTTTGCAGAAGTCTCCTACACGGTCATGGATTCCGTTCCTGACCACGAGGATGAAATCCCCGACGATTTCGCTCCGGCGATCGTCGCCGAAAGCACGAAGCAGCTGAAGACCATGTCGGTCGCTACCGCCGTGATGGCGCTCGACATGACCGACGAGCCGCTTCTCCTGTTCCGCAGCCCCGGCAAGGAACATCTGAACATCGTTTACCGTCGGCACGACGGAAATATTGGCTGGATCGATTCAGCCAATATCAAAGGCTGAGATCTGGGCGGTGAGCGGCGGTATTGCCGCCGCTCCTTGCATTTGATCCCGGCGACAGAAGGAAAAAGAAATGGCATTGGCAGATTTGCTCCATCAGGATGCGATCATTCCCGCCCTCAGAGTAAATTCCAAGAAACAGTTGCTTCAGGAGTTGGCCGCAAGAGCCGCCAGGATCACCGGGCTGTCCGAACGGGAGATCTTCGACGTCATCCTGCAACGCGAACGCCTTGGCTCGACCGGCGTCGGCAACGGCATCGCCATTCCCCACGGCAAGCTGGTCAACATCCATTCGATCGTCGGTATCTTCGCCCGGCTGGAGCAGCCGGTCGATTTCGAGGCGCTGGACGACCAGCCCGTCGATCTCGTCTTCCTGCTGCTGGCGCCGGAGGGCGCGGGTGCCGATCATCTCAAGGCGCTGTCGCGTATCGCCCGCGTGCTGCGCGATCACGATCTCGTCGCCAAGCTGCGCGCCACCGATTCCGCTTCGGCGATCTACGCTTTCCTCAACGAAGAGCAGACGTCGAACGCCGCTTAAGCCCATCATCCGCGAAATGTGAAGGGCGCCTGGAAATCAGGCGCCCTTTGCATTTAGACGGCGGAACGATCAGAACTCTTCCCAGCTGTCCTCAGCCACGGCCGCCGAACTGCGCGACGGGGCAACCGCTCGGCGGACCGCAGGAGCGGCCGCGCGGATTGCTGGAGCGGCCACGCGGTGCGAGGCGACCGCGGCAACGGGCGTCCGCATCTTTTGCGCGACGGAGGCAAGCGCCGCGGCGTTGCCCGAGCCCGAGACGTTGAAGCGCGTGGCAAGCGCCTTCAGCGTCTGGGCTTCGTCGTTGAGCGCGACGCTCGCGGCCGTCGCTTCCTCCACCATCGCTGCGTTCTGCTGCGTCACCTGATCCATCTGGTTCATGGCCTGGTTGATTTCCTTCAGGCCGACGGCCTGTTCGCTGGCCGATGCCGAGATCTGCCGGATGAGCTCGTTGATGCCCATCACCTGCTCGGCGATCTTGTGCAGCGTGCCGCCGGCGCGCCCGACGAGGTCGACGCCTTCCTTGACCTGGACGGCCGAGGTGTTGATCAGCGTCTTGATCTCCTTGGCGGCGGTTGCCGAACGCTGGGCGAGCTCGCGCACCTCCTGGGCGACGACGGCAAAACCCTTGCCGGCTTCGCCGGCGCGGGCCGCCTCGACGCCGGCGTTCAACGCCAGCAGATTGGTCTGGAAGGCGATCTCGTCGATGACGCCGATGATCCTGGAAACCTCCGTCGAAGACTGCTCGATCCCCTGCATCGAGGCAATCGCCTTCTGCACCACTTCGCCAGATTTTTCGGCATCCTGGCAGGCGAGGTTGACATTGTCGGCGGCGGTACGCGCATGATCGGCGCTGGAATCGACCTGTGCGGTGAGCTCGTTGAGCGCGGCCGCCGTCTCTTCCAGGCTTGCCGCCTGCTGTTCGGTGCGCTTGGCGAGGTCGGAAGCGCTGTTGCTGATCTCGCCGGTGCCCGAGCCGATATTGGCGACGCTGAGGGTCATCGTGTTGATGGTCTCTTCAAGGCTCGCAAGGGCGGCGTTGAAATCCTGTTTCAGCTTGCCGTATTCGCCGGGGAATTCGTCGGTGATGCGGTAGCCGAGATTGCCCTGCGACAGTTCCGAAAGGCCGGCGCCGACGATCGAGACGATATGGCGTTGCAGCGACACCGATTGCTGGCGTTCCGATTCCGAACGGCTGCGCTCGCTCTCCGCCGCATGCCGCTCTCTGGCGGCATCGTCTTCGAGGCGACGGCTGTCGGCGAGTGTGAAGCGGAAGCCTTCCAGCGCCTTGGCGACCGAACCGATTTCGTCGGTGCGGTGCTGGGCTGCGACCGGTTCGTCATATTTGCCGTTGCCGAGCGCTTCGACGCTGGCAACGAGCCCGCCGAGCGGCCGTTGCACCAGCGAGCGGACGGCGAAATAGAGCGCCAGCATGACAGCGCCGAGCACGATCAGGCCGTTGATGATCATCATGTAGGTCTGGTCCCGTACCGGCGCGTTGATCGCGGTGTGCGGTACGTCGACGAGCACGACCCAGGTGGCGTTGACGCCGGGAACCGCGAACGGATAGACGACGCGGTCGAAGGGGGCGAGACCGTCATAGGTGAGGTTGCTGATCAGGCCGGGCTGTTTGCTCGACAGGGTCGACTTGACGACGTCGGCGCCTTCGCCGTCATACGGCTTGGTCATCAGGTTGGGGACCGGCGCGACGATCCAGTTGCCGGCCTGCGACAGCAGTGTCACGCGGCCGGAGCCGAAAGGATGCAGCGCCTGCAGCTTGTCGGTCAGGGACTTCAGCGAGATATCGACGCCGCCGACGCCGATCATCTTGCCGCCTGATATGACCGGATAGGCAATCGAGGTCAGCAGCGTCGGCACGTCGGTGCCCTCGGCCATGTAAGGCGTCGTGATCGCGCCCTTGCCGCTGTCGGCGGCGAGCTTCCACCATTCGGCGGTATAATCTTCATCGAAGGTCGAATACTGGACGCCGCCATCCTTGGTCTTCGACCAGTAGGGCGTGAAGACGCCGTTCTTGTTGACGCCTTCGTCCTTGTTGTTGGCAAGCTCGGTGATCTTGCCGTCAAGCGCACCGGGCTGCTCGCAGAACCAGCTGCCGAAGGCGAAGGCATTCTGCTCGAGATTGGCCTTCAGCACGTTGATCATGCCCTTGCGATCGAGCGACTTGCCTTCATGGGCTCGGCCGAGCACACCCATCATGCTGCGGGCGGCGCTGGCGAGTTCGCCGACATTGGCGGCGATTTCATTGGCGATCGATTTTGCCTCGAGGTTGGCCTGATCCATCGTCAGCGTCTGGACGCGATCCCGGGTCTGGCCGATGAGGAAAAAGTTAGAAACGATGAGGACAAGGGCGATGGCGACGCCGGTGATGACGATGAGTTTCGCCGCAAGCGATTTCATTCGAAAAGTGAACATGGGATCCTCGGGCAAGCATGCGCCGAACGGGCATTCTCCGGCGCAGGAGCAAAGGCGTCGCCCCGTCATGGAGCAGCCGTGTGAGCCGCGGATCCGCAAATGCGACGATCCGGCGATCACCGGGAAGATCGCCGGAGACCTCTTAAATTTGAGTGAAACTTTAGTGGTTCATATGAGGAAAGCCGCAGAAACACCCCTCAAAATTGAGGGAGGCCGACGACGTGTCGCGAGGGGCGCAGACTATATTCTGTCTGCGACTTCCTCACTCAAGGGAATTGAGGGCTGCGCGCCTGATTTGAGGCAGGCGAGCGAGCCGGCAACGGCCGCGCGGCGCAGCGCCGTGGCAAAATCGAGGCCGTCGTCGAGGCTTGCAGCGAAATAGCCGCAGAATGTGTCTCCCGCGCCGACGGTGTCGACCGGTTCGATCTTCAGCCCCTGCGCCCTTGAAATCGCCCCGTCGCGGATGGCGATGACGCCGTCGCCGCCAAGCGTCACGATCAGCGTCTGGCCGGTTTCGGCATGCAGGCGCTGAAGGGCTGCCTCGCGCGCTTGGGCATCCATGCCGTCCTGTCCGGCAAGCCGCTCGAACTCGGTCTCATTGGCAATGACGATATCGGCGAGCCGGCCGAGGCGGGCCGCATCGGGGATCAGCGGAGCAAGGTTGAGGATGCTGGTGACGTCCTTGGCGCGGGCGGCCGACAATGCGCGTTCGACGGCGGCGGCCGGCACTTCGAGCTGCAGCATCAGGATGTCGCCTTCGCTCATGCCGCCGATTGCCGTTGCGGCGTCGTCAGGCGTGACCTGGCCATTGGCGCCGGGAACGACGGCGATCATGTTTTCGCCGTCGCCGCCGACCAGGATCAGCGCCGTGCCCGTGGGACCGTCGACATGCCTGACGAGAGAAAGATCGGTTCCCGCCGCATCGAGCAGCGAAAGGGCATCCGCGGCGAAGCTATCCTTGCCGACGGCGCCGGCCATATGCACATAGCGGCCGGCGCGGCGGGCGGCGAGCGCCTGGTTGGCGCCCTTGCCGCCGGCGGCCGTGGCAAAACCGTTGCCGGCCACCGTTTCGCCGGGCTTCGGCAGGCGCTCGGTGGTGGCGATGAGGTCCATGTTGATGGACCCGAAAACTGTGATCATCAGGGTGTCCCGTCTTTTGGAGCCAGCAACTGACGTCATGCTCCAATTCTTCGATAGAGCGTGATGCCGAAAACTCAGCGTGGTTTTCCGACGGCATCATGCTCCTGCTGTTTCTTGCGGGCGAGACACTGCCCGAAGCGATCACTCCTCGTCAACCACCCGGAGCTTGAGAAGACCGGTGCGGCTTTCCACCGATTTGGCGGCGGGTTCGCTGTCGCGGGCAGGCTTTTCGTCGCCGCCGCCGGCCTCGAATTCCAGCGCCTCGATCTTGGCTCCGCGCCTGGTGAGTTTGTCGGCCGAGGTGACCACCATGTCGATATCCTTCTGCGCCATGGCGAAGTGGCCCTGCAGCTTGCGCACCCGCTCGTCGAGGCGGCTGAGATCCTCCATCAGGATCGCCACCTCGCCCTGGATCAGATGTGCCTGCGCCCGCATGCGCTGGTCCTTGAGCACCGCCTGGATGACCTGGATCGACAGCATCAGCAGCGACGGCGAGACGATGACGATGCGCGCCCGGTGCGCCTTCTGCACCACCGGTTCGAAGTGCTCGTGGATCTCGGCGAAGATCGATTCCGACGGCACGAAGAGAAAGGCCGTATCCTGGGTTTCCCCCTGGATCAGATATTTCTCGGAAATGTCCCTGATATGGACCTCCATGTCGCGGCGGAACTGCTGGCCGGCGATCTTGCCGGCCTCCGGGCTGCCGGCGTCGCGGATGGCGTTCCAGGCTTCGAGCGGAAATTTCGCATCGATGACCAGCGGCGGCGCGCCGTTCGGCATGCGGATCGTGCAGTCCGGCCGCGAGCCGTTGGACAGCGTCTGCTGGAAGGTATAGGCGCCCATCGGCAGGCCGTCGGCGACGATCGTTTCCATCCTCGACTGGCCGAAGGCGCCGCGCGTCTGCTTGTTGGACAGAATGGCCTGCAGCCCGACGACATCCTTGGCGAGGGTCTGGATATTGTTCTGTGCGGCATCGATCACCGCCAGCCGTTCCTGCAGCCGCTGCAGGTTCTCATGCGTCGATCTGGTCTGCTCGGTGATCGTCGAGTTGACACGCTGCGACATGCCGTCGAGGCGTTGGCTGATCGTCTGGTTGAGTTCACTCTGCCGCGCGCCGAAGACTTCGGTCATCGCCGCGATGCGGCCCTGCATCTCCGCCTGGACCTTCAAAAGCTCGGCCATGCGCGCTTCGTTTTCCCCAGCGCGGAAGCTCGCCTCCTCCGCCTGTTCGCGGCGAAGGCTGGCGCTGCGCAGCAGAAGCACGATCACCAGCAGGGCGAGGGCGGCGAGAACCCCGCCGGCAAGCGCCAGCATGGCCGGACTGATCGAGGCAAGGGAAAGGGCGAGCGATTCGGAATGGACGGTCATGCCGCGAGCATAACAGAAGACACGGCGATATATAGATCAAAACGTGAACGAAATTGGCAGTCCTCACTATCTTCCCCCGCTGCGGCTCCTGCCGGCGCCTGAAAAAAAATCGCGCGCCGATTTAACGATTGCTCAACCATATTCGCCAAAACCTGTGGCGCAGAAATTCCTTCCCGCGCCTCGCGCCAAGTACAGAGACCCTCCATGACATCCCAGCAGACCGACAGTGCCCTCAGGCAGCGCCTCGATTTCATCGAACTGGATGAGGCGGCGCGCAAGTCGATGCGGGATCTGCGTCCTGTCATATCCGAGCTAATCGGCGGCGCCCTTGATAAATTCTATGCCAAGATCGCCAGGACCCCTGCTGTTTCAGGCTTTTTCGCCGATAAGAACCATGTCGGCCATGCCAAGAAGCGCCAGCAGGATCATTGGGCCAATCTTGCCGGCGGCGCCTTCGACGAGAGCTATGTCAACGGCGTGACCGCGGTCGGCCGGACGCACGCCCGCATCGGGCTGGAGCCGCGCTGGTATATCGGCGGTTACGCCATCGTCATGTCCGAGCTGGTCAAGGGCATCATGGAAAAGCAGTGGCCGTCGGTCTTCGCGCGCCAGCAGGGCAAGCAACTGGCCGAGAAGCTGTCGGCCGTTATCAAGGCCGGCATGCTCGACATGGACTATTCCATCTCGGTCTATCTGGAGACGCTCGAAGCAAAGCGCCGCGCTCTGGAAGAGGAGCGTGCCCAGGCCGAATCCGATCAGGCGACCGCGCTGGAGCAGCTGCGCCGCGCTCTGGAAGCACTGTCGAAAGGTGATCTCGAAGCCACCCTGCCGTCCGACCTGCCGGGCAATTTCAGGCAGATGGCCGAGGATTACAACCGCGCCGTCAGGGCGCTAAGCCAGTCCTTCGCCTCCGTGCGCGAGACCTCGGGCCAGATCATGAGCGGCGCCGACGTCATTTCCAATGCCACCAACGATCTGGCGCTGCGCACCGCCCAGCAGGCGGCAGGCGTCGAGGAGAGCTCGGCCGCCCTGCAGCAGCTTTCCGTCAGCGTCGGCCAGACCGCCGCCAATGCCGAGAAGGCTTCGGCCGCCGTGCGCGAAACGCAAGAGAAGGCGAAGAACTCGGGCGAACTCGTCACCAGCGCCGTCTCGGCGATGGCCGGCATCGAGAAATCCTCGACCGGGATCTCCAAGATCATCGGCGTCATCGATGAGATCGCTTTTCAGACCAATCTTCTGGCGCTGAACGCCGGTGTCGAGGCCGCCCGCGCCGGCGATGCCGGCAAGGGCTTTGCCGTCGTCGCCCAGGAAGTCCGCCAGCTTGCCCAGCGTACGGCGGAAGCGGCCAAGGAGGTCAAGAACCTGATCTCGCAGAGCTCGACCCAGGTCAACGAGGGTGTCGGCATCGTTTCCAGCACCGGTGAGGCACTGAATGACATGATCAGCCGCATCGACATCATCAACCGTTTCGTCGCCGATATCGCCGCCGCCGCCCGCGATCAGGCGACCGGCGTCAACGAGGTCAGCGTCGCCGTCCGCAACATGGGGGCGATCACCCAGCAGAATTCGGACATGGTCGAACAATCGTCGGCGGAAACCCGCCGCCTCAAGGACGAGGTGGAAAGCCTGATCGAGCTGCTGCGGCGCTTCCGCGCCCGGCCGGAGGGCCGTGCCGTCACCGCTGCCCGCCGGGCGGCGTGAGGCGAATATGGCGAAATTCCGGGCGGGGATGGGAAAAAAGCGTCTTCCCCGCCCGCCGGATAATTCCATAGTCGGAAAAGATGGGTTATGGGAACGCCATGACCATCAAGCCACTCATCATTCTTCCCGATCCCCTTCTCCGCCAGCTCTCCAAGCCGATCGAGCGGGTCGACGCCGACCTGCAGCGCCTTGCCGACGACATGCTGGAAACCATGTACGACGCGCCGGGCATCGGCCTTGCGGCGATCCAGATCGGCGTACCGCGCCGCATGCTGGTGATCGATGTGTCGCGCGAGGGTGAAGAAAAGCAGCCGCAGGTCTTCATCAATCCCGAGATCGTCACATCGTCCGACGAGCGCTCGGTCTATGAGGAAGGCTGCCTGTCGATCCCGGATTATTATGCCGAGGTCGAACGCCCCGCCGTCGTCTCGGTCAAATATCTCGACCGCAACGGCAAGGAACAGACTGTTGAAGCCGACGGCCTGCTCGCCACCTGCCTGCAGCACGAGATCGACCATCTGAACGGGGTGCTCTTCATCGATCATATCTCGCGGTTGAAGCGGGAAATGGTCATCAAGAAGTTCACCAAGGCGGCGAAGTCCAAGGTGCTCTGAGCAGCACGTTGAAAATTCACCGGCGAGGCACTATGATATCACTGATATCATGATGGAGGCGCCGCATGGGTGATTTTCTGATCAGAAATATTTCCGAGGCGATGAAGCGAGACATTGCGGAATCGGCACAGCGGAGCGGAAACAGCCTTTCCGACGAGGCCAAGGAACTTTTGCGGGAAGCGCTGAAAAGGAAAACCGAAGCAAAGCCCGAGAGTCTGTCGGCCTACGAAGCAATACGCGCCGCTTTTGTCAGCGAAAACGCAGTGGACGATGAATTTGCTGCAATCATGGACGAAATCGAGGCCGCGCGGAAAAAGGATTTCGGCCGGCCGTTCGAGGATTTCGAATGATCGTTCTCGATACGAATGTGGTTTCCGAGTTCGCCAGGCCATTGCCAAGTGAAAAGGTGAAGGCCTGGATATCGCTGCAGGATGCCTCGAGAATCTGGCTTTGCACGGTCGGGCTGATGGAGCAGATTTACGGAGCCGAAAGGGTCCTCCTGAAAACAGGATCGGACCGCTTCTTCCGGGCTATCGAGAATTTGGTGAAGGGCCAATTTCGTGAGCGTATCGTCGGCTGGGATTTGGAAACGGCTATAGTAACCGGTCGTTTGCGGGCGAAACGCGAAAGCATAGGGCGGCCGATTTCGGTCCAGGATGCCATGATTGCCGCCATCTGCCTTGCCAACGGCGCGACGCTCGCCACCCGCAACACCAGAGATTTCGAGGAGCTTGATCTCAAGCTCGTAAACCCGTTTGAAGACGGCTGATCCTCAATTGGCGAGATAGAATGTCTCTTCGCATCATTTTCATGGGAACCCCGGAGTTCTCGGTTCCGACCCTGCGCCTGCTCGTCGATGCCGGCCACAGGATCGTTGCGGTCTATACCCAGCCGCCGCGGCCGGGTGGACGGCGCGGGCTCGATCTGCAGAAATCGCCGGTGCATCAGGCCGCCGAACTGCTCGGTCTGCCGGTCTTCACCCCGGTCAATTTCAAGGACCCGGAGGAGCGCGAGCGATTTCGTGGCTTGAATGCCGATGTCGGCGTCGTCGTCGCCTACGGACTGTTGCTGCCGGAGGCGATTTTGAACGGCACGCGGGATGGCTGCTACAACGGCCACGCCTCGCTGCTGCCGCGCTGGCGGGGGGCCGCGCCCATCCAGCGGGCGATCATGGCGGGCGACGCAAAGACCGGCATGATGGTGATGAAGATGGACAAGGGGCTCGATACCGGCGCCGTGGCGCTGACCCGCGAAGTCGAGATCGGCCCGAACATGACGGCTGGCGAGCTGCACGACCGGCTGATGCTCGTCGGCGCCAAGGCGATGGCGGAGGCCATGGTGAAGCTGGAGATGAACGATCTGCCGCTGACGCCGCAGCCGGACGAGGGCGTGCTCTATGCCGCCAAGATCGACAAGGCCGAGACCCGCATCGATTTCGCTGGAAATGCCGGGGATGTTCACAACCATATCCGCGGCCTGGCGCCGTTTCCGGGCGCCTGGTTCGAGCTCGAAATCGGCGGCAAGCCGGAACGGGTGAAAGTGTTGGCTTCCGAGTTGGCTGACGGCCAAGGCGCATCGGGCGAATTGCTGACGGACGATCTCGTGGTCGCCTGCGGTTCGGGTGCGGTGCGGCTGACCAGGCTGCAAAAGGCCGGCGGCAAGCCGCTGGCCGCGGCCGATTTCCTTAGGGGCACGCCGCTTGCAGCCGGCACGAGGCTTCGCTGATGCCGCGTTTCCGCATGACCGTCGAATATAACGGCGGGCCGTATGTAGGCTGGCAGCGGCAGGAGAACGGTCCCTCGGTGCAGGGCGCGATCGAAGCGGCGGTGCTGTCTCTGACCGGCGAGACGGTATCGATCCGCGGCGCCGGCCGCACCGATTCCGGCGTTCATGCCATGGGGCAGGTAATCCATGCCGATCTTACGAAGGAGTGGTCGCCCTACAAGCTGCAGAATGCCTTGAACGCGCATCTCAGGCTCGCCGGCGAGCGTGTCTCGATTATCGAGGTCGAGGCGGTTCCTGAATTCTTCGATGCCCGGTTCTCGGCGCTGCGGCGCCACTATCTCTACCGCATCATCAGCCGCCGCGCGCCGCTGGCGCTCGAGGCCGGCAAGGCCTGGTGGGTGCCGAAGGCGCTCGACCACGCGGTCATGCATGCCGCTGCCCAGCGGCTGGTCGGCCGGCACGATTTCTCCACTTTCCGATCCGCCCATTGCCAGGCAAACAGCCCGGTGCGCACGCTCGACCGGCTGGATGTGACGCGCAATGGCGAGTTGATCGAGATCCGCGCCACGGCGCAGAGTTTCCTTCACAATCAGATCCGTTCCTTCGCCGGCACGCTGAAGCTCGCCGGCGAAGGCAAATGGACGCCAGACGATGTCGAGGCAGCACTCGAGGCGCGCGACCGCAAGGCCTGCGGCCCGGTGGCGCCGCCGGACGGGCTCTATTTCATGCAGGTGGATTATCCCGAGGTGATCATCGACCGCCGCAGGCCTGTCACCAACGCCGATATCGACGCCGATGAGACTGACGATCCGTCGTAGGCCTGATCAGGTGGGATAGATGCCGAGGAAGTGCTGCAGATATTCCGAAAGGATCATCGACGGCACCAGCAGCACCAGCGTCATCGCCCCGACCATCAGCGCGTGACCGTGGCAGATCATCCGGAGAATGCGGGCCAGCACGAAGACCTGCGCCAGCATGAAGGCCAGCAGCAGCAGCGAGACGAGGCCGACGGAGCCGGGAAGGAAGACCACCATCGCCAGCAGCAGCCCGTTGATATAGGAGAGCGGCACGCCGAGCCAGTTGACGCTGACGACGACCGGCGCGAAACGCTCGCCCATGCGGAAGGCAAGCAGCAGCAGCCCGGCAAAGACCAGCGGCACGAACCAGTTGGCGAGCTCGACGAAGCCGAGCCTGATATAGAAGGCAAAGCCGACATCGGCTTCCGGCGGCATCGACCGCAGAAAGACCTGTCGCCACCAGAGCCAGGAAATGCCCATCGGCGGCAGACACCAGGCGATCGCCCAGAACGAGCGGTTGACGCCGCGCTCGGACATGTCGAGATAGCGGAAGCCGCGCGGATCCAGCCGGATCAGCAGCCAGAGGCCGGCCAGATAATACTGGACTTCCCTAAGCCCCGGCATTGGCGAACCAACGGGCGATGAAGATTTCGTAGATCGCCGTCAGCGTCTCCAGATCGGCAACAGCGACGCGCTCGTCGACCATGTGCATCGTCTGGCCGACGAGGCCGAACTCGACGACCGGGCAATAATCCTTGATGAAACGCGCATCCGACGTGCCGCCGGTGGTCGAAAGCTTGGGCGATTGGCCGGTCACACCCTCGACGGCCGATGACAGCGAGGCGATCAGCGCATTGTTGCGCGTCAGGAAGATATGGCTCGGCCGGTCGGCCCAGACGATATCGTATTTCACCGGTTCGCGGCCCGGCCGCAGCTGGCCGTTGCCGGCGGCGGCATCGAGGCGCCGGAGGATTTCGGCCCGCAGCGTCTCGGCCGTCCAGCTGTCGTTGAAGCGGATATTGAAGCTTGCCGAGGCCTTGGCCGGAATGACATTGGTCGCTGGATTGCCGACATCGACCGTGGTCACCTCGAGGTTCGAGGGCTGGAAGTCGTCGGTGCCGCCATCAAACGGCGGGTCCATCAGCGCCTGGGTCAGCTGCAGCATGCCGCGCACCGGATTGTCGGCAAGATGCGGATAGGCGGCATGGCCCTGGACGCCGTGCACGGTGATCTTGCCCGACAGCGAGCCGCGCCGGCCGATCTTGATCATGTCGCCGAGCCTGTCCGGATTGGTCGGCTCGCCCACAAGGCAGGCATCCCAGCGCTCGCCGCGCTCGGCCGCCCATTGCAAGAGCTTGATCGTGCCGTTGATCGCCGGGCCTTCTTCGTCGCCGGTGATGAGAAAGGAGATCGAGCCGGCCGGCGGCCCGTTTTTCTCGATATGACGGGCGACGGCGGCGACGAAACAGGCAATGCCGCCCTTCATGTCGACGGCGCCGCGGCCGAAAAGCTCGCCGTTGGAAATCTCGGCGGCAAAGGGCGGATGCGTCCAGGCGGCCTCGTCGCCGACCGGCACGACATCGGTATGGCCGGCAAACATCAGATGTGGGCCATCCCTGCCGAGGCGGGCATAGAGGTTTTCGATATCGGGCGTTCCCTCCTCGCTCGCCTTCACTCTGTCGACGGCAAAGCCGAGCGGCGCAAGCATGGCGTCGAGCGCCGACAGCGCGCCGCCCTCGGCCGGCGTCACGGAGGGGCAGCGAATCAGCGTCTGGAGATTGGCGACGGGATCGGTAGCGGTCATGGCAGTCGAACTATCCGGCGGGAATGGCAAAGACATGGCAAGGCGGCGCCTCGCGGAAAAGACGCCGTCTGTTTACCGGATCACTCTGCCGATGTCATCAATCTCTGAGCAGCTCGTTGATGCCGGTCTTCGAGCGGGTCTGTTCATCGACGCGCTTGACGATGACGGCGCAGTAGAGATGCGGCGCCGGCTTGCCGTTGCCCATCGTCGCATTGCCCGACGGCATCGAGCCGGCGACGACGACGGAATAGGGCGGCACTTCGCCGTAGCTCACCTCGCCGGTGGCGCGGTCGACGATCTTGGTCGACTTGCCGATATAGACGCCCATGCCGAGCACCGAGCCTTCGCGGATGATGCAGCCTTCCACCACTTCCGAACGGGCGCCGATGAAGCAATTGTCCTCGATGATCGTCGGGCCGGCCTGCATCGGCTCCAGCACGCCGCCGATGCCGACGCCGCCGGAAAGATGCACATGCTTGCCGATCTGCGCGCAGGATCCGACCGTCGCCCAGGTGTCGACCATCGTGCCTTCGCCGACATAGGCGCCGAGATTGACGAAGGACGGCATCAGGATCGCGTTCGGGGCGATATAGGCCGAGCGGCGCACGACGCAGTTCGGCACGGCGCGGAAGCCGGCGGCACGGAAATGGTTCTCGCCCCAACCCTCGAATTTCGAAGGCACCTTGTCCCACCAGGTGGAACTGCCGGAGCCGCCCTTGACCACCTCCATGTCGTTCAGGCGGAAGGACAGGAGCACGGCCTTCTTCAGCCACTGATGCACCGTCCAGGCGCCGTCGGCGCCGCGCGTCGCGACACGGGCCTTGCCGGCATCGAGCAGATCGAGTGCTGCTTCGACCGCATCGCGAACCTCACCCCTGGTCGACGTGTTCACATTGTCGCGATTGTCGAAGGCGGTTTCGATGATCTTTTCGAGGGATGCGAGGTCGGTGGCGCTCATGAGAATTCCTTAAACTTCGATCTTTATCGTGGAGACGGCAAGGTCTCCGGAAGTGCGGTTGGCGGGGTTTATCCTGCTCTACAGCATGAACCCGTAGAACGGAATGATTTTTCCGACAAGATCATATCTGGATTCAAGGCGTTATAGCGACATATCCGGTCTCTTGGCCGGCATTACTGAAAGGCATTTCGACATGGCGAAAGGACGAAACGGCGGTTCGCGGCGCAAGGATGGCGTATGGGACCCACTAAAGAGCAGCTCGACCGACAGGCAGCGCGCCGAGGCCGTGCCGAAGACGCCGCAGACGATGTCGCCCGCCTACCGCCTTGCCTATGTCGACGAGGATTTCCTCTGCCGCGAGGAGCTGCGGCCGATCCGCCTGCAGCTGGAACTGTTGAAGCCGGAAATGATGCTGACCGAACGCGGCATCAGGTCGACCGTCGTCATGTTCGGCGGCGCCCGCATTCCCGCCCCCGGCCAGAGCGCCTGGGCGGCCCGCAACGATATCCAGCGCGCCAATCTGGAGGCGGCCTCCGTCTATTATGACGAGGCGCGCAAATTCGCCCGGCTCTGCTCGAAATATTCGGCCACCTTCAATTTCCACGAATATGTCATCGTCACCGGCGGCGGTCCCGGCGTGATGGAGGCGGGCAATCGCGGCGCGGCCGACGAGGGCGCCCCCTCGATCGGCCTCAACATCGTGCTGCCGCACGAGCAGGCGCCGAACGCCTATGTGACGCCGGAGCTCAGCTTCAATTTCCACTATTTCGCCATCCGCAAGATGCATTTCATGGTCCGCGCCAAGGCGATCGCGGTCTTCCCGGGTGGCTTCGGAACGCTGGATGAATTCTTCGAATGCCTGACGCTGATCCAGACCGGCCGCATGGAGCGCCTGCCGCTGATCCTCTTCGGCGAGGCCTTCTGGCGGAGCATCATCAATTTCGACGCATTGGCCGAATTCGGCACGATCGCGCCCGACGACGTCAAGCTGATCAGCTTCGTCGACACCGCCGAAGCCGCCTGGAAGATCGTCCAGGATTTCTACGAACACCGCGAATAGAGCTCAGCGCGGTGCTTGAACCAATCTCCCGCTCTTTCCCAAGAAGGATAGAACGGGAGCATGGTGCGCCCGGCCTTACAGAAGCGGCCGGTCCGGCATGTCGTCGATCGAGATGACGCCGTCCTTATTGCGGTCCATCCGCGCAAACAGCTTGTCGATGGCGGCTTCGGCCTCCTGTTTGGAAATCTGGCCGTTCTGGTCGGTATCGACCCGGTGCATCATGATCGAGGCGCGCATGATGTTGCCGCCATGGTGCATCCAGCGATGCCCGTCGCGACCCTCGTGACCAGCCTGCGGCGGCTGTCCCTGGTCGTTATTATCAGGCGTCGCGTCTGCGGTATCGGCATCCTTGTTGTCGCCGGCGTCCTGCTTGCGCTGATCTCTCATCGCCTGCAACTGCGCTTTCTGGTATGCGCCGATTTCGCCCGGGGTCAGCGAGCCGTCATGATTGGTGTCGATCGCAGCGAAGATCTTGTCGATGCCGGCGGTCGCCTCGTCTTTGGAGATTTGTCCGTCCTTGTTGGTGTCGAACTGCTTGAGCATTCTGACATAGGTGATTTCGCGGAAGGCGGCAGGCCCCGGACCGTGCATGGAACCGTGCCTGCCAGGGTGCTGACGCGGCCCGTCACCGGGTGCGGCATAGCCTGCCCCGGCGGCTGCGCCGAAGATGAGGCTGGAGGAAAGCGCTGCCAGTATCAGCTTGTTGCGGTACATCGTATTAGCCTTTCGTGAGGTGTCCCCTCAGGAAGAAAGCTATGGCAACAGGGCGGAAAGTCCCAGTTAAACATCGGTAAGCTGGGTGAAACTTTGGTAATCCGTCAGCGCGGGGGCCGAATCAGTCCGGAGCGGTAATCCTGCCGAGGAAGGCGGCCAGATCGTCGGTGACGAAATCGATATGATCCTCTTCGCCGCTGGTCTTTTCCCACCATTCGACGACCGTGTCTTCCAGATTGCGCGGCACCAGCAGCACGGTCTGCATGCCGAGCGCCTTCGGCACCGTCAGATTGCGCGGCAGGTCCTCGAACATTGCCGCCTTGGCGGTTTCGACCCGCTTCAGCGCCGTGAACTTGTCATAGGTCGCCTGCGCCGGCTTCGGCACGTAATCGGCGGCGACGATATCGAAGATGTCGTCGAAATGCTCGAGAATGCCGAGCGCCTCCGCCGTCATTTCCGCATGCTTGACGCTGCCATTGGTGAAGATGAATTTGCGCCCCGGCAGCGCCTTGATCGCCGCGCCGAGTTCCGGCTGCGGCGTCAGCGCCGAATAGTCGATCGCATGCGCCTTTTCGAGGAAGTCGTTCGGGTCGATGCCGTGATGGATCATCAGCCCCTGCAGCGTCGTGCCATGCTCGAGGTAATATTGCTTCTGCAGCTTGCGCGCCTCTTCCCGCTCCATCTGTAAGAGCGTCGCGACATAAGCGGTCATGTTCTTGTCGATCTGCGCGAACAGATTGACATGATGCGGATAGAGCGTGTTGTCGAGGTCGAAGACCCAGTCTGTGACGTGCTCGAAATCGGCTTTATCAGGCGTGCGGTCGATCTTGGTCATGGCGGTCTTATGGCACGGCTGCCGCGGAAACCAAAGGCCTTTGCCTTAGGCCTTCGCCTGACGGCGGCTTCCGCAAAAAAGCCGTCAGATTTTCACAACTTTAAGAGGATTTCGGCTGAATATTGCCATCGATCGCGGTGACTTTCTGCCTGCGTCAGACAGGGGGACCCGCAAGGGTAAAGCCGCAATGAGGATCGTTCTGATAAATCCGCCGCATACGGCGATCGGCAGTCGCATTCCCGATGATCACCCACCGCTCGGCCTTCTCGCGGTCGCAGGCCCGCTGATCGACGACGGTCATATCGTCAGTCTCATCGATGCCGAGTTCGGACCGATGGAGATAGCGGAGATTGTCAGCCGGGCGGTGGGCAGCCACCCGGATCTGGTGCTGATCGGCCATTCCGGCTCGACCTCGGCCCATCCCACAGCCCGTGCGATCGCAGAGGCGATCAAATGCCGTGATCCCAAAATCTCCATCGTCTATGGCGGCGTCTTTCCGACCTATCACTGGCGGGAGGTTCTGGCCGAGACGGCGGCATTCGACATTCTCGTGCGCGGTGAAGGCGAGGAAACGATGCGGCGCCTTGCCGATTGCCTGGCGACGGGCCGCCCGCTCGCAACCGTTCCCGGCATCGCCTTTCGCGATGACCATGGCGAAATCCTGGCGACGCAGCCGGCGCAGGCGATCGCCGATCTCGATGCCTATCGCGTCGGCTGGGAGCTGATCGATCATCGCCGTTACAGCTACTGGGGCGGCAAGCGTGCCGTCGTCATGCAGTTTTCACGCGGTTGTCCGCATCTTTGCAATTATTGCGGCCAGCGCGGCTTCTGGACCCGCTGGCGTCACCGCTCGCCGGAACTGTTTGCCCGCGAGATCGCCAGGCTGTATCGCCAAGAGGGTGTGGAACTGATCAACCTGGCCGACGAGAATCCTACCTCCTCGCGCATGGCGTGGCTGGCTTTTCTCGAAGCGATGATCGCCGAGAATGTGCCGGTGCAGATCGTCGGCTCGACACGGGCGGATGATATCGTCCGCGATGCCGATATCCTGCATCTCTATCGCAAGGCTGGTGTCGTGCGCTGGTTGATCGGGATGGAAAACACCGACGAGGCGACCTTGACGCTGATCAAGAAGGGGGGAGCCAAGGCAACCGACCGGGAGGCGATCCGCCTTCTACGCCAACACGATATCCTCTCCATGGCGACCTGGGTCGTCGGTTTCGAGGAGGAGACGCTGGGCCATCTCTGGCGCGGCTTCCGGCAATTGCTCTCCTATGATCCCGACCAGATCCAGGCGCTCTATGTCACGCCGCATCGCTGGACGCCGTTCTTCCGCATCGCCCGTGATCGGCAGGTTATCGAAACCGATATCCGCAAATGGGATTACAAGCATCAGGTGCTGAAGATGCGGTATCTCAGCCCGATCGTGCTGGTCGCCTGCGTCAAGCTCATCGAGGTGGCCGTCCAGGCGCGGCCGAAGGCGCTGCTGCGCATCCTCTTCCATCGTGATCCCGAGCAGCGCCATTCCATGCGCTGGTATACGCAGATGGGGCGCCGCGTCTGGTTTCACGAGATTGTCGAATTCCTCTTCCGCCGCCGCCATCTCACGGATGGCCCGACGCTCGAGAATTTCTGGGGTGCGCCGCAGGATGCCGAGGAGGAATCCATGCTGCGCCCGCAGCGGCATGTGAAAAGCCTCGACGCGGCGGGATAAAATAGACGCCCGATTTTCGACGGACGCGGCAGGCGTGCGGTGCTAGAAAGTGGTCATGCTTTTCGAACGCCCCGATGACGATACGCTCTATGAAGCCCTGATCGCGCGCAGCGCCGGTTATGAGGGCCAGGCCTATGTCTGCGTCAAGACGACAGGCATCTTCTGTCGTCTCACCTGCCCGGCGCGCAAGCCGAAGCGGGAAAATACGCTGTTCTTCGACACGATCGCCGCCTGCATGCATTCCGGTTTCCGCCCCTGCCGGCGCTGCAAGCCGCTGGAGCAGCCGGGCAGGGAGCCTGTGGTCGACGCGTTGCTTGCCGCGCTCGACGGTGAACCGGAGGTTCGCTGGAGCGAGGATGAGCTCGTGCGCCGCGGCCATGATCCCTCGACCGTGCGCCGCGCCTTCAAGCGGGCGCTCGGCATGACCTTCCACGACATCGTCCGCTACATCAGGCTCGGCGAGGCGGCCAGGCAATTGGCCGATGGCGCGCGTGTCATCGATGCGCAGCTTGATGCGGGATATGAATCCCCCAGTGGTTTCCGGACGGCCTTCCAGCGGCTTATCGGCAAGACGCCGGCGCTCGCGCAGAACCGCGAACTGCTTTTTGCCGATTGGTTCGACACCGCGCTCGGGCCGATGATCGCGGTCGCCGACAAGACGCATCTGCATCTTCTCGAATTTCACGATCGCAAGGCGCTGCCGACCGAACTCGAAGCGCTGCAGAAGCGCATCCGCTCCTCCGTCGCGATCGGCCGCACCCCTGTTATCGATCGGATCGAGGCGGAGATCCGCGATTATTTCGACGGGCGGCGCACCGTTTTCACGACGCCCTTGGCGCTCGGCGGCACGCCGTTCGAAAAGCATGTCTGGGCAAAGCTGATCGATATCCCTGTCGGTGAGACACGCGCCTATGGCGATCTCGCCAGGGAGATGGAGAGGCCGGAAGTGGTGCGTGCCGTCGGCCGCGCCAATGGCGCCAACCAGCTTGCCATCATCGTGCCCTGCCACCGCATGCTCGGCGCCGATGGTTCTTTGACCGGTTACGGCGGCGGGCTCTGGCGCAAGCAGTGGCTGCTGCGACATGAAGAGAAGATCAGCACGCAGGCAAAGATGGAGGAGACAGCATGAACCAGACTGAAAAGGCCAAGGCATTCGGCGCGCTTCACCAGAAGGGCAACCCGATCGTCCTCTACAATATCTGGGATGCCGGCACGGCAAAGGCCGTTGCCGATGCCGGCGCCAAGGCGCTTGCGACGGGAAGCTGGTCGGTCGCCGCCGCCCACGGCTTTGCCGATGGCGAGAAGCTGCCGATGTCGGTGCTTGTGGAGACGGCGAAATCCATCATCGATGTCATCGACCTGCCGCTCTCGGTCGATTTCGAAGGCGCCTATTCGGCAGAGCCTCAGGTCGCCGCCGCCAATGTCGCCAGGCTGGTGGAAATCGGCGCCGTCGGCATCAATTTCGAAGATCGGGTGGTCGCCGGCGAGGGGCTCTATCCCGTCGAGAGCCAGGCGGCCCGCATCCGCGCCATTCGCGCCATGGCCGACGGCAAAGATATCCCCTTCTTCATCAACGCCCGCACCGACCTTTTTCTGGCCGAGAGCGATCTTGCCAAACATTCCGGTCTGGTGGACGAGGCGATCGAGCGGGGCAGGGCCTATGCGGCCGCCGGCGGCAACGGCTTCTTCGTGCCCGGCCTGATCGATCCCGCCTTGATCGAACAGATCTGCACGGCATCGTCGCTGCCGGTCAACATCATGATGCGGGCCGGCGCCCCCGACGTGAAAACCCTGGCAAGGCTCGGCGTCGGCCGCATCAGCTATGGCCCGGGGCCTTACCGGTCGATGATGGAGAAGCTGAAGCAGGAAGCGGCGGCGATTTATAACCTGATCTGACGCCGATCGATGCGAGGGCCGCATCCCACGAAGGGCTGCGGCCCGGAATCACATTCCGCTTGTGCTCAGGAACGGAAGCGCAGATTGCGCCGGGTCAGCTGGTCGACCGAGGTACAGCCCATCAGCTTCATGTCGCGTTCGATCTCGGTGCGCATCGTCTCCAGCGCCCGTTCGACGCCGGGCTGTCCGGCGGCGGCCAGTGGGAAGAGATAGTAGCGGCCGAGCCCGACCGCCTTTGCTCCCAGCGACAGCGCTTTAAGAACATGCGTTCCCCGCTGCACGCCGCCATCCATCATCACGTCGATCCGATCGCCGACGGCATCGACGATCTCGGCGAGCTGGTCGAAAGCGCTGCGCGAACCGTCGAGCTGGCGGCCGCCATGGTTGGACAGCACGATGCCGGTGCAGCCGATCTCGACGGCGCGTTTGGCGTCTTCGACCGACATGATGCCCTTCAGGCAGAATTGCCCGCCCCAGGCCTGCACCATGTCGGCCACGTC
Source organism: Rhizobium binxianense (assembly GCF_028994275.1). Lineage (NCBI taxonomy): Bacteria > Pseudomonadati > Pseudomonadota > Alphaproteobacteria > Hyphomicrobiales > Rhizobiaceae > Rhizobium > Rhizobium binxianense. The sequence goes on from NZ_CP118713.1 coordinate 72,247, forward strand.
GTTCCACGACATGGAGGGATCGAGCATCTCGGTGAAGTATCGGCTGATCGACAGCGCACCGCCGTCCATCTTCACGTGGTTTTCAAGCTGCGGCAGCCGGAAAGCCTCGTGCGTCATCCAGTCGATCGCCCAGGACGGCTTGATCGCAAATTGCATCATGCCGGCGAGATTGAGCTTGAAGGGAATGGCAAATCCCGTGCGCTTGTCGCGCTCGCGGTTGCCGCCGGTGATGCTGTCGACCGTCAGCATCATCGCCTGCACGCCGGCATTCTTGGCCCGCGCCATCATTTCGTGGTTGAGGCCGCGGTCCTTGTGGAAATAGAATTGATAGACCTGCGGCCCGCTGCTGATCCGTCGCGCTTCCTCCAGGCTGATCGTGCCGAGCGAGGAGACGCCGAACATCGTGCCGTGTTTTCCCGCCGCCGCCGCGACCGCCCGCTCCCCCTGGTGATGGAACAGCCGCTGCAGCGCCGTCGGCGAGCAATAGACCGGCATGGCCAGCTTCTGGCCCATGACGGTCACCGACATATCGACCTCGGCCACCCCGCGCAAAACGTCGGGCACCAGATCGCACGCCTCGAAGGCCGCGCTATTGCGCCGATAGGTCACCTCGTCATCGGCAGCACCATCGATATAGTCGAAGATCGGCCCGGGAAGCCGCCGTTTGGCCATGCGCCGGAAATCGTGAAAATTATAGCAGTCTGTGAGGCGCATCTTTTTGCTCGACCCATTTGTTTCGGGCCGCAACCTAAAGCACGATTCGAAATCTTGCCAAGGCTAGATCGTGCGATTTGCGGCCTGTCGGAGCGGATATCGTTGCTTGGGAGGTTTGCAGGGACACGCCTGATGATGGTCAGTCGCTATCCCCGCGGCATCCTCCGACGCCTCTGCTCCCCCCCGCGGCATCCCCCAACATCCCTCACATCCCAAGCGCGCAGCCCGCAGGGCGGAGTCTCGAAGGATACGCCGCAGCGCTGCTCCTTGCGCAGTCTCGCTCAGGGAACGATCAGCGTTCCGATGCCGTGCTCGGTGAAGATCTCGAGCAGCACGGAATGGGCGGTCTTGCCGTTCAGGATGACCACACCCTGGACGCCGGCCTTGATCGCATCGATGCAGGTCTCGACCTTCGGGATCATGCCGCCGGAGATCGTGCCGTCGGCGATCAGCGCATGCGCTTCGGCGACGGAAAGCTCCTTGATCAGCTGGCCGTTTTTGTCGAGTACCCCGGGCACATCGGTCAGGAAGAGCAGCCGGGTGGCGTTGAGCGCCCCGGCAATGGCGCCGGCGAAGGTATCGGCATTGATGTTGTAGGTGGCGCCGTCGCGGCCGGGGGCGACGGGTGCGATCACCGGAATCATCTCGGAGCGGGCGAGCAGATCGAGCAGCGTGCGGTCGACTTCGACCACTTCGCCGACGAAGCCGAGATCGAGCACGCGTTCGATGTTGGAATCCGGGTCCTTGACGGTCTTGCGCGCCTTTTCGGCGAAGACCATGTTGCCGTCTTTGCCGCAAAGTCCGATCGCCCATTCGCCGGTCTGGTTGATCAGCGCGACGATTTCCTTGTTGATCGAGCCGGCCAGCACCATCTCGACGATCTCGACCGTCTTTTGGTCGGTGACGCGAAGCCCGCCTTCGAATTTCGATTCGATGCCCATCTTGTTCAGCATGGCGCCGATCTGCGGGCCGCCGCCGTGAACGACGATCGGGTTGACGCCCGATTGCTTCAACAGCGCGATATCGCTGGCAAAGGCCTTGCCGAGCTCGGGATTGCCCATGGCGTGGCCGCCATATTTCACGACAATCGTCTTGTTCTCGTAACGCTGCATGAAGGGCAGCGCCTTGGCCAGAAGCCGTGCCTGCAGTTCGCTTTCGGACTCGTTCATGGGGACCCCGCAGAATTGTTCGCGGCCTTTTATCGCAAGTTTCCGACAGAGGGAATAATCCAGAGGGCAATAGTTTATCGTATCTGGCGCGGAGCAGGACGCTGTCGCCGTCCGGCAGCGCAAGCATGATATGAGGAACGGCATGCAAGGCGATGACATTGCAGACCTGATCGGCCGCGTCGCGCTCGGCGACCGCAGGGCCTTTGTGGCCCTCTACAACCAGACCGGACCGAAACTTTTTGCGATCTGCCTGCGTATCTTGAAGGATCGCACGGAAGCCGAAGAAGCCTTGCAAGAAGTTTATATCAGCATCTGGCAACGGGCCCGAAGCTTCCAGGCAGCCACGGGTTCGTCCTCGGCGTGGCTCTCGGCGATTGCCCGCAACCGGTCGATCGATACGCTGCGGGCGCGCAAACCTGTCGCCGACGAACTCGACAGCGCCTACGATCTTGCCGATGCCTTGCCCGACCCGGAAATGCAGACGATGACGAAGGATGAAGGAAGGCGGATTGACACCTGCATGGAAGAGTTGGAAGCTGATCGTGCGGTCGCGGTGAAACGGGCTTATGTCGAAGGACTGAGCTATCAGGAACTGGCCGATCAGTTTGGTGTCCCGCTGAACACGATGCGGACCTGGCTCAGGCGCAGCCTCTTGAAACTGAGAGAGTGCATGGAACGATGACATCGCCCGACAAAAGCAAGGGAGACCGCTCCCGCGACGAGGTTCTCGCCGGCGAATATGTGCTTGGCGTCCTGTCGCTGCAGGACCGGCGGGTGGTGGAAGAGCGCATGCGCCACGATCGGCCCTTCGCCGCCATCGTCAGCCGCTGGGAGACCAATCTTTCCGCCTTCAATGACGAGTATGAAGCCGCTGCTCCAAGCCGGGAAACCTTCAAACAGATCGAGGCGCGGCTTTTCGGCGATGCTGGAAAACCCGCATCCTTTTCACAAGGGCTCTGGAATTCGGCCGGTTTCTGGCGCTCGCTGAGCTTTGCCTGCATCGTTGTTGCCGTCAGCGCCGTCATCTTCGCTTCCGGCGTGGTGCCGCAGCCGCAGGGGCCGACACCGCTCGTGGCCTCGCTCTCCGGCCAGAACAACGCCATCAATCTTCTCGCCTCCTACGAACTGCAGAGCGGCCGGCTGAAGATCGTGCCGGTCGCCGCCGGCAAGCCGGAGGAGAAGTCGCTGGAACTCTGGCTGGTGCCGGGCAGCGGCCTGCCGAAATCGCTGGGCGTCTTCCAGCCGGGCGAGAGCGGTGAACTGGTCATACCCGCCGATCTGCGCAGCCAACTCGCCGACGGCGCGACCCTTGCCGTCAGCCTCGAACCTTTCGGCGGCTCACCAACCGGCCAGGCGACCGGTCCGGTGATCGCAAGCGGCCCCCTGCATCGGCCATGATCGGGCGCCGGCCGTCAATCGCCCCGCCCGTAAAATCATTTTCTCCTCTCTGAAACTCTTCGGCGCAAACCGCCGTAGTTCGAAATGTCCGGACGACGCTCAGGCATAAGGCCCGCGGATGCTGTCCGGTGAGGAGAAAATCATGATCAAGTCCGTATTGCGCGGCTTCGCGCTCGCCACCGCCCTGTCCGCCGTCGCCTTTGCTGCCGCCAAGAACCCGATCGTCGGCGGTGCGGCGATGTTCGACAGCAAGAACATCATCGAAAACGCCGTGAATTCCAAGGATCACACGACCCTGGTCGCAGCCGTCAAGGCCGCCGGCCTGGTCGGCACGCTCGAGGGTAAAGGCCCCTTCACCGTCTTCGCGCCGACCAACGAGGCTTTCGCCGCCCTGCCGAAGGGCACCGTCGACACGCTGCTGAAGCCGGAAAACAAGGCGACGCTGACCAAGGTGCTGACCTGCCATGTCGTGGCCGCCGATGCGATGGCCAAGACCGTTGCCAAGATGATCAGGGATGACGGCGGCGAGCACGACATCAAGACCGTCGGCGGCTGCGTGCTGAAAGCCAAGGAGAGCAAGGGTAAGATCACGCTGACCGATGAAAACGGCGGTGTCTCGCATGTGACGATCGCCGACGTCAAACAGTCGAACGGCGTCATCCACGTCGTCGACAAGGTGCTGCTGCCGAAGATGTAAGCCGGCGCGTGACACATGGGGCGCTCTTCGGGGCGCCCCTGATGCCAGCGAGATGATGCGTGCTGTCTGAAATCTAATGCGTCCAGGAGAGGGGTGCGATAACCGCTGAGGAGGCTATTGGGCCGCTTCGGTTCTCGGGAAGACGAGTGAGACACTCATGCCGGTGTGCGGCGACGAGGTCACCTCCACTTCGGCGCGGGCATTTTGTTTCAGGGACTGTACGATCATCGCGCTCAGCTTGCCGGGATGCGGCCAGGTCACATCTGGAGGAAGACCGATCCCGTTATCGGCGACGGTGATCCTGCACCCGGTATCGCTGACGACACAGCGAAGCGTGATCTCCCCGCCATCACGCCCGACGAAGGCATGTTTGAGCGTATTGGTGAGGAGTTCGTTGATGACAAGTCCGGCCGGCATGGCCACATTGACCGAAACCGGCCAGGTATCGACCTTCATGTCCAGCCGGATACCTTCCACTGCGTGGGCCGCCATCACCGAGGCGGCGATTTGGCTCACATAGGTGCCAAGATCGATTGTCCCGCCCTTTTCTTCGTCTGATAGCGAGCGATAGAGAAGAGCCAAGGCTTCAATCCGCCCGGCAAGGCGTGCAAACCTTTCGCTTTCCTCACTCTGCTGAGCATTGCGCGCCTCCATCCGGATGAGCGCCGTGATCATCTGAAGATTGTTCTTCACGCGGTGCTGAAGTTCGCGCAGGAGGACATCTTTCTCCGTCAGCAACTCGTTGAAGCTCTGATCAGCCGCTGCCTCATTGCGAGCCGCAAAGGCCACCAATCGGAAAAGCGGAGTGTCGTCGTCGTCGATGATGGTATTCGACCAGACATCGATTATCGCCGTGCTCTCAGCTTCGGCTGCCAGCGAGAAGGCACCAACATATTCCTCCGCAGAGGTCACAGCCGCGGTGAGCGTTGCTTCTCCTGAAACTGCGGTCGAATTCAATTCGATTTCCGACCAGCGTTTTCCCTGGACCTGCGTTGCCGCCAGCGTCGTCAGCCGCTCGAATTCGAGGTTGACGTAAATCAGCGCCTCGTTGCCGCCGAGTTCGGAGACGGCCACTGCGAATGGAACATGATCGAGAAAATGTCGAAACCGGTCGTCATCGAGGGCTTCGGCAAGATGAGGCAAATTGCCGACGCCTTCGGGCGAAAGGGGCTGGTCTTTGCTATCAGTCATCAAACATTACTCGCGGACACGGCTGCTCTTGCACAGCATGAGAGTGAAGGGTTGCTTTAAAAACTGCGGGGAGGCAAGCGCAATCAATGCCGGTCAGCCCATGCAGGCAGTTTCCGGCGCGGCGATTATCCCGGGCCGTGATCTAAAGCGGTTCAGCTTTAACGGAAGCGCAGAACCGCTCTATCCTTTTGTTTTTACGCAATTCCGGACGGAAAACCGCTTCGCATTTTTGCTGGAATTGCTCTAGGCCCGATCATATGTAAAGGACGTCAGCAGCATCGTGACGAAATTGCTGGCTTTATCCTTGACCAGGACTTCAGTCCATTCATCTGTCCCGCGCAGCCGCAAATCCGTGTAAATGCTGTCCACGGCCGCCTCTTCGATACGCTTGATATGCGTCTTGAATGATTCCTCGCCGCCGCCGTGATACATGTCTCGGATAACCATGCGTAAGATCTCCTGAATGGCGATCTGCCAAGCCGTATTGATCGCCTGAAGTTCCTTCGTATTCTCTGTCATCGATGCTTCCTTGGGTGCAAGTGGACCGTGAGCATCACCTGATTTCGCGATGTTCCGGAGATGGCGATGCGGTGAAGTCCATGTGCCGGAGACGATCTCCCGGTGACGGCGGATCGACCACGCTCGGCTTGCCTTGTGGTCGGAAAACAAAAAGGCCAGGCAAATCGCCTGGCCTTGAATTGATAACGTGCTTCCGGCAGTGCCAGTACATCCGTGGTCAAAGGAAAGCAGATATCGATTAAGCGTTCTGGAGATTGCAAGCGGACATTTTGCCAGACTTGCTGTCACGCTCAAGGTCGAAGCCGATCTTCTGGCCTTCGACGAGATCGCGCATTCCGGCGCGCTCGACGGCGGAGATGTGAACGAAGGCGTCAGCGTCGCCATTGTCAGGCTGAATGAAGCCGAAGCCTTTGGTGGAATTGAACCATTTAACTGTGCCAGTGGTCATGATGAACCCTTTCATAGCAATATTGAAGAACCGCAGCGCCAAGGCGATGCGGATGATGATAGCGATTTTTGAAAGGAAGTTCGTTCAGAGCACGGTGCCAATCGCGCGATAACCAAGCCAGCAAGCAAAATTCGATGATCGCTATCTAACTCAACAAAGCGGTGTCGTCAACTTTTAGTTTTCAATTGGCAGCATATTCAACGTTAGGATGTCGTGGAGAGCTTTACACCAAACAGGGCACCGCGTCGGGGCGCGCGCGCTATTTCCAGCGGGCGATGCCGACGGTTTCGGCGATCGCTTGGCGCAGTTCATCCAGCCCATCGCCCTTTTCGGACGAGGTGGACAGCACGCCGGGATAGGCGGCCGGCCGTTTGCGGATCTTTTCCGCGGTTTCGGCCAGCAGCTTCGGCACACCAGCCGCCTTGATCTTGTCGGTCTTGGTCAGCACGATCTGGTAGGAGACGGCCGCCTTGTCGAGCAGATCAAGCACGTCATCGTCGTTCTTCTTGATGCCGTGGCGGCTGTCGATCAGCACATAGACGCGCTTCAGCGTCGCGCGGCCGCGCAGATAGTCGAAAACCAGCTTGGTCCACTTGTCGACCTGCTCCTTCGGCGCCTGCGCATAACCGTAACCCGGCATGTCGACGATCGCCGTTGGCGGCAGGTCACCGCCTTCGCCGGAATAGCCGTCCGGAACGAAATAATTGAGTTCCTGCGTGCGCCCCGGCGTGTTCGAGGTGCGCGCCAAGCCTTTCTGGCCGACCAGCGCGTTGATCAGCGATGACTTGCCGACATTCGAACGCCCGGCGAAGGCCACCTCAAGCGGCCCTTCCGGCGGCAGGAAGTTGAGCGATGGGACGCCGCGGATGAAAATCCATGGGTGGCCGAAGAGCGGCTTTTCGGTGTCTGGCATGCGGGCTCTGCAATCTCTGGGTTCGGTCTTTTACCGGGCTTCGTGGTTTTGCGGACGGATGTCAAGCTTTGCGGCGGTTCGCAGGCGATGCTTCGCCGCCGTCGTCGGCCCACCGGAAACGGAAAGCCCCGCCGGAGCGGGGCTTTGCAAGCGCTATTTCGATGGCGCCGGTTTTCGCCGGAACAGACCCTTCAGATTGTCGAACAGTTCGACCTTGACGCCGTGGCGCCTCATGATCACCGACTGCTGCGCCACCGAGAGCGTGTTGTTCCAAGCCCAGTAGATGACCAGGCCGGCCGGGAAGCTTGCCAGCATGAACATGAACACCAGCGGCATCCAGTTGAAGATCATCGCCTGGGTGGGATCGGGCGGCGTCGGGTTCATGCGCATCTGCAGGAACATGGTAACGCCCATGATCAGCGGCCAGACGCCAAGATGCAGCAGCGTCGGCGCCTCGAAGGGCAGCAGGCCGAAGAGATTGACGATCGTCGTCGGATCGGGCGCCGAAAGATCCTTGATCCAGCCGAAGAACGGCGCGTGCCGCATCTCGATGGTGATGTAGATCACCTTGTAGAGCGAGAAGAAGATCGGGATCTGCAGCGCCACCGGCCAGCAGCCGGCGATCGGATTTATCTTCTCGTCCTTATAGAGCTGCATCGTTGCCTGCTGCAGCCCCATGCGATCGTCGGCGAATTTCGCCTTCAGCTCTTCCATCTTCGGTTGCATGCGCTTCATGTTCGCCATCGAAGCATACTGCTTGCTGGCGAGTGGGAAGAACAGCGCCTTGACGACGATGGTAGTGCACAGGATCGCCACACCGAAATTGCCGAAGAAGCGATAGAAGAAGTCCATCAGCTTGAACATCGGCTTGGTGATGAAATAGAACCAGCCCCAGTCGATCAGGCGGTCGAACTTCGGGATCGAGTAGCTGGCCTCATAGCCGTCGATGACAGGCACTTCCTTGGCGCCGGCGAAAACGAGGTTCTTGAGTTCGATCGATTGGCCCGGCGCAACGGTGAAGGCATCTTCCTTATAGTCGGCCTGATAGCGGGGCTGACCGTCGGGAAAATGCGAGAAGCTTGCCTCATAGGGGCTAGTCTGCGGCGGAACGATCGTCGCGGCCCAGTATTTGTCGGTAATGCCGAGCCAGCCGCCGGTGGATTTAGCCGGTTTCACGGCTTCCTTCTCGGCGGCGGTATATTTGGTTTCCACCAGGCCGTCATCGCCGATCACCCCGATGAAGCCTTCATGCAGGACGTAGACCGACGGCGTCGTCGGCTTGTTGTAGCGCGTGACACGGCCGTAGGAATTGAGCGAGGCGGGCGCCTGGCCTGTATTCTCGATCTTGTCGGCGACGGTGAACATGTAGCGTTCGTCGACGGAGATGGTGCGGGTAAACGTCAGGCCCTTGTCATTGGTGTAGGTAAGCGTCACCGGCGTTTTCTCGGTGAGCTTGGCGCCCTCGGGCGCCGTCCAGAGCGTCGAGGGACCGGGAACGCTGCCTGTGGCGTCGCTGCCGATATAGCCGAGTTCGGTGAAGTAACCGTCCTTGGTTTCGGCCGGGCTGAACAGCGTGATGATCGGGCTCGAGTCGTCGACGGTCTCGTGATAGCCCTTAAGCTTCAGGTCGTCGAGGCGGGCGCCGGCAAGGTTGATCGAGCCGGAAAGTGCCGGGGTATCGATGACGACACGCGGGGACTTCTGCAGCGCCTGCTCGAGTGTCGCCGTCGCGGCCGCCTGGCTGGAAGGGGCGGCGCCGCTCGTCTGGGCCGGCGTCGCACCGCTTGCTGCGGGCTGCTGCGCCTGCTCGGTCTGCTGCTGCGCCTTCTGAGCTTCCTGCGCCTTGCGCTGGCTTTCGATGCGCGGATTCATATAGAGAAACTGCCAGCCGAGGACGATCAGCACCGAGAGAGCGATCGCAATGAAGTAATTGCGGTTGTTTTCCATCATACGTTCCTGGGGCGTCCGTCTCCGGAGCGCCGGTGTTTCGGCCTGGTTTCCACGCGAAATTTTAGTTCCGCGGCCAATTCTTTGAAGGACGCCTCAAGCACGTCCCTGCGCGCGACAACCACATAGTCGTGTCCGGGCTGCATTGCAAACCCCGCATGAAGCCGCACCGCCTCTTTCAGGCGGCGGCGCATGCGGTTCCGTTCGACCGCGTTGCCATGTTTTTTGGTGACTGTAAAACCGACACGGGCTTGGCTGTCGGGTTCCTTCCGGTCGAGGACTTCGAGCAGGAAGAGGCCGCCGCGGCGTTTTTCGCCTTCGCGCACGGCAAGAAACTGCGGGCGGCTTTTCAGCCGCCCGACAGTGTGTTTCTGGTCTTTGGTCGTCAATTCGCCCGCCATCTCTTACCGGGCAACCCGGCCTTAAGCCGAAAGACGCTTGCGGCCCTGCGCGCGGCGGCCGGCGATGACCTTGCGGCCACCCTTGGTGGACATGCGCGCACGGAAGCCGTGGCGACGCTTGCGAACAAGCTTGGATGGTTGGTAGGTACGCTTCATTTATTTAAACACCGCGGAGTGCGGCCCTTCTTGAATTTGCATAATGCAAGGAGCGTTGTTTTTCGAACGGGCGGGGCCATGAAAGGCCTGGGTGACCGAACGTGCGGCGGCTTATACGGATGAAGCCTGCGAAAGTCAATTATACCGGATAATTTCACTTTGCGGTGCTGCCCGACTGCCATTTTTCGCACTCTGGTGTTAAGAATTTCCACGCGCGCCGAACGGTTGTATCTTTTGTGGCAAGTACAGGTTGTTTATTGCGGATGGCTCGGTTTTCCAGCCCCGCTCGCGCCCGTCCTTCAAGTCGACACGGCGAATTTTCGTCGGTCATAATCGTAAACATTGGAAATCTAACTTTAATCAATTTCGCCGATATCTAGCGTCACGGGCTGGGAATTTGCTTTCCAGGCAGTGTTGGAACTAGGAGGGCATCGCATTGAAGATCCGCGGCAAAATTAATCTACTGGTTTGCGTGATGGGCGCGGTCGCGCTTTTGATCGGCGCAACGGCATTGTCGGCCATGCACGAATACAGCCGTAACCTGACGGCTTATGAGGAGGCCGCCGCCCGCGCCTATGCCGGCGAGCGCCTCAACCGTTTCGTCACGGCGGTGGTGATGGAATCGCGCGGCATCTATGCGGCCAAGACGATCAAGGATACGCCGAACTTCGCCAAGGGCCTGATGGCCGATCTCGATGAGATCGACAAGGTCATCGCGGGCTGGGCGCCGCTCGTTCGCGAGAGCGAGAAGGAGACGTTCGCCAAGCTCGTCGCTCGCGCCGCCGAATTCCGCACCTTCCGCACCGAAACCGCCCGCCTCGGTACCGAGGTCGGTCCCGAGGCCGCCAGCCAGCAGGGCAACACGGACGCCAACCGCGCCAACCGCAAGGCGTTCCAGGCGGAAATCGACGCGGTCGTTGCTACCGACAAGGCCGCCCTCGAGGCCGTCAACGCCGAAATCGAAAGTTTCCGCTCCTGGGTGCTGATGCTCGTCCTCAGCATTACCGGCATTGGCATCGCGGCCGGCATCGGCATGGGCTTTTATATCGGCACCAGCCATCTGAGCCGACCGATCAAGCGCGTCACCCATGCGATCAAGGCGGTCGCCGACGGCAATTTCGAAGCCGAGGTTCCCTTTGCCGGACGTCAGGACGAAATCGGCGAGATGGCCGCGGCCGTTGCGGTCTTCAAGGAGAACGGCCTGGCGATCAAGCGGCTGAACGCCCAGGAAGCGGCGATGCGCGCCAAGAGCGATGACCTGCAGTCGAGCATGTCCGTCGTCGTGGCTGCGGCTGCGGCCGGTGATTTCAGCCACCGCATCAATAAGGATTATGAGGACGACAACCTCAATCAGTTCGCCGGCAACATCAACACGCTGCTGTCGAGCGTCGATGCCGGCATCGGCGAGACCCGCCGCGTCATCGCCAGCCTTGCCGAGGGCGACCTCACCCAGACGATGAACGGCAACTTCCAGGGCGCCTTCGCCGAGCTGCAGCAAAACGTCAACAATACCTTCGTCACCCTGCAGGCGACCATGCGCGAAGTGCGCGAGACGACGGAAGGGATGAACGGCAACACCGCGGAACTGCGCAATGCCAGCGACGACCTGTCGAAGCGCACCGAGCAGCAGGCGGCCGCCCTCGAACAGACCTCGGCCGCCCTCGACGAAATCACCGCCGTCGTTCAGAATTCCACCGAGCGGGCGCATGAAGCAACCATCATGGTCTCCGAAGCCAAGGAGAATGCCGGCCGCTCCGGCGTCGTCGTCGGCAATGCCGTCGAGGCCATGGGCCGCATCGAGCAGGCGTCGCGCGAAATCAGCCAGATCATCAATGTCATCGACGAGATCGCCTTCCAGACCAACCTGCTGGCACTGAATGCCGGCGTCGAGGCGGCGCGCGCCGGAGAGGCCGGAAAGGGCTTTGCGGTGGTCGCCCAGGAAGTGCGCGAGCTCGCCCAGCGTTCGGCAACGGCCGCCAAGGACATCAAGGCGCTGATCACCAAGTCGGGCAACGAGGTGCAGGTCGGCGTCAAGCTCGTCCAGGCGACCGGCGAGGCGCTGGCGGAAATCGGCACCCGGGTCATCGCCATCAACGACCATATCCATTCGATCGCGACGGCGGCGACCGAACAGTCGACCGGCCTCAAGGAAGTCAACACCGCCGTCAACCAGATGGATCAGGTGACCCAGCAGAATGCGGCGATGGTGGAGGAAACCTCCGCGGCCACGCACCGGCTTTCGGCCGAAGCCAACGGGCTGGTGAGCCTGATTGCCCGCTTCAAACTCTCGGATGACGCGCCGGCACCTGTGGCGCTCGTCCGCAACGAGCCGCACCGGCCAGCCGCCTCTCCGGCTCGCCGCGCCATCGCCAAGGTCGCCCGCGCCTTCGGCGGCAATGCGGCAGCCGCCGAACAGAACTGGGAAGAGTTCTAAGGTTTACCGATCACACCGTCTTCCAACGCCGCCTCCGGGCGGCGTTAGTTTTTTCTGTCTGGACCGCATCGGGCTGAACGACCGGGTTGATGGTCGACACTTTGGACCGGGATGATACCTGACAGTTTTCATTCTGTCGTGTGTGCTGCTATCGGCCTCATCGGCCTGGACGGGCGCGGCGGAGCGAAGCGACGGAAGCGGCCGTCCAGGCCGATGAGGCCGATGTCGCGGTTGCAGAAGCGCACGACGTGACCGCCGTTTTCCAGCTCGCTCAGTCCGACGAGTTCGCCGGCAAGGGCTTCGCTGACGAACAGCCGGCCTCCCTTCCATTTGATCTCGCCGCTGTCACGTACACGGCGCACCTGGTGGTCGGCATCATACCAGGGATCGTCGAGACGCTCAGGCATCGCACGCGGCTGGCAGGGCCGATAGAGGTCGGCGGGCGGGCGTTGGCCCAGCGCTTCATGCGGGCGCTCCTCGTTGTAGTGCTGGCGGAAGGCATCGAAACGGACCTGCTGCTGGCCGGCATTGTCGGCCGGCGGTTTGGATGTCTGGGCCTTCAGAGTGCGATGCATGCGTTCGTGCCCCAGCTTGCGCGGCCCCATATGCGGAAACCGCCGGCGTAGCGCAATCACCTCTTCGGCAAGAGCTGACGGCGTGCGATGCGGGCACGAAACCGTGCCATGCGAGCGGTCGGCAAACCAGTCTTCCGCACCGCTCATCTGCCGCTTGCGCCAGGCATAAAATGTCTCCCGGCTCACACCGTAACGACGGCAAAGATCACTCACACTCCAATGCCCCGAAACATAGTCCGACAGCATCCGAACACGTTCTTCCATGCGACAAGTCTCCACAAATGGCATCGGAAGCCCTCCCTCCGACGCACTATGACTTGTCAACCATCAACCCGGTTCATTCTGTCAGGGATCAGCCCGGGCTGTACCGGGCAAAGACCCCGCCCCAAACCCCTCCCCACAAGGGGGAGGGGCTCAACCTGCCGCACCGGCGCTTCCGACTTCATCGTCTCATCCGCGGAAAGGCTGATATTTGCTGCGTGCGGGCGCCGCGAATTAGCCCTCCCCCTTGTGGGGAGGGGTTTGGGAGGGGACTTTTTCCTCCAGGCCGGGCGTTTCTTTGTGACGACGTGACGCTGCTCGCAAAGATTTGAAAGCGGAGGCTTTTGGTCTAATATAGAGCTCCAACGGTGAGGGCGGCCGACGTGCTGCCGATCGGGCGAGACCAGAATGCCGATTCAAAATCAGGGCGACAATCCTTCGGCGGAAACCCCCGCGGCCGGCGAGGCCGCAAGGGTGTCGTGCCCGTCTGCCGGCATGTTCGGCGGGCTGTCCGGCAAGCTGCTCTGGCTCACCGTCTTCTTCATCATGCTCGCCGAAATCCTGATTTTCTTCCCCTCGGTCGCCGGCATGCGCATCCGCTGGCTGGAGGACAGGCTGAACACGGCGGCCGCCGCCGCCATCGTCATCGACGGGCTGCAGCCGGTCGAGCTGCCGCGCGCGCTGCAGAAGGAAACGCTGGAGGCGACCGGCACCAAGGCGATCGTGCTGCGCAAGGACGGCACCTCGCGGCTCCTGGCGACGACCGATATGCCGACCTCGGTCGACGAGGCCTATGATCTCACCGACGTGCCGCCGGTGACGGCGATCCGCGATGCGCTCGACACCTTGATCTTCGGCGGCGCCAGGATGATCCGCGTCTACGGCCCCGTCGGCGACACCAATACCGGCGTCGAGGTGGTGATGAGGGACAGGCAGCTGCGCACGGCGATGTTTGCCTATTCCCGCAACGTCCTGCTGCTGTCGGTGCTGATCTCGCTCTTCACCGCGACGCTGATCTTCTTTGCGATCAACCGCATCCTCATCGGCCCGATCCGCCGGCTGACGGGCAGCATGCAGCAATTCTCCTCCGATCCCGAAAACCCCGCCCATATCTATATCGGCGACGGCGGCCGTGACGAACTGGCGGTCGCCGGCCGCAACCTCACCTCGATGCAGATGGAATTGCAGAAGACGCTGAAGCAGCAGAAGAACCTTGCCGCTCTCGGCCTCGCCGTCTCCAAGATCAATCACGACATGCGCAATATCCTGGCGTCGGCGCAGCTGATGTCGGATCGGCTGGTCGATGTCGATGATCCGATGGTCAAGAGCTTCGCCCCGAAGCTGCTGCGCACCATCGACCGCGCCGTCGGCTACACCACCGAGGTGCTGTCCTATGGCAAGGCCAGCGAATCGGCCCCGCGCCGCCGCCATATCCTGCTTTTGGAGCTCACCCAGGACGTCAAGGACATGCTGGCGATCGATCCGCAAAGCGGCATCGAATTCACCGAGCAGATCGGCGCCGATCTCAAGGTCGATGCCGACGGCGAGCAACTGTTCCGGGTCATCCACAATCTCTGCCGCAACGCGCTGCAGGCGCTGACCGCGCCGGGCGAGGCCGCCCCGGGCGCCGTCAGGCGCATCACCGTCGCCGCCCAGCGCGTCGGCAGCGTCGTCAGCATCACCGTCGATGATACCGGCCCCGGCATGCCTTTGAAGGCGCGCCAGAACCTCTTTGCCGCCTTCCGCGGTTCCGCCCGCTCCGGCGGCACCGGCTTAGGCCTCACCATCGCCCGCGAGCTGGTGCTCGCCCATGGCGGTACGATCGCGCTTGTGGAAAAACCGACGGTCGGCACGCAGTTCCGCATCGAGATCCCCGATCGCCCGGTTTCACTGGAGGATTACCGCAGCCGGACGCACAGCGAAAAGTGACAGGCTTCGGAAGGCGCTGATACAAACTGGCAAAGACGCGATTTTTTCAGAATTGCTCTTGCATTGTCCCGAAGGACGTTTTAGAGGATCGCCCACGCAAGCGGCACCGCCGCATTTGCACGCACCCGTAGCTCAGCTGGATAGAGCACCAGACTACGAATCTGGGGGTCAGGAGTTCGAATCTCTTCGGGTGCGCCATTTCTCTTCTGTCACTGCAGATCCGCGTTAACGCCTCGAACGGCAAGGTCAAACCGCCGTCCGTCCGAACCTTGCCCTGAGGCGGCTTGGCAGGCAGTTACAGGGCATGACAGAACAGACCCATGAAAAACCAACCCGCCGTGGGCCACTTCAAGTGGATGGATCCTCTGCTGCTCGCTATCGCCATCGTTCTGGCCGCCGCCTCATAGGCTGACGATCCTCCCCAGGGGCCCCCGAGACTTGCCGCCATGCGGGATAAAGCTCCCGGGTCTAGTCTAAACATCTAGCCGACCGATAACCGTGCTGCACACCAGTGCCATACCGCATCGACCGCCTTTCGCGGCGATGACGAGCGTTTGCGGATCAGGAAATAGTCGGGTTCGATTGTTGTGGTCGCATCCGTCACCCGCACCAGCCGCCCGGCCTCGAGATCCGCCGCCACGAAAGCCCGGCATGCCAGGGCGACGCCCTGGCCGGCGAGCGCCGCATCAAGCGCCAGCGTCGTGTGGTTGAACACGGCGCCCGGCAGCTTCTCGCGCGATCGCAGCACGAGCGGCCAGGGGCTGAGTGTGTCATGTAGGAGCGGCAGCTTGCGAAGCGCATCGGCTGTCAGAGGAAGGGCCAGGCCCTTGACCAGATGAGGGCTGGCGACGGCGACGAGTTCCTGGCGAAACAGCAGCCTCGCCTCCAGGGATGCCGGAAAAGGCTGGCGTGTCAGCCGCACCGCAATGTCCACCTGATCGCGATCGAAATCGGACAGCGCCTCGGTGGCGACCGTCCGTAGCTCCACGTCGGGAAGGGCCGCCTTGAGCTCGGCGAGGCGGGGGATCAACAGCTTGGCGGCGACCGTCGGGGTGACGCTGATCGTCACGGCATCAGGCCGTGCGAGCAGCCGACCCGTGGCGTCACTGAGTGTATCGAAGGCACGGGTCACATCGGCAAGATAGGCCGCCCCCTGCGGGGTCAGAGCCAGCCCACGCGCCAGCCGCTGAAACAACATCAGGCCGAGTTGATCTTCCAGCGCGCGCACCTGCTGCGCCACCGCCCCTTGCGAGACGCCCAGCTCCTCGGCGGCGGCGCGGAAATTCAACCTGCGGCCCGAGACCTCGAAGGCGCGCAGGGCATTCAGCGGCGGCAGCTTGCGGCGGGGTTGGACCATTGGTTTTCCGAGGGCATTCCAGTAGATTTTCTACAGTCTGACACGTTTCTTTCTGGCGCGAAAGTCGACGCTGTCTCTGGCATACTGCTGCGCAATTCAACGATTGGAGGCTCTGATGTCGAAAGAAAAAGTCGCTCTCATCACCGCAGGCGGTTCCGGCATGGGCGCCGCCGCCGCCAGAAAACTCGCTGGGGATGGCTATCGCATTGCGGTGCTGTCGTCGTCGGGTAAGGGCGAGGCGCTCGCCCGGGAATTGGGCGGCGTCGGCGTCACCGGCTCGAACCTGGTGAATGACGATGTGAAGCGGCTCGTCGATCTGGCGATGGAGACATGGGGGCGGATCGACGCGCTGGTCAACTCCGCCGGCCATGGCCCGCGGGCGCCGATCCTTGAAATATCAGACGAGGACTGGCACAAGGGCATGGAGGTCTATTTCCTGAGCGCCGTGCGGCCGATCCGGCTGGTCGCGCCGATCATGGAGGCTCAAGGGGGCGGCGCCATCGTCAACATCTCGACGGCATGGGCCTTCGAGCCTTCGGCGATGTTCCCAACTTCGGCGTTTGCCAGGGCGGGGCTGGCGAGCTTCACCAAGATCTTCGCGGATAGTTATGCGGCCAAGAACATCCGCATGAACAACGTCCTGCCCGGCTGGATCGACAGCCTGCCCGCCACCGACGAGCGGCGTGACAGCGTGCCGATGGGCCGCTATGGCACGGCCGAGGAAATCGCAGCGACGGTTGCCTTCCTGCTCTCCGAAGGCGCCGGCTACATCACCGGCCAGAATATCCGCGTCGATGGCGGCATTACCCGTTCCGTCTGAGCCAGGCCATGGAGACAGATCATGAGGCCGTGCCACCGAACCTTGCCGAGATAGACGCTTCTGCATGGCGAGAGCTGGAAACGGCGGCGTCAAACCCGCAGTCGGGTTTCCGGTTCTTGAACCTCTGCTCCGTCGATACCGAGGCCAGGCCGCAGGCGCGCATGGTGGTGCTGCGGCGCGCTGACCGGTCGTTGCGGCTTCTGGAGTTTCACACCGATGCGCGCAGCCCGAAATGGCGTGAGCTTTCGGCAAATCCCCATGCCACGGTCCTCGGCTTCTGCGCGCAGACGCAGTTGCAGTTTCGGCTTCAGGGGACGGTCGAACGCCATGCTCCTGGAAGTCATCAGGCCAACGCCGCCTGGGACAAGCTCTCGGCCTGGACGCGGATGACCTATGCCGGCGGTCCACCCGGCGACGAGCTTGGCTTTGACGCCGTTGATGAGGCGGCTCTGCCGAAGCCTGTGGATGCGGCTGAGGGAAAGCCGCATTTCGGCCTGTTGATCTTTCGCGCCCGGGCGCTGGACTGGTTCCAGTTGCGCCGGCAGGGCAACCGAAGAGCGCTGCTGACCTATGACGAGACGGGCGCTCTTGCAGCCAGCCAATGGGTCAATCCATGACAGGGATCGGTGGCGCCCTCACGGGCGCAGCCGCACGACAATCGAAGCTTCGGGAATCCGCAACTGTTCGGCGAGCGCCTGCTGCCGCCAGCGCGCATATTTGCCGATGAAGAAGATGGATAGTGCCGATGCTGCGATAATCGTTCTGCGCGAAGCTGCTTCAGGTTTTCAAGAGCGAGATCGGGAGATCAAGGTTAAGCACTTCTCATCGGCCGCTCCAGTCTGTGCCCAAGACAGCGAAGCGAAAAACTATCGAGAGGTTGGCTAGTTGCCTTCCAACATTTCTTTCCGCTCCTCCGCTGCGCTCGAAGCTGTCAAATAGCCACTGCAAAGGAGAAATGAGCACTCGTCCGGATCGCCTATTTGCCATCCTGGCCAGCAGAGCGCGACGCGACGGAATTTGGCGTTGCAGAGTCCGTGATTTGCCAGCGCGCGCGGATCATGTCCGAAATAGACGGCTTTGTCGCGAGTCCATTCCGGCACGGCTTGCCAATCGTCGCCGCCCTTATCGCTCAACTCACCGACTTGGCAGGACTTCCAATTCGATATCACGATCGGCTGATCGCAAGGGAAGGCCTGGACGGCGCTTGCCAGCAAGATCGAAAACAAGGCCAGCAATCGCTTGCCGCAAACCACCACGCTCTTTTCCCCCATGCCGATCATTCGCATCGCGCTCCTATCCTTGAGATTCAGCGCCCTGATCCTAGCAGACGCAATCGGAGAATATAAGATCAAAACTAAGAATATTTTCCTAGTTCATGGATCGTTCTTGCGCTAGGTTGCCCGCAATTGCAACCATGGAATGCCGGATGTCGAGCAAATTTTTCCCTATCGGCGAGGTGATCGCCCGGACGAGCCTGGGCCGTCGCCCGCCTTATAAACAGAATTGCCGGTCTCGCAGCACAGGCAGATTGCCGAAGGATCGGCCGGCGACGGGGGCGAGGGGCTGATGGCGGAATTCAACCCTCGTGACAAGAGCCGAACCAGTGCCGGCAAGACGCGGGCGATGGTGCGCAAGCATACCGCTCCGCCCAGATCGGAAGAAAGCGGGCCCGATGACGGCAGCCTTCGCTGGCAATGGTTCACCATTCAGCTGCTGGAATCTGCGGCCTTCACGACATTGAGTGCGAATGCTTGCCGCGCCTTCTTCCGCATCGTCATCGAGCACACCTCGCACGCCGCCTTGGAAAACGGCAAGCTTGTCGTGACCCATCCGCAATTCGTGTCCTACGGCGTCACCGGCGAATATGTCGCCGATGCGATCGATGAGCTGGAATATAAGGGGCTGATAAAAGTTCGCCGCGGCCGGGCAGGCAGCGGCGTCGCGCATCCCAACCGGTTCACGCTGACATTTGTCGGCGACCACGAGGGCGCGCCACCCACCGACGAGTGGAAGCGGTGCACGTCCGAAAACTGCCGGAAATGGTCCGAGACCGACCGCAAGCTCGCCGCCGACAAACGCGGTCGCCTCGGCAGGAAGAAAAAAACGCCGCTTCGGAATCCCGAAATACTGCCGCTTCGGGATTCCGAAATTCGCCGCGCTTCATGAGGGGTGAGGCTGAGGAAATAGTGAAGGATTTCAAGGCAGCAGCCAATTTCGGGATTCCGAGGTGCTATATAGAGTCTGGTGGGGAGTTACTGACGAAGGCACTTTGCCACGATCAGAAACTCCGTCTCCCGCCCGCCGATCTTTCCGGCCAAAACTGCCCGAAGCAGAAGGCCGAAAGCCTCATAGAGCCAGTAAAGCGGGGGAATTCGGTCCTTGAGCGCATGCACCTGGGTCGACACATATTCGCCGACGAAGACGATATCCATGCCGAGCTCCTTCAATGTCCCGGCAATCTCAAAATGGGATGCCTCGGCGGCGTGCTCGACGCGAAATGGAGCATAGCCCGGCTTGCCGGCGTTTTTCTGCCTGAGGACATACCGATAGAACAATATGTGGCTCCAGCAGGGCGCGAGATCGGTGAAGATGCCTTTGGCCGAGCTGAGGATCGGGCCTTTGACGAACACCAGGCCACCGGGAGGCAGGGTGTCATGAGCTCTCAACAAGGCAGAGCGCGGGCTTTCCAGATGCTCGAGAACGTCCCAGAAGACACAGGCGTCGAAGTGACGGTCTCCGTAATCTGTGGTTTGAGCATCGCCGAGGATCCGCTCCGCGGCGTCCTTGTTCCTCTCGAGCTGCTCCTTCGAGATGTCGAGGACCGTATATCGCGCGCCTTTCAGTGGGATATGCGTGCGGGAGCCGCCGCCAACCTCAAGAATATCAGTGTTGATCTTGCTGGAAATGCTGATTGCGCATGCGACAGCGCGTCGTTTACCCACGGCGAAACCATAATCTTCCTCCCCCGAAGAGATTAATGTCCGTGATTATGAGTAATAGCTAATATAATATTTAAGCAATATTCAAACTTGCGCGGTGCTGCCGTTCTTAACCCACGGCGACATGCATTAGTTTCGCGCAACCTTCCTGATGTATCCGCGGGTCTGATGATCTCAGAGGCGCTTCGGCCGGAGGAATGCATGACGGTGGGAATTTTTCGGGCTCCGGCAGTCCTGGCGATGATGACGGCGCTTGCCGGCTGCATCGACCACGCCAACGATCCCGTGCTCCTGGCGATCGGCGTGCCGGTCAATCCGCCTGCTGTTGCCCACGGTATCTGCATGACCGACGGCAACGCCATGTATGATGAGGCGAGGAAGCAGTATCAGCTGCGCGCCCAGCTGACCGGCTATGCCGGAGCCGATGAGCTGGAGGCGGAAACGACGGCGCGTGCCGCTGCCCATCGGCAATATGTCGCCTGCCTCTCCGGCCAAGGCTACCGGACATTATACGCGAATTAAGAACACAGAATTCACGTTTCCGCCCCTGTGCTGTTTGAGCCTCTTCTGCTGATCGCGACTTTTCACGTTTTTCGGCGATTTAGTCACGCCGGATCGCCTGCAATCACGAGTTTCGGAAGTTGCATGGGAACGCGGAACTCCGCATGTGGGAAAGGCATTTTCGTCGGATAAATCCAGTAAGGAGGGTTTATCATGAAGATGCTCAGACCTGCCCCTTCCACCGTCGCGCTCTGTGCCCTTCTCGCCTTCGCGTCGATCGCATCAGTGCAGGCAGCCCCTGTCGAGACGGCTTTCCCGCCCGGTATCTCTGATGTAAAAATGCTGCAATATAAACCACATGCCGGATCCTGGCATGGTTATCAAGGCTTCCGCACCGAACGCCCCGGCACGCGGCGCTATTCCGATGGCTACTGGTATCCGCTTGCCGCCTTCGGCGTCGAACCCGGCACCACGGGCTCCATTGTCCGCCAGCCGGTGAACAGACCTGCAGCCCCGGAAATGTGCAACCCTACGTTCTCGGGATCGATCGGTCCCGGCAGCATGCCCTGCGATAACGGCTATTGAGCCGGCAAATGAAAAGGCGGCGATGAGCCGCCTTTTTCTCGATCATGGCCTCCCCTCACATGTCTGTGATCCCTGCTTGCGGGCTGTGGTTTGTGACAGATCGCCTTCCTAATTGCGGGGAGTAAATTCCCTGAAATCCTCCCAAGGAGACGATGATGACCACCACTTTCAAGACCGGCCTGATCGCCGCGACGCTCAGTGCAATGCTCGGCCTCTCGGCCCTTTCCGCCGCGGCAGCTCCCCTCCAGTCGAGCGCGACGGAGCAGGGTGCGACCGCGCGTCCGGTTGCCAGCCAGGAAACCAAGGTTGAACACGACCGGCGCACGACCGGCTCGATCGGCGAGCGCGCCGCGGAAACCACCGGCTCGACGCACTATATGATGAACCCGAAGAAGCCGCTGAACATGGACTGCAAGCTCGGTTTCAACCCAACGAGCAGTTCCAGCTGCAATTACTGAGGACATCTGCAGCGGTCCGGTTCGGGTATTGCCCCTCACCCTAACCCTCGCCCCGTAAAGAACGGGGAGAGGGGACGTGCCTCGCGAGACGTGGGTGAGGAACGGAGAGGTCGCGGCACATCCCCTTCGCCCCGCGAGCGGGGAGAAGGTGGCGGCAGCCGCCACCCTTTGCTGGGAGTGGCGTCCTGTCTTTCCCTAACTCCTATGCGCAAATCTTGCATCAAGTGCAAAAATCCCATAAGTACAGAATCAAGCAAATGATCGATGGTGGCGCTGCGAAACGCCGCATCGAAGAGTGATTGACGTGTCTGCCTTGGAATTGCCATGCTCGCCGCGATGGTCGCTTTTCATAATCAATCGAATTTCAGACAGGTGGGATAGTCATGACCGCAAAGGCTGCATGCGCCGATTTCCTGCATTTTTTCCGCTCCTGGATCAGCAACCCGCTTCGGGTCGCGGCCATCGCGCCCTCGGGCGATTCGCTTGCCAGGATCATGACCAGTGAGATTGCCGCACTCGACGGGCCGATCATCGAGCTCGGTCCCGGAACCGGCGTCTTCACCCGGGCACTCCTGGCGCGCGGCGTCAGCGAAGCGGATCTGACTCTGATCGAATACGGTCCGGAGTTCATCACGGCGCTGCAGGCGCGGTTCCCGACGGCGCGTGTGTTGCAGATGGATGCGGCCCAACTCGCCCATGCCGATATTTTCGAGGGCGAGCCGGTCGGCGCTGTCGTCAGCGGCCTGCCGCTTTTGTCCATGTCGCCGAGCAAGATCGCCTCGATCCTGGCCGGCGCCTTCGCCTATATGCGGCCGGGCGGGGCCGTCTATCAGTTTACCTATGGTCCGCGCTGCCCGGCGCCGCGGCCGATCCTCGACCGCCTCGGCCTGGAGGCGGTGCGCATCGGCGGCACGGTGCGCAATCTGCCGCCGGCCTCGGTCTACCGGATCTCGCGCCGCGAGCCGCTGGAATTGTCGCGCGAGCGCTTCAGCTATCGTGAGGGCGACGCGGAACTCGACGATGTCGCCGCCTTTTCCAACGAAACCGGCCGCTGAACGATGATGCCGGGCAGGAATGGCTGAGAGCAAGCGGTCGCAGACGGGGGAGGGCCGGCGGGAACGCAAGCGGCGGCAGACGCGCGAGCGCATCGAGCAGGCGGCGGTGAGCCTCTTTCTCCGGCGCGGTTTCGAGGCCACGACCATCGAGGACATCACGGAGGCGGCCGACATCTCCAAGCGCAGTTTTTTCGATTATTTCCCCTCCAAGGAAGAGGTGGTTTTCGCCTGGCAGGATAGTTTCGCCGATCGGCTGACGGCGGAGGTCGCCGCAAGGCCCGCGAGTGAATCTTCCGTCGCGGCGGTCGAGGCGGCGATCGCCGCAACCGTCATCGCCTCTGTCGACGAGCGTGGCCTGGCGCTGGCTGAACTCATCCATGACACGCCGGCGCTGAAGGCTCGCGACCAGCTGAAATATGCCCGGCTCGAACAAAAGCTCGCCGAAGCGCTGCTGCTGCGCAAGGGAAGCGCTCCCGAGCGCTCCCGCATGCGCGTCCTTGCAGCAGTCGTCATCGGTGCGCTGCGCGTCGGCAGCGAACTTTGGCAGCAGCGTCCGCCCGGCGCCTCGCCGCAGAATTTCGCTCATGAGATCCTCGCCGAACTCTGGAACATCCTGGCGGAATTCGGCGACGAGGCAAAGGCCAGGCTTTGACGGGCCTCGCCTGAGAGTGATGGCTGTTTTCAGCGCCGTCACTGTAATCCCGACGGCGCCGTCCTATATGTGCAGGCGTCGCAGCGTCCGCATCTCATTCATCACCTCACCATGCCGGCATCGCTTCGATCAGGGCAGACATTTCGAATTCGAAGGCATCTCCAATGGCCGCGCCATGCATGCCGCGGCCATTGGACTGGGCGGTTTCCGACCGCTCCGCCGATTTTGAACGATTCCATTGACCAAGAGAGGAAAGACCATGTCCAGTCACAACGCAGCCAAGTCAGGCACCTTCAAGATCGGCGGCGAAATCGACATCAACCGTCTCGGTTTCGGCGCCATGCGCGTCACCGGTGACGGCATCTGGGGCGAGCCCGCCGATCATGCCGAATCGATCCGAACGCTGAAGCGCCTGCCGGAACTCGGCGTCAATTTCATCGATACGGCCGATTCCTACGGTCCCGATGTTTCCGAATGGCTGATCAAGGAGGCGCTGCATCCCTATGCCGCCAAGTCCGTCATCGCCACCAAGGGCGGCCTGACCCGCCATGGTCCGAATCTCTGGCTGCCCGTCGGCCGTCCGGAATATCTGATCCAGCAGGTGCATAAGAGCCTGCGCAATCTCGGCCTCGAGCAGATCGACCTCTGGCAGCTGCACCGCATCGATCCGAAGGTACCGGCCAAGGAACAGTTCGATGCGATCAAATCGCTGCTCGATGCCGGTCTCATCCGCCATGCCGGCTTGAGCGAAGTGTCCGTTGCCGACATCGAGGCGGCGTCGAAGCACTTCAAGGTCGCGACCGTCCAGAACCGCTACAATCTCGTCGACCGCACCAGCGAGGACGTGCTCGATTACAGCACGAAGCACAATATCGGCTTCATCCCCTGGTACCCGCTGGCCGCCGGCGATCTCGCCAAACCCGGCTCCCTGCTCGATATCATCGCCAGGAAGCACAACGCCGCCCCGAGCCAGATCGCACTCGCCTGGGTGCTGAAGCGCAGCCCGGTCATGCTGCCGATCCCCGGCACCTCCAAGGTCAAGCATCTCGAGGAAAACGTCGCGGCGGTGGAGATCACGCTGTCGGATGAGGAGTTTTCGGCGCTGGACGCGGAGGGTCGGAGGGTTTTCAAGGCGGCTTGATGGAAGCCTCAACGCAGTCCGGTTTGCGCTAGTGGCTGCCCCTCACCCTAACCCTCTCTCCGTAAAAAAACGGGGAGAGGGGACGTGCCCTGCGAGAGGTAGAAGAGCAACGGAGAGGTCGCGGCTATCTCCCTTCGCCCCGTTTACGGGGAGAAGGCCGGCAGGCGGATGAGGGGCAAGCTGCCGGCGATCTCCCCGGCCTCATTTTTCAGCAAAAATTTGACCATCTGGTCAAACATGCTGCAAAATGAGGCGCCAACCTGCCATTTTAAGGGCAAGCCTTGCATTCAATGCATTGCTGCATTGCGGTATTTTCGCTATTCCCGGTCAAGTGAATGCGGTATTACTATCTTCGTAAGCAGCGCACTCCTCCTCCCAGCGCTCTTACATCGGACTGACAACACTCCTCCTCCCAGTTGTCAGTCAGGATCAAGAGCCTGGCGCACCTCCTCCCGCGCCAGGCTCTTTTCGTTTTCCGTTCAAGCTTTCCACCTCATCCGGTTTGACTCGGCCGGCGTCGTCGGACTATTTGAACGTGTGCCGCCTGTCCGGTGCGTGAACCGGTTGGAGTTTGGTCATGATCGGCAAATGGCGCGCCTCGCATGCGGCCCTGACAGGTCTTCTGGTTACAGCGCTTATGCTCTCCAGCTGTGGCGGCAGGCCGGTCGGCGTCATGCAGGCGGCCGGCACCGTGCCGCCGGGCACCTCCAAGGTCGATCTTCTCGTCGCGACGACACGGGCTGCCGACGACAATCCCGCCGTGCTGTTCTCCGGTGAGCGCGGCACCGGGCTCGCCGTCAATGCCGTCGATGTCTCGATCCCGCCGGAAGCCAATCGGAAGGTCGGGCAGGTGCAATGGCCAAAGCGGCTGCCGGCCGATCCGCTGCGCGATTTCGTCACCGTATCCGTCGATCCCCTGGAGGGCGAGCGGGCCGGCGAGACCTGGCTGAAGGGCCATATGCCGAAGAGCCGCCGCGTGCTGGTTTTCGTGCACGGCTTCAACAATCGTTATGAGGATGCCGTCTACCGCTTCGCGCAGATCGTCCATGATTCCCATGCCGACGTCGCGCCCGTCGTCTTCACCTGGCCGTCGCGCGCCAGCATTTTCGATTATAATTACGACAAGGAAAGCACCAACTATTCCCGCGACGCGCTGGAAGAGCTGCTGACCCGCACCGCCGCCAATCCGGCCGTCAGCGACGTCACCATCATGGCCCACTCGATGGGCACCTGGCTGACCGTCGAGGCGCTCCGGCAAATGGCGATCCGCAATGGTCACGTCGCTTCGAAGATCAACAATGTCATCCTCGCTTCCCCGGATCTCGATGTCGACGTCTTCGGCCGCCAATTCGCAAGCCTCGGCAAGGACAGGCCGCACTTCACCATCTTCGTCTCGCAGGACGACCGGGCTCTGGCGCTGTCGCGGCGCATCTCCGGCAATGTCGACCGGCTCGGCCAGATCGATCCCTCCGCCGAACCCTATCGCAGCAAGCTCGAAGCGGCCGGCATCACCGTGCTCGACCTCACCAAGCTCAAGGGCGGCGACCGGCTGAACCACGGCAAGTTCGCCGAAAGCCCCGAAGTGGTGAAGCTGATCGGCGACCGACTGATTGCCGGCCAGACGATCAGCGATTCCAATGTCGGCCTTGGCGAGGCCGTCGGCGCGGTGGCGATGGGCGCTGCCCAGACCGCCGGGAGCGCGGTCAGCGTCGCCGTCAGCACACCGATCGCGATCTTCGATCCACGCACCCGGCGCAACTACGACGCCCAGCTGAAACGTCTCGGCCAGTCGATGAACAATACCGTCGGTTCGGTCGGCGACAGCGTCGGCGCCGGTCTGCCGGAAAGCCAATAAAAATTTCGTAGGCAGCACCGCTGATCTGATATATCAGAGTCGCGACGGCAATCCTGTGTGCTGTGCGATGGGTTGATTCATGGCGGATGAGACGAAGAAGAGCGTGGTTGTCGTCGGCGCGGGCGTGATCGGCGCCTCGATCGCCTTCGAGCTGCAGCGGCGTGGTTTGCAGGTGACGCTGATCGACAAAGGTGAGCCGGGACGCGGCACCTCTTTCGGCAATATGGCGAGCATCGCACTGGATTTTGCCGCCGGTTCTGGCCCTTCGACCTGGAAGAAGATCCCCGGCTGGCTGCTCGATCCGGAAGGCCCGGTCTGGCTGCGGCCCTCCTATGCGGCAAAAATGCTGCCCTGGTTCTTGCGTTTCCTCGCCGCCGGTCGGCCGTCGCGGCTCCGAGCGATCGAGGATGCCGGCATGAGCCTGTCGCACCGGGCGCTCGGCGATTTCAGGCAAATGCTGTCGGCGATCGGCGCGCCCGAGTTGATGACCGAAGAAGGGTGCCTGGCGATCTACGAGACCGAGGCGGAATTTACCGCCGATCGTGCTCATCTCGCCATGATGCAGCGCTACGGTCTCGAATTCGAGGTCTTGAGCAACGGCGCCATCCAATATTACGAACCCACGCTATCGCAGACGATCGCCAAAGCCGTGCTGCTGCCCGACAACAAGTCGATCCGTGATCCCTACAGGCTGGTGGTCAAACTCGCCGACGCCGCAAAGGCTGCGGGCGCAAACTTCGTTTCCGGCGCTGTGAGAAATATCGAGCGCAAGGGCGATGGCACTGCCGTTGTTCTCCTCGAGGATGGCAGGCGCATCGAGGCCGGTTCGGTGGTGCTCGCCGCCGGCGTCCACACCCGTTTCCTCGCCGCAAAGCTCGGCGAGCCGATCCCGCTCGAAACCGAGCGCGGCTATCACACGCAGATCATGAAGCCCGGCATCTCCATGCGTTATTCGGTGATCTGGCCCCATCGCGCCTTCATGGTGACGCCGACGGCGGGCGGCATCCGCGTCGGCGGCAATGTCGAACTCGCCGGTCTCGATGCGGCTCCGGATTTCCGCCGCCCCAGGGTGCTGGTGCGCCATGCCCAGCGGGTGCTGCCCGGCCTGAAGGTCGAGGAGGCGACGGAATGGATGGGGCATCGTCCGGCGCTGCCCGACACGATCCCGATCATTTCGCCGTCGTCGAAGATATCAGGCGTTTTCTATGCGACCGGCCACGGCCATCTCGGCCTGACATATGCCGCAACGACAGCGCTCGTGATTGCCGATATGGTGACCGGCACCGAGCCGCCGGTCGACATGACCCCGTTCCGCATAGGCCGATACTAATGACGGCGTCACCCGCCGTCTGAACCGGAGGTTTCGATATGAGATGGAAGCGCACGATCCAGCTGCTGGATGTCCATGCCGAGGGCGAGATCGGCCGTGTGGCGATCGGTGGCGTCCCGAAAATCCCCGGCGATACCATTGCCGCCCAGCTGCATTGGTTAAACACCGATCCGAAGGGCGACGAGCTTCGCCGTTTCCTCTGCCTGGAGCCGCGCGGCGCCCCGATCGGCTCGGTCAACCTGCTGCTGCCGGCGAGGCACCCGGAGGCCGACGCCGCCTTCATCATCCTGCAGCCCGATCAGGCGCATGCGAGCTCCGGCTCGAACTCGATCTGCGTCACCACAGCGCTGCTCGAATCCGGCATCATCGAGATGCAGGAGCCGGAAACGATCGTCACGCTCGAAACCGCGGCCGGCCTCGTCAAGGCGACGGCAACCTGCCGCGACGGGCGCTGCGAGAAGGTCCGGCTGACGATGGTGCCGTCCTTCGTGCATGAGCTCGATGTCGAGATCGACACGCCGCATTGGGGAAAGATCAAGGCCGATATCTGCTATGGCGGCATCTTCTATGCGCTCGTCGATGTCGGCCAGATCAATCTCAAGATCGAGAAGGCCAATGCCGCCGGCCTCGTGCAGGCCGGCATGATCCTCAAGGAACTGATCAACCGCGACATCAAGGTCGTCCACCCCGAGATCCCGGCAATCTCGGGCGTCGCCTATGTGATGTTCCGCGATACCGAAGCCGATGGCACGGTGCGCACCTGCACCACCATGTGGCCCGGCCGGGCCGACCGCTCGCCCTGCGGCACCGGCAACTCCGCCAATCTCGCCACGCTTTATGCCCGCGGCAAGGTCAAGGTCGGCGATACCTTCACCTCGAAATCGATCATTGGCTCGGAATTCGAGGTCGGCCTGCAGGCGGTCACCGAAGTGGCCGGCCGCCCGGCCGTCATCCCCACCATCACCGGCCGCGGCTTCACCTTCGGCCTGACCCAGGTAGCCCTCGACCCCTTCGACCCGCACCCGAACGGCTTCGCGCTGACGGATGTCTGGGGACCGTCGGCCGGGGAGATTTGATCGCTCAGGCATGAACCCGCGGGGCGGGCGTGGGCATCGGCATTAACCACACGGGGTCACGGCCAGGGGCGCATTGTTGAGCCGCAGAACATGTCAGACCGGCAACTTCATCTGCTTGCGCAGGCTCTTGTCGAATGCACTGGCGGGAACGAAGCGGCGCAGGAAGTGCAGTTGACGGGCGGCTTTGCTGGCGGGATAGCGCAGTTTCGGCGATTTCGCGGTGGCTGCCTTGACGACCGCTTCGCCAACCACTTCGGGCGCATCGCCTGCCTTGATCGCGCTGTTCCAGACAGCTTGTGTCGTCTTGCGGCCTCCGTCGTAGACACCAGTCATGCGGTCGGGCTGCGTCGAGTTATGGTCGAGAGCTGTGCGGGTAAATGCAGGTTCGACGAGCAGGACGCGGATCCCCAACGTGCGGACTTCGTGATCGAGCGATTCGGAATAACCTTCGACAGCATGTTTCGTCGCAGTGTAGAGCGCGCTAAACGGGCTCGGAATGAATCCGACGACCGAACTGATGTTGATGATGCGGCCGTTGCGCTGGTTCCGCATGATCGGCAACACCTCGTTCGTGACGCGAATGATCCCGAAGACATTCAAGTCGAAAAGTGCCTGAGCCTGTTCGATCGAGGACTCTTCCGCTCCGCCGATCAGTGCGCCACCGGCATTGTTGACGAGGACGTCGATGCGGCCAGCCTGTTTGATGACCTCGGCGATCATGCCCGCGACCGATTGACTGTCCGTCACGTCGCAGGTCAACATCGTGATGCCATTGATGGACCCGGCTGTCGCCTTGCGGCTGGTTCCAAAGACGCGGTAGCCCGCGGTTACCAGAGCCTTTGCCGTGGCGCGGCCGATACCGGCCGCTGCACCTGTGACGACGGCGACGCCGCGGTTGTTGTTGCTCATTTCAATTTCCTTCCGATCGTGCCGCCAACGGCAATGGGTTGTGGGATATTACGGTCGTCGTTTTGGGTCGGGCGGCCTCGTGGGACCGCCCGGTTGGAACCTGATGTTGAAAGGGATTGCCGGTGTGACTTAGTTCAGCACGCCAGCGCCGGGCCCGAGTTCAAGCAAATGCCGTTCCCCGCGGAAATCTCTTGAGTGATCGCCGTGGCGAGATGCAAACTCGACGGAGCCACCGATGCAGCGCGTAGGGGATTTGCGATCCACCCTCTCGAACGAAGTCGGTCTGTTCGGCGAGCGCAGATCCGCGAGGCCATCTTCCTGGCCGATATGGGCGATTGATATACTCATGGATGCAAATCCCTGAAGTTTCGGTTATGCGTGAACTGGACAGATGCCATCTATACACTGCATAAATCCCGTGTAAAGGGGAATTTATGCAGTGTATAGATCTGGGTGCAATTTTTGAGGAATTGACGTGAGCGTGACAACCCGGGAAAACTACCATCACGGCGAACTTCGCTCGGCTTTGATCGCGGCCTCCGATGAGATCATCCGGGAAAGCGGCGTCGAGGGATTTTCGTTGCGGGAGGCAGCCCGCCGGGCCGGCGTGTCGCCCGGCGCGCCGAAACACCATTTTGGCAGCATCGTCGGCCTGCTCACCGAGGTGGCGATCGCAGCCTATGGCCAACTAGCTCGGTATTTATCCGATGCTCTCGTTGAGGATCAAACTGCTGAGCAGAAGCTCCAGTCGCTCGGGACGGCTTATGTCAGATACGCCCTCGACAATTCCGGCCATTTCCGCCTGATCTGCCGCAAGGATCTGGTCAACCGCCATCACCCCGACTTCGAGCCTGCCGTCTATTCCGCCATGGCTGGCTTCGTCCTTGCCGCCGCAGAATATTATGGATCGACTTTTCCACCGGAAACGGACCAAGCCGTGCATCCCGGCATCGTCGCGGCTGTGTCGACGATCCACGGGATTGCCCACATGGCAATCGAAGACAAATTCTCGTTCGTACTCAGAAGCGACGAGCCGGAAACCGAGCTGCTGGGCACCTTGCTGCCGTCGATGTTGAACTTTCATTGGCCGGTGAGAGATCTGCGATGAGCCGGTCAACAGCTCGCTGAGAAAGCGCTCCCTCTTGGGCCGGCAACGGCGCCGATGCGACGTCAGCCGCGCGCCTTCAGATGAAGCATTGGATGATGTTCATAGTGGCCGGCGCCGTTCTTCACGATGGGATCTTCCGACGTGATCGCCTGAATGTCTTGATCATCGCCAATCTGGTAGAGCGAGACGCCGTAGCCGCCGGCAGGATCCATCACCGGACCATGCGCGACGATCTTTCCTTCCTGGAGGTGCGTATCGAGGAAAACCCCATGCTGCTTCATCCATTCCTGCTCGTCGGCAGACATGGTCGCCAGAAAGTCTGGGCGCGGCGGAATGTATTTGCACAGGTAGTATTTCATATCTGGCTCCTGAGTTGCCGGAACATTGAAGACGGTCGCTACGCCCCCACACTTGAGCCTTGCCTCTTTCAGCCGGTCTTCTGCGGCGGAACATCGACCCGCGTCTGGTTACTATCAATTTAAAACTAAGTCACTATCAAAAAGATATCGATATGAAGAATCTTCACGGCCCGAACGACCATCGTCGCAGGCGCTTTGCTCGATGGTGAGCGCGGCGACGGCCAGCACCCGTCGCTTAAGGTTTAGGATGACGTTTCGGAGAGCGCGGAACGGCCGGTCGGCCAGGTGGACAGCGCTTGCTCGGCAACGGCCTCCAGCATCTCGCAGCTGAATCCGGCTTTGGCCTGCACCGCCACGCCATGCGTGAGAGCCATGACGACAAGGGCATCGGCTTTGGCCGTCTCCGGTAGGTCGCCCTCCGCCTTGGCCCGTGCGAAGCGTTCACGAAGCTGCGCCTGAGCAGCCGCACGAAAGTCGATCAACTTGCCGCACAGGTTCCGCTTCATCCGATTCCCGCCACAGCGCCATTGAAAAGCCCGCGCCGAAGCCGGTCTTCCGCCGGCAGAGTTGAAAGAGATTCCGCAGGTAGCGGCAACCTCGGTCTGGGACGCAGTCGTGGCTGAGATCGGCGGAGACTATCTCGGAGATTGCGCGGTCGCGTCGAACATGACACGGCTAACCCGTTCGCCGATGGCGTCAGGTCCTGTGCGCTCGACGCCGACAAAGCCAAGCAGCTTTGGGCGAAAAGTGAGGCATTGATAAGCGTAACGTGAAGTCGGTAAGCACGTGTCGGCTCTGATTGAGCCGATATACCGCGGCCTCCATCAACCGCGTTGCAAAATTCTGGCGCTGACCTGGTCTGTGGCAAGCTCCTCGACCGGGGCCGGCCTGCCAAGCAGATAGCCTTGGCCGATGTCGCAGCCCAAATCCTGAAGCCGCTGAAGCTGGCTCTCTTCTTCGATGCCTTCGGCGGTGATCGTCACGCCAAGTCCGGCGCCGAGCGCGATGATCGCCTTGATCACCTTGTCCTGCTTGTCGTTGGTCTCGAATGAAGCGACGAAACTCCTGTCGATCTTGATCTTGTCGAACCGGTAGTTGGAGAGCTGCGAGAGGCTGGAATAGCCTGTTCCAAAATCGTCGAGAGCGATCCTGACGCCGGCGTTCACCAGATCGTCGAGGACGATTCGTGCGGTGACGGCGTCCTGGATGATGGCGCTCTCCGTCACCTCGAGCTCGACCCTGTGCGCAGGCAGACCGACATCGCCCAATATCTTGAGAATTCTGAGGCCCAGCAGCCGGTCGCTCAACTGGATCGGAGAAAGGTTGAACGACAGGACAAGCTCACTTGGCCAGGACAGCGCATCGGTGCAGGCATGGCGAAGCAATTGGTCGGTCAATTCGACGATCAGCCCGGCGTCCTCCGCCACGGGAATGAATTCGTTCGGCGGGATGAATTCGCCGGAGGCGGTCTTCCAGCGTGCCAGCGCCTCGAAGCCGATAATCTTGTTCGTCTTCAGGTCGACGAGCGGTTGATAATAGGGAACGATTTCAGCCTTCCTGATGGCTGATCTAAGATCGGCCTCCACCCGAATGCGTTTCGCCAACTCGTCCTGCATCGACGCCACGAAGGGTTTCACCAGATTGCGCCCCTGCTTCTTGGCGACATACATCGCGCAGTCGGAATGTCGAATGACCTGGCTGAGGTCGTCGCCGTTCTCCGGATAGAGCGCGAAGCCGACGCTGGCGCCGAGGTCGACGGCGACCCCATTGAATGAGAAGGGCTTGCCGATCACGCTCACGATGCGGCTCCCCAGTGCGGCAAGATCGGGATTTCCAGTGCGCCGCGCCAGAATGACGAACTCGTCTCCGCCAAGACGGAAAACATGCTCACGCGGAAAGAGCGAGGAGAGCCGCTGAGCAACCGTCTTCAGCACCGCATCACCATGATCGTGCCCCAGCAGGTCGTTGATCTTTTTGAAGCCGTCGAGATCGATGCTGAACACGGCATAGGTCTCTTGCACCCTCTGATCGCTCATTGATTGCGCGCAGATGGATTCCAGAAATCTGCGGTTCGGCAGTTCGGTCAGCGTGTCGTGACAGGCAATCCAGTCCACGTTCTTTTCGGCCTGCAGCCTGCGATTGATCTCTCTCGAAAGATCCCTGATCCTCAGCGCGGAATAAATCAGCCCGAGAAACCCGGAGATATTCAGAGCAAGGAGCGCGTGGTCCAGCGGATAGTGATCATGCTTCTCGATGAACGCATCCAGCCCCTCATGCCAGTGGAAGGACCACGACAGGCTGAAGAGAAGCAGGAAGACCGCGAGCCAGGCAACGATCTCCATCTGCGGTCTGGTTGGTTGGATGCGAGGCATATGAACAGGCTCCTGTTATCTGAAGAGCCGTCATGGCCAGTTTGCAGGACCGCATCGTCCCCGGTCGCCCTACCGTGATCGAAGACCGCCACAACTCATTCGGGCGGCATTACAAGGGTCGGGCATTACAGTCGTTGATGAAGCTGCACAGTATCGACAAATCCGTAAGATCGTCTGACCTTTGAAGGTTAATGGCGCGTTGCTTTGACGAAGGCGCGGGCGTTTCGCTGCGCGAAACGGATATTCTTCCCGCAAATCGGACGGTTCTTCGATTCCATCGTGTCTTCCTTCGTGGATGAGCTCGATGAGAAGAAGAGGGGCCGGGCTGCGGCATCCGCCAACCTCCTCATCCCGCGCGGAGGCCAGAGGCCGAAGCCTCGAAGGACACGCCGCAACGTTGCTCGTTGCACGCATCGAGCGTTGGGATGCCCGCCTCGTCCTTC
Source organism: Rhizobium binxianense (assembly GCF_028994275.1). NCBI lineage: Bacteria > Pseudomonadati > Pseudomonadota > Alphaproteobacteria > Hyphomicrobiales > Rhizobiaceae > Rhizobium > Rhizobium binxianense. The sequence continues at coordinate 105,959 of NZ_CP118713.1, forward strand.
GAGGCCCCTGCGGGGCGCCTCAGGATGAGGCTCTCTTGAATGTCGGCGTTTCCCGGAAAATTCCGCTTGACAGCTTTGATGATGAATATCATTAATATTTATGATGATAGTTGTCATCATAGTGAGTGACTGAAGCTGACCACCGCGACGGTCGGCGGTCATACGGAAGGCTAAGGCGATGATTGGGAAAACGGCGTTTCTCGCCGGGACATCGAGCGGCATCGGCAAGGCTCTCAAGCGTGCCGGTTCCGGGATAATGGAGTAAACGATGAACACGCCTATCAGGTACCTTCGGCCTGCTACCTGCTATGCCGAGGCGCCCAATCTCTGGATCAATGTGGGGGAAACAGCTTTTGCCTATCGCGACCTTGGCCCCCAAGGCGGCGTGCCGGTCGTTCTTCTCAACCATTGGGGCGCGGTGTTGGACAATTTCGATCCCCGGATTGTCGATGGTCTTGCCACCAAGCATCACGTCATCGCCACCAATTACCGGGGCATCGGCACCTCGGGCGGCACGGCCCCGCTCACCATCGCCGAGATGGCGCACGACGCGATCGCGCTGATCCGAACGCTTGGGTTCCAAAAAGTCGATCTGCTCGGCTTTTCTCTCGGGGGATTTGTCGCACAGGACATCACGCTGAAGGCGCCGGACCTTGTGCGGAAGCTCATTTTGACCGGAACAGGCCCGGCCGGCGGCAAAGGGATCAAGCAGGTCGGAGCCGTTTCCTGGCCGCTGATCATCAAAGGCCTGCTGACGCTGCGCGATCCGAAAACCTATCTGTTTTTCACCTCGACGGCCAATGGCCGGCAAGCCGCGAAAGCCTTTCTGGATCACTTGAAAGTGCGGAAGGCGGGGAGGGACAAGGGCCCGACGCCGAGGGCATTCCTGCGGCAGCTGAAGGCGATCAAGGCCTGGGGGCAGCAGGCGCCTCAGGATCTCGGCCGCATCGATATCCCGGTCCTGATCGCCAATGGCGACAATGATATCATGGTCCCCACAGTAAACAGCACCGATATGGCCCGCCGCATCCCCGGCGCGCAACTGGTGATCTACGACGACGCCGGGCATGGCGGGATTTTCCAGAACCACGCCGATTTCGTACCGAAGGCTTTGTCCTTCCTCGGCGCCTGACGCCGCAATAAAATTCGAATTGGAGAGGCCCCGTGAAGGCATTCGTCGTTGATAAGTACAAGAAGAAGGGCGCTCTGCGCCTGGCCGATCTGCCGGAACCGCAATTGCAGGACAATGATGTCCTGATCCGGATTCAGGCGACGGCCGTAAACCTGCTGGACTCCAAGGTCCGGGACGGAGAATTCAAGCTCATTCTCCCCTATCGTCCGCCCTTCATCCTCGGGCACGACCTTGCCGGAACGGTCGTCAAAGCCGGATCCAAGGTCAGGCGCTTCAAGGTGGGCGACGAGGTCTATGCACGGCCGCGCGATCATCGGGTCGGCACGTTCGCCGAATTCATTGCCGTCGATGAAGCCGATGTGGCGCTGAAGCCGAACAACCTCGGCATGAGCGAAGCGGCATCCATCCCGCTGGTGGGGCTGACTGCCTGGCAGGCGCTGGTCGAGGTGGGCAAGGTGAGGCTTGGCCAGAAGGTCTTCATTCAGGCCGGTTCCGGCGGTGTCGGGACTTTCGCCATTCAGCTCGCCAAGCATCTCGGCGCGACGGTGGCGACGACGACGAGCGCTGCGAATGCCGAGCTGGTCAAAAGCCTCGGGGCGGATGTGGTGATCGACTACAAGACGCAGGATTTCGAGAAGCTCCTGTCGGGCTACGATCTCGTGCTGAACAGTCAGGATCCAAAGACGCTCGAAAAATCCTTGGGCGTGCTGAAGCCGGGTGGCCGGCTCATTTCCATTTCTGGTCCGCCCGATCCTGCCTTCGCGGGGGAACTCGGCCTGAACCTGTTCCTGAAACTGGTGCTGCGCCTGCTCAGCCGCGGGGTTCGGAAAAAGGCCAAGCGTCTCGGCATCACCTATTCATTCCTGTTCATGCGCGCCGAGGGACAGCAACTGGGCGAGATTGCCCGCCTGATCGAGTCAGGCGTGATCCGACCGGTCGTCGACAAGGTGTTCCCGTTCGAGAAGACCGGCGATGCGCTGACCTATGTCGAGACCGGGCGTGCAAAGGGCAAGGTGGTCATCACGGTCGCGGACTGAGGTCGACCTGACCGACGCGGCGTCTGTTGTGAGGCGAACGCCAGACATAACTTCCAACTCTTGGTGAAAGTGAAAAATGACCAGCAAGACACTCTTTGAGCCCGCCACACTCGGCTCCCTCACGCTATCCAACCGCATCGTCATGGCGCCGTTGACGCGCAACAGAGCCGGCGTCGGTTTTGTGCCGGGCAATCTCATGGCCGAATATTATGGGCAACGGGCTTCGGCCGGCCTGATCATCTCGGAGGCGACCCAGATTTCGCAGCAGGGCCAGGGCTATCAGGACACACCCGGCATCTACACGCAGGCGCAGATCGACGGCTGGCGAAAGGTGACCGAGGCGGTGCATGCCAAGGGCAGCCGTATCTTCTTGCAGCTCTGGCACGTCGGTCGGGTATCGCATGTCGACCTGCAGCCGAATGGCCAGGCGCCGGTCGCGCCCTCGGCGATCAGGGCTGCGACAAAGACCTTCGTGCACAATGCTTTCGTCGATGTATCCGAACCTCGCGCGCTCGAGCCGGACGAAATCCCCGGCATTGTTGAGGATTTCCGTCGCGCCGCCGCCAATGCGATTGCCGCCGGTTTCGATGGCGTCGAAGTTCATGGCGCGAACGGCTACCTGCTCGACCAGTTCGCCAAGGACGGAGCTAACACCCGCACCGACGCCTATGGCGGGTCGATCGAAAATCGCGCCCGGCTGACGCTCGACGTGACGGCCGCGGTCATCGAGGAAATTGGGGCGGAGCGAACCGGAGTTCGGATTTCACCGGTGTCGCCGGCCAACGGGATATCGGCAACCGATCCGCAGGCGCAGTTCAATTACATCGTCGAGAAGCTCGACGAGTTGGGCATTGCCTACCTCCATGTTGTCGAAGGTGCGACAGGCGGCCCGCGCGACATCGCACCCTTCGACTATGAGGCGCTTCGCCGCAGGTTCGGGAATAGCTACATCGCCAATAACGGCTACGATCTGCAACTTGCGACGACCAGACTGGAGCAGGGGCTGGCGGATCTGTTCGCCTTTGGCAAGCCGTTCATCGCCAATCCGGATTTTGTCGACCGCCTGAAAGCCGGTGCGGCGCTCGCCAATCTGGATATGGCGACGCTCTATGGCGGCGGCGCGGCAGGCTACACCGACTATCCCAGCATGGCCGTGCCAATATAGGGGTGGCAATAGGGCCGCTACAGGCGGCCCTATGTTTCCCGCGTTCGATTTTCGATGGCGTCGCGGCAATCCGCCCGGCAGGCATCGAGCAGTTCGTCCGCCAGCGGGGAATCGTCCGGGCAGGCCCTCGAAAGCACGATTGCTCCAACGGCCTGCGCGAGGATGGTGATGGCTTGCGCGCGCCCGCCGACGCCGGAAGCGTGTCTTCCTGCAATGCCTCCCTCCAGCGCGCGCACCAGATTGTCTATTCCCGCAGCAAAAACGGCCTTCGTTTCTTCAGGCTGTCGAGCGGCATCGCTACTCAGCGCCGCGGCCGTGCATCCCTGGCCGCGCCCATCCCGGTGTTCGCGCGCCAGATAAAGTTCCATGACGGCGAGGACGTCATGACCGGCATAGCGCCTCAAGGTCTCGCTCAAACCATTCTCGGTCGACTCCGCGATCAACTCCTCCTTGGAGCGGAAGTGATTGTAGAAGCCGCCATGGGTGAGCCCCGCGCGCTCCATCAATTCCGCCACGCCCACGCCGTCGAATCCGCGCTCGCGAAACAACTCCGACGCGGTGGCGATAATCCGCTCGTAGTTTTCCTGCTTCTTTTCCTTGGTGATCCGCACTTTACAGCCCTTTCGACCGCTATGCCGAGCTATGATGTCATGTGCCATTGTAGCTTGACTTATTGATGATGTATATCATTAATAACGGTAGCCAGTATGAGTACCTGATGGCAGATACGCATCTCACGGAACCCGCCCGTTTCGTCAAGGTCGGGGTAACTCGCCTGTCGCGGCTCTCTGCATCTTCCGCGGCCAGGGTTGGCGCCCTGACCGTTGAGGCACTGTTGTCGTTGCGAAAGCGGGGAGGGGATTATGTTTGACGGTTTTGAAAGCGGCCGTATTGCTGTCGATGGCGTGGAGATCGCCTATGTCGCCGCGGGAGCGGGAGAGCCACTGCTGATGCTGCATGGCTTTCCGCAGACCAAGGCATTGTGGGCACGGATCGCACCGGATCTGGTCACCCTCGGCTATCGGGTGATCTGTGCTGATTTACGCGGTTATGGCTCCTCCGACAAACCACCGGCTCGACCTGATCTGGCCAACTACAGCTTCCGCGCCATGGCCGCCGATCAGGTCGGTTTGATGAAAACCCTGGGGCATGAGCGGTTTCACCTCGTGGGTCACGACCGTGGTGCCCGAGCAGCGCACAGGCTGGCGCTTGACCATCCTGCGGTTGTGGCGAGTGTCATTCTGATGGACATCGTGCCGACGGCCGTATTGTTGACCGACCTGCGCAGGGAGGTCGCTCAACACTACTGGCACTGGTTCTTCCTCGCTCAACCCGCGCCCTTCCCGGAGCGAATGATCGAAGCAAGCCCCGATCTCTTTTATGAAACCTGCCTGTTTGGATGGGGCGCGACGGGTCGACAGGATTTCGACGCCGACCAGCTCGCCGCCTACCGGGCGTCATGGCATGATGCCAAGGCGATTGCCGGCGGCTGCAACGATTATCGCGCGGCGCTGGCCGTCGATCTCGCCGACGATCTGGCGGAACAGGGCAGACGTATATCCGCGCCGGCGCTGATCCTCTACGGCGCTCGTGGCGTGATGGCCAAACTCTATAATCTCCCAGCCACCTGGGCGGATCGCTGCACGACCATGGACGCCCGAGCTATACCGGGCGGGCATTTTTTCCCTGATTCCTCACCGGGCGAGGTTACAGAACAAGTGGCTGCGTTTCTCAGGCGTCATCCTTTTACCCCTGCGTCGGAGTAAAATTCGGACCATTGCACCGGAGCGCAGTCACGCGGTCAGGTCGCGGCAGCTATGATTTCAGGCGACTATTGGCAAGCGGGTGACCTCGACGCCTTCTCGCTTCCTGGGGCGTCTCCCCGTAAACCGATCTATACATTGCCGAGAAGCGGCCGCCGTGGAAGAAGCCCCACCTCAGGCAGATGTCCTTGATCTCTAGTCGGTTCGACGGGTCGAGAAGGTCTTGCCTGGCGGCTCGTAGCCGCAATGTTCTCAGGTAAGCCGCCGGCGTTGTTTCCTTGAATGTGCGGAAACCGGTTTCCAATGTCCGAACCGATACGTTGGCAGCATGAGCCACCATCGACATGGTAATTGGCGTGCTGATGTTCGCGCGCATGAAATCGATGGCGCGACGAATGTGCCAAGGTGCCGGCGCAAAGATCTTCTTTTCCAGTTGCCTGGAATAACGGTGGGGCATTGAGCGCGCGACCAAATGACCGAGCGCTTGTGTGAGGTTGGTCATCGCGATCGGCGAATGAAGCAGGACGCCGTCCTCACGCATGCCGGAGATGATGGTCTCGACCAGATTCTTGAACAGAATCCCAGCGGGGCTATGCTGGTCAACTTGAGGCAACAAATCAAGCGATCCGCTCACTGGCGCCTCGAGCAGTTCCCCAACTGTCTGCGATATCACGCTCCAGTCCAGATGAAGTTTCTCGGATCGATGAAGGGTACCCTGCACGAAGAAACGATCCACCTCGTGATTCTGGCCGAGCAGAAGTTGACCCGGCAACGCTGTGGCGGTGTTCTGCCCCAGGGTTACGCCGCAGATGCCGTCTCGCGGGACCATGATCGTCAGCCACTCCGGCGTGCCCGATGTCGCCGAGAGATGCCACGGCCTGTTGCAAGCCATCTCGCTGAGGGTCAACGTCCCATTCGACCAAGCGTTGGCACTCCAAGTGAAGTCTTCCATGGCATCAGTCGTGTAGCCCTCAAAAGGAGCGACTTCGACCAAGGTTTCCAACATACTTTCGAAGTTTGTTCCGGCCCATCTGGGACCCAACTCCGAATTATTGAACATGAGAAACTCCCCAGAGTAGGATGCGAACAGGGTTGAGATGAGGCGCGTCGTCCTGTTTGCGTGTATCGCCATGCAGAAAACGGGCGCCTTCGAAAAATGTCGAAGGCGCCCGATCATTCAGGCCGCGCGGTAGGATGCGAGCCAATGTGCGTAGGGGGCGGGCAATGTCCAGGACGGACGCTCGACATCGAGCTTGCGCGCGGCTGTGTACGGCCAATGCGGATCGGCGAGCATCGCCTTGCCGACCATCACCAGGTCGAGCTGTCCACTGCGGATGAGTTCGTCCGCCTGCTCCGGCTGAGTGATATTCCAACTCGCCGAGCCGGGGAGGCCAGTGGCCTTCCGGACTCGGTCGGCGTAAGGCGCAATAAACCCAGGACCCCACGGAATATTGGCCGCCGGGGTCGAAAAACCGAGGCTGGCATCAAGGAAATCGAGGCCGGCTGCCTTGAATTTCCCCACAAGATCGATCGCGTCTTGCAGGGTCTCTTCGTCACGGCCGTCAAACTCGATAACGCCGAAGCGAGCCGTAAGCGGCCGATCCTCGGGCCAGACTTCACGAACGGCCGCGAGTGTCTCGAGGAGAAAGCGTCCGCGGTTTTCCGCACTGCCGCCATATTCGTCGTCGCGCTGGTTCGAATGCGACGAGAAGAAGCTTTGGCCGAGATAGCCATGGGCAAAATGCAGCACGAGCCAGCGGAATCCAACATCGCGCGCGCGGATCGCCGCAGAGACAAAATCGCCACGAACGCGATCGATGTCGGCTTTCGTCATCGCACGTGGGACCTTCCGCAGGCCGCCGCCGAATGCAATGGCGGAGGGTGCGATGGTCTCCCAGCCGCGCGGGTCGCCGTCGGCGATATGATCGTCGCCTTCCCACGGGCGGTTGGCGCTGGCCTTGCGGCCGGCATGGCCGATCTGAATCCCTGCGACCGCACCGGCCTTTTCGATGCTGGCGACGATCGGCGCAAAGGCCTCGGCCTGGTCATCGTTCCAAAGACCGGTGCAGCCCGGTGTGATCCGGCCCTCAGGAGAGACCGCCGTGGCTTCGACGTTGACAAGGCCCGCGCCACCCCGCGCCAGACTGGCGAGATGGACGTTGTGCCAGTCGTTGGGGACGCCATCGATCGCGGAATACTGGCACATGGGGGAAACCGCAATCCGGTTTCGGAGGGTCACGCCTTTCAGCGTGAATTGGTCGAATAAATTGGGCAATTGGTTTCTCCTCAATAAGGAAAGCAGATTTTCTGCATGGAGCTGCTTACGCCGGCTGGCGCACGCATTACCCGGTGCAGTCGATCCATTGGGTTTTACGCCGCTGGATTAGGCGGCGCGGTAGCGAGGTGCAGGTTCACCGGTCTGTGTCGCGGCGAACAGCTTGGAACGGGCTTCGTCGAACCTGTCCCAGAGAGTGGCGTCGGCAACGGATGGCAGCGTGATGTCTTCGCCGCTATCGAACCCGGCCAGAGCAGCATCCACCAGGTTTTCGGACGTCATCACCGCGGCCTGGTTGAGGGACGCCAACGGGATTCCCGACAAATCCCAGAGTTCGGTTGCCGTAGATGCCGGCATGACAAGTTGCAGGCGGACATTGGTCCCAGCCAATTCCTGCTGCAGGCCGCGGCTGAAGTTCATCACATAGCCCTTGGTGCCGCTGTAGATCGCGCTGATCGGCAGTGCGTGGAAGGACAGGACCGAAGCGACGTTGATAATTGCACCCTCGTTGCGGCCGAGGAATTCCGGCAGAATGGCGTGCGTGAGGCGTGTGAGCGCGATGACGTTGAGTGCGATCATTGAGGCCGCGTCTTCCTCAGAGGTCTTGGCGATGGGAGCCAGCGTCGCGTTGCCGGCATTGTTCACGAGGAGCGTGATCGCCGAATTGGCCTTCAACACCTTTTCGACACGCGCGAGGTCGGCGTCATTCGTGAGGTCGGCTTCCACCACCTCAACTTTCGTGCCGTGGGCCGCACCCAGTTTGTCCGAGAGCGCCTTCAGGCGTTCAGCGCGCCGAGCAACAAGGATAAGGTCATAGCCCCTTTCGGAGAGCCGCTCGGCATAGACGGCGCCGATGCCGGCAGAGGCGCCCGTAACGACAGCAACGGGCTTGAACGATGATGCAGACATGTGAAGCTCCTTTTTGTTGAGTGCTCAAGTTTAAGTATGGCCACGTTTGGCCCTTGTCAATGGATGAGTGCTCAACTATTTTTGTGTGATGGGTAAGAAACTTTCGATTGACGATGCGGCAGAGGAACTGCGCACGGGTAGGCTGAGCCCGCCGGAGCTTCTGTCTGAACTCGTGTGCACCAACACTGCTCTTCGGCGCGCGTCACGGCGGCTGGGCCAGCTTTACGATGATGCGGTAGCGCCAACCGGGCTAAAGGCTACTCAAGTCGGGCTTCTGACCCAGATAGCCGCGTTGCGCGAGGGCGGCCATCCATGGCCCACCTTGCAATCGCTCGCCGAGCGCCTTGCCGTCAGCATTTCCGCTTTGACCCACGCCCTTCGCCCGCTGGTCCGGGACAGGCTCGTCGAACTCGTGCCTGACGAACATGACGGCCGAACGAAGCACGCAATGCTGACGAGATCTGGCGAGCACCGCATGCACGAGGCGTTGGTCCATTGGGCTGACGCCAATCAGCGCGTTGAGGTCGTACTAGGTCCTTCCGCGGCTGCGCTCCGCACGCTGGCGGATGATGTCGCCTCTCCGGAATTCCTAGAAGCCTATGAGGCGCGTCGCAGTCTGAAAGGATGATCGCCTTGTCCTAAGCTCGGTGAACGCCTTTCGCTTGGGATAGGCGGTGTCGTGGCTTGTTCTCAATCCGACGGAAGCGAAATGCCGGCCGCTTGTCGCCTATACGAATGCGCAACTAGAGAGATCAGCGCGGCCACGCCTTGACCCTGGCACCGAAAAAGAACCGGCAAGCGATGTTTCGATTAATCGCCGGGGGCGCTGGGTGTTGGCGCGTTAAACGCCAACTCAAAATCGTCCGATGCCAGGAACGTCAGGACCGCTCGTAATTCGGCCGCCTTCTCTGCCCCAAAGGCGGCCTCAAAGCTATCCTGGGCCGTTTTCCACAGGACCAACGTGTCTTCGAACTTGCGTGTCCCCGCTTGGGTAAGACGAATCCGACGGGCACGGCGATCTTGAGGATCGACGATCAGCTCAAGGTAGCCGCTGCGCTCAAGCGGCTTCAACGTATGGCCAAGCGCAGACTGGTCCATGACCATGTCCTCGGCGAGTTCCCGCATTGTAGGCTCGCCCAGTGAGACCACATGGGTCAACAATCCCAGCTGAGTGGCCCTCAAACCGCTCGGTGCGATGATGCTATCATAGAGCTGGCCCATTCGCCGCGTGGCCTGCCGTAAAACGGTGTTGTTGCAATAATTCGGGTCGACACTGGCTTTCTTCTTCAACCGACAAACCTCCTTTGAGCCTCGGACACAGGCGATTGTTTTCTCATTTTCACTAGCCCTATTCCGTCGTCTTGACAAGATATCGGTATATACCATAGATAAATTATCGGCATATGCCTGTATTTTGAAATTGGTTTGGCTAGGTGCTTCCCAACCCGTTGAAGGGATTGCTCTCGGACGAATTGGCTCCGAGAGAGCTCGACCAAACCGATCAACACAAAGGAAAAGCAGATGAGTATTGTACGTATGGGTAGCGCTGTCCTCGCGATGGGATTGGCGATGGGACTGGCGATCGTAGCGCCAACGGCGGCCTCCGCGCAGAGCAAGGGCAAAGTTCTGGTGGTGATGTCGAGCGCCCATCAGCTCGAACTTCGAGACGGCAAGACCTACAAAACCGGCTATTTCCTGAATGAACTCGCCGTTCCGCTGAAGCAGATCGTCGATGCTGGTTACACACCTGTGTTTGCCAATCCGAACGGCGATACGCCGCAAATGGACTCGAACTCGAATCACAAGAACTATTTCGGGGGCGACGATGCCAAGCGTGCCAAGGCGGAGAATTACATCAACGGTTTCGACAACCTGAAGCAACCGCTTCGCCTCTCGGCTGTTCAATCTGCAGGCGTCAGGGAGTTCGTCGGCGTCTTTATTCCCGGTGGGCATGCGCCGATGCAGGACCTTGTCCAGGATCAATCGCTGGGACAGATATTGCGCGCATTCCACGACGGCGGCCGACCGACGGGCATTATCTGTCATGGCCCGGTGGCGCTGCTTTCCACGCTACCTGACCCGCAGGCTTATCGTCTCGCACTCAGCGCGAACGACAGCACCCAGCTGCAATCGCTCAGCCAGGGTTGGCCTTATGCCGGCTATCGCCTGACAGCGTTCTCTGCCGCCGAGGAAAAGCAGGTCGAAGGCGATGTGCTACTGGGCGGTAATGTCGTGTTCTACGCTGACGAGGCGCTAGCCTCGGCGGGAGCCGTTGTGCAGAATGCGTCGGCACCCTGGGCAAGTAATGTTGTGGTCGATCGCGAACTGATAACCGGCCAACAGCCGATGTCCGACGCGGCGTTCGGCACAGCGTTTGTTCAGGCCTTGAACACACAGCTCGCCACGAAGTGACGGCGCGGCGGGCGACGCGATCTGGCGGCTGACCCGTCGGCTGTCGCCCGCCTTGCGTTCGCGCTGGCGAGTCATCATCCTCGGGACTCCCCAAATGACGCTAAGAAACCATTTTGATTTCTGTTCAGGGCATGCAGGAATGTACGCGAAGGATGCGTGTAAGGGCTATTTAGTAATGCGCCCTGTGGCCCCCTCATCCGCCTGCCGGCACTTCTCCCCAGCGGGGAAAAGAGGGCATGCCGCGGCCTCTCGGTTCTCTTGTAACGCATGCCTACGACAAAGAGCAGTTGGCCACCTTGTCTGCAGGCCGAAATCTCTGCTGACTCGGCCTGAAGCCATTCCTGTCCTAGTAAACGAACGGATCCACCTCGGCCGCCTGCGCACCCGCCTCTTTCGGATAAATCACCCCCTTGCGTAGGATGATGTTGGCGTAGAGCCGGGGCTCGCTGGTCTGAATCACCGCATGGGCGGCCCGCACCCGGCCGTAGAAATCCTGGCCGATCAGCGGCACCACCTGTCGGTGCGGCTCGTGGCGGGCGCAGCAGTCGATCATCTCCTCATGCACCGGGTCGAGCTTGTCGCGCTCGGCCTTGACGGTCGAGCGGAAGATCGCCTCGGGCACGAAATCGTCGATCGGCAGCACGCTGAGCACGGCGTTGAGCACCGGGATGAGGTGGTGGCCGTCGAGCCGGATCAGCCGGCGCGCATGTTCGACCCCCGGATAATTGCCATCGACGATGGCGATCTCGTCGCCGTGGCCCATGGCCCGAAGTGTCGAAAGCAACTCCGGGCTCAACAGCGGGTCAAGTCCTTTCAGCATGGTCTACCTCCTTGAAGAGTACGTTCTGGTCGGTGAGGTAACGCGCAAAGATCGGCAGGCTGGCGCCGCCGATGGCGCGCGCCTGCGCGCCGACCGCGCCCTCGATGATTTCGGGCATGACGACGCCCTGCAGGTCGAGCTTGGCGGCTTCGTCGATCGTCGCCTGCACCACGCGGCTGCGCACCCAGTGGGGAAAGCCGCCGTCGATCACGGCCGCGCTGAAATCGAGGATCGAGGCGGCGGCGACGATCGCCTGCGCCAGCGCCTTGGCGCTATCCTGGATCCAGCTTTCCATCGGCTCGCCGAAATCCACCCAGTCGTCGGCCGAATACCAGAGCGGCTCGGGATCGATGCCGCGTTCGCGCAGCATGTTTTCGAGCACGAAGATCGAGGCGATTTCGAGCAGCTGCTTGGTCTCGCCGTTCTTGCCGCGCACCGGCAGCGGCCCGATCGCCCCGGCCGTACCGGTGCGGCCGGAAAAGATCGCCGAGTTCAGGACGATGCCGCCGCCGATGAAGGAGCCGATGAAGAAATAGACGAAATCCGGATAGGACGGCCCGATGCCGAAGACGAGTTCGGCGCCGCAGGCGCTGGTCGCATCGTTCTGCAGGAAGACCGGATGGGCGACGCGCGCGGCGATATCGGCCTGCAGATCGACCTCGCGCCAGACCTCCATGGCGCCCGGCGGCGCACCCACCTCTTCGGCCCAGTTCCAGAGCTCGAAAGGCGCGGCGATGCCGAGGCCGGCAATGCGGCCGCGCTGCTTGTCGTCGAGTCGGTCCTCGAGATCTTGGATGCCCGAGGTGACGAAAGCGAGGATTTCCTCCGGCAGCGGATAGGCATAGGTCTTGTGCAGCTGCATGCGGATGCGGCCGACGAAATCCATCAGCACCAGATCGGCGCTGCGTCGCCCTATCTTTAAACCATAGGAATAGACGGCGTCGGGATTGAGATGCATTGGGATCGACGGCTGGCCGACTCGGCCGCGCACCGGTTCCCCGCGCGACAGCAGCCCTTCCTTCTCCAGCACCCGCATGATGACGGAGACGGTCTGCGCCGACAGGCCGCTGCGGCGTGCGATATCGGCCTTCGACAGCGCGCCGTAGAGACGCACCAGCGACAGCACGAGCCGTTCGTTATAGGCCCGCACCCTGACCTGGTTCGCACCGCCGGCCGGATTCAGAATTGGTGGCGGGACCGGTATATTCGCCGGTCCATCCAAGGACGACATGGCCGCTCCTCCCGATTGTTGGCCTATGCCCTAATTCGATCGAGCATGCCACATCGAATTAATAATTCAATTGGATTTATTTATTGACAAGCCGATTTCTTTTCGCTCTTAATTGCCGTCGTCAAGGGCACGGGACCGCTGGGAGGCATTGGCGATCCACGGCGAAGTGTCATATCTTTAAATTCCGGTCCCGCAGGGGCGGCGCCGGCAAACTCTGGGAGGAGTTCCATGAAGAAATCTGTTCTCGCTTTCGGCGCGCTCGCGCTTGGTGTCACTTTTTCCGCTCCTGTCATGGCGGCTGACGTTGCTGCCTGCCTCATCACCAAGACCGACACCAACCCCTTCTTCGTCAAGATGAAGGAAGGTGCGACCGCCAAGGCCAAGGAACTCGGCGTTTCGCTGAAGTCCTATGCCGGCAAGATCGATGGCGACAGCGAAAGCCAGGTGGCCGCGATCGAAAGCTGCATTGCCGACGGCGCCAAGGGCATCCTGCTCACCGCTTCCGACACCAAGGGCATCGTCTCTTCGGTCAAGAAGGCGCGTGATGCCGGCCTGCTGGTCATCGCGCTCGACACGCCGCTCGAGCCGGCCGATGCCGCCGATGCCACCTTCGCCACCGACAACCTGCTCGCCGGCAAGCTGATCGGCCAGTGGGCCAAGGAAACGCTCGGCGACAAGGCCAAGGACGCCAAGGTCGGCTTCCTCGACCTGACCCCGTCGCAGCCGACGGTCGACGTTCTGCGCGACCAGGGCTTCATGATCGGCTTCGGCATCGACCCGAAGAACCCGGACAAGATCGGCGACGAAGACGACAAGCGCATCGTCGGTCATGACGTGACCAACGGCAATGAAGAAGGCGGCCGCAAGGCCATGGAAAACCTTCTGCAGAAGGATCCTGGCATCAACGTCATCCACACGATCAACGAACCGGCCGCAGTCGGTGCCTATCAGGCGCTGAAGGCCGTCGGCATGGAAAAGAACGTGCTGATCGTCTCGGTCGACGGCGGTTGCCCGGGTGTCAAGTCGGTCAAGGAAGGCGTCATCGGCGCCACCTCGCAGCAATATCCGCTGCTGATGGCGTCGCTCGGCATCGAGGCGATCAAGAAGTTCGCCGACAGCGGTGAAAAGCCGAAGCCGACCGAAGGCAAGTCCTTCTTCGACACCGGCGTTTCGCTCGTCACCGACAAGCCGGTCTCCGGCGTCAAGTCGATCGACACCAAGGAAGGCACCGACAAGTGCTGGGGCTAAGCCCGCTTTATTGAAAGCAGACCGGCCGGGGCTTGATCCCCGGCCGTTTTCGACGGACGATGTACCGTCGCCTCACGAACCGGCTCAGCAAAGACCGGAAGGATATCGGTGACGGCCCCCGCGCGAGTTCGGCGCGCGGATGCGGAGGAGGAACCATGACCGGAACACAGGAATTCGAACGCGTCCTCGACGGCAGCGACAAGAGCGTCGCCTCCTTCGAGCACCAGGATGTCTCGCTGATCAAGCGCGCCCAGCATTTTCTGCACTCGACGCCGGCCGCCGTGCCGCTGATCGTGCTGGTGCTGGCGATCATCATCTTCGGCATCGCCATCGGCGGACGGTTCTTCTCGTCCTATACGCTGACACTGATCCTGCAGCAGATCGCCATCGTCGGCATTCTCGGTGCTGCCCAGACGCTGGTCATCCTGACGGCCGGCATCGATCTTTCGATCGGCGTCATCATGGTGATCTCGGCGGTCATCATGGGCAATGTCGCCATCACCTACGGCATACCGACGCCGATCGCCGTCATATCAGGCCTCCTGGTCGGCGGCCTGTGCGGATTGCTGAACGGCTTTCTCGTCGCCTTCATGAAGCTGCCGCCCTTCATCGTCACGCTCGGCACCTGGAATATCGTCATGGCGACGAATTTCATCTATTCCGCCAATGAGACGATCCGCGACACCGACGTCGACGAACAGGCGCCGCTGCTGCATCTTTTCGCCATGAGCTTCAAAGCCGGCACAGCCGTGCTGACCCTCGGCGTCATCGCCATGGTGCTGCTCGTCATGCTGCTCTGGTACGTGCTCAATCACACCGCCTGGGGCCGGCATGTCTATGCGGTCGGCGACGATCCGGAAGCGGCCAAGCTCTCCGGCATCCAGACCAAGAAGGTGCTGCTCACCGTCTACACCATCTCCGGCGTCATCGCCGCCTTCGCCGCCTGGGTCTCGATCGGCCGCAACGGCTCGATCTCGCCGTCCTCGGCGGTCACCGACTATAACCTCCAGGCGATCACCGCGACCGTGATCGGCGGCATCTCGCTCTTCGGTGGCCGTGGCTCCATTCTCGGCACGCTCTTCGGCGCGATGATCGTCGGCGTCGTCTCGATGGGCCTCAACATGCTCGGCGCCGACCCGCAATGGAAAGTCCTCTTGACGGGCGTGCTGATCATCGCCGCCGTCGCCATCGACCAGTGGATCAGAAAGGTTTCGGTGTAACCATGGCTCGCGAACCCCTTCTCACCGCCCCCCTTCTCACTGCCCGGGGTCTCGTCAAGCGCTATGGCCGCGTGACTGCGCTCGACAATGCCGATTTCGACCTCTATCCGGGTGAAATCCTCGCCGTCATCGGCGATAACGGCGCCGGCAAATCGTCGCTCATCAAGGCGATCTCGGGCGCCGTCACCCCGGACGAGGGGGTGATCACGCTCGAAGGCAAGCAGGTGCAGTTCCGCTCGCCGATGGAAGCGCGCGAGGCCGGCATCGAGACCGTCTATCAGAACCTCGCTCTGTCGCCGGCGCTGTCGATCGCCGACAACATGTTCCTCGGCCGCGAGATCCGCAAACCGGGTCCGCTCGGCTCCTGGTTCCGCATGCTCGACCGGCCGGCGATGGAAAAGCTGGCGCGCAACAAGCTGTCCGAACTCGGCCTGATGACCATCCAGAACATCAACCAGGCGGTGGAAACGCTCTCCGGCGGTCAGCGTCAGGGCGTCGCGGTCGCCCGTGCCGCCGCCTTCGGCTCCAAGGTCATCATCATGGACGAACCGACGGCAGCCCTTGGCGTCAAGGAAAGCCGCCGCGTGCTGGAACTGATCCTCGACGTGCGCGCGCGCGGCCTGCCGATCGTGCTGATCTCCCACAACATGCCGCATGTCTTCGAGGTGGCCGACCGCATCCATATCCACCGTCTCGGCCGGCGTCTCACGGTGATCAATCCCAAGGAATACACCATGTCCGACGCCGTCGCCTTCATGACCGGCGCCAAGGCGGTGCCGACGGAGCCGGTCGCTGCATGACGGCTGGAGTAGACGAAATTGCCGGCGAGGTTCTGAGCCGCGCCGGCAACTCCAGGCGTTTCCTGGTGGCGATCGCCGGGCCGCCCGGTGCCGGCAAATCCACCATGGCCGACAATCTCGCCGACGCCCTGAAGGCAAAAGGTGAGAGCGTCGCGGTGCTGCCCATGGATGGATTCCACATGGACAATGCCATTCTCATCGAACGCGGCCTGCTTGCCCGCAAGGGCATTCCGGAGACCTTCGATGTGCGCGGCTTCCTGGATATCGTCCGCGCGGTTCGCCCCGCTGATCAGGAAGTTCTCGTTCCCGTCTTCGACCGCTCGCGCGAACTTGCGATTGCCTCCGCCCGCCCGATCGCTCCCGAGGATCGTTTCATCATCATCGAAGGCAACTATCTGCTCTTCACACAGGGCAAATGGGCTGAGCTCGACGGCATCTTCGACTACACGATCATGCTCGCTCCGCCGATCGAGGTGCTGGAAGAGCGCCTTTGGGACCGCTGGCGCGGTTACAAGCTGACCGAGGAAGAGGCGAGTGCCAAGGTCTACGGCAACGACCTGCCGAACGGCCGGCTGATCCTCGAAAACCGCCGCCCGGCCGATGTGACGCTGGAGATCGCGCTGGCGTGATGCCGCGGCGATTGTTTTCACATAAGGGATAATGCATATCGCCCGGAAGTGTGCGGCGGTTTTGGGGCAACGACATGCACGAAAAAAGAGCGAAAGCGCGTCGCATGATTCAATTTCAATGCGACGCGCTTTAGTGCTATCGAGGCCGCAGACGCATCGCTTCGGAGGCCTGCCATGCAATCGATCACCATCCGCCGTCCCGACGACTGGCACCTGCATCTGCGCGATGGCGCCATGCTGGAAGGCGTGATCGCCGATACGAGCCGCACCTTCGCCCGCGCCATCATCATGCCCAATCTGGTGCCGCCCGTCGTCACGACATCAGACGCCAAGGCTTACAAAGAGCGTATCCTCAAGGCCCTGCCGCAAGGCCATCGCTTCCAGCCGCTGATGACGCTGTATCTCACCGAGCATACCAGCCCCGACGATGTCGAGGCGGGGGCGACAAGCGGTCTCATCACCGCCGTCAAGCTTTACCCGGCCGGCGCCACCACCAATTCGCATGGCGGCGTGCGCGACATGGAAAGGGCGATGCCGGTGCTGGAGCGCATGGCTGAGATCGGCCTGCCGCTCTGCGTTCATGGCGAGGTGACGACGCCTGAGGTCGATATCTTCGACCGCGAGGCTGTCTTCATCGACACCGTGCTCGATCCGCTGCGGCAGCGCCTGCCGGAGCTGAAGGTGACGATGGAGCATGTGACGACCTCAGACGGCATCGATTACATCAAGGCGGCCAAATCAAATCTCGCCGGCTCGATCACCACCCATCACCTGATCATCAACCGCAACGCCATCCTGGTCGGCGGCATCCGTCCGCATTATTACTGCCTGCCGGTCGCCAAGCGCGAAAACCACCGGCTGGCCTTGCGTGCGGCTGCCGTAAGCGGTGACGCCCGCTTCTTCCTCGGCACCGATTCCGCCCCGCATGTCGACCCGCTGAAGGAATGCGCCTGCGGCTGCGCCGGCATCTACACTTCGATCAACACGATGAGCTGCCTTGCCCATGTCTTCGAACAGGAGGGCGCTTTGGAGCGGCTCGAAGCCTTCGCCTCGCTGAACGGACCGGCCTGGTACGGGCTTCAGCCGAACGAGGAGCGCATAACCCTGTCACGGCAGGCCGAGCCGGTCGTCTTTCCCGCGAGGATTGAAACCGGCGCCGGTCCGGTGACGGTGTTCGATCCGATGTTTCCCCTGCATTGGCAGGTCGTGCAGCAAGCGTAAGCTTTCAGAATTCAATTTTAAATGGAATATTCATCTTAAGTTTCGGCGCGACGTTAAACGCGTAACATTCGCATTGTGCAGTGCATCATTTGTTAACGGATGCATAAGACATTCCTCGCCGCGGACCCCATAAGCTGCCAACATCAGGCGCTGGAAAAGCTGCGGAGACTGAAAAGCATGACGCTTGACTACAACTCCCTTTTGTTGGCGCTCGGCGTTTCCACGGCATGCCTGGCCGTGACGCTGATGGGCAGCTGGATTGTCCGTCGGGCGGAAACGGTGCTGCTGACCGCCACCGTCGGCCTGGTCCTCGTCGTCAGCGGCATTTTCGTCTACAGCGCCTATGTCAATAGGCCGGAGACATGGCTGGGCGTCGCCAATTTCGTGCTGTTTCATGCCGGTTTTGCCACCATATGGGGGGCCGGCCGGCAGTTCCTCACCGGCCGCCCGTCCGTCCCGGCGATCGTGATCCGCGCCCTTGCAGCGATGGTCTTCTCCGTCGTGCCGATGTTATCAGGGTATGACGGCCTGGCCTTCATCGCCGACAATATCGCCATCGCCCTTTTGCTCTTTGCCACCGCCCGGCAGTATTGGCTCGCCCGCGCCGAGGCGCCGGCGCCGCTCCTCGGCATCACCGCGCTTTATACGCTGACGGCGATCTCTTTCGTCCTCTGCGCCGCCGTGCTGATCTCCGATGGCAAGCTGGTGCTCGGCAAGGCTCCCAGCAACTGGGCCGAAGACCTGAGCCTCGCCGTCTGCATCGCCGGCATGACCGGCATCGGCGCGCTATCGCTGGCGCTGCATCAGTGGCGGCTGGCCGCCCGCCATCGTCTGGAGGCGATCACCGATCCGCTGACCGGCCTGCTCAACCGCCGCGCCCTGTTCGACGAGTACGGCACGCGCCCGATGGGCGCGACCACCGCCGTCATCGTCTTCGACATCGATCATTTCAAATCCGTCAACGACCGCTTCGGCCATGCAGCCGGCGATCGTGTGCTCAAGGTCTTCGCCGGCGAACTCGCCGCCCATTGCCGCAGCGGCGACATTGCCGCCCGGCTCGGCGGCGAGGAATTCGCGCTGGTGCTGAAGGAGATCATGCCCGGCCGGGCGGAACTCACGGCCGAGCGCATCCGCCGGGCTTTTGAGGCGCGCGAAATCCATATCGATGACGAAGTGCTGACATGCACGGTCAGCGTCGGCGTCGCGTCCGGCCGCTCGAAGCCGCAGGATTTCGACGCCATGCTAAGCGCCGCCGACAAGGCGCTCTACACTGCCAAGCGCGCCGGCCGCAACCGGGTCGAGCTGGCCGGCCATCTGCAGGCCGTTCCCGTCGAGGCAGCGCGCACCGCGTCTTGATCGCCGATCGATCCTCTCATACTATCGCCGTCGGCCGGATGCGGCCAGCCGCCCCGCGACGCTCGAGTTTGACGCTCTGGCGTTATGGTGAATGCATCCAGACAACATCCTCACATCCTTGCCGTTTGGCGATCGATGGCGAACGGGTCAGCAGACGCGGGCACTGATCTTCCTGTCTGCCGTCAACGGAAGGATGACATCATGCGCGATTTTCGCGATGCCAAGCTCATGGCAAAGACATTGCGGCAGGCTCTCGCCGACCGCGACATTTCGCTCACCCACAGCGAAACGCTCGAAATCGTTGCCCGCCAGTTCGGGCTCGATCAATGGAATATTCTCTCGGCGAAGATAGAGGAGGCGGGCACCTCCCGCTCGGTCATCGGCATCGAGCCGCCGATGCCGATCTTCCGCATCTTCTCGGTCGAAAAGGCCAAGGAATTCTATTGCGGCTTCCTGGACTTCCGTCTCGATTGGGAGCACCGTTTCGGCGAAAATTTTCCGCTCTATTGCCAGGTCTCGCGTGACGGCATGGCACTGCACCTGAGCGAACATTCCGGCGACGCCAGCCCCGGCGCCAAGGCCTTTGTCCGCGTCGCCAATGTGCGGGCCTACCACGCCGAACTTGCCGGCAAGGACTACCGCTACATGAAGCCCGGCGTCGAGCAAGCGCCGTGGGGGCTGGAGATGACCGTCATCGACCCCTTCAGCAACCGCATCGCCTTCTGCGAGCAGACGTAGTCTACCGTGTCGCGCCGGCATCGGAATGTGGGTCGATGCTATAGGGATAGACCGGATAATCCGCCCCGATGGCATCCCGAACGCGCTCTGACCAGGCGACGAAGGCGGGATAAGATTTGAGAGAAAAGCCGCAATCCTCGGCCCGGTGGCTATAGGCGTAAACGGCGATATCGGCGATCGTCAGCTCCCGGCCGACAAGAAACAGGCTGTCGGTCAGGCCGCGATCGATTGCGGCGGCCGCGCGGGTTGCGGCTTCGCGCTTGCCCGCAACCATGCTCTGGTTACGCTCCAGCCGTCCCGTCAACGTCCAGAAGCGCAGCGAGCCGATGACCGGCTCGACATGATACTGTTCGAAGAACAGCCATTGCATGACCTTGGCGCGCAGATAGTGATCTGACGGCAGGAAGTGCGTGCCCTCGGCGAGAAAAGTGAGGATCGCATTGGATTCGGCGATCGGACGCCCGTCGTCGAGTTCGAGAACCGGGATGGCGCCGACCGGATTGAGTTTCAAAAACGCCTCGGTGCGGCTCTCGCCCTCGAAGATCGAGACGATACGGCTATGATAGGGTATGTCGAGCAGGCCGAGCAAAACCCGGACCTTCCAGCCATTTTGCGACGGCAGATAATCGTGAAGCGTAAACATGACGGTCCTTTCGCGGCGATTGCCCAACATCGCATGCCCGCCCGGGGCCAACCACCCGATTCCTGAAAGGCGCGGCGGATCGCCGAGAAGCAATCTTTCAAACAATCATCAGCGCCCGCACGAAAGCGAGCGAGGCAAGCAGCGAGGCGATCGTCCGTACATGGTTCCACCACGTCCAGTCCCTGAGATAGGTGGCCCAGAACGCCATCGTGTCCGGCCCGCTACCGGCGACCTTCTCAAGCGCATCGTTCATCGGCACGTTGAAGATGATGGTCGAGAGGAAGGAGGCCAGCACATAGAGTGCCGCACCCGCCACCATCAGCAGGGATGCCCCGCCGCGCCAGTCGATCATCGCCAGCACGGCGATGACGACACAGAGGATCGCCGTCGGCACGAACAGGCCCATGAAGGGCGAGCGGACGATCGTGGCGTTGATCGAGTTCATCGCCGCGATGCCTTGCTCTGCAGGAATCCGCGAGAAGGCGGTCATGATGAAGGTCGAAAAGGCGAAGAAGATGCCGGCGACGAGGCCGCTGCCGATCGCTGCGGCTGCGAGGGAGATGGTGAGAACGATCTGCATGGTCAGGCGCTCCATAGTCCGGTTGCCGCGGTCTCCCGCGCATAGTGGCCGAAATCGGTGGCGGGGCGGCCGAGAATTTCGGCGACACCGTCCATGGTGCTGGAATTGCGCCCGTCGAGCACCTGGCCGAACAGTTCCTCCAGAAGATCGGTCAGGCCCTGCGGCAGGCCGGCAGCCGCAAGCCCGCCGGTGAATTCAGCCATCGACACCTGCTGATATTCGATCGGCCGCCCGGCGGCCTGAGCGATTTCGGCGACCGCCTGGCGGAATGTCAGCGCCCGCGGGCCGGTCAGTTCGTAAGCCTTGTTGCGATGGCCGGGATCGGTCAAGGCGGCGACGGCCGCATCGGCGATATCGTCGGCATCGATGAAGGGTTCGCGGATCTTGCCCGCCGGCAATTGCAGCCGGCCGGCGAGGATCTGTTCGACAAAGGCGCCCTCGCTGAAATTCTGGCAGAACCAGGAGGCACGCAGGATGGTCGTGTCAATGCCGGAGGCCTTCAGCGCCGCCTCGCTGCGTTGCGCGCCCTCTTCGCCGCGACCGGAGAGCAGCACGATATGCTCAAGGCCACAGTCTACCGCGACCTTGGCGAGCGCCCCGATCACCTCTGCCGCCCAGGCGACGGAAAGATCCGCCTGGAAGGCGACATAGGCGCTCGATGCGCCCTCGAGTGCGCCGCACCAGGTCGATCTGTCCTCCCAATCGAAGGGACGGGCGCTCGAGCGCGACGCGGCGCGAACGGTGAGCCCACGCGCTTCCAGACGTTTGATGATGCGGCTGCCGGTCTTTCCCGATCCACCGACGAGGACAATTTCGGAAGTCTGCATGTCAAAACTCCTCCCAAATCTCAAAACAAGAGAAACTCTCTCATTTGCAAAATGAGATAATCTCTCTTATTTTCTTTGTCAACTTGGAAAAGGAGCAGACGATGTCGCAACAGCCGGTCGCCACGCGCAGACGCCAGTCGGAGCATACCGGCCAGCCGCGCCGGATTCCCAGCCAGCAGCGCGGCCGCGAGCGTTTCGAAAAGATCCTCGCCGTCGCCTCGGAGCTGATCGAAAGCCATGGCAGCGACGGCTTGAAGATGAGCGAGATCGTCGAAAAGGCCGGTCTTTCCTTCGGCGCCCTCTATCAATATTTCCCCGACAAGAGCTCGATCATCCGCACCTTGGCCGAGCGCTTCAACGAAGAGGGCAGACGGTGCGTCGAGGCGGAGCTGGCGAAGGTCGCCGACGCCGCCGGCCTGCAGGGCGCGCTCGCCAATATCGTCGACGAATATTACGGCTTCTTCCGCCGCGAGCCTGTGATGCGCGACATCTGGCATGCGACCCATACCGACAAGCTGCTGCAGCAGATCGATGCCGAGGACATGGAATTCCATGCCCAGGCATTTCTCGGCGTGCTTATCCGTCTAGGGCCGGATCGCGACCGCAAGGCGCTGCTCGCGATCGCAAGGCTGACGATGCAGCTGCTTGCCGCCGGCGTGCGTTACGCCGTTTCGCTGGATGCGGAGGAGGGCGCCCAGGCGGTTGCCCTGCTCAAGAAAATGCAGAACGCCGATATCGACCGTCTGCTGCAGTGATCGCCGCCTTTCGTCTGGAAACGGCGGGCTCTTGCTGCTATTCCCGCAAGGATCCAAGCCGAAGGAGAGCCGCATGATCCAGACCACATTTCCCGATCGCGCCGTGATGGCCGAGTTGCTGGCCAAGATGCTCTGGGAGATCAAGGCGGTGCATTTCAATGCCGCCCAGCCGTATAAACTCTCCTCCGGCATGGCGAGCCCGGTCTATATCGACTGCCGCAAGCTGCTCTCCTTCCCGCGCATCCGCTCGACGGTGATGGATTTCGCCGCCAGCACCCTGTTGCGCGATGCCGGCTTCGAGCAGTTCGATTGCATCGCCGGCGGCGAGACCGCCGGCATCCCCTTCGCCGCCCTGCTGGCCGATCGTCTCGGCCTGCCGATGATCTATGTCCGCAAGCAACCGAAGGGCCATGGCCGCAATGCCCAGATCGAAGGCAATATGCCGGAAGGTTCGCGCGTGCTCGTCATCGAAGACCTGACGACAGCAGGCGGCAGCATGTTCAAGTTCATCGACGCGGTCCGGGCCGCCGGCGGCATCGTTGATCACGGCATCGCGCTGTTCTTCTACGGCATCTTCGGCGACCAGCGTTTTGCCGACGGCAAGGTCCGGCTGCATCACATCGCCACCTGGCGCAATGTTCTGGCCGTCGCCAAGGCGCAGAAGCTGTTCGACGACAAGACGCTTGAAGAGGTCGAGGCCTTCCTCGATGCGCCGCTCGCATGGTCGGGCAGGAATGGCGGCGTCAGTGAGCTTTCGCTCTAGCTATTGACAAAAGCTCGCTTAATCGGTTGATGAACGTAGAAATGCTGTTGGGAGGAATTCGATGATTTTGTGCTGCGGCGAAGCCTTGATCGACATGCTGCCGAGGGACACCACCTTGGGCGAAAAGGGCTTTGCCCCCTATGCCGGCGGCGCGATCTTCAACACCGCCATCGCGCTCGGCCGCCTCGGCATCCCCACCGCCTTCTTCACCGGCATCGCCGAGGACATGATGGGCGAAATCCTGCTTTCGACGCTGAAGGCGAGCAATGTCGATTACAGCCCATGCGCCATCACCCCGCGTCCCTCGACCATCGCCTTCGTCAAGCTGGTCAACGGCCAGGCGACCTATGCTTTCTACGACGAGGGCACGGCCGGCCGGATGATCACCGAGGCCGATCTGCCTGTGCTCGGCGACGATTGCGAAGCCCTGCATTTCGGCGCCATCAGCCTGATCCCCAGCCCCTGCGGCGAAACCTACGAGGCGCTGCTTGACCGTGAAGCCGCGACCCGCGTCATCTCGCTCGATCCGAATATCCGCCCCGGCTTCATCAAGGACAAACCGGCGCATATGGCCCGCATCAAGCGCATGGCGGCCAAATCAGACATTGTCAAATTCTCCGACGAGGATCTCGATTGGTTCGGTCTTTCAGGTGACCATGATACGCTCGCCGCCCACTGGCTTGCCCACGGCGCCAAGCTCGTCGTCATCACCAAGGGCGCGGAAGGCGCCTCCGGTTATACAAGCGAGCGCAAGGTCACGGTGCCGAGTGAGCGCGTCACCGTCGTCGATACGGTCGGCGCCGGCGATACCTTCGATGCCGGCGTGCTGGCGTCGCTGAAGATGGATGGTCTGCTGACCAAGGGGCAGGTCGCCAATCTTGACGAAAAGGCGCTGCGCAACGCCCTGGCGCTCGGCGCCAAAGCTGCGGCCGTCACCGTCTCCCGCGCCGGCGCCAACCCGCCCTGGGCGCATGAGATCGCTCTTTAACCCTCGCGCCCCGGCCGGTGCGAGGCTCTTTGTGGTGACGCGGCTGGACGCTGATCGATCAGGCGCCTGTTCGGGCAAGCTCGGGAGCGGTCACCAGGTCCCGCAAGAAGTTTTCGCACCAAAGCGAGACATCGTGAGAGAGCAGATGCTCCATCATCATGCTCCAGCGCTCGCGGCGCTCCCCAAGCGACATGGCAAGGCCCCTGGCAAGCGCATTGGCAGTGCCTTCGACATCGTAGGGATTGACCAGCAGCGCACCCTTCAGCTCCCGAGCCGCGCCGGCAAAGCGCGATAGCACCAGGACGCCCGGGCGATCCGGGTTCTGAGCGGCGACATATTCCTTGGCGACGAGATTCATGCCGTCGCGCAACGGCGTGACCAGCCCGATCGTCGCCAGGCGGTAGAGGCCGGCGAGCACGGTGCGGTTGATCGAACGGTTGACATAGCGGATCGGCACCCAGTCGACCGTCCCGATGGCGCCGTTGACGCGGCCGGCCTGCTCGGCGACCATCTTCTGCATATGCTCGTATTCGGGAACTTCCGATCGCGACTTCGGCGTGATCTGCAGATAGGTGACCTTGTTCTGATAGGCGGGATTGCCGGTGAGGAAGCGTTCGAACGCTTCTAGCCGCTGAATGATGCCCTTGGAATAATCGAGGCGATCGACCCCGATGATCATGTCGCGGCCTTCAACGCTGCGCCGGGTCTTCTGCACCATGACATTGTTTGCGGCGCTCTCGGCGAAGTCGGCGAAGGCCGCGGTTTCGATCCCGATCGGATAGGCGCCCGCCTTGAATATCCGCCCATGTGAATCGAACGATCCATTTCCAAGGTCGTCGCCAATGCCTTCCCTTCTGAGATACCCGGCGAAGTTCTGGAGGTCGTAGTCCGTCTGGAAGCCGACGAGATCGTAATGCGAGAGCCCGCGCATGATTTCTTCATGGACCGGCATCGTGACGAGAATGTCGGCCGGCGGCCAGGGAATGTGCAGGAAGAAGCCGATCCGGTTCTTCAGCCCCATTTGGCGCAGTTCGGCGGCCAGCGGAATGAGGTGATAGTCATGAACCCAGATGATGTCGTCCGGCTCGATCATCGGCGCCAGCCGGTGCGCGAAAAACCGGTTGACGCGGAAATAACCGGCCATTTCCTTTCGGCCATATTCGGCGAGGTCGAGGCGGTAGTGGCAGATGGGCCAGAGAACACGGTTTGCAAATCCGCGATAATATTCCTCGACGTCGGTGTCGGTGAGATCGGTCAGCGCATAGGTGATGTTCCCCTTCTGCAGGTGCGCCAGCGGACCAGGCTCCCTGTCTCCGCTCGACTCTCCCGACCATCCCATCCAGATGCCGCCGCGCGCCTGCAGGGCTGCCTGCAGCGCCACGGCCAGCCCGCCGGCCGCGGCGCTCCCATCTTTGGCCGGCATGGGAACACGATTGGATACGACGATAAGACGGCTCATGAACTTCCTTTGGTGACGATCGATCGTGAAAACGCTCTGTTGCGAGCGTCTCGAGCAATCTCGTGAACTGGGCGCGAAAGAGTAAATCCGGACGCGAGTGGCCCGGTGCATACGCCAGCGGAAACAACGAAACGGGGCATCGTCCCCGGCTTGTAGGCCATGTCGTCGGAATACCCTGCGCATAGAATTTGCTTGAATCTAGGGCGATTGCGGGGAATTTAAAGAATTCTTTCTAAAATTTTCTATTAGAAGAACGTTCAATCCGGTTTTGCGCCGTGGGCCCTGTAGACAGGAATGCATCAGACAGGCCGCTATACGTTCACCTTTTGCGGGCCGCAATGACGATGTGGGCGCCAATCCGCTCTGGGTGCATGAGATTGGTTTGTAAGGTTGGAGCCAGCGTCAGCCCTCATGCGGCTGCCGTCACCTTCTCCCCCTAAACGGGGCGAAGGGACGATGCCGCAAGCTCTCCGTCCTCATCTACGTCTCGCATGGCACGTCCCCTCTCCCCGTCAGAACGGGGAGAGGATTAGGGTGAGGGGCGATCTCTCGCTTACTTCGCAAGCTTCGCCAGCGCCGCAACCAGGCCCTGCGTCGACGAATCATGCGATGCCGCACTCTGCTTGCCCTCGACAACCGGCAGCAGGCCAGTCGCCAGTTCCTTGCCGAGCTCGACGCCCCATTGGTCGAAGGAGTTGATCCGGAAGAGCACGCCTTCGACGAAGACGCGATGTTCGTAGAGCGCGATCAGGCGGCCGAGGGCGTAGGGGGTCAGCTTGTCGTAGACGAAGGTGATCGACGGACGGTTGCCGGTGAAGACGCGGTGCGGAGCGATGAAATCGGCCTTCTTGTCGTCCATGCCCTTGTCGGTCAGCTGCTTCTTGGCTTCCGCGAAGGTGCGGCCCTTCATCAGCGCTTCCGACTGGGCGAGCACGTTGGAGATTAGCAGCTGGTGCTGGTGGCGCAGCTCCGGCTCGAAGGCGTTGGCGGCGATCATGAATTCGGCCGGGATGATGCTCGTGCCCTGATGGATGAGCTGGTAGAAGGCGTGCTGACCGTTGGTGCCGGGCTCGCCCCAGACGACCGGGCCGGAATTGCCCTCGACCGGCGTGCCGTCGATGGTGACGCCCTTACCGTTCGATTCCATGTCGAGCTGCTGCAGATAGGCCGGGAAGCGTGACAGGCGCTGGTCGTAGGGCAGGATGGCGCGGGTGGGGTAGCCGAGCACATTGCGGTGGTAGAAGCCGATCAGGCCGAGCAGCATCGGCAGGTTCTCGGTAATCGGCGCCTTACGGAAGTGATTGTCGACGGCATGGGCGCCGTCGAGGAATTTGCCGAAATTCTCCGGCCCGACGGCGATCATCAGCGGCAGGCCGATGGCCGACCAGATCGAGTAGCGGCCGCCGACCCAATCCCAGAAGCCGAAGACGCGGGCGCTGTCGATGCCGAAGGCGGCGACCTTGTCGAGCGCCGTCGAGACGGCGGCGAAATGATGCTGCACGGCCGCTTCGCCGAGCGCCTTGGCGATGAAATTGCGCGCCGTCTGTGCATTGGTCATCGTTTCGACGGTGGTGAAGGTCTTCGAGGCGACGATGAACAGCGTCGTCTCGGGCTCGACGAGCTTCAGGATGTCGGCGATATGGGCGCCGTCGATGTTGGAGACGAAATGCGCGCGCGGGCCGTCATGGAAGGGGGCAAGCGCCAGCGTCGCCATGACGGGGCCGAGATCCGAGCCGCCGATGCCGATATTGACGACATCGGTGATTGCCTTGCCGGTGGCGCCTTTCAGCGCGCCGGAGCGGATCTCGTCGGCAAACCTACCCATGGCGGCAAGCACCGCGTTGACATCGGGCATGACGTCCTTGCCGTCGACCAGAACCGGCGTGTTGGAGCGGTTGCGCAGCGCGGTGTGCAGAACGGCGCGGTCCTCGGTGAAATTGATCGCCTTGCCGGAGAACATTTCCTCGCGCTTCTTTTCAACGCCGCCGTCTTCGGCAAGCTTGACCAGCAGCTTGAGGATGTCGTCATTGACCGCCGTCTTGGAAAAATCCATCAGCAGGTCGTCAAGCGCGACGGAAAAACGCGAAAAGCGCTGCGGATCGGCCGCGAAGGCGGCGCGGATATCGGTCGCCTTGGTGGCATCAGCGGTGCTTTTCAGCTGTTCGACGATGGCGTTCATGGGAGGCTCCTTTGGAGGCGGAAAGGTTGCGGAAACTATTCGCTTTCTCCAGTGCAAATCAAGTTCAGCCGCCGCTCAACATATAAAAAAGCCACCCGTGGCGAGCGGATGGCCGTCAATTTCATGACAGCGCCGCGCGGCCGAAAGATGCGCAAAGGACGCTGTCTCACTTTGAATTCGTCAATTCAGCCGCGCAGATCCTTGCGCAGGATCTTGCCGACAGGCGACTTCGGCAGCTCGGTGCGGAACTCGATGAAGCGCGGCCGTTTGTAATTGGTGAGGTTGGCGATGCAATGGGCCTTCACCTCCGCTTCCGTCAGGTTCGGATCCTTCCTGACGACGAAGAGCTTGACGGCCTCGCCCGAATGTCCGTCCGGCACGCCGATGGCGGCGGCCTCGAGGATACCGGCATGCATGGCGGCGACCTCCTCGATCTCGTTCGGATAGACGTTGAAGCCCGAGACCAGGATCATGTCCTTCTTGCGGTCGACGATCTTGGTAAAGCCGCGCGCGTCCATGAAGCCCATGTCGCCGGAGCGGAAATAGCCGTCCTCGGTCATCACCCGCGCCGTTTCCTCCGGCTTCTGCCAATAGCCGGCCATCACCTGCGGCCCACGGATGCAGATCTCGCCGACTTCGCCCAATGGCAGCGAATGGCCTTCCTCATCGCGGATATCGAGGTCGGTGGAGGGCATCGGCAGGCCGATCGTGCCGGTGAACTCGGCCGAATCGAAACGATTGGCGGTGGCAACCGGCGAGGTCTCGGATAGCCCGTAGCCCTCCGTCACCGGCGTGCCGGTCATCTTTAGCCAGCGGTCGGCGACCGGGCGCTGCACGGCCATGCCGCCGCCGAGCGACATGATCAGCGGCGAGAAATCGAGCTTGGCAAAATCGGCATTGTTCATCAGCGCATTGAACAGCGTGTTGAGGCCGGGGAAGATATGCACGTCGGACTTGCCGAATTCCTTGACGAGGCCAGGTATGTCGCGCGGATTGGCGATCAGGATATTGTGGGCGCCGAGCGACAAGCCCATCAGCGAATTCACCGTCAACGCGAAGATGTGGTAGAGCGGCAGGGCGCAGAGGAAATTCAGTACTTCGGGCTGTTTCTTGCGCTCGAAAGCCGATCGCAGCCATAGCGACAGCTGCAGCTTGTTGGCGAGCAGGTTTGCATGGGTCAGCACCGCGCCCTTGGCAATGCCCGTCGTGCCGCCCGTATATTGCAGGAAGGCAATATCGCTGCCCGCAAGTGTCACCGGCTGCAGCGTCTTTTGCGCCCCGTCGCGCAGCACCTGGCTGAAGCTCTTGTGCTCAGGGATCGACCAGGAGGGAACGAGCTTTTTCACCTTGCGCACGAGGAAATTGACGATCAGCCCCTTGGCCCCCAGCATTTCGCCGAGCGAGGTGACGACGACGTGGCGCAGATCGGTCTTGTTCAAAACCTGCTCCACCGTGCGGGCGAAATTCTCCAGCACGAAGATCGCCTTGGCGCCGGAATCCCGCAGCTGATGTTCGAGTTCACGCGGCGTATAGAGTGGGTTGACGTTGACGACGACGAGGCCGGCCCTGAGGATGGCGTAGGTGGCGACCGGGTTCTGCAGCACGTTCGGCATCATCACCGCGACGCGGTCGCCCTTTTCCAGGCCGATGCTCTGCAGCCAGGCGGCAACCTTCTGCGTCTGGCTCTCCAGTTCGCGGTAGCGCATCGCCTTGCCCATGCTGGAAAAGACGGTGCGGTCGGCGTAACGGGCGCAGGATTTTTCGAGCAATTCGGCAAGCGAGGCATATTCCAGCGGCGGGAGTTCGGCCGGTACGACATCGGGATAGCTGGCAAGCCAGGGCTTATCCGGCTTGGCTCCGTTCGGATGGACGGAAATGCTGTTCATCGTATCCTCTCTCCCTTGCGGCCGCCGCACCGACCCGAGCCGGTAATCGACTGGAAGCAGTCCTCCATCTTCCAGTCCGGCAGCTTATGCCATTGCCTGAACGGTTCAAGCCGAATGAAGCTATACTAACCTTGACGTAAACGTCAACATTCGGCCCTTGCGTGAGATGGGGAGGGGAACTTTGAGGTTACCATGACGTTGATCTTGCATACCCAACCATGAGGAACACCAAAAGGAGATCCACAATGTTGAATCAGGATTCTGACGCCAGCCGCCGTGACCCGGATGCCAAGGTCACGCACTCGCTGATCGCCAGCGATCGCGTCGAAGGCACCCGTGTCTATGGTGCCGATGGCAGGCATATCGGCTCGATCGAACGCCTGATCATCGGCAAGCTCGATGGCCGTGTCGCCTATGCCGTACTGAGCTTCGGCGGCTTCCTCGGCATCGGTCACGACCACTATCCGCTTCCCTGGGAAAAGCTGAACTACGACACCCAGCTGGACGGCTATCGCATCGACCTGACCAAGGAGCAGATCGAAGGCGCCCCGAGCTATTCGGACGATGACGACACCTGGTACAACGACAATGGCCGCCGGGTCTATGATTACTACGGCGTGCCGCCCTACTGGATGTAACGTCGTCCGATAGGCCGAGCTGGAAGGGCCCCGCGGGATGCGGGGCCTTTTTGGTATTTGGCGACGGCTTCGCTCTTACGCGAGGTCATTGGGCACTCGATCTGGTAGACGCTTACTCACCCTCATTCCTGTGCTTGTCACAGGAATCCAGTGCGCCCAAGTCCTTGGGCGCGGAAGACTTTTCCGCTTGAGGTTTCGGGTCATTCACCGCGCGGACGCGCGGTGGCTGGATTCCTGTGACGAGCACAGGAATGAGGGAGGTAGAGAACACGGCAGCTAACAGGCCACATTTTCAACCGAGTAGCCGGGCACAGCCCGGATGGTTTAGTCCCCTGCAACAAGATCGTTGGCCGAGCGCAATACGGTGCCGACGACAATGTCGTCAGCCACGATCGTCTCCGCTGTCCTCACCACAAAGACATGGCTCTCGCCCGGCAGCAGCGTCACCAGCATCGAATCGACGACGGCATCCGGATCCAGCCGATCCCCCATCAAGCAGAGATCCTTGAGGAAATTTTGCGCCGTCACCTTCACGGCGACCCCACCGTCGATCCCGCTGACATCGACCACCAACCGCGGCGCCGGCAAGGCAAGGTCGATATCCTCGACGAAATAATGAAAAGCCCGCCTGTCGAGCATCTCGACGACAACAACCTCGTCCTTTGGTAAGTCCGGCGTGACGATATCCCCAGGCAGCGGAAATTCCTTGGCCTCGAAGCGGTCGCAGAGCAGACGCCAGAATTCGAATTCGGCCAGCACGGTGCCGTCGAGCTTCAGGCGTTTGCCGGCAATCTTCGCCCGCCAGAACAGGGTGCGTTCGTTGACCGCCACCGCCGCAAGGCCATCGCCGCGCGGCTGGATCGTCAGCAGGCGCGGATCATAGGCCGCCTTCAGCGCATACCAGAGCGGCTTGCGGCGCCCGGCCGAATCAAGCGCCGCCCATGAGGTGACCGGCCAGCAATCGTTGAACTGCCAGACGACGGCGCCCTTGCAGATATCCCGATGCGAGCGCATGTGCTCGATGCCGAAGCGGATGGCGCGGGCCTGATTGAGCTGGGTGGCGAAGTGCCAGTCGTCCATCGCTTGCGGCTCCGGCAGATGGCCGGAGAGGCCGCGGATCAGCTTGTCGTTGCCTTGGGTGGCCTTCTGATGGTGGAAGACGCCGTTCGATTGCGGCGTCAGCGGCGCGTCGTGCACGCTTTCTTCGATCGTCGCCCAGGCCGCCGGCGCCTGCCAGCCGAATTCGGAGCAGAAGCGGGGGATGTAGCTGCGATAGACCTCGTAACCGACATCGTTCCACACGTCCCAGATATGTTTGCAGCCATGTGCGTCGGCATTGGGTTCGATCTCCATCGAACCGGAATAGGGGCTGCCGGGATAATAGGGCCGGTCCGGATCGATTTCGGCGCAGAGTTTCGGCAGCAGGTCGAGATAATAGCCGAGGCCCCAGCTTTCGCCCGCCTTGATGATCGGCCGCCAGCCCCATTCGTCGAAGCCCCAGATATTCTCGTTGTTGCCGTTCCAGAGGACCAGCGAGGCATGCGGCATCAGCCGCACGACATTGTCGCGTACCTCGGCCTCGACCTCGCTTCTGAGCGGCTCCTCCTCCGGATAGGCGGCGCAGGCAAAGAGGAAATCCTGCCAGACCAGCATGCCCATGCGGTCGCAGGCCTCGTAGAACGCTTCGCGCTCGAAGATGCCGCCGCCCCAGACGCGCAGCAGGTGGATATTGGCGGCCTTCGCCTCCTCGATCCGCGCGGCATAACGCTCGGCCGTCACCCGCGAGGGGAAACAATCGTCTGGAATCCAGTTCGCCCCGCAGATGAACAGCGGCACGTCGTTGATGACGAAGGTAAAGGCCGAGCCGTGTTCGTCGGCCGCGGTATCGAGCCGCAGCGAGCGGAAGCCGAGGTCGCGCTGAAAGCTGTCGAGCAGACCGCCGCTGGCATCGTCGATCAGCTTCAGCGTCAGCGGATAGAGCGGCTGCGCGCCGAGATGGTGCGGCCACCAGAGCTGCGGCGAGGGGAGGCGGAGCTCGAAGGAAACCGCGTCGTTGTCAGCGCCGATCGCCACCGTCGTGGTCACCCCGCCGATCTCGGCGACCAGCCGGCACGGCCCGTGATCGCCGTGGCGCGCCAGCCTCGCATGCAGCTTCACCAGCCCGTCGCCGCCGGCAAGCGTTGCGGATACGCGTGTTTCGGCAAGCCGTGCCCGATCCCAGCTCTCCAGCCGAACGGGTTTCCAGAGCCCTGCCGTCACCAGCGTCGGCCCCCAGTCCCAGCCGAAATTGCAGGCCATCTTGCGCATCAGATTGCCCGGTCCCGGATAATTGTTGGGCCGGTAGCCGTAGTGCTTCTCCATCTCCACGCCATAGGCGTAAGCCGAGTGAAAGGTGACGGTGAGGTCGTTCTGGCCAACCTTCAGCAGTGCCGACACATCGAAGCGATAGGTGCGGTGCATGTTGAGGGTGCGGCCGATCTCTTCGCCGTTGAGGGCAATCACCGCGATCGTATCGAGCCCCTCGAAGACCAGCTCCTGCACCCTGCCATCGTCAGGCGCCGCTTCGAAACGGCAGTGATAGGTCCAGTCGGTTTTGCCGATCCAGTCATTGGTGATCTCGTTGACGTCGATATAGGGATCGGGGATCAGCCGGTTGGCGAGAAGGTCGAGATGCACGCAGCCCGGCACCGTTGCAGGAATGGCAGAGGGCAGGCCGGATCTTCCTGTATCGTTACAGGTGAGCGTCCAGCCGGAATTGAGCGCGGTCTTCTCGATCATGGCGGGCTCCTCATTCATCGCTCGAAGCTGTGGGATTCTCTGTGGAGTGGAACTATGTCGCTCTGAGAAGCGTCAGAGAAACCGGCCGTGGCGCTGCAGCACCTCGATCTTGTAGCCGTCGGGGTCGCTGATGAAGAAGAACAGGCCGAAGAGCTTGCCGTCGCGATTGAGCTCCACCAGTTCGCCGGGATGAAACCCGAGCTTCGACAGCCGCTCCCGTTCGATGGCGACCTCTTCGACGGAGACGGCAAGGTGGCCATAGGCATTGCCGAGATCATAGGGCGCGGTGCGGCCCTTGTTGACCGTCAGTTCCAGTTCGAAGCCGGTCTCGGCATTGCTCAGATAGATCAGCGTGAAGGTTTCGAAATCGACGCGGTCGGCGACCGAAAGGCCGAAGGCCCTGCTGTAGAAATCGACGGAGCGCGCCTCGTCGAGAACGCGGATCATGGAGTGGATCATCTTCGCCAAGGCGGCCTCCCATTGCACTACAGCGCCGCGCGTCTTTTTAGACGCGCAAAGGACGCTGTAGCACTTTGAATTACTGCAGCCTTGGTACCCGTCCTCTTACGCCGCGCGCAAGCCGATTCTTCGGGTGATCGCCGCTTCGACGAGGCCCATGGCGTCATAGATCAGCACCGCCATCAGGCCGACGATCAGGCCGCCCTGCAGGATGAAGGCGGTATTGTCGGATATCAGCCCGGCGATGATCACCTCGCCGAGGCCCTTTGCGGCAACTGTCGAGCCGATCGTCGCCGTGCCGATATTGATGACGGTCGCGACCTTCAGCCCTTCGAGGATCAGCGGCAGGGCCAACGGCAACTCGACGCGAAACAGCCGCTGCGTGCCGTTCATGCCCATGCCGTCGGCGGCATCGAGAATTTGCGGCGAAACCTGCTTGAGCCCGGCGACGGTGTTTTCGAAGATCGGCAGCAGGCCGTAGAGAAAGAGCGCAATCAGCGTCGGCATGGCGCCGAAGCCCGTCGCGGGCACGGCGAGCGCCAGCACCGCGACCGGCGGAAAGGTCTGCCCGGCATTGGCGATCGCGCGCGACAGCGGCAGGAAATCGGCCCCGCTTTCCCGCGTCACGAAGATGCCGCCGACAACGGCAAGCACGGCGCTGCAGACAATCGAGCCGATCACCAGTTGCAGATGGCCGACGGCCAGCGAGGCAAGGCTGTTTTGCGTATAGACGGCGGGCGCATTGTTGCTGGTCAGCGGCACCAGCAGGAAGGAAAGCCACTCCGTCCTGAACAGCAGGATCAGAAGCAAGGCGAGCGCCGCCAGGCGGAAGAGATTGGCGACGAGGAGTTTCATGCCTTGCGGCCCAGTTCGAGAAGCCGGCTCATCGAGATCGAACCGACAGGCGCCTTCTCGCCGTTCTCAACGGCCGCCTCGTCGACCCCCTGCCAGATCATTTCGGCGAGTGCATCGCGGAGACTCAGCGATTGCGGCAGGGCATAGGCGAGGCCGCTCTTCGCCGGCTCCATGCTCTCTTTCAGCGGCAGCAGTGACATCAGCTTCAGCGCCCGGTCGGAGGTGCCGGTCAATTGCTGCACGAAGGGATCGGCCGGTTCGGTGAGGATCTTTTCCGGCGTCGAGCATTGCAGCAATCTGCCCTGGCTCATCACGGCGATCTGGTTGCCGAGATGGAAGGCCTCGTCCATGTCGTGGGTGACGAGAATGACCGTCGTGCCGAACTGCTTCTGGATCGCCAGCAGGTCGTCCTGCGCCTTGCCGCGGATGACTGGATCGAGCGCGCCGAAGGGTTCGTCCATCAACAACAGTTCCGGTTCTGCCGCCAGCGCCCGGGCGACACCGACGCGCTGCTGCTGGCCGCCGGAAAGCTGATGCGGATATTTGTCGGCAAAGGTCGCCGGATCGAGGTTGAAGAGCCCGAGCAGTTCCTCGACCCGTCTGGCGATACGGGCGGAGTCCCAATCGAGAAGCTGCGGGACGGTGGCGATATTCTGCGCCACGGTGCGGTGCGGAAACAGGCCGTGGCCCTGAATGGCGTAGCCGATCTTGCGGCGAAGCTCGGTCACCTCAACGTCCACAACATTCTGCCCGCCGACGAAGATCTGACCTTCGCTGATCGGCACCAGCCGGTTGATCATCCGCATCAGCGTCGATTTTCCGGAGCCCGAGGTGCCGACGATGACGGTGACCGAACCCTTCTCGACGCGCATCGAGACGTCGTCGACGACGGTGGCGGTGCCGTAGCGCTTGGTGACGTTCCTGATCTCGATCATGCTCATGCGGCGGATCCCCGGATGCTGTCGATGACCGCATCGAGGATGACGGCCGATGAGAAGGCGAAGAAGACGGTCGGCACGGCGCCGAGCAGGACGAGGTCCATGGCCGTCTGGCCGAGCCCCTGGAAGATGAAGATGCCGAAGCCGCCGCCGCCGATCAGCGCGGCGATCGTCACCATGCCGATCGCCTGCACCAGCACGATGCGGATGCCGGTGAGGATGACCGGGAAGGCGAGCGGCATGTCGATGCCGGTCAGGATCTGCAGGCGTGTCAGCCCCATGCCGGCGGCAGCGTCCCGCACCGAGGGGTCGACGCCCTCAAGGCCGACGACGGTATTGGCGACGATCGGCAGCAGCGAATAGAGCACCAGTGCGATCAGTGCCGGCGCCGTGCCGATGCCGCGGATGCCGATGGCGGCGGCGAGCGGCACATGAGTGGCGAGATAACCGAGCGGCAGCATCAGCAGGCCGAAGAGCGCCAGACTCGGGATCGTCTGGATGAGGCTGAGCCCCTGCAGCACAATGGCGCGCAGCTTCGGCACCCAGAAGCAAAGGATGCCCAGCGGCAGGCCGAGAATGATGGCAATGGCAAGCGAACCGAAGGCCAGCAGCAGATGCGAAATCGCCTCGGTCTCGAACTGCGGCGCCCGTGTGGAAAATTCCTTCATGATCGACAGGCTGTCGAGCAGGCCTGACGAAAGCGAGAGGAAGAGCAGTGCGGTATAGGCGGCAAGGGCCGCGACCCGCATCCACGGCGCCAGCCGGATTTTGACAAGCGCATCCGAGATGACGAGCCCTATCACCGCAAACAGCACCCAGAAACCGCCGCCGGGTGTCATCCGCGCCACCGTGCTGCCGGGCGGCGTCGCTGCGGCGGAGACCAGGCCGATCGCCACGATCAGCGCGGCAAGGCAGAGGGTCGCGATGACGAGCCGCGCCAAGGCATTGCGCAGGAACAGCGTCGCGAAGGCAGAGAGAACGAGAAGCACGGTCAGGATGATGACGGAAGGCTGGGGAAGAAGCTGCGTCAAGAGCATCGGCTTGCCGGCGGCGATACGATTGGCCTTCACATAGATGAAGGGCATCAGGGCCGTCGCCGCGATGCCGCCGGCCACCAGAACCACGCCGAGCCGGTCCAGCCTGCGGACCGCTGAAGTTTCTTCCATCAATTCAGCCTTGTCCGGCCAACCCTATCTGGCCAAGCCTATCAGCAAAGGGAGGCTCCGCCCGCGATCGGGCGGAGCGAGCGACGACTACTTCAGGAAGCCTTTTTCCTTGAGATAGGCTTCGGCGACGGACTTTGCCGGCTCGCCGTCGACCTGGATCTTGGCGTTGAGCTTGCGCAACTCGTCGGCGGTCAGGCTCTTGAAGATCGGCGAGAGCACTTCCTCGATCTTCGGATTGGCCTTCAGCACCTCTTCGCGGATGATCGGCGTCGGCGCGTAGACCTGCTGCACGTTCTTGTCGTCTTCGAGAACGGTGAGTTCAGCCGCTTCGATAGCGCCGTCGGTGCCATAGACCATGGCGGTGTTGACGCCGTTGGTCTGGTCGGCGGCCGCCTTGATCGTCGCTGCCGTGTCGCCGCCGGAGAGAACGACCGTCTGGTCGGGCTTCAGCTGGAAGCCGTAGGTCGTCTGGAAGGCGGGAAGCGCGCCGGCCGAATTGACGAATTCGGCGGAGGCGGCAAGCTTGACGTCACCGCCGCCGGCAACCCACTTGCCGAAGTCCGTGAGGCTCTTCAGCTTGTTCGGGCCGGCGACATCGTTGCGCACGGCAAGCGCCCAGGTGTTGTTGGCGGGCGACGGCGTCAGCCAGACGATCTTGTTGGCGTCGTAATCGAGCTTCTTCGCCAGCTCATAACCCTGGTCGATATTCTTCCAGGCGGCGTCGTCGGCCTTGTTGAAGAAGAAGCCGGCATTGCCGGTATATTCCGGATAGATGTCGATTTCGCCGGCAGTGATCGCCTTGCGCACGACCGGTGTCGCGCCGAGCGCGATACGGTCCTGCGTCTTGATGCCGTTGGCTTCGAGCGCGAGCGCGATGACGTTGCCGAGCAGCGTGCCTTCGGTGTCGATCTTCGACGAGACGACGACGTCGGCGGCCTGGGCCGCACCCACCGCGAAGGCGGAGAGCGAAACGGCAAGTGCGAGTTTCTTCAGCATGGAAAGTCCCCTTGTTAAACACCGTGAATGAGGCACAAGCCGTTGGCGGTGGCTTGCGCGCGGGAAATCCGCCGGCGAGGGCGACCGAGCCGCCATCATGCCGGAATTGCGTGCGTCATGGAAATAGCGTGCCCTTCGGAAAAATCGATGCAAGCCCCCTCCAGTATTTGCGGTCACGCGGCCGATTATGGCGTCGAACACATCTCCATGCGCGGAAACGCATTCCCTTTTCCGGGGCCGGCGCGATTTGTTTTTATCCCCTTGCGTGTTTCCACGATGCTCCGGTGCTCTCTCGCGGTTTCCCGCCGCCCGGATATTTTATGACGGGAACGATAGCCCGCCGCCTTGGAGGCAGGGATATCTTTTTTCATGAACACATCATATCGTCCGGTTTTTCCAGCACTTTCCGGAGGCGGTCGTTTGCATCTTGGGGCCCTGTTCATTGCAAGCCATGTGCTGACATCCGGTTCGGTGCGCGAGACCGCCCGGCGCTTCCAGCTGTCGCCCTCCACTGTCTCCACGGCTATCCATAATCTCGAGACCGAACTGGCGATGAAGCTGACGGAACGCGCCTCCGGCGAGCTGGTCACGCTGATCGCAAGCGGCAGGGTGCTGGAAGGCTTGGCGCCGATCACGGCGGCGATCGCTGAATTCGGCCAATTCACGGACCATGACGCCGCCGCCGCCGAGGCCTACGAGGCCTGGGCATCCCGCATTCCGGTCAAGATCGTCACCATCGAGCGTTTTCTCGAAGTGGCCGATCAGGGCAGCATCAACCGGGCCGCGCGCCGCCTCCGCTTGGGGCAGCCACAGCTTTCGCTTCAGCTTGCCAATCTTGAGAAATTTCTGGGGGGCCGCCTGTTCGAGCGGCAGGCGCAGGGCTCGGTGCTGACGGAGGAGGGCAGGCGCGCCTACCAGATCTTCATGGCGATCAGCCAGGCGTGGAACGACCTGAAATCCTCGGCCGACGAGCGTTATCGGCGCACCGCCCGGTCGCTGCGCATCGGCTCGATCATCCCGACCGGATCGGAAAGCTGGGTGGCGCGCTGCCTGGGCGTGCTGGTCTCCGAATGGAATCTCCGCCGCAACAACAATGCGATCTCGCTGGTGTCGATGACCGCCGACGATCTGCGCGAGGCGCTGAAGAACGGCCGCATCGATGTGGCGATCCTGGATTCGGTCTTCGGCCTCGAAAGCTTCCGGCATCGCGAATTGCTGCAGACCGACATGGTGGTGATCGCCCCGCGTGACAGCACCGAGACCAGCGTCGCCGATCTGGTCGCCGGCCACCCGATCTGCATGCCGAGCCCGCGCACCGGCCTCGGCCATGCGGCCATGGCCTTCAGCTACGAGCGCGCGCCCGATCGGCGGTTCCGCGGCCAGGATATCACCGCGGCGGATTCGCTGCCCGTGATCGTCGACCTCGTCGCCAATCACGGCTATGTCTCTTTCCTCGGCCGGGTCAGCGCCCTGCCGATCGCCGACAAGGTGCGTATCGTCGATCTCGACGTGCATCTGCCGATGTCCTATCACGTCGCTTTCAACCATCGCAAAGCCGCCGCCGATGCCTGCACCGTGATCATCGAGGCGGCGGCGAGAATAACGTCGCAACCCGTCGCGCACACCGTGCGGCAGGCGGACATCGGAACCAGGGAGACTGCAGCGTGACGATCTTGCTCGAAGTATGCG
This sequence comes from Rhizobium binxianense, assembly GCF_028994275.1. NCBI lineage: Bacteria > Pseudomonadati > Pseudomonadota > Alphaproteobacteria > Hyphomicrobiales > Rhizobiaceae > Rhizobium > Rhizobium binxianense. The sequence continues at coordinate 145,514 of NZ_CP118713.1, forward strand.
TCGACAGCGCCGAGGGCCTTGCCGCCGCGATCGAGGGCGGCGCCGGCCGCATCGAGCTCTGCTCGGCCCTCGAGCTCGGCGGCCTGACGCCGCTGCCGAGCCTGATACGGATCGCCGCCCGCGCGCCCATTCCTGTCTATGCGATGATCCGCCCACACGCCGGCCCCTTCATCTTCGGCGCGACGGACGAGGAAGCGATGATGCTCGATATCGATGCGGTGCGCGCCGCCGGCCTCGCCGGCGTCGTCATCGGCGCCAACCGGCCGGACGGCACCCTCGACCTGCCGCTGATCCACCGCCTGAAGGCGCATGCGGCCGGCCTCGGCTCGACGCTGCATCGCGCTTTCGATCTGGTGCCGGATGCCGATCAGGCGCTGGAGCAGGCGGTCGAACTCGGCTGCGAACGTATCCTGACGTCAGGCTGCGCGCTGAAGGCGACCAACGGTCTCGACACGCTGAAGCGTATTTCGGCCAAGGCTGCCGGCCGCATCTCGATCATGCCGGGCAGCGGCATCCGCCCTGGAAATGTCGGGGAGATCCTGCAGGCGACCGGCGCCCGCGAGGTCCACGGCTCCTGCAGTTCACCGGTCGAAAGCGCCGACCCGCGCGCGGTCGCCTTCGGGTTTGAGGCGAAGAGTATGAACAAGACGGATGTCACGGTTGTCAGGGAGATGCGTAAGGCGATCGAATCGGTGGCTTAGCAGTGCCGTAGTTTCAGGCGAACCCGCTTTGCGTTTTGGATACTTCGAACGCGAATGCAGCGCTTGCGGCTGTGGATCCTCGGGTCAAGCCCGAGGAAGACGGAGTGTGGGGGAGCCTTTACGGCAAGTACCGCATGCGCAGCGGTTTTGTTGGAATTCCTCCAGACGTCCCGCCTCCTGCCGGTCTTTGCCCCCCACCTCCGTCATGCTCGGGCTTGACCCGAGCATCCACGCCCAGCACGCAGCGTGCATGTTACGCATCGCACTCTAACCACCAACCCTGATCACCGCCTTGATCAGCCCATTCTTCTCATGCGCCCAGCGCGCCAGATCGCGCGGCGCGTCGGCAAGCGTCGTGCGGTGGGTGATCAGTTTTTCCACCGGCACCAGGCCTTTGGCGATCGAATCCGCCACATGTTCGAAATCGATGCGGGTGGCGTTGCGGCTGCCGATCAGCGTCATTTCGCGCTTGTGGAATTCGGGATCGGAGAAGCGGATATCGTCCTTGACGACGCTGACCAGCACCAGTGCGCCGCCATGGGCAACGAAGGAGAAGGCCCTTTCCATCGACGGGCCATAACCGGTCGCGTCGAAGACCACGTCGAAACCGTCGCCATTGGTCTTTTCCTTGACGGCGTCTGCCGTTTGGTCGTTGGCAACGATGCCGGAGGTGAAGCCGAAGCGGTCCGACGCCATCTGCAGCCGCTCGGTGCTGGTATCGAGCAGCGTCACCTCATGGCCGGCAATGCGCGAGAAGAGCGCCGCTCCGAGCCCGATCGGGCCGGCGCCGATCACAAGCGACCGCGCTCCCGCACCCGTCATCGAGCGGCGCACCGCATGGGCGCCGATCGCCAGAAACTCGGTCGTCGCCGCCGCCTCGAGGCTCAAGCCCTTGGCGGGATAGAGATTGCCTGATGGAACCGAGATTTCCTCGCAGAAGGCGCCGTCCGTATGGACGCCGAGCACCTTGATATTGGTGCAGCAATTCGGCTTGCCCTGGCGGCAGGCGATGCATTGCCCGCAGGAGAGATAGGGATTGACGATCACAGGCGTGCCGGCCGCGAGGTCCACTCCATCGCCGGCTTCCAGCACCGTCGCCGAGATCTCGTGGCCCATCACCCGGGGATATTCGAGGAAGGGATGTTTGCCCTCGAAAATGTGGTAGTCGGTGCCGCAGATGCCGACATGGCTGACGGCAAGGCGCACCCAGCCGGCTGCCGGTGCCGCAGGCGAAGGACGCTCGACGATATCGAGCACGCCGGGCTCCCGGCAAACAACTGCTTTCATGACGGGTCTCGCATTCCTGGTTTTTACTCTGTGTCGTGCCACTGTAGTTCGGTTCGTGCAGATAGCTGCCCCTCACCCTAACCTTACCGGGGTCGAGCCACTCGTCGCGACCCGTCCTTTGGACCCCCGTAAACGGGGCGAGGGGAGGTGCCCTACACGACGTCAATGGGGACGGAGAGGTTTGCGGCATTTTCCCTTCTCCCCGCGAGCGGGGAGAAGGTGGCGGTAGCCGGATGAGGGGCAGGCGGCGATCTCTTGCTCGCCTATCAATTGCTCCGGCGGCGGCGCAGCTGGTCGAAGAACACGATCACGATGATCAGCAGACCGGTGATGATGCGCTGCCAGAAGGAGTTGACGTTCAGAAGGTTGGCGCCGTTGTTGATGGTGGCGAGAATGAAGGCGCCGATCAGCGGGCCATGCACCGAGCCGACCGCGCCGAACAGGCTGGTGCCGCCGATGACGGAGGAGGCGATCGCCTGCAGTTCCCAGCCGTCGGCCTGCGTCGCATTGCCGATGGCGATGCGCGAGGCGAGCAGCACGCCGACGAAGGCGGCAAAGCCGGCCGAGAGGATATAGGCAAGATAGATCATGCCCTTGACGTTGACGCCGGAAAGGCGCGCGGCTTCCGCATTCGAACCGACCGCAAAGAGATAGCGGCCCCAGCGGCTCAGATGCAGGAAGATGAAGGAGGGCACCGCCACCAGAATGACCATCCAGAACAGGCTGGGAATGCTGAGGAAATCGGCCCGCGCGAAATTGCTGAAGCCTTCGTCGGTGATGCTGATCGTCGAGCCGTTGGTGATCAACAGGCCGATACCGCGCAGCGACGTCAGCGTTGCCAGCGTGATGATGAACGGCGGCAGGCCCATATGGACGATGCCGAAGCCATGGAAGGCGCCGATTGCCACACCGATGGCGAGCGTCAGCACGATTGCTCCCCAGAGCGGCACGCCCGCCTGCAGCAGCCAGGCGATGATAACGGTGCAGAAGCCGACGATGGCGCCGACCGAGAGGTCGATACCGGCGGTGATGATGACGAAGGTCTGGCCGAGCGCCAGGATCGCCGTCATCGCACCCTGACGCAGCAGGTTCGAGATGTTGAGCGGTGTCCAGAAGCTCGGGGTGACTAAGCCAAGCACGATCCAGAGGAAGATCAGCAGGCCGATCAGCGTCAGGCCGAACAGGATGTTCATTTTCCGGCGCGGCGGCGGCGCGACGATTTCGGTGGGGGTGGCAGTCATGAAATTTCTCCCTCTTAGAGAATTTCCGCTTTTCTCCAAAAGCGCGGGAATTCTCCATCTATTTGTTTTACGCAATTTCCGGACGCAAAACCGCAGCGCACTTTTGCTGGAATTGCTTGTGCTCAGACGCCGATCGCTTCGCTGAGCACTTCTTCATGCGTCGCCGCGTGGAAATCATGGCTGGCGACGATCCTGCCGCCGCGGAAGACGTGCAGCCGGTCGGCCAGTTCGTAGACCTCGGGCAGGTAGGAGGAGATCAGGATGATGCCTGCCCCCTCCTTTAGAAGCTTGGCGAAGAGCCGGTAGATCTCAGCCTTGGTGCCGACATCGACGCCGACTGTGGGTTCGTCGAAGATGAACAACCGGGCGCCGTGGCTCAGCCATTTGCCGATGACGATCTTCTGCTGGTTGCCGCCCGACATGCTGGAGGCCGGAACGCGCCGGCTCGGCGTCTTGATGCTGAGATCGCGGATCTGCTTGTCGGCATTGGCCGATTCGCGTGCGTGATTGATCACCGGGCCGTGGCTGAGGCGCCCGAACACCGGCAGGTTGATGTTGAGGCCGATCGGCAGGTTGAGGCAGAGCCCCTGGTCGCGCCGGCTTTCGGGCGCGAGCGCGATGCCGAGCTCCATCGCCGTGCGTTCGTTCCTGATATCGACGCGCTTGCCTCTCCAGTGGATTTCGCCGGCGCTGATCGGCTGGCGGCCATAGAGGCCGAGCGCGAATTCGCTGCGGCCGGCGCCGATCAGCCCGTAGAGGCCGACGATCTGTCCCGCCTTGACGCTGAGCGACACGTCTTCGAAGCCCGGGCCGGAGAGGCCGTTGACGTCGACGATCGTCTCGCCGATCGCAATCTCTTCCTTGTGGTAGATCTGTTCGATCGAGCGGTTGATCATCAGCGCGATCAACTCGGCATCGTTGGTCTCGCCGATCAGCCGCGTGCCGACATGCGTGCCGTCGCGCAGCACCGAGACACGGTCGGCAAGCTCGAAGACTTCCTCCATGCGATGGCTGATATAGACGATGGTGACGCCTTCGCCCTGCAGGCGGCGGATCAGCTTGAAGAGCTGTGCGGATTCCTGGCGCGTCAGATAGGCGGTGGGTTCGTCGAAGATCAGGAACTGCGTGCCGCGCATGGCCGCGCGCGCGGTGGCGACGAGCTGCTGCTGGCCGATGGTCAGCGAGCTCAACAGCGCACCGGCCGGCAGGCCGAAGCCGAGATCGTCGAGCACGGCCTGCGCCAGCTTCTCCATCTGCTTCTTGCGCATCAGCCCGTAGCGATTGACCTCGTCGCCGAGAAAGAGGTTGGCGGCCACCGTCAGGTGCCGGCAGAGCACGACCTCCTGGTGCACGGCGTTGATGCCGCGGGCGATCGCCTCATTCGGCGTCGACAGCCCCACCGGCTGGCCGCACCACAGCACTTCGCCGGCCGTGCGGGTAATGACGCCGGTGAGCAATTTGATCAGGGTGGATTTGCCGGCGCCGTTTTCGCCGACGATGGCGTGGATTTCACCGGCCAGGAAGGTCAGCGTCGCCGGCTTCAGTGCCTGGACATGGCCGTAATTCTTCTGCAGGCCCTTGAGTTCGAGGATAGGCGATCCGGCGGGAATTCGATTGGCTTCTTTCAGCGTCGCGCTGTCATCATGGCGATGACTGACCTCTTCCAGTCCGATCATGGACCTCTCCTCCTTGTGTCACGTCTGCTCCACCCTGGTAACCATACCATGGATGAAAAAGGCCGCGCCGGTTTTTGAAGCCGGCGCGGCCTGTCTGTCTTTGTTACTTGATCTTCGGGTTCAGCAGTGCGTCGATCTTCGGATCGGCCATATTCGCCTTGGTGACGAGGTTGGCGCCGGTGTCGACATTTTCCGGAACCTTCTCGCCCTTGGAGACGGCAAGCGCGGTCTTGATGCCGTCATAGCCCATGCGATAGGGGTCCTGAACGACGAGGCCGGCGATCGCGCCGTCCTTGAGGAAGCCGACCGTCTTGTCGTCGCTGTCGAAGCCGATGACCTTGATCTTGTCGCCGAGCTTGTTTTCGGCGATCGCCTGGCCGACGCCCTGTGCCAAGATCAGGTTCGAGGCGAAGACGCCGACGAGTTTCGGGTTGGCCGTGATCAGGTCGGTCATCATGTTGAGGCCGGTCGTCGCCTGGCCGTCGCCGTACTTGTCGGCAATGACCTTGAGACCGGGATGTTTGGTCTTGATCTGATCCAGGAAGCCTTCGCGGCGCTGCTCGAGCGAGCCGACGCCCGGCAGGTTGGTGAGGATGACGATTTCGCCCTCTTCCTTGCCCGTCATCTCCTTGATGGCGGCGGCAAGACCGTCGGCGGCGATGCGGCCACCCTGAACGTTGTCGGTCGTCAGGAACGACTTGAATGCCTTGGAGTCGGCACCCGAGTCGATGCCGATAATCGGAACCGACTTGGCGGCTTCATCGATCGGCTTGCCGAGTGCCTTGAATTCGGTCGGCGAGATGACGACGGCAGCCGGTTTGCCGGCCACGGCGTTTTCCAGAATGCTGATCTGGCCATTGATGTCGGATTCGGCCTGGGCGCCGAGCTCCGGCACGTTGACGCCGAGATCCTTGCCGGCCTTGCGGGCGCCGGCCAGAACGATCTGCCAGTAGAAGGACGTCGTATCCTTGACGATGATCGGGATCGTCACGTCGGCGGCAAAGGACGTGACCGGCATCGCCGTGGCGATGACGGCGGCACCCGCAAGCGCCGTAAAGGCACGGCGGGACAGAAGGGATTTCACGATAGTCATAAGGGTTCTCCTCTCAGGATGCGTTCTCCTCCAATAAACCGGACCGCTGAACGCTGGCGGAGGGTTTTTATCGATAAAAAACATTTGCCGGCAGAAGCTAGCCGAGGCGCATTCAAATTGCAAGAGCGCCGATCCGGCTTTTTTGCTTTGCTAAACTCCGCCCAAGCAACTGATTTTATTTCAATACAATAATACCCTAAAATAGGGTTCAGCCCAGATCGACCTCATGCGGATGCACGACGCCCTTTTTCAAAATCAGGTTGCCGTACAGCCGGAATTCCGTCGTCGCGACGATATAGCTGGCCTTGCGGGCCATCGCGTAGAAGGCAAAACGCTCCACCGGCACGATGCGGAAATCGCCGGCACGCTTGGCAACGATTTGCTGGAACTCGGCACAGACTTCGGGCACCGCATCAGGGTCGCCGACCACTTCCATCCGCCACGCCGTTTCCGGCACGAAAGTGTCGAGCGGCATATGGGTGAGGATCGCCTCGGCCATGTCAGTGGCGCTGACGCCGTCGGCGCGAATGACCGGCGGACCCATCGAGCCCGAGGGAAAATTGGCGTCCGATATGACGATGTCGTCGCCATGCCCCATAGTCTTCAGGGCATGAAGCAGGTCGGGACCGAGCAGCGGATGAATACCCCTAAGCATAGTCTCTCCTCAGACCCGGACCGCTTCGACGCCGAGCGGCGGCGCGACCAGCGTATAGGGCTCGAATTCGGCGTAGATCTCGTCGGCAAGCCGCGGCTCGACGATCTCCATGTTGCGTATCAGGCTGGACGGCTTGGCCGTGCCGATCAGCACCGAAGCGACGATCGGATCGCGCAGCGGAAACTGCAGGGCGGGAGCGGCGAGCGGCACCCCGTGGCTTTTGGCGATCGCCTCCATGGCGCCGACCTTGGCCAGCACCTCGTCATCAGCCGGCATATAATCGAAATGCGAGCCCGGCACCGGGCCGGTGGCGAGAATGCCGGAGTTGAAGACGCCGCCGACGACGAGCGAGGTGCCCTTCTGCCGGCAGAGCGGCAAGAGTTCGGCAACGGCCGAACGGTCGAGCAGCGTGTAGCGGCCGGCCATCAGGATGCAGTCGAGATCGGCATCGCGCATGACGTCGAGGCAGACGGGCACTTCGTTGACGCCGAGGCCGAAGGCGGAGATTGCGCCCGAGGACTTGAGCTCCTCCAGCGCCTTCACGCCGGAATCGAGAAACTGCTTCTGGTGGACCGCATTCTTCGCCGCGCCATGGGTGTAGCCGCCGAGATCGTGCACATAGAGAATATCGATGCGATTGAGGCCGAGGCGGGCATAGCTGAATTCGACCGAGCGCATGATGCCGTCATAGGAATAGTCGTAATCGGCATCGAAGGAGAGCGGATCGACATAGCTATAGTCAGGCACGGTGCCGGTCGGCACCGGCCTGAGCAGCCGGCCGACCTTGGTGGACAGCACGTAACTGCCATCCGGCTGGTCACGCAGGAAATCGCCGACCCGGCGTTCGGCAAGGCCGAGCCCATACCAGGGCGCCACGTCGAAATAGCGGATGCCGCTGTCCCAGGCCGCCTGCAGCGTCTCCATAGCCTGCTCGCGCGGGCAGGCGCGGTAAAGACCGCCGAGCGCTGCCGCGCCGAAACTGATTTCGGTCACCTCAAGCTTGGTCTTGCCGATCTTTCTCGTCTGCATCATTCCTCCTCGCGAAGAACTCGAGATTCTGGAGCAATCCCAGGAAAAGTGTGCAGCGGTTTTCCGTCCGGGATTGCGTAGAAACAAAAAAACTAGAGCGTTGCGCCCAGATGCCAGGGCACGAATTCGTTATCACCGTAGCCGAAGAGCTCGCTCTTGGTCTTCTTGCCCGAGGCGGTGTCGACGATGAGCTCGAAGATCTCGCGGCCCTTGCCGCTGATCGTCGCGTCACCCGTGGCGATCGTGCCGCAATCGATGTCCATATCCTCTTCCATCGAGGCATAGAGCGCTGAATTGCTGGAAAGCTTCAGCGACGGCGCCGGCCGGCAGCCGAAGCAGCTGCCGCGGCCCGTCGTAAAGGCGATCATATTCGCCCCGCCGGCCACCTGGCCGGTCGCCGAAACCGGATCGTAACCGGGTGTGTCCATGAAGACGAGGCCGGGAGCGGTGACCCGCTCGGCATAACCATAGACCGCCGTCAGCGGCGAACGCCCGCCCTTGGCAACCGCGCCGAGCGATTTTTCCAGGATGGTGGTGAGACCGCCGCGCTTGTTGCCGGGCGACGGGTTGTTGTCGAGCGAGGCACCGTGCAGGGCGACATAGTCCTCCCACCAGGCGATTTTCTCGTCGAGCTTCTTTGCCACCTCGTCGCTGACGGCGCGGCTGCGCAGCAGATGTTCGGCGCCGTAAATCTCCGAAGTTTCCGACAGGATCGCCGTGCCGCCGGCGGCCGCCAGCAAGTCGGCGGCGACACCGAGCGCCGGATTGGCGGTGATGCCGGAAAAGCCGTCCGAGCCGCCGCATTGCAGGCCGATGATGATCTCGCCGATCGATATCGGCACGCGTTTTTCCCTGCCGACATCGGCGGCGATTTCGCGCAGCATGCCCATGGCGCGCTCGACCGCACGGCGCGAACCGCCGGCATCCTGGATGTTGAAATGCCGCTTCGAGGCGCCGGCACCGCTCTGGCCGTAGAGCGTCAGCTGGTTGACCTCGCAGCCGAGGCCGATCATCAGCACGCCGCCGAAATTCACATGCCTGGTGTAGCCGGCAAGCGTCCGATGCAGCACGTTCATGCCGTCGCCGGTCGAGCTCATGCCGCAGCCCTGGTCGTGCACGATCGGCACGAAACCGTCGATGCCCTCGTAATGCGGCAGGATCGTCCGGTTCGCCTCGTCGGCGATCGCCCGGCAGACCGTGGTGGAACAGTTCACGCTGGCGATGATGCCGATATAGTTGCGCGTTGCCGCCCGTCCGTCGGCGCGGCGGTAGCCCATGAAGGTGCGCGCGACGTCGTCGGCCGTCGCCGTCTCCGGCGCCGAATTGGCGGTCGCCGCCAGCCGGTCGTTTTCGAAATGCAGGTTGTGGCTGTGCACATGGTCGCCAGCCTTGACCTCGGCCGTGGTGCGGCCGATTGCCTGGCCGTATTTCACCACCGGCGACCCAAGCGGAATATCGGCAATCGCCACCTTGTGGCCGGGGTCGATTTTCTCACGGGTCTGAATGCCGGCAACCGTCGAACCCGGCGCGATGGCCGCGGTTGCGACCGCGACATTGTCACCGGCCGACAGGATGATCCAAGGCAGTTTGTCCAAGTCTCTTCTCCCTAACAAAACGCCCGCTGCATCGGCGAATGCGCATTGATTTTGTTTTTTATCTACAATAAACATTTTCAAGTCAACGGGAATATTGATCCTGTGGACGAGGGAGGCAATGGGCCGCAGGCGACCGGAAATGAGTTAAAGTTCGTTTGAACAAGCCCCGGTCGGTTTGCCCAGCTTTAGAGCAGGGCGACTGGCACGAGGGCGGAAAGCGGGGTCTGGTGGCAAGGCAGAATACGGTCTTCAAGGAAGCCTACAACAGGTATGCCGCAGCCCTGCGCACGGATACCGCACTGCCTTCGGAACCGGAGATCGCCGCCCAGCTCGGCGTCAGCCGCTCGACGGCGCGCGCCATCCTGACGCGGCTCAGCGAAGAAGGCATCATCCGCTGGAACAAGCGCCAGAAGATCGTATTGCGCCAACCGACGGACCGCGACCTCTTTCCCTCCGAAGAAACAGACTCCCTGCATGACATCATCGAGCGCAGCTTCATGCAGCGCATCCTCGCCGACGATGCCGCACCGGGCATGCAGATCAACGAATTGGAGCTTGCCCGCGAGATCGGCACGGGCACAACCAGCGTGCGCGAATTCCTGATCCGCTTCTCCCGCTTCGGCCTGATCGAGAAACGGCCGAACAGCCACTGGACGCTCAAAGGCTTCACCCGCGAATTCGCCCTCGAGCTGGCCGATGTGCGCGAGATGTTCGAGTTGCACTCCGCCGCCGAATTCGGCCGGCTTCCGAGAGATCATCAGGCCTGGACCGATCTTGCCGCCATCCGTGACGAACATCACGCCATGCTTGCCGACATCAACCAGCGCTTCAGGGATTTCTCCGTCCTCGACGAACGCTTCCACCTCTTGATCCACCGCGCCTCGAAAAACCGCTTCATCGCCGATTTCTACGACGCGATCGCCATCGTCTTCCATTATCACTACCAGTGGAACAAGACCGCCGCCCGCGAGCGCAACGAGCGCGCCATCCACGAACATCTGGATTATATCGCAGCGCTCGAATCCGGCGACCAGGCCGCCATCGAAACCGCCTGCCGCGCGCATCTGCGCTCCGCCCGCCAGACCCTGCTGCAATCCCTGCCGCAGATCGCCAGCGAAACTGCGTGAGGTGGGAAGTCACTGTGGAAAGCGAAAAATGAGGCGTGGCGTCAAGCGGCACGAAGCAGTCTCCGAAATCACCCTCGACACCGGCATCATGAAACCTTTTGATTTGTAAGCCGTTATCGTGCTCATGACGGCCGCTAAACCCAATCCCAAATCGGTCGATGGCACCGAATCGCACGGTGCCGAGAAGTCGCGCCAGGGGAAGGCATCGACTGTCGACGTCGTGTTGCCGCCAGATGCCATCCCACCCGATCCGGAGTTGACGCCTGAGGAGGCCGAGCAGGCACGCAAGCGGTATTTGCTGAAGCGTTTCTGGATCAGCGCGCGCCGCTACTGGGGCCGCAGTGGCGACAAGCTTGCCTGGCCGTGCACAATCGGCCTGTTGACCCTGATCGGCATGAATGTCGGCTTCCAGTACGGAATCAATCTCTGGAACCGCGCGATTTTTGACGCCCTGGAGCAACACGATGCCCGCACCGTCTATACCTTGAGCATCGTATTCCTGCCGCTGGCGCTCGGAACTGCAGCCCTTGTCACCGCACAAGTGGCTCTTCGCATGATGATCCAGCGCCGCTGGCGTTCGTGGCTGACGACCACCGTCATCGCGCGCTGGCTCGCAAGCGGTCGCTACTATCAGTTGAACCTCATCGGCGGTGACCACAAGAACCCCGAAGCCCGCATCGCGGAGGATTTGCGGATTGCCACAGAAGCCCCTGTCGATTTCATCTCTGGCGTCATTGCCGCCTTTCTGTCGGCCTCGACCTTCATCGTGGTCCTCTGGACGATCGGCGGCGCCCTGACCCTGACGATTGCAGGTTCGACCGTTACCATTCCCGGTTTTCTCGTCATCACTGCGGTCCTCTATGCCACGATCACATCAAGTTCGATGACGGTCATCGGCCGCCATTTCGTCCAGGTCTCCGAGGCTAAAAATCAAGCGGAAGCCGAATTTCGTTATACGCTGACGCATGTCCGGGAAAACGGCGAGAGCATTGCATTGCTCGGCGGTGAAGAGGAGGAGCGCAACGACCTCGACAAGACCTTCGCCAAAGTGCTCAGGCAGTGGGCGCTCCTAGCAGGTCAGCATATGCGCACAGCCCTTGTGTCGCAGGGATCGAGTCTGTTTGCCCCAGTCGTGCCGGTTTTGCTGTGCGCCCCGAAATTTCTCGAAGGCAGCATGACGCTTGGACAGGTCATGCAGGCGGCGTCTGCCTTCGCCATCGTGCAGAGCGCGTTCGGATGGCTTGTTGATAACTACCCCCGTCTTGCCGATTGGAACGCCTGTGCCCGCCGCATCGCTTCGCTGATGATGTCGCTTGATGGGCTCGAGCGCGCCGAGCAGAGCAATGCGCTCGGGCGCATCAAGCGCGGTGAAACGGAAGGCGATGCGATGCTCAGCCTGAACGATCTCTCCGTGTCGCTTGACGACGGCACCGCCGTGGTCAAGGAAACCCAGGTGGTGATCGAAGCAGGCGAGCGGGTGCTCGTCGCCGGAGAATCCGGGTCGGGCAAGAGCACGCTGGTGCGGGCCATCGCAGGTCTTTGGCCGTGGGGCGAGGGCAGCGTCAATTTCCACGCCGACCGACGATTGTTCATGTTGCCGCAACGACCCTATATCCCTTCGGGCACGCTTCGCCGTGCCGTCGCCTATCCCGGCGCCGCCGACAGCTGGACGCTGGATCAGATCAGGGCGGCCCTCGACAAGGTGGGACTGGATTATCTGAACGACAAGATCGAGGAAGAGGCGCCCTGGGACCAGACATTGTCGGGCGGCGAAAAGCAGCGGCTCGCCTTTGCGCGTCTGCTGCTGCACCATCCCGATATCATCGTGCTGGATGAAGCAACGTCGGCACTCGACGAGAAGAGCCAGGAAAAGATGATGCAGATGGTGATCGATGAACTCCCTGAGGTTACCATCATCAGCGTCGCGCACCGCGCCGAGCTGGAAGCCTTCCATAGCCGCAAGATCACGCTGGAGCGGCGCGAGGGCGGTGCAAAGCTCGTCAGCGATATCGATCTTCCGCGCAAGCGAAAACCGAACCTGCTTGTGCGCGTTTTGAAGAACCCCTCGGTGCTGAAAGACGGGCCGAGTTCGAATAAAGACAGCACGGTCCCAGAATGAAATGTCCTTCGTCGGGGCCGGAAGCGTGCGCCTGCTAGGCCCGAAGCAGACGTCGCTGCAGCAGTTACCTATTGCTCATTCTGGGGCAGGTTGTCGGTGATGTCGTAGTAGTCGCCTTTGTCAGCGACAAAGATATGCATTTTCAGTTTGGTTTCGGTCGAGCTGTCAAATGCACCCATCGCGACACTAAGCCAGTCGCGATGAGGTGGATCCCAAAACAGTGATGATCCGCATATCGCGCAAAATCCACGCCGCACCTTTTCCGAGGATTGATACCAGGTCACATTTTCGCCTCCCTGGATCCTGATCTGATGTCGAGGTACGTCGGTTGAAGCGAAAAAGTGCCCGGATTGTTTGCGACATTTGGAGCAGTGGCATGCGTCCGGCGCTCGTAGATCGGCTTCGATCTCAAAAGTTACCGCACCACACAGACAGGATCCTTTATGCACCAGCGTTCCTCCAATAAGCCAAACTTGCCTCTAAGCCGAGGATCGCGCTGGTTGCCGCGGAGTCCTCGGACGCTCCATATAAATCACGTCGTGCTCACCATCCGATCCAGATTGTCGATCAGCCGCTTGAGCAGATCGACAAGCTGTGCCGCTTCGGCATCGGTGAACCCGATCAATGCCTCCCTATTTCCCTGGAACAAGGCCACAATTGCCGCCGGCATGCTTTTCTGTGCAGCCTTCGTCAGCACGATGCGGCTGCTGCGCCCGTCAGCCGGGTCGCGTGTCCGCTCGATCAAGCCATCCCGCTCCATGCGGGCGAGCATCTGCGCCATCGGCGGTTGCTCTATTCTCGCAAAGCGGGCGAGATCGCGCTGCGTGCTTGCCTTGCCATCTTGCAGCGCGACCAGCACAGGCAACTGACCGACACCGAAGCCGAGCCGTTTGAGGCGTGACTCGCTCAAGCGCGCGAATCCTCGCGCCGCAAGACTGACGAGATGCCCCGGTGTCGAAAGCACGTCTTCATTCATTCCGCTTGCCCCTCCTTGACCACCAGATACATATGTACGTATATATCTCCACGCACCGCATTCGGCAATGCCGTTTCGATGCCGCCGAGCCGATCTTTCAACCTCCGCTGAGGAAACGATATGTCCAACAATGACGTCGAAATGCTCAAGCGCATCTACGCCGGCTTCAACGCCAGAGACATCGACGCTGTCATTGCCGTCCTTTCCGATGACGTCGCCTGGGCCAACGGCATGGATGGCGGCCATATCAATGGTCGCGAGGCCGTGCGCGACTATTGGACCCGCCAGTGGGCCGTCATCAGCCCACATGTCGAGCCGGTCGCATTTGAGGAAACGGAAGACCGCGCCGTCGCGGTCGAGGTGATCCAGTCGGTCTTTGATCTCAATGGCCAGCCGCTGGAGGGGCAAAGCCACGGCCTGAAGGACAAGACCGTCACGCATATCTTCCGCATCGAAGGTGGTAAGATCGTTCGCTTCGATATCCGGGATGCCCGGTAAGCCTGGGATGCTCTGTAAGTTTGCACGAACTATGCCGGGGATGACCGCTCTCGGCGCGTCGCGGCCGACATATCCGCAAAGCCATTTTCGCATTTCGAGAGAATCTCGTCGACAACGACGGCGATCGGCGCGGTGGCGTCGATGACGACACCAGATTGCGGCGTGTTTTCTTTCGTTGCATGCAATCGCACAATCAGCGCCCGTTCGGCAGGTTTTCCGCCAAACTCGTCTGCCGGTCTGTAGGCCAGCCGCCGGTTCAACGTGTCGAGATCGACGTCGAGAATGAAAACCCCGTCAAACAGATCGATAAAGCGGGAGAAATTTCGAGAGCCGCCGCAGAAGAAGGAGATCGCCTTGCCTTGATCGGCGACCATGGATCTGACTTTGCCGACATCCCAAATGTGATGCGCGTGCACCCAAGTGACACTGTCCGTCACGGTCTTGTCGACAGGCAAGGGTTCACCCGTTTCGGGATCGCCGACATAAGACAATTCCCGGTCACTGTGGATGACGTGGTAACCGCGCCGCTGCAACTCTTCCGCCACCGTTGTTTTGCCGCTGCCGGAAACGCCTTCGATCAAATAGTTTTTGACGCCCATTTCCGTTCTCGTTGATCTCCCTTATGGGCCCCGTCGAAGGCTTAGTGCGAAGCCGCCTCGCTTGTCACAGCCGCGCCTTCGCGCTTGCGGCCGGGCCCGACCGGAATCAGCCAGGTGGTGAAGAAGGTGAGCACCGCGACGACGACCACGCCCCAGAAGCTCCAGTGCAGCGCCGCATTGAAGACGGCGCGGATGGCAGGATCGGCGGCGAGCGCCGAGAGCCCGGTCGGCTGGTTCAGCGCCTCATGCAGGCCCGCCGCCGTTTCGCCGCTGGCATAGTGGTTGATGCCGGCGTTCAGGATCGCCCCCAGCACGGTGGCGCCGAGCGTATTGCCGAGGCTGCGGGCAAAGATGATCGAGGCGGTGGCGCTGCCGCGCATCGACCATTCGACGCTATCCTGCACCAGCACGATGCTGGTGAGGCTGATCAGACCCATACCGAAGCCCATGAAAAAGGAGCCGACGCCGGCAATAACAGGCGAACTCACCGGCGTGAGGAACAACAGGAAGCAGGCGCCGAAGGGAAACATCAGGCTGCCGACGCGCAAGGTGCGGCGGATGCCGAACGCCTTGTAGAGGCGGCTGGAGAGCATCACCGCCAAAGGCCAGCCGACGACCAGCATGGTCAGCGTGAAGCCGGCAACGATGGGCGAACGGCCGAGCACGCCCTGCACATAGATCGGCAGGATTGTGGAAAGCCCGATCAGCGCCATGCCGGCCAGCAGCGTTGCCGCATTGCTGGTGGCGATCAGCCGGCGGCTCCAGAGCGGGATCGAAATGATCGGCTCCGGCGCCCGCCTCTCCTGGGCGAGGAAGAGAAGGCCCGCGACCACGAAGACGGAAAAAAGCGACAGCAGGATCCAGCCGCTGGCATCGGTTTCCGTCAGCATGATCAGCAGCGCAACGATCGAGATCGAAAACAGCACCGATCCGAGGTAGTCGATTTTCGCCTGCTTGTGCGCCACGTCCTCCTTGAGGAAGATCATGAAGGCGATGATCGAGATGATGCCGATCGGCAGGTTGATCCAGAAGATCCACGCCCAGGAGAAGGTGTCGACGATGATGCCGCCGGCAAGCGGCCCGACGACGGCCGAGGTCGCCCAGACGGTCGCCATCGCGCCCTGCACGCGGCCGCGCTCCTCGAGCTTGAAGAGATCGCCGATAACAGTCATCGTCACCGGCTGGATGGCGCCGGCGCCCAGCCCCTGCAGCAGCCGGAACAGCACCAGCGACATCATCGACCAGGCAAACCCGCAGAGCAAAGAGCCGGCGAGGAAGATCAGGATGCCGCCGATCAGCACCGGCTTGCGCCCAAAGATGTCGGAAAGCTTGCCGTAGATCACAGTGGTCGTCGACTGCGCCAGCAGGAAAGCCGAAAACACCCAGCTGTAATAGGAAAAGCCGCCGAGCTGCCCGACGATGCGCGGCATCGCGGTCGCCACGATCGTCGCCTCGATCGCCACCATGAAGGTCGCGAGCATGATGGTGGCGACGATAAGCACGCGGTTCGAGCGTTGCGCTGCATTCGACATGACGATCCTCTTCGGGTGCTCCGCGGATGCCGGAAAAATCGGCAGGCTGGCTGGTGTGGGGCAGTGTGCCATGTGCGGAGTGATGGGTAGTTTTACGTCCGCAAGCGCGAGTCGTAAAGCCGTTCCCGCGGCAGCTGATATTTCGCCCGACGTGGGAGCGGCCGAAGCGAAGTCCCGGTGCCACTTCGCCCGGAGCCTTTCATTCCGTCAGGAAGTCAGGCGGCATCCGCCCTATCCTCATTGCGGGCAGGCCTCGCCGGCCGACCCGCTATCCGCGGAACCGGCGGTACAACCCGGCGTCGGCTGCAGATCGGGATTGACCCCACCGGGATTGATCGTGCTCCGGCCGCTGTTGAGATCGACGCCGCCATTGCCGGTCGTGCTGCCTGTTGTGCCGGGATCGGTCCCGACAGACCCGGTGCCCGTCGCTCTGCCGCCGGCAGAACCAGTTCCGCCCGAACCGGTGCCGGTGGAACCGGCGCCTGAACTCCCCGACCCGCCAACGATCGGTGCCGCCGAAAGTCGCCCATTGGCATCCGCCCCGCCGGCCGTCTGCGCCAGCGCCGAGCCGGCAAAACCGATCGAAAGGAGGGTTATCGCGATGAATTTGCAGGACATGATTTTCTCCGTCGTTTTTGTCTCAGGAAGAAAACCTGCTCTGCCGTGGCATTGTTCCTGTCGTCGGTGCGGATTCACGGTCGTTTGATCGGGGAGAAACTTCCCTGCAAAGCTACCGGCGCCGGCTCCCCCGGTACCGAAGCAGAAAGTACCGAGCAAATGTCATTGTTGACCGGAGTGCCGAGACGGCCCTCCTGTCATTCGTCATCCATCAAATGAAACTCCCGCGCCGCCTGAGGGCAGAGAAGCCTGAACTGCTCGATCAGCGGCGGCATCCCCGAAGCGCATGATACGTCTGCATTCTCTGGTAATGGGAAAGTGACACGCAGCGGTTCTCCGGCAGAAGGTTCGAAGGACAAGGTGCCTTCGCTGCAATTGGCGGTGGAGCGGAACGTGTCTTTCCCATCGGTTTTTGTGTACATCGCTACGCACTGCTTGACGGTCAGTTTGCCGCCATGGGCTGTTGTCTCCCATCCTGGGTCTCGCTTGCAATATTCCTGGAAGTCGGCTCGAGTGACCTTTCCTTCCATAACTGCAGTGCTTGAATCGATGCCGGTCTTGCTGACAAGCGTTCCATTCCATCCGGCACAGGAGGCGAGAGGGAAGTCTTCTGCCTGCGCAGCGGACAAGCTAAATGTGAAAAGCGCGAGACTTAAAAGCGATGTCCTCATAGATCCTCCTAATCGCTAACCTACTCTCGTTCGATCGATATCGGTCGCGCTCATATAGATGAAGGGCAGCCCGGCCGCCTTGAGTGAAATAGCGCTCAAGCTGTCGAGGCTTTGCCTGCCGAATGGCCAAAGGTGGACGCAGAATTTTAAGAGAGGCTTAAAATGCGGGGTTTCAGCACGCGATGAAAGAAAAATGGTGCCGCTTGCAGGACTCGAACCTGCGACCCCATCATTACGAATGATGTGCTCTACCACCTGAGCTAAAGCGGCATTTCACGGCCGAAGCATGCGGCCCGCGATTTGCATGGCGCTGATACAGCCATTGTCCGAAGATTTCAAGCGCCCTGTCATGGCTTTGGCAAAAAAGAGGGGAGGGGCGGGAAAGCGCGCCTCAGAGCGCCAGCCGGGCGCGCGCCGCCCTGTATTCGGCCTCCAGCCGGTCGACGAGCTTTGCCACCGGCTCGACCGCCTTGATGGCGCTGATGCCCTGGCCGCTGCCCCAGATGTCCTTCCAGGCCTTGGCGCCGCCGGTTGCCTGTTCGAAATCCATCTTCGAGGGATCGGCGAGCGGCAGGTTGTCGGGGTCCATGCCGGCAGCCACGATCGAGGGCTTGAGATAGTTGCCGTGTATGCCGGTGAAAAAGTTGGAATAGACGATATCGCCGGCGGCGCCTTCGACGATCGCCTGCTTGTAGGCGTCTGCGGCGCGCGCCTCTTGCGTGGCGATGAAGGGCGAGCCGATATAGGCCATGTCGGCGCCCATCGCTTCTGCGGCAAGGATGGCGCCGCCGGTGGAAATCGCGCCGGCCAGCAGCAACGGCCCGCCGAACCATTCGCGGATTTCCTGGATCAGCGCAAAGGGCGACAGCGTGCCGGCATGGCCGCCGGCACCGGCCGCCACCGCAATCAGCCCGTCGGCACCCTTGCGGATCGCCGAATGGGCGTGGCGATTATTGATAATGTCATGCAGCACGATGCCGCCATAGGAGTGCACGGCGGCGTTGACCTCGGGCACGGCGCCGAGCGAGGAGATGACGATCGGCACCTTGTATTTGACGCAGAGCGTGAGGTCGTGCTCCAGCCGCTTGTTCGACATGTGGACGATCTGGTTGACGGCAAAGGGGGCGGCCGGCCGCTCGGGATGGGCGGCGTCGTGGCGGGCGAGTTCCTCGGTGATCTCCGCCAGCCATTCGTCGAGCTGGCTTTCCGGCCGGGCGTTCAGCGCCGGAAAGGCGCCGACGACGCCGGCCTTGCATTGCGCCAGCGTCAGCGCCGGGTGCGAGATGATGAACAGCGGCGAGCCGATGACCGGCAGTCTCAATTTGTCTTTGAGGATCGGGGGCAGGGCCATGGCTCATCGCTTCCATTGACGTTTACGAAAACGTCAATTTCATAACAGAGAAGAAAAGCCGATAAAAGAGTGGCTGCCATGCGTTTGCCGATTTCACCCCGAATATATGTCTGCAATAGCTGACAAAATGAGGCCTGCAAGCGCTGAAACCTGCCGATTATCCCCGCCGATCAACCGCGCCCCGGCCCCGCAAGGCTTGCGGTTTGCCGCACTTGCCGCTACCGAATTTTGATGGAGAACGGCGGGGATTGCAGTCCGATGCCGAGTTCAAGGTGAAGGACTAGACGTGAGCGGATTAGAAACGGCCATCAGAACAGCGCTCGAAAATTCCGAACGCGACAATCCGGAGGTTCGAGCGAGGATCTATCAGTCGGCCCGCCAGGCGCTTGAAGCCGGTCTCCGCAAGCAGGATATCACCGATACCGAGGTCGTCGCCCATCACCGCCATCGCCTGGAAAGCACCATCCACGCCATCGAAGGCGAGGAGCGCGACCGCCTCCACCCCCGCCAGCGGCCGCCCGAAGTGCCGGTGCCGCCTGTCGTGGAAATGCCACCTGCGGTTCACCGCGCCGAAGTCGACGATATCGACAGCCCCGCGCTGTCAGGCGAGACCCGCGCCCCCGAGGTGATCTTCGGCCGCCGCGATGAGGCGAGCCTCGACGACGTGCATGCCGGCAGTGCCGATCATCTGGCTGCCGCCCCCGTCGGCGAGGAACGGCTTGCCCGCGGCCAGCGCGCCACCAATATGGATTTCCGCCCGGAGCGGGCGGCCGGTCGCCGCAAGCCGCGCAAATTCTTTTCGCGGCTGCTCGTCTGGTGCGTGTTGCTGGCTTTCGTCGGCATCGGCGCCTGGTGGGCGCATACATCAGGCCTGCTGCTGACGGCGGCCGAGCGCGACACCAGCGTCGCCAATCCGCCGGCCAGCACCCAACCCGAGGATTTCACCGGCAATGACGACAGCGCCGGCAATGCTGCTTCCCCCACCGATCAGCCGGTGACCATCGATCCGCAGAACAGTTTCTCGGCCGATTGGATCCCGGTGTTCAAGCCTGACGATGCCGACAAGATCAAGAGCAGCCCGCGGGCGCACACCGAAAAAATCACAGAAAATGACGGCCCGGCCATCCGGCTGATTTCCGAGAGCGGGGCTGCCGACGGAAATATCGCCATCAGCGTGCCCGCTTCGGTGCTGCAGCAGCTCGCCGGCAAATCCTCGACCATCGCGCTGACCCTGCAATCGACCAGTGACGAGCCGACCCAGGTCACCGTTGAATGCAATTTCCAGACGCTCGGCAATTGTGCCCGCCATCGCTTCAACGTCACCCGCGAAAAATCGGATGCGCTGCTGCAGGTGAAGTTCGACCGCTCGCTGGCGCCGAATGCGCCGGGCACGTTGACGATCAACAGCGATCTCGACGGCAAGGCGCGGGGCATCAACCTCTTCGCCATCCGCATCCTGCCGGGGCAATGACGCTCCGCTCAGCCCCCGTCCATTTCAGAAAGCTCTATGTCAGAAAGCCCTATTTCAAGAATCCAGGCCCTGAACCGATGATCTCTTCATCGACCGTGCCGAGCACCGTCTTGTCCTTGCCGTCATAATCCATCCTGTTCAGCATGTGGCGGATGAGTTCGAGGCGCGTCCGCCGCTTGTCATTGGCGCGGATCACCGTCCAGGGTGCGAAATCCGTATGGGTTTCCTTCAGCATCCGGTTACGCTTGTCGCTGTAGTCGCCCCATTTGGTCAGCGCCGCAATGTCCATCGACGATAGTTTCCAGACTTTCAGCGGATCGTGCCGGCGGTCGTGGAAGCGCTTCAGCTGCATCTCGCGGCCGATATCGAGATAGAATTTGAAGAAGAAGATGCCCTCATGGGCGATGATCTTTTCCAGCTGCGGCGCCTGTTTGAGAAAGTCCTCATATTGCTGCGGCGTGCAGAAGCCCATGACCGGCTCGACTCCGGCGCGGTTGTACCAGGATCGGTCGAACAGCACGAATTCGCCAGCGGTCGGAAACTGCGCGACATAACGCTGGAAATACCATTGCCCCTGTTCGCGCTCGGTCGGCTTGGTCAGCGCCACGACGCGTGCAAGGCGCGGGTTCATATTCTCCGAAGAGGCCGAGATCGCGCCCCCCTTGCCGGCCGCATCGCGCCCTTCGAACAGCGCCATCACCCGCTTGCCGGTCGCCTGCAGCCAGAACTGCACCTTGACGAGTTCCACCTGCAGCTTTTCCAGCTGCTCGACATAATCTTCTTCCTTGAGTTTCTTCTTGTGGGGAAATTCGCCGGATTCCAGCGCATGTTCCTCCACCCAATCCGGCAGAACGGGATTGTCGACATCAAAGATGCGCTTCTTCCCGCGGATCTCCAGCTCCACGGCCCTGTTTTCGACGTCCTCGTCCATAGGTTCCTCCTCAGCCTGATTGTTCTCTTCCCACAGGCGAACATAGTTATCGTTGAAAATCAAATCTTTCACGGATGACCGGCAATTTTTCGTGGGTTTCGGCTGCGGCCTTTCGCTTCGGGGCGGCAGTCCGAAAACTTCTGTCATGAATTGCCGCTATCAGGCAGAGTTCCAATATAAAGAAAAACGAATCGACGCCGCGAGGGCACTTGCAAGACGAAACTCCATGGAGAAAAAGCCTGTTGGCGCGCATCCGGCGCGAGCGGCCGGTGCTGCTTGCAGCAATCCTCAGCGCCCTGGTCGCTCTGGCTGCCGGCATGAACAAATGGGTCGTGCTCGTCCTGCTGCTGGCGATGGTCCTGACCGCACTGTTCAACGAGGCGCCTGTCATCAAGGCCGAGCCGCTCGAACCGGCGGAGATCGCGCCGGAGGCGCCGCCGAGCCGCCTGCCTGAGATCTCCGCCACGCTTTCCGGCCTCGATATCCCGGTCATGGTGCTGTCGGACGACGCCTCGGTGCTGTTCCAGAACCGCGCTGCCGAAAAGGCCTTCGGCGAGATGGCGCTCGGCTCCCATATATCGGCCCGCCTGCGCTCGCCTGGTGTGCTCGACATGGTGCGCGAAACCATCGCCACCAACGCCCCGAACCAGATAGAGCATGCCGAGCGGCTGCCCTCCGAGCGCGTCTATATCGTGCGCAGCGCCCCCGTTGAATTCGCGGCCGATGACGGGCCGCGTGAGCGTTATTTCATCCTCTCCTTCCGCGATATTTCAGAGGTTCGCCGCATCGACCGCATGCGGTCGGATTTCGTCGCCAATGCCAGCCATGAACTGCGCACGCCGCTTGCCTCGCTGCGCGGCTTCATCGAGACCATCCAGGGACCGGCAAAGAACGATCTGAAGGCGCAGGCGCGTTTCCTCGCCATCATGTTCGATCAGACGACGCGCATGAGCCGGCTGGTCGACGACCTGCTGTCGCTCTCGCGGCTGGAGCTGAAATCGCATATCGCGCCGGACGAGAAGATCGATCTGGTGCCGCTGCTCGGCCATGTCAGAGACGCGCTGGTGCCGCTGGCAAGGGATGTCGGCGTCGACATCAACCTGCATCTGCCTGATGGTAAGGTCGAGGTGCTCGGAGACCGCGACGAGCTTGTCCAGGTCTTCGAGAACCTGATGGAAAATGCCTGCAAATACGGCCAGGAGGGCGAGGTCGTCGACGTCTGGCTGAAGAACGGCACCGGCCAGCCGGTCGAGGTCAGCATCGTCGACAAGGGGCCGGGCATTCCGGCCGAGCATGTGCCGCGCCTGACCGAGCGCTTCTATCGCGTCAGCATCGAGGACAGCCGCTCGAAAAAGGGCACCGGCCTCGGCCTTGCCATCGTCAAGCACATCCTCACCCGCCACCGCGCCCGGCTGATCGTCAAATCCGAGGTCGGCAAGGGCACCGATTTTACGGTTCGCTTCTAGCGCGCGGGCGTGCCGCGTGATTTGCCCCTCACCCTAGCCTTACCGGGGTCAAGCCACGGGTCTCGACCCGTCCTTCGGACCCCCGTAAAAGACGGGGAGAGGGGACTTGCCTTGCGGGAGGTTGATGGGGACGGAGAGCTTGCTGCATGGTCCCTTCGCCCCGCAAGCGGGGAGAAGGTGGCTGCAGGCGGATGAGGGGCACATCCACGGAACGACTTTCATGATAGGACGTAAAGCAGAAAACCGCCGCCCAACCTGTCCGTTGGCGATATGTGATCGGTTTTTACAACGGGAGGTAGATTGACAGCCAGACTTTGCCGTTCGCCGACACGATCGGCTGGTCGAGTTAAAATTTTCTATTATAAATCAATTATTTAAGCTGTCACAAATGTTTCACCTATTTGACATAAAAGGACGGTGCTTAAAGCGCTAAGAGAGTCCCGCCGATGAAAAAAGGCACTGCGAGGGCCTCTCTACAGGCCGCACTCACACAAGCCCAAATGCCGGGAGATTTCTAATGAACACCTTCAAGCTCACCGTTGCCGCGCTCGCTGCAACCGCTGCTTTCGCTGGCGCTGCCGTCGCCCGCGACCAGATTCAGGTTGCTGGCTCGTCCACCGTCCTGCCTTACGCAAAGATCGTTGCCGAATCCTTCGGCGAAACCTTCACCAACTTCAAGACGCCGGTCGTTGAATCCGGCGGCACGGGCGCTGGTCTGAAGGAATTCTGCAAGGGCGTTGGCGAAGACACCATCGACATTGCGAACGCTTCGCGTCCGATCAACAAGAACGAAGCCGAAGCCTGCAAGGCTGCCGGCGTGACCGACATCCAGGAAGTCAAGATCGGTTATGACGGCATCGTCTTCGCAACCGACTCGTCCAACCCTGACGTTGCCTACGTTCCGGCAGACATCTACAAGGCCCTCGCAGCCCAGGTCGTCGTCGACGGCAAGCTCGTCGCCAACCCCTACAAGAAGTGGTCGGAAGTCAACCCGAAGCTTCCGGCTGTTGATATCGCTGCCTATATCCCGGGCGAAAAGCACGGCACCCGCGAAGTCTTCGAACAGAACGTCCTCGCTGCCGGCTGCAAGGCTGCGGGCGCTCTTGACGTCATCGCCAAGGAAATCTCCGACAAGGCCGCCCAGGGCAAGGCTTGCGTCGCGGTCCGCAAGGACGGCGCTGCAGTCGACATCGACGGCGACTATCCGGAAACCCTCGCACGCATCGCCGCCAACAAGACCGGCGTCGGCGTATTCGGCCTTTCCTTCTATGAAAACAACGCCGACAAGCTCAAGGTTGCCAGCGTAAACGGCATCGTTCCGTCGACGGAAACGATCGCCAACGGCACCTACCCGGTTTCGCGCCCGCTGTTCTTCTACGTCAAGAAGGCACATCTCGGCGCCGTTCCGGGCCTGAAGGAATACGTCAACTTCTTCGTATCCGACCAGATGATCGGCCCTGACGGCCCGCTCGCCGAGTACGGCCTCGTCGCCGCTCCGGATGCCGAGCGCGAAGCGATCCGCAAGGACGTCGAAGCCGGTAAGGCTATGTAATGACTTTGCCGGCGCGGCGCCTTCAGGCCCGCGCCGGCATTGCCTTATCCCCGCGCACCGATGTTTTCGGTGCTGCAGGGTGAATTCATTCCGCATGATTGGAAGCTGAAGGCGGCTGATGAAGCTGCCGGGCTTTGGGGGCTACGGCCTGGGGACGTAACGAATGAGCACATCCATCATACTTTTGTGCCTTGTGGTGATCGGTGCCGCCGCCTATCTGGTCGCGCGCAGCCGGGCCACGGCGCTTGCCGGCGGCAGATCCTCGGCATTGCACTCACGGCCGGCCTATTACGGCGCCTATGCGGCGATCTGGGCGGTTCTTCCGGCCCTCATCGTCCTCTGCGTCTGGCTGTCGGTCAGCCCCGGCATCATCCAATCCTCCGTTCGCGGCGCCTTTCCTGCCGACGTCAAGGCGCAAGCCGCCGTCGAGCAGGATCTCGGCTATTCCATGGTGGCGACGGTCGCCCGCGGCCTGACGATGCTGACCGCGGATGAAACCGCAGCGGTCGCCGGCGATCCGGCGGCACTCCAGGCCAAGCTCAGCGAAAAGGGTGTGCCGCTTGCTGGCCAGCCCCAGCCTTACATGCTCGACGCCGCCAAGAAGCTCAATGCCATGAGCATGACGAGCCGGCTGGCGATGACGGCTGTTGTCTTCATTCTGGCTGTCGCAGGCGCCTTCTATGCGCTGCGCGCCATTGCCCCGCGCTTCCGCGCCCGCAACCGGGTCGAGCGCGTCATGCTTTGGGGCCTGCTGCTCGCCTCTTCGATCGCCATTCTGACGACGATCGGCATCGTGCTTTCGATGCTGTCGGAAGCCGCGCGCTTCTTTGCCGCCGTTCCCGCCGCCGACTTCTTCTTCGGCACCGTCTGGGATCCGCGTTTTGCCGGTGCCGGCAGTTCGTCCTTCGGTCAGTTCGGCCTGATCCCGCTGTTGCTCGGCACGCTTTATATCGGCCTGGTCGCCATGCTGGTCGCCGTGCCGGTCGGTCTCTTTGCCGCCATCTACATGGCCGAATACGCCTCGCCGAAGGTGCGCGGCGTCGCCAAACCGCTGCTCGAAGTGCTCGCCGGCATTCCGACGATCGTCTACGGCTTCTTTGCCCTCGTCACCGTCGGCCCGTTCCTGCGCGATTTCTCGGCTCAGGTCAGCGGCCTGCTCTCCGGCAGCTACACCAACTTCATTCAGGCGCAGAGCGTTCTGACCGCCGGTATCGTCATGGGCATCATGCTGATTCCCTACGTCTCCTCGCTGTCGGACGACATCATCACCGCCGTGCCGCGGGCCCTGCGTGACGGTTCGCTCGGTCTCGGCGCCACCCGCTCCGAAACCATCAAGAAAGTGGTCTTGCCGGCCGCTCTTCCCGGCATCGTCGGCGCATTGCTGATGACGGCCTCGCGCGCCATCGGCGAAACCATGATCGTCGTGCTGGCCGCCGGTGTCGCCGCCCGCATCCAGATCAACCCCTTCGAGCCGATGACGACGGTGACCGTCAAGATCGTCAACCAGCTGACGGGCGACCTCGAGTTCACCTCGCCGCAGACCCTGGTTGCCTTCGCCCTTGGCATCACGCTGTTCTGCATCACGCTTTGCCTCAACATCTATGCGCTCTACATCGTGCGCAAATACCGGGAGCAGTACGAATGACGGATATTGTTTCTCCCACATCAGGCGTCACCGTCTCTAAGGCGCCTGCGCGCCGCGATATCGGCATCAAGCGCCGCTACGCCGCCGAGCGCCGGTTCCAGGCCTATGGCATCGCCGCCATCACCTTCGGTCTCGTCTTCCTGTTCATCCTGCTGTGGACGGTGATCGGCAAGGGCTACACCGCCTTCCAGCAGACGGCGATCACGCTGCCGATCGAATTCACCGAGAAGACGATCGACCCCGACAATAAGCGAGCGACCGACCCCTCGGTTCTGGTCGCCGCCAACTATCCGGTTCTCCTGCGCGACGCGATCGTCAAGCAGCTGAACATCAATGCCGCAAGCCGCCCTGACGTGCGCGATGCAACCGCTATGCTCTCCAAGGGTGCGCCGATCCAGCTGCGTGATATGGTGATCGCCGATCCGTCGATCATCGGCAAAACAGTCAATGTTACCGTGCTCGCCGACGCCAATGTCGACAGCGCCAGCAAGGGCCAGATCGATCTTAAGGTCGATGAGAAGAACCGCAAGGTCAACGACAAGCAGGTTGCCTGGATGAACGAGCTGAAGGCGAGCGGCGCTCTCCACAAGCAGTTCAACACTGGCCTCTTCGTCAACGGCAATTCCAGCCGTCCGGAGGCCGCCGGCCTCGGCGTCGCCCTCATCGGTTCGCTCTACCTGATGCTGATCGTGCTCGTGCTCGCTCTGCCGATCGGTGTTGCCGCCTCGATCTATCTCGAGGAGTTTGCGCCGAAGAATAAGCTGACGGATCTGATCGAGGTCAACATCAACAACCTCGCCGCCGTCC
The DNA here is from genome assembly GCF_028994275.1 of Rhizobium binxianense. Lineage (NCBI taxonomy): Bacteria > Pseudomonadati > Pseudomonadota > Alphaproteobacteria > Hyphomicrobiales > Rhizobiaceae > Rhizobium > Rhizobium binxianense. The sequence continues at coordinate 172,154 of NZ_CP118713.1, forward strand.
CTTCGATCGTATACGGCCTGCTCGGTCTGTCCGTCTTCATCAACTTCATCGGCCTGCCGCGCTCGGCCTCGCTGGTCGGCGGCCTGGTGCTGACGCTGATGACCCTGCCGACGATCATCATCGCGACGCGCGCAGCACTTCGCGCCGTGCCGCCGTCGATCCGCGCCGCAGCCCTTGGCCTCGGCGCCTCGAAGATGCAGATGGTGTTCCACCATGTTCTGCCGCTCGCCATGCCCGGCATCCTCACCGGCACGATCATCGGCCTGGCGCACGCGCTCGGCGAAACCGCGCCGCTGCTTTTGATCGGCATGGTCGCCTTCGTCGCCAACGCGCCGACCACACCGCTCGATCCCTCGACGGCCCTGCCCGTGCAGGTCTATATGTGGGCCAACGAGGCCGAACGTGCCTTCGTCGAGCGGACTTCGGGTGCCATCATCGTCCTGCTCCTGTTCCTGATCGTCATGAACATGGGCGCCATCCTCTTGCGTCGTCGCTTCGAGCGCCGCTGGTAAACGGAGTTAAACATCATGAACATGTTGACGGAAGCTGCAGTTGAAAAGGCGCTGGATCACAAGATGAGCAACGTCCCGTATAAGATGATCGGAAAGGATGTCTCTGTTTACTATGGCGAGAAGCGCGCGCTTTTCGACGTGAACCTGAACATCCGCGAAAACACCGTAACCGCGCTGATCGGCCCTTCGGGCTGCGGCAAGTCGACCTTCCTGCGGAGCCTCAACCGCATGAACGACACGATCGACGGCTGCCGCGTCACCGGCAAGATCACGCTTGATACCGACGATATCTATGATCCCGATATCGACGTCGTCGAACTTCGCGCCCGCGTCGGCATGGTCTTCCAGAAGCCGAATCCGTTCCCGAAGACGATCTATGAAAACGTCTCTTACGGCCCGCGCATCCATGGCCTGGCCAAGTCGAAAGCCGATCTCGACCAGATCGTCGAGACCAGCCTGCAGCGCGCCGGTCTCTGGAACGAAGTCAAGGACCGCGTGCATGAATCCGGCACGGGTCTTTCGGGCGGCCAGCAGCAGCGCCTCTGCATAGCACGCGCCGTCGCCGTCAGCCCTGAAGTCATCCTGATGGACGAGCCCTGCTCGGCGCTCGACCCGATCGCCACCGCCAAGGTCGAAGAGCTGATCCACGAACTGCGCGAGAACTACACGATCGTCATCGTCACCCACTCCATGCAGCAGGCCGCGCGCGTCTCGCAGCGCACCGCCATGTTCCACCTCGGCAATCTCGTCGAGGAGAACGACACCGACAAGATGTTCACCAATCCCGACGATCCGCGCACCCAGGACTACATCATGGGTCGCTTCGGCTGATTTTGGCGTCACCAAGCCTTTCCGTTATTCGAGGATAAAGCCCCATGGCATCGACACATATTTATTCTGCCTATGATGATGATCTGAAGTTCCTCTCCAGGCGGATTTCCGAAATGGGTGGCCTGGCCGAACAGATGGTCGCCGAATCCGTGCGGGCACTGGTCAACGGCGATACCGCGCTGGCGCAGAAGGTCATCTCCGACGATGTGATCCTCGATCACGCCGAACGCGAAATCGGCGACAAGGCGATCGTCACCATCGCCCGCCGCCAGCCGATGGCTGCGGACCTGCGTGAGATCATGGGTTCGATCCGCATCGCCGCCGATCTCGAACGCGTCGGCGACCTCGGCAAGAACACCGCCAAGCGCGTCATCGCCGTCCAAAGCACCGGCGTTCCCCGCAAGCTCGCCCGCGGCCTCGAGCATCTGTCCGAGCTGGCGCTCGTCCAGCTCAAGGAAGTGCTCGACGTCTACACGACGCGCGCCGCCGACAAGGCGAATGCCATCCGCGAGCGCGACAACGAGATCGACGCGATGTACACCTCGCTGTTCCGCGAGCTCCTGACCTACATGATGGAAGACCCGCGCAACATCACCAGCTGCACGCATCTTCTCTTCTGCGCCAAGAACATCGAGCGCATCGGCGACCACGCCACCAACATCGCCGAGACGATCTATTACATGGCGACCGGCGCGCAGCCGGAAGGCGATCGTCCGAAGGACGACAGCGCCAACACCGTCGGCGCGGTTACGGAATAATCGCCCGGACAGCCCGGGCCAGTCGCCCGGACCAGTCAATTGCATGCGCGCCCGTCCGGGCGCGCAAAGAGGTCGCAGCCTAGTTTGTGAATTTGCGCAGGATGCATTGCTTAAATCACCCCCGGTTTAAGGATCATGCGCGAGGAGACCGAGACGCATGATCCCGAGAGTTGCAGTTGTTGAAGACGAAGAAGCCCTGAGCGTGCTTCTTCGCTACAATCTCGAAGCGGAAGGCTTCGAGGTCGATACCATCCTTCGTGGCGACGAAGCCGAAATGCGGCTTCAGGAGCGCACGCCCGATCTTCTGATCCTCGATTGGATGCTGCCCGGCGTATCCGGCATCGAGCTCTGCCGGCGCCTGCGCATGCGGCCGGAAACCGAGCGCCTGCCGATCATCATGCTGACGGCGCGCGGCGAAGAGAGCGAGCGCGTCCGCGGGCTGTCGACGGGGGCCGACGATTACGTCGTCAAGCCCTTCTCGACCCCCGAGCTGGTTGCCCGCGTCAAGGCGATGCTGCGCCGCGCCCGCCCCGAGGTGCTGTCGACGGTGCTGAAATGCGGCGATATCGAGCTCGACCGCGAAACCCATCGCGTCCATCGCAAGAGCCGTGAAGTCCGCCTCGGCCCCACCGAATTCCGCCTGCTGGAATTCCTGATGTCGTCGCCGGGCCGGGTCTTCTCCCGCTCGCAGCTTCTCGACGGCGTCTGGGGCCACGACATCTATGTCGACGAACGCACCGTCGACGTCCATGTCGGCCGGCTGCGCAAGGCGCTGAATTTCTCCAACATGCAGGACGTCATCCGCACCGTCCGCGGCGCCGGTTATTCGATGGAAGCCTGAGGGCTGCGTCACTACAGCTCGGCCGACGGCTCTTTCGTCATGCTCGGGCTTGTCCCGCTGCTGTCCGGTTCGCGGCGATGGACTGCCCCTCATCCGGCTGCCGCCACCTTCTCCCCGCTCGCGGGGCGAAGGGACCCCGCCGCGACGTCTCCGTTCCCCTTCCTACACCTCTCGTGTGGCACGTCCCCTCGCCCCGTTTACGGGGAGAGGGTTAGGGTGAGGGGCAGCCATAGCCGCAATGAGCGCTTCCATCCACGCATAAAAAAACGGGCCACTCGGCCCGTTTTCTGCATTCTAACGATGTCTGCCGCTCAGCCAGCCCGCGCTGCCGCCCGGCGGCGTTCGTTGACCGGCTGGTAGGCGAGCTTCTGGTGATAGCTGCAATAGGGCGAATTGTCGGGGGATTCGCAGCCGCAGAAGTGGAAGTCGTCCTTCAGCGGATCGCCGACCGGCCACTTGCAGGTGCGTTCGGTCAGTTCCGTCAGGCCGAGGCGGCGCGAAATCGGCACGACCACGTTGCCCCTCGGCACATATTCCATTTCCTCGATCGTTTCGATCTCGATCTCTTCCTTCAGCATCGTTGCGCCCTGCTGGCGGGTAACGGTGCGGGTGGTGACGCGAGAGGCGTAGTTCGGCGCGCGCGGTGCCGCTGTATTGCGCTTCGGCGTTCGCGCCGCGGTGCTGGTGCCGCCGGCCTTGGCACGGCCCGGAAGGCTCAGTCGGTGAACCTTGCCGATAACAGCGTTTCTGCTGACACCGCCAAGTTGCGCCGCGATCTGGCTGGCGCTCAGTCCTTCGGCCCAAAGCTTCTTGAGTTTCTCGACCCGCTCGTCTGTCCAGTTCATGCCCTGTCTCCACCTTTTGCGTTGGTGATGGCAGAATCCCTCACCGTTGTCCCGGGAGCTCCGAAACAAGAAACGCTTGATCAATTTTGGTGACTAGTTCCGCCGCATGCAGTCTAGTAATTGAACTTTAACCTAGTGTGAGGCTGACTCCGTGACAAGAGTCGCATGAATCCGGATGAATCGAATTCGTAGTTTTCCCCAACTTGCTGCCCCTGCGTGGCATTTCTGCAATAATGCCTGTTGAAGACTGAAAATGCCGCTGCACACCCTTGCTGCATGCGCTAAGGGCGCAGTTTTGTTGACATTGCAGCGCGAAAAGGAAATAGTGCCAGTCGCCGCCGCAAGGCGGCATTTTTGATTTTTCGGGCCTGGTTTTCTTAGCCGGAGTCAGTCGCCCCATAACTTTAGATCGGGAGATCGCGCCATGGCTGAAGCCGCGCCGCTTTATGACACCTATTCTCGTGCCCCGCTGCGGTTCGAGCGAGGCGAGGGCGTGTGGCTGATCACCGAAAGCGGCGAGCGATATCTCGATTTCGGCGCCGGCGTCGCCGTCACCTCGGTCGGCCACAGCAATCCGCATGTGGTGGGCGCCCTGAAGGAGCAGGCCGACAAGGTCTGGCACCTCTCCAACATCTATGAGATCCCCGGCCAGGAGCGCCTGGCCAAACGGCTGACGGACGCCACCTTCGCCGACAAGGTGTTCTTCACCAATTCGGGCGCCGAGGCGCTCGAATGCGCGATCAAGACGGCGCGCCGCTATCAGTATTCCAAGGGCCATCCCGAGCGCTTCCATATCATCACCTTCGAGGGCGCCTTCCACGGACGGACGCTGGCGACGATCGCCGCCGGCGGCCAGGAGAAATATCTCGAAGGCTTCGGCCCCAAGGCGCCGGGTTTTGATCAGGTGGCTTTCGGCGATATCGAAGCGGTGCGCGCCGCGATCACCGATGCCACGGCTGCAATCCTGATCGAGCCGGTGCAGGGCGAGGGCGGCGTGCGTCCCGCCACCCCCGAATTCATGAAGGCGCTTCGCCAGATCTGCGACGAACACGGCCTGCTGCTGATCCTCGACGAGGTCCAGACCGGCGTCGGCCGTACCGGCAAGCTCTTCGCCCATGAATGGTCGGGCGTCACCCCCGACATCATGGCGGTCGCCAAGGGCATCGGCGGCGGGTTCCCGCTCGGTGCCTGCCTTGCCACATCAGAGGCTGCCTCCGGCATGAAGGCCGGCACCCATGGCTCGACCTATGGCGGCAATCCGCTTGCCATGGCCGTCGGCAGCGCCGTGCTCGACATCATTCTCGCCGATGGCTTCCTCCAGCAGGTGCGCGACGTAGCACTGGTTTTCCGCCAGGGCCTCGCCTCGCTGAAGGATCGCTATCCCGATGTGATTGAGGATATCAGAGGCGAGGGGCTGTTGCTCGGCGTCAAGGCCGCCATTCCCTCGGCCGAACTGCTGCAGGCGATCCGCGCCGCCCATCTGCTCGGCGTGCCCGCCGGCGACAACGTCATCCGCCTTCTTCCGCCCCTCGTCGTCACCGCCGAGGAAGCCCGCGAGGGTCTTGCCCGCATCGAGCGCGCCGCCGAGAGCATTCGCGCCTCCAAGGTCAAGAAGACGGCTTGAAGAGATTGCCGCCCTCGGGCGCAGACAGGTAAGAAGACCATGGCTCCTAAACATTTCCTCGATCTTTCGGCGGTCACCTCTGCCGATCTCAGAACCATCATGAACGATGCGCTCGCCCGCAAGCAGGCCTTCAAGGCCGGCACCGGCGACAAGCCGCTCGCCGGCAAGATGCTGGCGATGATCTTCGAAAAGCCGTCGACGCGCACCCGCGTCTCCTTCGATGTCGGCATGCGCCAGCTCGGCGGCGAAACGCTGTTCCTGTCCGGCACCGAAATGCAGCTCGGCCGCGCCGAAACGATCGGCGACACCGCCAAGGTGCTGTCGCGCTACGTCGATGCGATCATGATCCGCACCACCGAGCATTCCAGGCTGCTGGAACTTGCCGAGCATGCGACCGTGCCGGTCATCAATGCGCTGACGGATGACACCCATCCCTGCCAGATCATGGCCGATATCATGACCTTCGAAGAGCATCGCGGCCCGATCAAGGGCAAGACCATCGCCTGGACCGGCGACGGCAACAATGTGCTGCATTCGCTGGTCGAAGGGGCTGCGCGCTTCGGCTATCGCATGAACATGGCCGTGCCTCTTGGTTCGGAGCCCAAGGATCACTATCTGAACTGGGCCCGCAATGAGGGCGCCGAAATCATGCTCTGCCATGATGCCGACCGTGCGGTCGAAGGCGTCGATTGCGTGGTGACCGATACCTGGGTCTCCATGAATCAGGAACATCGGGCCCGGGGTCACAATGTCTTCCAGCCTTACCAGGTCAATGCGGCCTTGATGGCGAAGGCCGGCAATGATGCATTGTTCATGCATTGCCTGCCGGCTCATCGTGGTGAGGAAGTGACGGACGAGGTGATCGACGGTCCGCAATCCGTGGTCTTCGATGAGGCGGAAAACCGTCTTCATGCGCAGAAGTCGATTCTTGCTTGGTGCCTGGGCGCGATCTGAACCATAATCGGATGCCGCGAGTCATAGACCTGCGGCCGCGCGAGCGAAGGGCACGCTGACCCATCGCTCCGAAACTAGGAGTAAAGCCATGGCAGAAGCTGCAGCCGCCCTCGGCCAGTTTGATTTCGCCGGCGATGACCATGTCGTCCCCTTCCAGGTGGAGGGTCTGGACGTGCGCGGCCGCGCCGTCCAGCTCGGCCCGATGCTCGATGCGATCCTCGAGCGCCATCATTACCCCGCACCCGTCGCCCGCCTGCTTGCCGAAGTCGTCGTCTTGACGGTGCTGCTCGGCACCTCGCTGAAATTCGACGGCAAGTTCACGGTGCAGACCAAGGGCGATGGCCCGGTCGATCTTCTCGTCGCCGATTTCGCGACGCCGGAAAATGTCCGCGCCTATGCCCGCTTCGATCAGGCGCTGCTGAACAAAGCGATCGCAGCAGGCGAAACCGAGCCGGAGCAATTGCTCGGCCGGGGCGTGCTCGCCTTCACCATCGACCAGGGCAAGTTCGGCCAGCCCTACCAGGGCATCGTCGAACTCGACGGCACCTCGCTCGAGGAGATTGCCGGCGTCTATTTCCGTCAGTCGGAGCAGATCCCGACACGGGTGCGCCTGGCCGCAGCCGAACTCTTCGATCGCGACGATGCCGGCAAGCCGCGCCATCGCTGGCGGGCAGGCGGCCTTGTCGCCCAGTTCCTGCCGGAAGCACCCGAGCGCATGCGCCGGCCGGATCTCCACGGCGGCGACGGCGACACCGGCAGCCGCCCGCATGGTGAGGACGATGCCTGGCTCGAAGCCCGTTCGCTGGTCGAGACCATCGACGCCGATGAACTGACCGATCCGCTGGTTGGTACCGAACGGCTGCTGTTCCGCCTGTTCCACGAGCGCGGTGTCCGCGTCTACGAACCGCGCGCCGTCTTCGACCGCTGCAGCTGCTCGCGCGACAAGATCAAGGGCGTGCTGAAGGGCTTCACCGCCGAGGAGATCGAGGCCAGCCAGGAAAACGGCGAAATCGCCGTCACCTGCGAATTCTGCTCGACCACCTACCGCTTCGAGCCGGCCGAGCTTCAGCCGGCCGAAGGTTGAGGACACGCACAGCGAGCAATAAAAGATTAGCGATGATGCAGCACGGTGACTCGACTTTGCGTAGTCACTGTGCACCTATTCTGTTTCTTGGTTCTGGCCTAAGAAAGCGGGATGGGGCGTTGATGCGACTTTTGTTTTTTGTACTCGCACTCATAGCTGCGGTGCCACGAATGAGCTTGGCTGATGACGAGACAGTCCAATGGAAAGAAGTCGGCGGCTGGAAGGTGGCTGTCGACAAGACCCTAGGCAACGGCTGCTTTGTTCTGACTTCCTTCGAAGACGGCACGGTTTTTCGTCTTGGCCTCAATTATGTCAAAAAGGAAAGTCCTTTTTACATTCTGATTGGAAATGTAAATTGGAAATCCTTGGAAGACGGGAAGCAGTATCCCCTTGAATTTTATTTAGATCGCTCAAAATGGACAGTTGATGCGAGCGCCGTGGACCTTGATGGCTTTAAGGCATTATGGATCGATTTTAAGGATTCGAGCTTGGTTGCCGAGTTCGCTCGTAAATTGAGCTTTCGCGCGACCTTTAACGGAAAACAGATTGTTGCCCTGAGTTTAAAAAATTCCGTCAAGGCAACCGACGAGATGCTCGCCTGCCAAAAAGCGGTAAATGCTGCCGTTGCCCAACAGCCGGCGCCGCCACAATCAAAAGATCCGTTTGAAGCAAAGCCAGGTACTCAGGCCTCGGATCCTTTTGACCTTTAAAGCATGTCGCGCGTGCAGCAGTTTTAGCAAAGACATACGAAAAACAAAGACCTAAAGCGCGGCACGCGAACCTGAAAGATCGCGACGCGCCTTAGCAGATGATTGACGGAAGATGACGTCTGGATGCCCTGCGCTCATAGGACGCGCTGGGCCCCTCTGCCGCTTTCAATCTGCGCTCGATTTCGGGATCATACGTCAGTTAAGCACCCGCAGCAGCCCCGGTGAATCCAGCGAGAAGGCGGGGATGTCGACATCGAATATCTCGCCTTCGTCCGTTTCCATCTGGTAATGGCCGAACATCAGTCCGGAGGGGGTGTCGAGCGGGCAGCCGGAGGAATATTCGTAGGTGTCGCCGGGGCTGAGCCGCGGCTGTTCGCCGACGACGCCGGGGCCTGTCACTTCGTCCACCTGTCCGTTCTGGTCGGTGATGTTCCAGTAACGGTTGACCAGGCGAACGGCTATGCCGGAATTGTTGCTGATGACAATCCGGTAACCCCAGACATAGCGATCGTCTTCCGGGTCGGATTGCTCCTCCAGATAGAACGGTTCGACGACGACTTCGATATCCTTTGTGAGGGCGCGATACATGCCTTGCACCTTAGTCAAGATATGTTACCCGTATCTTATAAAGAGGCCATGTCCGTCAAGGAACGGAACGTTGATCAGTGATGAAACCGTCATGATCGAAGGGTTTTCGATCGTTAAGCCTAATCGTCAGTGTTAATTTTACCTCCGAACGCCGGCGCGGGCGAACTTGTTCCCCCCGGCCTCACGGAGTGAGGTCCGGCCTCACGGAGCGAGGCCCGGCAGCGGCCGAACCGCGAATGGGTCCGGCCGCTATTCCCGTCGGTCAGGCCGAGACCTTGGCAAGCGCCTTGGCGAAATCCTCGATCAGGTCGTCGGTATCCTCGATGCCGGCCGAAAGGCGCACCGTGCCGGGAGAGATGCCGAGTTCGGCACGCGCCTCCTCCGTCAAGTTCTTGTGCGTCGTCGTGGCCGGATGGGTGATCAGGCTTTTGCTGTCGCCGAGATTGTTGGAGATCTTGACGATATCGAGTGCGTTCTGCAGCGCGAAGGCCGCTTCCTTGCCGCCCTTCAGCTCGAAGGCGACGAGGGTCGAGCCGCCGGTCATCTGCTTGGCGATGATATCGGCCTGCGGATGGTCCTTGCGGCCGGGATAGATCACCTTGGCGACCTTGCCCTGCTCGGCCAGAAAGTCGGCGATCTTCGCCGCATTCTGCGTCTGCTGGCGCACCCGCAGCGGCAGCGTCTCGATGCCTTTCAACAGCGTCCAGGCGTTGAACGGCGACATGGCCGGGCCGGTATGGCGGAAGTAATCGTGCAGGTTCTCGTCGATCCATTCCTTGTCCGCAAGCACCACGCCGCCGAGGCAGCGGCCCTGGCCGTCAATATGCTTGGTGGCGGAATAGACGACGATGTGGGCGCCGAGCTCCAAGGGCTTCTGGAACAGCGGCGTGGCGAAGACGTTGTCGACCACGACCTTGGCGCCGACCTGGTTGGCGAGCTTGGCGACCCCTGCGATATCGACCACCTCGAGCGTCGGGTTGGTCGGGCTTTCCAGGAAGAACACCTTGGTGTTCGGCCGGATCGCCTCTTCCCAATTCTTGAGATCGCGGCCGTCGACCAGCGTGCATTCGATGCCGTATTTCGGCGCCAATGTTTCCACAACCCAGCGGCAGGAGCCGAACAGGGCGCGGGCCGCGACGATATGGTCGCCGGCCTTGACCTGGCAGAGGACTGCGGCGGCGACGGCCGCCATGCCGGAGGCGGTGGCGCGGGCGTCTTCGGCGCCTTCGAGCATGCACATGCGCTTTTCGAACATGTCGTTGGTGGGGCTGCCGTAGCGGGCATAGATGAAGCCGTCGGTCTCGCCCTTGAAGCGGGCTTCGGCCGCTTCCGATGTGTCATAGACGAAACCTTGCGTGAGATAGATTGCCTCGGAGGTCTCGCCATATTGCGAACGCAGCGTTCCGCCGTGGACGAGTTGGGTTGCCGGGCGCCAGGTCTTGCTCATGCCATCACCTTCACATAACAAAAAAACCGGTCGCAAAAGCAGACCGGTTTCAACCCGGTCTTTTTAGCCACTTGTTTAACGTGGCTGCAAGCCGACCGGCCAAATCACCACGGGATAATTCTGCAATACTGCTGTTAGCTGCTTGCGTCAATTCCCCGAGTTTGGTTTTGTCGGCGGCAAATGATGGATGAGGCATGATGGCTCGTGAAACGGGAATTCTGGCGGATCGCGCGATCTCCGCGCTGTTCGAAGCGGAGCGTCTGATCTCCGAACGGGAGCTGGACCGCGACCAGATCCAGCCCGCAAGTCTCGACCTGCGCTTGGGCGCCAAGGCCTTTCGCGTGCGCGCCAGCTTCATGCCCGGGCCCTCGCACCTGGTGTCCGACAAGCTCGACCGGCTGAGCCTGCATGTCATCGACCTCACCGAAGGCGCGGTGCTCGAAACCGGCTGCGTCTACATCGTGCCGCTGATGGAGAGCCTGGCGCTGCCGGCCGACATGTCGGCCTCGGCCAATCCGAAGAGCTCGACCGGCCGCCTCGATATCTTTACCCGCGTCATTACCGACTACGCCCAGGAATTCGACAAGATCCCGGCGGGTTATTCCGGCCCGCTCTATCTCGAAATCAGCCCGCGCACCTTCCCGATCGTCGTGCGCCGCGGCTCGCGCCTGTCGCAGATCCGCTTCCGCGTCGGCCAATCCCTGCTCGGCGAGCCGGAATTGTTGAAGCTGCATGAAAGCGAGACCCTGGTCGCCAGCAAGCAGCCGAACGTATCGGGCGGCGGTATCGCGCTGTCGATCGACCTTGCCGGCGACAAGGACGGCCTGATCGGCTATCGCGGCAAACATCACACCGCCGTCGTCGATGTCGACAAGAAAGATCAGCACGACATCTATGATTTCTGGGAACCGCTCTATAGCCGCGGCCGCAACGAGCTGATCCTCGATCCCGACGAGTTCTATATCCTCGTCTCGCGCGAGGCCGTGCATGTGCCGCCGGATTATGCCGCCGAGATGACCCCCTTCGATCCGCTGGTCGGCGAATTCCGCGTCCATTATGCCGGCTTCTTCGATCCGGGCTTCGGCCATGCCCCGGCCGGCGGGCGCGGCAGCCGCGCCGTACTCGAAGTCCGCAGCCACGAGGTGCCCTTCATCCTCGAAGACGGCCAGATCGTCGGCCGCCTCGTCTACGAACACATGCAGGAAAAGCCCGCCAGCCTCTACGGCTCCGGCCTCGGCTCCAACTACCAGGCCCAGGGCCTCAAACTCTCGAAGCACTTCCGCATCTGAGACGTTGCGTCCGGCGCGACTTGACAGCCGCCCCCATCTGTTGGAAATCTCAGCGCATCGCGGGTGTAGCTCAATGGTAGAGCAGCAGCTTCCCAAGCTGAATACGAGGGTTCGATTCCCTTCACCCGCTCCAGCTGCCTTTCACTTCACGTTCAGTTTGTTAGTCGATCGGCTTCTATCAACGTGCATGAAGCTCAAACGGTTAGCACCTCTACCTTTAGAAAGCCGGTACGGAGGTTCGACTACGCTTACTTCGGTAAGCGGAAGATTATTAGGTTTGGAACCTACCCATTACTCAGTTTAGCAGAGGCTCAGACGCGGAGAGAGGGCCACAAGGACGCTGGCGGAGGGGCTGTATCGATTGTTGGCCGAGGCAATCTTCTTGATTTTGGGAGGCCGCTCGATCCTCAGCAGCGAGGTGAGTACGGCGGTAGAGAGACGTTTAAAGTTGCTGAATGTAGCCATGGTGCGTGCGAAGGAAGCTCCTTACGTGGTTGATAAACGAAGCCTCTGGAAAACGGAGGTGTATTTCAATCCCTTGACGGCTTTCTCAGCTGATTATTATACGCACACAGATTGTCTGCGCCTTAGGGTTGATTGATAAATGAAATCATCACATGGTGGCTGGCTGTTTTTCGTATCCACGCAGTTATCTTGATCAAGAACATGGAATTTTCGTCGAGAACCCGAGTCTATCAAGACCTCGCACGCGGAAAGTAGAGTGGCTCTCATTACAGGAGTGACAATGACGAGTTTCCCGCCGCTCTTATGCGGGTCACCAACCGCCGAGGGGCTGGGCAAGATAGCGCTAAGTCAATTAAATGCGTCTTTGGCAAATTTCTCCGATCGAACTATTCATTATCTTACAGCGGCTTCATCGGATGAAGTCACGATCTTCGGCCCATTTTGCGCACGCGTTATCCTTGAGAACGGATGCGCGGCGCTGGTCGGTCGGCTTGACCCCTTCAGAATCCTCTACCTGAGCGAGTTTCAATCAAGGCCGGAGTACCTCTCAGGCAGACGCGTCAAGTCAGCGTTTTCGTGGGCGGGTGACGTGATTCCAGAAGAAAAACCGTCTGCGGTTTTGTGGGACGCAGATCACGAGTTAGTAAAAATCAGTCGCTCGTTGTTTTCTGCACATCTCGAGCACGTGTACTGGCGCCCCGCAGTGGATGCAATGCTGGATTATATTGAGGGAAATGATGCGCCCCAACTGGACGATATGCGTTCGTTAGAAAGCGAGAAATACATATCAGAGATCAAAGGAAGATTCAGGCAGCTGTATTCACAGTTGTCCAAGGGAGTGCATTGGGAATTTTTTAGCAGCAGCCTGCAAATGGACGAAGTAACGGTCAAAACGTTAATTAGAGATACAATCGTTAATATCGCAGGGTTGGGCCTAATATCGCATTTTGTACCTACGGCGTACGCGTCCTTGAGTGCAGAGGCGGCGGTAGAATCTTACATTCAACTAAGAGAGATAGTGCCGTGATAACTCAATTAGAAGAAGAAATCGACGCCACGTTGATTTTGGCGGCCGAAGAATGCCCACCTGCAGACTTTGCTAATATCCATAAATTCTCATCGCATGATGACGTCATTATCCGCAAACTTGTTGCTCATGGCCCTGTCCTGATTCGTGGAGGCCGAGGAAGTGGAAAAAGTGCGCTCTTGCTCGAAGCTCATCGTCGTATGCGCGAGCTCGGCGCGGTCATTCCGGTCTATGTTAGCTTGCGCTATTTGCCGCTGCTGCAGTCCGACGGCGATGAATATGTCATGCATTTTTGCCAGTTGCTCTCTAAGAAAATACAAGAGGAACTCGCAGAACAGCAGCACCGGGTTTCGTTCCCGGTTGTCAATGAAGTTGCTTCGCTTCAGCAAGCTTTGAGCACATTGGCTCAATTCGCTCATAAGCGTGTTGTTTTGCTTTTCGATGACGCTGCGCATATCGGCCGCGAGAAGCCGCTTGAAGTATTTTTCGACCTTTTTCGTACTATATCCAGCAGTTTAGTTTCGTGCAAAGCGTCAATTTATCCTGGCGTTACGAAATTCGGAACGCGCTTCGACGTTTATAATGATTCTACGGTCTTGGAAATAAGTCGCTCAGACGTAGCAAAAGATAAGAGTTTTTTCTTAGAGGTGTTGAAAGCTCGATATCCCAATATTGCTTTGTCGGAGCGATTTTCAGAGAGACTTTCTCCTGAGCATTTTGCGAATCTCATCGGCCGAGCTGTTGTTGGAAACATGCGTGGCTTTATTCTTGCTTGCAATCGTTTTGATCAAACTGAACGAATAAGCATTCCAGACGTAAACACATGTCTTCTGGCGCTCGCGACCGACTACTATTGGCCACTGATGGACGAAGTTGCTCCGAAGCTCGGGGTATATGAGCCCCTCATTGAACCTGCCCGTGACCTAGTGGAAGCCATAGTAGATCATGCTGTAAAAGCCTCCAGAGGCAAGGCGGTCTCTCAGGATCGCGTTCTCATACACAGGCAGTTCCTCGCGCAGTTTGGTAAGATTTTTGAGGTTCTTGAATATCTTGGCTTTATCTCCCGGCGGGAGGCTTCTCGGGCGATGAAATCTGGGGGGCGAGGAGCGGTTTTCGCGATCAACCTGTGTAATCTGCTCGATAAGACGCCCAGCCAACGTCTCTCAATCGATGCCATGGAGCAGTGGATTGCAGGAACTCCAGAAATTTCTGAGATTCACGTTTCGAGCAACACATTTCAATCCCTTACTCTCCCCACGCTTGCAGACGAAAGCGGCGAACTTGCAATCTTAACTAAGCCAGTTGGAGTTTTGGCAAAATCAACAGCTTACCCTTACGGGTTAACAGAGGACAAGATTGGGCGATTGCGAGCGAACGGTTATTTAACCGTCGGACAAGTAGCGAAAGCCTCAGATTATCAATTGAAGCAGGTCTATCTCATCGGGCCCGTTACTGTGCGACGGATTCGTTATGTTGTGGCTCAGGCTATCTGGATGTAGCTACCCCGATGATCCGACAGTAACGTATGCATCCCGAGATATTGGAATTCGATAACTGGCAAACGTGAGTAGCTGTCCCGCTGCGATTGCCATAGCCCCGATGCTTGGTCTGGGAAGTCAATGAGCGCCCGATCAATGCGGATCCTTCCGTCTTCATAGGTCGCCGTTGCTAATTCAAGCGATTCCTTAGCTGGGGTTCTTTGGTCAACCGACCCTCCATTCTGCGCGACCATTCCCAGAGTCAGCATAACCTGCCCGCTGCATCAGGGGACGAATGAACATACTCATAAGCGGTAGCGATGCTTTATTGCTACCCTAATTGTGTAATTTTCATTTTAAAGTAGATTTGATAGTAAATAACTCTACCTTATGAGGGAGAGTCAAATGCGACGGATCGTAGTACTAACTGCAGCCACGGGATTGTTACTTTGCGCTTTTGAGGCGAAGGGCATTGCTCAAAACGCAACCGATGCTCCACCCTTCAGCACAAGAGAACTGACGGACATGCTAACCGATGCGGTTGGCCGCATACAACTGATGGAGGCGGAAGTCGAGGCGAACAGGGTGCCTGTCGGCTCCTATATTTTGATGGAAAGGAAATGTCCCGGAAGACAATTTCAAGACGTCACCGACCAATTCGACGGGCGGCTCCTGAAGGTGAGCAAGAACGTCGCTGGAAGCCCGATTACCAACGAAGGAGATGGGTCACACGAACATGTCGGCGGTCAGCACACGCACAACGTGGAAGGCATTACAACTCCTTTGGGAGGAGGCCAGCGCAAAGGCACGCTCGATCGCGACACTACGGTTCCGCACGAGGGCACGAGACCTAGAGTTACTGGAACTGCCCTTCCGAGCGAACACTCGCATCAGGGGGGAGCTCACGAGCATGCGGCAGTTGCATTTCGGATTTGCAAGGTGATTTATTAGGGAATGCGGATCGCGTTGCCGGAAGGAGCATGAATCCATGTCGGATTGGCTGGAATCGGCTTCAAACCGTGCAGCATCCACGAGGCGAGCGATCTACTCGATCCGCTGACGACGGAGAAGGCACGTCGGTGGGTATTCCGGCCGCTAAAAGAATATCGTTTGAGCCGAAGCAGATAACCCGCTCCACTTCCTCCAAGCGATACCAAACCTAATCCCCGAAAAACCGGATCGGCTTATACCGGCGGTGCGCGATGATCAGGCTCCTGCCGGGCTGGATGATGGAGGTTTCCTCGACCTGCTGGCCGTTTTGGTCGATAGAATCATGCGGAAAGGCGGAACCAACAGGCGATTTGGTGAGTCGGGTGCGCGGTTGACCGGCATTCGCCGCCTTTTGAAGGCGCTTCGCGATCTTTTATGAAAAGGGTTGCGCGCAGGCATCGGCTCCTACAAGGAAACAGATGGCGCCTCGGCCGCGCGCAACCCCTAGCTTCGCCTTTATTTGGTCCTACTGACGCTCGTCTCAATCCTCCCCAATTGAGAACTTACGTAGTCGCCGTGGCGAAGCTTTGCGAATTCGTCGGTGGCTTGTGCCAGTGCGCTCTTGAAAACGTACCATTCACCGTCCGGTTCGCGTTTCTGATAGATCAGGCCGCCCTTCTTGCGGTGGCTGAAGCAGGTGATTGCCGTCGCCGTTCCGGTCTTGGCGTGCCAGTCGGCGTTGAAGCAGAGTTTACCCGACTCCGTGATGAACCAGCGGCCCATGCCGAAGGATGGCGAGCCATTTTCCCGCGACCAGGCGGTAAAGCGACGCGCCTTTGTGGAGAAGTAGCCGGCGCCGGCTTTCCACATCCAGGAATTCTGGTTGTAGAGCCGATAGATTTCCGCGCTGCTCATCGGCTTTGCGGTCTCGATCCCCGCAGGCTCATTGGTTCCGGCAGCGGACGCGGCCGTGGCCGTGGCGATGCCGCTGGTCAGGGCCGCCGCCAGGAGCATTTTTTGAAGCATCGACATGGTCAGGTTCCTTCTTGTTCAATTGATGCCTTCGCGGACGACCCGCCAGTCGGGGCGGCCATAGCCGTCCGGCCACGGATAGACTTCACGGTCGTTGAAGTAGATGACGGCGCTGAGCGCCGGGAACTGGGGATAGCGTTTCGTTACGCTCTCAGCCCAGTTTCGCACGAAGGAATCGTCGCCTTCGTAGCCGAGTTCGGCAACCATGATGGGCTTGCCGTAACCGGCGACACGGGCGTATCCGGGCGCAAGGTGCTCGGCAAACGTCTGGTCACGGCCAGTCTTGTCCCTGTCGTATTGCTCCAGGCCAAAGACCGAGAGCCCGATGAGATCGACGACATCGTTGCCGGGATAAAAGGCTTGAAGCCCCTCATTGCCCTTCGGTGACCACATGTATTTGGCCGTCTTCAGGTGGACCTTGCAGACCTCCACCATCCGGCGATAGGCCTTGGCATAATCGGCGCCCTGCCAATGCGACCAGGAGAACTGGCTGTCGGTTTCGTCCATTTCCTGTCCCCAGCGAATGATGACCGGACTTTTCAGCTTGGCAGCAGTCGAGCAGATGGCGGCCATGTTCGCATCGCGCGAACCGTCCAGGATGCTGTGCAGCAGTTCCTGCGAGGTTTGGCGCCAATCGGCTGACCAGGTCCACGGCTCGACCGAGATCAGCAGGGTGCGGCCACGCGCTTGCGCATAATTGTCGGCGAGGGTGAGCGTGCCCAGATCGACATCTTCCCAGGGCAGGAAGAGGTGTTCGATCTTCGAATCGGGCGAGGCGCCTAAATCTCCGTGCGGATCATAGGCGCCGAACGTGATCGACTCCTTCGTGACGACCGGCATTTTGGTCGGCGGCGCAATGGACGATGTCGTCATTGCAAGCGGCTGCCCTTCGGCAAAGCTGCCCAGAGCGGTCGGCAGGACCGCGACTCCCGACAGCAACAGGCCGGTTAACGACAACAGGGCTATTTTGGATGGGCTATGCATTGTGTACTTCCTCTACGCTCGGCCGCACATCCGGGTGAGCGGCATCCGTTCTCAGTTGGATCTCCTCCGGAGCGGAAATCCATCGTGGTTTGAAGAAGATTGTGCGCAGGGCAGTCCCGCCCCGGCCTGCACCGGAGACGGCATAGCGCTCTTCGAACAGCTGAAGGCGGCCGCTGCCCCAGGCGAGTGCCTCGGTCGCATCCTGTCCGCGCATGACGGTTGCAACCCCCGGCAGCGCGACGAGCGCAAGAAGCACGGTCGCCATCGCCGGACGGTAGAAACGCGGCGCCGCCGCAATCATATTTTCCTTCGAATGGCGCCCGACGATGACCAACAGCAGCGCGCAGTAGATTGCCGCGTTCAAGATTGTAAAGAAGTAACCCCCCTTGGAGGCGCCGGCATCGCCGATTGCCAGGGCGGGCAATACCGCCATGAGCGCCAGCAAAGCGTAGGGCGCCAGGACACGCACCGGCAGCAGATCGACTTCGGACCGCCCTTTCGGCGTGACGCGGAAATCGACGAAGGAGCCTGTCGCAAAATCGTGCACCGCAGCCAGCGTGCCGGCGAGCGCCCAGGGCCAGCGCGCGAAGAGAAAGAGCATGCATTCCCAGCTCAGGATCTTGGCGTCGTAGGGGCGGAACGAGCTGCTGGCGCGCCAGCGATAAGCCATCACCACGAGAGCGATAGAAAGCGGTGCGAAATGCGCCAGGAAATCTGGATAGGTCACCGTCACGAAGTTCTGGCCGCGCATGAGCGCGATGATCGGCAACGCAAACATGAGCAACATAAAGAACGCAAAAAGCGGATACCAGAGTTGCGAAAACAGGAACTGGAACTTGAGCCGGGGCGGCAGCCGGCCGACGAGGCTCGGCGAGTACCGCAACAGCACCATGACCAGGCTGCGCGACCACTGGAATTCCTGCGTCACGAGATCGCTGAAGGTTCTAGGGCCGTCACCATGGGCGATGGCATCCAGCGCATGCACACCCCGCCAGCCGTCGGCATTCATCATCAATGTCGTCGAATGGTCTTCAGCCAACTCCGGGCCGAGGCCGCCGATCTGTTTGAGGGCGACGGTGCGTACCGCGTAATGCGACCCTATGCACAGCGGCGCCAGGCCGCCATTGTAACCGGCTTGGAGCGAGCCATGCATGCTGGCCTCGACATAGAGCCTTCCACGTGCCGACCAGCTTTCGGAAGCGTTCTTGTCGCAAATGCTGGGGGCCGAGACATAGCCGACCTTTGGATCGGCGAACGGACGCAGCATGTGGAAGAGATAGTCGGGCGCGGGAACATGATCCGCATCGAGTTGCGCCACGAAATCGTAGCTGTTGTAGCCGTGGTGGTCGTAGAAGAAGGCGAGGTTGCCTTCCTTGCACCGCGTGCGTCGGGGCCACGACGTCCGATGATAATCGGATCGCCCCTTGCGGGTCGAGACGAGGACCCCGTGCCCGGAGCACCAGTCGAGAGTCTCGGGGGAAGGGTCTTCGTCGGCAAGCCAGGTGTCGTGTTCCACCTCCTGGGCAAGCATTGCCAGCAGGGTTTCACTGACGACCGAGAAGGGTTCCGCCGGCGCCTTGGTCACGACCATGGCCACTCGACTGCCCGCCGGCAGGCGCAAGGGACCGTTCGGTCTTGCCGCCCGATAGAAGACGACGATGAAATAGGCCGGCAGAGCGGTAACCCAGGCAAGAACGAGGCTCACCGTAATTGTGCCGAAAGCATCGACGTGATGGCGCGGCTCCAGCCACCAGATCCAGAAATAGGCGAGGGCGCAGGCCCATACGGCCGCCAAGAACAGATATTCGGCCCGCCGATGTCCGGTCAGAACCGGGACAAGAAGCGGCTCGTGGGAGGGTTCCGGAGTATGCGTCGTCTGGGTAATTGCAAGTTCGGTCACGCGCGCGCCTCCAGTCCGAAGAACGGAGCCGCCGTCCGCACGATGGTTTCGAGGTCGGAATATCGAGGCTGGAAGCAGAGCGTCTGGCGGGCCAGGCTGGCGTCGGCGTGGAGGCTGGGCGGATCGCCCGGCCGGCGTGGATGGATGACGACCGGGACTTCGCACCCGGTCGTTTCCTGGATCACGCGCAGGACTTCCCTGATGGAAAAACCCCGCCCGGTGCCGAGGTTGACAGCGAGGTTTGCTCCGCCCTTGGCGAGATGGGTGAAGGCCTGAACATGGGCGCGCGCGAGATCTGCGACGTGAATATAGTCCCTTATGCAGGTCCCGTCAGGGGTATCGTAATCATCGCCGAATATTTCCAGGTGCGGAATCCGGCCGGCCGCGGCCAGCAGCGCCCGCGGAATGAGATGGGTTTCCGGAACGTGCCATTCGCCAAGCTCGCCGTCCGGATCGGCTCCACAGGCATTGAAGTAACGCAGGGCAACATACCGCAGGCCGTAGGCCGCCGCATAATCGGCGAGCATATCCTCGCCGATCTGCTTGGTCTTGCCGTAGGGATTGATCGGAGCCTTCGGCAAGGTCTCATCGATCGGCAGCACGGAGGGGACGCCGTAGACGGCACAACTCGATGAGAAGATGACGTTCTGAAGCCCCGTCTGCCGGCAGGCATCGATAAGCGACAATGCACCGCAGACATTGTTGTTGTAATATTTCGCTGGGTTTTGCACGGACTCGCCCACATAGGCCGAGGCGGCAAAGTGGATGACGGCGTCGGGAGCATATTTCTCGATGACTTCGATCAGGCATGGCGAGTCGAGGACGTCACCTTCGACGAAAGGGCCCCAGCGCACGGAAGAACGGTTTCCGGTCGTGAGATTGTCGTAGACGACAGGCTCAATCCCCTCCGAGCGGAGGAGCTTGGCGGTGTGGCTGCCGATATAGCCGGCACCGCCCGTGACAAGGACCCGGGGCGCATCCATCAGACCGCCTCCAGTTCGCGTCCCGGACGGGTGAGAAGGCCATCGAAATAGTCGATCGTCTGACGCAGGCCGCTCGACAAGTCGATCTTCGGCCGCCAGTCGAGTTCCCGCATGGCAAGCGAAATATCGGGGCAACGCTGCCGGGGATCGTCAACCGGCAGAGCGCGACGGATGATTTGCGACCGGGAGCCGGTCAATCCGATTACCTGCTCGGCCAGCTCCCGGATCGTGAATTCGCCCGGATTGCCGAGATTGACAGGCCCCGTCAGCGATGACGGTGAGGCCATCATGCGGACCATGCCGCCGATGAGATCATCGACGAAACAGAACGAGCGGGTCTGGGAACCGTCGCCATATATCGTGATGTCTTGCCCCGTCAGGGCCTGTACGATGAAATTCGAGACGACGCGGCCGTCGTCCGGACGCATCCGCGGGCCGTAGGTGTTGAAGATGCGGATGATCTTGATCTCGACGCCGTGCGTGTTGTGGAAGTCGAAGAACAGCGTCTCGGCGCACCGCTTGCCCTCGTCATAGCAGGAGCGCGGCCCGAACGAATTGACGTTTCCCCAGTAGCTTTCGACTTGCGGGTGGACGTTCGGGTCGCCATAGACTTCGGAGGTGGATGCCTGAAGGATGCGTGCGCCGGTGCGCGCGGCCAGCTCCAGAAGGTTGAGGGAGCCCAGCACGCAGGTCTTTGTTGTATGGACCGGATCGGCCTGATAATGCGGGGGCGATGCCGGGCAGGCGAGGTTATAGATCTCGTCGACGTCCAGATCGAGTGGGTGGACGATATCGTGGGCGACGACATTGAAGCGATCGACTCGCTTCAGATGGGCGATATTGGGCCGCATGCCGGTGGAAAAGTTGTCGAGGCAGATCACCTGGTGTCCGGCGGCCAAAAGCGTCTCGCACAGATGTGATCCGAGGAAACCTGCACCGCCGGCGACAAGAACTCTCTTGGGAGGACGGGATATTCCGGATGGATCATTTGCATCACGAGCCGAAGTTTGCGCAGAGCGAGCACGAATCTTACCAAGATAGTTCACGACTACCTCCCGTGTTTTCAGATTTTGCTATGGGATCTTCGATAGTTACTTCGCTACGCCGCGAAACTAAGTCGTTCGATCATGCGAATATTTTATTCGTCCGGTTTTTCTTTTGGAAAGCACCGATGTTTATTTAGATACAGCTAAGGGAGGCAATTGTCGTTATCCTCACGTCCTGGAAATTATCGCTCCGTACATTTCAGAGCGAAGAGGAATATGATAAACAACTTATGGAGGTGACTGTTCGAGCACCTCCGCTTTTGCAGACGGAGTTCTGCGGAGATTTCAGCCGCAAAAACAATTGCTTTTCTCAATTTCCATGGCTCGGGTCGGGTTATGCGCTGGAGGAATTGGATGGCTACAGGGTCTGAATCCGACGATGATCCTGCCGCGGAACAGGAACGGCCGGCGCATATGGAACGGCGGCGCTGGCCGCGTGAACCGGCCATGCGCAAGGAACGCCCACCCCATGGCTCCCCTGCACTCGTGCCGCTGCGATTCTCGACGCAGGACCTGCCACCGGCAGAACAATTCCAGGCCTGGGGGGCACATATGGCGCCGCTCGTGGATGTTCATCTGCCGGAGGGAAAATCACCGGAAGACGGGTTCCTCGCGGAGCAGATCGGCTGGCATCTCGGCGATATCCTCATCGTCCAGCAGCGCGCGCATGCCCACAGATATATCCGTGATCAGGCCATGCTTGGATCGAGCCCCATCGACCATTGGAACGTCGGCCTGCAGCGCAGCGGCCAAGCCTGGACTGAGGTCAACCGTCGTGTCACCGAGACCAGTGCCGGCGAGATATTTTTCATGTCTCTCGGCAGCCCCTATCGCGGACGGATGACCGATGCCGAAGCTTTGCTCGTGTTCCTGCCCTATGAGCTGCTGGCTCGCGATGCGAGCCTTCTCCAGAACGCCGGCAGCACGGTTCTTTTGGGCAGCCACGCCGAGTTGCTCACGGGCTATCTCACGGGCCTCGAAACGAACCTCGGCAATCTGACGATAGAGGAAGTGCCCCGGATCATCCAAACCATCGGCGATATGGTCGTTGCGGGCGCCGCATCGTCCACAAGGACTGATACCGGTCAAAGCCAGACCAACATGGGACTGATGGAGCGGGCGCACCGCTACATTCACGTCAATCTCCATTCGGAAAACTTGACACCGGACATGATGTGCCGCGCGTTGGGGATTTCGCGTACGCGGCTTTACCAGCTGTTTGAAGCGAACGGAGGCGTGCTCAATTATATTCGCAAGCGGCGATTGCTGCAGGCCTATGCGGATCTCAGCAATTCGGCCGACCACAGGCCGATTTCAGAAATCGCAGAAGCCGCCGGTTTCGAGGTCGCCGCCAATTTTACGCGCGCCTTCATCCACGAATTCAGGCTGAGCCCGCGTGAAATCCGAAGGACGGTGGCAACCCAACAGCGGCCGGCTCCGGCCATCCGCTCCACGCGGCGTTACGGAAAAACGATCGGTGATTGGCTGGCCCTGACGGGTTGATCCAACAAGTTTCACGCCGACCAAGCCTAATCCCCGAAAAAGCGGATCGGCTTGTACCGCCGATGCGCGATGATCAGGCTCCGATCGGGCTGGATGATGTAGGTTTCCTCGACCTGCCGGCCGTATTGGTCGATGAAATCATGCGGGAAGGCGGAGCCTGGGGGTGATTTGGTGAGTTTGCTGCGCGGCTGGCCGCTATAGGTGATGCTGCCGGGGATGGGTTCGAGGCCAGGTCCGCTGTAGCTGACGGTGTTGCATCCCGCGAGAGCGAGCGTGCCGATCAGGCCGATGACTGCAGGTTTCATATTTACCCCCTCCCAATGCCATGAATAATATCACTCTGCGCCTTGCCGGATAGAGTTCACGACACAAACGCCCATGCCGCTCTCCAACCCTTCGAGAAGCGTCGCCGGGGACACCGTGATCGCGCGGTCGGCAGCCACTTATAGATATTAGGCTGAAAATCCCGTTTCACCAGCCGCACCGTCATCCATTGCCGAAATCGATGCCGTCTGCTAGATCGGCAGGGTCGAAAAAGGCAGGATCGGTTGAGGTAAGCCCGATTCCTTCCGCTGGAGCGTCAAGAGCGCTCTCGCGAAGCTCTGCTCCGTGCCATGGCACGAGAACCCGCGACGTGATCCGCATCAAGATGCGGGATCCCGGCGGCGTGCGGAGACGGCAAAAGGCAGTCCCGGGATTTTTTCGAATGGAGACTGTCATGCGCCTGAATCATCTCGATTTTCACGTACCCGATATTGCTGCGACGGCGGATTTCTTCATCCGCCATTTCGGCTTGACGCTGAAGGATATGCGCGGCCAGAACGGACTGGCCATCCTGGAAGACGATGCCGGCCTCGAAATCGTCTTCAGCCACCCAATCGCAAAATTCGGCACCGCCGATCAGGTGGAGATGGGCCGCCAGACCTATCATATCGGCTTCATCCTGCCTGAAAGGGCGGACGTCGATGCCGTTCATGCCGGGCTTGTTGCTGCCGGTGCTGCGCTGTCCGGCCCGCCGGTCGCCATGCGCGGTGGCTGGCTGTTTTATTGCACGGCGCCTGGAAACATTCTGGTCGAGATTGGTTGGCGGCCGGGTTAGGCGAAGCCTCAAAGGGAAAGGGCGGCGTCCGCCGTCCGCCCCTCATCGGGCTGCCGCCACCGACCCGGGTCGAGCCACGGGTCTCGACCCGTCCTTCGGACCCCCGTAAACGGGGCGAAGGGACCATGCCGCGACCTCTCCGTTCCTCGTTCATCTCTCGCAGGGCACGTCCCCTCGCCCCGCGAGCGGGGAGAGGGTTAGGGTGAGGGGCAATCGGTGGTCCGAACCAGGCAGCCGTGCCTTGCGCCGAAGATCTGCTGCTCAGAATTCCGTCCAGTCCGGATCCTGGCTCGACGGAGTGCTGGGGCCGGCGCCAAAGGCGTTGGCGATTTTTTGGCCGAGGGCGCGGGCCGGTGAGGCGGCGGGGCGGGCTGTCCCTTCCTTGGCAACGCGGATCGGGGCGGCCCCGACTGCCGGGCGGGGAGCCACGCGCGGTGCTGCTGCCGGCGGCCGGGCCGACGCGATCGGCGCGCTGGCGGTAAAACCGCCCGTGCCGGTCAGCCGGAACTGGCCGAGCAGGTTGTTGAGCGCTGCCGCTTCGGTGGCGAGGCCGTGGCTGGCCGCCGTCGATTGCTCGACCATCGCCGCATTCTGCTGCGTGCCCTGGTCCATGGTGTTGACGGCGGTGTTGATCTCCTGCAGCCCGATCGATTGCTCGCGCGCGGCTTCGGCGATCGCGTGGACGTGCTGGTTGATCTCCTGCACCTCGGTGACGATCACATCGAGCGCCTTGCCGGTCTCGCCGACCAGCGAGACGCCGGTCTGCA
Source organism: Rhizobium binxianense (assembly GCF_028994275.1). NCBI lineage: Bacteria > Pseudomonadati > Pseudomonadota > Alphaproteobacteria > Hyphomicrobiales > Rhizobiaceae > Rhizobium > Rhizobium binxianense. The sequence continues at coordinate 196,851 of NZ_CP118713.1, forward strand.
CATGCGTCCCGGAATTGGTGATCAACGACTTGATTTCCTTGGCGGCATTGGCCGAGCGCTGGGCGAGTTCGCGCACTTCCTGGGCGACGACCGCAAAGCCCTTGCCGGCTTCACCGGCGCGGGCGGCTTCGACGCCAGCGTTCAGAGCCAGCAGGTTGGTCTGGAAGGCGATGTCGTCGATGACGCCGATGATATTGCCGATCGCGACCGAGGACTGCTCGATCTGCTGCATCGCCGCGACGGCCTTGCGGACGATCTCGCCCGATTTCTCGGCGCCGAGGCGGGTGCGGGCGACGAGCTGGCTCGCCTCCTCGGCACGCTTGGCGGCGTCGCGCACCGTCGTGGTGATCTCTTCGAGTGCTGCCGCCGTTTCTTCGACGGAGGCCGATTGCTGTTCCGTCCGCCTGGAAAGCTCGTCTGCAGAAGAGCGGATCTCATTGGCGCCGGCGCCGATCGCCCGGGCATTGGCGCCGACCGTATTCATGGTTTCGTCGAGCTTTTCGACCGAGTTGTTGAAATCCTGGCGCAGCGCATCGAGATGGGCGACGAAGGGCTCGTCGATATGCGAGGCGAGATCGCCGGCGGCGAGGCGGCGCAGGCCATCGCCGAGGGCTGCGACGGCGCGGTCGAGTTCGGCGGCTTCGCGGGTCTTCTGCGCCTCGCGTTCGCGGCGCTCGCTGTCGCTGACATTGCGGTCGGCCTCTGCGCGCGCCTCGATTTTTGCACGCTCGATTGCGTTGTCGCGGAAGATCGAGACCGCCTTTGCCATCTGACCGACTTCGTCGCCGCGATCGAGGCCACTGATCTCGCTGGTGGTGTCACCCTCGGCAAGCCGGGTCATGCGCTGGCGCAGTTGCGTCATCGGGCCGGCGATGCCCATCTGGGCGACGACCACGCTGAAGCCGACGGCGAGGAGAACGGCGATGCCGATCAGCACGAAACAGAAGACGATCCGCCCGTTGACCGACGCCGAGAGCGCGTCGCCGCCGTCGTTGAGCATTGCCATCATCGCGTCGTTGTTGGCGGTCATTTTCGGCGTCAGCGCACCGAGCTTGGCAGTGATCAGCGCGACATTCGAAAGCGCGCCGGCGCTGTCCTTGACCTTGCTCTGCTCGATGATCTTGTTCGCCAGGCTTTCGATCTCATTGATGCCGGCCTGGATCTCATCGATCGCTGCCTTGCGGCCGGGCACCAGCGCCAGCGCCTGCTTCATCTGGTCACGCGCCTGTGGCAGCTTGCTCGGCTTGGCAAGCGCCGTCTGGTACGCCGGCGTATCCGGCTTCATGTCGGCAAGCAGGGTGACCTGCAGCACCGAGGCCACCGCCGATGCGCTGGCGCGCGCGCTCAGCATCGAGGCCTGGGCCTCATGATCGATGAAGGCGCTGTAGGCGGCGTCCGCCCGGCGGAACTCGGCGATGACATAAATCAGGCCGGCCATCGTGACCAGCCCGAGCAGCGCCACGACCGAGATGATTTTCGTACGGATTTTCAGATGCTTCAACATGGAAATGTCACCCGATTGACGGGGCGTGTCGCGCGCCCGGTGCTTTTGAAATCAATTGCTGCAGAAAAGGTGCTGCTTCAATATCGCGGTTCAAGGATATGTTTGGACTGACGGGTGCATCATGCGATCGGCTGGCGGGGTCCGATGTCGTCGCCACAAATAAAAGGCGATATTCTTTAATTCTGCGCTAACACGGGGGGCGGCGGATGCCGGCAATTTTTAGGGGGCTGAGAGGTTCGTGCCCAAGACAAAGCCTTGGAGCGCCAGGGGCCTCGAAGGGCGAGGCGGGTGTGCCGACGCGACTGTCGTCCGCTCCCGTCACTCCCACCCATATTCCCCGTCCCGTATGACTCTGATACATCTTGCCGACGCCGCAACGCTTGCCCCTGAACCCCGAGACCAAGACCACGATGACACAATCCAAGCTGGCATCCCTGACTCTGAAGGGCTTTCTCGCGTTCGGCCTGTTTTTGTCAGCACTTTTGTCGAGTCTTGCCGCATCCGCGCAGCAGGCGGCGCCTTCGCTGCCGCTGCTCTTCGATGCCCGCGAGCGTCTTGCCAGGCCCGATCTCTCTTCGTTGGTGCGGCTGCGCTTCCTGACCTCGGTCGATTTTCCGCCGTTCAATTTCACCGATCAGAACGGCAAGCTGTCCGGTTTCAATGTCGACCTCGCCCGCGAAATCTGCAGCGAGCTGGAGATCTCGGACAAGTGCCAGATCCAGGCGATTCCCTTTGCCGATTTGAAGGATGCGCTCGCCGCCTCGCAGGGCGATGCGGTTATCGCCGGTCTTGCCGTGACCCCGGAGCTGCGCCGGCAATTCCTTTTCTCCCGGCCCTACCTGATGCTGCCGGCACGCTTCGTCCGCAATCTCGCCCTGCCGCTCGACGGAAAGACCGCTGCTGCGCTTTCCAGCCATCCGGTCGGTGTCGTCAGGGGGACGGTGCATGAGGCGATGCTTTCAGCCTTCTTTCCGGCGATCAAAGCGCAAGCCTTCGACACCAAGGACGCCCTGCTGGCGGCGCTCAAGGACCGCAAGGTCGATGCCGCCTTTGCCGATGCGCTGCAACTTTCTTTCTGGGTTTCCTCGCCGGCCTCGGCCAAATGCTGCGCGCTGTTCGACGGCCCCTATCTCTCCGAACAATTCCTCGGCGAGGGCATGACGATCATGCTGCGGCAGAAGGACAGCGTGCTGACGGCGGCCATCGACCACGCGCTCGCTACGCTGTCGCGCAACGGTCGTCTTCAGGAAATCTATCTCAGGTATTTTCCCTACGGGCTCTATTGAAGCCGCGGTCCAATTTGTTCAGCCCTTGCGGAAACGAGCAATCGCGCTGCGTTCGATCGCCGCGCAGGTGAGCTTGTCCAAGCCGAGCCGGTCGCGCAGCAGGCTGAGCAGCCGGAGTTCCTCCGCCTTGACCGAAAGATCGGCGGAAGCGACTTCGACGGCCAGCGCATAGGCGGTGTCGTAGAGTTTTGCCGGCAGGGTGTCGCGCACGGTTTCGAGAACGACGTCGAGGCCTTCCGGTCCGGCAAGCAGTGAGGCGCAGTCGCGCGCCACCGAAATCAGCTTGTCGTCATCGAAATCCCGGAAGACGGGCAGGAAGCCGATCAGCTGGCCGATCCTTTCCATCTCCCGGTCGTTCATCGTGCTGTCGACGGCGGAGGCCATCACCATCACGTAGATCAGCGCGTCATGGGCGGAAAGCGGCTTGTTCATCTCTGATTCCCTTTTCAATCAGCCCAGAGTAGGAATTGGCAGCCGGCATTACAAGGGATCGGCTCCCTGTCAAGGCCGCTGGTTATCTTCGGCGCGGGTCGTCGCCGTAAATGCCTTTTCCCGCCTGCCTGGCCGTCTCGGCGGCTGATGCAAGCGGCGAACCCGCCGCCGCTTCCGCCCAGCCGTTTTCGATAAGCCATGCGCCGAGATCCTGCGGGCCGAGCCGGCAGGTTGCCGACACGGTTCCCTTCCATTGCGCGGTATCGAGATCGCAGCTGACGCTCCGGTTGCGCAGCAGCTGGCGCAGCGCCGTCTTCGCCATCATGCCGCAGGGCCATTGCCGGCCCGCCGGCCCGCATATTTTATCGGCGGCTGTCGGAATGACGCCGGCAAGCTGAAGCCGGCGCTCGCCGAACGAAAGACTGCCGGCATTTTCGACCGCCGGCCGCGCCAGCTCCACCGGCTTTTTCGCGGCCGGACCTGCCGCTTGCTGGGTGGCGGTTTGGGCTTGCTGAGTGACATCGGTGGGTTTGGCTGCCTCGCGGTCGCCCGGTCCTGCGCCTGCTCCCGGCGCTGGAGGTGGCGCCGGTTCCGCCAAGCCGGCGATCCTTTCGGCTTGTTCGTCCGATATCGCGGGTTCGCCGGGCTCGGGAGCCGCAACCGCCGCGGCGCTTGCCGTCTCCTCCGTAGATACCGTTTCGTCGCCGGCGGTGCCGCCGCGAAGCCTTGCTTCGCCGGCCATCAGCAGGCCGGCCACCACCGCCATCCCGATGAGACCTGTAAAGACGGCGGCAGGGCGCATGGAATATCTTCCTATTGGCTGGCCCAGATGATGCGGGCGATCCAATCGACATCGGAAAGCTCGAGGGTGCGGTTGGGATGGTCGGGATTGAGCGACAGCAGCTCGATCGACCGCGGGCTCTGGCGCAGCAGCACCTTGGCCATCACCTCGCCCTCGCGTGTTCTGACCACGACGCGGTCGTTGCGGCGCACCTGCGCCGCCGGCTCGACGATCAGCACGTCGCCGTCGCGATAGAGCGGCATCATGCTTTCGCCCTGCACCTCCAGCGCATAGACGCCTGATTTCTGCGACGGGGCTGTCGGAAATTCCACCACGTCCCAGCCCTGGCCGGCCGGAAAGCCGCCATCGTCGAAGAAGCCGCCGGCGCCGGCCTGGGCGAAGCCGAGCAGCGGAATCGAGCTGCCCTGCGGCGGAACCGCGCGATCAGGCTGTTCGGCCCCTTGTCCGGAAGTCGCGGCGCCCGGCCGCAGGAAGGCAAGAAACTGCTCCATGCTCGCCCCCGTCGCGTCGAGCACCTTGGCGATCGATTCCGTCGAGGGCCAGCGCAGCCGCCCGTCGGCGGAAAGCCGCTTCGACTTGTTGAAGGAGGTGGGGTCGAGCCCGGCGCGCCGTGCAAGACCGGATGGCGTCAGCGCGTGCCGTTCGGCAAGCCTGTCGATCGCCCCCCAGATCTGCTCGTGTGACAGCATATGCGCCTGATCCCGGCGGCTCGTGCACGCCGCGCTTCAACCGGGCCGAATATTAACCGACCGTACCGCCTGAGTAAAGGCAAAAGAGGAATAAAATCCTGCGCTTAGCCGCCGGCCGATATCGGATGTCATTTCGCTGCTGGGCGTTCAGGCGACCATCGCCATGTTGATCTTGCCGAGCTGAATGACCGCCTGCGTCCGGCTGTCGACATCGAGTTTCAGCAGGATCGCCGAGACATGCGCCTTGATCGTCGCCTCGGAGACGCCGAGTTCGTAGGCGATCTGCTTGTTCAAAAGCCCTTCGGCAAGCATGGTCAGCACCCGGCTTTGCTGCGGCGTCAGCGTATGCAGGCGGCGGATCAGGTCGGCGACATCCGGATCCTGCTCCTGCCCGTCGCGATAGCTTTCGGGCGTGGCGATATCGCCGGCCAGCACCGTCTGGATGCTGCGGCGAATGTCGTCGATGCCGGAAGATTTGGAAATGAAGCCGGAAGCGCCGAGTTCCAGCGCCCGGCGGATCGTGGTCGCATCGTCGGTTGCCGAGACGATGACGATCGGCAGGCTGGCGAATTCGGAGCGCAGCGCCATCAGGCCGGAAAAGCCGCTGACACCAGGCATGGCGAGATCGAGCAACATCAGGTCGGCATCCGCATGGGCGCCGGCCGCCTTGCGTGCGGCCGCAAAATCGCCGGCTTCGATAATCGACTGCCGGCCCTCCATGCCGATGACCGCCTGGCGCAGCGCGTCGCGGAAAAGCGGATGATCGTCGGCGATGATGATGGTCTGTTCGTGCATCGAAAACTCCCTCCCAAGAGCCCGATCATGCCGGCATGCGACGCCGTCCCTCCGCGTTGAATGCTGGTTTGCTGGTATAGGACTATATCAGATCAGGTCTTCTGCGGAAGGGGATTGGTGTTTTCCTCGGCCCGGAACTCCTTCACCATCCCCATGAAACTCTTCATCATCCGTTCCATGATGCTGATCGAACGCTCGACCTCGGCATCACTCGGCAGCGCCCGCTGGATGACGCCGCCTTGTTCCAGCTTCGTCACCCGCTCGGAAAGCCGGTCGAGTTCGTCCTCATAGGCCGCCCGCTCATCCGCCGCCATCCGACAGACGAGGGCGCCGTCCTTGTCCTGGCAGATCGACATCGCCCCGGTCTGCCGGTCGAGCCGGACGAAATGGTCGCCGCTCTTTTCCAGCTGGAAGCGGCCCGCATCGGCTTCCGCGGCTGCGGCCGCCAACGGCAGGAGAATAACGCCAAGTGTGAGAACCAAAATCTTCATCGTCTCATCCTCCGGAATTCTGTTCTAGCAGTCCCGTTTTTTGCGTCGGGGCGTGGACATCGCCGCCTCTTTCCGGCAAAGCCCTCGTGACCCAAGGACCAGCAATTGCGAGGCCATAATGAGCGTGACACCGACCCTTTACAAGATCGTGACGGAAACGCTTTGGCAGCAAGCCAGACAAACCGGCATTTTTCATGGCGCCGGCATCGATCTCAAGGATGGCTTCATCCATTTCTCGACGGCAGCCCAGGTGAAGCAGACCGCCGCCCTGCATTTTGCCGGCCAGTCCGGCCTGCTGCTGATTGCCGTTGATGGCAGCGGCTTCGGTGACAAGCTGGTCTTCGAACCCTCACGCGGCGGCGATCTCTTCCCGCATCTCTTCGCCGATCTGCCGCTGGCAGCCGTGCTCTGGGAGGCGGCGCTGCCGCTCGACAAGGCCGGCGCCCATATCTTCCCGGAGCTTGCGCCATGATCGATCCCTTCAAGCGTCTCGCCCGCAAGGGTCTCTTCCTGTTCGATCCGGAAACGGCGCACGGCATGTCGATCGCCGCGCTGAAATCTGGCCTGGTGCCCGCCTGTCAGATTACCCCCGATCCGCGTCTGCGCCAGACCGTCGCCGGCCTTACCTTCGAAAATCCGCTCGGCATGGCTGCCGGCTACGACAAGAATGCCGAGGTGCCGGAAGCGCTGCTGAAGCTCGGCTTCGGTTTTACCGAGATCGGCACGGTGACGCCGAAGCCGCAATCCGGCAATCCGCGCCCGCGCATCTTCCGCCTGGTGGAGGATGAAGGCGTCATCAACCGCCTCGGCTTCAACAATGAAGGCCATGATGCCGCCTTCGGGCGCCTCGTCGCGCTCACGGGCGGCGGTATGATCGGCGTCAATATCGGCGCCAACAAGGACAGCGAAGATCGCATCGCCGATTATGTCGCCGGCATCCGCCGCTTTTATTCCGTCGCGCGCTATTTCACCGCCAACATCTCCTCGCCGAACACGCCGGGCCTGCGCGACCTGCAGGCGCGCGAAAGCCTGGACGCGCTGCTGTCGTCCGTGCTGGCGGCGCGCGACGAGATGGCGGCGACAACAGGCCGGAAGATCCCGGTCTTCCTGAAGATCGCCCCCGATTTGACCGAGGAAGGCATGGACGATATCGCCGCGGAAGTGCTCTCGCATGCGCTGGATGGGCTGATCGTCTCCAACACCACGCTGTCGCGCGACGGCCTCAAGGATCAGCGCCAGGCGAAGGAGGCGGGCGGCCTTTCCGGCGTGCCGCTGTTCGAAAAGTCGACGGCGGTGCTCGCCCGGATGCGCAAGCGCGTCGGCCCCGATCTGCCGATCATCGGCGTCGGCGGCGTCTCCTCGGCCGAAACCGCGCTGGAAAAGATCCGGGCGGGCGCCGATCTCGTCCAACTCTATTCCTGCATGGTCTATGAAGGCCCTGGCTTGGCCGGCGATATCGTCCGCGGCCTGTCGAAACTCCTGGACCGCGAAAAGGCCGCCTCGATCAGCGACCTGCGCGACACCAGGCTGGATTATTGGGCGGCGCGGAAGGTCTGATCGGCCCGGCGCTTGACCAGCATCGCCAGCAAGACGCCGCGAAAGAGCAAAAAGGCGTTCATCGCCAGCCACAGGCCGTGATTGCCGAAGAGCGGCACGAAGACCGCGAGCATCAGGAGATAACCGGCAAAGGACATCAGCATCCGGTTGCGCATTTCGGCCGACCATGTCGCGCCGATGAAGACCCCGTCCATCAGGAAGGCGAGCGCGCCGGTCAGCCCGGTCACCGCCGCCCAGGGCAGATAGGTTTCGGCCGCCTGCCGCACTTCGGGTGAGGTCGTCAGCACCGAGATCAGCCAAGGGCCGGCGAGGAAGAAGAAGGCGGAGCCGAGCGCCGCCAATCCGAAGGACCACAGGGTCGTAAGCTTCAGCCCGCGGTCGAAGGCCGGCCGGTAATGTGCGCCGATCGCCCGGCCGATGATCTGTTCGGCGGCATTGGCAAGCCCGTCGAGATAATAGCCTGACAGCAGGAAGAAATTCATCACCACGGCATTGGCGGCCAGCGTCACCGCGCCGAAGCCGGTGCCGATCCGCGTCATGATGGTGAAGGCGCCGATCAGCACGAAGGTGCGGATCAGGATGTCGCGATTGAGCGCGAAAAGCTCGGCCAGCCGGTGCCTGGAAACGATCTCCGCCCATGCCGGCCGCTCTGTCTTGTCAAAGCCGCTGAGCACGATGAAAAGCCCGGCGAGCGCGCCGACCGTTTCGCCGGCCATCGTTCCCCAGGCGACCCCCGCCACACCCCAGTCGAGCTTCAGGCCGAGATAGATGGAAAGCAGGATGTTGATGCCGTTGATGATCGCCTGCAGCAGCAGCCCGACATTGCCCTGTCCGCGCCCGAGCACGAAGCCGAGGATGGCGTAATTGGCGAGCGCTGCCGGTGCCGCCAGCATGCGGATCGAGAAATAGGTGCTGGTCGCCTCGGCGATCGCGCCTTCCGCCCCCATCAGCGTCAAGCCCGCCGCCATCAGCAGCGGCGAAAGACAGAGCAGCGCCAGCCCGCAGCCGAGCGCCGAAATCAGCGCCCGGGAGAAAACCGCCTGCTGCTCGTGCTGGTCGCGCCGGCCGTAAGCCTGCGCCGTCAGCCCTGTCGTCGAAGCGCGCAGGAAGTTGAAGCTGCCGAGGATGAGATCGAAAAGCATCGCGCCGATCGCCAACCCCGCCAGCGCCTCCGCATTGCCCATCCGGCCGACCACGGCGGTGTTCGTCAGCCCGAGCAGCGGCGTCGTCATGAAGCCGAGCGTCATCGGAAGCGCGATCGACAGCACCATCAGGTGCGTCACGTCGAAAGCAAGCGCGTTGTGATTGCTGCGTGTATCCATGCCGGCCTCGTCGCGGCAGCGCCAGGCGTCGTTTCAGACGCGCAACAGACGCTGCATCACTTGAACTGCTGCAGGCGGAATCGCCTCAGCTGGAAAGCACCATGGCCCAATAGGGCAGGTTCCGGGAAGAGGCATTATGGGCGACGGCGACGCCGAGGCCGTCATAACGGCCGAGCATGTTTTCCAGATGATGCGGCGAATTGATCCAGGCGGTCACCACCGCATCGACGCTCTGCTGGCCGGAGGCGATATTCTCGGCCGCCGGCAGCCGGACACCACTTGCTTTCACACGTGCGCCGAAACTGTCGGTCATCCCCATCAGATGCGCCATCTTGCCGGCGCTCGCCATGCGTTTGGCCTGGAACAGAGCGGCGTTACTCGCGGCCGGGTCGATGGCCAGCGGCGGCAGGCCGTTCTTTGCCCTGAGCTGGTTGACGAGCGGCAGCACGCGCGCCGTCTCGTCCTCGCCGTCCGAGGGCGTGCCGGCGATTCGCGGGGTCGTGGTGCAGCCGGCGATGCCGGCGGCGAGCGCAAGTCCGGAAAGGCGCAGCAGCCCGCGCCGGGAAAGATCGATGGATGTCATATTACCGGCGATAGCTGAAAAGGCGAAGGATGACGAAGAGCGGAATGACGATCGTCGCGCCGAGGATCAGATAATCGCCGACGCGCCCGAGGGCCGCAAAGCCGCGGTGCCAGATTTCCAGGATGAAGTCGCGGATTCCATAGATGATATTCCACGGCGTCAGCCCGAACACGGTCATGACGAAACCAACGATCAGCGACACCACGATAAGCTTTATCAATGTGCGGCCGATTGAATCGCCGAGGAATCTGTTCGCCTGATCGGACATACGCCATCTCCTATTTGCCCTTGGAATAAGGTCACGGCCTTCAGCCCGCAAGCCCTTTCCGGAATTGGCCCCTAAGCCCCTTGCGGGCTTGGCCGATTCGCTCCCTTTGTGGCTGGGCCGCTTCGCCTCTGAAATAGGACTTGAGTTTTTTTGTGACCGCCGCCAAATGCGGGCCAACCAATAGGTCCGTTGATGCAGCCCCACCAGCTTTCCTCCGGCGATGTCATCGCCGACCGCCGCGCCGATTATGCCAGGATGCTCGAAGAGGGCGGTGAGCCGGGGGCGGCGGCCGAGCTGATGGAGCAGGCGCTCGAACTCGTGCCCGCCTGGGCCGCCGGCTGGTATCGCCTCGCCACCTATCTGGAAAAGGCGGGCAGGGCGGTTGCCGCGATCGAAGCCTATCGCAAGACGCTTGCCCTCGATCCCGATGATATTTTCGGCGCCGCCCTCAAGCTCGCCCTTCTCGGCGATGTCGCCACGCCCGATCGTCCGCTGAGCCCCTATGTCGAGCGCCTTTTCGACGATTATGCCGATCGATTCGAATCAGCCCTTGTCGACAAACTCGACTACAGCGTCCCGCAGAAGCTCGCAGCCCTCGTCGCCTCCACCGGCAGGCATTACGACCGCGCCGTCGATCTCGGCTGCGGCACCGGCCTGCTCGGCCCGGAGATCCGCGCCAATGTCGCCCATCTCGAAGGCTTCGACCTCTCGCAGAACATGCTGGCCAAGGCCGCCGAGAAGCGGGTTTATGATCACCTCGCCCGGGCCGATCTCTCGCTCGCGCCCGAGCTCTCCGGGCTCTTTGCGGGTGCCGGGCGCCATCGCGCCGATCTGGTGACGGCAGCCGATGTGCTGATGTATCTCGGCAATCTCGAAAGCGTCTTTGCCATCATCGGAGAACTCGCTGCGCCAGGCGCCGATATCGCCTTTTCCGTCGAGGATACGGGCCATGGCGATGGTTTTCATCTGGCCCCGTCGCTGCGTTACGCCCATTCGGAAAGCTATGTCAGCATGCTTCTTGCCCGCCACGACCTCGAAATCCTTGCGACCGTCAAGTCGGTCATTCGCAAAGATGGCGGAAAGCCGGTGTCCGGCATTCTGTTCCTTACGCGCAAGGCGGCGTGAGCGAACTTTTCTTGCGATGTTTTTATAGGTCAGTATTGCTTACCTATTTAGCTTGATCGGAAGCCCGAAAAACCCGATACTGCACCGCATCAGCAGAGAGCGCGGCAATTATCGCCGAGGTGCTCTGGCTTCTTTCATTGTGCAAAATTCCATCGCGCCCAGGTCTTCCCGAGCGTGCTTCTCAACTCGTCTGCCGTGGAGACTGGCGACATGACACAGCTCATCAATGCCCTTGGCGGCGTCTGGAATACCAGTGCGACGCGCCACACCCCGATCGAAGATATGCAGGGCATATTCTCCGGCAGCCTCGTTGCCGCACTTGGGCTCTACGTGCTCGCCAGCGCCGGCCTTCTCACCGGCAGCACCGCCGGTGTGGCTTTCCTCCTGCATTATGCCTTCGGCGTCAATTTCGGCCTCGCCTTCTTCCTGCTCAACCTGCCATTCTTCTATCTCTCATGGAAGCGCCTCGGCATGGCCTTCACCATCAAGACCTTCATCGCCATCGGCCTGACCTCGGTGTTGGCAGATGTGCAGTCGCGGTTCTTTTCGATATCGAGCATTCATCCGGCCTGGGCGGCCCTGCTCGGCGGCCTGCTGCTCGGTTTCGGCCTGCTGGCGCTCTATCGCCACCGCGCCAGCCTCGGCGGCGTCGGCATTCTCGGCATCTATCTGCAGGAGCGTTTCGGCATCCGCGCCGGCCTCGTCCAGCTCGCCATCGACCTGTGCGTGCTCGCCGCCGCCTTCTTCGTCACCACCCCACCGGTCGTCTTCTATTCCGTCCTCGGCGCCGTCGTCCTCAACCTCTTCGTCGCCATCAACCACCGCGCCGATCGCTACATCGCGCTGTAGATCTAACCTTACAAAACGGTAAGCCATTCTAAACAAATCGTAACTTGCCTGATACCAGCCCCGGCGCGACACTCCTCCCGCGCCGGATTTGATGAGGTGAGTTATGTCAGATTTGGAAAAACTTGTGAGACGCCGCATGCAGGAAGAATACGCCAAGGGCGCTTCCGCAGAGGAAATTACCAGAGTCGTCCGCGACATATTCAACAGCATCGACCTCTCGGACAATGGGTCTGACGCCGTTGCCGCACGGGCCGCTGCCGATCAGGATTGATCAGATATTCGACCGACCCGAGATTTTCGGGTCGGTTTCTCGTCGATATCGGTCACGCTGCCTTCGGCGCGGCATCGACCGGATGCTGCGAGCGGAAGCCGACAGCGAGGCGGTTCCAGATATTGATCGCGCCGATCGCCACCGTGATCTCAGTCATCTCCTTCTCGGAGAAATGCGCCTTCAGCGTCTCGTAGTCGGCATCCGGGGCGCCTGATTTGGCGATGTTGGTGACCGCGTCGACCCAGCCGAGCAGGGCGCGTTCGCGGGCGTCATAGACGGGCGATTCCCGCCAGACGCACATCAGGTTGATCCATTGTTCGGAGAGCCCATCATGGCGGGCTTCCTTCACATGCATGTCGACGCAATAGGCGCAGCCGTTGATCTGCGAGGCGCGCAGCTTGATCAGGTGGATGAAGCGGCGCTCCAGCCCGGAAGACTGGACATATTGCTCGAGTGCGGCGACCGCCTTGTAGGCGTCGGGAGCGGCTTTGGCGAAGTTGAAACGTGGTTGCATGGTCTTTCTCCGGTGTGAGTGGCTCAACGAGCCGTCTTGCGTTCATGGATTTCAAGGAAGGCGCAGCCTCTGGCTGCGATCGATCCGTCGTCGAGGGTATTCAGTTCGATGCCGATATCGGCGATGCTGGTCTTGGCGAGTTCGGCCCGATAGACCCGCTCGGCCCGAAGCATCGCCGCGCTGATGTTGCAGGGCTTGGCGAAGAAGCGGTCGGAGACCGGGTTCGGCCCGCGCTGGCGGATTTCGGCGCAGCGGAAAGCCGGGGCCGGTCCTTCAACCGCGAGCAGGATGTCGAGCAGTGAGATCTCCTCAGCCGCCTTCGCCAGCCGATATCCGCCCCTCGGCCCCGGTACGGTATCGAGGATGCCCGCCCCCGACAGCGCCTGCAGGTGCTTCAAGAGATAACTCGTCGACACACCGTGGAATTCCGCCAGCGCCGCGGCCGAAAGCACGCCGCCTGCGGTGAGGCCGGAAAGCATCGCTACGCTGTGAATGGCCTGCTCGACCCCGTCGCTCATCTTCATGCAGGCGGCCTCCTCAATTCGTGGATAAAAAATATCTACGATTAAGGCTGATGTCAAGAGGCGCCGTCCCTGCTTGCCTTTATGCCTCCGCCGGATAGAAGAGGGAAAAAGCCGACAGGGGAACAACATGGCATCCAACGCCTTCTCAGGCCTTCTGAATTCCAGCGCCGATCGTCATTCGCGCTTCGACGACGCCCAGGGCATCGTCGCCGGCAGCATGCTCGCCGTGCTCGGCGTCTCGCTGCTCTCCGGCGCCGGGCTGCTTGCCGGCGGCACGGCGGGCATGGCCTTCCTCGCCCATTATGCGACGGGCTTCAGCTTCGGCCTGTGCTTCTTCGCCGTGAACCTGCCCTTTTATTATCTCGCCTTCCGCCGCTTGGGGCCTGCCTTCACCATCAAGACCTTCGCCGCCATTGCGCTGACCTCGGTCCTGTCCGAATTCGTCCCGGGCTTTATCGGCATCGCGCATGTCAATCCTATCGCCGGCGCGCTGTTCGGCGGCCTCGTCATCGGCGCCGGCATGCTGGCGCTTTTCCGCCACCGCGCCAGTCTCGGCGGCATCGGCATCCTTGCCCTCTACATCCAGGATCGTCTCGGCTGGCGGGCCGGCCTCGTTCAGCTCGGCTTCGACTGCGTCATCCTGGCGCTGTCCTTCTTCGTCGCCAGCCCCCTCATCATCGCCTGCTCCGTGCTCGGTGCCGTCGTGCTCAACCTCACGATTGCCATCAACCACCGCAAGGACCGCTATATCGCAATCTAGATCCGGGTGATTTCTGGCTGCTCCAGCCTGAAATCATCCGGATCTGGATCAAGGAAGCAGGCCATGATGTCGTCCGAAAACCGCTCACACTTTTCGGCATCATGCTCATAAGGGCGGGACGCTCTTCTTTTTCCTTGAGCTTTCACTACCTTCAGGGCGTGGACCAGATCGATTCCGAAGCCCGTGCCCTGCTGCCTGCCGCCTTTACCCGCTGGTTTGCGGAAAAGGGCTGGCGCCCGCGTGCCCATCAGCTGGAATTGCTTACCCGCGCCGAGGCCGGCGAAAGCACGCTGCTGATCGCGCCGACCGGCGCCGGCAAGACGCTCGCCGGTTTTCTGCCATCGCTCACCGATCTCACCCGCCGCGGCAAGATCCCGCCCGGTTCCGCCTTCACCGGCATCCACACGCTCTATGTCTCGCCACTGAAGGCGCTGGCCATCGATATTGAACGCAATCTGATGAAGCCGGTCGCGGAGATGGGCCTGCCGGTTACGATCGAGAACCGCACCGGCGATACGCCGAACGCCAAGCGCCAGCGCCAGAAGCTCAACCCGCCGGACATCCTGCTGACGACGCCGGAACAGGTCGCCCTGCTGCTGGCCAACCGCGAGGCCGAGCGCTTCTTCAAGGACCTGAAATATATCGTCCTCGACGAGCTGCATTCGCTGGTCACCTCCAAGCGCGGCCATATGCTGTCGCTCGGCCTTGCCCGCCTGCGCCGCCTTGCCCCCGGCCTCCAGACCATCGGCCTGTCGGCCACCGTCGCCGAACCGATGGATTTGCAGAAATGGCTGGTTGGCCAACAGGAAGGCAGGGAGCACCATGCCGGTCTCGTCGTCGTCGAAGGCGGCGCCAAGCCCGATATTTCGATCCTGTCGACCGAAGAGCGCATTCCCTGGGCCGGTCATGCCGCCCGCTACGCCATACCCGACATCTATAGGCAGCTCCTCGAACACAAGACGACGCTGCTCTTCGTCAACACCCGCAGCCAGGCCGAAATGCTGTTCCAGGCGCTGTGGACGATCAACGACGACAACCTGCCGATCGCGCTCCACCACGGCTCCCTCGACGTCGCCCAGCGCCGCAAGGTCGAGGCGGCGATGGCCGAAAACCGGCTGCGCGCCGTCGTCGCCACCTCGACGCTCGATCTCGGCATCGACTGGGGCGATGTCGATCTTGTCATCCATGTCGGCGCGCCGAAGGGTGCCTCGCGTCTTGCCCAGCGCATCGGCCGCGCCAACCACCGCATGGACGAACCGTCGAAGGCGATCCTTGTGCCCGCCAACCGCTTCGAGGTCATGGAGTGCCAGGCAGCGCTTGACGCCAATTATATCGGCGCCCAGGATACCCCGCCGGTCGGCCACGGCGCGCTCGACGTGCTCGCCCAGCATGTGCTCGGCATGGCCTGCGCCGAACCTTTCGACATGCTGGAACTCTACGATGAAATCATCAGCGCCTCGCCCTATGCCGATCTCAGCTGGGAGACCTTCGAGCGCATCGTCGATTTCGTCGCGACCGGCGGTTATGCGCTCCGCACCTATGAGCGTTACGCCCGTATCCGCAAGACCAAGGAGGGCCGCTGGCGCGTCTCCAATCCTGCGGTCGCCCAGCAATACCGCCTCAACCTCGGCACCATCGTCGAAAGCCCGATGCTGAACATCCGCATGGTCAAGCGCGGCGAGGGCGGCAGGATCGGCCGCGGCGGCGCCACGCTGGGGAAGGTCGAGGAATATTTCCTTGAGCAATTGTCGCCCGGCGATACTTTCGTCTTCTCCGGCAAGGTGCTGCGTTTCGAGGGCATCCGCGAAAACGAATGTCTGGCCTCGCAGGCCTATTCCCTCGATCCGAAGATCCCCTCCTACAACGGCGGCAAGTTTCCGCTGTCGACCTATCTCGCCGAGCAGGTGCGGACGATGATCGCCGATCCCGACCGCTGGCGCCGCCTGCCGGATCAGGTGCGCGACTGGCTGTCGCTGCAGAACGACAAGTCGATGCTGCCGAAGCGCGACGAGCTCCTGATCGAAACCTTCCCGCGCGGCAGCCGCGGCTATATGGTCGCCTATCCCTTCGAAGGCCGTCTCGCCCACCAGACGCTCGGCATGCTGCTCACCCGCCGGCTGGAGCGGGCCGGCGCCAAGCCGCTCGGCTTCGTCGCCACCGATTATTCGCTGGCCGTCTGGGGCCTCGAGGATATGGGGCTGATGATCGGCAATGGCCGGCTCAACCTCTCCGACCTGTTCGACGCGGACATGCTCGGCGACGATCTCGAAGCCTGGCTTGACGAATCCTTTCTGTTGAAGCGCACCTTCCGCAATTGCGCCGTGATTGCGGGCTTGATCGAGCGCCGCCATCCGGGCAAGGAAAAGAGCGGCCGCCAGATCACCGTCTCCGCCGATCTGATCTACGACGTGCTGCGCAGCCACGAGCCGGATCACATCCTGCTGCAGGCAACCCGCCAGGATGCGGCGACCGGACTTTTGGATATTAGGCGTCTTGGCGATATGCTGATGCGAATCAGGGGCCACATCACCCATCGCCCGCTCGACCATATTTCCCCGCTAGCCGTGCCGGTGATGCTGGAAATCGGACGCGAGGCGGTGCCCGGCGAGGCCCATGATGCGCTGCTTGCCGAAGCGGCGGACGATCTGATCGCCGAAGCTCTGGCATGATGACTGTATTTGGGAATGACGACAGTGATGAACCGCCTGGCGCTGGCGCGCGACATATCGGGACCGGCCGCGATACCGGGCATCGAGACATCGGTGAACGGCATTGGCGCCGTCTGCGATCCGCTCGGCGCCCTCTATCTGCCGGATGCCGGCCTGCTCGTCGTCTCCGACCTGCATCTGGAAAAGGGTGCCGCCTTCGCGCGCCGCGGCATGATGCTGCCGCCTTACGATACGCTGGCGACCCTGACCGTGCTTGCCGCCGTCGTCTCACGTTATGATCCGAAGCTCGTCGTGTCGCTCGGCGATAATTTCCACGACCGCGTCGGCTCAAAACATCTGCCGGAAAATTTTCGGGCGCTGATCGTCAATATGGCGCGCGGCCGCGAATGGATCTGGATCAACGGCAACCATGATCCCGACGGCATCGTCGATCTGCCGGGTACATCCGCCGACGAGATGCATTATGCCGGCCTGACCTTCCGTCACGAGCCGAGGAACGGCTTGCAGAGCGGCGAAATATCAGGCCACCTGCACCCGTCGGCGACCGTGCGCCGCCGCGACAAATCCGTCCGCCGCCCGTGTTTCGCCACCGATGGCGCTCGCCTCCTGATGCCGGCCTTCGGCGTCATGAGCGGCGGCCTCGACCTCGGTCATCACGCGATGAAAGGCCTGTTCGACAAAGCTTCGCTGGTGGCGCATCTACTGGGTCGCGATCGGATTTATTCGGTCCGCTACGGGAATTTGCGGGGATAGCGCTTGGCGCATCCTTAAATCAATCACACTCTCGCAATTGCTGCTGATACGTCCCTGCCATCCGCGCGAACTTCTGCGCCGTCTGCTGCAACTGCCCGTTCGAGCGCCAGTCGCCGCGCTTGTATCCGGTCGGGCCGGAATAATAGGCGAGATAGAGATTATAGGCATCGTTCAGCGGAATGCCGGTCTCCACGCTGTTCTGATAGTGATACCAGCCGATGAAATCGATCGCGTCGGCGAAGTTCGTCCGCCGCGCCGTCCAGTTTCCGGTCTGCGACTGATAATGATCCCAAGTCCCGTCGAGCGCCTGCGAATAACCGTAGGCGGTCGAGGGCCGGGTCCAGGGAATGAAACCGAACAGCTTGGTGCGCGGCGGCCGCGCATAGGGCTGGAAGCCGGATTCGGTATACATCGTCGCCATCAGGATCGGCACGGGTACGCCATATTTCTTCTGCGTCCGCTCGGCAGCACTCTGCCAGCTGGAGAAAAGCCCGTCGCGCTCGTCGAAGACGGCGCAGATGTTTCGCGTCTGCTTCGGCGCCGTCGCGCAGCCGGCAAGCAGCGCGAGACCCACGGCGGTCAGAACGATACGAGTACGCATGACAAAACCTCTCGTTTCCGAGAGATTACTAACTCGTAAATGTTAAAGACCGGTTTTTAGTCGAATACGAACTTCCCCGGATGTTTCCTTGTGCAGCCGGGATAGCTGACGTTATCCGAATGCGCCTCGGCGCCGCGCTTGCGGCGGATCAGTCCTTGCGGAAGATCAGGCTGGCGCCCCAGCCGGTGATGACGGCGAGAGCCACGGCCGCGCAGCCGTAGAGGATCGGCTGGCCGTGCGCCGCATCGGTGATCGTCTGCTCGATACCGGTTTTGATGACGCGCAGCGGCAGCGATTCCTCGGTCACCAGATTGCCGCTCTTGAACAGATAGGCGCGCACCGTGTGGACGCCGTTCGGAATGTTCGCCGGCAGGCGCAGGCTCGCCTTGAAGAGGTTGGAGGAAACGAACCGCACGCCGCTCGGGTTGCGGTCGTAGAACCCGCCGCCCTGTTGCAGCCGCCGGAAGGCATCCCGGAATTCGCCGAGATTGCTGCCATCGCCGACGAAGCCGACCGGCGTCAGCGGAATGTGATCGATGCCGATCCCCTGATCGGTCAGTTCGAGCGGTGTCGTCAGGTCATCGATCATCCGCGAACTCGACATCGAATAGGAGTGCGGCACCGCCTCGAAGGTCATCGAGCGCGTATTCACCCAGATGCCGAAGACGCGCTCCTTCTTGCGCACCGTCGCATCCTGGCGCGGGCCCTCCAGCACCACGACCACATCATACTGGCCGATGGCGAGCAGCAGCTGGTCGGTGTTCGAGAGAGCCCCGAAGATCGTCAGGTCGGCGCCGTGGAAGTCCGAGGTAATGGCGATTTCGCTGGTCGACGTGCCGATTTCCAACCCTTCGCGCACCGCTTCGGTGGACTGCCCGGGCAGCCATTGCGCTCCGGCCACCGCCGGCAGCAGGCAAAGCAACATGATGGCGGCGGCAAGCAGGCGCATCAGTTGCCGGCTCCCATCACCACCGAATAGACGTCGGCCGGCGTCACCACCAGCGCGATCGCCAGACGCAGGCCGACGGCGAGCACCAGCAGGCCGAGCAGGGCGCGCAGCTGCTCGCCGCGCAGCTTCTGGCCGACGCGCACACCGTATTGCGCGCCGATGACGCCCGCCACCATCAGGATGAAGGCGAGCACGATATCGACGGAAAAATTCGTCGCCGCCTGCACGATCGTCGTATAGGCGGTGACGAAGATGATCTGGAACAGCGAGGTGCCGACGACGACATTGGTCGGGATGCGCAGGAGATAGATCATCGCCGGCACCATGATGAAGCCGCCGCCGACACCCATGATCGAGGTCAGGATGCCGATCGCAAAGCCGAGCGCAACGATCGGAATGACGCTGAGAAAGATCTTCGATTTTTTGAAGCGCACCTTGAGCGGCAGCTTGTGCACCCAGTGCTGGTGGCCGGGCTTGCGCGGCGCCGGCGGCTCGTTGCGCGCAGCCCGCCGCATGGCGTTGATGCTTTCGAGCAGCATCAGCCCACCGACGGTGCCGAGGAAGATGACGTACATCAGCGAGATGATCAGATCGAGCTGGCCGATGGCGCGCAGCAGCGAGAAGATCCAGATGCCGACCGTCGCGCCCGAGAGGCCACCGATCAAAAGCACCGTGCCGAGCTTGACGTCGAGCGTGCCGCGCCGGAAATGCGTGATCGCGCCTGATATCGACGACGCCACGACTTGGTTGGCGCCGGTCGCCACTGCAACGACCGGGGGAATATTGTAGAAGATCAACAGCGGCGTGATCAGAAAGCCGCCGCCGACGCCGAACATTCCCGACAGGAATCCGACGGCCGCCCCCATGCCGAGAATGATGAAAATGTTCACCGACAATTCTGCGATGGGCAGATAGATTGTCACAGCCGACCCCGAATGATGACCGCGCCTGTCGGCCGGTTTCTGTACGTCCCCGTTCGAATGCGCACCATACTGTGAAATCGTTGCCAGAGGCTTTCGATCGGCCCTGAATGACGGAGAGATCGGTGGCAGAGGATTCGCCGATGCGCGGATCGATATGTCCGGGCATAATCCGGCTTTTTTCCGGTTTTGTGACAGGCGGCGGAAAAATTGGAAAGACCCTTGCGGCATAGTGCCGCCGGGACCGCGCCTATAGCTGCCTCTCCCCTAAACTATCGGGGTCAAGCCTTGCGAGAGGTAGGAGGGGAACGGAGAGGGGGGCGGCATGTTCTCTTCTCCCCGGGGGGAGAAGAGGGAGTCGAGAGGCCGTGGCTCAGATCGCTTTGCTGCCCTGCTTGTTGCGCTCGAGCAGCGCCTTGACAGTCGCGTCGGTCACCTTGCCGTCCGGCTCCTGGCCGATCGACTTCTGAAAGCTCTTGATCGCGGTCACGGTCTTCGCGCCCATTTCGCCGTCCGGCGCGCCGGCGTCGAAGCCGTTATTGTTGAGGATCGCCTGGATGTTGCGGATCGCCTTCTTCATGTCGACGCTCGCCGTCTTCGGGCCGGTTCCCGCCCATTCGTCGGGAATGTCGATGGCGTTGGTGCGGTGGTCGAGCGGCTCCGGCTTCCACAGATCGGCCTTGGCGCGGGCCCGTTCGAGCTGGTCGGGCTTCATGGCATTGGCCACTTCGTCGCGCTTCTGGCTCGCATCCTTGTCGCCGGCCTTGGCGGCGATCGCAAACCATTTGTAGGATTCTTCGAGATCCGCCGGCACTCCGTTGCCCCGGGCGCAGAGGATCGCCAGGTTGAACTGGCTGTCGGTGATGCCGAGGTTGGCAGCCTTGGTGAACCACGAGGCCGCCGTCGCATAATCCTGCTGGCCGAGCGCGCCGGAGGCGTAGAGCACGGCCAGATTGTGCATGGCGCTGGCATTGCCTTGGTTGGCCGCCTGTTCGTAGAAGCCCTTCGCCTTGGCGATGTCGCGTTCGACGCCGTTGCCCTTCTCGTACATGCTGCCGAGCCGGTATTCTGCGGGCGCAAAACCCTTGTCGGCCGAAAGCTGGTACCAGCTTGCCGCCTGCTTCTGATCGACCGTCATGCCGTTGCGGCCGTCAGAATACCGCGCGCCGATCTCAAACAGCGCCAGCGCATCGCCGGTGCTTGCCGCGTCGGCCAGCGATTTCGGCTGGACCGTGTCGGGAATGGTGATTGCGGCCTGCGGTGCGGATGCTGCCGGCGCGGGAACGAAGCCCGATGTCTCCGGTGCTGCGCCTGATGGAGCCGAGGGAGCAAATGTCGCAGCCCCTTCGCCGTCGAGCGGCGCTGCGTCGGTCAGATGCTCGCCGACAACCGGCGGGGCAGCTTCCGGCTGCGCCTGCTCCGAGAGGGGAGGGGTAGCCTCCGCTGCCGGAGCGGTGGTCCCGAGAGCGGCGGTGTCCGGCTGGGCGGGTGTTACTTCCGGCACGGCCGGTGACGGGTTTTCCGCCGCCCCGGTCAGCGCCGAAACTTCCGCCGGTGCCTGCGGTGCGCGCTCGCCGCTCGTCAGCGTCCGGGCGAGCGGAAAGGCCATGATGGCAAGCAGCACGGCGCCGACCGCCAGCAGGATCGGCCGCCGGTAGCGCGAAAAGGCGCTGGTCTTGCCAGTCTTGTCGGAAGCCTTGTCGGACGTCTTGCCGGCCTTGTCGGCGGCGGCACCCTTCTTTTCTGATTTGACGGCTGTCTGTTTTGGGTTGGCGTCGACCTCCATCGCGGCGGCCTGCGCCGCACGGCGGGCAGCAGCAATATAATCGGCGCGATCGGTCTCAGTGGCGGGTTTGCCGCGTGCAGCACTCTGGCTGGCGCGGACTCGCTCGAGGATTTTCTTCACGTCGGGGGTGCCGGAACCCGGTTCAAGCAGCTCGTTTGCCGCATCCGTCGACACCACGTCGGTCGGATCGATCGAGGGTGCGGGGTCGATCACCGGGCGTTCGGTTGCGCGAGTCTCGGCTTTTTTCCCGGGCAGCAGCCGCTTGCCGAGGCTGGCGAGCAGGCCGACCTTTGCCGGTGCCGATGTCGCAGTTTCCGGCGTCCTGCTCGCGGCTTCGATGGCGATCGCGCTCGTTCCGCTCATGGCGGTGGCTTGGGCCGGGGCGGCAGGTTCGGCTGCGACCTCGGCGGTGCGGATCACAGGTGAAGCCTTCGGCGCGGGGGCAGCGGCCGGCGGCCGGGCCATCTCCGCTTCGGCTACCATCAGCGCATAGGGATCGACATCAAAATCGACGTCCGCGACCGGCATTTGGGCGACCGGCCGGCCGCGCTCTTCCATGCCGTCGAGGCGGTCGGCGATATGCACCAGCGTCTCGTGCAGCGCCTTGAACGTCTTGTGCGTGCGTTCCTCACTGTCGCGGCTGATATCTTCGAGGTGGCGCAGATCCTCGGCCAGCGCCGTCAGCGCCGACATGTCGGCAGCGGGCACGCCACCCTGCGCGTTGCCATTGCGCGCATAGGCTTCGACCACCGCTTCCGCCGCCTGGCGCGCCGCCTCGATGATATATTCGTCGCTGGTCGCCATATAGTCTTCGATCGCGCCCATGCGCCGGTCGAAATCGGCCGGTATCGCAGCGCTTTCGCGCGGCTCGCTCATCAGCGCCGAAAGATTGGCGATCTGGTCTTCGAGGTTCTTCAGCGCCCGCGAATCGGTCGGCGCTGCCGCCGTGCTCTCTTCCAGCCGGGCGGCAATGTCGCTCAGCCGCCCTTCGAGACGCTGGAAGGCGCCGTCGTCGATCGCTGCGGCCGGCGCCGGCTGCTGATAGGCCATCTCGTCGATGCGCCGCGCGAGATAATCGAGCCGCTGTGCCAGCACATCGTTGACGGCGCCGTTCTCGAGCGCGTCGATCTTGCGGGAAATATCGGACAGCGGGCCGGTGAGGTCGGGTTGGGGGGCTGCCTTCTGCGTGCGCTCCAGAAGATAGGAAAGCTGTTCCAGCCGTTCGTCGAGCCGTGACGTCGCTTCCGTCTTGCTCAGCTCCTCGACGCGCGTCGTCAACGCCTCCAGCCGCATCGCCAGCTCGTCGGCCGGGTTCACGCGGTTCGCCGCATCATGGCTCATCAGGTCGATCTGGTCGGCCAGCGCCGAAAGCCGGCTTTCCAGCCGCTGCATCAGCGCCGGGTCGTTGGTGGCGGCGGCGCGTCCGCTGGCTGCGATCGCCCGGCTGATCTCGTCGAGCCGCGTGTCCATGGCGGCGAACTGTTCGGACATGACCCGGTCGTGCGGCTGGATCATGTTGCCGAACTGCTCCATCGCCGTGGCGATGGCAATCAGCTTGTCTTCCAGCGCACGGACGGCCGCGCTTTCGCCCATGCCGCCGATATGGCGCTTGATGTCATCCAGCCGGTAGGCGAGCGAAACCAGCTCTTCCTGCAGTCCCTCGGTATCGAGCGCCGCAAGCCGGCTCTCGAAGCCGTCCCAGCGGTTTTCCATGTGGCGCAGCGAATCCTCGCGCGCCAGCCCGTCCATCAGCGAGCGCAGATCTTCGAAATCCTCACGCAGGCCGGCGGCCTCCGGGCCGGCGGAGCGGCCGGTCAGCTGGGTGATGCTCTGGGCAAGGCGGCCCATGTCGGCGCGGATCTCGTCGGCGAAACGGCCGTCTCCGGCGCTTGTCTTGATCTCGCGCAGTTCGGCGCGCAGCGCGTTCATCTCGCGGGTGACGCCTTCGGAAATGTCGCGCTTCAGGTCCTGGCGCAGATTGACGAGCGCCTGGGCGATCTCCGTCATCGTGTCGTCGCCGGCCCGGAAGGCGGGTGTCGGCAGCGGCGCGGCGGCGCGCGGCGCCGGTTCGCGTGAGAGCGGGGCAGGCTCGCGTCCGTACGGCCGATCGCGGCCCGCTTCGAGGGCGCGCTGGCGCTGGCGGATTTCAGCGAGCGGATCCGGCCGCGGCTCGAGCGGCGCCCGTGCGGGGCGCGGGGCGTTGGCGCCGGCATAGGCATCGCGCTCGGTCGTTGCCGTGCGCGGCCGCTGTTCGCGCCCGCTGCCCATCAGCCCTTCGATGCGTGCCTCCAGCCCTTCGATCGTGCGGTTCAGCGCATCGAGCGAGGTCCTATCGGACTGCCGGGAAGGATTTGATCGCGATCCGTTCATCTTCTTGCTCGCTTCGACTGCTCGACCTCTCGTCAGAGCTCGATCCTTGGCTTTTTCGTCTGCTGCCCACGGCTTTGCCGCGGACCGGA
The DNA here is from genome assembly GCF_028994275.1 of Rhizobium binxianense. Lineage (NCBI taxonomy): Bacteria > Pseudomonadati > Pseudomonadota > Alphaproteobacteria > Hyphomicrobiales > Rhizobiaceae > Rhizobium > Rhizobium binxianense. The sequence goes on from NZ_CP118713.1 coordinate 220,760, forward strand.
GCGCACCATTCACAAGAAGATAGTCAATTAGACTTTCCTCAAGCTGAACGATGTAGCGGCATCCTTAGAAACGCGAGACTAGGAAAAGGAATGCGGATCACTACTGCTCAATCCGCACCTTTCACGAAACGTGGTAAACAAGCCGTTAATGTCGATGAGAATTTTTTAACGTTTGTGTTCGAAAGGCCATTTTTAGCGGCAATTGCCGCTGAATTCGTCACATCGGACGGCCGCGGGCGCCTCAGGCCGGCCTGGGATATTGCAGCTCGATCTTCACGCCTTCGGGGCCGTAAACGAAGACCTGGCCGAGATCGGTGTCGGGAATATCGTAATATTCGTAGCGGTAGCCGGTCGCCTTGATGCGCTCCAGCGCCGGACCAAATTCGTAAAGGCTGAAGGCGACATGGTTGAAGATGCCGGCCGGAAAATCGGTGCTGCGCGATGTCAGGCTGAGATGGATGACCGGGCGTTCGTCGAGATAGAGCCAGTGGCCCGGCGAGGCGAAGGGTGGGCGATAACCTTCCTTGACGCCGAGCAAGGTTTCGAAGAAACCGATCATTCTAGGCGCATCGCGGGTTTCGATCGTGACATGGTCCAGACGCGGCATCGGTTTCCTCCCGGCAGAGCGTTGACGGCAAATCTAGCCTGTATGGACCCGCTGCGGAAGTTGCTTTGTCAGCCTGCGGTGGAGCTCAGAAGCTCTCCGTCCACGGCCGGACTTCCACCTCCAGCGACCATGCGCTGCGGTGCTGGCGCAGCACGTCGATATAGGTCTGGGCGATGGCATCCGGCAGCAGCGTGCCATCCGGCTTCTCCGCCCGGTCGGGCCGGGTCTGCGAGCGCACCCCGCCGTCGATGACGAAATGGGCGACATGGATGCCCATCGGCCCGAGTTCGCGCGCCGCACTCTGGGCAAGGCCGCGCAGCGCGAATTTGCCCATTGCGAAGGGCGCCGATTGCGCAAAGCCCTTGACGCTTGCCGACGCGCCGGTGAAGAGGATGGCGCCGTGGCCGCGCGGGATCATGCGCTGCGCCGCCTGCTGCGCCACCAGAAAGCCGCCGTAGGCGGTGGTCGCGATCGCCTTTTCCACTTCGGCGGGATCGAGTTCGGCGAGCGGGCCGCGCACGCGGGCGCCGGCGTTGAAGATCACCACTTCAGGCCCGCCGATGGCAGAGCCCGCCTCTTCGAACAGCGCCGCGACGCTTGCCGGCTGCGAGACGTCGGCGCGAAAGACGCTGGCGCCGGTTTCGTCGGAGAGCGCCTGCAGCTTTTCGATATTGCGGGCGGCGAGCCCGACCTTGACGCCGAGCGCCGACAAGTGCCGGGCGAGCGATGCGCTGATGCCGGAACCGGCGCCGACGATCAGTGCGCTGCCATAGGGAAAGTCGGTCATGTCTTGTCCTCGATGGATCGTCGCACAGACGTAGGAAGTCTGCACGGTTCGCGCTACCGCCCCGGACGAATTTCAGTGCGGTTGCGCCGCATCGATCGAATAGGCGCTGATGCGCGACAGATGGATGAAGGAAAGGCCGGTCTCGTCGGCCCAGTGGTTGAAAGCCTCTTGGATCAGCTTCTGGTCCTTCTTCGCCGTGCCGGAGGAGGAGAGCGGCACGCCGGCCGATCTGAGGCAGGCGAGCACATCCATCGTGGCGACGAAGCTGTCGCGGCCGATGCCGCGCAGGAAATATTGCCCGGTCATGCCGCCGAGCCGGCTGCCGCGTTTGCTCAACAGCTCGAGAAGGCCGATCTGGTCTTCCCGCGGCCAGTCGGCGAAGAAGGCGCCGGCGCTGCCATGTTCCCTTGCCAACTCCCGGATGAAGGCGGCATTGGCGCGAACCGACATGATTTTGGCGCCGTTGCGGATAATCCGTTCGTCCGACGTCAGAACGTGCCAATAATCGTCCGGCGCGATATTCAGCGCCGCTGGATCGAAACCGGCAAAGGCCGCCTCGAAACCCGGCCACTTCGCATCGATCACTTTCTGGACGAAGCCGCTATAGAAGATGCGCCGGGTCATATCCGCCAGAATGCGATCGTCTGATATGGCGCGCAGCCGGTCGTGATCCGGCCGGTGTTTCTCCAGCAGAGCCTGAAGTGCTGCCGCTCCGCCTTTCCGTTGCTCCGCACGCTGCCTTATCGCCTCGAAACTGATCATCCCCGGCGATCCTCCTTTGGCATTCCGAATTGCGGGTTGAACGACGCTTCCGCTTATACGCCATTCCCAGATGGACAAGGAAGGGGAGATGACATCTCGTGCCTTTCGGGTGCTTTATCACCGGCAGATTCGCCGGTTGAAATTTTTTCGCAAAAAGCGGGTCGGGCTGCAGATTTTGACGTTTACGCAAACGTCAATATTTTGTAAGACAGTGCCCGAGGCCGGCGCGATCCGGTCAACCGAATGGGAGGAATTCGCAAGATGCCAGTCTACAAGGCCCCGGTGAACGATACGCTCTTCGTCCTGAACGACGTGCTGGGCCTCGAACGCTACAACAATCTTCCCGGTTTTGCCGATGCGACGCCTGATCTGATCGAAGCGATCCTCGGCGAGGCGGCCAGGGTTGCCGAGGAAGCGCTCTTCCCGCTGAATTATTCCGGCGATCAGGAAGGCTGCGCGCGCCACGACGATGCCAGCGTCTCGACCCCGAAGGGCTTCAAGGAAGCCTATAAGGCCTATCGCGAAGGCGGCTGGATCGGCCTTGCGGTGCCGGAGGAATTCGGCGGGCAGGGGCTTCCCTATACGCTGCATACTGCCGTCGGCGAATATACCTCTGCCGCCAACATGTCGCTGATGATGTATCCCGGCCTGACGCAGGGCGCGATCGCCGCGATCCTCGTCCATGGCTCCGATGAGCAGAAGAGCACCTATCTGCCGAAGATGGTCGACGGCGCCTGGTCCGGAACCATGAACCTGACCGAGCCGCATTGCGGCACCGATCTCGGCATGCTGCGCACCAAGGCGGTGCTGCAGGCGGACGGCAGCTACAGAATATCGGGCCAGAAGATCTTCATCTCCGCCGGCGAGCACGATCTGGCCGACAATATCGTTCATCTGGTGCTCGCCCGCATCGAAGGCGCGCCCGAGGGCACCAAGGGCATTTCGCTCTTCATCGTTCCGAAATTCCTAGTCGGCAAGGACGGCGCGCTCGGCCCCCGCAACGCCGTCTCCTGCGGCGCGATCGAGCACAAGATGGGCATCCACGCCAACGCCACCTGCGTGATGAATTACGACGAGGCGACCGGCTTCCTGATCGGCGCCGAAAACCGCGGCCTCAACGCCATGTTCGTGATGATGAACGAGGCGCGACTGATGGTCGGCCTGCAGGGTATCGCCATTTCCGAGATCGCCTATCAGAATGCCGCCAGCTATGCCCGCGACCGCATCCAGGGCCGCTCGCTCTCCGGCCCCAAGGCGCCTGACAAGAAGGCCGATCCGATCATCGTCCATCCGGATATTCGCCGCACGCTGATGACCATCCGCGCCTTCAACGAGGCCGGCCGCGCCTTCCTGCTCTGGACGGCGCTGAAGTCCGATATCGCCCACCGTTCCACCGACGAGAAGGAGCGCCAGCCGGCCGACGATATTCTCGGCCTCGTCACCCCGATCCTCAAGGGCGTGATGACCGACAAGGGCTTCGATCATGCCGTCATGGCCCAGCAGGTCTTCGGCGGCCACGGCTATATCGAAGAACACGGCATGAGCCAGTATGTGCGCGATGCCCGCATCGCCATGATCTATGAAGGCGCCAACGGCATTCAGGCGCTCGATCTCGTCGGCCGCAAGCTCGCCTTGAACGGCGGCCGCGCCGCCATGGCCCTCTTCAAGGAGATCGGCGATTTCTGCGAGGAGAACCGCGGCAACGAAAAGCTCTCCTTCTTCACCAAGCATCTGAAGAAGGGCTTGAACGACGTCCAGGCCGCGACCATGTGGTTCATGCAGAACGCCATGGCCAAGCCCGACAATGCCGGCGCCGGCTCGACCGACTACATGCACCTCTTCGGCCTCGTCGTTCTCGGCTATATGTGGGCAAAGATGGCAAAAGCCGCCGAGGATGGCCTTGCATCGGGCGATGCCGCCCGCGAGGATTTCCTGAAGAACAAGCTGATCACGGCGAAATTCTTCATGGAGCGGATCATGCCGGAAACCACGCTGCGCAAGGCCCGCATCGAGGCCGGCGCCGACACGATGATGGAATTGGCCGCCGACGCGTTTTGAGCCGGTTCTCCCTCCCCCTTGTGGGGAGGGTTGGGGAGGGGTCTTTTCCCCTCCTTCCAGGATTTGAGGCAGGATAGATTGCCGCCAGGGAGACGAGGAAATGACCGAGGTTTTCATTTACGATCACGTTCGCACGCCGCGCGGCCGCGGCAAGAAGGACGGCGCCCTGCATGAGGTGCCTTCCGTCCGCCTCGCGGCCAAGACGCTGGAAGCGATCCGCGACCGCAACGGGCTCGACACCAACACCGTCGACGACATCATCATGGGCTGCGTCGATCCGGTCATGGATGCCGGCGCCGTCATCCCCAAGGCGGCCGCCTTCGAAGCCGGTTACTCCACCAGGGCGCCCGGCATGCAGATCTCCCGCTTCTGCGCCTCCGGCCTCGATGCCGTCAATTTCGGCGCCGGCAAGATCGCCCAGGGCGCCGACGACATCGTCATCGCAGGCGGCGTTGAAAGCATGTCGCGCGTCGGCCTCGGCATGTCCGGCGGCGCCTGGTTCATGGATCCTTCGGTGAATTTTCCGGCCTATTTCATGCCGCAGGGCGTCTCGGCCGATCTCATCGCCACCAAATACGGTTTCAACAGGACCGATGTCGACGCTTACGCCGTCGAAAGCCAGAAGCGCGCCGCCCATGCCTGGGAAAACGGCTGGTTCGACAAGTCGGTCGTCCCGGTCAAGGATCAGAACGGCCTGACGATCCTTGATAAGGACGAGCATATGCGTCCCGGCACCGACATGCAGGCGCTCGCCTCCCTCAATCCGTCCTTCCAGATGCCCGGCGAGATGGGTGGCTTCGAGGCCGTCGGCATCCAGGCCCATCCGGAGATCGAGCGCATCAACTATGTCCATCATGCCGGCAATTCCTCCGGCATCGTCGATGGCGCCGGCGTCGTCCTGCTCGGCTCCAGGGCCGGCGGCCAGAGCATGGGGCTGAAGCCGCGTGCCCGCATCAAGGCTTTCGCCAATATCGGCTCAGATCCGGCGCTGATGTTGACCGGACCTGTCGACGTCACCGAGAAGCTGTTGAAGCGGACAGGCATGCGCCTTGCCGACATCGACCTCTTCGAACTGAACGAAGCCTTCGCCGCCGTGGTGCTGCGCTACATGCAGGCTTTCGAGATCGATCACGACAGGATCAACGTCAATGGCGGCGCCATCGCCATGGGCCATCCGCTCGGCGCCACCGGCGCGATGATCCTCGGCACGGTGCTGGACGAGCTTGAACGCCGCGACCTCAACACCGCACTGGTGACGCTCTGCATCGGCGCCGGCATGGGCACGGCAACGGTTATCGAAAGGGTCTGACGATGGGCTTCAACACCGGCACCATCGAATCCGAATATGCCGAGGTCAGCGAGCACTGGTCGCCCCGCGTCATAGCCGATCTCAACGGCCAGAGCGTCAAGCTCGCCAAGGTTCAGGGCCAGCTCGCCTGGCATTCTCACCGCGACGAAGACGAGCTTTTCCTCATCTGGAAGGGGTCGCTGACCATCGAATATCGCGACCGCCCGCATGTGCATCTGAGCGCCGGTGATTTTCATGTGGTGCCGAGAGGTGTCGAGCATAATCCGGTTGCGCCGGAGGAATGCTGGATCGTGCTATTCGAGCCGTCGCAGACCGAGCATACCGGCGACGTCGTCACCGAAAAGACGAAGACCTTAGACGCGCAGCGCAGCCATTTGCCGGCCTGATCGGGGAGGAAACCCAATGACCTACACCAATTTCACGCTCGAAACCGGCGCCGACGGCATCACTCTTGTCACCTGGGACATGCCCGGCAAATCGATGAACGTCTTCACCGCGGAGGTGATGGCCGAACTCGACGCCATCATCGACGCCACGACCGCCGATGCCGCCGTCAAGGGTGTCGTCTTCACCTCGGGCAAGTCCTCCTTCTCCGGCGGCGCCGACCTGTCGATGATCAAGTCGATGTTCAGTTCCTATCAGGAGGAGAAGGTAAAAAGCCCAGAGACGGCCGTGCAGACCCTCTTCGGTCTGGTCGGCCGTATGAGCGGCCTGTTCCGCAAGCTTGAAACGTCGGGCAAGCCCTGGGTGTCCGCCATCAACGGCACCTGCATGGGCGGTGCCTTCGAACTGTCGCTCGCCTGCCACGGCCGCGTTGCCTCCAATGCCAAGAGCGTCAAGATCGCGCTGCCCGAAGTGAAGGTCGGTATCTTCCCCGGCGCTGGCGGCACGCAGCGTGTGCCGCGGCTGGCGAACGCTCAGGATGCGCTGCAGATGATGACCACCGGCCAGTCGCTGACCGGTTCCCGTGCCAAGGCGATGAACCTTGTGCATCAGGTGGTCGAGCCGGATCAGCTGATCCCGGCTGCCAAGCAGATGATCAAGGATGGCCTGAAGCCGGTCGCCCCTTGGGACGAGAAGGGCTTCAAGGCGCCGGGCGGCGGCATCTGGACGCCGGCCTCCGCTCAGCTCTGGCCGGCAGCGCCAGCGATCCTGCGCCGGGAGACATCGGGCAATTATCCGGCAGCGCTTGCCATCCTGAAATGTGTCTATGAAGGCCTGCAGGTGCCGTTCGACACCGGCCTGAAGATCGAGCAGCGTTATTTCACCGAGGTGCTGCAGACCCGCGAAGCCTTCTCGATGATCCGTTCGCTGTTCATCTCCATGCAGGAGCTCGGCAAGGGCGCCCGCCGCCCGGCCGGTCACCCCAAGACCGAGCTGAAACATGTCGGCGTCGTCGGCGCCGGCTTCATGGGCGCCTCGATCGCTTATGTCACCGCCGCCGCCGGCATTTCCGTGACGTTGATCGACCGCGACATCGAAGCCGCGACCAAGGGCAAGACCGTCTCCGAAGGCCTGGTCAAGGATTCAATAGGTAAGGGACGTCTTACGCAGGACGAGGCGGCAGCACTGCTATCGCGTATCACGCCCTCGGCCGATTATGCCGACCTCGCCAAAACAGATCTCGTCATCGAGGCGGTATTCGAGGATCGCGAGGTGAAAAAAGCGGTCATCGAGGCGGTCGAAGCCGTGCTGCCGGAAGGCGCGATCTTCGCCTCCAATACCTCGACCCTGCCGATCTCGGGTCTCGCGAAGAATTCGAAACGCCCGGCCGATTTCATCGGCATCCATTTCTTCTCGCCTGTCGAAAAGATGATGTTGACCGAAGTTATCCTCGGAAGCGAAACCGGCGACAAGGCGCTGGCCGTGGCGCTCGATTATGTCGCCGCCATCAAGAAGACGCCGATCGTCGTCAACGACACCCGCGGTTTCTTCGTCAATCGCTGCGTGCTGCGCTATATGTCGGAAAGCTACGACATGCTGATCGAGGGCGTGCCGCCTGCGATGATCGAGAATGCCGCCAAGATGGCCGGCATGCCTGTGGGACCGCTGGCGCTCAACGACGAAGTGGCGATCGACCTCTCGCTGAAGATCCTCAAGGCCACCGTCGCCGATCTCGGCGAAAAAGCCATCGACCCCAGGCATATGGAACTCATCTCCCGCCTGGTCGAAAAGGAGGGCCGTTTCGGCCGCAAGAATTCCAAGGGTTTTTACGACTACCCGCCGAAGCCGGCGAAGAAGTCGCTCTGGCCCGACCTCAAGACCCTCTACCCGCAGAAAAAGGCGGACGAGGTCGACGTCACCGTCCTGAAGCAACGCTTCCTCGTCACCATCGCACTGGAAGCTGCCCGCACCGTGGAAGAAGGCATCGTCACCGATCCGCGCGAGGCCGATGTCGGCTCGATCCTCGGCTTCGGCTTCGCGCCCTATACCGGCGGGGCGCTGAGCTATATCGACGGCATGGGCGCGAAGGCCTTCGTGGAACTGGCTGAAAAGTTAGCGGAGGCTTACGGATATCACTTCAGGCCGACGCCGCTCTTGAAAGACATGGCCGCCAAGGGCGAGACCTTCTACGGGCGGTTCGATCCCTATGCGAAGGTGGGGGAGGCGGCGTGAGCCGCCTTTGCCCTTGTGCTGCTGCACGACATTCAAGAATTGTTCGTTTTCGATCAGCCAAACCCTAATTCGACTTTTCCTTGCGGACGCCTTGTCACGGACACAATTCCCGATTAAACGTTCACGCATCGATCTTGCTAGATGAACTTTGAAACGGCGCTCGCGTCGTTCCTGGCGAACTTCCTCCAAAATCGGTTTTCATCGCCGCCTGGGCAGTTGTCCGGGCTGCATTCTTCTATGAACGATTCGAAAAGGATATCGTCATGAGCACTGGTACCGTAAAGTGGTTCAACGCAACCAAGGGCTTCGGCTTCATTCAGCCGGACGACGGCGCAGCCGACGTTTTCGTCCACATCTCCGCCGTTGAACGCGCTGGCATGCGCGATCTCAAGGATGGCCAGAAGCTGTCTTACGAGCTCGTCCGCGACAACAAGTCCGGCAAGATGTCGGCAGACCGCCTCCAGGCGGCCTGAGCCTATAAAAGGCTTATGAATATCATCTCCGGATCGTGACCACGGATGTACTGGCACGGTTCGTTGAGATGGCAGGGAAGGTCGGGTTAGCCCGGCCTTTTTTATTTTTGGGTGGTTTGTGCTAGGTGGCCCTTCCCAAGAAATGCATCCGCGGCACGACCTTGAAGAATCTCCCGATTTTTCGTCGCAAGACGGCCAAGCCGCTCAGCCTCCAGCCGCCCCGTCACCCTCCAGCATCGCCATTACCCGCGCCATCACCGCCCGCGCCGCATCGAGTTCGGCCGCCGTAAAGGCGGCACCGAGCCCGTCCGCCCATCCGGCCTGCGCCACCTCGATGACGTCAAGCCGAGTCGCCCCCTCCGCCGTTAGCCGCACCAGCTTGGCGCGTTGGTGTTGCGGGTTGTCGGCATAGGCGATCAGCCCTTCGCCTTCCAGCACATCGGTAAGCCGCTGCACCCCCTGGCGGGCGAGACCGAGGGCGCGGGCGATCTGCGCCACCGACATGTCGCCGCGCCTTGCTGCGGCCAGCACCTGCCAGCGGGCACTAGTCTGTCCTGCCGGTCTTGCCAGCTGGTCGCCGGCCGCCGTCAGATGGCCGGCAAGGCGAAGCGCCGTGATCGCGAAAGCGGAAAAGGCATTCCCCTCCATCGTTCGCTCCGGTCGATTTTGTTTGACAACATGTTGTCGATTTTGTATCTCATCCATAATGACAACATATTGTCATACGCGATCGGCCGATGCAACGTCGAAGGAGGAGATCACCCATGAAGAAAACCTACAAGGGAAGCTGCCATTGCGGCAAAGTGCACTACGAAGTGGACGTGGACCTCGAAGAAGGCACCGGCCGCTGCAATTGTTCGATCTGCGCCAAGCGGCGCTATTGGGGCGCCAACGTCAAGCCGGAGGATTTCCGGCTGATGTGCGACCCGGCGGAAACATCAGACTACCAGTTCAACACCATGAGCGGTCATCACCGCTTCTGCCGCACTTGCGGCGTGCCGGCCTTTGGCGATGGTTATGTCGAAGCGATCGGCGGCGCCTATGTCTCGATCAACATTGCCTGCCTCGACGATATCACCCCTGAGGAACTGGCAGCACTGCCGGTCCGTTACTCCGACGGCAGGCATGATGCCTGGTGGAACGAACCTGAAGTGACGAGTTACCTCTGAAGTAATTCCAACAAAATGCGCGGCAGTTTTGCTGGAATTGCGCAAAGCTTGTCGGATCATCGTCATCCCGTTCGTCCTCGGTTCATAGCGGAGAAGGAGAACGGATGTGAAAGATGAAACGAATGCCAGGCACGAAGAAGAGGCGGTCATCGCCATGCTGATGATGCGCGCCAAGGCGCTGGGGGAAAAGAACGCCGAGGAGGCGCTTTCCTATGAGGCCGAAGAGTCCGTCGAATTTTCGCTGGCGCCGCCGCTCGTCTATTACGGCAAGGACCAGGCGGGCCTGCAGGCCTGGTTTGACACCTGGGAAGGCCCGATCGGCGGCGAGGTGCGCGATGCCAAGCTGACGGTCGGCGGGGATGTCGCCTTCTGGAGCGGCCTCATGCACATGACGGGAACCAAGACTGATGGCGCCGAGGTCGATCTCTGGTTCCGCCAGACGCTGGGCCTCGTCAAGCAGGACGGCCGCTGGCTGGTTGCCCACCAGCACGCCTCGGTGCCTTTCGCGATGGATGGCAGCGGCCGCGCGCTGCTTGATCTGACGCCGTGAACCCACGTTCTGTTTGTATAATTCTATCCTGCAATTAGCAGTGTGGCGTGCATCGTGGGATATAAACTGGAACCGGATAGTTCCGTTGCCGATTTGTGGAGAATGAGAACTTTTTTAATCAAAATTTGCAAGCGTGGATCTCGGGAGCCTTCGGTTTTGCTGGGTGACGGTTGTTCAAGCGCGCCGGCGAATTGACTTGAGGCGTCCGCTAGTACAGCAGCGAAACGAGCGGGAACATGTTTTTCAAATCTACGACAGGTCGCAATCTTTTTTCAGTGGCGGCTTGTGGCGTCATTGCCGTTATTGGTGCTTCCGGCATCATTTTTTATCAAGCTTATAATGAAATCCGCAGCGGCAGCATCGAACAGATGCGCCAGATCGCCACAGCCGAAGCGCTGACTATCGAAAAGAATATCGGCGGCACAGTGCATATCGTCGACGGACTGGACACCGTGCTGACGACGATGAAGGAACTGGGCGACACCGATCGTACCAAGGCGGACAAGGTCCTGCTCAACATGCTGCAAGCCAACCCGTCAATCCTTGCGACTTGGACCGGCTGGGAGCCGAATGCCTTCGATGGCAAGGACAAGGATTTCATCGGCAAGGAAGGTCATGACACGACGGGCCGCTATGTGCCCTACTGGGTGCGCAGCGGCGGCCAGATCACCCATACCGCGTTGACCGATTACACACTGGCTGGGCCGGGCGACTATTATCAGCTGCCGTTCACACAGCGCAAAACCGTTGTCATCGAGCCCTATTCCTATGCGATCGACGGCAAGGATGTTTTGATGACCTCCGTCACCAAGCCGATCATCATCGATGGAAAAGCGGTCGGCGTTGCCGGCCTCGATCTTTCGCTGCAGGACACCAACAAGGCGCTGGCGGCCGTTCGACCCATGGGCGCGGGCTTCCTTGGACTGGTCACCAGCGCCGGCAAGATCGTCAGCCATCCGGATGCGAGCCTCATCGGCAAGAGCCTGTCGGAGACGGGAATAAAGACTGCGGATTGGGATCGTCTGATCGCCACGCCCGGTGTCGAGCATGAGCTGACCAATGAGGATGGCAGCGTCTCTCTGGCGGTTGCCGTCGCGGTCAAGCTTGCCGAGAGCTCAAATTGGTATGCGATCGTTTCGGTCCCGAAGGCGACACTCTTCGGGGCTCTCTATACGGTCGTGCGGGATGCCGTTCTCGCCACCAGCCTGGCGGCCTTGCTGCTCGGCCTCGCCGGGTGGCTGATCGCCCGCCGCTTCGTCGGCCGGATTTCCAGCGTGATCGGCGAGACTGCCGACATTGCTGCCGGCAAACTCGACGTGACCCTGAAAGACGGCGACGCGAAGGACGAAATCGGTGACCTCTCGCGCTCCCTGAAGGCACTGCTCGAGAGCAACCGCGAAAGAGCACGCCTGCAGACCGAGGCAGAAGAAAACCGTATGCTGCAGGAAAAGGAGCGTGCAGAGCGCGCCCGGATCGACCAGGCTCAGGAAGCCGACGTCAAATTCGCCGTCGGCGAATTGGCGCTTGGCCTCGCCAAGCTTGCCGAAGGCGACGTAACGATCGCACTCGAGCAGCCTTTCGCGGCGACGCTTGACCAGACCCGCGTCAATTTCAACGAGTCGGTCGTCAAACTGCGGTCGGCGCTGCTGTCGTTCTCGCAAAATGCTGCGGTCATTCAAAGCGGCACTGAGGAGATCCGTTCTGCTGCCGACGATCTTGCGCGCCGGACGGAACAGCAGGCGGCCTCCGTCGAGGAAACGGCGGCAGCGTTGGAGCAGATTACGACGTCGGTCAAGGATTCCACGGCGCGTGCCGAAGAAGCAGGATCGATGGTTGCTCGGACGAAGGAAAATGCCGAACGTTCCGGCCAGATCGTGCAACGCGCCGTCGAAGCGATGCACGACATCGAACAGTCGTCCAAGTCGATCTCAAACATCATCGGCGTGATCGACGAGATCGCCTTCCAGACAAACCTGCTGGCGCTGAATGCCGGCGTCGAGGCCGCGCGCGCCGGTGAAGCCGGCAAGGGCTTCGCCGTGGTCGCTCAGGAGGTCCGCGAGCTCGCGCAGCGCTCGGCTGGCGCGGCCAAGGAGATCAAGGCTCTGATCAGCTCATCCGGCGGCCAGGTGCAGCAGGGTGTTGCCTTGGTCCGCCAGACCGGCGATGCTCTGGAAGGCATTGTCCAGGAGGTGCAGCAGATCGACCGCAATGTCGACGCGATCGTTCAGTCGGCGCGCGAGCAGTCGACCGGCCTTCAGGAAATCAATACGGCTGTCAATCAGATGGATCAGGCGACGCAGAAGAATGCGTCCATGGTGGAGGAGTCCAACGCGGCGGCCCACAGGCTTGCGACCGAGGTCTCTGCCCTCTCCGGACGCTTGGGTCAGTTCCGGCTCGATACCGGCGCGGGCATGACTTCGACTACGACACGTTCGAATGTCCCGCGTCCGGTCGCCGCTCCGAAAGTCGTATCATCGCACACGATGACCCCCGTTCCCTCTCCGGCCCGCGCATTGAAGAAGACGCTGGCTGTCGCTCTGGGCGGCGGCTCAAAGGCAGCAGCTTCGGCCGGCGATGGCTGGGAGGACTTCTGACACAGCCCTTGACCGGAGCGGAGACCCTTCGCTCCGGTCGATCTCGGCCGATGAAGAATGTCAGGCTGCGCTTTCCGCCGCCTTGCGCCGGCCGGCGCGAACCGCCGTGATCCCGACGCCCATCAGCAACAAGATCGCCGTCGCATAAATATCCGTCGTCAGCGCGTAACCGGCCGATTTCGCCAGGAACCCGGCAAGGATCGCCGGCAGGCTGAAGGCGAGGTAGCTCTGGACGTAGAAGGCCGCCAGTAATCCGGCCCGCTCGTCCGGTTTGGCAAGTGGCATGATCGTGCCGATCGAGCCGAGGAAATTGGTGCCGAAACCGGCGCCGGTGAAGACGGTGCCGACGAGAAGCAGCGGCACGTTGGCGAGATGCACGCCGGCAACGACCGTCAGGATGCCGAGTGTCTTCGCCGACACGCCGAAACCGAGGTTGGCCGAGGCCGTCTTGCCGCGCCTGAGATAGACGGCGATTGCCCCGCTCACCATCAACGCGGTGACGACGGCGCCGCCCGTCAGCGGCGCGCCGCTGCCGGTGGTGCTGGCGACCAGCGACGGGACCAGCGACAGATAGAAGCCGGCAAGCGTCCAGTTGGCGACGTTGATCGGCGTCACCAGCGACAGCGGCCGCTTCACCTGCGGCGGAACGGCGACCCGCGGTATCAGCGAACCGAGCGCGCCCGGCCGTGTGCCGCCGGTCTCGCGCGTCAGCCAGATGGCCGCTGCCTGCAGGGTGAAGGCGACGAGCAGCAGCGCGTAGGTGAGATGCATCGGGAAGGGGCCGTATTGGATCAAGGCGCTGGTGCCGACCGCGCCCACCGCCATGCCGCAAAGCGGCGCGATCGAATTGACGATCTGCCCTTTGGCCCGGTCGACATCGACGAGAGCGGCTCCGAGCGAGGCGCCGGCAATCCCCGTTGCAATGCCCTGCACGATCCGCGCCGCGATCAGCCAGCCGGGACCGCTGGCGACGACGAACAGGCCCATGGCGACGATTTCGAGCACCAGGGCGAAAAAGATCACCGGCTTGCGGCCGAGATGGTCGGAGATCGAACCGGCGATCAGCAGTGCCGCCAGCAGCGCGAAGGCGTAGACGGCGAAGACCACCGTGATCAGCACCGGCGAGAGCGCGAAGTTCTCCTGATAGATCCGGTAGAGCGGCGTGGGCGCTGCGGAGGCGCCGAAGAAGGTGGCGAGCGTCAGCGCATGAAAGCCGATCGAGGGGCGCGGCGCATTCTCTATGGATTTGGCTGCGGCGACCATATATAAGCCCCTTAAAGCTAAACAGTTGCGTTAGCTCCATGTAGGGTAGGCGCCTGGTAAAGGCAAATTATTTGCGTTTATGGTTCTGTCAAAGATTTTGAACTATGGGCGTCAGGGTGCAAAAGTCGGGTTGCAGGCATGGCAGTGAAGGAGAATCTCCGCCCGGGCGGCAGAAGCGCCAGGGTTCAGGCATCGGTGCACAAGGCGGTGCGTGAGCTGCTGGCCGAGATGAGCCGCGCCGAGGTGACCATCCCGCTGATCGCCGGCAAGGCAGGCGTGACGCCGTCGACCATCTATCGCCGCTGGGGCGACCTGCAGGCGCTTCTTGCCGATGTCGCCGTCGAGCGTTTGCGCCCGGATATGCAGCCGGTCGATGCCGGCAGCGGCAGGGCCGATCTCGAGGCTTGGGCCGAGCAGTATGCCGAGGAAATGTCCTCCGGCCCGGGCCGCGAGATGATCCGCGACGTGCTGGCGGCGCAGGCAGGCGCAAATGCCTGCAAATGCTGCGAATATACCCGCCAGCAGATCGTCGTCATCGCCGAGCGGGCGAAGGCCCGCGGCGGGCCGTTTCCGGATGTCGATCTGGTCATGGACCAGGTCGTGGCGCCGATCATGTATCGCATCCTGTTCGGCGACGTGCCGGATACGGCGCGTGTGCGCGATCTGGTCGCCCGCGTCATGAACACAGCGGACTAATTTTACTCTGCGGCGGCGCGTTTCAGGCCGGAAATCTGGGTGATATAGGCGCGCAGCGCCGCCGGCCGCACCGGTTTGTGCTGAACGGCGATGTCGTGCCGCTCGGCTTCGCTGCGCACCTCCGGCGTGCGGTCGGCGGTGATCATCAGGGCAGGGATATCGGCGTCGAACTGCCGGCGCAGATGCAGGATCGCGGCAATGCCGGTGCCGTCGTCGAGATGATAATCGGCGATGGCGAGATCCGGCGGCCCGTCACGACCGTCGCTGGATATCACGTCGGCGAGACAATCCAGCCCCTTGACTTCGCAACCCCAGCCGCTGAGCAGCAGCCGCATGCCTTCGAGGATCTTCGGCTCGTTGTCGATGCAGAGGATCTTCAGCCCCTTGAGCGGCTGCCCCGGGCGGTCGGCAGGGGCGGCGGCCGCTGCGGCCTCGGCCGGGCGCGAGACGTCGAGCGGCATGGCGATGCGGAATTCCGTGCCCTTGCCATGCGTCGACTGCAGCTCGACCGGATGATTGAGCACGCGGGCGATGCGGTCGACGATCGATAGGCCGAGCCCGAGGCCGGAAGCGGTTTTGGCGCCTTCGTCCAGCCGGGCGAATTCCTTGAACACGGTGCGGAATTTCGACGGTGGAATGCCGATGCCGGAATCGATCACCTGGATGATCACCTGGTTGCCGCGCCGCCGCGCACCCACCAGCACCTTGCCGGTGATCGTGTATTTGATGGCGTTGGAAACCAGGTTCTGCACCAGCCGGCGCAAAAGGTTGGGGTCGGAGCGGACCCTGAGCGACGTCGGCATGACCACCAGTTTCAGCTGTTTTTCCCGGGCGATCGGTGCGAAATCGGTCTCGATGCGCTTGAGCAGGTCGGAGAGTGCCACGGCGGCGAGCCGTGGCCGCATCGCGCCGGTATCGAGCCTCGAAATATCGAGCACCGCACCGAGAATGGTTTCGACCGATTCCAGCGCCGAATCGATGTTGCGCACGATCGGGCTGTTGTCGGATTGCGCCATGCGCTCGACTAGCGCCGAGGAATAGAGCCGGGCGGCATTCAGCGGCTGCAGGATGTCGTGGCCGGCGGCGGCGAAAAAGCGGGTCTTGCCGATATTCGCCTCGTCGGCGGCAGCGCGCGCCTCGCCGAGTTCGCGGTTGACGCGGGTCAGCTCGGCCGTGCGTTCGGCGACGCGCTGTTCCAGCGTCTCGTTCGCCTGTTTCAGCGCCTGGTCGGCGGTGACGCGCTGAGTGATGTCGGTGAAGGTGGCGACGATGCCCTTGTCGGGCATGGCGTTGGAGCGCACCTCGATGATCCGCTCGCCGCCGCCGAGCACCAGCGAGAAGGGTTTGTCGAGCGTCAGGAAATGCCGCACCGTCTGGCTGAGATCGCCGGGCGCGATATCGCCGCGCTGGCTGAGCGTGGTGACGATCTCCGACAGGGGAAAACCGACCTGACCGGCACTTTCCGGCAGATCCAGCAATTGCCGGAAGCGCCGGTTCCAGATCGTCAGCCGGTTGGAACTGTCGAACACCGCAATGCCCTGGTCCATCTGCGAAAGCGCCGTCTGCAGCATGTCCTGGTTATATTGCAGCGCCTCGCTCGCCTGGTCGAGCAGCCAGGCGGTATCGGAAGAGGCATCCTCGATCTTCTGCAGGATCAGCGACAGCACCAGCCGGGCAGAAGAGGAGCCGATGGCGCTGCCGAGCAGCTGTTCGCTGAAATGGATGAGCGCCATGTCGGCCGGCTGTTCGTCCTCCAGCTTGCGGCCGGAACCTTGTTCGTAGGTGGTGAACGAACGCTGCATGCGCTCTTCGCCGAGATAGCGCGAGATCGCCGCCTTGAGGTCGCCGACGCTGACGCGGGTCTTCCAGCCGCGCGTGGCAAATTGCGAGCGCGAATGCCGCTTGACGAAGATGCCGGCCTGGATGCGTTCCAGCGGCCTGGCATTGCGGGTGAGCGAGCCGACGACGAAGAAGGCGGTATTGACGAGCAGGCTCATGACGGTCGCATTGACCAGCGGATCGGCGTCGGGGGCGGTAAACAGCGTCGTCCCGGGAAAGATGAAGCCGAGGACGGCGCTTGCCACATAGGAATAATCGGGGCCGCCGAGCGAGGGCAGGAACAGCAGATAGACCCAGATGACGAAGCCGGAGATCAGCCCGAGGATGGCGCCGCGCGCATTCGCCCGCCGCCAGATCAGCCCGCCGAAGAGCGCCGGGGCGATCTGCGCGATCGCCGCAAAGGAAAGCAGGCCGATCGAGGCAAGGCCGGCGGTGCTGTCGGTCGAGCGGTAATAGGCATAGCCGAACAGCAGCACGGCGAAGATGGCGCTGCGGCGGATATTGAGCAGCGTCTTGGCGAAATTGTCGCGCAGGCTGGCGCGGCCGGCGAGTTTGCGCCTGAGGAAGATCGGCATGATGATGTCGTTCGACACCATGATCGACAGCGCCACCGAATCGACGATGACCATCGCCGTTGCGGCGGAGAAGCCGCCGATGAAGGTGATCAGCGACACCACCGGCATCTGGCCGGCAAGCGGCAGCGACAGCATGTAGAAATCGGCATTGCCGTTGCCGCCGAAGGTCAAGAGCCCGCCGATCGCCACCGGCAGCACGAAGAGATTGATTGATATGAGATAAACAGGAAACAGGAAGCCTGCGAGTTTCAACTGTTTCGGCGTCCGGTTTTCGACGACCGTCACGTGGAATTGCCGCGGCAGCAGAATGATCGCGAAGGCCGACAGCAGGATCAGGGTGATCCAGCGGCTGATCGGCGTATGGTAACTCAGCGCCGACATAACCAGCGTGTTGTCGACGGTCTTCCGCCAGAGGTCGGCCGGACCGTCGAAGAGAAACCAGATGACGCAGACGCCGGCCGTCAGGAAGGCGACGAGCTTGACGACCGACTCCATCGAGACGGCGAGGATCAGCCCGTCCTGGTGTTCGGTCGCATCCGTGTGCCGGGTGCCGAACATGATGGCGAAGCAGGCAAGCACCAGCGTTGCGAGGAGCGGCAGGTCGAGGAAATAGAGATTGCCGCTGCCGATGCCGTAATCCGACGGGTTGACCATGGCGCTGACGGTGCTGGAAATGGCTTTCAGCTGCAGCGCGATATAGGGAATGGTGCCGATCAGCGAGATCAGCGCGACGATGGTGGCGACCGTCGGGTTCTTGCCGTAACGCGCGGCGACGAAATCGGCAACCGAGGTGAGCTTTTCGGCCTTGGCGAGCTCGATGATGCGGCGAAGCAAGGGCATGCCGAGCGTGAAGACCAGGATCGGGCCGATATAGATACCAGCAAATTCCAGGCCGCGCTGCGCGGCAAGCCCGACGCTGCCGAAATAGGTCCAGGAGGTGCAGTAAATCGCAAGGCTCAGCGCATAGACGACGGGCCATCCGCCTTCCAGCGCGCCCGGGCCGAGCATGCCCGGGCCGCGATCAAGCGTGCCTTGGCTGCGGTTCTTGCGGTCGCCATAGCTTGCCACGGCGAAAAGCAGCAGCAGATAGCCGAAGGCAGACGCGAATATGACCCAGCCTGGAAGCATTGACCCTCCGCCGGCGGAAACCCGCCGGGACCTCCCGCAACGTGGGGTCAGCTTAAGTTATTTCAGGCGCTTTGAAAATTCCTGGCCATCTAGGCCTTAAGTCAAAGGCCGCGAGGGGTATTGCCGAATAATTGCGATTGCCGATTGATGAATTGCAATGAAGATGCTGCTACTGCATAATTCCTCAAATCGGCATTGATTAAGAATAAATTGTGCGTCAATTCAAAGCGTTGAGCCTTTTTTACGAGGCTGTAGAGACGCGTGACGCTATAACAGACACTTGCATATCTTTGAAATGCATCGAAGGGAGACGGATGCGATGCTCAACGAGTTCAAGGCCTTTATCGCGCGCGGGAATGTCATGGATCTTGCCGTCGGCGTCATCATCGGCGGCGCCTTTGGCGGCATCGTCAAATCTTTGGTCGACGATCTGATCATGCCGATCGTGGGCGCCGTTTTCGGCGGCTTCGATTTTTCGAATTACTTCCTGCCACTCTCCTCGGCCGTCAACGCGCCGTCGCTTGCGGCCGCCCGCGAGCAGGGAGCGGTGTTTGCCTATGGCAGTTTCCTCACCGTCCTCATCAACTTCCTGATCCTCGCCTGGATCATCTTCCTGATGGTCAAGGGCGTGAACATCCTGCGTGCTCAGGTCGAGCGCCAGGAAAAGGCCGCACCGGAAGAGTTGCCCCCGCCGCCGGCAGACGTTCAGCTGCTGACGGAAATCCGCGATCTTCTCGCCACGCGCCCGACGGCTTGATCCGGACTGGAGCCCCATCCGTTCCGGCCGGGTCCATCCATCACGAAAATCGATATGCCATCACTGGATATCATGGGATTTGCCGACGTAAATCCTCTATGAAGGCGGAAACCGGAGATATGCATGTCGATCGTGAAAAGCCTCAGCCCGCGTGCCATTACGGCGCCCGAAAGCGGGATCGTCGAAGTCGTCAATTATGCCCGTGGCCGCGAAGGCCTGCTGCCGCTCTGGGTGGGTGAAGGTGATCTGCCGACGCCTGACTTCATCAGCCGGGCGGCGATGGATGCGCTTGCTTCAGGCGAGACCTTCTACACCTGGCAGCGCGGCATTCCCGAGCTTCGCCAGGCGCTTTCGGATTATTACGCCAGACATTTCGGAATCCGGCTTCCGGTCGAGCATTTCTATGTCACCGGTTCCGGCATGCAGGCGATCCAGATCAGCGTTCAGGCGTTGACCTCGCCGGGTGACGAATTCGTCTATCTCACCCCCGCCTGGCCGAATATCGCTGCCGCCCTCGAAATCGCAGGCGCACGCTCGGTCGGTGTCGAGCTGCAGTTCGAAGGCGGCAAATGGGCGGTCGATCTCAACCGCATCGAAGCCGCCATCACGGAAAAGACCAGGGGCCTCTTCATCAACACGCCGTCGAACCCGACGGGCTGGACAGCAACGAAGAAGGATCTCGCCGATATCCTGGCGCTGGCCCGCAAGCACGACCTCTGGATCATGGCGGATGAGATCTACGCCCTCTATTATTTTCCAGGCGGCCGCGCGGCCTCCTTCCTCGATGTGATGGCGCCTGATGACAAGATCATCTTCGTCAATTCCTTCTCGAAAAACTGGTCGATGACCGGCTGGCGCGTCGGCTGGATCGTCGCACCCCCTGAGATGGGCCAGGTGCTCGAAAATCTCGTCCAGTATTCGACGTCGGGCGTCGCGCAGTTCATGCAGAAGGGCGCCGTCGCCGCCCTGGATAAGGGCGACGATTTCATCGCTGCCAATATCGCCAAGGCAGCCCGCTCCCGCGATATTCTCTGCGATGCGCTTGTTGCCACCAACCGCGTCGAGACGCTGAAGCCAGACGGCGCGCTTTACGCTTTCCTGAAGATCGACGGCGTCGCCGACAGCCGCAAGGCAGCGCTCGATATCGTCGACAAGACGGGCGTCGGCCTTGCTCCCGGAACCGCGTTCGGCGCTGGCGGCGAGCTTTTCCTGCGCGCCTGTTTCCTGCGCGACCCCGCGCAGGTGGCGATCGCGGCAGAGCGTCTCTGCGATTATATCCTCAAGCGCTGAGAAGCGGCCAGGCCGGCTGGTTTTGTGCCGGAATCGCCCGATCGATAAAACTCTAGCAAAGCCCGAAATCGGCCTCTAACCACAAGTCCAAACATACCGGTTCAAAGGCCCTCGAACGGCCATTCGATAAGAAAATTGGAAAGAAAAACCGGGCCTGATGCCCCTGCTATAAAACGAAAGCAGGGATGTGGGACATGGCGGTTTTGGTGACGGGCGGCGCCGGATATATCGGCAGTCACATGGTTTGGGCGCTGCTCGATGCGGGCGAGGACGTGGTCGTGCTCGACCGCCTCTCCACGGGCTTTCGCTGGGCCGTGGCGCCGGCGGCGCGTTTCTATCTCGGCGACGTCGCCGATTCCGACATATTGAAGAACATCTTCATCGAAAACGACATCGAGGCGATCATCCATTTCGCCGGCTCCGCCGTCGTCCCGGTCTCGGTCGCCGATCCGCTCTCCTATTACGACAACAATTCCGGCAAGACCCGGGCGCTGCTCTCCGCTTCGGTCAAGGCCGGAATCCGCAACTTCGTCTTCTCCTCGACGGCGGCCGTCTACGGCCAGCAGAAGACGGACCTGCCGGTGAAGGAGACCGCACCCCTCAATCCGGAAAATCCCTACGGCCAGTCGAAGCTGATAACCGAATTCATGCTGCGCGATGCCGCCGCCGCCTATGATTTCAACTATGTCGCGCTTCGCTACTTCAACGTCGCCGGCGCCGATCCCGACCACCGTGCCGGCCAGTCGACCTCAGGCGCCACCCACCTGATCAAGGTTGCCTGCGAGGCAGCCCTCGGCAGGCGCGACAGCGTCAGTGTCTATGGTATCGATTATCCCACCCATGACGGCACCGGCGTGCGCGATTACATCCATGTCACCGATCTTGTCGATGCACATCTGAAAGCCCTGCAGCACCTGCGCAAGGACAAGGGCTCGCTCGTTGCCAATTGCGGTTATGGCAGCGGCTATTCCGTGCTCGACGTGCTGAACATGGTCACGCGCCTGCACGGGCATTCCTTCAACATCCACAAGGCGCCGCGCCGCGCCGGCGATTCGGCAAGCGTCGTCGCCGACGCTTCGCTCGCAAGGCAGGTGCTCGATTGGAAACCGAGATACGATTCTCTCGAAACCATCGTCCAGAGCTCGCTCGATTGGGAACTCTTCCTGGCGAACAGAAACGTCGACGATCTGCACAGCATCCACCGGGCACTCGCCGCCGCGTCTTTCTAGAGCAATTCCAGGCAAGGCGCGAAGCGCTTCTACCGGGGTGCCAGCCTGTTGACCGTCCCCGTGCCTGCGGGACCTGCATGACCCGCTGCATGAACATCACCCGCTCGGTCGCCAATTTCGGCCAGAATCTCGGCATGGCCTCGGTCGCCGAAGGCGTCGAAAGCGAAGAGATCGCCGACGGATTGAAGGCGATGGGCGTTCGTCTGGCGCAGGGCTATCATTTCTCGCGGCCGCTGCCGCTGGAACTTGCCATCGACTATGCCGCCCGGTGCGAAGCGGCAGCCTCCGCGCGCAATTCGCTGTCTGCCTGAACGGATCCGATCGACCAGTCGCAAATCGACTGGAGCGAAGCTGGATCGTCGTCTATTCATGGTCGTGACCGAGGAGGTGAACCATGCAGGACGACGACGAAGTCATCATTGAACGGCGAGGCACCGCAGGCGTGATCCGGCTCAACCGGCCGCGGGCGCTGAACAGCCTGACGCTGCCGATGATCCGCACGATCACCGCGGCGCTGCACGCTTTTGCCGAGGATTGCGAGGTGGCAAGCGTCGTGGCGACAGGCGAGGGCGAACGCGGCTTCTGCGCCGGCGGCGACATCCGCGCCCTGCATGAAAGCGCCCGCGCCGGCGATGGCCTGGCAGGAACCTTCTGGCGCGAGGAATTCCGCCTCAACCATCAGATCGCCTCCTACCCCAAACCCTATGTCGCGCTGATGGACGGCATCACCATGGGCGGCGGCGTCGGCCTGTCGGCGCACGGCCGCCACCGCGTTGTCACCGAGCGCACGCGCCTCGCCATGCCCGAAACCGGCATCGGCTATGTCCCCGATGTCGGCGCCACCTGGCTGCTGCCGCAGGCGCCCGGCGAGGCCGGAACATGGCTCGGGCTGACCGGGCTGGATGTCGGTGCCGCCGACGCGCTCCACGCTGGGCTCGCCGACCTGCAGATCGCTTCGTCGCAGCTCGGTGCGGTGATCGATGCTTTGTCGGGCTTGGCACGCGGCAGTTCATCGAGCGACGTCGATGCGGTGCTGCAGACGCTCTCGGAGCCCGCCGGAGAAAGCCGGCTGCGGCTGAACGCGGCATTGATCGATCGCACCTTCCGGTTCGACAGCGTCGAGGAAATCCTGGCAGCACTCGCCGAGGAGAAGGGCGATTTCGCCGCCGAGACGCGCCGAGTGCTGCTGACGCGTTCGCCGACCAGCCTGAAGCTTGCTTTGCGGCTGCTCAGGGCCGGCCGCCGTAGCGCCTCGCTTGCCGAATGCCTCGGCCGCGAACTCGGCGCCTGCCTGCAGATGCTGGATAATCCCGACTTCTTCGAAGGCATCCGCGCCGCCGTCATCGATAAGGACCGCAATCCGAAATGGTCGCCCGCCTCAGTCGAGGCCGTCGGTGCGGCGACAATCGAGCATTTCCTGAAACCGGCCGAGGCGCCGCTTTCGCTCTGAACTGTTTCAGCCTATCGCCACATGCCGCGCATGCGGGCGCCGACATCGATGCGCACCTGCCGCGCCTGCGCTTGCGCGGCGGTCTCCGATTTCACCTGCGGCCAGCTGCAGGCCTCGAAGAACTGCAGCAGCGTCGCCGGGATGAAGCGGCTGCGTGAGGCATAGACGTGCCGGTCGCCCTGCGAATTCTGGCCGTAGGTGAAGAAGCGTTGCGGCACGACCAGATCGAGGCCGTCTCTCGCTCGCGTCATCGCGACATAGAGCAGCCGGCGTTCCTCCTCGATTTCGGCGGTGGCGCCGACGGCGAGATCGCTCGGAATGCAGCCGTCGACGACGTTCAGCATGAAGACCCTCGTCCATTCCTGGCCCTTGGCGGAATGGATGGTGGAAAGGATCAGATAATCCTCGTCGAGCAGCGGCACGCCGGCCTGGTCGCTGGTGGCATCCGGCGGATCGAGGGTGAGTTCGGTGAGAAAACGTTCGCGCGAGGCATAACCGCCGGCGATCTGCTCGAGCTGCAGCAGATCGGCTTGCCGCGTCGCGGCGTCCTCATGCAGCCGTTCCAGATGCGGCGCGTACCATTGCCGCGCCAGGCCGATCTCCGCCGGCCAGCCGGCCTTGCCGGATTTCATCTCCTGCAGCATGGCAACGAAATCAGTCCAGTCCTCGCCGGAGCGCGGCGGCGCCGGCATTTCGGCGAGCGCCGATAGCGGGCTCGCATCCTCAGCCATCAGGTCGAGCGCCTTCTGTGCCGTCGACGGCCCGACGCCCGGCAGGATCTGCATCAGCCGGAAGCCCGCCACCCGGTCGCGCGGGTTCTGGGCGAAGCGCAGCGCAGCCAGCATGTCCTTGACATGTGCGCTGTCGAGGAACTTCAGCCCGCCGAATTTGACGAAGGGAATGTTGCGTCGGGTCAATTCGACCTCCAGCGGGCCGCTGTGATGCGAGGCGCGGAACAGCACCGCCTGCTGCTTGAGCTTCAAGCCTTCCTCGCGGTTGTCGAGCACCATGTCGGCGACATATCGCGCCTGCTCGGTCTCGTCGCGCACCGTCACCAGGCGCGGCCGCTCCGATGATTGCCGCTCGGTCCAGAGATTCTTGGTGAAGCGTTCCGAGGCGAGATCGATGACGGCGTTGGCAGCCGCCAGGATCGGCTGCGTCGAGCGGTAATTGCGGTCGAGCGTGACGATATCAGCGACCGGGCTGAAGGCAGCGGGAAAATCGAGGATATTGCGCACCGTCGCGGCGCGGAAGGAATAGATCGATTGGGCATCGTCGCCGACGAC
Source organism: Rhizobium binxianense (assembly GCF_028994275.1). Classification (NCBI taxonomy): domain Bacteria; kingdom Pseudomonadati; phylum Pseudomonadota; class Alphaproteobacteria; order Hyphomicrobiales; family Rhizobiaceae; genus Rhizobium; species Rhizobium binxianense. The sequence continues at coordinate 245,198 of NZ_CP118713.1, forward strand.
GGTCAGCCCCTGGCCTTGCGGCTTCAGCGCCATGAGGATCGAGGCCTGCAGCCGGTTGGTGTCCTGATATTCGTCGACCAGCACATGGTCGAAGCGGCTGCCGATATCCTCGGCAATGACAGTCTCGCCGACCATCTGCGCCCAATAGAGCAGCAGGTCGTCGTAATCGAGCACGTTCTGGCTCTGCTTGGCCTCGACATAACAGGCGAAAAGCTCGCGCAGCTGTTTCTCCCATGTCGCGCACCAGGGAAAGGCATCGCGCAGCACCTGATCGAGCGCGGTCTCCGAATTCACCGCTCGGGAATAGATCGCAAGGCAGGTGCCTTTGGCCGGAAACCGGCTTTCCGTCTTGGAGAAGCCGAGGTCGTGCCGGATGAGGTTCATCAGGTCGGCGCTGTCTTCGCGGTCGTGGATGGTAAAGTCAGGATCGAGGCCGATCTGCTGCGCATAATCGCGCAGCAGCCGCGCGCCGATGCCGTGAAAGGTGCCGGACCAGGACAGTGCATCCGCCATGATGCCGGCATTGGCGCCGAGAACATCCCGGCAGATGCGCTCGACGCGGCGCGCCATCTCGGCGGCTGCCCGGCGTGAGAAGGTCATCAGCAGGATGCGGCGGGGATCGGCGCCCTTGACGATCAGATGCGCGACCCGATGCGCCAGCGTATTCGTCTTGCCGGAGCCGGCGCCGGCAATGACCAGCAGCGGCCCGGCAATATGGCTGCCGTCGGTGAGCGTGCCATGCTCGACGGCCATGCGCTGCTGGGGATTGAGCTTTTCGAGATACATCCAGCCGTCCGGTCGGGCTCCCGCAGAATCACTGGGGAAAGATTAGATGTTCCTTGAATGTTCGCGATTTCAGCCGCTGTCAAGCGCTGTGGTCGGGGAGGGAAGCCTCAATCGGGGAAATCCGGGGCAATCTCGCGCCGCACCAGTTTCAGGCTGCGATCCGGCTGAAGAATATGGTTTCCTCCACCCGCTGGCCGGTCTCATTGTAGAACTGGTTGTAGACGGCGCTGCCGACCGGCGACTTGGTGAGCTTCGTTCGCGGCTGGCCGCCATAGGTGATGCTGCCGGGAATGGGTTCCAGCGCCGGCCTGTCTGCCGAGGAACAGCCGGCAAGCAAGGCCCCGGTCAACAAGGCGGGCAGAAGCGCTTTCATCGTCGTCATCCCTCTTTCGACTGTAGCCAGATATGGAAATCGCAGCCTCTTCCGCCAAGGGCTATCCGCCCGGCTGCAACGAAACGTCCCGCACGGCGTTAACCTGCATCTACCAACATCAGGAGACGGTCACGGTGCTCGGGTTTCCAGCATTCACCGACCATGAGGAGCCCGGCCGGCAGGGCCACAGCGATGCGGCGACGCGCGCCTCGGTGGAAAGCGCCCTTCATGCGACCGGCGATATCGAAGCGGGAGAAATCACCGTCAGCATATCGGGCGCCTATGTCGTCCTGGAAGGCTTCGTGCACAGGCGTGGTGATGTCGAGCGGGCGGTCGAGATCGCCGAGAACATCGTCGGACGAGGCTATGTGCACAGTCGCTTGCTGCGACACTAGCCGGTCCCGCGCCCTCATGTCTTTGCAACGCATGAAGGGAACCAAAATACCATCCCGCGGGTTGAAAGGCCGGACCTGAACGCTGGAGATCCTAATGCAGCCGCTTCTTCGCCTCTCGGCAATGACCTTGATAACAGGCGGTGTCCTTGCCGGCTCCGCCTATGCCTCGCTGGAAACCGGCACGAATTATTCCGCTTTGCCGAAGGACCAGATCGCCCTCAACGAATATACCGGCACCGTCGCCTGCCAGCCGGCAGAGCCTCACTACCTCCCCTCCTTCATCCGCGCGGCAGACGGTACGATCATCGGCGTCGGTTATGTCGAGGTGGAGAATGAGGGCGGCGCGGGCTGCTGAAAACTGAAAACAGGAAGGGCTTGCTCGGACGAGGCTCGCCTTGCGTTTCCGCAGAGGGTACGAGCCTCTGACCATCATCATGATGGCTGAACATCTTCTATGAAGACAGCTGTATCAGGCGCAACGCCCGTTGCACCAAAACCCGCCACGAGTTCGATGCAGGGTTAAGCAAAATGAAAGCATTGCCCCGTTCCGGCACGTTTCCTTTACCGAAACGCCGGGAATGGTCGATATCCTCAGCGAAGTGCAATGCATAACCCGGAAAATCGGAATCGATTTTCGGAAAGGGATTCTGCGCCAATTCAATGCAGCTTCAGCTTCGCCTCTTCGGCCGCCGCCAGGAACTCGGCTCTCGCTTCTTCCACGCTCTTGCGCCCGTCGAGTGCTGCCCGGCATGTGCTGCGGGCCTTGATATAACGCAGCCCGCGCGCATTCGGCCAGAAATCCGCCAGGCACTTCAACGCATCGAACGGACCATTGACCGTTCGCGCGCTGGCACCTTCGAAACCGACCGTCACCGGACTGTTCCATCGTTCAGTTGCCATCGATGCTCCTCCACGATTGTCGACAGAAACAACGGTGCAGCGCCTCTATTCCTCCGGGGAGGCGCCGCCATGATCGCTATTCTAGCGTGATTTTCACGGTCAACAATGGTGAATCGTTGGTTGCTGATGAGGCGAAATGTCAGCTTGCGTGCGCACGCAGGCCATGAGGAATTTTTATCGGTCGCAAATAAGTTGTATGGCGCCAGCGCGCCACCATTGCGATGAGGGGCTACTCTCACCGAGAAAGAGCAAAATGATTCCCAATACTGAGAGAAAACTGGTGCTGCCGAGTGGGATTGAACCACCGACCTCACCCTTACCAAGGGTGTGCTCTACCACTGAGCTACGGCAGCAGGACCAGTACCCGTGTGGAGCCGGGCGGCTCAATTGCGGGAACGGGGCGGCTATTGCCACAGCTTGACGGCAAGCGCAAGCAGCAAATTCCAACTTCGCGTGGATTGGCACGCAAGGGACTTTTGGATCGGCGCAAATTCGGCTAATCCTGTCTGCATGAACGACAAGACCGTAACCGGCCAGCAGAGCCGCAAAGAGGCGATCGAGGCACAGGCGAAACTGCGCCGCGAACGCGCCGCCGACAAGCTCAGAGAAAATCTTTCAAGACGCAAACAGCAGGTACGCGCCCGCCGTTCCGGGCAAGCCGACGAAACAAATGGCCTGCCCGCCGCAAAAATGGACGAATCGTAATGTTCCGTCCCTCGCCAATTGAAGCGTTTTGATAAATCCCCTAAACACCTCACTCCTTCTTTCAAGGCACAACTTTCAGGAAAGGCGGGCGCGGCCCGTAAGCGCACATGGATCGTATCAGAATCGTCGGCGGTAATGAGCTGAATGGCATCATTCCGATTTCCGGCGCCAAGAATGCCGCACTGCCGCTGATGATCGCCTCGCTTCTGACCAGCGATACGCTGACGCTGGAAAACGTGCCGCATCTGGCCGATGTCGAACTCCTGATGCGCATCCTCGGCAATCACGGCGTCGATGTTGCCGTCAACGGCCGCCGCGAGCGCCAGGAAGATTCCTACGCCCGCACGATCCATTTCACCTGCCGCACCATCGTCGATACCACGGCTTCTTATGAGCTGGTCTCGAAGATGCGCGCGTCCTTCTGGGTCATCGGCCCGCTCCTGGCGCGCGAGGGCCATTGCCGCGTGTCGCTGCCGGGCGGCTGTGCCATCGGCACGCGCCCTGTCGATCTCTTCATCGACGGTCTGACGGCGCTCGGCGCGTCGATGGAAATCGATGCCGGTTATATCAATGCCAGGGCCCCGGCCGGCGGCCTGATCGGCGCGCGCTACACCTTCCCGAAGGTTTCGGTCGGCGCCACCCATGTGATGATGATGGCCGCAACCCTTGCCCGCGGCACGACTGTCATCGGCAATGCCGCCCGCGAGCCCGAGGTCGTCGATCTCGCCAACTGCCTGAACGCCATGGGCGCCAAGATATCGGGCGCGGGTACTGCGACCATCACCATCGAAGGCGTCACCTCGCTCTCCGGCGCCCGTCACCGCGTCCTGCCGGATCGCATCGAGACCGGCACCTATGCGATGGCCGTCGCCATGGCCGGCGGTGACGTCGTGCTCGAAAATACCGATGTGGCGCTGCTCGAAACCGCGGTGGAAACGCTGCGCCGCGCCGGCGCGGAGATTTCCTCGACCAACAACGGCATGCGCATCCGGCGCAACGGCGCCGGCATCAAGCCGGTCGATATCGTCACCGATCCCTTCCCGGGTTTCCCGACCGATTTGCAGGCGCAGTTCATGGCGCTGATGACCCGTTCTTCGGGCGTTTCGCACGTCACCGAGACCATCTTCGAAAACCGCTTCATGCATGTGCAGGAGCTTGCCCGCCTCGGCGCCAGGATCTCGCTCTCCGGCCAGACGGCGAAGATCGAGGGCGTCGAACGCCTGCGCGGTGCGCCCGTCATGGCGACCGACCTGCGCGCCTCGGTTTCGCTCGTCATTGCCGGCCTTGCCGCCGAGGGCGAAACCACGGTCTCCCGCGTCTATCATCTCGACCGTGGTTTCGAGCGGCTCGAGGAGAAGTTGACCCGCTGCGGCGCCATCGTCGAGCGCATCAGCGAGTAAACGCGCCCTTATCCCGGTTGCGTAATCCGCCGCAGCATCCTATTTCCCTTGTCTGACGCATCGCCATTCCGGCGGTGCCCGGCATTGACCGATGATGGGATGAGGCTGAATGACCGACCTGAAGCTTGTGGCGCTCGATGACGAAGACCTTGCGGTCGTTTCCGCGCATATGCAGGACAGCGTCTTCAAGGTCGGCGACATCGACTGGTCGCCGCGTGACGCGCAGTTCGCGCTTGCCGTCAATCGTTTCGTCTGGGAAGGTGCCGAGCGCAAGCGCCGGGGTTTCGAGCGCCGTCGTGCTGCCGTGGTCTTCAAGCGTGTGCTTGCCGTCCGGTCGCTCGGCATCGATCGTGGCAAACGCGACGAGGTGCTGTCGCTGCTGGCATTGCGCTTCGAGCAGAAGGGCGAGGGGCCGGAGGGTACGATCGAGCTGTCGCTGTCCGGCACCGCCTCGATTGCGCTCGATGTCGAATGCATCGAGGTCCAGCTGGCCGATATCGGCGGCGCCTGGGAGGCCTCCTCCAAGCCGCGCCATCGCTGACGCTTGACGTTTGAATATCGCAGTTTCGAGTTGAGAAGGAATATCGGCCTTGGCAATCTGGCTGGATCAGGCATCGGAAGGTTTCGAGCAGCATTTCGCTGCCTTTCTGACGACGAAGCGTGAAGTTTCCGAGGATGTGAACGCCACCGTTCGCGCCATCATCGATGATACCAGGGCGCGCGGCGATGTGGCGCTGGCCGAATATTCGCTGAAATTCGATGGCATCGATTACGCGACCGTGCCGATGCGTGTCACATCAGAGGAAATCGACGCCGCCGTCGAGGCGGTGCCATCGGAGGTGCTGGGCGCGCTGAAGCTCGCGGCCCTGCGCATCGAATCCCACCATCGCCGGCAGCTGCCGAAGGACGATATTTACGAGGATGATCTCGGCGTCGGTCTCGGCTCGCGCTGGACGGCGATCGAAGCGGTCGGCCTCTATGTTCCGGGCGGCACCGCGAGTTATCCGAGCTCGGTGCTGATGAATGCCGTGCCGGCCAAGGTCGCCGGTGTCGACCGCATCGTCATCGCCGTTCCCGCCACCGGCGGCGCCGTCAATCCGGCGGTGCTTGCCGCCGCCAAGCTTGTCGGCGTCACCGAGATCTATCGTGTCGGCGGCGCCCAGGCGATCGCGGCACTTGCCTATGGCACCGAGACGATCGCCCCGGTTGCCAAGATCACCGGCCCGGGCAATGCCTATGTCGCCGCCGCCAAGCGCCATGTCTTCGGCACCGTCGGCATCGACATGATCGCCGGCCCCTCCGAGGTGCTTGTCATTGCCGACAAGGACAACAATCCGGATTGGATTGCCGCCGACCTCCTGGCGCAGGCCGAACACGATGTCAGCGCCCAGGCGATCCTGATCACCGATAATGCCGAGTTCGGCAAGGCGGTGGAGCAGGCGGTCGAACGCCAGCTGAAGACGCTGAACCGCGCTGAGACGGCGGCGGCAAGCTGGCGCGATTTCGGCGCGGTCATCCTCGTTTCCGATCTGAAACAGGCCATTCCGCTGGCCAACCGCATCGCCGCCGAGCATCTGGAGCTTGCCGTCGCCGATCCGGACCGGCTGCTCGACGGCATCCGCAATGCCGGCGCGATCTTCATCGGCGCCCATACGCCTGAGGTGATCGGCGATTATGTCGGCGGTTCGAACCACGTGCTGCCGACCGCACGTTCGGCCCGTTTCTCATCCGGTCTTTCGGTGCTCGATTTCGTCAAGCGCACCTCGATCCTGCGCCTTGGGCCGCAGCAACTGCGCACCCTCGGCCCGGCGGCGATCGCGCTGGCGGTCTCCGAAGGCCTCGATGCCCATGCGCGATCGGTCGCGATCCGCCTCAACCTCGAAAGGTGAGGGGATGGCGAAGGGCGATTTCCGGCTTTGCGACGTCGTCTTGGACGATACGATCGGCCGTTCGACGCCCGATGTCGAGCATGAACGCGCCGTCGCCATCTTCGATCTGATCGAGGAGAACAGCTTCGCGCCGCTCGGCCATGCCGGCGGGCCCTACCGGTTGAACATCTCGCTGGTCGATTCGAAGCTGGTCTTCGGCATCACGACGGAAGAGGGTGGCACGGTTGCCACCCATATCCTGTCGCTCACCCCTTTCCGGCGGATCGTCAAGGATTACTTCATGATCTGCGAGAGCTATTATGAAGCGATCCGTTCGGCCACACCGAGCCGCATCGAGGCGATCGACATGGGCCGGCGCGGTATCCACAATGAAGGTTCGCAGACGCTGAAGGACAGGCTGACCGGCAAGATAGAGGTCGATTTCGACACCGCCCGGCGGCTGTTCACCCTGGTCTGCGTGCTCTACTGGCGCGGGTGACGGCCATGGATCTCGCCGCCGACGTCGAGGAGGGAAAGCGGCCGGGCGCCATCCTCTTCATGTGCGGCATGAATGCCATCCGCTCGCCGATGGCTGAAGCGATTGCCCGTAGCATTCTGCCGTCCAATACCTATATCAAGTCCGCCGGCGTTCGCGCCGGCGAACGTGATCCCTTCGTGGATGTCGTGCTCGAAGAAATCGGGCTGTCCCTTGGGCGCCGCCAGCCGCAAACGCTGGAAGAGCTCGAGGACGATTTTTTCGATCTGATCATCACCCTGTCGCCGCAGGCCCATCATTCGGCGCTCGAGCTGACCAGGTCGAATGCGATCGACGTCGTCTACTGGCCGACGATGGATCCGACCGTTGTCAGCGGCACGCGCGAGCAGATTCTGGAGAGCTACCGCGAGGTTCGCGATCACCTGGCCGGCCTCATCGAAAGCCGGCTACTCAAGCGAAATGGCATCGCCGCGCAATCGGCTTGAAAACAAATAAAGGAAAGCCTGATCAACAAGGTTCACAAACCATCGTTGATTGTGTAGTTTCCGCCCAAATTTTGAAGGCGCGCCCTGCGCTGCCTATTCAACCCACAGGAAGAAAACACTTATATGCCTAAAGAAGAAGTCCTCGAATTCCCGGGAATCGTCACCGAACTTCTGCCGAATGCGACGTTCCGCGTGAAGCTCGAAAACGAACACGAGATCATCGCCCATACCGCCGGCCGTATGCGCAAGAACCGTATCCGCGTTCTCGCCGGCGACAAGGTGCTGGTGGAAATGACGCCCTACGATCTGACCAAGGGCCGCATCACCTACCGTTTCAAGTAAGCTTGCCCAGGGCCCTGCAAGGGTTTTTCTCCCGTCTGCCGATGGTCGAGGTTCCATGACGCTGAAATACAAGCTCATTCTGGCCTCGGGCTCGCCCCGTCGCGTCGACCTGCTCAACCAGGCCGGCATCGAGCCATCGCGCCTGATGCCGATGGATATCGACGAGGCGCCGAAGAAGTCGGAGCACCCGCGTTCGCTCGCCCGCCGGCTTTCGGCGGAGAAGGCCGAGGCTGCCCTTGCCGCCATAAAAGGCGATATCACCTGGAAGGGCAGCTATATCCTGTCAGCCGATACGGTGGTCGCCGTCGGCCGGCGCATTCTCGGCAAGGCCGAGTTCGCCGACGAGGCGTTGAGCTCGCTGCATCTCTTGTCGGGGCGCAACCATATGGTCTACACCGGCGTTTGCCTGGTGACGCCGGATCGCAAGATCCGCCAGAAGATCGTCGAGACCAAGGTCCGCTTCAAGCGGCTCTCCGGCTTCGAGATCGAAAACTACCTGGCCTCCGGCCAGTGGCGCGGCAAGGCAGGCGCCTACGGCATCCAGGGCCTTGCCGGCACCTTCGTACAGAAGATGGTGGGTTCCTACACCAATGTCGTCGGCCTGCCGCTTTATGAAACCATTCTGCTTCTGACCGGCGAAGGCTTCGATGTGCATAGCCGGTGGCCCGAGGGCTGAGCCCGACGGCCGATGCTTGAAGCGCGTCACGATCTTTCAGATCCCTCGCGCTTTAAGGCTTTGTTTTTACGCATGTCGTTGTCGCAAAACCGTTGGACATTTTTGCTCGACATGCTCTAGGACGGACCGATATGCCAGACGACAACAAACCGGCCGCCAAGGTCGAGCCGCTGCGCAAGGCGCGCCCTTGCCCCGAATGCGGCAAACCCTCCCACCGCGAACATTACCCCTTCTGCTCCAATCGCTGCCGCGAGGTCGATCTCTCCCGCTGGCTGACCGGCGCCTATGCCATCCCGGTGGCCGACGACGAGACGAAGGCCGATTACCCAGATGAGGAAAACTAGAGAAACTTCCCGGCGAAGCTCTTATTTTTCCTCAAGAATCCGCAAAACCGGCAAGACCGTCAAAAAAGAGTCATTTGACGCTTGCCATGGCCGAACAAGATGCTATAACCCCGCTCGCTTCCGGGGCGAACCAAGGCCCCACGGTTCTTTTTCTGAAAAGCACCAGCGGAAGCAGGTTAGCCCAGGTAGCTCAGTTGGTAGAGCAGCGGATTGAAAATCCGCGTGTCACTGGTTCGATTCCGGTCCTGGGCACCACTTTGATTTCCTTACCAATCAGCTTATTCTTGAGCGCCTGAAAACGTGCGGCTTTGCTGCCGCAGCCGGTAGCAGCGCGAAACGTGGTAGCGAACGTCGAACGATGTTGCTCCGAGCACGGGCGCGCTGGGCTGTCCTCCGTGTAGACAACCGTCGTAGAAAACCCTCACTTGAAATTGCATTTTATGCGCGATGGGAGGCGCAGGTCGAGGATGACAACGTCAGATTACTGCGCTGGCCGATCCTTCAGGTCAACTGGGCCATGCCAATGGTTTTGACGGTAGAGCATAAATAGTGAAAGGAATCGCAAGTCCGTGATGAGAGAATTCCGCCGGCATTCCGGTCGCGAGTGTCCCGACGACGCGGAGGTCCAAAGTTCGAAGTGCTGTTAAGCTGCAAAATTTTGATGGGTGACTCAGACAGGTTTGCAGCTGACTGCTTGCTACACCCGTGCGATAGAGGGCCGTGTATCGATGGGATGTTCGTTTCAGCCGGTCTCATATCGTGAATCCCTGATGGGAACCGCGAGTCCGCCCGTCCGTTACCATTTGAGCAACGGAGGACATGGACATGCGCAAGAAAAAAGCCATCGTCGAGGCGGCGCTCGAGTCCGAGTATGAGCGCCAGGCGCTCGGAATCATGAATACGGAGCAAGCCCTGAAGCTCGAGGATTCCGACGGTCTTGTTTTCAGCCATCCGGACAAAGAGGCCGGCGTGACGGATCATTTTATTGATCAAGATGAGCTGCGCCGATTGGTGCGGCGGCCAAAACCGCCGCTTCCCGTATCGCAATCGCAGGATCGTACGACACGTTAATCCTGAATCTCACGCGATCATATAGCCGCCGTCCACGGGCATCGATATCCCGTTCACCATGGCAGCTTCATCGGAAAGCAGGAAGAGAACAACTTCGGCAATGTCAGCTGGCTCGGCAAACCGACCGACGGGAATTCGTTGCATCATCCCCGTGGCCTTCTCGGGATCGCTCCATGCCTTCACCGCCATCGGGGTCAGCGTCACCGTGGGATGGATTCCGTTGGCGCGGATGCCGTGAGGTGCAAGCTCCTTGGCCATGACGCGCGTCAAGCCATCCAATCCACCCTTCGACGCGCAATAGGCAGCGTGGTCGGGGAGGCCGACGAAGGCGGCGACCGACGAGACATTGACGATGGCGCCTCTGCGGCCCTCTTTGATCAGTGAACGAGCATATTCCTGGGCGACGATCATCGGAGCACGCGTGTTGACCGCGACAAGCCGGTCGAAGGCTTCGACGGTTGTCTCCAGGAACGGCTGGAGTTCGGTCGTGCCGGCGCAGTTGACGAGAAAATCGGCGGGAAGGGCGGCGATCGCAGCCTGTCTGGTCGCATCGGCGTCGGCGAGATCGACCTGTATGGCCCGGCAGCCGGGCTCCCCACGCAATGCTTCGACGTCGGCGGCACTCCGCGTCAGGGCCACCACCTCAGCACCCCGCTCGATGAGCATCCTGACAATTTCGCGTCCGATGCCTTTTCCGGCGCCGGTCACGATAACCGTCTTTCCTTTGAACTCCATGGATCGTCTCCCTTACAGTCTCTGGCCCGTTTCCCGATCGAAGATATGTGCACGTCGGGGATCGATGTGGAAGTACATCGTCCGTCCGGGATCGACCTCGATGCGTTCGCGGATCAGCGCGTCGATCGGCACGCCGCCCGTGCGGCCGAAGATCAATGTCTCCGAACCGGTGGGCTCGAACACCGAGACCTCCACCGGAACGCCTTCATCGCCGATCGTGATATGCTCCGGCCGGATGCCGTAGGTTACGGCTCTTCCTTCGTCCGCATTGGTATGTCCCATGGGAAGGGCGATACCCTGGTCGGTGACGACGACCTTCCTGCCGTCACGGGTGGCGATGCGACCTTGCAGGAAGTTCATCGATGGGCTGCCGATGAAGCCGGCGACGAAGAGGTTGACCGGGAAGTCGTAGAGATCGAGCGGCTTGCCGATCTGCTCGACCCTGCCGTCGCGCATCACCACGATCTTGTTGGCCATCGTCATGGCCTCGATCTGATCATGCGTGACGTAGACGGTCGTGGTCTTCAGCCGCTGGTGAAGCTCCTTGATCTCGACGCGCATGGTGACGCGGAGTTTAGCGTCGAGGTTCGACAATGGTTCGTCGAACAGGAAGACCTTCGGATCGCGCACGATCGCGCGGCCCATCGCCACGCGCTGACGCTGCCCGCCCGACAGCTGTTTCGGATAGCGGTCGAGATAACGCGTCAGGTCGAGAATCTCGGCCGCCCTGCCGACCTTCTCGTCGATCTCCGCCTTGGGGCGCTTGGCCATCTTCAGCGGAAAACCCATATTCTCGGCGACCGTCTTGTGCGGATAAAGCGCATAGCTCTGGAAGACCATGGCGATGTCGCGCTCCTTCGGCGGAGCGTTGGTGACGACACGGCCGCCGATCCGGATATCGCCGCCGCTGACGGTCTCGAGACCGGCGATCATCCGCAGCAGTGTGGACTTGCCGCATCCGGATGGGCCGACCAGCACGACGAATTCGCCATCCTCGATGTCGACGCTGACGCCGTGCATGACCTGTAGTGCGCCATACTTCTTGGTGACGTCGCTCACCTGTACATTTGCCAATGTCGTTCCTCCCTAAATCAGTTCAGCTTGTATCTTGGCGTTGAGGGAATTCATCGGCTCATCCCTTCCAGACGAGATAGGCGCCGAGGACCGCCGAGATGGCTGCCGCAAACCAGACCGAAAGCCCGAACGGCTCGAGGAACCGCATCCAGAACAGCGAGAGCGCGACCCAGATCACCACCGCGATGAACAGCCGGTCGAACCAGTTCGTTTCGATCGGCAGAAAGCCCGGCTTGCGTTGATTATTTCCTGATGGAGACGTCATGGCTTCATCCTTTCACGGCGCCGAAGGTCAGGCCGGCAACGATGTGACGTTGCACCACCGAAAACACGATGAGTGCCGGAACCAGTGTCAGCATTGAGATCGCCGCCATGATGCCCCAGGCCGTTCCCGTGGTCGTCACATATTCCGACAGGCCGGTGGTCAGCGTCCGCGCATTGAAATTGGTGAGCGTCGCCGCCAGCAGATATTCGTTCCACGCAAACACCCAGGTCAGGATCAGCGTTACCGCGAGTCCGGGCCGTGCTAAGGGAAAGACGATGTCGTAGAGGACGACCCATGGGCTGGCGCCGTCCATATAGGCGGCCTCGTCCAGCTCTTTTGGGATCCCCTCCACGGTCGGGCGCAGCGTCCAGATGGCGAAGGGAAGGTTGAAGGAGCAATAGACCAGGATCATGCCCAGCCTGGAATCGGCGAGCGAGAAGTCGCCGATCCTGTAGACCTGCGTCAGCAGCAGGAAAAGCGGCAGCAGGAAGACCGCCGGCGGCGCCATGCGGTTGGTGATCGTCCAGAAGAAGATACTTTCCTTGCCGGCAAGCTGGAAGCGCGTCAGGGCGTAGCAGGCAAAAAAACCGAGCGTCGTGACAAGCAGCGCGTTGCCCGACGAAATGATCATCGAGTTGAGCATGTATCCGCGCAAGGTCGGATTGGTCAGCACGTCCTGGTAATTCTTCCAGAAGAAGCTCCGGAGAATGACGTCGGGCGTCGAGAACAGGTCGAAGGGCTGTTTCACCGAGATGACGAACAGCCAGTAGATCGGGAAAAGGGTCGCGAGGCTTATCAGGGTCCACAGGACGACCGGAAGCCAGGGGGTCTGGGTCTTCATCGCGTCAACCTCTCTTCACGCGGGGCGCAATCAGGCCGACATAGAGCAGCCAGCAGACGACGATGGTGAGGTATAGGACGATGACGGATATGGCCGAACCGTAGCCGTAATTCGTCTTGGGAAAGACTTCCCGGAAGATATGGACGCCGATATAGCGCGTCGATGAGCCCGGACCGCCACCGGTCAGCATCAGCACTTCGTCGACCGTGCGCAGCGCGTCCATCAGCCGGATGAACACGGTGGCGAGCAGGGCCGGGCGGATCAAAGGCAGCGTAATGTGCCAGAAGATCTGGCTCTTGCCGGCGCCGTCGATCTGCGCCTGCTCGAACGGGTCCGACGGAAGCGAGACGAGGGCGGCGATCAGCGAGAGGGTGACGAGCGGCGTCCAGTGCCAGATGTCCATGATCACTGTCACGGTGAAGGCCGCGACGGCACTCTGGCCGATATTCAGATCGTAGCCGAACCAGCTTCGGAGCAGATAGGGAATGATGCCGATCGACGGCGTGGTCATCAGCTTCCAGACGGAGCCGACGATGATCGGCGCCATGATCAGCGGCAGGGTATGGATCGTGCGAAACACCGCTTTTCCGGGAAAGTCCTTCAGCAGCGCCTGGGCAAGGATGTAGCCGAGGACCAGTTCCGACACGACCGCGAAGAAGACGAATGCCAGGGTTATGCCGAGCGATGCCAGGAACTGCTGGTCGAAGACCAGCCGCCTATAATTGTCAGCCCAGTTGAAGACCATGCCCGGATTGGCCGCGAACGGGTTCCATGCGTGGAACGAGACCCAGAGGACGTAGATGAACGGGAAGATCCCGAACAGTCCAAGGATTATGATGGTCGGTGACAGCAACAGCCATCCGAGCTTCTGCGAATGCATCGCCTATCCCCCATTGAACGTTATGTGGACGTCCGCTCCGTCTAGGAGCGCAAGATGACGGGTCGCAGGAAACGACCCGTCAGTTGGGGAGGATGTTTTATTTGCGATAGCCGAGCGAGGTGAGCTCCTCTTCGGCCTTGGCCGCCATCTGGTCGAGGCCTTCATCGGGGCCGATCTTGCCGGTCAGGATATCGTAGAAGATCGGAGCGGTCGCTTCACGCACCTGTGCATGGAAGGGGTAGGGAGGAGCGCCGGCGAAGAGCTTGCCCTCGTCCTTCAGCATGGTGTAGAAGCCGCCGAGCTTGACGTCCATCTCCTTCACCTTCGGATCGTCGAACGTCGCCTTGTTGGTGATGCGCGGCGCGGCGATCGCCCAATCGGGCTGCACTTCGTTCTGGCCGATGAATTCGAGGAAGAGCAGCGACGCTTCCTTGTTCTTGGACGTGATCGGCACGCCGAAGGCGCCGCCATCGTAATAGCCGATATAGCCCTTTCCGGCTTTCGCATCGTCCAATACGCCTGGCTCGAGCGGCGGCAGAGCGAAGCCGACCTGTCCCACAACCTTCGACTGTGCCGGATCGCTGGCGATCCAGGCGGCGTTCTCACCGTAGATCAGTCCCTGGGCGACACGACCCGCGGCAAAGGTCGTCGCGGTTTCCGTCCAGGTCGACTGCGTCGATTCCGGAGGAGCGATGTCGCGCAGGTGCAACCAATATTTCAGCGCGGCCTTCGCCTTGTCGCCGTTCATCGAGCCGCCGTGTTCGACCGTCGCCGCATAATTGTTCTTGGCGTCGATGCCCCAATTGTAGACGCCGAAGGTCGGCACGATGGACTCGAAGAATTCATACCAGGACGCCGGATGGCCGGTATGGGCCTGAGCGGTCGTGCCCCAGAGCTCCAGGCCGTTGTCCTTGCCGTACTTCGTGAAGAATTCGGCAATCTCCGTATATTCCGCGTGGGTGGTCGCCGGCTTCAGCTCCCTGCCGGTTTCCTTCTTGAAGGCTTCCTTGATCTTCGGATCGTCGAACAGGTCCTTACGATAGAGATAGGTCTTCAGGAAGGCTTCCATCGGAACGCCGAAGAGATCGCCGCTCGTGTCCTTGAAGTAGTCGGCAAAGCTGGTGAAGTTCGAGTCGTCATAGGTCGGCGCCTTCAGATCCGGCTGGTCTTTCAGCGTCTTGGTGATGTCGACGAGGAAATTCCTGGCGAGATAAGAGTAGATGATGTCCTGCTCGATATAGACCATGTCATAGATGCCGGTTTTGGCTTCCATGTCCTTGATGGCCTTATCGTACATCTGATCCCAGGACGTCGTCTCGATGTCGACCTTGATGCCGGTCTTCTTTTCGAATTCCGGGGCGAGCACGTTCTTGATGTAGTTCGATGGCGGGGTGCTTTCGGTGACGCCGTGCAGCGTCACGCCCTTGTATTTAGCCCCGGCATCGGACCAGAAGTCGGCCCAGGCCGGCGAGGCGGTGGTGGCGAGGCCGAGCGTCAGCGCAAGCGCGCTAGCCTTCAAAGCATGATGCATTTCCAATCCTCCCAGAGTGCAGCGAGATCGTTTCGCCGGTGCTTGTGTAGGCCAAAAAATCCGACTACGCAACATTTGTTGTCTAAACATGCAAATAGGCGGACTATCTCTTTGATTTTTGCGGAAACTAATTTCTTTTGCAGAGGTGGATTAGTGTGAATTGGCCTAAAATGCTGCATTGCAAAGATATTTCGCATGGCAACAAAAAATATGAGCTTAAAATTATTTGTTGCCTTACCAAACTAAAAGGCATAGCACTGTCCGCAATCAAAGGCAGATCGTGGAGGAAAAACCTATGCGTCGATTGGGCATCCATTCATTTGTATGGACAGGCGGCCAAACGCAGGAAGGGCTGGAGATGGCCCTCAACAAGACTGCCGAACATGGATATCGCACCATCGAATTTGCCTATCTCAGGCCGGAGAAATTCAATCTCGATCGATTGGCGAAGCTTGCGCAGTCCCTTGACGTCGAGATCGGCGTGACGATGGGTCTGCCGCTCGACAAGGACGTATCAAGCGAGGACATGTCTGCTGTCTCCGCCGGCAAGCAGACGCTGGCCGATGCCGTTCGGGCGGTCCGCGATATCGGCGGCAACAAGCTCGGCGGGATTCTCTATTCCGCCCACACCAAGTACAATCGCCAGCCGACGAGGAAGGGCTGGGACAACAGTGTCGCCGCGATCGCCGCAACCGGCGAAGTCGCCAGGCAGGCGAACGTCGACCTCGTCCTGGAGGTCGTCAACCGGTTCGAGACGAACCTGCTGAATACGACGGCGCAGGGGCTCAAGTTCATCGCCGAGACCGGATCGGCGCATGTCCGTCTGCATCTCGACACGTTCCACATGAACATCGAGGAAGCCAATCCGGCCGCCGCGATCCGTCTGGCCGGCGACAAGATCGGCTACTTCCACATCGGCGAGAGCAATCGCGGGTACCTCGGCGACGGCGTCATCAACTTCGATCTGATCTTCGACGCGCTGCTCGACATCGACTACAGCAGCGACATCGTGTTCGAAAGCTTCTCGACGACGGTGGTCGACGAAGGCCTTTCGCTCGCCTGCGCGATCTGGCGCGATACCTGGGAGGAGAATGATCCGCTTGCAGCCCATGCGAAGCGCTACATCGAGCTGAAATATGACGAGGCCAAGCGCCGCCGCGCCACAAACGCGCGGCCCTGATTATCCTTCTGACAGCCTGTTCCGGTCGTGTAAGGGTTGGGCGACTTGAAGGGAATTGAAATATGAACGACACCGTCTCCATCGGGAGTTCGCCGCGCAGGATCCGGCAGAACAATATCGTCGCCGCCTTGCAGACGATCTACGCCCACCGAAGCCTCAGCCGAGCCGATCTCGCCCGCAAGCTCGGCATGAATCGCTCATCCTCGGGAGAGATCGTCGCCGAACTGACGGAAGGCGGGTTCGTTCAGGAGTCGGATGAGAGCGGCAAGCCGCGCTCGGAGCATTCCCGTGCCGGGCGTCCGGGCATCATGCTCGAACTGGTTGCCGATGCCGCATTCTTCGTCGGGATAGAGATCGGCGTCGAGCATATATCGGCAGCAGTCATCGATCTCTCCGCCGAAGTCCGGGCATGCCGGAAAATGGCGTTCGATACGCCGTCTTCGACGGTGGAGGCGGCAGTAGCGCAGGGTGTCGAACTCATTATCGGCGCGATGGCGAAAGGGATGATCGGCAGGTGCAAGGGTCTCGGCATATCGACGCCGGCCCATATCCGGCCGGATGGATTTGTCACCCTGGCCCCGATCATCGGCTGGCGGGACGTGCCGTTGAAGGAGATTGGCCGCGCTGCCTTCCTGGCCGCCGTCCCGGATACCCTCCCGATCGCGGTCGAAAACGACGCCAACGCCTTTGCGATCGGTGACAGCTATCGTCACGGCGCCGCGGGTGTGACCCTGTTCCTGCTCATGGAAACCGGTGTCGGCGGCGGCATCATGATCGATGGCAAGCTGTTCCGGGGCGGCCACGGCCTGGCGGGAGAAATCGGCCACACAATGGTGCCGGGAAGCGGCGGTCAGAAGTTCGAACAGTTGATCGGTCGCGAGGTGCTCATCAGGCAGTATCGCGAGGCTGTCGGCCGCAAGGACGCGGATCTGCAGGACTTCCTCGGCGACGTTCGTGACCGTGTCCCGGCCGCGGTCAATATCGCCGAAAGCTGGTCGCGCCATCTCGCATACGCCTTGCTGCAGGCGTGTCGTCTGCTCGACCCGGACAGGATCGTGCTCGGCGGCTCCGTGGCATCCCTCTACCCGATGGTCGCCGCCCGCGTGGCGGTCCACATGTCGGAGGGCCAGAACATCCCTTTCCCCACGCCTGAGATCGTCGTCGACGGCGATGCGGAGTTCGGTTCCGCCTTCGGGGCGGCATGCATGCTGCACCAGCGCTTTCTGTCATTGGAGAACGAGGAATTCGGCAGCGAGGATGGTGCGCCGGTCCAATCGGCGACGAGTTGACGACAAGAACGATCGAAAGCAGGATTGAAATGGCTTCAGTATTGGCCCCGGACGCGCTCGGTCCCACGGTTTGCGTAGGCGAGATCCTCGTGGAGATCGTCGCCACGACGGTTGGAGACGGGTTTCTCGAAGCCCAGCCGCTGGTCGGCCCGTTTGCGAGCGGGGCGCCGGCGATCTTCATTTCGCAATGCGGCCGCCTGGGCGGCAAAGCGGCCATGGTCGGCGCCGTCGGCGATGACGATTTCGGCCGCGTCAATACCGATCGCCTCAAACGCGATGGCGTCGATGTGTCGGCGATCTCGATCGATCCGGACTATCCCACAGGAAGCGCCTTTGTCCGCTACCGCAAGGATGGCTCCCGGGATTTCGTCTACAACATCGCCACATCCGCAGCTGCGCGCTTCGGCTGGTCGCAAACGGTCGGCGATCTGATCGATCGGAGCGGGCATCTTCACGTGATGGGCTCGGCTCTGTCGGTCCCCAGTGCGCGGGAGGTGATCGACAAGGCGGTCGATATCGTCAAGGCACGCGGCGGAACGCTCTCGGTGGACCCGAACATTCGCAAGGAGTTGAAACTGGATGGGGACACCGAGCGCCGCTTTTCCAAGCTCGTCGCCATGGCCGATCTCCTTCTGCCGTCCGGAGAGGAGCTCGAGCGTGCCGCAGGTGTCGAAGGCGAGGCAGAAGCGATCCGCCGCTTGTTCGAGATCGGTGTCAAGGAGGTCGTGCTGAAACGCGGAGCTGATGGTGCGACCTATTTCGGCGGGCAAGGAGACCGCATCGACGCTCCGGCATTCGTCGTTCAGGAGGTCGACCCGACGGGTGCCGGCGACTGCTTCGGCGGTGCCTATCTCACCTGCCGGCGGCTCGGAATGTCTCAGCAGCAAGCGCTGACCTATGCCTCGGCTGCCGGCGCCCGCAATGTGACCGTGCTGGGCCCGATGGAAGGGGCCGGCACTCGCCGAGAACTCGATGCATTTATCGCTTCAACGGAAAGGCGGCCGTGATGCAGGTGCATCTCAACCAACTCGCCAGGCTGAGGATCGAAGGCCACCCGAAAGGCGTGACCTCCGTATGCTCCGCCCATCCGATCGTGCTTCGAGCTGCACTTCGGCACGGGCGGCAACAGGAGAGTACCGTCCTGATCGAAGCGACCTGCAACCAGGTCAACCACCTCGGCGGCTACACGGGCATGACGCCAAGCGACTTTGCGTCTCTCGTGATGAAGATCGCCGCAGAGGAAGGGTGCCCCGAAAATCTGATCGTTCTCGGCGGCGATCACCTCGGTCCCAATCCTTGGCGCGATCGCCCGGCGCAAGAGGCGATGGCCGAGGCGGAGAAGATGGTTGCCGCCTATGTCGACGCCGGATTCCGCAAGATTCACCTCGATGCCTCGATGGGCTGCCTGGGCGAGCCGGTGGCGCTCGACGACGAAACCACCGCCCATCGTGCCGCCCGGCTGGCTAAAGTCGCCGACCTCTCGGCGAAGAAGGCCGGCGGCGCAATGCCGGTTTATGTCATCGGCACCGAGGTGCCGCCGCCGGGTGGGGCCGACCATGCCCTTACAGCGATCGAACCGACGGCTGCTGCGGCGGCGCTGAAGACGATCGACGTTCATCGCCGGGTTTTTGCAGAGGCAGGACTGGCGGAAGCGTTCGGACGCGCCATCGGTCTGGTCGTTCAGCCGGGCGTCGAGTTCGGCAATCACAATGTCATCCTCTATGACAGCAGCAAGATCGATGCGCTGCAGTCGGTGCTGACAGAGGAGCCGCAATTCGTGTTCGAGGCGCACTCGACGGATTATCAGGGCACCGGCCCGTTGGCCGCGCTGGTGGAGGACGGGTTTCCCATCCTGAAGGTCGGTCCCGAGCTGACCTTCGTCCTGCGCGAGGCGCTCTACGCGCTGGATGCGATCGCGTCCGATCTCTTGCCCAATTACGGCCAGCGTCCGCTTTATGCAGCGATGGAGACGCTGATGCTCGATCGGCCGGGCAATTGGAACCGCCACTACCATGGAACGGATGGCGAGAAGCGGTGGCTGCGTCACTACTCGCTCTCCGACCGTATCCGCTACTACTGGGCGTCAGCTGAAGCGCAAGGCGCCGTCACGCGCCTGTGCGAGATTCTTCGAGGGCAATCCGTGCCGCTGCCTTTGCTTTGGCAGCACATGCCGGCCGCGCAGCACTTCGCAGATGCGCCGCTCGATCCGGAACAGGTTCTGGTCTGGAGAGTGACGAAAAGTCTTTCGGACTATCACGCCGCCTGCGGCGTCGAGAAATCAGCATCAAGATAGGAGGAGAAATCGATGACGGAATTGAATGGGAAGATCGCAGCGGTCACGGGTGCAGCGTCCGGAATAGGACTCGCTTCGACGGAGGCAATGCTCGCCGCTGGCGCGACGGTCGTGCTGGTGGACCGCGATGAGAAGGCCCTTGAGACGGTTTGCGCCCGGCTTGGCGAGCGCGCCATTCCGCTCAAGATCAACTTGCTGGATCCGGACCAGTGCGCGGGACTGCTCGAGGGTGTCCTGTCGAAGACGGGCAAACTCGACATCCTGCACGCCAATGCCGGCACCTATATCGGCGGCGACCTGATGGAAACCGATCTCGATACCATTGATCGGATGCTCAATCTCAATGTCAACGTCGTCATCAAGAACGTTCGAAACGTCATTCCGCACATGATCGAACGCGGCACCGGCGACATTGTCGTCACCAGCTCGGTCGCCGGACATTCGGCGATTCCATGGGAACCGGTCTATTCGTCGTCGAAGTGGGCGATGACATGCTTCGTCCAGACGATGCGACGCCAGCTTCTGAAAAGCGGCATTCGCGTAGGCTCGGTTTCTCCGGGGCCGGTGATCAGCGCTCTGCTTGCGGACTGGCCGGAGGAAAACCTTCGCAAGGCCAAGGAGGCCGGGGCTTTGATCGAGCCCAAGGAAGTAGCCGACGCGATCATCTTCATGCTGACCCGGCCGCGCAACGTCACCATCCGCGATATCGTGGTGCTTCCAAGCGCATTCGACATCTGAAGGAGCCTGACATGAGTTACCAGCAGAAATTTCGCCTGGACGGCGAACGTGCGGTGGTCACAGGCGGAGGGCGTGCGATCGGCCTCTGCTGCACCGAGGCGCTGGCGGAGGCGGGTGCTGCCGTCGTTGTCATCGAACGCAGCGGGGTCGACGCTGAGCAAGCGCTTGCGCTGCGCGGCAGAGGCTACGACGTCGAAGTCCGGGTTGGTGACGTCACCGACGCGGCCCGAATGGACGCAATCGCAACCGAGCTTGCCGATGGCGGGCGGCCGACAACGATCCTCGTCAACAATGCCGGCATTGGCCAGAGCGGCATTCCGGCGGAGGAGCTCACCGACGCGGATTGGCTGCGCATGATGGACGTCAATCTCAACGGTGTCTTCTGGTGCTCGCGCGCCTTCGGTCGCCCCATGATTTCGATGAAACGGGGCGCCATCGTCAATCTCGGCTCGATGTCGGGGACGATCTGCAACCGGCCTCAGCCTCAGACGGCCTATAACGTCTCCAAGGCGGCGGTCCATCATCTCACGCGCTCGTTGGCCGCCGAGTGGGCGCATCACGGCGTCAGGGTCAATGCCGTCGCGCCCACCTATATCGAGACACCCATGGTGGCGGCCGTCGAAGCCAATCGCGAGCGGATTCCATTCTGGCTCGCCGACACACCGATGGGCAGGATGGGAACGCCGGAGGAGGTGGCAAGTGCTGTCCTCTTCCTCGCATCGGGGGCAGCCAGCCTGATGACCGGGGCGATCGTCAATGTCGATGCGGGCTTCACCTGCTGGTAATCTTTTGGGAGCGAGGCGCGCGTTGGAAGGCCGGCTGCAAACAAATCAGGGAATGTGGAAACGTTACCACATTTTCTTGACTCTCATTCCTGCTGCATTTATTCGAATGTGGAAACGTTGCCATATCTGGGAGGAGTGTGATGAAATCCGCGCGGTTGAACCGACTTTTCGGCGTGTCTGGAAATTGTTTTGACGTTGCCATCGATCACGGCATGTTCAATGAACGAACCTTCCTTTCCGGCATCGAGAACATGAAGATGGCCATCGAGGTGATCGCTGAGGCGGCACCCGATGCCATTCAGCTTCCGCCGGGGACCGCACCCATTCTGCAGGCGATCCCCGGCAAGCATCGTCCGGCACTGGTGCTGCGCACCGACATCGCCAACATTTACGGCAATCCTCTGCCGTCCCAGCTGTTCTCCGAAATGATCGACAGGGCGGTGGAACAGGGCGTTGCGTTGGATGCCGCCTGTGTCGTCGTCAATCTTTTGATGCTGCCGGACCAGCCGGAGGTCTACCGCGCCTGCGTGCGCAATGTGAACAGCCTGAAGCGCCAATGCGAGATTTACGGCATGCCGCTGATGGTCGAACCGCTCGTCATGCAGGACAATTCCAAGGGTGCCTACATGGTGGATGGCGCGATCGACAAGATCCTGCCGCTTGTGCGTCAGGCGGCCGAACTTGGTGCTGATATCATCAAGGCCGACCCCTGCGACAATGTCGAGGAATATCATCGCGTGGTCGAGATCGCCCAAGGCCTGCCGGTGCTGGTGCGCGGCGGCGGCCGCGTTTCGGATCAGGAAATCCTGATCCGCACCAAGCAGTTGATGGAGCAGGGCGCCCGTGGCATCGTCTATGGCCGCAACGTCATCCAGCATCACAATCCCGGCGGCATGACGCGGGCCTTGATGGCGATCGTCCATGACAAGGCTTCCGTCGAGCAAGCCTCCCGGCATATTGGCTGACGCGCATCGGGGAGGAGATGTCATGACGAAAATATTCCGCTTCGGCGTCATCGGCTGCGGCCTGATGGGGCGCGAATTTGCCAGCGCCGCGGCGCGCTGGCTGCATCTGGCCGATGTGAAGGCACGACCGGAAATCGTCGCCGTCTGCGACACCAACACGACGCTGCTCGACTGGTTCAAGGATCATGTGCCGAGCGTTCGCCAAGTGACCGCCGACTATAAGGAGCTTCTGGCCAATCCCGAGGTCGATGCGGTCTATTGCGCAGTCCCGCATGTGCTGCACCAGCAATTCTATATCGATATCCTGAAGGCCGGAAAGCATCTTCTCGGCGAGAAGCCCTTCGGCATGGACGCAGCTCAGAACCGGGAGATCATGGCGGTTCTCGCCGAACATCCCGAACTCCTGGTCCGCTGCTCCTCGGAAATGCCGTTCTTCCCCGGCGCACAGAAGGTTATCGCGCTCGCAAAAAGCGGCGAGATGGGGGAAATCCTCGAAGTCGAGGCCGGTTTCCTGCACTCCTCGGATATCGACCGGCAGAAGCCGATCAACTGGAAGCGCATGGCCGAGATCAACGGCGACTATGGCTGCATGGGTGATCTCGGCATGCATGTGCTGCACGTGCCGCTGCGTCTCGGCTGGCGCCCGACCACCCTGCATGCGCAATTGGTCAAGAAGGTCACCGAACGTCCCGACGGCAAGGGCGGCATGCTGCCCTGCACCACCTGGGACAATGCGACGATCAGCAGCCGCGTGCGCACCGGCGATCAGGATTTCCCGATGGTGCTGAAAACCTGGCGCATCGCGCCCGGCGAATCCAACAGCTGGTACATCCGCGTTCTCGGCATGAAGAAAAGCGCTTTCTTCAGCACGAAGTCGCCGCGCCAGTGGCAGTGGATGGATTATAATGGCGGTGCGCAAGCCTGGAGCACCGAGGATCTCGGCTACGGCTCGCTGTTTCCAGCCATTACAGGCAAGATCTTCGAATTCGGTTTTGCCGACGCCATACAGCAGATGTGGGCGGCCTTCGTCGACGAACTTGCCGGCGGCAATGCCAACGGTTTCGGCTGCGCGACGCCGGCGGAGGCGCAGGCGCATCATGCGGTGCTGACGGCTGCTCTCAAATCCGGCCGCGAAGACGTCGTGGTGCCGGTCGCGTATGGTGGGGCATCCGCCTGATGAAGCGCTCTGCGATCAACGCCGCCTTGCGGCGGGCAACCGAAACTCTCGAGCGCTGGCACTGGTCCCTGCCGGCATGGGGCTATTGGACGGCGGCGGATTTTGCCGCTCATCCGGAGGCCTCAGCCTATTTGCGCGCCCATCAGCTGGGTTGGGATGTCACCGATTTCGGCTCGAACCGGTTTGCCGAATGCGGCCTCGTGCTGTTCTGCCTGCGCAATGGCATCGTTGATATCGAGGGTGAGCGGACCTATGCCGAAAAGTTGCTCTTCGTTGGGGAAGGGCAGGTCACGCCGACGCACCGGCATGCGGCGAAGATGGAAGACATCATCAATCGCGCCGGCGGCGATCTCGTCATCGAATTCGCCGCAACCGATGCCGATGGCAATGTGCTGACGGAGGATGTGACGGTTCCGGTCGACGGGCTGCCGCACCGCCTCTCCGCATGGGAGCCGCTGGTTCTCAAGCCTGGCCAGAGCGTGACGATCCGCACCGGGCTTTACCACCGCTTCTATGGCCGGAAAGGCGGTGGAGCTGTGCTTGCCGGCGAGGTCAGCCAGGTCAATGACGACAACAGCGATAATGTCTTCCTGGAGCCGATCGGCCGCTTTGCCGCGATCGAGGAGGACGAGCCGCCGCTCAAACCCCTCTGGAACGAAGGAGGCCGCTGATGCGAACCGGGGAGGAGGTTCAACATCGCGACAGTCGGAAAAAGGGCGGCATCGTCTGCGCGGGAAACTTCATCGTCGATCGCGTCCACACCCTGTCCTATTGGCCCGAACAGGGCAATCTTGCTCATATCCTGCACCAGGATCTGGGCGTGGGCGGCGGGGCGGCCAATGTCGTCACCGATCTCGCCTCGCTCGGATTTCCGGGAAGGCTGGCGGCGGCCGGATGCATCGGCGCCGATCAGGACGGAGAAATCGTCAAGGCCCGCCTTGCCGTTGCCGGCGTCGACGTCGGCGGGCTGACGGCGCTGGCCGACCGGGTGACGGCGCATACGCATGTCATGAATGTGCCCGGTCAGAACCGCACCTTCTTCTATCATGGCGGCGCCAACGATGCCGTCACCGACAAGCATGTCTCACCCGCGGCCTTCGCCAAGGCCGGCTATCGGCTGTTCTATCTCGGTTACCTCATGCTGTTGCCGGGTCTCGACCGCATCGGCCCCGACGGTCGTTCGGGAGCGTCGCGCCTGCTGGAGGCCGCGCGCCGCGCGGGGCTCACGACCTGCGTGGATTTCGTTTCGAGCGAAGACCCGGACTTTGCGGCCAAGGTCGGCGTCGCTCTGCCCTTCTGCGATTTCCTGATCATCAACGAGATGGAGGCGGGTCGGGCAACCGGCGTTACCGTTCGCGATGCGAAGGGAGATTTGATCGAGGCGGGGCTATTGGAAGCGGGCGAGCGCCTGCTGGCCGCGGGCGTCGCGAAAGGAGCGATCATCCATGCGCCGGAAATCTGCTTCTGGTTTGCATCAGGCGCTTCCCCGGTCATGACGCGGTCAAGGCCCGTCGACCCCAGTGACATCGTCAGCACGGTCGGCGCCGGAGACGCCTTCTGCGCCGCCGTGCTCTACGGCCTGCATGAGAACTGGCCGGTCGAGCATATCTGCGCCGTCGCCCATGCGGCGGCCGCGCGTTGCCTTGGGGGTGCGACGGCCACGGATGGCATCCCCGACATATCCGTCCTCCTTCAGGAGGCAACGGAGACGAACCCGCAACCCGCTTGACCCATCGGCGTCGCCTCGGGAGAGGGTGGCGCCGATCATCGTCCAGTCGGAATGGAGGAGCAGACATGAAGCTATTCACTATGGCAGCCGTAGACGGCAACCTTGCCGATTTAGGCGCGACCGGGGAGGCAGGGCGATGACCTATACGGAAACGGAACGGCTCTCCGGCAAGGTGGCATTGGTCACAGGAGGCGCGAGCGGCATCGGCAAAGCGGTCTGCGAACGCTTCGCCGCCGAAGGCGCCAGGGTTGTCGTGGCGGATCTCGACGGTGAACGCTGCGCGCGGGTGGCGGAAACGATCGGTCCTGATGCCTGGGGTGTGGCGCTTGACGTGACCAGCCAGGACAGTATCGAAGAGGCGGCACGCTTCACCATCTCAACCGCCGGTCAGATCGACATCCTGGTCAATGCCGCCGGTATTTACGACGTCGAGTCGATTCTGGAGATATCCCGGGAGCGCACCGCTCGGGTATTTCAGGTCAATATCGAAGGCCTGATCTTCATGACGCAGGCCGTCGCCCGGCACATGGTGGAGAGAGGGGAAGGTGGACGCATCATCAACTTCTCGTCCCAGGCGGGGCGTCGGGGCGAAGGACCGGCAGTGGCTTATTGCGCCTCCAAGGCGGCTGTCATCAGCATCACGCAAAGCTGCGCTCTCGAGCTGATCCGCTACGGGATCAACGTCAACGCCATCGCGCCCGGCGTCGTCGATACGCCGATGTGGGACGTCGTCGATGCAAAACTCGGCAGCCGCGAAGGTTTGAAACCCGGCGACGTCAAACGCCGCGTGGCCGCCGCCGTCCCCGCCGGACGATTTGGCGCGCCCCAAGAACAAGCGGCCATGGCAGCCTTCCTGGCCGGCCCCGATGCAGCATACATCGTGGCGCAGTGCTACAATGTCGATGGCGGCAATGTCATGAGCTGACGCCTCGCTTCATCAGCAGCAATAGGCAATCGAACTTGGGGTCTGGAGGAGTGGAATGAAGGCTGTACGCTTGGAGTCGATCGGGTCCTTGACCATGCGCAGCGTCGAAAAACCGGTTGCCGGGCCGGGCGAGCTGCTTGTCCGGGTTGCAGCCGCCGGCATCTGCGGTTCCGACCGCCACATGTACAAGGGCGAGTATCCGACAGCGATCCCCGTCACGCTGGGCCACGAATTCAGCGGCATCGTCGAAGAGATCGGCGATGGTGTGACACGGTTTACCGGCGGCGAGCTGGTGACGGTCGACCCGAATATAGCCTGCGGCACCTGTCCGGCTTGCACGCGGGCGCGACCGAACCTGTGTGAGAGGCTGACCGCCATCGGCGTGACACGGGACGGCGGCTTTGCCGAATATGTGGCGGTGCCGCACGCGCAGGCCTTCGTCCTGCCGGCCGACCTCGATCCCGTTCACGGGGCCTTCAGTGAACCGCTGGCCTGCTGTATCCACGCCATCGACAAGGCAAGGATCCGTCCGGGCGACAGCGTCGCCATCCTTGGCGGCGGCGTGATCGGCCTGCTGATGGTGCAACTGGCCCGCCTGGCCGGGGCAGGCGAGATCATTTTGATCACGCGGCAGCAATCGAGACGCCAAACCGCTCTGCGCCTGGGGGCGACGCACGCCTTCGACCCCGCCTCTTCGGACACGATCGCGTCCGTTCGAGAGGTCACCAAAGGTGGCGCCGACGTGGTCATCGAGTGCGTCGGCGTCAGCGACACGCTTCAAAGCGGTCTGAAAATGGCGCGGCGCGGTGGTGCCTTCGTGCTTTTCGGGGTGACGCCGGCCGGTGTCGAGGTGCCGGTTCTGCCCTTCGATCTGCTGGTCAATGAAGTCGATATCAGGCCGGCCTACCTCAACCCCTTCACCCATTCGCGCGCTGCGGCAATGGTCGCGAGCGGGGCATTGGAACTGGACGCACTGGTCACCAGAACCATCGGTCTCGAGGAGGTCGCCGAGGTGGTGGGCAATGCACCATTGCCGGGCGAGATCAAGGTCATCGTCCGGCCTTAGCCTCGGTTGCGGACGGGGCCGGTGGAATCACGCTCGATCAGCGTGACCGGCACTTTGACGATCGCACCCCGCCGGGATTCGTCCCCTGTCTGGTGCTCGTCGATCAGCGCTTCCAGCAACCGGGCGGCCTGCTGCCCGACATCGCGGATCGGCTGTGCGACCGTTGTCAGCCGCGGAAAGACATAGGCGGCCTCCGGCAGATCGTCGAAGCCGACGACCGAATAGTCGTTCGGAACGGAAAATCCGCGATCCTGGATGGCATGGATGGCGGCAATCGCCGAAATGTCGGTCGTGCCGATGATCGCGGTGATATCCGGCCGGAACGCCAGCAATTCCCGCGCCAGCCGGTAGGTTTCGGCAAAGCTGTGCTCTTCCGCCATCGCCACGATCGCCGGCGCGATGCCGTTTCCAGCCATTTCCGCCGTGATGCCCTGAAGGCGAAGTTGGATCGGCTGGCTGTGTGCCGGCGCGCCGACGATGGCGATCGCTTGGTGGCCGAGACCGATCAGATGGCGCGCCATCAGCCGCCCGCCTTCTTCATGATCGGCCATGACAGCCTCGTCGGCGATGCCGTTCAGTTCGCGGTCGATGGCGATGATCGGAATGCGGGCGTCCCGCAGCACCCCGAAATGCTCGATGCTGCCGAAGGCGCTGGCGACGATGACGCCGTCGACGCGCTGAGCGAGCAGCATGGAGATATAGCGCGCCTCGTGGTCCATATTTTCCGCCGTGCTGCAGATCAGCGTCTGATAGCCGTGCTGGAACAATTCCTGTTCGATGGCATGGGCCAGGATGCCGAAGAAAGGCACGTCGATCGACGGCAGCATCAGCCCGATCATCCGGCTTGGCGCACCGCGCAGCATGCGCGCGCCCTTGCTGGGCGTGTAGTTCAGCGTTCGGATCGCCGCCTCGACCCGGTCACGGAGCTCAGGCGAGGCGTAACCGCTGTTGTTGAGCACGCGCGAGACCGAAGAGACCGACGTTCCTGCAAGTTTGGCGATATGTCTGATGCTGGTCGTCACGTGTTCGCATTTCTTTCGGGCGGTCGAATAAGGCGGACTGCTGCAGTTCACATCTAGATCACTAGCGGGGCGCCGCATCAAGCGCGCGACGTCACACCGGCGCTCTTCGGACTGATGGTTATCCGGCCTTGATCGACAAGGTCCGCCTTGAAAGCTACAGGATAGGTGCTTGATCGATAGCGGCACCTTGGGCGGACACATGATGAACGACACGGTCATCCTTTTTCACGGTATTGCCCGGACCAGAAAAAGCATGCAGAAGCTCGCCAACTTCCTGTCCGGCCACGGGTTTCGGGTCGTCAATGTCGGCTACCCCTCCACCCGGTTTTCGATCGGCGACCTCGTCGACTTCGTTCGGCCGGAGATCGACGGTGCTGCGAAGGAAGCAGGCGACGGCCGTGTCCATTTCGTCGGTTATTCGATGGGCGGGCTGATCATCCGGGCTTTTCTCAGGAACGATCGCCCATCCAACCTCGGCAGGGTGGTCATGGTCGGAACGCCGAACAACGGCAGTCAGGTTGCCGATTTCCTCAAGGGCTGGCCGCTATACAGGAAATTCTATGGACCGGCGGGACAGCAGCTGACGACCGATCAAACGGCCATGACCCAGCTGTTTGGCACGGTCGATTACGAACTCGGCATCATCGCCGGCAATCGGACCATTGACCCGGTCTCTTCCTTTATCATCGGTCTCAGGGTGCCGAATGATGGAAAGGTGTCGGTGGAGAGCACCCGTCTCGACGGCGCGGCGGCGCATATCGTCATCGCAGCCAACCACACGTTCTTACCCGTCAACAGAACGATGTGGAAAGAGACCCTGTCGTTTCTGAAAGATGGGCGGTTTACGGAATGACCAGGGCTTGCTTAACTCTTGAAATCAGAACGCGGGAGCCGTCAGCGGTGAAGTGCCCATAGTCGAATTGGACTGGGTCTCCGCCTTTTGTCCACACCACACAATCCGGGTTGCACATCGTCTTATAAGTGGAGATGTATGTTGCTCCGCTTCCGGCCAAGGCGTCTTGAATGTCCAGACCGATATGTTGTCGAGGCACCAGATGATCGGCGGCTTTAAAGGGTTGCTTCTCGTAGAGACTGTGTGCGAGCAACCGTGGTAGGGAAGATTTATATTCTGCCACCGGTCCGAAGACGACGACCTTTTTGGCAAAGGGTGACAGGTAATCCACCGTCTTTCTGATGAGTTTCACGTCATCTTTTGTCCAGCGCCCAGCCAATATGAGAACATCGACTTTATGACTCGGCAAGAACTCCTTGAACATGTAGTTCATGAGTTCGATGCAGCGTTCTTCGCCTTCGGTGTCGAGAGTAGGACGACATCCTGATGCGTTCGCCTGAATGACATTGGCCCCCGTAAGCGTCCTCAGCCCAGGATATAAATGAGCGGCGTGACTATCACCGACGAGCGCAATGTTTTGCTGATTCTTTGATAGAGCCAGGCAGGCATCACGATCGTATTTTTCGATGCCGTCGTTTGACGTGAGGAAGCATTGTCCACTGCGAAAGGCTTTCGAAGGGTCGTAGTCCGCAAATTCCGCCACACGCTCAACGACCGTGTTGTCCTCTTTCATTTGTTCGGCAGCGAGTTGCCCGACAAATGCCAGCATGGCTACGGATGCGATTGAAGCAGCCCCGGCGGCAACGGACACGGCAGGTCGGTATCTCATCGTTCGGAACGGCGTTTCGACAAACCGCCACGAAACATATGCGACGACGAAACTCAAAGCGACTGGCACCAACTGCCAGCCGTGGTCCCACGCCCCATACTGGTTCGAAAATACCCAAATCGGCCAATGCCACAGATAGAGGGAGTAGGAGATCAAGCCTATGGAGGTGGCGACCCTCAATGAGAGAAGCTTGCTGACAACGGTGCTTGGGCCTGTCCAGATGATCAGCGCCGTGCCTGCGGTGGCGGGCAACGCCGTCAATCCGGGAAACTCCGACGTCTTTGATAGCAGCAATGCGCTGAGGCAGATCAGCAAAGCACCGATTGCCGAAAGCACATGGTTGACCCGAGCATCAGCGAATTTCGTCAATGCCGGTCCTGCGATGAGAGAGCCTACGAGCAGTTCCCACGCGCGATACTGCACAAGATAAAAGGCTGCGGAGCGATTGATTGGAACGGTGATAATGGAGGCAATGATGCTGACCGCAAAAAGCCCCGCTATGGCCATCCCGGTTGCCCTGCGCCCATATCGGCTAGCCAACATGACGATCAGGGGAAAAAAGACGTAGAACTGCTCTTCGACCGACAACGACCATGTGTGCAGGACTGGATTGAATTCCGCGGAATCATCGAAATATCCAGTTGTAAAATAGAAGTAGGCATTTGAAGCAAAAAGCGCGGAGGACGTCACGGATTTGAAAACCCGCAAGCTTTCGTCAGGCAGCATCGTAAAATAGGAAGCCGCCATCACAAAAGCATACATGACCACGACAGCGGGAAGAATTCGTTTTGCTCGGCGACTATAAAAGTTGCCGATCGAGAATCGGCCATCGCTCACGTCGGCAAGAATGATTTTCGTAATCAGATATCCCGATATCACGAAGAAAATGTCCACCCCGATAAATCCGCCGGGGAGAATGCGATCAAATCCACAGTGATAAAGAATCACGAAAATTACGGCTACGGCACGCAGGCCGTCGATATCTTGACGATGCGTAATCATTTTTTGGCCTCGATTTGGCCTCCCAGAACTTCGTACCGCGAGACCCTTCAAGATGCAACCGACATCAGGGTAAAATGAAAATAACTCGCCTTAGACGGGTTTCCGGCCATGGCGAGAGACGACCTCTGGAGTCAGCGCAGCGGCCGCAAGGTCGGGGTTTTCGGGGTACTGCTATTTTACCATTCGTCCGATGAAGCCGGCGACAAGGAGAGCGATATCAATCCGCTTCTCATTGCGACAGGGATTCAATTAAAGGGCACATTTTACAGCTGCCTTTCAACGGTTCCACGACTCAGGCCATAGAGCCTGACGGGTGATTTAACATTGACTGCTGAAACGCAGCGCGGCATTGCCAGGATGGCTTGCAGGCCAAATTGGGCGAAGGTGTGACCGGCAGATGCCGGCAAGCGCTCCAAGGTCGGAGCGCACGGATGGACAGACAGTTCCGGCCGATGGGCCGAACCCGATAAAACGCAAGCACAGGCATGATTTGCGCGATACGGATTGCCGGCACGGCAGGGTCTATCGACATGGTTTTCCCAGCGGTCGTTCAGGCTAAGATAATTTTCCGATATTCAAACATCCGCCACACGATCCCTCATTACTATGAACTGCAACCGTATCGAATGGAGATCCGATGACCGCCATCTTGCGAAAGAAAATTCACGGTGCATCCACCCGGGGGCAGGTCATCGACGGCGCCGAGGACATCGGCCTCGCCTATCAGGTGTTTTCCGATACGGTGATCGAAGATGTGATCGTCAAGAATTCTCCCCGCGGCTTCAAATTTCACAATGGCAGGAATCTCGTCATAAGGCG
This sequence comes from Rhizobium binxianense, assembly GCF_028994275.1. Classification (NCBI taxonomy): domain Bacteria; kingdom Pseudomonadati; phylum Pseudomonadota; class Alphaproteobacteria; order Hyphomicrobiales; family Rhizobiaceae; genus Rhizobium; species Rhizobium binxianense. Next base: position 277,037 of record NZ_CP118713.1, read on the forward strand.
CTGCGAGACCGAGAATGTACGCGGTGACGGCATTTACCTTACGATGACGTCGGACGTGTTGCTGGAGAACAACCGCGTCGGCGCGGCGCCCGGCCAGGGGGCGGATTGTTGTCAATTCGCCTACGAAAACGACGACCGCAATGTGAGCTCCAATGTGGTCATCCGGGGCAATCTTTTTCTTCAGTCGCCGACCAGCACATCCAACAAGGGGGCGCTGGTTTGCGGCAGAACGCGACAATACCGCGTTGAATATAATTTCATTGGGGGGAAAAATTTCTCCTTTTCATCGATCGGGGACGATGCCGTCGTGCGCAGCAACGTCATGCGCGACGGGAGGATGAACGATTATTCCTTCGGCTACGGAATTGGCGATCAAGCCGGCCATGCCGGCCACCATGTTTATGACAACAGGATCGAGAACAGCAATCGCGGCGTGAGTTTGAGCGGTTACTCGGACCAAAGCCTGGCATTTCGCAAAGACATGAACATCCACGATAACGTGATCAGCGAATGTGAGATCGGTTTTTTCGCCAATCGGCCTTGGTCCGGAAGCTTTCGACGCAACATTTTCCTGCGGTGCAAGCAGGACATCGTTCTGAAGGGAAACGGCGAGGCAACGGCGGGGGAAGTCGACGGCAACTATCTCAACGACGGCAGCTTTCTGAACGTCACGCCGCCGCCGCTTCGCGTCAAACCCGACGGAAAGGTTTCCGTTTCCTCCGGCGAATGGACATCAGAGCCCGACGAGATCCGCATCCAGTGGCGTGACAAGGGGATCGACATTCCCGGCGCCAACCGGCCCTCCATTGCGATCGAACCCGGCATGGAATTGTCATGCGTCTTGCTGGCCCGCAAGGAGCAGAATTGGATGCTGGCGATTGCCGAGACGGCCTATGACGATTTCACACCGCGTGCATGGCAAGAAAGCATGCTGCCTTGGCAAAAACGCTATCTCTCGACTTAATCGCCCGCTGAGACCAGCGGAGCGCCCGTCAAGCCTCCGCGTCTCAAGCCTCACGCGGTCTCCGGTTTGCCAACAGCTTCGGACGCAGCTCGGAGAGTGCAATCACAGTGTGTGGCCAGAGAATAAAAGGTGCGAGCATCATCCCGGCCTCTGTCATCGATCCAAGCATGATCAGGATGACGATCACGATTTCCTTTCGTCTGGCGCCCGATTGCTCTTGATCGGCTTCGACGATTGTCATCTTCCGGAACAGACGGGTCACCAAAAACACGACCCATGCACTGACACCGGGAATGCCGATATTGAGGGCAAGTTCGAGATAGGTGTTGTGCGTCGACCGGGCGTCGAACGTCACCTTGACATATTCCTCCATGACGTCTGGCTGGCGGAACATCGCAAAGCCATAGCCGGTTATCGGCCTATCCCATATCAGCGGAAACAGCTGTTCCCAGATGTTGGTGCGTCCCGAGAAAGTAAGGTCTTTGCCGAAAGCTTCAGCAACGGCGGAGGCCACGCCTAAATAAATGAAACTGGCGCCGAAACCCACAAGAAGAAACAGCAAAGCGACGACAAATGAGCGAAAAAGGCGATTTGGATAGACGTGGATAATCCGGATAGCATACAGCATGATACTGCCGAACATCGTCAATACAACCGCTGTCGAGGACTTTGTCGCTACAATCAAAGCGAGGAGGCAAAGCATCGCAGCCCATCGTACCAGCGTGCTGTAACGAAGCCGGCCCAGCTTCTGCGTTGACAACAGACAAACAAAGCTGACCGAGCAAAACTGTCCCAACGTATTCTTGTGGTAAAACGCCCCCTTTACCATGCCGGCATAGCTGCCGCGCATGATGGCGAATTGCGGGAAAGCGGCGGTATAGAGAACGTTGATGAATGCAGCCGCGATCGCAAAACGTCCCAGGATGCGAAAGGCTTCCACATTGCCGTACCGCGCGCGAAACAGAAGCGGTGGGACCGCGAGAACGATGACGGCGGCCAATCCCTTGAGAGACGCACCTTTGTCAATCGAGAAGACGATTGATGTCAGACAGGAAATGGCAACGACCCCGATGAGAGGTGAAATCCTCGAAAAGGTCCTTATGAATTGCCGCTGTTCCAACAGAAAATACAAACCCGACAATGGGATAAGGCTGTAAAGCATTAACTTCATCGGAAGCGGGTCTACCGCCGCGCCATCATCGAAATTTGCCGGCAGGCCGTACCACATGCCGGTCGCCCGCCAAAGCGCGGCGTAAAATGCGACAGTAAGAACCAGCTTCGCCAGCACGTCCCGTCTGACGCGCCATCTGGAAGCAGTCCGCCGGCGGTGGCTGCCCTGATAATAGTCTCGTGCTATAGACGCGTCTTGTATCGCCATTAAGAGCTCTTCTATCTCATGTTCGGGGATGTTCCTATTCGAAATAGGACTGAGCCAAAATTACAATTTACCTCTGTTGGACTCTGTATGCGGTATCGAAATCATCGACACTGATTTCCGTCTACGACCCATCAGAAACGTTACGGTTCGATCGGTTGACCACTCCCACAATCCAAAACAGCCGACACGCAGCTCTTCCTGCAGTGCATGGTCTTTGCCAAATTAGTGAACTGGATCAATTAGTTATTGCTTCAGTTCCTGCTTGAGCCCGCCATGCGGCGTCACTCTAAGCCATATCATTCGTCGAATCCAGTTTGCTGAACCTTCCAATATGTCGCGCCCGCTGGTCCAACCCACAGGCCGGCGCGATCGCACTCCTGCCGCGCCAGCCGGCACGTTGGCTGCTGTCGTCAATCGAAACCTCATTCAGTTCCCGGAACCAAACACCGAATCCGCCGTTGATAACAATGCCCAACCGTGTCCGGGAGGCAGGACAGACATGGCGCGTCAGACATTCTGGAAAGGTTATCTCAAGCTCTCGCTCGTCACCGCCGCCGTCTCGCTGACGCCGGCGACGACCGAAAGCAACAAAGTGCGTTTCCATGTGCTCAATCGCCAGACGAAGAACCGCGTCGAAAGCCGCTATGTCGACAGCGTCACCCATAAGCCGGTGGCCGATCGGGACCAGGTGAAAGGTTATCCGCGCGGCGAGGACGACTATGTTCTGCTCGAAGACGAGGAGATCGAGGAGGTCGGGCTCGAAAGCACCCGCACCATCCATATCGACACATTCGTACCGCGCGGCTCGATCGATTGGATCTGGTACGACAAACCGCATTTTCTGGCCCCCGAGGACAAGGTCGGGGTGGAAGCCTTCTGCGTCATCCGCGAGGCGATGAAGGCGAATGATGTGGTCGGTATCGCCAGGCTGGTGCTCTATCGTCGCGAGCGTGCCGTGCTCTTGGAACCGCAGGGCAAGGGCATCGTTCTCTGGACCCTGCGTTATGGCGACGAGGTGCGCGAACCGGTGGCCGAGCTCGACGGCAAGGCGGAGATCGACAGCAAGCTGCTGACACTGATGACGCAGCTGGTGAAGGAAGAGACGAAAGATTGGAGCCCGGCCATGGTGCAGGATCCGATCCAGAAGCGCCTGAAGTCGATGATCCGCGGCAAGCAGAAGAGCCTGAAGAAGGCAGCGCCGGCGAAAAAACCCGCACCGGTGAAATCGACCGGCAACGTCATCAATATCATGGATGCGCTGAAAAAGAGCCTGGCCGCGGAGGGCGAGCGGAAGCCGCCGCGTTAAGAACGGTCAATCTTCTCTTCTTCTCCAACGATTTTGCCGCCGCGAAAAAACCGTCCCGGCGATTTCTCGGCAAGGCATCGAGCGGTTTCCAGAGCCCTCTCAGCCCGCCTTTTTGCTGGGGCTGTCGCTGCGCGCCGGCGCCTTCTTCGGTGCCGGCGGCTTTGCCGAGCTCTTGCCGCTCATGCCGGCGCTTTGGCGCAGTGCTTCCATCAGGTCGACGACCTTGCGTTCCGGCGGCTGTTTCTTCTTCGGCGGTGCCCGGCCCTCGATCTTCGCCTTCACCAGTTCGACGAGGGCAGCCTCATAGCGATCCACATATTCGCTCGGTTCGAAACTGCCCTGCTTGGTGCCGATGATATGGCCGGCAAGGGCGATCATCTCCTTGTCGAACTTGATGTCGGGAATGTCCTTGAAGACGGTATCAGCCGAACGCACCTCATAGTCGAAGTTCAGCATCGTCGCGACGATACAGTCGTCATGCGGACGGATCAGCAGCGTCCGGTTGCGCCGGAACAGCACGGCTTCGGCGAGTGCTGCGACCTTGCCGTCACGCATGCCCCTGGCAATCAGCAGCAGCGCCTCTTCGTCATGTTCGTCGACCGGGGCGAGGTAATAAGGCCGGTCGAAATAAAGCTTGTCGATATCATTGTAGCCGATGAAAGCCTTGATATTGAGCACCTTGTCGCTTTCCGGCATGAGTTGCGCGATCTCGTCGCCCTCGATGACGAGGTAATCGCCATTCTCCATCTGGTAGCCCTTGACCTGGTCGTCCCGTTCGACCGGTTTGCCGGTCTCGCTGTCGACGAATTGCCGTTCCACCCGATGGCCGGTCTTGCGGTTGATGATATTGAAGGAGACGCGGTCGGAAGAGGAAATGGCGGTGTAAAGCCCGACGGCGCAGGCAAGGTCGCCCACCTTCAGATGACCCTTCCAGCTTGCCCGCGCGGCCATTCCATCCTCCGTCGCAAATCAGAGCCGACTGTTGCTCTTGTCGGTTTCGAGTTCCTGGAATGCCCAGCCGCGGCCATCGGGCGCGGGATAAGCAAGCAGCGCGTCGCCATCGCCGATCTTCTGACGCGACGCGGCGTCCTTGGCGTGAACGATCGCTTCATCCGCCGTCGCATAGGTTTCCGACAGCGTGTCGCCGAGCTTATAGGCCCAGCCATTGTCATGCGGCACGACCTGATAGGTGATATCGGCCATTTCGAATCTCCTCTTCTCAATGAGATAGGGAGCATGACGGCGTCGCCATCATACTCTAATTCCGAATTGTTTTGCGCCGCTCGTCCAGCGCGATGATCTTCTCCACCGAGGCGATATCCTCGCTGGTGACGACGGGAACCGGATCGGCGGCAATCGCCTCCAGCACCTCCTGCGAGACGGCACCGTTGCGGATCGCCCATTCCAGCGTCTCGCGTGTTTCCCGCTCGGCCTTCAGCTGTGCATAGAGCGCGACGATCAGCCGATCGCGGGCGTCCATGCGCCCGCCCTGGCGATCTATTCTGCGGACCTGCACCATCGCAATCCACCTTTGTCACTGTTTCGTTCAGGTGTAATCAACTGCTGACGGATGGAAAGGTTCCGAAACCGGCGGGCAGCCGTTGCCCGGTGCGGCGCCGGGCGGAAATTGCCATCTGCAGAATGTTCACGAGAGGATTTCATCATGGTCGATCTTAAGGCCCGTCCCCGCCCGACCGGCGCCACCGCCGTTCTCGGCCGCACCGGTTTTCCGCATGTCACCTCCGCCACCAAGGGCGAGATCGATATCGTCACGTCGCCGTCGCAGCCGGGCTTCAACCCCCTCGACCTGCTCTATTCCTCGCTGTCTGCCTGCCTCGTGCTCAGCGCCCGCATGGCCGCCAGCCAGATGGGCATTCTCGACAAGATCAGCGAGATCACCGCCGACGTCACCGGCGAGAAGGCGACGGAGGGCCTTTCGCGCGTTGCCAGGTTCAACATCGCCTTCTCGATCAAGGGTGATATCGATGAGGAAAGCCGGCGCAAGATCGTCCATGCCGCGGAGGATGAGATCTGCACGGTGAGCAATACAATCCGCGGCAACCCCGATTTTTCGACAACGATATCGGGATAAGCCTATAAAAATTATAGACAATGGTGGCGGAAGGATTGCGCGGCCGCTGCCCGGCTTCTATGCTTCCGGCATCGAAAGCAATGATCCCGGCCGCCATGCATTCCAAGCCATCTCCGACGTTCGAACCGCCCGTCGTCGCCATCATCGGCGGCGGTGTCTCCGGCGCAGGTGTCGCCTATCATCTCGGCCGAACGAGCCGCGGCGAGCGTCCCGTCATCCTGGTCTTCGAGCCGCGCGCCGAGCTCGGCCGCGGCCTTGCCTATGACACGACAGATCCGGCCCATCGCATCAATGTTCCAGCCGCCAAGATGAGCCTGCAGCCCGACGACATCGGCGAATTCCAGGCCTGGATCGAAGCCCGCGACGCCGTCGCCGACGACCCCGACGCAAAACGACCCGATGGCTCGCTCTTCCCGCGGCGTCGGCTGTTCGGCGATTACGTCTCCTCCCTGCTGAAACCGTTGCTGGAGGATGGGGACGTGCGTCATCGCCGCGCTGCCGTGACCAGCGTTGAGCGCCATGCCGGCCGCTGGACGATCCGCGACGATAAAGGCGGCGTCACTGAGGCCGATATCGTTGCGATCGCCACCAGCCACCCGCCGCCCGCAGCCCCCGGCCGGCTTGCGAGCCGGCTTGAAGCCCATCCCCGTTTCGTCGCCGATACCACCAAGCCGGGCGCGCTCGATGTGATCCGCCCGCATGACCGGGTATTGGTCATCGGCAACGGCCTGACGGCGGCCGATGTCATCGCCTCGCTGGCTGAACGCGGGCATGACGGTCCGGTGACATCAATCTCGCGCCGTGGCCTGCGGTCGCGTGGGCATGCGCCGGTGCCGCAGCCGCTCTTCGGCGATTTCCTCTCCGATACGGCTCCGTCTGCCGTGTCGCTGCTGGCAGCGATCCGCACCGCCATAAAAGCGGCGAAGGCTGAGGGCATCAGCTGGCACGGCGTGATCGACCAGGTGCGGGCGCAGGGATATGATCTCTGGCAAGCGCTGCCGGTTGCCGAACGCCGCCGCCTCGTCCGCCATCTGCGTCCCTATTGGGACGTGCACCGTTTCCGAATCGCGCCGCAGGTCGAGGCGGTGCTCGACACGGCGGTTGCTGCCGACCGCCTCGAGATTCTCGCCGGCTCGGTCGCCGATGCGCGCATCGAAGGCGAGCGCATCGTCTGTGCCCTGCAGCCGCGCCATCAGCGCCAGCCGCTGGAGCGGAGTTATGACGCCGTCGTCGTCACCACCGGCCCGGCCCATGGCGGCATTCTCGAAACCCAGCCCTGGCTCGCGGCATTGGCTGCAAGCGGCCACCTGTCGCTTGATCCCACAGGCCTCGGCTTTGCCTGCACCGAGCGCTCGGAGGCGATCGGCCCATCCGGAAAGGCAGATCCTTCGCTGCTGATCTCCGGCCCTTTGGCGCGCGGTACGTTCGGCGAACTGATGGGCCTGCCGCAGGTGACCGAGCATGCCTTCTTCGTCGCCACCGAGATCGCCGGGAAGCTGCGGGTGAACGCGACCGGAGCAATTCCAGAAGTGTAAAGCGGTTTTCCCAGGCAAAACGCGAAGCGCTTTTGCCGGCAATTGTAAGAACAAAGTTTGAAGCGGTTCTAAAGCTGAACCGTTCCAAACACGCATCCGGCTTGATCTTATATTCGGATGTCGCTTGGCGGCTGTCGCCGGCGATCGACTTCTGATACGCACGCGGCAGCCCATATCCATCGCCCTGTTTTCGGGCGACCAAGAATATCGAGATCATGTCGCAGCCTGCCTCCACCCTTTCCGAAGCCTCGCCTTCCAACCGCTTCCCCCTGGCGGCGCTCATTCTCGGCGGGGCGGCGATCGGCGGCTCGCCGATCTTCGTCCGGCTTTCCGAGGTCGGGCCGATGGCGACGGCCTTCTGGCGGGTGGCGCTGGCGCTGATCCCGATCGTCATCGTCTCGCTGATGAAGAAGGAGAGGGGGCCGAAGCCGCAGCACCTGTCCGACTACGGCCTGCTCATCCTTCCGGGCGTCATGCTGTCGCTCGATCTCGCCGCCTGGCACCTTTCGATCACGATGACGTCAGTCGCCAATGCGACGCTGCTCGCCAACCTTGCGCCTGTTTTCGTCACCGTGATCGCCTTTCTCTTTTTCAAAGCGCGGATCAGCCGCGTCTTCCTGCTCGGGCTTGCCTTGGCGCTGGCCGGCGTCATCGTCTTGAAAGGCGGACCGGCAGCGATCGGCAACGGCGACCTTCACGGCGACGGCCTGGCGACAACAGCCGCCTTCTTCTATGCCTGCTACATCCTTGCGCTCGGCAGCCTGCGCAGCCGGTTCGATACGACGCGAATCATGCTGTGGAGCACGGCGTCGGCTGCCATCTGCATCTTTCCGGTCGCCTTCTTCATTGAGGGCCACATGCTGCCGATGACCGTCTATGGCTGGTCGATGGTCTTCGGCCTCGCCTTTATCAGCCATGCCGGCGGGCAGGCGGCGATCACCTATGCGCTGGCCTATCTGCCGCCGGCCTTTTCCTCATTGACGCTGCTGCTGCAGCCGGTCGTCGCCGCCATCCTCGCCTGGGCGCTGCTCAACGAGGCGATCGGCACGATGCAGGCGCTGGGCGGCGCCGTCGTCCTTGCCGGGATCATGGTTGCCCGAACGTCTCGCTCTTCGGCTTAGTCGCTTGCTGCTCCAGCGGTGGTGGATCGTCGCCCATTCTCTGGAGCAACCACTTCTGGATGATCGGCACATCGGCATCGCCGAGATCATGGCCGCCGGGAATGACGTCGGAATCGACGGTGGCGCCCGAACTCTTCAGCCGCTCTTCCAGCTCGCTCGCATATTTGCCGTAGGCATCCGTCTTGCCGCTGATGACGAGCAGATCCGTGCCCTTCAGATCGGCATGCGGATAGTCGCTGAGAACAGGCATGGAGCGCAGCAGCACCGCCTTGTGAACCAGGTTCGGGTGCAGGTAGAGCAGCGAGTTCAGCAGGTTGGCGCCATTGGAGTAACCGACATAGACGACCTTCTGCGGATCGAGCCCGTAGGATTTGACGGCACCCTCGATGAAGGCTGCGAAGGCTTCCGCTTCGGTCTTGATGTCGGTTTGGTCGAAGGAGAAGGGGGTGATGCGCTTGTACCAGCGCGGAAAACCTTCCTCCGTCGCCCGGCCGCGCACGCCGAGCAGCGTCGCCCGCGGCGCCGCCTTGTTCAAGAGCGGCATCAGCGTCGTCTCATTGCCGCCGGAGCCGTGCAGCAGCACGAAGACGCTGCCGTCGGGATCCGGGGGCGTATAGAAGCGATGGACGAAAGGCAGCTCGCGATAATTGATGCGCGGCTGGCCGGGCATTGAAAATTGCGGCAGCACCACCTTCAGGTCATGGAGATTGGTGATGGCTTCGGGCGGTGCGAACAGCTTCGTCCCGAGCGCGGCATGTTCTTCATCGACGGCCATGCCCGGCTTGTCGGTAGCAAGCTCCACCAGCGTGCCGCCAGGCTCGCGGGCGTAAAGCGAGCGGAAATATTTGCGGTCGTGCATATTGGTCGGCGATGCATCGGTGGCTTCGAGCGCCTTGCGGACGGACAGCAGCGTCTCCTCATCGGGCGCGCGGAAGGCGACGTGATCGACCGAGCCGGTGCCCGGCGCACCGGACCAGAAGCCGCGGGCATCGCGCACGTCGATGACGTCGCCGGATTGCGAAACCAGCCTGTCGATCGTGCCGCGGTTGGCCTGGAAGCGATAGCCGAAATGGCGCTCGAGGAAGCCGCGGCTCTCGGCGGGCCTCTCCGTCAGCATAGTTGCACCGCGCACCCGCTGGATGGCGTGCTCGACCGGGATCGAGGCGCCGTCCCAGACGGCCGGGGATGTCAGAGCCTTTGCGCCTGCGAGCTTGAGGATGATGTTGTCGGGGTCCTTCAGCCGGAGCACCGGTTCGCCGAATTCGTCGGCCGGCCCTTCCGAGCGCAGACCGAAGCTCATGGCGCGCGTCAGCCAGTAGCCGATGCTCGCAGGGTCGATCGACAGTGATATTTCGCTGATCTGGCCGTAGCCGGCCCGGCCGGGCGCGCCATCTTCCCAGGCGAGGAAGGTCAGGAGCGAACCCGGCGTGCCCGCCGCATCGCCGTAGAAGAGATGCAGTTGAGTCGCGTCCTCGTAACCGGCCGTCTGCTTGACAAGCCGCATGCCGAGAAAGCCTGCGTAAAAATCCACGTTCGCCTGCACTTTTCGAGTGACGGCGGTGACGTGATGTATGCCTGATACCATCTGGAGCAGTCCTGATTGAAGCGGCGTCGTCAGGAGCGCGAGTATGAAAGCTGCGAAGGTCATACCGTTGCCAATGACCATCGCTTAGTTTTGTTCCGCACAAAGCGCAAGCGAATCGCCGCGCTGCAGCAGCTCCAAATGTTCGACATCTTCGAGCGCCTCTTCCAGTTGCTGCAGGGTCGGCGGCTTGACCATATAGGCGCGTGCGCCGAGATTTCGGGCCCGTCGCATGTCGGTCTCATCGCTTGAGGTGCTGAGAATGCAGACGGGAATTTGGCTGAGGCGGACATCGGCGGAAAGCGCATGCAGCACCTCGAAGCCGTCCATGATCGGCATGTTGATGTCGAGCAGCATCAGGTCGATCTGTGGCAGATCGGCGATGCCGGCGCGCTCTTCCAGCAGCCGCATCGCCTCGCGTCCGTTGGTAGCGACATGCAGGTTGAAATTCACCTTCTCCCGCCGCATCAGCTTGATCTTCAGAATCTGGATGTCGGCCGGGCTGTCTTCCACCAGCAGCACTTCGGCAAGCCTGCCGGGCCCTTCGCCCGGCTGCTCGGCGGGCTTGGCGCTGTGCGGCATGGCCGATACGGCCGGCGGCTCGGGCCTCGCCTCGGCGAGCGGCACGTCGACAATGAAAGTGGCGCCCGGCCCATTTTCCGCCTCGCACCAGATCGCGCCGCCATGCAGCTGCGCGATGCGGCGGCAGATGGCAAGGCCGAGCCCGGTGCCTTCGATGCCGCGGCCGACGAGACGCTTGAACGGCTGGAAGATCAGTTCGCGATGCTGAGGATCGATGCCAGGTCCGTTGTCACGCACGGTGAGACGGCACATGTCTCCATGCGCCTCGCCTGAGATCGTAACCTCGGGAATCTTCTGCTCGCAGTAGCGGACGGCATTCGACACGAGGTTCTGCAGGAGTTGGGTCAGCAGCGTCGCATCGCCCATCACCTCCGGCAGCGTCCCGCGGATGATGACGGCGCCGCGGCTTTCGGTCTGCTGGCGCAGATTGTCCTCCACCTGATTAAGCACATCGGAGAGCGAGACTGGCGTCAGCTCCGGCCCGCCGGAGGCCTCGAGTCTGGTGAAGCCCGAGACCTTGACGATCAGGTCTTCCATATGGTCGGCGGCGCTGAGCACGTAATCGAGCAGTTCCCGGTCTTCGGCCGGAAGCGCCGATGACCCGTGCAGGATGCGGCTGAAGGATTTGATCGTCCTGAGCGGCTCCTTCAGGTCATGGGCCATGGCCCGTGTGAAGATCTCAAGCGATTGCCGCTTCTGCTCCAGCTGTGCTTCCAGCATGCCGTGCATGATGGCGTTCTGGATGCAGCGGTGCAGTGTTTCCGGCGACAGCGAATCCTTTGTCAGATAGTCGCGCGCGCCGCTCTTCATCACCTCGACGGCGACGGTTTCGCTGCCCTGGCCAGTCAGCATGATGACGTTGGCGGCGGGATCGCGCTCCAGAATGTCGGCCAGCACGCCGAGCCCGTCGCGTCCCGGCAGCGAATAGTCGAGCAGAATGCAGTTCGGCCGTTTGCGGCTGTTCAGCGCCAGGCCCTCTTCACCCGTCTCCGCCTCCAGAACGGTATAGGCGGTGCTGGAGACGCGGCCCAATATGCGGCGATAGACCTCGCGATCGTCGATATTGTCGTCGATGATGAGAATGCTGCAGTCTTCCGCCAATCTGTCAGTCCTCGAGCGGCAGGATGGCGATTTCGAACCAGTATTCCTTCAGCCGCTGGATCGCCGCGAACAGCCCGTCGAGATCGACCGGCTTCTGCACATAGGTATTGGCGCCTAGCGCATAGCAGCCTTCGATGTCGCGCTCGTCGTCGGAGGTGGTCAGGATCACCACCGGGATTTTGCGCCAGCCGGCGTTCGATTTGATCGCCTCCAGCGTCTTGCGGCCGTCAAGGCCCGGCATGTTGAGATCGAGCAGGATCAGCCCCGGCTTCGGCACCATCGCCGCGAGCATGTCGAGCGCTTCCTGCCCGGAGGCCGCCCAGCGGATCGAATTGCGCAGGTTGGTGCGTTTGAAGGCGCGCATCGTTGCTTCGAAATCGTCTTCGCTGTCCTCGACGATCAGGATCGGTTGCGTGTCACGCTGCTGCATTCTGCCCCTCGCGTTTTTTTCCCAGGGTGAAATAGAATGTGGTGCCGGCGCCGACCTCGGATTCCAGCCAGATATCGCCATTGTGCCGGGCGATGATCTTGCGGACGAAGGTGAGGCCTGCCCCGGTGCCGTCGTCGGAATCCTGCGACTTTTCCAGCCGTTTGAAAATGCGGAAAATGTCCTCATGGAATTCCTGGGGTATGCCCTTGCCGTTATCCCTAACGAAAAACACGTTGCGGGCAACCTTGCCGTCCTTGCCGACGAACCGATCGAGATAGCCGATCGAAACGAGCGGAGCCGGCTTGTCATTGTATTTGATCGCATTGGTGATGAGATTGCGGAACACCTCGGTCAATCGCGGCGCGTCGCAGACCACATCCGGCAACTGGCCGTCGATGATGACCTTGGCATGTCGCTCCTCCAGCAGGAGTTCCATCGTCGCGACGACATCCTTGACGATCAGGCCGATATCGGTGCGTTTGACCGCCAGCTGTTGCCGCCCGAGCCGGGAGAAGTAAAGAAGGTCGTTGACGAGTTTCTCCATCCGCTGGCTGAGGCGCACCAGCCGGTTCAGCCGGCGTACGCCGTCATCGTCGAGCTTGTCTTCATAGTCCTCCAGCAGGAACCGGGAGTGGTTGTGCAGGCCGCGCAGCGGTTCCTTGAGGTCATGCGAGGCGATATAGGCGAATTCGTCGAGGTCGTGGTTGCTGCGCTCGAGTTCGGCCGTATAGGCCTCGAGCTGGGCAAGCGTCGTTTTCATCCGCTCTTCCTGCCTGGCGCGCTCGCTGATATCACGCACGATACCGACGAAAATCTTCGTATCGCCGGTGGCGACGGCGCTGATGGAAACGTCGATCGGAAAGACGATGCCGCTCTTGCGTCGTCCGGAGACCATGCGTGTCGTGCCGATGATGCGCTCTTCGCCGGTCTGGCGGTAATGGGCGAGATAGCCGTCGTGCTCGGAATGGTAGGGTTCGGGCATCAGCATCTTGATATTCTGACCGATCGTCTCCTGCGGAGAGTAACCGAACATGGTTTCGGCCGCTGGGTTGAAGCTCCTGATCGTTCCAGCCTCGTCGATGACGATGACGGCATCGGGCGTGCCGCGCACCAGCGCGCCGAAGCGGACGCGCTCGGTTTCGAGGTTATGATTGTTGCGCATGAAATAAAAGACGAGGATGGCGATCAGCCAGAGCGTCGCCGCCGTAATCGTGCGGTTGGCGATCTCCTGCCAGAACGCCGCCTCGTCGTGCCGGACGGCGAAGAAGCCGAGCATCAAAAGCACGGTGCAGGCAAAAGCGAAGAAAAGCGGCGCGTTCCTGTTGCCGAACCAGAGCGCCGTCAGCACCAGCGGCACATAGAGAATACCGTTGGCGACGCCGAGCGGCGTATAGAGATCGACGAGAAGGCCGGTGAAGCAGACCGCAGCCGGGATCCAGAGCGGGATCTGCGCCCGGTTTGCCGGCTGCATCCACCAGGAGCGGGCGAGAAGCCCCGAGCCGAAGATCACGATGCCGATCGCCGTATGCAGCGCCATCGCCGCATAGGGTCCCCAGCGGTAACCCTGTTCGGCTGATGTGACATAGCTGGCCAGGGCGATCATGCCGAGGGTGATGACGACATAGCTCGTCAATTCCTGCACCACCTGGCTTTTCCTCTCCGCGTGGAGAGCGAGCAGCAGCGAAAGATTGGCGATCAGGAAGACCAACGCCGTATTCGGCCCCATGCCGCCACCGATCTCAGCGATGAAATCGGGCGGAACCAGGAAGCGCGCGATCAACAGGTCGACATTGTGGAAAGTCCGCCCGATGGTGATGATTTCCACCAGCCGGGCCGCGGCGATCGCCGCGGCAAGCCCTGCCATGATCGTTGCTGCCAACCGAAAGCGACGGGCAGCCAGCGTCGAGGCCGCCAGCCCCAGGCCGGAAAGCACGAAGCAGAGCGCGGTGTTGAAGGCCATCGACGGAAAGCCGGGAACGAGCGAAATGATCGCCTTGATCTGCAGCAGCCAGCCGGCAACAGCGCTCACCCCGAGAAGGACCATCAGGCAGCCAACCGCAATCGCGAAGCCACGGTAGCGCGATCGCCTCCGCTGGTCCTGAAGGTCCACGTTGCCCTTATCCTGCACCCGTCGTTTCCTCCTCGCTTGGCGTCGCCATTTTTTCCGAAATCGAGGAATACTCAATAGTCAGTGGCGGGCGGTGCCACGCTTTTCGCAAAACGATTTTTCGACAAGATGGATCGAATTTTCGTGAAATCGCGATATCGTGACGGTGAAGGACAACGAGGTTCATTCGAACAATATCCAAATCACGGTGCTGAATGCCTACCATAATTTATGTCGACGACAGCAGGGATGATCTCTTCTATCTCGACTATATCCGCAGGAAGCAGCAGATAGAGGTCGATCTATTCTGTTTTTCGACCGCCGAGACGGCGCTGGCGGCGCTGGAACAGCGCGCGGCGGAAGGCTGGCCCCTGCCGGAACTGCTGGTCGTCGATCTCTACATGCCACTCGACAGCGGCATCGGCCTGGTGAGCAGGCTGCGCCGGGATGATCGTTTCAAAGCGATGCGGCTTGCTGTCTGCAGCGGATCGGATGCGGCCGAGGACCGGGCGCGCTCACTTGAGGCCGGCGCCGATGTCTATCTGGAAAAGCCGCTTGACCTCGCCAGGATTATTCTCAATCTCGAGATGTAGGAAACGGCGAAAGCCCGCCAAGCTGTTTCCTGTCCTTTGTCCAAGCCATATGACAAACCGAGATTGACAAGGTCGAGGACGCATCCCAAGATGCAACCGAAGCGAAGCAAATGCGACGCAAATTAAGCGCTGAGAGAACCGATCAACCCGCGTTCGCCGCCACGAACATCAGCCAACCCCTTAGCTGAATGGGTCTATCGGCTCTCTCGCGCTTACGTCTGGCACTGCCTTCTCGCATTCATGGATGTTGATGCGCGAAGATTTACGACACCCAGGTAAGAACTACTGCCCCTCAGTAACCCGTGCATCACTTGTAGTTGAGATAGTTGATGATTTCCGCCTTAAATATCGAAAGTCCCCGTTTCGATATTCGTCATCAACCGTCTCGCAATTTTTGTAGCTCTTCGCGTTTAAGACGTATATCCCAAGATTTCGGGATTGGAGGCATTGGCGGAGGAGAGGAAGAGTGGGAATGAACAATGTCCCGGCAATTCCCTTTCATGCCGGACCGGAGCTGAGTCGGGCGATCAACCGCACCGATTTTTTCCGTCTGCTGAAGTCGGCCGCGCAGCACTATAACTTCGATAATTTCGCGCTGGCCCGCATTTCCGAGGCTTCGGCCCCTTTCGGTGAACGCGATATCGTCATCACCAATGTCGCCGAGCGGCGTGTCGGCCTTTTCATCACGACGTTGAAGGAAGCGCTCGGCACCGTCCGGGCAAAGTCCGCTCAGTTTCTGGCAACGCCGGTTCACGGCAGGAATGTGCGGCCGGAAGATTACCGGTCCGATCTCGTTTTCAACGAGTTCCAGAGTGGCGTCTTCCTGTTCATCCCGCTGTTCACCCCGGAAGGGCGGCGCTATTGTCTTGTGCTCAGCGGCGAGCGTCAGGAGCCGGATCAGAGCGAGATCGCCGACATGCTTCTCGACGCCATGCGCATTTTCGACAAGCTTTATGAGGAAATCCTGACGCCGGAAATGTCCGGACGGCTTACCCACCGCGAATCGGAAATCGTCAAATGGACGAGCGAAGGCAAGACGTCGGCGGAGATCGCCATCATTCTCGGTCTCTCCGAACATACGGTCAATTCGCACATCACCGCGGCCGCGCGCAAACTGGACGCCGTCAACCGCGTTCATATGGTGGCGATCGCCTTGCGGAATGGTTTGGTTACGTGAAGCTGGTTTCGGGATTGGGGAATTGAGACGATGATCACCGAAACGGGCCGAAGGAACGCCGTAAAGGTTCTCTTTGTCGACGACGAATTCATCGAATTCCGTGCGCTCAAGAAGAAGATCGCCGAGCTCTCCGAGCCGGCCGTCGAGGTGGAATATTCACCGTCTATCGGGGACGCGCTGGAAAAAATCCGCTTGGCGCGTTTCGATCTCATCCTGCTCGACAACCGCCTTCTGCCGAACGCCGATTTCCGCGAAACGGTGCCGGAACTGCGCGGCATCGGTTACACCGGCCCGATCGGCGTCGTCTCGACCGATATATCGGGCGGCTATTTCCAGGAGTTCCCGAACTACGGCGTCGATTTTCGCATCGGCAAGGACGAGATCGATGCCCAGACGCTGCAGCACATCATCCGCGAATATGTGACCTATGACGTCCCGGATTTTTGGAAGGACGATTACAGCATCTGACCCTAAAGCGCGGCGCGATCTTCAGATTCGCCTGCCACTCGCATAACCACTGCACACTTTTGCGAGACGCTTAGGCAATCGGAAGGCGGATGATGAAGCGGCTGCCGCTTGCATCCGAATGTTCCAGGCTGATATTGCCGCCAAGTGCCGTCAGAAACTCCCGCGCCGTCGTCAATCCGAGGCCGGCGCCCTGGACCGCTCCCGCCTTCGGCAATTTCCAGAAAGGCTCGAATATCCGCTCGCGATAGGCAGTATCGATGCCCGGGCCATTGTCGGAGATCCGGATGAACCAATCCGTGCCCTTTCGCTCCGCCGCAATCGTCACACGTGGCGGCGCTTCGCCGCGATAAATGAGGGCATTGGTCAGCAGATGCCGCAGCACCAGCCCGAGCAGGGCGGCGTCGGTGCGGATGGAGGGCAGGCCTTCGCTTTCAAGCGTCGCATCGCTAACCCCAGTTTCGTCGGTCAGCTCGCCCCAGACATTTTCGGAGAGCGCCTGCAGATCGACCTCTTCAGGTGTCACCTGAGGTGCTCCGCCCGCAAGGCTCATCAATGCCTTGGTGAGGCGTTGTGCGGCTTGCGCCTTCTCCATGATCATCCTGAGGCTCTGAAGCTGGTCGCCGTCGAGCGTTTCCTCGAGATCGTCGAGCAGCAGCTCGGCATACATGGCGATATGGCGGAGCGGCGATTGCAGGTCGTGCGAGGCGGTCGCGAGAAATCGTTTGATGCGCTCCTCGCTGTCGCCGGCAATATTGGTTTCCGATGGTCTCGTCGGGTCGGATGACATCTTGCGGTTTCCCGATCTCTGTGGCAGCGCCGCGTCTGTTTTCAGGCACGCAAAGGACGCTGTAATCCTTTGAAACGCTGCATGATTTTATCCTTGCAGTCACCGACAATAGAAAGAGGGCGCCGGCTCTGCAACCGGCGCCCTCTTCAAGGATGCGTCAACTGGATATTTTAGCTTGCCGACTTGCGCGGGCGACCCTGTTCCGGCGGGATGATCTCAACGGCCGTATCGTCTCCCGGGGCGGCCTTGGCGTGGCGGCGGCGCCAGTCGCCGAGGAAGAGCAGAATCGGGGCGGCGATGAAGATCGAAGAGGCGCCGGCCACGAGAATGCCGAAGACCATCGGGATCGCGAAGCTCGAGACGGCGCTGCCGCCCCAGATCGCCATCGGCACCAGGGCGAGGAAGGCCGTCGCATTGGTGTAGAGGCTTCGCGCCAGGGTCTCGTTGATCGACTTGTCGATGATCTCGCGCAACGGCATCGACTTATAGAGCCGCATGTTTTCGCGCATGCGGTCATAGACGACGACCTTGTCGTTCACCGAGTAACCGACGAGCGTCAGGATGGCGGCGATGGCCGTCAGGTTGAAGTCGAGGCCGGTGATCGCGAAGAAGCCGATCGCCTTGGTGACGTCGAGCACCAGCGTGACGATGGCGCCGACGGCAAACGGCCATTCGAACCGCACCCAGATATAGATCAGCATCGCGAAGCTTGCGATCACCACCGACAGGATGCCGGCCGAGGCGAGCTCGCCGCTGACCTTGGGGCCGATGACGTCGGTGCCTTCGACGGTGGCGGACGGGTCGATCTTGGCGACTTCTGCCTTCAGCTTGGTCACCGCTGCCGTCTGCGCCTCTTCGCCGCCCTCCTGCCGCTGCGCGCGGACGAGGATGCTGTTCTTGTCGCCGAAGGACTGCAGCGTGATTTCGCCGAGGCCGAGACTATCAAGACCTTCGCGGAACTTCGCAAGATCAGCAGCCCCTTGCGTCTTGACGGACATCTGGATGCCGCCGCGGAAATCGACGCCGTAGTTGAGGCCGGGATGAATGAACAGCACGACGGAGGCAATCGACAGCAGCGCCGAAACGGTGACGCCGAAGAAGCGCGCCTTCATGAACTGGATATGCTTGTCATAAGGGCTGAACGGGATCAGCGGCCGGATGTTCAGCACCTTGAACTTGCGGCGGCGGGTGATCTCGATCATTGCGACGCGCACGAAGGCAACCGAGGTGAACATCGAGATGATCAGGCCGAGCGCCATGGTCACGGCAAAGCCGCGAACCGGTCCGGAGCCGAAATAGAACAGGATGGCGGCCGCAATCAGGGCCGTCATGTTGCCGTCGATGATGGTGGAATAGGCCCGGTTGAAGCCGGTATCGATGGCGGCGAAGGCGCTCTTGCCCTTGCGCGTTTCCTCACGGATGCGCTCGTTAATGAGAACGTTGGCATCGACCGCAAGGCCGATGCCGAGCACGACACCGGCAATGCCCGGCAGGGTCAGCGTCGCCCCCACCAGCGTCAGGGCCGAGAAGGTCAGGATCGTGTGGATCAGCAGCGCCACATTCGCCAGGATGCCCCAGGTGCCATAGAGAACGAAGATGAAGAGGGCAACGAGAGCAAAGCCGACGAGGCCGGAATAAATACCCATCTTGATGGCATCGGCGCCGAGGTCGGCGCCGACCGTGCGTTCCTCGATGACCGTCAGCTTGGCGGGCAGGGCGCCGGCGCGCAGCATGGCGGCAAGTGTCGTGGCGCTGTCGGCCGAGAAGTTGCCGGAAATCTGGCCGGAACCGCCGGTGATCGGCTCGCGGATGACAGGGGCGCTCAGCACCTTGTCGTCGAGGACGATGGCGAAGGGATTGCCGACGTTTTGACGGGTGATATCGGCAAAGCGGCTGGCCCCGGCGCTGTCGAAGCGGAAGCTGACGATCGGCTCATGCGTGTTCGGATCGAAGCTGACGCGGGCATCCGACAGCCGGTCGCCGGAGATTTCGACACGATCGAGCACCGGGTAGGTACGGCCTTCATCGTCCTTCAGCATGGTCACGCCGGGACCTGGCTGGTTGTTCGGCGACAGCATGTGGAACGACATCTTGGCGGTGGAGCCGAGAAGCTCACGCAGGCGCGACGGGTCCTGTGCGCCCGGAAGCTGGACGAGCACGCGGTTGGCGCCGATGCGCTGGATGGTCGGCTCGGAGACGCCGACCTGGTCGACGCGCTGGCGGATGACTTCAAGGCTCTGCTGGACGGCATTGTCGACATTGGCGGAGATGCCGGCCGGCGAGAAGCCGACGGTGATGGTGGCGCCGTTTGCAGTGACGGCAAGATCCGCCTGACCGGCGCTGATGCCGGTGCTGATCGGGTTGGCGAGCGTCTTGAGCTCGGTGACGGCGGCATCGCTCTGGGCGGCATCGGCGAGCGTCACGACGATCTGGTTCTGGCTGCGGACGACGGCCTTGGGCTGGATGCCCTTTTCGCGCAGCACGCGGCGGGCGTCCTGAAGCAGCGATTGCAGCCGCTCCTTGGTCAGATCGGCTTCGTCGACTTCCAGAACGAGATGCGAGCCGCCGCGAAGGTCGAGGCCGAGCGACACCTGTTCATGCGGCAGCCAAGCCGGCACGCGCTGGAGGACGGATTGCGGCAGGACGTTCGGCAGGGCGATTAATAGGCCGAGAAAGATGATCACCGTATAGGTGAACACCAGCCATGGTGAAGTACGCATGTTGTATTCCTTAGATAATCGAGGGCCGGCGCTCAGGCGCTGGCGGTATGTCGTCAGATGTCGGAAGCGCCTCGGCGCAAACGTCAGGCAGCCGCCGGCGGGGCGCGCGGCTGATGGGCCCTGGAGACCGCGGCATGAAGCGACGCTTCAGATGCCGGAAAAACGGCTGATATGTCCCAGCCGGCGAAATCGAGAACCGGGGCGGCGGCAAGCGCGGGCGATCCGCTGTCATGGACTGCCTGCTTCGGCGCAAGCCTGCGCTCGGTGGCGAGCAATCCGCGCACGGCATCGCGCGCAGTCAGCTGCGGCGGCTGCGGATCCCGGCCGGAGGAGGAAAGCGTATTGACGGCGACATCGGGCGAGATGATCAGATTGCCGCCGAAAAGCAGGCCGAGATAAGCAAGGATGGCGAAGAGGAGGGAAGCGGCGATACGGTTCGTCAGACGGTGCTGATCCAGCTCCATCGTCTCCGTCCCGGCGATGTCACTCCCGTATCGGCTCAAAAGCGCGCCAATCTCTCATTCTCTTTGCGGCGGAGGGTCATCCGCCGGGATAATTGTATCAGGCCCATGCCCGTCTTCATAGGGCACACTCTCATGATGCACTTGGGCGAGCCGGTCAACCATGCCAAGCCCGATTTCACGCTCGCCCATGATGACGGTGTCGGCGCCATAGTGCTTCAATTCATCGACCTCGGCGTCGGAATGGGCGCGGGCGACGATGAGGATCGACGGATTGACGCTGCGCGCCTGTTCGGCGATGCGGCAGGCCTCGAAGGCGTTCGGGATGGCGATGGCGATGCTGCGGGCGCCTGAGAGATTGGCGAGGTCGAGCGTTTCCCTCGCCACCGCATTGCCCATCAGGGTTTCGATGCCCTGCGCCTTCAGTTCGCCGATGCGCTTGTCGGAATCCTCGATGACGAGAAAAGGTGTGGCTGACGATTTGAGGTTCTGTCCGACGATGCTGCCGACCCGCCCGTAGCCGACGAGAATGGCGTGGCCGCCGAGAGCGGTCGGGTGCACCTCGTCGTCTTCGGCCGGCGTCTCCTCCTGGGTGGCGATCGCATCGGCAGCGGCTGGGTCCGCCACGACGTCTTCACGTTTCGCACCTTCGAAAAGCGGCCGCATGCGGTCGCAGAGGAAGAACAGCAGCGGATTGAGGATGATCGAGATGATGGCGCCGGCGAGGATCAGATCGCGGCCTTCTCCCGGCAGCAGACCGAGTTCGACGCCGAGGGCGGCGAGGATGAAGGAGAATTCGCCGATCTGGCCGAGGCTGGCCGAAATCGTCAGCGCCGTGCCGAGCGGCTTCTTGAAGGCGAGCACGATCAGCAGCGCGGCGACGGACTTGCCGATGACGATGATGAAGATGGTGGCCAGAATCGGCAGTGGCTTGTCGATCAGGATGTTCGGATCGAACAGCATGCCGACCGAGACGAAGAACAGCACGGCGAAGGCGTCGCGCAGCGGCAGGCTTTCCTGGGCGGCGCGATGGCTGAGCTCGCTTTCGGCCAGCACCATGCCGGCAAAGAAGGCGCCGAGCGCCAGCGACACGCCGAAGAGCTTTGCCGCGCCGAAAGCGACGCCGAGCGCGATCGCCAGCACGCCGAGCCGGAACAGCTCGCGCGACCCGGTATGGGCAATGCGGTGCATCGTCCACGGAATGAGCTTGCGGCCGAAGACCAGCATCAGCGCCACGAACAGCGCCACCTTCACCAGCGTCATGGCGATCATGCCGCCGATGCCGAGATCGAGCCCGAACAGGCGGCTCAGCCCGGCCGAGAGCGGCTCGACAGGAGCATGGCCCTCGCCGCCGATGCTGGCTGCGGCCGGGATCAGCACCAGCGCCAGCACCATGGCGAGATCCTCGACGATCAGCCAGCCGACGGCGATCCTGCCGCGCTCCGTCTCGACGAGCCGCCGCTCCTGTAGCGCTTTCAGCAGCACCACGGTTGAAGCGACCGAAAGCGCCAGGCCGAAGACCAGGCTGCCGCCGGTCGGCCAGCCCATGAAGGCGCCAAGCCCCCAGCCGAGCAGGGTCGCAAAGGCGATCTGCGCGATGGCGCCGGGCACCGCGATGCCGCGCACCGACAGCAGGTCTTTCAGGGAGAAATGCAGTCCGACACCGAACATCAGCAGGATGACGCCGATTTCGGCCAGCTCCGGCGCCAGGCTCTGATCCGCCACATAACCTGGCGTATGCGGCCCGACCAGGACGCCGGCGATCAGATAGCCCACCAGCGGCGGCATCCGCAGCCGATGGGCAAACGCGCCGAAGATGAAAGCCAGCACGAGGCCGCCGACGATTGTCGAAATCAAGGGCGTATCGTGTGGCATCGCTGTCTCCCGATCTGGAAATCCCGTTCGTAATATGACATATATGGTCTATATCGACCAATATGGGTAAATTAGAATTATGGGTCAAGGCGCAAGGGAAACAATTCTCACCCCGGCTCTCTGCCGCGCGGCGCGCGGCCTGCTCGACTGGACCCAGACCGATCTTGCCGAAAGGGCAGCCGTCTCGCGCAGCACCATTCGCGATTATGAGGGTCGCCACCACGAGATCCACCGCGCGACGGAGGCGCAGCTGCGCCTCGCCTTCGAGGAGGGCGGCGTCAGATTCGTCGAGATCGAAGGGGCGGGCACCGGCCTCTGCCTGGCCAATCCAGCCGGCTGAACCCGTTCAGGGCGCCAGGCAGGCGGCAGAGACCTTGTAAACGGAGAGCGCCTTGCCCTTGTAATAGCCCGCCGTCGGCTGCCAGTTCTTCAGCAGCTCGGGCGTCTCGGTGGCGCAGCTGAAGGGACCGTCCGTCAGGAAGAGCACCTTGCCGGTTATGTCGGCCGGCAGGGCGAATTCCTGCTCGTAATAGCTCTCGGGAAGGCCCGCCGGCGCGCGCGCATAGATCCTGTAGGAGCTGCCGCGCAGCGTATAGAAAAGATCGGCGACCATGTCGCGATCATTGGTGACGATGATGTCGGTGCCGGCCTGGCCGGCAAGTGCTGCGGCTTGGCGGCTGACCTCGGCGCGGCCGAGATAGCGCTTCATCACCTCGTCGCCGTTCGGCAAAAGCAACTGTTGCGGAAAGATTGTCGCCAGCGGAAAGAGCAGGCTGGCGACGCCGTTGATGGCGAGCGACAGCCTGAGCCCTTTCGGCCATAACCGATAGAGCAGCCAGACGGCAAGGATGGTGCCAGCGACATAGGCGGTCACGGCCCAGTTGGCATAGGCCTTGGCGACCGTTGCCTGCAGCGTGATCAGCACCACCACCGGCATCGACAGCCAGACCAGCATCTTTTCCCGGTCGTCGCTCCTGCCCTTGATCATGCGATAGACCGCCCAGAGCATCGCAAAGAAGATGATCGGCCCGACGACGCCGAATTGGGCGGAGAAGAATTCCAGCCCGCGACGGAGATTGATGCCGAGTTCGCTCCAATGGGCGATGTCCTGCGTATGCCGCACCGTCGTATTGTCGTGCTGCAGGTTCCACCAGAGGTTCGGCAAGGCGACAACAATCGCGACCGCGACCGCGATGATGAAATCCCGGATGGCGATGCGTGCGGCCGGAATGAGGAGGAGAGCAAGCGCGCCGCCGGGAAGCACGAACAGCACGGCATATTTCGTCAGGAAGGCGAGGCCGACGCCGAGGCCCATGATGAGCGCCAGCCCGACCGAGCGCCGCTGTGTCAGGCCGAAATAGGCAAGCAAGACGATCGCGATGAAGAACAGCAGGATCACGTCGGTCGAAAAGAATACCGAAGACAGCGCGACGCCCGGGAGGGTGATATAGGTGGCGCCCGTCCAGCCTTCGATCTCCGGCCCGACGAAACGCTTCGCTACCTTCATCAGCACCAGCGCCGCCGCCATATGGATCAGCGGTCCGGCGAGCCTGATCCAGTAGATGGCGTCGGAACCGGAGAATTCGGTCATCGCCCGGATCACCCAGGCAATCATCGGCGGCTTCGAATAATAGCCGAGATCGAGATTCTGCGACCAGAACCAGTACTGCGCCTCGTCGACGAAAAGGTCGGTCGCATCGAAATGCAGCGTGACGACGCGCCAGAGCGTGAAGCCAAGAACGATGAGGAGACCTGATCTGGGGGACATGAACCGACTGTTCCGCTGACATGAAAGGCGCGAGTGCGATTACACCAAAGGCGCCGGACTGCCAACGGGAAAGGTCTAGAACACCCGAAGTCCGCGGATGTCGCGGTTTGCGGCGAGAGAATCGAGGCGGGCGACGGCGGCAAGCAGCGTCATTGCAATCAAGCAGGAACCCAATCCGAGAACAATCATTGCTCTGTCCTTGTCGACGTCATGTCTTGGCTATCGACCGGCCTATAACACGGAGCTTGCGTGTGCCTTGTAGCAGCCGTGCAACTCCGCAGCAGTATTTTTTGCCAACGGCCTTGAATTGCTTCAAAAGCCGGCACTGCGAAAAGGCTTATTAACCTTCAGGCAAGGAATTAACCATAAACATTGCTTTACACGTCGGAATGGGAAGATGCACTCGTTCCCACCAGGCATGACGCCGTCCCGCCGTACCGGGTTGATCCGGTATCCATCTCTTCAGACAGCTCCGAAACATAGCTGATCAGGGGGCTCGACCCGCCGGTTGTAACCGGTGGCAAGGACCGTCTCCACGCTTGGCGTTTATCGGATGCTGCAAAAGTTTTTGGCCGGGCCTTCGCTCGGAACGTGGTTGGGGACAGGCGTTGAGGCAGGACATGCCATCAGATCAGGCTCGTGGAGCGCAGGCAGGCAGCTTGCGCGACCGCCTGCGTTTTGCCGGTCTCGATGCCGAGCAGTGCGAGCTGGTGCGCCGCAACCGGCCTGCCCTCGAAGCACATCTGAAGGCAGGTCTCAGGGATCTCTTCCACAGGTTCCAGTCGTTCCCCGACGCTTCGCGCAATTTCGAGAGCGAGCGCCAGGTCGAGCGTCTGCATGATCTGCAGTCCTCGCATTGGGACGTGCTGACGGATGCGCGGTTCGACAGCCTCTATGCCGAGCGCGTCAAGGTTCTCTCCGATACCGAAAGCAAGATCGGCCTCGACCCGCGCTGGCACGTGGCCGGCCATGGCGTTATGCTGGAGCATGTCGTTTCCGGTCTCGCCGAGAATATTGCCGGCCGGCCGCTGCTGCCGTCTGCCAAGCGCCGCAGCCGCGAAATTTCCGATCTGATGACCGCGATCATCCGCATCGTCATGGTCGATGTGGAAATCGCCGTCTCGCTGCGTTTCAACGCGCTGCGCGCCGCCCAGAGCCGCGCGCTTGCCGATCAGCGCGCCGACAATGAGGCCGAGATCGCCCGGATCTTCGGCGATGTCATCGAAGGTCTTGCCGCCCGCGACCTGACGCGGCGCGCGCCCGTCGATGGCGATCATGCCGGGATCGCCGCCGCGCTGAACGGTGCGCTGGATGGTCTCCAGGCCGAATTTACAGCCATCACCGATCGCACGCTGAAGGCCGAAGCGGCGACGGCCTCGCTTGCTGGCCTGTCCAGGCAGTTTGCCGGCACGGCTTCCGGCCAGGCCGAGCGGCTGCAGCTTTCCGCCGCGGCCCTTGCCGGCATCGCCGGCAGTGTCCGCGACGGTGCTGCCGACAGCCGCGCCGCCGAGCAGGCAGCCGCCTCGACGCGCACCGCCGTCGAAGAAAGCGGCGAGGTCGTCGGCCGCGCGATCAGCGCCATGGCCGATATCGAGCAGTCTGCCGAAAAGATCGGCCAGATCATCGGCGCGATCGACGAGATCGCCTTCCAGACCAATCTCCTGGCGCTGAATGCCGGCATCGAGGCCGCCCGCGCCGGTGATTCCGGCCGCGGTTTTGCCGTCGTCGCCCAGGAAGTCCGCGCTCTGGCACAGCGCTCAGCCGAAGCCGCCCGCGAGATCAAGACGCTGGTGACGACAACCAAGGCACAGGTCGACGCCGGCGTGCAGATGGTTGGCCGTACACAGGATTCGATCGGCAGCATCGTGCGCCAGGTCACCGACATCAACGCCGCCATATCAGGCATCGCCACCCGAACCGGTGAACATGCCGAAAGCCTCGACAGCGTGACATCAGACGTCAAGAGCCTGGGCGGCGAGGTGGCCGACAGCGCCGGCCTTGCCGAGCGCTCCGCCGAAGGCGCCGACCACCTGCACACCGTCATTCTCGAACTCGGCCAGACGATTCGCGAATTCCGCATCGCCCGGGAAAATGCCCATGCTGGGCGCCCGGCGCCGGTGCGCGTGACGCCGCCGCGCGCCCTCGAGGCCGCCGCCCGTCCGGCACCTGTCGAAGATGAATACGAAAATGATGATTTTAGCCTTCCGCAACCTCTCGCGAGCGTCGGAGGTGGGCGGAATGTTTACTAACCTATCGGATTATCACCTCAGCTCGTCTGCTCGGGCCGGGGACAAGGGGACAAGGAAAAACTGATGGTAGCAAAGAAGAGTGGCAAGACGCTGGATTTGACAGCGGTGCTCGACCTCAACGAGGCCTCGGCCTTGCGCGATAAACTCCTCTCGCTGCGCGGCAGCGGTCTTTCGATCGACGCCTCGGGCGTCGAGCGGATCGGCGCTCTTTGTGCCCAGGTTCTGATGTCCGCCGAGAAGACCTGGGAACAGGACAAGCAGCCATTCACCTTCTCCAAGGTGTCCGACGCATTTCAGAAAACCATGCAGCTGGTGGGCGTCAATATTGATCACCTGCTTGCCAAGGAGATTCGGCAATGAAGAAAAAAGTTCTTACCGTGGATGATTCCCGCACCATCCGAAACATGCTTCTCGTGACGCTGAACAATGCCGGCTTCGAGACGATTCAGGCGGAAGACGGCGTCGAGGGCCTCGAGGTTCTCGAAGAGTCCAATCCTGACGTCATCGTGACCGACATCAACATGCCGCGTCTCGACGGTTTCGGCTTCATCGAAGGCGTTCGCCGCAACGAAAAGTATCGGGCGATCCCGATCCTGGTCCTGACCACCGAAAGCGACGCGGAAAAGAAGAACCGCGCCCGCCAGGCTGGTGCCACGGGCTGGATCGTCAAGCCTTTCGACCCGGCCAAGCTGATCGATGCCATTGAGCGTGTAACCGCTTAAACCCAGGATTTGCTCCTATGGATATGAACGAAATCAAAGAGATCTTTTTCCAGGAGTGCGAGGAACAGCTCGCCGAGCTGGAATCCGGTCTTCTGAAAATGAATGATGGCGATCGCGATCCGGAAACCGTCAATGCGGTGTTCCGTGCCGTGCATTCGATCAAGGGGGGCGCCGGCGCCTTCGGCCTTGATGATCTGGTTGCCTTCGCCCATGTTTTCGAGACCACTCTCGATTGCGTTCGTTCCAACAAGCTGGAGCCGAATCAGGACGTCCTGAAGGTGATGCTGAAGTCGGCCGACGTGCTCGCCGACCTGACCAATGCTGCGCGCGACGGCGGCAGTGTCGATGAAAGCCGCAGCCGCGGCCTGGTCAAGGAACTCGAGGCGCTGGCCAACGGCGAGTTGCCGTCTCCCTCGGCATCGGCCGAGGCGCCGGCACCCAAGGCCGCCGCAAAGCCCGTGGCCAAGGCCGTTCCGGCCGCTCCGGCTCCGGCCGTCAAACCGACCGACGACAGCGGCTTCCAGCCGATCCCATTTTCCTTCGACGATTTTGGCGGCGAGGGCGATGCGGGCGCCGGGTTGCCGGCTTATGAAGTCACCTTCAAGCCGCGCTACGAACTCTATTCCAAGGGCAATGACGCTACGCTGCTGCTGCGCGACCTCTCGCGCCTCGGCGAAATGACCATCTATTGCAATACGGATGAGCTTCCCGGCCTCGAGGAACTCGATCCGGAAGGCGCTTATCTCTTCTGGAACGTCACGATCAAGACCGACAAGGGCGAGGACGCCATTCGCACCGTCTTCGAATTCGCCGAGTGGGATTGCGAACTGACGGTAAAGGCTGTCGCGGAAGCAAGAGCCGACGCGACCAGCAACGAGGAACTGCCGATGGTGCCGGTTCCGTTCGACCTGTCGATCCTGGACGAATCGGGCGCAGTGGAAGAAGTGTCCGGCGCTGTCGCCGCCGAGACCGCCGCCGCCGTTGCCGCGGCCGAGACTGCCTCCAATGTCACGCAGATGGCGGCAGCCGCTGCCCGCGTCGAGAAGAAGGAATCGGCATCCGCCGCAGCGGCCGCCGCAAGTGCCGCCGCCCAGAACAATGCCGCCGGCGCCGGCCAGACGATCCGCGTCGATCTCGACCGTGTCGACCGCCTGATCAACCTCGTCGGCGAACTGGTCATCAACCAGGCGATGCTGTCGCAGAGCGTCATCGAGAACGACACGACCGGCACCTCCTCGATCAATATGGGTCTCGAGGAGCTGCAGCAGCTCACCCGCGAGATCCAGGACTCGGTCATGGCGATCCGCGCGCAGCCGGTGAAGCCGGTGTTCCAGCGCATGTCGCGCATCGTCCGCGAAATCGCCGACATGACCGGCAAATCGATCCGCCTGATCACCGAAGGCGAAAATACCGAAGTCGACAAGACGGTTATCGACAAGCTGGCCGAGCCGCTGACCCACATGATCCGCAATGCGGTCGACCACGGTATCGAGACGCCTGAAAAGCGGGCAGCCGCCGGCAAGAACACCGAAGGCACGGTCCGCCTGACCGCCAAGCATCGTTCGGGACGCATCCTGATCGAGCTGGCCGATGACGGCGCCGGCATCAACCGCGAGAAGGTCCGCCAGAAGGCGATCGACAACGATCTCATCCCGGCCGATGCCAACCTGTCGGACGAGGAAATCGACAACCTGATCTTCCTGCCGGGCTTCTCGACGGCCGACAAGATCTCCGACATTTCAGGCCGCGGTGTCGGCATGGACGTCGTCAAGCGTTCGATCCAGGCGCTCGGCGGCCGTATCAACATCACCTCGAAGCCGGGCCACGGCTCGGTCTTCACCATGAGCCTGCCGCTGACGCTCGCCGTCCTCGACGGCATGGTAGTCACCGTTGCAGGCCAGACGCTGGTCGTGCCGCTGACGGCAATCGTCGAAACCCTGCAGCCGGAAGCGGCCGCGATCCATTCCTTCGGCGCAAACCACCGGCTGATCTCGATCCGCAACTCGTTCTGCCCGCTCGTCGATGTCGGCCGCATCCTGAACTTCCGCGCGACCCAGGCGAACCCGGTCGAGGGCGTGGCGCTTCTGGTGGAATCCGAAGGCGGCGGCCAGCGCGCCCTGATGGTCGACGCCATCCAGGGTCAGCGCCAGGTGGTCATCAAGAGCCTGGAAGCCAACTACACCCATGTGCCGGGCATTGCCGCCGCCACCATTCTCGGTGACGGGCGCGTCGCTCTCATCCTCGATGTCGACGCGGTTGTCGGCGCCTCGCGCGGCCAGTCGCTCAAAGCAGAAATGTCGTTAGCAGCGGTAGGGTAAGGGAATGTCGTACGCCGTAAAAAATCTGAACGAGGGGGACCGCGAGCTGATCGCGTTCCGCATCGGGGATCAGGAATTTTGCGTGAACATCATGTCGGTTCGTGAGATCCGGGGCTGGACCCCGGCGACCGCGATGCCGCATTCGCCTGCCTATATGCTGGGTGTCATCAACCTGCGCGGCGCGGTGCTGCCCATCATCGATCTGGCGGCCCGGCTTGGCATGAAGCCGGCCGATCCGACCGCCCGTCATGTCATCATCGTCGCCCAGGTCCGGCGTAAGGTCGTCGGCCTCCTGGTCGACGCCGTTTCCGATATTCTGACGGTGACCGACGAAACCGTCCAGCCGACGCCCGAGATCTCCTCCGAGCTCGAGCGCCAATTTGCCCGCGGCATTCTCGCCATCGACAAGCGCATGATCTGCCTGATCGAACTTGAAGCCCTCTTTCCCGAGACCGAAAGCGAAGCCGCATGAGTGTAATGGGCGCAAAAGATCAGAGGCAGGGATCCGACGAGGTCTTGGCAAGCGGAGAATATCCGCTGACGCGCCGCGACCTCACCGAGATCGCCGCGATGATCTATTCCGATGCCGGCATCTTCCTCAACGAGACGAAGGCGTCGCTCGTCTATTCGCGCCTGTCGAAGCACATCCGAAGTCTCGGTCTCTCCGGCTTCCGGGAATATTGCGACCTCGTCGCTTCGCCGGCGGGCGCTGCGCCGCGCCGCGAAATGCTGTCGCATCTGACGACCAATTTCACCCGCTTCTTCCGCGAGAACCATCATTTCGACCACCTGCGCGACCATGTCCTGCCGGAACTGCTGCAGCGGGCGAGATCGGGCGGCAGGGTGCGCATCTGGTCGGCCGCCTCCTCCGACGGGCAGGAACCCTATTCGATCGCGCTCACCGTGTTGTCGCTGATGCCGAATGTCGCCGATTACGACTTCAAGATCCTGGCGACCGACATCGACCCGAAGATCCTGGCGATCGCCCGGGCCGGCGCCTATGATGAGAACGCGCTCGAAACCGTGTCGCCTGCCATGCGCAAGCAATGGTTCAGCGAAGTCGAGGTCCAGGGCCGCAGGAAGTTCCAGGTCGACGACCGCGTCAAGCGGCTGATTACCTACAACGAGCTGAACCTGATGGCGCAATGGCCGTTCAAGGGCAAGTTCGACGTCATCTTCTGCCGTAACGTCGTCATCTATTTCGACGAGCCGACGCAGATGAAGATCTGGCAGCGTTTTGCCGGCCTGCTGCCGGAGGGCGGCCACCTCTATATCGGTCATTCCGAGCGTGTGTCGGGCGAGGCGAAACACGTCTTCGACAATATCGGCATCACGACCTATCGCTATACGACCAAAGGTCTCGGGAGGAAGGCATGAGCGCGCCGGCAAGGGTTCTCGTTGTTGACGACTCGCCGACGATGCGCGGGCTGATCACTGCCGTCCTGAGCTCCGACCCCGAGGTCAACGTCATCGGCCAGGCCGGCGACGCCCTGGAAGCGCGCGAGGCGATCAAGCGGCTGAACCCCGACGTCGTGACGCTCGACATCGAGATGCCGAACATGAACGGTCTCGACTTCCTCGAAAAGATCATGACGCTGCGCCCGATGCCGGTCATCATGGTCTCCACCATGACCCATCGCGGCGCCGAGGCGACGCTTGCCGCACTGGAGATCGGTGCATTCGATTGCGTCGGCAAGCCGGGGCCAGGCGAACTCAGACCCTTCGGCGACCTCGCCGAGAAGGTCAAGGCGGCCGCGCGCACGCAGCGCCAGTTCTCCCAGCCGGTTGCTGCCGTTGCCCCACCGCCCTCGGTCGCCGATTTCCGCGTCGGCCGCAAGATCGTCGCCATCGGCTCGTCGACCGGCGGCGTCGAGGCGCTGATTGCCGTGCTGCAGAAGTTTCCGGCCAACTGCCCGCCGACCGTCATCACCCAGCATATGCCGCCGACCTTCACCAAGAGTTTCGCCGAACGGCTGAATCGCCTCTGTGCGCCGGTGGTGCAGGAAGCGACCGATGGTGCCCGTCTCGAAATCGGCAAGATCTATCTGGCGCCGGGCGGCGAGCGTCACCTCCAGGTCAGCGGTGCCTCGGCGCCGTGCTGCCGTCTTGTCGACCGGGCGCCGGTCAACGGTCATCGCCCATCGGTCGACGTGCTGTTCGATTCGGTGGCGGAACTGGCAGGCCGCAATGCTGTCGGCGTGATTTTGACCGGAATGGGCCGCGATGGCGCCGCCGGATTGTTGAAAATGCGCCACGCTGGCGCCAGAACACTCGGCCAGAACGAAAAAACCTGTGTCGTTTACGGAATGCCAAGGGTTGCTCACGAACTTGGCGCCGTTGAGCAGCAGCTGCCGCTGTCTGCCATCGGTGAGGAAATATTGAAAATGACAGCCGCCCGAAAGGAAGGGACCGAATAAATGTCGATCGCGGAGAAAATCAAAGTTCTGATCGTCGACGATCAGGTAACGAGCCGGTTGCTGCTCAGCGACGCGCTGACCCAGCTCGGTTTCAAGCAGATCACGTCCGCAGGCGACGGCGAGCAGGGCATGAAGATCATGGCCGAGCAGCCGCACCACCTGGTGATCTCGGACTTCAACATGCCGAAGATGGATGGCATCGGCTTCCTTCAGGCCGTGCGCACCAACCCGAACACCAAGAAGGCGGCTTTCATCATCCTGACCGCCCAGGGCGACCGCGCACTGGTGCAGAAGGCAGCCCAGCTCGGCGCCAACAACGTGCTCGCCAAGCCGTTCACGATCGAGAAGATGAAAGCGGCCATCGAAGCCGTGTTTGGAGCCCTGAAATGATGACTGAGGGGGCAGCCCGCCGCGTGCACATCATTCAGGGCGAGTACAAGGTTCTGAGCGATCCGAATGCGGTCCTCTCGACCATTCTCGGCTCGTGCGTGGCTGCGTGCCTCAGAGATCCTGTCGCCGGTATCGGCGGCATGAACCACTTCTTGCTGCCCGGTTCGGCGACGTCGCCGACATCAGGCGGCGATGCCACGCGTTACGGCGTGCATCTGATGGAACTGCTGATCAACGGTCTCCTGAAGCAGGGCGCCCGGCGCGACCGGCTGGAGGCAAAGATCTTCGGCGGCGCGAAGACGATCTCGACATTCTCCAATGTCGGTGAGCAGAACGCGGCCTTCGCCATGCAGTTCCTGAGGGATGAAGGCATTCCGGTGGTCGGTTCCTCCACAGGCGGAGACCATGGACGCAAGCTCGAATACTGGCCGGTGTCCGGTCGTGCCCGGCAATACCCCCTGACCGGCGCCGAAACGCAGAGAACCGTCGCTCTCGAGCAGCGGCCCGCCGCTCCGCCGAAGCCCGTCGAAACCAGTATCGAATTTTTTTGATGGCGAGGATTTTCTTATGACATTTAACCCGGTGATGGAGCCGCCTGCGCCTGTGGAAGCGCTGAGCGACATCCTGATGCGCATCGTTTCCGAACTGCACGATGTTGCCTACCTCATCGAGCGCATCGAGCCGCAGCTTCTCGACCTCGGCGGCGCCGCAATCCTGAATTCGCCTGACGCCATGAAGGTCATGCAGGGCATCGATCTTGCCGTGCAGAAATCGCGCGGCCTTGCCGAGTTCATCGACACCATCACCGGCGAAATCCCGCACGGTTGGGCAGTCGACGTCGCGACTGCGCTCAGCCTCGTCAAGCTGGCGGAGATGCAAAAGGCGCTGGGCGGCGCCACACGCCACGGCCACTCCCAGCCGCTGAGCAAGGCAGCCGGCGACTTCGACTTCTTCTGATGCATGTCGCCCGGCGGCGTGCCGCTGATCCGGGATGACGACATGCATGAACAAGGAGCCTTTCGCTCCCGCACGCGCTTCACGAAACGCTCGCACAAGTTTCGCCGATTATTCGTCAGATGAGGCAATAAGCCTGCTTTGTCTTTGACGGATTGTGCGAGAACAGAATGAATCTGTTAAATCAATTAGTTCAGATCTTTAAGAACTTCGGTTCCCTTGGCCGAACACGCCTGATGATTCTCGGAGGCGTCGGTGCCGTCTCCATCGCAATCGTCCTTGCGGCCGCCCTTTTCGTCAACAAGCCGGCACAGGAAACGCTTTATGTCGGTCTGGACTCGCCGGATCTCAACCAGATCAGCATGGCCCTTGCCGAAGCCAACATCAATTTCCAGGTCGGCACCGACGGCTCCAGCATTAGCGTCCCCGCGGGGATGACGGGCAAGGCCCGCCTGATGCTTGCCGAGCGCGGCCTGCCGAACAGCGCCAATGCCGGTTACGAACTCTTCGACAATGTCGGCTCGCTCGGCCTGACCTCCTTCATGCAGGAGGTGACGCGAGTTCGCGCGTTGGAAGGCGAAATCGCCCGCACCATCCAGTCGATCTCGGGTATAACCGCCGCGCGCGTGCATATCGTCATGCCGGAGGTCGGAAACTTC
The DNA here is from genome assembly GCF_028994275.1 of Rhizobium binxianense. Taxonomy (NCBI): domain Bacteria; kingdom Pseudomonadati; phylum Pseudomonadota; class Alphaproteobacteria; order Hyphomicrobiales; family Rhizobiaceae; genus Rhizobium; species Rhizobium binxianense. Next base: position 310,793 of record NZ_CP118713.1, read on the forward strand.
CGGAAGCAGGAGCAGAAGCCGACCGCCTCCGTCATGATTCGCGCCAGCGCTGCCACCGGGCGCAGTGCCGCCACCTCGATCCGCCACCTCGTCGCCTCGGCCGTGCCGGGGCTTGACGTCGATGACGTGACGATCCTCGATTCCGCCGGTCAGCTGCTTGCATCCGGCGACGAAGCGAGCAACAGCTCGCTGAACCGCTCGCTCAACATCGTCCAGAACGTTCAGCAGGAAGTCGAATCCAACATCGACAAGGCGCTGGCACCCTTCCTCGGCATGGACAACTTCCGCTCCAGCGTCACCGCCGATCTCAACACGGACGCCCAGCAAATCCAGGAAACGACCTACGATCCCGAATCCAAGGTCGAACGCTCGGTCCGCTCGACGAAGGAAGCGCAGCAGTCGCAGCAGAAGCAGTCCGATAGCGCGACGACGGTCGAGCAGAACATTCCGCAGGCCGCTCCCGAGGCCGGTGGTTCCGCCGGCCCTCAATCGGAGGACAAATCCGACAAGCGCGAAGAGCAGACCAATTACGAAATCAACAGCAAGACGACGGCGACGACCCGCAACAGCTACAAGGTCGAGAAGCTTTCGATCGCTGTGGTGGTCAACAAGGGCCGTATCGCCAAGATGGTCGGCGAGCCCGCCGATCAGGCCAAGATGGACGCCTATATTGCCGAGATGAAGAGCATCGTCGCTTCGGCAGCCGGCATCGACGCCAACCGCGGCGACGTCGTCACCGTCACGGCCATGGACTTCCTTGAGAACCAGCTGCTCGAAGACGCCACCGGCGGTGTCCGCGTCATGGACATGCTGAGCCGCAACCTTGCCGGCATCATCAACTCACTGGCCTTTGTCGCGGTCGCCTTCGTGGTGGTCTGGATGGGCCTGCGGCCTCTGGTGCGCAGCGTCAGCGGCAATAGCTCCAGCTCGGTTCTCGGCGACGCCACGCCGGAAGCGGCCGGCCTCGAGCTTCCGGACTTCGCGCCGGCGGCGGGCGCCTCGGGCGGCGCTCTCATGGACGGCTTCGGCTCCGACTTCGGCTTCGACAGCACTGAAGATCTGCTCAGCCTCGGCGACGACGACGGCAACTTCAACCGCCGCGTCAAGGAAGGCCCGGAACGCAAGCTCTCCCGCATGGTCGAGATCAACGAGGAACGCGCCGCGAAAATCCTCCGGAAATGGGCGATCGACGAGGCAGCATAAGAAAAAAGGCCGGGCAACCGGCCTTTTTCATGTCGGTGCCGAAGCTTCATTTGCTGTAACGGAATTGTTGCCGCTGTAGGGAAACTTGATAAAGGCGCTACTCGCGTAAAACGCGAATGAAGTTGCGGCACAGCCAGAATCACCGTAGCCTTCCCCCATATCTTGAGGGCTGGAATTGATCGTCGAATCAGTGCATGGGCGGCAGCGGATGTAAATCCCTAGAAGTCGGAGATGGTGATTTGCACCGGCTGGCTTACCCTTGGGTGATTCGAAATGGGATTCGAGCGGGACTCGAATTGAATCCCTTACAGAAAAATTGCTGTTGCACCGAGTTTGATGGTTTCTCAGCCGCAGGACATTGCCAATGGATATGGACGTAATTCAGGCGAGCAAAGGCGAGAGGCAAATGTCGAATTTCGCGAGCGCTGTGGTGCCGGATCTGTTGCCGCGTGATGAACTGCTCCAGCGCCTGCACGGCGTCGCCAACACTGGCAGGTTGCAGTCTGGTCTGCGCGCGCTGACGGAGTACGTCGGTGCTTCCCACTATCTTCTGGCGCGCTGCGATCTCCTCCAGGAAAGCGGCCTCGATTTCATTGTTTCGTCGGATTGGCCCTTCGACCTGGTCAGGGATATCGCCAATGATCTGGTGCGCGGCTATGCCCGTTCGACGGAGCTGGAAAAATGCATGCAGGTCTTCCAGCCGAATTTTGCCCTCATGCCTGACAGCGCCGACGTCCCGGCTGGCGCCAGCCGCCAATATTGTTCGGTGACCTTTAATGTCGGCCGGTCGCGGCTGGCCCTGATGTTCCTGTTCGGTGAGGGGTTCATCCTGTCGCCGGAGCGCCTGCGGGATGTCGGCCTGCTTGCCGGTTATGTCGCGAGTTTCCTGCGCTGCGGCGGCACCAGGGTCGACCGCGATTTCGATTTGACGGACCGCGAGCTGGAATGCCTGTTCTGGATCGCCGAGGGCAAGACCAGCGACGAGATCGCGATGATCCTCGGAATCTCCCGCAATACCATCAACAACTACATCACCAGCGTGATGCGCAAGACGGCGACCAAGACCCGGTCCGAGGCCATTGCCTTCGCCGTCCGCAACAATCTCGTATAGGGGGATCTATGGGGCACCCATCAGCCAGGACGATGAGCGGCGCCGAGCAACTGCGCATGGTGCGTGTGAATAGGATTTCCAGCCGGTCCGATCTCTTTCCGCGGCTGATTGCGATGCAGAAGCTCGCCGATGCGCAAGGGTTCGCGATCTTCCGCGTCAGCGGCTCGGGTCTTCCGGCAAAGCAGCGCCTGGTGTGCGAGCTCGAAAACTGGGGCTCTTCCAATGCCGGTTTCGGCAAGGCCTTCACGGATGCCTACGGCGATATCCTTCTCGACCATATCGAAAAGTCGCTGCTGCCGCTCTCATGGGCGGGCGGTTACGACCGTGCGGCACCCGGACCGGCGGACTTCGCGCCGTTCATGACCCGGCTGCAGGACGGTATCCTGCCTTTCTCAGGCCTTGCCTTTCCGGTGCGGCTTGGCGCCGTCGGCAACGGTTTCATCCTTTTCACCGGCGATGACATTGATCCCTCGAGCGATACCATCGTCGAGCTTCACGGTCGCTGCTGCCATATCATGATGGATCTGCTCTCGCTCGACGAACGCCGCACGGCTGCCGCCGAAGCGCTCAGCGAACGCGAGATCGCCTGTCTCCAGCTCGCCGGCGACGGCCGCATCAGCGAAGAGATCGCCGACAAGCTCGGCCTGTCCGTGCACACCGTGAACGCCTATCTCGGCTCGGCGACCATCAAGCTCGATTCCGTCAATCGCATCCAGGCGATCGCCAAGGCGATCCGGCTCGGCTACATCAGCTGAGCGGACAAACCACCGGATTCAATTATCCTCGGAGACGTCAGCTGGCCAGCGCCCGTGGCGGCTGGTTCACGTTGTAACGCGATTCCCGAAGGCTCCTTTTCAGGAAGATAGTGTTCTCGTCGGGATCGGCCGAGGGATCCTGGAAAGCGATATGGTTGATCTCGATGCCGGCATGGTCTTCGGCAAGGGTGAGCTGGGCGTAGACGGTGACGCCGCGCGGCTTGATTTCCAGATCGAGCACGACTTCGGGCTTGCCGCCCCATTCCAGCGTATAGTTGCCGCCCAGGCCGAAATTCACCGTGCCGGGATGAAAGAAAAGCTCGGCTGCCGAGGCGACGAGATCGGAAAGATTGCCATAATACTCGAAGCGCAGCAGTGAAATAAGGTCAGAAGCATCCAGAAGGCGCAGTTCCGTGGCGACCGGGCTGATCGCTTCTGCCAGGATTTTTTCACGCTGGGTAGAGTGAGGGCATTTTTTCATTCGACTTATCTTACCCGTTTGTTCTTGGCGTCTGCGGCGTAGACCCGGTGGATCAGCTCCGCAACGGCCTTATAGAAGACTGACGGTATGACACTATCGACCGAGACTTGCGCAAACATGGAGCGTGCAAGCGGTGGATCTTCGAACACCGGGATGCCGTTTTGCTCGGCGATCTCCCTGATCTTGAGTGCGATGAGGTCCTGGCCCTTGGCCAGCACCACCGGTGCGTCGTTCTCTTCACGCGCGTAACGCAGCGCTACCGCATAGTGCGTCGGGTTGGCGATGACGAGCGTTGCGCGCTGCACATCGGCGATCATGCGCCGGCGCGCGCGGTCGCGCATCAGCGAGCGCTGCCGGCTCTTGACGAAGGGGTCGCCCTGCGCCTGCTTGTTTTCTTCCTTGACCTCGTGCCGCGTCATCCTCAGCTCGGTGAACCAGTGATGGCGCGTCCAGAAAACGTCGGCGATCGCCACGATCGCGGTGGCGATCAGCATGACGATGATGATCTTGCGCATCGCCGTCGTGATCCGCACGAGGATCGTTTGCGGGTCGGAGAACATCGCGTCGATCGAGCTGAAATATTCGCTCCGGAGCACGAAAAACAGAATCACCCCGACGACGACGACCTTGAACAGCGATTTTCCGAATTCGATGAGGCCGGGCAGGCTGAACAGCCGTTCCCAGCCCTTGATCGGCGAGATGCGCGAGCCTTGCGGCCGGATGCGTTCGAGCACCAGCGTCGGCAGGTTCTGGAAGACGGAGGAGGCGATGCCGAACACCATGACCAGGATGAAGGCTGGCGCCAGCAGCGCCGCACTGGCCCAGCCGATCCGGACGAACAACGACAGGATATCCGGCCCTGTCTCGATCTTCCATTGGTCGGGCTGCTCGAAGATGTCGCGCAGCGTTTCCGTCATGCGCCCAACGCTGTCGGGGAGGAAGAACACCAGATAGATGTAGGTGGCGAGAATGGTGGCGAAGATCGACAGCTCGCGCGAAGACGGCACGTTGCCTTTTTCCGCGGCATCGCTTTGCTTTTTCGCGGTCGGGGCTTCTGTTTTGCTGTCCTTGTCATCATCTGCCAAGTCGCGGCCCTCCCTAAAAGAAACAGGCCGCAGCCAATGCATGTCGCCCGAAACTGTGCAGCGGTCTTGGGATGACGACATGCATCAAAACAAAGACCTAAAGCGCGTCGCAGGAACCGGGTTCCTCCGACGCGCTTTAGAGCGCAGCCTGCTATCAGAAGGTAGTCGCCTGTGCGGCGGCGATCAACAGCCGCCTTGCGGCTTGCCGGATTTGTCAACAGTCTCGAAGAGTTAGGCGGCTGCCGAAGCGTCGCCTTCCTTCTCCTTGAGCTCGATCTGACCTGAGTTGGCCAGGCGAATCGCTTCCTGCGCCACTGCGCGCCGAGCAATGGCGATCTCGCGCGGATTGACGCCGCCCGTGCCGCTCTGCAGATCCGATTCGATCATGCGGCGCTGGCGCGGGCTGATGGCGGAGAGAACCGATTCGCGGATCTCGGCGGGCGAGCCGCGCAACGCGACGGTGAGCACATCCGTCGAGATGTCGTTGAGCAGCATGACGCGGCTGCGCTGCGGCATGTACATGAGGTCTTCGAACAGGAAGATCTTCGGGCGGACCTTGTTGACCGACTCGCGGCTGATCGATTCCAGCGAGGTAAGCAGCGTGTCGACCTGCGGCTTGTCGAGTTCGTTCATGAGGTCGGCGACCTTCGTCGAGCCGGCGGCATTGCGCTCTGCCTCGACCTCGGCAAGCAGCGTCATCACCTGGTTCTCGATGATCTGCGCAGCCTTCGGGCTGACGGTCTTCATGTTGACCGTGCGGTTCATGATGTCGGCGCGGCGGTTGTCGGGAAGCTGCAGCAGCACCTTGGCGCCGAAGTTGGAAGGCATCATCGAAAGAATATAGGCGACGGTCTGCGGATGTTCGCGCAGCAGGAACTGGGCGACGAATGTCGGCTCCGCCTCGCTGAGGCGATCCCAGATCGAGGTTTCGTAGGCCTGGAATGCAGTACGGCGGCCGAGCAGGCTGTCCACCTCGTCGGGTGTCAGGCCTTCTTCCAGAATGGCCTCGATCGCCTTGGCGTTATCCATCAGTCCGGCGCCCTCGGTGAAGAGGTCTTCGAATTCGGCGACGAGCATCAGCAGCTCGTCCGGCGGAATGGCGCGCAACGACTGAGCGGAGGCGATAATGGTCTGCAGTTCGGCCTGGGTGAAATATTTCAACAGCCGGCCGGCGACTCCCTTTCCCATAGCGAGAAGGACAGCCGCCGCCTTTTCAGCCTGGGTCAACGGTTTCCCGGCTAGCGCGCCGCCGAAATCGTCAAAGTCCATCATGGTCTAACCTCTCCGTCCCACACAGGGATCAGGCTTTTTTCGTGCTCAAAACTTCTATCAGTTTTACACCGAATCGCGTGTCGTCGTTTTCCAGTATCGTAATTTCGCCGCGGGCAATCCTGCGACCGTTCACCATAATCTCGACCGGTTCGCCGATTTTCTTATCGAGGGCGATCGTTGCCCCTTCATTGAGGTTCATCAGGCCGGAAACCTGCATGCGGCTGGTGCCGAGCATGATCTGGACGTCGATCGGGATGTCCATGATCAGCTCGAAATTGGAATTCAAGGCGCTGCCGAGCGGAGCCGGAGAGGCCTCGAAGGAGGAGCTGCTGCCGAAATCCATACCCGCCGCCGGGCCGGCACTGCCAGCGCCGAAATCGCCGCCGAAATCGTCGCCCCCGAATGGCGTTTCCGAAACCTCACCGCCGAAAGCCGCCAGGTCCGTTCCGGTTGCAAAGGGGTCGTCCTGCAGGTCGCCGCCAAACTGCGACAGGTCGCCATCGGCATCCTGCTTCAGCACGCCGCGCAGATCGTCGATCGCCTGGTCGAGATCCGCTTCGCTGCCCGGAAGATCCAGGGAGAGGTCGCTGTTCTGCTGTGTTTTCTTCGTTGCCATGAAATCACTATTCCAGTTGAAACTTGCCTCAAACTGCCTTTGCAGCCCAAGAGCCAGAGAACCGATTAATTCATTAAATGACGGATGAGTTCGTCATCCGAGTTCATCGTATCCTTGACGCGGACCATGTAGTTTTCACCTGAACGCCCGAACTCGCACACATACAATTCCTTGCTGTTGGCGCTGACCTCGACGCGCACGTCGCCGCCGTCGCGGAACGGAATGACGTCGCCGACCATCAGCTTCGATATCGTGCGCAGCGTCAGGTCCTGCAGCCTGATCTTGGCCTCGAGCGTGACATGCGAGCGGCGGACCTGGTCGCCGAGCTGTTCGGTCCATTCCGGCGAATTGCCGGTCGCCTGGCGCTTCGGCTTCGGTGGCGTCACCTTGGTCTTGAGCAGCGCCGTTTGCGGAACCATCAACGAAAATTCCGAAACGATGCCGGCAAGCGTGATCGACATGTTGATGGCGGCGGCGAATTCGTCCGGGCGCTCCTCCGGCGGCCGGGCGCGCATCTCAAGGGCGTGCGGGGCCGAAAGGCTCGGTTCGAAACCGCCCGGCGCGTTGACGGCCGAGCGCAGCACCTTGGCGATCTTGTCGAAAACCATCACCGCCAGGTCGATTTCGATGATCGACAGCAGCCGGTCGGCCGGCTCCTCGATCGTATCGGCGGTGGCGCCGAGCAGGTGCTCCATCAGCGTGATGACGAATCCATTGCCGCAGGCAATCGTGATGTTCTGCGACCAGTTGCGCAGCGTCACGTCGACGAGGGTCATGTTCGCGCTCAGGTCGTCGACCAGATGGTTCTTATAGCCGATCTCGCAGCCGAGATAGTTGACCGTCACGTCGAGACCGGTCTCGCTCTTGATGACGTCGGGGAAGAATTCGCTGTAGATTTCCCCGAAGGAGCTGCAGATCTTGGCAACCCTGCCTCTGTCGCCAAGCCCGCCTGTGAGCTTGGCGAGAAGGGCAGGATCCATTGCCGGTTTGTCATGCGAAGCATTGCTCATAGTCATTTAAGCCGCCTTGGTTTCGCCGCCTGGGTTCATCATTTCCTGTTCGACCGCATCGATGGATGGACGCTCGTAAGCCGAGATCGTCTTGCGGCCGTATTCTAGAGCGACCTGCGGCACCGAGCCGTTCATGTAGGCAAGCAGTGTCTGCTTGACGATGACGTAGAGGCGGTGCTGCTTGTTGCGCACGATCTTGATCTGGGAGACCAGCGGCGAGCAGACGCAGTAGGACAAGAGAATGCCGAGGAAGGTGCCGACGAGCGCTGAGCCGATCAGGTGACCGAGCACCTCAGGCGAATCGTTGATGTGGGCCATCGCCTTGATGACACCGAGAACGGCCGCGACGATACCGATCGCCGGGAAGGAATCGCCCATGATCTGGATCGCGTGGTAGGGCTTCATCTTGTCGTGCATGATGGTGTTGAGTTCTTCGTCCATCAGCGCCTCGATCTCGTGGCTGCGGGCGTTGCCGATAATGATCAGGCGCACGTAGTCGCAGATGAACGCCGTCAGTTCCTTGTTCTTCAGAACGGTCGGAGCCTGTTGGAAGATCGTCGATTCTGCCGGATTGTCGATATGGGCTTCGATTTCGTTGCGCGACTTGGTGCGCAAGTCGCGCATCAGCGAATAGAGCACGCCGAGCGTATCGAGATAATTGCGTTCCTTCGGCACGGCGTGCTTGAAGGCTTCGCCGAGCGCCTTGCCGGAATCCTTTACCACCTTCATCGGGTTCGCCATGATGAAGCTGCCGAGGCCGGCGCCGCCGATGATCACGAATTCAAAGGGCTGGAACAGCGCGTCCACATGGCCGCCCATCGCCATGAAGCTGCCGATGACACAGCCGCAAGTCACTATAAATCCGATAATGATGTTCATCGTCAGCCCAATCTGAACGTTACTTTTCTCTAGGACGGATAGGGTTTCTGCCTTGCGTGAGGCTGATGAAAGGGCTGCCCGCAAGGCATTTCCGTGTGCCAGCTTCGCGCAAGCATCTGTCGTCAGTCTAAAGGGGACGAATGGGTGCCTGCACCCGTTTCTGAGATGCCGCCTCAGCGAAATCCCGGCCGAACCAGACAGACGACGCCCGGCTTTTCGTTCCGTTCATCGCCAATGCTTGGAGCTTACCGACATGCAATCCGGTCTTTATGTTTCTCTGTCGTCGCAGATGGCCCTCGAAAAGCGCCTGAACACCATCGCAGACAACATGGCGAACGTGAACACGACCGGCTTTCGCGCCACCGAGGTGAAGTTCGACGAGATGGTGGCGGCGACCAAGAACAAGCTGAACACCAAGGTCGCCTTCGTTTCCCAGGGCAACGACTATCTGAACGAAAGCAATGGCGAGTTGCAGCACACCGGCAACATGCTCGATTTCGCCGTCAAGGGCGATGCCTGGTTTGCGCTCGACACGCCGGCCGGCCGGGTTCTGACGCGGGACGGCCGCTTCACGCTCAAGGATACCGGCGAACTGGTCTCGATCCGGGGATATCCGGTTCTCGACGCCGGCGGTGCACCGATCCAGCTCAACACCAAAGGCGGCGAGCCGGCCGTCGGCACCGACGGCATCATCTATCAGGACAAACGCCAGGTCGCTTCGCTCGGCCTGTTCGAGGCCGATATCAGCAAGGGGTATCTGCGCTACGAAAACAGCGGCATCATGACCACCGACCAGCCGCGCGCCGTTGTCGACCGCTTCAATGTCGGTGTCGAGCAGGGTTATCTCGAAAATTCCAACGTCAACGCCATGCGCGAGATCACCCAGCTGATCGAAGTCAACCGCGCCTTCGAAAGCGTCTCGTCGCTGATGCGCGACAGTGAGGATTCATTCAAGGAAGCCGTGCAGACGCTTGGAGGCAGCCGCTGAGCATGAACACCACGCTCCTGTCCGAGGACGGACTTTCCCCGAAGCTGGCGCATCTGGCGGATCTCGTCGAGCGATACGTATCGCCGGACTTCGCCGTCGCCCATGGCGGTCGCGTGCAGACCATCGCCGCCGGCCACTACACGGTTCGCGGGCTCTCCCGCCATGTGCGCCTCGGTGAGTTCGTCGCCCATAAATCGGCGACCGGCATCCATCTCGGCGAAGTCGTTCGCGTCGAGCCGGATCTGATCTACGTCTGCCCGATCGAACCGGGCGAGCCGATCGGCATCCACGATACCGTGATCCGCAAGGGCGCCTTCCGCATCTCGCCGTCGGACAGCTGGTGCGGGCGCACCGTCAACTCGCTCTGCGAGCCGATCGACGGGCTGGGTCCAATCATTGAAGGCCTCGATCGCCGTTCGATCTCCAATACCGCGCCGCCCTCGATGACCCGCAAACGTGTGGAAACCGGCTTCAAGACCGGCGTGCGCGCGATCGACATCTTCTCGCCGCTCTGCCTCGGGCAGCGTCTCGGCATCTTCGCCGGCTCCGGCGTCGGCAAGTCGACGCTGCTGTCCATGCTCGCCCGCGCCGATGCCTTCGACAAGGTCGTCATTGCGCTTGTCGGCGAACGCGGCCGCGAGGTGCGCGAATTCATCGAGGATACGCTCGGCAGCAATATGAAGAAGGCAATCGCCGTCGTTGCCACCAGCGACGAGAGCCCGATGCTGCGCAAGATGGCGCCGCTGACGGCGGTCACCATTGCCGAGCATTTCCGCGACAAGGGCGAGAACGTCCTCTTCATCGTCGACAGCGTCACGCGTTTCGCCCATGCGATCCGCGAGGTGGCGACCGCCTCCGGCGAGCCGCCGATTGCGCGCGGTTATCCCGCTTCCGTCTTCACCGAGCTGCCGCGCCTGCTGGAACGCGCCGGTCCCGGCCCCGAGGGTGCCGGCACCATCACGGCAATCATCTCGATCCTCGTCGACGGCGACAACCACAACGACCCGATCGCCGATTCGACGCGCGGCATCCTCGACGGTCACATCGTCCTGCAGCGCAGCCTCGCCGAAGAGGGGCGTTATCCGCCGATCGATCCGCTGGCCTCGATCTCGCGTCTCGCCCGCAAGGCCTGGACGCCGGACCAGGAAAAGCTGGTGTCGCGGCTGAAAGTGCTGATCCACCGCTTCGAGGAGACGCGCGACCTGCGCCTGATCGGCGGTTATCGCCAGGGCGCCGATCCCGATCTCGACATGGCGGTCAAGCAGGTGCCCATCATTTACGACGTCCTGAAGCAGTCGCCGGGCGACCGTGAATCGCCCGATGCCTTTGCCGATCTCGCCGGCGCGCTCAAGGCTGCAGCCGGCATGGGCAATCAGGGCGCACAGATCCAGAGGAGATAGACGTGGCTGAATTCGACGACGAACGCATCGCTTCCCTGAAGCAGCGCAGGAAGACCGTCATCCTGGATCGGTTTCTGACCTTCACCGGCCTGGCGCTGGCCGGCGCCGCCGCCTTCTTTCCCTGGTATGTGTTCTTCAACGAGGACAAATTCGGCATCAACGTCGCCGCCAGCGGCAATTCGCGCGACCTGCCGGATTGGCCGGCCCGCAACGTCTTCAGCGTCTCGCCGCTTGCCATGGTCAACAAGAACGAGGGAGACAAGAAGGCCTCGCCGATCGATCCGCTGACGACGGCGACGGTTTCCGATCTCGGCAAGGAGCGCAATGGCAAGCCCTTGCTGGAAGATCAGCCTTTCCCCGGCAGGTCTTCCTTCCGCCTGCTGCACGTCTCCAACGGCCGGGCGCTGATCGAGGATCCCTCGGGCATGTATATGGTACGCATCGGCTCGATCCTGCCCGACGAGAGCCGCCTTGCGGCACTCGAGCAGCGCGACGGGAAATGGGTGATCGTCACCTCCAAGGGCGATACCTACCAGAACAATTGAACCGGCCGGCCAACGCCGAAGGCAACAGGGGCTCCGCCGCCAACCGGCCGGAGCCTTGTTCTTTTGATAGAGCAATTCCAGCAAAAATGTGCAGCGGTTCTGCGTTCGGAATTGCGTGAAAACAAAGAGATAGAGCATTTTCGTGACTCGAAGAAAACGGAAATGCTTTGGCGGCAGCCTTCGCCGAAAAAGCATCTTGAAGCCTGAATTCCCGTAAGTCCCACGCAAGATTACCGCACTAGGTTCGGGACAGTAAAAACGGAGAGTTCTCATGCAACCGATCCAACTTTTCGACTTGGCTTCGCGGCAGGCGGAATGGCTGACGATCCGTCAGCAGGTTGTTGCCGGCAACATCGCGAATGCCAATACCCCGAAATTCCACGCCAAGGACGTCACGCCCTTCGACGCCGTACTTGATAAGTCCGACATCACCATGGCGCGCACCAATCCGGCCCATCTCAGCGGCAACGATTTCAGCGACAGCGGCGATATCGACGTCAAGGAGGCCGCACTCGACCAGGAAATCGGCGTCCAGGAATCCGGCAACACGGTCGGTTTGGCCGAGGAGCTCTCCAAGTCGGGCGATATCAAGCGCCAGTACGATCTGAACACCTCGCTGGTCAGTTCCTTCAACCGCATGATGTTGATGACCGTCAGGAAGTAAAACTCATGGATCCGCTTTCAGCAGCAATGAAAATCGCCGGTTCCGGGCTCGAGGCGCAGTCGACGCGCCTGCGCATCGTTTCGGAAAACATCGCCAACGCCCGCTCGACCGGCGACACGCCCGGAGCCGACCCCTATCGCCGCAAGACGATCACCTTCGGCCAGCAGATGGATCGTGCCACCGGCGTCGAGACGGTCGACGTCAAGAAGGTCGGCGTCGACGAGGGCGATTTCAGCACCGAATTCGACCCCAGCAATCCGGCTGCGGACCAGAAGGGCGTCGTCAAGCTGCCGAACGTCAACATCCTGGTCGAGATGGCCGACATGCGCGAAGCCAACCGTTCCTATGACGCCAATCTGCAGACGATCAAGCAGACCCGCGATCTCATCTCCTCCACGATCGATCTCCTGAAGAGCCAATAATAATGATCAGCAGCGTCCAGAATGTCAGCAATCTTTCGATGACCCGTGCGCTCGGCGCCGTCGACACCGAAAATTCCGCCTCGTCGTCTGCCGCCACCATGCCGGGCACCGCAGGTGCGACCAACGGCATGAGCTTCGCCTCCGTCATGGGCAACATGGCGAGCGACGCGGTCAACAGCCTGAAGGGTGCGGAAAGCATGTCCTTTGCCGGTATCAAGGGTACGGCGACGACGCGAGAGGTCGTCGATTCCATGCTCCAGGCCGAGCAGACGCTACAGACCGCGATCGCCATCCGCGACAAGGTCGTCTCGGCCTTTCTCGAAGTCACCAAGATGCAGATGTAACTGATTTGAGGACGAACACATGAGAGCGCTCGCCATCGCAGCAACGGGCATGGATGCCCAGCAGACCAATCTGGAAGTCATCGCGAACAACATCGCCAACATCAATACGACCGGTTTCAAGCGCGCCCGCGCCGAATTCTCCGATCTTCTCTACCAGACCGAACGCGCCAAGGGTGTCGCCAACCGCGCCAACCAGGCCGTGGTTCCGGAGGGCGCCAATATCGGCCTCGGCGTCCAGACCTCGGCGGTCCGCAACCTGCATCTCCAGGGCGAACTGACCCAGACCGGCAACGACCTCGACGTGGCGCTGATCGGCAAGGGTTTCTTCCAGATCCAGTCGACCGACGGTACGACGCTTTATAGCCGCGCGGGCGCCTTCAACAAGAACGACCAGGGCCAGCTCGTCACCATCGACGGCTACGAGGTCGTTCCGGGCATCACCATCCCGCAGGGCTCCACCGAACTGACGGTCAGCCGCTCCGGTCAAGTGTCCGCCAAGCTGCCCGGCCAGACCGCCCCGACGACCCTCGGCCAGCTGACGCTTGCCGACTTCGTCAACGAGGCCGGCCTGCAGCCGATCGGCGACAACCTCTTCCAGGAAACGCCGGCATCCGGCCAGGCCGTCGTCGGCAATCCGGATGAGGAAGGCTTCGCCTACATGAAGCAGGGTTACCTGGAATCGTCGAACGTCGACCCGGTGAAGGAAATCACCGAACTGATCTCGGCCCAGCGCGCTTACGAAATGAATTCCAAGGTGATCACCACCGCTGATGAAATGGCCTCCATCGTCAGCAAGAACCTGAAGTAAAGGGAAGGGCCGAAACATGATGTTTTGCCGGGCAGGACACATCTCAGGATGGGTGGCGGCAGCCACGATCGCAGTCGCGGGCATTTTCTTGCCCGCGAAGGTGGATGCCGGCATGGGTTATGCCGTCGTCCCGACGACGATCATCTACCCCGGCGACACACTGTCGGCCAGCCAGCTTCAGGAGGTCGAGGTCACCAACCCCAACCTCGCCGGCGATTTTGCCAAATCCATTTCCCAGGTCGAAGGCATGGTCTCCAAGCGCACGCTGCTGCCGGGCCGGACGATTTCGGTTTCCGGCCTGCGCGAAGCCTATACGGTGACCCGCGGTTCTACGATCCGCCTGGTCTTTTCGCTCGGCGCGATGACGATCTCGGCCGCCGGCACGCCGCTCGAAGACGGCTCGACGGGGCAGGTCGTGCGCGCCCGCAATATGGATTCCGGCGTCATCGTCAGCGGCACGGTGCTTGCGGACGGCACGGTCCATGTGAGGGCAAAATGAAATTGTTCTTCCGTTTCTTAACCCTTGTCGCGGTTCTCGCCATGAGCCTGGCCGACGTCGCGCCCGCCTTTGCGCTGACCTCCCGCATCAAGGATATCGCCTCGCTTCAGGCCGGCCGCGACAACCAGTTGATCGGTTACGGCCTGATCGTCGGCCTGCAGGGAACCGGCGACGGCTTCCGTTCCTCCCCCTTCACCGAGCAGTCGATGCGGGCGATGCTGCAAAATCTCGGCATCTCGACGCAGGGCAGCCAGTCCAACGCCAAGAACACGGCGGCGGTGATGGTCACCGCCAACCTGCCGCCCTTCGCAAGTCCCGGCAGCCGTATCGACGTCACGGTGAGCTCGCTCGGCGACGCAACGTCGCTGCGCGGCGGCACGCTCGTGATGACCTCGCTTTCCGGTGCCGACGGCCAGATCTATGCCGTCGCGCAAGGTGCCGCCATCGTTTCCGGTTTTCAGGCCCAGGGCCAGGCGGCCACCGTGACCGAAGGCGTCACCACGGCCGGCCGTGTGCCGGGCGGCGCCATCATCGAACGCGAACTGCCGTCCCGCTTCAAGGATTCGGTCAATCTCGTCCTGCAGCTGCGCAACCCCGATTTCTCGACGGCGATCCGTATCGCCGACATCGTCAACGGTTATGCCTCGGCGCGCTTCGGCGGTCCGGTCGCCGAAGCCAAGGACTCGCAGGAGGTGGTGATCCAGAAGCCGCGCACCGCCGATCTCACCCGACTGATGGCCGACATCGAAAATCTCATCGTCGAAACCGATACACCGGCCAAGGTCGTGATCAACGAGCGCACCGGAACGATCGTCATCGGCTCGGATGTCCGCGTCTCGCCGGTTGCCGTCAGCTACGGCACCCTGACGGTTCAGGTCACCGAGACGCCGCAGATCATCCAGCCCGAACCCTTCTCGCGCGGCCGGACCGCGGTCCAGCCGCAGACCGACATCGCGGCTGAGCAGACCGGCGGGCGCGTCGCCATCATCGACGGTCCCGACCTCAGAACCCTCGTCGCCGGCCTCAACAATATCGGTGTGAAACCGGATGGCATCATCGCCATTCTCCAGGGCATCAAGTCGGCGGGCGCCCTGCAGGCGGAGCTTGTGCTGCAATGAAGACGATCCCGAATCCCGACATGACGGTCCTGCAGCTGCTGCGCCGGCTGGCGCTGCCGGCGGCAGGCCTCGTCCTTTTGTCGATCCCGGGCGCCTTCGCGCAGGAGCATGCGCCGGCAGGCGACATCACCTCCCAGGACGAGATCAAGCAGTTCTGCACCAACATTGCCGACCCCGCCCGCGACCAGCGTTACCTCCTGCAGAAGCAGGAACTGGAAAAGCTTCGCGCCGACATCGACGCCCGCGTGGCCGAGATGGACAGGCGCAAGGCCGAATACCAGGACTGGCTGAAGCGGCGCGACGATTTCCTGAAACAGGCGGAAGCCGGCCTCACCGACATCTACAAGAAGATGAAGCCGGATGTGGCCGCACTGCAGCTGCAGGAGATGAATATCGAGGTGGCGTCCGCCGTGATCATGCGGCTCGGACCGCGTCAGTCGAGCCTCATCCTGAACGAGATGGACGCCAAGAAGGCCGCGGCCATCGCCAGCGTCATCGCCAGTGCGTCCGATCCCAATACGTCGAAGGATCCTTCATGAATATGCGTTTCCAGGCCGCGATCGCCGCCCTCGCACTCCTTGCAGGTTGCCAGTCTCCGACGGCGGTCAGCGAGATCGGCCGTGCGCCCGCCATGAGCCCGATCGGCAGCGGGCTTGCCTACGGCCAGACACCGCAGATGGCGCTCTATCCGAAGCAGCCGCGCGCCGTGGCGCAGGGTTATTCGCTGTGGAGCGATTCGCAGGCCGCCCTCTTCAAGGATGCGCGCGCGCTCAACGTCGGCGACATCCTGACCGTCGACATCCAGATCAACGACAAGGCCTCCTTCGACAACGAGACCAACCGCAGCCGCAAGAATTCGAGCGGCATGGCCTGGGACGTCAACGCCCAGATCTTCGGCTGGACGCCGGAGTCCAAAACCGACCTGACCTATGGCTCCGACACCAGCACCGACGGCAAGGGCAAAATCGAGCGCACCGACAAGATCAATCTTATGGTCGCCGCCGTCGTCACCGGCATTCTCGAAAACGGCAACCTCGTCATCTCGGGCTCGCAGGAAGTCCGTCTGAACCAGGAACTGCGCATTCTGAACGTCGCCGGTATCGTGCGGCCGCAGGACGTCAATTCCGATAACCAGATCTCCTACGACAAGATCGCCGAAGCCCGCATCTCCTACGGTGGCCGCGGTCGCCTGATGGAAGTGCAGCAGCCCCCGCGCGGCCAGCAGGCCGTCGATCTTTTCTCGCCGCTTTGAGGCTGAACGACGATGGCAGAGCCAGATGCAAGCGCAGGTCAACCGAAGAAATCCGGGTCGTTGATGACGATCATCGGCATCGCCGTCCTGACGCTCGTCGGCGCCGGCGGCGGCTGGGCGGTCGGCACGATCGTCGCGCCCAACATCAAGGGAGCCAAGGAGGCCGAGCAGGCCAAGGACGCCGAGGCCAAGAAAAAGGCCGAGGAAGGCCTGGCCCGCATTTCGACCGAGGCCAATAACATCGTCCAGCTCGAGCCGATCACCTCGAACCTCGCCTACCCCTCGGAAAACTGGGTGCGACTCGAGGTCGCGCTGCTGTTCAACGGGCCGCCGGATGTCAAGGTTTCTGAGGATATTCATCAGGATATCCTCGCCTATATCAGGACCGTTTCCCTGCAGCAGATCGAGGGGCCGCGGGGCTTTCAATATCTCAAGGATGACATACAGGAACGTGTTGACCTTCGCTCGCAAGGGCGGGTATCGAAGGTCATGTTCAGGACATTTGTCATCGAATGATTCGTCTCATAGTTTTCCTTGCCGCCATGATGGCGGTGCCGGAACTGGCGGTGGCACAGCAACTGCCGACTGACTTGTTGAACGTGCCGGTCGATGGCTCCGTCGCCGCCTGGATCATCCGCACATTCGGCCTGCTGACCATTCTTTCGGTCGCGCCGGGCATCCTGATCATGGTGACGAGCTTCCCGCGCTTCATCATCGCCTTCTCGATCCTGCGTTCAGGCATGGGCCTCTCCTCGACACCCTCCAACATGATCCTGCTTTCGCTGTCGCTGTTCATGACTTTCTACGTCATGTCGCCGACCTTCGATCAGGCCTGGCAGAACGGCGTGCAGCCGCTCCTTGCCAACCAGATCAACGAGACCGAGGCGGTCCAGCGTATCGCCGAACCCTTCCGCACCTTCATGGCGGCCAATACCCGCGACAAGGATTTGGCGCTTTTTGTCGATCTGGCGCGCGAACGCGGACAGAATATCCAGACGACCGATCCGATCGACTACCGCGTGCTGATCCCGGCCTTCATGATTTCCGAGATTCGCCGCGGCTTCGAGATCGGCTTCCTCGTCGTGCTGCCGTTCCTCGTCATCGACCTGATCGTCGCCACCATCACCATGGCGATGGGCATGATGATGCTGCCGCCGACGTCGATCTCCCTGCCGTTCAAAATTCTCTTCTTCGTGCTGATCGACGGCTGGAACCTGCTCGTCGGCAGCTTGGTGCGCTCCTTCCACTGACCGGCTGCGGCCTCCCGCCTTTTCCAATAGAAAACCCGCCGGATCTGCTCCGGCGGGTTTTTCGTGGCGGTTGTGCAAGCCTCACTCGGCCGCGAACGGCGCCGTGCGCGGCGGCAGCGCCGCAATGTCCATATGGTCGGGTACGAGACCCTGCTTGGCGCGCTCGGCCATGATTTCATAGGCCTGCTCCAGATGGTGGCAGAAGCGTTCGGCATCGAAGAGCGGCGCGATATAGCGCTTCTCCTTGAGGTGTGCCTTGTATTCGGCGATCCGCCCGGGATTCTCGGCCAGTTCGACGGCGAGATCCTCATAGGCCTGCAGGTCGTTTGCGACGAGCTCGGGCAGGTCAATGGCTCTGAGCAAGCTCTCGCTGACGCGTGAGGCGAAGTTGGTGCCTTTGACGGTCAGCACCGGCAGGCCGCCCCAGAGCTGCTCCGACGTGGTCGTATGGCCGTTGACCGGGAAGGTATCGATGCCGATATCGGCCGCCTGCTGGCGGTCGATGTGCTGTTCATAGGGTGCGCGCGGGCAGAAGATGATCCGCTTCGGCGAAATGCCCGCCGCCTGGAATTGCTTCAAGAGATTTGCCTGGTTGCGCGGCGTGTTCGCCATCAGCCAGAGCACGCTGTTCGGCGCGCGCTTGAGAATACGGCACCAGCTATGGATTACCTCAGGCGTAATCTTGCGGTTGCCGTTGAAGGACGCGAAGATGAAGGCGTCTTCCGGCAGGCCGAGCTGCTCGCGGGTAACGGCGCGCGGCTTCGGCCGATGCATCGGGTCGTTCGGCTGGTAGCTTTCCGGCAGCCGGCAGAATTTCTCATGGTAGAAGGGCTTGGCCACCTCGGGCAATACCGAATGGTCCCCGATGACGTAGTCGAGGTCGATATTGACCGTGCTGCCGGGGAAACCGAGCCAGCCGACATGCACCGGCGCCAGCGGCAAATTGAAGGCCGACGCGCGGCTGCCCGAAGTATGGCCCTTCAGGTCGACCATGATGTCGATATTATGCTCGCGCACCACCTGCAGCACCGCGTGGTCGGAGAAGCCGTGAACGTCGACGATCCGGCCCCAGCGGCTGCGGTCGGTAACGTTGTGCTTCAGGTATTCCGGGCCGGTA
The DNA here is from genome assembly GCF_028994275.1 of Rhizobium binxianense. Lineage (NCBI taxonomy): Bacteria > Pseudomonadati > Pseudomonadota > Alphaproteobacteria > Hyphomicrobiales > Rhizobiaceae > Rhizobium > Rhizobium binxianense. Next base: position 329,612 of record NZ_CP118713.1, read on the forward strand.
TGGCAGAAGAGCGTCACCTCGAACCGGTCCTTGTCGTGCAGTTCCAGGATGCGTTGCAGCAGCTTCATCGTCGCATGGCGATCCCAGAAGTCCGATGACATGTAGCCGATCCGGATCTTGTCCGACCAGCTGTGCGGCTGGTTGCGGCGGAAGGCCACCCGTTCCGGATTGAGGGGGGTGGTGCCGATTGTCGCATACCGGTTGTGGTCTTCGTTGCCGCACCAGTGCAGATGATAAAACGGGTTATCCTTGCGCAGGATCTCAAGGTCGCCCTTTGCGAGTGCAGCGTCGATCGGCAGCTGATGCTTGGCGGCCTCTTCGAACTCGTTGAATTCGCGGGCGAAAACCAGGTAGAGAAAGCGGAAGGCGTGATTGCCCGGAAAACGCTTGAAGAGGTTGCGCGCAAGCTTCTGGTTGGTTGCGTCGTTGAGATCGTCGCTGAGCAGCAGGGCCGCCAGGCGCATGTGATCGGGGTTCATGCTTTCCGACAGCACCGTCTTGAATGGGCGGATGATATCCCGCTGCTGGCGCTTCAGATAGATGGCGGTGATGATGAAGGCGAGTTCGGCATCATCCTGCGCCTTGGTGAGGTTGCGCATGGCGATCAGCAGAGCTTCGTCCTCGTTGCCGATCTCGTAATGCAGCTTGGCAGCCTGTTTGTGATATTCGTAGGCGTTAGGCCCTTCGCAGTTGCCGGCCAGGACGTAGGCTTTCGCGGCATCGGCCTTGAAGCCGAGCTGCACGAGATTCTTGGCCAGCAGCGCATAGGTCTTGGCGTCCTGCTGGATATCCATCAGCTGGTTGAGCGTCGCCAAGGACTGTGTGTAGCGGCCCATCTGGTAATCCCTGGATGCCGCAGAGAACGAAACTTTGCTGTTCAAAAACCCAACTCCGTGAAGGAAATGTTCTGGCATGGCTGTCGATTGCCGGCGCATGCACAGTCCATCCTTCCCGAGAACAGGGGATTGATCCGACGGTGCTATCCAGGCGCCTGCCACATTGCCATGCGAAGCTTGCTTGAAACCGGTGCGCCTCGACAAATGCGGCTCTCCGGGAGAGTGCCTGCTTCCCCCGGAAAGGCCCTGTTTTTCTGAGTAAATTCGAATGCAAAGAAATAGATTCAGCCGGCATTAACTATGGGATGTAAGGAGCGGGCACGGGGCCTCCATTTTTAAGAAGTTGGCAAGCATTGGCTGCGAGATTGCCCTGGACATGACGGGTTTGGGCCATACAAAAAAAGGCGCCGAGTAGCATGAAGCTGGTCCGTCATCGCCGGTACTATAGTCCGGTATGTCCTCCTTTTTGTATCTAGTTTCCAGGGGACAGATTTATGACAAGCATTAACACGAATTCTTCCGCACAGGCCGCTCTCCAGACGCTGCGTAGCGTCAACCAGAACCTCAACAGCACGCAGAACCACGTTTCTTCGGGTTACCGCGTTGAAAAGGCTTCCGACAACGCTGCTTACTGGTCGATCGCGACGACTATGCGTTCGGACAACAAGGCTCTCTCGGCTGTCTCCGACGCGCTCGGCGTAGGCGCTGCCAAGGTCGACACGGCATACACAGCCATGGACAGCGCCATCGACGTCGTCGGCGACATCAAGGCCAAGCTGGTTGCCGCGACTGAAAGCGGCGTCGACAAGGCTAAGGTTCAGGAAGAAATCGGTCAGCTGCAGGAACAGCTGAAGAGCATCGCTCAGTCGGCTTCGTTCAACGGCGAAAACTGGGTTGCTGGCGCCGCCGGCACCAAGAGCGTCGTTTCGTCCTTCGTTCGCGACGGCTCCAACGCCGTTTCGGTTACCACGACCGACTATGTTCTCGACGACAGTTCCGCGGGCAACGTTCTGTTCGGCATGAGCGGCGGTTCGGTCGAAACCTCGACGGGTATCCTCGGCACTTCGAATGGCGCGACCGGCTCGATCTTCGGGATGGACATCACCAACTTCACCTCGGGCGATCTCTCGACAGCTCTGACCAACGTTGAATCGGCTCTGAAGTCCATGACCAGCGCCGGCGCCGCTCTCGGCTCGCTCTCAAAGCGTATCGACAGCCAGGACGACTTCGTCAACGCACTCAGCGACTCGATCGACTCCGGTGTGGGACGTCTCGTCGACGCCGACATGGAAGAGGAATCGTCCAGGCTCAGTGCCCTGCAGACCCAGCAACAGCTGGCGATCCAGTCGCTATCGATCGCGAACTCCTCTTCGCAGAACATCCTGTCGCTCTTCCGCTAAGAGCGGGCGACATCAGGTTTTCAAGTTTCGCGGCCGGGTCATCCCCGGCCGCGAAATGTTTTAAGATAAGGTTAATGAAAATTCTTCTAAGTGTCAGATATTTTTACGGTATTTCCAATTCGAGTTTAGCCTTCCTTAACCATCTTGCTGTTTTCTAGGCCCATCGAAACGGCGAGTTAACCTTAACAGAGATGGTTAACAGGCATGATGCTGACCGCTGTGGGCCGGACGAAATCCGGAATGTCCCTTCTTAAAATCTGCCGATAAGGGGCAAGAAAACTATGACGAGCATCAACACCAATAACGCTGCAATGGCAGCCCTCCAGACTCTGCGTGGCATCAACCAGGGTCTCCAGACAACGCAGGCCCACGTTTCATCCGGCTATCGCGTCGGCAAGGCTTCTGACAACGCTGCTTACTGGTCGATCGCAACGACCATGCGTTCGGACAACAAGGCACTCTCGGCCGTTTCCGACGCTCTCGGTCTCGGCGCCGCCAAGGTCGACACCGCTTACTCCGCCATGGATAGCGCCATCGACGTCGTCGGTGACATCAAGGCCAAGCTGGTTGCCGCGACTGAAAACGGCGTCGACAAGTCCAAGGTCCAGGAAGAAATCAGCCAGCTGCAGCAGCAACTCCTGAGCGTCGCTCAGTCGGCTTCCTTCTCCGGCGAAAACTGGGTTGCTGGCGCTGCCGGCACCAAGAACGTCGTTGCCTCCTTCGTCCGTGACGGCTCCAACGCCGTTTCGGTCGTGATGACCGACTACGTTCTCGACGACGGCTCCGCGGGCAACGTTCTGTTCGGCATGAGCGGCGGCGCAGTTGAAACCTCCACGGGTATCCTCGGTACTTCGAATGGTGCGACCGGTTCTGTCTTTGCAATGGACATCACCAACTTCACCCTCGGCGACATCCAGACGGCTCTGACCAACGTTGAATCGGCTCTGAAGTCCATGACCAGCGCCGGCGCCGCTCTCGGCTCGGTCTCCAAGCGCATCGAGTTGCAGGAGAACTTCGTGTCCGCACTCAGCGACTCGATCGACTCCGGTGTCGGCCGTCTCGTCGACGCCGACATGGAAGAGGAATCCTCCAAGCTCAGCGCCCTGCAGACCCAGCAGCAGCTGGCTGTCCAGTCGCTGTCGATCGCGAACTCCTCTTCGCAGACCATCCTCACGCTGTTCCGCGGCTAATAAATCCACGGAAACATCGCCCGCCGGTCTCCGGCGGGCATCCAAAAATCGAGCCGCGCTTCGATGGAGCGCGGCTTTTTTAATGTCTGTTAACGATCGATTAACCATAATGCTGTTTTCTCAGCTCAACGAGACGGCGGGTTAACCAAATTTAAGAACCGGTTAACAGGCATGAGGCTGGTCCCCGTTCCCGGTAGCTTTCCGGAATGTCCCTTTTTTCCACCTGCCAATAAGGGGCAATCATTTCATGACCAGCATTTTGACGAACGTCGCGGCGATGGCCGCCCTTCAGACACTCCGCGGAATCAATGACGGCCTCGAGGATACGCAGAACCGCGTATCGTCGGGCTACCGTGTTGAAAAGGCGTCCGACAACGCCGCCTATTGGTCGATCGCAACGACCATGCGTTCGGACAACAAGGCGCTTTCCGCCGTTTCCGACGCTCTCGGCCTCGGCGCTGCCAAGGTCGACACCGCTTACTCCGCCATGTCCAGCGCCATCGACGTCATCAGCGAAATCAAGGCGAAGATCGTCGCCGCGACCGAAAACGGTGTCGACAAGACCAAGGTCCAGGAGGAAATCGGCCAGCTGCAGCAGCAGCTGCTCAGCATCGCCCAGTCGGCTTCCTTCTCCGGTGAAAACTGGGTTGCCGGCGCTGACGGGACCAAGAGCGTCGTTTCCACCTTCGTCCGCGACGGCAACGGCAACGTCTCGGTTAAGACGACGGACTACCTTCTGGACACGAGCTCCGCCGGCAACGTTCTCTTCGGCATGGACGCGGCCGGCGCCATCGAGACGAGTTCCGGCATTATCGGCACATCAAGCGGGACGATCGGTTCGATCTTCGCGATGGACATCAGCAGCTTCGGTCAGGCTGATATCTCCATGGCCCTGACGTCGATCGAGGCCGGCCTGAATGCGATGACCAAGGCTGCATCGCAACTCGGCTCGATTTCCACCCGCATCGACCTGCAGGAAAACTTCGTCGGAGCGCTCAGTGATTCGATCGACTCGGGTGTCGGCCGCCTCGTCGATGCCGACATGGAAGAGGAATCGAGTAAGCTGACGGCGTTGCAAACCCAGCAGCAACTGGCCATACAGTCGCTGTCGATCGCCAACTCCAGCGCTCAGAACATCCTCACGCTGTTCCGCAGCTAAGCCAGGCGCTGAAGCTGGACCGAATCTTGCGCCACCGCCCGGCCGCAAGCGGAAGACCTCCCGAACCGCGCCCGAAACGGCGCGGTTCTCTATTTTATATCAATGAGTTAATTTGAACTGCAGTCGGCGGTCCGCGCTCGCCGCTGCGCTCTTGCCGAATAGGTTGATATCGAGTTACCTTTGCCTCGAGTTGATTTGCTTTTGCGACACACCGGCGGAAACCCTGCCGTAGGCATGACGCCACTTCAGTCGCCGCCGGCAATCCGGCCTGCCCTTTCACCTTATTCCGAGACCTGTCGATGACCGTTAAGATTACCAGCGCGGCCGCGGTGAATGCGCTTGCGGTGCTGCGCAGCATCAACAAAGAAGCCAGTCAGACCCAGCAGCAAGTTTCCTCGGGATTTCGTATCGAGACGGCCGCCGACGATGCGTCCTACTGGTCGGTTGCGACCGTCATGCGCTCGGACAGCACCAATCTCGGAACGATCGGAGATGCGCTCGGTCTCGGCGCTGCCAAGGTCGATGCAACCTACACGTCGATGACCTCGGCGATCGATCTCATCGGCCAGATCCGCGCCAAGCTAGTTTCGGCAAAAGAGCCTGGTACCGACAAGGACAAGATCAACGCTGAGATCAGCGAATACAAGCAACAGCTGCAGACCGTTGTCGAATCGACGTCGTTTGCAGGTGAGAACTGGCTGTTGAACGGCGATTCCGCCGCGCCGCCGACCTGGTCGGTCATCTCGGGCTTCGTGCGCGCCCCAACCGGCGAGTATCAGGCCCAGAGCATCGATTTCCCATCGTCGCAGACCATTCTCATCGACAAGAACGATGCGAGCGGCGGTCTGTTCACCAAGGCGGTCGATGCCAACGCGATCAATAACAGCGGGACGACGCCGCGCAATTATTACCTGCTGAACGCCAACTCGACCACGCCGGCGACGGGTACGGAGGTTGCGATCGACAAGAACACGACCGATGCGCAACTCACCGACATGCTCGATGTGACCGACTCGCTGCTCTCCTCGCTGACGACGACGGCCGCTTCCATCGGCGTGATGAAGACGCGTATCGACGATCAGATAGATTATACCGCCGATCTCTCCGATTCGATCGACAAGAGCGTCGGCGCGCTCGTCGACACCGACATGGACGAGGCTTCGATCCGGCAGAAGGCGATCGAAACCCAGAAGCAGATGGCCGTCGAAGCGATCTCGATCCTCAACACGGCTTCGAGCAAGATTCTGATCCTGCTTGAATAGAGCTGGGCGCGATCGCGGATGGCGGCCCCATTCATCCTCGCGCAAGTTTGACTTCCTAGTTTCCGGCATGAGGGCATCGTCCGAATCCGTGCCGGCGCAAGGTCAATCCCTTGCCCGCTTCGAAGGGACATGCCGGCGCGCAAGGTCATTTTGAGCGGAGCGAGTATGCTGCCGCCTCCCGAATGGGATGGATTTTTATGAGCATTACGCTTTCCCGGTATTTGAAGGATTTCGGCGAACCGGAACCGTCAGCGCCGATCATCGACATGGATGATTTCGCCAGCGATGGTTTCGCCGAAATACCGAGCGAACCGGCGATCGACGTCGAGGCGGAGCGCCGCGATGCCTATGCGCAGGGTCATGCCGCAGCGACGGCCGATTTGATCGAGACATACGAACGGGAGGCGCGGACGCTGGCTGAGACCCATGCGCGCCAGCTCGAGGAACTGAAGCTTCGTTACGAAGTCGAGGCGGCGGCGATCATTGCCTCCCGCATCCGCGATATCGCCGAAGAGGTCGCGCAGATGGTCAGCGCCGCCGCCGCCGTGGCAATCGCCCCGGTCATGACGGAAGCGCTCGCCGCCAGGGCTGCCGAAAACCTCGCCGTCCTGCTGCGCGACGCGATCCTTGAAGGTGCGGCCGGACCGATCGTTGTCAAGGGACCGGCCCGACTCTTCGAGGTATTGAAGGCCGGACTCGGCGAGCATGCCGAGGCGGTTCGCCACTTTGAGACCGACGATATCGATCTCGCCGTCGAATTCGGTGAATCCGTTATTGTCACCCGTATGTCCGCCTGGGCGACCAGCTTGAAGAAAGTTCTCGAATGAGCGAAGGCGAAAACCATCACCACGGCAAGAACGAGATCATCATCGTCAAGAGGCATGGCGGCGGCGATCACGACGGCGCCCATGGCGGCGCGTGGAAAATTGCCTATGCCGACTTCATGACGGCGATGATGGCGTTCTTCCTGGTCATGTGGCTGGTCAATGCCGCCAACGAGGAGACCAAGGCCTCGGTCGCGACCTATTTCAATCCGATCAAGCTCTCCGACGAAAAGCCGACCGAAAAGGGGCTGAAGAAGCCCGTCGACAACGCCGAGGGCGAGGAGAAGCAGGAGAAGTCGAAGCAGAAGGAAGAAAATCCGAACGACGGCAAGGCCTCGGCGGATGGTGACGACCAGACATCGACATCAGGCGACCAGACCAATTATTCCGAGGCCGATTTCTTTGAAAATCCTTACTCGGTTCTCGCCGAGATCGCCCAGGAAGTCGGCCAGCAGGCCAATGTCAGCGCCAAGGGCGACGGCGGCGCCGCCGATTCCGGCCCGGCCACCGGCGCCGATGGCGGCGAGGCCTATCGTGATCCCTTCGATCCGGATTTCTGGACGAAGCAGGTCGAGGTCACGACAGCCGGCAAGTCCGCGCCTCCGGGCAAGAGCGACCAGCAGGCGGCTGAGAACGGCACAACCGAGATCGCCAAGGTCGAGGATATGAAGCCGATACCGCTGACCACCGACCAGAAGGCCACCTCGGAAACTAAGGAAACCAAGGAAACCAAGGAAACCAAGGGCGCGGTCGGGGCCAAGGACGGCAAGGCGCCGGAGGATAAGAAGGCCGACGGCAAGAAGGCTGAGGACGAGAAGGCCGAGGCGCAAAAGGACGCCGAGCATCAGAAGGATGCGGACAGGAGCGCTGATGAGACCGAGCGGCAGCAGAAGGACGCCGAGCAGCTGCAGGCTGAGATCGCCCAGCAGATCGGCGGCGTTGCCGGCAAGCTTGCCGAAGGTCTGACCGTGACGGCATCCGAAGGCGGATTGCTGGTCAGCATCTCCGATCAGAGCGACGATTCGATGTTCAATGTCGGTTCCGCGGTTCCGCGCCAGGAGATGGTGCTCGCGATGCAAAAGATCGGTGCGATCCTGAAGGAGAGGGGTGGCGCGGTCGCCATCCGCGGCCACACCGACGGGCGCCAATATAAGGGCGCGCAGAACGAGAATTGGCGGCTTTCGATGGACCGAGCCCAGAGCGCCTACTACATGCTGGTGCGCGGCGGGCTCGACGAGAAGCGCATCTCCCAGGTCTCCGGCTTTGCCGACCGTCGGCTGAAATTGCCGGACGACCCGTTCAACGCGACCAACCGCCGGATCGAGATTCTGGTGCAGGCGGATGAGGGATAGTCGGATGGCGCGTCGGCAGCATCGCTATATCGGATTTGTGGCTCTCGGCCTGGCGATGCTTTCGCCGGCCGCAGGCAAGGCGCAGGATCCGGACGATCTTGCGCCGTACAAGATGCTGCGATCGCTGCAATTCGTGCAGGATTCCGTTGTCGCCGGCGATCATTCGGCCGGTGAGATGCAGCGCTTCATGCTGGGCACGATCGACGAGCGGCTGCGCACCGTCGACACGTCGGTCTTCGATGACGACCGCAATGTCGACGCAGCGCTGATCTACACGATGAGCGGCGGCAATCCACAGACGCTCGAATATCTGATCGCCCACGACGTCAACGGCTATTTCGATAACCGCGTCACCGATGTGCTCAGAAAATATCTGAGCGGCAAGGGGCTGCTCGTCGCCAAGACGCTGGAGGAGACGGCCAGGGAATACCGCGACAAGAAGATCGGCCCTTACCTTGCGTTGATCGGCGGCAACGTGCTGATCGCGACGAAGCCGACAGAGGCGCTGGATCTCTACGACCAGGCGCGCCTCGCCGCACCCGGTACGATCGTCGAGGAAGCGGCGTTGCGCCGCTCCGTCGCCATCTGCGTCGACAAGGGCATGCTCGACAGGGGGATGGCCTATTCGCAGCGTTATATCAGGCGCTTTCTGCATTCGCCCTATGCCAGCCAGTTTGCCGACCTTTTCGTCACGCTCGTCGTTGGCCACGATCACGACGTGAAACCGCAGGATGTCATCGACATCCTCTCCTTCATGGACGCACCGCGCCAGCGCGAGGTCTATCTGCGCATCGCCCGGGCCGCTGCGATATCAGGCAAGCCGGAGTTGGCGCACATGGCGGTCGAGCGTGTGCAGTCGCTTGGAGCCGGCACCGACAATGCCTTCGGTCCGCTGGCGGATTTCTATGGCGGCATGGCCGGCCTCCCCACCGAGGATATCGACCGGGCGGCGAAGAATGTCAGCGGGATCGCCGGCGACGCGCTATCGCCGCGCGATCAGGCACTGCAGGAAGCGGCGCGATCGGTTGCCGACCAGATCCTGCGCGCTCCCGATCCGGCAAGCCTGACGCAAGCCTCGAACCCTAACACTGACCATCAAGAAATCACTTCTGAAAAGGCTGCGGCTATAGCTCCGCAACCGGGAGCGCCAGGCGTGCTTCCGGAGCCTGTTCCGGGAGGTGTGGCATCGACTGGCCAGAGCCAGGGTACCGACCCCTCATTCAACGCATTTGTGACGACCAATCGGTCCAAGCTCGACGAGATCGACGGTCTTCTGGCGCAGGAAGGCAACGAACAATGATGGATATGAGCGTCTCGGGCGGAGCCGCGGGTGCGGAGTCCGCCGCCGTTGCGAAATCCGCGCGGCCCGCCGGGAAAGACCATGCCGCCGGCCAAAAAAACGGCTTCTCCGACCTGCTTGCCAAAGCAAGCGGCAATGCCGTCGGTGACGAGTCCGACGATGCGCAACCGGATCAGGGCCTCGTAGCCGATGGCCGCGCCGAGAAAGTGGCCCGGACGATCCGCGGCCGCAGCGGCGCAAAGCCGTTGATCGATCTCGGCGACGCCGCGCTGAAGGCGCAGGCGGACGTGCAGCCTGAGATCGCCAATGTCGAAAAACCCGCGGCAAAGCCTGCAAAGGCCGAGGTTAAAATGCCGACGGATCTCGCCTTCGGCAAGCTCGACGCCAAGGACCGCTCGGCCGACGAAATCGTTCAGGCGGCCAAAGGCGGCAAGCACGCCAAGGCTGACGCGCTGAAAACCGATACGGACAAGGACGGCGAGGAAGATGACGGCAGCATTTCCGATGTCCTCGGCCTGCTGAAGCAGGAATCTGCCGACGGTGCGGTGGCTCTGCCGGCGGTCGGCGCGCATCATGCATCCACCAAAGCCGATGACGTCAAGCCCGCCGACACGCAGATCGACGGTATCGAAGCCAAGGCAGGCGGTCACGCGTCCGACGCCCTGGCAGCCGTCAGCGGCAACGTCGAAAGCGGTAAGACGGATGTTCCCGGATCGGAGAATGCCGAAGCCGCCGACGGCAGGACGTTCAGGATCAGCCGCGCCGATGGCCGCGGCGTGTCGATGGATGTGCACCTCGGCACCGACCAAGCAGGGCCAAAGGATGGCGCGAAGAAGACCGATGTCGAAAACGTCTCGGTCCTCGAATCGCGCCGCTATATCGGCCTGATGCAGAATTCGAACTCCGCTGCCGTCACCGCCGCTCTCTCGGGCGATTCCGAATGGGCAGCCGCCATGCAGCCGAGCTCGGCACTATCAAACGCGGCGGAATGGACGAGCACCGGCAAGGTGGTCAATACGCTGAAGATCCAGATGAACCCGCTCGATCTCGGCCTGGTGACGGCGACCATGCGCCTGTCCGGCGACGCCCTGAACGTCGACCTCAAGGTCGAAACCGGGACGGCCTATCGTCAGATGAAGGAAGATCACGGCAAGATCCTCGAAGCTCTGCGCAGCCAGGGCTACGCCGTCGACAACGTCACCATCAGCATGGCGCCGGTCGCGCGTACCGACTCCGGCAACCAGGCAGGCAGCCAGGGCCAGGCCTCCCAGCAGCAGTCGCTCCCCCAGCAGGGCCAGGGCGGCGAGGCGCGTGAGCGCCACAATCAGACGGCACAGCGGACGGGTGGAGGCTTCAATGGCGCAGGCGAGACCGGTATTGAAGACGTTTCTGCTGGCCGCAGCGGCGGCACTGGCGGCGTTTACCTCTGAGGCTATGGCCTCTACCGGGGCCTGCGAACGCGAAATCCAGTCGGCAGCTGCCAAATACGGCATCCCGGTCGGCATCCTCTATTCGGTCGGTCTGACGGAGACCGGCCGCAAGGGTTCGCTCTATCCCTATGCCATGAACGTCGAAGGCAAGGCGATCTTCCCGCCCTCCGAGCAGGACGCGATGAGGCAGTTCGATGTCGCCCGCAGCAGCGGCGCCAAGCTCATCGACATCGGCTGCATGCAGATCAACCACTATTATCATGGCGAAAATTTCGCCTCGGCCGAGGACATGTTCGACCCGCATCGCAATGTGGAGTATGCGGCAAAATTCCTCCGCAACCTGCACGACCGTCACGAGACATGGACGATGGCGGTAGCCAGATACCATGCAGGGCCTAACAACGACCCCGCGCAGAAGCAATATGTCTGCCGCGTTATCGCCAATCTGGTCGCCACGGGCTACGGCAGGTGGACTCCCAATGCGAGTAACTTTTGCCAAAATTGATTCAATCAAAGATAGAATATGCATATTGTGACGAAACTGTGTCACAATATGGCAGGAATCCGGCATGAATCCCCCGCGCAAGTCATAATTAAGGGACCGTTAACTTTTCCACGAATTTTTTGTGTGCATAAACAGCCGCGCCTACTAGATATAGATCAAATCGCCACCCGGATCTTAATCAATTATTAGTTTCTGCCATTAACTTTAACGAGTTGTCGCCGATTCGCACGATTCGTACCCATAGATCATTGAAGTGCCACACTGATTCGGAGGCGGACGAATGATCGTCGTGGTTGATGAGCGTGAGCTCGTGAAAGATGGATATACATCTCTGTTCGGCCGTGAGGGCATTCCCTCCACCGGCTTTGATCCAACCGAATTCGGCGAGTGGGTGCAAACCGCCGCCGATTCCGATATTGCGGCAGTCGAGGCGTTCCTGATCGGTCAGGGCCAGCGCAACTACGAACTGCCCCGGGCGATCCGGGATCGCTCGATGGCGCCGGTGATTGCGGTCAGCGACCAGCACTCGCTCGAAAACACCCTTGCGCTGTTCGATTGCGGCGTCGACGATGTGGTGCGCAAACCGGTGCATCCCCGCGAAATCCTCGCAAGGGCGGCTGCGATCCGGCGCCGGCTGAAGGCGATCGCCAATTACACCGAGATCGGCGGGATCCGCGTCTTCTCGGATGGCCGCGACCCCGAGATCAACGGTGAAGTCTTCGCGCTTCCCAGGCGCGAGCGCCGCATCCTCGAATATTTGATCGCCAATCGCGGTCGCCGGGTCACCAAGACCCAGATCTTCAACGCCATCTACGGCATCTTCGATGAAGAGGTCGAGGAGAACGTCGTTGAAAGCCACATCTCGAAGCTGCGCAAGAAGCTGCGCAAGAAGCTCGGTGTCGATCCGGTCGATTCCAAGCGCTTCCTTGGTTACTGCATTGATTGGGCCTGATTTTTTTGGCCGGGCGGCGGCGCCCGGCTGAACCTCGATATTGGCCTCGCAGCCTGCATGGCAGACAGCTTCACGCAAGGCCCGACAAATACTCTCGAGCTTAACAGGTAAAAAGAGGTTTTCAGATGAGCATTTTCGGCAGCATGAAGACGGCAGTATCGGGAATGAATGCGCAGGCGAACCGCCTCAGCACCGTCTCCGATAACATCGCCAACGTTAACACGACCGGTTACAAGGCTGTGTCGACGAGCTTCTCGTCGCTGGTTCTGCCCTCCTCAGGCGGCAATTACAATTCCGGCGGCGTTCAGACCTCCGTCCGCCAGGCCGTCTCCGACCAGGGCGATATTTCCTTCACCACCTCGACCACCGACCTTGCGATTTCGGGCGACGGCTTCTTCATCGTCCAGGGTGCGGACGGCACGCCGGTTCTGACCCGCGCCGGCGACTTCCAAAAGGACGATGAAGGCAATCTCGTCAATGCCGCCGGCTTCCAGCTGATGGGTTACTCCTTCGACTCCGGCTCTCCCGCGGTTGTCGTCAACGGCTTCGACGGCCTTGTTCCGGTCAACGTCAACCAGGATGGGCTGACCGCCATTGCCTCGACGTCGGGCGTCTTCAAGGGCAATCTCGATTCCAACTCCAAGATCCCGGTCGCTCCTGCGACGGCTCCCAGTGCCAACCTCGCCACGACGACGACCGACACCAAGAAGGTTTCGATGGTTGCCTTCGACCGTCTCGGTAATAAGGTGATGTACGACTTCTATTTCACGAAGACCTCGGTCGCGGCGGCGCCGCCGCCGGCACCTCCCGCGACTGCGGCAACCTGGGAAGTGGCGATGTTCCGCAACGCCAATGCGGCGATTGGCGGCACCACTTCTTTCCCCTACAGCCCAGGTGGCGCGGTCGGCACCGGATCGCTCACCTTCGACGCGAACGGCAAGATGACCTCAAGCGGCGCCGTTACGATCAACGATGGGGTAACCGGCCAGGCGATCGTCATGGATTTCTCCGGCTTGACGCAGCTCGGCGCCGACTTCTCCGGCACCGGTACGCCGAACGGCCAGGCGGCGACGCCGGTCAAGGACGTCACGATCGACGGCGACGGCATCGTCTTCGCCAAGTTTGAAGACGGCAGCACCAAGCCGCTCTATCGCATTCCGCTCGCCAATGTCGCGAGCCCTGACAAGCTGACGCTGTTGAGCGGCAACGTCTATAGCGCCAACGGCCAGTCGGGCGTCACTGTCACCGGCTTCCCGCAGACCAACGGCCTCGGCACGATCAAGGCAGGCGCTCTCGAAGGTTCGAACGTCGACCTTGCCGGTGAACTGACCGAAATGATCGAGGCGCAGCGCAGCTATACCGCCAATTCCAAGGTGTTCCAGACGGGGTCCGACATCATGGACGTCCTCGTCAACCTCAAGAGATAAGCAGGGTAACGGGTAAGCCATGTCGCTCACGTCAGCACTGAATACCGCGCAGGGAATATTCAACAATACCGGCACCCAGAGCAGTGTCGTATCGAACAATATTTCGAATGCCGGCAACAAAGATTACGTGCGCCGGCAGGCAATGCTCACCACGTCACTGAACGGCGCACAAGTCGTCAAGATCGACCGGGCGCAGGAAGATGCCCTGCTGCGCCAATATCTGAAGTCGTCCTCTCAGGACAGCGCCCAGCAGACCCTGCTCAGCGGTCTCGAGGACCTCAAGTCGATCGTCGGTGGCAACGACTACGAAACGTCGCCATCCACCTATCTCGGTGTTTTCCAGCAGAAGCTTCAGGCCTTCCGCACGACGCCGGGCAGCACCGTCGCCGCCCAGGGCGCCATCACCGCCGCCCAGGACGTCGCCAACTCGCTGAACAATTCCTCGCAATCCGTTCAGGACGTTCGCGCCAACGCCGACAAGCAGATCGCCACCGATGTCGATACGCTGAATACGCTGCTGAGCCAGTTCGAGAAGGCCAACAATGCGGTGAAGACCGCCACGGCCTCGGGTGCGGATGCATCCGGCGCTCTTGACGAGCGCGAGAAGGCCCTCAAGCAGATTTCGCAGATCGTCGGCGTCAACGCGACGACGCGCGACAACAACGACATGGTGCTGAGCACCTCTGACGGGACGATTCTCTTCGAGACGATCCCGCGTACGGTGACGTTCCAGGCGAAGGATGCCTATAACGCCACCATCACCGGCAATTCGGTCTATATCGACGGTGTCGCGCTTCCGCGTGGCAGCGGATCGACGGCGACGGGGCAGGGGAGCCTTCAGTCACTCCTGCAGGTCCGTGACGAGATCGCTCCCAACTTCCAGAAGCAGCTCGATGAAATCGCCCGCGGCCTGGTTTCGCTCTTCAAGGAGCAGAGCATTTCGGGCACCCCGGCCTATGTGCCCGGTCTCTTCACCTGGAGCGGCGGCACGGTCGAGGCCGGCAGCAGCGCGGTTGCCGGCATGGCGTCTACCATCACCGTCAGCAGCACCGTCATCACCTCGCAGGGCGGCGACCCGATGCGCCTGCGCGATGGCGGCGTCAACGCCGACGGCGTAGTCAACAATCCTACCCACCTCAGCGGCTATACGACGGACCTCGATCGTCTCTATAATGCCTTGGGGTCCGACATGGATTTCGACCCGGCAGCGGGAACGACGGTCGGTTTCGACGCCGCGACGGGCATCGATTCGAACGTCAGCATCATGGAATATGCCACGAATTCCCTCGGCTGGCTCGAGCAGTACCGCAGCAACGCCACGACGGCGGCCGAGAACACCTCGGCGGCGCTGTCACGCTCCGACGAAGCCTATTCCAACGAGACCGGCGTCAACCTCGACGAGGAACTGACGCTGCTCCTCGACATCGAGCAGTCCTACAAGGCTGCGACCAAAATCCTGAACGCCGTTGACGAAATGTTGAAGTCACTGCTGGATATTGCGAGTTAAGCCATGAAGAGCTCATTTATTTCAAGTTCGGCCATTCAGAATGCGATGCGCTTGACGATTCGTCAGGGGCAGAACCAGATGACGAAGGCGACGATGGAAGCAACGACGGGAGTCTATGCGGATATCGGTGTCTCGCTCGGCGGCAATGCCGCGAGAAGCGTGGATTTCAGCCGCGAGGTCGACAGGATCGATTCGATCAAATCGAGCAATTCGCTGGTCACCGCGCGCATGGAATCCTCGCAGCTCGGTCTTTCCAAGATGAAGGACGTCGGCGACGGCCTCGTTTCGAAGCTGACGGCGCTCCAGGGCAGCCACGATCCCGGCAGCATTACCGTCGCCATCCAGTCGGCGACCAGCGCGCTCTCCACCATGATGGACACGGCCAATACCATGGTGAACGGCGAATATCTGTTCTCCGGCATCAATACCGATGTACAGCCGGTGACCGACAAGACGGCCGCCGCGAGCGCGGACATCGTCACGGCGCTGAACACCTATGCGACCGGCCTCGGCAAGCCGGTCAGCGATTTGACCGGCGCTGAAATGGAGACCTTCATAACCTCGACCGTCGAGCCGATGTTCAGCGAGACGGCCTGGACCGATGCGACGACCGGCTGGTCGCAGGCATCGAGCCAGAACATGACGAGCCGCATCAGCAACTCGGAAGTGATCGAATCCTCGACCAACGCCAATTCCGAAGGCATGCGTTACTTCGCGCTTGCCTCGGTCATGACCTCGGCGCTGCTCGGCCAGGGCCTCAGCAGCGATGCGATGAGCACGGTGTCCAAGCAGGCGATCAGCTACACGACGAAGGCGACCAGCGGCCTCGTGACGCAGGCAAGCCAGCTCGGCCTTTCCCAGGAGCGCGTCAAGAAGTCCAACGACGCCCTCGACGCCCAGTCTAATATCATCAAGAACAAGCTCGTCGATCTCCAGGGCGTCGATCCCTACGAAGCGTCGACCCTCGTCAAGACTTTGGAAACGCAGCTTGAAACAGCTTACACGATCGTTTCGAAGATCCAGCAGTTGAGTCTCGTAAACTACCTTTGATGATCAAAGGCGCGCAAAGAAGGATGCATGAATGTATCAGTTCTCATATGCCGAAGTCATGCAGGACTCGGTGGCCGACGCGAAAGAGCGGGAATGGCAGGTCCTTGACCGGTCCATAGAGCTGCTGTCGTTGGCGCGCGAAAAGGAAAAATACGGCCGGGAAGCGATCGAAGCCCTGTTTTATACCCGCCGGGTGTGGATCAGCTTCATCGAGGATCTGAAACATCCCGACAACCAGCTGGAGATCGAGCTGAGGGCCAACCTCATCTCGATTGCGATCTGGATATTGAAGGAATGCGACAGGATACGAAAACGTCTGTCTAATAACTACCAGGGCATCATCGACGTTACCACCATCATCAGGGATGGACTTAAATGAAAAGTACACTTCGCATTTCTCTGAAAGCCGGAGAAAGAATCTTCATCAACGGCGCCGTCCTGCGCGTCGACCGCAAGGTCGCGCTGGAATTCCTGAATGATGTGACGTTCCTTCTCGAAAACCACGTCCTCCAGCCGGAAGGCGCCACGACGCCGCTGCGCCAGCTCTATTTCATCGCGCAGATGATCCTGATCAATCCCGAGGGCAAAGACCATTCGACGGCGATGTTCCGCAAGTCGATCACCATGCTGCTCACATGCTTCAAGAACGAGGAAATCCTCGCCGAACTGAAGCGCATCGATGCGCTCGTCTCGACCGGCCGCGCTTTCGACGCGCTGAAGGCGATCCGCGGCCTCTACGCGATCGAAGACAATATCCTCAACAACCACGAAATGCCGCCGACGATGGTCGAGCAGATTCGCAGGGAGATTGCACCATGGCGGTAGATGCAACATCAAGCGTGAGCAAGTCGACCTCGACGAGCACGTCGAGTTCTTCCCAGAAGGCGACGCTCAACTACGACAATTTCCTTCAACTGCTGATCGCGCAGATGAAGAACCAGGATCCGACCGATCCGATGGATGCCAGCGAACAGGTCGCACAGCTTGCAACCTTCTCGCAGGTCGAGCAGACGATCCAGACCAACACCAAGCTGGACACGCTTCTGGCAAGCTCCAGCCTCACCCAGGCCGGCAGCTATGTCGGCAAATACATGGAAAGCGCCGACGGCAGCGTCAAAGGCATCGTCGATTCCGTCAAAGTTTATTCCGACGGCATCATTGCGACGACCAAGGATGGCGGTAAGATACTCGTGCAGGCGGGAATCACTGTTGCCAACCAGGCGCCGACCACGACGACGACCAGCGACAGCAGCGATACCTGATACCGCGGCGCCGACGCGTCGGGTGATACCAATTAACAGCGGCCCGGCCACGGCGGGGCTGCTTCGAGGCGATATGAGGTTGCCTTTCGATGAATGAAGCTGATGCATTGGATCTGTTCCAGGCGGCGATCTGGACCGTGCTGATTGCCTCCGGTCCCGCCGTCCTTGCCGCGATGGTGGTGGGTCTCGTCATCGCCTTGATCCAGGCTTTGACCCAGGTGCAGGAAGCGACACTGACCTTCGTGCCGAAGATCGTCGCCGTGCTGGTCGTGGTCGGCGTTACCGCGCCCTTCGTCGGCTCGCAGATCTCGATTTTCACCAATCTGGTCTTCTCGCGCATCCAGTCCGGCTTCTAGAGCAATTCCAGGAAAAGTGCGAAACGGTTTTCCGTCCGGAATTGCGTAAAAACAATAGATTAGAGCGGTTCTACGCTTCCGCGAAAAAGCTGAACCGCTCGGAGCCACCTTCGCGCAAGCTTCGCCATTTAATTCTCGATCCGAATTGGCGGACCTCATGTCCGCTCCTCTCATGAAGAGACGGAATCGTTATGGCGCAACCACCTGCAATACCCCTTCCGAAAGTCGTCCCGAGTCTGCGCGATGTCGGTTTCGCCCTCGGCATCATCGGCATCATCTGCATTCTCTTCCTGCCGATCCCGCCATTCCTGATCGATATGGGACTGGCCTTCTCGATCGCCTTCTCGGTGCTGATCCTGATGGTCGCGCTGTGGATCCAGAAACCGCTCGATTTCTCGTCTTTCCCGACCATTCTACTGATCGCGACGATGACCCGGCTGGCGCTGAACATCGCGACGACGCGCGTCATCCTGTCCCACGGCAATGAAGGTCACGACGCGGCCGGCGGCGTCATTGCCGGTTTCGCAAGCCTGGTGATGTCCGGCGACTTCGTCATCGGTCTGATCGTCTTCCTGATCCTCATCACCATCAACTTCATCGTCATCACCAAGGGCGCCACGCGTATCGCCGAAGTCGGCGCGCGTTTCACTCTCGATGCCATCCCCGGCAAGCAGATGTCGATCGACGCTGACCTTTCGGCCGGCATCATCGACGAGAAGGAAGCCCAGCGCCGGCGCAGGGAGCTCGAAGAGGAAAGTTCCTTCTTCGGTGCGATGGACGGTGCCTCGAAATTCGTGCGCGGCGATGCCGTCGCCGGCCTCATTATCACCGCCATCAACGTCTTCGGCGGCATCATCATCGGCTATTTCCGCCACGGCATGCCGATCGGCGAAGCGGCCGACGTCTTCGTCAAGCTGTCCGTCGGCGACGGCCTCGTCTCGCAGATGCCGGCCCTCATCGTCTCGCTTGCCGCCGGCCTGCTCGTCTCGCGCGGCGGCACCACCGGCTCCACCGACCAGGCGGTCGTCAATCAGCTGAGCGGCTATCCCCGCGCGCTGTCCGTTTCCGCCGTGCTGATGTTTGTCCTCGCCCTCATGCCGGGCCTGCCGTTTGTCCCCTTCGTGATCCTCGGCAGTCTTCTTGCCTTCGGCGCATGGTTCATCCCGCGTCAGGTCGAGGCTGAAAACAAGCTTCGTCGCGAGCAGGAGGAAAAGAAGGTCGTCCAGAACAAGGAACTGGAAAAGGATTCGGTCAAGTCGGTGCTGCGCACCTCGGAGATCGAGCTCGCGCTCGGCAAGATGGTCTCGACGCGTCTGCTCGGCGCCCACCAGGAGCTTGCCTTCCGCGTCGGCAAGATGCGCAAGAAATTCGCCACGCAATACGGCTTCGTCGTGCCCGAGATCAAGGTGACGGACGATATCGCCATCGCCGAAAAGTCCTACCAGATCCGCATCCACGGCACGACGGTCGCCTCCAACCTCTTGCGCGTCGGCGAAGTCCTCGTCGTCACCGGCGCCGGCCGCCGGCCGAGCATTCCGGGCGACGAAATCCGCGAACCTGCTTTCGGCATGCCTGCCGTCTCGATCCTCGAAAACTTCGCCGACGATCTGAAGCGCGAGGGCTTCCAGCCGATCGACAACGTGTCCGTCGTGCTGACCCATATGAGCGAGGTCATCCGCAACAACCTGCCGCAGCTCCTGTCCTACAAGGACGTCAAGGTGCTGATCGACCGGCTCGACCCAGAATACAAGAAGCTCGCCGACGAGATCTGCTCGTCGCACATGTCCTATTCCGGTCTGCAGGCGGTGCTCAAGCTTCTGCTTGCCGAACGCGTCTCGATCCGCAACCTGCACCTCATTCTCGAAGCGGTGGCCGAGCTAGCGCCGCATGTCAGGAAGACGGAGCAGATCGTCGAGCATGTCCGCATCCGTATGGCGCAGCAGCTTTGTGGCGACCTCGCCGACAACGGCGTGCTGCGCGTGCTCAGACTGGGCAGCAAATGGGATCTCGCCTTCCACCAGGCGCTGAAGCGCGACGCAAAGGGCGAGGTGATCGAATTCGACATCGATCCGCGCAGCCTCGAGGAGTTCAGCGAACAGGCCACCCAAGTTATCCGTGAGTTCATGGATCGCGGCCTGCCATTCGCCCTTGTCACGTCGCCGGAAACACGCTCCTATGTGCGCATGATCATCGAACGGCTGTTCGCCACGCTGCCGGTCCTGTCGCATGTCGAACTGGCCAAGGGCATCGAGATAAAGATTTTGGGCTCTATTTCATGATAACAGACCCGCAAGGGACCGTTCTCGCGCTGTTTCTGGTTTTCTGCCGGATCGGTGGCTGTGTGCTGGCTCTTCCGGGTTTTTCCTCGGCGCGTGTGCCCGAGCAGTTGCGCGTCTTCATCGCCGGCGCGCTCTCGATCGCCGTCATGCCGCTGCTCTGGGACACGGTCTATCCCGCCGTCCACACCGGCTCCGGCACCTATATCGGCCTGATCTTCAGCGAATCGCTGATCGGCGTGATGTACGGCATGCTGGCGCGAATCTACACGCTCGGCATGCAGTTCGCCGCTTCGATCCTCGCCACGATGGTCGGCTACACCCAGCCGGGTTCAGCCGACATTCTCGAAGACACGCCGGAGACCAGCCTTTCGGGCTTTGTCACCTTCGCCGGCATCATGATTCTCTTCATTATGGATTTCCATCACATCGTCTTCCGCGCGCTGATCGATTCCTACACCACCATGCCCTTCGGCGGCCTGATGCAGATGCGCGCGACGTTGATCTCCTTTACCGATACGCTGGAGCAGACCACCTACATCATGCTGCGGCTGTCGAGCCCGTTTTTGATCTACGGCCTGATCTTCAACGTCTCGATCGGCTTCATCAACAAGCTGGCGCCGCAGATCCCCGTCTACTTCATCTCAACGCCCTATCTGCTGATGGGCGGGCTCTTCCTGATCTACTTCTCGATCGCGGCGATGGTCAGCCAGTTCGGCCAGTCCTTCGGCTCGATCTATATCGGGCGATGAGGCTGATATGATCGAAAAGAACCGCTCCCAGAAGCTCAAGCGACTGCTCTTGGTGCAGCGGCATATCGAAAGAATGGCCGAGAACGACCTGGCCGAAACCAGCCGCCAGCGCGTCGAGGTCAATGCGGCGATGGACGACGTCATCCTCGCCCTCGGCTCGATGGACCCGGTCCACCACGCCTTCTCGCAGAATTACGCCGACCGATTCGGCCGGCTTTCCATCAAGGACAAGCAACTGACCGGCATGCAGGAGGTCCACGAGATGCGGCTGGCGCGCGAGCGCGCCAAGGGCGATCGTTTCGAAGAGGGCATGAATAACGCCCTCGAGGCCGAACGCCGCGAGGCCGATGACAATGCCGTCTACGATGTCATCGATCAGCAATTCGCAACGCCAGCCTCCAGCAAGCTTCAAAACCCATAGTCGTTACGATCTTAATTTAGAGGATTGTAACGTGGCTATTTCGCCCCCCAGTGATCTGGTCCTGGACGTTGTCAAAGCTGCCGACCCCATGGAGGTTCAGGCGGCCCAGGAAAAATTGAAGGCAAATCGTGCGGCCTTTGCCGCAACGAGCCTCGCCGAAAACGGCAAGGGCTTCTCCAATACGGTCGATGTTCTCGATCATGTCGGCCAGAAGAGCGGCCTTAATAACATTCAGAACCGCACCAAGGCCGAGGAAGTGCCGGAGAGCTACCGGAAATTCGAGGCCATGGTTCTGCAGAATTTCGTCAAGTCCATGCTGCCGAGCGAAAGCGAAGACGTCTACGGCAAGGGCGCGACCGGCGATATCTGGAAAGGCATGATGGCCGAACAGCTCGGCAACACCATGGCCAAGGGTGACGGCATCGGCATCGCCAAGCAGATGTACAGCGAGCAGCTGCACCGGCAGGAAGGCAAAATCGTCAATGCCTCGACCGATGATCGTGACCGCAACACTGCGATCAGCATGATCGACGACTTCCAGCGCAAGACATTCGGCACGCCGACCGCCGACGCCAAGTCCGATGGAACAGGGTGATCTCAGGCCCGTGCGGCCTGAAATCTGAATCCTGTTCTCAATGAAAGAGTTAGAGCATGCTGCCGTCCGAAAACCGCGCACACTTTTCGGCATCATGCTCTAAGCGACGCATAACCGAGGGTACAATGGAAATAGTTTCGAACGAATACAGGATCAAATCCGTTCTCGGACGCCTCGAAATGATCATCGACAATGAGAACACCCGGATCGGCAGCGATCCGCAATTCGATCTCAAGGTCTCCAATGCGCATAAGAGTCGCTGCCTCTACGAGCTGTCGATGCTTTTCCGCGACACCGATCCGGCCGAGCTCGCGGCTGCCCATCTCGATCAGCTGCACGGCCTGAAGAAGAAGCTGGTTCTCAATGCCCGCCGGGTCGAGGCGCATCTCGAAGCGGTTCGCGCTGTCGCCGACCTGCTGAAGAACGCCGTTCAGGACGCCGATGCCGACGGCACCTATTCCCAGGAACAATTCGCCACGCGTGGTAACTGATGATCAAGCTCGTCCTCACCGGTGTCTGGGTTTGCGCCATCACCTTGGCATCGGTCTATTTCTCGGTGTATCTGGCGACCGCGCCGGCACCCGCGGCAACGGATTCCAAGCAGAGCGCGCTCGAACTGGTGAAGGGTGAAACGATCACGGTACCGATCATCGGTGACGGCGCGATCACCGGTTACTTCCTCGGCCGCGTGTCGTTCATGATGAACAAGGAAATGTTGAAGGGTGTGACGCTGCCGCTGGCCGAGATGACGACGGACGAGCTTTTTAGCCTGCTCGTCGGCAACAAGATGGTCGATATCGCCCATATCAAATCTTTCGATCCGAAGGCCTTCCGCGAAGAGATCAGGAAGGGCATGAACGAGCGCCTGGGCGGCGAATATGTCGCCGACGTGATGTTGGAGCAGCTCGACTATCTCTCCAAGGACGATGTCAAGCAAAGCTCCGCCGGCCAGCCGAAGAAGGTGGGCACGCCCGTCAAGATCGTCGAGACCGCACCGGCCGGCGAAACGCCGGCACCGGCCGCCCACTAAAGACCGTCCAATCATCGACGACAAACGGCGCCGCAGGGCGCCGTTTGTCGTTGGCGCGTGTGGTTAATAAACCACTTATACGAGCATGGAAATTCAAGGAAATTTCCTAAGGGTTGTTTGAAACCGTCCTGTTATATCAGGTGCCACAGCTTGGCATGGGCCGCTTCCGGGGTCGGGGCGACGCCGTCCCGGCGGGACGCGACCGGCCTTTTGAGCGCCGATGCGGGAAGTTTGGGCTTGTTTTCCGGGATGTCGGGCGGATGAAGCATCCTCGGCAGGAGGTTGGAATGAATCTGATTGCAAACTTCGCGGTGCTCGCATCGCGGCGGACGATCTTCGATCTGCCGGTCTGCGACCTCGGCTGGGACGACGCTCTCGTTTTCATCAACGAGCTGGCCTCCATTCCCGTCGGCCAGACCGTGGTTTGCTTCGTCAATGCCCACAACATGCTGACCGCGCTTCGCGACGACGAATATTATCGGATCATGTCGCACAATCTGGTGCTGCCGGATGGCATCGGCCTCAACATCGCATCGCAGATCGCCCATGGTGCGCCGTTTCCCGCCAATCTGAACGGCACCGATTTCGTGCCAGCCTTCCTCACCTTCATGGAAGCCCCGCGTCGCATCGGCCTCATCGGCGGCACGCGTTCGGTCGTCGAGGCGGCGGCGGAAAATTTCCGCAGGCATACGCCCTGGCATGAATTCACCGTCATTTCCGACGGTTATTTCGACAAGGTCGATTCCTCCGCCGTCACCGAGGACCTTGAGCGTCAGAAGGTCGATATCCTGATCGTCGGCATGGGAACGCCGCTGCAGGAGAAATGGGTTCACGACAATATCCGTGCCGATCATGCGCGCCTGGTGCTGACGGTCGGCGCTCTTTTCGACTTTGTCTCCGGCGCCGTGCCGCGTGCGCCGAAGACGGTGCGGATGATGCGCCTGGAATGGGCCTATCGCCTGCTGCAGGAGCCGACGCGCCTCTGGCGCCGTTACATCATCGGCATTCCGGTCTTCCTCTTCCATGTCCTGCGCTACCGCTTCCGCCGGCGCGAAAGGATCCTCAGCCATCCGGAAGAGCACGCCACCGCGCTGCAGCCGCGGTCGGAGCATAAGAAGGCGAGCTGAGCCGACAGCGCCGCGCGTCTTTTCAGACGCGCAAAGGACGCTGCAGCCCTTGGAATGGCGTATGATCTGTCCTTAAGTTGATGCCGATTTAAGGATAGATGCATAGTTCTTGCACGCTGCGGTTAACCATTTCTTTGCCATGAATATTTAGACTGGTTTAATCATCTGCGCCCGTGCGGATGAGCGAATTCGGCCATCCTGTGCATGAGATGTGGCGCAAATGTACGATATCAGGGCCAGAAGCAGTTTCCACGATCGCGCAGCCGCAGGGCTGCGTGACGACCGCTATGGATCGCCTCGGCCGAACCGGCCTGATATCGCCCCGCCGGAGGCCGAACTGCTGCGCGTCATCGGCCGTGCGCTGGAAGAGCAGCGCGCAAAAGCGGCGCCCACGCCGCCGCTGGTCGACCGCATCGAAACCATCCTCGGCAATCGCCTGCGGGCCGCCAATGATGTCGGCCTTCCGCTTCCTCGGGAACGGGCGCGTCATGAACAGCTGGCCGCTCCGGCCAGCGAGCCGATGATCTTGCATGAACCGCTGGCCGCGATTCGTGAGGAACCGGCCGAGACCCTGCCGGCGGCGCCACTGCGGCGCGTCGGCGGCATTGGTCTTCTGACAATGGTCGCGGCTGCGACGATCATCGGCGCGGGCCTGCCGGCATTGATGCCGACTTCGCCAGCCCTCTACCGCGCCGAAGCGATGCTTGCGGTGAAGACCGATGCCGCAAGTCGCGCCGCCTTCACCCAGGCAGCAGTGAAAGGGCTGCTGTCGGCGCGGGTGGTTGCTTCGACGGTCGCCGCCCTGAAACTCGATCACGATCCCGAATTTGCCGGCCGCGGTGCCGATGCGCTTGGCGTTGCGCTCGATCTCCTCTCGGCGACCGGTACTGCCGCCGATCCGGCCTCGCGCGCCGAGGCGACGTTGAAACACGCGGTCGAGATTCTGCCCGATGCCGCCTCCGGCACGATCCTCGTGAGGGTGACGACAGGCGACAGCGGCAAATCCATGCGCATCGCCGCGAGGCTTGCTGAAGCAGTTTCCTCGGTAGATGGACCCGGCGGCAACGCCGAAACCGACGCCGCCTTGCGCAAGGCCTATGACGAGGCGAAGGCGGCGCTTGCCGCCTTCACGGCAAAGAGCGGCGAGGGCAATGTCAAGGTGGCGGTCGATCTTCGCCGCCAGATCGACCGGCTCGATGCCGATGTGAAAGAGGCAGACCAGAATATCCTCGACGCCAAGGCGCAGGCCGACCGGCTCAAGGCGGCAAAACTTGCCGGGGTGCTCGACGGTTCGTTGCCCGCCGATATGCTTTCGCCGGCGCTGCAGGACTGGCGCGACAAATATGCCGTCGCCAGGACAGCGCTGGCCCAGCTTTCGGCCGAGCTCGGCCCGCGCCATCCGCGCCTCTTGCAGCAGCAGACCGAAACCGATGGCCTGAAGGAAAATATGAGCAAGGAACTGACCCGCCTTGCTCAGGCCGCCAATGTCGCCGCCAAGGCTGCCGTCGATGCGCGCAAGGGCTTGAACGACCGCCGCAACACGCTGATCGCTCAAAGCCGGGATACCGGCGTCGATCTTTCCCGGCTGACCGAGCTCAGTGAGAAGGCCAATGCCGCGCGTTCGCGCCTGGAAAATGCGGCTCCCGCGTCGGCCGGAACGGTTGCCGATGGCCGCGTCACGCTCATCAAGCCGGCATTGGCAACGGCGGTATCGGCGAGGGATGGCCGGACCGGACGTTCGCTCGCCGGCGCTGCCGCGGGTCTCGTCGCAGGTCTTGCTGCAGCTTTCCTGCTGCGCCGGCGTAAACCCATGGCTGTACCCGAAGAGGAAATGCCGGTATCCCTCCCGCTGTCTTCCGCGCCGCCGGCACCGCAATCTGTCCCGCCCCCGGCCGACGAGATGGAGATGCTGCGCTCCGAGATCTCCGGCCTGCGCGACCGGCTTCGTATTCATGCGCTCGAAGCGCGGCAGCCGCTGCGCTGAACGAGCATTTCCTTGCAAGTTTGATATTGCCTTGTTGCTTTCCGACAGGATAGGGCGTTAGCGGGCATTTGACGCTCGTCGACTATCCATAGATTGACGCAAAACAGGGCGGAGAGACGCGTGACGACAATAATCGACGGCAAGAACGTAGCTGCATCGGTCATTCAGACGGTCAAGAGTGCGACGGCAGCGTTGGAAAGGAGCAGCGGCGTTACGACAGGCCTTGCGGTCGTCATCGTCGGCGACGATCCGGCGAGCCACGCCTATGTCGGCTCCAAGGGCCGCATGGCCAAGGAATGCGGTTTCAAGTCGGTCCAGCACACGCTGCCGGCCGAGACTAGGCAGGAGGATCTGGCAGCCCTCGTCGCCACCCTCAACGCCGATCCGTCGATCCACGGCATCCTGGTGCAGTTGCCGTTGCCGAAGCCGCTCGACAGCGAGCCGATCATTCAGTCGATCCTGCCGGAAAAGGATGTCGACGGGCTCAGCGTCATCAATGCCGGCAAGCTCGCCACCGGCGACCTGAAGACCGGTCTGGTCTCCTGCACGCCGGCCGGCGCCATGGTCTTCGTCCGCCGCACCCATGGCGAGGACCTCTCCGGCCTCAACGCCGTCGTCATCGGCCGCTCCAACCTATTCGGCAAGCCGATGGCGCAATTGCTGCTCAACGCCAATGCCACGGTGACGATCGCGCATTCCAGAACCAAGAACCTCGCCGAGGTCTGCCGCAACGCCGATATTCTGGTCGCCGCCGTCGGCCGGCCGGAGATGGTCAGGGCCGATTGGGTGAAGCCGGGTGCGACGGTTATCGATGTCGGCATCAACCGGGTGCCGGCCCCCGACAAAGGCGAAGGCAAGACCCGGCTCGTCGGCGACGTCGCCTTCCAGGAGGTTTCCGCGGTCGCCAGCACCATTACACCGGTGCCCGGCGGCGTTGGCCCGATGACCATCGCCATGCTGATGGCCAACACTGTGATCGCTGCCCATCGCGCAGCGGGGCAGACCCCGCCGCAGTTTTAACTGCTTAAACCTGTGGAGCAGGGCCGGTCGAGGCCCTGACGATCAGCTCGGTCTTCCAGAGCTCCTGGTCGGGGAAGGGGCCGGCCTGCTTCACCGTGCCGATCAGCCGCTGGGCGATGCGCACACCGGCCGCCCGCAGCGAGGAGCGCGTCGTCGTCAGCGGCACCGAGAAGTTTTCCGGCTTCAACAGCGGCAGCACGTCGTCATGGGCGATCAGCGAAATATCCTCGCCGAGCCGCAATCCCGCCTGATTGACTGCGCGGATCGCGCCGAGCGCCAGCACCGTGCTGGAACAGAGGATCGCCGTCGGCCGCTCCGGCAGCTGCAGGAACCGTTCCATCGCCAGCAGGCCCTGCTCGTCCGTCATCAGCGCGTGGCTCATGCAATCTTCATCGAGCGCCAGCCCGCGCTCAGCAAGGGCTGATATGACGCCGTTCTTCCGGCGGATGGCGAAATCGAGATGCATCGGCCCGTTCATCAGCGCAAAGCGCGTATGGCCGAGCTGCAGCAGCAGCCGCGTCGCATCGTAGAAGGCCCCTTCATTGTCGATGTCGAGATAGGGATAGTCCGGCTCCGCCCCGAAGGAGCGCCCGTGCACGACATAGGGCATGGAGAGCGATTTCAGCATGGGAAGCCGCGGATCGTGGCCGCGCATATAGGCGACAAACAGCGCGTCGACATTGCCGCTGATCGCAAGGCGCCGCAATGCGGCCACCTCGTCATCCGGGTCGGCCGGCATGATCACGAAATGGAAGTCGTGGCGCACGGCCTCTTCGCCGAGCCCGGCCAGGAATTCGCCGAAATGCACGTCGGACTGGTGGCCGGGCGCCGTCGGCATGACGAGGCCGATCGAGCCTGCCTTGCCGGTCGCCAGCCGCTGCGCCGCCTTGTTCGGCCGGTACCCGGTTTCCTTGACGGCCTGAAGTACGCGCTCCCGGGTCGCCTCGTTGACCTCGGGATAGCCGTTGAGCGCTCGGCTCACCGTCGTCTGCGACAGCCCCAGCAATTCCGATAGCTGTTTGAGATTCACCTGTTATGCTTCCTCCCGGCCCGCTTTGCGGCCGTCTTGAAAAGGCCTGCCGCCTCCCAGTGGCATCCAAAGCGCTTTCAATTATGTAGCATTTGGCGCGCTTGACTCAAGAAAAATCGCTCCATATTTCCCGATAGGCGCCGCTGCGCCGCGATAACAGCCGTATTCACAACCGGTTATCGCGAATTGACTTGACTCCATTCCACCGAAAGTGAAATGAGTTGGGTGTCAAAGCGCTTTGAAATTTCTTTTTAAAGGAATTCGGCGCGGTTGGGATTGTGATGGGAGGATGATCACATGAAAAAGTCATTTTTGATGGGCGTTGCCGCGGCAGCGCTTTTTGCCGGCGCTGCGTCCGCGGCCGATTTGAAATTTGCCCCCGGACAGGATGCCAAGTTCAACTGGAAGAGCTATGACGAATTCAAGGCTGCCCACGCCGATCTGAAGGGCCAGCCGCTGACGATCTTCGGGCCGTGGCGCGGCGAGGACGAGGCGTTCTTCCAAAGCGTTCTTGCCTATTTCACCGAAGCCACCGGCATCGATGTCAAATATTCCTCTTCCGAAAACTACGAACAGCAGATCGTCATCGATACGCAGGCAGGCTCGCCGCCGAACATTGCCGTTCTGCCGCAGCCGGGCCTGCTCGCCGATCTCGCCAGCAAGGGCTTCCTGACGCCGCTCGGCGATGACAACTCCAAGTGGATCAAGGACAATTACGGCGCCGGCGACAGCTGGGTCGGGTACGGCACCTACAAGGGCAAGGACGGCAAGGAAGCCTTCTACGCCTTCCCCTACAAGGCCGACGTGAAATCGCTGGTCTGGTATGTTCCGGAGAACTTCGAGGAAGCCGGCTACAAGATCCCGACGACCATGGAAGAACTGCATGCCCTGACCGACCAGATCGTCAAGGACGGCGGCGTTCCCTGGTGCATCGGTCTCGGTTCCGGCGGCGCCACCGGCTGGCCGGCGACCGACTGGGTCGAAGACCTCATGCTGCGCATGCAGCCGCCGGAAGCCTATGACAAGTGGACGACCAACGAGCTGAAATTCACCGATCCGGCCGTCGTTGCCGCGATCGACGAATTCGGCAAGTTCGCCAAGAACGCGAAATACGTCGATGGCGGCGTCGCGGCCGTGGCCTCGACCGACTTCCGCGACAGCCCGAAGGGCCTCTTCGCCGTTCCGCCGAAGTGCTACATGCACCACCAGGCCTCGTTCATCCCGTCCTTCTTCCCTGAGGGCACGAAGCTCGGCCAAGATGCCGACTTCTTCTACATGCCGACCTATGCGTCGCATCCCGAACTCGGCAAGCCGGTTCTGGGTGCCGGCACGCTCGTCTCGATCGCCAAGGACTCGAAGACAGCCCGCGCCTTCATCGACTTCCTGAAGACCCCGATCGCCCACGAGGTCTGGATGGCGCAGTCGAGCTTCCTGACCCCGTATAAGGGTGTCAGCACCGAGGCCTATGCCAACCCGCAGATGAAGAAGGAAGGCGAGATCCTGACCTCGGCCACCACCTTCCGCTTCGACGGTTCCGACCTGATGCCGGGCAAGATCGGCGCCGGCGCCTTCTGGACGGGCATGGTCGATTTCGTCGGCGGCAAGTCGGCCGAAGAGGCTGCAGGCGAAATCCAGAGCGCCTGGGACGGCATCAAGTAATCTTCAAAATGCTGCCGCCGGCTTGCCGGCGGCACGGCTTGCATGACTGGCCGGGCTCGCAAAGAGCCCGGCCATCGCAGGCTGTATTGTATGCGAATAGATTGACGATGACCGGCGCTGACCCGTCAGCATAAAGACCGGTCGGGATAAGATCAGGGGAAGCAGGGGAGGGACGAAATGCTGTTGCAGATTGTGTCCGCTTTGGGCGTCGTGGTCGGGGCCGTTATCGCGTGCTCGGCCTATTTCTATTTTTCGAACAAGATCCTGGATCTGGCTCTGCCGGTGAAGGATGGCGACATCCGCGCCGCATCGCGCAATCTCAACCGTCGCGCGCTGATCCGGCCGTGGTTGTTCATCGGCCCGGCGCTCTTCCTGCTCATCGTCTATCTCGTCTATCCCGTCGTTGCGACCTTCATCCTCTCCTTCTACGACCGGGCGGGTCTGCAGTTCGTCGGCCTCGCCAATTACCAATGGGCACTCGGCGATCGCGAATTCCGCCAGTCGATCTTCAACAACATCCTCTGGCTCGCCGTCGTGCCGGCCGCCTGCACCTTTTTCGGCCTCGTTATCGCGGTGATGACCGATCGCATCTGGTGGGGCAATATCGCCAAAAGCATCGTCTTCATGCCGATGGCGATCTCCTTCGTCGGCGCCTCGGTCATCTGGAAATTCATCTATGAATATCGCGGCGGCAATGACGTCCAGATCGGCCTGCTGAACGCCATTGTCCAGACGTTCGGCGGCACGCCCGAGGTGTGGATCTCCATTCCATTCTGGAACAACTTCTTCCTGATGGTCATCCTGATCTGGATCCAGACCGGTTTTGCCATGGTCATTCTGTCTGCCGCCCTTCGCGGCATTCCCGAGGAAACGATCGAAGCCGCCGTCATCGACGGCGCCAATGGCTGGCAGATCTTCTGGCGCATCATGGTGCCGCAGGTCTGGGGCTCGATCGCCGTCGTCTGGACGACGATCACCATCCTCGTCCTCAAGGTCTTCGATATCGTGCTGACCATGACCAACGGCCAGTGGCAGACGATGGTGCTGGCGAACCTGATGTTCGACTGGATGTTCCGCGGCGGCGGCGATTCCGGCCGAAGTGCCGTCATCGCCATCATCATCATGCTCGCCGTCACGCCGATCATGGTCTGGAACGTGCGCCGCGCCAACCGCGAACTGAAGGGGCACTGAGATGACTGCTGCCGGAAGCTACTTTAAGATCGGCCCCGCCCGTCTCTTCGTTCACGCCGCCGTTCTGCTGATCGTCATCGTCTGGCTGATCCCGACGCTCGGCATCTTCGTCAGCGCGCTGCGCGACAAGGACCAGATCGTCGTCTCCGGCTGGTGGACGGCCTTCGTCGGTTCGACGCAGACGGCCGCGGTCCGCCTCGGTACACCCGACCAGCAAAAGCAGGAGGGTGCCACCTACGTCATCTCGGGCAATGTGCTGGAAGGACAGACTGGCCGCGCGGTCAAGGCCTTCGGCAACCGCATACAGCAGCCGGCCGCCTTCAAGGCCGGTGAGACCGCCGATCTCGGCGACGGTGAAACCCTGCAGATCAACAGCGACGGCAGTTATCGCTATGTGAAGAACGCGGCCTTCTCGCCCGACGAACGCCCGAAGCGCATCTATGCATCCGTCTCGGCACCGCCGGAATTCACGATGCAGAACTACAAGACTGTTCTGACCGGCGAGGGCATTGGCCAGTCCTTCATCAACTCGCTAACCGTGACGATCCCGGCGACGATCATCCCGATCCTGATTGCCGCTTTCGCCGCCTATGCCTTGAGCTGGATGGAATTTCCCGGCCGGGCGCTTTTGATTGCGCTCGTCGTCGGCCTCATCGTCGTGCCGCTGCAGATGTCGCTGATCCCGCTGCTGCGTCTCTATAACGAAATCGGCAACATGCTCGGCCAGCCGTCGAAGACCTATCCCGGCATCTGGCTGGCCCATACCGCCTTCGGCATGCCGCTCGCCATTTATCTCTTGCGGGCCTATATCGCCGGCCTGCCGAAGGAGATCATCGAATCCGCCCGCGTCGATGGCGCAAGCGATTTCGAGATCTTTACCCGCATCGTTTTGCCTCTGTCCTTCCCGGCACTCGCCTCCTTCGCCATCTTCCAGTTCCTGTGGGTGTGGAACGACCTGCTCGTCGCCATGGTCTTCCTCGGCACCGACAAGGACCACCTCGTGCTGACCGGCAGCCTGAACGCGCTGCTCGGCTCGCGCGGCGGCAATTGGGAGATTTTGACGGCGTCGGCCTTCGTCACCATCATCGTGCCGCTGCTCGTCTTCTTCGGGCTGCAGCGTTACTTGGTGCGCGGTCTGCTGGCGGGTTCGGTCAAGGGAGGCTGACCATTCCCGACCGTGACTTCAAACAGGATATTCCATGAACGTGGCTTCTCAATCGATCTCGACCCCCGACAAGGACTGGTGGCGCGGTGCGGTGATCTATCAGATCTACCCGCGCTCCTACCAGGATTCGAACGGTGACGGCATCGGCGACCTGAAGGGCATCACCGCCCGCCTGCCGCATGTGGCAAGCCTCGGCGTCGATGCGATCTGGATCTCGCCCTTCTTCACCTCGCCGATGCGCGATTTCGGTTACGACGTTTCCGACTACGAGAATGTCGATTCGATCTTCGGCACGCTGGTGGATTTCGATACGATGATCGCCGAGGCTCATCGCCTCGGCATCCGGGTGATGATCGACCTCGTCATCTCCCACAGCTCGGATCAGCATCCCTGGTTCGTCCAGAGCCGCTCCAGCAAGACCAACGCCAAGGCCGACTGGTATGTCTGGGCCGACGCCAAGCCGGACGGCACCCCGCCGAACAACTGGCTGTCGATCTTCGGCGGCTCGGCATGGGCGTGGGATCCGACGCGCATGCAATATTACCTGCACAACTTCCTGACCTCGCAGCCGGATATGAATCTGCATAATCCTGAGGTGCAGGACCGTCTGCTCGATGTCGTGCGCTTCTGGCTGAACCGCGGCGTCGACGGCTTCCGCCTCGACACCATCAACTTCTATTTCCACGATCCGCTTCTGCGCGACAATCCGGCGCTCGCGCCCGAACGGCGCAACGCCTCGACGGCGCCCGCGGTCAATCCCTATAATTTCCAGGAGCATGTCTACGACAAGAACCGGCCGGAGAATCTTGCCTTCCTGAAGCGCTTCCGTGCCGTTCTCGAGGAGTTCCCGGCAATCGCCGCCGTCGGCGAAGTCGGCGACAGCCAGCGCGGCCTCGAAATCGTCGGCGAATACACCTCCGGCAACGACAAGATGCATATGTGTTATGCCTTCGAGTTCCTGGCGCCCGATCCGCTGACGCCGGAGCGCGTCGAGGAGGTGATGGAGGATTTCGAAGCCGCTGCACCCGATGGCTGGGCCTGCTGGGCCTTCTCCAACCACGACGTCATGCGCCATGTCAGCCGCTGGGGCGCTTTGGTCGCCGATCACGACGCCTTCGCCAAGCTCTATGCCTCGCTGCTGATGACGCTGCGCGGCTCCGTCTGCCTTTATCAGGGTGAGGAACTGGCGCTGACGGAGGCCGATCTCGCCTATCAGGATCTGCAGGATCCCTATGGCATCCAGTTCTGGCCGGAATTCAAGGGCCGCGACGGCTGCCGCACCCCGATGGTCTGGGACAGCCAGGTCGCCCAGGGCGGTTTCTCCACAGTCAAGCCCTGGCTGCCGGTGCCGGTCGAGCATATCCTGCGCGCCGTCAGCGTCCAGCAGGGCGACGAGGCTTCGGTGCTGGAGCACTATCGCCGCTTCATCGCCTTCCGTAAGCTGCACCCGGCTTTTGCCAAGGGCGAAATCGAATTCGAGGAGACTGAGGGCGATACGCTGGTCTTCACCCGGGAATACGGCAATGAGAAGCTGCTCTGCATCTTCAACATGAGCCCGGCCGAAACCGGCGTCACCCTGCCTGCGGGAGAATGGCAGGCGTTGACGGGGCATGGCTTTATCAGCAACAACTATGGCGACAAGATCGATATTCCGGCCTGGGGGGCGTATTTCGCCCGTCTCGCTTAAGGATCAGGAGGGGAGAGAGATATGACTGGACTGACGCTGAAGGATATCCGCAAATCCTACGGTTCCGTGGACGTTCTCCACGGGATCGACCTCGATATCAAACAAGGCGAGTTTATCGTCTTCGTCGGTCCGTCGGGCTGCGGCAAGTCCACGCTTCTGCGCATGATCGCCGGCCTCGAGGCGATCACCGGCGGCGAAATGTATATTGACGGCCATCTCGTCAATGACGTGCCGCCCTCCAAGCGCGGCATCGCCATGGTCTTCCAGTCCTATGCGCTCTACCCGCACATGACCGTCTTCGACAACATGGCCTTCGGCATGAAGATTGCCGGTGAAAGCAAGCAGGAAATCGACCGCCGCGTGCGGGCCGCGGCCGAGAGCCTGCAGCTGACCAAATATCTCGACCGCCTGCCGAAGGCCCTTTCCGGCGGCCAGCGCCAGCGCGTGGCGATCGGCCGCGCCATCTGCCGCGATCCGAAGGTCTTCCTGTTCGACGAGCCGCTGTCTAACCTCGATGCCGCGCTGCGCGTCGCCACCCGCATCGAGATCGCCCGCCTGAACGAACAGATGGCCGATACGACGATGATCTACGTCACCCACGACCAGGTCGAGGCGATGACGCTGGCCGACCGCATCGTCGTTCTCTCCGCCGGCAATATCGAGCAGGTCGGCGCGCCGCTGGAGCTCTACGAGCGCCCGGCCAACCTCTTCGTTGCGAAATTTATCGGCTCGCCGGCCATGAACATCATCCCGGCGACGGTGGCCGGCACCGGAAGCCAGACGACGGTGACGCTGACCGGCGGCATGTCGGTGACGCTCGATGTGGCGACCGACGCGGCCGAAACCGGCAAGCAGGCAAGCTTCGGCGTTCGTCCGGAGGATCTCCGGGTTGCCGATGGCGCCGACTACCTTTTCGAAGGTGAAGTGTCGATCGTCGAAGCGCTCGGCGAAGTGACGCTGCTCTATATCGAAGGCCTGGTGCCCGGCGAACCGATCGTCGTCAAGCTGCCCGGCATCTACGATGTGAAGAAGGGCCAGAGGATGCGCTTTGCCGCCGACAGGCAGAAGTTGCATCTCTTTGATGCAACCGGTCACACCTACCGGAAATGAAGCGGCCATTTTTGGGGGGATCATCCCAAGAATTGTCCGGGACGGGCCGAATTCTCACTTTCTGTTAAAGATCGGCTGCTACCTTTTCCCAGTCAATTTATGAGGGGGATAAGCACGTGGCCGCTTCCAATCCGTCACAGCCAAAATCTCATTTCCTGAGCAAGGAAGAATCCTTCATGTACGACCGCGAGGCGCGGTTCAAGATGGAGGACACAATGAATGCCGCGCGCATCGAATATACGGAAAAGGGCGTCATGCACGCGGCTTCGCGCCGCTGCGATATCATCCGGATCTCGATGAGTAGCGCAACACTTGCGATCCTGACCCAGTTCAACCTGCCGAAGCAGTTCTATCTGGATATTCCGGATGCCCGGATCACTAAGGTCGGCTGCCTGTTGATGAAGGTCAACGCCAACAACACGATCGAAGTCCGCTTCCTGCGCCTGCTGACGCAGAAGGAGCTGAACAAGATCTTCGTCTACAGCACCCACCCGGCGCATCGCGACTACGTGCTCGATATCCGCGCCTGACGGATAGCACCGACCGACGAAATGAAAAAACCGCGGGGTGCTTCGCGCGCCACGCGGTTTTTTGTTCGCCCTGAGCGACTGTGCTCAGTGGAAGAGCACGCTGGCGCCCTGATCCGAAGCGCCGACGGCGCGGCGGAACGGTGCGAAGAGCTCGCGGCCCATGCCGAATTCATTGTCGGAGAGATCGACGGTCACCGGCTCGCGCTCGGCCAAGTCTGCCGCATCGACGAGCAGTTCGAGCGTGCCCTTGATCGCATCGAGGCGAATGATATCGCCGTCGCGGATGCGGGCGATCGGGCCGCCGTCGACCGCTTCCGGGGTGACGTGGATCGCGGCCGGCACCTTGCCGGATGCGCCGGACATGCGCCCGTCGGTCAGCAGCGCCACGCGGAAGCCGCGGTCCTGCAGCACACCGAGCGGCGGCGTCAGCTTGTGCAGCTCCGGCATGCCGTTCGCCTTCGGGCCCTGGAAGCGCACGACGGCGATGAAATCGCGGTTGAGCTTGCCTTCCTTGAACGCGTCCTGCAGTTCCTGCTGGCTGTGGAAGATGATCGCCGGCGCCTCGATGATGTGACGTTCCGGCTTGACGGCCGAGATCTTGATAACCGCCTTGCCGAGATTGCCGCGCAGCATCTTCAGCCCGCCATTCGCCTGGAACGGCGTTTCGATGCTGGAAAGCACCTTCGGATCGTGGCTCTTATCCGGCGACGGCTCGCGCAGAACGCCGCCGTTTTCGCCGAGGCGGGCATCGACCGTATAGGCTTGGAGACCCTGGCCGAAGACGGTGCGCACATCGTCATGCACCAGGCCGTGCTTCAGGAGTTCCTTGATCAGGAAGCCCATGCCGCCGGCCGCCTGGAAATGGTTCACGTCGGCAAGCCCGTTCGGGTAGACGCGGGCAAGCAGCGGCACCACTTCCGAAAGCTCGGCAATGTCCTGCCAGGTGAGATGGATGCCGGCCGCCCGCGCCATGGCGACCAGGTGCAGCGTATGGTTGGTCGAGCCGCCGGTCGCATGCAGGCCGACGACACCGTTGACGACCGAGCGCTCGTCGATCATCTCGCCCGCCGGGGTGAATTCGTTGCCGAGCGCGGTGATCGCCAACGCCCGCTTGGCGGCTTCGCGCGTCAGCGCTTCGCGCAGCGGCGTGCCGGGGTTGATGAAGGAGGAGCCGGGCATATGGAAGCCCATGATCTCCATCAGCATCTGGTTGGAATTGGCGGTGCCGTAGAAGGTGCAGGTGCCGGGGCCGTGATAGGATTTCGATTCCGCCTCCAGCAGCTCGGCACGGCCGACCTTGCCCTCGGCAAAGAGCTGGCGCACGCGCGACTTTTCGTCGTTCGGCAGGCCTGTCGTCATCGGACCGGCGGGAACGAAGATCGACGGCAGGTGCCCGAAGGACAGGGCCGCGATGACCAGGCCCGGCACGATCTTGTCGCAGACGCCGAGGAAGAGGGCGGCATCGAACATGTTGTGCGACAGGCCAACGCCCGCCGACATGGCGATCAGGTCGCGTGAGAACAGCGAGAGCTCCATGCCCGGCTGTCCCTGGGTGACGCCGTCGCACATGGCCGGCACGCCGCCGGCCACCTGCGCCACGCCGCCTGCTTCTGCGGCCGCTTCGCGGATGATCGCCGGATAGGTCTCGAACGGCTGGTGGGCCGAGAGCATGTCGTTATAGGCGGTGATGATGCCGAGATTGGCGATGCGGTCACCGGCGAGCGCATCCTTCTCGGCGGGGGAACAGACCGCGAAGCCGTGGGCAAGGTTGGCGCAGCCGAGCACCGAACGGGCGACACCCTTGGACGCGGCGGCGCGCAGGCGTTCCAGGTAGCGCTCGCGAGATGGTTTCGAGCGTTCGACAATGCGATCGGTGATCGCAGAAATGCGTGCGTGAGCGGACATGGAAGATCCCTGCCTTGTTCGTTGTCTTATCTGTTTCGGCGGCTCTGGCCTGAATCTCGGTCCGAATGGACGGCCGATCAGGGAGCCCAGTAGATCTCGACCGGGGAAGTGGCCCGGCGCAGAACGGCGCGGATCGGCATTTCTGCCTCGTCTCCGTTGCCTTCCGCCTTGGCGAGAACGTCTTTTTTGCCTTCGCCCTCAATATGAAGAACCAGGAGTGCGGCATCCTGAAGACTGGAGAAGGTGAAGGTCAGGCGCGGCTCGCCGGCCCCTTCTGCTTCCATGGTGATGATGCCGCGTGGGGTCGATGCATCGAGCGCCTTGGCAAGATTGCTGCCGCCGGGAAAGAACGAGGCCGTGTGGCCGTCGCCGCCCATGCCCAGGATGACGATGTCGAAGGGCGAACTGATCGCCCTGGTCTTCTCGGTCGCAAGCGAAGCGGCCTCCTCCACCGAGGCGGCCTCCTGATAGAGCGGCAGGAAGCGCGCCGCCTTTGCCTTGTTCTGCAGCAGATTGGCATCGACCAGCAGATGGTTCGAGCGCGGATTGTCGGCCGGCACGAAACGTTCGTCTACAAGGGTGATCGTCACCTTGTCCCAGGCGATGTCGCGCGTCGACAGCGCCTGGAAGAAGGCCTTCGGCGTCGAGCCGCCGGAAACGGCGATGGACGCCGTTCCGCGGGCGGCAATCGCCGCCGAAAGCGTGCTCGCGACTTTGTCGGCAAGGCTGCCCGCGAGGTCTGCGGGGCTGGCGAAGGAGTGCAGGGTCGATGCCATCGGTTTCGTCCTAGATATCGTCATGCCAGGTGCGGCCGTCACGCTCGATCAGCGCGATGGCCTGGCTCGGGCCCCAGGTGCCGGCCGTATAACCCTGTACCTGCTGGCCGGTCGCTTCCCAGCCCTTGAGGATCGGGTCGACCCATCTCCATGCGGCTTCCACTTCGTCGCGGCGCATGAACAAGGTCTGGTTGGAGCGGATCACATCCATCAGCAGACGCTCGTAGGCGTCGGGATTGCGGACGTTGAAGGCCTGGGCGAAGCTCATGTCGAGGGAGACATTGCGCAGGCGCATACCGCCCGGACCCGGATCCTTGATCATCAGCGACTGCTTGACGCCTTCATCCGGCTGCAGCCGGATGATCAGCTGGTTGGCGACGATGCGCCCGGCCGCCTGGTCGAAAATCGCATGCGGGATCGGCTTGAAGGTGATGACGATCTCGGACATGCGCCCGGTCAGGCGCTTGCCGGTTCTGATGTAGAAGGGAACGCCCGCCCAGCGCCAGTTATTGATCTCGGCCTTGATGGCGACGAAGGTTTCGGTGTTCGAGACGCCGCCTTCGAGCTCTTCGAGATAACCCTTGACCGGGCCGCTGCCCGATGCGCCGGCGCGGTACTGGCCGCGCACCGTCGCCTGCTCGACATTGGAGGCATTGAGCGGCTTCAGTGCGCGCAGCACCTTCAGCTTCTCGTCGCGGACAGCTTCCGAATCCATCGACGAGGGCACTTCCATCGCCGTCAGGCAGAGCAGCTGCAGAATGTGGTTCTGCACCATGTCGCGCAGCGCGCCAGCCGTATCGTAATAACCGGCGCGGCCTTCGAGGCCGACCGATTCAGCGACCGTAATCTGCACGTGGTCGATATAATTGGCGTTCCACAGCGGCTCATAGAGCGCGTTGGCGAAGCGCAGCGCCATCAGGTTCTGCACCGTTTCCTTGCCGAGATAGTGGTCGATGCGGAAGATCTGCTCTTCCTTGAAGGCTCGGCCGATCGTGTCGTTCAGCTGCAGCGCCGAGGCGAGGTCGCGGCCGATCGGCTTCTCGACGACGATGCGGGTCGACTTGGTGATCAGCTTGTGGTCGTGGATTTTCTGCGAAATGTCGCCGAAGATGCCCGGAGCGACAGCGAGATAGAAAGAGCGAACGCGGTCCTTGCCCTCGTCGAGCAGCTTCTTGAGATGATCCCAACCGGCGTCCGTGCGGGCGTCGACGGAAACGTAGAAGAGACGGGCACAGAACTTTTCGACTTCCGCCTCGTCATATTCGCCCTTTTTCAGGTGCTCCTTGAGCGCGTCTTTGGCGAATTTGCGATATTCCTCATGCGAAAGCGGGCTGCGCGAAGCGCCGATGACACGGGTCGGTTCCGTAAACTGGCCCTCGATCTGGCGATGATAAAGCGCCGGCAGCAACTTGCGCTCGGCAAGGTCGCCGCTGCCGCCGAAGACGACGTAATCAAAAGGCTCAACGGGAATAATCTGGCTGCTCATGAGCTTGTCTCTCAATCAGGCTGGTTGGCGGCCCTTTTAATCTAATCGATTTAAAAAAGCCAGTGTGCAGTGCAATGAATCTCTCAGGCACCGGTTTTAGAGCGAATTCCCGGAAGAAGAAATCCGCAATCGGACTAAAACTTGTCGCGAAGCGCAAACCACGACAAGGCGAGAAAAAGCAGCGGCGCCCGCATGCGCGCTCCGCCGGGAAAGGCGGGAATATCGAGCGATTTGAACAGGTCGAGATCGCCGGATTTTCCAAGCACCGTTTCCGCGTAGAGCTTGCCACAGTAGTTTGACAGCATGACGCCATGGCCGGAATAACCGCCGATCGAGATGACGCCGGGCATGACCTCGCGTACGAAAGGCTGGCGCGGCATGGTGATGCCGACGCTGCCGCCCCAGGCGTGGGTGATGTCGATATTCTTCAGGTCAGGATAGATCTCGGCGATCTGCCGGCGGATGTGCTCGGAAATGTCCCGCGGATTGTCCGCCGTATAGGCTTCGCGCCCGCCGAACAGCAGGCGGCCGTCGCCGAATTTGCGGAAGTAGCGCACGACGAAGCGCGAATCGGCCACCGCCTCGCCGCCCGGCAGCACATCGGGGTATCGGTCGAGCGGCGCCGTGGCGCCGATGAAGGAGCGGATCGGCATGATATGGCTTGCCGTCACCGGTTCGAGGCCGTCGATATAGGCGTCGCAGGCGATCAGCGCGCGCTCGGCGGTGATCACACCCCTTTCGGTTTCGATCGTCACCTTGCCGCCGCTTTGGCGGATCGCCGTTGCCCTGGTCATCTCGAAGATTTCAGCGCCGGCGTTGGCCGCGACCCGGGCCAGCCCGATGAGCAGCTTCAGCGGATGGATGTGGCCGGTGCCGACATCGCGCACGCCGCAATGGAAACGCTTCGAGCCGAGCCGCTCCTGCGTTTCCTTCTCGTCCATGAAGCTGATGTGCGGATAGCCGTAGCGCTCTGCGGCGATCGCGGCATTTTCATAATAGTCGCGTTTGTAGCTCGCCTTGTGCGCGACGTTGAGCTGGCCGGGCACATAGTCGATCTCGATCTGGTGCTCGCGGGCGAAATCGATGAGATGGCGCTTGGCCGCCTCGGCAAGATCAAACAACGCCTTCGAGCGTTCGTAGCCGATCTTCTCCTCGAGTTCTTCCGGCCACCAGCGCTGTCCGGTGCCAAGCTGGCCGCCATTGCGCCCCGACGCCCCGTCGCCGAAGCGGCAGGCCTCGATCAGCACCACCGAAACGCCCGCTTCGGCGAGATGATAGGCGGCCTGCAGGCCGGTGTAGCCGCCGCCGATGATGGCGACGTCTGCTGTTCTCGAGCCGTCGAGAGCCGCATAGGTCGGCCGCTCCCCGACGGTTGCCTGATACCAGGATAGCCCGGGCGCGATCGGGCTCTGCCACGTCTCCTGCAATGCCATGGATGGTTCCCTCACACGTTGAGCAGAAGGAATTCCCGCTCCCAGGGGCTGATCACCTGCATGAAGGTTTCGAACTCGCCGCGCTTGACGCCGGCATAGAGGCCGATGAACTGCTTGCCGAAAATCTCCTCGAAGGCGGGCTCGTCCTCGAGCAGCGCCACGGCTTCCAGGAGGCCGCGCGGCAGGTCGATCGAGCCTTCATTGGCCGAATCTTCGGTCGGCGCCGTCGGCTCGATCTCTTTCATGATGCCGAGCAGGCCGGCGGCAAGCGAGGCGGCGAGCGCCAGATAGGGATTGGCGTCCGAGCTCGGCAACCGGTTTTCCACGCGCCGCGCCTGCGGATCGGAAACCGGCACGCGGAAGGCGGTCGTGCGGTTGTCGTAGCCCCAGGCATTGTTGACCGGGCAGGACATGTCGGGCTGCAGGCGCCGGTAGGAATTGACGTAGGGCGCCAGCATCGCCATCGCGCTCGGCACGAATTTCTGCATGCCGCCGATGAAATGGAAGAATTCCTTCGAGGTAGATCCGTCCGGATTGGAGAAGATGTTCTTGCCCGTCTCGATATTGACCACCGACTGATGGATATGCATCGCCGAACCCGGCTGGCCCTGCATCGGCTTGGCCATGAAAGTCGCATAGATGTCGTGTTTCAGCGCCGCCTCGCGGATCGTGCGCTTGAACAGGAACACCTGGTCGGCAAGCTCGATCGGATTGCCGTGGCGCAGGTTGATTTCGAGCTGCGCCGGTCCCTCTTCGTGGATCAGCGTGTCGATCTCCAGCCCCTGCTTCTCCGAGAAATGATAGACATCGTCGATCAGCTCGTCGAATTCGTTGATGCCGGCGATCGAATAACCCTGGCCGCCGAGGATAGAGCGGCCGGACCGGCCTTTCGGCGGGTGCAGCGGATAATCGGGGTCGTCATTCTTGGCGACCAGGTAGAATTCGATCTCGGGCGCCACGATCGGCTTCCAGCCGCGCTCGTGATAGAGACTCAGGATCCGCTTCAGCACGTTGCGCGGCGTATAGGGCACTTCCCCGCCGTCCGAATCGACGATGTCGCAGATCACCTGCGCCGTCGGGTCGGTCTCCCAGGGCACGACCGACAGCGTCGAAAGATCCGGCATCAGCTTCAGGTCGCTGTCGCGCGGCTCGTAGCGGAAGCTTTCGGTCTCGTCGGGATATTCGCCCGAAATCGTGTGCCGGTAGATCGCCGACGGCAGCGCCAGCGAGGTGTTCGAGGTGAATTTCGAGCTCGGCATCATCTTGCCGCGCGGAACGCCGGCAAGGTCCGGCGTGATGCATTCGATGTCCTCGATGCCCCGGTCCCTCAGCCACCGCGCTGCTTCCTTCCAGTTCGCAACGCCGCGCAGGGATCCGGGGTCCGGGGGAGTCTTCTTCGAGGCGGGTACGTTTCTGGCAGGCTTCAGCGTCGTCTTTTTTGGGGACATGACACACCGGTTTGGTTGATCGTGGCGCCATCATAACTGGACTTTGCCAATTGGCGAGAGGTTGAGAACGTTGACTTTCGCCCTTCGATGGAAAAAGAAGACGCTGTCTTGATCGGGGAAACGGGTTTGCAGCGCAAAAGCGACGTCATCGTCATCGGCGCCGGGGCGGCGGGCATGATGGCGGCTATCCGGGCCGGAAAACGCGGCCGCTCGGTCGTGATCCTCGATCATGCAAGGGCGCCCGGCGAGAAGATCCGCATCTCAGGCGGCGGCCGCTGCAATTTCACCAATATCCATGCCGGGCCGAAGAATTTCCTCTCCGCCAATCCGCATTTCTGCAAATCGGCGCTCGCCCGTTTCACGCCGTCCGATTTCATCGCCATGGTCGATCGCCACGGTATTGCCTGGCATGAAAAGACGCTCGGCCAGCTTTTCTGCGACGACAGCGCCAAGGATATCATCCGCATGCTGCTCGAGGAGATGCGCGCGGCCGGTGCTACGCTGCATCTCGGCACCGAGATATCAGGCGTCGAAAGGACCGAGGCAGGCTTCCGCATCTCCACAGGCGAGGGCGCCTATGAAGCATCGTCGCTGATCGTCGCCACCGGCGGCAAGTCGATCCCGAAGATGGGCGCCACCGGCTTTGCCTATCGCCTTGCCGAACAGTTCGGCTTGGCCGTGCTCGAAACTCGCCCCGGCCTCGTGCCGCTGACCCTCGATCCCGGCCTGTTGGAAAGCATCGCGCCGCTTGCCGGCATCGCCGCCCCGGCCGAAATCCGCCACGGCAAGACGGCTTTCCGCGAAGCGCTGCTGTTTACCCATCGGGGGCTGAGCGGCCCCGCCATCCTGCAGATCTCCTCCTACTGGCGCGAAGGCGACGAGATCGTCGTGGCGATCGAACCGGATATCGACATATCAGCACATCTGAAGACGGCAAAGCAGCGCAATGGCCGCCAGTCGCCGCAGACCGCACTTGGCGACATCCTGCCGAAGCGGCTGGCGCAGTTTCTCGTCGAGCGCGAAAAAATCTCCGGCAATATGGCCGACCTGCCGGACAAGGCGTTGCTGCGCCTTGCCGCCGGCGCCCAGAACTTTGCGCTCAAACCTTCCGGCTCGGAAGGCTACCGTACCGCCGAAGTGACGCTCGGCGGCATCGACACAGCAGCGTTGGATTCCCGCAGCATGGAGGCAAAATCCGTGCCCGGGCTTTACTTCATCGGCGAATGCGTCGACGTCACCGGCTGGCTCGGTGGCTATAATTTCCAGTGGGCCTGGGCCTCCGGTTTTGCCGCGGGCGAATGGGCTTAATGCATGTCGCCCAAAAGTGCGCAGCGGTTTTGGGAGAACGACTTGCATAAGACAAAGACAAAAGCCGATTCAAGACTTGTTAAGAGAGGTGCGCCATCCTGTCTCAATTGGCGGTTTGCAAGGTCGTTCCTAGATAATGCTTTACCGGCAAGCTGTTTTGTTGGATTGTTGTGTCAGACAGAAGTGAGGTTTCGACCATGACCGGAAACACACGACGCGCCCGCGCCATCGCCATTGCCGAGGCAAAGCCGAACGCCCGGATGGTGACCTTGCGTTATCTGATGCTTGCCGCCGGCGCTACCGCCGCCAGCCTCGCGCTGCTGCTCTCACACCTCATCTGATCCTGTCCGTAGAGCCGGAAAGAACATTGCGGCATGCCGATCGCCGCACTGCGGCGTTGCGGCTTACAATCTGCAACTATTTCACTGCCTTGGCTTAACCTGCCATCACCGCTTATCCGAAAATTAATACCTAATCTGACACAATTGCCCGCGATTATTTGGGCATCTCCAAGTTGTTTGGACATGAACTGGCAATGACTGCCGCCTGGCTTCCGGGTTCCCCAATGGAAATTAAAAAGCAGCTCGATGTGCACCCGGCAGGCGCCAAGTGGCCGCCTGCGGGAGGAGTGGTGTATGAAAGGCCCGGAACGCCATGTTGATTGACAAGATTCTTTCCCGCTTCAGGATCAAGACCAAGGTTCTGATCTTCGTTCTGCCTTTCGTCGTCACCATTT
The DNA here is from genome assembly GCF_028994275.1 of Rhizobium binxianense. Lineage (NCBI taxonomy): Bacteria > Pseudomonadati > Pseudomonadota > Alphaproteobacteria > Hyphomicrobiales > Rhizobiaceae > Rhizobium > Rhizobium binxianense. The sequence goes on from NZ_CP118713.1 coordinate 374,093, forward strand.
CGGCGGTGGGCCTGACGGGCCTTTACGCTTCGGGACTTCTGCAGGGCCGCATGGAAATATCCAACAGCGTGCTGCAGTCGCTGAGCGGCTTCAAGGATCTCTACGGTTCGATGGACGATTTCCTGCGCGTCACCAGCCCGGAGGCGCGCGACAAGCTGACCGCGGAACTGAAGACCCAGCAAGGCGTGCTCGACCTGACGCTGAACCAGGTCGGCGAAGAGGCCGCCGGCCGCGACAGCCTTGCCGAGGCATCGCGCCGCACCAAGGACATATCCGGCGTCGTCGACAAGCTCTGGGCGCTGCATGAACAGGAGCAGGCACTGCACGAGCAGATCGATGCCGCACAGAAGAGCCTGATCAGCACCCGTTTCACGGTCTCCTACCAGGCCGAGGAATTGCAGACCGCGCTCCAGAACGACGAGGGTGCCGCCACCATCACGCTGCGCACCGCCGACCGCCTGCTGAAGGGCGGCGATTTCCTCGGCACCGTCGCCAGCGGCTACAGCAAACCGCAGACACCGCAGGACAAGATCGCCTTCATCAACGAACAGATGCCTGCGATCGTCAAAGCCCAGCGGCAGATCGCCATTTCGGTTCCGACCAACCAGAAGAACGTCATCGACGCGCTGACCGCCACCATCGACAGCATCAAGGCGATCGCCCAGCTGCCCGCTCCGACCGACGAGGACATCGCCGAGCTCGGCCGTCTCGTTTCGCGCTTCCGCCAGACCTCGACCTATACGCAGCTGACGGCAACGCAGAAGATGCGCGAGGCGACACAGCGTTTCGCCGAGCTCGAGGGCCGCATCGCCCAGACCAACTCCGTCCTTCAGGATACGCGGCGCCTCGAAAATTCCGTCTATGCGCTACAGATCGTCCTTTCCGATTTCCTCTCCAATTCGAGCAAGGATAATCTCGTGCGCCTGCAGCAGCAGGCCGGCACGCTGGGCAAGGACATGCAGGTGCTGACCACCAGCGCCAAGGGCATGGGCTTTGCCGAGGGCATATCGGGCGCGATCCAGCCGGCGCTCGACGCCATTTCCGGCGGCGGCTCGAAGATCGTCGATACGATCGGCGAGCGCGTCACCGCCTATGCCGCTGCCCGCCAGGAGCTCGACCAGATCTGGACGAAGCTGACCGATTTCGCCGAGCTGCAGAAACAGACGGCCGGCACCGAGCGCACCCAGGCAAACAGCATCTCGGTCATGACCACCGGTCTCGGCATCCTTCTGTCGATCCTCGGCGGTATCGCCTTGGTGCTGACACTGCAGCGCCCGATCAGCCACATCACCGCCGCCATGCGCCGCATCGCCGAAGGGGCGCTGGACACCAGCATCTCCGGCGAGCAGCGCTACGATGAAATCGGCGACATGGCCCGCGCGCTCGGCATCTTCAAGGAAAACGCCATCTCGAAGATCCGCATCGAGGAGCAGAGCGACGAGGAGCGCGCCGCCGCCGAACACGAGCGCCAGCGCAACGACGCCGAAAAGCGCGAAATGGATCGTCAGATCGAATTCGCCGTCAACGCGCTCGCCGCCGGCCTCGAACGCATGTCGCAGGGCGATATCTCGACGACGATCGAGACGCCCTTCATCGGCCGCCTCGAACAGCTGCGCCAGGATTTCAACGGCTCGATGATGCGCCTGCAGGCGACGATGAGCCAGATCCGCGACAATGTCGAACTGATCCAGGGCAACGGCAACCAGATGGCCCAGTCGGCCGAGGATCTGTCCAAGCGCACCGAGCAGCAGGCCGCCTCGCTCGAAGAGACCGCCGCCGCCGTCGACGAGATCACCGTCACGGTCCGTTCGTCGGCCGAACGCGCCAAGGATGCCGACCAGATCGTCCGCCAGGCCAAGCGCAGCGCCGACGATTCCGCCGTCGTCGTCAGCAATGCGATCGACGCGATGGGCCGCATCGAGGATGCCTCGCGCCAGATCGAGCAGATCATCGGCGTCATCGACGAGATTGCCTTCCAGACCAACCTGCTGGCGCTCAACGCCGGCATCGAGGCGGCGCGCGCCGGCGAGGCGGGCAAGGGCTTTGCGGTGGTGGCGATGGAAGTCCGCGAACTGGCTCAGCGTTCCGCAGCCGCGGCGCAGGAGATCAAGGGCCTGATCAACAAGTCGACCAACGAGGTCAGCTCCGGCTCGCAATTCGTCCAGGAGACCGGCACGGTGCTCGCCAGGATCAGCGCCCAGATCGTCACGATCAGCCAGCATGTCGAGATGATCGCCCGCGCCAGCCACGACCAGTCCAACGCGTTGCAGAGCGTCAACGCGACCGTCAACCAGATGGACCAGATGACGCAGCAGAACGCCGCCATGGTGGAGGAAACGACCGCCGCCAGCCGCGAACTGGCCGACGAGGCGGATTCCCTGCGCCGGCTGATCCAGCAGTTCAAGATCGACGGCGAGGCAGCCTCGGCGCCGGTCTATCGCGCCGCCTGATCGTCGACCGACCCGTCTTCATGCGAACGGCCCCGGGCTTTCCGGGGCCGTTTCTATTTGGTCGGGTTGTGGACATTGGCGGCTGAGGAGGTCGCCGCTTTGCCCTCATCGGCCTGCCGCCACGACCGGGTCGAGCCACGGGTCTCGACCCGTCCTTTCGGACCCCCACTTGCGGGCCGAAGGGACATGCCGCGACCTCTCCGTTCCTCTTTATTCCGCAAAAATCGCGCACTGATTGAGGAAATTTGAACGCTGGAAGAATTGCCTTGAATGCCCGCCAGTCTATCGAGCCGCAATGGTCAGAAGACGTCCGAAAATGACACGGTGAATATCTCCGGCCGCCCTGATTTACGGAAAATTTTCCTTAACGCTTTTCGCTTAATTTAACCCTGGTTTCTTCCGGGGGTCTTGATGCTGCGCCTTTTCTCCACGTCGATCGTACGCCAGATCGTTGCGATCACACTGTTTCTGCTGGCGATCAGCACGGCCGCCATCGTCGGCGTGACCTATTACTATCTGGGCCATCATGTCATGGACGGGGCCGTTTCCGACGCGAAGGAAGCCACCCGCGTCATGGCCGTCCTCTACGGCGCGGCCGATCAGGCGGCAAAGATCGAGCTGAAGGACAATCAGCTCTCCACCGTGACGGAAGACGCCATTCCGACCCTTGCCGATCATTCGCTGGTCGACCGTACGGCGCAGTCGATCGCCGGTGTTGCGACGATCTTCCAGAAGCAGGGCAGCGACTACGTCCGCATCTCCACAAACGTCAAGAAGGAAAACGGCGACCGCGCCGTCGGCACCAAGCTCGTCGCCGAACACCCCGCCCAGCCGGTTCTCGCCAAGGGCGAGGCCTATTACGGCCCGGCGGTGCTTTTCGGCCGCCAGTTCATCACCGGTTACTTCCCCATCAAGAACGCGTCGAACGCCAATGTCGGCATTCTCTTCATCGGCATTCCGATGGAGGTCTACTACCAGCGCCTGAACGAACTGCAGATCCTGGTTCTCGGCATCGGCGCCATCGTCATGTTGATCGTCGGCGTTGTCGCCTTCTATGCGATCCGCCTGTCGGTGAAGCCTTTGCAGGCGCTGACCGCGAGCGTTCGCTCGATTTCCTCGGGCGATCTCGATGGCGCCATCCCTTGTGTCGACAAGAAGAACGAGTTCGGCGATATCGGCAGGGCGTTGGCGCTGTTCCGCGACAGCGCCCGCGCCAGGCGCGACCTGGAAACGCAGGCTGCCGAACAGCGCGCCTTGAGCGATGCCGAACGCGCCCGGAACGATGCCGACAAGCGCTCGCTCGACGGCCAGATCGACTTTGCCGTCAACCAGCTCGCCGCCGGCCTCGGGCGCCTGTCGCAGGGCGATGTCTCGCAGACGATCGGTACGCCCTTCGTCGGCCGGCTGGAGCAGTTGCGCGTCGATTTCAATGCATCGCTGCTGCGACTGCAGGATACGCTGTCGGGCATTCGCGACAGCGCCTCGACGATCCAGCGCAACAGCGGCGCCGTCTCCGCCTCGGCCGGTGAGCTCTCGAAGCGCACCGAGGCGCAGGCGGCAAACCTCGAGGAGACCGCGGCGGCGGTGGAGGAGATCACCGTGACGGTTCGTTCTTCCGCCGAGCGTGCCCGTGAGGCCAATAATGTCGTGGCCGCGACCAAGAAGACGGCTGACAATTCCGGTGCCGTCGTCGGTGATGCCGTTGCCGCGATGGAGCGCATCGAAGAGGCCTCGCAGCGCATCGAGCAGATCATCGAGGTGATCGACGACATCGCGTTCCAGACCAATCTGCTGGCGCTGAACGCCGGCATCGAGGCGGCCCGCGCCGGCGAGGCCGGCAAGGGGTTTGCCGTCGTCGCCCAGGAGGTCCGTGAACTCGCCCAGCGTTCGGCCGATGCGGCCCGCGAGATCAAATCGCTGATCGAGACATCCAGCCGGGAAGTGACGGCAGGCTCCGAACTGGTCCAGAAGACCGGCAGCGTGCTGGCCGCGATCAGCCAGGAGATCATCGCGATCAGCGGCCATGTCGAGACCATCGCCACCGCCAGCCGCGATCAGTCGGCGGCGCTGCAGGAGGTCAACGGTTCCGTCAACGCCATGGACCAGATGACCCAGAAGAACGCCTCGATGGTGGCCGACACGACGCAGGCAAGCCGCATGCTTGCCGGCGAAGCCGATACGCTGATGACGCTGATCGAGCGGTTCCGCATCGTCGCAGAGCCCGCACCGGCTCATCTCGGGGCAAGAAAAGTCGCCTGAACCACGCAGCCGCTGCAGGTTTGCGCTGCGGCCTTGCTCCGCCTTCCCAGGTTGAGATCGAGCGAGGTCAGCCAGGCGACGAAGCGAATGAGGCTGCTCTCTCCGAACTCGGCATAGAATCGATCCTCATCCGTCTTGCCTCCGCATCGCTTGGGAGAGTGCCGATAGCCGATGGTACCTGCGATGGTGATCATGTCGATCATGGCGATGTCCTTTCCTGTAGAAGACATCACCTGGTCTAAGCATCGAATTTCTCTTTATAAATGGGGAAAATCCCACTATGTTTTTCATCGATGAAAAACGCCAATTGGGATTCCTATCAGCTTTTCCTGCAGGTCGCCCGGCTCGGCGGCCTGACCGGGGCAAGCGCCGCAAGCGGGCTCAGCCCCGCGACCGTCGGCCGGCGTATGCTCGATCTCGAACAGGAGATCGGCCGCGCCTTGTTTTCGCGCAGCCAGACCGGATATCGCCTGACCGGGGATGGCCAGGCGCTGCTCGATCACCTTCAGGAGATGGAGGCCGCCGCCCGCAAGGTCGAGGCGTGGCGGCAATCCGGTGAGGGCGGCACGACGGTCAGGATCGCCGCCGGCACCTGGGTCGCCTGGTTGCTGACGGAGAATTTCGCGGCAATCCGCATGCCGGGCGATGCCTTCGCCATTTCGCTCACCATCGGCGAGGCGCGGGCAAGCCTTGCCTATCGCGAGAGCGATATCGGGATTCGCGCCTTCGAGCCTGAGGAGGCCAATCTGGCCGCACGGCGGCTCGGAGAGGTGGCCTATGCGGTCTATATCAGACGCAACGCCGCCGAGACGGACGAGCGCTGGATTGCGGTTGCCGAGGAGGAGGCGATATCAGCCTATCTGCGCTGGCCGCATGCCCATGCCGCAAACGATATCGTCGCCACCGTCAACCGGCCGCGTTCGCTGCCGGATCTGGTGCGCGCCGGCGCCGGCAAGACCGTGCTTCCCTGTTTCGTCGGCGATCTCGATCCGCAATTGCAACGGCTTGGCGGCGAGTTGCCGGAATTGCGCCATGCCCAATGGATCGTCATGAATGCCGAAGACCGCCATCGCCCGGAAATCCGGACGGTCGCCGACCGCATGACCAAGCTGATCAGAAGTTATGCCGATCTTTTCGCCGGAAAACGGCCGAGCCGCGGCTGAAGTTTACGACGAAGCGCCCGCACATCTCTTGGGATGCGCGGGCATTCCCCGGATCGAAGCCAATTCGCCGGCCGTCTCAATGCCGGTTGGTGACGACGACGGGAATGAGCAGGTCGCCCCAGTTGCCGTCGCCGCCGTGATGACGGGCCGAACGCACCAGCTCGACCGAGACGCCGGCCTCGACGGCTTTCATGACCGATTGGTTTAACCGATGCAGGTCGTTGGCGAGCATGCGGATCGTCGTCTGCTGATCCTCGCTCATGCTGGTCGCCTGCTCCTCGGCCCGTTCCCTGACGCGTGAAATGGATGCCATGATCGTCTCCTCTTCTTCGGGTTATTCCGCAGCCGGTTTGAACTGAGCATGTTCAGTCGAGTCGTGCATCGCCGTGGTCGAAGACCGGCCGCCGGTAATGGCGAGCGACACGGCGTCGAAATAGCCGGTGCCGACCTCGCGCTGATGTTTGGTGGCGGTATAGCCATTGGCCTCGGCGGCAAATTCCGCCTGCTGCAGCTCGGAATAGGCCGACATCTGGCGCTGCTTGTAACCGCGCGCCAGTTCGTACATGCCGTAGTTCAACTGGTGGAAGCCGGCGAGCGTGATGAACTGGAACTTGTAGCCCATCGCGCCGAGTTCACGCTGGAACCGTGCGATCGTCGCCTCGTCGAGGTTCTTCTTCCAATTGAAGGAAGGCGAGCAATTATAGGCGAGCAGCTTGCCGGGATAGACCTTATGCACGCCTTCGGCAAAGCGCCGCGCCTGCTCGAGGTCGGGCTTCGAGGTCTCGCACCAGATGAGGTCGCAATGCGGCGCATAGGCGACGGCGCGGGCGATGCAGGGCTCGATGCCGTTGCGCACCTGATAGAAGCCTTCGACCGTGCGGCCGGCATCATAATCGACGAAGGGCTGGTCGCGCTCGTCGATATCCGATGTCAGGAGCTTCGCCGCTTCCGCATCGGTGCGAGCGATGACGAGCGTTGCGACACCCATGACGTCGGCGGCAAGCCGCGCGGCGTCGAGGTTGCGGATATGGGCGGCCGTCGGGATCAGCACCTTGCCGCCGAGATGGCCGCATTTCTTCTCCGAGGCGAGCTGGTCCTCGAAGTGGACGCCCGCAGCGCCTGCTTCGATATAGGCCTTCATGATTTCGAAGGCGTTGAGCGGTCCGCCGAAGCCGGCTTCCGCATCGGCGACGATCGGCGCGAACCAGGTCTCGACGGAAAGCCCCTGGCCTTCCGAGGTCTCGATCTGATCAGCGCGCTGCAGCGTGCGATTGATGCGCTTGGCAAGCTCCGGGCCGGCATTGGCCGGATAGAGGGACTGGTCGGGATACATCGCGGACGCCGTATTGGCGTCGGCCGCCACCTGCCAGCCGGAGAGATAGATCGCCTTCAGCCCGGCGCGCACCATCTGCATGGCCTGGTTGCCGGACAGCGCGCCGAGCGCATTGACGAAATCCTCCTGGTGCAGCAGCCGCCACAACCGGTCCGCGCCCATTTCCGCCAGCGAATGGCGCAGCGCCACCGAGCCCCGCAGCCGCTGCACGTCATCGGCCGAGTAGGGTCTCTCGATGCCGTCGAAACGATCAGCCGATGCGTTGGGGACAAGTTTGTAAAAATCGGTCATGCTGCTCTCCTCACTAAAAGCTCGATAAAGGGTGCTGATGACAAGATTGACAATATGGCGCGAAATGGCCAGAAAAACCTTTGATTTCTGGGATGGAAAGAGGTTAAGATGACGAGGATTGACAGAGCGGCGCTGTGAATTTGTAAAATTTTGTAAATAGAGCGCTGCTTGCCTGTCAAAGGGTGTGACATGGCGGAACGGAAGATATTCGCAGGCCCGAAAGTCAGGCGCATCCGCAATGCGCTGGCGCTGACGCAGACCGCCATGGCCGAGGCGCTTGAAATATCGCCGTCCTACCTGAACCTGATCGAGCGCAACCAGCGGCCGCTGACGGTGCAACTGCTTCTGAAGCTTGCAAGCGTCTATCGGGTCGATCTGGAAGAGTTGCGCGGGCAGACCGGCGGCAGTCTCGATCAGCTCAAGGAGATCTTCGCCGATCCGCTGCTGTCGGGCGAACTGCCCGGTGACCAGGAACTGGTGGAAGTGGCCGAGGCGGCTCCGAATGCCGCAAGCGGAATGATCAAGCTCTACCGCGCCTATCGCGAGCAGGCGGCAAGGCTCTCCGATCTGACGGCGCTGATGGCCGCCGAAGGCCATGCGCCCGTTGCCGACGGCCGGTTGCCGCTCGACGAGGTGCGCGAGACGCTGGAACGCAGGTCCGGTTATTTCGGGCGGATCGAGACGGCGGCGGAGGCCTTTGCCGCGACGCTGCCCGGCGGCCTCGATCTTGCCGCCGGGCTGAAGGACTGGCTGCGCTCAGAGCGCGGCATCGCGGTGCGTGTCCTGCCCGTCCACGTCATGCCGGATCTGCGCCGCCGTTTCGACCGCCATTCGATGCGGCTTTTCATTTCCGAGCGCCTGTCAGCGGCCGACCGGGCGCATGAGATGGCAGTCGAGGCCGTAACACTCGCCTTGTTGCCGACCATCGATGCCGAGCTCGACGATCTCCAGCTCTCCTCCGCCGAGGCGCGCCGCATCGCCCGCTTCGAGCTTGCCCGCATTGCGGCCTTGGCGCTGGCAATGCCCTACGAGGCCTTCCTGTCGGCGGCGAAGGCGACGCGCTACGATATCGATATTCTGCGAGCGCGCTTCGGCGTCTCCTTCGGCCATGCCGCCGCGCGCCTTGCCATGCTGCAGCGGCCGGGGGCGGCGGCCATACCCTTCTTCCTGATCGAGATCGATGCGGCGGGCCACCGGCTGCGCCGGGCGGGCGCCCAGGGTTTTCCGCAGGCCCGGTTCGGCGGCGGCTGTCCGAAGCTGAATATCCACGCCGCCTTCCTGCAGCCGGGCCAGATCCTCGCCGAAACGGTGGTCATGCCGGATGGCGCATCCTTCCTGACGGTCGCCCGCACTCTGGAGGGGCCGAGCGTCGAATTCGGCGAAAGGCTGCGGCGCACCGCGATCCTGATCGGCTGCGACGCCGCCCTTGGCGAGGCCCTGGTCTACGGCCAGGCGACGGCGCTCGATCCGATCGAAATCGGTCCGGCCTGTCGCCTGTGCGAGCGGCGCGGCTGCCTTTCCCGGGCCGAGCCGCCGGTGACGCGGCCGCTCGGTCTCGACGAGATGGTGGCGGGGCTCAGTGCCTTCGACTTCCAGTGATTGTGAAATCATTGAAGCGGCAGGATTTTGCGCTTGTGGGCTGCGAAATTCCTTCTTAGTCTGCGGGCAAAACCAGAGGGAAAAGATCTCCGGGGGTGCGGAATCTTTGAACAAACAGGAGAAGTCATGAGGTCAACCATCCCAAGCGTGACGGCCGCCGTCATTGCCGCGCTCCTTGCCGCCGCTCCGGCCTTTGCCCAGGACCGCGTGGTCAACGTCTACAACTGGTCGGATTATATCGACGACTCCATCCTTGCCGACTTCACCAAGGAAACCGGCATCAAGGTCGTCTACGACACCTTCGATTCCAACGAGACCGTGGAAACCAAGCTGCTTGCCGGCGGCACGGGCTATGATGTCGTTGTCCCGACAGCCGACTTCCTGCAGCGCCAGATCCAGGCCGGCGTCTTCCAGAAGCTCGACAAGTCGAAACTGCCGAACCTCTCCAACATGTGGGATGTAATCCAGCAGCGCACCGCCGAATACGACCCGGGCAACGAACACGCGGTCGATTACATGTGGGGCACCGATGGCATCGGCTACAACGTCAAGAAGGCCGCCGAAATCCTCGGTCCCGATGTCAAGCCCGGCCTCGAAGTGATCTTCGATCCGAAGGTCGCCGCAAAGTTCAAAGATTGCGGTATCTACGTTCTCGACACGCCGAAGGACGTCATCACCACGGCGTTTCGTTATCTCGGCCTCGACCCGAACTCCACAAAGGCTGAGGATTTCAAGAAGGCCGAAGAGCTGCTGACGGCGGTCCGCCCCTATGTCCGCAAGTTCCACTCGTCCGAATACATCAATGCGCTTGCCAACGGCGACATCTGCATCGCCTTCGGCTATTCCGGCGACCTGCTGCAGGCGCGCGACCGTGCGGCCGAAGCCAAGAACGGCGTCGAGGTCAATTATTCGATCCCACCGCAGGGCGCCCAGATGTGGTTCGACATGATGGCGATCCCCGCCGATGCCCCCCATGTCGCGGAAGCCCATGAGTTCCTGAATTACCTGATGAAGCCCGAGGTCATCGCCAAGGCGAGCGACCACACCTTCTATGCCAACGGCAACAAGGCTTCGCAGCAGTTCGTCAGTAAGGACATCCTGGAAGACCCGGCGGTTTATCCCACCGACGAGGTGATGAAGAACCTCTTCACGGTCAAGCCGTGGGATCCGAAAACGCAGCGCCTGGGAACGCGCCTCTGGACGAAGGTCGTCACCGGCCAGTAATTCAGCTTCGGGCCCGGACGGAAACGTCCGGGCCTTTCAATTACCGGCCTGGGTGGAGGCCGGCAAAACCTTGTATTCGGGGAATAATATGAAGTCTCTCGGCAATATCCGCCGCGCTTTTGCGCCCTGGACCGATCCCTCTGCAAAACCCTTCATTGCTTTCAAGAACGTCACCAAGCGCTTCGGCGATTTTACCGCCGTCGACAATCTGTCGCTTGACATCTATCACCGCGAGTTCTTCGCGCTGCTCGGCGCTTCGGGCTGCGGCAAGTCGACGCTGCTGCGCATGCTTGCCGGCTTCGAGCAGCCGACCTCGGGCGAGATCGTGCTCGACGGCACCGACATGGCCGGCACGCCGCCCTACAGGCGCCCGGTCAACATGATGTTCCAGTCCTATGCGCTTTTCCCGCACATGACGGTGGAAAAGAACATCGCCTTCGGCCTGAAGCAGGACGGCATGCCGAAGGACGAGATGACCGATCGCGTCTCGCAGATGCTGAAGCTCGTCAAGCTCGAGCAGTTCGCCTCCCGCAAACCGAACCAGCTTTCCGGCGGCCAGCGCCAGCGCGTGGCGCTCGCCCGCTCGCTCGCCAAGCGCCCGAAGGTGCTGCTGCTCGACGAACCGCTCGGCGCGCTCGACAAGAAGCTGCGTGAGGAAACCCAGTTCGAGCTGATGGACCTGCAGCAGAGCCTCGGCCTCACCTTCGTCGTCGTCACCCACGATCAGGAAGAGGCGATGACCATGGCCGACCGCATCGCCGTCATGAGCAATGGCAAGGTCGTGCAGGTGGCGACGCCTGCCGAGATCTACGAGGCGCCGAATTCCCGCTTCGTCGCGGATTTCATCGGCGACGTCAACATCTTCGACGGCAAGGTCGCCTCATCGGGCAACGGCAGCGTCGAGATATCCGTCGACAGCGGCTTCAGCGTACGCGTCGCCTCTTCCGAGACGCCTTCGGCCGGCGGCGCCGTCGGTTTCGCCATCCGGCCGGAAAAGATGCGGGTCGGGCGCGCCGCACCCGCCAACGCTTCGGTCAACGCCGCCAAGGGCGAACTCTGGGATATCGCCTATCTCGGCGATATGACCGTCTTCCATGTGAAGCTGCAGAGCGGCAACATCGTCAAGGCCTCGTCCCTCAATGCACAGCGCTCGGTAGACGACCCCTTCACCTACGACCAGGAAGTCTGGGTCTCGTTCGACGAGAACGCCGGCGTGCTGCTGAAGGATTGACATCATGGGCAAGCTCACGTCCGGCCTCTACAACCGCCTCGTCATCACCATCCCTTATGCCTGGCTGCTGCTCTTCTTCCTGGCGCCGTTCTTCATCGTCTTCCGCATTTCGCTGTCGACGACGGCGATCGCCATGCCGCCTTATGAGCCGGTCTTCTCGCTTGCCGATGGCTGGGCCGGGCTGTGGAGCAAGATCGGCGAGCTCTCCTTCGACAACTACACCTACCTCACCGAGGACGCTCTATTTTTCAATGCCTATGTCTCGAGCGTGGTGATTGCCGGGATTGCCACTTTCCTCACCCTGCTGATCGCCTATCCGATCGCCTACGGCATGGCACAGGCGCCGCGCACCATCCGCCCGACGCTGGTGATGCTGGTCATCCTGCCGTTCTGGACGAGCTTCCTGATCCGCGTTTATTCCTGGATCGCGATCCTGAAGCCGGAAGGGCTTCTCAACCAGCTTCTCCAGTCGCTGCACATCATCGACAGCCCGCTGATCATCCTCAACACCAATACCGCCGTCTATATCGGCATCGTCTATTCCTATCTGCCCTTCATGGTGCTGCCGCTCTATTCGGCGCTGGAAAAGATGGACGGCACGCTGATCGAGGCTGCGCAGGACCTTGGCTGCACGCCGATCCGGGCCTTCTGGCGCGTCACCTTTCCGCTGTCGATCCCCGGCGTGGTGGCCGGCTGCATGCTGGTCTTCATTCCCGCTGTCGGTGAATTCGTCATTCCCGATCTGCTCGGCGGTTCGCAGACGCTGATGATCGGCAAGACGCTCTGGAACGAGTTCAACGCCAACCGCGACTGGCCGGTCTCCTCGGCGGTCGCAACCATCCTGCTCATGATCCTGGTGATCCCGATCGTCTTCTTCCAGAACGCCCAGGCCAAGGCCGAAGAGCGGGGGAAATAAGTCATGCTGAAATGGACCCGTTTCAACATCGTCTCCGTCACGCTCGGCTTTGCCTTCCTCTACCTGCCGATCGTGCTGCTGGTGATCTTCTCCTTCAACGAATCGAAGCTCGTCACCGTCTGGGGCGGTTTCTCCACCAAGTGGTATGTCTCGCTGCTCGCAAACCAGGGCCTGCTCGACGCCGCCTGGGTGACGATCCGCGTCGGCCTGCTGTCGGCGACGGCCGCAACCGTCCTCGGCACGATGGCGGCGCTGACGCTGGTGCGCTACACCCGCTTTCGCGGCCGCATGCTGTTCTCAGGCATGATCTACGCACCGCTCGTCATGCCCGACGTCATCACCGGCCTGTCGCTGCTGCTGCTCTTCGTCGCGATCGGCTTCGACCGCGGCTTCTGGACGATCACGCTGGCGCATACGACGCTCACCATGTGCTTCGTCGCCGTCGTCGTGCAGTCACGTCTGCTGAGCTTCGATCATTCGATCGAGGAGGCGGCCCAGGATCTCGGCGCGCCGCCGGTGCGCACCTTTTTCGAGATCACCCTGCCGATCATCGCCCCGGCGGTGATCTCAGGCTGGATCCTTGCCTTCACCCTGTCGCTCGACGATCTGGTGATTGCCAGCTTCACATCGGGGCCGGGTGCCACCACGTTGCCGATGCGGATCTACAGCCAGGTGCGCCTCGGCGTCACGCCGGAGATCAACGCGGTGTGCACGATCCTGATCGGCATCGTCGCGGTCGGCGTCATCTGCGCCTCGATCGTCACCAAGCGCCGCGAAATCCAGCGCCAGCGGGACGAGCGGGCGGCCGCTGCCGGCGCCTGAGCCAAAGCGGATCGCGCAAAACCGTGCAGCTGTTGCGCCCGATATCGCGTGAAATTAAAGAGCTTTATTGCGCGTGCGGCGTATTGCCGAACAGCGGAACCGGCGAGATCACCGGGTTCGGCCACGAGCCGCCGATGAAGAACGGCAGAAGTGGCAGCTCGGCCGCCTTGGCCGGATCGGTTGCCTCAAGCGATCCGGACAGCGCCAGCCCATTCGAGTGATAGGTGATGACGCCGGAAAGCGTCAGCGTCTCCGAGGGACCGGCGATACGGACGTCGTGCATCTCGGCGGAGCCGTTGGCGAAATCGGCCTGGAGGTTCAACTGGTTGAAGGCAAAGGCGCCGCCTGCCGCCGCGCTCAGCGGAAAGAACGGCTTTCCGGCTGCCTGTGTCCGGAGCGCTGCGGCATCGATGCCGGGGATCGTGCCTTCCCGTGTCCAGAAGCGCAGCCGGCCGGTGACGTCGGCAAGACCGGTCGTCCAGATCGCCTTCGGCGACTGCAGGTCGAGGTCGAGCGATCCGGTCGCCAGCGGCAGCGGTCCCTTCAGCTGCAGGCGCTCGGCAAGGGCTGCGAAGTCGGCATCGCGGATCGACAGCTGCAGCTTGCCGCCGCCGTCGAAGTCGCGCTGGGTCGCTTCCAGATGCGCGGTCATTTCGCCGCCCTCGAACAGGCTGTCGCCAATATCGAATTTCGCTTCGCCGCCCGAAACAATCATGCTGGCGCCGACATCGGAGAGTTCGAAGAGACCCATCTGCGCGCGCCGCGCCGAAAGTCTGACATCGACATCGACATCGAGCATTCGCAGCGGCCCGTTGATGCCGGCGGAGATTTCCTCCGCCTCGCCGGCGGCGAGCCTGAGCGCGAAGGCATCGAGGAACGGCTTGAGGTTCATCTCGTCGAAGGCGAGCGTGCCGCCGATTTTCGGTCGTTTGCCGGGTTGGGTGAAAAGGTCCATCACCCCCGTGGCGCTTGCTTCGTTCAGCGAAAGGCTGAGATTGTTGAAGCGCAGCCCGTTGCCCGACGACATGATGTCGGATTCCAGCGAGGCGCTCTTCAGCGTTGCGATGCCGGGGATCGATTTGCCCGACCATGCCAGAAGCGCCGGCATATCGGGAATGCTGGCGCTAATATTACCCGAAAGGGCCGAAAGGCTGGCAATGCTGGCAATCCCCTGGAAGTGTGCCGTCAAAAGGTTCGATGTCAGCGACGTTCGTGTCTCTGCATTCCTGCCGGCAAAGGCAAGCAGCGGCTGGCGCGAGGCGAAATCGACCTTCAGGTCCTCGCCGTTGATGCGGGCGATGACGACCGCCGAGATCGCGCCCGACAGTCGCGGCCAGGCGATATCTGCAGTGACGCTGTCGAAATGATAGGCCTTGGCGGTCTTGATGTCGGTCACCGTGAGCGTGCCGTCTTCAACCGTCACCGCGCCGATCTCGGCATCGAGATCGGGATCGAGCATCTCGGCGCCGTTTTCGTAGCGTACGCCGCTGATCGCACGTGCGAGCAGGCCGGCATAACTCCAGTCGATCAGCCCCTTCTCGTCGCGCGTCAGCGCCAGATTGGGGCGCACCAGATGGAATTCGTGGAAGCTCGTCCGGCCTCTCAACGCATCGATGAGGCTGAAATCGGCCGACAGGCTTTCAATGCTGCCGAGCAGCTTGTCGCCGCTTTCGCGCGGTTGGCGGATGGTGATCTGGTTCAGCGTGATGCGCGGCGTCGGCCAGAATTCCAGAACCGGGCTGCCCTTGATCTCGGCATGATAGCCCGTCCATTTCGACAGCGCGTCCTCGATGCCGGAGCGCACGAAACCGGTCGAAATGAGATAGGGTGCGGCGACCCGGAGCGCCACGAAAAGCGCAAGCGCGATCAGCAGGAAGACAGTCGACAAACGGGCGAAGGCCGGAAGCCAGCGCGAAACGGGTCCGATCTTCCTGCGCCACCTGCGATGTCTTGACGTGCTCATGATATCCGCCGGCAATTCAGCCGGTCATCCCGTTATGCGCTGGTTTCGCCGATATAGGAAATATCAGGCATATGCAAATCCCTCCAGTGCCACGCGTCTTTTCAGCCGTGCAGAGGACGACGCGATAGACGACGGATCGCGTCGGTTCCGTACTTTATAATGCAATGCAGCATGATATAAAGACGCTATTGGGGAGGAGATTGAATGCGCGATAACAGACCACTTTGGGTGCCCTCGGAAGATGCCGTTGCAACAAGCCCGATCCATGCCTTCATGGAGCGCTGCAATGCCGATTTCGGGCTTTCGCTTTCGGGCTTTGAGGATCTGCATGCCTGGTCGGTGGCCGAGCGGGAGAATTTCTGGTCCGCTGTCTGGGATTTCTGCGGCGTGAAGGGAGAGCGCGGCGCAGAGGTGCTCGTTGACGGCGACCGCATGTTGGAGGCCCGCTTCTTTCCCGATGCGACGCTGAACTTCGCCGAAAACCTGCTGCCCCGCCGCGGCGAGGGCGACGCCATCATCTTCCGCGGCGAAGACAAGGCTGAGGATCGCTGGTCGTGGGATCGGCTGCGCGCGCTGGTCTCGAAGCTGCAGCAGGCCTTCGCAGCACGCGGCATCGGCAAGGGCGACCGCATCGCCGCCATGATGCCGAACATGCCGGAGACCGTTGCCGCCATGCTCGCCGCCGCCTCTATCGGCGCCATATGGTCGTCCTGCTCCCCCGATTTCGGCGAGCAGGGTGTGCTCGACCGCTTCGGCCAGATCGGCCCCAAGCTCTTCATCGCCTGCGATGCCTATTGGTATTCCGGCAAGCTGCAGGATGTCGGCGCCAAGGTCGCCACGGTTGCCAAAAGCCTGGATGTGCCGACGATCATCGTCCACTATGCCGGCGATGCCGAAGCGGTGGCGGCCAAGACATCAGGAGCTTCGACGCTGGAGGCCTTTATTGCGCCCTATGAGGCAAAAGAGGTCGCGTTCACGCCGCTTGGCTTTGCGCACCCGCTCTACATCCTCTTTTCCTCAGGCACGACGGGCGTGCCGAAATGCATCGTGCATTCGGCCGGCGGCACGCTGCTGCAGCACCTCAAGGAGCAGCGGCTGCATTGCGGCCTGCAGGCGGGCGAGAAGCTGTTCTACTTCACCACCTGCGGCTGGATGATGTGGAACTGGCTGGTCAGCGGCCTTGCCAGCGGCGCCACGCTCTGCCTGTTCGACGGCTCGCCCTTCGCACCCGATGGCAACGTGCTCTTCGACTATGCCGAGGCCGAAAAATTCGCGATCTTCGGCACCTCGGCGAAATATATCGATGCCGTGCGCAAAAGCGGGCTGACGCCGCGCGCAAGCCATGATCTCTCCAGCCTCCGGCTGATGACCTCCACCGGTTCGCCGTTGTCGCCCGAGGGATTCACCTTCGTCTACGAGGGCATCAAGCCGGATGTGCAACTCGCCTCGATTTCGGGCGGCACCGATATCGTCTCCTGCTTCGTGCTCGGCAATCCGCTGCAGCCGGTCTGGCGCGGCGAGATCCAGGGGGCCGGCCTCGGCCTTGCGGTCGACGTCTGGAACGATGACGGCAAGCCGGTCCGTGGCGAGAAGGGTGAACTCGTCTGCACCAAGGCCTTCCCCTCGATGCCGGTGATGTTCTGGAACGATCCCGATGGCGCCAAATATCGCGCCGCCTATTTCGAGCGGTTCGACAATGTCTGGTGCCACGGCGATTTCGCCGAATGGACGGAGCATGGCGGCCTTGTTATCCACGGCCGCTCGGATGCGACGCTCAATCCCGGCGGCGTGCGCATCGGCACGGCCGAGATCTACAATCAGGTGGAGCAGATGGAGGAGGTGGCCGAGGCGCTGTGCATCGGCCAGGAGTGGGACGACGACGTGCGCGTCATCCTCTTCGTCCGTCTTGCCCCCGGTGTGACGCTGACCGAGGATCTCGTCAAGGCGATCAAGACGCGGGTGCGCACCGGCGCCTCGCCGCGGCATGTGCCGGCAAAGATCATCGCGGTCGCCGATATTCCCCGCACCAAATCCGGCAAGATCGTCGAGCTTGCCGTGCGCGAGGTCGTTCACAACAGGCCGGTGAAGAACCAGGAGGCGCTGGCCAATCCCGAGGCGCTGCGGCTCTTTGCCGGCTTGAGCGAATTGAAGGACTGACGGAACTCGTAAACCACAAGCTTTCACCCTCTATCAATCTCTTGTCATGGAAACCTTTCGTTAAGAAAGGTTTGTCAAAGGTGAAGCTAACCTTGGGGCCGCACTGAACGAGGCGGCGTAGGGCCTTCGGGCTTACAACATGACGTCGATCGACTGAGCTCTTGTTGAACAGCACCAAATTCAAAGGCGGCCTGATGGCTGCCTTTTCTTTATGGCCACCGCTTTCCTTTTTTGCGTGGATCAGCCCGCCAGCACCCGCTGCGACGGAAAGGTGATCTCGACGAGCGTGCCCTCGTTCGGCGCCGAATTGATCGAGAACACCGCCCGGTTGGCATCGACCATCGCCTTGGTCAACGGCAGGCCGAGCCCGGTGCCGTCGCCGCGATGGCGCGATTGGGTCGAGGAGACCTGCCGGAACGGCTTCATCGCCTGGTCGAGTTCGCTGCGCGTCATGCCGATGCCGGTATCGCGCACCCTGAGCACAACGCTGCCATTCGTCTCATAGGAGGTGGAAACGACGATCTGTCCGCCGGACGGGGTGAAACGGATGGCGTTCGACAGGATGTTGAGCGCAATCTGCTTGATCGAGCGCAGGTCCGCCACGACATCAGGCACCGCATGCGACAGCGCCGTGCGGATGATGACGCGTTGGCCGTTCGCCTGCGGCTGGACCAGCGCCACGGCCTCGGAGACTGCCTCGTTGAGACCGACGGCCGCAAAATCGAGATCCATCTCGCCCGCCTCGATCTTCGAAATGTCGAGCAGATCGTTGACGATATCGAGAACGTGCCGGCCGGAACGGCCGATGTCGTTGGCGTATTCGATGTAACGGGGATGGCCGATCGGCCCGAAGCGCTCGCCGGCCATCATGTCGGAAAAGCCGATGATCGCATTGAGCGGCGTGCGGATTTCATGGCTGACGCGGGCGAGGAAATCGGTCTTGTGGGCGTTGGCGGTTTCGGCCGCACCCTTGGCGTTGCGCAACTCGTCCTCGGTCCGCTTCCACTGGGTGATATCGCGGATGACGGCGCAATAGCCGTTGGAGGAGGTGAGCTGGCCCATCGTCATGAACAGCGGCACGAAGCCGCCGGCGGCCTCGCGGCCGATCACTTCGCGCCCGTCGTTCAGTACACTGGCCACGCCATGGCCGGTGAGGCCGTTCAGATAATCGAGCACGGCCTTCTGGCTCTCATGGGCAAACAGCATGACGAAGGGTTTGCCGCGCGTCTCCTGCTCATCGTAATTGAAAAGCGCGCTGGCCGACCGGTTCATCGAGCGGATGTCGCCTTCCGTGCCGATGACGACGACGCCGTCGGTTGCCGTTTCCAGGATCGAGCGCAATTCTTCCACTTCGACCTGAAGCTTGGCGACCTTCTCGACCATCCGCTCGGGACGGGCTTCGAAACGACCCTCGGAGCGGCCCTCGGACCGGTTTACGTTGCTGCGGTTGTCATCCTTGCCTTCGACCGGCATCAGCGCCAGCATCAGGGCGTTGGCGTCTTCCCAGCGCACCGATTGCAGCCGCGCCGTTACCGGTACCAGCGTATCGTCGGCCTTGACCAGCATCATGGTGCCGGCGCCGGCAGCCTTTTCCTCGAGTTCGCGGCGCTGCAGCAGGGCTTCGATGCCGCCCACCTCACGCAGCGCGTCGAGCGAAGCATAGCCGGTCAGCCGCATGAATTCCGGATTGGCGTGGATCAGCGCATCGCCGATATGGATGAGCACGGCGACAGGCAACTGGTCGACCGTTCCCACCGAAAGCCCGTCGGTCATCTTGACGCGCGGCGGGATGAAGCTGGTGAGAACCTCGATCTGACTGACCGTCTCCTCCAGCCCTTCCGTCGCCTCGTCCTCGGCGATACCAGCCGGCTCTTCGGCGGCGACCTCGTCTTCGTGCTCGGCCTCGACGGCATTCTCGAAGATCGCTTCTTGCGGCGCGATTTCCTCGGGCGAGGTCATATCCGCCGTGTCGGCGGGAGTTTCGGCCTCGACCTCTGTGGGGCCGGAGGCCCCTTCGAAGCTGGCCATTTCCGCGACGGAAGGTTCTGCCGGCGCCGTGACGGCGGGTTCGATCGGCGCTGAGGCGGCAGGCTCTTCCTTGCTGGCGCCGAAGGCCTCGAGCCGCTTGGCGATCTCGCGGAAATTCGCCTGTTCGGCGGGCGTCAGTCCGGCGCTGGTATTGTGGAGCTGAACGATCTTGTCGGAGAAACGGCGATTGGGCGTTTCGGCAATGCGCAGCGCCGGCGGCTCGTCCGAAAGATCCGCTGACGGCCAGGCGGCAGGTGCTTCGTCGGTGCCGGCCGCCTGTTTTTCTGCGGCATTGTCCGGGGCCGATGTCTCGACGATCGGCTCTTCGGCAGCGATCTCTTCCGATCCTGTCTCTTCGGTCTCCTCGGTCTCTGGGGTCTCCGGCTCGGCTGCCGTAAACACCTGGTCTTCGATCTCTTCTGCCGCGATGGTTTCGGCCGAAACCTCTTGGGGCGCGGCTTCCGCTTCATCCGCCATTTCGCCGATCGGCTCGGCCACCGGGCCGAGGCTTGCCGCATCATGGCCGACGCCATCATGGCCGAGCGTCAGGCCGAGCGCCAGCGGATCTTCCTGCGCATCGGAAAGCCGGACGACGCCGAAGCCGCGGAAACCGTCGAAGTCGCGGTTGCGGGTATAGGTCGGCAGCGCCGCCAGATCGACCGGAACGACGAGGCTGGTGCCTTCGATCGGCCAGAGGATCGTCTTGCCCGACCATGTGTCGCGGCGGGCGAGCGCCTCGGAAAGCTTGCCGTCCGGATCCAGATTGAAGAGGGCGGCGATATCGCCGAAGGCGGTGCCGATGATGTCCGACGCATGCGGACCGACGGCCTCGGCAAATTCGTGGCTGACCTCGGTGAAACGGCCCTCGGCGTCGATCTTCCAGACGAAGCGCGTGGCGCGGCTGTTCGGCCTGAAGACGAAGCCGGGCTCAGCCGCAAGCTCAGGGGCAGGGGGCGCTTCGGGGACGAAAGTCGGGGCGATGGCGGGTTCTTGGTGAACCGCTGCCGGCACATCTTCGACAGGCGTTTCGCTGGCCTCGACAAACGGTGCCGTTTCCACGGCCCCGGTGAGGGAGGCAAGGTCGTCCTCGATGATCGCCGCAGGCTCATCGGCTTCATCCGCGCTGCTGTCGATCACGCTGCCGTCACTCTCCGGCTCGGCATGTCCGGCGAGACCAGCCTCTTCGACTGCCGCGTCTGTGGATCCCGCTTCCGTCTCGGCCGGCCGTTCGCTTTCGCCGGTGATGTCCTCGAGCGTCTCTTCGACCTCTTCGATCCCCGAGACTGCGTCGATAATCTCGGTGAAGCCGGTGGCGACCGCAGGCTCGTCCTGAAGCAGTTCGGCGGGCGGCGTGCTTTCTTCCTGCGCGGGCGCATCGACAGAGTCGAGCGCTGATGTTTCGACCGGGTCGAGCGCGGGGGCATCGATCGGGTCGAGATCGCCGATCGCGGCCTCCACGGCAAAAAGCAGATGGAGCGCCGGCTCGTCGCTGAGCTTGCCGACGGCGGCCGGAAGATTGCCTCTGGCGGTGGCGACGGGACGCTTCACCAGCCGATCGGGATGGGCGCCGGCAAGGCTGATCAGGGTCTTTGCGGTCTGTTCGGAAATCCCCAGCGAGGCAAAGCCCGGCGAGGCGGCGATGACCTCGCCATTGGCGCCGATCACCGCCATATGCGTATCGGGATCATCAAGCCCTTGCAGCATCTGCGCCGCCGAGGCGCCGGCCGCCAGCGGTTTTGCCGAGACCGGCACCGAAAACAGGATGGCCTTTTCGCCTGAGGAGAGCCGGATCAGTTCGGCCGCCGCCTGCACCTGCGCACGCTGAAAGCCCTTGGCGACGCGGATCATCAGGCTTCTGTTGTCACCGATATCGGCAAGCTGGCGCGCCGCCGTTTCCAATTGGCGGAAGGTGATGTCGGTCCGGTCGACGCCTTGATCGAGCAGGTCATAGACCGCCGAATGGCCGAAAAGCTCCGCGCCCGCACCGTTCGCCCAGAGCAAGCGGGTCAGGTCGGCCGAAAACAGCACCATCGCCTCGCCACGTGAAAAGCGTTCCCGCACCCGTGCATGCACGGCGATATCGATGAACGGATATTGGACTGCGGGCATGATCGAACCTTGTCGCTGTCGGCCTTCTTAAATTAACGGCTTATTAATAACTGCGGGGCGCAGGCGGGTCCAGAAGAGCAGGGTGTTTTCGGCCGGCAAGGTTAACGTCTTGTGCATCGCACAATAATTGTTGCAATGCACAATGAAATGCCTTATATGAGCATCATCCAACTAACACACAGGCAGCGACTGCCTCAGCCCAAAGGATGCGACCCATGGCTACCATAAAGACCGACGACGTTTTTTCAATCGCTTCTTTCGACCCGTCTAAGTTCGCGGAATCCTTCCGTGATTTCGCCGAAAAGGGCGCTCAGCAGTCCAAGGATGCCTATGCCAAGCTGAAGACCGCTGGCGAGGAAGCCGGCAAGACGCTCGAAGCCACCGTCCAGACGGCTCAGTCCGGCACCGTCGAGATCGGCCTGAAGGCGATCGACATCCTACGCGTCAATTCCGAGAACTCGCTGTCGCACTTCGAAGCCCTGCTCGGCGTCAAGTCCGCCGCCGAATTCTTCGAACTGCAGACCGCCTTCATCCGCAAGCAGGCCGAACTCACCGTCGAGCAGGCGAAGTCGATCCAGGAAACCACCAAGCAGGTCGCCGAAAAGCTGGCAAAGCCCTCCAAGGACGCCGCCGAAAAGGCACTGGCTTCCTTCAAGGTCGCCTGATCGGTCTTTTACCGATCGGAGATAAAAGGCTGGACCTCGCGTCCAGCCTTTTTGTATATTGACGAGGAATGGGGCTTGAATTCGTCGCCAAGTCCTCGTATGTGACCCCCATCGCGCCAAGCGCGATTTATGCGGTTGTAGCTCAGTTGGTTAGAGCGCAGGTTTGTGGCACCTGAGGTCGGAGGTTCGAGACCCCCCAACCGTACCATTATCATCGTGTTAAGCTTCAAGCGCCCAGCGTAAATCCAGTTGCCGATGTTACACCATTCGGTGGCCTAGATATCATCCTTTCTAGGCTAGCAAATGACCCGCCCTGAAACGCCTCGGTTTAGCCAATCCTCTGCTTCCGTTCGAACGCAAGTGAGCAATGGGATTTGGCTCTCAGTTCTAAGTCAAACGCGAGCGCCATCGGGCGCTTAGCTTGATCGCACCCAGAATCAATCCATCCTTTAGTTCAACAGCATGCCATCTGATCAATGTGCCTACCCCGTATTCCGCTCAAGCATCTTCAGATGCTCGGAGCAAACTGTTTTGACTAACTCAAGCAGCGTCTTGGTTTGATCTGCGAGCCAGCCAAGAGCCTCGTCGCTGATCTCAAAATGTTTAGAATATCGCGCCTTCACATATGCTTCATTCAGCGTGTTGAACCATGCGCGCTCACGATGCTGATCACGGGGAAAGGCATCGGCCAGCCGCCGATCTTGCTCCTCTGCAAGCGAGCGGAGAAACTTAATATTATGAGACGGCGGGCCGTAGTTAGTCAGCGTCAGCAAGACACAGGAATAGGCCTGCTCGAGCGATTGATGAAGGCTGAAGGCAGCCCAGTTTCCCCAGGCGTCGCCGCTCCTCTCTGATCGGCTCATTTGAAACTTGGCTGTTTCCAGAATGACCATCGCCTCATGAAGCCTCTGCTCAAAATGCTCCTTCGCCACCCGAAGCCGATCGGCCGGCGAGAGTGGCTTCGGTTCGGCAAGCGGCTCATCATCGAGTTCATAGAGAACGATGCCTTCCTTCCGGATATCAGAGAAGAAGTATTGCCCTTCTTTCAGGCAGGTGTTCACCTCCCGCCTGGAATGCACAATGAAACTCACCGGCGTCTCGATCGACTTGTCGTGAATCAGCCGATCAGCGGCCTTATGCCAGTACTCGGCGAACTCACAAAGCTTGCGATTGTTGACGATGATCAGCAGATCGAAATCAGAGCGATACCCCTTCATCGTGAAAGGTTCATCCACCCATCCACCCTTGGCGTAAGAGCCGAACAGGATGATCTTCAAGATCCTGCCGCGCTTCTTGAACTCCGCCGTACCGTCCTTCACCGCGTCTTCAAATTCCTCGTGGAGGATTTCCAAAACACGGCCAATCTCTCGCTGCTTGCGAAGCGGCATATGATCGACGGACGACTTCATACACGATCGATAGGCGAAAGATTCTGCACCGTCCACGAGAATTTTGGCGCGGGCCAACCTCAATTTTCCCTGCATCTCCGATCTCGATTTTCAGCGAATGCACAAAGCTGACGGATCGACCCACGCGCAGCCTGTGAAGCCGCGGAAAGGTTCAGCCCTATATTTAACTATCTTGAACAAGGTAGTTAAATCATCTAAGTTGTCGTGGCTGAGAAAGACCACGGCGAGAAAATTGGTTGGAAACACGTTACCAAAAGCGCCGTCGGCCTCTCGGTCCAGTCGGTGCGATGTAGGTCGCTAGCCCGACGTGCTTGAGAGGATTGGAGACGTCTGATGGCGATCATGTTCGTCAGAGCGCAAGTGATCAGCAGGGGCGCGGGGCGCAGCATCATTTCGGCTGCTGCCTATCGTCATCGCACCCGGATGATGGATGAACAGGCCGGCGCCTCCTTCAACTATCGAGGTGGCGCTTCCGATCTGGTGCATGAGGAGCTTGCCTTGCCGGACTGTGTTCCGGATTGGCTCCAGGAGTCGATCGACGGACTTTCCGTTGCTGGTGCGAGCGAAGCGCTGTGGAATGCAGTGGAGGCCTTCGAGACGCTGGGAAACGCTCAGCTTGCCCGCGAGCTGATCATCGCGCTGCCGGAGGAACTGACCCGGGCGGAGAACATTGCGCTGGTGCGCGAGTTCGTTCGGGACAATCTCACAGCTAGGGGCATGGTGGTTGATTGGGTCTATCACGACAAGGATGGCAATCCCCATGCCCACGTAATGACGACGCTGAGGCCGCTCGCGGAGGAGGGGTTTGGCCGGAAGCGGGTGACGATCATGGGGGAAGACGGGAAGCCCTTGCGTGTCGTCACGCCCGACAGTCCGAACGGGAGGATTGTCAATAGGGTCTGGGCCGGCGACAGGGGAACGATGAAGGCCTGGAAGATCGCCTGGGCGGAAACAGCCAACCGGCATCTGGCGCTGGCCGGTCACGAGATCCGGCTCGATGGGCGCTCCTTTGCCGAACAGGGCTTGGACGGCATCGCCCAGAGACATCTCGGGTCAGTGAAGGCAGCCCTCGCAGGCAAAGGCAAGGAGCTTTACTTCGCTCCCGCCGATCTTGCCCGGCGCCAGGAGATGGCCGACCGGCTGCTGGCCGAGCCTGAGCTTCTCTTGAAGCAACTCGGCAACGAACGCTCCACCTTCGACGAGAAGGATATCGCCAAGGCGCTGCACCGTTACGTCGACGATCCCACCGATTTTGCCAATATCCGCGCGCGCCTGATGGCGTCCGACCAGGTGGTCATGCTGAAGCCGCAGGAGATTGATGCGGAGACCGGCAAGGCATCGGAACCGGCCGTGTTCACGACGCGGGACATGCTGCGCATCGAATACGACATGGCGCAGTCCGCACAGGTCCTATTGAAGCGGGACGGCTTTGGCGTCTCGCCACGGCACGTCGCATGCGCGATCGAACGCGTCGAGAGCGCCGATCTTAAAACTCCGTTCCGGCTCGATGCGGAGCAGGTCGATGCTGTCCGTCATGTCACCGGCGACAGTGGCATAGCCGCCGTCGTCGGCCTTGCCGGCACCGGCAAGTCGACGCTGTTGGCGGCGGCGCGTCTTGGCTGGGAGGGCGAGGGCAGGCGGGTGATCGGTGCCGCCCTTGCCGGCAAGGCGGCGGAAGGGCTGGAAGACAGTTCCGGCATCAAGTCGCGCACACTCGCCTCCTGGGAGCTCGCCTGGGGCAATGGGCGCGAGATGCTACATCGCGGTGACGTGCTTGTGATCGACGAGGCAGGCATGGTGTCGTCGCAGCAGATGGCGCGTGTTCTGAAGATTGCCGAGGAGGCTGCCGTAAAGGTCGTCCTGGTCGGTGATGCGATGCAGCTGCAGCCGATCCAGGCGGGTGCTGCCTTCCGGGCGATCACCGAACGGATCGGTTTTGCCGAGCTTGCCGGTGTGCGCCGCCAACGCGAGGCGTGGGCACGCGAGGCCTCACGGTTGTTTGCCCGCGGCGAGGTCGAGAAGGGGCTCGACGTCTATGCTGAGCATGGCCATTTGGTAGAGGCCGAGACACGTGCCGGAACTATCGATCGGATCGTGTCCGATTGGGCCGAGGCGCGCAAGCAGGTGATCGATCGCTCGGTTTCCGAGGGCAGGGGTGGCCGTCTTCGCGGTGACGAGTTGCTCGTGCTCGCTCACACCAATGACGATGTCCGCAAGCTGAACGAGGCGCTGCGTGAGGTCATGAGAGCGCAGGAAGCGCTTTCTGACAACCGAACCTTCCAGACCGCTCGCGGGATGAGGGAATTTGCCGCTGGCGATCGCATCATCTTCCTGGAAAACGCCCGCTTCCTTGAGCCGCGGGCCAGGCAGCCGGGTCCGCAATATGTCAAGAACGGCATGCTCGGCACGGTCGTTTCCACCGGCGACAAACGCGGCGATCCGCTGCTGTCGGTGCATCTCGACAATGGCCACAAGGTCGTCTTCAGCGAAGACAGCTATCGCAATGTCGATCACGGCTATGCCGCAACGATCCACAAATCGCAGGGCGCCACCGTCGACCGGACGTTCGTGCTTGCGACCGGGATGATGGACGAGCATCTGACCTATGTGTCGATGACCCGGCATCGCGATCGCGTCGATCTTTATGCGGCGAGCCAAGATTTTGAGCCAAAACCTGACTGGGGCCGCAAGCCGCGCGTCGATCATGCTGCTGGCGTCACCGGCGAGCTTGTGGAAACCGGAGAAGCCAAGTTCCGGCCCGATAACGAGGACGCTGACGAAAGCCCCTATGCCGATGTGAAGACGGATGACGGAACCGTCCATCGCCTCTGGGGCGTGAGCTTGCCGAAGGCGCTCGAGGACGCCGGCGTCTTGGAAGGCGATACCGTTATCTTGCGCAAGGACGGCGTGGAACGGGTCAAGGTGAGCGTTCCCGTCGTTGACGAGGAAACGGGTCAAAAGTGGTACGAGGAACGGGAAGTCGATCGCAACGTCTGGACGGCCAAGCAGATCGAAATCGCCGAGGCTCGTCGGGAGCGGATTGAGCGCGAGAGCCATCGGCCGGACCTGTTCAAGCAGCTTGTCGAGCGCCTGTCGCGCTCCGGCGCCAAGACGACGACGCTCGATTTTGAAAGCGAGGCCGGTTATCGCGCATATGCCGACGACTTCGCCCGGCGCCGCGGGATCGATCTTCTTTCGTTGGCTGCGGCTGAGATGGAGGAAAGCCTTTCTCGGCGCTGGGCGTGGATTGCTGCAAAGAAGGAGCAGGTGGAAAAGCTCTGGGAAAGGGGGAGCGTGGCGCTCGGCTTTACGATCGAGCGGGAACGGCGGGTCGCCTATAGCGATGACCGAACCGAATCCCACGTCGTCTCGGGTGCAAGCGCTGGCGAAGCGCACTATCTGATCCCGCCGACCACTTCCTTCGTCAAGAGCGTCGAGGAGGATGCGCGGCTGCTGCAGCTTTCGTCCCCGGCCTGGACAGAGCGGGAAGCGATCCTTCGACCGTTGCTGGAGAAGATCTATCGCGATCCAGATGCAGCGCTTGCCGCTCTGAATGCGCTGGCATCGGATGCCGGCGTCGAACCGCGCAAGCTTGCCGACGATCTTGCCGCAGCACCCGATCGGCTTGGCCGTCGGCGTGGTTCCGAACTGATGGTCGATGGACGCGCGGCACGTGAGGAGCGTTACGTGGCGATGGCCGCCCTGGGGGAGCTGCTGCCCTTGGCGCGGGCCCACGCAACCGAATTCTGCAGGAATGCCGAACGGTTCGAAAAGCGCGAGCAGACGCGTCGCTCCTATATGTCGGTGTCGATCCCGGCGCTCTCCGAACATGCGATGGCGCGGCTTATGGAGATCGAGGCGGTACGCAGCCAAGGCGGTGACGACGCCTATAAGACGGCCTTTGCGATTGCCGCCGAGGACCGCTCGGTCGTGCAGGAGATCAAGGCGGTCAGCGAGGCATTGACCGCACGCTTTGGCTGGAGTGCATTCACCGCGAAGGCGGATGCGGTTGCCGAACGCAACATTGCCGGGCGCATGCCGGAAGATCTGATACCGGGCCAGGGCGAGACACTGATCAAACTGTTCGAGGCCGTGAAGCGTTTTGGCGACGAGCAGCATCTTGCCGAGCGCCAGGATCGGTCGAAGATCGTCGCCGCTGCCAGCGCCGTTTCGACTAAGGAGCCAGAGGTGGGGCCAGGCAAGGAGAATGCAATGCTGCTGCCGATGCTCGCCGCCGTCACCGAGTTCAAGACGCCGGTCGATGAGGAGGCGCGATCGCGTGTGCTCGCAGCTCCACTCTATCGCCAACAGCGTGGGGCATTGGCCAACGTGGCAAGGACGATCTGGCGCGTTCCTGCGGCGGCCGTAGGCAAGATCGAGGAACTGCTGGAGAAAGGTTTTGCTGCCGATCGCATCGCCGCTGCTGTGAGCAATGATCCGGCTGCTTACGGTGCCATACGCGGCTCTGACCGCCTGATGGATAAGATGCTGGCGTCTGGCCGGGCGCGGAAAGAGGCAGTGCAGGCGGTGCCGGAAGCCGCCGCCCGCCTGCGCTCACTCGGGTCGTCCTATGTCAATCTGCTCGATGCAGAACGACAGGTCATTTTGGCAGAGCGAAGGCGCATGGCGATCGCTATTCCCGGCCTGTCGAAGGCAGCGGAAGAGGCCTTGCTCCGGCTGACGGTGGAGGCGAAGACGAACGGGCGCAAAGCGAATGTTTCGGCGACTCCTCCCGACGCGAACATTCGTCGGGAGTTTGACGACGTCAGCAAGGCACTTGACCAGCGCTTCGGGCGCAATGCCATCATCCGAGGTGACAAGGATCTCATCAACCACGTGCCGCCGGCGCAGCGTGGGGCCTTTGCGGCGATGCAGGAGAGGCTGAAGGTCCTGCAACAGGCGGTTCGCATGGAAAGCAGCCAGCAGGTCATCGCGGAAAGGCAGCAGCGGGCTGTTAGCCGTGGTGTCAAATTAGCGGGCCTTTAACAAGCACCACGAACAGAAAACTCCAGCCTCCAGCGGTTGCCGAGATCTGAACAGCTAAGTCCCACTAAACCGTACCGTTTTTTCCATGATAGAGGTCAAAACCTCGTTACGTTCATTTCGATGGAACCCATGGCGTCTCGCGCCGTTTTCCAAATAAGCGGAGAATATGCATGTCGAAAACTCTTCTCTACGGCGCGACCAGGAGCGACGAGACCAACAGCGCCTATGCGCCGGTCGAAAGCCTCGCCGCGTTCCAGTTGAAGAACCGCGTTTTCGTCGTTTTCGCCGACAGGGACAATTCCCGCGCTGCCGGCAGGAAAACCAGCTGCTCGCCGATCGTTCGGCCCTCGACGAGCGTGACCTGGTGGTGCTGAAAATATCAGGCGCCGGCGTTCGGCCGCTCTTCGGCGCCGCCGATGGCCTCGACGGCGAGGCGATCCGCCGCGATCTCGGGGCATTGGAGATCGGCGAATTTGCGGCCTTCCTTGTCGGCAAAGACGGCACCGTCAAGCTCAAGGCCAGCGAGCCGATCACCGACGGCGAGCTTTTCGCCATCATCGACAGCATGCCGATGCGCGCTGCCGAATCGTTGAAGCCGGACAAATAGCCCCGGTCGAACGTCACGTTTAATCCAACAACATCATGAAAAGGGAGGCGGCCATGTCCGTGCCCAACGAACCCATTCACGATCAGCCGCCGTTGCCGGCACCCGGCTGGAAGCCGGTGCCGCCGATCACGGAGCCGGAGCCGGACAGGCTTCCTGACGAAGCGCCGGTTCCGAACCCGGATGAGAACGACGAGCCGGCCAAGCACGTTTCCTAAAGAAAAATCTGCCGTTCGGCGCGGACGAGTTCCTGCAGGAAATCGGCAACGCTCCTGACGCGCACGAGGTCGCGCGCAGTTTCGTGATAGGTCGTCCAGTAGGCGCGCCGGATCGAAATATCGGGCAGGATGCGCTGGAGTTCCGGATACTGCCGGGCGATATAATCGTGCAGGATGCCGATGCCGGCGCCGGATCGGACCGCCTCGGTCTGTCCGATTGCCGTCGAAATCTCGAAACTCGCATCCCAACTGCGCATCACCTCGCCGGAGAAATTCAGCGAGGCGGTGAAGATCAGGTCTTCGACATAGCCGATGCGCGGATGCGCCTTCAGCGCCTCGATATCGCGGGGCGTGCCTCGCGAAGCGAGATAATCGCGTGAGGCATAGAGGCCGAGCGTATAGTCGGTGAGCTTGGAGGAGACGAGCCGGCCCTGTTCGGGGCGCTCCAGCGTGATGGCGATATCGGCCTCGCGCTGCGACAGCGAGAAGGAGCGCGGCACAGGGACGAGCTGGATCTTCAGCTCCGGATGGCGCTCGATCAGTCTGCCCATGCGCGGCGCCAGAAACGAAACGCCGAACCCATCGGGCGCACCGACGCGCACGGTCCCGGCAATTGCCGTATCGGTGTGGCCGAGGCTCGCCTGTACTGCGAGCATTTCGGTTTCCATCCGCTCAGCGGATGCCAGGAACACTTCACCTTCGGCCGTCAGCTCGCAGCCATTTGTGCGGCGGATGAAAAGCCGTGTCTTCAGCGCCTCTTCCAGCGACGTCAGCCGGCGCGAGAGCGTGGCGTGATTGAGCCCCAGCCGCTTCGATGCGGCGAGAATCTGCCCGGTACGGGCGACGGCGAGGAAAATCCGAACATCGTCCCAGTTCATGGCTTGGCACGCATGGTGATCGGATCGACCTCGATAAGCGCCAGCGATGTCACCATGCCCGCCGTCTGGTTCTTGTATTTGAGGAAATGCGGCGTCCGCAGATGGGCCTCATATGCCTCCTGGTCGGCGTAGACCTCAAGAATACGGATGCGGTTTGGGTGCGCCCGGATGGAAACGGCGCTGAGCGAAAGGACGCCCTCTTCCAGCGCCAGGGATGCCTCGATTTCTTCGGTCAGCAATGCGCGATAGGTTTCCAGCGTGTCCGGATCGATCTCCAGCTCCGCCATTCTGACGACGGGTTTCCGGCTCATCGGATTGACCTCCCAGGGTTTTGCTTGTCGGCGTTTGACTTGTCGGCGAGCCGTGCCAAGTTTGGAAGCAGCAGCGCTTGATGCAATGATAGGACTATAATCTGCGCACAACAGTTCCTTATATCAGCGCATTGATTTGTGCAAATTGAAGTGCGATTGTAGGCCATCCAAAAACAGGAGGAGCATCCCATGCGTGAGATCGGTCATTTCATCGGCGGCAAGCATGTTGCCGGCACCAGCGGCCGCGTGAGCAACGTTTATAACCCGGCAACCGGCGAAGTGCAGGCGACGGTCGCGCTTGCAAGCGTCGAGGAAATGCGCGCCGCAGTCGAAAACGCCAAGGCCGCGCAGCCGAAATGGGCTGCCACCAATCCGCAGCGCCGCGCCCGCGTCTTCTTCAAGTTCGTCGAGCTCCTGAACAAGCACATGGACGAACTTGCCGAATTGATTTCCAAGGAACACGGCAAGACGATCGAGGATGCCAAGGGCGACGTCATCCGCGGCCTCGAAGTCTGCGAATTCGTTTGCGGTATCCCGCATCTCGCCAAGGGCGAATTCACCGAGGGTGCAGGCCCGGCAATCGACATGTATTCGATCCGCCAGCCGGTCGGCATCGGCGCCGGCATCACGCCTTTCAACTTCCCCGGCATGATCCCGATGTGGATGTTTGCGCCGGCGATCGCCTGCGGCAACGCCTTCATCCTGAAGCCCTCCGAGCGTGATCCCTCCCTGCCGATCCGTCTCGGCGAGTTGATGATCGAGGCCGGCCTGCCGGCCGGCATCCTCAACGTCGTCAACGGCGACAAGGGCGCGGTCGACGCGATCCTCACCGATCCCGATATCGGCGCCGTTTCCTTCGTCGGCTCGACGCCGATCGCCCGCTACGTGTATGGCACGGCGGCGATGAACGGCAAGCGCGCCCAGTGTTTCGGCGGCGCCAAAAACCACATGATCATCATGCCGGATGCCGATATGGACCAGGCCGTCAACGCGCTGATGGGCGCGGGCTACGGTTCGGCCGGCGAGCGCTGCATGGCGATCTCGGTTGCCGTTCCGGTCGGCGAAGAGACCGCCAACCGCCTCGTCGAGAAGCTGACGCCGAAGATCGAATCGCTGCGCATCGGTCCCTACACCGACGACAAGGCCGATATGGGCCCGCTCGTCACCAAGGATGCCTATAACCGCGTCCGCGGCCTGATCGACCGCGGCATCGAGGAAGGCGCCAAGCTCGTCGTCGACGGCCGCGATTTCAAGCTCCAGGGCTATGAAGACGGCTATTTCGTCGGCGGCTGCCTGTTCGACCACGTCACGCCCGAGATGGACATCTACAAGACCGAGATCTTCGGACCCGTCCTCTCCGTCGTTCGCGCCAACAACTATGAGGAAGCGCTATCGCTGCCGATGAAGCACGAATACGGCAACGGCGTCGCCATCTACACCCGCGACGGCGATGCCGCCCGCGATTTCGCCTCGCGCATCAATATCGGCATGATCGGTATCAACGTTCCGATCCCGGTTCCGCTCGCCTACCACTCCTTCGGCGGCTGGAAGGCATCGAGCTTCGGCGACCTCAACCAGCACGGCACGGATTCGATCAAGTTCTGGACGAAGACCAAGACCGTCACCGCCCGCTGGCCCTCGGGCATCAAGAGCGGCGCCGAATTCGTCATGCCGACGATGAAGTGATCTTCACGACATTCCAATCTGCAATTCGGGGGCCTTTCGGCCCCCGTTTTGTTTGATCTTGGAAACCAAGCGCGCCGCACTGCATGCTTTCACTATCCCGGCCCGGCAGAGCGCAGGCAGGTCATGATGGATTGCAACCACAAGATCTCGTGCCGAATTGACGTCGCGGCAAATGGCCTCATAAGCTGAATGCGAATTTCATATTTTGGAATTGTTCAAAACTAGCAAACCGCCTATATAGGTCTGAACAGGCACGAGTCAGGAGAATGGCATGCGGTTGACGAAGCAGACCAACTATGCGGTTCGCATGTTGATGTATTGTGCTGCCAATGACGGGCACCTGAGCCGGATTCCGGAAATCGCCAGGGCCTACGGCGTTTCCGAACTCTTTCTTTTCAAGATCCTCCAGCCGCTCAACAAGGCGGGTCTGGTCGAGACCGTGCGCGGCCGCAACGGCGGTGTGCGCTTGGGCAAGCCGGCGGCCAGCATCAGCCTTTTCGATGTGGTGCGGGTGACGGAAGACAGTTTCGCCATGGCCGAATGCTTCGAGGATGACGGCATGGTCGAATGCCCGCTGGTCGACAGCTGCGGCTTGAATTCGGCGCTGCGCAAGGCGCTCAACGCTTTCTTCGCCGTGCTGTCGGAATATTCCATCGACGATCTCGTCAAGGCGCGTCCGCAGATCAATTTCCTTCTCGGAATCACCGGCGAGCAGCCCTATCGCAAACCCGCGATCGTTGCGCCGGCCGCCTGAATCCAGCGAGCAGGACAGAGTTCATGAAACCGCGATTGCCCCGGCAATCGCGGTTTTTGTTTTGCCGCGTGGCGCGGGCTCGACAAGAAGAAACACTGCAAGCGTGGCGGGCGGGCCTGATCGATCGCCACACGCTTAGGAGGCGCAATTATCCAAAATACGACGAAATCCTGGTCATTTTTATCCGAAAATGTCCAAATGAGGCCGATTTTTGACTGAAAATTTCTAAAATTGTCCAACTGGAAAAATTTTCTCCGTAGACCGTTGCTTTCAGTAGATAAATGTCGTTCCATCGACCGTCGATCGGGATGTCTATCTCAGGTCTCCAAACATCAAAAAAGAACAACCGGGAAACAATATTATGAAAAAGATCTCTGTCATGCTGGCAGCGACGGCCCTGATTTCGGTCATGGCGACGTCGGCCTGGTCCAAGACCCTTGTTTATTGCTCCGAGGGCTCGCCGGAAGGCTTCGACCCGAGCCTCTACACGGCAGGCACGACCTTCGACGCCTCGTCGCGCACGGTCTATAGCCGCCTCGTCGAATTCAAGCATGGCGGCACCGAGATCGAACCTGGCCTCGCCGACAGCTGGAGCGTTTCGGCCGATGGCACGGAATACACCTTCAAGCTTCATCCGGGGGTCAAGTATCAGACGACCGACTTCTTCACGCCGACGCGCGATTTCAACGCCGACGACGTCGTGTTCTCCTTCGAGCGCCAGCTGAAATCCGACAACCCGTGGAACAAATATGTCGAGGGCGGTTCCTACGAATACGCCGCCGGCATGGGCTTCCCGGAGTTGATCAAGTCGGTCGAGAAGGTCGATGACCTCACCGTCAAGTTCACGCTCAACCATCCCGAAGCGCCGTTCCTCGCCGACCTCGCCATGGACTTCGCTTCGATCGTCTCCAAGGAATATGCCGACAAGCTCGCCGCCGACGGCAAGATGGCGCAGCTGAACCAGCAGCCGCTCGGCACCGGCCCCTTCACTTTCGTCGCCTACCAGCCGGATGCCGTCATCCGCTACAAGGCCAACGAAACCTATTTCAAGGGCAAGGAAAAGATCGACGATCTGGTGTTCGCCATCACCTCTGACGCCGCCGTCCGCGCCCAGAAGCTGAAGGCCGGCGAATGCCACCTGATCCCCTATCCGAATGCAGCCGATGTGCCGGAACTGAAGAAGGATGAAAATCTGACGGTGATGGAACAGGCCGGCCTCAATGTCGGCTTCCTCGCCTACAACACCCAGATGGCCCCGTTCGACAAGCCGGAAGTTCGCCGCGCGCTGAACATGGCGATCAACAAGCAGGCGATCATCGACGCCGTCTTCCAGGGTGCGGCGGCGGTTGCCAAGAACCCGATCCCACCGACGATGTGGTCGTATAACGACGCCGTTCAGGACGACAAGTACGATCCGGATGCCGCCAAGAAGGCGCTCGCCGATGCCGGCGCCAAGGATCTCAGCATGAAGGTCTGGGCGATGCCGGTGTCACGCCCCTACATGCTGAACGCGCGCCGCGCCGCCGAACTGATCCAGGCCGATTTCGCCAAGGTCGGCGTCAAGGTCGAGATCGTCACCCATGAATGGGCCGAATATCTGAAGCTTTCCTCCGACGTGAAGCGCGACGGCGCGGTCATCCTCGGCTGGACCGGCGACAACGGCGACCCAGACAACTTCATGGATACGCTGCTCGGCTGCGATGCCGTCGGCGGTAATAACCGCGCCCAGTGGTGCAACAAGGAATATGACGACCTGATGACCAAGGCCAAGCTGACCGCCGATGTCGGCGAGCGCACCAAGGCCTATGAGCAGGCCCAGCTGATCTTCAAGAAGGAAGCTCCCTGGGCGACGCTCGACCACTCGCTCGTCTTCGTGCCGATGAGCAAGAAGGTCTCGGGCTTCTTCATGGATCCACTCGGCATTCACCGTTTCGACGGCGTCGACGTATCCGAATAACAAGAATAATGTAAGAATGCCCGGCAGAGCTGGGCGCAGCCGGCGGTCAGGGTCTCCTGACCGCCGGAAACTATTGGACATCTGCCATGTTGCGTTTTTTCATCGGCCGCTTTGCGGTGCTGATCCCGACATTCCTCGGCGTTTCCCTCATTGCCTTCTCGTTCATCCGCATGCTTCCCGGCGATCCCGTCATGCTTCTGTCGGGTGAACGTGTCATGGCGCCGGAACGGCACGCCCAGATCATGCACGATCTCGGTTTCGACCGGCCCATGTATGTGCAGTATTTCGATTATCTCGGAAAAGTGCTGCACGGCGATCTCGGCACCTCGATCGTCACCAAGCGGCCGGTTCTCGGTGAATTCCTGACGTTGTTTCCGGCAACGCTGGAGCTTTCGTTCTGTGCCATCATCCTCGCTGTCTGTCTTGGCGTGCCCGCCGGCGTCTTTGCGGCCGTCAAGCGAGGCACGTGGTTCGATCAGAGCGTGATGGGCGTGGCGCTCATCGGTTATTCCATGCCGATTTTCTGGTGGGGGCTGCTGCTCATCATTTTCTTCTCCGGTTATCTCGGCTGGACGCCGGTCTCCGGCCGCATCTCGCTGATGTATTTCTTCAAGCCGGTCACCGGCTTCATGCTGGTCGACAGCCTGTTATCCGGCCAGAAGGGGGCTTTCGCCTCGGCCGTCAGCTACCTCATTCTGCCGACCATCGTGCTGGCGACCATCCCGCTTGCCGTGATCGCACGCCAGACACGTTCGGCAATGCTCGAGGTTCTGGGAGAGGATTATGTCCGCACGGCGCGCTCGAAGGGCCTGAAGCCGTTGCGTGTCGTCGGCGTGCATGCACTGCGCAATGCGATGATCCCCGTCATCACCACGATCGGTCTGCAGATCGGCGTCCTTCTTGCCGGCGCCATCCTCACGGAGACGATCTTCTCCTGGCCGGGCATCGGCAAATGGATGGTCGATTCGGTTTTCAAGCGCGATTACGCCGTGGTCCAGGGCGGTCTTCTCCTGATCGCCGGCGTCATCATGATGGTCAATCTGATTGTTGATGTTCTCTACGGCTTCATCAATCCGCGCATTCGTCACTAGGAGCGGTCCATGAGCACGGTCACCGTCAAAACCGGCCAGCCATCCGCTCTTGCGGAATTCTGGCATTATTTCTCCCGCAACAAGGGCGCCGTCATCGGCCTCGTGATCTTCATCGTCATCCTGGTCGTCGCAGTCTTCGCGCCGCTCTTTGCGCCGCATGAACCGAACGAGCAGAACCGTGCGGTGCTGCTGGCCGTGCCGGCCTGGATGGAGGGCGGCAGCGCCTCCTTCCCGCTCGGAACGGATGCCGTCGGCCGCGATATCCTCTCGCGGCTGATCTATGGTGCGCGTTTCTCGCTGTTCATCGGCGTCGTCGTCGTCACGCTTTCGGTCATCTCAGGCGTGCTAATCGGCCTCGTCGCCGGATATTTCCGCGGCAAGGTCGATACGGCGATCATGCGCCTGATGGATATCATCCTGGCTTTCCCGTCGCTGCTGCTTGCTCTCGTGCTGGTGGCGGTGCTCGGCCCCGGCCTTACCAATGCGATGATCGCGATTTCGCTGGTCAACCAGCCGCATTTCGTGCGGCTGACGCGTGCTTCGGTCATATCGGAGCGCGAGAAGGAATATGTGATCGCTTCGCGTGTCGCCGGTGCCGGCACGCTGCGCCTGATGTTCAAGACGATCCTGCCGAACTGTCTTGGGCCGCTGATCGTACAGGCGACGCTCGCCTTTTCGGCGGCGATCCTCGATGCGGCCGCCCTCGGCTTCCTCGGCATGGGCGCCCAGCCGCCGACACCCGAATGGGGCACGATGCTGGCCGAATCCCGTGAGTTCATCTCGCGCGCCTGGTGGGTCGTAACATTCCCGGGTCTTGCCATCCTCATCACCGTTCTCGCCATCAACCTGATGGGTGACGGCCTGCGCGATGCGCTCGACCCCAAGCTGAAGAGGTCGTGATGCCACTTCTCGAAATCGAAAATCTGACCGTTGAATTCCAGACGTCATCCGGTCTGTTCCGCGCCGTCGACGGGGTATCGCTCACCTGCGACAAGGGCGAGATCCTGTCGGTCGTCGGTGAATCCGGCTCGGGCAAATCCGTCGCCATGCTGGCCCTGATGGGGCTTCTGCCCTGGACGGCAAAGATCACCGCCGATCGCCTGCAGTTCGATGGCCAGGATCTGCGCGGCATCTCCGCCCGCCAGCGCCGCAGGATCGTCGGCAAGGACATGGCGATGATCTTCCAGGAGCCGATGTCGAGCCTCAATCCGTGCTTCACGGTCGGTTTCCAGCTCGGTGAGACACTGCGCTTCCATATGGGCCTCAACCGGAAGGAGCGTCGCGAACGTTCGATCGAGCTTCTGAACCTCGTCGGCATTCCGGCGCCGGAAGACCGCCTGTCGAACTTCCCGCATCAGATGTCCGGCGGCATGAGCCAGCGCGTCATGATCGCCATGGCGCTCGCCTGCAATCCGAAGCTTCTGATCGCCGACGAGCCGACGACAGCGCTCGACGTGACCATCCAGGCACAGATCCTCGATCTGCTCGTGCGCCTGCAGAAGGAGCACGGCATGGCGCTGGTGCTGATCACCCACGACATGGGTGTCGTTGCTGAAACCGCCGAGCGCGTGCAGGTGCAATATGCCGGCCAGAAGGTCGAAGAGCAGCCGGTGAGGGCGCTGTTCCGCGATCCGCACCATCCTTATACGGCAGCCCTGCTCGCCGCTTTGCCGGAGCGCGCCAAAGTCGGCCAGCGCCTTCCCTCGATCGCCGGTGTGGTTCCGGGCCAGCATGGCCGCCCGACAGGCTGTCTTTTCGCGCCGCGCTGCGGCTACGCCACGGTCGAATGCGATCGCGGCGTCGTCCGCCAGGGGCCGGAGCTCGGGCTGGCACTGTGCAACTATCCTTTGAAGGATGGCAAGCCGCTCGGGCATCCAGGCGTCATGGCCAATGAAACCGCAGGAGACCTGGTATGACCGGCGCTGTTCTCGAGGGCAGGGATCTCGCCCGCTTCTACACCGTCAACCGCGGTCTCTTCAAAGCCGATGCCACCGTCAAGGCGCTGAACGGCGTCAGCTTCAGTCTCCATTCCGGCAAGACACTTGCCGT
The DNA here is from genome assembly GCF_028994275.1 of Rhizobium binxianense. NCBI lineage: Bacteria > Pseudomonadati > Pseudomonadota > Alphaproteobacteria > Hyphomicrobiales > Rhizobiaceae > Rhizobium > Rhizobium binxianense. Next base: position 412,246 of record NZ_CP118713.1, read on the forward strand.
CGTCGGCGAATCCGGCTGCGGCAAGTCGACGCTCGCCCGCCTGGTCACCATGATCGAGGACCCGACGGCCGGCGAATTGCTGATCGACGGCAAGCCCGCCCGCGTCGGCGACCGCAGCCTGCGCAGCCAGGTGCAGATCGTCTTCCAGAATCCTTATGGCTCGCTCAACCCGCGCCAGAAGGTCGGCGCGATCCTCGATGAGCCGCTGAAGATCAATACCGATCTCGATGCGGCCGCCCGCCGCCGCAAGGTGGAGGAGATGATGGCCCGCGTCGGCCTGCGTCCGGAGCATCACGGCCGCTATCCCCATATGTTCTCCGGCGGCCAGCGCCAGCGCATCGCCATTGCCCGCGCTTTGATGCTGCGGCCGAAGGTGCTGGTGCTGGACGAACCGGTTTCGGCCCTCGATCTCTCGATCCAGGCGCAGGTGCTGAACCTCTTGATGGACCTGCAGAAGGAGATGGGGTTAGCCTATCTGTTCATCTCGCACGGCCTCTCCGTCGTTCATCACATCGCCGACGAGGTGATGGTGATGTATCTCGGCCGGCCGATCGAAACCGGGCCCGCCGCCGAGGTCTTCGCCCGGCCGCGCCATCCCTATACGGCAGCGCTGCTGTCGGCCACGCCGATCGCCGATCCCGAGCGCGAGAAGAACCGCATCCGCCTGCAGGGCGAGCTGCCTTCGCCATTGAAGCCGCCGTCCGGCTGCCACTTCAATCCCCGCTGCTGGAAGGCGCAGGACCATTGTCGCCAGGTTTCTCCCGAATTAAGGGGAGAAGGTGCACATCAATATGCCTGTCATTTCCCGCTCGATTGAGCGGGAGATATGGCGTGGGAGGAAACATGCAGGAGCGGATGAACAAACCCCATGCGATCATCGTCATGGGCGTCAGCGGCTGCGGCAAATCCTCCGTCGGCGAAAGGCTCGCCGAGGCCCTGCACTTGGCCTTCGTCGAAGGTGATGCGCTTCATCCGGCCGCCAATGTCGAGAAGATGTCGAAGGGCATTCCGCTGATCGATGAGGATCGGATGCCTTGGCTCGACCGCATCGGCGAAGAGATGAAGGCCTCGCTCGAAAAGGGCGAGGGCATCATCGTCTCCTGCTCGGCGCTGAAGCGCCTCTATCGCGACCGGCTGCGGGCGGCTGTCGGCGGCAATCTGTTCTTCGTTTATCTCGAGGGCTCAAGAGCGCTGCTGACGAAACGCATGGGCGAGCGCAAGGGACATTTCATGCCGGTGTCGCTGCTCGAAAGCCAGCTGGCGACGCTTGAGGTGCCCGCAGGCGAGCCGGGCGTCGTCACCGTTGATATCGACGACACGGTGGACGGCATCGCTGCGACCGCTCTCAAAGGTCTCGCTTCTCTCGGCATCATGGCTTGAAACGCTGCGGCGAATAGGCCGCAATATCGATGAACGGCGTCTCGCCGGTGATGAGTTCGGCAAGCGCGCGGCCGGTTACCGGCCCGAGCGTCAGCCCGTGATGGGCATGGCCGAAGGCAAACCACAGGCCCTGATGGCGCAGCGCCTTGCCGATAACAGGCATCATGTCTGGCGTGCAGGGGCGTGCGCCCATCCAGGGCTCGGGATCGAGCCGCCTGCCGAGCGGGAAGATGGTGCGCGCCACGGCCTCGGCCCGGTCGAGCTGGACCGGCGTCTTCGGCGCGTCGAGCGTTGCAAACTCCGCCCCTGTCGTCAGACGGATGCCGCGGTTCATCGGCGCAAGGAGATAGCCGCGTTCGGCATCGAGCATCCAGTTGTTGAGCACCGCATTGCCCTCGGCGGCATAATGCATGTGATAGCCGCGCTTGACGCCGAGCGGGAAGGAATAGCCGAGCCGGCGCGTGGCAACGGCCGCCCAGGGGCCGAGCGCGATGACTGTATCCTCGGCTTCGAGCGGACCTTCCCCAGTCATGATCTTCCAGCCGGAGCCGAACGGACCGAGCGAGGCGGCATCACCGGTGACGAAGCGGCCGCCGAGGCTTTCGAAATAGCGGCGATAGGCCCATGTCAGCGCATGCGGGTCGAGCACCGACCACGGGTCGCGCCAGCGGATGCCGCCTGCGAAATCGCCGGTAAGATCAGGTTCCATGCGGGCGATATCGGCCGGAGCCAGGCTGTCGTATTCTACCCCGAATTCGCTTTGCCAAAGTGCTGCCTCCGTCAGAGCCGCGTCGCGCTTGGCCGGCGTGCGGAAAAGCTTCACCCAGCCATCCTTGCGGATCAGCGCTTCAGCCTGCGACGCCTCGATCAGGTCCTTGTGTTCGGTAATCGAATTTTCGATCAGCGGCGCATAGGCGCGGGTGATGATCGCGTGGCGCCGTGCATTGGAGTTCCACCAGTAGCGGGCGAGAAAGGCGATCTGGCTCGGCAGCGTGCTGAGGTGATAATGCGCGTCGATGCGGTTATTCAGCGCATAACGCAGCAAAAGCCCGAGCTGCTGCGGAAAGCCGTAAGGCGCCACACCTTCGCGCTGGATCAGCCCGGCATTGCCGAAGGAGGTTTCGTTGCCCGGATCCTTGCGGTCGATCAGCGTCACCTGCCGGCCGCGCCGCTGCAGGTGTATGGCGGTGGAAACCCCGACGATGCCGGCGCCGAGCACGATTGCGTTCTTCGTCATTCCCCTGCGTTCCGCTTTGGTTATCGGGGTGAAAATGCCCGTGCCGATACCGCCGCGCAAACGAAAAATCGCATTCATTTCAAAATCATTGCGCTTTTCAGTGCGGCATTTTCGGCCTTCACCCGGATAAGCAGGACAAGCGCGTTGAGCAGTGAAAAGACGATCGCGTAAAACGGCAGGCCGAAGGCGAGGGGAAGGACGGCGATCTCGCCCACGACGATTGCATAGTTTGGATGGCGGAGGAGGCGATAAGGCCCGGATCTGACGAGCGGCGCGCCGGGCAGGATGATGATGCGTGTCGTCCAGCGGTCTTTCAGGGTCGCGAGCACCCAGAGCCGCAGCGCCTGCAGCCCCATGAACACGACAAACCAGAGGAGCTCGACCGGCCTGCCGGGCGCTAGCAGCCAGAGGCCGAGGATCCAGCCTGCATGCAACGCCACCATGACGGGATAGTGCTCAGGTGCCACCTCTCTGGCACCCCTGGCAAGAAGGGCTGTCGTGTTGCGCCGGGCGAGGACGAGCTCGCCCAGCCGCTGCAGTGTCACGAAGGCCAGAAGCGCGATCGACGGCCACATCATGCGAGCCTTCTGAGCGTCACGCAGCTCGCCGAAAAGCCCGGCCCCATGGCGATCATCGCGGCGCGCTCCGGCAATCCTGCGCGGATTGCCCGCGCCAGCACGAACAAGATGGTCGGCGACGACATATTGCCATATTCGGCAAGCACCGCGCGCTCGTGATCGAGCGAGCCCGGCGCCAGCGACAGTGCGCTCTCCATCGCGGCCAGCACCTTGGTGCCGCCGGGATGGCAGATGAAGCGGTCGATATCCTCGCGTCTCAGCCCGTTGCGCGCTAAAATGGCCGTCACCGCAGGCCCGAGCTCGCGTTCGGCAAAGGGCGGCAGCGATTGCGCCAGCACGATGCCGAAGCCGCCGTCGTCGATCTTCCAGCCCATGATGTCGAGCGTGTCGGGAAAGAGATGCTCGCCGGTTGATTCCACTTCCGCGAGCCCCCCTTCGCCGGATCGCAGCACGCAGGCGGCAGCGCCGTCGCCGAAAAGCGCTGTCGCGATGATGTTCGGCCGTGTCAGCTCGTCCAGCCGGAAGGCCAGCGTGCAAAGCTCGATCGAGACGAAAAGCACAACAGTGCCTGGCCGGCCTTGCGCCAGCCGCGAAGCGATCGCAAAGCCCGAGACGCCTGCGGCACAGCCGAGCCCGAACACCGGCACGCGCTCGATATCGGCCCTGAAACCCATCCTGCGGGCCATCTGTGCGTCGAGGCTCGGCGTCGTAAAGCCGGTGGACGAGACCGTCACGACACAGTCGACATCCCCTGCCTCAAGCCCTGCCTGACGAAGTGCTGAGCTGGCGGCCTCGACGAAAAGCGCGCCCGCCACCTCGGCATAGGCCTGCATTCGATCCTCCCAGCCATGCGGCTCGTCGAACCAGGCAAGCGGCCGCGCCGCATGGCGCTTATCAATGCCGGCACTGTCGAAGACGCGGGCAAGATGGCGGAAATCCTCGAAACGGTCGGCGAACAGCCGGGCCGAGGCTTCGACCGCCTGTTTCTGGAGAATGACATGCTCGGGTGCGGCGACGGCGAGGCTGACGAGTTTCACGGTATCGGTCACAGAATTCTCCTTGTCGTTCCCGGCGGAACGAAAAACACCCGGTGCCGATGATTTATTCGACCTCGTCTGTTTCACGAAGCAGTGATGGAGAAAATGGAGACACCGGCGAATAAAGCCAGATGCAGCGGTGTTCTCTCCTCGCAACGTCATCTTTGAGGAGTTTCCCATGACGATCATGACAGTCCGTATCGCTTCCATCATTCTCGGCGGCTGCCTTGCCGCTACCGTTCTCTCCGGCCCGGTCTTTGCGATCGGCGATGACAGCAGCACGACACCCACCTGCAAGAAGGGCGAGATCTACGACCAGAAGACCAAGAAATGCGTCAAGCAGCAGAGCGCCAACGTCTCCGATGAGAACCGTGCCGACTACGCTTATTCGCTGGCCAAGGCCGGCCGTTATGAGGAGGCGCTTGCCATGCTCGACACAGTCAAGGACCAGAACACGGCCGAGGTGCTGAATTATCGCGGTTATGTCACCCGCAAGCTCGGCCGCACCGACGAAGGCATTTCCTATTACCTCAAGTCGGTGAAGATGGACCCGCAATATGCCAAGGTGCGCGAATATCTCGGCGAAGCCTATGTCATCAAGGGCCGGCTCGATCTCGCCAAGGATCAGTTGAAGTCAATCAAGGCGATCTGCGGCACGGCTTGCGAGGAATATCAGGACCTGAACGCCGCAATCCGCGACCCGTCGAAGATCTGATCGGTCGCCACCGGCGGGAAGCGAAAGCACGAAAGGGATGTCAGAATGTCGGTCGCGCGCACCCATTTTCCTGCCTATAGTCGCGCAAGAATGGAATCGCCCGTTCATCGGGCGGTTCCGAAGGATGTTGGATCGTCGGAGGCGGCCATCGCGAGCGCAGCGGATATCAGGAGCGGCCTGACGGAAAATCTGGCCAGGCTCTGGCGTTATGGTCTCGTTCTCTCGCATCAGCGCGATGTCGCCGACGATCTGGTGCAGGCGACCTGCCTTCGCGCGCTGGAGCGCGCCGATCAGTTCGTCGCCGGCACCCGGCTCGACCGCTGGCTGTTTTCGATCCTGCATTCGATCTGGCTGAACGAAATCCGCTCGCGCCGCGTGCGGCAGGGCCAGGGTTTCGTCGATGCCGGGGAGGCGCTGACCTTCGACGGCGCCCACGACACCGAAACCCATGTGATGGCGAACCAAGTGCTGAAACAGGTGAATGCGCTGCCCGAGGCGCAGCGGACGGTGGTTTTCCTCGCCTATGTGGAAGGACTTTCCTATCGCGAGGTTGCAGGCATACTGGATATCCCGATCGGAACCGTGATGAGCCGGCTGGCGGCTGCTCGCGCCAGGCTCGTCGGCGCCGGATCGGAAGGGGGACGGCAATGAACACCAAGCACACCATTCCCTCCGACGAGGACCTCACCGCCTTTATCGACGGTGAACTGACGGCCGAAGAGGCCGCGCGCATTCAAACCATGGTGAACGAGGATAAGGCCGTCGCCGAGCGGCTGGAATTCCTGGCGCGCGCCAGCCTGCCGTTCGAGCAAGCCTTCGCCCCGCTGCTGTCGCAGGCGCCGCGCGAGAAGCTGGAGACGATGCTCGCCGCCATCCCCGTGCATGAGAGCGCCAGATCCGACTCCGCGCGCGCCTTCGCCACGCGTCGCCGCTTCCTCGGCGCGCTCGCCGCCTCGCTCATTGCCGGCATCGCGATCGACCGCGCCGTCATCGGCATGGGAGCACGCTTTTCGGCCAAGGATGAAAACAGCGAATGGCGCGCCGTGGTCGCCGACTATATCTCGCTCTATACCCCGGAAACGCTGGCCGGCCCTTCACCCGCCAGGGAAGCCCAGGTCGCTCAGCTCGGCGCCTTCGACGAAAAACTCGGCCTGTCGCTTTCCCCCGAAGCCGTCTCGCTTCCCGGCATCGATTTCAAACGCGCGCTGCTCTTGCAATATGATGGCAAACCGCTTGCCCAGATCGCTTACCTCGACCCCGAAACCGGCCCGATGGCGCTCTGCATCGTCAAGTCTGACGCGGGGCCGAAGGCGCCGGACCTCGAAAACCGCAAAGGTATGAATGTCGTCTACTGGTCGAACGCGACGCACGCCTTCATGCTGATCGGGCATGCTGCGGCGGATCGGATGACGGCGATTGCGGACCGGGTGCGGGGGAGGGTGGCTGTGTGATATAAGTTCATCGAGTTGGGGTCGCCTCTGTTATCGTTGGCCCACCAGGCGCTCTCTCGAAAAATGGACGGCGGCGCGACCATTCTCTGCTCGGCTTCTCAATAAACACATAGGTAGTTGCGCTGACAGCCACGACGACAAGCAACATGAGCGCCAGCCCGGGATAATTCCTCTCCGCCAAAAACACATAACTTCGTGCAAAGTGATCCACAGTTTCAAATAGCTTCCGTCCGCCGATCTTAAACAGAGCGGCGCGGAACAATTCCAACCACCACGAAATCACCAGCATATGCACCATGTAGATTGAGTAAGATATGGCACCAAGGAAGACCAGTGGGCGACAGAGCATTAGCTTGCTGAAGATACCCGCTTCGGCCGCGAAGATGATTACAGAAGCCCCAAATAGGATGGGTGCAAGTAGCGATAATGGGCTCGTATTGGCCGTTGCGATGAAAGCCACGATCAGCATGACGATCACGAATTCTGTGGTCGAGCCGCACAGCGGGTTCTTTTCCAAAAGGCCTCTCAGCCTAGGAAGGTGGGAGTAAAGCTTGTATGCAACGACACCGCTGCTAAATCCATATATGCATCGTACCAGTCCAAAAGTTGCTGTGGTGTCTAAATTTTTTCCGGCATTGAAGAAGAAGAGAAAAGCAGGGGCGACGCATAATACAACAACGCAGAGAAGCCATTGCAGCCGGCCTGCACCTGTTATCGCGACAGCAAATAAAATGTAAGTAAAGAACTCGACGCTAATACTCCAGCTCGGCTCATTCCACGTCAGAAAATCATATAGATTTAGGCTTTGTATCAGAAAGATATTGGCGAGGATCGTGTCCCAAGTCTCGGTTGGCGCTGGGAACCAATCCCCAGTGCGCGGATAGACGATCAGCATCTGCAGAGCAATAAATCCGACGAGAATGGCGATGTGAAGCGGGTACACTCGCCCAACGCGGAGCCACATGAAGCGGAGAATGCCGTAACCATTGCGAAGCTTGGCGCCATATGAGGAGTAGATTACGAAGCCACTCAGCACGAAGAAAAAGTCCACGAACATATACATGCCGTTGAAGATCGCCACGCCATCGAACCCTGCGGTCGTGCGGAAGTGAAAAGCTACGACCGAAAGCGCAGCTACACCGCGCCAACTATCTAGAGCCACATATCTCTTTACCTGCATTGTCGCCTTTGGAGTTAATTGCGCGGCCAATGTCTATCATGCGATATCATGTGGGACCAGTTCGATCAGCCGGAACAAGTTCCAATCCTAGTCTCGGCGATGCAAACTTGAGCAGTTCTGATCGTCCTCCCTACTGTATGTGCGAGCCCTAGAAAGGGGCCCGGTACCTTTGCCCTGATCAAAATCAGTAAGAAGCTCACGCTACGAGACTTCAGCCGGGAACGAGGGCACGTAGCTCGTGTTCCCTCGATCCGCACAAATAAGGGCGACGAGGTAAGCGAAGATCGGATCCAAAGCTTTCTGATTGAACATGATGCCAAAGCTGCCCGTTATGACGTAGCTGGTGACCAGGAGAAGAGCCATAGCGATGGCAAGATCTCTCCCCGGCCCCGGTTCTTTTCTCCACGCACCGATCACGGGCGCCAGCAGCATCAGCGAAAGTGCCGCAATGCCGAAAACGCCGGCGTCGATTCCCGCGGTCAGGAAGCCGTTGTGGACATGCGAGTAAGGCAGCTGCGGCCTTATGCTATCGGGCAGCTCTGCCAGCACCGAAGCCATCCGGTTTTGCGGGCCATAACCGGTCAATGGGTCCTTGCTGATCGCTGATACCGCACCCTTGTACAGAGCGAACCGTGCACTCAGCGACGTGACTTCGCCGTCGCTGCGTTCGAGCGATGCCATATTTTCCTGCAGCGCCTCGATGCGGTGGAGGATTTGGCCGCTGCCGAGGGCAATCAGCCCCGCAAACAGCAAAGAGCCGGTAATGGCGAGGCTGCGTAAACTCAGATGGAAGCTGTGTTTGCGGAAGTACCAGAGAAAGATGACGATATGAATGGGTATCACCAGCCAGGCCGAGCGCGTTCCGGAAAGCAGGACGCAGCCCAGACCGGCGGCATATCCCAATATGGCAATTCTTTGCTCGACACTCTTGGGTGATTGAACGTTAAGAAGCGCAATACCGCCGAAAAGAACGCCTATCACGCCCAGCAGTGCAGCGTTCGAAGTTCCAGCCTCTGCCCTCTCCATCAAAAACATGATCTGCAGGAGACTGAAGAGAAAGGTGACGATCATGCCGATGCCCGCGCCGAGGATAAAGAGCGGCACGAGACGGCCATCGGGAGATTGGCGCATCCGCGGCAATATCAGCCAGACGGAAAAGAAAGGCAGGAGCCGGAATATCCAGTCTGGTACTTCGGAGTAAGGCGGATTGATGAAGATGCTGGCGATCATCACCAGCGGGTAGATCGACATGCCAATGGCAACCAGCCGGTCGGATTTCGACAGGTTCAAGGCGAGGCGGCCCGTCGCTAGACAGTAGATGCCCCACACCATCGACGCGAGGAGGATGAAGGAGTTAAAGTTTGGGGAAAGCCCTGGAAGGATTGCAAATAGGAAGACGGCAATGCGGTTGTTTCGGTCGAGTGCGCTTCCGGCCTCATCCCCTGAACCAAGCACTGCCATCTTGAGTTGTCTGAAATAATCCACTTTGCCGGTCCTGACCGTGTCGATGCTGCCTCGCTAAGGATCGCGATCTATGCTGTCAAGCCGCGAAGCAGAGCGGAACTTATGGCTTTAATTGCTGTCGTATTCCGGCAACAGGATCAACGCATTGATGTAGGTCTCATCAGCGATGGGCGTTAGACGATTGCGATGGTAGGCCATAATCAGGCGGTACCTCGAAGCGCTGTCTTCAGGCGGCGGTATTGGCCTCTGCGCCGGTGAAAGCCAGATCCGAGACCTCACCCGTTGACGAATAGCCGGAAACAAGGTCCGCCAACGTCGCACGTGCGGCGATCATATCGTTCCGGTCCAATGCCGCATTGAGAGCGTTGAGCTTTTTCAAAAGCTCCGGCCAGAACAGGAAATCCTCACGCGCCTTCATGATCCGGGGATGTTCGGTTGTTTCCGGATTGTCTCCGATCAGCAGTTCTTCATAGAGCTTCTCGCCGGGCCTCAGACCGGTGACGGAAAGCTCTATATCGCCGTCGGGATTGTTGTCATCGCGGACGGCCAACCCGGAAAGCTCGACCATCTTGCGGGCGAGATCTGCGATGCGAACGGGCTCCCCCATGTCGAGCAAGAAAACATCGCCGCCCTCGGCCATCGCGCCGGCCTGTATGACGAGCTGCGAGGCTTCCGAAATGGTCATGAAATAGCGGGTTATGTCAGGATGCGTCAGCGTAACGGGGCCACCATCCTTGATCTGTTGCCTGAAAAGCGGCACGACGGATCCGGAGGAGCCGAGGACGTTTCCGAAGCGGACCATGGAAAAATTCGTTCGCATTCTGTCGGTCGTCAGTTCTGCTGCGAGCGCCTGCAGAACCATCTCCGCCAGCCTCTTGCTGGCGCCCATCACATTCGTCGGTCGCACAGCCTTGTCCGTGCTGATCAGCACGAAATTCGAGACGCCGCATTTATGCGCCGCGCGGGCGGTGACCAGCGTACCCATGACATTGTTCTTGATGCCTTCCACGGCATTATGTTCGACAAGGGGCACATGCTTGTAGGCGGCGGCATGATAGAGCGTCTGCGGTCGCCAGCTCTGCATGATATGCTCCATGCGATCCTGATCGCGGACGGAACAGAGGATCGGTACGATCTGCAGATTTTCATGTTCGTACAGTTCGGCGAGCTTCCGCAATTCGGCATGGATATTGTAAAGCGCAAACTCGTTCTGATCGAGGAGGATCAGACTGGAAGGCTCGTTGCGCAGAATCTGCCGGCATAACTCGCCGCCGATCGAACCGCCGGCACCTGTGACCATCACCACCTTGTTGCGCATTGCCTTGTCGAGCAGCTCCTGCCGCGGCGCGACCGCTTCCCTGCCCAGCAGATCTTCAATCTCCAGCTCACGAATGTCGGAAACGGCGACACGTCCCTGAGCGAGCGCCGTGAGATCCGGCAATGTGCGAACATTCACCCTGGCTTTGCGGATATGTTCCAGGATTTCGTTGCGCCGCTGCCGCGATACCGATGGAAGAGCAAGCAGCACATTGTGCACGCCAAGAGCCTCGGCGAGCACCGGAAGATCCGAGGGGTCGTAGATCGGCAAGCCACCCATGACACCGCCCTTGAGGCGTGGATCATCATCCAGATAGCCGACGACATTGAGTTCGGCACTGTTGATCAAGGCGCCGGCCAGTTGCCGCCCGGCCGTCCCTGCCCCATAGATCAGCACCTTGGCGAGCATATTCTTGTGAAGGATGCGCTGGTAGGCATCCCCGAGCCAGTAGCGGATACTCAACCTCGACAGCCCGATCGCAATCAACAGCAGAAAGGGCTGGAGGATGCCGACGGTTCTCGGAACACCCGGGACGCTGAGCGCCGTAAATATCGTCATGAAGGCGAAGCCGTAGATCGCAATCGCCTTCAGAACAGTAATGAAAGCAGCCATATTGGCATAGCGGAAGATCGCCCGATACATGCCCATGACGATGAAGATGGGAAGGGCCATACAGAGCGAAACGAAGACCGGCAGCCACTGGACGCCGGTCAGCACCGTCCATTCGTTCAAGCGGAAGCAATAGGCCAGCCAGATCGTCAGAACACAAAAGCTGGAATCCACCAGCAAAGCCAGAGCACGTTTGGCAAACCTCGGCATCGCCAGCAGAGGGGCGACGAGCGCTTGCATCGGCACTAAGAACCGTCCTGAGCGCCGTATCTCAGAGGGAGAATTTTCAGGCATTGCTTACCAGCGTCTCGCAGATCAACAGACAACCACCTTCTTGTCGCTTTCTGCAATGAGCGCAACTGAAATAATCGGAAATTAAGGTCTTCCGCACCGACCATCTATCAGAAGTTGCTTGTGCATTGCCCGAGCTGCAGGTCACCTCAGCTTGGAGTGCGCTGACCAACATGTCTGGGGAGGCAACTTATTGGGTTGCGACATGACACGGTGGTTGATAGTTACCCTCCCCTGGTAACCTGTGAGGCAAATTGTTGGCGGTACTGAGGAAGCTCTATTCAATTTTAGATGCTCGTGAGCGTTTGCGGGCTGCAATGATATTCTCGTTGATGGTGATGTCTGCCTTTCTCGAAGTTGCGGGCGTGGCAAGCATACTGCCCTTTATTGGGGTGCTCGCAAACCCGGAGATAATTCGAACTAACCATTTCATCTCGCGCGTTTATCAGGCGCTTGATTTCAACGATGAGCGCACCTTCCTGATCGCATTGGGCGTGGTGATGCTCGTATTCTTGTTGTTTAGCCTCACTCTGCGCGCGTTGACAGTTGTGACCATCCAGCGCTTTTCGGTGATGCGAATCCACGCAATATCAATGCGTCTGCTGAAGACCTATATGGCTCAGCCATATGAGTTCTTCCTAGAGAAAAACACATCGAGCTTGTCAAAGTCGCTCCTGTCCGAAGTTCAAGAAGTTGCCGGCAACGTTATGCTGCCTGGCATGCGCGCCCTTGCAGGAATCGTAGTTTCCACAGCAATTGTAGTTTTGCTGATTGTGGTCGAGCCAGCGACCTCTGCCGTCTTGGCCGGCTCTTTTGGATTGAGCTACATCGCAATCGACGCGTTTACGCGGCGGCGCGTAAAATATTCAGGCGAACTGCGTTTGAGAGCGAACGATGCCCGGTTTGTTGTTGCTGCAGAGGCGCTGCAGGGCATCAAGGAACTGCGATTGCTCGGGCGAGAAGATGAGTATCTGACTCGTTTCGGTGTTCCGTCCAGGGCGTATGCCCACCATCAATCAATCACAATGATTACCCGCGAGCTTCCATTCTACTTTATTCAAGCTGTCGCGTTCGGATCCATGCTGGGCGTACTGCTTTATTGGATTGCACGTGGCGACAGGGTGGACGAGATACTTCCTCTGATGAGCTTCTTCGCTTTTGCCGGATATCGACTCCTTCCGGCCTTTCAGGATGTGTTTCGCAGTGTCGGGCAGGTGCGGTTCGCCCTTCCTGCTCTCGAGGAGTTGGTCCACGATCTATCTCTAAAGCAGAATAGCGTACAGTCGGGCTCTCGCCAGGATCCCCCATTGTCGTTTCGAGAGATGATCCGTTTCGAAAATGTCGATTTCCAATACCGATCTTCCGAGACCAAAACCTTAAGCGATGTTAGCCTGGAAATCCGTGTTAACAGTAGCGTTGCATTTGTTGGACAAACTGGGGCCGGGAAAAGCACGATTGTCGATCTTCTACTGGGTCTTACGACGGCGACGTCGGGACGAATAACTGTCGACAGCGTGCCGCTGGACATGCACAACATCCGCGCATGGCAGATGAATCTGGGATATGTACCTCAACAGATCTTTCTCGCAGACAACAGCGTCTCGGCCAACATCGCTTTCGGCGTTCCTCCTTCCGAAATTGATGAGGAAGCGGTAAGGCAGGCGGCGATGCAGGCGCACATCCATGACTTCATCGTCAATGAACTTCCAAATGGATATGCCACGATCATTGGCGAGCGCGGAGCTCGTCTTTCTGGCGGCCAGCGGCAGCGCTTGGGCATTGCGCGCGCTTTATACCGAAACCCTCAAGTGGTTGTCTTTGATGAAGCTACCAGCGCACTGGACACACAGACAGAGGCGGCGGTAATGAAAGCGATCTCTGAGCTCGGGCAGCACAAGACTATTGTGATCATAGCCCATCGCTTAATGACTGTTCGCAACTGCGATCAGATTATCCTTTTGGATCGCGGCCAACTTATCGCGCGAGGTTCGTACGAAACTTTGTTACAGAATGAAGAGCTCTTTCAAGATCTTGCCAATGCGTCACCGCAAGGAGTGCCATTACAATGAAAAGCTGCCGAACGTCGCCATGATGTCACGTTTTAGAAAGCTCCTCGAGACGCTTCGTTGGCTCACTCCGCTCGCCGGGGATCGTATTGCTGCGGCGCGTATCCTCATCCGTCGAAAAAGAGACCCCTTCCGTTTGCTGCAGGTGAAGTATGACGGCAAGCCCCTGTTTTTCAGAGGCATAGACAGCAATGCGATCGTGGAGGTACTCCATGAGGGCGAGTATAAGTTTCTGGATGCTGATCTGCGGTCCACTTATGCGCCATGTGTTTTGGATGTAGGTGCCCACATCGGCACCTTTGCTGCTTGGGCTCTTAGCGTTAATCCTCAGGCTCACATCCTAAGTGTGGAGGCTGATATACATACCTTCGCCGTCGCAACGAAGAACGCGGGTTCCCGCTCTGCAAATTGGCGTGTAGTCAATTTTGCAGCCTCTAGTACTAATGGAAAGCGACTGCGCTTTTCGACAGCAGGCCCTTCGATGAGCCACAGAGTTTCCTCCGAGGGCGATTTGGAAGTCGAAACAATAAACCTTCAAACCTTGATGGATACTGTCAGTAAACGGGCGGATATCGATATTCTTAAGATCGACATTGAGGGTTCGGAGGAAGATTTCCTGTGTGCAACGCCGGAATTGCTCGCCTCCGTAAAATGCTTGGTCATCGAACTTCATCCAGGTATCTGCGATACTGAACGGGTTCGGAAGGCGATTTCTAATCATTTCAAAACGGTGACAGAAGTGCTAGGCCGTCGATCGGACAAACCGCTTCTTTTGTGCCGGAAGTAAAGAGTGCAGGGGAAATGATGTACGATCTTGAAGATAGAAGTGGCCTCGTTCGGTTTCAGATGCCTACCTTCGAACGTTTGTTGCATATGCTCAAAAGTGCCGGAACAATCAGTACGTTGCGGTGCCTTGAATATGAACGCTTGAAATTCCTGGGCCTTGAGGGATTGGTGTTGGATTTCGGTGGCGGTACTCGAACCAACTATAGTCATCACGTTAAAGAATGGGCGAAGCGCGGCGCCCCCTTCGAATATGAGTCCGCAAATATCGACCCTCACACTGAGCCAACTTATCTCATCGAGCCCAATGGGCCTCTGCCTTGCGCCGATCAGCGTTATGATGCCGTGGTATCGTTCAACACCTTCGAACATGTTTACCATGGGAAAGAAACGCTGCAAAAAATCCAGCGGGTATTAAAGAAAAACGGGCATCTCCATTTCATTGTGCCCTTTATTTTTCGAGTTCATGGCCATCCCAGCGACTATATACGAGGCACGCCAGCTTACTGGCAAACGTTGCTGGAAGAGTGTGGGTTTACCCTCACATCGACCACTGCTCTACTGTGGGGGCCGTACTCGACAGCATGCAGTGTTACCGGTCTGCCCGGCCCCTTCAAGCGCATGCGGGTTCGTATCGCTTTAACGCTTGACTACGTCCTGGCACGGTGGAAGTTCAGGAACGGTGCAGAAGCTGAATTCAAGCAGGATCATCCAGCAGTCCGATGTGCAATAGGCTATCTCATCAGCGCAAAGAGGGAGTGAACGTTCTGTTTACCGCGCAAGCTATTGAGCAGATTGGAAACGCGACAGCCTGTGGCAAAGCGGAGGCGACCAATGCTGCACATAATTGAATCCAACGCCGTGCAGACGCTGCTTGTGTCGTTTGCCGGGGTGGTTGCATACGGGGCTTATAGGTATCGTCCGTGGCTTGTTGCTTTTGTTGGGTTTATTGTAGCGGGCCTGTTAGCATTTAGCTTCTTGTTCGACGTTGGAGAAGTTTATTCCTACTCTGACTTCTATAAGAGAGCTTATTGGTTTTTCGGCGACGACGTAACCACCTGTCTGACAGCAGTTTATATTTGGTCGCTTCTTTCCCGTCGTCCCAAGTTGGGGTGTACGGTAGCGACGGCAATTCTCCTCTCGGGCGGGCGAATTGGCATAATATTGATGATAATTCAAATTAGCTTGTTGTATTTCAGACCGAATTTAAATTATCGCGGTCTCTTTACAACAGTCTCGGTAACAATAGCTGCGGCCGTCTCATTGTATTTTTCTTCCGTTTTGATTTCTCCGACCATGATCTCGGTGGGGAACGAGGTTGCGTATCAACTTGGTAGCAGTGAGCCCTGGTTTCAGAAGACGACGAACGGCGCCGATTGCAGAGGCGACAATTGCTTTGAAAACAAAGTCAAAAGGCCCTTTCGCATTCGAGTCTACGGCGCCGCCGCGGGGCTGTGGATGACGCTTGACGGCGGCTATCCCGGCTCGAGATTTCCAAACACGCCCGAAAAGCTAGCTGATCTCATGACGCAAGCAAACCCTTGGGGAATAAATGACAGATTTGGCATAACAAGGCAGGATTGGATCACAGTTGGCACTATTCAGTCTCCGTATCTCCAGTTCGGGGCCGGCTATGGTCCGTTCTTCCTGATGGTAGCGATGAGCGTAATCGGCCTGTTATGTGTCGTCGGCTTCCGAAACCTGATCGCAGAGCCTGGTGAGCCAAGTTCGGCGTTTGTGATATTCTTTGGTGTTAACGCCATATTCAACCAGACCCAAGCGTGGCTGCTGCCCGGTCCGGTTCTGTTCGTCATGGCCCTGTGCGGAACCCACATAGTACTGCAACCTTATTTGACGGGTAGGTGGTCTGACAGGCGGAGCTTAAACGTGGCCGTTGCGAACGGTTGAGTCTCTCAATCGTTGAGTGTAATGTGTTCGATTTAGAAAGCAGTAACCAAATGGCTTCGCTGGTCACAATTGGTATCACGTGCTTCAATGCCGAGAGACATATCGCCAATGCCATATCTTCGGCCATCGCTCAGAGCTGGGAGCCACTGGAGATCGTTGTCGTTGATGATAGATCGAGCGATCAGACCTTCGAGTTGGTAGAGCAGATCGTCAAGAATCATGCGCAGGTTCGGTTGTTCCGTCAGTCCGAAAACTTAGGAGTAGCGGCAGCTCGTAACCGGATAATAGAAGAAGCCAAGGGCGATTTTCTAGCGTTCTTCGATGATGATGATGTGAGCGATCCCGACCGGATTGCCACGCAATACCAGCGAATTATCGAGTACGAAGGCCAGCTTCCTGAATTGGCGCCGGTGATCTGTCACACAGCCAGGCTGCAGATAACCTTGCATGGCAGCGAACGCATAGAACGAACGATGGGATGCTCGCGGAAAAAAGAGGCGCCCAACGGTCTGGCCGTCGCCGGACGGCTGTTATGGGGAGAGCCGGTAGAGGATGGCTATGGCGCGGTCGCTACCTGCTCTCAGATGGCAAGGACATCGACTTACAGGACGCTTGGCGGATTTGATCCCGCCTTCCGTCGGTCCGAAGACATGGAATTCTGTGTGCGCGTGGCAAGGGCTGGCGGTCACTTCATTGGCATTGCAGCACCGCTCGTGACCCAGACGCTCACATACAGCTCCGACAAGTCGCTCGATAAGGAGCTCCACTACAAGCTGCAGGTCATCGATAAGCACCACAGTGCATTCAAAACCAAGGAGCATTATCGGTTTTCTAGGGAATGGGTAAAGACAAAATACCTGTGGTTACAAGGCGATCGGACTTCGTTTATCCGCAATCTGGCTATGAGCGCCATAACCCATCCATTGTTGACGTGGTCGCGCCTGTGGTATGCATTGCCGCAGTTCGACAGCAACCACAGTTTTTCCCTATTCCATCGCAAGTAACTTCCATGCACCAAAACGAGCGCGTCACAGTCGGCATAACTTGTTTCAATGCTCGCGACACTATCGGCAATGCTATTAGGAGCGCTCAGACGCAGGATTGGCCCGATATCGAGATCCTCATTGTGGACGATGCGTCAACAGACGGATCGTCCGAGTATGTCGCATCGTTGATTTCTGGAGATTCTCGGGTTCGCCTCATATGCCATAGCGAAAATGGCGGCGCCGCTAGAGCAAGAAACACCATCATAGAAGCAGCGACGGGAGGCTTTATTGTTTTCTTCGACGATGATGACGAAAGTGCCGTCAGCCGGGTAACGTTGCAGGTCGCCGCGATAAAGGATTTCGAGGCGTCGAATGGGTATCGCACAGTCGCCTGTTATGCGGCGGGAGCGCGGATTTATCCCAACGGTCATCTTAAGCCCCTTCCCGCCATTGGGTCTGCGGGAACGACGCCATGCGGCACGGATGTCGCGGATTATCTCCTATTTTATCGACGGAGACCGGATTATTTTTACGGTGCGGGCACACCCACATGCGCACTTATGGCGAGGCGAGAAGTATTCCGGGAGCTCGGCGGATTTGACGCAACGTTAAAGCGCGTTGAAGACGTCGATTTTGCTATTCGGCTGGCACTTGCGGGTGGGTGTTTTATCGGTACCGCAGAAAACCTGTTTTTGCAGCATTCAACCCAAGGCTCCGACAAGTCGCCCGACGCAAATCGGTCTGCCGAGATCGCCGTGGCAAAAAAGCATGAGGGATATTTGCGGTCTGTAGGCCGATATCATTATGCCAGCCACTGGCCGAATCTGCGATATTACCATTTTAAACGGCAGTACTTTCGGTTCATTGCTCAGTTCTTCCTTATCGCCGTCAGAAACCCTATTCTTGCCACCTCGCACCTGTTGGCATCCGGGCCAAAACGCCTTCGCCACGAGAGGCGCATGAACAAAAGGAATATGCAATGAGGCTGTTATTTGTCGCCCGTGCCATGAATGGGATGGCTGGCGGCCTCGAGAGGATGATCGTGACCATCATGAACGAGATGGTCCGTCGCGGACACGAAGTTGCCCTCCTGAGCTGGGACCGGGAAGATGCTGAAGCCTTTTATCCAATCACCTCGGAAATACACTGGTATAAGCTGCACACCGGCGATGCCTCGCGCAAGGCGAATGTGCTGACGCGATTGCAACGCGTGCCAAAAATCCGCAGGTCCGTATCCCACTTCTCTCCGAACGTTATCATTTGTTTTCAAGGCGGCCCGTTTCGGGCCATGCTGTCGTATACAGCCGGTATGGGGATCCCGCTGATTGCGGCTGAGCGTACAGCGCCGACACTTTACGAACATGCCAACAACGCATGGAGCAAACGAAAAGAGCATTTCAGTTTTCGCTTCGCAAAGCAGATTACCGTGCAGTTCGACCGCTATCGCGATTACTACCCGAAGGCTCTTCAGAAACTTATCGTCGAAACACCTAATCCTGTCTCCGAGGCCTACAAGTTTTCCGTTACCGGTGCCGCGAACCAGCAGGGCCGTTTCACGCTGCTGTCCGTCGGCCGGCTAAGCTTTCAGAAGAATTACCAAGCTCTGATACGGGCGTTTTCGCTCCTGGCGGATCGGTTTCTCGACTGGGATCTAAAGATCGTCGGTGAAGGGGAGGACCGGGCTTCCCTACAAGAGTTAATCAACGCGAGCCCCAACCTACGGGGGCGCGTATTTCTGACGGGCACTACCTCAGACGTGGGGTCCGCCTACGTCTCATCTAATCTGTTCTGCCTGCCGTCCCGGTGGGAAGGTTTCCCGAATGCACTTGCCGAGGCTCTTGCGCACGGTCTACCTTCCGTTGGCTATGCCGATTGCGCTGGAGTCTACGATTTGATAGAGCACGGCGATACAGGTTTGCTGGCTGATGGGAACGGGTCGCCTGACAGTCTTTCCAAGGCATTAGGCGAGTTGATGATTGACCATGACCGCCGGACCGAAATGGGTAGCCGTGCGCGCCTCTCAATGCGCCGGTATCTGCCGTCAGCCTGCCTTGATCGCTGGGAGAATGTCCTGAAGCACGCGGCCAATTGATGAAATTCTTATTTTGCATCAAATCGGTGACGACACTTGGTGGCGGCGCTGAGCGTGTTTTCGCAGAAGTGGCGAACGGTCTTCACGACCGCGGCCACAGCGTCTCGATTCTTACTCTGGATGGTTCAACGGCATCTTCCTTTTATCCCTTAAGCTTCGCGATCAAACGCCACGCATTAAAGATTCGTGGATTGATGCCGGTCCCGCTTTTTATGCTGCGGCGACGTATTCGCCAATTGGCACCCGATGTTGTTGTGGCCTTCATGCCATCGAGTTACACACCAGTCGCTTTCGCATTGATGGGATCGGGCATACCTGTTTTTGCAAGTGAGCATAATGTGCCTGCTCGCTACAGCGGCACACCCCTAAAGTGGACGCTGCTGAAATCATCCGCTCCGTTTGTCAAGCGGTTCACGGCTGTTTCAAGCCAGATGAGACAGCTGTATCCGCCGGCAATCCGCGCCAAGATGGACATCCTGCCCAATCCGGCCGAGTATTCTGCTGTTCGGCGGGCCGACGTCCTGGGTGCGGAGTCAGGTCGGACGCTCCTCGCAGTTGGGCGACTTCATCCGCAGAAGGATCATATCACGCTAGTGCAAGCCTTCGCCGCGATCGCCACCGATTTTCCAGAGTGGACGCTGAAAATCTTTGGAGATGGAGGCGAGCGGGCGGCCATAGAAGCAGAGGTAAGACGATTGAACTTGTCGGATCGTGTGCGCATGCCCGGCACTACGCCAGATATCTCTTCCGAATATAGTGCTGCACAACTCTATGTAATCTCATCGGCCTACGAAAGCTATGGCTTG
The DNA here is from genome assembly GCF_028994275.1 of Rhizobium binxianense. Lineage (NCBI taxonomy): Bacteria > Pseudomonadati > Pseudomonadota > Alphaproteobacteria > Hyphomicrobiales > Rhizobiaceae > Rhizobium > Rhizobium binxianense. The sequence continues at coordinate 432,147 of NZ_CP118713.1, forward strand.
GCGACTGTGGAAGCGCTAGCGCACGGATTGCCAGCGATCGGGTTCAGGGAGTGCGCAGGTACCAACGAGTTGATCAGAAGCGGAGAAAACGGTCTCCTTGTGGACTCGCAGCCCACGAAAGTGATCGCGCTGGCTGCTGGTCTGAGACAGCTTATGCAAGACGATCAGCTCCGCCTTCGCCTGTCGGCGTCTGCCAACGCCTCTCGTGCCGGCGCGACGCTTGAGGATGTGCTCGACAAATGGGAGACCATCAGTCTTGGATCGTTCTCATCTGCTAAATTGCCACGAGCGGCAGTTGGCAATGATGCGTGAATTCTTAATTATTTCAATCCATTGGAGAATTGGCCTTTGAAGGTGCTCTTTTTTGTCACCGAGGATTGGTACTTTCATTCCCATCGCCTGCCATTGGCCGTGGCTGCAATAGAAAAAGGTTGTGAGGTGGTTGTTGCCACAAGAGTGACAAATCATCAGGAAAAGATTGAAAAAGAGGGCATACGAGTTGTTCCTCTTCGTAGGCTTGTCCGATCAAGCCTCAATCCGTTTCAGGAACTTTGCGCCATCGCGGAACTATATTCAGTTGTGGTGCGCGAAAAACCCGATGTGATTCACAATGTTGCGATGAAGCCGGTACTGTACGGAAGCGTCGTCGCCATGGTGACAGGCGTGTCCAGACGAATAAATGCATTGGGGGGCTTGGGTTTTGTGTTCTCCTCTCAAAATCTTCAGGCGAGAGTTTTGAGGAGATTTATAGTTTCACTGTTCCATTATCTGCTCAACAGGAGGGGCACGGCTGTCATCGTCCAGAACAAAGAGGACTACGACGTGGTGACCCGCGCATGTGCCGTCGATAAGGCTCGGGTCCATCTCATCCCCGGCGCGGGCGTCGACTTGAACATTTATGTCCCCATGCCACTAGCGATGACCGAGCCTGTCGTGATGCTTGCGTCCCGGATGATTTGGGACAAGGGGATAAACGAGTTCGTTGAGGCGGCGAAGTTGCTTCGGGCAGAGGGCGTGAATGCCCGTTTTGTGTTGGTGGGAAAACCGGATGGCGAGAATCCCGCGTCGGTTCCGAAAAGCGATTTGCAACGGTGGGGTTTAGAGGGTGCTGTCGAATTGTGGGGCCACCGTCAGGATATGCCTCAGACGCTCGCGGAGGCTTCGATTGTCTGTTTGCCGACCTATTATGGCGAGGGCGTGCCGAAGGTTCTCATCGAGGCCATGGCGTGCGGCCGTCCGATTGTCACCACTGACATGGCGGGATGTCGTGAACTGGTCGAAGATGGCAGAGCGGGACTGCTGGTTAAACCTCGCGATATTGAAAGCCTGACGGCCGCGCTTCGAACGCTCTTGCTCGATCACGCAAAATGCAAGGCGCTCGGAGAAGAAGGACGTAAGCTTGCATCGGCAAAGTATTCACTGCCGATGGTCGTCGAGGGTGTGCTGGATCTTTACGGATTGGGATCTTGACAGACGTCTGGCGGAGGGCAAAGGCGGGCAGGCGATCGAATAGGACCAGTCACCTCTGTTCGATATTCTAACTTTTATCTTATAAGTGGGGTCACTTAATACGGGATCGGCTCTTTGCCGTCGGCAGGAAGTCGAGAAAAGGTGGGAATGCGCTACTTCATTACAGGGACTGCCGGCTTTATCGGTTTTCATCTGGCCAGGCGCCTGCTGCAAGAGGGGCATGACGTCACAGGTTTCGACGGCCTCACTCCCTATTACAACGTCAAGCTCAAGGAGATGCGCCATGCGGCACTCTCCCAGTTTCGGGCCTTCAAACCCGTCATATCAATGCTCGAGGACCGGCCAGCGCTGGAAGCGGCTGTTCTGGCGGCCAAGCCCGATATCCTGATCCACCTCGCCGCACAGGCCGGTGTGCGCTATAGCCTGGAAGATCCCGAGGCCTATCTTCGTTCGAACGTCGAAGGCTCGTGGAACATCATGGAAATCGCCCGGCGCGTCGAAATCCGCCACCTGATGCTGGCCTCGACATCGTCGATCTACGGCGCCAATGCGACCGTCCCCTTTCATGAGACCGATCGCGCCGACGAACCGCTGACCATCTATGCCGCGACGAAGAAATCGATGGAACTGATGGCGCATAGCTACGCCCATCTTCACAAGATTCCGACCACGGCCTTTCGTTTCTTCACGGTGTATGGTCCGTGGGGCCGGCCCGACATGGCACTGTTCAAATTCACCAAGAACATGCTCGAAGACCAGCCGATCGAGATCTACGGCGAAGGCAATATGAGCCGTGATTTCACCTATATTGACGATCTGATCGAAGCGATCGTCAGGCTGTCGGCAATCGCCCCGGCCGAGGATAACCGTCTCGACAACGCGGCTGTTGAAACGCTTTCGCGCCAGGCGCCCTTTCGCGTCGTCAATATTGGCGGAGGCCAGCCGGTCAGCCTGATGGATTTCGTTGAAACGGTGGAGAAGGCGCTCGGCCGTCCTGCCATCCGCAAGATGCTGGCGATGCAGAAGGGGGATGTGCCGCGCACCTTCGCAGCCCCCGACCTGCTCGTGGCACTGACGGGATACAAGCCGGATACGACCTTGGATGTCGGCGTCAAGGCCTTCGTTGATTGGTATCTAGAAGCGAGGCAAGCGCTTGACGCGGCTGTTCATGATCCCGTCTTCTTACTAAACAGATAGTCGAAGTCGTCCTAAAACGCTTGTTCTAGCGTGGGTCTGGAGAAGTCGAGCATCGGACTTAGCTCGAACGCATCTGCCTAGCTTTCACCGAATTCACCGGTTCCTATCGAACGGCGTTTCGAAAGGCGCGAGCGATGTTGGCAACCCGTAATAGAAATTCTATCTTTGGGAACCGCTGCTTCAGCGAGACATCAGGATGGCCTGCAAGATCTCTGCCGCCTTCATTTTTGTTGCCTGTGTCGTGGCGATTTTAATCGTCACCGCCGAGGAGGGTTATCGGCCGCCAGTTTGGCCGGAGATACACGCACCCAAGACAAGCCGTTTGCCGACGGTGCCAATGCAACTATTCGAGCCGCGATGATGACGGCACTTCGGATACGATTAGCGGTATCTACCACTGCCAGTTCTGGCACCGTTCGAATCGGCATTGAGCTATCGTTAGCGCGGAGAGACTGGTTTTGCGTTCCCGGTACTATTAGGTTCTACAGGGTGCCGGCATAGGTTAAGGCGTCGAGGTTGACAACGGGCTCATCATGAAGCCAGTCGAGCACGAAATTCGCACCGATAAAGCCGGCGCCTCCTGTCACCAAAATCATGTTTTCCCCTTGGACATGGTAATTGGAAAGCTCTAATCTTATGCGCCAGTCCTAGGTCAACAGAAGAGATCCACGATCCTCATTTCGCTGTCCCGTGTCGCGCAACGTGAGGATGCACTAGCGCGGTAGTATCCAAACACGTCCCGAAGATTGCATCGAAAGACCACGTAGAAAATGACAAAAACCGCGCTTATCACTGGGGTGACTGGTCAGGATGGTGCCTATTTGGCCGAATTGCTTCTGAGCAAGGGCTATACGGTGCACGGTATCAAGCGGCGGTCCTCGTCTTTTAATACCGGCCGCATCGAACATATCTATCAGGATCCGCATGAGGCACATCCTCGCTTCATTCTCCACTATGGCGATATGATTGACTCGACCAACCTGCTGCGCATCGTCCAGCAGACGCAGCCCGATGAAATCTACAATCTCGCCGCCCAAAGCCATGTCGGTGTCAGCTTCGAAACGCCTGAATATACGGCGGATGCCGATGGTGTCGGCACGTTGAGGCTGCTCGAAGCCATTCGTATCCTGGGGCTCGAGGGAAAGACCCGGTTCTACCAGGCATCGACCTCGGAACTCTACGGTCTTGTGCAGGAAATGCCGCAGAACGAGAAGACGCCCTTTTACCCGCGTTCTCCCTATGCCGCAGCCAAGCTCTATGCCTACTGGATCGTCGTGAATTATCGCGAGGCTTACGGTATGCATGCGTCAAACGGCATTCTGTTCAACCATGAAAGCCCGCTTCGTGGCGAGACCTTCGTCACGCGCAAGATCACGATGGCGGTGGCTGCCATCAGCCTCGGCCTTCAGGACAAGCTCTTCCTCGGCAACCTTGACGCCAAGCGTGACTGGGGCCACGCGCGTGAATATGTCGAGGGCATGTGGCGCATGCTGCAACAGGACAAGCCGGATGACTACGTACTGGCGACGGGTGAGACGACCAGTGTCCGCCAGTTTGTCGAGTGGGCCTTTGCCGACGTCGGCATCACTTTGGAATGGAAGGGATCCGGCGTTGCCGAAAAAGGCTATGACGTCGCCTCAGGTGCGTGCCTTGTGGAAATCGATCCTCGCTATTTCCGCCCGACGGAAGTCGACCTTCTGCTTGGCGATCCAACCAAGGCACGTCAGAAACTCGGCTGGCATCACAAGACGCCGGTTCGCGAACTCGCCGCTGAAATGGTGCGCGAGGATGTCAAGCACTGGAAGGCTCTAAACAGCCGGAAAGAGATCTGAGTGTACGACTTATCCAACAAGAAGATCTGGGTTGCCGGTCATCGCGGGATGGTCGGCAGTGCTCTTGTGCGCCGGCTTCAATCGGAAGATTGCAACGTTATCACGGCCACGCGCCGTGAGGTCGATTTGAAGCGGCAGGAGGAGGTTGAGAAATTTGTCGAAGCAACCCGGCCTGATGTTATCATTCTCGCTGCTGCCAAGGTTGGCGGCATCCTCGCGAATGACAGTTATCCGGCAGAGTTTATCTATGACAATCTGATTATCGAAGCGAACCTCTTCGAAGCCGCCCACCGGGCGGGAGTGGACCGGCTGCTGTTCCTGGGGTCAAGCTGCATTTATCCCAAGCTCGCTCCACAGCCGATTCCCGAAGAGTCTCTGCTGACCGGTGCGCTTGAGCCGACCAACGAATGGTATGCGATTGCCAAGATCGCCGGTATCAAACTGGCGGAAGCCTATCGCAAGCAATATGGTCGGGATTATATTTCGGCCATGCCGACCAATTTATATGGCCCGGGCGATAATTTCGACCTGAATTCCAGCCATGTGCTGCCTGCGCTCATCCGCAAGGCGCATGCTGCGAAACTTCGCAAAGACCCGCATATGGTGGTCTGGGGCACGGGGACCCCGCGCCGAGAGTTTCTTCATGTCGACGACTGCGCCGACGCGTTGGTGTTTCTCCTCAAAACCTATTCGGGCGCGCAGCACGTCAATGTCGGCTCGGGTACGGATCTCGAAATTATCGAATTGACGCGCTTGGTGTGCCGCGTCATCGGTTACGAGGGTGAGATCATTCATGACCTTTCCAAGCCCGATGGCACGCCGCGCAAGCTGATGAGCAATCAGAAGCTGCAGGATATGGGCTGGAAACCGCGCATTTCGCTTGAGGATGGCATCCGCGCCACCTACGCCTGGTTTCTGGAGTTCGAAAACAGATCCGATTCAGCGGTCTGATACCAAGTCGCTGCGGACCCTCCGGCATTTTTCTTTTCCCGCAATCGCGACACAGGGTGTCGCCAGCCCCCGATTGCCTCGTGATCCTATGGGGCAGGACGGCTCGGCCATTGAGACGGGGAGCCCGATGTAAGCTCACGGTGAAGGCCGTCTTGCGATGATGGGCTGCTGACTCCAGTCCTAGTGGTAACACTAGGAGTAGTCATATGACGAAGCATCCAATTGAGGTGATCACATCCGTAGAGCGCCGCCGCCGCTGGTCACGCGAGGATAAGGAACGGCTTGTCGCGGCCTGCTTTGAGCCGGATGCGGTTATCTCGGAGGTTGCCCGCGCTGCTGGAATCCATGTCAGCCAGCTCTTTCGGTGGCGCAAGGAACTCTGCCGGATCGAGGAGCCGTCGATGCAGGTATCGAGCACGTTGGTGCCCGTGATTGTTTCGGAGGCCGCGCCGGCAGCCCAGCCCGCTGCCTTGGAAGCGCTGGCCCCATCGCAGCCCCGCCGGAAGCGTAGTGATGTGACGATTGAGCTGGGCCGCGGTCGCCGTGTCCGCGTGGACAGCGACATCGACACGGAGGCACTTGGCCGCATTCTTGATTGTGTGCTGGGTCGGCGATGATCCCGGTTCCGAGTGGGGTGAAGGTCTGGTTGGCAACCGGCCATACGGACATGCGCAAGGGCTTTCCGGGTCTGTCGCTGATGGTGCAAGAGACGCTGAAGCGCGATCCGATGTGCGGGCATCTGTTCGTCTTCCGCGGTCGTGGCGGTGGCCTGATTAAGGTTATATGGCATGACGGCCAGGGAGCCTGCCTGTTCACAAAAAAGCTAGAACGCGGACGCTTCATATGGCCGTCGGCAGCCGACGGCTCGGTGGTGATCACGCCGGCGCAGCTCGGTTATTTGCTAGAAGGGATCGACTGGCGAATGCCGCAAAAAACCTGGCGACCGACCTCGGCCGGATAAGCAAAAACACTGGCATGGCGGGGTCGAATATGATTCCATTGGCCCATGAACGATGCGGCTGAACAGCTTCCTAACGACCTTACCAGCGCACTTGCGGCCCTGGCGGAGGAGCGTGCCCGGCGCATCACAGCCGAGGCGGAAGCAATGATCGCCAAGGCGGAAGCCGCCAGCGCAAAGGCACTCGTGTCGCATTCCGAGGCGCTGATTGCCCGGTTGAAGCTGGGGATCGAGAAGGTCCGCCGGGAGCTTTATGGCAGCCGCTCTGAGCGCAAAGCGCGGCTTCTCGAACAGATGGAACTGCAGCTCGAGGAGCTGGAGGCTGATGCTGGCGAAGATGAACGGGCAGCAGAGATCGCAGCCAGTGCCTCGACCGTCAGGGCCTTCGAGCGCAAGCGTCCTTCACGCAAGCCCTTTCCCGAACACCTGCCGCGCGAGCGCGTCGTCATCGCCGCTCCCGCGAATTGCGCCTGCTGCGGATCGGCCAAACTGTCGAAGCTCGGCGAGGACATTACCGAGACCCTGGAGGTCATCCCACGTCAATGGAAAGTCATTCAGACGGTGCGGGAGAAGTTTACCTGCCGCGAGTGTGATAAGATCACGCAGCCACCGGCACCCTTCCATGTGACGCCCCGCGGTTTTGCCGGGCCGAACCTGCTGGCGATGATCCTGTTCGAGAAGTTCGCCCAGCACCAGCCGCTCAACGGCCAGAGCGAACGCTATGCCCGCGAGGGCCTCGACCTTAGTTTATCGACACTGGCTGACCAGGTCGGAGCATGCGCCGCGGCGTTGAAGCCTATACATTTACTGATCGAAGCGCATGTTCTGGCCGCCGCGCGGCTGCATGGCGACGACACGACCGTGCCGATCCTGGCGAAAGGAAAGACCGATACGGGCCGCATCTGGACTTACGTCCGGGACGATCGGCCGTTCGGAGGGCTCTCACCGCCGGCCGCCCTTTACTATGCATCGCGAGATCGACGGCAGGAACATCCGGAACGCCACCTGAAGACCTTCACCGGCATTCTGCAGGCGGATGCCTATGGCGGCTACAATCCGCTGTTCAAGGTTGATCGCGATCCAAATCCACTAAGGCAGGCGTTTTGCTGGTCACATTCGAGACGTAAGTTCTTCGTGCTCGCCGACATCGCGGCGAATGCCAAACGTGTAAAGAACGCCGCGCCGATCTCGCCCATGGCACTGGAGGCCATCAAACTGATCGACGCGCTGTTCGATATCGAGCGGGATATAAACGGGCTTGCCGCCGATCAACGCCTGGAGCGTCGCCGTAAAGATAGCCTGCCGCTCGTCGACGGTCTGCAGGCTTGGCTTCAAACCGAGCGGGCAAAGCTGTCGCGCACTTCTCCGGTCGCAGAGGCGATCGACTACATGCTCAAGCGCTGGGATGGCTTCACGTCATTCCTGGAGGACGGCAGGATTTGCCTGACGAACAATGCAGCCGAGAGAGCGTTGCGAGGCTTCGCGCTCGGCAGGAAGTCGTGGCTCTTCGCCGGATCGGATCGCGGTGCAGATCGTGCCGCCTTCATGGCCACACTGATCATGACGGCAAAGCTCAACGACATCGATCCGCAGGCGTGGCTTGCCGACGTTCTTGCCCGCATCGCTGACACGCCGATTACCAGGCTGGAGAAATTGCTGCCATGGAACTGGACACCGACGCAAACAGCAGCCGTTGCGGCCTAGGATCAACGATGGATCGCAAAGCCAACCGAGCGATCATTCGGAAAATATTGCTCACCGAGTGGGACCCCATCGGGGTGTCGGACATTCCTGAAGCGCAAGACGAATATGATGCCTATGCCGATACCGTCTGTGGCATGCTGGTCAACCAAACGGCCTCAGTTGATGCCATCGCGCAGTATCTCTTTAAGATCGCGACCGAGCATATGGGGCTTTCATACCCAGGACTTGCTGAGCGTTGCGACAAGGCTGCAAGAGCTGTCGCGGCATTCCAGTCAGACCCCTGAGCCTGCACACAATCAGGGCCAGATGCGGTACTCACCGGATGCTTACAGCCCGATAGGCTTAGTGCGGTGAGTATTGTGGAATATGCGGATATACGCATAATTTCTGCCGCCGGCGCTGCCAGGCAAGATCGGTCGAGGGCTCTGGGGGATCCCATGGAAACAATCGTCGAGGACGCCGGTGTCGGCGTCGTGTCGCCCGAACTCGTGGTCGACGCGCTGTTTGCATGCCGAAAGACGGCAGCGATCAGGGCGGCCATCGAGCTTGATCTCTTTACGCACATCGGCGAGGGCAAAACGGCAGCATTGCTGGCGTCGGCGACAAGCGCCTCGGAGCGTGGGGTGCGCATCCTGTGCGACTACCTGGTGGTCCATGGTTTCCTGACAAAGGAGAGCGGACAGTACCGAATGACGCCCTCGACCAGAATGTTCCTCGATCGCAATTCGCCGGCCTATATGGGCTCTGCCGTCGAGTTCGTCGCAGCACCCGAAATAATCGATAATTTTCTGCGCGATCCGGCCGCCATCGTGCGAAACGGCGGTTCGTCCGGGCTTGCCAACATGTCGCCAGACAATCCCGTCTGGTTGAAGTTTGCGCGCGGCATGGGCTCCTTTACCGGGCTCAGCGCCAAGATACTGGCCGGCGAAATCTCCGGCTGGCCGAGGCCTCCCAAAAAGGTCTTGGACATCGCTGCAGGTCCGGGTGTTTTCGGGATCGAAATCGCCAAGGCCTTTCCATCGGCGGAGATCGTCGCCGTCGATTGGGCCGCCGTGTTGGAGCTGTCGAGGCAGAATGCGGTAAAAGCCGGCGTGGCGGACCGATACCGGACGATCGCCGGCAGTGCCTTCGATGTGGAGTGGGGGACGGGTTACGATCTCGTCCTGCTGCCGAATTTTCTGCACCACTTCGATGTGCCGACATGTGCTGAGCTGTTACGAAGGATCATCGCCAGCCTTGCAGGGGATGGTCGGATCGTCGCGGTCGATTTCGTGCCGAACGATGATGGCGTGTCGCCGCCTTTTCCCGCGGCCTTCTCCTGGGAGATGCTCGCCAGCACGCCGGCGGGCCAAGCTTACACGCAAAGTGAGCTGACTGAGATGGCGAGACTGGTCGGCCTTGCCGGTGTCACGGTCAAGCCGATGCCTCCAACGCCGGCAAGCCTCATTCTCTTTGAATAGCCGGTCGATAGTCGTCGCATCTTGAATAGGCTCGCCAGCACCGACGTATCGCGACCCGCCAGGATACGACCTAAAAAATTCTTCCGAACCGTTCTGGTGCTAGATGCAGATGCGCATCCTGCATCAAACCAGATCGTCGAGGTCGACGTCCAGAATCCGAGCGATCGCCTTCAATGCGTCCAGGGAGCCTTCCTTCTTTCCGGTCTCGATTTCCGAAAGATAGGGCTGTGAGAGCCCGGCCTTTTCGGCCAGCTCCTTGACGCTTATGCCGCGATGCTTGCGGAACACGCGGACAGGATCTTCGCCTGAAATCAGCGCCTTGACGACGTCTTCCGGCCAGGTCTCTTCGCCGGCATCGATGCGCGCCTTCGCGGCGCGCGCCTCGCTGAGGTCGACAAGGTCGCGGTAGTCTTCTTCGGAGAGCAGGACATAGCCCTTGCCGTCGATGGTCAGTGTCTGAATTTCACCCATGATGGTCTCCTATTCGTTATAGATGTCGCCACGCGGGCCGGCTTTGATGACGAGGACCTGCATGGTCTGATCGTCGATGATGACTCGATCCTGTCCGACGCGAATGCGAAAAAATTCGCTGCCTTGCAGTTTCTTGAGATCAACCGGCTCGCTGTTGGCGAAGGCTTCGACCTTGGCGACGATCGCGGCCGCGCGCTTCGGCTGCATCTTGCGGAGTGCCTTCGCGGCAGCCTTGCTGTAGGCGATCTTTTTCATAAGGGGAATATAGCTATTGGCGAATTCTGGCGCAATGGCAATATTGCCTATGGCGATATTTGCGAATTCCGCTCGGTCCTTGGACTCAAACTACCTGAATCGAGACTTGGCTCTGGCCGAAAGCGCGATCAGGAAGCTCGAAGCGAGAACAGAAATTCCCAACTGACACGAAATGTCCTGATCTAATGAGGGGGAAATTGATTGGCTGGGGAACCTGGACTCGAACCAAGATTAACGGAGTCAGAGTCCGTCGTTCTACCATTGAACTATTCCCCAGCAGTTGCCGCCGAAGCAGGGCTTGGCTGCTGTGCGGCGCTTATAACCAAAAGCGGGCGGATTGCAAATACCCGTTTTGAAAAAATTCGGGGCTGGGCGGAAGACGAAAAACCATCCCCGAATCCCCGTCCAAAAAAGAATTTGGCGATTTCGGCGGGCGCTGATATTCTTGCGGCAACGCAAAAATCGAATGAGCGCCTGCTGCATACCTCAGGACTTGCGCGGCGCGGTGGAAAAACAACGTGGAAGACCCCGAAGGCGGCGCAAAGCCGCAATTTGACGGGGCGTCGGCGGCAGGGCGCAAGGACGGCAAGAAGTCCAGGCGCCGCAAGGGCAAGCGTGGCGGGCAATCCCGTAACGCGGCTCATCCCGCTTCGCATGAGCCCTCCGGCGGTGCCGGACAGCCTGCGCGCCCGATGGAAGATGCAGCCGGCAATCCGGCCCGCAAGCGCAAGCGTCGCCGTCGTGGCGGTCATGGTGCTGCGCAAGGCGGTTCACCTCATCCCCATGCGATGGAGCAGACGCAAGCGGCGGGCAACCCCGCGCGGTCTGAAGGTGAGCCTCTGCCGAGCCGGCGCAACCGGCGCAAAAATCGTGGCAAGCGCGGTCTCCAGGGCCGGCCGCTGACGGCGGCAAAGCCTTCCCCGCCGCAGCAGGAAAGCCGCGCGGAAGAGACGGCGCGTACAGCCGTTCCGCGCGAAACGCCAAACGGCGCAGCCGCCAGCCGCAAGGGCCGCCAGGATAGCCATAGCAATCCCGGTTTTCAGGGGGATCGCCAGGCCGGTGACTATACATGGCCGGAAGAACTCTACGCCGCTCTCGACCTCGGCACCAACAATTGCCGCCTGCTCATTGCCCAGCCGACCCGCCCCGGTCAGTTCCGCGTCGTGGACGCCTTTTCCCGCATCGTGCGCCTCGGCGAAGGCCTTGCGGCAAGCGGCCGCCTGTCCGACGAGGCGATGGAGCGGGCGATCGAGGCGCTGCGGATCTGCGCCTCCAAGCTCAGGAACCGTGAGATCCGCCGCATGCGGCTGATCGCCACCGAAGCCTGCCGTCAGGCCGTCAACGGCGAAGAATTCCTCAGCCGGGTGGTTGCCGAAACCGGGCTCGAGTTGGAGATCATCGATCGCGAGACCGAGGCGCGGCTTGCCGTCTCCGGCTGCTCTTCGCTGGTCGGGCGCGAGACGCGCTCGGTCGTGCTCTTCGATATCGGCGGCGGTTCGTCGGAGATTGCCGTCATCCGCATTGGCGACAATCGCTTCAGCCGGCTTGCCAATCACATCACCCACTGGACCTCGCTGCCGGTCGGCGTCGTGACGCTGTCGGAGCGTCACGGCGGGCGTGACGTCACGCCGGAAGTCTTTGAGGGCATGGTGCGCGAGGTCGAGGGCATGCTCGTCAGTTTCGACTGCCCCGAGATCGAGATCGCCCAGACCGGCGACTTCCATCTGATCGGGACGTCGGGGACGGTGACGACGCTTGCCGGCGTGCATCTCGACCTGCCGCGTTATGACCGGCGCAGGGTCGACGGCATCTGGCTGTCCGACGACGAGGTCTCCGCCATGCAGGCAAAACTTCTCTCCTGGGATTTCGAAAGCCGCGCGGCCAATCCCTGCATCGGGCCTGACAGGGCCGATCTGGTGCTGGCCGGCTGCGCCATTCTCGAGGCGATCCGCCGCCGCTGGCCGAGCCCGCGGATGCGCGTTGCCGATCGCGGCTTGAGGGAAGGCCTGCTCACAGACATGATGGCCGATGACGGCGTGTGGCGGCGCAACCGCAACCGCCGCGGCCAACGGGCTAGATAGGGGAAGGCATGACCAAGGCACCGATCGCGGGAAACCGCACCGGCCGCAAGCTCGGCCAGCGCGTCAAGAACAAGAAGATGAAGGCCTCGTCGCGCCAATGGCTGCAGCGCCACATCAACGATCCCTATGTGCAGCGCGCCCAGCTTGAAGGTTATCGCGCCCGCGCCGCCTTCAAGCTGCTGGAAATCGACGAGAAATACCATATCCTGCGCGGCGCCAGGCGCATCATCGATCTCGGTGCGGCACCCGGCAGCTGGTCGCAGATCGCCGCCAAGGTCACCGGCTCGACGGATGAGGATATCCGCGTGGCCGCGATCGATTTCCTCGAAATGACCCAGCTGCCGGGCGTCAAGATTCTGCAACTCGATTTCCTCGATCCCAGCGCGCCGGAAAAGCTGCTGGAAGCGGTCGGCGGCACGCCCGATCTTGTCATCTCGGACATGGCGGCACCGACCACCGGCCACCACCGCACCGATCATCTGCGCACCATGCATCTCTGCGAAGTCGCGGCGCATTTCGCCGTCGAGGTGCTGGGCGAGGGCGGACATTTCCTCACCAAGACCTTCCAGGGGGGCACCGAGCGTGAGCTGCTCGCCATGCTGAAGCAGAATTTCCGTCAGGTTGTTCATGTCAAGCCGAATTCGTCACGCGCCGAATCGGTCGAGATGTTCCTGCTCGCCAAGGGTTTCAAGGGCCGCAAGGCCGAAGGTGAAGCTGAGCAAGCTTGATCTTCCGGCCGGTGCCGACGGGGGATGGCGGTCTCTTGCATGACCGCCTTAAATCGGGATCGATTTAAGGATAAGGTTGTCGAGCAAATGAAAACGCCACAGCGTCCTTAGCGCGTCTGGAGAGACACGCGGCGATGCTGATCAGAGTTGATCCCATGCTTCTCTACGTCACGCTCGGAACCAACGATCTTTATCACGCGGGGCATTTTTACGATGCCGTTCTGCCGGTGCTCGGTTATCGCCGCCAGCACTATTCGGAGGAGGAAATCGGCTATTCCGCCGAGGGCGATGTGCGCTGCCGCTTCTGGGTGGTGACCCCCTTCAATCGCCGCAGGGCGACATCGGGCAATGGCGCCATGGTCGCCTTTGCGGCTGCAAGCCGGGCGGATGTCGATGCCTTCCATGCGGCGGCAATGGCGGCAGGCGGCGTGGATGAAGGCGGACCGGGCCTGCGCCCATACCATGCTCATTTCTATGCCGCCTATGTGCGCGATCTCGACGGCAACAAGCTCTGCGCCGTCTGTGAAAACCCTGAATAGATGACAGGTCTCTCTGACGCGCAAAGGCCGCTGCAGCACTAAGCTGCCATTGTGCAGCGGCCTATTTCACCACCGGCTGCTCTGCTTCAACAGTCGAGGTCGTCACGCGTCTCGGCCGGTGGCCGGAAACGAGCGCACCGGCATTGCGGTCCATCCTGATGAAGGGAATGGTCGCAATGACGGTCAGTCCGGCGATGATGTAGAAGGCAAGGTGGAAGTCGACGACATCAAGCGCTTCGCCCCTGATATAGATCGAGCTTTCCAGGATCGCGGCGGCGACCGCAACGCCGAGCGCCAGGCTGATCTGCTGCATCACCGAGCTCATCGATGTCGCCTGGCTGGCTTCCGCATCATCGATATCGGCAAAGGCAAGCGCATTGACGCCGGTGAACATGAAGGAGCGGGAGAAGCCGCCGAGCAGCAGCACGCCGATGATGACGAGATGCGGCGTCGCCGGCGTGAACAGGCCGGTGATAACGGTCACCAGCGTCGTCATCATGGCGGCGCCGAGCAGCGTCGTGCGGAAGCCGGCGGCGGCGAAGACGCGCTTTGCCATGAACTTGGTGGTGATCGCCCCGATCGCCCCGGCAAAGGTGATGAGGCCGGATTGGAACGGCGTCAGCCCGAAGCCGAGCTGCAGCATCAGCGGCGTCAGGAACGGCATGGCGCCGATGCAGATACGGAACAGCGTGCCGCCGAAGGTGGAGGCCCGGAAGGTCGGGTTCTTGAACAGGTTGAGGTTGAGGATCGGCGCCGGGTGGCGCTTCGCATGCCGCACGTAAAGGAAGCCGCAGGCCAGGCCGATCACGGTGGCGGTGACGCCGATGGCAGGCGGCAGGGCCGGCAGGCTGACCACCGACAGGCCGAAGACGACGCCGGCGGCTGAAAGCGAGGTCAGCACGAAACCGGTGAAATCGAGCTTCGGCGGCGCCGTCGCCTCGACCTCCGGCAGGAAGATCGTCGCCAGCCAGATACCGATAATGCCGACCGGCACGTTGATCAGGAAGATCCAGTGCCAGCTGAAATAGGTGGTGATGAAGCCGCCGAGCGGCGGACCGGTGAGCGGACCGACAAGGGCGGGAATGGTGAGCAGCGCCATGGCCGAAACCAGATCGCTGCGCTTCGTTGTGCGCACCAGCACCAGGCGGCCGACCGGCGTCATCATCGCGCCGCCCATGCCCTGCAGGAAGCGGGCAAACACGAATTCGACGAGATTGGACGAGGCGGCGCAGAAGATAGAGCCGATCACGAAGACCGAGATGGCAAGCCGGAAGATCTTCTTGGCGCCGAACCTGTCGGCCATCCAGCCGCTGACCGGAATGAACACCGCCAGCGCCACCATGTAGGAGGTCAGCGCCAGCTTCAGCGTGATCGGCCCGACATTGAGATCTCTGGCGATCGCCGGCAGCGCCGTTGCAATGACGGTCGAATCCATCTGTTCCATGAAGAGGGCGACGGCGAGGATCAGCGGGACGATGCGGTTCATAGGCGGGAGCCTTGATGGGGGAAGGCCCGTGCTGTTTAGTCCCACTTCAGGAGCCTGCCAATGCTCAAATCCGCTTCGATGACATGTTTGCTTCACGTCTGCGTGAGACGGCTTGTCCGACAAGATCGCCTATCAAAATTGACATATGTTTACTCTGCCGGGGCAAGAAATCCGGCGGGAAACGTCATCGAGGCGTGCGGCGACACACCGCAAGGCGGGGGAGAAGGGATATATGGCAGTTTCGACGCGACTGAAGCGGCGCACGTTTTTTTCAGCAGGGCTCAGCCTGCTGGCGGCGCCGGCAATTTTGAGAGAGAAGGCCGAAGCGGCCGCCACTGGAGAAAGCAGAAATATGGATGCAACGCCTTTGCCCGAAATCAATCAGTTCAAACTCGGTTCCTATAAGTTTACGGCCGTCCGCGACGGCACCAATGTCTCCGAAAAGCCCTATGAAACCTACGGCACCAATCAGGATTCGGACGCCGTCAGGGCATTGCTGACCGCAAACTTCCTGCCCGCCGACAAGCTGTTGAACGGCTATACGCCGGCCCTTGTCGATACCGGCTCGGATGTCATTCTCGTCGATACCGGCTTCGGAGAGGGCGGCCGCGCAAGGGGCAGCGGCAAGCTTGCCCAAGGCCTGAAAGCGGCTGGATATTCGGCCGACGACGTCACCATCGTCGCGCTGACCCATCTGCACGGCGATCATATCGGCGGCCTGATGGAGAGCGGCGCGCCTGCCTTCAGGAATGCTCGCTATGTCGTCGGCCAGGCCGAGTATGATTTCTGGTCGGACAAGGCGCGTGAGGGCACACCGGCCGAAGGCGGTCACAAGGCGGTGCTCGCCAATGTGACGCCGCTTGCTGAAAAGACCGCCTTCATCAAGGACGGCGACAGCGTCGCCCCCGGCGTTACCGCGATGCTGGCCGCCGGCCACTCGCCGGGACATATGGTGTTCCACGTCGAATCCGAGGGAAAGCGGCTCGTTCTCACCGGCGATACGGCCAATCATTATATCCTGTCGCTGCTGCGCCCGGATTGGGAAGTACGCTTCGACATGGACAAGGCGCAGGCGGCGGCCACCCGCCGCAAGGTTTTCGATATGATCGCGACCGACAAGATCGCCTTCCTCGGCTACCACATGCCGTTCCCGGCGGTCGGCTTCGTCGAGCGGCAGGATGGCGGTTATCGCTTCGTGCCGAAGACCTATCAGTTCGACATCTGATAGGGAGCCGCTCTCTGCGCAGCGACTTTCCCGGGAACGCGTGAAAACAAAGGGATAGGTCCTCTCCACGACGTGGAGAAATCAGGGACTTGCTTCACGCGCATGGCACCCATGACGAGCCCGGCGGGCACGCCGGGCTTTTTGCTATTTCCTTCCTGTCATAGACGTGTTACCAGCCCTCGCCAACTTCCAAGCAACCCATGCACACCGCCGGGGCGGACGATTCGTTTCCGGGCGGGATCGCATTTTTATTAAATGAAGGAATTTGGCCATGGCACGCATCATTGAAACGGCAACCGGCGCGGACGCGCTTACCTTCGACGACGTGCTGCTGCAGCCCGGCCATTCCGAGGTCATGCCCGGCCAGACGAATATCTCCACACGTATCGCCCGGGATTTCGAACTCAACATCCCGATCATCTCATCAGCCATGGATACCGTCACCGAGAGCCGCCTGGCGATCGCCATGGCCCAAGCCGGCGGCCTCGGCGTCATTCATCGCAACCTGACGCCGATCGAGCAGGCCGAGCAGGTCCGGCAAGTGAAGAAGTTTGAAAGCGGCATGGTCGTCAATCCGGTGACGATCGGTCCCGATGCGACGCTTGCCGATGCGCTCGGGCTCATGAAGTCCCACAGCATTTCCGGCATCCCTGTCGTCGAGAAGTCCGGCCGCCTCGTTGGGATCCTGACCAACCGCGACGTCCGCTTCGCTTCCGATCAGGAACAGAAGATTCATGAGCTGATGACCAAGGACAATCTGGTCACCGTCAAGGAAAACGTCGATCAGCAGGAGGCCAAGCGCCTGCTGCATTCGCATCGCATCGAGAAGCTGCTGGTGGTCGATACCGAAGGCCGTTGCGTCGGCCTCATCACCGTCAAGGATATCGAGAAGTCGCAGCTGAACCCGAACGCTTCCAAGGATGCGCAGGGCAGGCTTCGCGCTGCTGCCGCCATCAGCGTCGGTGATGACGGCTTCGAGCGCGCCGAGCGGCTGATCGAGGCCGGTGTCGATCTTCTGGTCGTCGATACCGCCCATGGCCACTCGCAGCGCGTCCTCGACGCCGTCACCCGCGTCAAGAAGCTTTCCAACTCGGTGCGCATCATGGCCGGCAATGTTGCCACCTATGGCGGCACCAGAGCGCTGATCGATGCCGGTGCTGACGCCGTCAAGGTCGGTATCGGTCCGGGCTCGATCTGCACGACGCGCATCGTCGCCGGCGTCGGCGTTCCGCAGCTCGCCGCCATCATGTCGGCGGTGCAGGCCGCGAATGATCAGGACGTGCCTGTCATCGCCGATGGCGGCATCAAGTTCTCCGGCGATCTTGCCAAGGCAATCGCTGCCGGCGCCTCCGCCGTCATGATCGGCTCGCTGCTTGCCGGTACCGATGAGAGCCCGGGCGAAGTCTATCTCTACCAGGGCCGCTCCTTCAAGGCCTATCGCGGCATGGGCTCCGTCGGCGCCATGGCCCGCGGCTCGGCCGACCGTTACTTCCAGGCCGAGGTGCGCGACACGCTGAAGCTCGTGCCTGAAGGCATCGAAGGCCAGGTTCCCTACAAGGGGCCGGTCTCCGGCGTTATTCACCAGCTTGCCGGCGGCCTCAAGGCGGCCATGGGCTATGTCGGCGGCAAGGACCTGAAGGATTTCCAGGAGCGCGCCACCTTCGTGCGCATCTCCGGCGCCGGTCTTCGCGAAAGCCACGCCCATGACGTGACGATCACCCGCGAGAGCCCGAACTATCCGGGCGCCGGTCTCTGACAATGAAAGCGGGCAGCGGGATTCCTCTCTGGATCGTCGCGCTGCTCGCAGCCCTCTGCCTTGCCGTGCTCGCCTGGACGACCTTCGGCTTCGTCGTTCCGTTCAAGCACGAAACCGGTCAGGCGGTGCTCGACACCTATTTCGCCGGTTACGACGAGTCTGCGGTCTTCCACATGCAGAAGCTGCTCGATGAGAACGAGACGGCGACCAGATTGCTGCGCGCCATGTATTTCGGGCCGGAGCTGATCTTTCCGGCATTGCTGACGGCGCTGCTGTTCCTCGCCTTCCTCAAGCTCGGTCCTGGCGGCGCGTGGTTTGGCCGATCGGTGCATCCGGTCATTGGCAAGGCAGTCTACCTGCTGCCATTCATCTACGGCATCGCCGACTACGGCGAGAACATCTCGAGCCTGATCGCCTTCGGCGATGGTGCGCCCTCAGGCCTCGCAACACAGCTGCTGCCGTGGATGACACGGTTGAAATTCGCAAGCCTTGCCATCTGCTTCATCCTCATCGCTCGGCTCGCCATTGCCCGCTGGCTCTCACCGCGCCAAGACTAAGGGTGCTATCAGCCTGTCCATCGCCACGTCGGATTTGAAAGCCGCGCCACCATGAAATCCGAGAGCACCTCCACCTTCGCAGGCCGAGCCCGGGCAGAGGGCGTGACGAAATAAAGTGCTCCGCTCGGCAGCGTCCAGTCGGCGAGGATCGCTTTCAACCTGCCATCGGCGAGATATTCATGCGCCATGAATTCCGGCAGCTCTACAATCCCAAGGCCGTGCAACGCCATCGGAATCAAGGCTTGCGAATTGGTGGCGCGCAACGGACCGGCCGGCACGACAACTTCCTCTTCGCCTGCCTTATTGCGAAAGCGCCAGACGTCCTGGCGCGGCCGGTAGGCGTACCCTAGGCAATGGTCAGCCTTAAGCTCGCGCGGATGTCGCGGCATGCCGTATCTATCGAGGTACGCAGGTGCAGCGAGAATGAAAGGAGCGACAGCTGCGAGCCTCCGGGCGACCAATGAGGAATCCGGCAGAACGGCAATTCTCAGGGCAGCATCGAAACCGTCTCCCACCAGGTCGACGACGGCGTCGCTCATGTGCAGGTCGATAGAAATATCGGGATAGAGGTCGAAAAAATCGGGCAGGATCGGCGCCAGCCAGCGTGTGCCGAAGGCCATCGGCACGGCAAGCCGGATAAGCCCCCGCGGTCGGCTGGACAGCTCGCGCGCTGCATTTTCCGCAGCCTCTGCCTCCGCATAAAGCCGCGAGGCGCTGTCGACCAATCGCAAGCCGAAATCCGTCAGCGCCAGTTGCCGGGAGGTGCGGTTGAAGAGCCGTGCGCCAAGTCTCTCCTCCAGCCTGCTGACAGCCCGCGAAACGGTAGGCACCGATACACCGAGCGTCCTGGCGGCGCGGGCGAAAGAACGCTCTTCGGCCACCTTGGCGAACATTGCGAGGCCTTCGAAATCGGGAAATTTCGTCATTTCATTCCTGTAATGATAGATTTCATTTCTTTCTATTTCGAAACGATCCCTGCGTCCATATCTCGGCCTTGGTCGAACAACAGGAGACGACAATGACACAGAGATTGAGTGGAAAGATCGCAGTGATTACCGGCGCATCATCGGGCATCGGCCTTGCCACTGCCAAGCGTTTCGCCGCCGAAGGCGCCCAGCTTTTCGTCACCGGCCGGCGCAAGGACGTGCTCGACGCGGCCGTTGCGGAAATAGGGGGTAAGGTTGTTGGCCTTCAGGCGGACTCGGCAGAGCTTGCCGATCTTGACCGGCTCTATGAACGCGTGAAAGCCGAAGCCGGCCGGATAGATGTGCTGTTCGTCAATGCCGGCGGTGGTTCGATGCTGCCGCTCGGCGAAATTACCGAAGAGCA
This sequence comes from Rhizobium binxianense, assembly GCF_028994275.1. NCBI lineage: Bacteria > Pseudomonadati > Pseudomonadota > Alphaproteobacteria > Hyphomicrobiales > Rhizobiaceae > Rhizobium > Rhizobium binxianense. The sequence continues at coordinate 452,146 of NZ_CP118713.1, forward strand.
GTATGCCGACACGTTCGACAGAAATGTGAAAGGCGTTCTTTTCACCGTGCAGAAGGCGCTGCCGCTGCTCGGTCCGGGCTCATCGGTTATCCTGACGGGATCGACGACGGGCTCGACCGGCACTCCGGCCTTCAGCGTCTACGCCGCCTCGAAGGCCGCGTTACGAAGCTTCGCTCGCAACTGGATCCTCGATCTCAAGGATCGCGGCATTCGTATCAATACGCTGAGCCCCGGTCCTACAAAGACAACCGGTCTCGTCGAACTCGCCGGCAAGGATCAGGTGCAACAGCAGGGCCTGCTCGATCTTCTCGCAACGCGGGTGCCAATGGGGCGCCTCGGCCGCGCCGAAGAGATCGCCGCCGCCGCACTCTTTCTCGCTTCCGACGATTCGAGCTTCGTCACCGGTATCGAACTCTTCGCCGACGGCGGCGCCGCGCAGGTGTGATGAATCGGGCGGTCCGTCAATGCTTGATGGCGGGCCGCCGACACTGGTATCCCGATCGTCTTTCGACTAATGCTCGCGACGACTGCAAAGGCGGAAAGGCACACGACCATATGACCGGCTATCAAATCTTCTGGCCACTCCTTGCCCATGTGGCCTTGGTCTATGGTCTTTATGCGCTGCTCGGCATGCGGCGCGCGAAAATGGTTCGCGCCGGCAGCATCGCCAAGTCGGATTATCGCGAAAATCGCGGCGAGCCGGCCGAAAGCCTTGTCGTCAAGAACTGCCTTGCCAACCAGTTCGAACTGCCGGTGCTTTTCTATGCCTGCTCAATTCTTCTCTACATCACCGAGGCCGACAATCTCATCGCCGTCGTCCTCGCCTGGGCCTTCGTGGCCTTGCGCTACGCCCATGCCGCCGTTCACGTCACCAGCAACAACCTGCGCTATCGCAGCCCGATTTTCGCTGCGGGTTACATCATACTCGCCGCCATGTGGGGTTGGCTCGCCCTATGGATGGCGACGAGCTGAGACCTCACCCGCCACCGACCGGTCATGCGGTTGAGACGGTTTTGGTACCGGTTGTGAGGGTTAAAATCACATCCTGGAATCGTGATCGTCGCGCGCTTTTCCCAATCGTTAAAATACGAGCAATTCCATTTACGGCCGATGAACACCTGCATGTCATGCCTTCCGCCGCGAACAATAAAAATGGGAACGACATGGGCGCGGAAAGCATGGATCGGATCGGCTTGCGCAGGAAGCCGAAGCAGGAGCGCAGCATCCAGAGGCTGGATCTTATTCTCGCTGCCGCCGCCAGGATCATCGCCGAAAAGGGTGTCAGCGCCATGCGGATGACCGAGCTTGCCGTCGCAGCCAAAGTGCCGATCGGCTCGGTTTACCAGTATTTCCCGGAAAAGGCGGCGATCGTCAAAGCTCTGTTCGACCAGCACGCCTCGGCGATCCAGGCGAAGACGGCGGCGATGTTTGCCGATATCAGGTCGCTCGATCAGGCGCTCGACCGCGTCTGCGCCATTATCGACTGGTATTACGATTCCTACCACGACGATCCCGTCTATCTCGGCGTCTGGATGGGAACGGAGACCGATCAGGATCTGCTGCAGCTGAATATCGAGCATAGCGGCCGCGTCGCCGGCATCTTTCAGGAGGCCGTTCGTCCGCTGGATCCCGACCTTTGCGACGAGCAGATGTACGCGCGCACTTACCTGTTCAGCCACCTGATCGGCGCGGTCATCCGGCTTGCCGCCGTGAGCGACGAGGCGCTGGCGCGGCGCATGCTCGACGAGTGGAAACGCGTCATCCGCGCCTCCCTGTTCGCTGCTACCGTGCGGAACGCGGCCTGAGACTCCTTACCAGCTCGGCACCATATTGGCGGTCTTCAGCCTGGGATAAAGGCGTGCCTGGGCGGATTTGACATCCGCCTCCAGGGTGTCGTCGACAACGGCAGGGGTGATGTTGTCGAGGCATGCCGTAATATGCGCCGTGATGGCGTTCATCAGCGACAGCGAAACGCCCGGCCGCTTCATGATGCCGATCTGCACCGGCGGCAGCGCCGGAAAGCCGTCCGCCTGGCTCAGCACCTTCATGCCGGTTCGCAGTGCCGATTCCGGCATGACCGAAACCGCCATGCCGGCGAGCACGGCGGCGGCAACGACGGTGCAGGACCAACTGGTGAACAGGATCTGATGTTCGCGTCCCACAGCATCGAGCGCCGAACAGGCAAGCTGGCGCCACTGGCAATCGCGCCGGCCGACGGCAAGCGGCACCGGTGCGTCGTCGCGGAGCGGATGATTGGCCGAGCCCACCCAGCAGAGCGGCTCGGTTCTCACCACGTCGGACATGCGCTCACGCGGATTGTGGGTGACGAGCGCAATGTCGAGCTCGCCCTTGTGCATGCGCTCGGCAAGATCCACCGAGGGCTCGCAGACGATGTAGAGTTCGACATTCGGATGCGTCTTGGCGAAGCGGCCGATGATTTCGGGCATGTAGCGGTCGGCATAATCGTCCGGCGTGCCGATGCGCAGCGTCCCCTCCAGCCTGTTGTCGTCGAAGGCCGCGATCGCCTCGTTGTTGAGGCGGATGATGCGCCGGGCATAGTTGAGCAGTTTTTCACCCTCGACCGTCAGCCGGTTGCCGCGTCCGTCCTTGATGAACAGCTGCTTGCCGATGCGCTCTTCGAGCCGGCGCATCTGCATGGAGACGGCCGATTGGGTCTTGTAGACCCTGTCGGCGGCCTTGGTGAAGCTGCCGGAATCGACGATGGCGATGAAGGTCTGCAACTGGTCGAGATCAAGAGGCGCGGACATGGTGTCACCCATAAAGATAGCTGATGATAATCATTAGAAACATTCGTTGGACTGATCAATAGGTGTTTGGCATCTTCGGGATGCAAATCAAAGCAAAGTGAAGGACAGACACCCTGCCTGTCCAAGCGGAATTCAGCTTGCTCCCTCCCGCATGACCTCGCGGGAGGGGTGGGTTGTGTTGCGCGCAGATCTGAAACGTTACAGCGCTCTTTGTGCGTCTGAAAAGACCCAGGGCACTGTACAGAAAGGAGAGTTCAATGCGCATGACAGACCGGACACTAGAACTCGACTGCGGCAAGCCGACCCCGACGTTTTCCCAGCGTCTGGCGGCAGGTCTCGCACCGTTGGCCTCTCTCTTTCGCGTCTTCCGCAATCGCATGGAGATCAACGCGCTGCACGATCTGAACGACACTCAGCTGAGGGATATCGGCCTCACCAGGGCTGATCTGACCTCCGCGTTCCTGGCGTCGACCTTCTTCGAGGACCCGTCGGACCATCTGACGCGCTCGGCGCGCAATCGCTGGCGCCTGTCGTCTTTTTTGCGCTCCTGCGAAGAGTAGGAGCGTCGAGTTTCCCCGCAGGGTGATAGCCAATAGCCCTGCCGCTTGACCCGGTGATCGGCTTGTCCCAAAGCCATCTCCGGGTTTTTTTATGCCTTGCCGCCGGGGGAGGGCTTCGGCCGATAGGTCTCGAAGATCGCTTCCAGATTCCTCTGGTAGGTCTTCTGCACTTCCAGTCCGCTGTCGAACATGGCGTTCAGGATCTCGCCATAGCTGTCGGCTGTGACCTTCGCCTCTTCCTTCGGCGCCTCGGGCGTCTTGGTTGCCGGCTGGGCCGGCTGCTGGCCCAGGCCACTCATCATCTCCTGGAAGGCCTTGGCGAAGGGATTGTCGAGGAAGGGATTCGGCTGAGGCATCGGTTGAGCCTTCGGGACCGAAAACATCTGCTGCATCGCCTGCGTGAAGGGATTGTCGAAGATGTTGGGCTCCGGGGTCGTCTTCGGCTTCGGCGCGAAGCCGGTGCTCTCCAGCCATTTCTGGATGGTGTCGCCCATCGGCGTGTTGACGAAGGGGTTGACCGGCGAGGCCATCTGGCCGGTCGTCTGCTTGAAGAGCCCGCCCATCAGCGTATCGGCCAGCACCGGCAGCATCCGCTGGTAAATATCCTGGCCGATCCCGGTCATCTGCGCCGCCTGGGCGGCCACCGCGCGCGAAACCTCCTTCGAACCGAAAAGCTGGGCAAGGATGTTATTGCCGTCGGAAATGCCTTCGGGCGTGAAAGCCCGGCTCATATCCTCGAAATAGCGCGCATAATTGCCGGAGGCGACGGCCTGCATCAGCCCGACGAAATCATAAGGACTGCTGGTGCTGCGCTTCAGGCCGGCGGAGAAGGCCGGCATCAGCGCCGCCATCGCCTTGGTCGCCTGTTCCTGCGCTAGGTTGAATTGCCGGGCGATCGCTTCCATCGCCGCACCGTTCTGCGCCTGCATCATCATGTCGAAGAGTGGCAGCATGGAGGTCCTTTCCCCGAGTCGTGACGCGTGTCACGTCACTATATCCGGAAATGGTAATGTGCAACCGGCTTTTTGCCATAAGAACTTAGGGAGGAATTTTTTGCTGGAGCATGCGGTCGAGCCTCAGCGGCAGATCAGTGGAACACCGCCGCGGCCCTCTCGCTTCAGGACATCATCGGTTCGGGATGGGAGGCGCGTGTCGGGCAGTGTTTATGCTCTGCTCGGCAAGGCGGGATGTTTTCAGATGCTGCCGGAAAAATGTCTTGAAGTCGCGAAAGCTCGCAAATCCGAGAGCGGTGGCAACGCGAACGACGGTGGAGGGGGAGACGGAGCACTTGAGCGCGACAGAAGCGACGGTCCCGAACGCGATCAGTTCCGGATTTGTGAGCGCCATGCGGGCAGCGCGTTCCTGCTGCTCGGGCAGCGTCAGGCCTGTCTTGACGATCATGGCCTTGAGTTCGGTCAGACCGTTCGGCCGCTTGCGATTTTCCTCAGAATTCATAACCGTGGTTCCTTCGAGATGCGGTGCGCCGTCTCCGGGCCCACCGCGGTTGGCCTTCAGTTCAGCGGGATTGCCTGCTTTTTCGAAACCGATGCGATGCAGGCAAGCGCGATTGCGAGGGCATTGCGAGCATCCGTACCCGTCGGCCCTTTGGTTAGTTCACGGTTACGAACGGAGCGGACGAAAGAGGCGAGCTGGGCCGTGTAGCCGTGAACGAAGTGCTCGGTGTCGCGGCGCCATGTGTCGTTCGAGACGCCATTGCCGTCGAAGAGCGTCATGCTGGAGCGGCGCACGTCGCCCATCGTGACCATCCCGCCGGAGCCGAAGACTTCGCCGCGAATGTCGTAGCCGTAGAGGGCGGAGAAGTTTGCCTCGGCGACCGCGATCGAGCCATTGTCGAACCGGACGGTCACTACAGCCGTATCGAGGAAGCCTTTCTCCCGGGCGTCCGGCCGGATGAGGGCGTCGGCCATTGCATGGACCTCGACGGGCTTTGCTCCGGGATTGAGCCAAAGCAGCGTGTCGAAGTCGTGAATGAGGGTTTCGTAGAAAATCGTCCAGAGCGGAATGCGATCGGGATCGGCGCCGAACGGGCCGGGATCGCGCGTCAGCGAGCGGATCAGCTGCGGCGCGCCGATCCTTCCCTCGTCGATCGCGGCACGGCCTTCGGCAAAGGCCTGATCCCAACGCCGGTTGAAGCCGACCTGAAGGGGAACGTTGGCCGCGCGTGCCGCTGCAATGGCGCGATCGGCATCCTCCAGCGTCAGCGCCATCGGCTTTTCGCAGAAGATCGCCTTGCCGGCTTCGGCGGCCTGGACGAGGATTTTGGTGTGGAAGCGGGCAGGTGTGGCGATGATCACGGCATCGAGCCCGGGATGGGAAAGAAGCTCCGCGACGCCGGTATAAGCGGTCTCGACGTCGAGCGTCTCGCCGAGCCTGGCGGCAGCGCCCGGTGCGGGATCGGCGATGGCGACGAGATTGGCGTTGACGAGGCGGCGGGACACGGTCTCCCCATGAAAGGAACCGATGCGGCCGGCGCCGATGAGGCCGAGATTGACGGGTTTGTTGGCTGGCATGGCAGCAATCCTGTGCGTATCGAGATGGATCAGAGGGTGAAGGCGGTGCGGAAGGCTTCAAGCGCGGCTTCGGGATCGCCGGCCGACCAGGCTTCCATGCCGACCGGGCCGGAATAGCCCATGGCGTTCAGCGCGCGGGCGATGCCGCGCCAGTTGATTTCGCCGGTCCCCGGCTCGCAGCGGCCCGGCACGTCGGCCACCTGGATTTCGCCGATCCAGGGCAGGCATTTGCGGCAAAGCTCGATCAGGTTCCCTTCGCCGATCTGGGCATGGTAGAGGTCGAGATTGAGGCGAAGCCGGGGGTGATCGACGCTCGAGACCAGCGCCAGCGTGTCTTCCGCGCGTCCGAAGGGCACGCCCGGATGATCGACCGGTAGATTGAGGTTTTCGAGCGTGAAGGTGACGTTTTCCTCTTCGGCCATGTCGACGATCCGGAGGAGCGTGTCGCGCGCTTTCAGCCACATCGCGCCGGTGACCACTTCGACCGGCTGGACGGGTAGGCCCCCATCTCCGAGGCCGGTGCCGTGCAGGTTCAGTCGCTGCACACCGAGCCGCTTGCCGATCTCAGCGGTTTGGCGCGCCGTCCTTAAAAGTTCGGCGGCGCCCTCGTCGTCGGTCAGGCGGCCGGTGAGATAGCCGTTCATGATCGTGAAGGTCGCGCCTGTTGCCTCCAGTTTGGCGAGGTCGTGCTCCGACCAGTTCCAGAGACCGACGCCGAAGCCCATTTCCTTCAGGCGCGCGGCGCGCCATTCGATCGGCTTGTCGCGCCAGAGCATTTCGGCGCAGGCGGCAAGCGGGAAGGGGGAAGTCTTGGCAGCACTCATGGCAGGGTTTCCATATCAAGGGTCTGAGGTGGTGAGAGCAGCGCGAGCGCCGCATCGTAGCTCGGGGTGAAGGTCCGTCAGACCGTTCCGCCGAGTTCTTCCGACAGGGTCTGCAGCTCCTTGCCGCCGGCCATCAGGTTTTGAAGGTCCTCGATGCCGATCTCGCTCTTCGAATAGGTGCCGAGCGTGCGGCCGCGGTTGAGCGCGGTGAAGCGGTTGCCGACAGCATAGGCGTGGCGAACATTGTGGGTGATGAAGATCACGCCGAGGCCCTTGCCGCGGACCTGGTTGATGTATTTCAGTACCATCGATGTTTGCGCCACGCCGAGCGCCGATGTCGGTTCGTCGAGGATCAACACCTTGGCGCCGAAATAGACCGCGCGCGCGATCGCCACGCATTGGCGCTCTCCGCCGGAAAGCGTGCCGACGGCCTGCTCGGGATCGCGCACATCGATGCCGATTCTGTGCATCTCGTCGCGCGTCACGTTGTTTGCGTGTTCCATGTCCATGCGCTTGAGGGGGCCGAAGCCTTTGAGCGGTTCGCGTCCCATGAAAAAGTTCCGGGTCACCGACATCAGCGGGATCATCGCGAGATCCTGATACACGGTGGCGATACCGGCATCGAGCGCGTCGCGCGGACCGGCAAAGGCGCGCGGCTGCCCTTCGACCAGGAATTCTCCCGATGTCGGCTGGAAGACGCCGGCGAGCGTATTGATCAGCGTCGACTTGCCGGCGCCGTTATCGCCGAGAAGGCAGAGCACTTCGTTGGCATTGACGGTGAGCGACACGCCGTTTAGCGCGATGATGGAGCCGAAGTGTTTGACGAGGTTCTTCACCTCGACGAGGGGCGTCTGAGATGTGCTCATCAGCGTTCTCCCGTGACACGTTTGCGAATGACATTGTTGAAGATCACCGCGATCAGCAGCATGCCGCCGAGGAAGACGAGGTACCAATCCTGGTCGATCGAGGTGTAGGTCAGGCCGATCAGCACCATGCCGAAGACGATCGAACCGAAGAATGCGCCGATGGCCGAGCCGTAGCCGCCTGTCAGCAGGCATCCGCCGATGACGGCGGCGATGATGGCTTCGAATTCCTTCTGGAAGCCGCGGCGCGCATCCGTCGAGCCTGCGTCAAGCACGGTCAGGATGGCGACCAGCGTGGCGCAGAGGGCAGTGATCACGAAAAGCGTGGTCTTGACGCGGGCAACCGGGACGCCCGATTTTCTGGCAGCGCGCGGATCGCCGCCGGCTGCGAAGATCCAGTTTCCGAAGCGGGTTCTGAGCAGGACCCAGGTGGCGAGAACGGCGATGCCGAAGAACCACAGGATCTCGACCGGAATTCCCGGCACTTTCGGCGTGCCGTTCGGGAAGGTCTCGATGATCCCGTGCCCGGCGAGCCATGAGAACAGGCCGATAAAGGCGTCGCCCGAGAAGAATGGCGCGAGCGGGCTGCCGGCTGCGGCTTCCTTCATGCCACGCAGCTGCGTGGCGCCGCCGCTTGCCCATTTCAGGCCGACGAGCGTCAGGCCGCGCAGGATGAACAGGAAGGCAAGCGTGACGATGAAGGAGGGAAGGCCGGTACGCATGGTGATCTGGGCGTTGGTCACGCCGATCACGGCGGCGAAGGTCAGCGCAACGAGGATCGCCACGCTGAGCGGCAGGTGCAGAACGACGAGGGCGGTGCCGAAGACCAATCCGGCAAAAGCCACCATCGAGCCGATCGACAGATCGAATTCGCCGCCGATCATCAACAATGCCGCGCCGATCGCCAGAATGCCGAGCTGCGCGGCCGGCGCCATGAAATTGATCACGCCGGCCAGCGTGAACATGGCGGGATTGGCGGTGAAGAAAAAGAAGATGGTGACGAGCACCAGACCGGCGACGGCGCCGAGTTCCGGCCGCCGCAGCAGCGCGGTCAAACCCGAAACCTTTTTCAGCCGCTCATCGGATCGGGTGGCAGCCCCATTCTGTTCATTGGCGAGCGTCATGGTTCATTCCTCAAGGATTGGTCGTTGCCGTGCGTGCGCCTTCACGCGTGGAGGCGCGGCGTTGGAGGCAGCCTCCGCCCAGGCGGAAGCTGCCGCGGCTCCGCCTCAGCGGATGCCCTGGGAGGATTTCTCGATGACCGATGCGGCCGCATCTTTCTCGACGAAGCTCGGGCCGGAGGGGACGTTGCCTGCCGGGATCGTGCCATATCGAGCGTTGAGCGCGAGGAAAGTCACGGGGAGGTAGCCCTGGAGGTATGGCTGCTGGTCCACCGCGAACAATGCCTTGCCGTCGGCGACAGCCTGCAGGAAGCCGGCCGAAAGATCGTAGGATGCGACCTTGACCTTGTCGCCATTGCCCATCTTCTCGACGACGGCGACCGCACGCTCGCCGACGAGCGGAGCCGACAGGCCGAGAACGACATCGATGGACGGATCGGAGGTCAGAGCCGCCTGGATCTTCGCTTCAATTTCGGCCGGATCGGCCGTGGTCGGCAAAACGGTGACCGTGCCGCCCTCAAAGCCCTTCTCGGTGCCGGCGCAACGCTGATCGAGCGCCGCGTTGCCAACTTCCTGGTTGACGCAGAGGACGTGCTTCAGGCCGAGCGATTTGAGCTTGGCGCCGACCTTGACGCCGGCCGGCAGTTCGTCCTGGCCGACATGCAGCTTGATGCCGAGTTTTTCGGCCGCGGAAATGCCGGAGTTCATCGAGATGACCGGGATGCCGGCGGCAACGGCCTTCTCGATCGCCGAACCGAGCGCATCGGGATCGGGGTTCGAGATGACGATGCCGGCAGGGTTCTGGTTGACGGCGGCTTCGATCAGCTGTGCCATCGCCACCATGTCGAAGGTTTCGGGAGCGCGATAGTCGACCTTGACGTTGCTGTCCTTGGCCGCCTGCATCATGCCGTTCTTGACGATCGACCAGAACGGATCGGACGCCTGGCCGTGGGTGACGGCGATGATCGTCGGCTCCTGGGCCTTGGCTCCGACAGCCGCCGTGGTCGCAACGCCAAGGGCGAGGGCGCCGAATGCGAGCTTCTTCAAAATAGATGTCATGTCTTCCTCCTCTAGACCATCCACTCCTCAGGATGGCAAAAAACGATTGCTACCGGGTGCAAACGTACTTGCTACCGGGTGCAAACGGGTGCATCTTATTCACGGATGCGCTAAAATCAAGCATTCATTTCATCTGAATCATAAAATGGAATGTTTGTTTCATTTTTAGGGAGGCATCATTGCGAAAAAGAGCAACGGCCAAAGAGGTCGCGGATGCGGCAGGCGTCTCGAAGTGGACGGTCATCCGGGCATTTACGCCGGGCGCCTCGATCACCGAGGAAAGCAAGCGTAGGGTTCTCGAGGCGGCGGCCGTGCTTAACTACACGCCCAATCTGCTCGCCCGTAGTCTCGCGACCAATCTGACGCATCAGGTCGCGGTCTTCGTCGACGACTTCGCCAATCCCCAGAAGCTGCCGTTCCTGGAAACCCTGACCGAACGTTTGCAGGCGGAAGGCCTGGTCGCGGTGCTGATCAATATCAACAATCACTTCGATCACGTCCATGCGCTGCTGAACGCCGATCAGCGTCAGGTCGACGCCGTCATCCTCTTCGGCACCGCCTTTCGCAATGAAACGCTGAGCGACCGGCAATTGGGCAGGGGCATGCCGCCGATGTTCGTCCTGGCGCGTGACAGCCAGATCGACGGGGTGCCGGCCGTCGTCTGCGACGCCGAACTGGCGCTGCGCGACATTGTCGACCACCTCTATGAAAGGGGATACCGGCGTCCCGGTTTCATGACCGGTGCGCCGGCGCTATCGACGGCGCTGCGGCGCCGGCAGCATTTCATCGATTTCTGGAAGGGGAAGGGGGTGGACGAGATCACCATTCTGTCCGCCGACAGATACAGTGCCGAAGCTGGGGCAGGATCCGTCCGTCACTATCTGAACGACATCGACCCGGCCGCAAGGGTCGACGTACTCATGTGCGAAAATGATATCCTCGCCCTCGGAGCGATGGACGAGATCCGCGGCAATTTCGGACTGCGGATACCTGATGACATCGCCGTCGTCGGCTTCGACAATTACGAACTCGGCGGCGCCTCCTGCTACGGCCTGACGACCTATGAGCAGCCGAGGATCGAGATGGTGCAGGCGGTCATCGGCATGATCAAGGGCCGGCTGGAGCCGGAAACCGTAACCCTTCCCGGCAAGCTGGTCGTGCGCACATCCACATAGGCCATTTCCACATGGGGCGCTCCTTTTCGCGGCCACCAGGCGGCACTCTCAAGACATATCTCGGAGGAAATATCCATGACTGGACATATCACTGCCTTGCCCGTTGGCGTGCGTCTGGCGGTCAGTCCGCTGTCATGGGCCAACGACGTTCTGGAAGACCTCGGCGCTGACATATCGCTGGAAACCTGCCTCCGGGACGCTGCCGAAAGCGGCTATGAGGGGATCGAGCTCGGGCGGAAATTCCCGCGCGAGGCAGGAGCGCTCCGCTCGCTGCTGGACAGCCATCGGCTTGCTCTCGCATCCGGATGGCATTCCGGCGAGTTGGCCGAGCGCAGTGTCGACGACGAGATGAAGGCCGTTGCCGGGCACGCCGCGCTGCTGCGAGCGATGGATTGCAAGGTGATGGTCTATGGCGAAGTCGCGATGATGACGCCTGGATCGCCGCTGGATGCACCGATGTCGCAGCGGTTGCGCATGCCGGCGGCCGAAGTAGCGGGATATGCCGGGCGCCTGACCGATTTCGCCGGACGCCTGGCGACGGAATATGGTCTGACGCTTGCCTACCACCATCACCTGATGATGGTCGCCGAAACGTTCGACGAGATATCGGCAATCTTTGACAAGACAGGCTCGGCGGCGGGACTGCTTCTCGATACCGGCCATGCCGTCGCCGGCGGCTTCGACTATGCCAGGCTGATCGATCGGTTCGGCGATCGCGTCGTGCACATTCATCTGAAAGACATTCGAGGTCCTGTTATCGACGAGGTGCGTGCGGGTGACATGAGCTTCAATGCCGGCGTGCGCCGGGGCATGTTCACCGTCCCCGGCGACGGCATCATCGATTTCAAGCGGCTTGCCCGTTTCGTCAGGGACAGCGGCTATCGCGGATGGCTGGTCGTCGAAGCCGAGCAGGACCCCGCCGTCGCTGAACCACGCCCCGCCGTCGAGCGGGCATTTAAGCATGTGCAGGCAAATTTCCGGAGCTGAGCCGATTTCTTCGGCGGCATGATATCCTCACCGGAAACCGATCCCTGCGCGCCGGCGTTCGCCTTCCATGGCCGAAATGAAATCCCCCGCTGATCATGACGAGGCGCCGCCTAGCGAAGACGGTGCAAAGCCGGGCGCGGATATCGGAGACGGCCGGAAGTAGGACTCAGTACTGATAGTCCTCGAAGACCGGTTCCACGGAACCCTGCCAGCGGCCGTGATAGAGCGACAGCAGATCCTCGGCGAGTGTCGCCTTCTTAGCGAGCACTTCATCGAGCGGCGCCAGGAAGATCGTCTCGTCCTGGCCTTCGCGGTTGAGCCTGCTGCGCGCCTTGAGGCCGGCTCTCGATATGCCGACCACCTCGCGCGCGACATCGAGCAGCGCATGCCCGCGAAACTCAGCCTTCAACCCTTGCGCCGGAACGGCATTGCGCAGGGCGCCGACCTCGGCAAAGCTCCAATCGCTCGTCAGTTCGTCGGCGGCCTGAAGGGCCGCATCGTCGTAGAGCAGGCCGACCCAGAAGGCCGGCAACGCGCAGATGCGCCGCCACGGGCCGCCGTCGGCGCCGCGCATTTCGAGGAAACGCTTCATCCGCACGTCGGGAAAGAGCGTGGAGAGATGGTTCGTCCAGTCGCCCATCGTCGGCGAGGGATCGGCGACCTCGCCCTTCAATGCGCCGTTCATGAACTGGCGGAAGGTGACATGGGTACAGTCGTGATAGCGGCCGTCACGGACGATGAAATACATCGGCACGTCAAGCGCCCATTCGGCATAGTCGCGGAAGCCGAAATCGTCGCGGAAGGTAAAATCGAGCAGGCCCGAGCGCTGGTTGTCGACATCGCGCCAGATATCGCCGCGCCAGGAGAGCAGCCCGTTCGGCTTGCCCTCGGTGAAGGGCGAGGATGCGAAGAGGGCGGTCGCCAGCGATTGCAGCTTCATCGAGACGCGCATCTTCTGGCGCATGTCGGCTTCCGAGGAGAAATCGAGGTTCACCTGGATCGTGCAGGTGCGGTACATCATGTCGAGACCCTGGGTGCCGACCTTCGGCATATAGCGGGTCATGATCTCGTAGCGAGATTTCGGCATTTGCGGGGTTTGCGCATAGGTCCATTTCGGGCTGCCGCCGATGCCGAGGAAGCGGATGCCCATCGGCTCGGCGATGTCGCGCAACGTCGCCAGGTGGTGGTTCGATTCCCTGCAGGTTTCGTGGAGCGTTTCCAGCGGTGCGCCGGAGAGTTCGAACTGGCCGCCCGGCTCGATCGAGATCGCGCCCATGCCACTCTGCTCGGCCAGGCCGATGATATTGCCGCCATCCATGATCGGCTCCCAGCCGCTCTTCGCCTGCAGGCCGGTGAGCAGGGCCGAAATGCTGGCATCGCCGAAATAGGGAACCGGGCTGTTGTCGGCGCGGAAGAAGGCGAACTTCTCGTGTTCGGTGCCGATCCGGAAGCGCTCCCGCGGCTTGTTGCCGGCGGCGATGTAATCGGTCAGATCCTGGACCGAAGAGAGCGGTGTCTGGTCGGTAGTGTCGCGGGCCATGCGGGATACCTGTATTCGAAAAGGCGCCCAGGGGGCCGGGCAGTTGGAAGGGTGATTAGGACCCAAGCCACGTCTGTTGCAAGTGAAATTCTTTCAACGACGCATCAAAAAAATAGCAGCGATTTCGATGTCAACCCGTTTTCGAGCTAATTCCAGTCGCCGATCGCCGCCTGCACCACCGCCAGCGCCGCAACGGCTGCGGTATCGGCCCGGAGGATGCGTGGTCCGAGCGGAATGGCGGTAACGAAATCGAGGCTTCGAAGCCGTGCCCGTTCCTCTTCCGAAAAGCCGCCTTCCGGCCCGACCAGCAGCGCGAGGTGCCTTTCCCTGATCGCCGACAGCACCGGCAGCGGGTTCTGGCCGGCATCGCCCTCGTCGCAATAGATGATGCGGCGCTCCTTCGGCCAGCGGTCGAGCAAGTCGAGAAGCCTCACCGGCTCGGCCACCTCGGGTATGCCGAGAATGCCGCATTGCTCCGCCGCCTCGACGACATTGGCGCGCAGCTTGTCGAGATTGGTGATCTTGCCCTGGACGTGCTGGGTCATCACCGGCTGCAGCAGGCCGGCGCCCATTTCGACTGCCTTCTGCACCAGATAATCCAGGCGGCCGACCTTGAGCGGCGCAAAGAGATAATGCAGGTCTGAGGGCGCGGGCTGCGGCCGCGTCTCTTCGATTGCCGTCAGGAGGATGCGTTTGCGCGTGGGGAAGGACAGGGCGGCCTTCCACTCGCCGTCGTGGCCGTTGAAGAGCAGGATCTCCGCGCCTGCCTCCAGTCGCAGCACATTGGCGAGATAGTTGAACTGATCGGCATTCGCCTCGAGGGCGGCACCGCGGGAAAGCGGCGCGTCGACGAAAAGCCGTTGCATGCGGAAATTGGCGCGCATTCGAAAACTCGGGGTTTCAGACGAAGAGCGCGAACATAACCCAATAAATCATGGCCGCAAGCGCTCCCGAAACCGGCACGGTGACGATCCAGGCGGCGACGATCGTCATGAAATGCGAACGGCGCACGAGATAGCGCCGCCGCGTCTCGTGAATGTTCGGTTCCTCCGGCTCGTCGATATCGAAGCTCTCGGCCTTGCGCCTGATATAGGCGATGCGCCGCTTCGAATGGCGCGTGTACCATTCGCGGAAGAAGCCGACGCCGAAGACGGAGCCGACGGCGATATGCGTGGTGCTGACCGGCAGGCCGAGCCAGGAGGCGACGATGACGGTGAAGGCGGTCGACAGCGCGACGCAATAGGCCCGCATCGGATTGAGTTTGGTGATCTCCTCGCCGACGAGGCGGATGAGGCGGGGGCCGAACAGCAGCAGGCCGACGGAGATACCGAAGGCGCCGATCAGCATCACCCAGAGCGGCGGATGTCCGATGGCGTCGCCGCCGATGCCGACCGAATGGACGATCGCCGACAGCGGCCCGACCGCGTTCGAAACGTCGTTGGCGCCATGCGCGAAGGACAGCAGCGCCGCAGAGCCGATCAGCGGCAACCGGAACAGCACCCGCAGCGAGCTGTTGCGGTTTTCGAGATCCCGCGCCTGGGCGAGAACGAGCGGCCGGGCGGCAAGCCAGCTGACCAGCCCGATGCCGATGCCGATGAGGAGGATGGTGAAAGACGGAAATTTGCCGGTGGGCGACAGCTGCAGCACCATATAGGCCATGAAGCCGCCCGCCATCACCGCGACCAGCACCGGCACCCAGCGCCGCGCCGCCGCGACCTTGTCGTCGCGATAGATGATCAGCGTCTTGACGAGATAAAGCAGCCCGGCGGCGATCAGCCCGCCGATCAGCGGCGAGGTGATCCAGCTCGAGGTGATCTCCAGCATCACCCGCCAGTTCACCGGCTCCGGCCCGACGGCCGAGATGCCGGCGCCGATCACCGCCCCGACGATCGCATGGGTGGTGGAAACCGGCGCGTTCATCCAGGTGGCGAGGTTGATCCAGAGGGCCGCCGCCATCAGCGCCGCCATCATGATCCAGCCGAGCGTCACCGGCGGCACCTGGACCGCATCGACGATGCTGGAGGAGATCGTCTTGACGACCTCGCTGCCGGCGACCGTGGCGCCGAGGATTTCGAAAATCGCCGCGATGACCAGCGCCTGGCCCATCGTCATGGCGCGCGCGCCGACGGCGGCACCCACATTGTTGGTCACGTCATTGGCGCCGATGTTCATCGCCATGTAGCCGGCAAGGGCTGCTGCCGCCACGACGAGCACCGCTCCCGGCCGGTCGAACACATAGACACCGGCAAACAACATGGCGAGACCGACGAAGATCAGCCCGAGACCAGGCGCCACCAGCCGCCGCAAAACATGCTTCGCCGCGTCCTCGGCATGGGTGATCTTGTCGAGGTCCTTGTCGAGCGTGCGTTTCGTGAGGACTGTGGGACGTGCCGGCATTCTTTTCCCGAGGTATGAAATCTGCTTCTACGCTGCTTTTCTAGCACCGCAAGATGGCAGGATTCATTCCGCCGGAATTTGTTTGGTCGCCGGAATGCGCTTTGCCGATAGCCTGTCGGTCATCTTCTTCTTGAAGGCGAGGAAAAGGTGACGGAGTTCAGGTTCGCGCACGCGCCCGGCCGCCTCGTCGAACGATACCCATTCGATGGTGCGTTCGCCCCTTTCCTTGAAGTTCTTCGCCATGTCGGTGACTTCGAGCGCATAGACCTGCACCTTGCAGACCACCTGCACTCCGTCGCGCAGCACTTTCGAATAGCTGTAAGCACCGAGCGTGTCCGTCTCGACCGCGCCGCGGACGCCGGCTTCCTCAAGAGCTTCCTGTGCGGCGACCTCATGGGCGCATTTGCCGGTCATCGGCCAGCCCTTGGGAATGACCCAGCGGCCGGTATCGCGGCTCGTCATCAGCAGCACCTCGACGTCACCGCTCTTCTTCTTTACCCGATAGCAGATCGCACCATACTGTTGGCGCGGCGGGCGCCGGAACATCAGTTGCACATCGGATGCCAGTCGGGCGAGAAGAGTCAATTGTCGGGTCACCTTCGCAGTGGTTTTAGGAATCACTCATATACGTGTATCACGAAAAGCCTACACAATCCAAAAGAGCCACGGGACGATCCGAAACGCGATTCGATCGCCGTTCATAGGGGAATCGAGGCCAGACAGGTTCGGAAAATCCGTCATGTGATGTCTCGAATGCGCCACGTTGCACAGCTGTACAATATGGCGCGGACTTGCCTTTCGTTCAATGGCAAGATCAAGTGATCCACTATCGTTTCCGATTGTGGTAATCATGCGCCTTCCACCGCTCAATGCCATCCGCGCCTTCGAGGCCGTCTGCCGTCACGGTAGCATTCTGAAGGCCGCCGAAGAGCTGAACGTGGTGCGCGGCGCCGTACGCCAGCAGATCGCCACGCTGGAGAATCACGTTGGCCGCAAGCTCTTTACGCGTGACGGCCGCAGGCTGGTGCCGACCGTCCAGGCCAGCGCTTTCGCCGCCGCCGCGGGCGCGGCTTTCGATATCCTGCAACGCGCCGCTTCAGAACTCGAAGGCAGCGTGCCGGGCCGCATCCGGCTCGGCGTGCCCTCCGCCTTCGCGGTCTGGTGGCTGATGCCGCGCGTCGCCGACATGCAGGCGAGCCTCGGCGACACGGCAGTCGACATCGTGCCGATGGCCGTGGCCGAGCCGCTGCAGATCCACCCGGAATTGGACGCGGTGATCATGGGCGGCGAATACCGGCCGGCCGCAGGAATTACCGCTCTGCGTTTCATGGAGGACGAATTCGGCCCGGTCGTGACTGCAGCGCTTGCCGCAACACTCTCAAGCGACCCTGCATCGATGGCCGCGCTGACGATGCTCGCCAGCCGCAGCGTTCCGAAGCTCTGGGACGAATGGTTTGCCGAAAGCGGCACGCCGCCGGTCACTTTTTCCCGCGTCCAGGAATTCGTGGATCTGCTGCTGGCGCTGGGTGCTGCCCGCTCCGGGCTTGGCGTCGCGCTTGCGCCGCGCGCCTCGATCGAAGACGATCTTCAACGCGGGCGTCTGGTCGCCCCCTACGGCTTCATCTCCCGCCCGTCGGGCTACAGCCTCTGCTGCCGCGCGCCGGATGCGAAACGACCGGCCTTTGCGGCGCTGTCCGGCTGGCTGCTTCGTTGCGGGATATCGGCTTGAAAGGGCAGAATTTCTGCCCCTTGGCCAGAATTACTTCCATATTCGCAGCCCTGTTGCTCCGTTAAAAACAGCCGGATACGCAAACAGGAAAGAGTTAATGGAAAAGACCGCAACCCGCATCGACTGGATCGGCACCGGCTGCCGGCTGCTCACGGCGACGGCCGCCGAATTCGAGCGCACACGTCCTTTCGAGGGTCTGTCGATCGGCACCGGCATCCATCTGGAGCCGAAGACGGTGGCGCTGCTGATGACGCTGCGCGCCGGCGGCGCGCGTCTCGTCTGCACGGGCAATCTCAACAGTACTCAGCCCTCGACGGTCGAGTTCCTGCGTTCCCAGGGCATCGCGGTCTTTGCGACACAGACGACCGATCCCGCCGCCCATCATCAGAGCTTAGAGGCGGTCATCACAGAAAAGCCGGATCTGCTGCTCGACAATGGCGGCGATCTCTTCGCCATCGCGGCGGAAAAGCCCTATGCCAATCTCCGCGGCGGCACCGAGGAGACCACCTCGGGCCGCACCCGTCTGCTGCCGCTGCGCGAGCGCCTGAACATGCCGATCCTCGTCATCAATGACAGCCCGATCAAGCAGTTCGCCGAAAACAGGCATGCCGTCGGCCAGAGCCTGTTCGAAAGCTACCTGCGTTTCACCAATCGCTCCACCAATGGCAAACGCGTGACGGTCTTCGGCTACGGCGCCTGCGGCAAGGGCACGGCCGCCTGTTTCCGCAATGCCTTTTCGTCAGTCAGCGTCGTCGATATCGATCCGGTGACGACGCTCGAAGCCCATCTCGACGGTTTCGTCACGCCGCTGCGCGACGCAGCGATCCGCTCGGCCGACATCATCGTCACCGTCACCGGTTTTGCCGGCATCGTGACGGCAGCCGACCTGCCGCTCGTCAAGGACGGCGCGATCCTGATGAATGGCGGCCATTTCCCGCAGGAGATCGATGTCGAGGCTTTTCGCCGCCACCCCGATGTCACCGGCATCGATCGCTACGAGGCCGATCATATCGAGACCTTCCACCTGAGCGACGGCCGCTCCTTCCATGTGCTCGGCGGCGGACACATGGCCAACCTCGCCGGCCCGCGGCCGCTCGGCAATACCGTCGAGTCGATGGATCTCGGCTTCACCCTTCAGGCCCGCTGCCTGGAACGTATCGCCAAGGGCGAGGCTGGCCCTGAATCCTGCGTCGTGCCTGTGCCCAGGGATATCGACGCGATAGTGGCGAAGGCCTATCTCGATCTCTCACGCTGAACCCTGCGCCTGTTATCATCGCTCCCAGTAGGGGACAGGACCATAAAGCTCTGCCAGGTAGTCGATGAACAGCCGCACCTTGGCTGGCAGGAATTGCCGGCTGGGATAGACGGCCGACAGCGCGACATTGTGCGAGCCTTCATAGGCCGCCAGCACCTGCACCAGCCGGCCACTCTTGAGCTCTTCGCCGATATCCCAGGTCGAGCGCAGCGCGATCCCGAGGCCGGCGATGACAGCCTCGCGGATCACTTCGCTGGAATTGGTGATCAGCATGCCTTCCGGCCTGAGACTCAGCGCCCCGTCCGGCCCGTTCAGCCGCCAGGTGTCGTTATTGTGGGCCGGCAGGCAACGGTGGTGTTTCAGCTCGTCGATATGTTTCGGCTCGCCATGCGCTGCAAGGTAGTCCGGCGAGGCGCAGAGCAGCCGGCGTACCGGCGCCAGACGGCGGGCGACGAGGCTCGAATCGGTGAGTTCGGCGATGCGGATCGCCAGATCGAAACCGCCGCCGACGATGTCGCTGAATTCGTCGGTCAGCACCAGGTTGATCGCAAGCTCCGGATGCGCCTCCATGAAATCCTTCAGATGCGGGGCGATATGCATGCGCCCGAAGGAGGTCGGGGCCGAGATTTTCAGCGTGCCATGCATCTGCGCCGAGCGGCCTGAGATATAAAATTCTGCCTCCTCCAGCCCGGCGAGAATGCCGAGAACGCGGTCGTAGAAGCCCTGTCCGGCTTCCGTCAGCGAGATCTGCCGCGTCGTGCGCTGCAGAAGCCGGGTGCCCAGCCGGTCCTCCAGCCGCTTGATCCGTTTGGAGACGACGGCCGGGGAAAAGCCGAGCGCCCGCCCGGCGAGCGACATGCTTCCCGTTGAAACGACCTTGGCAAAGATTTCGAGATCACCCAGATTGGTCATAAGGTTTTGCGACTTTTTCCCCTTTTGGCATAAGTGCTTAGCATTTGCGCCAGTTTCGGGAAAGTGCTAAGCCGGTCTATCGGCGGCAGGGAGGTTCGCGGCCGGTTTCCGCTGTCATCTTCCCGCTGTCATTCCCCCTCGTCAGGGCCAGGGAGAACGCCATGTCCGACGCCATTTCGTTTCTCAGCCCCCGCGCCGACGTGCTGGCGCGCCGGGCTCAGATCGTCGCCGACCTGACCGATCTTCTGCCGGCGGAATGCCTGGTGCACGAGGCGCGCGAACTGGTACCGTTCGAGACCGACGCCTTCGTCTCCTACCGTCGCCTGCCGCTCGCCGTCGCCTTGCCGCGCACCACGGCCGAGGTTTCGGCCGTCATGCGTTATTGCCACCGCTATGGCATTCCCGTCGTGCCGCGGGGCGCCGGCACCTCGCTCTCCGGCGGCGCCATTCCGCAGGAAGATGCCGTGGTGCTCGGCCTGTCGAAGATGAACGCTATCCTCGAAATCGATCTGCCGAACCGGGTCGCCGTGGTTCAGGCCGGCGTCACCAATCTCAATATTTCTGAATCCGTCTCCGCGGATGGCTTTTTCTATGCGCCCGATCCGAGTTCGCAGCTCGCCTGCACCATCGGCGGCAATATCGGCATGAATTCCGGCGGCGCCCACTGCCTGAAATACGGCGTCACCACCAACAATCTGCTCGGCGTCAGGATGGTGTTGGTCGACGGCACGGTGATCGAACTCGGCGGCAAGGCGCTGGATGCGGCGGGTTATGACCTGCTCGGCCTCGTCTGCGGCCACGAAGGCCAGCTCGGCATCGTGACCGAGGCGACGGTGCGGCTGATCGCCAAGCCGGAAGGCGCCCGCCCCGTGCTCTTCGGCTTCGAGAGTTCGGAGGAGGCCGGCGCCTGCGTTGCCGATGTCATCGCCGCCGGCATCATCCCGGTTGCGATCGAATTCATGGACAAGCCGGCAATCGAGATCTGCGAGGCCTTCGCTCATGCCGGATACCCGCTCGATGTCGGCGCGTTGCTGATCGTCGAGGTCGAGGGGTCGGAAGCGGAGATGGACGCGACGCTGAAGGACATCGTCGCGATCGCCCGCCGGCATGCTGTGAAGACGGTGCGCGAGTGCCAGTCGGCAACCGAGGCGGCGCTGATCTGGAAGGGGCGCAAATCCGCCTTCGGCGCCACCGGCCGCATCGCCGACTATATCTGCATGGATGGCACCGTGCCGCTCAGCCAGCTTTCCCATGTGCTGAAGCGGACCGCCGAGATCGTCGATCATTACGGCCTGCGCGTCGCCAACGTCTTCCATGCCGGCGACGGCAATATGCACCCGTTGATCCTCTTCAACGCCAATGATCCCGAAGATGCCGCCCGCGCCGAAGCCGCCGGCAGCGATATCCTGAAACTCTGCGTCGACGCGGGCGGCTGCCTGACCGGCGAACATGGCGTCGGCATCGAGAAGCGCGACCTGATGCGCCACCAATATTCTGAGGCCGATCTCGCCCAGCAGATGGCGGTGCGCGCCGCCTTCGATCCCGGCTGGCTGCTCAACCCGTCGAAAGTCTTCCCGCTGGAAGGGCGCCCCGCCGCATGATCGATTTGATGCCGACGAGCGAGGAAGAGGTGGCGGCAATCGTCCGCGCCCATGCGGAAAGCGGCCAACCGCTGGCGATTTGCGGCGGCGATAGCCGCTCGGGCTTCGGCAATGACATGATCACAGAAGAGCGGCTGCGCTCGACCGGGCTTTCCGGCATCGTCGCCTATAATCCCGGAGAGATGGTCATGACCGCGCGAGCGGGCACGCCGCTTGCCGAGGTCGAGGCGGCACTTCAGGAGAGCGGCCAGATGCTCGCTTTCGAGCCGATGGATCATCGCCCCGTGATGGGCACATCGGGCGAGCCGACCATTGGCGGCGTCTTCGCCGCCAATGTCTCCGGCCCGCGCCGGCTCATCGCCGGTGCGGCGCGCGACAGCCTGCTCGGTGTGCGCTTCGTCAACGGCAAGGGCGAGATCATCAAGGCCGGCGGCCGGGTGATGAAGAATGTCACCGGCCTCGATCTCGTCAAGCTGGTCGCCGGCTCGCATGGCACGCTGGGTTTTCTCACCGAAGTCACCTTCCGTGTGCCGCCGTCAGCGAAGACCGAGCGGACGGTGGTTCTCTCCGGCCTCAACGACGCCGAAGCCGCAAACGCCATGGCGGCGGCGATGGCGCTGCCGGTCGAAATCTCCAGTGCCGCTCATCTGCCTTTGACGGTGACCTGGAAATTCCTCGCCGGCACATTGCCCGAGGGCGAGGCGACGGTGCTCCGCATCGAAGGCCTGGCCGGTTCGGTCGACGTCCGCGTCGAAAAGCTTGCGGCGGCGATGTCGGCCTTTGCGACGGTCACGCGGCTGGAACAGCCGGAAAGCCGCAGGCTCTGGCAGGAAATCCGCGATGTGCTGCCTTATGCCGACGGCACCGCGCGGCCGGTCTGGCGCGTCTCTGTCGCCCCCGGCACCGGCCATCAGCTGGTCGCAGCCCTCCGCCTCGAAGCCGGCGTCGACGCCTTCTACGACTGGCAGGGCGGCCTCGTCTGGATGCGCATGGAGGCCGGTCCCGAAGCCGAGCTGGTCCGCCGCTTCATCAAGGCGCTCGGCGGCGGCCATGCGACGCTGATCCGTGCATCGGTTGCGGCGAGGGCGGTCACCGCTGCCTTCCATCCCGAGCCCGAGGCGGTGGCGATGCTGTCGCGGCGGGTGAAGGAGAAGTTCGATCCGGCCGGGATCTTCAATCCGGGGAAGATGGGGTGAGGGAGAAAATGAGCACAACCCTCGACATCCTCCAAAAGCGGAGGTCTCTCTAAATGCAAACCAACTTCACCCTGACCCAGCTCCTCGATCCCGATGTTGCCGAATCCGAGCAGATTCTGCGCAAATGCGTTCATTGCGGTTTCTGCACCGCCACCTGTCCCACCTATGTCACCCTCGGCAACGAGCTCGACAGCCCGCGCGGCCGCATCTACCTGATCAAGGACATGCTGGAAAACGGGCGGGCCGCCGATGCCGAAGTCGTCACTCATATCGACCGCTGTCTCTCCTGCCTTGCCTGTGTCACCACCTGTCCCTCGGGTGTCGACTACATGCATCTGGTTGATCACGCCCGCGCCCATATCGAAAAAACCTATAAACGCCCGCTGATGAACCGGCTGACGCGCGCCATCCTGGCCGCCGTGCTGCCCTATCCCGGCCGTTTCCGCCTGGCGCTCAATCTCGCCCGCCTCGGCCGGCCCTTCGCCGGCCTGATGCGACGGGCCGCGCTGAAACCTTTCGCCGCCATGCTGGCGCTTGCGCCGCGTCGCATCCCCGCCGCTTCGGCTTTCGCAAAACCGGGCAGCTACCCGCCCGAGACCGAACGGCGCGGCCGGGTGGCGATCCTTTCCGGCTGCGCCCAGCCCGTGCTCGATCCCGGCATCAACGCGGCGGCGATCCGGCTGCTGACCCGGCTCGGCGTCGAGGTCGTGCTGCCGGAAGGCGAGGTCTGCTGCGGTTCGCTGGTCCATCACATGGGCCGTGCCGAACAGGCGCTCGCCAGCGCGCGGGCCAATGTCGATATCTGGACGCGCGAGATCGACGGGCAGGGCCTCGACGCGATCATCATCACCGCCTCCGGCTGCGGCACGACGATCAAGGATTACGGCCACATGCTGCGCCTCGACCCCGCCTATGCTGCAAAGGCGGCCAGGGTCTCGGCGCTCGCCAAGGACGTCACCGAATATCTCGCAACCCTCGACCTGCCGGCGCACATGCCGAAGGGCGTCACGGTTGCCTATCATTCCGCCTGTTCCATGCAGCACGGGCAGAGGATCACCCTGGCGCCGAAGCAATTGCTGAAAGCGGCGGGTTTTGCCGTGCGCGATCCCGCCGAAGGCCATCTTTGCTGCGGCTCTGCCGGCACCTACAACATCATGCAGCCGGAGATCTCGGCGGCGCTGAAGGCGCGCAAGGTCAAGAACATCGAGGCCACCAAGGCCGATGTCATCGCCACTGGCAATATCGGCTGCATCACCCAGATTGCTACCGGCACCGGCATTCCGATCGTACATACGGTCGAGCTTCTCGATTGGGCTTATGGCGGCGCTGTGCCGGAAAAATTAACAGTTTTGCCGTTAGGCTGAAGCTTGCGAAGGCCCGTCGGGCCGGTCTCGGGAGTTTTAGGCGATGTGGCGGGGAATGATTGTGCTTGCGGGACTGCTCGGTGCGGCAGGCACCGCCCATGCAAACAGCCGTTATTTCTGTTCCGCCGATGACAAGGAAGCACGCTTCACGCTCGAAAGCGGTTTCGAAAGCGATGCCGGCCACAAGCTCAACCATTTCCGCGGCGCGTTGATCGTCAAGGATGAGGCCCAATCGGCCGTATTCGGAAAGCGTGTTTTCGAATCGCAGCATCTGACCAATCACTGGTCGCGCGACGGCGAACTGCTTATGGAGGTCGTTGACGGCGGCGGTGACGATACCGGCGGAGCAACGCTGGATCTGGTCGTCGTTGCCGGCGAACGCGGCAAGCCGGTTGCCAATTTCACCGGCACCTATTCCCTGACGATCGCAGGCGGGGACAAACCCTATGACGTCGAGGGCAAGGTCAGCTGCGGCACCAAATAGCGCCGCAGCCGATATTCTCGATTACCAGTGGAATGATACGCCGACATTGACGGCATTGGTGAAGATGTTGGTCTTCAGGTCGACGCCGCTGTCGATCGGAACGTCGACGCGCGAATAGGTGCCCTTGTATTCGACAAAGGTCGACCAGCGATCGGTCACCTTGAAATCGACGCCGGCCTGCGCCTGCAGCGTCACGCCGCCGAATTCATAGGCCCAGGTCTTGCCCTCGGGACGAATCACTTCGACATGCGGAATGTTCACGCCGATACCGGCGCCGAGATAAGGCGTCCAGCGGCGGGTCGGATCCTGGAAACGGTAGAGCCCGTTCACCGTGAGCAGGTTGAGGCCGTCGGTGAATTCGAAATGCGACCAGCCGGTTTTGGCCAGCGTATCGTCGTCGGCATAGACCTTGTCATGGGTGTAATCGAGCGAGATACCCCAGTTCGGCTTGTTGAAGTTCTCGAGCCACCAGGTGACGCGGCCGCCGTAGTAAGGCGGGCTGCCGAAGGACTTGCCTTCCCAGCCGGCGGTGAAATGCGTGCCGTCGGAGAGATCGACCCCGCTGTGCGGTGCCGTCTGATAGCCACCGTAGATGGAGAACTGCAGGTCTTCCGCCGAGGCGGAGGCTGCCGAACAGATGGTGAAAAACGCGATGCCCGCAAGCAGGGAAGCGGAAGAACGCAGCGCAGATGTCATCGAATAACCCCAGATTGCAATATGTCGACTCTAAGGCAGGTGTGCCAGCTTTCCGCCGCAAAGTCTAAGGAAAAGAAAAGGCGCCTCGAAGAGCGCCTTTCGTTTTTTTCTTAAGTGTTGCTCAGCCGCCAAATAGCGTGCGCAGCACATCGATGCCCCTGTCTTCGAAGGCAACCTTGCCCTGCTTGTTGCCGGGGCCGATGACGATCACCTTGGTGCCGACAGGCGCGCGGTCGTATAGATGCGTCACATCTTCGTTCATCATGCGGATGCAGCCGGAAGACATGTTGAGGCCGATCGTCCAGGGCTGGTTGGTGCCGTGGATGCGGAAGATGGTGTCGCGGCCGCCCTGGTAGAGATACATGGCGCGCGCGCCGAGCGGATTGTCCTCGCCGCCTTCCTGGAACGCGGGGATGATGTGCCCCTTGGCGGCTTCGCGTCGGCGCATCTCGGACGGCGGCGTCCAGTCCGGCCATTCGGCCTTGCGGCCGATCTTGACGACACCCGACCAGCCGAAGCCGTCGCGGCCGACACCGATGCCGTAGCGGGTGGCGCGGTTGTTGCCTTCGACGAGGTAGAGATACTTGTTGTTGGTATCGATGATCACAGTGCCGGCCACTTCCGTCGTCACCAGGCGCACTTTCTTGCGCTTGAACTCCGGCTTCACGTATTTCGGCATCTGCGCCACACGCACGATCTGCGTCGGGCGCTGTGCGTTGTCAGGAGTGGAGCCGGCGGGTGCGGCAAAGGCGGACGCAGACATCAAGGACAGGACAAGTCCGGCCGCAGCCAGACCTGGCATCAATTTGATCATGGTCGATTCCCCTCAAGCAAAATCCGCTCGAAGCTACATGAACTTCTGCCCGATTCAAGATCGGTGCTGACGGATACAGAATTTTTGGGGAAAGGAGCCGCCTGTTCTTGCGGCTCCCAAAATACTGCGCCGGCGTTACATGACGATGACGCGGGTCCCGACGCTGACGCGGTCGTAGAGATCGACGACATCTTCGTTGCGCAGGCGAATGCAGCCGGAGGAAACGGCGCTGCCGATCGACCAGGGCGCGTTGGTGCCGTGGATACGGTAGAGCGTCGAGCCGAGATACATGGCACGCGCGCCGAGCGGGTTTTCCGGGCCGCCGTCCATGCGTGCCGGCAGGTAATGACCCTTGGCGGCTTCACGGCTGACCATTTCGGACGGCGGCGTCCAGTCCGGCCATTCCGTCTTGCGAGTAATCTTGTGGGCGCCTGCCCACTCGAAGCCAGGCTTGCCGACGCCGACGCCGTAGCGCCGCGCCTTGCCGCCTTCCATCACCAGATAGAGGAAGCGGTTGTTGGTATCGATGACGATCGTGCCGGGCTTTTCCTGGGTGTCGTAATCCACGATCTGCGGCAGGAACTGCGGCTCGATCGGATGGCGGATCGAGGGGATGCCTGGATTGATCGCCGAAACGGTCTGCGGCGCAACCTGCGGCGCCTGGCGGATGATGCGGCGCTGGAAAAGGCCGCGCTGCTGCGTCTGGACGACAGGACGCTGGTAGACGACGGGACGAACCGTGCCGCCGCCGAGCTGGTTGATCCATGGCGCGGTCAGATCGGGGCTGAGCACGACCGGCGGACGGGTGGCATAGCGATCGTCCGCCATGGCCGTCGTGGAGAAGATGCCGACGAGGGCAGCGGCAAGAACAAGGTGTTTCATCATCGGACGAACTCTCTACAAATGACCGAAAATGTGCTGGCGGAGCATGTCTGCCCCGGGCGGAGATGTTCCCGCCCGCAAAGACGCTGCCATCCTATCCGCCAGCGAATGGTAAAGATCGAATCATGAAAAGCCGACCGGTCGAATAAACTTTTCGTCAGGGTTACCGTTCGGTTTGGAAAGACGGTTTGCAAATGGTAAAGCCGGAATCATGACCGGAGAACGAAGCGGACGCCGGAGAATGAAGCGGACATGAGCGCGACAGGCATCATCATCGGCGAGGACGGCAGGAGCCGCTGCCACTGGCACGCCAATCTGCCGGATTATCTGCGCTATCACGACGAGGAATGGGGCCGCCCCGTCACCGACGACATCCGCCTCTTCGAGAAGATCTGCCTCGAGGGCTTCCAGTCGGGCCTTTCCTGGCTGACCATCCTGCGCAAGCGTGAGAACTTCCGCGCCGCCTTCGCCGCCTTCGACTTCGAGAAGGTCGCCCTCTTCGGCGAGGAAGATATCGCTCGCTGCCTTGCAGATGCCGGCATCATCCGCCATCGCGGCAAGATCGTCTCCACGATCAACAACGCCAAGCGCGCGATCGCGCTCCGGGACGAATTCGGCTCGCTCGCCCATTACTTCTGGCGCTACGAGCCCGGCCACAACGAAAGGCCGGCGATCGTCGACCGCGATCATATCGTCGCCAATCCGACGACCCCGACATCCGTGGTCATTTCGAAGGATCTGAAGAAGCGCGGCTGGACCTTTGTCGGCCCGACTACAGTTTATGCCTTCATGCAGGCGATGGGCCTCGTCAACGATCATCTGGAGGGCTGTTACTGCCGGGCCGAGGTCGAGGCGATGCGCGCCGCCCTGGTTCGCCCATGAAAGATCTATCCGTGAGAACATTGATAACAGCCGCTGCCCTGCTCCTCCTGACGGTCCCCGCCATGGCGCAGACGCCGCAGCTCGATCCCGGCGAGAAACTGGATAAGCTGCAGTTCCCGGCCGTCACCATGCAGCTGCAGGGCTGGACGAAGTTCGGCAACAGCCATGTCTATACGCTGCCGGTGCGCGCCGGCCAGCACGTGAAAATCAGCTTTGCGACGAAGAGCAAGTTCGCCTTCCTGGCGATCTTCGACCTGTCGAAGCCGGATGACGAGGCCTTTTTCGGCACCGACGAGGACGGCACGAGCTTCGAGACGACGGTCAAGGAAAATACCACCTGGCTGCTGCGTCCCTATTATTCCAAGGTCTCGCCGCGCCGCGGCCTCGGCGCCCCCTTCAGCGTCCTGATCGAGCCCTTGGCGGCCGCCCCGCCGCCGCCGCAAAAGCCGGCCGAGCCGGAGCGCCCATCGCTGTTTCCGAAGGCGCCCGCCAAGCAATGAGATAAAAATCTTAAGCGAGCCGGTCGATCAGGTCGCGCAATTCGCCGAGATGGCCGATCTTGCGGAACCGCGGCGCCTCCGTCGGTTCGTCGACATGTTCCAGCACCCAGGTGAGTTCGTGCGGCACGAAGACGCCGTAGCTGCCGGCGGCGATTGCCGGCACGATGTCCGATTTCAGCGAATTGCCGACCATCATCGCCCGCTCCGGCCCGTCCCCGACCTTGGCGAAGATGCGGCGGTAGGTGACGGCTGTTTTGTCGGAGACGATCTCGACCGCATCGAAGAAATCGCCGAGCCCGGATTGGGCGAGCTTGCGCTCCTGATCGAACAGATCGCCCTTGGTGATCATCACAAGCAGATATTTGCCGGCAAGCCCCTCCAGCGTGTCGCGCACATGTGGCATGGTCTCGACCGGATGGGAGAGCAGGTCGCGGCCGGTATCGAGGATCTTGGCGATCACGCCTGCGGGCACCTTGCCCTCGGTGATCTCGATCGCCGTTTCGATCATCGACAGCGTGAAGCCCTTGATGCCGAAGCCATAGTGGCGAAGGTTGCGTTTCTCGGCTTCCAGCAGCCGTTCGGAAATCTTCGGTCCTTCGGCGAAATCGGCAAGCAGGCTGGTGAAATGCGCTTCCGTCAGCCGGTAATATTGTTCGTTCTGCCAAAGCGTATCGTCGGCATCGAAGCCGATCGTGGTCAGTGGTCGCGTCGCCATATGCGTACCTCTCGAAATCAGGCCGGCAATCTACCGGCCGCCTGTGTCGAGACAAGGGCGTCGCCTGCGCGGCAAGACGGCGTTGAAAAGCTCCGGCGCCGCACTACATCGAACCTGCCTCACCCTGCAGCCAGCCACGGCTGTGCCTGTCACGCGCAGGCCAATAATCAAAAAATGAAGTTCAGCGGTTCGCAAGCCTCTTGCGGCAGACACAAAGGATTTTTTCGACCATGCGTTACAATCAACTCGGAAATACGGGACTTTTCGTCTCGGAAATCTGCCTGGGCACCATGACCTTCGGCGAAGCCAAACAGGGCAGCATGTGGGGCGCCATCGCCGATGTCGATCAGGATGCCGCCGACCGGATTGTCGAGCGCTCGCTTGGCGCAGGCGTCAATTTCATCGATACGGCCGACGTCTATTCATCCGGCGAGTCCGAAAGGCTGCTCGGCCAGGCGCTGAAGAACCTCGACGTGCCCCGCAAGGACGTGGTCATCGCCACCAAGGTCTACGGCGTCATGGGCGACAAGCCGAACGACCGCGGCGCCTCGCGCGGCCACATCATGGATTCCGTCGAGGCGAGCCTGCAGCGCCTGCAGACCGATCATATCGATCTCTACCAGATCCACGCGACCGATACGGTGACGCCGATCGAGGAGACGCTGCGCGCTCTTGACGATCTCGTTTCCCGCGGTCTCGTGCGCTATATCGGCGTCTCCAACTGGCAGGCTTGGCGTATTTCCAAGGCGCTCGGCCTCTCCGAACGCCGCGGCTTTGCCCGTTTCGAAACCGTGCAGGCCTATTATTCCATCGCCGGCCGCGATCTCGAGCGCGACATCGTGCCGATGATGCAGGAGGAAAAGCTTGGCCTGATGGTCTGGTCGCCGCTCGCCGGCGGTCTGCTCTCCGGCAAATACGGTCCGGGCGCGCCCGGCAACGGCGAGGGCCGCCGCGCCAGTTTCGACTTCCCGCCCGTCGACAAGGACAGGGCCTGGGCCTGCGTCGCCGTCATGCGCGAGGTCGCCGAAAAACACGGCGCCAGCGTCGCCACCGTGGCGCTCGCCTATATCCTCGCCAAGCCTTTCGTCACGACGGTCATCATCGGCGCCAAGCGGGTCGACCAGCTCGACCAGAATCTAGCCGCCGTCAAGCTGAAGCTCGATGAAGACGATTTGAAGAGGCTCGACGAGGTGAGCGCCCTTGCCCCCGAATATCCGGGCTGGATGCTGTCGCGGCAAGGCGCCGGCCGCCGCCCGGCCGATTTCGAGGCGAAGGACTGACATCATCGGCGTTGTGCCACGGCCGTCCCGGTCGGGCGAATGGCTGCCCCTTCATCTGCTTGCAGAGGTGCAGGCAGATGAAGGGGCCGGAGTCTACTGAGGCTTTTTCAGCGCCTTTTCCTTGGCAAAAACATTCCCGTCCTCAGCGGCACTCTCGACCCAATGTTTTTTCGGATCTTCGAAGAACATGCGGCGCTTGTGCGACTTGGCGAGCTTGTCGTCATAATATGGCTGCCACCACTTGTCGGTGGGATCGAGTTTGCCGACGTTCACCGGGCCGCCCTTCTTGGCGATGTCGTTGATGACGTCGCGGGAATAGAAGTGGCGGAAGACGCGGTCGTATTCGGTGAGATAGATATCGGCAACACGCGTGTCGCCGCGGATCAGCAGCATATTCTCGTCGTTTGCTGTCAGCGACGCACCGGAGAAATTGGCCGATCCGGTGCACACCAGGGGATCCTCCGAGAAGGGATCGACCAGCAGGAACTTGGTGTGGACGTAAAAGACGAAGCCGTCGCCGGACTGGCGTTCCAGCTCCTCCTTCAGGAACCACTTCTCGATCTTGAAGTTCGGGATCGGAACGATCTTCGTCACCTTCTTGCCCGTCGCGTCACGGCCGGTTCGCTCCTCGGTGAGCATCTTCGTCTTTCCAAGAATCGCTCCGTAGGACAGTTCGAGATCGGCCGGATTGGCCTTCCTGGCAGCCTGGACTTCCGCGCTCGGCGGCTGTTCGAGAAGAATGAAGCGCATCGACGTGTCGGTGTCGGCGAGCGCGCTGAGGATTCGTTCGTCCACCTTGAAGGCTGCCGTGAACATCACCGCATTGACTGCATCGGCGGCGCGATGACCGTACCAGTCGAGCATCTTGGGGCTCGGCCGCGGGGAAAAGACCAGTGTCGTTCCCGTCCCGACGGCATTGGCCGGATTGGGCGTCAACGCCATGGCCGCCTCAGTCGCGTCGAAATCATCAGGGTCGGCCTTCAACCCCTCCCAGAGCTGCAGATAGTTTTTCGCAATGTCGCCGTCGGTGACCTTGTGGCCGACATTCGTCTGCCCGAGAAAACCCGAGGGCGTGAAATTGGTGGAACCGGTCCAAACGGAGACCGGAGTTTTTCCTTTCTTCAGCCTGACGATGAACTTGTTGTGCGGTGTCTGCGGCCGCGTCCGCTTGAAAAGGATCTGCTCTCCCTTCCAATTCTCAGGCAGTTTCGCATCGGCAATTGCATCCCCGTTCGCCTTGGTGGCGTGATAGACGATCCTGACGTCGACCCCGCGCTCCAGCGCCGCCTTCAGCTCCAGCAATATGCGCTTGAAGGTGAATTCGTAGGCGACGATGCGCAGCGCATCGCCTGCAGGCGTTTCCCTGATGAATTCGATGCAGGCTTCCAGCAGGCCGCGCGACAGAAACGCGACCTCCTTGTTATCGGGATCGTTGTACTCCGCATCCGACAGCGGCTTGTTCCCGAATTTTTCGGCAAAGGCCTGGCTGGCGATGGCGCCGAGATTGAACCAGATGCCGTGCTTGCCGTCGTCGTTTTGCTCGGTGGTGATGGCAAGCGTGGCCGTGTAGCGCGCCTCCAGCTCGGCGATCGGGCCGAACATGGCCGAGATCTCGAATTCGTATTTCGTGCCCGGTGAGGCGCGGTAATCGCTCCACAGAAAGCTCTGGATCGGATGTTGGTTGGTGGGAAAGCGCCCGACCTTGCCCTTCTTGATGACCGGACCGCCCTCTGGAAACAGGTCCACGAACACCTTGAGGCCGGTCAGCCATTCCCACTGTCCATCCGCGACGCGGCGGCGAAAGGCAAAGCCGTGAAAGCCCTGCAGAAGGCCTTCATCCATATTCATCGCCAGCAGGATCGCCTTCGTTCCGGCGACGGCAAAAACCTGCAGCTTATTGTCAGGAGAAAATGCATGGACACGCATTGTGAGCAGCCTCCGTTGGGACTCGAGAATGCAACAGGCGAGATATGCGGTGAATGAAATGCGCAGAGAATGGTGCGGATGCGGGCTGGGAACCATCCCTGAGTGCAACTTTAAATATCAAAAGCGATGAGTCAATTGCCGACTTTATCAGCCATCCGGGAACGCCTGATAGATCTGGCGTTCCCCTTTTCATCTGAGATCGGTTACTTGCCGTGGGCCTTGAGCCAGGCGTTCATCTCGGTGATCTCCGCTTCCTGCGCCTTGATCACCGCTTCGGCGAGCTTGCGGATGTCTGGGTCCTTGCCGTATTGAAGCTCGATCTTCGCCACATCGATCGCACCTTGATGGTGAGGGATCATGCCGCGGACGAAATCGACATCGGGATCGCCTGTATATTCGATCATCATATCCTTGTGCATCTTGTCGTTCGCCTGACTGAAGGCATGACTCGCCGTATCGTGGCTGCCCATCGGCTTGCTCATGTCCATGGGCTTGTCTTCGGCAAGGACGGGAGCGGCAACGACAGTAAGCATTGCGGTGAGGGCGATGATTTTCAGAGACATGAGAGTTCCTTCCTCTGTCTGACAATAGGTTTGCCGGGTGGCTGAGCCACCCGATTGGCATGGATTGCTAGGGTGTCAGGACAGTCGGGGAGGGGGCGCCTGCGGTGTCGGCTTGTCGTCATCCAGGGAGCGGGCAGGTGCTGGGGCGGGATAGCCGAAAACGGACTGTCCGCCATCCGTGACCGTCACCGTCGGCGGCAGCAGAAGACAGGCGGCGCAAACCGGCATATGCGCTGCGTTGCCGCTGGCGCAGGGGTCTTTCATCGGATCGGCCTTGCCTGCCGCCCCAGGCCCATCCATGCCGGCCATTTCATGGTGCATACCGTTTTCGACGGCGACCGGCACACTCATCGACGCGCATGTCGGACAGCCCGCCCATGCGGACATGGCGCTATAGACCAGCCAGCCGAGAACCATCGTGATGAAAGCGAGCGTGCGCATGATGTTTCATATACGTGAATGCCGGGTGTAAGCCAATCCGGCTGACGGTGAACATTCGGTGACGGCATCGTTATGCCTCTCACCAGGCGGCAATGACCTTGTGCTCGATCCGATAGTCCCGGCTCTCCTCGCCGAGCGGCGCGACCGGCCATGTCCAAGCCGCTTTTGCCGGCGGCGGCAAAACGCCGTGCAGCAGGTCGGCCTCCTCATGCGTCCTGTCGTTGCGGTCGACGACCGCATAGGCGATGTCGGTCACCAGGCAACCGCGGCAGGGAAGCTCGGAAAGTCCGGTGAGATGCGCCGCGATCAGTCTTTCCACGGTATCTTCAGGCATGCGGCCGGTCTCGGCCTCATAGCGCCGTTTTACACCGCGGCCGATCTGCGACAGGAGATTGGCCGAAACCACGAAATCGAGATAGGGCACCGAGCGCAGGAAGCCGAACGGTTCGGGCTCACCGCCGGCCGCGAGCGTGTCATAGCCGGAGAGATCGCGCTCGATCAGCCTGGTATTGCGATAGGTCTTGGCCGCGAGCCACAGGCGCACCGAGGCGAGATGAACGAGATCGACCAGAACGACGGTGTCGAAGCTTTTCGCCAGGTCCTCGATCGGCACATCCCGCAGCAGGCCGGAACCGAGCACGACGGCTGTCCGCTTCTGCCGGAGGTCGGCCGCAGCCGTGCGAATCGCATTACGGCTCATCTCCTCATGTTCGGCCCAATCCACCGCACAGCGTCCGGCCCGCGACCAGAGATTGACGGAATAGCGGATGAACTTTCGATGCGGCTTGCCGGTGAGCGGCATTGTCGCGGCATAGAGAAGCGCCTCGGTGATCATGAGCATATCCGCATTCTATAGACGCCTCTGCTTCAATCGATTCTGCTTGCGGCTTCAAGACCCTTCGCCCTTGCCGCTCCCCGCCCGATCGGTTAGGAAACCGCCACTGTCACAGTCAGCGGAATTGCCGGAAATGAACGACAAGCAGAAGAAACCGCAAAAGCTCAAGGCCCGCCTGCCGCGCGGCTTCGTCGACCGGACGGCCGCCGATATCCGCGCCGTCAACGAGATGACGGCAAAGATCCGGGAAGTCTATGAGCATTATGGTTTCGATCCTGTGGAAACGCCGCTGTTCGAATATACCGATGCGCTCGGCAAGTTCCTGCCCGACAGCGACCGGCCGAACGAAGGTGTCTTCTCGCTGCAGGACGACGACGAGCAATGGATGTCGCTGCGTTACGACCTGACGGCGCCGCTCGCCCGCCATGTCGCCGAGAATTTCAACGAGATCCAGCTGCCCTACCGCACCTATCGCGCCGGTTACGTCTTCCGCAACGAGAAGCCGGGTCCCGGCCGCTTCCGCCAGTTCATGCAGTTCGATGCCGATACCGTCGGCGCACCTGGTGTCCAGGCCGATGCGGAAATGTGCATGATGATGGCCGACACACTGGAAGCCCTCGGTATCAAGCGCGGCGACTATGTCATCCGCGTCAACAACCGCAAGGTTCTGGATGGCGTGCTGGAGGCGATCGGCCTCGGCGGCGACGACAAGGCCGGCCAGCGGCTCAACGTGCTGCGCGCCATCGACAAGCTCGACAAGTTCGGCCCGGAAGGTGTGGCATTGCTGCTCGGTCCCGGCCGAAAGGATGAATCCGGCGACTTCACCAAGGGTGCCGGGCTCAACCAGGAGCAGATCGACAAGGTGCTGTTTTTCGTCGGCATCAAGAATTATGCCGAAAGCGCCGGGCGCCTGGCTGAGCTCGTTGCCGGAACCTCCAGGGGCGGTGAAGGCGTCGAGGAGCTGAATTTCATTGGTGCGCTGGTCACCAGCGCCGGTTACGGCTCCGACCGCATCAAGATCGATCCCTCCGTCGTCCGTGGCCTCGAATATTATACCGGCCCGGTCTACGAGGCCGAACTCTCCTTCGACGTCACCAACGAAAAGGGCGAAAAGGTCGTCTTCGGCTCGGTCGGCGGCGGCGGCCGTTATGACGGTCTCGTCTCCCGCTTTATGGGCCAGCCGGTTCCGGCGACGGGCTTCTCGATCGGCGTCTCCCGCCTGATGACGGCGCTGAAGAACCTCGGCAAGCTCGGTGCCAGCGACGTCATCGAGCCGGTGTTGGTCACCGTCATGGACGGCGATGTCGAGGCGATGGGCCGTTATCAGAAGATGACGCAGCAATTGCGCGCCGCCGGCATCCGCGCCGAGATGTTCCAGGGCAACTGGAAGAAATTCGGTAACCAGCTGAAATATGCCGACCGCCGCGGCTGCCCCGTCGCCATCATCCAGGGCGGCGACGAGCGCGCCGAAGGTGTGGTGCAGATCAAGGATCTGATCGAAGGCAAGCGGCTCTCCGGCGAGATCGAGGACAATGCCAGCTGGCGCGAGGCGCGCGTAGCGCAGGCGACGGCGCCGGAAGCCGACCTCGTCGCCAAGGTGAAGGAAATCCTTGCCGCGCAGGCCGAGGATCGGAAAAGGGCTAGCTCCGGTTTCGAAACTTCATATGATCCCGCTCAAGCCGGTGACACAGATGACGACATTTGAGAGAGATCTCCCCTTCGCCCCTCGGGGAGAAGGTGGCCCGAAGGGTCGGATGAGGGGGCGCCACGGCAGAAGCTGTCCTTCGCTCGCCGCTCAGGACATTCGTCGGTTACACTCCTCATCCCCCTCATCTGCCCTGTCGGGCATCTTCTCCCCGCTGGGGAGAAGAGGGAAGTCAAGCCAATGCCCCTGATCAACCTCCCCGAATTCGCGGGCGACCTGCTGGCCGAATTTACAGCGCGCAATGCCGAGCGCATCGATACGCCTGTCATTCAGCCGGCCGAACCTTTCCTCGATATCGCCGGCGAAGATCTGCGCCGCCGCATCTTCATGACGGAGAGCGAAACCGGCGCCAGCCTCTGCCTGCGTCCCGAATTCACCATCCCCGTCTGCCTGCGCCACATCGAGACCGCCACCGGCACGCCGAAGCGTTACGCTTATCTCGGCGAGGTTTTCCGCCAGCGCCGCGACGGCGCCAATGAATTCTACCAGGCCGGCATCGAGGATCTCGGTGATATCGACCTGTCGAACGCCGACGCCCGCGCCATCGGCGATGCCACCGGCATTCTCGGCCGGCTGCTGCCGGGCCGGCGCCTGTCGGTGACGCTTGGCGACCAGGCGGTGTTCGAGGCCGTTGTTCAGGCGCTCGGCCTGCCGCTCGGCTGGCAGAAGCGCCTGATCCATGCCTTCGGCAACATGACGCAACTGGAAGCGTTGCTGGCCGGTCTCGTCAGCCCGCAATTCGTCACCGGGCTGGACGACGATATTGCCAGGCTGGTCGCCTCAGGCGACGAGCAGGCGCTGGTCGTCCATCTCGAGCGGGAGATGCAGAAGACCGGCTATTCGACGAATGCCGGCCGCTCGCCCCTGGAGATCGCCCGGCGCCTCAAGGAAAAGCTCATCCTGTCCGAAACGCGCCTCGACGATGCGGCCTTCCATGTGCTGGAAGAGTTCCTGTCGCTCGACGTGCCGCTCGTCAATGCGTCGGCGGCGCTGGCCGGTTTCGCCGATGCTGCCGGCCTGAAACTCGGCAACGCGCTCGCCCGCTTCAATGGCCGCGTTGCAGCACTTTCCAACGCTGGCGTCGATCTTTCCTGCCTCGATTACCGCGCCGCTTTCGGACGGCCGCTCGACTATTACACCGGCCTCGTCTTCGAGGTGACGGCGGAAGGCTCGAGCGCGGTTCTGGCCGGCGGCGGCCGCTTCGACCGGCTGTTGACCTTCCTCGGCGCAACGGACCGCATTCCGGCCGTCGGCTTCTCCTTCTGGCTCGACCGCATCGAAACCGAAAGGGCAGCCGTATGACCATCACCATCGCGCTTCCCTCCAAGGGCCGGATGAAGGACGACGCTTCGGCGATCTTCGAGCGTGCCGGCATGCCGATAACGGCTGTTGGTAACGACCGCTCCTATCGCGGCCGGGTCGAAGGCTGGGACGATATCGAGGTCGCCTTCCTGTCGGCCTCCGAAATCTCCCGCGAACTCGGCAACGGCACCGTCGATTTCGGCGTCACCGGCGAGGATCTGATGCGGGAAGGCTTTGCCGAAGTCGACAAACGCGTCGAATTCTGCGCCCGCCTCGGCTTCGGCCATGCCGATGTGGTGGTTGCGGTGCCGGAGATCTGGCTGGATGTCGACAGCATGGCCGATCTCGGCGATGTCGCCGCCGATTTCCGCGCCCGCCATTCCAGGCGCCTGGCCATCGCCACCAAATACTGGCGGCTGACACAGCAGTTCTTTTCGAGCCAGCACGGCATCCAGCTTTATCGCATCGTCGAAAGCCTGGGCGCCACCGAGGGTGCTCCCGCCGCAGGCTCGGCCGATATCATCGTCGATATCACCTCCACCGGCTCGACGCTGCGCGCCAACCACCTGAAGGTGCTCCAGGATGGCGTCATCCTGCATTCGCAGGCCTGCCTGGTGCGCGCCCGCAAGGAGAGCCATGCGGACGAACCGGTGGTCCAGGCGATCATCGACGCGGTGCGCGCCGCCCTCTGAGTCTCAGTCAAAAGAGCATACGAAAAACCCGCCGTCGGATCGACGGCGGGTTCTCTGTTTATGGGAGGATGTCTGCTGGTATCAGGCGGCTGCGTAGGCGCCGCGGCGTGCGTCGATCGAATAGGCACCGGCACCGACTGTGGCGAGCAGGATGTACGCGCCGGCCAGTGTGATGTTCTTCATGACCATGATCTGGTTGAGAATGTTCACGAGTTCCGTGCCGCTTGCGTAGGGCAGGTGGAAGGCAATGCCCGTGAAGACACAGAAGGCGGCGAGCAGCCAGCCGGCAATGCGGACCTGGAAGCCTGTGAGAACAGCAAGGCCGGCCAGCAGTTCGAAAAGGCCTGCGGCATAGGCCAACAGGGTTGCTGCCGGCAGGCCGGCACCAGCGATCATGCCCGCAGTACCGGCAGGATCGGCGAGCTTCGTGAAGCCGGAAAGGATGAACATGAAAGACAGAAGAATGCGGGCAATCAGGATGATGACGTTCGACATGGATGTTGTCTCCGTTTGAAGGACTCTGGAGATCTGGGTGCCCCGGCACCGGATGGACCTCGGATGTCTCCTATGTCGCCTTTTTCTTGTTCTATGGAAAGATAAACGGAAGCGGACAGTTCGTTCAATAATATGGAACGATGTCCTGCCGTCGTCGCTTGCTTTTCACAAACCCGGTCTTTTATGGTCGGCTGATAACATGGAGGCCCCGATGGCAGATCTTTCCGCATTTCCGATCACGGCGCGCTGGCCGGCGAAAAATTCCGACATCATCCAGCTCTATTCCCTGCAGACGCCGAATGGGGTGAAGGTCTCGGTCGCCCTCGAAGAGCTCGGCCTCGCCTATGAGCCGCATTATGTTTCCTTCGCCGCCAACGAGCAGAAGTCCCCGGAATTCGAATCTCTCAACCCGAACGGCCGCATTCCGGCGATCATCGATCCGAACGGGCCGGGCGGCAAGCCGATCGGCCTGTTCGAATCCGGCGCCATCCTGCTTTATCTCGCGGAAAAAACCGGCAAGCTCATCCCCGATGATGCTGCCGGCCGCTACGAATGCATCCAGTGGGTGTTTTTCCAGATGGCGGGCATCGGCCCGATGTTCGGCCAGTTCGGGCATTTCTACAAATTCGCCGCCGACAAGGTCGCCAACAATTCCTATCCGGTGGAGCGCTATCGCGACGAGTCCAAACGTCTGCTCGGCGTGCTCGAAGACCGGCTGAAAGGCCGCCAGTGGATCATGGGCGATCTCTATACGATCGCCGACATCACCACCTTCACCTGGGTGCGCGGCGCCGACATCTTCTATGGCGGCCGCGAGGTTCTCGAATACGCGAAATTCCCCGCCGTCTCGGACTGGCTGGAACGCTGCATCGCCCGTCCGGCCAGTGCCAGGGGGCTCAACATACCCGTCAAGCCGGAGTAACGAGCGGATCAGTTGGAAAGCACAAAGGCCGCCTTCGAGGCGGCCTTTTATCTTAATTTCAGCCTCACTGCCGGCTTGTGATCTGCCTGGCGCCTTCGAGCTTGAAGCGGGGAAAGATGAAGACGCCGGACATGCTGCCGCTGTATTTCTCCTCGAGCCCATTCGACTCGCCCATGCAGAACAGCGGCTGGCGCAAGCCGTTCGGCATGATGATCGTCGTCGAAAAACAGAAGGAGGAGCAGAGGGTCGCCGCCTGCTCGAACAGCTCCAATACGTGGCTGCGGTCCTTGCTGTCGTAGCAGCGGATCAGGCTTAACAGGCCGCAGTCCCGTGCGGAAAGGCCGTGCAGCATCGTGCTCCATTCGCCGAGACGGAGCATGCCGCTCGACAGATCGCCGGTCCAGGCTTCGGAAATGGAAAACTGCGCCACCATCTCGTCATTTTGACTATGGTGGTCCAGCGAGCCGGGCATCAAAGGTACGGCTGCATTGGCTTTGGCGATCTTAAACAAGGCGTTCCCCCGTTCGCATGCGGCTCCTCCGCCGCACGCTCGGCAAA
The DNA here is from genome assembly GCF_028994275.1 of Rhizobium binxianense. Classification (NCBI taxonomy): domain Bacteria; kingdom Pseudomonadati; phylum Pseudomonadota; class Alphaproteobacteria; order Hyphomicrobiales; family Rhizobiaceae; genus Rhizobium; species Rhizobium binxianense. The sequence continues at coordinate 491,720 of NZ_CP118713.1, forward strand.
CACAAAGAAACAGGATCATGTCGCTGCGGGCATGATGCCCGCCGCATCCGGCGATCGTTGACACGACGATCAGGCCTTCGGAACCCGAACGCCCGCCCCGCGCTCCGGCCTCGTCTGATGGTGAGACATCGCCCGGCGCGCTTCAATTGCAGCGCGGATTTATAGGGGCTTTTGGACAAACGGCAATGGCTTTTTAAGGGGTATTCGGATCGGCACCATGTCCTGAGATGCTCGCATCTTCGAGCCGTTTGCGAAAATCATCGCCAGAAGATCGTCCTCACGGGCTTTGCAAGCCTTTCCATCCCATAGGAAGCCGGAAATACTGCCGCGACATCGCGATCTCTCGGTGAACGAAAGAGACGCAGCGCCGCAAGTTTCGCGCAAGCTTCGCGTCCGGGACCTGCGATACGGAGCCAGTTAAACGTTTTATCTGCCGAATCGGACGCCCATGCATCGAATCGCTACCGCCTAACCCAAGGCGCGGTGGCTTAAAAGAAAAGGGCGACCCGAGGGCCGCCCTTCCTGTTCCGGATACCGGAATGAACGATTCTGTGAAAGGCCCTTGGCCTATCACATCATGTCCATACCGCCCATGCCGCCCATGCCGCCCGGCATGCCGGCAGGGGCATCCTTCTTCGGCAGTTCGGCGATCATGGCTTCGGTGGTGATCAGCAGCGATGCGACAGAAGCAGCGTTCTGCAGCGCCGTGCGAACGACCTTGAGCGGGTCGACGATACCCATGGCGATCATGTCGCCATATTCGGATGTCTGGGCGTTGTAGCCGAAGTTGTCTTCGTTCTTGTCGAGGACCTTGCCGACAACGATCGAGGCTTCGTCGCCTGCGTTTTCAGCGATCTGACGAACGAGCGACTGCAGGGCGCGGCGAACGATGTTGATGCCGGCTTCCTGGTCGTCGTTTGCACCCTTGACGGTGATCTTCGTGGAGGAGCGGAGCAGAGCGATACCGCCGCCGGGGACGATACCTTCCTGAACGGCAGCGCGGGTCGCGTTGAGCGCGTCGTCGATGCGATCCTTCTTTTCCTTCACTTCAACTTCCGTCGAGCCGCCGACGCGGATGACGGCAACGCCGCCGGCGAGCTTGGCAAGACGTTCCTGCAGCTTCTCGCGGTCGTAGTCGGAGGTGGTTTCTTCGATCTGGGCCTTGATCTGGGCAACACGGCCTTCGATGTCGGACTTGGCGCCCGAACCGTCGACGATCGTGGTGTTTTCCTTCGAGATCGAAACCTTCTTCGCACGGCCGAGCATGTCGAGCGTGACGCTTTCGAGCTTGATGCCGAGGTCTTCGGAGATGACAGTGCCGCCCGTCAGGATGGCGATGTCTTCGAGCATGGCCTTGCGGCGATCGCCGAAGCCAGGAGCCTTGACGGCAGCAATCTTCAGGCCGCCGCGCAGCTTGTTGACGACGAGCGTTGCAAGAGCTTCGCCTTCGACGTCTTCAGCGATGATGAGGAGCGGCTTGCCGGTCTGAACGACGGCTTCGAGAACCGGGAGCATCGACTGCAGGTTCGAGAGCTTCTTCTCGTGAAGGAGAATGAAGACGTCTTCGAGGTCGGCGATCATCTTTTCCGGGTTGGTCACGAAGTAGGGGCTGAGGTAGCCGCGGTCGAACTGCATGCCTTCGACGACTTCGAGTTCGGTTTCGGCGGTCTTGGCTTCTTCAACCGTGATGACGCCTTCGTTGCCGACCTTCTGCATGGCTTCAGCAATGTCGAGACCGACCTGCTTGTCGCCGTTGGCAGAGATCGTGCCGACCTGTGCAACTTCTTCCGAGGTGGAGATCTTCTTGGCCTTGGCCTGGAGATCCTTCACGACGTCGGCAACAGCGAGGTCGATGCCGCGCTTCAGGTCCATCGGGTTCATGCCGGCTGCAACGGCCTTGTTGCCTTCGCGAACGATCGCCTGGGCAAGAACGGTTGCAGTCGTGGTGCCGTCGCCGGCGATGTCGTTGGTCTTCGAAGCAACTTCGCGGACCATCTGGGCGCCCATGTTTTCGAACTTGTCTTCGAGTTCGATTTCCTTGGCGACCGAAACGCCGTCCTTGGTGATGCGCGGAGCGCCGAAGGACTTGTCGATGATGACGTTACGGCCCTTCGGGCCGAGCGTTACCTTGACTGCATCGGCGAGAATGTCGACGCCACGCAGCATCTTTTCGCGCGCGGTGCGACCAAACTTGATTTCTTTAGATGCCATGATTGAAACTCCTCAATTCGAGTGTCCGGGTTCTCGGAAAGGCCAGCGGCTGATCAGCCGATGATGCCCATAATGTCGGCTTCCTTCATGATCAGAAGGTCTTCGCCGTCGATCTTGACTTCGGTGCCGGACCACTTGCCGAACAGAATGCGGTCGCCAGCCTTGACGTCGAGTGCGACGACCTTGCCGGATTCATCGCGCGCGCCGGAGCCGACGGCGACGATTTCGCCTTCCTGCGGCTTTTCCTTGGCGGTATCGGGAATGATGATGCCACCCTTGGTCTTGGCTTCGGACTCAACGCGGCGAACGACGACGCGGTCGTGAAGGGGGCGGAAGTTGGTGCTTGCCATTGTCTAATCCCTCGATCGAATGACATTCGCAGGCCGGAGCGGCCCACATGGATAGATGTTAGCACTCCCTTGCGGTGAGTGCTAGCGACGAGCATTTAGGGATGGCTCCGTAAGGAGTCAATGAGAGCAATCACGAATTTTTGTGCCGGAATTGTGAAGAGGCTGAGAATAATCGGAATGCGGCCGAACCATACGGTGGTCGAAATTTGCGGGCTCGCCGCCGCAACCATCTCCGCTTCAGGATCGGATCGTGAAAAACCGCCGCCCATCCGCGCCCGGCAGCGAAGAAAATGCCTTGCCATCGCCTTGCGCCTTTGCAATGTCACCGGTGACTGAAGCAAATCGGGAAATCGGAATGGCCAGGCGGATAGAGAACTTCTCGGAGATAACAGATCACTATGACGTGGTGCTCTGCGATGTCTGGGGCGTCGTTCACAACGGCGTCGATCCGTTTCCGAAGGCGGCCGCTGCCCTCGAAGCGGCACGCGCAAGCGGGGTCGCCGTCGTCCTCATCACCAATTCGCCGCGCCTTTCCTGGCAGGTGGTCGAGCAGTTGCGTCAGATCGGTGTGCCCGACAGCGCCTATGACAGGATCGTCACGTCGGGGGACGTGACGCGCGGGCTGATTTCCGAGGGCCCGAAGACGGTCTTCCTGCTTGGCCCTGAGCGCGACAAGGCGCTTCTCGAAGGCATTGGCGTCGAGCGCCGGCCGGCCGGCGAAGCGCAATCGCTCGTCTGCACCGGCTTTTTCGACGACGAGACTGAGAAGCCGGAGGATTACACCGACATGCTTCTCGACTTCAAAGCCCGCGAGGTGCCGATGATCTGCGCCAATCCCGACCTCGTCGTCGAGCGCGGCCATCGCATCATCCCCTGCGCCGGCGCCATGGCCGCCTATTATGAGCAGCTTGGCGGCAGCACCCGCATCGCCGGAAAGCCGCATCGGCCGATTTACGAGGCGACGCTGGCCGCTGCCCGCGAGCTTCGCGGCGATTTCCCCGCCGACCGGGTGCTGGCGATCGGCGACGGCATGCCGACCGATGTGCGCGGCGCCTTGAATTACGGCCTCGACCTTCTTTACATCAGCGGCGGTATCCACGCCAAGGAATACACCCTGAACGGCGAAACCGACGAGGCGATCCTGAACGCCTATCTCGAACGGGAAAAAGCCGCGCCGAAGTGGTGGATGCCACGCCTTGCATGAAGAGAAGCCAGCCGATGACCGTCTTCCACCGCAATGAAACCCGGGAACCCCTACCCGCCCATCTGAAGGGCGGCGTCATTGCCATCGGCAATTTCGACGGCGTGCATCGTGGCCACCAGTCGGTGCTGAATCGCGCGCTCGAAATCTCCGAGGCGCGCGGTATCCCGGCTTTGGTGCTGACCTTCGAGCCGCATCCGCGTACGGTCTTTCGGCCGCAGGCGCCGGTCTTCCGCCTGACGCCCGCGCCGCTCAAGGCCCGCATCCTGGAGGCGCTGGGTTTCAGCGCCGTCATCGAATATCCCTTCGACTACGAATTCTCGCAGCGCTCGGCCGATGATTTCATCCATTCGATCCTCAAGGATTGGCTCGGCGCCTCCGAAGTCGTCACCGGCTTCGATTTCCATTTCGGCCGCGGTCGCGAGGGCGGTCCGGCCTTCCTCATGAATGCCGGCCAGACCTATGGCTTCGGCGTTACCTTGATCGATGCCTTCCGCGATGAAAACGCCGACGTCGTCTCGTCGAGCCACATCCGCGCGCTCCTGAAGGAGGGCAATGTCAGCGAAGTCGCCGGCATGCTGGGCTACCGCTATACGGTGGAAGCCGAGGTGATCGATGGCGAGAAACTCGGCCGGCAGCTCGGTTTCCCCACCGCCAATATGCGCCTGCCGCCGGAGGTTGATCTCGCCGCCGGCATCTACGCCGTCCGTTTCCGCCTTGCGGACGGCACGCTCCACGACGCAGTCGCAAGCTATGGCCGCCGCCCGACGGTGACGGAAAACGGCGCGCCGCTGCTCGAAACCTATCTTTTCGACTTCAGCGGCGATCTCTACGGCCAGCTCTGCGCCGTCTCCTTCTTCGGCTATATCAGACCCGAGCTGAAATTCGACGGCCTCGATTCGCTGGTCGCCCAGATCAAACGCGACGAGGAAGAGGCGAGGGCGCTGCTATCGGGTGTCAGCCCGCTCGGCGCGCTTGATGGGAAACTGTGCTTTTCCTGAGTGCCTTGAGTTATTTCCGGCTCAACGGAAATTGACCGGGATCGTTGGTCCATGGATCGAAGATTGCCGCGCCGGAGAAGCGCGTATCTCTGACGTTGCGGGTGACCAGATAGAGATTGTGCTCGATTGCCGTGGCCGCCAGCATCGTATCGACAACCGACGGCGCATGTCCGGTCCTGAGTTTCACGCGTCCCGAAATGACGCCCCAATGCCTGACGGCTGCGTCGCTCAACGAAAGAACACGTTGCGAAAACCTCTCCTCCAGTGCATCGCGGGAGGCCGCATAGCGATAGCGGTTCTGATCGTCCTCAGGCAGGTTTTCGATGCCTTTGTCATATTCCGCCAGCGTGAGAATGCTGATGAACATCCCCTCCTCGTCTTGAGCCGTAGCCCAGGATTTGACGGAGGGTGCGCCGTTCGGATTGATCAGCGCCGCAATGACATTGGTATCGAGCAGCCAGCCGATCACAGCTCGGCATCTCGCCCGGAATCGGCCTCTCGCTCAAGGTCGAGCTCTTTGAGATCCAGGCTCTCCATGAAGGCGACCAAAGGCTTCTTAGGCTCGGCTTTGGTCAACTGGTCGAGTTCTTCGACGCTGATGACGACGACGCTGTCCCGGCCGCGAACCGTCACGCGCTGTGGTCCTTCGCTGTGGGCGCGGCGAACCACCTCGCTGAAGCGCGCTTTCGCGTCCTCGAGCTTCCAGCTTTGCTTCGTCACTTTTTTCATGCGTCTATGCCCGCGACAGAAACTGGTCAGATAGTCAGATCATACCGCATGCTGCAAGCGTTTTCCAGCCACCTGCCTTCTTCAGAGAATGCATTTGCGGCAATTCCCGCCACCGATGAGGATTGCCGGCGCGCGAATTCTTCTCTTCCTTTTCCCGGCAAAAACGCCTATGAACCGGCGCTATGACGAAATTTCGGCTGGCGATCACGATGCGAATTATCGGCCCGGCCTTCCGCGCGCGCTAAGCGGCCGGGAGGTCCGGGTTTTCAGCGCTCGGATATGAGCGCTTCCGTCACCAGCTTTTTCACGCCCGTTGCGCCCCTTTCTGGGCCGCCAGAAACGATTGTCCCGATATGACCGACACATCCGAAAAGATCGATTATTCGAAGACCCTCTATTTGCCCGAAACCGATTTCCCGATGCGCGCCGGCCTGCCGCAGAAGGAGCCGGAGCTCGTCAAGCGCTGGCAGGAGATGGGTCTCTACAAGAAACTGCGCGCTTCCGCCGCCGGCCGCGAGAAATTCGTGCTGCACGACGGCCCGCCCTATGCCAATGGCAACATCCATATCGGCCACGCGCTGAACAAGATCCTCAAGGACGTCATCAACCGCTCGTTCCAGATGCGCGGTTACGATGCCAATTACGTGCCCGGCTGGGATTGCCACGGCCTGCCGATCGAATGGAAGATCGAGGAAAAGTATCGCGAGAAGGGCAAGAACAAGGACGAGGTCCCGGTCAACGAATTCCGCCGGGAATGCCGTGAATTCGCCACCGGCTGGATCAAGGTCCAGGCGGAAGAGTTCAAGCGTCTCGGCATCGAGGGCGACTTCGACAATCCCTATACGACGATGAACTTCCACGCGGAATCGCGCATCGCCGGCGAACTCCTGAAGATCGCCGCCAGCGGTCAGCTCTACCGCGGCTCCAAGCCGATCATGTGGTCGGTCGTCGAGCGCACCGCGCTGGCCGAGGCCGAGGTCGAATACCAGGACCACGAGAGCGATACGATCTGGGTGAAATTCCCCGTCGTCGAAGGTCCGGCCGCGCTCAAGGATGCGTTCGTGGTCATCTGGACGACCACGCCCTGGACGATCCCCGGCAACCGCGCGGTTTCCTTTTCCGCGCGTGTTTCCTACGGGCTCTATGAAGTAACGGCCGCCGAGAATGATTTTGGCCCGCGTCCCGGCGAGAGGCTGATCTTTGCCGATAAGCTGGCCGAGGAATCCTTCGCCAAGGCCAAGCTGCAGTACAAGCGCCTGAGCGATGTCTCTGCGGCGGACTTCGCCGCGATGACCTGCGCCCATCCCTTCAAGGGTCTCGACGGCGGCTATGAATTCGCCGTGCCGCTGCTCGATGGCGATCATGTCACCGATGATGCCGGCACCGGCTTCGTGCACACCGCTCCCAGCCACGGCCGCGAAGACTTCGATGCCTGGATGTCGGCTGTCCGCACGCTCGAGGCCCGTGGCATCGAGACCAAGATCCCGTTCCCGGTCGACGACGGCGGCTTCTACACATCGGACGCCCCCGGCTTCGAGGGCGCCCGCGTCATCGACGATAACGGCAAGAAGGGTGATGCCAACGACCGCGTCATCAAGGAGCTGATCGCCCGTGGCGCGCTCTTTGCCCGCGGCCGGCTGAAGCATCAGTATCCGCATTCCTGGCGCTCGAAGAAGCCGGTCATCTTCCGCAACACGCCGCAATGGTTCGTCTATATGGACAAGACCCTTGCCGACGGCACGACGCTGCGCTCGCGCGCCCTGAGCGCGATCGACGACACCCGTTTCGTGCCCGCCGCCGGCCAGAACCGCCTGCGCGCCATGATCGAGGGCCGCCCGGACTGGGTTCTTTCCCGTCAAAGGGCATGGGGCGTGCCGATCGCCGTCTTTGCCGACGAGCAGGGCGAGGTCCTGGTCGATGACGCCGTCAACCAGCGCATTCTCGAAGCCTTCGAACACGAGGGCGCCGACGCCTGGTTCGCCGAAGGTGCCAAGGAGCGGTTCCTCGGCAACGACCACGACCATGCCCGCTGGACGCAGGTCATGGATATCCTCGACGTCTGGTTCGACTCGGGCTCGACGCACACCTTCACGCTGGAAGACCGCCCCGACTTGAAGTGGCCGGCCGATCTCTATCTCGAAGGGTCCGATCAGCATCGCGGCTGGTTCCATTCGTCGCTCTTGGAATCGGCTGCCACCCGCGGCCGCGCGCCCTACAACGCCGTCCTCACCCATGGTTTCACCATGGACGAGAAGGGCGAGAAGATGTCGAAGTCGAAGGGCAACGTCACCGCTCCACAGGAGGTGATGAAGGACGCCGGCGCCGATATCCTGCGCCTCTGGGTCATGACCTCGGATTATGCCGACGACCTGCGCGTCGGCAAGACGATCATCCAGACCAATGTCGACGCCTATCGCAAGCTGCGCAACACCATCCGCTGGATGCTCGGCACGCTCGCCCACGACAAGGGCGAGGAGATCGCGCTCGCCGATCTGCCGGAGTTGGAGCAGCTGATGCTGCACCGGCTTGCCGAGCTCGACGAACTGGTGCGCGAGAACTACGACAGCTTCGACTTCAAGAAGATCGCCAGGGCGCTGATCGATTTCGCCAATGTCGAGCTTTCGGCCTTCTATTTCGATGTCCGCAAGGACTCGCTCTATTGCGACGCGCCGTCGAGCCTGCGCCGGCGCGCCAGCCTGCACGTCATCCGGCAGATCTTCGATTGCATGGTGACCTGGCTCGCTCCGATGCTGCCCTTCACCACCGAGGAGGCATGGCTGTCGCGCAACCCGTCCGCCGTTTCCGTGCATCTGGAGCAGTTTGCCCCGGTTGCCAAGGAATGGCGCAACGATGCCCTGGCCGAGAAGTGGAAGAAGATCCGGACGGTCCGCTCGGTAGTCACGGGCGCTCTGGAAATCGAGCGCAAGGACAAGCGCATCGGCTCTTCGCTGGAGGCGGCTCCCGTCGTCTTCATCGCCGATCCGGAACTGATGAAGGCGCTCGAAGGCCAGGACTTCACCGAAGTCTGCATCACCTCGGCGATCGAGATCAAGGCCGGCGAAGGCCCGGCGGAGGCCTTCCGCCTTGCCGAAGTGCCTGAGGTCAGCGTCGTGCCGAAGCTGGCAGAGGGTGAAAAATGCGCCCGCTCCTGGCGCATCACCAAGGATGTCGGTTCCGATCCGGACTATCCCGATGTTTCCGCGCGTGACGCTGCCGCCTTGCGCGAACTCGGCATCGGCGCTTGAAGATATTTGCCGGGTGAATTGCGTTTTCGCGGTTCATCCGGTAAAAGCTGCCTGAAAATGGCCGGATTTTTGCGTCAGGGGGACGGTTGTCCGGTTGGGCAACGATTGCACCGGTGGCTGGAAGGGTTTTCATGTTCGCAACGCATTGGTTCCGTATGGGCGCCTGCCTGTCTGTTGTCATGGCGGGATGCTCTCTGGTGTCCAGCTGCGCCAGCAGCCCGACCTACGGCACCGACAAGACCGCCATGGAGCAGTTGACCGACGATCTCGGTCAGTCCGTGTCGTTGACCGGGCCGGACCCGAAGAACAAGGGTGTCAAGTACACGCCGCGCCCGACGCTGGTGCTGCCGGCCCAGGCGCAGAAGGAGACCCTCGTTGCGCCGCAGCCGACGGTCGCCGACAAGGACAATCCGCAATGGATTGAATCGCCGGAGGAAACCCGCGCCCGCCTGGTTTCGGAGGCCGATGCGAACTCGGACAATCCGAATTACCGCTCCCCGCTCGCGAGTTCTGCCATCGAAGGCGGCCGACGCACGACGGAAGCCCAGACCAAGGCCTATCGTGAAGCCCGCGCCCTGCAGAAGGGCTCCTACATCGATCAGCGCCGCTATATTTCAGATCCGCCGCCCGGCTACCGCACCGTCGACGATCCGGCAAAGCTCGATGATGTCGGCGAACCCGAGCTCAAGAAGCAGAAGAAGCGCAAGAAGGACGCGGCGGTCGCCAACAGCGGCAATCAGTGGTGGAACTTCCTGCAATAGCAGTTTTTTTAGGACCGCTGTCTGCTGACTCAATGTGACGCGACATCGCCGGCACAGGAGATCGTCGAGAGCAACCCCTCATCCGGCTGCCGCCACCTTCTCCCCGCTCGCGGGGCGAAGGGACCAAGCCGCACCTCTCCGCTCCCATCTCGCTCTCGCAGGGCACTTCCCTCACCCCGTTTTTACGGGGTCCGAAGGACGGGTCGAGACGAGTGGCTCGACCCCGGTAAGGTTAGGGTGAGGGGCAGCCACTCGCACAAACCGGACGTAGCGCGGGCAGGGATGGCGGTGCTGCGCAGAACTGTTGCGAATTATGGCGCCTCTCTCCGTTGCGAAAAGAATCTCCGTAAGATCTCGGCTGATTGCACCTCGTTGAAGCCGGAGTAGACCTCCGGGGCATGGTGGCAGGTCGGTTGCGCATAGAATCGCACGCCATTGTCGACGCCGCCGCCCTTCGGGTCCTCGGCGCCGTAATAGAGCCGGCGGATACGCGCAAACGAGATGGCTGCCGCGCACATGGTGCAGGGCTCGAGCGTCACGTAGAGATCGGCGCCGACAAGGCGCTCTTGTCCGAGCGCTTCGCAGGCGAGCCGGATTGCGGCGATTTCGGCGTGTGCGGTCACGTCATTGAGCTCGCGGGTGCGGTTTCCCGCGCGTGAAACGGCAATGTCGTCGATAACGACGACGGCGCCGATCGGCACCTCGCCGCGTTCTCCGGCGGCATGCGCTTCTGCAAGCGCCATCTCCATGAAACGATTTGTCTTCACGATCGCAAGAATTTCCACTTAACCGCAGATGCGTGACCTGATAGACAGGCCCAAAAGGCAGGCAAACAACAAATGACACCCAAAGACAAGCCAAAACGCCCGGGCGCAAAGCCGTTTTCACGGGACACCGAGCCGAAGACCGGCGCGAAGCCGGGCGGCGCCAAGCCGGCAAAGGCTTCGGTCGCCGCCGAGACCGATGGCGACGCGAAGGCGGAACGTATTTCTAAGGTGATGGCACGCGCCGGCGTTGCCTCCCGTCGTGACATCGAACGCATGATCATGGAAGGCCGCGTGACGTTGAACGGCAGGGTTCTCGACACCCCGGTCGTCAACGTCACGCTTGCCGATCGCATCGAGGTCGACGGCGTGCCGATCCGCGGCATCGAGCGCACCAGGCTGTGGCTCTATCATAAGCCGGCGGGCCTCGTGACCACCAATGCCGATCCGGAAGGCCGCGCGACCGTCTTCGACAACCTGCCGGAAGAATTGCCGCGCGTCATGTCGATCGGCCGCCTCGATATCAACACCGAGGGCCTGCTGCTCTTGACCAATGACGGCGGTCTCGCCCGCGCGCTGGAATTGCCGGCGACCGGCTGGCTGCGCCGCTACCGTGTCCGCGCCCATGGCGAGATCGATCAGGATGCGCTCGACAAGCTGAAGGATGGCATCGCCGTCGACGGCGTGCTCTATGGCTCGATCGAGGCGACGCTCGACCGCACCCAGGGCTCGAACGTCTGGATCACCATGGGCCTTCGCGAAGGCAAGAACCGCGAAATCAAGAATGTGCTCGGCGCGCTCGGCCTCGACGTCAATCGGCTGATCCGCATTTCCTATGGCCCGTTCCAGCTCGGCGATTTGCCGGAAGGCCATGTCGTCGAAGTGCGCGGCCGCACGCTGCGCGACCAGCTCGGCCCGCGCTTGATCGAGGAAGCCAAGGCGAATTTCGACGCGCCGATCTACAATGCGCCGGCCGTTGCGGCCGAGGAAGAGGCAGAGCCCGCGGTGCCGGAAAAGCGCGAGCGTCCGCGCCGCGACGAGGACAAGCGCGAACGGGCGCTGAGCCGCCTCGACACCAAGCGCGACGACCGCCACGGTGGCGGGCGCAGAGATGACGATCGCCGCGACGGCGGCCGCAGGGATGACGACAAGCCCAAGCGTCCCCAGCCGCTCGGCCAGCGTCGCAGCGCCAATGTCTGGATGGCGCCGGGCGCCCGGCCGCTCGGCGAAAAGGCAGCGGCGAAGGCCGCCAAGAATGCGCAGACCGCACGCAAGCGCGGCGAGTTGGCGCCGGCAAAAGGCACTGGTTTCGATCGCATCGAGGATCGCCCGCGCACGCAGGTGAACCGTGTGCGCGAAGAGGATGGCGAATGGATCCGCTCGAGCGAGCAGCCCCGTCGCAAGGATGAGGGCGAAGGCGCCGGCCGCAAGCGCTCCTTCGGGGATCGCCCCGCCCGCGAAGACCGCGGTTTTGGCGACCGCCCGGCGCGTGGTGAACGCCGCCCCCGCGAAGGCGGAGACGAACGCCCGCGCACCAGAAGCTCCGCCGGCGAAGGCCGTTCGGAGCGCCCGCGCGGCGACCGGCCTTTCGGTGATCGTCCCTCGCGTGGCGATCGCCTCTTCGGCGACAAGCCGCGCGGTGATCGCAAGCCGCGTGGTGATGGTGACGAACGTCCTCGTGCCGCCAGAGCCTCCACCGGTGAGGCCCGCTCGGAGCGTCCGCGCGGCGGCCGGCCTTTCGGTGATCGTCCCTCGCGTGGCGATCGCCCCTTCGGCGACAAGCCGCGTGGTGATCGCAGGCCGCGCGAGGACGGTGATGAACGTCCGCGCGGCGAAAGATCGTTCGGCGACAAGCCTCGGGGTGATAGGCCTGCGGGCGACAAGCCGCGCGGCAAGGGTTTTGGAGCCAAGCCCGGTGGGGCCAAGAATTTTTCCGGCAAGCCGAAGGGCGCCAAGCCGGGCGGTGCCAAATCGGGCGGTGCCAAATCGGGCGGTGATAGGCCAGGCGGAGACAGGCCTGTGGGCGGGCCGTCCAGAGGTGGTGCGAAAGGAAAGGGAATGACGCGCGGTGCGGATCGTCGGCGGTGAGTTTCGCGGACGGCCTCTCGCCGTGCCAAAATCCAACGAGATCCGGCCGACTGCCGACCGGACGCGCGAGAGCCTGTTCAATATATTGAGCCATGCCTATCCGGAATGCGTCGACGGCACCCGGATTCTCGACCTGTTTGCCGGAACCGGCGCCGTCGGCCTCGAAGCCGTTTCGCGCGGCTGTCGCCATGCGCTCTTCGTCGAAAACAGCGTCGAGGGCAGGGCGCTGCTCTGGGAGAACATCGATGCGCTCGGCCTGCACGGCCGCACCCGCATCCTGCGTCGGGATGCGACCGATCTCGGCAGTGTCGGCAATCTCGAACCCTTCGACGTGCTGTTTGCCGACCCGCCCTATGGCAAGGGTCTCGGCGAAAAGGCGATGGCGGCCGCCGCTGAGGGCGGCTGGCTGCGGCCGGGCGCGATTGCGGTGCTCGAAGAACGCGCCGATATTGTCGTTTCCGTCCACCCTTCCTATGTTTTTCTCGAAAACCGCATCTTTGGCGATACGAGGGTGCATTTCTTCCGATATCAGCCGCAATAAGCGGAGGCGGGGCGTGCAGCAGGCGGAGATCATCAGCCCGAAACTGCCTGCGATCAGCGATCTTCCAACGGTCGCTGTCGCTTTCGGCGGCGGCGGCGCGCGCGGGCTTTCCCATATCCATATCATCGAGACGCTCGACGAACTCGGCATCCGGCCGGTGGCCATATCAGGGTCGTCGATGGGCGCGATCATGGGGGCCGGCATGGCGGCCGGCATGTCCGGCGCCGAAATCCGCGAACATGCGCTGGCGACCGTCGGCAACAAGACGGCCGTCATCGCCCGCATCTGGGGTCTGAGGCCGGCGACGGTGCGCGATGCGGTGGCAAAGGGCGTCCGTATCGGCCAGTTCAATCTGGAACGGATCCTCAAGGCCTTCCTGCCGTCCGAGTTGCCGGCCCGCTTCGAGGATCTGCTGGTGCCGATGAAGGTCATCACCACTGATTATTACGGGCAGTGCGAAGTCATCATCGAAGAGGGCGAGCTGTTTCCGGCACTCGCGGCCTCTTCCGCCATTCCCGCCGTCTTCATGCCGGTGCGCCTGCGCGGCCGCGTCATGATCGACGGCGGCATCAGCAATCCGGTGCCCTACGAACCCCTGATGGATCTGGCCGACATCGTCGTCGGCATCGATGTCGTCGGCGCGCCGGAAGGCGACGGCACCCATATTCCAAACCGCATGGAAAGCATCTTCGGCTCCGGCCAGCTGATGATGCAGACGGCGATCACGCTGAAGCTGAAGATCCGTCCGCCGCATATCTTCCTGCGCCCGGCAGTCGGCCGCACCGGCGTCATGGATTTCCTCAAGGCCCGTGAAGTGCTGGCCATGTCGGTCGGCGTCAAGGACGACTTGAAATTCGCCCTCGACCGCGAGATCGAAGCGCGGCTAAAGCGCTAAAGTGCATTGCACGGGAGCCGTTGCATGCTTCCGGGCGATATGCATGCGCGGTTCACCGAGCATCGCTTCGGCTATGAGCTCGGCATCGCCATTGTCGATTTCGAAGAGACCAAAGCGCAATCGATAGCCCCAGCCTCCCCGATCGCTTGTGAAAGACAGCCGGCCGAGCAACGGCCGGATCGGCGTTTCCACGGCTCGCCACCAGGCGACATCGCGCCTCCAGGGGCGGAAACCGGGGTGAACTTCCACCTGATACGCCGCCGTCTCCTCGACCACGCCAATGGCCGTGAACGCCTGCAGGCGATCCTTGCCGCCAAATGTTTCGGTCGGCGAGTAGTAGATGACCAGGTCACCGGGCGCGCTTCGCATCAGCGGAGCGGCCTTGCCATGACAGACCTGCATGAACCCGGCTTCGCGCCCGATGCGGACATGGTTTGCCGATGCGACAGCGATCCAGCTGCGGGACATGTTTCAGTCCTCCGCAAAGGTGTAGACGCGCAGGCGATGCCCGTCGGGATCGGCTGCAACAAAGCTACGGCCGAAATCGAGGTTGGTCGGCGGCAAGAGGATGGTCGCGCCCTTGACTTGCCATTCGGCGTGAAGCGCATCGACCCTATCCGCTGTGGCGACCTTGAAACCGACGTCGCAGCCGCCGCCCATGGCAATCGGCGCGGGCTCCACGCCCGCCTTGCCCCAGAGTCCAAGGGCCAGGCCCGAAGGCAGGATGAACATCGCGAAGGTCGGGCTGAGCTCAACCGGATCCTGCCCGAGCAGTTGGCCATAAAAGCCGGCGCTTTTGGGCGCGTCGGCTACGAAAAGGAGAATGCTGTTGCTGTCGATCATGGTGAGCCTCCTGTTTGGGTCAGGAGGCTCGTCTACAGAGACATGCTGACAGATTCTGGCAGTAGCCTTGCCTCTGCCGCCGTTCAATCGGCCCAAGCTTGCCACGTCCCGGAGTTGATTTATGCGTCCGCCGTCGCATCCGCAGTGCCCGCCAGCGGATCGTCCTCGAAGGCATCGCTAGCGCGTTTCGGCTTGACCAGCGGCTCGGGGCGAACGGGGTGGGAAAACAGCATGTCGCGCCCGGCCTGCAATCCTTCGGAAACCTGCAGCACCAGACGCGCCTCGTCGCGCTTGCGGATATCCTCGCCGATTTCATAGGCGTCGACCTCGGGAACGCCGAGCGCCTCCAGCGTCCGCCGTCCGAACAGCAGGCCGGATTCCAGCGTTTCGCGCAGTTCGTAATCGACGCCCTTGTTGCGCAGTTCGATCGAATGGATGCGGTCGTAGGAGCGCACGTAGAGCCGCGTGTGTGGATAGTCCGCCTGCACCAGCTCCACCACCTCGTCGGTGATTTCTTTCTTCTGGGTGCAGACGAGCACGATCTTTGCCCGGTCGATGCCGGCCGAGCGCAGCACGTCCTTGCGGGTGCCGTCGCCGAAATAGATGCGGAAACCGAAGGAGGAGGCCTGCCGGATGCGGTCGGCCGAAAAATCGATGACGGTGACGCTGCGCCCGCCGGCAAGCAGGATCTGGGCGGCGATCTGGCCGAAACGGGAGAAGCCGACCATCAGCACGTCGGCGCCCGCACCCTCGAAATCCTCGTCCAATTCCTCACGCGCGTCGCCGCGCAGGAGCCGCTTCGAAAGGGCCGCCCCGATCGGCGTCAGCGCCATGGAGAGCGTGACGATCGCGACCAGCAGCGATGCCGTGCTCGTCGACATCAGCCCTGAGGTCCCCGCCGTGGTGAACAGCACGAAGCCGAATTCGCCGCCCTGCGGCAGCAGGAAGGCGATGCGGATCGCATCGTCATGCGAAGAACCCGAGATCCGGCAGAGCCCGTAGATGATGATCGCCTTGACGGCCATGACGATCGGCACGGTGACGATGACGAAGAGCGCGTTGTCCAAGAGAACGTCGAGCTCCAGCGACAGGCCGACGGCGATAAAGAAGATGGCGAGCAGGACGCCGCGGAAGGGCTCGATATCCGCCTCCAGCTCGTGCCGGTAGGAGGATTCGGCCAACATCACGCCGGACAGGAAGGCACCCATCGCCATTGAAAGCCCGGCAAGCTGCATCAGGCTCGCCGAGCCCATGACGACGAAGAGGGCGGCGGCGATCATCGCCTCGCGCGCGCCAGTCCGGGCGATGATCTGGAAGAGCGGCGTCAGCAGGTAGCGCCCCATGACGATCATCGCCGCGACGGCGCCGATGGCGACCGTAAAACCGAGCAGCGGCGCGTTGCTGCCCTTGCCGCCGTCGAGAATGGTGATCAGCGCTAAGAGCGGCACGATCGCCAGGTCCTGGAACAACAGCATCGAGAAGGAGCGCTGCCCATATCTCGTATTGACGTCGCCGTCGCCGTCGAGGATCTGCATGGCGAAGGCGGTCGAAGACAGTGCCAGGCCAAATCCGGCGACGATACTGCCGCGCCAGTCGAAAACGTGGGAAAACCAGGCGAGCGCGGTCAGCGCCAGCCCGGTCACCACCACCTGCGCCGTGCCGAGGCCGAAAATGTCGCGCCGCATCTGCCACAGGCGGCTGGGTTTCAGCTCCAGCCCGATGATGAAGAGCAGGAAGACCACACCGAGTTCGGCGACGTTGAGGATCTGTTCGCCATCGGTGATGCCGTGAAAAACCGGGCCGATGACGATGCCGGCGGCGAGATAGCCGAGCACGGTGCCGAGCCCGAGCTTCTTGAAGATCGGCGCGGCGACCACGGCTCCGCCGAGCAGCAGGATCGTTTCGGAAAAAAGGGCATTGGGCGCTGACATGCTGGCGATTTCTTTCGACGGCGGGGAACATGCGGGCAGCCCAGATAAAGAATCGGTGGCGGCGGCCTTGATGCTTGGGAGAGTGCACAATAAATGGAAGCCGAAGGAAAGGCCAAATCATGTCCTCTGAAATCGATTCCTCGACACTTCTTTCCCGCGCAAGTCAATTGATCGATCTGGCCAGGAAGGCAGGGGCCGACGCCGCCGACGCCGTCGTCGTCCGGTCGCGCTCGCAATCGGTGAGCGTCCGCCTCGGCAAGGTCGAGGGGACGGAATCCTCCGAAAGCGACGATTTTTCGCTGCGCGTCTTCATCGGCAAGCGCGTTGCCAGCGTTTCGGCCAATCCGGGCTTCGATCTGCAGGCGCTGGCCGAACGCGCCGTCGCCATGGCCAAGGTCTCGCCGGAGGACCCCTTCGCCTGCCTGGCGGATGAGGCGAGCCTGTCGAAATCCTATCCCGACCTGCAATTGCTCGATACCACCGAGGTCTCCTCGGAGAGGCTGCGCGAGGCAGGCCTTGCCGCCGAGGCAGCCGCCCTTGCGGTCAAGGGTGTCACCAATTCTTCCGGCGCCGGCGCATCGGCCGGCATGGGCGGCCTGGTTCTTGCCACCTCGCACGGTTTTGCGGGCAGCTACATGGCCTCGCGTTTTGGCCATTCCGTCAGCGTCATCGCAGGCGAAGGCACCGGCATGGAGCGCGATTATGATTTCGACAGCCGCCTCTACTATGCCGAGCTCGACGATCCCGCTGAAATCGGCCGCCGCGCCGGCGAACGGGTGGTAAAGCGCGTCAACCCTCGCCAGGTGCCGACCGGCAAGGACGTCACCGTCATCTTCGACCCGCGCGTCGCCCGCGGCTTCGTCGGCCATATCGCCGGCGCGATCAACGGCGCTGCCGTCGCCCGCAAGTCCAGCTTCCTGCGCGACAGGATGGGTCAGCAGGTGCTGAAGTCGGGCCTGTCGATATCAGACGATCCCTTGGTCGTGCGCGGCCCTTCCTCGCGGCCCTTCGACGGCGAGGGCGTGTCGGGCGAGCGGCTCGTCATGATCGAGGACGGGGTCTTGAAGCACTGGTTCCTCTCGACCTCGACCGCGCGCGAGCTGGGTCTGGACACCAACGGCCGCGGCGTGCGCGGCGGCACATCAGTCTCGCCTTCCTCCACCAACCTTGCGCTGGAACCCGGCGACATCTCGCCGGAGGAGCTGATCCGCAGCGTCGGCAACGGTTTTTATGTCACCGAATTGATCGGCCACGGCGTCAATATGATCACCGGCGAATACAGCCGCGGCGCCACCGGCTTCTGGATCGAGAACGGCGAACTGACTTTCCCGGTGTCCGAGGTGACGATCGCCTCGAACCTCAAGGACATGTTCATGCGCCTGACGCCGGCAAACGACATAGACCGCAAATTCGGCGTCGCCGCCCCGACCTTCGCCATCGAAGGCATGACGCTGGCAGGGCGCTAGAGCAATTCCAGCAAAAGTGTGTAGCGGTTTTGCGTCCGGAATTGCGTAAAAATAAAGAGATAGAGCATGATGCCGAAAAGTGTGCGCGGCTTTCGGACGACATCATGCTCTAACGAGAATTCAGAAACGGATTGATCGGATGAGCGACATGGAGAAAGCCCGCTGGCAGAGCGATCTCAAGCTGATCGCCGATGCTGCGAAAGAGGCGGGTGCGGTCGCTTACGGCTTTTTCAACCAATCGCCCGAGGTCTGGTGGAAGAACGGGGATCGCTCCCCCGTCAGCGCCGCCGATTTTGCCGCCAACAAGACGCTCGAGACCATTCTGCGCAAGGCCCGGCCGGATTACGGCTGGCTCTCGGAAGAAACCGACGACGATGCCGACCGTCTCGCGCGCGCGACGGTGTTCATCATCGATCCGATCGACGGCACGCGCGCCTTCCTCGGCGGGCAAAATGTCTGGTGCGTGAGCGTCGCGGTCGTTCATCGCGGCCGGCCGGTGGCCGGCGTGCTCTATGCCCCGGCGCTCGAAGAACTCTATGAGGCCGTCGAGGGCGGGGTGGCGATGAAGAATGGCGTGCCGCTCGCCGTCTCCGCCGCAGGAGCAGATGAGACGAGCCGCCTTGCGATCGGCGAGGACCTGTTGGCGACCTTCCCGCCGGAGTTCCGCGCCCGGGTCACGCGCCAGAAATACATTCCCTCGCTCGCCTATCGCATCGCCATGGTGGCGGACGGTCGTCTCGAAGGCACCTTCGTCAAGAGCAATTCGCATGATTGGGACCTTGCCGCCGCCGATCTGATTCTCACCTGCGCCGGCGGCGGTCTCGTCGATCTCGAAGGCCGGCCGGTCGTCTACAACAGCGCCGACGTTACCCACAAGGTCCTCTGCGCAGCACCGACGCCCCGCATCGATGAATTCCTCGCGGCCTTTGCGGGACGATGAGACAGTTGACGTTTCCGTCGAAATCCCGCAGATGGGATGGCGGAGGAGAATAGGCAGAAAGAGAACAAAAAATGAGTGAATCCGGTGACAAGAAGCAGCTTTTGCATCTCGTTTTTGGCGGCGAACTGGAAAGCCTCGATGACGTCCAGTTCCGTGATCTGAACGGTCTCGATATCGTCGGCATTTTCCCGGATTATGCCACGGCGCTGACGGCCTGGAAGGCGAAGGCGCAGCAGACGGTCGACAATGCGCATATGCGCTACTTCATCGTCCACATGCATCGTTTGCTCGATCCGCAGGAAAAGGCCAGAGGCAACTGACCTCGGCTAGCGACCCCGGCCAAGGCCATCCGCAAGTGCCGCCGGCGACCGTTCGGCGAGCAGGGCTTTCGCGCATCGGGCGCCCGTCGTTCCGGATTGTCTGACGCATTCTGAACAAATTGATCGGTCATTGCGGCCGCAACGATAATGAGGGAATGGGTTTGATGTCGATCTTGGATCGGAGGCTGGCGCAATGAGCTCCCGGATGGCTCGGTTCGGTCTGAGCGCATACCGTCTGGCGGGAACCGTGGCCTCTCCTGTTGTCGGCCTCTATATCACCTACCGCACGGCCAAGGGCAAGGAAGACCGGGCGCGCCGCCTGGAACGCTTCGGCTATCCGAGCGCCAACCGGCCGCAAGGCCCGCTCGTCTGGTTCCATGCCGCAAGTGTGGGCGAAACCAATGCCGTCATCCCGCTGATCCGCGAAATCCGCCGTCGTGACATCCATGTCATCCTGACGACCGGCACCATCACCTCCGCGAGACTCGCCGCCGAGCGGCTCGGCAATGAAGCGATCCATCAATATGTGCCGCTCGATCTGAAGCCCTCCGTCAGCCGCTTCCTCGATTATTGGCAGCCCGATTGCGCCATCATCGCCGAATCCGAGATCTGGCCGGCAACGGTGCTGGAACTCGGCCGCCGCCGCATTCCGCAGATCCTGATCAATGCCCGCATGTCGGACCGCTCCTTTGCCCGCTGGCGCCGTCGCCCGGCGATTGCCGAAGCCTTGTTCGAGAATCTCGCCCTCGTCATCGCCCAGTCGGATATGGATGCTGAACGTTTCCGCGATCTCGGCGCCGTCCCCGTCATCACCTCAGGCAATCTGAAGGTCGATACCGACGCACCGCCCTATGACAGCGCTGTGCTTGCCCGCTACAAGAAGCAGATCGGCGAGCGCAAGACCTGGGCGGCGATCTCGACCTTCGACGGCGAGGAGAATGCCGCCGCCATCGTCCATCGGGCGCTGCGGGAGCGCGATCGTCAATTGACGATCATCGTGCCGCGTCACCCGGAGCGCTGCGACGAGATCGAGGCGGCGCTCGTCAAGCAGGGGCTGAAGGTCGCCCGCCGCACCCGTGACGATGTCTTGTCGGCCGATGTCGATATTTTTCTCGGCGATACGATCGGCGAAATGGGCCTCTATCTGAGATTGACGGAAATCGCTTTCGTCGGACGCTCGCTCTTTGCCGAAGGCGGCCAGAACCCGCTGGAGCCCGCCATGCTCGGCTGCGCCGTACTCTCGGGTGGCCATGTGCAGAATTTCCGCGATGCCTATCAGAAGCTTGCCCGCAGCGGCAGCGCCCGCATGGTGCGCGATACCGAGATGCTGGCCAAGGGTGTGCATTACCTGCTGATCAATGACGAAGCCCGCCGCAACATGATCGAGGCCGGCATCACCGCCGTGCATGAGATGCGCGGCGCGCTGACCGCGACCGTGAAGGGGCTGGAACCCTATATCAATCCGCTGACGGTGAAGGCGCGGCTGCTGCCCAAGGCCGTGGCCCAGGTCTGAGGATATATCATGTCGGCAGCGACCCTTATCAAAGGCATTCTCTTCGACAAGGACGGCACGCTGCTCGACTATGACGAGAGCTGGCTGCCGGTCAACCGGGAGTTGGCCCGCATTGCAGCCCAAGGCGATCCGCTTCTCGCCGACCGGCTGCTTGCCGCCTGCGGCATGGATCCGGTGACTGGCCATATCGTTCCCGACAGCCTGCTTGCCGCCGGCAATACCCGCCAGATCGCCGAGGGCCTGGTTGCCGCGGGCTCGATGGTCGATGTCGGTGACCTGACGGTGCGCCTCGACGAACTCTTTTCCAGCGCCGCCGAATTTTCCGTGCCGGTGACCGATCTCGCCGGCTTCTTCGCAAGGCTGCATCAGCGCGGCTTCAAGCTCGGCGTCGCCTCCAGCGACAACGAACGGTCGATCCGCCAGACGGCGGAACGCTTCGGTTTTGCCCGCTATGTCGATTACATTGCCGGCTATGATAGCGGTTTCGGTGTCAAGCCGGAGCCGGGCATGGTGCTCGGCTTCTGTGCCGCGACCGGTCTTTCGCCTGAAGAGGTTGCGATCGTCGGCGACAACAATCACGATCTGCACATGGGTCTGAATGCCGGGACGGGCTTAAGGATCGCCGTGCTGACCGGCACCGGTTCGCGGGATTCGCTGGCCGCCGCGGCCGATCACGTGCTCGACGACATCACCGCCATCGAGGCGTTGCTGCCGGATCTGCAGCCGGCCTAGAAGCAATTCCAGCAAAACTGTGCAGCGGTTTTGCCAGGCAAAGGGTGAAACGCTTTTGCCGGGAATTGCGCTAATCTGTAAGGGCTTGCATTTTCATCGATTTTGGCTTCTCAATCCGGCCGGTCGAGGGGCAGGGGAGCGGGACGGCAAGATGATATCCGAAGCGCCGCCGTTCTGGTGGAGGAAGGCCGATTGGCGGGCCTGGCTGCTGCTGCCGCTTTCCTTTCTATACGGCCGCATCGCCGGCCACCGCATGGCGCATGCGCGCCGCGCCTCCGTTCCGATTCCGGTCATCTGCGTCGGCAATTTCACTGTCGGCGGTGCAGGCAAGACGCCGACGGCACTGACCATCGCCCGTGCCGCCAAGGCCAAGGGGCTGAAGCCTGGTTTTCTCAGCAGGGGGTACGGCGGCTCGCTCGATGTGACGACGGTGGTCGATCCCGCTCATCACCGCGCGGTCGCCGTCGGCGATGAGCCGTTGCTGCTTGCCCAGGAGGCGCTGACGGTGATTTCCCGCAGGCGCGTCGAGGGTGCCGCGCGCCTGGTGGCGGAGGGCGCCGATCTCATCATCATGGATGACGGGTTCCAGAGCGCCCGGCTGGCGATCGACTATGCCCTGCTCGTGATCGACGCGACCCGCGGCCTTGGCAACGGCCATATCGTGCCGGGCGGCCCGGTGCGGGCGCCGATCCGCCAGCAGCTGAGTCATGCGACGGCGCTCTTGAAGGTCGGCGGCGGCAATGCCGCCGACAGGATCGTCCGCATGGCGGCGCGTGCCGCAAAACCCTATTTCACCGCATCGCTGAAAGTGCGCGGCGACAACATGCTGGCCGGCGTGAAGGTGTTCGCCTTCGCCGGCATCGCCGATCCCGCCAAATTCTTCCGCACTGTGGAATCACGCGGCGCCGAAATCTCCGTCGCCAAGAGCTTCGGCGACCACGAGCACCTGACCGAGGAGGAGATCGACGACATCCTGACCACCGCCGAGCATCAGGGCCTGCTGATCGTCACGACGTCCAAGGATTTCGTCCGCCTCTCCGGCCATCCCGGCAAGGCGGCGCAGCTTGCCGAAAAGAGCCGGGTGATCGAGGTCGACATGGTGTTCGAGGATCACCTTGCCCCAAGCCTGATCATCGACAGGGCGATTGCCGCCTGCCGCGAGCGGCGCCTGCGGGAGATGAAGGCTGGGAGCTAGCGCCGCTGGTTCGGCAGCACGCCGGCGCGTTTGTCGGCTTCGATCGCCGAGATCACGTCGGCATAGGGTTCCTGCCGGGCGACGCTCCAATAGCGCAACTCGTCGAGCGGGATCTGTTTTCCCGTCATCGCGCAGATGACATAGGAGCCGGGCGAGAGAATCTGGAAATCGCCATCGAGATACCGGATCTTCGCTTCGCGGTTTCCATGGCCTTCGAACAAATTCATGCGCTCCGTTCCCTGCAGTCTGTCATCCCCTTGCCATACTCCCGAAAGGGCTGCTTTTCCAGCTTTTTTAGCTTCTGCCGAAAAGCCGCTCGATATCGCTGAGCTTCAATTCGATATAGGTCGGCCGGCCATGATTGCACTGGCCCGAGCCGGGCGTCACTTCCATTTCCCGGAGCAGCGCGTTCATTTCCTCCGGCCGCAGCCGCCGTCCGGAGCGCACCGATCCGTGGCAGGCCATGGTCGCCGCCACATATTCGAGCTTGGCCGACAGGCCGGACGCCGTGTCCCATTCGGCAATCTCGTCGGCAAGCTGGCGGATCAGGCCATGCGCATCGACCTCGCCGAGCATGGCCGGCGTCTCGCGCACGGCGATCGCCCCGGGGCCGAAACGCTCGATTGCCAGGCCGAGCTCGGAAAGCTCGGCCGCATGCTGCATCAGCCGGTCGCAATCCTCTTCCGGAATGTCGATGATCTCGGGGATCAGCAGCACCTGCGAGGCCAGCCGCTTCGAATGCAGCGCCTTGCGCATCGCCTCGAACACCAGCCGCTCATGCGCGGCATGCTGGTCGACGATGACAAGCCCGTCCTCGGTCTGGGCGACGATGTAATTTGCGTGAATCTGCGCCCGCGCCGCGCCGAGCGGGTAGCGCGCGGCCGGTTCGGCGGCGGCCGGCTGCGGCGAAAGTAGCGGCTCGGCCCGCGCCGTCGGCATCGAAAGCGCGTCGAAGGAGGCCTGTGGCCGTTCACTGAGCCCGGTTGCCGGCTGGTAGGGCCGCGACGGCGAGGTCTCGGCCGACCACGCCGTCTGCGGCCGCTGCGCGTAAGGCTGAAAGCCGGGGCGGAAGGCGCGCAGCATGTCGCTTGCCCCGGTCGTTGCCGCCCGGCTGCCGTCGCGCGCCAGGGCCTCGCGGATGGCGCCGACGATCAGGCCGCGCACCAGGCCGGGGTCGCGGAACCGCACGTCGGATTTGGCAGGATGCACGTTGACGTCGACGAGAGCGGGATCGAGCGTGATCGACAGCACCGCCACCGGGTGGCGTCCTGAAGGGATGGTCTCGGCATAGGCGCCGCGGATGGCCGAGAGGATCAGCTTGTCCTGCACCGGCCGGCCGTTGACGAAGGCATATTGATGGGCGGAGTTGCCGCGATTGAAGGTCGGCACGCCGGTAAAGCCGGTGAGCGAGATCTCCTCGCGCACAGCGTCGAGCGCAATGGCGTTGTCGCGGAATTCCTTGCCGAGCACCTGCGCCATGCGCGCCAGGTGATCGTCGCCGGTCGCCGGAAATTCCAGCGTCGTGCGGTCCGAGCCCGACAGCACGAAGCGCACGGCAGGGAAGGCGATCGCCATGCGCTTGACGATTTCGGTGATGGCGCCGGCCTCGGCCTTCTCCGTCTTCAGGAATTTGAGCCGGGCGGGCGTGGCGAAGAACAGGTCGCGCACTTCGACGATCGTGCCGGGATTGGCGGCGGCCGGCCTGATATGGGCGATCTTGCCGGCGATCACGGCGATCTCGTGACCGCCGGCGCTGTCGCGCCTGCGGCTGGCGATGCTGAGCCTGGCGACCGAGCCGATCGAGGGCAGCGCCTCGCCGCGGAAGCCGAGCGTGCGGATATCCTCGAGCGTATCCGACAATTTCGAGGTGCAGTGGCGCCTGACCGCCAGTTCCAGATCAGCCGCGTCCATGCCCGAGCCGTTGTCGCTGACGCGCAGCAGCGCCTTGCCGCCACCTGATGTGGCGATCTCGATGCGCGTCGCGCCGGCGTCGAGCGCGTTTTCGATCAGTTCCTTGGCAGCGCTCGCCGGCCGTTCGATGACTTCGCCGGCGGCGATCTGATTGATGAGTGTTTCGGAAAGCTGTCTGATGGCCATGGGCTATTTTCGAGGATTCGCGGGCCGGAGGGAAGGGCTTTCGATAGGCTTTCCCAAGCGTGATCCGAGGCTCTCCCCAAGCTTGGGAGTCGCTGCTGCATGATTTCATCCTTAAATCGGTTCCGATTTAGGGATGAAATCATGCAGCAGTTCAAAGCGTTACAGCGTCCCATGCGCGCCTCGAAAAGACGCGCGGCGCGGTAATGTTAAGCCGGTTTTAACATAAAAATGGCATTTCTATTCATATACCTCCGGAAGCTGCGAAATCGAACAGATGTGGGACGCAATAGCATGAGTGCCGGCTTCGAAAAGGCGGACACATCATCAGAAATCGATGGGACTCCCGCCGAGGCCGATCTGCAGACGGCGCTTTTCGATGTGGTGTGCGACAGCCTTTCCGCAGCTTTCATCATCTATGACAAAAACGACCATCTGATCTTCGCCAGCCGCCAGACGTTGGAATTCTTCCCGTTGCCGTCCGAGATGCTGAGGCCCGGCACGCGGCTCCGCGATTTCCTCGGCGCGATGTATGACACCGGCATTCGCCAGCAATATGCTGCCAAGCAGGGCGGCTCGCTGAGCCGCGAGGACTGGCTGTCGCAGAAAATCGCCTCGCATTGGCGTGAGCGCTTCGAATCCGTCGAGCGCCACGGCGCCGACAGCTGGGTCCGCTTCGTCAAGCGCAGGCTGCCGGGCGGTTACGGCGTCACCATCATTTCCGACATATCAGAGGACAAGAAGCGCGAAGAGCAATGGCGCTCGGATCTGGAGCGGGTGCAGCTCACCGAGGACATTCTCGACAATCTGCCGTTCCCGCTTTTCGTCAAGGACCGCAACCTCACCTATGTCGCGGTCAACCTTGCCTTCTGCGAGAAATATCAGACGACCGCTGACGAGGTGCTCGGGCGCAAGAGCGGCGATCTCTTTTCTGAAGAGATCGCCAAGCGTTTCGAGGAGAGCGATCGCCATGTGCTGGAGACCGGCGAAATGTCCGTCTCCCGCCAGCGGCAGATCTCCCGCGACGGCATCGAGCGCGACATTGTCAGCCGCAAGCACCGCATCGGCAAGCCCGGCCGCTATTTCCTGGTGTCGACCATGCAGGACCTGCCGCGCGACGGCGCCGATCTCGACGAGTTCGGACGGGCCTCGGCGATCACCACGTCAAGCAATCAAAGCTACCGTCGGGCCTATGTGCCGGTGCCGAGCGCCGTCGAACGCCGCGAACCGGCTGCGATGGAAGCGATCGTTCCGGAGAATTTCTCCGGCCGCAAGGTCCTCGTCGTCACGGCCGACCTCGCCGCCGAGACTGCTGCCTTGCGGACGCTGTCGAAATACGGTTTCGAATCCTGCTCGGTCCGCGGCGAGGACGAGGAGGAGCGCTTCCTGGAAATTGCCACCTCCTCCGGCATCTCGCTCGATCTCCTGATCATCGACAATCAGATGGGCATGCGCTGCCTGGAGCTTGCCGAGCATTACGGCATCCCGTCGCTTGTTATGGACGGATTCCAGATCGCCAACGAGCTCACCTTCCAGATCGCCCGCCATTTCAACCGCAACAGCCGCAGTGCTGCCGGTGCGGATACGGATTGGGAAATCAGCATTTCCGACGATGTGGTCGGCCTGCAGGTTCTCGTCGCCGAAGACAATGATATCAATCAGATCGTTTTTTCGCAGATCCTCGAGGGCCTCGGTTATCGCCATATGATCGCGGCGACCGGCGACGAGGTCGTGCGCCTGTGGGCCGAGCACCGGCCGCAGATCGTGCTGATGGATATTTCCCTGCCGGGCTTCAACGGCTTTGAGGCCGCCCGCCTGATCCGGCAAATGGAGGAAACCGGCGGCGGAACCCGCACCCCGATCATTGGCGTGCTGACCCAGGCCTTCGAACGCGACCGCGCCGAATGCGTCAAATCAGGCATGGACGATGTCATCATGAAACCCGTCAGCCCTGACATGCTCGAGGCGATATTTCAGAAACACCTATTGGATGAAGCCCTGCGGGCGCGAGGCTAATGCATGTCGCCCGAAGTATGCCGCGGTTCCGGGATAACGGCATGGATAAAACAAGGCAATCCCCGTCAAATCCCCAGATTTAGGGCGATTCAAGCGGCCATGGCCGCTGATTTACTATCGAATTGTTAAGATATGCCGGTCATTCTTTGCATGGCGCGGGAAAGCTCGGGTGGATAATGAAATCGGCGGATATAGCTTTCTTGACCGTCGGTCAGAATGAGCTTCAGACGATGGCCTATACCGATCCGCTGAGCGGATTGGGAAACCGCAATCGCATGCGGGAGAAGGTCTTGCAGATCTCCTCCGAGCGTGCCAGCGATCCGGCCCCCTTCACCATCGGCATCGCCAATCTCGACAGTTTCAAGCCGATCAACGATCTCTTCGGCTCGGCGGCCGGCGATGAAATCCTGTGCCAGGTCGCGCATCGCCTCCGAGCCTGCATTCCCGATGGCGCGCTGGTCACCCGCCATGATGGCGATGAATTCGCTTTCGTGCTGCCGCTGATTTTCGAGCGGGCGAGTGCCGAGAAATTCGGCCAGATGATCCGCGAGGTGTTGTCGGCCCCCTATGATCTCGGCGACCGCAACGTCCGTCTCTCCGCCTCCCTAGGCTTTGCCATCTACCCCTTCGCCGGCGAGGATTGCGAGGAACTGCTGAAGAGCGCGGAAACCGCGCTTTACCGTTCCAAACGCCGCGGCCGCGGCCAGATCACCGTCTACAGCAGAGAGATCGCCCAGGAAATGAAGCGCGCGACGCAGTTGGAGCAGGCGCTCAGAAACGCCATCATCTCCGACGCGATCGACGTGCATTTCCAGCCGATCGTCTCGCTCTCCAACAACCAGGTCGTCGGTTTCGAGGCGCTCGCCCGCTGGAACGATCCCGACCTCGGCTTCGTCTCGCCCGGCGTCTTCGTGCCGCTCGCCGAAGAGCGCGGCTTCATCGATGCGCTGTCGGAGGCGCTGCTGCGCAAGGCCGCCGAAGCCGCCCTTTCATGGCCGCGCGATCTCTTCCTGTCGTTCAATCTGTCCTCGGCCCAACTGATGGATCCGGGCACGAGCAGCAGCGTATTGTCGATCCTCGGCCGCGTCGGCTTCGATCCACATCGCCTGGAGCTGGAGATCACCGAGACCGCGGTGATGAGTTCGGCCGATACCGCCCACCGCATCATCGCCGATCTGCGCGCCGCCGGTGTGCGCATTTCGCTCGACGATTTCGGCACCGGCCAGTCGAGCCTGGGGCGCCTGCGCGACTTCATCTTCGACAAGATCAAGATCGACCGCGCCTTCGTCTCGCGCATCAATTCCGACCGCGCCTCCGAACACATCATCAAGGCGATCCTGACCATGTGCGACGGCCTGGAGCTGGAGGTCGTGGCGGAAGGCATCGAGGATTATGCCGAGGCGGTGAAGCTGCGCACGCTCGGCTGCGGCATGGGGCAGGGTTATCACTTCGGCCGTCCGGCCGACGGTATCGCCACGCTCCGCTTCCTGCACGAGAACTATTACGATCCGGCCGTGGCGGAGCGTGTCAGCGCGTAAAGCGATGGCGGCATAAAACGATGGCGCCCCTAGGAGCGCCATCGCCTACGTTATACTACCGCGCGGTTTACTTAGGTGTGGTCGAGCCGGTCGCCGTGGTATCGGTGCCGGTCGCAGCCGGGGCCTTTTCCGCTGACTGCATGGCCAGCGTCTTGAACTCAGGCGCGGCCTTCAGCGATTCAGCCGTTTCGCTTGTCGTCAGCTTGACGCTCCCGTCCTGGGTGTTCTGGGCGACGGTGATCTTGTCCATCGGCACGGCGACGTTCTTTTCGCCAATCCCGAGGAAGCCGCCGACGCCGATGATCGCAGCGACCAAGCCGCCGTCCTTCTTCATGATCAGGTCGTTGACGCTGCCGATACTTTCATTGTTGCCGTTATAGACCGACTGGCCGATATAGGTGTTGGCGCTGACCTGATCCGGAGCCTGCTCCGTGATATAGCCAGCCTGGGCCGTGTCTGCCGTCGGTGCTGCGGCCGGAGCCTGTGCGGCATCGCCTGCCGGCTTGGTGACGTCAGGGGTGATCGGCGGCTTCGGTGCTGCCGGATCGGCGGGAGCCGCCTGCGTCGAAGCGGCTGGATCGGCCGGCTGCGGGGCGGTCTGCGAGAATGCCGCCGGTGCGAAAGCCGTGGCAAACAGTGCGCCAGCGGCAACGGTCGTCAGGAGTTTGCGTGTCATTTCGAACCTACCTTCATTTCCCTAGAGTGATTGCTGACCCGGCAACGCCTCTAGTCATTGCCGCGCCGGTTCGAAGGGAAAATGGCTGGTGCGCCGATTGGTTCCGGTTGAAAACACGGAAAATTTCTCGATTTTCACGGAACATTTCTCAACCAGCAACCACCTGAACGAGAAAAGGCGCCCCGGTCGGGAGCGCCTCTGATCGCCGCTGGCAAGCAAATGCGGGTCGCGTCAGATCACATAGACCGGATCGAACACGCCTTTGACGTCGATGCCGAGTTCCAGCAGCGCGCCGGCGCTGGGCTGCGCCGAACGGGCATCCTCGTCCAGCCCCTCCCAGGCGGTCGTCACCGCCAACCGGTCGGCATTGACGCCGATGAAGGCAGGGCAGGAGGGCTGGACGGCGGGAACCTTGTAGCGCGAGATGCGCAGGCCATCGGGATTGTAACGGTCGACGACGCCCGCACCCCAGCGCGAATTCCAGATATAACCGTCGGCATCGACCACCGAGCCGTCGATATCGCCGGGCTCGTTGGCGCTGTCGACCAGCACGATCGGCTCGCCCGCGGGCAGGCCGGTCTGCGGATCGACCATGACGCGCATCAGCCGGTTGAGGCGGGAGTCCGTATAATAGCCGATCGTGCCATCCGGCGAGAAGCAGATCGAATTCGGGATGCTGATGCCGTTGAAGATCTTCGTCACCTTGCCGCCAGCGACATGATAGATGGCGCCGGCCTGGTTTTCCGCCCGCTTGCTCATCGTGCCGATCCAGAGCGCACCGGAAGGATGGGTACGACCATCGTTCGAACGGTTTTCCGGCTTGTCGTTTTCGAGCGCCGCATAGAAGGTGAGGTTGCCGCTCGCCACATCACGGACGAACAGCCCTTCCTCCGTCGCGATCAGCTGCCGTCCGGCGTCGATACGGGCCAGCACGCTTGCCATGGCAGGCAGCGGATGCACCTTTTTCGCGTTTGTCGAAAGATTGAGCTCGTGCAGTTCCTTGCCGAGGATGTTGAACCACCAGACAGTATCGCTGTCCGGATCATAGGTCGGACCTTCGCCGAGAACGGAGTTGGTGTTGCAAAGGGTCTTGCCCTCGAACTCATAAATATCGGTCATACGCTCACGCTCCCAATGGCTGCATCATAGGCGTAAATGGTCGCCTTGGCGCGCTCGGCAACCTCTGACGCGGTCATTCCCGGCTTGTAGAGGCTGGTGCCAAGGCCGAAGGCAAAGATGCCGGCCCTGGTATAATCGCCGAAATTCTTGTCCGATACGCCGCCGACGGCGGCAATCGTCAGCTCCGGCGGCAGGATGGCCCGGATTGCCGTGATGCCGGACGGGCCGAGCACGCTCGCCGGAAAAAATTTGAGGCCGGTGGCGCCGGCGCGCGCTGCCGCCAGCGCCTCGGTCGGGGTAAAGACGCCGGGCATCGTCACCATGCCGTAGTCGCGCGCCCGGATGATCACCTCGGGGTCGACATTCGGTGTGACCAGCAGCTTGCCGCCGGCCGCATTCAGGCTGTCGACCGCCTCGACCGTCAGCACCGTGCCGGCACCGATCAGTACCTCGGCCGGCGCCATCTTCGCGGCGATCTCGATGGATTTGAACGGTTCCGGCGAATTGAGCGGGATCTCGATCGCCGTTAGGCCGTTTTCGATCAAAGCGCCGACGATGCTCTCGGTCTCGTCGGGCCTGATGCCGCGAAGGATGGCGATCAGCGGCCGTTTCATCTCGGGGAAGGGGATACGGTTCATCATGTCGGCTTTCTCAATTCGGCCAGATGGCTTCGGCGGCGGCCGAAAGCCCGCGGCGCACGGCGGCGTCCGCATCGATGGCGGTGAAGGGAAGGGAGAGGGTTTTGAAGGCCTGTTCGTAGAGCACCTGCAGGCGCCCGGAAGCGACCAGGGTGATGCCTGAGTTGGCTGCATCCTGCAGCGCGCCGGCGATTTCGAGGCCGATCAGCGTGCCGGAAAGCCGGGCTTGCGCGGCAGCAGCCGAGATGCCGTGCAGCAGCTGGCCCGAGCGGGCGGCAAAGAGCAGGTTGGAGGCAAGCGCCGGCCGTGCAAAAGCCGACGATACCGCGGCCTCGAAGGCCGCCGCGTCCGCCGGCTGCTCTCCGGCGCTGGCAACGGCATGCGAGAGGATCGTGTGTTTGCTGATGACGTCGAACAGCTCGCCGGTCATGAAGGTCGAAAAGCCGGTGACCTTGCCGTCCGTCACATGCACCCATTTCGAATGTGTGCCGGGCATGCAGACCGCCTGCGCTCCGGAGCTTGTCCGGCCGAGCGCGCCAAGCAACTGGGTTTCCTCGCCGCGCATGACGTCGGGTGTGGCGATATCCCGCTGGGCAAGACCCGGCAGGATACGGATGTCGCGGCTTTCCCCCGGTACTGAGACCGCTCCGGTAAGGATCGATGCGAGCGGGGCCGGCACGTCGATATAACCTGCCTCGACCCAGCCCTGCCGTGCGCCGGCCATGCCGCAGACGATCACCGGCAGGTTTTCCGGCGCCTCGACGGCCGTGAGGTGGGCGGCAAGCACTTGGGAAAAGCCGGTCTTTGCAGCGCTCGCCATGCCTTCGCCGCTGCGGCGTTCGGCAAGGATGCTGCCGTCTCTGTCGAGCAGCCAGAGCCGGAAACTGCTGGTGCCCCAGTCCACCGCAACATAAGCGGGATTTGCCATTACAGAACGCCTCCATCGACAATCAGGGACTGCGCGGTCATCGCCGCCGCGCAGTCCGATGCAAGAAACAGACAGGGACCGACGATCGCGTCGGGCTTGAGCGGAATTTTCAGGCACTGGTTCTCGACCGAGCGCGCGATGCTCTCCTCGGTCAGCCAGAGCTGCATCTGCCGTTCGGTGACGACCATGCCGGGCAGGATGCAGTTGACCCGGATATGGTCCGGCCCGAGCCTGCCCGCCATGCTCTTCGTCAGTCCGACGACCGCAGCCTTCGCCGCCGCATAGGCGGGAAAACCGCCCATGTTCAGCTTGAAGGCGATCGACGACATATTGATGATCGCCCCGCCGCCGGCCGCCCGCATCGACGGCACTACTGCCTGCGAGGTGAAGAACACATGCCGCAGATTGACCGCCTGGTTGTTGTCCCAATAGGCCTCGGTCACCGCGTCGAATTCATGGCGGTCGTCCCAGGCGGCATTGTTGACGAGCACGCGGATCGGCCCCGAACGCGCCACGACGGTATCGACCGTGCGCCGGATCGCCTCGATGTCGCGCAGGTCGGCATGGTGGAAGGAGACCGGATGCGCCGTCTCCGGCGACAGCCTCTCGGCGAGCGCGCGGCCTGCGTCCTCGGCGATATCGATGAAGGAGATTTTGGCGCCCTGGCGCGCGAAACCTTCAACGATCGCAGCACCGATGCCCGATCCACCGCCGGTCACGAGCACGGCTCGGTCTTTGAACTCGGGAAACTGTGCGGCTGGCATCATGTTCATTGTCATCATCAGCGGCGCCTCCCGACCTCGTAATTCCATTATTTGGAACTTAATTTGACTATATGGAATTATCCAATTATGCTGCCCTTTCTGTCAAGGGTGGATGGGGCGATGAATTCAAGCGGCGACGGCATGGCGCAGGCACGCGAGACCGGCACGCTCGGCAAACTGATGGTTCTGCTCGATCTCGTCACCCATGCAGATGGCCCACTGCGTTTCACCGATATCCTGGCCCTTGCCGGCCAGCCGCGCGGCACATTGCATCGCCAGCTGAGTCACCTGGTGGAAGAAGGTCTGCTCGAACTCGATGGCGACGGCCGTTATGCGCCGGGCCTGCGCCTGCTCGATTTTGCCGCCCGCAGCTGGGCGCGCAATGAATTTCGCCTGATTGCCGAACCGCACCTGGCCGATCTGCAGCAGGCGACCGGCGAGACGGTGCATCTCGGTGTTCTCAGAGGCCAGTCGATCATCTATCTCGATAAGGTCGACGGCCGTCAGCCGGTGCGCATGTATTCGCAGATCGGCAATGCCTCGCCCTGTTACTGCACCGGCGTCGGCAAGGCTGCTCTTTCGCTGCTTCCCGCCGATCTCCTCGCCGATCTCCTCGCCGATCTGAGCTTCACCCGCTTTACCGCTTCGACCCATGTCTCAGCCGAAACGCTGCTTGCCGAAATCCGTGAGATCGCCGACCAGGGCTATGCCTTCGACCGCGAGGAGCATGAGGCCGGTATTTGCTGCGTTGCCGCCCCCGTCTGGTCGGAGGATCGGACTTTTATCGGCGGCATTTCGATCACCGGCCCGGCCTATCGCTTGTCGATGGAACTTCTACGCCAATGGGTCGTTCCGGTTCAGCGGGCAGCTGGGAGGATCATGGAAGGCATGCGCATCCGCCTCGGCCCGCGCCGCTGACGGAAAATTGCGCTCCGCCCTTGCCGAACGCAATTCAGAGAGCATGCTTATGATGAGGGCGATATTGAGATTTGCCGGCGAATCACGACAACTGCAAATAGTCCGCGAAATCGACAACCACTCACCGGCCGAACGCTGCACGCCGAGGCCGGCTCCGTTTGATCCAATCAGCGATCGTCATTCCCCGATGCAATCGAACCGGCTGCCCTGCCGAAGATGAAGAAATGTGATGGCACCCTTGTCGCAAACATCCCCGGAAGAAGACGATTATATCAACGAGATAGCGGGCCTGAAGACCCAGTTCGATATTTTCCGTTTCCTGAAACGCGTGACGGAAGCCTATCGCAGCCGTGCCTTCATGGTTCTCAACCTGCCGCCGATCACCTCCCTGGATCTGCAGGGCAGCACCGTCATCACCAGCTGGCCGGCCGAGCTTCTGGCGCTCTACGACCAGGAGGGACTGCTGGTCAACAGCCCGGTTCTCCGGCGGCTCAGAACATCGGCGCGGCCGTTCTTCTACGACACGTCGCGCGAGAACTGGTCGCGCGACGACGGCAAGTCCGCGCTCGTCGTGACGATGTTCGAACGTTTCAGGATGATGCGCGGCGCCTATTTTCCGACGCATGAGCCCTCCGGCCTGCGGGGCGCCGTGTCTTTCGCCGGCGACCGCGAACTCTTCAGCCCGGTGGAGATGCGTGAGCTTTGCTACATCGCCATCCATGTCTTCGACAGGCTCGCCGAGATCCGCAACCTCGATACGCGCATCACCGACACGCTGACCGACCGCGAGATCGATTGCCTCAACTGGACGGCGGCCGGCAAGACCAGTGCGGAGATCGCCGAGATCCTCACGCTGTCCGAGCACACGGTCAATCATTACCTCAACCGCGCCACCAAGAAGCTCGATACGGTCAACCGCACCCAGGCGGTCGCCAAGGCGCTGCGGATCGGCCTGATCAAATAAGATGCAATAAGGCGCGGCGGGCTTTCGCCGGCCGCCCAGCGCTTGAGCAGATCCCTGCCATTGGCGCCATCCCCGGGTCGCCATTGTGGCATTTCCGCCGATTTTCCGTCTGGCACGCTTTCTGCATCTCCTTTGGCAAAGGCCCAGAGGGGACTTGGACCAGCGCCAGGAAATGGCGCGGCCGGCACACTGCTGCCCGACACCGATGCCGCCCTTCTCGTAGGCCATCGGTGTCGGCGGCGGTTGTTGCGTTTTGGCACCGCTTGTTGGCAGCTGCTGGCGATTTGGTCTTTCCCCTTCATTTTTCGCTGGCCTTTTTGCCGGCTTACTCTAGTTCGCCCGCATTGCGCCGGTTCTCGGGGAGACCGTTGCGGCCATCAGGGCGAAAGCCCGGCGGACTTGATGGCCGCAACGGATTGCCCATTCTCCCCGGCGCTTTTGCAAGCCGGCAAATCGATTTCCCCACGATGATTTCGTTTGGCGAAGGCGTCCGCCTCCACTATTTGTGGTCTCTGCAGGCAAGCAGTGAGGATGGAATGGCCGACGTCACCAAGGAACAGGTTCTCGAAACGCTGAAGACCGTGCGCGGACCCGATCTCGAGCATGATATCGTCGAGCTCGGCATGGTCTCCGACGTCTTCATCTCCGACGGCAAGGTCTATTTCTCCATCACCGTTCCCGCCGATCGCGCCAAGGAGCTGGAGCCGATGCGGCTTGCCGCCGAACGCGTCATCAAGGAAATGCCGGGCGTCAAGGGCGCCCTCGTCACACTGACCGCGGACAAGAAGGCGGCCGCCGCAGCTCCCGCCGCCCGCCCTGCACCCAACCCGCCGCACGGCCATGCCGGCCACGATCACGCGGGCCATCATCACGGGGCGCATGCGCCGCAGCCACAGCCGCCGCGCGCTGGCAAGATCGGTGTGCCGGGCATCGGCGCCATCATCGCCGTCGCCTCGGGCAAGGGCGGGGTCGGCAAGTCGACCACCGCCGTCAACCTGGCGCTCGGGCTGCTGGCGAACGGCCT
This sequence comes from Rhizobium binxianense, assembly GCF_028994275.1. Taxonomy (NCBI): domain Bacteria; kingdom Pseudomonadati; phylum Pseudomonadota; class Alphaproteobacteria; order Hyphomicrobiales; family Rhizobiaceae; genus Rhizobium; species Rhizobium binxianense. Next base: position 527,125 of record NZ_CP118713.1, read on the forward strand.
TCGCGTCGGCATTCTCGATGCCGATATCTATGGCCCCTCGATGCCGCGGCTCTTGAAGATATCCGGCCGCCCGACGCAGATCGACGGTCGCATCATCAATCCGATGGAGAATTACGGCCTCAAGGTCATGTCGATGGGCTTCCTCGTCGACGAGGAGACGGCGATGATCTGGCGCGGGCCGATGGTCCAGTCGGCGCTGCTGCAGATGCTGCGCGAAGTCGCCTGGGGTGAGCTCGACGTACTTGTCGTCGATATGCCGCCCGGCACCGGCGACGCGCAGCTGACCATGGCCCAGCAGGTGCCGCTTGCCGGCGCCGTGATCGTCTCGACGCCGCAGGATCTCGCCTTGATCGATGCCCGCAAGGGCCTCAACATGTTCCGTAAGGTCGAGGTGCCGGTGCTCGGCATCGTCGAGAATATGAGCTATTTCATCGCCCCCGATACCGGCACCCGCTACGATATCTTCGGTCATGGCGGCGCCCGCAAGGAGGCCGAGCGCATCGGCGTGCCCTTCCTCGGCGAAGTGCCGCTGACGATGAATATCCGCGAAACCTCCGACGCCGGCACGCCGCTCGTCGCCTCCGAGCCGAACGGCGTCGTCGCCGGCATTTATCGCGGCATCGCCGCCAAGGTCTGGGAGCAGGTGGGCGGCCAATCGCAGCGCCCCGCGCCGACGATCGTCTTCGAATAACGACAAATAGTGCATGTCGCCCGGAAGTGTGTAGCGGTTCCGGGAAAACCACATGCATCAAAGGAAGAACGCATGTCATCGGGACGTGTGCGGCGTTCCGGCGGAACGACAGCATAAACAGAGAGCTTGAGGCCCGAATCACCGTGGCGGATACCCCAAATTGTGGGGGAAACGTGGTGAAAAGCCGCGCTTCACGGAAGATGTCTTGATTATTTCATGGCTTTGCTTCATATGCCGCGGCGCCATGATGGCGTTTGCTGCAGATGCTCAATGACGGCCGCCTTCGTTCCGAAGGATACACCCGCCTGCGAGTTCGGAGTTGTCTTGTCGATCGAAGGATTGGTAACTGCGATGCGGTGGAGCACAATGCGCATGCCGGTCCTTGAGGTCGGATGCAGCCGGAGTCGTATGAACTTTCTTGATCTGCTTCCGTTTCGAGCCAGGCACGTCTGCTGGAGTTCCGCTGGGATGAGCGACCGTCGCGTTGCCGCACTGGCGACGGCAGGGAAAGGCTTGCGATGAAAAGCGCACTGGCCGCGAAGCGCCGTGAGCATCGGAGAGGCTGCCGTTGATCACCGCCTACTGTTCCAATTGCACGTCGGTCGAAATTCGCGACCTGTCGCATGCCGCATCCTTCCCTGAGGATGTGGTGTGGATCGACATGATCGAGCCGACCCGCGACGAGGAGCTCTATGTCGAGAAGGTTCTCGGCATCGAGGTCCCGACCCGCGACGATCTCAAGGATATCGAGCCTTCCGCCCGTCTTTATATCGAAAACGATGCCGTCTTCATGACCGCCTCGCTACTCTGGAAGGCTGATACCGACGCGCCGACGCTGACCGATGTCGCCTTCATCCTGGCCGGAAACCGCCTGGTCACCATCCGTTACGCCCACCCCAAATCCTTTGCGCTGTTCATCGCCGCCCTTCATCGGCTGCCGGAAAATTGGCGCAGCGGCGCTGCCCTTCTCGCCAAGCTGTTGGAGACGATCGTCGACCGCACCGCCGAGATCCTAGAGATCTCCGTCTCGCGCATCGACATCCTGTCGATGCATGTCTTCGGTGATCGGGCAAAGAAGGTGCGCAAGCCCTCGAACTATCTCGAGGAGAAGCTCAGGGATATCGCCGGCTATCACCGGACGATCAGCAAGGTGCGCGACAGCCTCGGTTCGCTGTCCCGCCTGCTGACCTTCTTTCACACGATCCCGGCGATGCAGCAGGACCGTGAGGCGAAGGAACTCTGCCGTACCGTCTCGCGCGATATCCAGTCGCTGTCGGAGCATGCCGCCTTCGTCGCCGGCAATATCACCTTCCTGCTCGACGCTTCGCTCGGGCTGATCAACATCGAGCAGAACTCGATCATCAAGATTTTCTCGATTGCCTCGGTGGTGTTCTTGCCGCCGACCTTGGTCGCTTCCATCTATGGCATGAATTTTCAGGTCATGCCGGAACTGGCCTGGGCCGCGGGTTATCCCTATTCGCTGGCCCTGATGGTGATATCAGCCGTCATCCCCTTTTTCTTTTTCCGCTGGAAAGGCTGGCTCTGAGGAGCCTGTTGCAACTTCATGTCCGAAGAGAGCCATCCGAACGAATCCCAGATGACGCCGAAAAAGCTGTTTTATCTCACGCTGGGTTCCATCGGCGTCGTCTACGGCGATATCGGCACCAGCCCACTCTATGCTTTTCGCGAGGCGCTGAAGCCTGTCGCCCATGACGGCGTCACCCGTTTCGAGGTCATCAGCCTGATCTCGTTGATGATCTGGGCGCTGACGATCATCGTCACCATCAAATATGTGCTCTTCCTGCTGCGCGCCGACAACGAAGGGGAGGGCGGCACGCTGTCGCTGCTCGCCCTGTTGATGAAGACCGCCAACGGCCACACCGCCTTGCTGATGCTGCTCGGCCTGATGGGGGCTGCCCTCTTTCTCGGCGACGCGATGATCACGCCGGCGCTGTCGGTGCTGTCGGCGGTCGAGGGCCTGAAGCTCGTCACGCCAAGCCTCTCGGAATATATCGTGCCGATCTCGGTGGTGATCCTGGCGCTGCTCTTCGTCGTGCAATCGCGCGGCACCGGCGCCGTCGCGCGGTTCTTCGGTCCGATCACCGCCGTCTGGTTCCTCGTCATGGCCGCCGCCGGCATTTCCCATATCTCGGACGATTACGGCATCCTTGCCGCCTTCAATCCCTATTATGCCGTCAGCTTCCTGCTGCATGAGGGCTTTTACGGCGTCGTCGTGCTCGGCGCCGTCTTCCTGACGGTGACGGGCGCCGAGGCGCTCTATGCCGATCTCGGCCATTTCGGCCGCCGCCCGATCCAGTGGGCCTGGTTCCTGCTGGTCTTCCCGGCGCTGACGCTGAACTATCTCGGGCAGGGCGCGCTTGTGCTCGGCAATCCGGCGACGATGTCCGATCCCTTCTATCTGATGTATCCGAAATGGGCGCTGCTGCCGGTCGTCATCCTGGCGACCGCGGCGACGATCATCGCCAGCCAGGCGGTCATCACGGGCGCTTTTTCGATGGTGCGCCAGGGCATCAACCTCGGCTTCCTGCCGCGCATGGAAATCCTCTTCACCTCGGAAACCAATACCGGGCAGATCTTCGTGCCTTCGGTCAATGCCGTGCTGTTCATCGGCGTCATCTTCCTGGTCCTGAGTTTCAAGACGTCGGACGCGCTGGCCACCGCCTATGGCATCTCCGTCACCGGCGCCATGGTCGTCACCTCGATCATGGCCTTCGAATTCGTTCGTGCCCGCTGGAACTGGTCGCTGCCGGTTGCGGTGATGGCGCTTGCGCCGCTGGTCGTGCTCGAATTGATCTTCCTCGGCGCCAACCTTTTGAAGATCCACGACGGCGGTTATATCCCGATCCTGATCGCCACCGCCTTCACCGTCATCATGTGGACCTGGCGCCGCGGCACCGCGATCCTCATGGAAAAGACCCGCCACACCGATATCCCGCTCCCCTCCTTCGTCAGTTCGATCGAGCGCAAGAGCGAACATTCGCCGGCCCAGGTTCCCGGCACCGCGATCTTCCTGACCAGCGATCCGGAATCGGCCCCCGCCGCGCTTCTCCACAATCTCAAGCACAACCATGTGCTCCACGACCGCAATGTCATCCTGACGATCCGCACCGTCAACAAGCCGCGCGTCCCCAGCCAGGACCGCTACAAGGTCGAGCAGATTTCCGAACGCTTCTCCCGCGTCGAACTGCTGTTCGGTTTCATGGAATCGCAGAACGTCTCGCAAGCCCTGGCGACGCTGCGCAAGACGGGACTGAAGTTCGACATCATGTCGACCTCCTTCTATCTCGGTCGCCGCAAGCTGGTGCCGGACGCCAAGTCGGGCATGCCCTACTGGCAGGACCGGCTCTACATCGCGCTCGCCAACGCCGCCGCCAACCCGTCGGATTACTTCCGCCTGCCGGCCAACCGCGTGGTGGAACTGGGCTCGCACGTTATTATTTGATGGGTGGCAGAGACCCCGCCCCAAACCCCTCCCCCACAAGGGGAGGGGCTTAACCTGTCGCACCCGGTTTCCATATCTGCGATGTTTCGAGTGGGACGAGGCGCGCGCTCCGGTTAGTCCTCCCCGGGTGTGCGGAGGGGTTGGGGGAGGGACCTTTTAAGACACATTAGAACATCCAAAAGTTCTCACAGTCACATTCCGGCACGGCCCGTTAACCGGACGTCAAGGTTAATGCGGGATTTATAGGGGCATGTTCCCGCGTCCTATGCCCGGAGTTCGTGTTGCGTCGAAAGAGCTCTTCCCGTAGCAAGCTGCGTCTTCTTCCCGAGAACTGGGTGTCGCCGGTTATCTTCGGTCTCGCCGGCTGGCTGATTTTCCCGAGCGTCGCATCCCATGCCGATCTCGCCGCCATGCTCGCCGGTCTCGACCGGGAAGGACAGAACTGGCGCATGGTGCTGACCAATTCGCCGGCCGGCTCCATCCACCAGGCCGAGCTCGCTTTCGCCGAGCCGATGGTGACCGGTTCGATCTCCGCCGGCGCCGGCATGGTGCTGCCCGATGGCCGTAAGGTCGCCTTTACCGCCAAGGACAAGGGCACTAACAAGGATAGGGGCCACGAGGACACGCCCGACGAGGATCGCGTCAACCGCTCCACCAAAAAAGGCCGCGTCGTCGCCGTCGAGAAGATGCAGCCGCCGAAGGACTTTTCCGCCGGCTCGATCCTCGAGCGCACCAAGATGCTCTTCACCCCGAGCTTCGATCTCAAGGACAGGTCGGCTTTCGTCAAGCCGAAGATCCAGGGCAAGGAAATCGAGATCGCCACGTCTTTCTATAAGAAGCAGCCTGTGGTGACCGATAGGGGCGTGCCGGCATTGCTCGCAAGCCTGGTCACCAGCAACAAGGCCGATGTGCTCGCCACCGCCTATGGGCCGGCCGCACCCGACTATTCCCGCCAGTCACCCTTCGATTCGATCCTGACCGAACAGGACAGCGGCCGCTTCGTTCCGGAGATCGGCCCGCGCGACCATGCCTGGGCCGCAAGCATATTGGCGCCAAGCGTCTTTTCCGCCCGCGAACAGCAGTGCCTTGCCTCCGGCATCTATTTCGAGGCGCGGGGGGAATCGGTGAAGGGCCAGGCGGCCGTCGCCCAGGTCATCCTCAATCGCGTCCGCAACCCTGCCTATCCCAAGACGATCTGCGGCGTCGTCTACCAGAACGAGGATTGGCGCAACCGCTGCCAGTTCTCCTTCGCCTGCGACAGCATCAAGGACAGGGTGAATTCGGAATATCATTGGCGGATGGCCCGCGACGTGGCGATGGCGGTGACGGCAGGCAAGATCTGGCTGCCACAGGTGGGCTCGGCGACTCACTATCACGCCGTCTATGTCAGGCCGAAATGGGCAAAGACCATGGAAAAGGTCGGCCGCATCGGTCTTCACGTCTTCTATCGCACCTACGGCGGGGGCTGGAGCTGAGATAAATCGCCGGGGCAAGCAGATTTGCCGGGCTTAAAAGCGGATTCTTTCCATCGAATTTAAGCAATCGACCCAAAATCGGTTTATCTCTTTGATTCGACGGAATTATTTTCTGGCTGGACAGAAGCTGTCTACGCCTTGACTATACCAATCCCTAAAACTATGTTGCGCGCGACTTCAGAACGGGCCGGAAGGGTTTCAACCCTCGTGTCCGGGGTCCGAATGACCGGGGTAGCGGGAGTGCGGGCGACGGGCAGGCGAGGAGAGATCCATGGCGGACGACCGCGAGGAAAGTCTTGAGAAGCGCCGTGCGCAACTGGAAGCGGAACTCGCGACCAAGCGCGTCGAGGCAAAAGTGGACGAGGCAAGCGAAGCTCGTGCCGAGGTAAGCCGTAAAGGTTATGCTCAGGCGATGAAGCTTTCCAGCGAGTTCATTGCTGCGATCCTCGTCGGTGCCTTCCTTGGCTATGTCCTCGACCGTTTTGTTGGCACGGCGCCTTGGGGTTTGATTGTTCTTCTGCTTCTCGGATTCTGTGCCGGCGTTCTGAACGTGCTGCGTTCTGCGGGGGTGGTGGCTCATCCGCTCGACGACGACAAGAAATAAGGGCCGGTCCCGGTCCAGTGCAATGACCCCGCGTCCTGCGGGCCAAAGAGAGAGAACAAGCGGTGTCTAACGATCCGACTCATCAGTTCCTGATCCAGAAGATTGTGCCGATCGAAATCGGCGGAATTGATTTTTCGTTCACCAATGCATCGCTCTTCATGGCCGCTTCGGCTGCCGTAGCCGTTGGCTTCCTCTATTTCTCGACCTCGAACCGCGCCATCGTGCCGGGCCGTTCTCAGTCGGTCGCGGAAATGTCCTATGAATTCATCGCCAACATGCTGAAGGAAGGCGCGGGCAAGCAGGGAATGAAATTCTTCCCGCTGGTCTTCTCGCTCTTCATGTTCGTGCTGACGGCGAACCTGCTCGGCATGTTTCCGTATTTCTTCACGGTCACCAGCCAGATCATCGTCACCTTCGCGCTGGCGATCCTCGTCATCGGCACGGTTCTCGTCTACGGTTTCTACAAGCACGGCTTTCACTTCCTGAATGTCTTCGTGCCCTCGGGCGTGCCGGGCATTCTGTTGCCGCTGGTCGTCACGATCGAAATCATTTCGTTCCTGTCCCGTCCGATTTCGCTGTCGGTTCGTCTTTTCGCCAACATGCTTGCCGGCCATATCACGCTGAAGGTGTTCGCAGGCTTCGTCGCCTCGCTTGGAGCCCTTGGTGCTGTCGGTGTCGGCGGAGCCGTTCTTCCTCTCATCATGACGGTCGCCCTGACCGGTCTCGAGTTCCTCGTCGCCTTCCTCCAGGCTTACGTCTTTGCGGTGCTGACTTGCATGTACCTCAACGACGCGATCCATCCGGGCGGGCACTAAGGATAACGACAACGACGTCAAAGGGCGTCAGTCATTCGCCGCAACAACCATTCAAAGGAGTTCAACATGGAAGCGGAAGCAGCAAAGTACATCGGTGCAGGCCTGGCTTGCTTTGGTATGGCCGGTACGGCTCTCGGCCTCGGCAATATTTTCGGCAGCTACCTCTCCGGCGCACTGCGCAATCCGTCTGCCGCTGACAGCCAGTTCGGCCGTCTGGTATTCGGCTTCGCCGTTACGGAAGCTCTGGGCATCTTCTCGCTGCTCGTCGCTCTCCTCCTCCTTTTCGCCGTCTGATATCGGCGAATAGATGGATCACGGCCTGCGACCGCAAGCCGTGATCCTTTGCATTTGCAGTCCACCTGGAGGTGAGCATGTTTTTTGTGACCCCGGCTTACGCTGAGGAAGCACCGGCGGCAGCGACGGGTACGGATGCGCATGCCGCTCCGGCCGCAGGCGAGGTCCATACCGAGACTGGTGTTGCCGAAGGCGAACACGCCCGTGGCCCTTTCCCGCCTTTCGATTCGACGACCTACGCATCCCAGCTGCTCTGGCTGGTGATCACGTTCGGCGTCTTCTACCTCCTCATGCAAAAGGTCATCGCGCCGCGCATCGGGGCCATTCTCGATCAGCGTCATACGCGCATCTCCCAGGATCTGGAAGAAGCAGGCCGCCTGAAGGCGGAAGCCGACGCGGCTGTCCAGACCTATGAAGGTGAACTGGCCGCTGCCCGCGCCAAATCCAACGCGATCGGCTCTGCCGCACGCGATGCCGCCAAGGCCAAGGCCGAAGAGGATCGCCGCACTGTCGAGGCGAGCCTGTCGGAAAAGATCAAGGCTGCCGAACTCCGCATCGGCGAGATCAAGGCCAAGGCCTTCGCCGACGTCGGCACCATTGCCGAGGAAACCGCGGCTGCCGTGGTCGATCAGCTGATCGGCGGCACGGTCGCCAAGGCCGATGTCGCCGCTGCCGTCGCAGCTGCCAAGAAGGAGGGTTGATCGATGGAATTTCACCTTGACGCAACTTTCTTCGCCTTTGTCGGCCTCGTCCTCTTCCTGGCGCTGGTCGTCTACCTGAAGGTTCCGGGCATGATGGCACGGTCGCTCGACGACCGCGCCGACCAGATCCGCAACGAACTGGCCGAAGCCAAGCGTCTGCGCGAGGAGGCCCAGCACCTGCTCGCCGAATACCAGCGCAAGCGCAAGGAAGCGGAAGCCGAAGCGGCTCACATCGTTGCCGCCGCCGAGCGCGAAGCCGAAATGCTGACCACTGAGGCGAAGAAGAAGACGGAAGAATTCGTCGCCAACCGCACGGCGCTTTCCGAGCAGAAGATCAAGCAGGCCGAGGCCGAGGCGATGAAGGCGGTGCGTTCCGCCGCCGTCGATCTTGCAATCGCGGCCGCCGAAACGGTGCTCGCCAAGCAGGCCGATGCCAAGGTCCAGTCCGAGCTCTTCGGCAATGCCGTCGGCCAGGTCAAGACACGGCTCAACTGAGCTGTTTTCGAAAAGATTGAGAGCGAAGGCCGGGCATGTCCCGGCCTTTCTTTGTTGATAAGGCCTGTTTTTGCTCGGTCTCTTGCGGAGCAAGGTCGGTGTTCCTCATCCACCGTCCGCCCCTCACAGGCTGCCGCCACCGTCTCCCCGTAAACGGGGCGAAGGGACCAAGCCGAGACGTCTCCGTTCCGCGCCGCCTCTCTCATGGCGCGTCCCCTTTTCCCTTCAGGACGGAGAGGGCAACACCTGCAAGACCGAGCTGGAAATGGAGAGGGCGGAGGGGGACGGAAAGGCTTCGGCATGTCCCCTTCGCCCCGTTTACGGGGAGAAGGTGCCGGCAGGCGGATGAGGGGCTGTTCGGCAGTCTGACGGAGGGATATACCGGCCTTTTCTTGACGACCTAGGAGATCAGCTCATCCATCTCCGGACCGTCCTCGACCTTGCGCAACGGCCTAAAACTCATCCGATGCAGGGAGCAGGGGCCGTGTTTCTCGATGCCGGCGCGGTGCTGTGCCGTGCCGTAGCCCACATGCGCGGCAAAGCCGTAATCCGGAAATACATGATGCGCCCGCGCCATCATCCGGTCGCGTGTCACCTTGGCGACGATCGAGGCGGCGGCGATCGAAACCGAGCGGGCATCGCCCTTGACCACGGCCTGTCCGGGGCAATCGAGGCCGGGCGGCACGTCGAGGCCGTCGGTCAGCACGTAGCTTGCCGGAATGGCGAGGCTGCAGATGGCGCGGCGCATGGCGTCGAGGCTTGCCTTGCGAATATCCGTCTCGTCGATGCGCGTCGAGCTGGAGGAGGCGATGGAGACGGTGGCGGTTGCCAGGATCTGCACGAACAATTCCTCCCGCCGTTGCGCCGAAAGCTGCTTGGAATCGTTCAGACCCTCGGGGATGCGCTTGGGATCGAGGATGACGGCAGCGGCGACGACGGGTCCTGCCAGCGGCCCGCGGCCCGCCTCATCGGCGCCGGCGACCGGCCAGTGGCCGGCCTTGCGGGCTTTGAGCTCGAGCTTGAAATCCGGCACGAGCGGAGCCGTGTCGAACAGCAGGGGAGAATCGGGTGGCGTGCGAGGTTTCATGCGGCTGAACCTCGCACGCCAACCCGATTTCCCGCAAGTCCCCGGATCAGGGCGGCGGCCGGGGACCGGTCCGGCGGATGGCGGCGGTCAAGGCCATCCGCGGGAATTGCGCTCGGGGCTCGAAAACAGGGCGGTTTTTCTGAGCAGCCGATGCGCAAGCTCGAAGCAATTCCAGGAAAAGTGTGAAGCGGTCTTGCTGGAATTGCGTAAAAACAAAAGGTCAAAGAAACGACAGCTGCACGCCGCTGCCATCGGGCGGAATAAACAAATCGTCGCGCAGCGGCACGCTGCGTCGCGTCAGGCCGAAACGCCGCGCGGCCATCTCAAAGCGCCTTGCGATCTGCCAGGCATAGGGACCGGCGCCCTTCATGCGCTTGCCGAATTCGGCATCATAATCCTTGCCGCCCCGCATCGAGCGCACCAGCGACATCACATGCCGGTAACGATCGGGATAATGCTGCAGCAGCCAGTCGCGAAACAGCGGGCTGACCTCGAGCGGCAGCCTCAGGATGACGTAGCTCGCCTCGGCAGCGCCAGCAGCCTTGGCCGATTCGAGGATGCGCTCCAGCTCATGATCGTTCAGCGCCGGAATGAGCGGGGCGGCCATCACGGCCGTCTGGATGCCGGCTTCGGCAAGCGTGTGGATTGTCTCCAGCCGCCGCGGCGGCGTGGCGGCACGCGGCTCCATCGTCCGGGCAAGCTTGCGATCGAGCGTGGTCACCGAGATGCCGACGCGCACCAGGTTCTTGGCTGCCATCTCCTGCAGAATGTCGAGATCGCGCAGGATCATCGCCGACTTGGTGACGATCGACACCGGATGGTTCGCCTTGTTCAAGACCTCGAGAATGCCGCGCATGATGCGCCACTCCTTCTCGATCGGCTGATAAGGGTCGGTATTGGTGCCGATGGCGATCACCCGCACCTTGTAGCCGGGCTTGGCGAGTTCTCGCTCCAGCAACTTTGCCGCATCCGGCTTGGCAAACAGCTTCGTCTCGAAATCGAGCCCGGCGGACAGTCCCATATAGGCATGCGTCGGCCGGGCGAAACAATAGATGCAGCCATGCTCGCAGCCGCGATAGGGATTGATCGAGCGGTCGAAGGAAATATCAGGCGATTCGTTGCGGGTGATGGCCGTGCGCGGTTTCTCGATCTGCACCTCCGTCTTGAACGGCGGCAGCTCTTCCCAGGTCTGCCATCCGTCGTCGAAGCTCTCCCGCTGCAGTGCCTCGAACCGCCCTGTCGGGTTCAATCCCGCCCCACGGCCGCGCCGCCGATCGACCTCGACTCTCAAACCGGAGGAAACGATCAATGCATCGGCAATATCTGCCGTATTGGCAGGCGCGAATGCGGCCTGCCCTGCCAGGGACTGCTCTCTCATCGGATTCTCCCGCGGCGGAAAGCCATTGCTCCCGCCCGTTTTGATGATTAAATTCCTATCGGTAAAAGCAGAACAATGCAAGAACAAAATGCGGAAAACGGTGCTGGCAAAAATTTGTGCGGCGCATTATGAATAGTCGATGTTGACGGTTGTTCTCGAATGCCATGATCAGGAATCTGAGCTGGCGCAGACTTTATCGGTACTGGTGGCAGGCGCGGTGGAAGGGCTTGTCAGCGATGTGATCGTGCTCGATCACGGCTCGCGCGACGGTACCTCACGAGTGGCCGACGCTGCCGGCTGCCGCTTCCATTCACAATGGGATATCAAGGACATCGTCCGCTCCGCCCGCGGCGAATGGCTGCTCTTCGTCGAGCCGGGCGCCAGACCGCAGGCCGGCTGGATCGATGAGATCGCCGAGTATGTGGCGCTGAACAAGCTGCCGGCGCGCTTTACCGCGTCGAGGGGCTATCGGCGCCCGTTCTTCCAGCGTGTCGGCCGCACCGTACCCCCGCTGGAGCTTGGTTTCCTCGTGCCGAAAAAGCTGGCGCTCGCCACCGCCAAAAGCGGGATGGCTCTTACGGAATTCGTCAAAGGCCAGAAGCCGCGCAAGCTGGCGAGCGAACTCATTCCCTCCTGGGTCGCCCGCGCCGCACGGTAGGTGCCGCGATACTCTCCATGGCTCTCGCAAAAGATGGCGCCCAATAGGATTTCGCGCTATAATTCAAATATGGCGCCGTCGAAGCGCCGCGCTTCGCAACGGAATGGCCATGGAATGCCGGTGAACGGCAGAACAGGTCCGCGAAAATCTCCTCTTCTGCCGGGTTCCCGGCGAAAGGAGGTGCGTCATGACACGCGGTATGATCTACGGCGTACGCGGTATGATCTACGGCCTGCTGGCCGTCATATTGCCGGCTTTGGTGATCGCGCATCCGCATTCGGCAGCATCGCAGACGATGCTCAGTTGCGCAGGCCGATCCGAGGTTATCAAGTTCCTCGACAGGAACTTCGCTGAAAAGCTCACGGCTGTCGGACTGGTCAACCAGAACGCCGTCCTCGAGGTCTACGCCGCCGAAAGCGGAACCTGGACACTCGTCGTCACGGATGTTCACGGCATAAGCTGCATCCTGCTGTCGGGTGACAGCTGGGAAACAATGCCGGCTCTGCCGGGCCTTGCCACATAGCGAATTCTATTTGGTCGCGCCGCGTTGCAGATGCTCGTCCAGACGCGGCATGATCTCGACGAAATTGCAGGGCACGCTGCGATAGTCGAGTTGTCCTTTCAGAATGCCGTCCCAGGCATCCCGGCAGGCGCCGGGCGATCCCGGCAGTGCAAAGATGAAGGTGGAATTGGCAACCCCTGCCGTCGCGCGCGACTGGATCGTCGCCGTGCCGATCTTCTCGTAGGAGATGCGGTGGAAGACGGCGGAAAAGCCGTCCATGCGCTTTTCGAACAACGGCTCCACGGCCTCCGGCGTCACGTCGCGGCCGGTAAAGCCGGTACCACCAGTGGTGATGACGACGTCGATGTCTTTGCTCTCCGTCCAGGCCTTCACCCGTGCGGCGATTTTCTCGCGATCATCGGGCACGATCGCCCGGTCGACCAGCCTGTGGCCGGCCTCGGTGATTCGCGCCGCCAGCGTGTCGCCTGATTTGTCCGTCTCCGGGGTGCGCGTATCCGAGACGGTGAGAATCGCGATGCCGACGGCGATGAAGGGCCGCTTTTCGTCCAGACCTGCCATCACCTGCCTCCCGAAACCGTTTCCGTCGCCTGGAAATACCAGTCCGGCTGCTCGCCGTGAAGAGCTGCCACCGCCTCCTGCGCTGCGGCCATAGTAGCAAAGATCCCGAAACAAGTGGCGCCGGAGCCGGACATGCGGGTGAGCAGGGCGCCGCGGGCTTGCAACATTGCCGAGATCGCCGAAATCTCGGGCACGAGTTCGCGTGCCGGCGGCTCCAGGTCGTTGCGGGCGATGCCGATCGCCGCGAGCCAGTCGGCAGTCCCAGCAAGATTTGAAGCCAGGTTCAGCGCCGGATTGTTCTTCGCGGCCAGCCGCCGGAAAACCTCCGGCGTCGAGACGCCTTTCAGTGGATTGGCGAGCACCATGGCAAAGGCGGGCAGAGCCGGCACGGCTTCGATCTTTTCACCGATGCCGCGGGCAATCAGCGGCCGGCTCTCAAGGCACATCGGCACATCGGCGCCGAGCCTCAGCGAGAGGTTGGCAAGCGCTGAAGCCGGCAAGCTCATGCCCCAGAGCCGCATCAGGCCGCGCAGCGTCGCGGCCGCATCGGCCGAACCGCCGCCGATGCCGGAGGCGATCGGCAGGTTCTTTTGCAGGTGGATATGGACCGGGAAGGCGAGGGCGCCGACCGCTTCGCGCAGCAGATCGCGCGCCCGCAGCACCAGGTTGGTGCCGCCATCGCCGGCAAGCGTTTCGCCGAAGCGGCCCGACAGGGTGAAGGTGTCGGCCTGCGAAGGCAGGAAGCCCAGCCGGTCGCCGCAATCGGCGAAGGTCACCAGCATGTCGAGCAGATGATAGCCATCTGCCCGCTGGCCCGTCACATGCAGGGCGAGGTTGATCTTCGCGCGCGCCTCTTCGGTGACGCCGAAAGCCTCGGCCAGGCCCTCTTCAGGCATATTTTCGGCCCGTCAGGATTTCTTGTCGACCGGCGGCGGGGTGACCGGTGCCGGGTCCGGCTGCTTCTTGTCGGCCGCCTTGGCATCGTCGCTGACAGGAGGCAGGCCGTTGGCGACCTTGTCCTTGATCTTCGGAATTTCGGTGGCTTCAGGCTCGGAGCTGAGCGCCCGGTTCCACTGATAGACGGCCTCGAGCTTGCGGCCGACGCGCCAATAGGCATCGCCGAGATGGTCGTTGATCGTCGCATCGCCGGCCTTGATCTGGGCGGCCCGCTCCAATTCGTCGACGGCATCGTCGAAGCGGTTGAGGCGGAAATAGGCCCAGCCGAGCGAATCGATGATGTAGCCGTCGTCGGGGCGAAGATCGACGGCCTTCTTGATCATGCTGAGGCCTTCGTCGAGGTTCCGGTTCATGTCGATCCAGGAATAGCCGAGATAGTTCAGCACCTGCGGCTGGTCGGGGTTGAGCTCCAACGCCTTGCGGAAGTTCGGTTCGGCCTGGTCCCACTTCTTCAGCCGCTCATAGGCGATGCCGCGCTGGAAGAAGACGCTCCAATTGGCGCGGCCGGGAATGGGGCCGATCGCTTCGACCGCCTTGTCGTAATTGGCGGCCATCGCCTCGTAGTCCTTGGCGTCGGAGAGCACGCTGCCATAGGCCAGGTAGCTGCGGATGTCCTTCGGGTCGGAGGCGATCAGCGCCTGCAGATGCTTGCGTGCCTCGTCCACCTTGCCGCCCTGGGCAAGGGCAAGGCCGAGCTGCAGCTCGGAGATGCGCCGCATCGGCGAATTTTCCGGCACCTGCTTGTAGAGCGCGATGGCGCGGTCCATCTGGTTCTGCTTCTCGGCGATGCCGCCGAGCAGCACCAGCGTATCGGCGCTGTTCGGATCGAGCGCATTGGCCGTCTGCAGGTACAGCGAGACGATGTCCTCGGCGCCGTCGCGGTTCAGCGCGCCGCCGACCGAAAACAGCACGCCGGCAGCGCCTTCTTCGGCGGTCTTGACCTGCTGTTCCTGCTTCTGGTCCTTTTCGATGCTGTCGCGCAGCGCGTTCAGCGGCGCATAGTTCGGCAGCAGATTGTCGCCGACGGACACGGCGTCGAGCGCCTTCTGCTTGTTGCCCTGCTGGGCTTCGAGGCGGGCAAGCGCCATCACCGCGCGCATGAAAGTGTCGGGCGCCGTCGCACCGCCCTCCTTGTCGAGCACGGCATCGTTCAGATGCTTTCGGGCGGATTTCACGTCGCCGGTGGCGATGGCGATGGCGCCGGCATTGTAATTCTGGAAGATGCGGAACCAGTCCGGTCCCTTCATCTTCTCGACCATGGTGAGTGCTTCCTTGCCGCGGCCGGCGCCTACGCGGGCCCATGCGAGCAGCAGGTCGTTCATCATCCGGTCGAGATCGTTCGGCCCGTTATATTTGAGGATGGCCTCGGCGGTCTTGTAATCGTCACGGCGCACGGCATCCATGCCGCGCACGATCGTGGTGATGCGCTCGACGGAAGGATCGCCCTTCAGGTCGTTGGCATATTTGACGCCCTCCTTGATGTCGCCGTTGAGCAGCAGCGAGATCATCAGCCGCTGGCGAATCTCCGGATTGCCGGGCTCGATCTGCAGCGCCTTCTTGTAGAGTTCGATCGCCGTTGGGTAATCATGATCGACATCGGCCGTGCGCGCCGCGAGGAAGGCGCCGGAGAAGGAGGTGACGCTGTCGGCATCGAAGCTGTCGGTCTTGCCGGCATCGCCCGTCTTGGCCGCATCCTCGGCGTTCACGCCGGCGACGCCGCCGAGCGAAAGAACAGCCACTAGCGCTGCGCTCGTAAGAAGACGGATGGCGAATCTCTGCCGCATTAGGGAAACCTTTCTTCGAGAGCGTCCCGGCGATGATGCCGGTCGCAAAATCAGTTGTGATCACTGATTCATAACAGGATGGCTTTTTTGAAGCGGCGCCGCAAGAAAATCAGCCTGCGATCAAGGACGTTTGATCAGTTGACGCGCTCGATGCAGAAATCGATCACTTCCATCAGGGCGGATTTCCAGGCCGTATCGGGAAGCGGCGCAAGCGCGTCGCGGGCGATCGTGCCGTAATGGATCGCCCGGCCGATCGTGTCGCTAAGCGTCCCATATTTGGTGATCAGCCCCAGCGCTTTTTCCAGGTTGGCGTCGGTGCTGTTGCCGGCTTCGATCGCATCGCGCCAGAAGGCGCGCTCGTCCTCGGTGCCGCGGCGATAGGCGAGAATAACCGGCAGGGTGATCTTGCCCTCGCGGAAATCGTCGCCGACATTCTTGCCGAGGTCGGCCGCCTTGCCGCCATAGTCGAGCGCGTCGTCGACCAGCTGGAAGGCGAGCCCGAGATTCATGCCGTAGGACTTCAGCGCGTTGCGGCCGGATTTGCCGGCCTCTGCGACAATCGGCCCGACTTCGGCGGCGGCGGCAAAAAGCGCCGCCGTCTTGGCGCGGATGACGGCGAGATAATCGTCCTCCGTCGTCTCCATGTTCTTGGCGACGGAAAGCTGCAGCACTTCGCCTTCGGCGATCACGCAGGCGGCCGAGGACAGCACGTCGAGAGCATCGAGCGAGCCGACTTCGACCATCATGCGGAAGGCCTGGCCGAGCAGGAAGTCGCCGACCAGCACGCTTGCTTGGTTGCCCCAGATCATCCGCGCTGTCGATTTGCCGCGGCGCAGGTCGCTTTCGTCGACGACGTCGTCATGCAGCAGCGTTGCGGTGTGCATGAATTCGACCGAGGTCGCGAGTTTGACGTGATTTTCGCCTCTGTAGTCGAACAGCGAGGCGGCGGCCAGCGTCAGCATCGGCCGCAGCCGCTTGCCGCCTGACGAAATCAGATGGTTCGCCACCTCAGGGATCATCTGCACGTCGGAGCCGGCCTTGGACAGAATGAGCTGGTTTACTCGCTCCATATCAACCCTGGTGAGATCGACCAATGGCTTGATGGATGCCAGTTTGTTTTTGCTTTCTTCAAGCGGTATGACCACGCCCAACGACCCGGACTCCTGTTCATTCATTGCACCTGACAATAGAAAGGGGCGATGCAGGCGGCAAGGGGTGAATTGTCGCGCTGAACGAAATTGGAAGGAAAACGACGGCAAATGCATGAGCTTATCCGCGCCAACGACCCCGTTCTGCTCTCCTTTGCCGAAAGCTTGATGAAGGATGCGGGAATTCACTGCTTCATTGCCGACCAGGGCATGAGCGTGCTGGAAGGCTCGCTCGGCATGCTGCCGCGCCGCCTGCTGGTGGATGAGGAGATGGCCGATCAGGCGCGCCGCATCCTCATCGATGCCGGTCTCGGCGGCGAACTGCGCGACAGGACGTGAGCCTGCGATGACCGGGAAACCCACTGACACCGTCGATGCCTTCCATCGCGGCGCCTTCCATTTGGTGCAGCCAAAGGGCCGGGGCCATCGTTCCGGCATGGATGCGATGCTGCTCGCCGCTCTCGTCGCCGACGACCGCCCGGTCAGAGTTGCCGATCTCGGCGCCGGCGCCGGTGCTGCCGGCCTCGCCGTCGCCTCGCGCCTTGCCGACGCGGAGGTGGTGCTGTTCGAGCGCTCGGCCGAGATGGCCGATTATGCCCGCCGCAGCATCCTGTTGCCTGAGAATGCCCATGTCGCGAGCCGCGTCAGCGTCGTCGAGGCCGATGTAACGCTGACCGCCAAGGCGCGCAACGATGCCGGTCTCATCGATGAGAGTTTCCATCACGTCATCATGAACCCGCCCTTCAACGACGCCGGCGATCGGCGCACGCCGGATGCGCTAAAGGCCGAAGCCCATGCGATGACCGATGGCCTGTTCGAAAGCTGGATCCGCACGGCGGGCGCCATCATGGTCCCGGGCGGGCAGTTGTCGCTGATCGCCAGGCCCCAGTCGATCGCCGAGATCATCGATGCCTGCGGCCGGCGCTTCGGCGGCATCGAAATCACCGCCATCCATCCGCGTCCGGGTGAAAATGCCGTGCGCATTCTGGTGACTGGTATCAAGGGGTCGCGGGCGCGGCTGTCGCTGCGGGCGGCCCTCATCATGCACGAAGAGGGGAGCCACAAGTTCTCCCCTCTCGTCGATGATTTCAACAATGGCCGGGCGGCTTACCGTAGGATTTAGCCGGTGACGAAGTCGAAGAGCAGCTTGACGTTCAGCCCGGCGATGACGACCGCGATCAGATAAGCGATGCCGCTCAGCCAGCGTGGCGCCACGAGTTCGCCCATCTTGGCCTTGCTGGCGGTGAACATCACAAGCGGGAAGACCGCGAAGGAAAGCTGCAGGCTGAGCACCACCTGCGTGAGGATCAACAGCTCGGCCGTGCCCTTGTCGCCATACCAGATGGTGACGATCGCCGCCGGCACGATGGCGATGGCGCGGGTGATCAGCCGGCGTACCCACGGCTTCAGCCGGATCTTCAGGAAGCCTTCCATGACGATCTGGCCGGCAAGCGTTGCCGTCACCGTTGAATTGAGGCCGCAGCAGAGAAGCGCGATGCCGAACAGCGTCGGCGCGATGGCAAGGCCGAGCAGCGGCGACAGCAGCGAATAGGCATCGCCGAGCTCAACGACATCGGTCTTCCCATGCGCATTGAAGGCAGCCGCCGCCAGGATCAGGATCGAGGCGTTGATCAGCAGCGCAAAGCACAGCGCCACTGTCGAGTCGATCGTCGCAAAGGTCAGCGCCTCCTTCTTCTCCGGAATGGTGTGGCCATAGGCCCGCGTCTGCACGATGCCGGAATGGAGGTAGAGATTGTGCGGCATCACGGTGGCGCCGAGAATGCCGAGCGCCAGATAGAGCATCTCCGGATTGGTGACGATCTCGGTGGTCGGGAAGAAGCCGGTGAGGACGGCGCCCCATTGCGGATCGGCAAGCAGGATCTGCACGCCGAAGCAGATCGCGATGACGCCGAGCAGCGCGATGATGAAGGCCTCCACCCAGCGGAAACCGAGCTTCTGCAGGAAGAGGATGACGAAGACGTCGAGCGCGGTGATCAGCACGCCGAGTTCGAGCGGGATGCCCATCAACAGGTTGAGGCCGATCGCCGTGCCGATCACCTCGGCGATGTCGGTGGCGATGATGGCGATCTCGGCAAAGGCCCAGAGCGGCACCGAGACATATTTCGGAAAGGCGTCGCGGCAGGCCTGTGCGAGGTCGCGGCCCGATGCGATCGCCAGGCGTGCGCAGAGCGATTGCAGCACGATCGCCATCAGGTTGGAAAGCAGGGCGACGGTCAGCAGCGCATAGCCGAATTTCGAGCCGCCGGCGAGCGAGGTCGCCCAGTTGCCGGGGTCCATATAGCCGACGGCGACCATGTAGCCCGGCCCGGCGAAGGCTGCCGCCCGCCGCCATGCCGAGCTGTGACGTCCCGTTCCGACGGTGCGGTAGACATCCGATAGCGATGCCTCGCCGCGTTCGTGCCGCCAGCCGCGGTTTGCATTCGGGTTTAAGGCGTCCATGCGATTTCCACCTGTTTATCTCGCGTGCACTATGACGGATTAGAATGATAATGCAAGTCATTCGCAACAAGAAAATCAAACTGCATGTTTTCGAGAACGCGGCCATTGCGTTTGTCGTTCCAGCGCATACATGGATGCCGATCGCGATTGACGATCGGACGACGCGAAGCGAAGGATTAGAGATGGCCGGATTGTTGAGAAAACTGCTGCCGAAACGGTTTCGCAAGGATGGCGTCACCATCCCGGTCGTCCGGCTGCAGGGCGCGATCGTCAGCGGCGGCGGCCAGTTCCGGCCGGCTCTCAATCTCGCCAATGTCTCGCCGGTGCTGGAAAAGGCCTTCGCCATGAAGGACGCGCCGGCGGTTGCCATCTCCATCAATTCGCCGGGCGGCTCGCCGGTCCAGTCGCGGCTGATCTTCACCCGCATCCGTGAGCTTGCCCGCGAGAAGCAGAAGAAGGTTCTGGTCTTCGTCGAGGACGTCGCCGCTTCCGGCGGCTACATGATCGCGCTTGCCGGCGACGAGATCATCGCCGACGCCACCTCGATCGTCGGCTCGATCGGCGTCGTCTCCGGCGGTTTCGGCTTTCCCGAATTGTTGAAGAAGATCGGCGTCGAGCGCCGCGTCTATACCGCGGGTGAAAACAAGGTGATCCTCGATCCTTTCCAGCCGGAAAAGGAAAAGGACATCGAATACCTGAAGAGCCTGCAGCTCGAAATCCATCAGGTCTTCATCGCGATGGTGCGCGAGCGCCGCGCCGGCAAGCTGGGGGACGACGCGGCGGTCTTCTCCGGCCTGTTCTGGAGCGGCACGCGCGGCCTCGAACTCGGCCTCATCGATGGCCTCGGCGACATGCGCCAGGAACTGAAGCGGCGCTACGGCCAGAAGACCAAGCTGGAGCTCGTCACTGCCGGCCGTGGCCTGCTCGGCCGCCGTATTCCAGGCGTGTCGCCGGTCTCGCTCGAAAGTGCGGCATCCGGTCTCGCGACGGGGCTTGTCGAAGCGGCCGAAGAAAGAGCATTGTGGAGCCGTTTCGGGCTTTAAGGAGAGCAGGAGAGGGGAATGGCGCAGCTCATCACGATCCTGGTCCTGGTCTTCTCAGCCTGGTGGCTCTACCGCCGCTTCGTCTCCGATGCCCGCAAACTTGCCGAAAAGTCGCGTCGCGCCGAAAAAGAGCGCCAGACCGGCGCGATCGGCACGCTGGTCAAGGATCCGGTGACGGGGGAATATCGGCTGAAGCGCGATGAGGAATAAGAGGCGTTACCACTGCGCCTGCCTTTCATTCGGCATCCGCTCCGGGCGCTCTGTGGGTCGGAAGCCCCCTCTGCCCTGCGGGCCCGGTGTCGAGCCACGGGTCTCGACCCGTCCTTCGGACCCCCCCACAGGTGGGGAGATCACAAGTGGCTTGGATTTCCCATCCCTCTACCGTTTCGTCGGGCTGCAACGCTGATTGTTTGGGGAAGCCGTTGCGCCCATCCGATCTCCCTCCTTGTGGGGGAGATGTCCGGCAGGACAGAGGGGGGTATCACCCCGCAGCCACAAGAAGGAATTCCTCTTCCATGTCGGCATTCCACGCCCCTCCACTGCCGCAAAACTCTTGACCCCCGCCGCCCTCCATGGCACCTGTCGCGCCGATAATTCCCAAGCAAGCGGTGCCGTTCGATGTCAGCTATCCCAGACCATATGAACCCGAAGCGCTCCTTCCAGGCGCTGATCCTGACCCTGCATAGCTACTGGGCGGACAAGGGTTGCGCGGTGCTGCAGCCCTACGACATGGAAGTCGGCGCCGGCACCTTTCACCCGGCCACGACGCTGCGCGCCCTCGGCCCCAAGCCGTGGAAGGCGGCCTACGTCCAGCCCTCCCGCCGCCCGTCGGACGGCCGTTATGGCGAGAACCCGAACCGACTGCAGCATTATTACCAGTATCAGGTCATTCTGAAGCCGAACCCGCCCAACCTGCAGGAGCTCTATCTCGGCTCGCTGGCCGCGATCGGTCTCGATCCGCTGCTGCACGATATCCGTTTCGTCGAGGACGACTGGGAAAGCCCGACGCTCGGCGCCTGGGGCCTCGGCTGGGAATGCTGGTGCGACGGCATGGAAGTCTCGCAGTTCACCTATTTCCAGCAGGTCTGCGGCATCGAATGCTCGCCGGTCGCAGGCGAATTGACATACGGTCTCGAGCGCTTGGCCATGTATGTCCAGGGCGTCGACAATGTTTACGACCTGAATTTCAACGGCCGCGAAGGCGACGAGAAGATCAGCTACGGCGACGTCTTCCTGCAGGCCGAGCAGGAATATTCGCGTCATAATTTCGAATTCGCCAATACCGAGATGCTGCATCGCCACTTCGTCGATGCCGAGAAGGAGTGCCGGGCACTGCTCGATGCCGGCGCGCCTGGCGACAACGCCAACCAGCGCCTGCACAAATGCGTCTTCCCGGCCTACGACCAATGCATCAAGGCCAGCCACGTCTTCAACCTGCTCGACGCCCGCGGCGTCATCTCGGTCACCGAGCGCCAGAGCTATATCCTGCGCGTACGCACGCTCGCCAAGGCCTGCGGCGAAGCCTTCCTGCTGACCGACGCCGGCGGCGTCAACCTGGCCAAAGAGGCGGCGTAAAAGCCGCTTCTTAAAATTTCACCGCTTCCGAGACTATGCGTCTTTTACGCGAGCCGCTCGATGACTATCTTATCGGGTGTTTCGATCAGGTATAGATTCGGTCTGTCTTTTGAAGCGCGGTATTCTTTATTTCAAAATCCTATTCATGAGCTTCGCAGGCGGGATGCCGCGAATTTTCTCATGGCTCATGTCATGCGCAATGTTGGTCTTCCTGACCTCGTGTAGCGATTTTGACAAGGAGTTTACTGTCCAGTCGGCAAAAAGCGCGGTCAACGTGTCCCTCGACGGCACTGCCTTGGTTTCGGAACGCTTCGACATCTCCGTCAAGAAAGCGGAAAATTACGGCGGCGTTTACGTCGATATACCTCAACGTTTCACGGATGCGTCAGGCGGTGCTCACTGGCGGGATTTCAATCTGGTAACCGCCCAGCGTGACGGTGGTGACGAACATTACTTCAAAGAAAACAACGTGCCGGGCTATTCGATCTATATTGGCGAATGGCACTGCAAGAACTGTCGTGCCGACCTGCCCCCCGGCCCCGGCAACATAGAGATCGCTTACCGCCTGGGGCGCCTGGTCCGTGAGGAGGGCGATCGTCAGGTGCTTTTCCTCCCGGCCTATATGGGGCGCATTCACGGCCAGGGTGCGAGAAAGATCGTAACTCTAACGATCCCGCCGGGCGGAGTGCTGCGCCGTTCGCATCTTGACCCGCCGGCCTACGAGATCACACAGAACGCACCGAACGAGATCCTGGTGTCCATTGCAGCAGGGAAGGGAGACCGGGTTCTGCCGGACATCGAGATCGACTATCCCCGAGGAACGTTCCTGAGTGGGACGAGCGACAAGCTCGTGCGCTGGTGGCTCTCCGACCACTTTCTCGCATTCATAAGCATTTTAGGGCCGCTGATCGTCAGTCTGTTTGTAGCGTTGAGATTGTCGCTCGGCCGGCGCTCGCCTCCAGCTTTGACAGGCCTCGATAGCAAAACGACGGAGGGCATATCCCCGGCGCTCGCCGCCTATCTGTTCCGAAACTGGAAGGCGGGTGCGGCAATGGCAGCTTTTACGGCGTCTGTCTGCCATCTCGCAGTGAAGCGAAAGTTTCGCATTTCCGGCTTTGGCGAAGATGCCGAGGCTTCGGATTTGTCTGCCAAGCAAGCGCGCGGGAAACGCAAGGTGACCGGCGCCAGATGGTATAGCCTTCCCGATGCAACACGTCTGGTATTTGAGCGGATTGAAAGAGAGCGGCCTGTCGATGACAGGCGCAGGGTTCTATATGCCTGGTATGGCCTCGAAGATGAATTGCACAAGACAGTCGTTGCGGAATATCAGAAGCTCAGAGGCAAAGATCGGTGGATTTCGCGAGCTATTTTCTCCATTCTGACTCTTGGCATTGCTGTCGCCTATTTCTCGGGCCTTTTGATTTTTTCGGCAGCCATCTGCGGCATATTGCTGACGTCTTTGGGTGCCGTCTCGGCGTTGCTGCGCCCAGAGGAGCGCCCAAGCCTCGCGGACTTCAGGCAGGTATTGGGAGTATGTCTCGGTCTTCCGGTGCTGATGATTCTTTCGCTTTACTACATTGGGACCACCGAGGTGATCAGCGAGCAGCAGCCATATCTGGTGGCGATCTTGCTGGATATTGCGGGCATCATCGTCGTCGCGGCAACGCTGCGCGTGCCAACGCCGAAGCAGCGCGAGATCCGCGATAACGTGCTGAGTTTGGACCGTTATTTGCGGGGCGAGATTGATGGCCCGGCAATGTCGACCGAGTGCTACGAGCACCATCTGCCGTTCGCTGTTGCGCTTGACGTCGAGCGTTGCTGGACGGAACGCTTCAATGTCTGGCGAGAGAGCGAAAGGATGGATGCCTATGCTCCCGACTGGCGGATAAGCTCTTCGACCAAAGGTATTTTCAAAGTCTTCGTGAAATCGGCCGAAGAATGACTGCGCGACGATGACTTTGCTATGCCGAATCACTAACGTGCGATCATCAAATCGGGGGAGTTCATCTGCATGTATGTGATACTCGCTGTTATCGTTGTCATCGCGCTCTATGTCGTCTTCATTTACAACGGCCTGGTTCGCGCGCGGCAGATGGCGGAAGAGGCCTGGTCGGGCATCGACGTCCAGCTCAAGCGCCGCGCCGATCTGATCCCGAACCTGATCGAGACGGTCAAGGGTTATGCCGCCCATGAAAAGACCACGCTCGAAGAGGTGGTTTCGCTCCGCAACAAGGCGCAGGCGGTGCCATCAGGCGATGTTGCGGGCAGGGCGCAGGCGGAAGGCCTGCTCGGCCAGGCGCTCGGCCGGGTCATCGCGCTCGCCGAAGCCTATCCCGATCTCAAGGCCAACCAGAACTTTGCCGAGCTCCAGGCCTCGCTCGAAACCATGGAAGGCGAATTGCAGATGGCGCGGCGTTATTACAATGGCGCCGCCCGCGACCTGAACGTCAAGGTCGAAAGCTTCCCCTCCAATCTCGTCGCCGGCCAGTTCGGTTTTGCCAAGCGCGAATATTTCGAAATCACCAACGAGGCCGACCGCGCCGTCCCCAGCGTGAAATTCTGACGATCCGGCATTTTGCCTTTGCGAGAAAGAGATTAAGAGCAAGGGCAGATTTGCGGCCGGCAAGGGTCGTCTCATGGACGGAAGACATAGCATGAAAAGCACAGACAAACTCACAATCATCCCGCCGGGCAAGCCGCTTTCGGGTCGCGCCATGCCGCCGGGCTCCAAGTCCATCACCAACCGCGCACTGCTGCTGGCAGGCCTTGCCAAAGGCACGAGCCGGTTGACGGGTGCGCTGAAGAGCGACGATACGCGGTATATGGCTGATGCGCTGCGTGCCATGGGGGTTTCGATCGACGAGCCCGATGACACCACCTTCGTCGTCACCGGCAGCGGCGGGCTCAAGCCACCGAAGGCTCCGCTCTTCCTCGGCAATGCCGGCACGGCGACGCGCTTCCTGACGGCGGCTGCGGCTCTGGTCGACGGCACCGTCATCGTCGATGGCGACGAACATATGCGCAAGCGCCCGATCGGCCCGCTGGTCGAGGCGATGCGCACGCTCGGCATCGACGTCACCGCCGAGACCGGCTGCCCGCCGGTCACCGTCAAGGGCACCGGCCGCTTCCAGGCCGATCGCATCCGCATCGATGGTGGCCTGTCCAGCCAGTATGTTTCGGCGCTGCTGATGATGGCGGCCGGCGGCGACCGGCCGGTCGACATCGAACTCGTCGGCGAGGATATCGGCGCGCTCGGCTATATCGATCTGACCACGGCGGCGATGAAGGCTTTCGGCGCCAAGGTCGAGAAGTCCAGCCCGGTCACCTGGCGCGTCGAGCCGACCGGCTATCGCGCCGCCGATTTCATCGTCGAGCCGGATGCCTCGGCCGCGACCTATCTCTGGGCTGCCGAGGTTCTCACCGGCGGCGCGATCGATCTCGGTGTTCCCTCCGATACCTTCTCGCAGCCGGATGCGCGCGCCTATGACATCATCGCCAAATTCCCGCATCTGCCGGCAGAGATCGACGGCTCGCAGATGCAGGATGCCGTTCCGACCCTTGCCGTGCTTGCCGCCTTCAACCAGACGCCGGTTCGCTTCGTCGGCATCGCCAACCTGCGCGTCAAGGAATGTGACCGCATCCGGGCGCTGTCCACCGGCCTCAACCGCATCGTTTCGGGGCTTGCCCGCGAAGAGGGCGACGATCTGATCGTGAGCTCCGATCCAGCCCTTGCGGGCAAACGCCTGCCGGCCGAGATCGACAGCTTCGCCGATCACCGCATCGCCATGAGTTTCGCGCTCGCCGGCCTGAAGATCGACGGCATCACCATTCTCGATCCCGATTGCGTCGGCAAAACCTTCCCGGCCTATTGGCGCACACTCGCCGCCCTCGGCGTGACATATCAGGACAACGATTGACGGAAAACACGCAGCCGAGGCTGCCGGCGGGGAGACTGGGATGGGGCGTCGGCTTTTCGGATTGTGTTTTGCACTGCTGTTGATGCTTGCCGCTCCGGCTGCCTTTGCCGCCGAGGTGATCGACAGTTTCGCCTCCGACATCGCGCTCGAAAAAAGCGGTGCGATGACGGTGACGGAAACAATCACCGTCAATGCCGAGGGCAACCGGATCAACCACGGCATCTTCCGTGACTTCCCGCTCTATTTCACCGATGCCTCAGGCCGCCGCCGCAGCGTCGATTTCGATATGGTGTCGGTCCAGCGCAACGGTGCTGACGAGCCTTGGCATACGGAATCGATCTCGGGCGGCATCCGCATTTATGCCGGTTCTGCCGATGTGACGGTGACGCCGGGCCGTCATCGCTACGTCTTCACCTACAGAACCAACCGCCAGATCCGCTATTTCGACGATCATGACGAGCTCTATTGGAACGTCACCGGTAATGGCTGGATCTTCCCGATCCGCTCGGCGACGGCGACGGTGACGCTGCCGCCGGGTGTCACTGCCACCGAGACGACCTTCTTCACCGGCCGGCAGGGCGCAACTGGAAAGAACGCCCGCGCCAGCGAGGCCGGCGCCGGCATCGTTTTTTCCACCACCGCGCCTCTCGGTCCTAACGAAGGTCTGACTTTCGCGATCCGCATGCCGAAGGGCTCGATCGATCCGCCGAGCACGGATATGGAAAGCACATGGTGGCTGAAGGACAACCGCGATTATTTCATCGGCTTCGGCGGCCTGATCCTGGTTTTCGCCTATTATCTCAGATCATGGCTGAAGGTCGGCCGCGATCCTGCCCGCGGCGTCGTCGTGCCACGCTGGGACGCGCCTGACGGCATTTCGCCGGCACTGGTCAACTACATCGACAACAAGGGCTTTTCCGGCGAGGGCTGGACCGCCCTTTCCGCCACCGCGCTCAATCTTGCGGTTCGCGGTTACGTCAAGCTCGAAGATCTGAAGAATTCGATTGTCATCCGCGGCACCGGCAAGGCGCTCGGCAAAGAGAAATTCCAGGCCGGCGAGATCGAACTGCTGAAGGCCGCTGGCGGCGCCGGCAAGACGCTGACGATCGACAAGGCCAATGGCGAGCGGGTGAAGTCCGTTGGACAGGCTTTCCGCTCGGCGATCGAGAAAGAGCACCGCGGCAAATATTACAATTCCAACCTCGGTTATACCACGGGCGGCATTGCGCTCAGCGCCGCCGCCCTGGTGGCGCTGTTCGTCTTTGGGTCGCTGCAGCCCGACACCATCGCGCTGATGCTGATCCCGATCGGCATCTCGGTCTTTGTCGCGGTGTTCGTCGCCGGCTTCGTCAGGTCGCTGCATCGCGGCAGGTCGCTGTTCGGCAAGATTATCGCCATCATTGCCACGGCGATCGGCGTTTTCGTCGGCATCAGCATCCTGGCGACCGTGGTCCTGGCGCTTGCCTCGTCGCTGGTGGAACTGCATGAAACGCCGATGCTCTTTGCCGTCGGCGGCATAGTACTGCTCAACATCCTCTATTTCTTCATCATGGGCGCACCGACCCCGCTCGGCGCCAAGATGATGGATGGCATAGACGGCTTGCGCCAATATCTGACGCTGGCCGAGAAGGATCGGATGAACACGGCAGGCGCCCCACAAATGTCGCCGCAGCATTTCGAGACGCTGTTGCCCTATGCGGTGGCGCTCGGCGTCGAAAAGCCGTGGTCGCGCACCTTCGAAACCTGGCTTGCGGCCGCTGCCGCCGGTGCGGCTGCGGCCTATACGCCCGCCTGGTATTCCGGCAATTTCAACAGCGGCAGCTTTTCCGATCGTATCGGCGGCTTTTCCTCGTCGATGGCCTCGACCATCGCGTCGACGATTCCGGCACCGCCGCCGTCGAGCTCATCCTCCGGTTTTTCCGGCGGCGGCTCGTCGGGCGGCGGCGGCGGAGGCGGGGGAGGCGGCGGCTGGTAAGCTTTCCCGCTTGACCTTTTAGCCCTTGGCCCTTAACCGCCAGGGGCAAAAGGAAAGGGTTGCGCATGAAGGTTCTGTTGATCGGATCGGGCGGACGTGAGCATGCGCTCGCCTGGAAGCTGGCGCAATCGCCGTTGATGAGCGAATTCTACGCCGCGCCCGGCAATCCCGGCATTGGCGAACACGCCGTCCTCGTGCCCATCGACATCGAGGATCACGAGGCGGTCGCCGCCTTCTGCAAGGACAAGGCGATCGATTTCGTCGTCGTCGGCCCGGAAGCGCCGCTGGTTGCCGGCCTCGCCGACCGGCTGCGCGCCGATGGTCTTGTGGTTTTCGGTCCTTCCGCTGCTGCCGCCCAGCTCGAAGGCTCCAAGGGCTTCACCAAGGATATCTGCGCCCGTTACGGCATTCCCACAGGCGCCTATCAGCGTTTCAACAATGCGCCGAAGGCCAAGGCCTATATCCGCGCTCAAGGCGCGCCGATCGTCGTCAAGGCCGATGGCCTTGCCGCCGGCAAGGGCGTGACGGTGGCGATGACGCTGGATGAAGCCTTGGCCGCGGTCGACGACTGCTTCGAGGGCGCCTTTGGCGCCGCCGGCGCCGAAGTCGTCGTCGAAGCCTATCTCGACGGCGAGGAGGCGAGCTTCTTCTGCCTCTGCGATGGAAAACATGTGCTGCCGCTCGCAACCGCCCAGGACCACAAGCGGGTGGGCGAGGGCGATACCGGCGTCAATACCGGCGGCATGGGCGCCTATTCGCCGGCGCCCGTGATGACTGCCGAGATGGTCGAGCGTACCATGAAGGAGATCATCGAGCCGACGATGCGCGGCATGGCCGAGAGCGGTCATCCCTTCTCCGGCGTGTTTTTCGCCGGGCTGATGATCACCGAAAAGGGGCCGGAGCTGATCGAATACAATGTCCGCTTCGGCGATCCCGAATGCCAGGTGATGATGATGCGGTTGAAGAGCGATCTGCTGCCGCTGCTGCTTGCCACCGCCAACGGCACGCTCGATCAGGTAACCGCAGAATGGAACGACGATCCGGCCCTGACGGTGGTCATGGCCTCCAAGTGTTATCCCGCCGCCTACGAGAAGAACACGCCGATCCTTTCCCTGCCGGATGCGGGCGAGGGCGAGAAGGTGTTTCATGCCGGCACGGCTCTGAAGGACGGCGTGCTGGTCGCGACCGGCGGCCGTGTGCTCAACGTCACCGCCACGGGCGGCACGGTGGCCGCGGCCAAGGACCGCGCCTACGCGCTGCTCGACAAGGTGAGATGGGAAAACGGCTTCTGCCGGCGCGACATCGGCTGGCGGGCAATCGAGCGCGAAAAAGCCTGAGATACGGTATAAACCACCGCATTCTTTAAATTTTTACCCTTTCCCCTGACGGGATGGAAACAAAGCTCCGTTATACCGCCCCTACGGTAAGACGGAGGTGCGTTGATGCGTCAGATTTTCCTCGGTGCGGCAATCCTGCTGATGGCAGGCTCAGCAATGGCGTCCTCGATAGAGGTGGTCGGCAAGACTGCTCCGCGCGCTGAAGGCAGCATCGTCACCGAAAGCTGTGCCGATTGCCCGCCGCTCCAGGCCGAGCTGACCAAAAAGGACTATACGGTGCCGGAACTGAAGCCCGGCGTCCTCCAGGCGAGTGAAATCCGTGATGTCGGCGGCGAAAAGAAGATCTACCGCACCGAAGGCTGGATGGGCGGCTCGCCCGTCGTCTTCGTCAGCAAGGCGACCCCGGAAGCGATGGTTGCGGCAGCACCGTCCGCCCCGCCGGCTGACGGCATCGACATGAACGCCCAGACCGCGGCCGTCATCGGCGGCGACGTCAAGCCTGTTGCAGCTGGCATGACTGAACAGCCGGCAACCCTCAACGTTTCCGAATTCAAGCTGCGTTTCTAAAAAGTTCCCTGCCCCCGCCTGATCAAGGTTTCGATCGTTTGGGGGTCCACCGCAGGTGGGCCGAATGCACCCTCGATGAGCAGCGGGGGTGCATTCCTGTTTTGATAGGGCTGGGCAAGCTGAAATTTCCAACACGAGCGATCTTGCGATCATCGGATGAAATCCGACGCTGCGCTGTATAACTTGACCCCTTGATTTTTAGGGAAATCTGCATCGCTTTTAATAAAGTTAAAGCTTTTTTATAGGGTGGGCATCAATTGTAACTTACCCGGTCGCAGCATGTTTGTTTTAGCAGCGGTAGACGCGCGGCCTTGTTTGGCGCGCTCGCACAGGCGGTAGAAAACCGCACCGGAATGCAGCCCACCATTCCCGTTGCGAGGCGTCATGAAAAATTTGAAGATATCGAAGCAGCTCATACTGCTGGTCGTCGGCCTGATGATTGCTTTTGCGATCGCCACGTCCCTGCAGATCCGCTCCTCGGTCGATGCGATCTATAAGGAGCGCTACGACATGCTCCGCGCCGAGGTTCAATCGGCGGTGTCCGTTCTCAAGCTTTACCAGGCCAAGGTAACCGCGGGCGAAATGACGCTCGAGGATGCCCAGAAGCAGGCCTACGCCACCGTCAACGGGATGAAATACGATCCCGACGGCTATTTCTTCGGCTATAGCTACGACGTCCAGATGATGTTCCACTACGATGCGGCGAAAGTCGGGCAGAACCTCAAGGGTCAGGCCGACAGCAAAGGCAAGCTCTACCGCGAAGAGCTGGTCAAGCTCGGGCAGCAGGGCGGCGGCCTCGTCGAATTTTATTCCACCAGTAAACCGGGCCAGCCGGCCGGTGATTACCGCAAGACGGCCTATGGCCAGGCCTTCGACCCATGGAAAGTCGTTGTCGTCACCGGGGTCTACATGGACGATCTCGATGCTCAGATAAACAGCACCATCCTCACTGCGCTCTCCGGCAGCATCGTCCTGTTCTTCCTTGCCATGGCAGCGGCCTACGTCGTGATCCGCGGCATATCGGGACCTCTCAACAACGTCCATGCCGCCCTGAAGGCCGTCGCCGAAGAGGACGTTTCCATCGCCATCCCGCATATCGGCATGAACAATGAAGTCGGCATGATGGCAAAGGCGACGCAGTCGCTGCAGGAAAAGATCCGGGAACGCCATGCTATGTCGGATCGCGAGGCGGCCCAGCAGCTGGCGCTGGAAAACGAGCGGGAGAACAATCTGCGCCAGCAGCAGGATGAAACAGCGCTGCAGGCGCGTGTGGTGGCGACGATCGGCCAGGCGTTGGAGATGATCGCACGCGGCGACCTCACCGTCCGCTGCGCCGATCTCGGCCAGAAATACGCCGCCCTGCGCGAAAACTTCAACGATGCGCTGTCGCATCTCGAAGCCGCCATGGCCAAGGTCAGCGCCAAGGGCACCGACATCGGCACCAGCAAGGAAGAGATCCGCCGCGCCTCCAACGAGCTGTCGCAGCGCACCGAGCGCCAGGCCGCCAGCCTGGAAGAGACTTCGGCTGCTCTCGACGAGCTCACCGTCGCCGTCCGTCAGACGGCCGATGGCGCCCATGAGGCGAGCAAGCGCGTCCACTCGGTCAGCACCGAAGCCAACCATAGCGATGCGATCGTCACCCAGGCGATCGAGGCGATGAGCGGTATCGAGAAGTCGTCGTCGGAGATCACCAAGATCATCGGCGTCATCGACGAGATCGCCTTCCAGACCAACCTGCTGGCGCTGAATGCCGGCGTCGAGGCGGCCCGTGCCGGTGAATCCGGCAAGGGTTTTGCCGTCGTCGCCCAGGAAGTGCGCGAACTTGCCCAGCGCTCGGCTGCTGCGGCCAAGGAGATCAAGGACCAGATCGCCCGCTCCTCCAGCCAGGTCGACCATGGCGTCCGCCTGGTCGGCGAGGCCGGCGAGGCGCTGAAGCGTATCTCCGACCAGATCAAGGCCGCCAACGAAATCGTCGCCAAGATCGCCCACAGCGCTTCCGAGCAGGATACGACGCTGCGCTCGATTTCCTCCTCGATGAACCAGCTCGACGCCGCCACCCAGCAGAACGCCGCCATGGCCGAGGAGACGACGGCATCGGCCGAAACGCTGGCCAGCGACACCGACGAGCTGATCGACCTCATCCGCGGCTTCCGCGTCAGCGGCGAAGGTGCTGCCCCGGCTGCGCATCAGGGTCGCCGCGCCGCTTAAAGCAACTCCAGGAAAAGTGCGAAGCGGTTTTCCGTCAGGAATTGCGTAAAGACAAAAACGGCGAGGCGCCAAAGGCGTTTATCACCAAATTCTCAGCGGCCGTCGGTTCTCCGGCGGCCGTGCCGTTTGTCGATGCCGCCGTTTCAACAATTCCTCACGCTGGACAGCACCGGAACTGCTTGCTTATGGATGCTCAGGTCAAGCTCACGGCTACGGTTTGCGCCGATGGCTGCCCCTCACCCTAACCTGCGAGAGGTGAGCGAGGAATAGAGAGGTCGCGCCCATCCGCCTTTGCCCGCGAGCGGGGAGAAGGGGGGCGGCAGCCGGATGGGGCAAGCTCCGACGAAAATGCAGCGCCATCCGGCCGAAGCCGAATATCACCCCGAAATCTTCGAGAAATCCGCAACCGTTCCCGTCGCCTCGCGGATCAACCGCAGCAGGGCGAGACGGTTGGCGCGGATGGCGGCGTCCTCGTCGTTGACGAGCACGTCTTCGAAGAAGCGGTCGACCGGGCCGCGCAGCTTGGAAAGCGCTTCCATCGCCGAGCGGAAATCCTCGCCGGCGACGGCGTCCGACGCATCCTTCGAGGCGCTGGAGATCGCGGCGAACAATTCCTTCTCGGCATCGAGCTTCAGAAGCGCTTGCGAAACGCCGTCGGCGATCACGGTGCCCTTCTTTTCCTCGGCGGCGAGCAACTGCGTCGCCCGCTTGGTGCCGGCGAGCAGATTCTTGCCGTCTTCCGAGGTGATGAAGGCCGTCAGCGCTTCGACGCGGCGCGCCACCATCAACAGGTCGTCGGCATCCGCCGTCAGCACCGCGTCGATGAGATCGTGGCGGGCGCCCTGGTCGCGCAGATAGACCTTGAGGCGGTCGTGGAAGAAGGAGAGGAGATCGATATCCCTGGTCGTCGCCAGCAGCGGCAGGCGGATTCTTCGCTCCAAGAGGATCCTGACGACACCGAGGGCCGCACGCCGCAACGCGAACGGGTCCTTCGACCCCGTGGGCTTTTCATCGATCGCCCAGAAGCCGATCAGCGTATCGAGCTTGTCGGCAAGCGCGACGGTGATCGCCACCTTGTCCTCAGGCACGCGGTCCGACGGCCCCTGCGGCTTGTAGTGATCCTCCACCGCGGCGGCAACGGAAGCATCCTCGCCCTGCAGTGCCGCATATTTGCGGCCCATCAGGCCCTGCAGTTCCGGGAATTCGCCGACCGCTTCCGTACGAAGATCGGCCTTGGCGAGCACGGCAGCGCGATCGACCAGAGCCGCGTCGGCGCCGGTGATCTTTGCTAGCTCCTTTGCAAGCGCCCGGATGCGGGCGACGCGTACGCCCTGCGTGCCGAGCTTGGCATGGAAGGTGACGTCGAGCGCATCCAGCTTGGCCATGCGCTGGTCGAGCGGCTTGTTCAGGTCGAGGCCGAACTTTGCCGCCGAAGCCGTGAGCGTTTCGAGATCCGGCAGGTTGCCCTGGTCGCGCTTCCAGAAATGCAGCGCGTCGGAAAGCCTTGCCCGCACCACCTTGCCATTGCCGTGGACGATTTCCTTGCCGCCGTCGCTTGCCTGGATATTGGAGACGAGGATGAACTTGTTCGACAGCGCTTCGCCGCTCTGTGGCCGCGTCACGAAGCACTTCTGGTTGGTCTTGATCGTCAGCCGGATGATTTCCGAGGGAATGGAGAGATAATCCTCCTCGAAAGAGCCCATCAGCACCTGCGGCCATTCGACGAGGCCGGAGACTTCCTCCAGCAGGCCTTCGTCTTCCACCAGCTCCAGCCCATTGGCAAAGGCGATGTCGCGGGCGTCGTGCAGGATGATGTCCTTGCGCCGCTCGGCATCGAGGATGACCTTCGCCTTTTCCAGGTTCGCCGCATAATCGTCGAAGCGCCGGACGGTGATCGCCTCGGGCGCATGGAAACGGTGACCATAGGTGATGTTGGAAGCGGTGATGCCGTCGATCTCGAAGGGGATGACGGTGGTTTCTTCATGCTCCGGACCGAAGGTGCAGACGATCGACTGCAGCGGCCGCACCCAGCGCAGCGCGCCGGGCCTGGAGGAAGCCTTGCCCCAGCGCATCGATTTCGGCCAGGGAAAATCGCGGATGATGCCGGGCATGACATCGGTGACGATCTCTTCGGTCGCACGGCCGGGCTTGGAGATGACCGCGACGTAGAAATCGCCCTTCTTCGGATCGCTCACCACCTGCGCCTCGGAGACCGAGGACAAGCCCGCGCCGCGCAGAAAACCTTCGATCGCCTTCTCGTTGGCATCGGTGCGCGGCCCCTTGCGCTCCTCGCGCACATCGGCCGAGCGTGCCGTCAGGCCGTGAATATCGAGCGCCAGCCGCCGCGGCGTCCAGTATTCGCGCGCGCCCTCGTAGGACAGGCCCGCTTCGACAAGCGCATCGGTGACGAGCTTCTTCAGGTCGCCGGCAGCCTTGCGCTGCATGCGGGCCGGAATCTCTTCGGAGCGGAGTTCGAGAAGAAGGTTTGGCATGTCGAATTTCCTTGCCTCCCGAGACAGGGGAGGGATGGCATGGGCGCCGGGTCAAAACGTTGCTTCTGCTAGCAAAGAATGGCGCATCTGCACAACCGCAAAATCGCCGCCTTTCCGGCATGCTTATCCTGTGGATCGCCGCTTGCCTGTAAACTCCAACATTGCCTTGCCGCTTTTCGCCGCTATGGTCCCGCAACTTTCGTCGACATAGGAAATCCCATGGCCGCAGACCTCCGTTTCCTCGCAGCCCGCATCTCCGCCGAAATCAACGCCCGGCCCGACCAGGCCAAAGCCGCCATCGAGCTGCTCGACGAGGGCGCCACCGTGCCCTTCATCGCGCGCTATCGCAAAGAGGTGACGGGCGGGTTGGATGATACGCAGCTGCGCAATCTCGCCGAGCGGCTGGTCTATCTGCGCGAGCTCGAAGCCCGGCGCGACGCGATCGTCGAATCGATCACCGGCCAGGGCAAGATGACCGACGAGCTGATGACCAAGGTCTCGGGCGCCGAAACCAAGGCCGAGCTCGAGGATCTCTATCTGCCCTACAAGCCGAAGCGCCGCACGCGCGCCGAAATCGCCCGTGAACGCGGCCTCGGCCCGCTCGCCGAGGCGATCCTCACTGAGCGCGGCCGGGGGCCGGCGGTGCTGGCCGAAGGCTTCATCACGGCAGATGTGCCGGATGTGAAGACGGCGCTCGAAGGCGCGCGCGACATTGTCGCCGAAGGTTTTGCCGAAAATGCCGACCTGCTCGGCAGATTGCGCGCCCATATGCGCCAGGCTTCGCTGCTAAAGGCCCGGGTCGTCGACGGCAAGCAGGCGACGGGCGAGAAGTTCTCCGACTATTTCGACCATTCCGAACGCTGGGCGACCGCCCCCGGCCACCGCGCGCTCGCCATGCTGCGCGGCTGGAACGAGGAGGTGCTGACGCTGACGATCGAGGCCGACGCCGAGACCGCCTCGCCGAACAAGCCGGTCGAACGCATGATCGCGGCCGCCTATGAGATCGGGACGAGCCGTCCCGGCGACCGCTGGCTGATGGAGGTTGCAAGCTGGACCTGGCGAGTGAAGCTCTCCATGTCGCTGTCGCTCGACCTGATGCGGGAACTGCGCGAAAGGGCCGAAGAGGAAGCGATCCATGTCTTCGCCCGCAATCTCAAGGATCTGCTGCTCGCAGCACCCGCCGGCTCGCGCGCGACGATGGGTCTCGATCCAGGCATCCGCACCGGCGTCAAGGTCGCCGTCGTCGACGGCACCGGCAAGGTGGTGGCGACATCGACCGTCTATCCCTTCCAGCCGCGCAACGACGTGCGCGGCGCCCAGGTCGAGCTCGCATCGCTGATCCGCAAGCACAATGTCGAACTGATCTCGATCGGCAACGGCACCGGCAGCCGCGAAACCGAAAAGCTGGTGGCCGACATGCTGGCCGAATTGCCGGCGCCGAAGCCGACCAAGGTCATCGTGTCGGAAGCCGGCGCCTCGGTCTATTCCGCCTCGGCGACTGCAGCGGCCGAATTTCCCGATCTCGATGTGTCGCTACGCGGCGCCGTCTCCATCGCGCGGCGCCTGCAGGATCCCTTGGCCGAACTCGTCAAGATCGAGCCGAAGTCGATCGGCGTCGGCCAGTATCAGCACGACGTCGACCAGCAGAAGCTGTCGCGTTCGCTCGATGCCGTGGTCGAAGATGCGGTGAATGCCGTCGGTGTCGATCTCAACACCGCGTCTGCGCCGCTGCTGTCTCGCGTTTCCGGCCTCGGCCCGTCGATTGCCGACGCCATCGTCCGTCACCGCGACAGCGAAGGCCGTTTCGAGACCCGGCGGGATCTTTTGAAGGTCGCCCGCCTCGGCGGCCGCACCTTCGAACAATGCGCCGGCTTCCTGCGCATCCCCAACGGCAAGGAGCCGCTCGATGCCTCCTCGGTCCACCCGGAAGCCTATGGCGTCGCCAAGAAGATCGTCGCTGCCTGCGGCCGTGATCTGCGCGCGCTGATGGGCGACAGCGCCGTCCTGAAATCGGTCGATCCGCGTCAGTTCATCGACGAGAAATTCGGTCTGCCGACGGTCAGGGACATCATCGCCGAGCTGGAAAAACCCGGCCGCGACCCGCGTCCGAGCTTCAAGACTGCGACCTTCGCCGAGGGCGTCAACGAAATTTCCGACCTGAAGCCCGGCATGATGCTGGAAGGCACGGTGACCAATGTCGCCGCCTTCGGCGCCTTCGTCGATATCGGCGTGCACCAGGATGGTCTGGTGCATGTGTCCCAGCTTGCCGATCGCTTCGTCAAGGATCCGCACGAGGTCGTCAAGGCGGGTGATGTCGTCAAGGTGCGAGTGGTCGAAGTCGATGCCAAGCGCAAGCGCATCGCTCTGTCGATGAAGCGCGATGACGGTTCTGCTGCACCGCCGCCGCGGGGTGATTCTCGCGGCAACCAGGGCTCCCGGGCGCAGAACGAGCGCCGGCCGGCCGCCGCCAAACCGGAGAGCCAGGGCGCTTTCGGCGCAGCCCTTGCCGAAGCCATGAAGCGAAAATAAGGGCTTAGCCGGCATTTTGGCAAAAATGCAACAGTTTGCCCGCGTTATTTCAAGAGTGCTAAATCCGGCGCTTGTAAGGCGAAAGAGAGCTACTAAGTTGATGTGACCATCCTGTCACATTTGCGAGGCGTCCGTGGCGTCAGCTTTCCTTTCGATCGTCCAGCAAATCATCCGCAAGGGTTCGTTGAAACTTACCCTTGCCAATGGCGAGACCCACTTGATCGGCGACGGCACGGGTGAAACCGTTGTCGCCCGCCTTGCCGATCAGGAGGCCGAGGACGCCATTCGCCGCGACCCGACGATGAAGCTCGGCGAAATGTACATGCAGGGCCGCTTCATTCTCGAACAGGGCAACATTTACGATTTCCTGTCGCTGGTGAAGCAGAACACCACCAACGAGATCTTCGATTTCAAGATGGCGGCACTGCTCCTGGGCCGCATTGCCTGGCAGCAGCTGAAGAGCCGCGTGCCGGTCAATCGCAACAAGCACAACGTCGCCCATCATTATGACCTGTCGGCCAAGCTCTTCGATCTTTTCCTCGACGAGGACTGGCAATATTCGTGCGCCTATTTCGAGCCGCCGGGCATCAGTCTCGATGAGGCGCAGCTCGCCAAGAAACGCCATATCGCCGCCAAGCTTCTGCTTCAGCCCAACCAGCGTATCCTGGAGATCGGCTCGGGCTGGGGCGGCATGGGCATGTACCTGACGGAAGCGACTGATGGAGCCGATTTCACCGGCATTACGCTCAGCGAAGAACAGCTCAAGGTCTCCCGCGCCCGCGCCGAAAAGCGCGGCCTTGCCGACCGCGTGCGTTTCGAGCTGCAGGATTATCGCAGCATGACGGGCAAGAAGTTCGACCGCATCGTCTCGGTCGGCATGTTCGAACATGTGGGTATCGGCAATTACGCCAACTTCTTCCGCAAGGTATCGGATCTCCTCGACGATAACGGTGTCATGGTGCTGCATTCGATCGGCCGCCCGAAGCCGAGCTTCGGCACCAACGCCTTCATCGAGAAGTATATTTTCCCCGGCGGCTACATTCCTTCCGTCGGCGAGGTCTTGCCGCCGCTCGAAAAGGCGGGGCTCTTGGTCAAGGATGTCGAAATCCTGCCGATGCATTATGCCTATACGCTGCGCCATTGGCGCGAGCGTTTCGTGGCGCGCAAGGCCGAAGCCGTGGCGCTTTACGACGAACAGTTCTTCCGCATGTGGGAATTCTATCTGGCGGGTTCCGAAATGGGCTTCCGCTGGGACGAGCTCTTCATCCTGCAGATCCAGATCGCCAAGAACCAGTTCGCCGTTCCCGACAATCGCAATTACATCGCGCGCAACGAGACGAAGCTGAAGGAATTCGAGGCGAGGCGCGCGCCGCTCGAAAAGGTAATTTTCTGAGCGACAGCGCTTGTGCCGGCCATAATGAAAGGGCATGCCGATGAGCAGTGCGTTTCCCGAGATCTATCTCGTCCGGCACGGTGAAACCGAGTGGAGCCGTTCCGGGCGCCATACCGGGCGAACCGATATTCCGTTGACGGCAAATGGCGAGGCTGCCGCCGGCAAGCTCTCCGAACGGCTTGCGGGCCTGACTTTCTCCGCCGTCTGGTCGAGCCCGTCCGCTCGCGCCCGCCGGACCTGCGCGCTCGCCGGCTTCGGACCGGGCGCGGTCATCAGGGACGATCTCGCCGAATGGGACTACGGCGCCTATGAGGGCATCACCACCAAGGAAATCTTGGCCGGCCGCCCCGGCTGGCAGCTCTTTCGCGACGGCTGCCCGAATGGCGAGTTCGCCGCCGATGTCGGCGCCCGCGCCGACGCCGTCATCCATGCGCTTCGCGAGGCGGCAAGCACCATCCTGATCTTCTCCAGCTCACATTTCCTGCGGGTGCTCGCCGCCCGCTGGCTCGGCCTGCCGCCGGAAGGCGGCGCGCATTTCTCGCTCGATACCACAAGCATCAGCGTGCTCGGCTACGAGCACGACCTGACCGAACCAGTCATCCGCCAGTGGAACCAGCGGTAAGCAATTCCACCAAAATTGCGGGAGCGATTTTGCGTCCGGTCGGCGCTAGTTAAGACCCTTCACCAACCCCTCCCCGCAAGGGGGAGGGGCTGCCGTTTGGCGTCCGCCGAGTTTCTTTCCTGACGACGCAACATGTGGTGGCGCATTTTGATGGCAGGACCCCGCTGCGGGTTGTCCCTTTGGGGAGGTCTTTCTCCCGGCGGGTTTTCGCGTACGACCGCCGAAGGCGGCACGCTTTCATTTAGCGCCCTTCGTGTCTCCGTGGTTAACATTGGCGTAACGAGATCCGGATAAATCTAGCCACCGCCGCCCTCCGCGGCTTTGTTTTTGCGTTTTCTGGAGTGCGAACGTGTTTCATCGATCAGTCGTATCGATCTCTTTGGCTATTGCCCTTTCATTCCCAGTTTTGGCGTCGGCGCAGGAAAGCGGCCAGCCCTTCTGGTCCGGCGACTGGTATCTGAGCGTCGGCGTCGCCGGCTTCTCCGCCCCGAAATTCGAGGGTTCGTCGCACAATGAATTCAAGTTCAGCCCGCTGATCTCGGTCGGCCGCCAGGGCGCCGGGCCGCGATTTTCCTCGCGCAACGACAATCCCTCCTTCGCCCTCATCGACAAGGGCGCCTTCCGCGCCGGCATCGTCGGCAAATTCGTGCCGTCGCGCGATGGCGGCGACGACCGTGACTTGAAGGGCTTGAGGAAGGTCAAATGGGGGGCGGAAGCCGGCGGCTTCGTCGAGGTCTACCCCACAGATTTCCTGCGCGCCCGCGCCGAAGTCCGCCAGGGCATCCGCTCTCATGACGGCGTTGTCGCCGATCTCGCGGTCGATGCCTTTACCGATATCGCGCCCAACCTGCAATTGTCAGGCGGTCCGCGCGCGACATTCGCCACCGCAGGCTATTACGACGCCTATTACGGCGTCAGCGCCAAGCACGCGGCGGCAAGCGGTCTTGATCCCTATAAGCCGTCGTCGGGCATCCAGTCCTATGGCGCGGGAACGGCCATCACCTGGAAGGCGACCGAAAACCTCTCGGCAAGCTCCTTCCTCGAATATAAGCGGCTGGCGGGGCCTGCCGCCGACAGCAGCCTGGTGCGCGACCGCGGTTCGAAGAATCAGGTCCTGATCGGTGTCTCGGCCACCTACAAGTTCAATTTCTCACTGCAGTGATGGCCGGCGCCCACGCGTTTTTTTCAAATGTGCGGGCGCCATAATGCCTTGAATTGCCAGAGATTTTATCCTTGAATCGGTTCCGGTCCGGCAAATGATACAAGGCGCGGCGCGATGATCGCTTCTTGACCGGATCGGCGGCCCGCCGCTAGATGAGCGGCATGGAAGATACCGACCACTTCAACGATCGCGTCTCCGACGCGCCTTCGAATAACTGGGTCTACCGGATCCTGCCGCCATGGCTCTGGCCCTATGCGCAGCTGGCGCGCTGGGATCGCCCGATCGGCTGGCAATTGCTGATGTGGCCATGTTTCTGGTCGGCGACACTCGCCGCCAATGCGGCGATCGACCAAGGGCTCTATTCCGGCAGCCTGCTGGTGTCTCACCTTCTCCTTTATTTCATCGGCGCGGTCGCCATGCGCGGCGCCGGCTGCACCTATAATGATCTCGTCGACCACGAGATCGACATGGAAGTGGCCCGCACCCGTTCGCGCCCGCTCCCTTCCGGCCGCGTCACGCGCGCCCGCGCAAAAATCTTCATCGGTCTGCAGGCGCTGGTCGGTCTCTTCGTGCTCTTGCAGTTCAACTGGCTCACCGTCTTCTTGGGCTTGCTCTCGCTCGCCATCGTGGCCTTTTATCCCTACGCCAAACGCTTCACCGACTGGCCGCAATTCTATCTCGGCCTTGCTTTCTCCTGGGGTGCGCTGATGGGCTGGGCCGGCATTTTGGGCGGGCTTTCCTTCGCCGCCATCCTGCTCTATGCGGCCTCCGTCGCCTGGACGATTGGTTACGACACGATCTACGCCCATCAGGACAAGGAGGACGACGAGCTGATCGGCGTCCGTTCGACCGCCCGGCTGTTCGGCGACAGGACGAGGGTCTGGCTGATCGGCCTTTATGGGCTGACGCTGGTGCTGATGTTTATCGCTTTCGCGCTCGCCGGCGCCAATCTCATCGCTTTCCTGGCCTTGCTCGGTGCGGCCGGCATGTTCGCCTGGCAGATCGTCCGGCTCGATATCAACGATGCCGACCAGTGCCTGGCGCTGTTCAAATCGAACAACCGCGTCGGCCTGATCATCTTCTTCGGCCTCTTCGTCTCCCTGCTGTTTGCCATTCCCTGATTGGGACGCTAAGCCCGGCGCGGGCGCCAGCCCTCGCGCGCCTGTCCTCAGACAGGAGGATTGGTCTAGCACGCATTCGTGTCGTCCTTTGCGGCAGATGGAAGCCATGCCTTGATCTGTTGATCCGTTAGGTTAGCACCACACAGCACAGTCGCTACACGGCAGCCTTTCAGGGCAGATGCCTGCGCAAGAATAGCTGCGAGCCCCGCCGCTCCGGCTGGTTCGACGAGACGCTTCCATGTGTCATGAGCAAACCGCATTGCATCCAGAATCTGATCGTCATCCACGAGAACGACGTCGTCGATCGTGTCTTGAAGCCAGTCGACGGCCGACGGGACGGGAATCCGGACGGCAATTCCATCGGCAATCGTGCGTGCCTCCGGCGTCGAGATCGCCTCACCCGCATTGTAGGACAGAGCCATGCAAGGCGCACCCTTTGCGGCGACGGCGACGACCCTTGTTCGCGGTGAACGTGATTTGAACCAGCATCCCACTCCGGCCGCCAGAGCACCGTTGCCAAGCGGAATGAAAACGGCGTCGATATCGTCGACCTCTTCAGTCAGCTCCGCCGCAATCGTTCCTGCCCCTTCCGCAATGGCTGCGCTCGCTCCGTCTTCGACGAACTGCAGCTTCCGTTCGACGGCGTAGATTTTGGCTGCCTCCTTTGCAGCGTCAAAATCTTCTCCGGCGAGAAAGACCTCCGCCCCAAACCTGCGCATGGCTTCGATCTTCAGCGGATTGGCGTTGATACTGGCGAACACGACCAGAGATCGCCCATGCCGTGCGGCATTATAAGCAAGCCCCTGACCGAAGTTCCCGGCTGATGCGGTGACCAGAGGAGTTCTTTCACCAGCGACGTCGGCGAGAAAATACCCCGTCCCACGCCCTTTGAAGCTGCGGATCGGATTTTCCGTTTCGTCCTTGGCGACGAGCGACAGCGCGAGCCTATCGGCACGCAACAGATTGGTGTTGAGGAAAATCGGATCGATTTTCTTGCGGGCATCGTCGATTTTGGCGGCTAAAAGAGGTGTTTGTTGTGTCATGGAGAGATGTTATGAATTTTCGACGCGGAAAAACCGCGCCAACGGAAAAAAATAGCGGATTCTCCGCATAAAATCTGGATTATACGCAGTGGACGATATTGATCGAACTATTCTGTCAATGCTGCAGGAGAATGCCGACATTCCCGGCAAGGTCATTGCTGATGTGGTCAATCTCTCACCCTCCGCCGTCGAACGCCGCATCAGCAAACTGAAGCAAGATGGGATCATCGAGAAG
Organism: Rhizobium binxianense; assembly: GCF_028994275.1. Taxonomy (NCBI): domain Bacteria; kingdom Pseudomonadati; phylum Pseudomonadota; class Alphaproteobacteria; order Hyphomicrobiales; family Rhizobiaceae; genus Rhizobium; species Rhizobium binxianense. Next base: position 569,435 of record NZ_CP118713.1, read on the forward strand.
ATCGTGGCGGTGGTCAGTCCGAAAGCCGTCGATCGCACCTTGTCCGTTTTGGTTGAGCTTGAAATCCAGAACGAACATCGACACACGCTGGAGCAATTCCAGCGATGGTTGGACCGTGCGCCCGAAGTTCAGTCATGCTGGTATGTCACCGGCGATATGGACTATGTCCTGCTCGTAGCCGTCCGCAATCTCGAGGAATACAACGCCTTCATTGAGCGGCTTATGGGTGAGCAACAGGCGCTCGTGCGAAAATACAAGAGCCTGATCGCACTCAAAACGGTCAAGCACGGATTGGGACTTTCCGTCCTTGAATGAGAGGCTTTTTTACTGGCTACGCAGTGATCCTGTCAAAATTCATCCCGCGGTGCCAATCGAGATTAAAGCGACAGTTTGCGGCCGAATTCGACAGCGTCGCAAAACGGGCATTCTGCGACTGATGAGTGCGCAGAATGCCCGGCAATGATGTGTCCGGTGTCGCGATTTCGGTCAGTTGCGGGCGATGATTTCCTTGCCCTCGATCTTCATGGCGACGCCCAGCCGGCCGGTGGTGCGGCGCACGAGGAAGCGCGGACGGCGATTGGCGAAGTAGGAATGACGGCGGCGCGGCTTGAGGTCGCTGGTGCGCAGGCCGCCAATATGGTCTTCGAGCGGACGGGCGACGCCGTCGGCCTCGACCATCAGCATCGGAATGCGGAAGGCTTCCGACCAGCTGCGCCAGTCGGCGGCGATATCGCTGAGATCATGGGCGACGAGCAACGGAACGCAGAGCTCGGGATCGGCGTGGTGAAGCTCGAGCGTGACGGTAACTTCACCGTCGCCATGGTCGATGGCGCGGGCGGCGACACCCTTGAAGACGCGCTTCGGCAGCGCAATCGAAAGCGGCAGGCCACTGGAAGGCAGGACCTTGCGCAGGACCGCGCCGCGTTCGTCGATGGTGATATTGACGTCATCCGAACAATCATGGATGGCGTAGCTGACCTGCTGGGGAAAGCGGGACGGATCGAGGCGTAACGTCGTGCCAGCCCAGGCGGGCTTCATTACGGGATTGTTCATTTCATTCTACCCTTGTCTTACCTGAGAGCCGATTTCCGGTCTTCTCCTTGGGACTTTTCGTCCTCTATGGCCGACAATAGGGGCCTGCCGTTCCGTACAGCTTAAAAATTGCGGTTAAGAAAACTTTGCCTCCTCTGATGGTTATCAAAACCGAATCCGGCAGGGTTTCCGGAAGGTGAACGCTGTGGTGTGCGGAAATGATGCATCCTGAGGTAAGTCTCAGGTAAGCTTTCCGTGGCAAAATGTGCTCACCAGCAGTTCGTCGTTCTTTTAGAGATTTTGCCGAAAAGGGCGCTATTCATGATCACGGCTTCCCTCGCTTATACGATCCTGTCGAAGGATATGACGTCCAGCCTCAACAAGGTTGCGTCTCAGGCGACGGTCAAGAAGGATGCCGAGTACTACGCGGACCACATCAACAAGGTCACATCGGTCGACGACTTCCTCGGAGACTACAAGCTCTACAGCTACGCGATGAAGGCCCATGGCCTCGAGGACATGACCTACGCCAAGGCCCTCATGAAGAAGGTGCTGGAAAGCGATCTCACCGACCCCAACAGCTACGCCAACAAGCTTTCCGATACGCGCTACCGCGAATTCGCCGCCGCCTTCAATTTCAATGCGCCCGCTAAGGACGTCCAGACGGACGCGCAGGAGGACGATCTCATCGGCCTCTACAAGCAGTCCTTCGTCGATGCCGACAAGGCGGCCGCCGCCGAGAGCACCTATTACAGCAACAATATCGACAGCGTGCAGACCGTCGACGATCTGGTCAACAACACCCGGCTGCGCACCTATGTGCTGAAGACGTTCAAGATCGATCCCACCTATGCGTCGAAGGACTTTCTGCGCCAGGTGCTGACGAGCGATCTCAGCGACCCCACGAGCGTCGTCAACACGCAGGGCGGCGACAAATACAAGGCGCTTGCCGCCCAGTTCAGCTTCAATGCCGACGGCACCGTCACCGGCACGGCGCAGACCGCCGCGCAGAAGGCCTCGGTCATCGAGTCCTTCACGCTAAATTCCCAGTCGGTCATCATCGACAATTCGGTCGGTTCGGACGTCTTTTACGTCGGCCAGACGGCAGCGGACTACAACAAGGCCTATTACACGGCGAAGATCGGCACGATCACCAATGTCGACGATCTGGTCGCCGACAAACGCCTGACCTCCTATATCACGACGGCCTACAGCATGGGCGCCGACTTCACCGCGGCCGCGCTGCGCACGGTGCTGACCGATCCCGGTTATGCCCAGCTGATGGGCTTTACCAATGTCTACAATGCTTTCAACTTCAAGGCTGACGGATCGACCTCCAGCACGGCGCGCGTCCAGTCGATCGACCAGGCAAACAAACTGAAATCGGCTGCATCGAGCACGTCCAACTATTATTCCGTAACCTCGCAGTCGAGCGCCATCACCAATGTCGACGATCTGCTGGCCGATGATGTGCTGGCGCGTTACATCAAGGATGCCTATGGCCTCGGCACGAATTTCAGCAATGCCGACCTGAAGAATATCCTGACGGATTCGGCCTATGCCGCGGCCCAGGGCCACGCCGATCTCAATGCCGACTTCAACTTCCAGGCGGACGGCTCGATCAACGGTTCGGCGATCCAGACCGCGGCGCAGCGCAAGTCGACCACCGACAAGTCGGCGGCGAACGCGACGCACTTCAACAGCATGATCGGCAATGTCACCAATGTCGACGACATCATGTCCGATCCCGTTGCGGTCAGCTATCTCAGAAACAGCATGCAGATCGCCGACAGCGTTTCCGATGCGACGTTGAGGACTTTCCTCGTCGATCCCGCGGCGGCCAGCGCCCAGGGCTACAGCGACGTCCACGATCTCTTCAATTTCAAGGCGGACGGATCGGTCGCGACCCTTTACGCCTCGCAGAGCGCCTCACAGAGCGCCAGCACCATGGACAAGGCCGACACTGCGGCCGTCTATTACCAGGCGACCATCGCCGGCATCTCCAACGTCGATCAGTTGCTGTCGGACCAGAAGCTGAACAATTTCGTGCGCAACGCCTACGGCATCCCGTCGACCGTCACCGACGTTGCCCTTCGCGCCATCCTGACTGATCAGAGCGGCACCGGTACCTATGCCGACGTCGCCGCCGCCTTCAACTTCAAGGCGGACGGCACGCTCGAGGACGGCATGGCCGCGCAGACGGCCACCCAGATCAGCAGCACGAAATTTACCGCTTCCGCCCGCACGGACGACTATTCCGCCCGGATGTCGACGATCGCCAATGTCGACGATCTCATCGCCGATGACGCCATCACCAACTTCCTGAAGAGCACCTACAACCTTCCAACCGGCATTTCGAACGCCGATCTGAAGAGCATCCTGACCGATGCGACGGCGGCTGCCGCCGCCGGCCATGCCGATCTCAACGCCGATTTCAACTTCGCCGCCGATGGATCGCTTCCGGTGATGAGTTCGATCCAGACGGCCGATCAGGCGCAGACCACCAATGACAATTATATGGCGCGTTATGACGACGAGCGCGACGAGGCGATCGACGAGGTGGCCACCAACTACACCCGCATGATGGCCGACAGCGGCAGCCTGCTCAACTTCTCGGACATAAAGAGCGTCAACGACTTTCTGCGCAGCAATTCGTCGGCCGATTTCACCAAGAGCAACGATGATCTGCCGGATCCCTATCATGTGGCGCTGCAGGCCTTCGGCCTGACGGACCAGGAAGTCTCGCGCTCGATGATGCGCAAGATCCTGACGAGCGATGCCTACGACCCGAATGGTTTTATCGCCTCGCTGAAGGACGAACGTATCACCAACCTCGCCCGCGCCTTCAACTTCGGTCCCGACGGCAAGGCGGCGTCGCCCCTCCAGGCGCTTCCCGAGGCGACCCTAGCCAAATACGCCACCGACTACAAAGCGCACGTCACCATGCTGCTGAAGGCCGGGCCGGTGAAGGACAAGGCATCGAAGGACGCGACGACCGAGGTCGACTATTTCGCCAAGGGCATGGCGAAGGTGAAGTCGCTCGATGATTTCCTGGATGACAGCCGTCTGACGGATCTGGTGCTGAAGGCGAACAATCTCGACCCGAAGGATTACGACAAGGCGACGCTGAAGAAGATCTTCACGTCCGATCCCGACGACAAGAAGAGCTACCTCAACACCAAGGCGGATGCGCGCTTCAAGGATATCGTCGCCGCCTTCAATTTCGACAAGGACGGCGATCTGACCCGCGCCAAGATCGGCGCCATCCAGAACAAGGCGGCGGAGGATCGTACCCAAAAGCTCTTCGTCCAGCAGACGATGGAAAACCAGCAGGGCGAAAGCAATGACGGCGTCCGCCTGGCGCTTTATTTCAGCCGCAAGGCCCCGAGCATCACCTCGATCTTTTCGCTCCTCGGCGACAAGGCGCTCTACCAGGTCATTACCACAGCCTTCAGCCTACCGTCGCAGATCTCGGGCATGGACGTCGCCAAGCAGGCCGATCTGATCAACCGCTTCGTCAAGCTCGAGGATCTCCAGGATCCGAAGAAGGTCGACAAGCTGCTGCGCCGGTTCACCGCCATGTACGACGTCCAGAACAGCACCCAGCAATCGCCGGCGCTGCAGATCCTCACCGGCGGCGGCACGCAGTAAAGCTGAGGCAATCCAGCAAAGCGCGCACGGTAGGTTTTTCTCGCGGGACGACAGCTGTCCGCTTCGCGTTAATGGCTACCCTCTCCCCGTAAAAACGGGGAGAGGGTACTTGCCCTGCGAGAGCGAGGTGGGAACCGAGAGGGGCGGCACGTCCCTTCGCCCCGCAAGCGGGGAGAAGGTGCCGGCAGGCGGATGAGGGGCGAACCTCGGCGACCTCGCTGACCTCCGACCTCACACCTCGAGGCTGACGACCTTACCCGGGTTCATGATATTGGCGGGATCGAAGGCGCGCTTGATGCGGCGCATCAGCTCGATTTCGATCGCCGGCCGGATCGCCGCCAGTTCGTCGCGCTTCAACTGGCCGATGCCGTGCTCGGCCGAGATCGAGCCGCCATGGGCAAGCACCAGCCCATGCACGATATGGTTCATCTCATGCCAGCGGGCGATGAAGGCGTCCTTGTCGGCACCGACCGGCTGGGAAATATTGTAATGGATATTGCCGTCGCCCATATGGCCGAAGGCGCAGATGCGGGCGCCAGGCATGGCCGCCATGACCGCTTCTTCGGCCTCGGCGATGAAATGCGGGACCTTCGACACCGGCACTGAGACATCGTGCTTGATCGACCCGCCTTCCGGCTTCTGGGCATCCGACATGCTTTCGCGCATGTGCCAGATCGCCTTCTGCTGCGCCACGGATGAAGCGATCGCCGCATCGAGCACCAGCCCGGCCTCAAAACCCTGTTCGAGCACGCCGTTCATCATCCGCTCCGCCGTCTCGGCCGAGTCCGAGGTTGAAATGTCGATCAGCACGTACCAGGGATAGGCCGCGTCCAAGGGATCGCGCACGCCGTCGATATGGCGGGTGGTGATCTCGACGCCGAAACGCGGCATCAGCTCGAAACCGGTCAGCGAGGCGCCGCAGAGGCTGGCGGCGAGGTTGAAGAGGCCAAGCGCGTCCTCGACCGAATTCAGGCCGGCGAAGGCCACCTGATGGCCGAGCGGCTGGGGAAAGAGCTTAAGCACCGCGCCGGTGATGATGCCGAGCGTGCCTTCGGCGCCGATGAACAGGTCGCGGAGGTCGTAGCCGGTATTGTCCTTCTTCAGGCGGCGCAACCCGTCCCAGATTTCGCCGGTCGGCAGCACCACTTCGAGGCCGAGGCAGAGCTGGCGCATATTGCCGTAGGCAAGCACGGCCGTGCCGCCGGCATTGGTGGAAAGGTTGCCGCCGATGCGGCAGGAGCCTTCCGAGCCGAGCGACAGCGGAAACAGCCGCCCATGCGCCTCGGCCGCCTTCTGCACCTCGGCGAGGATGGCGCCGCCATCGGCGACCAGCACGTTCGCCACCGGATCGACATCACGGATCCTGTTCATGCGCTCGAGCGACAGGATGATATCGGCCTTGCCGGCACGTGGGGTCTGGCCGCCGACCAGGCCGGTATTGCCGGTCTGCGGCACGATCGCCGTTCCGGTCTCGGTCGCAAGCTTCATGATGTCGGAGACTTCCGCGACCGAGCCGGGTTTGAGCAGGAGAGGGGAGGAGCCGTGATAGAGCCCGCGGTTTTCGATCAGATGCGGCGCAAGATCGGCTTCGCTGCGAAGCGCGTATCTTTCGCCGACGATTGCGGCGAAGCGATCGAGAAGATCGGTGGAAATGTCGGGGCTGCTCATCAGATCGATCCTCTTGATTTTATAAGGTCTGTCAGTCGCGGGGTGCGGCTGCCCGCTGCAGGCGATCGTTGATCGCTTCGCCAAGCCCATCCTCGGGAATGGGAGAAAAGGCGATGCTTAAAGCCCCGCTGGCATCGGCCCGCTTCATATAGTCGAAAAGATTGGCGGCTGCCTCGGCAAGGTCGCCGCGCGGGCTGAGATCGAGGACGATCCGCGCAGCCTCCGCGCCGGAGACCGCAGCACCGCCGAAGCCGATCAGCGCTTCGCCGGGTTCCACGGCGCGCGCATTGAGACGCACGGAGGCGCCCGGCGCATAATGCGAGGCAAGCATACCCGGCGCCTCGATGGCTGCCGATGCCGTCTTCGCCCTAAGCAGCGGCCTGCCTGCGACGCGCTCGATATCGCGCGCTGCCAGACCGCCGGGCCGAAGCAGCCTCAGCCGGTCGCCCTCCACCTTGACGATCGTCGATTCGACGCCGACGGCACTTGGGCCTGCATCGAGGATCAACGGAATTTTCGCCCCGAGATCGGCCTCGACATGGGCGGCACTCGTGGCGCTGATTGCGCCCGACCTATTGGCGCTGGGAGCTGCGAGCGGCCGCCCGAAGGCGCCGATCAAGGCGCCGGCAAACCCTTCCGGCACACGCACGCCGACGCTGTCGAGCCCGGCGGTCGCCAGCGAATGGATCGGGCTTTGAGGCTTCAGCGGCAACACCAGTGTCAGCGGCCCTGGCCAGAAGGCTGCGGCGAGCGCCCGCGACACGGGATCGAATTCGGCGTGTTCCTCGGCCATGGCGAGGTCGGCCATATGGCAGATCAGCGGGTTAAAGCGTGGCCGTCCCTTGGTCTCATAGATGCGGGTGATGGCGGCCGGATTGGTGGCGTCGGCGGCAAGGCCGTAGACGGTCTCGGTCGGAATGGCGATGGCAAAGCCATCGGCAAGTACGGCTGAGGCCACGTCCAGCGCCGCCTGCCTGTCTGCCTTGATGTCGATCGTGCGTGCCATGTGCTGCCTGATTTTCCGTTCCGGCAGTCCTTAGGCTTTCCGCCGCCCGCGATCAATCGCGTTGTTGAATCCGGTTCGACAACAGGCGCTTTAGAGCTGCCGGATGATTTCGCGCAGCTGTTCGTTGCGGGCGCCGAGCAACAGGATGTTGCGGATCGCTGCCTGCGGATCATGGGTGCGGAAGAGCAGGCCGTTGCCGCGCACCGACCGGTCGATGGTCATCTTTTCCGCGGAGTTCTCGCCCGGCTTGATGGCGACGGCGAAATACATGCGGGAATAGCCGACATCGATACGTTCGAAGAAATTGTCGTTCTCGCCGATGTCGGAATAGAAATTGGCGATGTAGAAGGCCCAGCTCACCTCTTCGTAATGGGCGAATTTCGTCCGCGCGGCGGTGACGTGGCAATAGCCGAGATGCGGGCTGTCCTCCAGCGTCCGGTGGAAGATCATCTTCGGAAACTGGATCGAGTGGTGAAAGCCGTTAATGTGCTGATGCGTCTTTTCGCCGGCGGCCTGCAGCTTGCGGCCGGTCTTTGCGGCCACCTCATCATGGGTGAAATAGCGCTTTTCCTCGGCCAGCCAGTGCCGCCGCTCGCGGGGGATGCGGCCGGTGCGCAAGAATTCGGAATGCGCGGCAACCAGCTGCCGCTCCTGCGATTTGCTCGCTTCCTTCGCATCGAAATAACGGAGTTTGGCCATAGGTCGCGTTCTTCGGTCGGTCTTCAATCAGCAGCAGGATAGGACCGTATGCTTAAGGCGATGTTAAAATCTCCGGGTGCCGGGCCGGCTGAAAGGCAAATGCGCGCAGATGTCGCAAACGCGACGGAGGCAGCCGACCTCTTTGCGCAACAGGTCTTTACGCCATGTCGCAATTGACGATAATTGCCCGGAGAGTCGGGCGATAGGATCGACCGGGATCGGCCGCTTCAAGCCTTGCCGCATCCTGTCGCCAATTTCGAAGCCGATGTCGCATTACAACCAAGCGGCAGCGATGCCAGGTGATTAAATGGCGCCACGAACAATTCTCCCGAAGGAGAAGGAAGCGGGCGCGCTTCCGCCGGCCCTCCAATCGAGGGTGGCAACCGGGTGCACGAGGACATGAAGATGGATATTCGCAGCAACGTTTTGCGTCAGCTCAAGAGCCGCCGGGAGGGCTTCAGCCTCGAACAGCCGTTCTATATCGACGAGGATTATTTCCAGCTCGACATGGAGATGATCTATTACCGCGACTGGCTGTTCATCGGCCATGATTGCGAACTGCCAAAGCCGGGCGCCTATTTCACCGTCCAGATCGGCAGCTATCCCGTCGTCATCGTCCGCGGCAAGGACAATGTCATCCGCGCCTTCCACAACAGCTGCCGCCATCGCGGCTCGCGCGTCTGCACCAAGGAGCACGGTTCCTCCGTGCGTCTCGTCTGTCCCTATCATCAGTGGACCTACGATCTTGAAGGCAAGCTCGCCTTCGCCCGCCACATGGGCGATGATTTCGATAAGACCGGCTTCAATCTGAAGCCCGTCCATTGCGAGGTCGTCGCAGGCTATGTCTTCATCTGCCTTGCCAACAACGCCCCGGATTTCCAGGTGGTGCGCGACAAGATCGAACCCTATGTCGCGCCGCACCGGATCAGTGAGAGCAAGGTCGCCTTCCAGAGCACGATCATCGAGAAGGGCAACTGGAAACTCGTCTGGGAAAACAACCGCGAGTGCTATCATTGCGCCGCCAATCACCCCGAACTCTGCCGCACTTATCCCGAAGCGCCGAGCGTCACCGGCACGGATGGCGGCGCCGACGATCCGGAGATCGCCGGCCATTGGGCGCGCTGTGAGGCGGCCGGCCTGCCGAGCAAGTTCCAGATTTCGCCGGACGGCCAGTTCCGCACCGCCCGCATGCCGCTGATCGAAGATGCCGAGAGCTACACCATGTCGGGCAAGCGCGCCGTCAAGCGCCCGCTCGCCGACGATATCGCGATCAGCCATATCGGCACCATGCTGCTCTTCCACTATCCGACGACCTGGAACCACCTGCTCGGCGACCACGCCATCTCCTTCCGCGTGCTGCCGCTCAGCGCCAACGAGACGGCGGTAACGACCAAGTGGCTGGTCCACAAGGACGCCGTCGAAGGTGTCGATTACAATCTCGAGGAACTGACCCACGTCTGGACCGAGACCAATGATCAGGATCGCCGCATCGTCGAGGAAAACGCCTTCGGCATCCACTCGCCCGCCTATGAGCCCGGCCCATATTCTTCCCTGCATGAGGGCGGCGTCATGCAGTTCCTCGAATGGTATTCGAACTTCATGGTGAACCGCCTGCAGGGCGACCAGGCGAAAATCTCGGCCGTCGCCTGATCGCATTGCCGGCGCCGGTCAATGTGCGGTTCAGTTCAGCCTCGCTAAAACAGAAAGCGGCCGGACCTCGGCCGCTCCGGAACCATTCGGGCCCGAAAGCGTTGCTGGGCTGGCGGTGATCGCTGTTGAATGGGAGAGAGAAATGATCGGGCTGAGAAATAAAATCGCGACCGCGGTTCTGGCCGCTGCCGTCGTTCTGACGGGCTTCGTGCCGTCGCAGGCAATCCAGATGCCCACCGCCCCGCAGGTGGAAAAATCCTCTGCCGTCGACAATGTCCAGTACCGCCGCTATTATCGCCCCGGTTACCGGCCGGGCTATCGCCCCGGCGCCTACTACCGGCCCGGCTACTACGGCGGCTATCGGGGATATAGCTATTACCGCCCGGGATACCGCAGTTACAACGGCTACTGGTATCCGCTCGCCGCTTTCGGCGCCGGCGCAGTCGTCGTCGCCCCGCGCTACGCTGCGCCCCGCATGGGTTCAAGCCACGTCGCCTGGTGCGCCAACCGCTACCGGTCCTATCGCGCCTACGACAACACGTTCCAGCCCTATAACGGCCCGCGCCAGCAGTGCTATTCGCCGTATTGATAAAGGCATGGGAAGCGTGACGCGCTTCCGATCGCTCAGTGTCAATGCGGTGTGATACGGTAGGTGCAACGCACGCGCCATCCGCTGCGTCGGCGGCGAGTTTGGCTGGAACGTTTCCCCACCCTCCGTCATCCTCGGCCTTGACCCGAGGATGACGGAGGGTGGGGTGAGCTCTGTGGCAAGTACCGCGACGTTTGATGGAATAAGAGCGAACTCACACCCTCGACAGTCACGCCGAACCTTTCCCCCTCAAAGAATATCCACCCGCCTGAGCAGCCACCATGCAAACGCAATCGACGCGACGATGAGGGCGACGGCGTATTCGGTGCCGTAGTCGCCGACGGCGAAGGGCAGGTTGGCGGTGTTCATGCCGAAGAAACCGGTCACCAGCGTCGGCGGCAGCAGGAAGGCCGTCATGATCGACAGCAGATAGAGGTGGCGGTTGGTTTCGGAGGATTGTTTCGAATCGATTTCTTCGTGCAGCAGGCGCGCCCGGTCCTGCAGTGCATAGATATCGTGGTCGACCGTTTCCAGCCGGCTCGTCAGCCGCCGCGCCACATCGTCGAAGCCGAAGGGCATCTCGTCGTCGTCGGTTGCCGCCGCCCGGCGCATCAGCGCCAGCACCGTGCGCAGGTGCCGATGCAGCCTGACCACGGTGCGCCGGACCGGCGCCAGGCGCCGGCGCTCGTCGCGCTGCGCACTGTCGTAGACGATATCCTCGATCTGGTTCAGCTCTTCGGTGAGTTCGATGACGATCGCGATCAGCGTGCGCTGGAACTCGATCACCAGCAGTTCGAAGAGGTCGACCGGCCGCGAAAATTTGCCCGGGTTCTTCTCGATCAGCGCCCGCGCCCGTTCGACGCTGCGCAGCGGCTGCAGCCTCGTGGTGATGATGAAGCGGCCGGACATGGCGAAATGCAGCCAGCCGAGATTGTTGGTATCCTGGGCGAAATCGCGCTGGCAATCGACGAGCGTGCCATAGAGCATCTGCTCGTCGACGGTGATGGCCGCATGCGTATCGCGCGTCGTCAGCGCCGATTTGGCGTCCTCTGTCAGCCCGTCCAGGGTCTCGAGCAAGGCCGGCACGCGGGCGTCGACAAGATTGAGGTGCAGCCAGTAGAAACAGTTGTCGGCGGTCAGTTCCGCCACCGTCGCACTATTGTTCAGCCGCACCGCGGTCTTCTCTTCGGGGGAGAAGCGATAGGCCCAGACAAAACCGGGTATGTTGACGGGCAATGTATCCATTGGTCGCCGATCCTTTGCGAAGGCGATATCATTCCCTACTGCATAATTCCTTAAATCGGAATCGATTTACGGATAAAATTATGCAGCATTCAAAGTGCTACAGCGTCGTTTGCGCGTCTGAAAAGACGCGCGGCGCTGTAGTGTCTCCATGACGGCTATTTGTGCAAGGGTGCAAGAGCAAAGCGTCACGTCAGCCAAACTATCGCATGGCGCTCGCGGAAATCGAAATTGACGTTTACGTAAAAATCAATTAGCCGTGGCCTCGGAGAGGTTTTGCCGCGTGCGAGGCCGGTCTGCGGAGGAAAAGAGCATGTACAAGGCGCCCGTCGAGGAAATCGCGTTCACGTTGAAGCATGTAGCTGGCATGGGCGAGGCGATGTCCGAAGGGCTGCTCGGCGATCTCGGCGACGATCTGGTCGGCGCCATCCTCGCCGAGGCGGGACGTTTTGCCACAGACGAAGTGGCGCCGCTCGCCGATATCGGCGACCGCCAGGGCGCCCGTTTGGAGGGTGGCGAGGTCAGGCTGCCAGATGGCTGGCGCGATCTCTATCGCAACTGGATCGCCGGCGGCTGGAACGGCCTGACGGCGCCGGAGGCTTTCGGCGGCCAGGCGCTGCCGCATATGCTGAATGTCGCAGCACTCGAAATGTGGAATTCGGGTTCCATGGCTTTCGCGCTCGCCCCGACCCTGACGATGGGCGCCATCGAGGCGGTCAGCGCCCATGGCAGTGCCGTGCTGAAAGACAAATATCTGGAGAAGATGGTGTCAGGTGAATGGACCGGCACCATGAACCTGACCGAGCCGCATGCCGGCTCCGATCTCGGCGTGCTCAAGGCCCGCGCAGAGCGCCGCGATGATGGCAGCTACCGCCTCTTCGGCCAGAAGATCTTCATCACCTGGGGCGAGCATGACGCGGCCGACAACATCATCCATCTGGTGCTGGCCCGCCTGCCGGATGCGCCGGCCGGCACCCGCGGCATCTCGCTCTTCCTGGTGCCGAAATTGCTGGTGAACGACGACGGCTCGCTTGGGGCTCGCAACGATCTGTTCTGCCACTCGCTGGAGCACAAGCTCGGCATTCACGGTTCGCCGACCTGCACGATGATCTATGGCGACGGAAAATTCGGCGGTGAAAAGGGCGCTGTGGGATGGCTGGTAGGCGAGGAGAACAAGGGGCTCGCCTGCATGTTCACGATGATGAACAATGCCCGCCTTGCCGTCGGCATGCAGGGCGTGGCGATCGCGGAGGCCGCCACCCAGAAGGCGCTCGCCTATGCCAGGGAACGCACCCAGGGCAGGGCGCCCGGCTGGAGCGGCGCCGGCATGAGCCCGATCGTCGACCATCCCGATGTCGCCCGCATGCTCCTCACCATGAAGGCGCTGACCCAAGGCGCGCGCGCCATCTCTTATGCCTGCGCCCACGCGATCGACATGTCGCACCGGGCAGGTGACAACAATCGCCACTGGCAGGAGCGCGCCGCTTTGCTGACGCCGATCGCCAAATCCTTTTCGACCGATGCCGGCGTCGACGTCGCCTCGCTCGGCATTCAGGTGCATGGTGGCATGGGCTTCATCGAGGAGACGGGTGCCGCGCGTTATCTCCGCGATGCCCGCATCGCCCCGATCTATGAGGGCACCAACGGTATCCAGGCGATCGATCTTGTCACCCGCAAGCTGCCGCTCTCCGGCGGTGAGCAGGTGAAGGGTTTTGTCGCCGAGCTGAAGCAGATCGCCAACAATGTCCGCGGCTCCAATCTCGATGGTTTCGGCGAGACTGCCGCGAGGCTCGACACTGCGATCGGCGACCTCGAGCAGGCGACCGACTGGCTGCTGAAGACGCTTGCCGAGGAAAAGGCGGCCGAGGCGCTCTCGGGAGCGACACCCTATCAGCGCTTGTTCGGCCTCGTGCTCACCGGCTGTTACCTCGCCAAGGGCGCTCTCGCCGAGGCAGCCGATGGCGCAGGTGAAGGCCGCATCGCGCTCTGCCGCTTCGCCGCCGAAAACCTGCTCGCTGAAACCGCGGCCCTTCGCGACCGGGTCGTCAATGGCGCGGCAAGCCTTGCCGCCGCCCGCATCCTGCTTGCCTGAGGGGACCCCCCGAGGAGATCCAATGACCGATCACATCATCGTCGAACAGCCTTCCGCCTATCCCGGCGTCCAGCTCATCCGCTTCAACCGGCCGGAAAAGAAGAACGCCATCACCCGCCCCATGTACCGCACCATGGCCGATGCGCTGAATGCGGCCAATGCCGATCCGGGCATCCGCGCCACCGCCTTGCTCGGCACCGAAGGCTGCTTCTCGGCCGGCAATGATCTCAACGATTTTCTCGCTGCCGCGATGGGCGGCCGTGGCCTGGAGCAGGAGATCCTCGATTTCCTTTATGCGCTGGTCAATGCCGAAAAGCCGGTCGTCTCCGGCGTCGACGGTCTGGCGGTCGGCATCGGCACGACGATCCATCTGCATTGCGACCTGACCATCGCCTCCGGCCGCAGCCAGTTCCGCACACCCTTCGTCGATCTGGCGCTGGTGCCGGAGGCAGGTTCCAGCCTCGTCGCGCCGCGGCTGATGGGCCATCAGCGCGCCTTCGCCATGCTGGCCGCCGGCGAAGCATTTTCGGCCGAGGAGGCGCGGCAAGCCGGCCTGGTCTGGAAGGTCGTCGAGCCTGATGAGGTCGATGCCCTGACGCTTGGCCTCGCCGCAAAGCTCGCCGCCAAGCCGCCGGAGGCGCTGCGCATCGCCCGCGACCTCATTCGCGGCGACCGCGGCGAGATCCTCGCCCGCATCGACGAGGAGGCCCGCTATTTCTCGGCGCGGCTGAAAAGCGCCGAGGCCCGCGCCGCCTTCGAAGCCTTCATGCGCCGCTGAGCGCCGCCTGGCACCATCCGGGGGCAAGCGGATACCGATTAGACCGCCGGCACGTTGAATACCTCGCCGGCCCTGAGAGGCCGGAACCGTTCCGGGGGAATATCATGCTCGCTCATTGCGTCTTGCAACGCTTTTGCCGGCGCGTCGACCGCCTCATTTGTCAGTTGGAACGTGGCGAAGTGATGCCCGGCCACATAGGCCGCATTTGCCAGTTTCATCCCGATCACCGCCTCCTGCGGGTTCTGGTGCTGGCCTTTCATAAACCATCGCGGCTCATATGCGCCGATGGGTAAAATGGCCAAGCGAAAGCCGCCATGCTTCCGCTGTGCCGCTTTGTAATTGATGCCGTGGTGAAAGCCCGTATCCCCGATGTGATAAATTTTTCCGGCTGGAGTCGACAAAACGAACGACGCCCAGAGCGCCATCCGGCGATCGGCGGTTCCGCGGGCGGACCAATGGTGTGCCGGCTCCGCATCAATGCTGATTCCGGCGTGCGAAATGCGCTCGCCCCAGTCCATCGATGTCGTCTGCATATCGGGCACGGCACGGCGTATGATCGTGTCATTACCGAGCGGCGTCACGACACGCGGCCGATGCTTCGCACACAACCGCCTGAGCGTTGCGATATCGAGATGATCATAATGATTATGCGATACCAGCACGAGATCAATCGGCGGCAAATCATCGAACGCGATGCCCGGTTGGACGACACGCTTGGGTCCGGCAAAGGCGAAGGGGCTCGCGCGCTCCGACCACACCGGGTCGGTGAGGATATTGAGCCCGGCGACCTGCAGGAGCATTGTTGCATGACCAACCATGGTCACCCTTAGATCCTCGCCGTCTACGCGTGGATCCGGCTTGGCCGCCGCGTATGGACTTGGGACAGACTGCGACCAACGCTCCCGGCCACCGCCGAATTGCCACCGCAGCAGATCGCGGAAACCAAGGGGCTCAATACCTTCGGGATTGAAGAAATGCGTGCCGTCGAAGTGGTCGGACACTGGGCCATTATAGTAGGGATTGCGTCTTTTGGTCTTACGCATTCGGAATCGGTTTCCTCCGCCTGGAAGAGGATGATTTTAGGCCGGTCCGCCTAAATCTGAATCCTGTCCTAAATTCCAGGGCAACGCTTCTGTTTCGTTTCAATTTTTATTGGATGTGGATCATCGTCCGTCGATATGTTACTATCTTTTCGATATCGTGTCGCTATCGAAAAGATACCGAATGAAAAATAGTCCAATTCCCCAGTGCCCGGTCGCCCGGGGCCTTAAATCTGTGGGCGATGCGTGGAGCATTTTGGTTTTGCGGGATGCACATACCGGCCTCACCCGCTTCGACCAATTCAGGAAGAGCCTCGGCATCGTACCGACCATGCTCACGAAGCGGCTCAAGGCCCTGACGGATGATGGCTTGCTGGAAAAGCGCCTCTATTCCGAACGGCCTCCGCGCGAAGAATACGTCCTCACCGCAGCCGGCCGGGATTTCCTGCCGGTGCTCATCATGATCGGGGCATGGGCGCACCGTCATTGCGATGGCGATCTTGCCCGCTATGTCGATGTCGAGTCGGGCTTGGAGATCGAGCCGATCGCAATAGATGCCGTTTCGGGTGCAAAGCTCGGAACCCGGGCGATGCGACTGAGCTCGGAGCAGATAACGGAAACTCGATAAGGAAGCTCCGACACAGAGAGCAAACAGAGAGCCGACAGGCCCGCCTATTTCTCCAGCGTCGCCACCACCTCGACATGCGAGGTCCAGAGGAACTGGTCGATCGGGGTCACGCCGGTGATCCGATAGCCGCCCTCGACGAGGATCGCCAGATCCCGTGCCAGCGTCAGCGGATTGCAGCTGACGGCCGCGATCTTCTTCACGCTTGAGCGGGCAAGCTCCTTGCACTGGAACTCGGCGCCGGCGCGCGGCGGATCGAAGACGACGGCGTCAAAGGGCTTGAACTCCTGCGTCATCAGGGGACGGCGGAAGAGATCGCGCCTTTCGACGCTGACCGGCTTCAACCCCTGTGTGTTGCGGGCGGCATGGTCGAGGGCAGCAAGCGCCTTTGCCTCGGCTTCGACGGCATGCACGCGGCCGATCCGCGCCAGCTGCAGCGAAAATGTGCCGGCGCCGGCAAACAGATCGGCGATCCGCTTGGCCTTGCCGGCATGGGCGAGCACCAGCTCGGCCATCGCCTCTTCCGCCGGCTTGGTCGCCTGGGTGAAGCCGCCCGGCGGCGGCGAGACCTGGACGCCGCCGAAATCGACCAGCGGCTTCGACGGCTCGATGAGAATTTCGCCGTTCAGCGAAACGCGGGCGATGCCGCGCAGGCTGAGCACGGTCTCGACCGCCTTGCGCCGCTGCGGGTCGGACAGTTTCTTCACCTCGTCGACCGCAATATCGAGGCCGGAAAGCGTTTCGAGCACGGAGACCCGGAAGGGCTCGGCATTGGTCGCCAGCGATGCGGCAATCGCCCTGATCGCCGGCAGCCGGGCGATGATCCCTGCCGAAGAGATCGGACATTCCTCGATGGCGACGATATGATGGCTTTCGGCCTGGTTGAAGCCGACAAGCATGTCCCTTTCGGTCTTGCGCGCCGCAAACACCACGCGCCGGCGTTCGCCCGGCCGGGCCGGAACGATCTCGCCGACGTCAGGCGTCAGCCCCTTGGATCTCAGCGCATCGATGACCAGCTGGCGCTTGAAGGCGCGGTAGGGGCCCTCTGCCATATGCTGCAGCGTGCAGCCGCCGCAGGTGCCGTTGACGCCATCCGGGCCGAAATGCCGGCAAGGCGGCTCCTGCCGGTCGGGCGAGGCCGTCGTGATCGACATGATCGTTCCCTGGCTCTTGACGCGGGCGATCGCCACCGTTTCCCCGGGCAGGGAAAAGGGCACATAGACAGGTCCGCCGGCGCTGCCGGCGATGCCGTCGCCCTGGGCGCCGAGCTTTTCGATCGTGACGGTTTCGGTGCTCACGGTTTCAATCCTGCCAGAAGGAATTCCTGATTGCCGTCGCCGCCGGAAATCGGGGAGGGGATGAGGCCGAGGCTGTTCCAGCCCATGTCCTCGGTGAACCAGCGCTGCAGTTCCGCAGCGACGGCGGGCGCAGAGGAGGGATCCTTGAGCAGCCCGCCCTTGCCGATCGCCTCGCGCCCGGCCTCGAACTGCGGCTTGACCAGCAGTACGGCGATAGCACCCGGTTCGGCGATATCGAGCGTCGGCGCCAGCGCCAGTTTCAGCGAGATGAAGGAGACGTCGGAAACGATGAAGGTGGCGGAATCGCCGATATCCTCTGCCGTCAGGTTGCGGGCGTTGAGGCCTTCCTTGTTGGTCACGCGTGCATCGCCTGATATGCGCGGATGCATCTGCCCATGGCCGACATCGATCGCGGTGACATGCGCAGCACCGCGCTGCAGCAGCACCTCGGTGAAGCCGCCGGTGGAAGCACCGATATCGAGACAGCGATGGCCGGCGGGATCGAGGCGGAAATGGTCGAGGGCGGCGGCAAGCTTCAACGCGGCGCGCGAGACGTAGTCCTGCGCCGGATCGTCGATCTCGATTGCCGCGTCGGCGCCGAACAACGCGCCGGCCTTCGTCACCACCTGGCCGCCGATCCTGACGGTGCCGCGCTGCACGGCGTCGCGAGCCCGTGAACGGCTGGCAAAGAGGCCGAGTGAGACGAGAAGTTGGTCGAGGCGTTGGCTGTTTTGATCTGACATCGGCTGTGAATGACCGGCAAAGCCGCCGGTTGCAAGCATTTTGTTCCCGAGACCGTCATTGACCCTCGAAAGCTTTCGGCGATAATCCTGCCGCGGCGATCGCGGGGCAGCCGCAGGGGGTGTCTTATGCTGAAGCTCTTCACTCTTCTTGTCGCGGCGGGGATTGCATCGCCGGCGCTCGCGAACGACACGATGGCCGAGGTCAAGACCGGCGGGCTGATCTTCGCCCAATCCGACGATGTCAGCATGGCGGAAGAGGATCTTTTCATCTCCGCGTCGCAAGTGCGTGTCGACTATGTCTTCGAGAACAGCTCCGACAAGGACGTCGAGAGCCTGGTCGCCTTCCCGATGCCCGATATCACGGGTCAGGTCGACAACAATTCCGCCATATCAGATTACGACAGCGACAATTTCCTGCATTTTTCGACCGTGCAGGACGGCAAGCCGATCACCGCCAAGCTGCAGCAGCGGGTCGTCTCGCTCGGCATCGACGTGACCGACGAGTTCGCCAAATACGCCATTCCCGTGCTGCCCTACAGCCAGAAGACGGCCGCAGCACTGGCCAAGCTGCCCGAAGCCGTGCGGAAGGACTGGATCGCCCGCGGCATCGTCTATCCCATGGACGAGGGCGATGCCAAGGTCTCCCTCGTGCCGCTCTGGACGCTGCGCTCGACCTATTGGTGGCGCACCACCTTTCCGGCGAAGAAGAAGGTGAGTGTCCAGCATCGTTATCAGCCGGCCGTCGGCGGCACTGTGGCGATCAGCTTTCTCGAAGGTGGCGAGCCGAAGGGCGAGCGCTTCGAGGAATATTCCCGCAAATACTGCCTGGATGCGGACTTCGTCAGGACCGTCCGGCAGCGGGCTGGGGAAGCTGAGGCCGGCGGCGCCAACTATACCGAAAGCTGGATCTCCTATGTGCTGTCGACCGGCGCCAACTGGGCGGGGCCGATCCGGCGCTTCCAGCTGACGATCGATAAGGGCAAGCCCGGCAGTCTCATCAGCTTCTGCGGTAGCAACGTCGAGAAGATCGGCCCGACGACCTTCCGGATGACGGCAGAGGATTTCGATCCTGAGAAGGATTTGGACATCCTGATCCTCAATCCGCCGGAGGCGCAATAATCATCAGCCCTGGCCGCTGCTGCGATGCACCAATTTAAACAAATTTAAAGTTCGCTTGTATAAGGTTCGGCTTGATTGCAGCGGTTCGTCCGAACCGCTCGGCGCCATGAAGGCGCAAGCGTTTCCACGCCGATCATGTTCTCAGGTTCAAACGTCCCTGCGGTTGCGCCCTTCGCGCGACCCGCCTCTCGCCGCGTCGACTGTCGCCAGGAGAAATCACCGATGTCCGCCAAAAACATATCCCTGAACGGTAAACTTGCGGCCACGTTCGCAGCCCTCATTCTCATTTTTGTCGCCGTATCCGCTTTCGTCTATTCCAAGGCGACGGCCTCGGCGGCCGCTTCCGCCGAGCAGGAAAAGTCCGAACTGCTCGTCAATCAGATCGACGATGCGCTGCAGGCGATGCTCGAACAGGCCGTCAATCTGCGCGGCTTCATTCTCTTCCGCAGCGACAGCACCTATGGCGATGTCTTCGCCAATCGCGAGCGCATGCTGAAGGCGATTGCCGCCGCCAAACAGACGGCGGCCGGCGAGCCGCAGCTGGTCGAGATGATCGACGGCATGCAGAAGGCCGCCGACCTCTATTTCCATGAACTTGCCGAGCCGCAGACCAAGGCGCGCAAGGAAACCGACATGCCGATCGAAGAGGTCGTCAAGATCGGCGTCAACGCCACCAAGGGTCAGCTCGACGGCTTCCGCCAGGCCTCCGCCAAGATCAAGGCAACCGCCCGCGCCAAGTCGGACGCGCTCGCCGCGGTCCGGGCCGATGCCAACAGCGATCTGAAGACGACGTTGCTGGCCGGCGGCATTGCCGCCTCGCTGGCCGCCGCCGTGCTTGCCTGGCTGATGGCGCGCACCATCGTCCGCCCGGTCGTGGGCATGACCGCGGCCATGGATCGCCTTGCCGGCGGTCAGAACGACATCGAAGTCCCGGCCGTCGAGCGTGGCGACGAAATCGGCCGCATGGCCCAGTCGGTGCTGGTCTTCAAGCAGGCGGCGATCGAGAAGCTGCGTCTTGCCGGCGAGACCGAGCGCATGCGCGACGACGCCGAGCGCCAGCGCCGCGCAGGCGACGAGCAGAAAGCGCGCGAGGAAGGCGAACTCCGCCATGCCATCGACGCTCTGGCGGGCGGCCTTGCCGAGCTTGCCAATGGCGATATGGCCGGTCGTATCCAGACGCCGTTCGCGCCGCAATATGACAGCCTGCGCAATGACTTCAACCACGCCGTCGAAAAGCTGCAGGCGGCCCTGCAATCGGTCGGCCGCAACGCCTCGGCGATCAATGCCGGTGCCGGCGAAATCCGTTCGGCCGCCGACGATCTCGCCCACCGCACCGAGCAGCAGGCTGCCGCCGTCGAAGAGACCGCCGCAGCGCTCGAACAGGTGACGACGACGGTGCGCGACAGCGCCAAGCGTGCCGAGGATGCCGGCAATCTCGTCGAGCGCACCCGCCTCGGCGCCGAGAAGTCAGGCGAAGTCGTCCGCAAGGCCGTCTCCGCCATGCAGCAGATCGAGAAGTCCTCGGGCGAAATCTCCAACATCATCGGCGTCATCGACGATATCGCCTTCCAGACCAACCTGCTGGCTCTGAACGCCGGCGTCGAAGCGGCGCGCGCCGGCGAAGCCGGCAAGGGCTTTGCGGTCGTCGCCCAGGA
This sequence comes from Rhizobium binxianense, assembly GCF_028994275.1. Classification (NCBI taxonomy): domain Bacteria; kingdom Pseudomonadati; phylum Pseudomonadota; class Alphaproteobacteria; order Hyphomicrobiales; family Rhizobiaceae; genus Rhizobium; species Rhizobium binxianense. The sequence continues at coordinate 590,322 of NZ_CP118713.1, forward strand.
AGTGCGCGAACTCGCCCAGCGCTCGGCCAAGGCGGCCAAGGAGATCAAGGCGCTGATCACCACCTCGGGCGAACAGGTCAATGCCGGCGTCTCCCTCGTCGGCGAGACCGGCAAGGCGCTGGAAGCGATCGTCGCCGAGGTGCAGGAGATCAACCACCACGTCAGCGCCATCGTCACCGCCACCCGCGAACAGTCGATCGGCCTGCAGGAGATCAACACCGCCGTTAACAACATGGACCAGGGCACGCAGCAGAATGCCGCCATGGTCGAGGAACAGACCGCCGCAAGCCATGCGCTCGCCCAGGAAGCCAGCGCCCTCGACGAGCTGCTGCGCCAGTTCAAGCTCGGCCAAGCGGCCCCGGCCCCGCGCGCTACCGTCGCCGGCACCAGCTCCCGCCCGGTCGCCTCCCCGGCCCACGCCCTGACCCGCACCGTCGCAAAGGCCTTCGGCGGAAGACAGGCAGCTGCTGCGGCTACCGTTCAGGAAGAGTGGACGGAGTTCTGAGAGCACGCCTTTCCTAGGGAAGGGACGTCAAATCAAGAGGGCGGTGCAGTAATGCGCCGCCCTTTTTCTATTGGAAAGAGTTGCTTGGCGGGAGCAAGAGGCTGCCCCTCACCCTAACCCTCTCCCCGTAAACGGGGCGAGGGGACTTGCCCTGCGAGAGGTTGGTGGGGAACGAAGAGGTTGCGGCATATCCCCTTCGCCCCGCGAGCGGGGAGAAGGTGCCGGCAGGCGGATGAGGGGCCTTGACACGGCACACCCTAAAAGAGGGGTGCAACGGCACACCCTCGCAATTCACCTATCCCGCCACCCCAACCGCAACACCACGTCCCAGCGCCTTGAACACCGTCGAGACGATGCCGGCGCGGTCGAGGCCGGCGTGGGCGTTCATGGCTTCGGGTTTGGCCTGTTCCATCCAGATGTCGGGCATCACAAGCGAGCGCAGCTTCAGGCCGTTGTCGAGCAGGCCCTCAGTGGCGAGGAAATGCATCACATGGCTGCCGAAGCCGCCGATCGAGCCTTCCTCGACGGTGATCACCATCTCATGGTGGCGGGCAAGCTGGCGGATCAGGTCGTGGTCGAGCGGCTTGGCGAAGCGCGCATCGGCGACCGTCGTCGAAAGCCCGGCCGCATCGAGATCCTCGGCGGCGAGCAGACAATCGGCAAGCCGTGTGCCGAAGGAAAGCAGCGCCACCTTGGTGCCTTCCTTGACGATGCGGCCCTTGCCGATCTGCAGGATTTCGCCGCGTACCGGCATGTCGACGCCGACGCCTTCGCCACGCGGATAGCGGAACGAGATCGGCCCGGCGTCATAGGCCACAGCCGTGCGCACCATATGCTTGAGTTCGGCCTCGTCGGCCGCCGCCATCACCACGAAGCCGGGCAGGGTGGTGAGGAAGGCAGTGTCGAAGGAGCCGGCATGGGTCGGCCCGTCGGCGCCGACGAAGCCGGCACGGTCGATCGGAAAACGCACCGGCAGTCCTTGGATCGCCACGTCGTGCACGACCTGGTCATAGGCGCGCTGCAGAAAGGTGGAATAGAGGGCGGCGAACGGCTTGTAGCCTTCCGCCGCAAGGCCGGCGGCGAAAGTGACGGCATGCTGTTCGGCAATGCCGACATCGAAGCAGCGCGACGGAAAGGCCTCGGCGAGCTTGTCGAGGCCGGTACCATTCGGCATGGCGGCGGTGATGCCGACGATCTTGTCGTCGAGGGCGGCTTCCTGCACCAGCGCTTCGGCAAAAACGCTGGTGTAGCTCGGCGCATTCGGCTTGACCCTTGCCTGGGCGCCGGTGATGACGTCGAACTTGTTGACGCCGTGATATTTGTCGGCCGCGGCTTCCGCCGGCGGATAGCCCTTGCCCTTCTGGGTGACGACGTGGATCAGCACCGGCCCGCGCCCATTGTCTCGCACGTTGCGCAGCACCGGCAGCAGGTGGTCGAAGGAATGCCCGTCGATCGGGCCGATATGATAAAAGCCCATCTCCTCGAACATCGTGCCGCCGGTAACGTAACCGCGCGCATGCTCGACGGCGCGGGTGATCGCCCGGTCGATGTTCTTGCCGAGATAGGCCGTCAGCTTCTTGCCGAGATCGCGGAAGCCCATATAGGTGCGGCCAGAGGCGAGGCGGGCGAGATAGGCGCTCATGGCGCCGGTCGGCGGCGCGATCGACATGTCGTTGTCGTTGAGGATGACGATGAGGCGGGCATCGAGCGCGCCGGCATTGTTCAGCGCCTCATAAGCCATGCCGGCCGACATCGCCCCGTCGCCGATGACGGCGATGACGCGGCGGTCTGTCTTGTCGAGATCGGCGGCGATCGCCATGCCGAGGCCGGCCGAGATCGAGGTCGAGGAATGCGCCGCCCCGAAGGGATCATATTCGCTTTCGGCCCGGCGGGTGAAGCCGGACAGCCCGTTTTCCTGGCGCAGCGTCCGAATGCGGTCGCGCCGGCCGGTGAGGATCTTGTGTGGATAACATTGATGGCCGACGTCGAAGATCAGCCGATCCTCAGGCGTGTCGAAGACGCTGTGGATGGCGATCGTCAATTCGACGACGCCGAGACCGGCGCCGAGATGACCGCCGGTGCGCGACACCGCATCGATCATTTCGTCCCGAACTTCGCGGGCAAGCTGCGGCAGGTCGCGATCCTCGAGCTTGCGCAGGTCGGCGGGGTAAATGACCTGGTCGAGCAGGGGGGTCTTCGGCAGTTGTGTCACGGGCGGGCGCTCTTTCTTGCTTTTCCTTGTTCCGCTTTATTCGATTAGATTGCGGCAAAACAAGTGCATTTCAGGAACCGAAGGTTTTCACCTTAGAGCATGATGCCGAAAAGTGTGAGCGGTTTTCGGATAACATCATGCTCCCACTATTAAAGCATGATGCCGAAAAGTGTGAGCGGTTTCGGATGATATCCTGCTCTATTTCGTCAGGTCAGCCTTCCGGCAAAGGCACGAATTCTTCTTCGTCGCCGGGAACGATATCGAAGCGGCCGGTGCGCCATTCCTCCTTGGCTTTCTCGATCCGCTCCTTCGAGGAGGACACGAAATTCCACCAGATATAACGCTTCGAATTGAGCGCCGCGCCGCCGAAGAGCATCAGGTGACAGCCATCGCTGCCCGCTTCCAGCGTGATCGCATCGCCCGGCCGGAAGACCAGCAGCTGGTCGGCGGCAAAACGGTCGCCTGCGATCACGACTTCACCCGAGAGCACGTAAACGGCGCGCTCCTCATGCGCCGCGCCGAAGGGAAATTTGGCGCCGGGCTGCAGGTCGAGATCGACATAGAGCGTGTCGGAGAAAACGCCGACGGGCGATGTCATGCCTTCGAACGAGCCGATGACCACACGCCCGCGCGCGCCTGCCGTCTCGATCAGTGGCATTGCGGATTTTTCCGTATGGGCGAAGGACGGGTCGATCTCCTCCTTGTCGTCTGGCAGCGCCAGCCAGGTCTGCAGCCCCGACATCAGCAGCGGATGGCCGCGGAGATTATCGGGCGTGCGCTCGGAATGCACGATGCCGCGCCCCGCCGTCATCAGGTTGATATCGCCGGGACGGATGACCTTTTCGGTGCCGAGGCTGTCACGATGGCGGATCTCGCCGTCGAACAGATAGGTGACCGTCGACAGGCCGATATGCGGATGCGGCTTGACGTCGAGCGCCTCATTCGGCTTCAGGATCGCCGGCCCCATGCGGTCGAAGAAGATGAACGGCCCGACCAGCCGCCGCTGCCGGCTCGGCAGCGCCCGCCGAACCTGAAAGCCGCCGATATCGCTGGTGCGCGGGATGATCAGATTCTCGATCGCGTCGCAGGCGAAGGCATCGCCGGGCAGGGGGTCTTTACCGGGAAAGAAGGACATCAGGGATCTCCGATCACTACAGTGCCGCGCGTCTTTCAGACGCGCAAAGGATGCTATAGTTTTGAATTGCTGCATAATTTCTCCCTAAATCGATCCCGATCTAAGGAATGAGGCAGTAGCGCATCGACCAGGGATAGCAATTAGCGCGCCGCACGTCCAACGGGACGTGCCAAGGACGCCCTAACTTTGAAGCGCGCCGCACGGATGGCTCAGATCGCCGTGAAGCCATTGTCGACGAAGAGATGGGCGCCGTTGACGAAACTCGACTCGTCGCTGGCGAGATAAAGCGCCGCCCGCGCCACATCCTCCGGCTCGCCGATCCGCCCCTGCTGCGCGGCAATGGCGGCATCGGACACATCGACGCCGAGCGCCTGCAGGTCGGCCACCTCGCGCAGGCCATGCGGTGTGCGGATGAAGCCGGGGCAGACGGCGTTGCAGCGGATGTTGCGATCACGGAATTCCACCGCGATGGCGCGGGCAAACATATGCACCGCCCCTTTGGTCGTGTCGTAGAGCACTTCCATCGGCGTGGCGGCGACCGCCGAGATCGACGAGGTGCAGACGATCGATCCGCCGCCGCTCGCAATCATCTTCGGCAGCACCGCCTTGGTCATCAGGAACATCGAGCGCACATTGACGGCGTGCAGCCAGTCCCATTCCTGCAGCGTCGTTTCGAGGAAAGGTTTGATGACGATGGTGCCGGCATGATTGAAAAGCACGGTGACGGCGCCATAGCGTTCCTCCACACCGGCGACGGCGGTATTGACGGCGGTTTCGTCCGAGACATCGGCTGTCCAGCAATCGGCCTCGCCGCCGGCCTCACGGATCGCTTGGACAGTCTCGGCGGCCGCTTGGCCATTGCGGTCGATGATTGCAACACGCGCGCCTTCGGCGGCAAAAAGCTTCGAGGCGGCACCACCCATGCCGGTTGCGCCGCCCGAGATAATGGCGACCTTGCCCTTCAATCTGTCCGTCATTGCCTTGTCCCCTCATCGTTTTGGATGGGGATCATAGATCGGTCTGAAGCCGATCGCCAAGCGCCTTCAAAGGGAGTTCGGTACGCCTCAGGCGCCGTCCAGCGGCTCAACGCCCTGCGGCTTGCCGGCGCGGTCGAGCCGGATCTTCTCGATGCGGTTTTCGGCGGCGGAAAGCAGCGTCTCGCAATGTTTTTTCAGCGCTTCGCCGCGCTCATAGATCTCGATCGATTCATCCAGCGCCACGTCGCCGCGTTCCAGACGGGCGACGATGCTTTCGAGTTCGGCAACCGCCTTTTCGAAGGAAAGGCCGGATACCTCCGGCTTGGCGCTGTCAGTCATTCTCAACCCTTCATCATTCGCAGAATATGCATGCCCGCCGATTCGGCGAGTCCCTCGAGATCATAACCGCCTTCGAGCAGGCTGACGACCCGGTTCTTCGCGTGCCGGTCCGCGAGTTCGAGCACACGCCCGGTCGCCCAGTCGAAATCCTCACCGGTCAGATTGATCTGCGCCAAGGGATCGCGGTGATGCGCGTCGAAGCCGGCGGAGATGATGATCAGATCCGGCCGGAAATCGTCCAGCGCCGGCAGCACCCGCGATTTGAACGCCTCGCGGAAATGGTCGCTGCCGACATTCGGCGACAGCGGCGCATTGACGATGGTATTGTGCTTGCCCTTCTCGTCCTTGGCGCCGCTGCCGGGATAGAGCGGCATCTGGTGCGTCGAGCAGAACAGCACCGAGGCATCGTCCCAGAAGATATCCTGAGTGCCGTTGCCGTGGTGCACGTCCCAGTCGACGATGGCGATGCGCTCGGCGCCATGGATCTTCTGCGCATGGCGGGCGGCGATTGCGGCATTGTTGAAGAAGCAGAAGCCCATCGCCGTCATCTTCTCGGCATGGTGTCCCGGCGGGCGGGCGGCGACGAAGACATTGTCGGCCCGGCCGGTAAAGACGTCGTCGACCGCCGCCATCGCCCCGCCGATGCCGGTCAGCGCCGCCTGCAGGCTTTTACTGCTGGCATAGGTATCGGCTTCGATCTGGTTGATCTCACCGTCTTCCTCAGGGATCTCCCGCATGACGGCGATGAGATGCTCTTCGGGATGGGCAAGCAGCACCGCATCCTCGCTCGCCTGCGGCGCCTGCCGGCGCTCCAGCCGCTCGAAATTCGGATGTTCCAGCGCGACGTTGATGGCGCGGATCCTGTCCGATCGCTCCGGATGGCCGGCGGGCGTCACGTGTTCCAGGAAGATCGGATGTTCATAAAGACGGGTGCTCATGGAGACACTCTATCGGTCGCTTATGTCATGTGCCACAGCAGATGGGGCATTGCCCGACGATTTCAACAAGCACTCTTGTCGCGCCGTCCGACCATCCGCTGCATCATTGTGTCTTTGTGCCGTTTACTTCGGGGACGCTGTAACACTTTGAACTGTTGCATAATTTTGTCTTTAAATCGGTTTCGATCCAAGGAATTATGCAGTATTGTCGTCCATGGGGAATTTTGTAAGGCAGTTGCGTTGATGAGTCAGTCGAAGCGTCCTGATGTGACGGACATGCGCGTGCCGTTTCGCGATGTCGATATGAACGGCCGGATGTTTCTGGCCTCCTATATTTCTTATGCCGAATCCGTGCTTGCAACCTTCTGGTCGTCGCGGCCCGATGTCGATGACGAACCGGTCTATAGCCCCAGCAAGGTTTCCTGCATGCTCCACCGTCCGCTGCACTATGACGAGCCGGTAACCTTCACCGCCACCGTCGACAAGATCGGCGTCCGCTCCATCGGCTTCCTCATTGCGGTCGAGACGGGCGACGAGCGCGCCGCCGAGGTGGAAATCATCTGGCAGGCCCACGCGCCCGAAGACCAGTCGCCGGCCTCTCTGCCGGAGGAAACACGCGACTGGCTTTATCGGTTTTTGGATTAATACCTGCCGTCGCCGATGACATCAGCTACGAGACAGTCAGAACCCACCTCAGAAACATCTACGCTCGGGGTGAGTTCGCAGGCCGGGATCGTGTCACTGCTCATGCGGTGAATGGCATCAGCAGGCCGGCGCTGGCGCCAGCCGGGATTGTTATTCCGTGCTTTTGCCCTGGAGACGCGGCTCGCCGAGCATGGTGATCTCGACATTCGGATAAATTCGCTCCTCCAGCAATTTAAGGGATACAACCGTCACGCTTATGGGCAAAAGACCTGTGTCGAAGTTGACTGGTGGTAGCCATTCTTCGGCAAAAAATCTGAACAGAGTGACGTGCGCTATTCGGGGTGGGGTTGGACGCCAATGTTCGAAGCAGATGGCATCTGAAATGGCCGAGCGCAGCCTGCGCAATTCAGGCGGCTCTTCTGCCTTTACAAAGACAGCGGCTTCTGAAGCTGCCACCTCATGAAAATGGAGGTCAAACGGCGACGTCTCCTCGACCAATCTCTCCACGCTCTCCTTCCATCTCTCCCCGTTCAGCTTCCAGACCTCGTCGTTTGGAATACTGACTTGGGTCGCGGCGTTGACGAGAGTGATGGTCGTCATGTGCAGGCTTGTCGCCGGGACGCGCGAGAGCGCTGCGCCACTATTGCGCGCGATACTGTCCTGCAAATCGCCGAGCTTTGCCAGTGTCTCGCGATCAGGAAGGAACTGCAGGTGAAACGCGCAGCACCGCTTGAACCACAGCGTGTCGATCTTCGTGCGGATCACACCAGCAGGCCCTTTCACGCAGGCGCGCCGTGCGAGGCGCGCGCAATCCGATCTTGCTATCACATCACGAAGCCGTCCGCCAATGACGGCACACATCTGACGGGCCTGCGCTTGTGAAGGCATCCGTCCAGTTTCCAAAAGCCTGTCGCGTCCTGTTGCGCCACATGCTGCAGACAAAGCTGAAGCACCATTCCCGCTCCAACAGCGCCCTTGTTCGAAACGGCCCTTGATGGTAAGAAAATGACATGGACAACACCGTGATCAGCACTTTCGTGATGATGATGCCGCGCTCATAGCGTGGCGGGTTTCGTGCGTCCATAATGCACCAGCGACCGCCCTCGAGGCGGTCTTTTCATGGGTCGATCCGTCTCGCCGGCAACAACAGCCTTCGACAAGGAAACGCCGATGAACAAGATCTACATCACCACCTCGATTCCCTATGTCAATGCCGCGCCGCATGTGGGCTTCGCCCTCGAACTCGTCCAGGCCGATGCCTACGCCCGTCATCTCAGGCTTCTCGGCCACGACATCAGGTTCCAGTGCGGAACCGACGACAACAGCCTGAAGAACGTCAGGTCGGCGGAAGCCGCGGGGCAACAGGTGAGGGACTTCGTCAATGCCAACGCAGACAGGTTCGAGCGCCTTGGCCGTCGGCTCGATATCTCCAACGAGGAATTCGTCCGCACCTCCCGCGATCCCAGGCATGTCGCCTGCGTCCATGCCTTGTGGCGGGCCTGCGCTGACAATGGCGACCTCTATCGAAAAGCATATGAGGGCCTCTATTGCGTCGGCTGCGAACAATTTTACGAGCCGTCGGAACTCAATGACGGGCGCTGCCCGGAACACGGCATTCCGCTTGAGACCATCCGCGAGGAGAATTGGTTCTTCCGGCTCTCGCGATACGGCGACCGGCTGCTTGAGCTCGTCGAGACCGGCAAGCTTCGGATCGTTCCAGCCCATCGGCGCAACGAGGTCCTTGCCCTGCTGCGGCGCGGGCTGACCGACATCAGCGTGTCGCGTAGCGCCGAACGGGCACGAGGATGGGGTGTTCCGGTCCCCGAAGGGGATGAGGTCGTCTACGTCTGGTTCGATGCCCTGGCGAACTATCTCGCTGGCCTGGGGCACGGGTCCGATCCGGCGCTCCTGCAGCATTATTGGCACGGCGGAGAACGCATCCACGTCGTCGGCAAGGGCATTTCCAAATTCCACACCATCTACTGGCCGGCCATCCTGCTGTCCGCCGGCCTGCCGCCGCCATCGTCGATCCTCGTGCACGGCTACGTCACGGTGGACGGCCGGAAGATCGGCAAGTCCGCCGGCAATGGCATCGATCCGGAAGGCATCATCGACGCCTACGGAACGCCCGACGCGCTGCGATATTACCTCCTTCGGCATATACGCTCAGGCGACGATGGCGACTTCTCGGCCGAGCGTCTCGAAGCCGCCTGGTCGGGAGAGCTTGCGGGCCAGCTCGGCAATCTCGCCAACCGGGTGCTTTCGCTTCTCTCGGCGTCGTTCGACGGGATCGTCCCGCCGGTGCCGGACAGCGATTTCGTGCAGGAGGCTGGCCGCCTTCCGGGGACGGTGGCGCAGGCCTTCGATGCCTATGAGCTCCATGTCGGCCTCGCGGATATATTCGAGTTTGTCGGCGCGGCGAACCGGCGGTTTACAAGATGCGCGCCGTGGGCGGATGCGAAGGCGCTGCTTGATGATCTCACGCCGGAGGACCGGAAGGCGACTGCTGAACGTCTCGGCGCTTGCCTGGCCGAGCAGGTCTACGGCCTTGCAATCATTGCCCGCTGCCTGCTGCCGTTCCTGCCGGGCTCGGCCGCAAAGCTGCATGCCAGGCTGGGAATACCGTCTCCTCGCCTCTATCGGGACCGCTTGATCGTGGGTGGGATCAAAGCCGCTTCGCAAGCCGTGCTCTTTCCCCGAAGAGCGGCGGCTTGAAGGGGAACCAGCGTGAGATGCTCTGCGCTGCAGCTTAGGCCGCGCAGAGTTTTGACGTGATCCAGAGTGTCATGAAAGTTTCATATTCAGGCTATTTCCGGGAGTGGGAAAATAATCTACTATTTTAGTCAGCAAACGAAATTTCCTGAAACAACGAAAGGATACTGATTGGAGACATTTCTTGTGGTTACCGCGCTCGCTGGAGGCTTCGCACTCATCTTTGCGCTGATCGCAAGGGCAGAAAGAGGCCCGATCACCCAGACCACCGCAAACACCAAGGGCAGGTGGGGCAATTCGGGAGGCTCTGGCGATGGAGGGGGAGGCTGGTTCGACGCCTCAGGCGACGGCGGCTGTGATGGCGGTGGCGGAGATGGTGGAGGAGGAGACTAAATCAAACTGAAATCGATAGAATGCCCGACCGCCTCAAGGCGGTTTTTTGTTGCCCGGATTCCGCGCGGTGACGGCGACCGGCTTCTGCGCCAGGCGCGCACCGACAGCAACGAATAGCCGCTCACGCCGGCCGGCAGCGCCCTTATCAATCCAACGGCATTACAAAGGTGAAACGCGTCTCGTTATCATCGGAACTGACCGTGATCGTCCCGCCATGGGCGCGGGCGATTTCCGAGGCGATGTGCAAGCCCAGCCCCAATCCTCTTTGGCTTGTCCCGGCTTCGCCTTTGAAGAAAGGCTGAAAAAGCCGCGTCATCGCATCGCTGGAAATCGGAGCGCCGCCATTGGCGATCCAAAGCTCCAGTCTTCCCTCGCAAGTCGTCGCGGAGAACCGTACCGGCTCGTCCGGCGTCCCATGGGTCAGGGCATTTCCCAGGAGATTGGATACCAGTTGACCGATCCGGCCGCCGTCGCAATTTATCGGCCCGTCGAATTCGATGCTCACCTCAATCGCGCGGTCGAGATGACTGGAGCGGCGTTCTCCGATGACCTGTCGCAAGATTGGTTCGAGATGTTCTGCTCTCCTCTCGAGGGTGATGCCGCCGCCCAATCGTCCGCGGGCGAAGTCGAGGACGTTGTCGATCAGGCCGGACATGCGGACGACGCTGCCTTGCATCAAATCGAGAACTTTTATCGAACGATCGGTCTGTTCTTCCTTCCGCAGCATGCGCGTCGCAGCTGCAATCGAGGCGAGCGGGTTGCGCAGGTCATGGCCGAGGACAGCGATGAACTGCTCCCGCAATTCGGCAGTTTCCTGTTCGAGGTCGAGCTGGGATTTGACGATGGCACCGGCAGCGTCTGCGGCTGCGCGCGCGTCGACCAGCTCGCGCTCATAACGGCGACGCTCGGCGGCCTGGAACATCGTCACACGGGTGAAAAGCAGGGCACCGTCTTCCGCCCGTCTTTCCATTGCATTGGCGAGCACCGGCAGCGTTCTGCCGTCCACCGTCACGAGATCGAGGGCGACCTCGTTGAAAAAAACCTGCATGCGCAGCAGAGGCGCAAAATGGGTTTCGTAGAAGATACGGCCCGAGGTGTTGAGCAGGTCGTGAAGCCGTTTGCCGAGGAGGTGTTCGGCTGGGATGCCGATCCAGGTCGAAAGCGTTCGGTTCACCTTGACGATGCGCCCGTCGGGCTGCAGCGAAAGATAGCCGCAGGGCGCGTTTTCGTACAAGTCCTCGAGGTCCTCAGCCGGCATCGCGCTTTGCGTGTCGGCACCGGTCATCGGACGAACCGCCGGATTGCCGCGACGACCTCGTCGGGGGCGCTGAGGTTGGGGCAGTGGCCACTCGCGTCCAGCACGACCAATTGACTATTCGGCACCTGCCGATGGACGAATTCGCCGACCTCTTCGGAGGCGATGATATCATCGCGGCATTGAAGGATCAGCGTTCTCGTAGTGACGCGCTGGAGGTCGCTGCGATTGTCCGACGTGAAGGTCACCCGTGCGAAGGCCTTGGCGATCTCGGGAGCGGTGCGGCAGAAACTGTTGGTCAGCTCCTCGCCGAGTTCCGGTCGATCCGGATTGCCCATGATGGCGGGCGCCATGGCGGCAGACCACCCCATGTGATTGTCGTCCAACGATGTCAGCAGTTCGTCTATCTCAGCCGCGCTGAAACCGCCGATATAGTCGCCGACGTTGATATAGCGCGGTGACGGCCCGACAAGGATCAGGCTTTCAAACAGGTCGGGTGCCAGCAGCGAGGCGATGACGCCGATCATCGCGCTGACGGAATGCCCGACGAAGACCGTTTGCGTCAGGCCGAGCGCGCGGCAAATTTCCACGAGGTCATCCGCATAACCGGACAGGGAAGAATATTTTCGGGCATCATAAGCCGTGAGATCGGATCCCCCGGCGCCGACGTGATCGAACAGCACTGTCTTGAAATCGCCTTCAAAAGCCGGCGCCACGAAGCGCCACATATTCTGGTCGCATCCGAATCCATGCGAAAAGATCATCGCACGCTGGCCGTCGCCGCGGACTTGAACATGATTTCGATCGATGACGGTCATCTCGTCTTCTTCCCTGCTTTCGCAGCGTGTTCCGCCTGTTTTGGAACGGGAAAGATCATCCAGGCAACGGCTTCGATGGTCGCGTCCTGCCGCAGCGCGGCATCGAGGTCATCCATCTCGGACGGGCGCGTAGAGGCTGGGTGGTGCGCGAGCCTTCGCGTCAACGCATTTTTCGCTTCATCGCTTGGGCGCAGAGCAGCTTAATCTGTTCTTCTAGTTCGACGGTCGTAAACGGCTTCGTCAGGCGTGGCCTGTCGCGCATGTTTTCGGGCAAGGCCCAATCACCATAGCCGCTGGCGAAAACGAAAGGAATGTCGCGTTCCAGCAGTATTTCGGCAACGGGGAAGACCTGTCCTCCACGAATGGTCACATCCAAGATCGCTGCGTCCAGGCTCTCGGTGCGGGCGAGTTCAATCGCATCGACAAGCTTGGCAACGGGTCCGATGACCGTGCATCCAAGCGCCCTGAGAACGTCTTCCAGTTCGATCGCGATCAACAGTTCGTCTTCGACGACGAGGAGCCGGAAGCTGATTGTTTCAGAGTTCATTTTCCGACCCTCTGGCCGTCCCGGTTGAGGGCGAGGTGACCGATTTCACTGGTCAGAGGAATTTCGATGGTACAATGCACACCAGAGGGTAGAAACTCCCGCTTCACTTCGCCATCCAGATCATGGCTCACCGTGCGGTCGATCAACTTGGTGCCAAACCCGCTCCGCGTGGGCAGGCCTACGCTCGGACCACCTGTTTCCGCCCAGACGAAGATCAGTTTCGGATTGGTCGCATTCCCGTCAACACTCCATGTAGCCGAGAGATGACCGGAATCGACGGAAAGTGCCCCGTATTTGGACGCGTTGCTGGCAAGTTCGTGAATGGCCAACGCCAATGTCAGCCCCGCTCTTGGGGTAAGCGTAACCTCGGGGCCCCCCACGTTAATATTCATTCCGCGTTCGTCGTAAGGGGAAAGCTCGCGCCTGACGAGGTCTCGCAAGAATGCTTCGCTACGCCCGCCCTCTACGGTCAACAGGCTATGAGCGTTGGCGATTGCGGTTATACGCCCTTCAACGCTGGCCGCGAAGGCAGCCGGTGTTTCACTGGATTTCAAAGTCTGCCGAACGACAGACGAAACGACCGCCAGAATATTTTTCACGCGGTGGTCGAGTTCGTTCATGATGAGAGCGGTGTGGCGTTCCGTTTCCTTGCGGCCGCTGATATCCACGAACGTCAACACGACGCCATCAATTGTATTCTCGACTGTCCTATAGGGGCGAATGCGCAAGATGAAAGTCGTGCTTTCGCAGGTAAGATGAACCTCGCGTTCCAGTATCGAGCGTTCGCTCACCACCTCCATCACATCGCGCCTCAGGTCGTGATAATCCAACAGCGTAACGATATCCGTGATCGGCCGCCCTCTGTCCTCGTCCCGCAAATGAAAGATTCCGGTCATTCGCGGTGTAAAGGATTTGATGCGTAACTCGTTGTCCAAAAACAGCGTTGCAATCTCGGTGCTGTCGAGAAGATTCTTGATGTCGCTATTCACGCGTGCAAGCGCTTCGTTCTTGGCCGCCATCTCCGCGTTGATCGTCTGCAGTTCCTCGTTGACCGACTGCATTTCCTCCTTTGCCGTTTCCAGCTCTTCATTCGATGACTGAAGCTCTTCATTGACCGACTGATACTCCTCGGTCGCCGATTTCAACTCCTCGTTTGCCGCCTCCAATTCGTCGATGGTCGACAGGAGTTGCGTCTTTACCGTTCGCAACTCATGTTCGACGGCTCTGATGTCATCATCGGAACTCTCATCCGGGACGGTGGTGGCATGCCCGCTCGGCCCGGTGTCACGAAATACAACGAGGCAAATTCCAGGTTCGGTAGCTGGAATCGGCTCAACGATGACCGTGACGGTCTGATTGCGGCCATCGATCCTCAGCCCAATGCCGTCCTGAATCACCGGCCCCTTCGTTGCTATGGCTGTCCTCAGGGCAGCACGGACAATCGGCCGAAGAGATTTTCGGAGGATAACGAAAAGATTGAGGCTAGCGGTACCGGAGGATGGCTCGAGATAGCGGCCCGCTTCGCCACCCGAGAATTGCACTATGTCACCGTTTCCTTCGACAACCAGATAGGCGGGTGAGTATTTCTCCATCGCATGGCGGGCTTTTCTGGCGATGCGATCTTCTCCGGTGTAATTCACTCGGGCGTCATCGAGCGCTGCATTCGTGACGACCGCCGCTCCACTCCTTCGAAGATCGGGGATTACAGCATTCACGTCACGGCGCTGGAAGATGCGATGTTTTTTATCGAGACTGGAAAAGTAATTTGATTGCCGCGTCACGCCCTCGGACGGCCCGAGGAACAGGAGCCCACCTGATTTCAGAGCATAATGAAAGGTCTTGAGCACGCGATCTTGCAATGCGGCGTCCATGTAAATCAGCAGGTTGCGGCAGGAGACCAAATCGAGTTTCGAAAACGGTGGGTCTTTGACGACGCTCTGCACCGAAAAAATGCACATGTCGCGGATTTCCTTGATCGGGCAGAATTCGCCACCGTCTTCGGAAAACCAGCGCCCGAGTCGCTCGAGCGAAAGGCCGGTAGTATTGGAATAGCGGGCCGCTCTCCCAAAGGTCACCGCCCGTTCATCAATGTCGGTGGCAAATACCTGCACCTTCAGCGGCAGGCCCCGTCTGTCAATTGCCTCTTTCAGGAGGATCGCGATGGAATAGGCTTCCTCGCCGCTGGCGGAAGCAGGCACCCACACGCGGATCGTGTCATTGGCCGCCTTGCCGTCCAGAATCTTGGTGATGGCGAGATTCTGTAGTGACTCAAAATACTGCGGATCGCGGAAGAATTGCGTAACGCCGATAAGAAGTTCACGAAAAAGCAGGTCCAGTTCGTGAGGTTCATCCTTGAGGCGGGCGGTGTAGACGGAGACCGAGTCGACCTGAAGGACCTGCATCCGGCGCTGAATTCTTCGTGTAAAAGTTCTTTCTTTGTAGTTGCTGAAATCGTGGCCGACTTTGGCCCTCAGAAGCTTCGCGATCGTTGGCAGATGCTCGGTCGCATCCAGCCGGGTTCCGTCCGCGTGTTTTTGCGACGCGACATGCTGCAAGTGCAGAAAATGGGACTTGAGACGCGCCGGCATTTCTTCAGCGCGCAACACCTCGTCAACGAATCCAGTCGCCACGGCGCTATGGGGCATACCGCCCTTCGCGGAGTGATCGAACTCGGCTTGAGCCATGGTAAGGCCGCCATTTTCTTTGACCGCGCTCAGCCCCAGGGCACCATCGCTTCCGGTACCAGCAAGTACGATGCAGACTGCATTTTCGCCCTGGTCGTCAGCGAGTGCGGAAAAGAAAGTGTCGATCGGTCTGCGATGCTCACGAGGAGGTGCAGGCACTTCTAGACGCAAGACGCCGCTTTCAATTGTCAGCGTAGCATTCGGCGGAATGACGAACACCTGATTGGCGATAACCGTCATTCCGTCTACGGCTTCCGTGACCAGCATTGACGTTGTTTTTCCGAGAAGCTCGGACAGCATGCTCCTATGGTCTGGAGCAAGGTGTTGGACCAGCACGAACGCCATACCACTGTCGGACGGCATGTGGCTGAAGAAAGCCTTGAACGCTTCGAGGCCACCAGCGGAAGCTCCGATTCCGACAATTAACGGTTTTGCTGCCACGTTCACGTCTATATCGCCTCCATGCGAATGCCCCGCGGAGCGACTGGCTTTCCCGTGTAAAGGCCGTTGCGACTTGGCGTCCGCCAGGCCATTTTTGCTCTTCTGACCTTCGAAATTCGGCAGCCCTCTTGGTATTGAACCTGATATTGAGACGACGCTGCTAAGCAATCGAGTTCGGTTTGCGGGTTAAAGCAGCACCGTGCAGATGGTGGGACTGCACTCGCATGAGAACTCGTGATGATATAGAACTAGTTGCGGACAAGTGAAGGCCGGCCACGTGCCTGCGCCATGAATTGCATCCGGGGATCAGGGGCGCGCCTGGGGCTGATCGGGGTGCCGCTTCTCGGCACAGTATCCTCAGGAGGCGCCCCATCGCTCAACGACCATGGCTCCGCATTGAGCAAGGTCATCAGGCCCGGCAAATTCCCGATGGCCGCCTTCGGCGGCCATCGGGGCGTTTACTTGATAGGATCGGGCTTGATGCTCTACGCGCGCATCGGCAGCAGGGGATAGCCGACCATGACGGCGCGCCCGAGCAGGGCTGCGACGAAGGCCTTGATCACGTCGCCGGGAATGAAGACCATGGAGCCGACGAAGGCTTTCGTGAAGCCCAGGCCGGCGACGGTGGCGAGATAGGTGATGCCGAAGGCGTAGAGCACGACGATGCCGCCGGCCATGGCGGTGAGGAAGAAGCTCACCGTCTGCACCAGGCCGGATTGCCGATCGTTGATCAGCCGCTCGCTGAGATAGCCAGTGACGAAGGCGGCAAAGATCCAGCCGATCAGGAAGCCCGCCGTCGGCGACGCGAAGATGGCAAGCCCGCCGCGGCCGCCGGAAAGCACCGGAAGACCGATGGCGACCAGCACCAGCACGATCAGCACGGCAATCGCGCCGCGCCGCGCGCCGAGCACGACGCCGGCCATCATGACACCGAGCGATTGCGCGGTGATCGGCACCGGAATGAAGCCGAGGTAAATCGGCGGCAGCAGGCCGAGCGCCACGATGATCGCGGCAAAGAGGGCGGTAAGAACGAGATCGCGAGTGCTCATCATCAATTCCGTGTTTATTAATCTTTAACTCACATGCCGCCGAATGCCGCGCGCGTCAATCGCCGCGGCAATATTATCCGCATCCCTGAGCGTCAGGATGATCAGCGGTGCAAGCAGCGTTATTGGCCGGACCTTCAGCCCGCGGGCCCTGTGCGCCTCGCGAATCGCCTGATAACGGCCGACGATCTCAGGTACGAAACGCACCACCAGCCCAAGCGCCAGGCCGATATCGTCGGCCTGCACCCAGCCTATGCGTTCGAGCGGGCGGGCAAGTGCGGTCACCTCGTCGATGAACTCGGTGATCGAGGTCGTCGCCGTCACGGTGGCGGCGAGCAGCATCAGCGCCGTCAGCCGCAGCAGCGGCACGAGCGCCTGCTGCCAGGGGTTGAAGATGAGGTTGAAGAGCGCCACGATCGCAATCGTCAGAAAGATCGGCCGCAGCCGCCCGAGGGCATCGGCAAGCGGCATGCCGACCATGCTGTAGAGAACGGCCGTCAGCAGCACCGCGATCGAAAGCAGGACGAGATTCCCGCTGATGAACAGGAGGACGCCGAAGGCGGTCAGCGACAACAGCTTCAGCCGCGGCGAAAGCCGGTGCATCACGCTATTGCCTTCGACATAGAGCGACTGCATCAGGCGGCGATCTCCTTGTAGCGGGCGATCGCCTCGGCAGCCGGCGCATCCGCCGCAAGCCGCCCTTCATGAAACAGCAGCACCCGCTCAAAATCGGCAATCAGGTCCAGATCATGGGTGATGATGATGGCGCTTTCGTCAAGTCCGGCGATAATCTTCTCGACCAGCGCCCGGTTCTTGAGATCGAGCTGGTTTGTGGGTTCGTCGAGGATCAGAATGCCTGGCCCCGTCGCCAGCACCGAGCAGAGGGCGGCCACCTGCAGCTCTCCGCCGGAAAGCTCATGCGCCCGGCGATCGGCGAGCGCCTCAGCGCCGAAACGGGCCAGCACGCCCTCGACCTTCGCCTCGATCTCCGGCTTGGTGAAGCCGCGCCGCTTCAGCCCGAAGGCGATGTCGTCCCTGACGATCGGCAGGATGATCTGGTTCTGCGGCGATTGGAAGATGAAACCGACATCGGCCATAGCAGCTTTTTCATCGCTCGTATCGCGGCCGTTGACGCTGACGCGGCCGACCGACGGTTTGGTCAATCCGTTGATCAGCCGGGCGAACGTCGTCTTGCCCGAACCGTTCAGCCCGATGACGCCGATGCGTTTCCCACGGATGCCGAGCGTCAGCGGCTGCAGCGCCACCCGCGCCCCGAAACTGACCCCGGCACCTTCGAAACGAATATCCAAACCCATCCCTCGCATTTTTCATCGGAGGAGATTGCCGATGCCGGCCCCTCATCCGGCTGCCGCCACCAACCGGGGTCGAGCCACGTGTCTCGACCCGTCCTTCGGACCCCCGTAAACGGGGCGAAGGGACTATGCCGCAACCTCTCCGTTCCCCCGCCAACCTCTCGCAAGGCACGTCCCCTCTCCCCGTTTTTACGGGGAGAGGGTTAGGGTGAGGGGCAGCCGCTCGGCGCCAACCTGACAGCACTGCTTCTACAAAGCGCAAATCTCGCTGTCGATATCCGATCACGATATCGGGTGGCTAGGAAGATTTTCCGGATTATGATGTCGCCATGACGAATCTGCTTTCCAATTCCGACGCCCGCCGTGTCTTTCTTGCCAAGCAGGGCCTCAGCGCTCCACCGAACCGCGCCTTGACCAAGGCCGGCCTGCTGCAGCTCATCCATGAGCTGGGTTTCGTCCAGGTGGACAGCATCCAGACGGTGGAGCGAGCGCATCACCAGATCCTGTTTTCCCGCAACCAGACCTACAGGCGCGAGCATCTCACCGCGCTCCTCGAAAAGGACGGCGCGCTGTTCGAGCACTGGACGCATGACGCCTCCATTCTGCCGAGCGCCTTCTTCGTCTATTGGAAACACAAGTTCCGCCATCAGGAGAAGGTGATCGTCGAACGCTGGCGCAAATGGCGCGGCGAGGGCTTCGAGGCGGCTTTCGCGGAGACCTATGAGCGCGTTGAGCGCGACGGCGCGATCCTGGCGCGCGACATCAAGGCCGACGGCCACGTCTCCGGCGGCTGGTGGAACTGGCATCCGAACAAAACGGCGCTCGAATATTTCTGGCACACCGGCAAGTTCGCCATCGCCGGCCGCTCCAATTTCCAGAAGATCTATGACCTGGCGGAACGTGTCATCCCGGCCGAATTCCGCGAGCCGGAGGTGAGCCGCGAGGAATTCGTCGATTGGGCCTGCCGCAGCGCGCTCGCCCGCCTCGGCTTTGCCACCCATGGCGAAATATCGGCCTTCTGGAACCTGGTCTCGCCCGATGAGGCCAAGGCCTGGGTCTCGGCCCATCGCGACGAGCTGATCGAAGTGCTGATCGAACCGGCGCTCGGGGCCAAGCCGCGGCCGTCCTGGGCCTTTGCCGATTTCCTCTCCACCCTCGACGATTACCCCGGCGCGCCGCCGCGCATCCGCGTGCTCAGCCCCTTCGACCCGATGATCCGCGACCGCAACCGCGCCGAACGCCTGTTCGGCTTTTTCTACCGCATCGAGATTTTCGTGCCCGAGCCGAAGCGCGAATATGGCTACTATGTCTTCCCGCTGCTCGAAGGCGACCGGCTGATCGGCCGCATCGACATGAAGGCGGATCGGAAGAAATCGACGCTCGATGTCAAACGGCTCTGGCTGGAACCGGGCGTCAAGCCGTCGGCCGGACGGTTGGAGAGGCTGGAGGCGGAGCTGGATCGGGTGGCGCGGTTTGCGGGGGTGGATAAGGTGGAGCTGCTCGACGGGTGGAGAGGGTAGTCGAACTACCCTCACTCCCTCATCCCTGTGCTTGTCACAGGGATCCAGCGCACCCAAGTCCTTGGGTGCGGGAAACTCTATTCGTAGAAGCAAATGAGTCATTCACGGCGCGGACGCGCCGTGGCTGGATTCCTGTGACAAGCACAGGAATGAGGGATGGCGAGGGTCCGAGCCCACGCCCGTTCAGCAAATCTCTGTCTTGCTGATCTTGATCCCAAAACCTTCCAGGCCGACATAGTGGCGTTCGCGGCTGGTCAGCAGTTTGATCGAGCTGACGCCGAGATCCCTGAGGATCTGGGCGCCGAGGCCGATTTCCAGCCATTCGCTGTCGCGGGTCTGGGCTTCGGCATGGGCTTCGCGGCCCTGGTTGCGGGCCTTGCGGCCATTGTCGGTGTGGCCGACGCCGACCGAGCCCTCACGCAGATAGACGATGACGCCGCGGCCTTCCTCGGCAATTTTCTGCATGTAGAAATCGACCGGGCTGTTCTTGCCGAAGAGATCCTCGGCGACATTTTCCGGATGCAGGCGCACCGGGATGTCGACGCCGTCGCGGATGTCGCCGAAGACGACGGCGAGATGCTGCATCGGGTCCCAGGGCAGGGAATAGGTATGGGCCTTGGCCTTGCCGAACGGCGTGTCGACGTCGAAGCTGGTGCCGAGTTCGATCAGCGTTTCCTTGCGCTGGCGATAGGCGATGAGATCGGCGACGGAGACGAGCTTCAGCCCGTGCTGCTCGGCGAAGTCGACCACCTGCGGGCCGCGCGTGACGGTGCCGTCATCGTTGACGAGTTCGGAGATGACGCCGATCGGCGGCAGGCCGGCAAGCTTGCAGAGGTCGACGGCCGCTTCGGTATGGCCGGAGCGCATCAGCACGCCGCCTTCGCGGGAGACCAGCGGAAAGATGTGGCCGGGACGGACGAAATCGGCGGCACCGACATTCGGATTGGCAAGGTTGCGCACCGTCAGCGTCCGGTCGTCGGCGGAGATGCCGGTGGTCGTGCCGTGCTTGAAATCGACCGAGACGGTGAAAGCAGTCGTATGGGCAGAATCGTTTTCCGCCACCATGGCGTTGAGGTTGAGGCGCTTGGCCTCTTCCTTCGGCATCGGCGCGCAGACGATGCCGGAGGTGTGGCGCACGATGAAGGCCATCTTCTCCGGCGTCGTATGGACGGCGGCGACGATCAGGTCGCCTTCGTTTTCGCGGTCATTGTCGTCCATGACGACGACGATCTCGCCGGCCTCGAAGGCCCTGATGGCGTCGACGACGCGCTTCTGATCATAAGACATGAGGGCGCTCCTATTTCAGACGGCCGGTCTGGCCGCGGTCGCGAAGATAATGGTCGGCGATGGCGCAGGCGACCATCGCCTCGCCGATCGGCACGGCGCGGATGCCGACGCAGGGGTCGTGCCGGCCCTTGGTGCGGATGTCGACATTCTTGCCGTCGGCATCGATCGACTGGCGCTCGGTCAGGATCGACGAGGTCGGCTTGACGGCGAAACGCGCCACCACCGGCTGGCCGGTGGAGATACCGCCGAGAATACCGCCGGCATTGTTGGAAAGGAAGATCGGCACGCCGTCATTGCCCATGCGCATCTCGTCGGCATTGTCTTCGCCCGAGGTTTCGGCGGCGGCAAAACCATTGCCGATCTCCACGCCCTTGACGGCGTTGATCGACATCAGCAGCGAGGCGATATCCTGGTCGAGCTTGGCATAGATCGGCGCACCGAGACCGGCCGGCACGCCTTCGGCGATCACTTCGATGACGGCGCCGATCGACGAGCCGGTCTTGCGGATGCCGTCGAGATATTCCTCCCAGACCGGCACGATCGCCGCATCGGGGGAGAAGAACGGGTTCTGTCCGACCTGGTCCCAATCCCAGTTGCGGCGGTCGATCTTGTGCTTGCCGATCTGCACCAGCGCGCCGCGCACGGTGACGCCAGGCACGACCAGACGGGCGATGCCGCCGGCCGCAACGCGTGCGGCGGTCTCGCGCGCCGACGAGCGGCCGCCGCCGCGATAATCGCGAATGCCGTATTTGAGGTCATAGGTATAGTCGGCATGGCCGGGGCGGTATTGCCTTGCGATCTCGCCGTAATCCTTGGAACGCTGGTCGGTGTTTTCGATCAGCATGGAGATCGGCGTGCCCGTAGTCGTCATCGTCTCGCCGTCGGCGTCCAGCATGACGCCGGAGAGCACCTTCACCAGATCCTCCTCGCGCCGCTGCGTGACGAAACGGGATTGCCCGGGCTTGCGCTTGTCGAGCCAGACCTGCAGGTCGGCAAGCGTGAAGCGCAGCCCCGGAGGGCAGCCGTCGACGACGCAGCCGAGCGCCGGCCCATGGCTTTCGCCCCAGGTGGTTACGCGGAAGAGGTGACCGAATGTATTGTGCGACATGTGTTCCCACGGTGGCGCGCCAAGGCCGGTCGCCGCCGGCCGCGCCATTGCTTGAAAAGGCGCGACACTCATAGGCCAAAAAACCGCCGAGGCAAAAGCCTTTCTTTGCGTCAAACCGGCAGGTGCGGAAATGCTGTTTCCGGATGACGATGCCTTCCGGCGTCCCGCCGTCGGAAGGCGGCGGTCATGAGGCGAGCCGCCACCTCGTTCCGGTTGCTTCCGCGGTGAAATCGTCGAAGGACAGCGGCCGCGAGAAGGCATAGCCCTGCAGGATATCGCAGCCGAGATCGCGCAGCAATTCGGCATGCGCTGCCGTCTCCACCCCTTCGGCCACCGTCTCGACACCGAGCGAGCGGGCGATTTCGATGATCGAGCTGACCAGCGCCCGCTCCTGCGTGGCACTGACGATCGGCTGCACCAGCTGACGGTCGATCTTCAGCCGCTTCGGCTTCAGCTTCAGCAGGCTGACGATCGAGGTATGGCCGGTGCCGAAATCGTCGATCTCGATATCGATGCCGAGCGCCTTGATGCGCTCGAGATTGTGCGAGACGACGTCCTCACTCTCGTCGAGGAAGATCGATTCCACCAGTTCGAAGGAGAGTTCGCCGGGACGGATATGCAGATCGGCGAGCGATTCCAGCAGGCTGCCGTCATGCAGCCGCCGCGCCGAGACATTGACCGAGACCTTGGGCACGGCAATACCGCGCGCCGTCCAGCGCATCTTGTCGCGCAGCGCCGTTTCCAGCACGATGCGGTCGAGCATCTGCACGACATTGATCTCGTCGGCGATGCGCAGGAACTTGTCCGGGGTGAGCAACCCCTTGGAGGGATGCTTCCAGCGCACCAGCGCCTCGACGCCCGTCAGTTCCATCGTGCGGGCCGAGAATTGCGGCTGATACCAGGCGGTGAATTCGCCATTGTCGATGCCGGCAAGGATCTCGTCTGCCGTGCGCTTGGTGTTGATGATATCGGCCTGCAGATTGTGATTGAAGAATTCGAAGCGGTTGCGGCCCATGCTCTTGGCGCGGTAAAGCGCGATATCGGCATTGATCAGCACCTTGCGCGCATCGACATGGGCACCGTTGGCAAGCGCCACCCCGATCGACACGCCGCAGCGGCAGGAAAAACCCTGAAAATCGATGGGCTGGCGCATCTCCTCGATGATCCGCGTCGAAAGCTCCGCCATTTCCTTGTCGCCGACATCGAGCGCGAGGATGACGAATTCATCGCCGCCGATGCGCGCAACGAGATCGCTGCCGCGGACGTTCCTAGCGAGCACTTTCGAGGCATGCACCAGCATCGCGTCGCCGGCGGCATGGCCGAGCGTGTCGTTGATTTCCTTGAAGCGGTCGAGGTCGATGTGCAGGATCGAGAATTTCTGCCGCTGCCGGCGGCCGTCATGGGTGAGATTTTCAAGCGCAATGTCGAGCTTGCGGCGATTGGCGAGTGCGGTCAGCGGGTCATGCAGCGAATTGTGTTCGATCCTGTTCTTGGCAAGCTCGAGCTCGATATTCTTGGCGACCGCCTCGTCCTTGGCCGCCTTCAGCCGGATCGTCATCAGCACGTCTTCGGTGGCATCGAAGGCGATGCCCATGATCTTCATTTCGCCGGTCCCCGTCTGGTGGACCTTGCCGACCGAGCGCACATAGCGCACCTGGCCGTCGCTTGCCATCACCCGGCAGACGAGGGTGTGCGTATCGCCGTTCTTCTTGAAGTAACGTGCGCTTTCGAGCGCCGAGGCCCGATCCTCGGGGTGGATGCAGCCAAGCCAGATCTCCTCGGTCATGAATCCGTTGCGAGGGGCAAGCCCGTAGAGCTCATGCATGCGCTCGTTCCAGATCGAGCCGCCCCGGCCGAGCCGCGCTTCCCAAATGCCGCATTGATAGGAATCGAGCGCAAGGTCGAGCCGGCTCGACAGCTCGGCGAGCTCTGCCTCGCGGCTGGAAAGCTCTTCAAGCGCCAGCTCCAGCTCGGCATTCTTGACCTCGCTCATGTCCCTGGCCTTGCGCAGCGTGTCGGTCGTCTCCGCATCTGTCGTCACGTCCCAGACGATGCCGATCGTCTTGCTGACGCCGGCGGCATCCTTATACAAGGCGCCGACTGAGCGGAGATGGCGAATACCGCCATCGGCAAGCAGGATGCGGTATTGCGCCGTACAGGCCGCGCCGGCGATGCTGCAGCTGAAGAAGTGCACTTCGGCTATGTCTCGGTCCTCGGGTAGGATCGTCGCCAGCCATTCGTCGAGCGCCCGGCTTGTCTCCTGCGCCGGCTTGCCGTGCAGGGCGGCGGCGCGCGCATCCCAGAGCAGGCTGCTCGTATGATCCTGATCCTGCAGCTCCCAGATGCCGATATTCGAGGATTCCAGCGCCAGATCGAGCCGTTGCGACAGTTCCTTGAGTTTCGCCTCGCGCGTCTCCAACTCGGTGATGTTGCGGTTGCGTTCGCCGAGCAGGAGCGTGGCGAAGAAGATCGGGACGATGATGATGATGCCGGCGGCACCGACGATCAGGCGCAGCTCGGTTCGGTTTTCCGGTATCGCGTCCCAACCGCTGTTCGGGACGACGGAAAGCTCCCACTTGCCGCCGGCAAAGCCGATCTTCTGACGCATCGGATCCTTGCCGTCGATATCGGACGACCCGAAGAAGGGTGCCGTCGTCGCGGCCCTCGCCGGCGAGCCGATATCGCGGATGGCGATCGAAAGATGGTCGAGATGCGGATACCGTTCCCGGTTCTCGCGGTCGCGCGCCGGCATCAGCCCCGTCGCCTCGTAGAACATCGGCTGGTCGATGACGAGCTCGACCGCCCCCCAGACCCGCCGCTGGCCGTTCTCCTTGACGAAAACCGGGAAGAATATGGCAAAGGCGTCCCGGCCGTCGATACTGATCGGGCCATAGAAACGCGCCGACTGATCGCCGGCCGCGGGCGTCATCGCCTGGCGTGAAAAGAGCGCTTCGCGCACGTCGCGGCCGATCCGCTCATTGCCGGATTGCGGCGGGTAGACGTTGCTGACGATGAAATCGGGGGCGACGGCGATATGGATGAAGGGTGGATTCTGGATCAGCAGCCAGTTGATCTGCCGCTCTATCTCCTCTCCCTTCGCCGCGCTGACGGAGATCAGGTTGGTCAGGTCGCGGACGATGCTGAGGTCCATGTTGATCTCGGCCATGACCCGGGCGCGAATGAGGTTCGCCTCGCTTTCGGTGCGGATATGAAGTTCGCGCTCATAAGCCGCAGTATTGGCCCGGTCGAGGCCGAAGCCGACCAGGATGACGACAAGGGCGACGAACGATGAAACCAGAAACGAGACGCGGATATTCTTCAACACGCGCCGTAACTGCTTGTTGTCGCTCAGCCTGGAAAGCAAAATGATACCCCCATATTCCGGGCAACTGTAGGGCGCGGGGGTTAATTTACGATTGCCCGCAGGCAATGCCGAAAAGTCCCGGGAAGGGAAAACCCGGGTTACCGCGGCATCTTGATTATATTTAAAATCCTATTCATCAATTGGGCGGGAAAAGCCATTCTTCCGGGCAATTTTCGCCATATTCAGGAGCTTATCTGTGGCCAGTCATTTTTCCGTGCAGCCTCTCGTGCAGCGTTTCAAAAGGATTGTCGCCATGCGTTTCGTCGTCGCCACGCTTTTGGCAACAGCAAGTTTCCTCTCACCGATGAGCGGTTTTGCCGAGAGCGCCGATGTCGAGGCGACGATCAAGAAGGTCGACACAGCAAATCTCGTGCTGACGCTCGATGACGGCAAAACCTATCAGGCGCCTGAGGAATTCAATTTCGACGGCCTCGAAGCCGGCGTGAAGGTGATCGTCTTCTATACCGAGGTCGACGGCAAGCGCGTCATCAACGATCTCGATATCGTCAAGTAGTCAGGACTCTGGAGGAGGCAGCTGCCCCTCACCCTAACCTGACCGGGGTCGAGCCGCTGGTCTCGACCCGTCCTTCGGACCCCCGTAAAAACGGGGCGAGGGGACGTGCCATACGAGACGTAGATGGGACGGAGAGGTCGCGGCATGGTCCCTTCGCCCCGCGAGCGGGGAGAAGGTGGCGGCAGCCGGATGAGGGCAGGTCTCGGCAATCTCCTGGGCCGACAACTCGCTCCTATCCCCAACCCGACCTAACTGAGCGGGCTGGCGATGCCTACAGCCAGACGATCGTCCGCTCAGCGGTGTCGATCCTGGCGATCCGGTCCTGCGGGATTGCGCCTTCCGCGGCACTGCTCTTCGGCAGGTCTGATATCGTCTGGAAAAACGTGCGGATGACGCCGCCATGGGTCACGCAGACCGTCGGGCGATCGACCGATTGCAGCCATAAGCCGGTGCGCCAGGAGAGGATTTCGTAGCTTTCCGCGTCGTCGCCGGGCGGGATGAAATCCCATTTCGAGGCGTTGCGTTCCGCCACTCGCTCGCGCTGCGTCGCCTTCAGCTCCTTCAGCGTCGAGCCTTCCCAGTCGCCGAAGGAAATCTCGACCAGCCGCGGATCGGTGCGATAGGCAAGCGGCGGCAGGCCCATCGCGCTGCGCATGATTTCCATCGTCGCGCGGGTGCGGCCGAGCGGGCTTGCGACGAAATCGAAGTCATCGACCGTGTCGCCGAGAATCCCGGCAAGTGCCACGCCGTTCTGCCGGGCTTGTTCCAGGCCCGTGGCATTCATCGGGATATCCTTCTGGCCCTGCAGGCGGCGCTCCGCATTCCAGGCGGTCTGGCCGTGTCTGATCACGTAGATAAGCACGGTCTCGCATCCATATGAAGGGGATCAGTCCTTGACGACGGAAATGTCGGGCGCGTCGACCGCCTTCATGCCGATGACATGATAGCCGCTGTCGGCATGGTGCACTTCGCCGGTGACGGAACGCGAGAGGTCCGACAGGAGATAGAGGCCGACATCGCCGACTTCCTCGATGGTGACGGTGCGGCGCAGCGGCGCGTTATATTCGTTCCACTTCAGAATGTAGCGGAAATCGCCGATGCCGGAGGCGGCGAGCGTCTTGATCGGCCCGGCCGAGACGGCGTTGACGCGGATGTTCTGCGGCCCGAGGTCGACGGCGAGATATTTGACGCTTGCCTCGAGCGCGGCTTTGGCGACGCCCATGACGTTATAGTTCGGCATTACCTTTTCGGCGCCGTAATAGGTCAGCGTCAGCATGGCGCCGCCATCCGTCATCAGTTTCTCGGCGCGGCGTGCGACCGAGGTGAAGGAATAGACGGAGATCTGCATCGTCTTGGCGAAATTGTCGGCCGAGGTGTCGACATAGCGTCCGGTCAGCTCGTCCTTGTCGGAGAAGCCGATCGCGTGCACGAGGAAATCGATCTTGCCCCACAGCTTTTCGACGTTGGCGAAAACCTCGTCGATGGTGGCTTCGTCGGCGACGTCACAGTGGCCGACGAGTGTCGCGCCGATTTCGGCGGCGAGCGGCTCGACGCGCTTCTTCAGCGCATCGCCCTGATAGGTGAGCGCGACTTCGCCGCCCTGCGCATGAATGGCCTTGGCAATACCCCACGCAATCGAACGATTGTTGGCGACACCCATGATGACGCCGCGTTTGCCTGCCATGAGGCCGGATGCTTGAGCCATATTTCGCTCCCTAGGAATTCTGATCGATCCTGCCTATGGCATAGGCCGTTAATCGGTTCAAGCTTGGCCTGGATCATCAACTGTTAGGTATCGTAACAAAGGGTGCGAATGTCATAAAAATTTCATAGGAACAGGCCTTCGCGCATGCTCCGCATGAGATCGGTGACTTTATCGTCGGGTTTTTCCCACAGGATAATGCGCAATTCGACGACGAGATCGCCTCTGCCGCCCTCTTCGCGGGGCAATCCCTGACCGGGGATTCTGATCGTCTTGTCCGAGCCCGACCATGCGGGGATGGTAACGTTCAGCGGCCCGCTCGGTCCGTCGATGCGCGCCTCGGTGCCGAGCACGGCATTTTCGATGCTGAGCGGCAGCACGGCGTGCAGATCGAAACCGTCGACCGTGAAGCGCGGATCGGCTGCGATGCGGATGTTGATGACGGCGTCGCCCCGCTGCATGCCCGGCAGCTTGAAACCTTGACCTTTGAGCCTGATCTCGTGACCGTCTGTCGTGCCTGCCGGCAAGGCGAAGCCAATTTCGCGGCCCTCCGGCAGCGACGCGGTGATCCAGCCGCTCTTCAAGACGTCGTCGATCGTCACCGTCGCCGTCGTCACCTCATCGGGTGCTTTTTCGAGACCCGTATCCTTGGCGCCGGTGAAACGGCGTACCAGGTTTGTCAGGATGCTGAGCGGCAGCGGCAGGGTGGCGCCGGCATTCGCGACGGTCTCGCCGGTTTCCTCGTCGCCCTTGGTGTCGGCCTCGGCGGCGTCGCCTGGCTGCTGGTTTGGGGCCTGCTGGTTCTGGCTCTGCTGGTTTTGGGTCTGTTGGTATTGTGCCTGTTGCGGGCGAGCCTGCGCCTGGCCGCCGGCCGCAGCACGCGCCTGGGCGCCGAAAATGCGCTCGACCATCTCGTCGGCAGGCTCAGCCGTTCCCGCCTGTTGTCTGGAGCCGTCGGCGGCCGCCTTCTGGGCGGCACGCGCCAGCTCTTCCATCACCCGCTCGGCATTGGCCTGCGCCGCCTTGGCGCGGATCGCAGCCTCGCGCGCGGCCTGGCGCTGCTGCATGATCGTCTGTTCTTGTTTCTTGGCTTCGGCCATCCGCACGGCATTGTCGAACAGGCTGCGTTTGCGCGGGTCCTTCAGCGTTTCATAGGCGCGGCCGATCTCGGCGAACCGGGCCGTCGCCGACGGGTCGCCCTGATTGTGGTCGGGATGGGCTGATTTGGCCATGTTGCGCCAAGCCGCCTTGATCTCGTCTGCTGCCGCGTCGCGCTTGACGCCCAGAATTTTGTAAGGATCGCGCATGTCAAAACCGCCGGTGTTGCGATGCGGGAAGCCACGTCCTTGCCCGGCATCCCGAAACTCCAATATCACGTGCGCGGCGCCACCCGCCGCAAAGGCAGGCAGAGCCACTCTCAACGCCGATCGTGCGTTGGAGTTGCTAATCACTTCTTATTTCTATGGAGAGATGTGGGGTGTTTTGCCCCGAATGGTTAGCTCTTTGCTAAGCATTCGCTAGAAAGCCGTCGGGCGTTAACCTGTCGGTGAACCAGATCGGCTCTCCCGCCGGATTAACTTTCCCGCCGGATTAACTTTCCCGCCGGAATCAGCTTTCCCGCCGGAATCAGCTTTCCGGCTGGAAGCTCAAAAGCTGCCAGTTGCCGCCGCCGACGAGGCAGGTCTTGCCGTAGAATTTGGCGATGCCGACATAGGAATGCCGGGTCGTGCGGAACTGGCGGCAGACCTGGCCCGACTCATTGTTCTCGACGATCGTATCGATGACGCCGGCGCTGCCCGTCGATGCATTCGCCCAGGGAAGCGGCTGGCCTTCGAGCCTTTGCACGTCCGCCGAGGTCACGGCGTTGCGCACAGTCATCTCGTCGGAGAGCGTGTCGGTGCTCGGCGGCGTCTGCGGCACGGTGCCGGTTGCCACCGACCGGTCGACCTTGGCTTCGCTCAAAAAATCCATGCCGCTGCCGACGCAGCCGGAAAGCGAAAGCATGGCAACGCCAATGACGAACAACGCGCTGCTGCGTTGCCGCAGGCCCTTTGTATGGCGATTTGACTTTGCTATGACTTCCACCCTGCGTCCTGTCCAGTTATCAAAAGCTGGGCGAGTTTTGAATAATCCGGGGCATTTGAACCAATATGTCGGCAAACGAGTTAACAAGCGGTGACTTTACCGAAAGTGGCGAACCCTTCAAGCTCTTTGCCGAATGGCTGAAAGAAGCGGAGGCCTCCGAACCCAACGACCCGAATGCCGTGGCGCTGGCAACGGTCGATGAGGATGGTCTTCCCAATGTCCGCATGGTTCTCCTGAAGGGATTCGATGACGACGGTTTCGTCTTTTACACCAATTTCGAGAGTCAGAAAGGCCGTGAAATTCTGGGCCAGAAAAAGGCCGCCATGTGCTTTCACTGGAAAAGCCTGCGCCGCCAGGTAAGGCTGCGCGGTCCCGTCGAGGTCGTCACCGACGCCGAAGCCGACGCCTATTTCCAGACGCGAGCGCGCGGCAGCCGCATCGGCGCCTGGGCCTCCAAGCAGTCCCGCCCGCTCGAAAGCCGATTCGCGCTTGAGAAAGCCGTGGCCGAATACACCGCCCGTTACGCCATCGGCGAGATTCCCCGCCCCGCCCACTGGTCGGGCTTTCGCATCCGGCCGACCTCGATCGAATTCTGGAAAGACCAGAAATTCCGCCTGCATGACCGCGTCGAATTCCGCCGGCCATCCCCGCAAGGCGAATGGGACAAGGTCAGGATGTATCCCTGAAAGGCCTACCGGCCCATCAGCTTCAGCGGAATGCCGGAGGCGAGCGCCGAGACATAGCGTCGCTTCTGGTAGAAGCCGTTGAGCGACATGCGGGGGAGATAGCCGGTCAGCTGCGCTGACGGCAGTCCGGGCTGGGTGGTGACCGCTAAGGTAAAGCCGAGATTGCGGGCAATCCTCGCCTCGCGGCCGGTCGCAGCCTCCGGTGTGCCATAGGGATAGGCGATCGTCTCGGGACGGATGCCGGTCACCGCCTCGACGTAATCAGCCGAAACCTGCATCTCGATCCGCGCTTCGGCTTCCGGCAGGCGGGCGAGCGCGCGATGGCTGATCGTGTGAGCGCCAAGCGATGCGAGCGGATGCCCGGCGAGCCATCGCAATTGATCGGGCCGCATCACCAGTTCGCGCGTGATATCGGTCGGCTCGATGCCGTTTTCCCGCGCCAGCCTGTCGATGGCGGCGACGGCGCCCGCCTCATCGGAGCGGTGGATATACCAGGCGAAGCGGTCGAAGGCGTGCCATTGCTGCTGTGGGCTGTCGAGCGCCAGTCGCTCGCTGCCGCGGCCGAAATCGAAGTGGATTTCGTTTTGCCGACGCAACAGGACGGCGAGCGTCTCCCACCAGATGCTGTGCGAGCCCTCGGCAAAACCCTGGGCGACGAACACTGTAAACGGCGCCCGGTGCCGCTCGAATACCGGCAGCGCATGCTCGAGATTGTTGATGTAGCCGTCGTCGAGCGTGAAAGCGGCAAACGGCTTCCCACCCTCGGGCTCCGCCAGCAGCCCTGGCACCTGATCGAGTGGCACGAAGCGATAACCCTCCCGCTTCAGCCGCCCGAGCGCCGCATCGAGAAAGCGCGGGGTGATTTCGAGATGCGCGTTCGGCTCGAAAGCCTCAGGCACGTGCGGACGGACATGATGCAGTGTGAAGACGACGCCCCGTCCGCGCGCTTGCCGCACCAGCCCTGCCAAAGCGAGCAGCCAGGAAAGCTCGAGCCCGGCGCCGATCGCTGCGCGTTTTGCCAATCGCTTCAATTGTCCCGTCATCCGCCGTCCGCCCCTGCCTTTGCCGGAAACTAGCAAGAGCGACTTAAGCCTTGCTGAATCCCGATTCGGCGCAGATGCTTCATTTCGCATTAACCAAGACGATGAAAAGACTAGAAAAATGGTAGGCGTTGCCTCAAAGTCGCGCCAAACTTACGGCTTCTGTCATATTACGGCACAAATGCCGATCTGACTGACGAGCCTGGCGCATCAAGGGGACATGCATGAGAAAGCTTCTGGCGGCTGTTTTGACCGTAACGCTTGCCGTTTCGGCGCCGCTTGCGGCCCTTGCCGGCAGCGCTTCCTTGATCCTCGATGCCCGCACCGGCAAGGTTCTCTCCGCCGAAAACGCCGATACGCTGAACCATCCGGCCTCGCTGACCAAGATGATGACGCTCTATCTCACCTTCGAGGCGTTGAAACGCGGCAAGATCGCCTGGGATACGCCGATCAAGATGTCGAAATACGCCGCCTCCCGGCCGCCGACCAAGCTTGGCGTCAAGGCCGGCGGCACGATCACCGTGCGCGAGGCGGTCTATGGCATGATCATCAAATCCGCCAATGATGCCGCCTCCGCCATGGGCGAGAAGCTCGGCGGCTCGGAAAGCGGCTTTGCCCAGATGATGACGGCCAAAGCCCGCCAGCTCGGCATGAGCCGCACCGTCTTCGTCAACGCATCAGGCCTGCCGGACGGCCGCCAGGTGACGACGGCGCGTGACATGTCGACGCTCGCCGTCGCGCTGATGAAAAATTATCCGAACGAATACCGGCTGTTTTCGGCGGCAAGTTTCAATTTTCGCGGCCGCACCGTGCGCGGCCACAACAATCTCATGTACCGCTACCAGGGCATGGACGGCATCAAGACCGGTTACACCAACGCCTCCGGCTTCAATCTCGTCAGCGCCGTCCGGGACGGCAACCGCCGCGTGGTCGGCGTCGTGCTCGGCGGCCGCACCGCCCGCAGCCGCGACGACAAGATGGCGGGTTTGCTCGACCGCTATCTCGGCCGTGCCTCCTCTTCCGGCGGCGCCAAGCTGGTGGCGAGCGTCGGCGCCAAGGAAGCCGTCGAAGTCGCCTCCGCCGCCGATGCTGCCGATGTACCGGTGCCGCTCAACGCACCGCGGCCAGTCGACGATCTCGCGGCCAAGAGCCTGGCCTATGCCGACGACGCCGTCGTGCCGCTGGAGCGCCCGGTCGCGATGGACGAAATCCTGAACGCCGGCAAGACAGTGAAGACCTCGGCGAAACAGGCTGATGGCGACTGGCAGATCCAGATCTCGGCCGCGCCGAGCGCCGATGCCGCGCGTGCGCTTCTCGCCCAGGCGCAGTCGGAAGGCGGCGCGCCGCTCGTTTCCGCTTCGCCCTATACCGAGGCGGTCGGGCAGGGCGCCAACAAGATCTACCGCGCCCGCTTCGTCGGCTTTGCCAGCAAGGATGCCGCCGTCTCGGCCTGCGATGCGCTGAAGCAGCGCTCCTATGACTGCATGCTGCTGCCGGACCACAGCTGATCGCCACCGCGCACTGCGGCAATTCACGCTGGACAAGCATCGGGAATCAGCGTCTCCTCCATAAACAAAAGGAGAACATCCATGCTGCGCCGTCTTGCCGACCAGTTCGAAGCCTCATCCTCCGTTCATGTCGCTGCCAACAATATCGAGCGCGATGCCGACTGGTTCCTGCTGAAGCTGCAGGAGGAAATGGGCGAACTGACCCAGGCATGGAACCGGCTGACCGGCCGCGGCCGTGCGAAGGGCCGCTCGCCTGAAGACATGCAGCGCGACCTCGCCGACGAGGCCGCCGACGTTCTCGGCCATCTCTTGCTGTTTGCCCGCCACAACGATCTCGATCTTGCCGCCGCGATCGAACGGAAGTGGCTGTTTCGGCCGGCGGAGGTGCCGAAGAGCTGATGCAGGTCGGCCGATAAAGTCAGCCGACCTTATAACGGTAGAACTTGCTGTCCACCGCCATCAGCGGGAAGGAGCGGGGCAGGGCGCTCTTGGCGATTTCGCTAAAGCCGTTCTTCTCGTAGAAACGATGCGCCGCGACGAATTTGTCGGTCGTGCCGAGGAAGATATCGGTGAGGCCGGCGTCCCTGGCATGGGCGATCAGGCGATCGAGGAGCCGTGCCGCCACGCCGTGCTCGCGGCCGCGCACCGCGGCTGAGACGAACATCTTGCGCAGCGCCGCCTGGTTGTTGCCGATGTCCTTCAGCCCAACCGTGCCGACGATGGCACCGTCCTTGACGGCGACCCAGAACTCACCTTTGCCGGACTGATAGAAATCCGGAATGACCCGGAGATCCGGCTGTGCATCCGCGGTGATGTCGATGCCGAATTCCTCGCGCTGGATCGGCAGGATCACCGACAGCACGGCATCGGCGTCATCTGATGCGAAGGGTCTGATTTCGATGTCCGCCATCAGAGAATCCTTTCGCCTCAGGTCTGCGTGCCGCCGACGGTGATCTGATCCATGCGCAGATGCGGCTGGCCGACGCCGACCGGAACCCACTGGCCGGCCTTGCCGCAATTGCCGATGCCGGTGTCGAGTTTCATATCGTTGCCGATCATCGACACCCGCTTCATCGCGTCCGGCCCGTTGCCGATCAGCATCGCGCCCTTGATCGGCGCGCCGACCTTGCCGTTCTCGATCAGATAGGCCTCGGTGCAGCCGAAGACGAACTTGCCCGACGTGATGTCGACCTGGCCGCCGCCGAAGGAGACGGCATAGATGCCCTTTTTCACCGAGGCGATGATCTCCTCGGGCGTCTTGTCGCCGCCGAGCATATAGGTGTTGGTCATGCGCGGCATCGGCACATGCGCATAGCCCTGGCGGCGGCCGTTGCCGGTGGGCTGCATGCCCATCAGCCGGGCGTTCTGCCGATCCTGCATGTAGCCGACGAGCTTGCCGTTCTCGATCAGCACGTTGTAGCCCGATGGCGTGCCCTCGTCGTCGATGGTGATCGAGCCACGGCGGTTGTCGATCGTGCCGTCGTCGACGACGGTGACGCCAGGCGCGGCGACCATCTGGCCGAGAAGGCCTGAAAAGGCCGACGTCTTCTTGCGGTTGAAATCGCCTTCCAGCCCGTGACCGACAGCCTCATGCAGCATCACGCCAGGCCAGCCGGAGCCGAGCACGACATCCATCGTGCCCGCTGGCGCGTCGATCGCTTCGAGATTGACGAGCGCCTGGCGCAGCGCCTCGTCGGCGCCGTATTGCCAGCTGCCCTCGGCGATGAAATCGCCGAAGCCGATGCGCCCGCCGTGGCCGTAGGAGCCGCTCTCCTGGCGATCGCCTTCGCCGACCATCACCGAAATATTGATGCGCGTCATCGGCCGGATGTCGCGCACACGGTGTCCGTCGGCACGCAGGATATCGACGACCTGCCAGCTGGCGGCGACCGAGGCCGTCACCTGCCGCACCTTGTCGTTCTTGCCTCTGAGATAGGCGTCAATGTCCTGCAGGACCTTGACCTTCTCCTCGAAGCTTGGCTGGCCGATCGGGTTCTGGTCGCCGTAGAATTTCTTGTTGGTGCCTTGGGGTGCGGCGGCATAAGAGCCGGAATAGCCGCGCGTCACCGCGCCGACCGCATCCGCCGCCCGCTTCAGCGCCGCCACCGAGAGATCGCCGGCATGGGCGTAACCCACCGCTTCGCCGGCCACGGCGCGCAGGCCGAACCCTTGCTCGGTGTTGAAGCTGCCGCCCTTCAGACGGCCATTGTCGAAGGTCAGCGCTTCCGCCTGTGAGTGCTCGATGAACAGCTCGCCGTCATCGGCGCCGGACAGCGCTTCGGCCACGTGCTTGCGCATCGTCGCTTCGGCGGCATCGAAAAGCGTCAGGAGATCGGTGGTCATGGTATGGCTCCAATGGGCATGCGTTCAGGAATGCACTTACTCCCTAGATAGGGCTCCACATAATAAGGAGTGAAGCCCCGCCGTCGAATAATTCTTTTTTAAAGGGATGGGAGCGGCAAAACGCGCCCTCCGTCATCCTCGGCCTTGTGCCGAGGATCTGCTACATATCAGCCGGCTGCAGATGCTCGGGACAGGCCCGAGCATGACGGAGTATGGGTTGAGCTTCTGGAGTAAGGGGAGCGTAGTTGCACTCTACGCTCGACGCCGTCGCAGCCCGCCATCACGGCAGAGCGTCAAAACCTTCGGCGAAGCCCTTGAGATCAACAGGAATGCCGATGCCTTCTTCGGGGGTCTGGAAGACGATGAAGGTTGCCTGGGCGCCGCTGCGGAAGGTCTTGAGCAGTTCGTCCTCGAGCACGACTTCGGCATAACAGCCGTCGGCGAAGCAGCGGACGAAATAGGCGCGGCCGATATCCTTGCCGTCCACATTGAGCCCGAGGCCGTTCGGCAGCAGCACGCCGAGCGGCGCCAGAACGCGCAGAATCTTCGACTTGCGGTCGGCGGTCTTCAACACGACGACGGAAAGCCCGACCTCGGGCCGGTCCTCGGCGATGACATTCTGCATCAGCGCGCATTGTTCGGTCGCGGCGCCTGCCGGCTTGTCGCAGACGACGGACCATGCGCCGTGATTGGATTTCACCGTGCCCGGCGCCTGCGGCTGGGTCTGGCCGGGCGTTACCTGGATATTCGGGCTGGCGGCATTCGGCTGCTGCGGCGCCGGGGCAGGAGCCGGCGCGGCAGCCGGCGGCTTGGCCGGTGACGGCGTGGGTTGTTGCGCGAAAACGGGCGTCGTCGCTGCGGCCGCGATGCTGGCAGTCACGAGAAGCGACTGCGCGAGGGAACGGAAACCCATGGAAACCTCTGGATATCGAATCATTGCGGCTATTGTTGAAGCTGCCCACCAAAAATGAAAAGCCCCACCCCGTGAAAACCGGGGGACTGCGGCGGAAATTGGACCTTTGCGAAATAATGTGTCGCGCGCGGATTGGCCGGAAAGCCGATTTTTCATATGCTGATGAAAAACTTGGGATGTTTTGCCGTTCCCGCCTGCCTATGCTTTCAGCAAAAATGCCGCATAGACAATTGCTCTGGCCTGTTGCGGCAAATGCCAAACTGTGGTTTGAAGCGCTGAAGATGGCAAGGATTCTGCGTTCTATTTTGCAGGTCAAGCGCTCGAGGGAGATAATAAGGTGATGAAGAAGGCTTATGCAGCCCTGACCACGCTGGTCTGTCTGCTTTTTGCTTCCGGCACATATGCCGACCAGCCCATGCCGTGGCAGGCGACGCTGCAGCCGGCGGCAACGCCGATCATGCGGGAAATTCATTGGTTCGAACAATATACCCTGTGGTTTATCGTTCCGATCACGCTTTTCGTTCTGGTCCTGCTCATCGTCGTCTGTTTCAAGTTCCGCGCCAGCGCGAACCCGGTTCCCTCGAAGACGAGCCATAACACGCTGATCGAGATTGCCTGGACCGTGGGGCCGGTCCTCGTGCTGCTCCTTCTCGCGATTCCCTCGTTCAACCTGCTGACGGCGCAGCTGACGCTGCCCGAAAACCCCGACGTCACGATCAAGGCGACCGCCACCCAGTGGCAGTGGAACTACGAATATGAAGGTTCGGGCGAGAGCCCGCTGGCTTTCGATTCCTACTTGCTGAAGGATCAGGATCGCGCCGCTGCCGGCAAGGAGGACAAGTCGATCTATCCGAGGCTTCTCGCCGTCGACAACGAGCTGGTCCTGCCTGTCAACAAGACGGTCCGCGTTCTCGTGACCTCGGCGCCGACCGACGTCATCCACGCTTTCGCCATGCCGTCTTTCGGCGTCAAGATCGATGCCGTGCCGGGCCGTCTCAACGAGACCTGGTTCAGGGCCGAGCGCGAGGGCCTGTTCTATGGCCAGTGTTCCGAGCTCTGCGGCAAGGACCATGCGTTCATGCCGATCGCCATCCGCGTCGTCTCCGAGGACAAGTACAAGCAGTGGCTGACCGCAGCCGCCAGCGACCTGCCCGGCGCCTACAAGACACTCATGGCCGCAACCGATGGTCCCGCAAAGACCCTCGACGTTGCCGAAGCACAGTAATTAAAGGGGATCGGGACAATGGCTGGACCTTCCGCTCACGACGATCATTCTCATGATCACGCCCACCACGACCACGCGCATGACGATCACGATCACCACGATCACGGGCACAAGCCGAGCTTTGTCAATCGCTGGCTGTTCTCGACGAACCATAAGGACATCGGCACGCTCTATCTGATCTTCGCGATCATTGCCGGCATCATCGGCGGCGCGCTGTCGGT
The DNA here is from genome assembly GCF_028994275.1 of Rhizobium binxianense. NCBI lineage: Bacteria > Pseudomonadati > Pseudomonadota > Alphaproteobacteria > Hyphomicrobiales > Rhizobiaceae > Rhizobium > Rhizobium binxianense. The sequence goes on from NZ_CP118713.1 coordinate 627,798, forward strand.
TGCCATGCGCATGGAGCTGCAGGAGCCGGGTATTCAGATCTTCCACGGCCTGGCCTCGATGGTCTACGGCTATGAAGGCGATGCCGCGATCGACGGCGCCAAGCAGATGTTCAACATGTTCACCACGGCGCACGCGCTGATCATGATCTTCTTCATGGTCATGCCGGCGATGATCGGCGGTTTTGCCAACTGGATGGTGCCGATCATGATCGGTGCGCCCGACATGGCTTTCCCGCGCCTGAACAACATCTCTTTCTGGCTGATCGTTCCCGCCTTCGCGCTGCTGCTGCTGTCGATGTTCGTCGAAGGCCCGGCAGGCGCCTATGGCACGGGCGGCGGCTGGACGATGTATCCGCCGCTGGCAACGAGCGGCACGCCGGGCCCGGCGGTCGACCTTGCGATCTTTGCGCTCCACATTGCCGGCGCCTCGTCGATCCTCGGTGCGATCAACTTCATCACCACCATCCTCAACATGCGCGCGCCGGGCATGACGCTGCACAAGATGCCGCTGTTTGCCTGGTCGGTGCTGATCACCGCCTTCCTGCTCTTGCTGTCGCTGCCGGTTCTGGCAGGCGGCATCACCATGCTGCTGACCGACCGCAACTTCGGCACCTCCTTCTTCTCTCCGGAAGGCGGCGGCGACCCGATCCTCTACCAGCACCTGTTCTGGTTCTTCGGTCACCCGGAAGTCTACATCCTCATCCTGCCGGGCTTCGGCATGATCAGCCACATCATCTCGACCTTCTCGAAGAAGCCGATCTTCGGCTACCTCGGCATGGCCTACGCCATGGTCGCGATCGGCGCCGTCGGCTTCGTCGTCTGGGCCCACCACATGTACACGGTCGGCCTGTCGCTCGACGCGCAGCGCTACTTCGTCTTCGCGACGATGGTCATCGCCGTTCCGACAGGTGTGAAGATCTTCTCCTGGATCGCGACGATGTGGGGCGGCTCGATCTCGTTCCGCACGCCGATGCTCTGGGCGATCGGCTTCATCTTCCTGTTCACGGTCGGCGGCGTCACCGGCGTCCAGCTCGCCAATGCCGGTCTCGACCGCTCGCTGCATGACACCTATTACGTCGTGGCCCACTTCCACTACGTTCTGTCGCTCGGCGCCGTCTTCGCGATCTTCGCCGGCTGGTACTACTGGTTCCCGAAGATGACCGGCTACATGTACAACGAGCTGGTCGGCAAGCTGCATTTCTGGATCATGTTCATCGGCGTCAACCTGGTGTTCTTCCCGCAGCACTTCCTCGGTCTGGCCGGCATGCCGCGCCGCTACATCGATTATCCGGATGCCTTTGCCGGCTGGAACTATGTGTCCTCCATCGGCTCCTACATCTCGGCCTTCGGTGTGCTGATCTTCCTCTACGGCGTCTTCGAAGCCTTCGCCAAGAAGCGCGTTGCCGGCGACAATCCGTGGGGTGAGGGTGCAACGACGCTCGAATGGCAGCTGCCTTCGCCGCCGCCCTACCACCAGTGGGAACAGCTTCCGCGCATCAAGTAATTGCGCGGATCATCAGGACGCCGCATTCGATACGGCGTCCTGATAGTTTGACATTCAGGACGGAATGATGACGGTCATCGACAATCACGAGGTGCTTGCAAAGGACGGCGAATTGTCGGAAGCGAGTGCGCGCGATTATTTCGAATTGCTGAAACCACGGGTGATGTCGCTCGTGGTCTTCACTGCCTTTGCCGGTCTCGTGCTGGCGCCGGGTCACATCCATCCCGTCCTCGGGCTGATCGCCATCCTCTGTATCGCCGTCGGCGCCGGCGCCTCCGGCGCGTTGAACATGTGGTATGACGCCGATATCGACGCGATCATGAGCCGCACCGCCAACCGTCCGATCCCGGCCGGCCGCATCGCGCCGTCGGAGGCGCTCGCCTTCGGCCTGGTGCTGTCAGGCTTCTCGGTCGTCATCCTCGGCCTGGCCGTCAACTGGCTCTCGGCCGGCATCCTCGCCTTCACCATCTTCTTCTACGCCGTTGTCTACACCATGTGGCTGAAGCGCTCGACGCCGCAGAACATCGTCATCGGCGGTGCCGCCGGCGCCTTCCCGCCGATGATCGGCTGGGCTTGCGTCACCAACAGCGTGACGATCGAGAGCACCGTTCTCTTCCTCATCATCTTCCTGTGGACGCCGGCGCATTTCTGGGCGCTGGCCCTCTTCAAGATGCGCGATTACGAGGCCGTCGGCGTGCCGATGCTGCCGAATGTCGCCGGCGAGCGGGTGACCAAACATCAGATCGTCGCCTATGCGGTGCTGACCGCCATCTGCGCGGTCTTGCCGTCCTTCCTCGGTTTCGCGAGCCTGGGTTATGGCCTCGTCACTGCGGCCCTCGGCGCGATCTTCATATACTGTTCCATCGCCGTCTGGCGCATGCCCGACGGCGATCTGAAGATGATCCCGGCCAAGAAGCTCTTCGCCTTTTCGATCTTCTATCTCTTCGCCGTGTTCTCCGCCTTGATGATCGACCGGCTGGCCTCGCTGCTGGTCTCGCATGCGGGAGGTTGGTTCTGATGGAAATGGTCAAGCTCACCGAAGCGCAGCGCAAGTCGCGCCGCAACCGCAACGTCGCTCTCGGGCTGGTGCTCGCCGGCCTCGTCATTCTCTTCTACGCGATCACCATCGTGAAGATCGGCGGGGGGATGGCCGGATGAGCGACAACGCCGCCGCACCGAAGAAACAGGGCCGCAACAACGGCGCCGTCGTCATGATGTGCCTGAGCTTCGTCTTCGGCATGGGCGCGATGAGCTATGCCGCCGTGCCGCTCTACCGCATCTTCTGCCAGGTGACCGGTTATAACGGCACGACCCAGCGCGTCGACCAGGTGTCGAGCGTGGTGCTCGACCGCACCATGCGCGTCACCTTCGACGCCAATGTCGCGCCGGGCCTGCAGTGGGATTTCAAGCCGGTCGAGCGCGAGGTCAATCCGAAGATCGGCGAAACGATCCAGGTGAATTTCACTGCCGAGAATCGCTCGAACGAGACCCAGCGCGGCCAGGCGGTGTTCAACGTCACGCCGGGCGAAGCGGGCGTCTATTTCAACAAGGTGCAATGTTTCTGCTTTACGGAAACGGACCTGAAGCCGGGCGAGAAGCTCGACATGCCGGTGGTGTTCTACATCGATCCTGACATCGTCAAGGCGGTGGAATCGAAGAACATCCACACGGTGACGCTGTCATATACGTTCTACCCGAAAGAGGGTCCGAAGCCTCTGGCTTCGAATGAGGGTGGAGCGGAGAAGATTGAAAAGAAACTTTGATCAAGGCTCGTTTCCGGCTATGCCGGGAGCGGAGTGAAGGAAGACACCGGGGATAGCTACATGGCCGATGCTCATCAGAAGAATCACGACTATCACATCATCGATCCGAGCCCGTGGCCGATTCTCGCCTCGCTCGGCGCCTTCATCATGGCGATCGGCGGCGTCTGCTATATGCGCTACCTGAACGGCGGTTCGTTCAAGGTCGCCGGCGCCGAGCTCGCCAATCCCTGGCTCTTCTATATCGGCTTCGCCCTGGTTCTCTACGTCATGTACGGCTGGTGGGCCGATACGGTGAAGGAAGCCCATGAGGGCGCCCACACCCGCGTCGTCTCGCTGCATCTGCGCTACGGCATGATCATGTTCATCGCTTCCGAAGTGATGTTCTTCGTCGCCTGGTTCTGGGCCTATTTCGACGCCAGCCTCTATCCGAACGAAGCGATCCAGGCCTCGCGCCTGCTCTACACCGGCGGCACCTGGCCGCCGAAGGGCATCGAGGTTCTCGATCCCTGGCATCTGCCGATCTACAACACCGTCATCCTGCTGCTGTCGGGCACGACGGTCACCTGGGCGCACCATGCGCTGCTGCACAACGACCGCAAGGGCCTGATCCAGGGCCTGACGCTGACGGTGCTGCTCGGCATCCTGTTCTCCTCCGTGCAGGCTTACGAATATGCCCACGCGCCCTTCGCCTTCAAGAATTCGATCTACGGCGCGACCTTCTTCATGGCGACCGGCTTCCACGGTTTCCACGTCCTGGTCGGCACGATCTTCCTGCTGGTCTGCCTGCTGCGCGCGCTGCGCGGCGACTTCACCCCGAAGCAGCATTTCGGCTTCGAGGCGGCCGCCTGGTACTGGCATTTCGTCGACGTCGTCTGGCTGTTCCTGTTCTTCTGCATCTACGTCTGGGGCGGCTGGGGCGCTCCGCTGGCCGCAGGCTGATCGGAGCCATAGTCAAGCAAAAGGCGGGCCTCGTGCCCGCCTTTTTTGTTCACAAATCTCGCTCTCTACTCGGCGTCATCCTCGGCCTTGTGCCGAGGATCTGCTACATATCAACCGGGCGCAGATGCCCGGGACAAGCCCGAGCATGACGAAAGAGGAGTTGGCCGACTTCGTCCTCAGTCTAAGGCTGGCCCGTGCCCGCTTTTTTCAGCTCAGCGCGCCCCGGCGATCCGTTCGAAGGCCGAAGGCTGGGGAATACCGAGATCCAGCTGATGGCGGATCGCTTCGGCGCATTCGAGCGGTGTCAGCACTGATGTATCGACCTCCATATCGTAGATGCCGGGCCGATGCACCTCGTCCTGCCAGCGTTGCACCGGTTCTGGAACGGGCACGTCCTGCGTGGCACTGAGATAAAGCGTCTCGCGCCCTTCTTGGGCAATCTCGCGCCGCTGCATGATCGTCTCGATCGGACAGCGCACGCCGACGAACAGCACGGGGAAGTCTTCCAGGCGCCGGGCGCAATCGGCAAGAATGCCAAGCGGCTGCGAATAGCCATCGTGATGGCCGAGATCGGCGACGACGTTGAGGCCGAACCCGGCATGGATAGCCATCGATTCGTAGAGTGCTGCATAAAAGAACGGCACCAGTTCCTCCAGATCCGGCCGTTCGCCGCCCGGCCGCAGTCCGATGCCCGGCAGGTAGCGCTCCGGCGTCATGGCATTGTAGCTGTCGACGCCGAGGTTGAGCCACGGCCCTTCGAAATGTTCCTGTACTGCGCGGGCGATGCTTGATTTGCCGCTCCGCGGCGCGCCGTTCAGGATAATGATCTGCACGGAATGGCTGTCGTTGGTCATCAGTTTTCTTCTTCTGTTTGGCGCGAATCAGACCAGCGCCGTGTGTCTTTTGGTGACGAGCAAAGGACGCCGTAACCCTTTGATTTTCCGCATAATCCCTTCAATGCATTCGGATTCGGGGAATTCTGCAGTGACGAAATCGCGCAGGCATTTCCCTTCGTCCTGCGAATAATTTATGGGAGAGTTAAGGCGGCATCGAATAAGCCGCGGCCGCCAAGGTTACGCAAAGGAATGGCATGAACGAGGACCGCGCCCATTTTCCCCCCGTCGATCCGGTCAAGACAGGCATCAAGGGCTGCTGCCCGCGCTGCGGCGAGGGTAAGTTGTTCGATGGCCTGCTCGGCGTAAAACCGCGCTGCGCCGCCTGCGGCCTCGATTATTCCTTCGCCGATTCCGGCGACGGCCCGGCCGTCTTCGTCATCCTCATCGTCGGTTTCATCGTCATCGGCATGGTGCTGTGGCTGCAGGTGAATTACGGACCGCCGATCTGGGTGCATATCCTGCTCTTTGCTCCATTGACGATCATCCTGTCGCTCACGACGCTGCGCTGGTTCAAGGGCATCCTGATCGCCATGCAATACCGCCACAATGCCCGCGAAGGACGCCTGAGTGACTGAAATAGAGCACGTAACGCCGCGCCGCCGGCTGCCTGTTGCAACCGGCATCCTGGTGCTGATCGCGCTCGCCATCCTGATTTCGCTTGGCACCTGGCAGGTGGAGCGCCTCCACTGGAAGGAAGGCCTGCTTGCCGATATCGCCGCGCGCCAGGCAGCAAGCCCGGTACCGCTCGCCGAGATCGAGGCGATGGCGGCCGCAGGCGGCGATATCGAATATCGCAAGGTCACCGCCACCGGCCGCTATATCAACAACAAGGAGCGGCACTTCTTCGCCACCTGGCGCGGCCAGACCGGCTATTACATCTATACCCCGCTGGAACTTGCCGACGGGCGGGCGCTCTTCGTCAATCGCGGCTTCGTTCCCTTTGACAATAAGGAGCCGGAGATGCGTATGCAGGGCCAGCTGACGGATCAGCAGACCGTCACCGGTCTCGCGCGCAGCAAACTGACCGGCAAGCCCTCCTGGGTGGTGCCCGACAACGACGTCGCCAAGAACATCTTCTACTGGAAGGACCTCGACGTCATGGCCTCCAGCGTCGGGCTGGAGAAAGCGCGCGTCATTCCCTTTTTCGTCGATGCCGATTCCACCCCCAATCCGGCCGGCCTGCCGATCGGCGGGGTGACCCAGGTGGATCTGCCGAACGACCATCTGCAATATGCCTTTACCTGGTACGGGCTTGCCGCCGTGCTCGTCGTCGTGGTGGTGATCTCCTGGTTCCGCAAGGGGACCAAGGCAGCCCCGCAATAGTATCGCTTCAATTCTTGGCCATATTGGGCTAGAGGTCCCTAAATCTCTCAACCCGGAACAGACATGAATATTGCGGCGAAACCTCCCTTGACGATCAGGCTCTGCGGTCCGCGCGGCTTCTGCGCCGGCGTCGACCGCGCCATCCAGATCGTCGTGCTGGCGCTGAAATCCTATGGCGCGCCGGTCTATGTGCGCCACGAGATCGTCCACAATCGTTATGTCGTCGAGGGGCTGGAGGCCAAGGGCGCCGTCTTCGTCGAGGAACTGGACGAGATCCCGGCCGAACATCGCGCCCAGCCGGTGGTCTTCTCCGCCCATGGCGTGCCGAAATCCGTGCCGGAGGATGCCGCGAGCCGCAACCTCTTCTATCTCGACGCCACCTGCCCGCTGGTCTCAAAGGTCCACAAGCAGGCGATGCGCCACAATCGCCTCGGGCGCCATGTCGTCCTCATCGGCCATGCCGGCCATCCGGAGGTGATCGGCACGATGGGGCAATTGCCGGAGGGCTCGGTTTCGCTGATCGAGACGATCGAGGATGCCGATGCCTATCTCCCTGCCGATCCCGACAATCTCGGCTATGTCACCCAGACGACGCTGTCGGTCGACGATACGGCCGGCGTCATCGCCCGCCTGCACGAGCGCTTCCCGAACCTGACGGCGCCGGCGGCGGACTCGATCTGTTATGCGACGACCAACCGCCAGGAAGTGGTGAAGCAGGCCGCCCCCGGCTGCGATCTCTTCATCATCGTCGGCGCGCCGAATTCGTCCAATTCCAAGCGCCTGGTCGAAGTGGCGCTCAGGGCAGGGGCGAAGAAATCGATCCTCGTGCAGCGCGCCGCCGAACTCGACTGGGACGAGATCGGGGCGATATCGACGCTCGGCCTTTCCGCCGGCGCCTCCGCCCCCGAGGTCATCGTCAACGAGATCATCGAGGCTTTCCGTGCCCGCTTCGACGCCCGCGTCGAGCTGGCCGAAACGGTGCAGGAGACCGAAAATTTCCTCGTCAACCGCGAACTGCGCAACATCGAGCTGACGGCGGCCGACATGGCTTTCGTCAACGGCTAGATCGGCCTTTCCTCCGGCAAATCCAATATCAACAGGGCATGAAGGGCGAGACCTCACTTGGCAGTCTATACCGATATCGCCGAAGACGATCTGAAATGGTTCCTGACGGAATATGACGCCGGCACGCTGCTCTCCTATAAGGGCATCGCCGAAGGCGTCGAAAACTCCAATTTTCTGCTGCACACCTCCAAGGACCCGCTGATCCTGACGCTCTATGAGAAGCGGGTGGAAAAGAGCGACCTGCCGTTCTTTCTCGGCCTGATGCAGCATCTCTCCGCCCGCGGCCTGTCCTGCCCGCTGCCGCTGCCGCGACGCGACGGCGCGCTGCTCGGCTCGCTCTCCGGCCGCCCGGCCGCGCTGATCTCCTTCCTCGAGGGCATGTGGCTGCGAAAGCCGGAGGCCAGGCATTGCCGCGAGGTCGGCCGGGCACTGGCCGAGATGCATGTGGCCGGCGACGGTTTCGAACTCAAGCGTCCCAACGCGCTGTCGATCGATGGCTGGCGAGGGCTCTGGGAGAAATCGGCAGAGCGCGCCGGCGAGGTCGAGCCCGGCCTGCAGACCGAGATCCGCGGCGAACTCGATTTCCTCGCCGCCGCCTGGCCGAAGAGCCTGCCTGCCGGCGTCATCCATGCCGACCTCTTCCCCGACAACGTCTTCTTCCTGGGCGACGAACTCTCCGGCCTGATCGATTTCTATTTCGCCTGCAACGACCTGCTCGCCTATGACGTGTCGATCTGCCTGAACGCCTGGTGCTTCGAAAAGGACGGCGCCTACAACATCACCAAGGGCACAGCGATGCTGGCGGGCTACCAGAGCGTCAGGCCCCTGAGCGGCGAAGAGATCGCCGCTTTGCCGGTGCTGTCGCGTGGCTCGGCGCTGCGCTTCTTCCTGACCCGGCTCTATGACTGGCTGATGACGCCGGAGGGCGCCATGGTCACCAAGAAGGACCCGCTCGAATATCTGCGCAAACTGCGCTTCCACCGCCAGATCGGCTCGGCCGCCGAATACGGATTGAGCCTATGAAACACGTCGATATCTTCACCGACGGCGCATGCTCCGGCAATCCCGGCCCCGGCGGCTGGGGCGCCGTGCTGCGTTATGGCGACGTCGAAAAGGAGCTTTGCGGCGGCGAGGCGGATACGACCAACAACCGCATGGAGCTGCTGGCGGCGATCTCGGCGCTGCAGGCCTTGAAGAGCCCTTGCGAGGTCGATCTCTATACCGACAGCGCCTATGTCAAGGACGGCATCTCCAAGTGGATTTTCGGCTGGAAGAAAAACGGCTGGAAGACAGCAGACAAGAAGCCGGTGAAGAATGCCGAGCTCTGGCAGGCGCTGGAGGAAGCCCGCAACCGCCACAAGGTGACGCTGCACTGGGTCAAGGGCCACGCCGGCCACCCGGAAAACGAACGCGCCGACGAACTCGCCCGCCGCGGCATGGAGCCGTTCAAGAAGGGCAAGGCGGTTTCGTTTTAGGAAGCTGCCTCACGCATTCGCCAGAAAGCTCTCCGCCAACCCCACCCTCCGTCATCCTCGGGCTTACCCCGGGGATCCACGCCGGTGTCCATCAGCACGAGACATGGATCCCAGGCTCAAGGCCTGGGATGACGGAGATTGGGGTGGCGTTCGCGCCAAACTCTCCGCTGGCTTACCACTCGCCACCAACCGACCGGGCTTCGGAGAGAGTCGATGATGGGCAGGATTGCCTCTCATCTTGCTCCCTCCTGTGACATCCCTCGGGCAAAGCCCGAGGAAGGGAATGAGGATCTCTCTCGTCGCCTATTGCTGCCGCGCCGCGGCAGCCTGGATCAGCCGGTGCAGATATTCGAGTTTTGCCACAACAGGTGAGGAGAGCACGAAAGGGTAGGAGTCCGGCTGGCCCATGCTGCGCTGGATGGCGTTGATGGCGATGCTGAGCGGCACCCAGGCGCTGACTAGCTGTTCGGCGCTTCTGGCCCGGTAAGGGAGGAAATCGACCTCGCCCGATATTTCCTCATGGCCGCGTGGATCGATCGCGATGCCGAAGGCGCGGGCTGTTTCCAGCGTGTCGACGATATGGAGGTAATGGGCGAAACATTCGGCGAAATCTTCCCAGGGGTGCGATGCCGCATAGGCGCTGATGAAATTGTCCTGCCATCCCAGGGGCGCGCCGCCGGCATAATGGCTCTGCAGGGCTGCGGCATAATCCTGCCGTTCGTCGCCGAAGACGGCGCGGAAATCCGTGAGGCGATTCTGGTCGCGCACCAGCTTGTTCCAGATGAAATGGCCGGTCTCGTGGCGGAAATGGCCAAGCAGCGTGCGATAGGGTTCGTTCATCGAACTGCGCGCCTGTTCGCGCGTCGCATCGTCGGCCTCGGCGGCGCGGATGGTGATCAGGCCTTCCTCGTGGCCGGTCATGGCGGGCACGACATAGCCGTTGCTTTGCAGGGAATCCTCGAGGAAATCGAAGACCAGGCCGCCCTGCGGGTCTTGCGCCCGATCGGGATGCGGCAGCCTCCAGCGCAAGAGCGAATAGAAGAGATGACGCTGCGCCTGGCTGATGCGCCGCCAGCGGTCGATGCCGTTCTGGGTGTCGGTGTTCGGAACCAGCCGGTTATGGCGGCAGGCGACGCAGAATTCGCTCCCGCTTTCGCCGTCCACCAGCCAATTGCAGATATCGAGGCCGGCATTGGCGCAGAAGCGTACCTCGCGGTCGGGATCGGAAACGAGTTGCCAGAGCGCGTCGTCGCGCGGCTCCAGCGCATGCATGGCGAGATCGCCGGGCAGGAAGCCGAGGCGATGGTTGCAGCGTACACAATGCCGGTTGTCGAAGTGGACGACCTGATCGCAATTGTCGCAGGCGAAAAGCTTCATCGTTATCTCTGCAAAGCGTTGGGAGCGGATTAAAAATGCCTGCCGCGCGAGAGGCGCAGCAGGCATGGTGCATGACGGATGAGCTTGTGGCTCAGAGCCGGTCGACGGCGCCCTTGAGCTTGTCCTTGACCTTGCCGGTCGCGACCTGTCCCTTGCCTTTGGCTTCCTGAACGGCGCCCTTGGCCTGCATTTCGCGATCATCCGTGGCCTTGCCGACGGCCTGCTTGGTCTTGCCGGCAATCTCGTTGGCCTTACCGGAAATCTTGTCGCTGGTGCTACCCATATGTGATGTCTCCTTGGTCAGCATGGGCCTCTTGCCCATGCTTGCCGAAATGAAACGTCACTTGCGGCTATTCGTTCCCGCTGGCTCGAGCCAGCTGTTTCTCGGGACAAAATTGCTGCTCGGGCCAACTGCGTCTCAAGCATGCCCGGCTTCGGCCGAAAGCATGGCGGCGGTCACGCCCATGCCGGCGAGCGCCCGCTCGTATTTGTCGTCGAGGCTGCGGTCGAAGATCAGTTCCTCATTGGCCGGGCAGGTGAGCCAGCCATTGTTGACGACCTCGTTTTCCAGCTGGCCGGCTGCCCAGGAGGAATAGCCGAGCAGCATCGTCGCCCGCGTCGGGCCATTGCCCTTGGAGATGGCGCGCACAATGTCGAGTGTTGCCGTCAGGCAGATGTCGTCGCTGACGGGGATCGAGGAGTCGCTGGAATAATCGTCCGAATGCAGCACGAAGCCGCGGCCGCTTTCCACCGGGCCGCCGGTCTGGATCGGGAAGTCGCGCGCCCTTTGCGGCAGCACGATCGAATCTTCCTGCTTGATCATATCGAGATGCAGCAGCACATCGGTGAAGGTCAGGCTCTGCGGCCGGTTGATGACGAAGCCCATGGCGCCGGCATCCGAATGCGCGCAGATATAGATCACCGTGCGGGCAAAGTTGCGGTCTTCGATGCCGGGCATGGCGATCAGGAACTGGCCATCGAAGAAGCCACGTTCCCGTCTGTTCTTCAGCGTCGATAAGGACATCGTTCCTCCTGCTGCCAACCGCACCGAGGCATTGACAAGAGAAGCATGGGCCAATGTCACACATCAATCAACTGAAAATGAAGATTTAAATCGCCGCGGCTGCTGGCGGCCAAAGACCAGTTTCGGTAAACCGTTGTTCCATGATGATTATTTCCTCGGTCCCGCATCGGCTTTTCCTTGCGGTCATTTCGGTGGCCGCCGCCCTTGTCCCCCTTTGTTCCGCCCATGCGGAAATGAGCGGCTGGGCGGACAATGAGGGCGGCCGCATGCGCCTGGTGGCGCTCGCCCCCGATGCCGGGGGCAAAATCCGCGCCGCGCTGCAGATCGAGCCGAAACCCGGCTGGATCACCTATTGGAAGGAGCCCGGCGGCAATGGCATTCCGCCGCAGGTGACCATCGCGGCGGGCAGCGGTGTTTCGCTCGATGCCATCGCCTATCCCGTTCCCAAGCATTTTTTCAACGGCGCGATCGAGGATATCGCCTATGATGCGCCGGTGACGCTGCCGCTTTCGTTGACGGCGGCGGGCAAGGGTCCGGTCGAGATCGACGCTGCCGCCTTCATCGGCATCTGCAGGGATATCTGCATACCCTTCCAGGCGAATTTTCGGCTGAAGCTTGGCCCCGCCATCCAGTCGCACCCGCAGGAGGAGGCGATCCTCAAGGACGCCGATGCGACCCTGCCGAAGCCGCCATCGACCGATTTCGACGTGACGGCGCATGCGATGTCGCCTGATGGGAAGACGCTGTCGCTGACGCTGGTTTTGCCGGATGAGAGCCCAGGTCAAGGCAAGAGCGCGCCTGATATCATCGTCACCGGGCCGAGCGGCTATGCTTTCACCAAGCAGATCGGCGGCAAACGCGACGGCGCCACTTTCAAGGTCGATATCGCTATCGGCAAGCTGCCGGAGAATTACGACATATCAGGCAAACGCTGGGGTGTGCTTGTCATCGACGGCGCGCGGGCGATGGAGACGACGCTTGCCTTTGAATGACCGGATCTTATAGTCGCTGCAGATCCCCTGCGGCGCCCGCCGCCAGGCTGGAACCCGCAGAACCCCCAAAGCCCGAACCCAAGGAGAAGACCATGACCATCGCGATCGGCGACAAGCTTCCTGCCGCCACCTTCAAGGAAAAGACGGCTGACGGCCCTGTTGAAATTACCACCGAGCAGCTGTTTTCCGGCAAGCGCGTCGTGCTCTTTGCCGTGCCGGGCGCCTTTACGCCCACCTGCTCGCTGAACCATCTGCCGGGTTATCTCGAAAACCGCGACACCATCCTCGGCAAGGGCGTCGACGACATCGCCGTCGTCGCTGTCAACGACTGGCATGTGATGGGCGCCTGGGCACAGTCCTCAGGCGGCCTCGGCAAGATCCACTTCCTCGCCGATTGGGATGCCGGCTTCACCAAGGCCGTCGGCCTCGACGCCGACCTCTCCGCCGGCGGCCTCGGCCTCCGCTCCAAGCGTTACTCGATGCTGGTGGAAGACGGCGTCGTCAAGGCCCTCAACATCGAGGAAAGCCCCGGCCAGGCAACCGTCTCGGGCGCTGCCGCAATGCTGGAACAGCTCTAAGCGTTCGAACAGATCTGCCCTTTCCCACAAGGGGGAGGGGCTTTACGTGCAGCGCTCGTCACGCGTGCCATTGAACGACTGTGCGTTGGCCTCTTTGTTTGCGAGGCGGGTGCCATAGCTAGGCCTCCCCCTTGTGGGGAGGAGTTGTCCCAAGGTGGACGGGAACCCCGCAAGCGGGGAGAAGGTGCCGGAAGGTGGAGAGGGGCTGGCCGAGGGTTCCAGCCTCACATCGTCCAAAACCTCATAACAGACATCGCGACACCTGAAAGGCGGCCGTTCGGTCGCCTCTTTCAATTGTGTGGGAGCTTCAATCCTCGCCTCAATCTTGCCGCAATCGTTATAACATAACCGTAATGTTATTACATTGTAGGATCAGCCATGCTACCAAGCCACGACCGCCCCTCCGTCAGCCTGCTGGGACAGTCGGCTTTATCTAGGGTGATCGGCATCGCGCTGGTCATTGCGCTCCTGTGGCTGGCGATCTACTGGGCGGTTCTCTTGCCATGACGCCGCTGATCCGTCTTGAGAATTTGACCGTCGCCTATCACAGGCACCCCGCCGTCCATCATGTCTCCGGCGCCTTTGCCTCCGGTAGCCTGACGGCCATTGCCGGGCCGAACGGGGCGGGCAAGTCGACGCTGCTGAAGGCGATCATGGGTGAGCTTCGCCCGGCCGAAGGCAGGGTCGAGCATCGGTTGGGGCGGGCGGAATTCGGTTATCTCCCGCAGGCGGCCGAGATCGATCGGCGCTTTCCGATCTCGGTGATCGACACCGTCATGCTCGGCGCCTGGAAGAAGACGGGCGCTTTCGGCCGCATCGCGCCCGGTGAGGTGAAAAGGGCAGGCGAGGCGCTTGCCGCCGTCGGGCTCGAAGGCTTCGGCAAGCGCCATGTCGGGTCGCTCTCGGCCGGCCAGTTCCAGCGTGTGCTCTTTGCCAGGCTGCTGCTGCAGGATGCCGGCATCATCCTGCTCGACGAGCCGTTTACCGCGATCGATGCCCGCACCACCAAGGATCTCATCGATATCGTCGCCCGCTGGCATGGCGAGGGCCGCACTGTTATCACAGTGCTGCATGATTTCGACCTCGTCCGCACGCATTTCCCCGAGACCCTGCTGCTTGCCCGCGAGCTTGTGGGATGGGGCCCGACCGCAGAGGTCATGTCATCGGCCAATCTGATGAAGGCGCGCGCCATGGCCGAGCGCTGGGATGAGGATGCCGAGGCCTGCGAACCTGAACAGGCGCCGGCGGCATGACGGCCTATGATCTCTTCTTGGCACCCTTTGCCGATTTCGGTTTCATGCGCCGCGCGCTTGTCGCCTGCCTTTGCCTCGGGCTCGGCTCCGGACCGATCGGCGTTTTCCTGATGCTGCGGCGCATGAGCCTGATGGGCGACGCCATGAGCCATGCCGTACTGCCGGGGGCGGCGATCGGTTACCTGGTCGCCGGATCGCTGTCGCTGACGGCGATGGGCCTCGGCGGTCTGATCGCCGGCCTGTCGGTGGCGCTGCTATCCGGCGCCGTCAGCCGGATGACCGTGCTGCAGGAGGATGCGAGCTTTGCCAGCTTCTACCTCGCATCGCTGGCGCTCGGCGTGTTGATCGTCTCGCTGCGCGGCTCGAATATCGATCTCCTCCATGTACTCTTCGGCACCATCCTGGCGATCGATGCATCGGCGCTTTATCTGATCGGCGCGATCACCTCGCTGACCCTTGTCACCCTCGCCTTCATCTACCGCCCGCTGGTGGCGGAATGTTTCGATCCGGGCTTCCTGCGCGCCGTCGGCGGGCGCGGCCCTGTCTATCACGTGCTCTTCCTGCTGCTGGTGGTGCTGAACCTCGTCGCCTGCTTCCAGGCGCTCGGCACGCTGATGGCGGTCGGACTGATGATGCTGCCGGCCGCCATCGCCCAGCTCTGGTCGCGCAGCCTGGCGGTGATGATGGCGATTGCGGCTGCCAGTGCCGCCGCCTCCGGCTATCTCGGCCTGATCGCCTCCTACCATCTCGAACTCGCCTCCGGCCCGACGATCATCATGACGGCGGCGATCCTCTACGGCTTTTCTATTCTTTTCGCGCCCTCCGGCTTAGCCCGGCGCTTCTTTCCCCGCCCGCATTTGAAGGGCTGATCCCAAGGAGACTTCGATGAACCCGCACAGACTGCTTCTCTCCGCAGCCATCCCCGCCTTGATGGCGCTGTCGGCCATGCCCGCCTCGGCCGAAACGCTGAAGGTTGTTGCGTCCTTCACCGTGCTTGCCGATGTCGTCAAACAGGTCGGCGGCGAGCATGTGAAGGTGACGAGCCTCGTCGGGCCGAACGGCGATCCCCATGAATTCGAGCCGTCGCCGGCTGATGCGAAGAATTTGAACGCGGCGCAGCTTACCTTCGTCAGCGGCGAGGGGCTGGAAGGCTGGATGGACCGGCTGATCACCGCCTCGGGCTATAAGGGCAAGCCGGTCACCGTTTCCGAAGGCATCAACACCCGCACCATGGAAGAGGACGGCGAAAAAATCACCGATCCGCATGTCTGGAACAGCCCCGTCAACGTCAAGGTCTGGGTCGCCAATATCGAAAAGGCGCTGTCATCGGCCGATCCCGCGGACGCTGCCGCCTTCAGGGCCAATGCCGAGAACTACACGAAGACGCTGGACGCGCTGAACGCCTACGCCCATGCGAAATTCGACAAGGTGGCCGACGATCGTCGCAAGGTGCTGACCAGCCACGATGCCTTCGGTTATTTCGGCCGCGAATATAATGTCAGCTTCCTCGCCCCACTCGGTCTGTCCACGGAAAGCGAGGCATCGGCCGCCGACGTCGCCAAGCTGATCGAACAGATCAAGAGCGAGCATGTGAAGGCCTATTTCTTCGAGAATTCCAACGATCCGCGCCTGGTCAAGCAGGTCGCCAAGGCAACCGGTGCCGAGCCCGGCGGCGAGCTTTATGTCGAGTCCCTGTCCGACGCCAAGGGGCCGGCGCCGACCTACGAGAAGATGTTCAAATACAATGTCGACCAGCTCGCCGCCGCCATGGCGAAATCGAGCTGACAATCGAGGACTGTGGGTCGTGCGCCGATCGTCGCTTATCAAGCACTCTCTCGACGGCGCTCGACACCCTTGACCTTCAGGATATCGTCAACGGCAGGGGAAGCCAAAAACTCCGACAGCCGTTTCGCAGCTTCCGCGACCGTTGAATCGACGCTGATGCCCATGGCGAAGTCGATATAACTTTGGAGTTCTGCCGGAAACTGACCGACAAGCACGACCTCGGGAGCCGCGGCGAGAATCGAAGTCACGGGAACGACTGCCAACTCGGCTTCCCCACGGCCTACCGCCAGCGCCGTCTGCCCTCCCGCTATGGCCACGAGCTTGGGCTTCACCTCATCGGCTATTCCCAGGCGATCCAGCAAGCCCAAGAAGTAGCCACCGCTGGTTCCGTCACTGGCGTAGGCAATTGATGCCGCGCTCTTCAAGGCATCTGCGAATGCTTCTACCGACCCGATGTCGAGCGGTCGACTGCCCGCCTTGGCCGCCACGCCCATCCCTATTCTGCCGAACGCGACCTCACTCCCGCCCATGACCTTTCCCAAGGCGGTCAGATCCCGAACCATGGGCGGATTGATGATGACGAGGTCAAACGCTTCCCCGGCCTCAATCTGCTTCTTTACTGTCGGATTGACCTCCCACTTGACCGCAACCGTCAATCCCGTGGCGGTTTCGAACCGGGGAAGGAGGGCAAGGACGGCGGGTCGAACCGCGATCGCGCCAAAAAGCCGGATTTCCTGAGTCATGGCCCAACCCGAGGTCGGTGAAACGATGTCCGCTACGATACGGCTCCAGCCTGCATTCGGCAACTGCCGGCCATTCTCAGAGGTTGAGGTCGAAGACCAGCATGCCGGCAAGGCCGCATCCGTCGACGAGGCGATGCGCTCGCCCATGATCACATGCTCGGGATGGATGAGTCTGCTCAAGGCAGGATAAAGCCGAAGACCGCAATTGAAACGGCGCGTGAAGGTTCTGGCAATCTCTAACTTTTTGTTTTAACGCAACTCCGGACGGAAAACCGTTTCGCACTTTTCCTGGAATTGCTCTAATTTCGCCGCCCAAACGAAAGGGCAGGCCTTCAAACAAAAGCTTGGGAACGGTACTGCGCTTCCAGGAACTGGACTGCTCTAAAGATTGAGGTCGAAGACCAGGATGCCGGCGAGGCCTCCATCCGTCGACGAGGCGATGCGCTCGCCGACGATCACATGTTCGGGATGGATGAGATAGGCATCGCGTGCCGCGGCGCTTTCGAAGGTCACGGCAAAACCGTCGACGAAGCCGCCATCCAGGCCCTCGGGCGAAACATTCGGTCCGTATTTGATATCCAATATGCCGGGAATGACCTGTTTCAGGGCGACGATCGCCGCAAACAGCGACTCCTTGTCCTCGGTCGTCACCGCGGTCTTCAGCCGCAGGAATACGCAGTGCAGGATCATCCGTGGTCCTCCCGATTTTCTGTGGCCCGATTTTCTTTGGGTGGAGAATAGCGGCGAAAGCCGGGAGGGCAATGAGATTTATTTTCACGCAAGCGTTGCGCCGCAAGCCGAGGCCCGGGCAGATTACATCTGGTCGGTCTTGACCAGGGGCCGCTTGTAGATCTTCTGGACGAGATCGCTTGCCAGCGCGCGGGCTTCGTCCTTCTCGGCCGCTGTCATCGGTCTGCAGGTGTTCCTGGTGTTGGAACTGTCGAGCACGGTCGTCGAACCGGAATTGGCGATGACCAGATGCCAGCTGCAGGAGGCGACCTTGTCGATGGCGACAGCACCATGGCAACCGGTGGACAGGCAGAAGGCAACGGTCACCTGCGCCCCGTGGTCGCCTTTATAGGCCAGCTCGACGGCTTTCTTGATATCCGTGACCCATCGCTCGCATTGCGCCTGTTTTGCCCCCGGCTGGCAGCTCTTGGTAACGGGAGTGATATCGCCGGCCTGAAGCGGTGAGACGCAAAAAACACCCAACGAGAGGGTGAGCAGAAACTTGAGCATGGGATTTTCCTTGTGCAAGCAATGAGAGGCGCACATCGCAAGCCGTTGGTCAATGGCCATCCATGAAAGGGCAGGGCGCGCGCCGGACAGACGCTGGCGTACCGGTGAAAAATGCGATCTCAGCTTGCGTTCAGGCGTCTACGGACGATGCTTGCGTGGAATTTGGCGCCATGGAGGAGTCCGTCGTCGTTGAAATCGTAGTTCGGATTGTGAAGCGGCGCTGAGTCTTCGCCATTGCCCAGGAAGACGAAGCAGCCGGGGACATGTTCGAGGAAGCGCGCGAAGTCTTCCGATCCGGTCATCGGCTCGCGCCGGACCTTGATGTTCTCGGACGCAAAGACGCTTCGGGCTGCGGCAAATGCTTCCTCGACCAGGGCGGCATCATTGAGAAGGGGAACGAATTCTCTCGTATAGTTCACCTCGGCCGAGACATTATGGGCGAGTGCGGTGCCCTCCGCGATGCGGCGCATCTGCTTCTCGATCTCCGCGCTGACCTCGGGGCGGAAGCTGCGGGCATCGCCCAGAATGCGCGCCAGTCCGGGCAGAGCGTTGCGGGTGCCGTCGGTCAGCAGTTCCGTCACGGAGACGACGCCGATATCCGTCGGATCGAGCCTTCGGGAAACGATCGTCTGGAGGTTCGTCACCACTATGCAGGCGGCGACCAGGACTTCGTTGCCCCAGTGCGGACGCGCGGCGTGTCCGCCGACGCCCTTGAGCACTATCTCGAAATTGTCTTCCGCCGACATGATCGCGCCGACGCGGGTCTGGAAAACGCCGACCGGAAGACCTGGCATGTTGTGCAGGCCGTAGATTTCGTCGAATGGAAAGCGCGTCATCAGACCATCGGCGAGCATCGCCAACGCACCTTTGCCCCACTCCTCGGCAGGCTGAAAAATGAACCGGACAGTGCCGTCGAAATCGCCGTCTTCCGACAGGATCCTGGCGGCGCCAAGCAGCATCGCCGTATGGCCGTCATGGCCGCAGGCATGCATCACACCGGCGCTCTGCGACCGATAGGACTTCTCTCCCTGTTCGGTGATCCGAAGGGCATCCATGTCGGCGCGCAGCGCGATGGAGCGGTTGCCGCCGCCGCGCCTCAGGGTTCCGACAACCCCTGTGCCTCCAACACCTTCGACAACCTCGTCGAGCCCGAACTCCCGCAGCTTTTGCGCGACGAAAGCCGCCGTCCGCTGCTCCTCGAAGCCGAACTCGGGATGGCTGTGAAGGTCCCGCCTCCAGGTGGTCATTTCCTGTTCCAGCATCTGGTAGTCCACGCTCATTTCGGCAGTTCCCCTGTTGCAAGTCCGCAAACGACGTCGAGGAGGATATTCGCCCCCGCGACAAGCTCCGTGTCGGCCGTGAACTCCTTCGGATTGTGACTGATGCCGCCGCGGCTGGGCACGAAGATGATCGCGCTCGGCGCGATACCGGCGATCATCTGGGCGTCATGACCGTCCCCCAACCGGACGAGCCTGCCGTCCGCATCGCAGCCGATCTCGCCGAGTTCTGCGATCCGTCCGAGCAGCCGGGAAGAATCGCTCGAACGATGGCTCATTCTGAAGCTCCGGTCTTGTGTTTCGCGGCGACCGCGGCTGGTGACAGCCCGACGATCTCTTCATATTTGCCGGGGTCGGTCGCGCCTTCGGTGTTCACCAGGAAGATGCGGGAATGCCCGTCGAGAGACAGTGCTTGCCGGATCGCCGGATCGCCGATGGCGCCGATCAGCCCGGCAAGACCCACTCCGCCGCTTTCGCCGGCGACGATCGCGGGGTCGTTTCCAGCGGGATCGGCAAGCCGCTTCATCACTGCGATCGCGTCGTCTTCATCCACCGTCATGAATGCGTCGGCGACCCGGGAGAGAATACGCCAGGCGACGAGGGAAGGTTCGTAGCATTCGAGCATCGCCATGATAGTCGGCTCGCCGTGGGCAACGGTCACCAAATGTCCCGCCCGAGCCGTTTCGAACAGGCAGGCGGCGCGGGCGGGATCGACGACGATGAAGGTCGGGCGTTTGTCGCCGAAGGCGATGGCCATGTGGCCTGCGACAGCTGCGGCGATCCCGCCGACACCTGCCTGAATGAAGACATGGGTCGGCGGCTGCGGCATTGCCCTCAGGGCTTCCCGGACAAGGGCGGTGTAACCCTGCATCACCAGCCCGGGAATGCGCTCATAGCCGGGCCATGAGGTGTCCGACACGATCGTCCAGCCTTTTTCTTCGGCAATGCGCGCGGCCTCCCGAACGGAATCATCATAGGTCCCGTCGACACGGATCATATCCGCGCCGAAGCGAGCGATGGCGGCGACACGTTCGTCGCTGACACCGGAATGCACTGAGATCACCGCCCGTGCTCCCACCAGCTGCGCACCCTGCGCCACCGAGCGGCCGTGATTGCCGTCGGTGGCGCAGGCCACCGTCATCGTCTCGGCGATTTTGCGGACAGTCGAAGAATGCAATTCCGAGATATCGATTGCGCGGCCGAGCCTGTGCGCCGCTTCATCGAGGACGAGCCGGATCACGGCATAGGCGCCGCCAAGCGCCTTGAAGCTCCCGAGGCCGAGGCGGTGGCCTTCGTCCTTCATGTGGATCGAGGCGACACCGATTTCGGCGGCCAGCGCCGGCAGAGCGACGAGCGGCGTTTCCGCATGGTTTTCCCGGAAGGTCAGGTGGCGCTCGACGGCGTTTGCGGCATCCAGGCCGAGGATTTCGGCGTCGCGTGGGTCAAGCGGCTGACGATAGTCGGAAGAGCTGTTCAGCAGAAACATGGGCGCCTCACTTGCGTTGTCCTTTGAAACATATTGCAGCCGACGTGAAAAAGGCGCTGTATTTCGCGGGTATTTTTGCAAGTTTGTTTCGTTGGAGCCTTCATTTTGAGCCGACCGGGAAAATTTCCGCAGCTGGATGCTTTTGACCGCAAAATCCTGGCGATCCTGCAAAGGGACAATAGCACGCCGCAGCGGACCATCGGCGAAGCAGTCGGCCTGTCTGCGCCGGCCGTCCAACGCCGGATCAAACGGATGGCAGAGGAGGGGGTCATCCAGGCGAACGTCGCGGTTCTCGACCCCGCAGCGCTTGGGCAATCGATCACCATCTTCGTGGAGGTGGAGGTTATCAGCGAAACGTCAAAACAGATCGAAGAGGCCAAAAGCCAGTTCGCGGCCGCGCCTGAAATCCAGCAATGCTACTACGTCACCGGCGAGGCGGATTTCGTTTTGGTCATCGTCGTCCCGGCAATGGCCGACTACGAGGCTCTGACGCGGCGGCTGTTTTTCGGCAATAACAACGTCAAGCGCTTTCGGACATTCGTCGCGATGGATCGGGTGAAGGTCGGCTTGAGCGTTCCCGTCGAGCGCTGAGGCCGATCGCCCGGTCAGGCGCGCTTCGTCAGCGGAAAGCGCTCCCGAAGCAGCCGCAGCACCGATTCCGAAGGGATTGGCGGCCCGAAGAGATAGCTCTGTCCGTAGCTGCAGCCCATCTTGGCGAGTTCGATCGCATCTTCGTTGGATTCGATCCCCTCCGCCACCACCGTCATCTCAAGCTCGCGCGCCATCGATATCACCGAACGGAGCACGGTCGCCTTCTTGTCGCTGCCGTCGCGCACAAGCGCCTTGTCGAGCTTGATCATGTCGAAGGGGAAGCGGGTGAGATAGGCGAGCGACGAATAGCCGGTGCCGAAATCGTCGAGCGCCAGGCCGATGCCGGCTTCCTTCAGCTTCTGTAAGACGAGGCGGGCCTGTTCCGGATTTTCCATCACCATGGATTCCGTCAGTTCGAGCTTGAGGCGCGATGGCTGGCAATGCGTCTTGGCGAGAACCGAACGCACATCGTCATAGAGTTCGTTGTTGAGCAGTTGCACGCTCGACAGATTGATCGAGACGAAGATCGGCAGTTCGCCCGTCTGGTTCTGCCAGCTCATCAGATCGTTGGTCGCCTGTTCCAGCGCAAACATGCCGAGCGGACCAATGAGATCGGAGGCTTCGGCGATCGGAATGAATTCGGATGGCTGGATATTGCCGCGTTTGGGATGTTCCCAGCGCATCAACGCCTCGAAACCGGCGACCTCGACATCTTCAAGCCTTGCGATCGGCTGGTAGACCATCGACAATTCCTTGCGCTCGATGGCGCGGCGCAGATCGGTTTCCAGCTGCAGCCGGTCGGTGCCGAAGTCGCGGAAGGCCGGCTGGAACGGCTCGACGCGGTTGCCGCCGGCCCGTTTGGCCCGGTACATGGCAAGCTCGGCGTCGCTGAGCAGGCCGGTGGCGCTTTCCTGCCGGTCGACCCAGGAGGCAAGCCCGACCGAGGCCGTCAGGATGATCTCGCGATTGGCGAAGTTGATCGGCACCATGATCGCTTTGCTGATCGCATCGGCAAAATCGGCAACCTTGGCCGGATTGTGCTCGGACACCAGGATCAGGCCGAACTGGTCGCCCGCAAGCCGCGCCAGCGTGTCCTGCGGCTTCAACAGCCGGCGGAGCCGCCGCGTCAGCGCGATGAGAATATTGTCGCCGGCAGCGACCCCGAGCGCATCATTGACCAGCTTGTAGCGGTCAATGTCGATCACCATCACCGTCGGCCTGAGCGTGTCGCCGCCCGGCGCCAGCGCCAGCACCGACTGCAGCCGGTCGAGGAAGACCTGGCGGTTCGGCAGGCCGGTCAGATTGTCATGCAGCGCATCGTGCAGCAGCCGCTCGACGGAATTCTTCTGCTCGGTCACGTCGACGATCGTGCCGACGCAGCGGATGATCTCGCCGTTCGAGCCGAGCACCGGCCGGGCACGGATCAGCAGCCAATGGAAATGGCCGTCCTCGGCACGGATGCGGAACTCGTGGTTCAGCCGCCCGCGGCGATGTTCGAGCAGCACGTCGAGGGTGGCGCGGAAGCGGTCGCGATCATCAGGGTGCAGCCGCGGCAGCCAGTTGCGGGCCGCGCCGTGCATGGCGCCTGGCGATAGGCCGAGCTTGACAGAGACGTCGGGAATTGTGACGACGCGGTCGCGCGCCACATCCCAGTCCCACACCATGTCGCCGGATCCGGTCAGCGCTAGGGATTGCCGTTCGAGATCGGAAAACAGCCCCTGCTGGAAAGCGCCGCCGGCAAAGGCGTGCTGCATGACGGTGAAGCCGATCAGGAGCACGATCAGCACCAGGCCGCCGCCGAGGGCCGGCTGGATGATGTCGTTGTCGAGCCGGCCGGTGACCGTCAGCCACGCCCCGAACAGCCAGACCAGCGTCAGCGCCCAGGCCGGCACCAGCAGGATGGCGCGGTCATAGCGGTTGAAGCCGAGATAGATGATCAAAAGCAGGCCGGTCGCCGCCGTCAGCGCGAAGGACAGCCTGGCGATGCCGGCGGCAATCGACGGATCGTAGATCGCCACACCGAACAGCAGGGCAAGGCCGAGCACCCAGGCAAGCGTGGCGTAACCGAGATGCGCATGCCAGCGGTTGAGGTTGAGATAGGTGAAGAGAAAGATGACGAAACTGGAGGCCAGCGCCACTTCGGCGCAGGCGCGCCATATTCGCTGGTCGGCCGAGGCGACGCTGATCAGCTTGCCGAGGAAACCGAAATCGACGCAGATATAACCGAGTACCGCCCAGGCAAGGGCTGCGGTTGCCGGCAGCATCGACGTGCCCTTGACGACGAAGAGGATGGTCAGGAACACCGCCAGCAGGCCGGCAATGCCGAGCACGATGCCGCGATAGAGCGTGAAGGCGTTGATCGTGTCCTTGTAGGCGTTCGGTTCCCAGAGATAGATCTGCGGCAACTCCGGCGTCGACAGCTCGGCGACGAAGGTGATGACGGCGCCGGGGTTCAGCGTGATGCGGAAGACGTCGGCCTCGTCGCTCGGCTGCCGGTCGAGCGCGAAACCTTCGCTGGGCGTGATGGCGCTGATGCGCTGCGAGCCGAGATCCGGCCAGAACAGCTTGGAATTGACCAGACGGAAATGCGGCGCGACGATGACGCGCTCGAGCTGTTCCTCCGAAACATTGGCGAGCGCAAACACCGCCCAGTCGCCCTGGTGGTTCTCCGAGCTTGCCCTGACCTCGATGCGGCGGCGGATGCCGTCGGCGCCCGCGGCCGTCGAAACCTGGAAGGCCTCGCCCTGGTTGACGTAGATTTCGGTGGTCGCCGTCAGATCGAGCGCGGTATCGTCGCGGGAAATCTTCACCGGTTCGGCCGCCTGGGCAGCGCCCGCCATCAAGGCGAAGGCTGCCAGGAAAAGGGCTGCGATCACCGCGATCACTCGTCCGGACGGTGACTTGGGCAGCATGCGGTCTCTGGTCATCGGCTGTCGGTTTTCCTGCCTTTATCCGTATCGGTGGCGAGACGTGAAAACATCACATGGTCATGCCACTGACCGTTGATCTTCAAGTATCCGCGCAGATAGCCCTCCTGCTGAAACCCGGCCTTTTCAAGCAGACGGATGCTGCGCGCGTTATCTGGAATACAGGCTGCTTCGATACGGTGCAACTCAAGCCCGGTGAAGATGTAAGGAATAACCATTTGCAGAGCGGCGAACATATGCCCCTGGCCGGCATGGCGTTCGCCCATCCAGTAGCCGATCATGCAGCTTTGTGCCGCACCCCGCCTGATATAACCGATGGTGATGCCGCCGACGAGCGTCATATCGTCTTTGAGGAAAATGAACAGCGGGATCGCCTGGCCCGAAGCATATTCCTGCTTGCCGCGGATGACGCGGGCGCGGTAGGCGCCCTCCGTCAGCTCGTCGCGCCGCCAGGTCGGCTCCCAGGGTTCGAGGAACTTGCGGCTTTCGGCGCGCAGCCGGTGCCACTGGTTGAAATCCTGGTAGCGCGGCAGGCGCAAGAGATATCTGTCGTTCTCCAGCTCCACCGCTTCCGGCTGCCGCGACAGAAACCGAAACACCGATTTTGGCATCGATCACTCCCGGCAAGGACGAACGCCGGCTCAGCGGCCGGCCTGCATCGTCTTCGGTGCCGGGACCGAAAGCGAAGCGGTGATGTCTTCCATCGGTGCGAGCTGTTCCAGCGGCCCGATCGCCGAAAGCGTCGGCACCGTATCGTAGAACAGCCGGCCGGCCAGATCGGTCAGCCGCTCGATGGTGATGCCTTCCAGCCGTTCCATCATCTCCGGATTGGAGATCGGCCGGCCGTAAAGCATCATCTGCCTGGCGATCTGGCCGGCGCGCGACGCCGGGCTTTCCTGGCCCATCAGCAGCTGGGCGCGGATCTGGGCGCGGGCGCGCTCGATTTCCTTCTGGTGGATCTGATCGGCTGATTTGTGCAGCTCGTCGATGATGACGGGCACCAGTTCCGGCAGGTTTTCGCCGCCGGTCGCGGCATGAATGCCGAAGATGCCGGTGTCGGAAAAGCCCCAGTGGAAGGCATAGACGGAATAGCAGAGACCGCGGAACTCGCGCACCTCCTGGAACAGCCTGGAGGACATGCCGCCGCCGAGGATATTGGCGAGGATCTGCGAACAGTAGAAATCGCGGGCGTGGTAAGGTTTGCCCTCGAAGCCGAGCAGGATCTGCGCGTCCATCAGGTCGCGCGGTTCACGCACGCTGCCGCCGATATAACGCGCCGCTTCCATGACCGGCGGGGCGGAAGGCGACGTCGGCAGACTGGCGAAACGCTCCTCGACCATGCGGACGAATTCTTCGTGCTCGACGGCGCCGGTGGCGACCACGAACATGCGGTCGGTCGTGTAGTTGCGGCCGAGATAGCCGCGGATCTGCCGCGGCGTGAAGGAGACGACGGTCTCCGGCGTGCCGAGGATTGCCCGGCCGAGCGTCTGGTCGCGATAGGCGACCTCGGAGAACCGGTCGAACACCACGTCGTCGGGCGTGTCGTTGGCAGCGTTGATTTCCTGCAGGATCACCTGCTTCTCACGCTCCAGCTCCTCCTCCTCGAAGGCCGATTCCGTCAGGATGTCGGCGAGGATGTCGACGGCAAGCGGTACGTGGTCCTTGAGGACGCGGGCGTAATAGGAGGTCGTCTCGGTCGAGGTGGCGGCGTTGACTTCGCCGCCGACATCCTCGATTTCCTCGGCGATCTGGCGGGCCGAGCGGCGCGCCGTGCCCTTGAAGGCCATGTGCTCGAGCAGGTGGGCGACGCCGTGCTCGTCTTCCGTCTCGTTACGCGATCCCGATTTGATCCAGACTCCGAGCGCAACGCTTTCAAGGTGCGGCATGGTCTCTGTAACTACTGTCAGCCCGGATTTCAGCCGGGTGCACTCAACTGTCATTGGCTATCTTTCTGCGCCTGCCGTCGTCTCGCCGCGGGCATGTTTGCCGATAAAGGTTTCCACGGCTTTCAGCTCCGGTTCGATGATCTGGAAGCGCTCCTCCCTGTGCATCAGTTCAGCAAGCCACGTCGGAAGCGCCGGGTCAATACCGCTGGCCGATTTTACGGCAACCGGGAATTTCGCCGGATGCGCGGTCGAAAGCGTCACCATCGGCGTATTCGGCTTTTCTTTCTTGTTGGCGACGAAGACGCCGATCGCCGAATGCGGATCAAGCAGATAACCGGTCTCGGCATGGGTCTTGCGGATCGTCTCGGCCACCTGGCTCTCGCTGGCGCGGCCGGCGCGGAAATCGCGGCGGATCGCCTTCAGCGCTTGCGCGCCGATCTCGAAACCGTTGGATTGCTTGAGGCTTTCCATCGCGGCGCGCACCTTGGAGGCGTCGCGCCCATAGGCTTCGAACAGCAGCCGTTCGAAGTTCGACGAGATCTGGATGTCCATAGACGGCGAAGTCGTCGCCTTGACGGCCTTCATGTCGTAGCGGCCGGTCTTCAGCGTCCGCGCCAGAATGTCGTTTTCGTTGGTGGCGATGACAAGCCGGTCGATCGGCAGGCCCATGCGCTTGGCGCAGTAGCCGGCAAAGATATCGCCGAAATTGCCTGTCGGCACCGTGAACGAGATCTTCCGGTCCGGCCCGCCGAGCGCCACCGCTGCCGTGAAATAATAGACGATCTGGGCCATGATGCGCGCCCAGTTGATCGAGTTGACCCCCGACAGACGAACCTTGTCGCGGAAGGCCACGTCGTTGAACATCGCCTTCACCAGGTTCTGGCAATCGTCGAAATTGCCCTCGACCGCAAGCGCATGCACATTTGATGACGGCGAGGTCGTCATCTGCCGCTGCTGCACCGGCGAGACCTTGCCATGCGGGAACAGGATGAAGATGTCGGTGCGCTCGCGGCCGGCGAAGGCGTCGATCGCAGCCCCGCCGGTATCGCCCGAGGTGGCGCCGACGATCGTTGCCCGCTCGCCGCGCTTCTCCAGCGCATAATCCATCAGCCGGGCGAGCAGCTGCATCGCCACGTCCTTGAAGGCGAGCGTCGTGCCGTGGAACAGCTCCATGACGAAGCTGTTCGGACCGGTCTGGACGAGCGGCGCGATCGCCGGATGGCGGAAGGTGCCGTAGGCCTCGTCGATCATCGCCCGGAAGGTGTGGTCGGGGATCTCGCCATTGGTGAAGGGCGACAGGATGGTGAAGGCGACCTCCTGATAGCTCTTGCCGCGCAGCGCCCGGATTTGCTTCTTGGAAAAGCTCGGCCATTCCCGGGGAACGTAGAGCCCGCCATCGCGCGCCAGCCCGGTCAGCAGGGCGTCGCAAAAGCCGAGGGCAGGGGCCTCGCCGCGGGTCGAGATATAGTCCACGTTCGTCATCCTTGATCTATCGCTGGAAGAAACCCGGCCGGGCGCAGCCGTGGCTCGCTCTGCCGAAAGTTGGAGAGTGGCTGCCCTGCAGGCACGCCATCGCGGGTATCCTGTTGAAGTTGCCCGCATCCGGCGGCGAAAAGTGCATCAAAACGGTGCTTACCCAATCGATTTTTGTTTGCGCCGCTGATATAGACCATCGCAAACCGTCATGAAAGGCCTCGTGAAAAAGACATAGGGCCTCCAAGAAACGCTTGTACAAGGGATGGAATATGGTGCTCGGCAAGGTCTCGCGTCTCATCGTCTCCGCATCTGTTCTTGCCCTGCTCGCTAGTTGTAACTCGCTCGGCATAGGCGGCGACAGCAAGTCGTCTGCATCGCCGGCCCAGCCGAACGGCACCGCCCAGATCATGCCGCTGGCACCCGCCAACCCCTCCTCGAACAATCCGTCGATCGGCACCGCCACGACGGCGCAAGGCACCGTCGCCCCCGTCGTCCAGGGCGCCTGCCCGCAGATCTTCATGCGTGATCAGGATGCGATCTTCCGTACCTATGCCAAGGGCAAGAAGGACGATCCGCAGCAGATCGTCTTCCAGGCCTCCTTCGGCGATTACACCCGCCAGTGCACGCTGAACGACACGAACCTGACGATGACGGTCGTCGCCCAGCTGCGCCTGATCACCGGCCCGGCCGGTGCGCCAGGCCCGGTGACGCTGCCGATCCGCGTCACCATCCTCGACGGCGAAACCGTGCTCTATTCCGAGGTCACCAAATTCGCGACCGCGATCCCGGCAGGCGCGCCGGGCACGCAGGTGATCTTCCGCAAGGACGGCATCAAGATGCCGGCCGGCGCCGGCGCCCTGGTGCGCGTCAATGTCGGCTTCGACACCCAGCCGGCGAAGACCAAGAAGAGCAGCTAGGGCTGTCCCGGAAACTGCATCCGATAGCGGCCCCTTATCCGGCTGCCGCCACCTTCTCCCCGTAAACGGGGCGAAGGGACATGCCGCGCCCTCTCCGTTCCCCTCTCGCTCTCACAGGGCACGCCCCCTCTCCCCGTTTGCGGGGAGAGGGCTAGTCGGGATCGACATTCAGCGTAACCAGATCATGGCGGCGGCGATGTCCCCGCCGACGATTCGATCGACGCCATCGAGACGCCGATTTTTCTGAGCGGCTCCGCTTCCCCAGCCGCCTGTAGCGGTTGCCCGATGGTCTCGGCGGTCGCGTCGTTGACAATGAGGATGATGACTGTCATCTTGACGTTGAGGATGATGATTGTCATCCTCTTTGTTGTCAATCAGTTGGTCTGCGCACCCGACACTTCCGGTGCTCAGCGCCCTAGAACGAAGGAATTTTTCGGATGAGTGGTCCACTGACCCAGTTCACGATCAACGAGGCAGCGCCGGGATACTGGCGGGTGACCTTCAACAATCCGCCGCTGAACTTTTGCGATCCGGAGACCCTTATCCAGCTGCAGCAGATCGCCGGTCTCATCGAGTCCAATGACACGTTGCGGGTGGTCGTGTTCGATAGTGCTGACCCGGACTTCTTCGTCAATCACTACGACGTCTCCCGGGTTGCCGATTTTCCCCTGACGCCGGGGCCGACTGGTCTGCCGACGTTCATCGATGCCACGACACGGTTGACCACCTCCCCGGTCGTAACCATCGCGTCGATTCGGGGTCGTACGCGCGGCGGCGGTTCTGAAATTGCTCTGGCATGTGACATGCGTTTTGCCAGCCTGGAGCGAGCAATCTTCGCTCAGATCGAAGTCGGGGCAGGCGTGTTCCCAGGCGGTGGCGCGACCGAGCGCCTGCCACTCCTCGTCGGACGGGCCAGGGCGCTCGAAATCGTCCTCGGCAGCGACGATTTCGACGCAGCAACGGCAGCGCACTACGGGTGGGTGAACCGCGCACTCCCCGATGATGAACTCGACGCCCACGTCGACAACCTCGCCCGGCGCATCGCGTCGTTCGACAAGCCTGCGCTCGCCGAGGCCAAGCGGCTGATCAACCGCAAAACCCTGCCGTCCGCTGAGGACCTGATGGAGACGCAGGACGCTTTCCTCAACGCGTTCTCTTGGCCGACGGTCCCTGAGCGGGGAGCCCGGATAGCGCAAAAGCGCGATGAAGTGGGTTCTGACTTCGAGGCGCGCATGAGTTATCACCTCGGCAATCTCAGCACCGAAACCCAATGATACCAACAGCGGCCCCCTGGAGTGGGCCGCAGCCTTGGGATTCGTTCGCCTCGACTGGATTGTTACCAAACTCGTTAGGATATAACTGGTGTCGCATCGGGGCAGGAGGTCCATTCATGGGTAGTTCGAAAGCTGACAAGGCGGCAAGCCACGATCGAATCGTCGACATCGCTGCGGCTCGAATGCGCGGCAGTGGTATAAACGGTGTCGGAGTAGCGGAGCTGATGCGGGAAGCCGGCCTGACGCACGGCGGCTTCTACCGTCATTTCGAGTCCCGAGATGAACTGGTCGGCGCCGCGGTGGAACGCGCCTTGGCTCAGGGAAGTGCCCGGACAGTGGCTGCGTCCGGTCAGGGTGGCAGACGGGCGCTCGAAGCGATCGTCGACGACTACCTCAGCCCAGCCCACCGCGCCCGCCCTGAGGCCGGATGCGCAGTGGCCGGGTTGGCCGAGGACATTTCGCGCGCGGATGATCGAATCCGCTCGGCCTACGGACGCCAGGTCGAGCAGTATCTCGAGCTTCTGGCCGGGTTGACGCCGGGTACGGACGCCGCTGGTGATCGACGTCGCGCCTGCTTGGTACTCAGCGCACTGGTTGGTGCCCTTGCCATGGCACGAGCAATCGGCGAAGGGGGCCTGTCCGACGAAATCCTCTCCGAGACCGCGACGGCACTCAAGGAGCTCTAGATTAGCGTGCGGGCAGCCATACGCTCAAACCAGAGCGGGCTGGCGGCGCTTCAGAGAACGTTGTCCCAGGCGGCCAATGCCGCGACGACGCCCGGCAGGTCGTTCATGCGGGAGATCGCCGTTTCGGCGCCGGCATCGGTCAATTTGTCGGCATGGGCGGGATAGCTGTGCGAGGCGCCGGTGAAGCCGATGACGCGCATGCCGGCGGCGCGAGCCGCATGCACGCCGTGCACGGAATCCTCGACCACGACAACCCTATCGGGCGACACGCCCATCTGGCTTGCGCCGTGCAGGAAGATATCGGGCTTCGGCTTGGCGCGGTCGGGGCCGAGATCCTTGGCGGAGAAAATGTTCGGCGCAAACAGCGGCTTCAGCCCCACCTTGCTCAGCATCATGTCGAGCCGCTTGCTGCTCGAATTCGAGCAGATGCAGCGCTTCATCGGCAGCCTGGAGACGGCGAATTCGACGCCGGCAATGGGCTGGACGTCGTTGGCCAGCCTGAGGTCGAGCATCTTCTCCGACTTGTCGAGCAGCGAGGCCGAAAGCGGGATGCTCGCCTCACGCTCGATCTGCAACAGAATGTTGCGCCAGGTCATGCCGGCGAAGCGTTCGCCCATTTCTTCGACGCTGATCGGATATCCGGCCTCCGTCAGCAGCGCGGATTCGACTTCCGCGGCGATGATTTCCGAATCGACCAGAACGCCGTCGCAGTCGAAGATGATGAGGTCGAAGCCGTCCATATGTTCACGCCTTGCTGAAATCTGGGCCGAAAGCCTGGGTCTTGTCCGGGAATGCTGCGGCTTTACACGATGCCCGGCCAAAGCTCAACCTGATCCCAAGCATGGCTGCGATGCGGCAAGCGACCGGCTCCGGGTCCCCCGGCTTCACCCGGGCGGCGACGACGCTCGTTCAGGTCGCTCCGGGCGGCCCCGCCACCTCGTAGCGCGCCCGGCTCAGGCTGACCATGCTTGCCATGGCAGCGCAGCCGCCTGATATGACGACTGCAAAGTTGAGTGCTGTCGACAACGGCAATGTTGCGAAAATGATCGACATCGAGATCCCACCGAGCGTCTGGCCGAGCAGCCGCGCGGTGCCTTGCATAGCGCCCGCCGCACCGCTTCGGGCTTTCGGTGCCGAGAGCAGGAGAATGCGGTTGTTCGGCGTCTGGAACAGCCCGAAACCGAGGCCGGCGATCACCGTGCCGACGAGAAATGGAATACCGCTCGGATCGGGCGGGGTGAGGCCGGCCAGCAGAAGGCCAACCGCCATCAGCGCTCCGCCGATGGCGCAAAGCCATGCCGTCTTGACGCGGTTTGCCAGACGTCCCGAGACCGGCGCAATGATCGCGGTCGCAGCCGGCCAGGCCATCATATAGAGCCCGGCCAGAACCGGTGTCATGTGCAGGGTATGTTGCAGGTAGAAGGGGAGTGCGATGGTGCTCAGCATCTGGCCGCAGAAGCAGGAGATCGATGCGATCACCGCCACGCGAAATGCCGGCGTCGCCAGGAGGTCCGTCGGGACAAGCGGGACGTCACTCTTCCGTTCGAGGCGCAGCAGGCCGAAAAGGCAGGCGAGCGATGCCGCGATGAGGGCCGTACCGCTGACCGGCGCGGTCGCTATCCGGTCGGCGCCTGAGAAGAACAGGATGAACATCGCCGTATTGGCCAGCAGCGCCTTCGCATTCAGCTTCCGCTTCGCGCCCTCGACGTGCCCCAGCAGGCCGCCGCCGAAGAGAACGATGATGCCAAGCGGTATATTGACCGCAAACAGCCAGGGCCAGCTGGTGACGGAAAGGATGGCGCCGGCAATGCCCGGGCCGGCAGCCGAAGAAATGGCGATGATCATCGCGTTGATGCCGATGATCGGACCCAGCATGTGCTGCGGCAAGGCCTGGCGCAGGTTCATCATTGCCAGCGCCATGATCGCGCCGGCGCCGAGGCCCTGGGCGAAACGGGCCAGGATCAGCAAGGGCAGGTCACCCGCCAGAGCGCAGGCCGCGGAAGCTGCGGTGAACAGCGCGACGCCGATCAGGAAGACCCGCCGCGCGCCGTAGATTTCACCGAGCGCCCCACAGGGAAGAATGGCGACGAGCACGGCCAGCTGATAGGCCGAGACGACCCAGACGGTATTATCCGCTTGCGCGTGCAGCGAAAGCGCGATCGAGGGCAAGGCGACGTTGGCGATTGCGCCGTCGAGAACGACGAGAACAACGGCCAGAAGCAAGAGGGCAACGGCCAGATAGCGTCGAGGCGACGCCAGGCCGTCTTGAGCGATCGGTGCGGTGTAGGTGAGAGACATGGGAATTCCTCGGTGCTTGTGCGATGGCCCACTCATTACCCCTCGCCGAGATCATGCGCCAGACGCAACGAAATCAATAGACCGTTGCGTCTGGCGCCATGCCTGATTAGACTTGCGCCATGTCCGATCTCGATTTCAATCTCCTGGTGGCGCTGGACGCATTGCTGCGCGAGCAGAGCGTATCGGCTGCCGCTCGCCGTCTTGGCCTCAGCACATCGGCCATGAGCCGGACGCTGTCCCGCTTGAGGACGGCGCTCGGGGATCCGATCCTCGTGCCGGCCGGGCGCGGCATGGTCGCGACGCCCCATGCCCTGGCGATTGCCGAAGATGTGCATGTGTTGAAAGACGCTGTGAAAACGGTGCTGAGCCCGCCATCGACCGTGGAAATCCGGGAGGTGCGGCGCGACTTCACGATCCGCGCCAACGAGGCCTTCGTGCTTCTCTACGCCGCCGACCTCAGCGCCGCCGTGACCAAGGCTGCGCCGGGAATAAGGCTTCGTTTTGCGCCGAGAGCGGACAAGGACGTTCAGGCTTTGCGGGACGCGGCGATCGATCTCGATATCGGCGTCCTGCCGCGCGACAGCGGCGAGCTGCGTTGCCAGACGCTTTTCGAGGATCGGTTCGTCGGTGTCGCCAGGGCAGGGCATCCGATCTTCGATGTAGATCGGATAACGGTCGAGCACTATACCGCCTGGGGCCACGTGCTGTTTTCGACGCAGGCGGATTTCGCCGGTCCGATCGACAGGGCGCTCGCCGAACTCGGCCACGACCGGGATGTCAGGCTGATCGTGCCGAGCTTTCCGGCGGTGATCGCCGTTGCGGCGGCCTCCGATCTGATCGGCACGATTCCAAAATCCTATTGCAAATCCGCCGCGACAAGGGAGATCAGGACCTTTGACCTGCCCATCGCCGTACCGGGTTTCAACATCGTCCAGGCCTGGCACCCCCGCATGGATACAGATCTCGCGCATCGCTGGCTGAGGGCGCTGATGTTCGAGACGTTCCACGCGATGAGCTGAGTGAGCGCCCTGCCAAAACAAGCGCTTCGCCCAGTTTCACTGGAATGAGTGACCGATCGTCTTCAGGGCACGGTGGGTTTGCAACGAAGCCGTCAGGCCGCCCACTGCGCGCTCCGCCGGCCGGCTACGGATTGCGTTGAAGCCGTCGCACGAAGCTTGAACCGGGAAACGAGTTCACGCAGCTTGGCGGCTTCCTGCGCTAGCTGGCTGGATGCAGCAGTCGATTGCTCGACCATCGCGGCGTTCTGCTGGGTCACCTGATCCATGGAATTGACGGCGGTATTGACTTCGGCAAGGCCGGTCGACTGCTCCCGTGCCGAGACGGCGATGGCATCCATGTGCTGGTTGATGCGGGCAATCTGTTCGCTGATTGCGCTCAGAACCTGGCTGGTGTCGAGAACCAGCTTGACGCCGCTTTCCACTTCCTCCGACGATTTCTCGATGTGGCCCTTGATTTCCTTCGCCGCCTTCGCCGATCGCTGGGCGAGCTCGCGGACTTCCTGGGCCACCACCGCAAAGCCCTTGCCGGCCTCGCCGGCGCGCGCCGCTTCGACGCCGGCATTGAGCGCCAGCAGATTGGTCTGGAAGGCGATCTCGTCGATCACGCCGATAATGCTGGAGATCTGCTGCGACGACGCCTCGATGCGGCGCATGGCCTCTTCGGCATGCGATACGACCTCCGAAGACTTGGCGGCGTTGCGGTTTGCATCGGTGGCTTCCGCGCGCGCCTCGTCGGTGCGCTTGCTCGAATTCGAGACATTGGCGGTAATCTGATCGAGCGCTGCGGCAGTTTCTTCGAGCGAGGCTGCCTGCTGTTCGGTGCGTTTCGACAGATCGCCGGCCCCCGAGGCGATTTCCCTGGTGCCTTCATCGATCGCCGTAATGGCAGCCGCGATAGCGCCCAGCGTCTGGTCAAGCTGGCGGATCGACATGTTGAAATCATGCCGCAGGCTCTCGAAATCGGGGGCGAACGGCTCTTCGATCTGGAAGGCGAGATCGCCCGACGCCAGCCGCTTCAAGCCGGCGGCAAGACCTGAGGTCGCTGCCCGCAGCCGTTCGGCGGCATCCTCGTCAGCCTGTTTGCGGGCCGTGACACGCTCGGCTTCGCCCTGCAGGCGCGCTGCCTCGGCGTCTTGTTGGAGTTGCTTGTTGGCAATCGCCGCCTGGCGGAAGACTTCGACAGCCGATGCCATTACGCCGATTTCGTCGGTGCGGCCGATCGCGGTGCTTGATATGGCCGTGTCGCCGCCGGCAAGCCTTTGCATATCGTTGGAAAGGGCGAGGATGGGTTTGGTGACGCTCTTGCGGGTCAGGAAATAAAGGCCAATGGCGAAGATTGCAGCCAAGGCCAGAATTGCTTTCAGAGCCATGCCCACCAAGGCCTTTACCTCAGCGCTGCGCTTGGAAATCTCGTCGGATGTCGCAGTGATCTGGTCGCCGGTCTGTTCCATTCCCGTTTCCAGCGCAGAAAACTGCGCCATGAATTCGGGCAAGGCCTTCAATGCCGACGCCGGATCCCGGCCGGCAAGATCGATAATCTTGGTGGCGCTTTCGACATAGGCAATGAGGGGAGGTTCGATACCGGCAAGGATCGCTTTGGTCTTTTCGTCAGTGGCCAGCGCCCGGTTGGCGTCGATCATCTCCCGGAACGATGCCTTGTGCTCCGCCAGATCCGCCTTTACCGCGTCGGGGTCGATGCCGGCTGCCGGGTTGGACGCCAGCAGCGAGGCCAGCACGTCGGAGCGCAGTGCGTCATGCATCATGTCGGCCTGCATGTGGTTGCGCAGAATTTGCGCTGACTGGGCGACATCGGCGCTGTTTGCCGAGAGGGTGGAGGCAGACCAGATGCCGACGCCGGTGGCGCCGCCCGCCAAGGCGAAAATCGCAACGCTTGCAATGATAATCTTATGCTGGATCGACGCCATAGCGGGGCTCTCACGTTAATGTAGAACTTGAGAGTATCGAAACATGTTTAATGATTT
Organism: Rhizobium binxianense; assembly: GCF_028994275.1. Taxonomy (NCBI): domain Bacteria; kingdom Pseudomonadati; phylum Pseudomonadota; class Alphaproteobacteria; order Hyphomicrobiales; family Rhizobiaceae; genus Rhizobium; species Rhizobium binxianense. Next base: position 663,573 of record NZ_CP118713.1, read on the forward strand.
CTCAGCGAGGCGTCGCTAAGCCGAATTAAAACAATAGGTTGTTGCGTTTGGCTCATGCAAACGGCGGTTTCATCCGGCTGTTCCCGTCCTGCATGCCAATATCGCCGGGTGAAGAAGCGTCGGTGGCCGGCCCCGTCCTTCGAGGCCCCTGTGGGCACCTCAGGAGAGGCCGGAGAGACGTCGTATTCCGGGGTGGCCGTCAAAGAGCAACCTACCCATCGACCGGGAAAAGCCCTAAAAACTGCCGGTCGCCTTCCGGAGAAAACATGATCGAGCGGCTCTCGGTGGTCCGCCGCGCCCAGCCCTTGTCAAGGAAATTGGAGAGCAGGGCCTTGCCGAGGCTGCCGGCGAGGTGGGCGCGTCTTTCGCTCCAATCGAGGCAGGAGCGGCAGAGCGGGCGGCGCGAGGTTCTGAGGCTGCCGACATCGATGCCGATGCATTCGAGGTCGCTTTCGCCCTTTTCGGTCAGCGACAGGCCGTCTCCGACCGCATCGATCGCGCCTGAGGCAATCAGGCTGTCGAGCATGCGCACGCCGTAATCGCCGGCAAGATGATCGTAGCAGATGCGTGCCTTGCGCAGCGCCGGCTCCTTCGGTCCCGGCTGATGGCGCAGATGGCCGCGTCCGGCGGCGAAACCCATCATGCTTTCGATCAGCCGGGCGACGGCCTCGTCGGCCAGGGTGAAATATCGATGACGCCCCTGCTTGCGCTGGGTTAGCAACCCGCCGGCTTCGAGCTTGGCGAGATGGGTGCTCGCCGTCTGCACGGTGATGCCGCCGACGCCGGCAAGCTCGGTCGCCGTCAGCGCCCGGCCGCCGGTGAGTGCTGCCAGCATGTTGGCGCGGGCGGGATCGCCGATCAGCGCGCCGATCTGGGCAATGTCAGGACCTTCCTTCATAGTTCGATCGTAACCGAAGCATCGCCGTCAGGCAATGTGCGAAAACGGGTGGGCAGCCAAAGGAGAAACGACATGATCACCTGCTTCATCCGCTATCAGATCGACCCCTTCAAGAAGGAGGCGTTTGCCGAATATGCCCGCAACTGGGGCCAGGCGATTCCAAAGAATGGCGCCGACCTGATCGGCTACTACGGCCCGCACGAGGGATCGGCAACGACGGCTTACGGCGTCTACAATATCGAGAGCCTCGCCGCCTACGAAGCCTATCGCGCTAGGCTGGCAGCCGACCCGCTCGGCCGCGAGAATTACGAATTTGCCAGACGCGAAGGCTTCATCCTCAAGGAGGATCGCATCTTCCTCAAAAATGTCTCCGCCCCTCACGCCAAGCTGGTGCTGCCATGATCGCCGTCATCTTCGAAGTCGTGCCCTATATGGGCGAACGCCACAAATATCTGGATCTCGCCGGCGAGTTGCGAACTGAGCTCGAAAAGATCGACGGGTTCATCTCGATCGAGCGGTTCGAAAGCCTGACGAACCGCGGCAAGCTTTTGTCGCTTTCCTTCTTCCGCGACGAGGCGGCCGTCAAGGAATGGCGCAACCGCGAGGCTCACCGGGCCGCCCAGCAGGCCGGACGCGGCGGCATCTTCGCCGATTATCGCCTGCGCATCGCCAGTGTGGTGCGCGATTACGGCATGTTCGAACGCGACGAGGCGCCGGATGACAGCCGTAGGGTTCACGACGCCGCCTGATCGCCGGCGGCAGCCGGCCGGCGGAATTAATTCCCGAAATCGGCCAGTGCTTCAGGCTTTGGTAACTAAGTTGCGTAACCATAACGGACAGTTAAGCGTAGAGCGTATGAGTGAGTATCAGAATGGCATCAGTTTTTCCGCTTGCCGACCTCAAGGCTTCCGTCAAGTCGGATTCCCGGCAGGATTCCAGGCCGGGCTCCTGGGTTGACACGATCATCAAGGGCGATTGCGTCAGCGCCCTTGAAGCTCTGCCCAGCCACTCCGTCGATGTCATCTTTGCCGATCCGCCGTATAATCTCCAGCTCGGCGGAACGCTGCATCGCCCCGACCAGTCGCTGGTCGATGCCGTCGACGACGAATGGGATCAGTTCGCCTCCTTCGAAGCCTATGACGCCTTCACCCGCGCCTGGCTGCTCGCCTGCCGGCGGGTGCTGAAACCGACGGGCTCGATCTGGGTGATCGGCTCCTACCACAATATCTTCCGCGTCGGCGCCACGCTGCAGGATCTGAATTTCTGGATCTTGAACGACATCATCTGGCGCAAGACCAATCCGATGCCGAATTTCAAGGGCCGCCGTTTCCAGAACGCCCATGAGACGATGATCTGGGCAAGCCCGAATGCCAAGGCCAAGGGCTATACCTTCAATTACGATGCGATGAAGGCGGCCAATGACGACGTGCAGATGCGCTCGGACTGGCTGTTCCCGATCTGCAACGGCAATGAGCGGCTGAAGGGCGAGGACGGCAAGAAGGTCCATCCGACCCAGAAGCCGGAAGCGCTGCTGGCCCGCGTCATCATGGCCTCGACCAAGCCTGGCGATATCGTCCTCGATCCCTTCTTCGGCTCGGGAACGACGGGTGCCGTCGCCAAGCGCCTCGGCCGCCACTTCGTCGGCATCGAGCGCGAACAGGATTATATCGATGCGGCCTCGGCCCGCATCGCCGCCGTCGAGCCGCTCGGCAAGGCGGAACTGACTGTTATGACCGGCAAGAAGGCCGAAGTCCGTGTCGCCTTCAACGTGCTTGTCGAAAGCGGCCTGATCAAGCCCGGCCAGGTTCTGACCGACGCCAGGCGCCGCTACAGCGCCATCGTGCGCGCCGACGGCACCGTCGCTTCCGGCGGCGAGGCCGGCTCTATTCATCGTCTCGGCGCCAAGGTGCAGGGTCTCGATGCATGCAACGGATGGACCTTCTGGCATTTCGAAGACGGGCAGTCCCTGCGCCCGATCGACGATCTCAGGTCCGTCATCCGCAGTGATCTGGCAAAGGTGGAGTGAGCACCACCTTCGGCGGATCGAAATACCTTCTTCCGGTTTCCTCCAGTTGCGGAAGAAGACCAAGACGCCCGGGGTCGAATCCCGGGCGTCCTCTATTTCTGAGGTGCTGCTTCAGAAATTCTTGTAATCGGTGACCTCGACCCGCGTGATGCGGCCTTCTTCGTTGAAGCTGATCGTCTCCTCGCCTTCGCGGACCAGCGGCTTGCCGGTCTGGCTGTGGGTGGCGCGAAGCGACCAGACCGCGCGGCCGGAAAGGGCCGTCAGCCGTTCCACCAGCGAATTTTCCGCCGTCTGGTCGGGATAGTCGTCGAAGTATTTCCGGAAGGCAGCCATGATCTCAGTCCGTCCGGCAAGACTGCCGACGCCGTTCGACACATAGGTGGCATTCTGGGCGAAATAAGCCTCGATCGCGGGAAAATCGAGGGCGTTGATGGCGGCGTGAAAACGTTCGATTTCTTCTGCGGGGTCGAATGCCATGGGTCTCAGACCTTCAATCCGTAACCGGCAAGATCGCTGCGCAGCTTATCCGCGCCCGAAAACAGCACCGCATTCCAGCCATAGGCCTTGGCGCCTTCGACATTGACCGGCGCGTCGTCGATGAAGATCGTCGCAGCGGGATCGAGGCCGAAACTTTTCGTATGCGTCTCGTAGATCGCGATATCCGGCTTGATCAGGCCGACATCGCCGGAAACGGTGACGCCGCGTGGTTTGGTCAGGAAGGGGAAGCGCGCCTGCGCCTCGCGGAAGGTGTCGGAGGCGAAGTTGGTGAGCATCGTCACATCGCGCCCCTCGGCGATCAGCCCTTCCATGATCGCAACGCTATCGTCATAGGCGTGCGGCACCATCTCGTGCCAGTATTTACGGAAGGCGCGGATATGCTCTTCGCGGGCGGGGTGCTGTTCGATCAACAGCGCTTCGGCCTCCGCCCAGCTGCGGCCGCGGTCCTGCTCGATGTTCCAGTCATGAGTGCAGATATTGGCGAAAAACCAGTTGCGCTCGGTCTCATCGGGGATGAGGCGGCTGAAGGGAAGATGCGGATCGTAATGAATAAGGACTTTGCCGATGTCGAAAACGATATGTTTTATGCCGGTGGTCATGGTCATCCCTTGGATGTTTTGAACGCGAGAGGAATAGCCGCTGCGATCGCTTTTTTCATGACGGTCGGCAAGGCCTGGGCTTCAAGATTTGTAACCGGCTCCCACCATCCGTCAGCGCCGATTTTCGCGGCGATCGCCGCGCGCCAGATCGAAAGCCGGAGCTCGAAATGGGTGAAGACATGGATGACGGTGCCAGCGGCCTGCCAGGCCGCCTCGAAGGGCGCCGCCGCAGCCGAGGTCTCGCCGTCGATACGCGCCGTCCACGCCGTCGTCGGCACTTCGGTCATGCCGCCGAGCAGGCCGCTTTCTGCGCGCCGCCGCAGCAGGATCTCGCCATCACCGGTCACCGCGATGAAGGCCGCGCCGTAGCGCACCGGCTTCTCCTTCTTCGCCGCCTTGACCGGAAAGAGCTCGGGATCGGAAAGCTTCAGCGCCTCACACGATCCGCGGAACGGACAGAGCGAACAGGCCGGCCGCTTCGGCGTGCAGATCGTCGCACCCAGATCCATCATCGCCTGGGCGAAATCGCCGGGCCGGGCCGCCGGCGTCAGCAGCGCCACCTTCTCCTTCATCAGCGGTTTGGCAGCCGGCAGCGGCGTCGTGATCGCATAGAGCCTGGAGATCACCCGCTCGACATTGCCGTCCATCACAGCCGCTTGCCGGTCAAAGGCGATGGCTGCGACGGCGGCGGCCGTATAGTCGCCGATGCCGGGCAGGGATCTGAGGCCTTCTTCGGTGTCGGGAAAGACGCCGCCATGCTCTGTCGCCACCGCCTCGGCGCATTTCTTCAGGTTGCGGGCCCGCGCATAATAGCCGAGCCCCGCCCAGGCGGCCATGACAGCGTCGTTTTCGGCCGCGGCAAGATCGGTCACCGCAGGCCAGCGCTGCAGAAACTTCTCGAAATAGGGTTTGACCGCCTGCACCGTCGTCTGCTGCAGCATCACTTCGGAAAGCCAGACGTGATAGGGATCGGGTTTGACGCCGCGCGCCGCCATGCCGGGCGAGATGCGCCAGGGCAGGTCGCGGTGGTGGCGGTCGTACCAGTCGAGCAGGGGCTTGGCGGATGGCGTGTCGAGTGTGATGAGCGTCATGATTTGCCGCGATGCGGGGAAGTGCCTATACTTGGCGAAGCCATGCCGCGCGATCAAGTCGGTCCCGTCAATTCCTGTGCGATTGTCCGGCGCCCCCAAGGTTTTCGATGAGTTATCCACGCAAAGGTGCAAAGCAGATTTCCGAGCTGGCGAACGGGCTGATCGATCCCGTGCTTGCGCGCCGCGCCGGCATCAACACGGCGCTGCTCGGCTCGTGGAGCGAAATCGCCGGCGAGGATTTCGCCGATTGCACCCGGCCGGAAAAGATCGCCTGGGCCCGCGGCGGCAACGAGGCAGGCGGCTTCCGCCCCGGTGTGCTGACGATCGCCTGCGAAGGCGCGCGTGCGCTGTTCCTCACCCATGCCCAGGGCGAACTCATCCAGCGCATCAACAGCTTCTTCGGCTTCGCCGCCGTCCACCAAATCCGCATCGTCCAGAAGCCGGTCTCTCAAGTCCCCCGCCGCTCCCGCACCCCGCCGCCGCTGAAGGGCGAGGCCGCCCGCAAGCTCGAAGGCATGATGGAGGGGATAGAGGGCGACAAGCTGCGCCAGGCGATCCAGCGCTTGGGGACGGCGGTGATGGGGAAGCAGGGGAAACAACGCTGATGAGCAAAAGGCCTAACTTGATCGGCAACGCGTTGGGGTGCCATGGCACCACCATCTCCGTATGCCTAGTTTTTTGATCCCGCTTCAACAAGCTCACGGGTGATAGAGAATTCCGTTCTGCCCGAAATCGAATTGTAAGGCTCACATTGTGTGATTGCGTCAGCGATCAATGGGGCTGCCGTTTTTTCCCATTCGGATGGCGGTGTGCGGAAGTTGATGGATAAAAAGTCGGCAGATCCGTCCTTGATGACCGCCACGACCATGAAGTTATAAGCGTTCGGCGCGTCTGCAGGCAGTTTTAAACATTTAAGCATCTGATTGAAAACAATATTCCCGCCGTCTTCAGAGGCGGCAGCGCTTGTGACCTTCATGGCCAATGCGACAGAGGCAATAAGCGCGCAATAGAGAAAAGTCTTCGTCAAAAAATGCATTCAAAATACCCCTCTGAATAGTCGTCTGCTATGCTTGTACAGCAGACGGGAGAAAAATCATGCTGGTCTTGCAATTGCCCCCTGATATCGAAGCACGGCTGATTGAGCTTTCCAAGCGTACCGGCCGCAGCAAGTGCTTCTATGCGCGGCAAGCCATGATCAAGCAGCTCGACGACCTCGAAGATATCTATCTTGCCGAAAAGCGCCTCGAAGAGCTTCGTCGGAGCGAGAGCGATACGGTGCCACTGGGCGAATTGATGGCGCGTTATAGCGCGGAAGATTGAGTTTCATCTCGAGCAGCCGAACGCCAGCCTGAAAAGCTTGGGCGTGAAGTCTGACTTGAACTCTGTCACGGGTGTATTACACTGTAATCACTTGATAGGAGTGAACAGGAATGCGCAGCAGCAAACCCATTACGGTTACGCTCGGCAGTCAGCAGAAAAGCCTGGAAGGACGGCTGCAATCGGGCGCTTATAGTTCGGCGAGCGAGGTCATTCGCGCCGCGTTGCGCGCGCTCGACCGGGAAGAGAATGCGATCGACGAAATCATGCGTCTGAAAATCCGCGAGGCGATCGATGATCCGGGTTCGGATATCGATGCCGATACGGTCTTCGAGCGGCTCGAACATCTGCATGCCGAGCGGATGAAGGCTGAGGATGGTCGCGCTTAAGGTCGTATTTCGTCCTAGAGCGGAGAAGGATCTGCTCGATATCTACGCATTCATAGCTGCGGAGAATTCTATGGCGGCGATGGACTTCATCCGCCGGCTGAGGCAGGTCTGTCATGGTCTGGAAGACATGCCGGAAAGGGGAGCGCCGCGCGAGGATTTTGCCCAGGGTGTTCGAATTCTGGTTTTCGAGCGGCGTGTGACGATCGCTTACCGGGTCGTGAAGGATCGGGTGCAGGTGTTGAGGCTGTTCTATGCCGGCCGAAATACGCCTTCGGCCTTCCGTGAAAACTGAGAATCGCTCATTTCGGAACGCAACGTCCGCTTTCGGTCCCATCAAGGTCACAATTCTTTGAAGGAAGTTGGTGAACCGTGGCTTGTGGGCGGCCGTCAGCCGTTATATCGCACAGTCACGCCGTCAATCTCATTAGTTATGGGGAACCCATGCAGATGTCCGAAATGCAACTGACGAAACGCCGCCTGCTCAGCGGTATCGCCATCGCCGCAGCTGCCCTGGCGCTTGTCGCCTGCAACGACAGCAAGGACGCTGCCGATGCTTCGTCTTCCGGCAAGACCATGGCCGACGGCACCAATGTCGACACCATGCAGACGGCGGCCACGGCGGCGACCGAAATGCCGGAGTCCGATGGTGATGTCGACATGGCCGAAGTGCTGAAGCCCGGCACGCTGCCGGAGATGGCGCTCGGAAAGGCCGATGCCCCGGTCAAGATCGTCGAATATATGTCGATGACCTGCCCGCATTGCGCCCATTTCCACAACACCACCTTCGACGCCATCAAGCAGAAATATGTCGACAGCGGCAAGGTGCAGTTCATCATCCGCGAATTCCCCTTCGACCCGCGCGCTGCCGCCGCCTTCATGCTTGCCCGCTGCAGCGCCTCCAATCCGGAGCAATTGAGCACGCCGGAACAGTATTTCCCGATGGTTTCGATGCTGTTCAAGCAGCAGCAGGTCTGGGCCGCCGCCGATGATGGCCGCGCCGCACTGCTGCAGATGTCGAAGCTTGCCGGATTTACTGAGGATAGCTTCACGAAATGCTTGACGAACCAGAAGCTTCTGGATGAAGTGAACGCCACGCGGGAAAGAGGTTCCAAGGATTTTGGCGTCAACGCCACCCCGACTTTCCTGATCAATGGCAAGCGCTACTCTGGAGACATGCCGGTTGACACTTTGTCGAAGCTCATCGACAGCCTGCTCTGAACCGGATCGTTTCGATAGAACGGGCGACGGCGAAAGCCGTGCGCCCGTTTTTTTGTGGCTGCGTGGCAAGCCCGTCCCGCGCTGCGGAGCTTCTGCATGAAGTTCAACAAGCTGCGCCTGGTCGGCTTCAAATCCTTCGTCGAGCCGACGGAATTCATCATCGAGCGGGGACTGACCGGCGTCGTCGGCCCGAACGGCTGCGGCAAGTCGAACCTCGTCGAGGCGCTGCGCTGGGTGATGGGCGAGAATTCCTACAAGAACATGCGCGCCTCCGGCATGGACGACGTGATCTTCTCCGGTTCGGGCAACCGCCCGGCGCGCAACACCGCCGAAGTGGCGCTCTATCTCGACAATGGCGAGCGCACCGCGCCTGCCGCCTTCAACGACAGCGACGAGATCCAGGTCACCCGCCGCATCGAGCGTGAGCAAGGCTCGCTCTATCGCATCAACGGCAAGGAAAGCCGCGCCAAGGATGTGCAGCTGCTGTTTGCCGATGCCTCCACCGGCGCCCGTTCGCCGTCGATGGTCGGGCAGGGGCGTATCGGCGAGCTGATCCAGGCCAAGCCGCAGGCCCGCCGCCAGCTGCTCGAAGAGGCGGCCGGCATTTCAGGCCTGCATTCCCGCCGCCACGAGGCGGAGCTGCGGCTGCGCGCCGCCGAAGGCAATCTCGAGCGCCTCGACGACGTCACCTCGCAGCTCGAAAGCCAGATCGAGAGCCTGAAGCGGCAGGCCCGCCAGGCGAACCGCTTCAAGACGCTGTCTGCCGATATCCGCGCCCGCGAAGCGATGCTGCTGCATATCCGCTGGGTGCAGGCGAAGGAGGCCGAGGCCGAGGCCGACAGCGCGCTGAACCAGGCGACCTCAGTCGTCGCCGAAAAGGCGCAGATGCAGATGGAGGCGGCGAAGAACCAGGGCATTGCCAGCCTGAAGCTGCCGGAACTGCGCGAGGGCGAGGCGCGCGCCGCCGCCGCCCTGCAGCGCCTGCAGATCGCCCGAAGCCAGCTGGAGGAAGATGCCGGCCGCATCCTGCGCCGCCGCGACGAGCTGACCCGCCGCCTCGCCCAGCTTGCCGAGGATATAAGCCGCGAAGAGCGGCTGGTGGCCGACAATGCCGTCATCCTTGCCAAGCTCGATGCCGAAGAGGCGGAAATTGCAGAAATCCTCGCCGATTCCGGCCGTTATGCCGAGGAAACCCGCGAGGCCTTCGAGGGCGCGGCGGCAAAACTGGCCGACAGCGAGCGCATCTTCACCCAGCTGACGGCCGAGCGTGCCGAGGCGGCTGCCGGCCGCAACCAGCTGGAGCGCGCCATCCGCGATCTCGCCGACCGCCGGATGCGCCTCGAACGCCAGATGGACGAGGCAAACCAGGAACTGTCAGCCGTCGGCGAGAAGATATCAGGCCTGCCCGATCCCGACGAAAAACGCGCGATCGTCGAAGCCGGCGAGATCGCCGTCGCCGACGCGGAAGCGGCGGTTCAGTTGGTCGAGCAGGCGCTTGCGGGCGCCCGCCAGACCGAGGCGCTGTCGCGCGCCCCGGTCGATCAGGCCCGCTCGAGCCTGAATGCGCTGGAAACCGAGGCCCGCACCATTTCCCGCATGCTCGCCGCCGGTGCTGCGGCTGGCAAATTTCCGCCGGTTGCCGACGAACTGAAGGTCGACCGCGGCTTCGAAACCGCACTCGGTGCTGCCCTCGGCGACGATCTGGAATCGCCGCTCGATGCCGAGGCGCCGGCCCATTGGTCGGACAATGGCGATGGCGCCGCCGATCCGGCATTGCCATCCGGTGTTGCGCCGCTGCTGACCCATGTCCGCGCGCCGGCGGCACTCACCCGCCGCCTGCGCCAGATCGGCCTGGTGGCGGAAGGCGATGCCGAGCTGCTGATGGCGGCGCTGAAGCCCGGCCAGCGGCTGGTGACGAAAGAGGGTGCGGTCTATCGCTGGGATGGCCATGTCACCGGTGCCGACGCCCCGAGTGCCGCGGCCCTGCGCCTGGCGCAGAAGAACCGCCTGGCCGAACTCGAAGGCGAAGCCGCCCTTGCCCGCGACGTGCTTGCCGAAGCCGAGGAGCGGCAGGCTGCGGCGGCCGAGGCGATCCGCGCTGAGGAGCGCCGGCTTGCCGAGGCCCGCGACATGAGCCGTCTTTCGGCACGTCATCTCGCCGAAGCACGCGATGCGCTTGCCGCCGCCGAGCGTGCCTCCGGCGACCTCATTCGCCGCCGCGATGTCGTCAGCGAGGCCGCCAGCCAGCTGCGGTCGCAGCTGGAGGAGATCGCCGTCCAGGAAGAAAATGCCCGCATCGAGCTGGAGGACGCGCCGGATCTGACTGCGATCGACGAGCGGCTGCGGTTTCAGCAGGCGGAAGTTGCGACCGATCGCGGCGCGCTGGCCGAGAGCCGCGCCCGCCACGAAAGCCTGGCGCGGGAAAACGAGGCCCGCCAGCGCCGCATCCTGGCGATCGGCCAGGAGCGCGAGACCTGGCGCCAGCGGGCGGCAAGCGGCGAAGACCATGTCGCCACGCTCCGCGAGCGCGAGGAAGAGGCGCGGGAAGAGGCAGCCGAGCTCGAACTGGCGCCGGATGAATTCGACGACAAGCGCCGCGCTCTGCTCAGCGAATTGCAGAAGGCCGAGGAAGCGCGCCGCCAGGCCGCAGATGTTCTGGCCGAGGCCGAACGCATCCAGCGCGAAGCCGATCACAAGGCGACGACGGCACTGTCGGAACTTGCCGAATGCCGTGAACGCCGCGGCCGCGCCGAGGAGCGCCTGGTCTCCGCCCGCGAGAAGCGCCAGGAAAGCGAAGGCCGCATCCGCGAGGTCCTGAACGTCGCGCCGCACGAGGCGCTGCAGCTGACCGGGCGCCCGACCATGCAGGCGCTTCCCGATCCGCGCGAAGTCGAGCGCGAGCTGGAACGCCTGAGGATCGAGCGCGAGCGGCTGGGCGCCGTCAACCTGCGCGCCGACGAGGAACAGAAGGAGCTGAGCGAGAAGCTCGAAGCGCTGATCAAGGAACGCGACGACGTCATCGATGCGATCCGCAAGCTGCGCGGCGCCATCCAGAGCCTCAACCGCGAGGGCCGCGAACGGCTGATCGCCGCCTTCGACATCGTCAACGCCCAGTTCCAGCGGCTGTTCACCCATCTTTTCGGCGGCGGCACCGCCGAGCTGCAGCTGATCGAATCCGACGATCCGCTCGAAGCCGGCCTCGAAATCCTCGCCCGTCCGCCCGGCAAGAAGCCGCAGACCATGACGCTGCTGTCAGGCGGCGAGCAGGCGCTGACGGCAATGGCGCTAATCTTTGCCGTCTTCCTCACCAATCCGGCGCCGATCTGCGTGCTCGACGAGGTCGACGCGCCGCTCGACGACCACAATGTCGAGCGCTATTGCAACCTGATGGACGAAATGGCGGCCTCGACCGAAACCCGCTTCGTCATCATCACCCACAATCCCATCACCATGGCCCGCATGAACCGCCTCTTCGGCGTCACCATGGCCGAACAGGGCGTCTCCCAACTCGTCTCCGTCGACCTGCAGACCGCCGAGCGCCTGCGCGAGATTGCCTGAGTTTTGGCGACAAGAGCTTTTGCGGTGTCTCTTGGCGTTAGGGAAGGGCGATATTTCTTATTGTCGCGCCCCGGCAGTGTGGATCCTCGGGTTAAGCCCGAGGATAACGGAGGATGGGGAACCTGCTGACCAAGACAATGCTCCGGGCGTCTCCCCTTTTGCCATCGCGCCCTCTCGTCTCCGTCATGCTCGGACGGACCCGCCGCCCAAGCCCAGACGCAATTTCCGCAAATGTCCGAGCGGTTTTGCGCCCGGAAATTGCGTAAAATCAAACGCCAAGCAATAAACACCAAAAAAGGTCGGCTCTCTTGCCGTTCGTACCCCATTTGGGTGATGCTCTTTTCGCTGACTTGCATTAGAAGTTGTTTCAACGCAACCTGAATGCCTTGCTGAAAAGCGGGTGATCAAGGCGCGGGATTTTCGAATTTGCGTGCGGTTTTCCGGGCAGAGGGCAAGAGCCGGAAAGCTTAAGGCAGTTCCAGCAGGGCGCGAGCGATTTTCCTCAGAAAAGCGTGTGGCAACTTTGGCCGGAATTGCATGAAAACAAAGCGATAGCGCGTTTCCCCAAAAGATGAAGGTGGGAGATGCGCTGGGTTGAGGGACCCCCCGTCCGGTTTTCCTGGCCGGACGGAAACAAGGCTTTGCGGGACATGTTGCAGTCCCGCAAAGCTTTTTTTATGCCGTCTTCGCTGCCGGGGACTGTTTCAATCGTTTCATCCACCGCGCCGCCAAAGATTTATTGTGCAATGCAACATTCCGCCGCATTTGTCGATTTTCATTTCAACACCAACGGATTAAGCTAATTCCGGTTTGGTGTGGGGGGAAGATGACCAAGTGGGTCTATAAGTTCGGCGACGGGCAGGCTGAGGGCCGGGCGCGCGATCAGGAGATTCTGGGCGGCAAGGGCGCCAATCTCGCGGAAATGTGCGCCCTCGGGCTCCCCGTTCCGCCGGGACTGACGATCGTCAGCGATGCCTGCAACACCTATTACAAGAACGGCCGCCATATCGACGACGGGCTGAAGCAGCAGGTGCGCGCCGGCATATCGGATATCGAGGCCGTCACCGGCCGCCACTTCGGCTCCGTCAGCCAGCCGCTGCTCCTATCGGTGCGCTCCGGCGCCCGCGTTTCCATGCCTGGCATGATGGACACGGTGCTCAATCTCGGCCTCAACGACGAGACCGTGCAGGCGCTCGGCCATGATGCCGGCGATGCGCGTTTTGCCTGGGACAGCTACCGCCGCTTCATCCAGATGTATGCCGATGTCGTCATGGGCCTCGGCAACGACGCCTTCGAGGAAATCCTGGAAGACGAGAAGGCGAGGCTGGGCCATGAATTCGATACCGAACTCAGCGCCACCGAATGGCAGCATATCGTTTCGCTCTACAAGAAGCTGATCGAGGAGGAGCTCGCGCAGGAATTCCCGCAGGATCCCGAAGTCCAGCTCTGGGGCGCGGTGGGTGCGGTCTTTTCCAGCTGGATGAGTGCGCGTGCCGTCAGCTATCGCCAGCTCCACAATATTCCGGAAGGCTGGGGCACGGCGGTCAATATCCAGGCGATGGTCTTCGGCAATCTCGGCAATGCGTCCGCCACCGGCGTTGCCTTCACCCGCAATCCCTCGACCGGCGAAAAGGCGCTTTACGGCGAATTCCTGGTCAATGCCCAGGGCGAGGATGTGGTGGCCGGCATCCGCACGCCGCAAAGCATCACCGAGGAGGGGCGGATTTCCTCCGGCTCCGAAAAGCCCTCGATGGAAAAGCTGATGCCGGAGGCCTTCCGCGAACTTCTCCGCATCTGCACCGAGCTCGAGATCCATTACCGCGACATGCAGGATATCGAATTCACCATCGAGCGCGGCCGGCTGTGGATGCTGCAGACCCGCTCGGGCAAACGCTCGACCCGGGCGGCAATGAAGATCGCCGTCGACATGGTCGATGAGGGAGTGATCACCGAGGACGAAGCGGTGCTGCGCATCGAGCCTTCGAGCCTCGACCAGCTCTTGCACCCGACGATCGATCCGCGCGTCACCCGCCAGGTGATCGGCACCGGGCTGCCGGCCTCGCCGGGAGCGGCGACCGGCGCCATCGTCTTCACCGCTGAAGAGGCCGTCGAGGCGGAGGCCGAAGGCCGCAAGGTCATTCTGCTGAGGGTCGAGACCAGCCCCGAGGATATTCACGGCATGCATGCCGCCGAAGGCATCCTGACGACGCGCGGCGGCATGACCAGCCATGCGGCGGTCGTTGCCCGCGGCATGGGCATCCCCTGCGTCGTCGGCGCCGGCACCATGCGCATCGATCAGCGCAACGAGCGGCTGCTCGGCGTCGGCGTGACGCTCAAGAAGGGCGATATCATCACCATCGACGGCTCGGCCGGCCAGGTGCTGAAGGGCGAGGTGCCGATGACCCAGCCGGCGCTGTCGGGCGATTTCGGCCGCATCATGGGGTGGGCCGACCGCGCCCGGCGCATGACGGTGCGCACCAATGCCGATACCCCGGCCGATGCGCGCGCCGCCCGCTCCTTCGGCGCCGAAGGCATCGGCCTTTGCCGTACCGAGCATATGTTCTTCGAGGGCGAGCGCATCCATGTGATGCGCGAGATGATCCTGGCCGAGGATGAGAAGGGCAGGCGGGTGGCGCTCGACAAGCTGTTGCCGATGCAGCGGTTGGATTTCACCGGTCTCTTCACCGTCATGCACGGCCTGCCGGTGACGATCCGCCTGCTCGATCCGCCGCTGCACGAATTCCTGCCGAAGACCGATGACGAGGTCGCCGAGGTCGCCTTCGCCATGGGCATGGAACCATCCGCTCTTCGCCAGCGCGTCGATGCACTGCACGAGTTCAACCCGATGCTCGGCCATCGCGGCTGCCGGCTGGCGATCTCCTATCCCGAGATCGTCGAGATGCAGGCCCGCGCCATTTTCGAGGCGGCGGTCGCCGCGGCCCAGGAGACCGGGGCGGCCGTCGTACCGGAGATCATGGTGCCGCTGGTCGGCCTGCGCGCCGAGCTCGATTACGTCAAGGCGCGGATCGACGCGGTGGCCGGCAATGTCATGAGCGAGGCCGGCATGAAGATCGACTATCTCGTCGGCACGATGATCGAGCTGCCGCGCGCGGCCCTTCGCGCCCATGTGATCGCCGAAGCCGCCGAATTCTTCTCCTTCGGCACCAACGACCTGACGCAGACCACCTTCGGCATCTCGCGCGACGACGCCTCGGCCTTCATCCCCACCTATCAGCGCAAGGGCATCATCGAGCACGATCCCTTCATCTCGCTCGATTTCGACGGGGTCGGCGAATTGATCAGCATCGCCGCCGAACGCGGCCGGCGCACCCGCAACGACATGAAGCTCGGCATCTGCGGCGAACATGGCGGCGACCCCGCCTCGATCCACTTCTGCGAAACGATCGGCCTCGATTACGTCTCCTGCTCGCCGTTCCGCGTGCCGATCGCGAGACTCGCGGCGGCGCAGGCGGTGATTTCAGGCAATCTGAAAGACCGCGGGGGCAAGTAAAAGCCGGGCAGCCCCAGGGTTAGTGATGATGCCGCCAGTGATCGCGGTAGATATAAGGCCCGTTCAGATCCCAGGCCATGCTCTGCATCAACTCCGCACTCTGCGCCCGCGATTCGGCCCGCCGGTCGAGATCGATGCGCTGCAGGCAGGTGGCAAAACCATCCGTGCCGCGGCGGAAACCATAGCCGAGGCACCGCTGCTCATCCGCCGCCCGCCGCTCCTCCGGCGTCATCGTCTGGCAGGCGGAGAGGGTGGCCGTCACCGCGAGGAGAGTGATGAGAAGACGAGTACGCATCGGTGTATTCCTTGGCATGATCGCTCTGAGGAAAGTCCATTCGGGCGATGCCGTCAAGCGAGTGTATCTGGCGTCGCCGAGAAGGGGGCCGCACGCACCACCTCTCCTACGTCACATGTGACGAGCACAGGTGAGGGGGAGCGAGCTTGATGCTCTCATCAGACTTCACGCTGCCCCAGCCGGATCCCCGATCGGCAGCAGTGCCGGATCAAGCGGCGGATCCTGCGGATTCTTGGTATCGCCCGGGTCCTGCGCCGGCGTCAGCGGCGGTTTCTGCTGGATGGGGTCGGGAATGCCGGGGGTTGGTGTCGGCCCGCGCGGCGTGTCGGCGTTCGGGGTCGGTATCGGGTCTCTGCTGGGCATGGTCGCCTCCTTTTGAAAAAAGGAACGGCAGCCCCGGCAGATGGTTCCACTTTCGCCGCCCACCTTCCTATGCACAAGGGGGATTCCTCTGTATGAGGGGGCGCGCAAATATTGGAACGAGCATGGCTATCCGCGATCGATTTTCGAAGAAACTGAGCTGTCCGCAATGCGGCAATGAGGGCTTTGCCGAAGCCTCGGAAGTTGATGATCCCAAGCGCAAGCATCCGGATTTCAAGGTCGATCAGCTGCCGCGCGGCTTCGGCGTGCAGCGCCCGTCCAATCACCAGGAAAACTTCATGATCAAATGCGAGTGCGGGCGCAAGTTTCCCTTCCGCAGCCTGGCGGAAGCCGCGGCGGAACGGCGCTAAAATCCACCGCGACGCTCAGATCCGCTCCAGCACTTCGATGAAGGCATCGGCAAAATGCGCCAGATGCGCGGTCTCTTCATCCGGCGCCTGCATGCGGATTTCGGTGCCGTTATGATCGAGCAATGCCAGCACGACGCGCATCTCGTTGCCGCCATCGGGAATGCGCAGCACCGCGATGCGGCGGCAATCCTCGATTAGCCCCCCGGCCGGCAGGTCGAACAGCAGTTCGCCGCCCGAACGGTTCGCCGCCCGGCGCACCGCCTCGCAAAATCCGGCATCGCCGCCGGCATAACCTTCGAGCGAAAGTTCGAGCTCGAGCAGCTCCATCGGCAACATCGGCTCGGCGTGGTCGATCCCGCCAAGCGCAGACGCCTGCGGCCTTGCTGCCATCTCGGTTGAAATCATCCCGTCTCTCCTTGCTTTAAAATCGGAGATGAAACCGCGGCAGAATGACCCCTTTTTGACATATCAGCAAGGACTCATGAAGGAGGCGGCGCCTCCGCCCGTGAATTCATCGGATATTCCGAGACAACAGTTTCAATTCATCCGGATCGAAATCCAAGAATAGAGCATGATCTCGTCCGAAAACCGCTTCACACTTTTCGGCATCATGCTCTAAACAGGGTTATGGCGATTTGCGTGGTCGAACGCGCGGGCGCTGACGAGCAACCGGTAAGTTTGATGGCCATCCGCTTCGACCGCCCCGTTTCCAACGCCGCCCGCTTTTCGCGGCTGCTCGGGGCGTTTTCCCTGGTGCTGGCGCTGGCGGTGCTGATCGCCCATCGTTTCGGCGGCCTCGCCACCCCCTATCTCGTGCTGCTGCTGATTGCCGCCGCCGGCTGCGCGCTGCTGGCCGCCTTGCTTGCCGCGCTCGGGCTGCGCAGCCTCTGGGTGACGGGCGCCGAAGGCGGGCTGGCGGCGCTCGCCGCCCTGATCTATGCCGCCTTTCCGCTTGGCCTCGGCGCCCTTGCCGCCGAGCGTTACATGACGCTGCCTGACATTCACGACGTCTCCACCGATCCGGCCTCGGCTCCGGACTGGCTGTCGCCGCCGCACGCCGATCAGATCTGGCTGAAGCGCAACATTGAGGTGACGCCCGAGGATCGCGAAAAACAGATATCAGCCTATCCCGAACTCACCGGCCGGCGTTATGAGGGCGCGCTCGACCGCGTGCTGGAAGCGGTGCGCAAGGTCGCCAAGCAGAGCGGCTTCACGATCGTCAAGACAACAGGCACCACCGAACCGGACCGCGACCCCGAGGACAAACCGGCAAAACCTCAGCCCGGCGATGACGCTGTTGCCGATGCGCCCGGCATCATCCCCGTGCCGACGCCGCGCCCCTATGACGACGATGTCGCCAAGCTGATCCGCGGCGCCAATGGCGTGACGCTGCAGGCGACCAACCGCACGCTGATCCTCGGCCTGCGCTTCGATATATTGATCCGCCTGCGCGAAGAGGCCGAAACCACCTTCGTCGACATCCGCGTCGCCTCCCGCTACGGCCAACACGACCTCGGCTTCAGCGCCGAAATCGCCGGCGATTATCTGAAGGCGCTGGATGCCGAGCTGTTGGGAATTGCGGGTGGGTGAGCAACGGTGGCGCAAAGCGCCAGCAATCGATCCGGCGAATCGATTGCAGTTGCGAACGCCCTGAGCCCAAGCGAAGGGCCGGGATACGGTGCGGCAAACTCGGCGCACTTACACCGCATCAAGAGGAGAGGGGCTACTGTGGGAAGCGATGTCGATTTTCTGAGTGTGTCTGACCAGGAGACCCTTGATGAATTCGGTTTCGTCCAAACTCTTTCAGATGAGACTTATCTAAAATTTGTCGCCGGCTGCCACTTTTTGGATTTTTCTCCGATGGGAAAGATCTTTTCTCTCCATGTTCCGGATGACTTTTTAAAGTTTGATCGGGTTGTGAAATGCGCACTGCAGATTCAGCCCGATGTTAAAAATTCAGTCATTCATACGTTCGCCGTTAGAAAGCGCGGCGGCATAAGTGTAGCTGCCGATAAAAGGCCGGATGATATTTATATCTACGTTCCTGAGAGATGTGAGGTTGATGTTCAGCTATTGCGCAGTTTGACAATCTCAATTCTCTCGATGGAATACACGACCGAGCCCCATCCCTTGAATAAGCTTTATGTTAGTTGACCAGCAGATGTGGCCTCTCACCTCTGATGCCCGGCAGGGCAGAGGGGGTATTACGGCGCGCCGACCCGCCCCTCATCCGCCTGCCGGCACCGACCGGGGTCGAGCCACGGGTCTCGACCCGTCCTTCGGACCCCCGTAAACGGGGCGAAGGGGAATCGCCGCAACCTCTCCGTTCCTCGCTACCTATCGCAGGGCACGTCCCCTCGCCCCGCGAGCGGGGAGAGGGTTAGGGTGAGGGGCAGCCATCCGCGAAGGCAGAGATCCACTCACCCCTCCACCACCAACCACCCCGTATACCGCACCACCAACCCCGTCAGCCGCCCACCGATCTCCACGTGAAAGTGGAACCGCCCATCACGCTCCTCCTCATAGGTATCGCCACCCGGCGCCAGAAACATCGGCAGCGGAATCCCGCAAAACCGCCAGCCGCGCACGACCAGCCGCAATTTCTCCCCATCCGGCACCAGCGCCATCAGCACCCGGAACGGCCCGAAGACCTCGGTGAGCAGATGCCGGTCGCGGCCCTTGCCCTCGACCTGGAAGCTGCGGAAGACCGTGCCGCCGAAATCCCGGGTCCAGATCTCCCTGTCGCCATCGGTTACGAAGCGCACCGTGACCGGCACATCCTCGCCCGCCTTGGGAAAGCCGATCACCCCGGCGACGATCCTGGCCAGCAGCCCGCCGCCGCGCTCGATCCGCGCCCGGCCGGAGGCGACGCGCGCGCCGCCGGCGTGCAGGGCTGATATGGCGGGCGGCAGCCGCTCCCAGGCGCTGCCGAGAATCCCCCGGTAGAGCGGCAGGGGCGCCGCCTCGTGTTCCATCCGGATGCCGGATGTGATCTGAAAACGCCGGAAGGCCGCTTCGAAATCCGCAAGCTGCAATTCCCCCGCCGCCGGCCGCGCGCCATTCTCCGGCCGCGTGCCGATGAGCAGCCGGCGCACCAGCGCGTCGACGCCGATGATGGGAATGAACGGCCCGTCATCCCCTTCGGCAATCAGATGCCAGCCGCAGGACAGCCGCTTTCCCGCGTGATCGACGCCACTGATGCGGACGAACATGCCGCCGCGATGTTCGCCGATCGCGAAAGCATGGCTGGCGCGCTGCAGCGGCCGCGCAAACGGCAGCAGCGATGGCAGCAGCCGGAGGTGGACGAGCCTGGCCACAAGGCTGAGCAAATGCTGCAACGGCTGCGGCTCCGTTCCGACCCCGGTGAAACTGGATTTGAGATCGGCAAAACGGGCCGGCAGCAGCGCCAGATCCGGCGCATCCACCAGCAGGAATTTCCGGCTGCGCAGCGGCTTAACCCCCGGTGGCGCCACCGTCACCCGCATCGAATCGATCAGCCCGCGCCCGGCGGCCGGCTGCCCATCGCGCCGAACGGTGATCTTCTTGCCGGCATAGGTCGCGATCGCTCTCACGACATTCAGCCCGATCCGCACATGCGCCGACGGGGCAATGCCGGCCGCGACCGTTTCGATCCGGGAGAAATGCGGCGCCATCGCATTAAGTGCTGCAAAGGAGAGGGCGGGCAGGCTGCTGAGCCCCGAAAGCGCGAAGGTGCCCTTGGCCTTGGCTGCCGCATCGAGCCCACCGATGCCGGCGACAAAACCGGTGCTGTCGGCAATATCGGCATAATCGATGCTCAGATCGATGCAGGCCTCGGCGACCTTATAGGCATCCTCTCCGAAGGTCTGAAACGGCCCCGAGGCATCGACGACGAGATGAGGCCTCAGCCGCGTCAGCTGTTCGGTGAGATCGCCGTCTCGGTCGAAGCTGACGGCCTGCACCATCGCGCCGAGATTGTTGCTTCCCAGGCCCTCGGCTCCATCTTTCGGCGTCCGCAGATCGGCAACGAAATCGTCAGCCTTTTCAAGCGAGCGCCCGGCAACCAGCAGCCTGAGCCTGGGTTGATCGCCAAGCAGCCGGGCAAGCCGCCCGCCAAACGTGCCGTAACCGCCGATGATGAGCAGGCAAAACCGGTCCTCGCTCATGTGATGAAGCGGCTTCGCTGCTCGGGCGTCGGCACCATGCAGCTTTGCCGCCCGGCAATCTTCAGCCGGTTGCGGGCGATGAATTCATAGAGCGCATCGGCCGCCCGCCGCGGCAGCAGCCGGAAGAGCTTGACCAGCGAATAGGGAAAGCCGAGACCCGCCACCATGCGGATCGAGCCGTCGGACTTGAAGAAGGCGCGGCCGTTTTCGATCAGGATATTGGTCTCGTAGTCGCGCGCGTGCAGCCCGTAATGCCGATAGAGCGCTTCGCCGAGCGGCGTCTGCGCCGCGAGGAAGCGGTATCGCTGCCGCTTGTCATGTTTCAGTGCGAATTTCACCCAGCCGGAGCAGAATACGCATTCGCCATCGAAGACGATCAGCGGCCGGTCATCGGCAAATTCGGGCACATCGGCATCGCTGCGATAGCTGTAATCGGCTTGCGGATTCATCGTCATGTCCCCATCCTCATGACCCCACCCTCATATTCATGCCGCCGGCCGGTAGAGGGCGGCAAGCGAAGGCGGCCCGTCCGCCGCGATCTCGCCGCGCTCCATGAGATGCTCGATATGGGCGAGCACGGAAAGGGCGGCCGCCCCATGCAGCTTCGGATCGGTATCGCGATAGATCACCTTCACCATCTCGGCAATCCGCTGGTCGCCCGCCTGGACGCACGCCAGCACCGCCTGCTCGCGCTTCAGCCGGTGCGCCTTCAGCGCCCTGAGGAAAGTCGAGGGTTCCGTCACCGGCCCGCCGTGGCCGGGCAGCAGCAGCCGATCCTGGCGCTCCATCAGCCGCTCGAGCGAGGCCATGTAATCCGCCATCGAGCCATCCGGCGGCGCGACGATCGAGGTCGACCAGGCCATGACGTGATCGCCTGAGAAGAGGATGTCGCGGCCCGCGAGCGCGAAGGCGGCATGATTGGCCGTATGCCCCGGCGTCAGCACCGCCGTCAGCGACCAGCCGTCGCCCGATAGGGTCTGGCCGTCACTGAGCGCGATATCGGGCACGAAGGATAGATCCGAGCTTTCGGAAAAGGGATTGATCTCGCCCTCGCGCAGCGGCCGCGCCGGCCGGTGCGGCCCTTGCCCCACCGTCACCGCCCCCGTTGCCGCCTGCAGCCGCCTGGCCAGCGGCGAGTGATCGCGATGCGTGTGGCTGACGAAGATATGCGTCACCGCGCGACCGCCAAGCGCTGCCATCAGCGCTTGATAATGCGCCTCGTCCTCCGGGCCGGGATCGATGACCGCGACGGAGGAAGCGCCGACGATATAGCTGTTGGTGCCGAAAAAGGTGAAAGGCCCGGGATTGTTCACTGTAACCCGCTCGACCCCTGAAACAACCGGCACGGCCTGCCCATAGGCCGGCTCGAAAGCGAGGTCGAATGCGGGACTGTCCATGAAGGAATGATCTCGGGCCGATGACGTCGCCACTTCCTAGCACGACTGCCGGCACGGCGCAGCGCATAAATCTGCGCCGGGTTAAACTTAGTCATTGTGACAGGCGAAGAGCTTTGCTAATCAGGCGTCGATTTGAGCAAGCGGTTTCCGCTCAAGCTCTGGTGGGGCGTCGCCAAGCGGTAAGGCAACGGTTTTTGGTACCGTCATCCCTGGTTCGAATCCAGGCGCCCCAGCCACGCTAATTTTTACGCTTTTATTCCTGATCTTTGCGCTCTCATGACCGCATCGTATAATTCGAAGACTACAGTTCCGCCAGACTTGGAGCAGGAGGCCGTGCAGACGGTGCTTGCTCAGGCCGAGCTGCTGCTAAGGGAAATTGCTTTTCATTGAAGTCCGCGGCTACGAGCAACCTAAAACGGCGGCCGCCAATATCTGATGGTGTCCACGCCAAACCAGACTGGTGCCCCATACTGAGGTCGAGGCGCACAAATTGTTATGCAGCTTCAGTTGTTTGACATTCCGCCAATGGCTCCCGCTGTAATAGTTTGCAGTAGCACTTGCTAGCCCGGTCGACACAAGAGCCATGCCGTCATAGCGCTACCCTCATCAATGATGAAGGGCGTAATTTGTCCTAATATCCGTAACGAGAGGCTGTAAATCGGCCATCGTGTAGAAGTGGACTTTGTGCTGCTCCATTTGAGAACTAAGGAGCGATATAAAACTCTCCTCATGGACCTCGGCATCGTCGGCCACTACTACGAGACGTTTCTCTTGCAGCGTCTGACTGAATAGCAAACTCCCCTCAATCATTGCTGGGCTTGCTTTGCTAAGCGCCTTGTCTGGCTCGTCACCCAGCGATAGACCTTGAAGGAGATTGAATGACCCGTTCTGGTAACCGAACGGCGCTTCAATTTTGATCCCTCCTTCTAGGAATACAGGTTCTGGCCTTTCAAGCAGGGCATCGACACCAAACTCTTTCAGTTTGCTAGCGAGCTTGGCGTTAGCGCGCTGCTTGCGAGGCTTAGAAGATATATCGCCTACAAGTTCGGAAAATATCCTGTTCAAGTCAACTCTGGCATCGCTGACGAGAACCGAGCGCAACGGAAAGAGTCTTATTTTGCCAGACCGTTGCGAGATGAACCTCTCGATATCTTCTCTTCTCCAGCCATTTCCAAATTCAGAAAAAAGCCTGCTATACAGCGAGTTCTGAAGAAGCTCGAAATGAACACCGGGGTTTACGTTGAACGCCGATTTGATCCGCTTTGGACGCTCACCGAACTTGCAAAAAACACTCGGTGCCTCTGCCGCGAACAAGACCACACCAATGTTGATGTATTCTGCGCGTTCAGGATGCTCCGAATACTGGATAATTGAGAAGTATCCTTGCTTTTCTTTCATCGCTCAAAATCCCGGCAACGGCGGTTCGTCTATCAGTTTTGGCGCCAAGGTGTCTACAACGAACGTGGCGCGGGCGCAGATGAAGTCGATCAATCCCACACGAGCTAACGGCCCCAACTCCCAAGCTAGTGGCACAGAGTTAACAACTTCAGTCACGAAGTTTCGATCCAACGTCTTCAGCTTGTCGAGCGTTCCCGTAATGCCATCGGCGGTGATAAAGTCATCAAACTCGGGAAACTTGCCATAGACGCCGGCGTCTTCAATCCAATGGTTTGGCGCGGGACCATCGGGAAATGTTGGATCGCCGCCGATAAAGCAGTTCGAATGGTCGATCGGCACCAGATCATACTTATGCACGGAGGCCTGCGAGTACAACAGGTTATCCGAATTTGCATCCTCGCCGTAGTAACGGTCCCAGTTTCTAATCCAAGTATCGAAAACGACGAGTCTTGATACGCTGTCCTTATCTCGAAGACGTCGCAGGAACACGTCAGTTCCATCCCTTGGTGTCCCCTCAACTGCTGAGGAGAAAAACAGCGGGGCGACCATCGGCCTCCCGTTCTTGCGCATAATGATCTCGATATCGCATTGATGAACAACCGCGAATGGAGGTACGGCTAGTCCAAACCAAACTGCCAACTCTGCCGCGACCAACTCCGAGATCAGAGCAGCATTTCCCATAGGGTTTCCCAGCGATTTGATGAACCCATCGCCTACGTCTGTGGCAACACGCGCAGGGCTGGTACTTGAAGTGAAATGTTGTATTTCTCGCGTGATCTCTGTTGGGCAGACTAGATTGCCGCAGGCTAGCACTTAGTACCCCGATTTTCGATCTTTGATTTCGATCACTTTACCGTTGCAAGCGGCGAGTGCAACCGCATGCTGAAGAGAATTGAAAGCTGCCTTCTGCTTGAGCCGCTTCTCGTCCTCGGGACGCCCTTATAGCGGTCATCGGCCTTGGCCACGTAGTTTGTGTTCACTCAGTTGCCAAACATCGAGCGGTTACGCGGCAGCGCCCTCTAATCGCCCGGTCCTACCCGCGCTCATCAAACAGCCGAACGCCAGTCAACCCGGCAAGCTTCCCCCCCAGCGCATCCTGAAACCCAAGATCGCTAACCTCCGCCGCCGCCTCCCGCCGCTGCCGATGATACCAATAACCACCGCTGACCTTCGCCGCTTCTGCATCGCTTGCCGCAAGCCATGTCTGCGTAAGATGCCCCATTTCGAGGTCATCGGGGGCCCCGGCGCCGCCCATCTTGGTCGGCACCCAGCCGGGATCCACCGCGTTGCTGAGAACATCCGGCCAATGGCGGGCGATGGCGGCGGCGAGGGTGGCGATATAGAGCTTGCTTTCCGAATAGGCCTGGCTTGCGTTCCACGGCCGCTTCTTCCAGTCGATATCGTCAAGGGCGCTGCTGCCGCTGCGGTGCATGCCGCTGCTGAGATAGACCAGGCGATCGGGGCGCGTGATCCAGGCGGTGAGAAGGTAGGGGGCAAGCACATTGACCGCCAGCGTCTTGGCGTGACCATCAGGCGTTTCGCCGCGGCTCCGCTCGAGGTAGATGCCGGCATTGTGGATGACGGCGTCCATGCGGCCGATGGCGTTGACCTGCTCGGCGATCGAGCGCGTTTCCGTGGCGCTGGCGAGATCGCCGATGACGATGCCGAGTGCCGCAGCCGAAATCTCGGCGAGGGCGGAGGCGCGCTCGCGGGAGCGGGCATGCAGCACGACGTCGTGGCCCTCCTTCATCAGCGTGCGGGCGGCGGCAAGGCCGAGGCCATCGGTGGAACCGGTGATGAAAATGCGGCTCATGGGGTGTCCTTTCACGGTGGCGTGGAGGGCACAGAGTGCTTGGGTAGGGATGGTCGGGTCAAGGTGGGATCGTGGACAAGTCGGCCAGCGAGTGGGTGCGGTTTTGCAGATTGGTTCCCACCTACTCCGTCATCCTCGGGCTTGACCCGAGGATCCATACGCAGCACTCGACGTACATGAGTTCACGCATAGGATGCCCCCTGCCGCTCCGTCTGTCGACGGCGAGCACAATGCTCGGGGCATGGATCCTCGGGTCAAGCCCGAGGATGACGGAGGAGGTGGTGGGGCTCGGCGAAAAACGGCGGCGCCATGGATCCCAGGCTCAAGGCCTGGGATGACGGAGTGTGTGGTGATGCGGCGGCCAAACCACGGTTTGTTGCCTCCGCCCCTCACTCCACCCAACGCCGCCCCCCATCACCCCCTCCGCCGCTCTGCCCCCGCCGCAATCGTCTGCACCAGCTCATCCACCTCTCGCGCCAGCCGCTCCAGCGGCAAGCCGACGAAGCGGCCTTCGAGGCTGATGCTGACGACGCCGTGCACTGCGCCGAACAGCGTGCGGGCGCGGATGGCGCGGTCTTCGGGGGGCATGTCGGGCTGCAGTTCGGCCAGCGGTTCGGCGATCACGTCCATCAGGAAGAGGTGCTCGTCAAGATGCCATTGCGGCGTCGGGCTCGATTCCGGCGGGAAGTGCTCAAACAGCGCCTTCCAGAGGTTCCGGTGCTCGACGGCGAAGCTTAAGTAACCCTGCGCCAGGTTGCGCAGCCGGTCGGTCGGCGGGCGGTCCTTGGTTTCGGGCAAGGTGAGCCTCGCCTCCAGCGCCTTCAGCGTGGCGGAGTTGACGTGGATGACGAGCTCGGCGAGGTCTGAAAAGACCGTATAGAGGCCGCCAAGCGCGCAGCCGGCATCCTGGGTGATGTCGCGGGCTCTGAGATTGGTGAGCCCGTCCCTGGCGATCCGCTCGCGCGCCGCCTCGATCAGCCGCGCCTTCAGGTCTTCGCGTTTTTCTTCTCGCCTACCGGCCATTAACCATTCCACTTCGATTTTTTGAACGTCGTTCAAAATTTATCTTGAACGACGTTCATGATTCTGGCATAAGTCATCTCGTGAACAACGTTCATAAACCGGAGGAAGGAAATGTTCAAACTGATTTCCATTTTGTTGCGGGGCAGGGCGCATGATGCCGAGCAGGCTTTTGCCGACTGCCACGCGGTGCCGCTGCTTTCCCAGCAGATCCGCGATGCCGCCCAGTCGATCCAGTCGGCGCGCCGCAGTGTCGCGGTCGCCATCGCCCAGAACGAACAGGAGAGGGTGCAGCACGGGGCGATCGTTGCCCGCATCGCCGATCTCGAGAACCGCGCTTCGGCGGCGCTGACCAAGGGCAATGAGGGCCTGGCCCGCGAGGCGGCCGAGGCGATCGCCTATCTCGAAGCCGAGCGCGATGCATCGGAAAAGGCGCAAGCCCAGTTCACCCAGGCGATCGACAAGCTGAAGGGCATCGTCCGCGCCTCCGAAGCGCGGCTGCAGGAGCTGCAGCGCGGCGAGCGGCTGGCGCGTGCCACGCAAGAGGCGCAGAAGCTCGATGTCGCAGTCAGCAGCCCAGGCTTTGCCACGCTCGACGATGCCGAGGAGACCCTGGCGCGCCTTCGCCTGCGCCAGAGCCAGAATGAACTGACGGCCGCCGCCCTGAAGGACATGGAAGGCGCCATCCGCCCGGCCGGCATCATCGAAAAGCTTGCCAATGCCGGCTTCGGCGCGCCGCTGCGCTCATCCGCCGATGATGTGCTGGCGCGGCTGAAGAGCCGCATCACGCCTGCCGCCTGAAATCGCATCCACCCAACCATTCATCCATCGAACATCAAGGATTACTGATATGAACGACAGTTTCCAGAAACATTCCTCAAGCTGGGTCAGCTTCTCCTACATCTCCTTCGGCTCGGCCGCCTTCATGCTGGCGCTTGGCCTCTACATGATGCCGCTCGATCTCTGGGGCAAAGGCTATCTCGCCATGGGCATTCTGATGCTGGTGCAGACCACGGTGAATATCACCAAGACGCTGCGCGACAATGCCGAATCCGAGAAGCTGATCCGCAAGGTCGAGGATGCCCGCACCGAGAAACTCCTGGTCAAGTTCAATCGTAACGATGAAGATTGATCTTGGTTAACCACAGCGCAGAGTTGTTACCGCATTCAACTTTTGCGTAACAACTCTGTGGCCTTCTCTGCCAGTCGAAAGAAGGACGAGCCCGTGCAACACAATCTGATGACCTCCAGGAAATTCGCGCCGCTGTTCTGGACCCAGTTCCTGACGGCCTTCAACGACAATTTCCTCAAGAACACCCTGGTGTTCCTCATTCTCTTCAAGATGTCGGCCAGTGAAGGTGCCGCCCTGGTGACGCTCGCCGGCGTCATCCTCATCGTGCCCTTCCTGCTGCTCTCGGCCCTTGGCGGCGAACTCGCCGACAAGCACGACAAGGCGAAAATTGCCGAGCTGTTGAAACGCTGCGAGATCGCGGTCGCTGCCCTGGCAGTCGTCGGTCTTGCCTTTTCGTCCATCTTTGTGCTGATGGCGGCCCTTTTCGGCTTCGGCGTCGTCTCGGCGCTGTTCGGGCCGATCAAATACGGCATCCTGCCCGATCATCTCGAACGCCGCGATCTGCCGAAGGCCAATGCCTGGATCGAAGGCGGCACCTTCATCGCCATTCTCGGCGGCACGATCATCGCGGCATTCGCCTTTTCCGGCGGGGACAATGTGCTGATCTTCGGCACGATGATGATGGGGCTTTCGGTGCTCTGCTGGCTTTCAGCCCGCATGATCCCGGCCACCGGCTCCAAGGCGCCCGATCTCGAAATCGACCGGAACGTCATCCGCTCCAGCTACAACCTCGTCATGGAAATCCGCGAGGATAAGCGGCTGTGGCGTTCGGCGCTGATGAACTGCTGGTTCTGGCTGGTCGGCGCCTTCGTGCTCTCCATCCTGCCGACCATGGTGACCGAGCTGCTCGGCGGCTCCGAGCTCGTCGTGCCGGCCTATCTCACTGTCTTTGCCATCGCCGTTGCCGTCGGTTCGGCGATTGCCGCCTGGATGTCCTCCGGCCGCATCGTGCTGCTGCCGGCCCCTGTCGGCACGGCGCTGCTTGGCCTCTTCAGCCTCGATCTCGCCTGGAACCTCTGGGGCTTGGCTTCGGTGGGCCATGCAACGACGATCGCCACCTTCTTTGCCGGAGAGAATACCATCCGCGTCGCCATCGATCTCGCCGGCATGGCGATCTCGGGCGCCTTCATCGCCGTGCCCACTTTCGCCGCCCTGCAGACCTGGTCGCATGAGGATCGCCGTGCCCGCGTCATCGGCGCCGCCAATGTGCTGTCGGCGCTGTTCATCACCCTCGGCCTCGGCCTGGTTGCCGCCGTCCAGAAGCTCGGCGCTTCCATTCCTGAGATTCTGATCGGCCTCGGCGTCCTCAATTTTGCCGTCGCCTGGCTGATGCTGAAGACGCTGCCGACCAATCCCTTCCGCGATTTCATCTCGATCCTGTTCCGCGCCTTCATGCGCCTCGAGGTCGAAGGGCTTGAGAATATCAAGAAGGCCGGCCGCGCGCCGATCATTGCGCTCAACCATGTCAGCCTGCTCGATGGCGCCCTGGCGCTTGCCATCACCGAGGAAGAGCCCACCTTTGCCGTCGATTACAAGATCGCCCAGGCCTGGTGGGTGCGACCCTTCCTGAAGATGTGCAAATTCCTGCCGCTCGACCCGACAAAGCCGATGGCGACGCGCTCGCTGATCAAGGTGGTGCAGGACGGCAACCCGATCGGCATCTTCCCCGAGGGCCGCCTGACGGTGACCGGCACGCTGATGAAGGTCTATGATGGTGCCGCCATGGTCGCCGACAAAACAGGCTCGATGGTCGTGCCGGTGAAGATCGACGGGCTGGAGAAGAGCTATCTCTCCTATCTCGACAACGGCAAGATCCGCCGCCGGCTGTTCCCCAAGGTCAAGGTCACCATTCTCGAGCCGGTGAAGCTCGAAGTGCCGCCGGAACTGAAAGGCCGCAAGCGCCGCACCGCGGCGGGTGCCGCCCTTTATCAGGTGATGTCGAACCTGCTGTTCCAGACCGCCGATACCTCGTCCACCGTGCTCGACCGTGTCATTCAGGCAGGTGGCGAATTCGGCATGAGCAAGCTCGCCGTCGAAGATCCGGTCACCGGCCGGCTGACCTATGGCAAGCTGCTCACCGGGGCTGCCGTGCTCGGCGCCAAATTCCGCGCCCGCTTCCCGGAACAGAACCTCGGTGTCATGCTGCCGAATGCCAATGGCGCCGCCGCCACCCTTCTCGGCGTGATGAGCGCGGGCAAGGTGCCGGCGATGCTGAACTTCACCGCCGGTGCCGCCAATATCCTCTCCGCCTGCAAGGCCGCCGAAGTCAAGCATGTGCTGACCTCGCGCGCCTTCGTCACCCAGGCCAAGCTCGGCGCCGTGATCGAGGAGATGGAAAAGCAGGTGACGATCGTCTGGCTCGATGATCTCCGGGCCGAAATCTCACTCAAGGACAAGATTTTCGGGTTTCTCCGCAAGGCGCGGCCGCTGGTCAAGCGTAAGCCGGATGATCCGGCGGTCATCCTCTTCACCTCGGGCTCCGAGGGCACGCCGAAGGGCGTGGTGCTGACCCACCGCAATATCCTGTCGAACGCCGCCCAGGCCGCTGCCCGCATCGATTTCCACAGCGGCGACAAGGTGTTCAACATCCTGCCGGTGTTCCATTCCTTCGGGCTGACGGCCGGCACGGTGCTGCCGCTGATCTCGGGCGTGCCGGTCTATTTCTATCCTTCGCCGCTGCATTACCGCATCGTGCCGGAGCTGATCTATGTCTCCAACGCCACGATCATCTTCGGCACCGACACCTTCCTCAACGGCTATGCGAGGACGGCGCATCCTTACGATTTCCGCTCGATCCGCTATATCTTCTCCGGCGCGGAGCCGGTGAAGGCCTCGACCCGCCAGACCTATATGGAAAAATTCGGCCTGCGCATCCTGGAAGGTTACGGCGTCACCGAGACGGCACCGGTCATTTCCATCAACACGCCGATGTACAACAAGTCGGGCACGGTCGGCAAAATCCTGCCGGGCATGGAATGGAAGCTCGAACCGGTGCCCGGCATCGATGAGGGCGGCAGGCTGCATGTGCGCGGCGCCAATGTCATGGCCGGGTATCTCCGCGCCGAAAAGCCCGGCGTGCTCGAGCCGCTCGTCGACGGCTGGCACGATACCGGCGACATCGTCACCATCGACGAGGACGGCTTCGTCAAGATCCGCGGCCGCGCCAAGCGCTTCGCCAAGATCGGCGGCGAAATGATCTCGCTCGCCGCCGTCGAGACGCTCGCCGCCGAACTCTGGCCGGGCGCGCTGTCGGTCGTCTCCTCGCTGCCCGACGCCAAGAAGGGCGAGCGGCTGGTGCTCCTCACCGACGCCCCCACCGCCACCCGCGCCGAATTCCTCGCCTTCGCCAAATCCAAGGGCGCCATGGACATGATGGTCCCGGCCGAGGTCAATATCGGCAAGGTGCCGGTGCTCGGCTCCGGCAAGGTGGATTTCGTCGCGGCGCGCAAGCTGGCGGAGGGTGCGGTGCAGGCCGGGGAGGCGGCGTAGGCGTGGCTTGGCGGGCGTCAGGCGCAACCGGGGAATTGTTGCCGGCGCGTTGCAAGACGCCGGTGATAGTTCCGAGAGGAAACCGACATGGCCGAAATCGATGTCTTCGACGGGCACAATGACGCGGTGCAATTCATTGCGGAATACACATCCTCCGGCCGGGACTTTCTCTCGCGGTCGGAAAGCGGGCATCTCGATCTGCCGAGGGCGCGCGAGGGCGGCCTGGCCGGCGGGTTGTTTGCGCTGCATGCGGGGCCGGAGCGCCAGCCGGAAAATGATCTGATCATCACCGAGAACGGCTACGAGGTTATCTATGCCGAGACCGTCGATCCGGCCTATGCCCGCCGGCAGATCGAGGCACAGCGCCTGGCGTTGGAAATCTTGATCCGCCGCTCCGACGGTCGGATGCGCATGGCGGTTGATGTCGAGGAGATCGCCGCCGCCAGAGCCGAGGGGGCCTTTGCCGTCGTGCTGCATATGGAAGGGGCCGAAGCGGTGGATGGCGAATTCGACTATCTCCATGGGCTGCATGCGGCGGGCTTGCGGTCGCTGGGGCCGGTCTGGAGCCGCCCGAATATATTCGGCTCCGGTGTTCCCTTCGCCTATCCGCGGTCGCCGGATACCGGTCCCGGACTGACCGAGATCGGCAAGGAGCTGGTCAGGACCTGCAATCGGCTGGGAATCATGATCGATCTCTCGCATCTGAACGAAAAGGGATTCTGGGATGTGGCGGCATTGAGCCACGCCCCGCTCGTCGTCACCCATGGCTGCGCCCATGCCATCTGCCCGTCGACGCGAAATCTCACCGACAGGCAGCTCGACGCCATCCGCGATAGCGACGGCGTCATCGGCTTCAACCTCTCGGTCAACGACGTCAGAGCCGATGGCCACCTGAAGGACGATACCCCGCTCGAGGCCGTCGCCCGCCATATCGACTATCTCGTCAACCGCGTCGGCGAAGACAGGGTCGCCCTCGGATCGGATTTCGACGGCGCGGTCATCCCCCGCGCGATCAAGGACGCCAGCGGCCTGCCGCATCTGTTCGACGCGATGCGCAACCTCGGCTTCGACAAACAGGGCTTGGCGAAATTCGCTTTCGACAACTGGCTGCGCGTGTTCGGCCTGACCTGGAAGAACAGCCCGTCATCGTGAACCAGTGCGGCGCTCCGGATCGGACGTCTTCAGCCTGAGATCGAGCACCAGCGGCACGGCGAGTGCGTAGACGGCAACGACCGAGAGCCAGATGGCGCCCGGCCATTGCTGGCGGACGAGGAAATAGACGCTGGAAAAGCCAAGCGGCGCGACGATGGAGGCGAGGCTGACAGCCGAGGCCAGCACGCCCTGGAACTGGCCTTGGCCTCTCTCGTCGACCTGCCGGGTCGCCAGCGACTGCAGCGCCGGCACGCCGATGCCGCCGAGCGTGAAGACCGGCATGATCGCAAAGATCATCCAGCTCTGGCCGGCAAAGGCCATGACGGTGAGGGCGATGGAGACGCCGGCGACGCCGGTCAGGATCGCTCCGCGTTCGCCGAAGAGCTTGACGGCCGGGCCTGGAAGGAAGGCCTGGGCCAGCGTCTGGCAGATGCCGAAGGCGCCGAGCGAGAGGCCGATCGACAGCCCGCTCCAGTGGAAGGCATCGCTTCCCCAGAGCGCCCAGCAGGTGCCGTAGGCCTCGCCGGTGGCGCTGAAGATGAAGAAGAGGATGATGACGGGCAGCAGGCTTTTGACCTCCAGCACCGCGCGCAGCGGCTTCAGCGGATTGAGCGTCGACAGCGCGATCCTTTCGCGGCTGCCGGGGCGCGATTCCGGCAGGATGAAGACGGCGAGCAGCAGGTTGGCGCCATTCAGCGCCGCGGCGGCGATGAAAGGCAGCCGCAGCCAGTGATCGCCGAGCACGCCGCCGAGAACCGGGCCGATGATGAAGCCGAGGCCGAACATGGCGTTGAAGAGGCCGAAGCGGCGGGCGCGCGTCTCCTCCGGCGAAATGTCGGTGATATAGGCGGTCGCGACCGAGATGTTGGCGCTGGTCAGCCCGGCGATCGCCCGGCCGACGAACAGCAGCAGCAGATTGGGCGCAAAGGCCAGCAACAGGTAGTTGACGGCAGCACCCGCAAGCGAGATCAGCAGCACCGGCCGCCGGCCGAGCCGGTCGGAGAGCGCCCCGAGCACCGGCGCGAAGATGAACTGCATCACCGCGTAAAGGGCGGTCAGCGTGCCGATAGTGGGCGCGACGTTTTCGGCATGGGTGATGTCCTGCAAGAGCTGCGGCAGGATCGGGAAGATGAGGCCGATGCCGACGGCATCGAGGACAATGGCGGTGAAGATGACGATAAGGGATCTGGTCATGGCGCGTTCCGGGTCGACGCGAGCGCGACAGCGCCGTTGACGCGCGCCGATGGCTCACGATGAGGCCTGAGCAGGGTCAGGCGTTTGGTTTCTGGGAGTGCTGGCCGAACCATGGCGGAAAGCGCATGGATGGCGTGTGCTCGACCACCTGGACGACCATTCGTCCACCTGTTTACTCCGCCACTGAGCGGATCAAGGAAGGCAGTCGCTTTTCGCGACGGGCAAGACATACGCCGGCCGGCGGTTTGCGGCAAGCCTGTTTTTGTGGGTGAGCGGCTAGCCAATGGGCCTCGGACCCAAAGGCTGCCCCTCACCCTAACCTTACCGGGGTCGAGCCACTCGTCTCGACCCGTCCTTCGGACCCCCGTAAGAACGGGGAGAGGGGACGTGCCCTGCGAGGGGCTGGTGGGGGACGGCGAGGGTGCGGCACATCCCCTTCGCCCCGTTTACGGGGAGAAGGTGCCGGCAGGCGGATGAGGGGCCGGCTTGGGCGCGTCTCGCCTGCTGCCAAACGCGCGAACATCACCGCAGCCATAGCAATGACGCGTTTCGCCTGTCGTTCGGCGCATATGAGCTTGTCGACGCGGGCCAGTCGCTTCACCATGACGGTAACTTCAGCTCCGGAAACAGACAGGCAGGCAATGACCGATATCGCACAAATGCAGGAACAGCGATTGACCGCCCTTCGGCAGACCGCCTCGGGTGCGCCGAAACTGCCGTCCAACCCGTTCTTCGGCGTCGGGCCGATCACCGATGCCACGACCGACGAGGTGGACAGCCGCCTGCGGCGCATCGCCTTCGACGCCTGGATCGAAAAGACCTATCGCAAGTTCGACGACCGGGGCAACGATATCGGCGGCTTCACCACGGCCGAGATTTCCCGCAGCATGCATCGCGGCTATCCGGCCGATAAGATCCTGACCGACATGATGCGGGCGATCCATCGTTATTTCGGCTTTCCCAAGGTGAACCGCATGGCGGTGGGGCTCGGCGGCGGCCACAGCGGTTTCACCGTCTGCATTCAGCACCTGATGAATGCCAACGACGCCGGCCAGCACGTCTATGTCGATACGCCGCGGCCGGAGAGCGATCCGTCCAAGGCCGCCGGCTTCTTCCGCCAGTCCTGGGCCACACAGCTGATCGAGATGCAGCGCTTTGCCGAAAAGGGTTGCGAGAGCCGCATTCATTTCGCCGCCTCCGAGGGCGTGATCCCGACGGCGGCCGAGCTTGCCGCCCTCGGCGTTTCGATCTTCGTCGGCGTCGGCCACGAGACGACCGGGGCCAATGCCTATACCAGCGGCGAGGTCCGCGAACTCCTGACCTGGCTCGACGGCGATCCGGTCAATCGCCATGCGGTGTTCGACGCCACCTCGATGCTCGGCGCCATGCCCTGGGAGCCTGAACTCGTCAGCGCCGTGATGGCGAAATGCTGCCTGTTCATGCCGTTCCAGAAGGCGATCGGCGGGGTTTCCGGCTATTTCGTCGCCTCCTTCACGCCGCATGCTTTGGCGCTGATCGAAAAGAACCAGCAGGATCCGGCCTGGGCGATCCCGCGCCAGCTGAAGATCGCGCCGCCGATCGATCCCAGGCAGCCGTTTTCGGCCAAGCGCTCCGTCGATGCCGGGCCGTTCTACGATCCGGCCGAAGACCGCATGCTCGGCGGCGTCATCAACACCTACAGCGCACTCGCCTTTGCCGAGACCACCTTCGGCCTGCTGCAGTCGGAGGCGAGGGTCGGCTCCGTCGTCGAGCTCAACCGCCGCTCCGCCGCCAATCGCGCCGTGATCGACGAATGGGTCAAGGCGCATCCGCTGCTGTCGCTTGTAGTCGCCGATGCCGAACGCCGCGGCGCGGCGGTGACGCTTCTGAAGGTCGAGGACGCTGATATCACCGATGCCGGCATCCACGCCCGCATCATCGCCCGCTCGAAGCAGCTGCTCGGCTATGAGGGCATCACCCATCCGAACGGCGAATACAAGCCCGGCCTCGACGCGGCCCGCTACGTCAACGCCTTCCCGGGCACACCCGGCGACTACCGCGCCTGGGTCGGCGGCATCCGCGAGCCCGAAGATGTCGTCGCGCTCTTGGAAAATCTGCAATATGCCTATCTCAGCGCCAAGATCGTCGTTCTCGAAGAGGAACTCGCCAAGCACGGCGTGACCTTCGAGGCGCCTGATAAGGCCGATGGCGCCGTGCGCAAGGACGATCCGAACCACGCCTATACGGTGCTGATCGCCGACCTCGTCGGCCTGCGCTTCGGCGCCGACGGCCAGCCTGACCACAGCGAGGTCAGGGCCTATATCGAGGAAAAAGGCGGCAGCTTCCATCTCGGCCCGCTCAGTGACCGCGCGAGGCTCGAAAAGGGCCGCATCCATTTCTTCTATCAGCCGAACCTCAGCACCGAGGCGGAGATCCTGCCGCAGACCGACAAGGGCCAGTACGACGCGCTGATCGCCGCGGCGACCTTCATCCCGAAGGCCTCGGTCTTCCCGCGCGGCGGCGTGCGCATCGGCGCCGGCACCGGCAATATGGGCTCGGCCTCCTGGGGCGGCGGCAACGGCGAGGGCGGCGACGCGCCGCTGATGAACACGCCCGGGATCAACAGCCGGGCGACCGCCCAGATGGTGCTGAAGGCGATCCTGAAGGTCGTTCCCGACCTGCCGGTCGATAGATTGCACCGGCTGGTCGCCGGCGGCGATTTCGACACCGGCCGTCAGCTCAAGGATTTCCCGACGGCCAAGCTCGAGGGCCGCAAACTTGCCGTTCTCGGCTACGGCAATATCGGCCGTGAAGTCGCCAAGCTCGCCAAGGCCTTCGGCATGACGGTGGCGATCTACGCCCGCGAGCACCACCGGCGCTGGATCGAGGCCGAGGGCTTCGGCTATGCCGCCAGCCCGGTCGAAGCGGCAAGCGGCGCCGACGTGCTCTCCGTCCATATCGGCCTCGGCCGCCTGGACGCATCGACCGGCCTCTATTCCAATGCCGGCACCGTCGATGCGAAAGTGCTCTCCGCCATGAAGGACGGCGCCGTGCTGGTCAATTACGACCGCGGCGAAGTCGTCGATCCCTATGCGCTCGACGCAGCGCTTTCCTCCGGCAAGATCGCCCACGCGGCAATCGACGCCGATCTGTTCAAGGATGCCGCGACCGGCACGCTCAGCGGACCGATGCTGCCCTACCTGCCGCTCGAACAGCGCCACAAGGGCAGACTGGAGCTGCTGCCGCACGCCGCCGCCGACACCGACCACCCCTCGCGGGTGACCGGCGCCAAGCAGGCGGTCGACCAGATCTTCGACGTCATCCGCTTCAAATCCGTCGTCAATCTCAAGGGCGACCTGCCGGAGGGCTATATCTCGGCCGGCAGCCGCACGCCGGCCGGCATCGGCAAGGTGACGAAGCAGGTCGTCACGGAGGCCGCCGGCAAGACAGAGCTTCTGGAAGAATTGCGCCAGGCCTCGGAAAAGATCGCCGCCATATCAGGCGCGCTTTCCGCCGTGTCCGACCCGGCTCATCGCGGCCGGATCGTCGAACGCTACACCGGCCTTCTCGTCGAAAACGCCGACAGGCAGCGCGCGCTTCTCGATCAGCTCGGCCTCTACGGGCCGGCGGGGGGCTGAGCTGCACCGGCAGTGACCCGGTAAAACAAAACAGGCGGCACATCGGCCGCCTGTCTTCGCTTCCTTGGGCAAACCGCCCGTTACTTCTGTTCCGGCGCCAGGAACTCGGCGCAATAGGACGGGCCGTCCACGCCGGGAATGTCGGCGACGGTGCGGATGTCGCGGATCGTGTAATCGGAGCTGGTGGTGATTTCGGCCTGGCAGCGCAGATAGGCGGTGCGGGCGGACGCGATCTGCTTGCCGCGCTTGCCGTCGGCGCCTTCGGCATATTTCGCCGGAATGCGCACGGTCTTATAGCCGCCGCGCCAGGTATAGACGGTGGTCGAGCCTTGCTCGCTGTCGCTGATCGGCGGCCCGTAGGCGGCAAAGAAGATGCCGGCCGATTTGCCGACCCAGCGGGCCTCGATCGGATTGCCGGCGGAAGGAATGGTCGTGCATCCGGCAAGCGCAATTGCAAGCCCGGCCGCGGTCATGGTGCGGAAATTCATCGTGTCGTCCCTGATCTCAAGCGCATTGGCCGCGAAGCCGCCGTCGCAGCGGTTTCGCCTGTCCCGTCTGCCCTTTAGCGCGGAACCCGGCAAAAGAAAATTGCCCCTGTGGTACTTCCCGACGATTTGCTCCGGGTGTGTCTTTTTGCTGCAGCAGCGCACCGCCGGCCCTGTCATCCACCCGTCAAAAATTCCGCCGGATTTTTGGAATTTGGTGCTTGTGCAACCAGATAGGCTGTTCTATAGAAGCGCCGCTGGTCACGGAGTGTAGCGCAGTCTGGTAGCGCACCACGTTCGGGACGTGGGGGTCGAGTGTTCGAATCACTCCACTCCGACCAGCTAGAAACCCCGCTCCGGCGGGGTTTTTCGTGTTCGGGCGCTGTTGGCTCGAAAAGCACGGCAATGCTTGCGGCAATGAATGGTTACGTCTTCCTCCCGGCGCGGCCGGCTGTGGATCCACACCGGCATTTGGCTGATGACCCGGGCGATGCCGGCCATAGGCTTTTCCAACTCTCAAGTGTCATGGCCAGGGGCCGGATGCTTCCCACTCGTCGGTTGCGGCTGGCATCAGCGAGGTGGCCGAGGCGACGTCAGCGGCGTATGTGAGTGAGGAGGTGCCCCTTGTGAGAGGGAAAGCCAAAGGCCGGGCCGATTCGTATCGAGGGAAACGCAAAAGCCCCGCCAACGTGGCGAGGCTTCAGTGCTGCTTCTTGGCAGACAGTTCTTAGAACTTTACGCCGACGCCGAACTTGAGTTCGTGCTGATCCAGGTCAACATCCACACCAAGGATGTCCTTCTCGCCGAAGTCGTTGTACCGGTACTCGCCGCGGGCGAAGATGTTGTTGGTGACGGCAAAGTCGACGCCAGCCCCGACGGTGTAACCGTTGAAGGTCTCCGTTTCCTTGTCGAACCCCGGCACGTCGACGTAACCGCGCGTGGCGGTCCAGCCAGCTGCGCCATAGATCAGCGCCTTGTCAAAGGCGTAGCCGACCCGACCACGAACAGCGCCGGCCCAATCCGTCCCAATTTCGGCCCCCAGCGTGTCCTTCTCATTCCAGTTGTGTTCCAGATTGCCTTCGATACCGACGACAATGCTATCGAACTGGAAGTTATAACCAGCAAATCCGCCGAAGACGCCGCCGTTGAAATCCTCAGAAGCGCTGCCGCCGCCGAAGTCGAAATCACCGTTAAGCCATCCGGCGCCGCCATCAATACCGAAATACGGGCCCGACCAAGTGAACACAGGCGCCGCCGCAACGGGAGCGGCCGGTACGTCCTGAACGACATCGGCTGCCAAAGCAGTGGTTGCGACAAGTGCTAGGAAAGTGGTGGCAATAGTCAACTTCATCTCTGTACCCCATGCGTTACAATGCAACCAAGGGATACAGGGCAACTCAACAAAAAGCTGTAGCAAAAAGAGCACACGCGCGCAATTGTACAGTATTATAAAGGTTGTGCCGGAGGACGTCAGGCCTTCCGCCTGACAAAAAATGATAACCGGGACGCGATTGAACAATTCGTCGGGCGTTGCATGCGCCATGTTCGATTCGCCGCGCTTCAGAATCAACCGGAACGAGTCGCCAAGTGATTCGTTGAGTCGCGTGGCCAGCGTGGGGGCTGTATCATGAGCAAGCGACGAAGGTTCAAGCCGGTGAAGATCACCATCAATGGCAAGGTGAGGACGGTCTATAATGTCGTTCAGGCCGGCAACACTTTGCTGAACGATTGGCCGGAGCAGACGCCGGCGGCCGAGGCGGCCGAACGGCTTGTGCTTGATGTTTTCAACGATGCCGCCGAGCCCGAGCAGGTGCGCCGCGCATTCATCACCGCGGCGAAGGCCAGCGACATCAAGTACAGCTCCTGAGCTGAAGGATCCGGCAAAGCCCTGGCTCACTTCCACGACACCCGCTCCTGGTAGCTGAGATCCTGGTTCTTGAGCTGCGTCTCCATCCAGGCGGCCGTAACGATCGCGACGAGGAAGCCGAAGGTAAGTCAGGCGATCGCCTGGGTCCGCCACGAGACGAAGGTGACCGGCGCCGGGGTGAGGGGCTTTTCCAGGCATTCGCCGGGCGGGCAGGCGCAGCCGGCAAAGGCTTTGATCAGGCAATCGCTCATGCTGCACAGCCCTTCACCGTGTGGATGGCGGCAAGGATCTTCTGGTGAAGCGCGCAGCCGCGATCGTTGCTGCCGTCGAAAAAACGTTCGGCCTCCACCAGCGCGGTCAGGAGATCGGGTGTCCCGGCGGTGAGGCGGGCCTTGGCATGGGTCTCTTCGCTTGTCCCGGCCCATCGGGCGGCAGGACGGCTCTCGGTCGAGGGTTCGGATGTGGGATTGGCCGCAGGCATCTCAGCTCCCCTCAGGCGTAAAGCTGATCGGTATCGGTGATGCCCATGATCTCGCGGGCATAGCGGTAGTGCGCCTCGACGCTGGCGGCAGCGCCGCGCAGCCAGGACGGGCCGCGGATCGAATGTTCGGGACGGCGGAGAAAGGCAAAGCCGAGGGCGCCCATGCGCTGGGCCTCGTTGGCCATATAGGCGCGGCAGTCATGGGCCGTGCGCGCCGCATTCCAGCGGGCATCCCGCCTGCTCTCCTCGGTTTCGATATTGCGGATGTGCTGCATCGCCTGTCCTCTCGCGCCTCTGATCGGCCTGTGAGAAAAAGGTATATATTATACCTGATTGCGTCAATCCTAAAAGGTATTAAAAATACCCTTATGATTGACGAGGTACGAATCGTAGGTGTATCTCTGGATCCAGTGATTGGGCGACCGGGTGCAACTCCCGAGCTGACGAAGCCCAGCGGCGCGGGAAGCGAAAGTCCTTAAGTGCGCTGTCAGAAAATCAGGACGAGGGCGAAGCGAATGGCCCCTCTGGCACGTGTCCCATCCCGGCTCCGGCCTTCAGGACCTGGCCAATGCTCTCCCGGCTTCATGGGCTTTGCTCATGGGGTAGGGGGAAGCTTTGGCCGGAACCCTCCCTCACCAGCCTTCAGGAACCTTCTCCTCCTAAGCCTAAGAGAGAGGATAGAGAACTGAAGTTGGAGTAGATGATGAAAGCAAAAAAAGGAGGTCGGCCATGCGCAGCGAAATCGAAATCGCCGGCAAGTGATCGAAGCGGCCTGGGATCGCCGAATTCTACGATCCGAGGGCGCTGCCGAAGGACGGTGACGAGGGTGTGCGAACGGCAGCCGGACCTTCCGCAATTTGTGGTTTCAGAGGGTGGGCCGCCCGATATGCGTCATGATTCCGGCGGGGGCCGGCGAGCTTCAGAGCGAAATCCTATAGGCCGTACATCTGCCGCGCGGCGCTGAAGGCGAGAAGCAGCACCGCTGTCGTGACGATATAGAACCAGATTTTGCCGGCACGCGCGGAAGGGCGGATCATATTGGTTTCATTGATCATTGCTTCCGAGATTTGAGCTCCATCCCTACATCTCGATGATCGATCGGCGGACGCGGCCGACGATGGTGACGGCGCCCTGGAATTCCGGCGGCGGCACGTCCTCGTAGGAGGCGGGCTGGAAGGGCGGATTGTCGTTCGGGCGGTAGCGCTTGTAGGTGGCGGCGCCCGTCTCGTCGGCGACGACATAGAGCGCGTTCGGCGCCAGGCGCTTGTCGCGCAGATTGACGAAAATGATCGAGCCGGGCGGCGAGATCTTGTTCATCGAGTTGCCTTCGACCTCGAGCGCGATCCATTCGCCATCGGGAAGATCGAGGGCGGCGACGGTCGGGAATTCCGAAAAGTCGGTGATCGGCGCCTGCTCGCTCAACTGGCCGGCGCTGACCCAGGAGATCTTCGGCACGTCGGCGACGGAAACCGGCAGCTCATCCGGATCGAGCGCGTTGCCGGTGCCGAACTGCAGCCAGTTGAGATTGACCTTGAACGCGCGGGCATACTTCTTCGCATCGGCAATGCCGAAGCCGTTGCGGCCGGATTCGTGCGCCTTGTAGACATTGGCGTTCCAGCCGAGCCGATCGACGATCGCCTTCGGCCCGGCAAAGCCGGCATTCTTCCTGGCCATGACAAGCCGCTTTGCGCGTTCTTCGCGCTCAAATTGTTCCTGATCTTTCAACATGATATACATTATACCCTAGAAAAAGGTATATGTAATGCCCTATTGCGCTTGACATAACGGGTATTAATTGTACCCTAATGAGCATGACATACAGCGACATCATCCATGACGGGCCCAGACTTCCCCGCTACAGCGGTTGCCCCCGCTACACCGGGTGCGCGATGTGCGGCAAGGCGCTGTCGATCGCCGAGGTGATCGAGCGCCACTGCGAAAATTGCGGCCGGCCGACGAGCCCGAAAGAGATGCGGGAGATCCTGCCCGGCGCTCCTTTGATCACCCATCCCGACGGCGTCACTCCT
This sequence comes from Rhizobium binxianense, assembly GCF_028994275.1. Lineage (NCBI taxonomy): Bacteria > Pseudomonadati > Pseudomonadota > Alphaproteobacteria > Hyphomicrobiales > Rhizobiaceae > Rhizobium > Rhizobium binxianense. Next base: position 704,921 of record NZ_CP118713.1, read on the forward strand.
CCCTGACGGCGATCGGCGGCCGGCGTCGTCGCCCTCCCTCGGCGACGCCGGCCTCTCAATCCCCGGCGGCAGCCCATGCAGACGAGTGGAGCTTTTTCTCCCGCAACAACGGCGAGCCGCTCTCGAAATCGAAAACAAGGATGAAACGATGAGCATCCAAGCCAAGGCCGCGCCAGCGCAGCACCGAGACGCCGGCATGAGCGCGCTCGAGCTCTTCCGCACCGGCCGGGACTATATCGAAATCGCAGCCATCCTCGGGATGTCGGTGCCTTCGGTCGAAATCGAGATCCACCGGCTGCGAAGCGCCGAGAAGGGCGACACCGCCCAGCAGGATCACGCCGGCGCGGAAACCCGCCGGTTTGCCCGCCGGCCCCTCAAGCCGGGCACGCCGGTCAATTTTGCCGGCGGCCGGATTTGAGGGGGGCGGCGGGTTTGAGGTCGGCCATCTCGGCCGGGAAAGGCAAACAATGGCGAGGGAAACAATGGCGAAGGCAACAATCGACAAGGACATCATGGAGATCCTCAGCCCGGTGCTGGGGCAGGAGCTGGCGGCAGCGATCATCGAATATCGCAAGCGCACGCTGAAGCGGCCGCTGACGGCTTACGCGGCCCGGATCCAGGCCAGGGAATATCTGCTGACCGGCGATCCGGCGGGCGCCGCCGAGATGCAGATCTTCCGCGGCTGGCAGGCGATCAAATGCGACTGGTACCTCAAGGAGAAGGCGAGGGAAGCCCAGTCGATCAACAGCAGCACGAGAAGGACGACAGTCGATGCCGCAAGAGATTTCCTCTCCGGTGAAGATCATAGCGGGCATGCTTTCGGGTTTCCCGGCATCAACAGGCACTGATCCCGACATGCAGATCCGCGCCTATCTCGTCGCCATCGACGGCATCCCGCTGGAGGCTGTCTGGCAGGCCGCCAAACTCTTCATCTCCGGAAAGGTGAAAAACCATAACCGCGCCTTCGCCCCGAGCTGCGCCAGTTTCGCCGAGCAATGCCGCCGTCAGCAGGCGGCGATCGAAGCGCAGAGCCGCCCGCGCCTTAAGCCGCAACCGGAGACGCCGCAGCCGAAAGTCGCCGCCTACAAGATGCAGCTGCTGCGCGACGCGGCGAACGGCAGCCGCAACGCCAGGCGGGAACTGGCGAAGATGTTTCCCGACAACCCGATCATTGCAGGAGCCGCACGGCCCGAGGAGGCATTGAGGTGAGAGGCCTATTCTGGACGGAAGACAAGATCGTCAGGGCGCAGACGCTCTGGCAGGAGGGGCTCTCGGCAAGAGAGATCGCCAACCTGTTCGGGTCGAAGAAAAACACCGTCATCAACATGGCGCGCCGCAACCGCGACAGGTTCCCGGCACGGCAGGACTTCAGGCCTCCGCTGGCCGAAACCCGCCCGGCGCCGGCGCCGATCCGCCATCCCGACCGGGTCACGCGGGTGACGCTGTCGGGTGCGCATGTGACGATGCCGCGCGTGCCCTCTATCGATGGGTATCCAGAGCCATGAGCCCAGTGACCCCACGCGAAACCGAAATCATCGGCTGGATGGCGGCGGGCAAGACCGCCGCCGAGATCGGCACCATTCTCGGCATCTCCCACATCACGGTGAACACGCACATCGCCAACGCCAAGGTGAGACTCGGCGTCTTCAAGGATACGGCGCTGGTCGCCGCCGCACTTCGTAACGGCATCATTCGATAGAAGGACAATCAGCATGGGTGGCAAAGCAGCCAAGGCAAAGACGGGGCGGGCAAACAAGGGCGCCGGCCGGCCGCGCAAGGCAAATGTCGAGCGGTTTCCCTGCGGCAAGATCAAGCCCTTCGAAACCGAGAAGGACAATATCAGCGTGGCGATATCAGCCCGCCGCCGCATCCACGGTTTCGGCCGGACGGTTGATGACGAGACGGTCAAAAGCCCGTTCGCCGGCTATACCCTCGGCCGCATGTTCCTCGACGGCCTGATCACCGCCGAGCAGCGCCAGGCCGGCGACGACTATGCCGAGGCAATCGCCCGCTACCACAAGACCACCGGCATCCCGGCCCCGAGCCCGCGGGCGCAATCGCTTTTCGCCGTCAAAGGCCACGAAGGCGAGGTGACCGAGACCATCGCCGACCGCGCCCGCAAAGCCAGCAACCGCATGATGGCGCTGCAGGGCATCCTGCTGCGCTGCCCTGATGGACCGCAGGTCAGGAGCATGGTCTATAACGTCACGGTGATGGATTATGAACACTTGCGCCAGATGCCGCCGCAGCAGCTGCTGTGGCTGCGCCGGGGGTTGACGGCGTTGCGGGGGGCGAGGGCTGGGTGATGGGGTAGGCAACGGACGCGAAATTCGCCCACATCCCATCCGCCATCGCTGTCCTTGCCGCAGAGTTCACCCCACCCTCCGTCGTCCTCGGGCTTGACCCGAGGATCCACGCTGGCCTCCATCAGCAGCGGCCTGGAGACACGGGCGGGAGCGGGGCGAGGGGGGAATGCGACATCTGTGATTACAGCCGTCTGCCTTCATAGCAAGGCTTCACGAGGCTGAGAATTTCACCATGACACCGCGCTGCCGAAAGTAGGCCTCCATCCGCTTCCTGCCAGAACGGTTATTCTGCACGAGCCTGGCCGGGTCGAATACGGCCTCTTTCAAACCCGCCCGCGTCAACGCTGCCTTGAGGGCCGCGATATGCACGTCGATGTCGGCGTTGTCCGCCTGGAGCGACTCATAAATGCGGTTTGTTGCATCTGCTACGGTCGGTTCGCTCACGATTACACTCCTGTTGTCGTCTGCCTGGCCTGACCGTATTGGGGTGAAACCTGTTCACGTCAATGGGTAACAATGGATTGGAACATTTCCTCCGCTTTCGAAGATGAACCACCAGAAGCAGCCCTGCCGCCCGGTTTGCGTGGAAACATCACGGCCATCCGGAAGCTTCTCGACGACGGGTCATCCGGCAGAGGGGGCATACGGACTAAACCTTGAATCTACTCCGTCGAGATCTCATCTTCAGGAGAGCATTCCTAATCGCTTTCAAGCGAGGCACACTGCAACAGTCGGTACTGATTCCGTCCTGCGTGCGACCGATGCAAATCGCTTCTCGAACCCTACGAGGTGAGTGTTGACGCAGTTCTTCGAAACAACTCAGGGCATCATGCTAGTCGGAGCGATGATTGGGGCTGGCTGTTTCGCCGCCGGCACGATCATACCGAGCGCACTGCGGTGGACGAGTGCTGAACGCGCGCGGAACCCAAAGGCCAAAGCGCGCAGCGCGGCGATGCTGACAGCTCTGGCATTGGACGATTTTGTCGGCGCCGCATACGCTGCCGTTCACGATACGCCTGAGTTCAACCCAGCCAACGAAGGCGAATTCGTCTTCCACACGGCGGATCCGGTTCTTGTCCTTCCACGGGCTGAAGATTTGAGCCTCCTGGGCGACGAGCTCTTCCATGAGGCTTTATGGTTATCGAACCGGGTGACGAACCTTGGGAACGCGTTGGATAACCTTGATCTCTCCAGCCCAGGCTTCGACAGTTTTTTCGAGCGTCGCCAGGAGGGCTATGCGGTGATCGCGGCGAAGGCGATGGACCTCATCGAGCGACTGCTTGCCGATTTTGATCTCAGTCTTCCGGAAAAACCTGACTACTACAGGCAGCGCGATGGATTTGCCTCGGTCGTACAAGCTGCTGGCGAACGCAGCAATGACAGCAAGAAGACCGCAGCGAGGGTTCAGACCCCTGGTTCCAATGTCACTCATCTCTTTCCGAAGACAGGTGAAGAGTAAACGGTGTTCCTTGGCCACGTCTTCGAAGCCTGAGGGCACGCAGGGCGATGTGCCATTGCAGGCTCTCCACCCTCCCTCGGCACGGACCGGTTTCGGCTTGGCTTCCGCGAACCGGGAAGACCGCAAGTGAGGTAGAGCGTGGGGGTGGCTTTGCGATTTGCCCTGTGTGCTTCTTCCTCCGGCTGCCGATCAGGCCGATAACTGAATTCAAAACAAACGATCGACAAATTGCTGGGTCTCCCAGGTCTTGAGGAAATGCGCTTCCCGCGCGATCCAGCCGACGGTCTCGCTTCCCCATTCCTGGGCCCGGCTTGCATACTCGCCCATCAGCCAGATGTGGCGGACAATCACAAAGCGATGGGCGGCTTCGAAGTCGTCTGGGGTTATCGGCCGGACGGCTCGATAACCGTCGACGAAGGCGTCCCACATGGCGGTCGAACTTCGGCCGAAGGAGACTTGCGCCCACAGGAAGACCGACAGGTCGTAGGCAAGGTACCCCGGACCGCCGTCGTCAAAATCGAAAAATACGGCTTCGCCGGCGTCGTTGATGCGCGCATTGAAGCCGTGGCAATCGCCATGGCAATAGGTCCTGGTCAGATCGCCGAAGGCTTCGATCGCCTTTGCGGTTCGTGCCGCGATGGTTTCGAGATCGCTGCGGACCTCCGCGTCCTCCACAATGCCGCTATCGCGTATTCGGGCGAGGGGCCGATGCAGCAGGTGTTCGAGGTCAAGCCGATAACGCGCGCCGTCCGGCGAGAATGTCTCGGCCGCATTGTGCAGCAGAGCAAGAGTCTTGCCGTTGGCCCGGGCATCGCCGGCATCCGTCGTAGACGGCTGGCGGCCGTCGAGCGCCCGGAAGAGCACGCCCTCGCGCCCGCCTTCCGGCGCATTTCCCTGAACGAACAGGCTGCCATCACGTGTCGGGACGGGGGCTGCGACCGGAACGCCCGATTGCGAAAGATGTGTCAGGAATGCCGTTTCGGTCCTGACGTCGGCTGGACCGCGTGCGCGGCGGTGGGAAAGCCGGAAGACATAACGCTCGCTGTGGCTGCCAACGACGAGATACACATCATTCAGGCCACGTTGAAGCAATCGGCAGGAAAGCGGTCCTGCAAGCGGATAGTGATGATTGATGAACTGTTCGACAGCCTCAACCTGAGGCGTTGAATAGAGCGGATCAAAGTCGAGCATAGGGCTGTCCGTAGGGGCTTTGCGAGAGGGTTGTTTCCGGGGTTGCGGGGCCGTGTTTTTGCAACCATATCGGCGCCGTGCTGACCAGGCCAGCGTTTCTCAGCGGCGCGGAGATCGAATTTCCTCATCGAGAGTCTGCATTCGTCTTGGCGCGCGGTCGCCGATCATGCCCGAATGCGTCGCTGTCCTTGCTCCAGACGTCACCCCACGCTCCGTCCTCCCAGGGCTTGACCCGAGGGTCCACTCTCGCCGCCGTCAGCCTGCCAAGGATCATCCGGCGCGGCACGCAGTGGGTCGCTGTCGTCATCGAAGGCTCGCTGGTTGTCGGTTTCGATCGCGGGAAGGGAGGCGTCCACGGCGTGCCGCACGACGCTGGTAGCGCGGGATTCTCACGCGCACTTTGCCGGGATCATACCAATCCGTAAGAAATGCAGCCTCGGCCGTTCGACCGCTGCACTTTACCAAAATGTATAGTCCGGGCGAGGTCCCCGTGAGATTTCGAGCGCAGGCTTGGCGCCGTCATTGTCAAGTCGAGGCCAGCTCTCATGAATATGCGCGCCACACCTGCCGCCCTTATGCCGGCGATCCATCCGGTCAGCCTGCGGGTTAACACTTACCTGATCAATCTCGACCGGGCGCCGTTGCGGCGGTTTCGCATGGAGCGGCTGCTGGCAGATTTCGGCCTTGCCTTCGAACGCGTGGCGGCGGTCGATGGCGCGGTCATCAGCCTGCCGCATCCGGGTTTTGACGAAGCAGCCTATCTCAGCCGGCACGGCCGCCGGCCGAACCCTTTCGAGATCGGCTGCTATCTCAGCCACGTCGAATGCGCCAAACGGTTCCTTGCCGGCAATGCCGAATTCGCGCTCATTCTGGAAGACGATCTCGATTTCGATGACGATCTGGCCGAGCTGCTCGATGCCGCCCTTGAGCACCAAGAGCGCTGGGACATCCTGCGCCTGTCCACAGTCAGTTCCGGGAAAAAGCACAGGGTGGAGGCGCTGACGGCGTCGCGCTCGCTCGCCATCGCGCTCACCCGCGAGAAGGGCTCCGGCGCCTATCTCATCAACCGCCAGGCGGCCGAGTGGATCGCCGGTGCGCTTTTGCCGATGCGCCTGCCTTATGATCTCGCCTTCGATCTGGAGTTCGATGAGGGGCTGAAGGCCTGCTTCGTCGATCCGGCGCCGGTCAGCCAAGGGGCCGATCCCTGCTCGCAGATCCAGGCCGGGCTGTCGGCATACCGGCTCGGCCGCCGCCGGCCGTGGAGTGTCCTGCCCTATCGCACGGCGGCTGAGGTGCGCCGGTTTGCTCGCCGCTTCCGCCGTCTCGCCGCCTGGAGGGTGAGCGGTTAGGGCCGCTCCCCCTGGGGTGAGCGGTTAGGGCCGCTCCCCCGGGGTGAGCGGCTAGGACCGCTCCTCTGGGGTGAGCGGTTAAGACCGTTCACCCGGGATGAGCGGAAAGGCGATCGAGATGGTGAGGCCGGGATGATTGTCGGCCATGGTGATCTCAGCCGCATGCAGGTCGGCGATCGCCTTGACGAGGCTGAGCCCAAGCCCGCTTCCCGGCGTCGTGCGGCTCTTGTCGAGCCGGTAGAGACGCCGGAAGACCCTGTCCCTTTCTCCGGCGGGAATGCCGGGGCCGGTATCGGCGACCGAGACGATGGCCCGGCCGTTCCGGCAGCGGAGCGAAACCGTGATGCCAGTTCCGGCCGGGCAGTGGTTGATCGCGTTTTCCACCAGGTTGGCGATCATCTGCGTCAGCAGATCACGGTCGCCCCGAATGAGCGCCGGACAGCGCTCCGCGATCGTCAACGACATCAACGCGTCTTCCGCGACATCGACATAGACCTCGGAAATCACCGCAAGCACGGCGTCGAGATCGGTCGCCTGGAAACGCTCCTTGCGGGCGCCGGCCTCGATCTGGGAAATGCGCAGCAGCGCCTCGAAGGTGGCGTTGATCCGGTCGCTCTCGTGTCTCGCTTCGTCGAGAAGGGCCGACACATCGGCCTGCCGGTCATTTCCGGCCACCGCGGCATCGAGCGTCAGCCGCAGCCGGTTGAGAGGTGTTTTCAGATCGTGGGCGATATCGGCGCTCACCTGCCGCATGCTGTCGACCAATGTCTGCAGCCGCTCCAGCGCTGCGTTGATCTGGATCGCCACCATATCGAGATCGTCGCCGTTGCCGCTGATCGGAATGCGGGCGTCGAGCGCGCCTTGGGCGACGTCGTTCATGGTCAGCGCCACCCTGTCCAGCCGCGCCTGGGCGCGAACGGCGAGAAAGGCGCCGCCGCCGATCGCGGTCGCGACGACGATCGCCGCCGCCCATTCGAGGCTCACCTGCACGATCCTCAGCATCTCGTCGACATCGTTGAAGTTTTCGGCGACCACCAGGCTGTAGGGGCCGATCGTCGACACCTGCATCCGGTAGCGTTCATGGCCCTTCAGCCCGACATCGCCTGAGGTGACGGTATGGACGCCGTTCGGGATGCGCGGTGCCGCGAAATTGCCGGCGAGTTTCCTGCCGGCCTGGTCGGTCAGCGAATAAAGCCCGTCGGAGGTGGATTGAAAGCTCGCATAATTGTTCAGCGTGTTGATCAGATCCCCGGTGTCGCCGGGTTCGTAGGTCGAGACGATCAGCGAATTCATCTCGGTGAGCGACTGTTCGAGATCGCGGCCGAGGCCGAGGCGCAGCATGTGATAGATGATTGCGCCGCTCAAAATGAAGGTGACGACGAAGAGCACGCCGAAGGTGACGGCAAGCCGGAACGGCGTGCTCCTGCGCAGGCTGGAGCATGATGCCGAAAAGTGTGCGCGGTCTTCGGGCGACATCATGCTCTTACTCTTTAAATTGCGAACAGGATTTGAGGTTTTCAGGCCGACGGGCCTGAAATCATCCTGTTCGAGGCGCATGCAGGCTGTATCCGGTGTTGCGGACCGTGTGCAGAAGCTGGGCCTGGAACGGCTTGTCGACTTTGGCCCTGAGGCGGCTGATATGGGTCTCGACGACGCTGGTCTTCGGATCGAAGTGGAAATCCCAGACCCGCTCCAGCAGCATCGTCTTGGTGATGACCCGGCCTTCGCCGCGCATCAGCACCTCGAGCAGGGTGAATTCGCGCGGCTGCAGCTCGATCGCCTGCCCGGCGCGGCGGGCCTCCCGCCGGATCAGATCGAGCTCGAGATCGGCAACCTTCAGCACCGTCTTCTGCTCCTGCACCGGCGGCCGGCGGCCAAGCGCATTGACGCGCGCCAGAAGCTCGGAGAAGGCAAAGGGTTTGACCAGATAATCGTCGCCGCCCGCCTCCAGCCCCTCGACCCGATCGTCGACACCGCCGATCGACGTCAGGAACAGCGCCGATGTGCCGACCTTGGCAGCCCTCAGTGAACGCACGATCGCCAGCCCATCGAGGCCCGGCAGCATGCGATCGACGACGATGACGTCATAGGCCTCGCGCTGCGCCTGAAACAACCCATCGCGACCGTCGCCGATGACGTCACAGACATGCCCGGCCTCGGAAAAACCCTTGGCGATATAATCGGACGTCTTGGTATCGTCCTCGATAAGCAGGATTCGCATCAGCCCGATCGTTCCCGAATGCCTGAGGGCAAGATCTAGCCGAGAGGACGGCTTGGCTACAACTTACGGATTCGTAAGGTGATGGGCGAGGGCGGCTTCATGCGCAACCATGGGAGCGGGAACCCCCTCCTCGTGCGTCTGCCATCCGTCTTGGCGCGCGAAATTTCCGCGCTACCTCGGCATGCGGCAATGGAGGAAGACGATGAAGATGCGTAAGTTCACGATCGCCGATGCGTCGTTGGAGCGTTCCCCCGGACAGGAGGCAGACATCTCCGTCGGCAATCTGGTCGACGAGCGGCACGGAGGGCCGATTACCATCGGCTATGGACGCTACGCGCCCGGCCAGAGTCTTGCCGAGACGATTGATGTCGACGACGTCATGATCGTGCTGGAAGGCCGGCTTTCGGTCTCGACAGATGCCGGAACAGTCACCGCCGGGCCAGGCGAGATCGTTTACATGCCCAAGGGCGAAGCGGTGACCATCCGCTCGCACGAGGAGGGCGCGCTCACCGCCTATGTCACCTATCCGCATTGGCGGCCGGTGCACGCGTAAATCGCGGTCTGCGGCTCAGCGCCTGTATTCGGGCTCGCTGCGATCAAGCGCGCGCTTCACGGACTCCAGATGGAGCCGGGCCGACTCCGGGTCGCCTTCGCGCATTTGCCGGTACGCCGCTTCCGCGATCTCAGGCGCGACGGCAAGGACTTCGCGTCCGGTCGACAGGGCGAGCGTCTGCACTTCGCAGGCGCGCTCGAGGTAATAGAGGTCGTCCCAGGCCTCGGCGATATTGGGGGCGCAGACCATCACGCCGTGGTGCTTCATGAAGACGATGTCGGCATCGCCGATCGCGGCGGCGATCCGATCGCCCTCGCGCGCGTCGAGCGCCAGGCCGTTATAGTTCCGGTCGACGGCCGTGCGTCCATAGAATTTCAATGCGGTCTGCCCGGCAAAGATCAGGGGATCGCCCTCTGTCATCGAAAGGGCGGTGGCATAGGGCATATGGGTGTGGAATGCCGCCTTGGCGCGCGGAATGTTCTTGTGAATCCTGGCGTGGATGTAAAAAGCGGTGGCCTCGGGCTGCCCGCTGCCCGACACCACGTTGCCGTGAAAGTCGCAGATCAACAGCATCGAGGCCGTCAGTTCGGCGAAGGCGTAGCCATAAGGGTTGACGATGAACAGGTCGTCATAGCCGGGAACGACGGCCGAGAAGTGGTTGCAGATCCCTTCCTCCATGCCGAGCCTTGCCGCCATCCTGAAGCAGGCCGCAAGATCGACGCGGGCCTGCCAGATGTCGTCCGCATCGAGTTTGGGCTGGTTGGGGCCGCCAGCGGGCGAGGGGGTTGTATTGAGGGAGTGCGCCATGGGTTCGTTTCAGATCGGTGTCGAAGGAGAGGGTGGCTATGCTTCTGGATTACGCCCGGTTCAGCTTCGCATCAAGCCGGCTGGAGACAAACATGGTTCGCTTCATTGGCATATTTTACCCACGCCGGTCTTCTATCAGCAATGGGCATGGATCCCAGGCTCGATGCCCTGGAATGACGGAGGGTGGGGAGTCGCTTTCCGCCAAACTACCAACGCAGAGGCGGCCGCCCGATTGCTCAGCGGCGCGGCTTCTGGTCTTGGCAGGGCGGAACCATTGCTGCGGCTGCCGGTTAATCCGTCGAGGTCGCGGCGTGCCAATCGGACGCGACGGAGATGGTGAACGCACCGATTTTTCCGATTTCTCGGTGCGGGCAACGAAACGCCAGGCGAGCACCTTACCCGTTCGCCGCGACCTTATCCCGCACGATCTCGCGATAATCGAACTGCCAACTCTGCTGTGCGCGCCAGCGGCCGCCGGCCCATCCAAGGCGGCGGGAACACTCAGTGCTCCGTATGGATCGCGTTTGCGGAAGAAGCTGTAAGGCGGAGGAGAAGGTGATGAGCAAAATTCATTGGAAGGCCGGACTTCGGGCGAAGTTGGAGAATCTCGTTGACGACTGCGTTGCGGCCGGGGCCAGGCAACAGGAAGTCTTCGACGCGATGATCAAGGAGGTCGGTATTCTGCGCGTTGCCCTTGAACGCGACCCCGCCCCCCGGGCCGACGACACGGCCGCGATAGAGGAGCCTGCAAACGATTGGCCCGCAGCCGACAAGTGACCTCAATCAGATCGCCAGGGTATGCGACCTCTTGGGAGCTTGTGGAACCAACTGGCGTCGCGAAGGTTATGGTCTTGCCGCTTGGCAATCGGCCTAGCTCGATCTGCGAGACGTGATTGCCCGGACCGGCCGCTCATAATTCACAATGGGGAATTGCTATGGAAAATGCAGGTATTGGCTGGATCGCCGCAATCGTCATCGGCGGCATCGCCGGCTGGCTCGCCGAATTGCTCATGAAGAGCAATATGGGCGTGCTCATGAACATCATTCTCGGCATTGTCGGCGCCATCGTCGCCAACTTCATCCTGTCGCTGTTCGGCGTCGCCCTCGGCGGATGGCTGGGTTATTTGATCGCGGGCTTCATCGGAGCCTGCATCCTCATCGCCGTTGCGAGAATGGTCAGACGTCCGGCCTGACGAGACGGGCGGCTGCAATCCGGCCGCCTTTCACACACTCGCGGATCGCGCTCGAGCGTTGCTTGAGGCGACGGCGCTTCCATGCGGCGTCGGATGAGGCTCCGGGGCAGGGCGGCCAGGACGGCACCGGAGCCCTGTCGCCCGATTTCGCCGTCCAGCCACGTAACCGGTCCCCTACCGCGTCGTCGACGACCGAGCCTTCGATATCCGCGCCGCTCGGGACATTGATCAGAGCCAGGAAATGACGGTTGTGGCGATACATCGCCGACTTGAATCTGATTCGCCGCCCCTTGGAAATCCCTCCGATTCAAGACAAACTCATGCCGCTCTAGCTGGGGACTCTGATGGAAAACCACGAGCCGTTTTTACGCGAGGCGATTGCGCTTTCAAGATCCGCGATGGAAGGCGGCGATGAACCGTTTGGCTCGGTGCTGGTGAAGGACGGCGAAGTCATCCTGCGCGCCGAAAACAGCGTCTTCACCGGCCACGATATGACGAACCACGCCGAGATGAACCTGGTAAAACTGGCGGCGCAGCACCACGACTCTGCTTTTCTCGGTGACTGCACGCTCTACACCAGCACGGAGCCGTGCGCGATGTGCTCCGGGGCGATTTACTGGTCGGGCATCGGGCGCATGGTGTTTGCTTGCTCGGAAACACGGCTTGGCGAGATCGCTGGGATCGGGTTGAACGTGCCGAGCCGGGCGGTGTTGCAAACCGGCGCGCGCAACGTCACTGTGATTGGCCCGACGAACCTCGAAGACGACGCGGCCGAAGTCCACCAGGAATTCTGGCCGAAGCATCTGGGCAAGGTTTAGAGCGCCGTGCGTCCCTGCTGACGCACAAAGGACGCTCCAACACTTTCAATCTCGCATCGGCTCAAATCAACAAGTCCTGAGCCTAGCTGGTTATCCGCGGGGCGCTGACGATTTTCCGGAACAGGGCTTCCATGGCCTCTTCAATGCCGTCGGTGGGGCTGACGGCGAAATAGAAGCCGGGGGTTGCGCATTCTTCCATTTTCGTGGCGATTTTGGTCTCGAAAGGCTTGACCCAGTCCTTGTAAAAGCCGTTGTCGGGCAAGGGCAGATAGGTCGTATAGAGGACGGCGACCTTGATGCCGCGGTCTTTGAGCTTCTTGCAATAGGTCGTGTCGATCGGTTCGATGCAGCGTCCGCCGTTTGTGCCTTTCGGGCTGGTGCAGCCGGTCGGCTTATAGCTGTCGCCAACACCGTCAGCGACAAAAAATACGATCTTCTGGCGATCGGCATTGCTGGTGCCCGAGCCGATCTTACCCGTGATCTCGCCTTCGATCCCTTTCAACGCCTCGTCAAAGCTCGTCTGCTGGTCGCTATAATAGTTCTGATAGGGAATGCTCATCAGTTTGATCATGTCCGTCGCGGCGGCCACGGCGTCAAGATCATAGTCGAGGTCGGAGACCTTGAAGAGCTTGGCGGCTTTGGCGTCCTGGGCAGTCTTGCCGAACGTATAGGCCGCGACGCGGAATTGGCTCGGCATGGACTGCGTGTCCTCCGCCTTGGCCATCAAGGCTTTGACGGCGGCGGCGACCACATCGATACGGATGGTCACGCCATTGTTGCGGGCCACATTGTAGTAGCTGTTCTTGTCCTCGACGCCCTTTTCGGAAACGATATGGCATGCGAAGGCGCAGTTTTTATCCTTGCCGCCATCGTGGCCGTTGATCGTCGCTTTTTTCATGGCGGTGATGTCATCAGTGGTGGCGGCAACGCCCATCGATGGGGTGTTATCAAGCAGCATGAAGAAATCCATGTAGGACGGGGTCTCATACTGAGCGGTTGCCGTCCCGGAAACGGCGATCTCATGAAATCCCATCACCTGCATGAAGCTCGTGGGCATCGCCGCGTTAAAGGATACGGTCGAGCTGAGCGTGCCGCCCTTCTTTTGAACGCTGATGTCGACGGTGACGGGCACGTCGCCATGTTTCTTGGACATCTGCGAAAAGAAGATCTTCTGGGCTTCGGATTTTCCGAGCGTCAGCGACCCGTCGCCGGACATGGTGTTTGCCTGCGTTGCCGCATCCGACTTAGGTGTAATGGATCCGACGGCCGCCGCGTCCGCAGCGGCATAGAGTTCGGTGCGAAGCGACAGGGCGCTGCCGAAATCAATGGCTGTACCCGCCGCCCCGAGCAGAGGGACGGCAAGCAGCGCCGTCATGATTCCGAAATTGCCGGATCGATCAAGAATGAAACGACGCAACATACAAAGGCTGCCTTCCCCTAGTGGCTGTCTCACAACCAGATCGCTACGCGGCGATCACTAACAGCGGAACTTAAACCAAAGGCAAAGACGTATGGTTGTGTTCTCATTAATCGCGAGAGAATGCTATCATCAGTGCCGCGGTCGCGTCCGGCAGTGAAATCACCTCGGGCGAGTTTCGGCTCTCAACTTTTCCAAATCGGGCATCTCCGATCCGAGAGCCTTGCCGAGCGCTTCGACACCGTTATGAGGGAGCCTCAGGAGACCATTGCAGATGGCTTCTTTCCATGCATCCCCTCGATCCCACGCTTCCGCCCAGGCATCTGTCAGCTCGGAATCGTGGCGTGTCTCGACAAGGGCTTGGAAAAGCAAGGACGCTTGCGCGAGGTCTTTGTCCGCCTTTACGCGTCCTAGAGTGTCTGTGAGCCTTCTGGAGGATACGATGAGCTTATGGACTGCATATCGCTCGGGAGCGGGAACGAGGATGTTGACACCCTCGCGGAAGAGAAGCACCGTGCGGACAGGCTCGTAGATCAGATAGTCCAGGAAGCGCAGGTTTTCCGCCGACGCACCGCCGAGGGCAGGCATCGGAGAGGGTTTGCCCGTATAGTCATCCGATCCCCGGTTTCCCGTCAGGAATTCCACCCGATAGCCCTTGGCGTTCTGAAAGGCGACAATCTTGGCCTTGTCTGCCGCATGGGGAACGGCCCGGAATTCGGGATCGACCGACTGGAGGACTTCGAGAACTGGAGGCAGGCTGTCCTGGACACTTGCGGAAATAGCAAAGTCCTGCGCGAAGTCCGCGTCGCCGGTCTGCATGGCAGATGAGGGCAGGCGAACGCCGAGCATCCCAGCATAGGTGCTGAATGCCACCGACCCGATCAGGACTGCACGCAGACGGAATAAACCCGCATCCGCGAGGGCTTTCGTGATGTCGCCCGCGAAATTATCCGGACCCGGGAGGCCGGCACGACGGAGCGTGCTTACCATACGCCTTCGCTCCCGGATGTTATCCTTGATCTCCTTGTGGGCCTTCACCCGCGCTGTGATCGCTATGTCGCTCTGCGGACCGACATAGCTTCGCTTGTCCTTGCCTTCGGGAGTGGGGAGATCGAAATACCAGTAATCACGGCCTTTCACGGTGACGGTCACAAACCACCCTTCCAGCGGGAAGTCCGCCAGAAACTGTCCGTCCAACGTCCGCTGCGCCAGTTCCGCGAACATCGTCCTATAGCTGATGTCGATCTCTTTCATCATTGGCAGTTCGTCCTTTTCGTGGGCGGCGTCCCGTCGGCGGCAAGTTCGGACATCGCTTTGTCGAACCGGCCTTTCTCCGCTTGGCGAAGTTCCTCGTCACTCATCTCATAGCGGCGTTATAAGTATCTGCCAAAACCTTATAACTCCCTTTGACCTTGTCAATCATCGCCCGTTATAAGTTTCTGCCAAGACCTTATAACGGGCTGTCCCGAAATGCGTCAGCAAGCCTCGATCAGCCGCGGGCATGGATCCCAGGCTCGAGGCCTGGGATGACGGAGGGTGGGACTGCACGTCGAGTCGCGGAGGATGATGAAATGCCGGCGGCGAAATCAGAAAGCGCAATCTCCCCCGGACTTGGCCCGAGGACCCAGGCGATCTCGATTGAGCATTCTGCTCTGAGGGCCGTCAATCCGTCTTCGGCTCGCCGGGGATCTCTCCGTAAGCTCTGAGAATGGCCTTGATCAGGCCCGGGAAGCGTTCGTCGAGCTCTGTGCAGCGGGTTTGATTGCGCATCTCCACGCCCTGGCGTTCGCTGACGATCAGCCCGGACTCGCGCAGCACCTTGAAATGGTTCGACAGTGATGACTTCGGAATGACGCGGTCGCCGAGTTCGGCAAGCGCAGAACAGGTGTTGCCGCAGGCGGCGCCGGCAAGCCGGGCGTAGATGGCGGCGCGTTCCGGATCGGACAGCGCATAGAGGATCGCCTCGGGCCGGATGTCCTCCAGGGCTGGATGAAAGAGCGGTCTCATGAATTTTATATAGCGTCCCTTGACATTAAGATCAACAGTTCCGAATTTCTGAACTACGGAACAAGGCCGTCAGCTTCGACGGCAGTCCGCCCCAGAAGGAATTGGATATGGCTAAGCTTACGGGAAAGGTCGCAGTGGTCACGGGGGCCTCGAAAGGCATCGGCGCCGCGATTGCCAAGGCTCTTGCGGCGGAAGGCGCGCAAGTGGTGGTGAATTACGCTTCGAGCAAGGCTGGAGCAGACGCGGTGGTCGAGGCGATCAACACGGCCGGCGGCAAGGCCATCGCCGTCCAGGGCGATGTTTCGAAGGCCGAGCAGGCACAGGGTCTGGTCGATGCCGCGGTCAAAGAATTCGGCAAGCTCGACGTGCTGGTCAACAACTCCGGCGTCTATGAATTCACCCCGATCGACGAGGTGACCGAGGAACAATACCGCCGCATGTTCGACGTCAATGTTCTCGGTGTTCTCCTGACCACCCAGGCCGCGGTCAAGCATCTCGGTGAGGGCGGCAGCGTCATCAACATCTCCTCGGTGGTCACCAGCCTGGCTCCGCCGACCTCGGCCGTCTACACCGGCACCAAGGGCGCCGTCGAGGGCATCAACAGCGTGCTCGCCAAGGAGCTCGGCCCGCGCAAGATCCGCGTCAACGCCATCTTGCCCGGGATCGTCGAGACCGAGGGCACCCACACCGCCGGCGTCATCGGCTCGGATTTCGAACAGACGATGGTCGCCCAGACGCCGCTCGGCCGCACCGGCCAGCCGGACGATATCGCCGGCGTCGCGGTCTTCCTCGCTTCCGACGATGCCCGCTGGCTGACCGGCGAACGCTTGGCCGCCAGCGGCGGTTTTCGCTGAGGTCGGTTCGGCTTTCTAAAGCACGACGCTCACCCCGCGCTCCGTCTTCCCAGAGCGGTTCAGCTTTCAACGGAAACGCCGAACCGCTCTGTTCTTTGTTTTTGCGCAATTCCCGGCAAAGGCGCTTCGCGCTTTGCCTGGGAAAACCGCTTCGCACTTTTCCTGGAACTGCTCCAGGGCTTGACCCGAGGATCCACTTGGGTTCGATCGGCTGCGGTCATGGATTCCAGGCTCAAGGCCTGGAATGACGGAGGTTGGAGGTGGCTTTCGCCGAACACGCCGCCGGCGCAGCCGCATGGGGCCAAACACGTCACTCGCCTTGGCGTGCCGATCCCAGGCGTTGCCTCCCAGCACGACCCGGAAACCGCTCCATCCCTGACGGGATTTAGAGCCCGTTTCCTTGCAGCGCTTCCACGAAACGGATCACGTCACCGACCATTCTATCGTTCAAGATATCGTTGTGACCCGCACCGTCATAGATCAACATCGTCTTGGGCTCGGATGCGATGCGGTACAACGCCTGCCCTGAAGAAAGCGGGACGCTATCATCAAGCCGGCCGTGGAGGAACAACTTCGGTTGTCTGACTTTGGTTATGTTGAGGTCCGAGCGAAAGGGATCCTTGAGAAGAATCTCGACCGGGAGGAACGGATAACGCGCCTGCGCAACCGACAGAACTGACAGGTACGGAGACACAAGAATGACGCCCACGGCCGGCCTCTTCCCGGCCGTATTGACAGCAACGCCAGTGCCGAGTGACCGGCCCAGCACGACGATCTCGCTTCTGGCGTGTGCCGAAAGCCAGTCGAACGCGGCGATGCCGTCTGTCAGCAGCCCCCGCTCGCTGGGCGAGCCGGTCGATCCGGGATAGCCGCGATAGGAAATCGCCAGCAATCCAATCCTCCGCGTGGCCAGCGCCTGTGCGAGAAACTCGTAATTGTTGACGCGGTCACCGTTTCCGAAAAAGAGGAGCACGCAGGGCTTGTCGCTGTTGCCCTGGCTGTACAGTCCCTGAAGCATCTCTCCATCGGGCGTCTTGACGTGAACCGTCTCGCCCCAACTCGCGGGCTCCGGAGCAGGCGTGGCGCCGGCTCCGGGATAAAGCAGGGCTCGCTGAGAAAGATAGACCAGACCCACCAGCGCCATGTAGGCGATGACCGCCATCAGCGGCAAGATCAGCAAGTACCTTGTAGCGCTCACGACAGAATGTACCCGCCGGTTTTGAAGTGTCCAGAACTCTTTGCAGCAACCGCGGCCCGCTGCGGCGTTGGTGTGCTCGGCGTAGCGGCAATATATGCCCAAAGCGTTCCTAGAGAGAAGAGGGTCGAGACATGGCGATCGTCCTCAACCTCGGCGGTCCTGCCATACAAGCTGACGCCGTCCTGTCGATCGCCAACACGGCCTGTTCGCCGCATGCGTGACACCGCGGGCTTCAGCATTGGTAGGCACCCCCCCCTCCGGCCTGCGGTCTGCACGCCTCGGGAAGAGGCTCTCTTGGGCCCCTGCAACGGTCATGCCCCGGGCGCCTGCTGGTCTTACCTCCAAGGAACAAAATCCCAATGGCGATGTTGATGTTGCGATAAAGCAAAAAACCATGGGAGGAACTCATGCGGAAATCTCTTCAGTTCATACTGGTCGGCCTGGCCGCCATGACCGGCTTGACGGTCTCGCCGACGATCGCGGCGGCGCAGGATCTGGAATTTCGGATCGGCCCCGGCGGCGTCGGTGTTTACGACCGGGATCGCGACCGGGACCGCTATGACGGATACCGCCGCGGGCCGCGTGGCTGCGATCCGCAAGATGCGCTCGACATCGCCCGCGGCGAAGGACTGCGACGGGTGCAGATCGTCCGCATGTCGCCGCGCCGCATCGTCGTCCAGGGGATGACGCGCCGGGGACCGGAGCAGATGAGCTTTGCCAACCGGCGCGGTTGCCCGGAAATCTGACTGGGTGTGTGGCAGGCTGGCCGGACCTTTGAGAGCCCGGCGCGGAACCTTTGGCCGCTCTGCACATTGCTGCCCATGCAGCACTCTGCTTGGGTCGCCTGCAGTCTTTAACACCATGGGAGGATTTCATCATGATGAGCGGTCAATTGAAGGCGCTTCTCGCCGTTCTCGCCGTTGCCGGCTACCAGAACAGAGACAAGATCGGGGAACTCCTGCGCGGCATCCAGAACCCGCAGCGGGCCGGTCCCGGTGGCGGCCAGCAGCCGGGCGGGCTCGGCGGCATCCTCGGCGGATTGGGCGGCTCGGGCGGTCTTGGCGGGCTTCTCGGCGGATTGACCTCTGGCGGCATCGTCAGCGGTGGTCTCGGCGATCTCTTGAAGACCTTTCAGCAGAATGGCCACGGCGACAAGATCGACTCTTGGGTCAAGCCCGGCCAGAATG
Source organism: Rhizobium binxianense (assembly GCF_028994275.1). NCBI lineage: Bacteria > Pseudomonadati > Pseudomonadota > Alphaproteobacteria > Hyphomicrobiales > Rhizobiaceae > Rhizobium > Rhizobium binxianense. Next base: position 723,481 of record NZ_CP118713.1, read on the forward strand.
CCGAGATCAATGACGGCCAGCTCGCCGAAGCCCTCGGCCCGGATGTTTTGAACGAAATCGCACAAAATACCGGCCTTTCGCGTGAGGAAATCCTGGGGCGACTGAGCCGCGATCTCCCTAAGGCCGTCGACGACCTCACCCCGGAGGGCAAGCTGCCGACCGCCGAAGATGATTTTTTGTCGTCGGCGAGCAATTCCACCACGTCGGCGCGGCCGAGCAGTATCTAGCCGAGAGGCATCTGGACTTGCGATAGGCGCGCGCGACCAGACCGGCGCGCGTCACCACCCCTTCATGGGCCACACGCGGCGGGTTGGCGCCTACGGCTTGCATGGATTCCCACGCTTAAGGCCTGGAATGACGGAGGCTGGGGGTGGTTCTGCCCAAACTTCCCCGCCGGCGCTCCATCCTCCGCAGCTCACCCGGCTTCAGTTCGAGAGGTATTTTCGCAGGAAGAGGCGCACGCTGCGGATCGACTTTTCTGCGGCGTCTGGATTGTATTTTTCGATATGACCCAACACCCTTCTTCCCACCTTGAATTCCGGGGCATCGAAATCGTGGTAAGTGCCCTTGTAGATATTGAGCTCGATCGGCGGGCCGGTGTCGCTCAGGCGGGCAAGCCTCTGCCGGCAACGTTCAGCCTGGCTCCAATTGTCTCGATCGCCACTCAAGATCAGGATCGGCACCGTCGCATCGCCCTGACTTGCCGCGCAGACCGGATAGTAGGCAACCGCTGCCCTGAATTTGTGGTCCATCAGCTGTTCGTTGCCTTCGATTTTCGTTCCCTCCAGCGTCGCGGTGCCGCCCGCCGAAAAGCCCATCAAGGCGACGCGCCTGATATCGACAAAGTTTTGTTTCGATAAAAAATTCAAAGCGCCATAGGCGTCGAAGACGCGATCGGGGAGAGTGGTTTGACACGTGTCCTGGATGTTGCGGGTGGTGAAGCTGTCGACGACGAGCACGGCGTAGCCCCATGCGACCAGCCGTTTCGGCCAAAGCTCCTTGACGCTCAACCGCATGCCCTCGCATCCATGCAGGAGGACGACGGCCGGGAAGGGGCCATCACCCTCCGGGCGGGATAAATATCCGAGCAACGGCGTGCCCTGCGGCTGGGAAAGAATTTCTCCCTGTTCTCTTGCCTTGCTGATTCGAAAGGGGCTGAGCTTGACCGGTGCGCTTTCGAAGTGAACCAGCTCGTCGGCATCGGCCGGGTTTCCGGCGAGCGTGACGGCGAGAAACGCGGCAAGGCAAAGAAAAAGTCCGTAGACGGTGGTTTTCACAGACTCCTCCACCGGTGATCGACAGCCTGTTGACAGTATATTCCTCGTTCACGCTGGATGATATCGCTTGTCGCCTCAATCCAGGCATGAACGCGCTTGGTTTTTCCGATTTCAGGGAAGGGGCGTCGTCTTGCCTTCTCCGGCATAAGTCCTAAGGTGCCGGTGGGTTCGATGGCGATGGTTTGGGGAGGTCAAGTGCGTTTTCTGGCAGCGTTGGTGATTGCGATCCTGATGAGTGGGGATGGGGTGGCCGCGTGCCCTCTCAATGACACCTTGAAGCTTTGCGTGCTGAATGGTCAAAGCCTGGCTGCCCTGCAAAGCGGAATTGATAGAGGCGATTGGACCGTCGACAAGCCTTCTCCCATCGTCAATCCAACTCCTGAGCCTCGAACCGGCGGCGGGACCTACGAGATGCCGAATGGGCTGCAGTTCCACTTCCGTTTTCAGGAATATCGAAGCCTGTTCTCTGCTACCTGCGAGCTCAATTATTTCGGCGTCCTGGCGGACGATCGTTCGGCGGATTTGCGCTGTTCGAGCGCCGAGTTCGAAGCCTTCGAAGCGGGCCTTTCGGCAGCCTCGGTGGGTTCAGTAACGACTGACCGCAAGGAAAGCGGCACGGCCTATCTGATCGAAGGCAAGAACACGTGGATGAAGGTCGTCGTTGTCGGCAAGCGGAACGACCTGTTGAACACCTGGGTCGAGACGTCAGTCCTGACGCGGCCATAGGATAAGCGCGCGGGTCAGCCTTGATCACCCTACCATTGTGATTTGCCACGAACTCACCTCTTGCTCCGTCATCGCCTTCGAATTGCTCGTGTCAGGGGCGTGGATTCCAGGCTCAAGGCCTGGAATGACGGGGGTTGAGGGGAACTTCCGCATATCGCTGCCGGCTCGGAAATCGATCGAAGTTAGCGCTTGATCACCCCCGGGCAGGTCGGTTACCACTGCCGTAAGTCCAAGCTGCGAGATTTGAATCTAAAGGTGATGTCGACGGTCAAGGTCGGCGCCGCCGTTCGAACTTATGCGCTGTTCGCGAAGGCTTGCGAACCGGTCAGCGTCTGAGCCGCCACTGCAGATTGCCACGGAGCTTACCCCTTGCTCCGTCATCCCAGGGCTTGACCCTGGGATCCATGTCCGCTGCTGGTGGAAGCAAGGTGGATCCCAGGCTCAAGGCCTGGGATGACGGAGGGTGGGGTGTGCGTTTTGCCAAATCCCTCGTCGGTGCAGGTAGAGCAATTTGGCGCCATTGCGTCGGCCAGGTTCGATTTCGAACTGGCGCGAGAGCCGAAATCAGCTCTTGATCACCCCCTGGCGGGTCGGTTACGACTACCGTAAATCCAAGTTGCGAGATTTGAATCCAGGGGATGTTGGCCAAGTTGGCGCCGTTCTCAGGTCGTATGCGCCATTCGCTAAGGCTTCCGAGCTGGCCAGCGTCACTGAGCCACCACCGTGGATTTGCCACAGCGCTCACCCCTTGCTCCGTCCTCCTCGGGCTTGACCCGAGGATCCACCTTGGTCTCCAGCAGCAGTAGGCATGGATCCCAGGCTCAAGGCCTGGGATGACGGAGGGTGGGGAGCGTGTTTTGCCAAATCCGTCGTCGGTGCAGGGTAGAGCAATCTGACGCCCAATTTTAAACTGGCGCGAGAGCCAAAATCAGTTCTTGATCACCCCCTGGCAGATCATTTATCACTACCGCAAATCCAAGCTGCGAAATTTGAATCCGTAAGGATGGCGACCACGTCGGCGCCGCCCGGTCGATGCGCCATTCGTCTAGGTTTGTGAACCGGGCAGCGTCGTTGCGCGGCTGCCGTGGATTTGCCACAGCGCTCACCCCTTGCTCCGTCCTCCTCGGGCTTGACCCGAGGATCCACCTTGGCCTCCATCAGCGGCGGCACGGATCCCAGGCTCAAGGCCTGGGATGACGGAGGTTGGAGGGCCGTTTTCCACAAGACGCCCACTGTCAGCGTCATGCGGCCGTGTCGGCAGGACATCCACCCCTCACATGGAGAACTGCAATGGACCCTTCGATTGCTCCGGCCTCGCGGGCCGCCGCGGCGACGCCGAACGATAGCGCCATTGTCGGTGCGTGTGCTCTCCATATCGGCACGACGGGTGATGTGGCCATTGCGCCGCGTCGCGACATGGATCCGGTCGTCTTCAGAAACGTGCCGGCCGGGACGATCCTGCCGGTTCATGCGGCGATCGTGGCGCTGACCGGGACCACGGCATCCAACATCATTGCGCTGTTCTGAGCCTTTCCACCCCATGGGCAGGCCGAGCAAGTTCACCCAGGCGCTGGCGGAGAAAATCTGCGAGCGCATCGCCGACAGGGAAAGCCTGCGGTCGATCTGCCGGGATGAGGAGATGCCGGCGAAATCGACGGTGCTCTCCTGGCTCGCCGATGAAGGCAAGGCGGCGTTTCGGGCGCGTTATGCGCTGGCGCGCGAGATCTTGGCCGACGACCGCAGCAATGACTGGATTGAGAAGAAGAACGCCGCCGGCGAAACCACCGGCTGGCAGGAGAATGGCGAGGCGATAAGGCGGTCGCAGCTGCGCATCGCCACCCGGCAATGGGTCGCCGAGAAGCTGAAACCGAAGAAATACGGCGCCAAGGTCGAGCCCGAACAGAGCGTGACCGGCGAAGTCTCGCAACTGCTGGAAGATATCAATGGTCGGACGCGCGGACTTCCAAACGGCGGTTGACCAGTTTTCCGACTGGCGCTGGCGGCTGAACAATCTCTACTGGATCACCGACAAGGCGGGCAAACGCGTCAGGTTCGAGATGAACTGGACGCAGATGACGTTTTTCGAGCAGATGCATTATTTGAATGTGCTGCTGAAAGCCCGCCAGCTCGGTCTCACCACCTTCATCCAGATCTTCATGCTCGATGCCTGCGTCTTCAACCGGGATATCAGGGCCGGCACCATCGCCCATACGCTGGGCGACGTGCAGACGATCTTCCGGGACAAGATCAAATATCCCTATGACAATCTGCCGGATGCTATCCGCAACGCCGTGCCTGTCGTCAGGGCCAACCAGACCGAACTGCTGCTCGCCAATAATTCCAGCATCCGTGTCGGCACCTCGCTGCGCTCGGGAACGCTGCAATATCTGCAATTTCCGAATACGGGAAGCTTTGCGCCAAATATCCCGAGAAGGCGAGGGAAGTCCGCACCGGTGCCTTGAATACGGTGCAGGCCGGCCAGCTGGTCTTCGTCGAAAGCACGGCGGAAGGCCAGGAAGGGCATTTTTATTCGCTCTGCGAGGATTCGCAGGTCAAGCAGCGCCAGGCGCTGGAGCTGACCGAGCTGGATTTCAAGTTCCATTTCTTCCCCTGGTGGAAGGAGCCGCAATATGCGATCGCGCCTCAAGGCGTCATCATCACCGATGCTTTCGCAAAGTATTTCCGCAATCTGGCCGACCAGGGCATCACGCTCACCGACGGGCAGAAGGCCTGGTACGTCAAGAAGGCCGAAACCCAGCTCGGCGACATGAAGCGCGAATATCCCTCGACGCCGGCCGAAGCGTTCGAGGCGAGCGTCGAGGGCGCCTATTATGCCGATCAGATGGCGGTGGCCGACGCCGAGGAGCGCATCGGGGTTTTCCCGCATGTCGAAGGCTATCCCGTCCACACCATCTCCGACATCGGCATGGACGATACCAACAGCGTCTGGCTGTTTCAGGTGCTGCCCGGCCGGGTCAGGATGATCGGCTATTTCGAGCATACCGGCACCGGCATGGACGGCATGCTCGACGAGCTGGCGCGGCGTGGCGCCGAGCATGGCTATGTCTACGGCGTGCACAACATGCCGCATGACATCAAGGTCAGGGAATGGACGCGCGGCGGCATGACCCGCATCGAAGTGATGCTGAAAGAGGTCAAGGCGCGCGGTCTCGGCACGGTCCGCAAGGTCGAGCGCGCCTATGTCCACGACCGCATCAACGGCACGCGGCGGATTCTGGCAAAGGTCGAATTCGATCAGGCCGGCTGCATCGACGGCATCAAGTGCCTCAGGAACTACCGCAAGGACTGGGACGAGGATCTGAGCGTCTTCCACGACGAGCCGCTGCACAACTGGGCCTCGCACGGCGCCGACGCTTTCGGGGGGCTGGCGATCATCTTCACCGGACTGGCGCCCGAACCGTTGAAGCCCGAGCCCAAGGCGCTGCCGACCTTCCAGACGATGACCTTCAACGAATTTGCCGATTCCACCCCGAGACAGAGTGAGCGTGTTTGATGGAAGACGAAATAACGGCTTCAGAGGGCCGGCAACGCTGGGATCCAGCAAAGGTCGGCGGCCCACTGGCAGCAGGAGCTCGAGCGCGCCCAGCGCTATTTCAAGTCCTGGCATGACCGCTGCGTCAAGATCGAGAAGATCTATCTCGATCAGCAGTCGGACCAGACGAGCGCGGCCAAGCGCCGGTTTCCGATGCTTTGGGCCAATACTTCGGTGCTGCAGCCGGCCGTTTATGCCCGCGTGCCGCAGCCGGTGGTCGAGCGCCGCTTCAAGGATGCGCAGCCGGTGGCGCGCATCGCCTCCGAGCTCGTCGAACGCAACCTCGCCTATACAGGCGACGAAGCCGATATCGACTCCATCATGCGGGCGGTGCGCGACGATTTCCTGCTGTGTGCCCGCGGCACGGTGTGGCTGCGCTACGAGGCCGATTTCGAGCCGCTCGACATGGGCGTCGAGCCTTCCGCCCCGCCGGCAGGCCAGAGCCTTGCCGCGCCCGGCGGCGTCTTGGGCGTCGGGGAAATGGGCGCCATGGGCGGCGCTCTGCCCGAGGTGATCGCCGACGAGCGTGTCTGCATCGATTAAGTCCACTGGTCGGATTTCCTGCATTCGCCGGCGCGGCGCTGGAAGGATGTCACCTGGGTGGCGCGGCGCGTGCCGATGACCGACGAGGAGATGGAGAAACGTTTCGGCCGCGAGGCGATGACATCGCCGGCGGCAGGAGGTGCTTCCGGCAAAAAGGGCGAAAGCCAGGCGGAGCGCGCCGAGAATGAGGGCAAGACCCATATCTGGGAGATCTGGTGCAAAAGCGAGAATTATACCGTCTGGATCGCCGACGGCGCGCCGGTGGCGCTCGAAGTCTCGGAGCCGCCGCTCGATCTCACCCATTTCTGGCCGTGCCCGCGCCCGGCCTATGGCACGATGTCGACGAGCTCGCTGATCCCGGTTCCCGACTATGTCTATTATCAGCAGCAATGCGACGAGATCGACCTGCTGACCAAGCGCATCAACAAGCTGACCGATCAGCTGCGCCAGGCGCTCGACCGCGCCAATGCCCGCCAGCGGCGCAGCGCGCAATTTTATGACGACCTCACCAGCAGATTTGGACCACGGCGATAATGAATGCCATCTCGCTTGCCCTTGTTAATCCGATCGGCGGAACTGATCCAGCGCCGCCGCCATGGGTGGCGGATGCCAACCGCTATATGCCGGCCGCCACCGGCACCCGCTGGCCGGCCGCTTCACGCAGACTTACACGGCCGGCCTCAACTACCAGTGCTCGAAGCCGTTCTTCGGCTCTCCGGACTATCCTACCAATGATTTCCTCATTCCCTTCGTCGGCTTTGGCTGCAGCGAGGGAAATCTCGCGCCGCAAGAGACGATCTTGCCGAACGCCGACATCGCCAGTCCGGCCGCCGCAACGACAACAGCGCCACGGCAAGTGGTCAAACGCCAAGCTAGGCCTGGTCGACCGCGTCAAGACGCGCTATGGGGCCAGCATCCATGTCGTCGGCGCCACCATCATTCCGACCATGACCGGCTCGTCGGACTGTCGCGGGCTATACCGTTCCCGCCTTGTGGACAACCACGTTGACGACGGTGAACAACACCATCGAGGCGAGCTCTCGTTACGCCAAGGTCGTTGAGCAGCTGCTTGCGTTTACGGCGGCCGCCGATCCGACGAAGTCGGCGGCCGCCGAGATGTTTCCCCTTAGGAACGTCATTGGCCATCCCGGCAACCAGGACGGCGTGACCACATGGGACACTTTCAAGCTGCCGGCGTCGGTGCCGGACGGCACCCGTATCATGTTCGAATATCAGCCTGGCCTATGGACGTCGAGAAACACCTATGGCCGCGTCGACAACGGCGACGGGACCGCCGACTACAAAATGCAGGAAATCTTCGCAACCAACGTCCAGGATAATGCCGCGCTGCTTGCCCATGGCATGAATCTCGACAGCACGTCTTATGTCCATCCGACCTTGCAAGGGTGGCTGCGATTTGTCAGCCGCCTGTCGCAAGCCGAGAAGCTGAAATTCTATCCCTAATTCAGAGGCATCAGCATGAACGCATCCGAATTCGACCCGCGCCTGCATCAACAAATGGGGGAACTCCTTGCCGAGGTCCGCAATCTCCGTGACGCCTTCCGGCAGTCAGAGATAAAATCGGATAACAGCCGGTCGCAGATGCACGGCCGGCTGGATTTGCTCGTCGACCGGGTCGCCAAGGTCGAAGGCACCGTCTCGGCCGTGCAAGAGGATATCTCGGAAATGCGGCCGGTGACCGACGACGTGCGCAGATGGAAACTGATGGGGCTTGGTGCTCTCGGGATCGTCGGGGTCGGCGGCACAGCCCTCGGTGTCAGCCTCGCCGGCGTGTTCGACCAGGTGATGAAGTACCTGCACCGGTGAAGAGCTTTTACCGGCATTGACGATCCCGGATGCCGTCGATGACAAGTGAACTCAGAGATTCACAATAGGCAGGGGGCCTCGTCGCCGCGGGATTTCCCTTGCTGCCTGCTCCCAACCGGACCTTCTAAATTTTAGCATTTGCTAACGAACAAATCCCCGCCCTGCTGGTTCTCCTCTCAGGAGGAAACAGTCATGAAGAGCATGAACGATCGCCAAGTTCGCATTCCCGGTCCGCGGGAGCATGATGTTGCAGAACATTGCCGCAAGTTCGGAATCGGTCCGGCGGAGGAGAAGAAGCTGAAGAAACTTCTCGGGTCCCACGCGCCGCTTCATGAGATCCGGGCCAATGCTCCGCCGCGCCAGCCGCGCTGGCGTTAGCGGCGGCGGCGCTTGACTTGGGATCATTCACGCCGCGTTACGGCGATGATTTAAAGATTGAGCGGACGGAGCAAAGACCCGCGAAGGTGAGGGACAGAAATCCTGTTGCCGGACTTGCGAGGTGACCGATCTCCGGCTTACGTCGCTCGTACCAGCAGAAAACCCCGCTCCGGCGGGGTTTTGTCGACACGATGATGGAGGTCTCTCTTTTTTCAGGCGCCGGGGGCATACCAGTCTAACGATTGGAATATAACGGGAACAATTCTTGCTTGTTGCTTCGGCAGAGAGGCCCGAACGCCGGCTCATTTTCAGCCCCGCACCCGCGGGAACTTCCGACAAGGACCGGCGTTGTGGCCGACGGACCGTGCAGCAGGCTTCGTCTCCTGTGCCATTGCTGCTACCCCTGCAGTTGCTGTGCGGTCCACTGGCCATCTGCGATTTCAGATGCGATTGCGCCAGACTGCGCGCCCGCCGCCGCCTCGACGCAATGGGCGAGCCGGAAAGAGAACAGGATGACTTTAGGCCGGCCCGGCCTAAAATCATCCTGCTCTATGAAACAGTGAGAGCACGATCTCGTAGTTCTAATGCCGCTGCCGCGACAGCATGAGAATGTAGTCGTCGGCGATATCGGCAACCACCATGGCGGCTTCCGCAGGCTGATATCCCTTGCAGACCGCGTCACTGACGATTTTCATGACGGCCGATTCAAGCGCTTCCCGGCAGTCGGACAGACTGTCGGCATGCGGGCATTTTGCCCGAAATTCCAACACGTTGTTCATCGCACACCCTCCATTTGATCTTGCTCGGGCCCGATGCCTGGAAGCCGGCCTCTCCGATCGGAGGGCGGGCCAGGGGTTCCCGGCGAGCTGCTTCAGGAACCAGAAATGCTACCCTGGAGACAGGATGGCATAGGGCCCGATGTATTCAAGGGCATGCTGATATTAAGGTAAGCCAGTAGGGTTAATTCGTCCGCCGATGTTGCATCGTGGCATCGCAGCCAGCAGCAGGGGGCATCGGTTGGCGCGCGTCGCATCGAACTGAATTCGTGCGACGCGCTTCCGCTTCCCGTTCAGGCGCTGATGCGGCGGCCCGCCTTGTCTGCCTCTTTGCGATTGGTGCCATATTTTTCGACGATGTCCCTGGCATCCTCGTTGGAAATGCGGTGCTTCTTGGCGAAATAGATGACGTCGTAGGGGCCGTCGGTCGCGCCAGCTTTTTTCGTCTTGTCATTGGTCATGATTTTTCCTTTCACGGAAATCCTGGTCACGGAAATCCTGGCTCGGATTGGCTTCGTTCCGTATTACCGATGAGACCGGGCTATCGTATGTTTTTCCCAGATCTGCGTTGCCTGATCTGCGGTGGCGGTCTTGTGGAAGTGCAGCAGGTGAAATCCTTCCGCCCTTCGCTTTTCATCGAAGGCGCTGTTTTCGTAGTCGGAGCCTTCGACGATGCTCTCGCTGTGAAGAACGGCCTTCAGTTCCTCCACGAAGTGTCCGGTGATGTTGAAAAGCGCTTCGGTCTGAGGTGCCTGGTTCATCGTTTTCCCTATGGGTGGTCGCGTGCGATTAAACGCGCAATGCCGCTTCAGCAGCCGCGTTGGTAAAATGCATCAAGCAATCCGCGCCCCTATGGGAAGGCTGGTATCGGACAGCGCTCAGCCGGGTCTGTCTGGAGTTCCATATATCGTGCAGCAACGCCGCCCTGCGAATCGAAGGTAAGGCGCGGCCAATCTCAAGGCTGCACCTTAAACCACTTGCCTCCCCGACACCATGTCAATTGAGATGCCGAAGAATATGGACGGGCCGGCGTCTTCGCTTTCCGAGTTCAAGGCCAGCGATCCGGGTTCCCACCAAAACGGTTGCTTCTGCAGAAGAGACCAGGCGTGGATACGTTCGTCATGGCGGGACGGCGTATCGGTCAATTCATCGTAGATCCCCTGGACAAGAACGCTCTTCCAGGTGCCGTTCTCGCCGAATTCTTCAACCTGAACACAGGCCGGTGAGTTGGCCCGCATGAGATCGATCTTCAGGCCCGGCATGGAAAACATGAAAAGCCGATCTTTCTCATACGCATACTGGATCGGAACGATATAGGGATATTTGTCGCCCAGGCACGCCAAGTGGCCCCGGCTGTGGCCTGCCAGAAAGGCGAGGCAGTCTCGTTCAGCCATTTCTCGCAGTTGCATCGCGTTATCCAATCCCGTCAGCGTTACAGCCCTTTGATCGGCAGCAAACCGTCTTGGCTCGCCGCAATAACCTTGCAGCGCCTACCAAAAAATATCCTTGAAGATGATGTAGACGATAAAGGCCACACTGACTGCGGGTGTCAATTTCACCAGGAAGTCGATGTACCGGAACCTGCCGATAGACTGGGCCAGGCTTTTCCAAGAATGGATGCTTACCATGGAAGACATGATGTCCTCCTTCTGTTGGGGCTGGGGGTCTCTCACTACCCCGGAAGCAGCGCCCGTTCACAAACTGCCGCTATAGCAAATATGGGCGCCCATCAGTTTCACTACAAGGCGTGGGGGATTGCCGGTCCGGCAGAATGATCACACAACTGCGCACAATTGCACAGGGCGGCGCCGGCGTGCCAGGATGGTGGAGCGCGCCCGTACAAGATGGGGCCCTTACCTCAACCATCGCTTCGATCAATTTCAGGCGATCAAGTTTTCGCCGTTGATCGTCGTAGAGCCTGCCCAACAGCTCGTAGGCCAATCCTGAAGGTCTGCCTTTGAGCGACAGTTTTCTGATCACCATTTCCTGATCGGCAACGCGGTGCGCCGCTTTCACGATATGGCAGCGTGCCAGCTTCAGGTCTTTCGGGCGGAATCGTGTGGAAACCATAGGCTTTGCTCCCCTGTCTCAGCTCGCCGCGTTCCAGCGATTAGCGAAAGTCTTCGGCCTTGAGCGTGAAGTTGTTGCCGCGTCGATGCTGATAAGCTCTCGATGCGGCTTCCTGAATGGAAGCGCGCGCAGCATCGAAGGCATTCAGGTATTCGGCTTCGGAAGAATTCCGGGTGATCGCACCGCCGAGTGCAGCTTCTTCGACCAGAAACCTCACCTCGAACATACCATCATATCCGGTGAAACGGACAGCTTTTCTCGCTTCGTCGAAGCTCCGACTTCTGTTGGGAAAGATAAGTGCCATTGCGGTTGATCCTTGGAAGTGAGTGCGGCCGGCTGTTCTCAGTGGATGGTCTCGACGATGACCCGGTTATCAAGCAAAGCTTGTGATGTCTTGATCAAGTGCACCGTGCTGGTGATGACCTCGTCGGAATGAAGAGGGTCGGCGCGGGAAATTTCGTCGGTCATGTCCCGCAGAACCCGGTTAATTTCCGCGAGAGGCGGCAGGAATTCCACCAATCCGCCGGCGGCCAGCCCGTGGCTCAGACGCGCGATCGCCGCCCTCAGGTGATCTATGAGAGCACGTCTCTCCGAAACCGAAAGAGCCGACGGCTTTCTGAGGGTCGCTTCACCGTTGAACAGCATGATGCGTATCCTCCTCTCCCTAAAATGGGTTCCGCCACGGCGTTATCAATGGCTGCCGCCGAATGAGGTTGCGGTCGGACGACAAAGGGCGCAAGCTGATCTATCGGCGGGCACGACAAGGGCACCGCTGCTTGGGGCGTGAACCCTAGCCCCAACGAAGGAGGACTGTATGTCTTCCACACCTGATCCGTTTTTCGATGTCACCAATTTGAGAATGCTGGAGCGCATTCTTCGAAAGGCCGGCTTTCGCGGTGGCGAAACTTACGCGATCGATATCAGCGAGATCAGCGCGACAAGTTTTCTCATTCACTGTTTCCAAATGGGAATCGTCGATGAGGCCGCGCTGAAATCGGCTCTGAGAATGTATCTCGCAACCCAGTTGAGTTCGGGCCCGCTTCCTCCGGCGATCGACGACGCTTCTTTTGCGAGATGGCAGGATGATGGCGGCGCTCCGGCGAAGGCCTATCGCATTGCCCGGTATACGGCGCCGAGGCGTGCGAACGCATGGCAACGGCCGCTCGGTTACCGCTTTCCAAAAACCAGGCTGCCTGAGCGATAACCGGCGAACGCCGCCGAAGGTGGCAACGCAGCAGCGGTGACGACACAACGACAAGGATGAAGACATGTCCCGGAATCGCGCCGATCAGGACGGCGCCAGGAAAGGCGAAATCGTCGCCTCCGCCCAGAAGAGCGCAACGCCAAGCCCGACCGCAGACGATCTGATAACCCAGGCTCGTCGTGCCCGCTCCCCGTCAGCGGAGCAGGGGATAGATAGCGCCGATAGCCAAGCCTATGGTGTGGCGCGGACACACAAGGGGCCGTTCGACAATGCGACGGCCTTCAGCGATCCGATCTACGAGCATGATCTGCCGACGCGGCAGCAATTGGAGGCCGCCCAACGCAGCCAATCCGATGCGATAAAACAGCAAGAGGCAAACCGCCAAAGAGGCAGATCCCGCACTCGCGCAAAGAAGACGAAGCTGACATCCCCCTGAACAAGATAGGAAGCAGGAGCGGACGGCTTCCTGTATGGACTTCTTCGCTGACGGAGCCGAGCGCGGTTCGAAGGCGCTGCACTCCGGCCGGTCGAAAAGCCCGCTTTTACGGGCCTCTCCTTCCCAAGCGATCCGTCTCAGGCCGCGGCAAATGGCACGGCGACGAAGGTCTTGCTGCCGGACGCGGCCGCCTCAGGCCGCGGTGAATGGCACGGCGACGAAGGTCTTGCTGCCGTCGCGTTCGACGAGCAGCAGCACCGATTTGCGGCCTGATTTGCCTGCGTCGGCAATCGCGGTCTTGGCGTCGCGGGTGTTGTGGACCGGCCTGTCGTTGACCGAGACGATGACATCGCCCGGCTGGATGCCGGCGGCAGCCGCCGACTTATCCGGATTGACGCTGGCGACCACCGCACCGCTGACGGCGCGCGGCAGGTTGAGCTGCTGGCGCATGTCGGGCGTCAGATCGGCAAGGCCGATGCCGAGGCTCGGCTGGCCGCTGCTCTCGCCCTTGCTGTCGGGGCTTTCGACGGCGGCCTGTTTCTGGCCGTCCTCATTGCCGCCGACGGTGACATTGAGATCGATCGTCTTGCCGTCGCGCCAGACGCCGAGGGACTTTTGGGCCCCCGGCGAAAGGTCGGCCACCAGCCGCGACAGGTCCTTCGGCGTCTTGACGGTCTCGCCGCCGACCGATGTGATGATATCGCCCGGCTTCACGCCGGCATGCGCCGCCGGCGTATCGGCGGTGACGGCGGCAACCAGCGCGCCGCCTGTTTTATCGAGGCCGACGGCATCGGCGACATCCCGGGTGACCGGCTGGATCTGCACGCCGAGATAACCGTGATCGATCGAACCGTCCTTCTGCAGCTTGGCGACGATCGCCTTGGCCTCGTCGGAAGGAATGGCGAAACCGACGCCGACGCTGCCGCCGTTCGGCGAATAGATCGCGGTGTTGATGCCGACGACATTGCCGCTGCGGTCGACGAGCGGCCCGCCGGAATTGCCGTGGTTGATCGGCGCGTCGATCTGGATGAAGTCGTCATAGGGGCCGCTGTGCAGGTCGCGGCCGCGCGCCGAGACGATGCCCGCCGTCACCGTGGTGCCGATGCCGAAAGGATTGCCGATCGCCAGGATCTGGTCGCCGAGCTTCAGCCGGTCGGAATCGCCCCAGGCAATGGTCTGCAGCGGTTTCGGCGCCTCAATCTTGACGACGGCGACATCGGATTTCGGGTCGGTGCCGATCAGCTTGGCCGGCAGTTCGGTGCCGTCGTCGAGCGTCACCTTGATGTCGACGGCATTGTCGATGACATGGTTGTTGGTGACGATCACGCCGTCCGGGCTGATGATGAAGCCGGAGCCGAGCGCCATCGCCTGCTGCGAAGGCCGGTTTTTCGGCGCCTGGCGCGGCAGCGGGATGCCCTGATCCTCGAAGAACTGGCGGAACTGCTCGTCCATCGGCGAATCCTGCTCTCCGGCGCTGACATCGGTCGCCTTCATCGTCGTGGTGATGGTGACGACGGCAGGCTTGTCGGCGTCGACGATCGACGCGAAGGAGCCGCCGGCTGCGAGGACGCCGCCGGTATCCGAAGGTGCTGCAATGGCGTTGGAGGCGTTGATGGCGAACGGCAGGCATGCTGCGCCGGCGATGATGGCGGCCCCGACCAGGGCTGCGGCGCGATGTTTGCGGAGGATGCGTGACATGGTGATGGTCCTTGGATGGGCGCTTGCGGGAGCGTTGGCTTGGGATGGCGTCGGGTTTCCCCCCTGGACCTGGCGTCGGATGGCGTTTGGCGGCAATTCTCTCGTCGCAGCGCAGTCGTTGGGTGCGGCCGGGCGAAAAGAAGAATTCGCGCTCGGGATTCATATGATTGCGGCCCGCGGATTTACAAATTAAATATTGATCATGTTTATATTGCCGATTTGTAAGACATTACTGGAATTTAATCTTCGTTTCCGTTCGAAAGTAAATGCACCTCTTCCCGAAGGCGGTGATCCGGCCGCCCGGCACGCCCGTATGTCACGTCAGACGATCCAGCGGCTCTTCCCGCCGGTTAATTCCCAGATTCTGGTGCTAATTTAAAACGTTAGTAGACTCTAAATTATTTCTTCTTCAGAAAGTAAGGTGCCTCGAATCGAGGGCAGGTGAGTCTCGCAGGCAGTATTTGAGGGGCAATGACCAATTCAGTGGGGCCGGGGCGGAAGGCCAGGCGCGGCACGCAGGTGAAACTGAGCGATGTTGCGAAAAAGGTGGGCGTCAGCCCCATCACCATCTCGCGCGCGCTTCGCAATCCTCAGATCGTCTCGGAGGATCTTCGCGAGGTGATCCTGCGCACGGTCGGCGAGATGGGCTATATTCCCAATCTTGCTGCCCGGGCGCTGGCCGGCCGCCACAACGGCGTCGTCGGCGTCATCACCCCCGCCTTGCACCAGTACGGCTTCACCGGCCTGATGATCGGGATCGAGGAACGCTTCCGCGACACCGAATTCACCGTGCAATATTCCAATACGCTGCGCCATGCCGAGGGCGAGGCCGGCCTGCTGAAATCCTTCCTGACGCAGAAACCGGCCGGCGTCATCATCGTCGGCGCCGAATCCTATCGTAATCTTCTGCCGCTGATCGACAGCGCCGCCTGTCCGATCGCCCATATCACCGATCTCAGCCAGGAGCCGCAAACGCTGGTCGTCGGCCTCGATCACTATACGGCAGGCGTCGAACCCACCCGTTTCCTGTTGTCGAGGGGCTACAAGCGGATCGCTTTCATGGGCCGCGGCGCCGATGTCCGCTCGCGCCGCCGCATCGAAGGTTATGAGGCGGTGATGCGGGAAGCCGGGCATTTCGACCCCGATCTCATCATCGGCGGGGAGGCGGCAAGCCGCACCGGCCTCGGCAGGGAGCTGTTTTCCCGCCTGTTGCAGCGCGTGCCCGATGTCGATGCCGTCTTTGCCCAGAGCGACGAACTGGCGCTCGGCGTCCTCATCGAATGCAAGGAGCGCGGCATCCGCGTGCCGGAGGATCTCGGCGTCTGCGGTTTCAACGATCTGGAATTTTCGGCCTTCATCGAGCCGTCGCTGACGACGGTGCACATCCCGCGCTACGATATCGGCTACCGCGTCGCCGACATGCTGCTGCGCGCCGTCCGCGACGAGCCCCCCGACGAGGACAAGGCCGACCTCGGCTTCTCCATCATAGCGCGCGGTTCGACGCGGTAGCGCGGTACGATCTGCCGAATGAAATACCACTGAATTGTCGGCCATGCTCGAACTAGGCGCAGCCCAGATTATTCCCTATATGGAATGAATGAGCATCACTGTACTGAAAAATGGATAGCGCGGGACTGTCTCTCGGCAGAATGCGCACCTTTGTTCGTCGCCGAACGCGGTAACCTGTCGATGGTTGCAAGAGAGCTGGGTGTCGGTCAATCCACTTGTGACACGGCACCTCAATGAACTCATCCAGGATCGCGACGGCGCAAGTATCGTCCTCGAAGCCATTCTCTAACGCTGGGCTTGGTTCAGAAATCTCCCCGCCGATGGCTGGTGGACCAAAGCTAAGGCCTGGATTGCAAAAGGTCGTAAAGATCACCCTGCAAATCGTCAAATAAATCGATAAGACCAAGGGTTTAGAAGTCCTGCCCGTCGCTGCAAGTTATTACGTTTATTGAATTTTTTCCAAGTTAGACTCTTGGGCTGCTTGGAAGATGTATTAATCATTCTTAAGTACTATTGAATATGATTAATATTATGTTAACCTTAAACAGATCCGGGGGCGATCCAGCGCTTTCAAGGCGGAAATCCGAAAACATGAAGCTTTCGAAGATAATATCGCCAGATATGCCTGAATATAGGTTGAGAAGCGGTTCTCGCCTAAAGCAAACAATACTCTGTATGGTATTTGCAGTAATTGTTCCATTGACGTCAGCAGCGGAAGAGTTGCCTGCGCCCACGGAATCTGTCTCGGTTGTGACATCTGGTGAGACTTCGGCCCGGCAGCCTCAATTGTTGCGTGACGGTCTTCGCTCAGGCGATAAATTGAATCTCGCATTTTACGAAAGCTTGGCCTCCGTCGAAGATCGCTGGACGGGCTCACGGGGCACGGTTCCCTGGAACTTTTACCAGCGGCCCGAGCTCACGGGCGAATACGTCGTTGAAGCGGACGGAACGATTTCGCTTCCGCTTTTGGGACGCTTCCCGGTTCGAGGGCTTCCTCCGGCGGATGTGGAGGCGATAATTCTTCCTTCGTACGAAAGCTTGGTCGGCAGAAAGGGGTTCGTGAGTATCGGCAAGATTGAGCACCAGCCTGTTTATATTACCGGCCCGGTTCGTAATCCCGGCTCGTTTCGATATGTTGACGGCATGACTGTTCTGCATGCCGTTGCGCAAGCGGGTGGCATGGCGGCGAAGAGTATCGAGCCATGGCAGAGCGTGGAAATTACACGCCAGATCGAGCGGTTGAAGGCTGAGTTGGCCGATCTGAAGCGGCTTGCGTCGCGAACCGAGGTGCTCAGGGCGAAGCGCGATTCCGTGCAAATTGCCAGCATTGGGACACCTGTTCTTGGTCCCGATCCCGATGCCCAACGGTTGCTGGATGATGAGACATGGCAGCGCCAATTGGTAACGACGAGCAAGGATGCGCAGAGCAGTGCTTACGCACAATCTGTTGTCAATGCTCAGGCCGATCTCGATCTGCGTCAGGCACGCGTCGGCAATTATGACGCCACCATTCGGGTCCGTCAGGATCGGCTGGCAAGTATCGAGAATTTGGCCAAAAACAAACTTGTCACCAGCATTGAGTTGACCCGGGCTCAGAGCGAACTGACCGAGTCGGAAGATCGAAAGCAGCAAGCCGTCATCGATGTCGAGAGCGCAAAGCAACGGCTGGCGGCAGCGAAACAGGACGTTGAGCGCGATCGTATCGAACGCAAGATCGAGATCGAAAAGTCGGCAGCGGATGCCGAAAGAGGCCTATCCACGGCGTTGAAGACGACCGAGAGCGATCTTGAAATTTTTCGGTCCATGGTATCGTCGAATGATACCGCTGATGTTGAATTCGAAATCGTCCGGCCTGGACCGAATGGTGTCATCGTCGAACCTGCGACCGAAGAAACGGTCTTACAGCCTGGCGATCTGATCAAAGTACATTGAGGCTTAACCACATACTCTTCCCGACTGGGAGAGTTTAGTCCTCCTCTCGGGCAAAGAGCTCAGGGGCATCGTCGATTTGCGATTTGTCACGCGGTCCAAAACGCCAAGGAGAGCTTATGTCTACAATCGAAGCTTTAGAATCATCGCATTCCTCGATGCCGGTCCAAGGTCCGATGTTCAATTTGCCAAGGACCTCACTCGTCATTCCAACCTTGAACGAAGCGGAAAACATTAAGCTGCTTTTGCCCCGCATACCGACATGGGTGCATGAGATTATCATCGTCGATGGGCGATCGACAGACGGAACGCCTGACATAGCGCGAAGCATGCGCGATGATGTCAAGATCGTACTTCAGCCTAAGAAGGGCAAAGGCATCGCATTGCGGACGGGCTTCGAAGCCGCATCTGGTGATATGATCGTGATGCTTGATGCTGACGGATCGATGGATCCCTACGAAATCATCCTGTTCGTCGCGGCTCTTGTTGCAGGTGCGGATTTCGTCAAGGGGTCGCGCTTTATGCAGGGTGGCGGCACCAGCGACATGACGGTCATCCGCCGTTTCGGCAATCTGGGCCTGACCCTGCTGGTCCGGATGCTCTATGGCAGCTCTTTTAGCGATCTGTGCTACGGCTACATGGGTTTTTGGAGACGGCATGTTCCCTTGCTGCGTGCCGATTGCGACGGCTTCGAAATTGAGACGCTGATCAATTTGCGGGCCCTGAAGAACAATCTCAAAATCATGGAAGTCGCGAGCTTTGAATCGGAACGTATCTACGGCGTCAGCAATCTGCGTGCCCTTCCGGATGGCTGGCGCGTGCTGAAGACGATCTTCCGAGAACGCGTCAGTACGCCGACGGGCGTCCAAGTCCTCGAGCAGGGCATTTCCTGAGGTCTGGATTTAATTGGCGAGGCCGCATGATGCGCATTTTGATGCTCAGCGCGAGATACCTGCCTTTTGCCGGAGGAACGGAAACCCATGTAAGCGAGGTCGCAATCCGGCTCGTGCGCAAGGGGCATACGGTGACGGTATTGACGGGCAATCCCGACGGCCTTCTTCCGCCAACGGAAACCCGAGACGGCGTGCAGATTGTCAGGCTGAAGACGTTTCCCCGTGGGCGGGATTGGTGCTTAGCCCCCGGCGTCTTCAGGGCGGTCGCCGAAGGTGATTGGGACCTGATGCATGTTCAGGGCTACCACACCTTTCTGGCACCGCTGGGAATGGCCGCCGCATCGCGCGAGGGGCTTCCTTTCGTGGTCACCTTTCACAGCGGTGGCCATTCGTCACGATTTCGGTCCTCGATCCGGCGCTTCCAACATAGAATGCTTGCGCCTCTGGCTGCCAGGGCAGCGCAACTCATTGGCGTGTCGCGGTTCGAAGCCGATCTATTCAGCCAGAATATGGCAATCGAGCGAGACCGGTTCATCGTTATCCCCAATGGCGCGCGCCTGCCGGAAACGTCCGGGCGGCGGCTGGCTCCACCTCACGACAGGCCGCTGATTGTCTCGCTCGGCAGGCTGGAGCGTTATAAAGGTCATCATCGCGCGCTTGCTGCATTTAGTGTGCTGGCAACAAAAATCCCTGATATGCGCCTTCGGATCCTAGGAGAGGGGCCCTATGAGGCGAAGCTGCGTCAGCAGGTGGCCGAACTCGGGCTCGGCAACCGTGTCGAGATCGGGGCAATTCCGCCGGCCGACCGGTCCGCAATGGCCGCTCTTTTGTCTTCGGCCGCTCTGGTCGTGCTCCTCAGCGATTATGAAGCTCATCCCGTGGCGGTTATGGAGGCGCTTTCGGTCAAGGCTCCCGTACTGACCACCGACACATCCGGCTTTCGGGAGCTGGCTGAGGAGGGCCTCGTGCGATCCGTTCCGCTCAACGCTTCGCCAGCCTTCACCGCGCGTGAAATGCTCGCTGCCATGGACGCGGGGCCGATCTCAATCGAGACGAGGTTGCCGGACTGGGACGATTGCACGGACCGGCTGCTGATGGTGTACAGACGCGTACTTTCGCATCCGCAGCCTGAACTGCGAACCGGTCCAGCACTGCTTGGAGATTTGAAGCACGATGACCGTTGTTAAGGGGCGGGCTTCTCCAGGCCGGCAGAAGGCCTACCAGGACGGAGCTTATCGTCATGGCTATACGGGAAGGGGTTCCATTCCCCGCGTCGATCTGTGGATCGCCGCATTTCTGGGCCTGCGCAGGCAGGACAGCGCGGTCGAGGGTGTTGCCGATCCTTCGTCGCTGGGGATGTCGCCGGTCTTTGCCTTCCTATGCAGCTGCGCCCTTGTTGTGGCCGCTCTTGCTGCAAATGCCAGTCGCCTGGGAGAGGGCTGGGCGGTTCCCACGTTCTATTGCGCCATCGCCGCGATCTTTCTCCCTGCGGCGGCGCGAATCATCCATCCGGGTGCCAGCCGCCTGGAGCGCTTGGCGCTCATAGTGATCGTCACCTCAGCCCTCTTCGTGGTACGCCTCATCCGCGCGCCTGTCGCCTTCATAGACCATGATGAATTCCTGCACTGGGCGACGGTGAACGACATTCTGGAGGCGGGGCGACTGTTCCTGCCCAATCCGCTTTTGCCGGTCAGCCCGCTCTATCCCGGGCTAGAGCTCATAACGTCCGCTTTGGTCAACCTGTCCGGACTGTCCGTTTTCGCGGCAGGCCTGATTGTGTTGGCGGCGGCGCGGATGATGCTGATGCTCACGCTATTCCTGCTCTTCGAGAAGATCACGGGCTCGGCACGGATCGCCTCGATCGCCTGCCTGATCTACATGGGCTCGTCCACGTTTTTGCTGTTCGACGTCCACTATTCCTATGAAAGCCTGGCGATCCCCATGCTTGCGGCGGTGCTGTTGGCTTCGGAAAGCCGACACATGGAGCGAAGCGGCGCGGCAGGCTGGCCGACGGTCGTCGCCACCATGGTCCTGATCGTGGCGCTCGCGGCTACTCATCATCTCACCTCCTATTTTTGCGCGGCCCTTTTGTGCGGCACGGCGGTGATGGAATGCCTGAGGCAGGGCGCGTCCGCTATGCAGAGGCGGCAGGCGATCCTGCTGGCCTCGATCGCCGTGATTGCTCCGGTCGTCTGGTCGAAGATCGTCGGGAACCCCACCGGCAGCTACATCCTTCCCGTACTGGCAGGCGGCATACACGAGGTAGCGCAACTCGTATCGAGTTCGACCTCGACGCGTAAGCTTTTCGTATCGGACACGGGAGCCTTGGCGCCGGCTTGGCAACGTTACCTGACGATGGCGGGCGTCGCGCTGATCTGCCTGGGACTTCTCACCGGCTTTCTCCGCTCGCTCGTTTTCAATGGGCAGCACCGGAATGCGAGTATCCTCTGGCCGCCGACCAGATGGCGCCTATGGCGGTCAAGCCTTCTCCAGGTCCTCGTCTTGGTGACGCTGGCCTATCCCGTCAGTATCATCTTCCGCCTGACGCGCAGTGGGTGGGAGATCGGCAACCGCATCGGCTCGCTATCCTTCCTCGGCGTGGCAATTGTCGTCGCGGTGGCCGTCGCGGCGTTCTGGCACGGCACGTCGCGTGGCTGGCTGCGCGCAACGGCGCTTGCCGCCGCCGCAACGACGGTGCTGATTGCTGGCGTCATCAGCTCCGAGGGACCACGTATTCTGGTTCCGGCCGGCTATGAAGTGTCGGCCGACTCCTCGTCGATAGAACCGATGGGGATCAGCGCCGCAAGGTGGACCCGGGAATGGCTGGGCGGCGACCAGCATTTCGCAGCCGACCGGATCAATCGCCTGCTCCTGTCTACCTACGGCCGGCAAAAGGTCTCGACCACGCTTGAGAGTGGGCAGGATACAGGCATGGCCATCACCGCAGCCGATCTCGGTCCGATGGAACGCAAGCTGCTGATCGACTCGGGCATCGGTTTCGTCATGGTCGACCTGCGCATGACCACCGGCCTGCCCGGCGTCGGCGTCTATTTCGACGGCGGCGCGCAGGACCGAAACCACCTGGTCCCCCTCCAGCCGTCGTCGCTGCTCAAGTTCAATTCCGAGCCCGATGTCGACCGTAGCTTCGACAACGGCTTCATGGTCATTTTCGACGTCGGGCGGCTCGGGAAAACACGGCAGCCCGGCGTCCCTGGTAAGCGGAGCGGCGAGCCGGTGCAATCCTTGGGACGAACAGACGGAGATTTGCGATGATCGATAGCCGTATCGACGCTTTCATGTGCGTCCATTCGCGGGACATTGAATATTTTCTCGAAGCGTCCCTGCGCTCCTACCAGCAGCATTTCCCGGACAAGGGAAACCTGACCATGGTCACCGACAACCCGGCGGCTTTAAGAGCCTTCCTCGACGCGAAGGGTCTCATGCCTGGCGCCGCCGTCACCGGCGACAACGACTGGCTTTCGGCCAGCGAACTGGAACTTCCGGGCTGGTTTCGGCAGCAGATCATCAAGCTGCGCGCCTTCGAATTCTGCCGGACCGAGCATTTCTGCAATCTCGGCGCGGATACACTGCTGCTGCGGCCCATCGCGAGGACCGATCTGATCGACGGGCGCGAACCGGTTCTCTATTATTCCAGCCACAGGCTTCCCGATCTGCACTACCGTTTCGAGAAGAAACGGTTGCGCAATGTTGCAAAGATCCTCGGCGTCGAGCCGGCCCGGTCTTCTCGCTACGTCGATTTCATCAACGATTTCTTCTGCTTCAAGCGCGAATGGCTCATCGCGCTGAATGACTACATCGCGTCGAAATACGGCTCAAAACCCTATGTCGAGCTGCTCAAGGGCCTCAGCGCGTCAAAAGACCAGACACGGTTCGGGGAATGGACGCTCTATTCCGTCTTTCTGCTCGATGTGATGCACCAGTCGCCGACGATGCGCGATGCGCGCGGGGCCTATCTGACGCAGATCCATAGCCGTCTCGGCCTCACTCTGAGCCGGCTGGACAGCAAGATCGTTCATCTCGTCCAGAAATCCTTCGACCCGAACGTGATACGGCAGAAGCTCGTGAAGGTGAACCCGGGCGCCGCTCAGATCATCGGCGCGACGGCATGGGCGGATGCAGGAGCTCGTCCCCGATGATGGCCCGCCGTGTCTTTCTGGGAATCATTCCGCTGTGGGTTCTTGCCGCTGCGTTGGCCGTAACGTGGCTGCCCGAAACCTTTGCGACCTGGAAGGCGGTCCGCCTGGCGCTCTGCGCGCCGCTGATACTGTATCTCCCGGGCCGCATGCTGGTGGACACCCTGCGCATAGAGGGCGATATGGTCATGAGGGGGACGCTCTCGGTGTTCCTGAGCTTCGCGGCCTGCATTTTTTTGGGGCTTCTGCTGCATGTCGTCGGGCATCTCGATGCGCGAGGCTGGGTCTACGCGCTGGGCCTGACGACTATTGCCGTTCGGTGGCTGAATGTCGTTTTGCAGCGCGCAAGTCCGGTTCCAGCCATTCCCTCGGCTTGGCCCGGCCGTCGTTTTGGGATCTTCGCAGCTTCCATGATCGTGGCGACGAGTTCCGTCCTCGTGGCGCGCCCGGTCGCGCTTGAACGCAAGCCGTTTCATTTCACCGAGCTTTGGATGGTGCCCAAATGGAACTGGACGAACAATGTGGTAACGGTCGGCGTGCGCAATTCGGAAGACGCCGAGACGCTTTACAGTCTTGACCTTGTTCTGGGCGGCGCGTTGATCGGAAAGATGCCAGCCTTCGAACTGGCGCCTTCCTCCAGCCAAACCTTCGAATTCTCCGTACCGACAAAAACGCGCCCGCCCGCACGGCTGGAAGCCTGGCTCTACAAGGGCGGCGACAGGGGAACGATCTACCGCAAGGTCTGGATGACCATCGACACGCTCCAGTCGCCGGCACCGACCGGAATAACCTTTCAGTTCGCTCCGGAGAGGAAAAATGGATAATTTCCAGCACCCCGTGCCCGGCAAGCTCACGACGGCAATCGTCATCTGCTGCTATTCCGACCAGCGTTGGGACATTCTCAACAAAGCAATCGAGGCGGCAGCGCGCCAGGTCCCGGCCGCGGATGAGATCGTCGTCATCGTCGATCACAATCCGGCACTGGCGCTGCGTCTGCGCGCCAAGCGCTTCGAAACCCCGGTCAGGATCGTCGAGAACATTCATCCGCCCGGCCTCTCCGGCGCCCGCAACACCGGGATTTCTGTCAGCCGCGGCGAGGTCATCCTGTTTCTCGACGACGACGCCGTGTCGGATCGGGATTTGCTGGCGACCTTGGTGCGGCAACTCGAGGATCCCTCGGTTCTGGGCGCCGTGTCCGCTATCCGCCCGTTGTGGGAAACAGACCGTCCTTCCTGGTTTCCCGACGAATTCCTGTGGACCCTCGGCTGCACCTATCGCGGCCTTCATCCGGGGCCGGTGCGCAACCTCATCGGCGCGTCCATGTGCATCCGCCGCTACGTCTTCGATCATACGGGCGGCTTCGATTCCGGCTTGGGCCGAACGGCCAAGGCTTTGCCGCTCGGATGCGAGGAAACCGAACTCTGCATCCGTGCAACCAAGGCTCTGCCACATGGCCGTTTCGTCTTCGAACCATCGAGCGGCAGCGATCACGCCATACCCGCCGATCGCGCGACGTGGAAATATTTCCTTCACCGATGCTGGGCCGAAGGGCTTTCAAAGGCCAGCCTATCGCTGATGGCAG
This sequence comes from Rhizobium binxianense, assembly GCF_028994275.1. NCBI lineage: Bacteria > Pseudomonadati > Pseudomonadota > Alphaproteobacteria > Hyphomicrobiales > Rhizobiaceae > Rhizobium > Rhizobium binxianense. Next base: position 748,036 of record NZ_CP118713.1, read on the forward strand.
GCTCCGGCGAGGCGCTGGCGTCGGAAAAGACCTATATGACCAGGACGTTGCCCCAAGGGATTATGCGGGGATTCGCTGATATGTTGCTCGGCCAGCCGAGCGGCCTTCTTCGCGCCGTCGCGCTGGGCGCCGGCCTGGCGGCCACTGCGGCCGGCTTCGCTCTCGGCCGGACCCGCGCTGCCCTCACGCGACCGTTCACCTCCATTCCTGCTCGCGCTCTCGAACCGGTGGAATAGGCATGATGACCGTCAGCGCCGCCACTACCAAGGTCCGCAGCTTCCTGATGAATCAGGCGGTTTTGCTCCTCAATGCAGGCATGCTGGGGCTTGGAACGTTGATGACGGCCATTCTCGGCTTCGTCTACTGGTGGTTCGCGGCGCGTTCCTTCTCGGCTGAAGCTGTTGGGCTCGCCGCCGCTGCCATATCGTTGATGAATCTCCTCGCGAATCTCGGTGAAGTCGGTCTCGGGCCCTTCCTGATGGGCGAGATAGGCCGTCAGAAAAGAGCAGGCCCCTTTCTGACGGGCGCCCTCCTGGCCTCGTTCAGCGCCTCCATCGTCGTGGGGCTGATCTATCTTGTTATCGCTGCCTGTACATCGACGCAGCTTGGCTCGATCGTCGGTTCCTCCGCGACCGATCTCTTCTTCGTCGTTGGTTGCGCTCTGACGGCCGTGACCCTCGTGCTCGACCAAGCCCTGGTTGGCCTTCTGCGCAGCGGCCTTCAACTGGCCCGAAATGTCGTCTTCGCCGCCAGCAAGCTTCTTCTACTGATCGCTCTCGGCCTGACACTTGGCCGGGCGACCAGCGGACTGGCGATCTTCACCACCTGGTTTGCCGGGCAGCTTGTCTCGCTGGTCGTCGTGGCCGGGCTTCTTGTTTATGCCGGCAGGCGCGTTTTCCACCGGCCAGCGATCTACGCCTTCCGCCCGGTGCTCGGACAGGTTTTTGGCCATCACGCGCTCAGCATGGCTGTTCAGGCGCCGGCGCTGCTGCTGCCCGTCGTCGTCACGGTGATGCTGTCCGCAGAGATCAACGCCGCCTTCTATGCCGCCTGGACGGTGCTGAACGTTGCGCTTCTCGTCCCTGCGTCACTCGCCTCGGTATTGTTTGCCATCGCTGTGCGGGAGCCGGAGCTATTTCCCGCGCGCCTGCGCCTGTCGCTCGGCTTGTCGATGCTGGTCTGCGCGGCGACCGCCTTGGCGTTCCTCTTCCTGTCGCGCTTCATGCTCTGGATATTCAATCCGGCCTATGCTGTGATTGCAGGAAATGGCCTCCAGTTTCTGGGCGTTGCCGCTTTCGGAATGGCATCGAAGTATCATTATCTGGCGGTTCAACGTGTCCGACGGCGCCTGGGTTTTGCCACGCTCGTTCTGACCGGCGGTGCGGCGGTGGAGATCGTGGCCGCCGCCGGCGGTGTGCAATTCGGGATCGCAGGCACAGCCAACTTCTGGGTCATTGCTGTTTCGCTGGAAGGCCTCCTTCTGTGCCCGGCATTGTATCGGGCCACACGGCACACTGCGACGCCGTCCACCACCGCGCCACCAGCGGCTGCCGGTGTCTCGACATACGGCAATTCCCTCGACGAGACAGACCAAATCGGAATTGCGTCACGGGCTTGAAAGGGAGTTTCTTCGCATGAGGCGTGTTCACCGTTTCCGGAGTTTCGCTATCGGCGCTGTGGCGCTGGCGCTTTTTGGGTCTGCTCAAGTCGGATCTGCGGACGCGCAGTCATCTGCGCAGCAATCTTTCGTCACGACGAAAGAGGGGGGCTTCCTGCTGGACGGCAAGCCATTTCGCGTGGCCGGCGTCAACAACCATTATCTGACATTTGGCTCGTCAGGCGAAGTCACCCGCGTGTTGGACGATGCCACGGCAATGGGTGCCAATGTGGTGCGCACCTTCCTGCAACCGGTTATAGGGTCGCTGGACGGCCGGGTGCCGACGATCTGGAATTCAAAAAGCACGGCCGATTCCAGCAATCTGGGAACCAAGGGCATCTATATGATGAGTTGGGATCCGACAACCAACCGGATGGTTCCCAACGACGGACCTGACGGCCTGCAAAAGGTCGATTACCTCATCGCGGAAGCGGCGAAGCGCAAGCTTAAGCTGATCCTCGCATTCGTCGATTTCTGGGCCTATACGGGCGGTGCCCAGCAGATGAATGCCTGGTACGGGAGTTCGGACAAATACACCTTTTTTGCCGCTGATCCGCGAACTCGACGCGATTACAAGGAATGGGTTCGGCATGTTCTGTCGCGCGTCAACACGATTACTGGTGTCCGCTATTCCGATGACCCCACCATATTTGCCTGGGATCTGGCCAACGAACCTGACATCCATCCCATACCGCTCCTTCATGACTGGGTGTCGGAAATGTCAGCCTATGTCAAATCCCTGGCACCGAAACAGCTCGTAACGACGGGCCATGGGAACATGGATCAGAAGCTGGCGGATATGAACATTCCGAGCGTCGATTTCGGCACGTGGCATGGCTACCCATCCTACGCCAAAATGAGCCATTCCGATTTCGATGCCCGCATTCGCGAATACTGCGCGATCGGGCGAAATATCGGAAAACCGGTGATCCTGGAGGAATTTGGAATTCCGCGATCCGATGCCGATCAGGCAAACGCCTATGGAACGTGGCTGAACACGATCGCCACCTCGGATTGCGGAGGCTGGGTGGTCTGGCGGCTCACCAGCACGCAGGACTCGGGCCTCTATCCCCAGGACGACTACGACAAATTCGACATCCATAACGATGGAAGCCCTGCTTGGCAGGCTCTGCGCGACGCCGCCCTCAAGCTTCAATAAGCAGGGCCACCGGAGCCATTCCGCCGTTCACCATTCGTCGTCTTGAGCGATGGATCGGTTACGGCACCGGGTGTTGCCATTCGATTTGATGGCTGCCAACAACATGTGGCATATCGCTCGAAGGCGGAAACCGATTTCAAGACGAAAACACGCGTGACACGACGATCGGAAGCGCGCCCGCGAACCGGGATGGTGGCGCGAACGGACGAGTGATAGCGATCTCAACACGCCGGAATATTGACCTAAATGCTTCCATATTTTCTTGCGATCTAAACTGGGTCTAGCTTCGCCAGATATTCGCGGTATATCCAGGATATTGGGGACAAACGGGAGATTTTCGAAGGTCAGCGGTTGGTAACATGAATAATGCGGACGGCTCGCTCCCAGAAGCGGTATCGTATATTGACTCATCATCGGGCTATCCCGATTCGAAAGAGGGATTCCGGCAGTGAACTCTTCACGCTTTCTCCAATCAATCGTCGAAGCCGAATCCCATGATACACGCTTGAATTTCGCCCGCGCCGCGATTTTTCAGCTTTATAGCGCTTGCCTGCCGACCGGTTCTGCGCCGGCTCAGTTTTCCGTCGAACTCACTCTAGCTGAAGAAGAAGCGGTGACGCTTGTCGTGCGGCCGTTCGTCAATAAGGTCGAAGCACTTGGCGGGCTTGTGAAATCCCTGTTTTCGACAAACGCGGAGACCGTGCTGCGAGCTCTGCCATGCAGGGTGGAGGATAAGGTTGGATCCGGCATTGGATTGATACTTTTCGTGGACGATGAGCCGATGATTACCATCGGATCTCTTGCAGACGATAGCGGGCTGTTTCTTCGCCAGATCGAGCCCGCATCCAGGAATACCTCCGGGGTTGCCACAATCGGTGCGGTGGTAGGCCAACGACTTGCCAGTGTGGTTCCTATTCCGACTGGATCTCTCGATCTGCGTAAGCCCAAATAACTGTAGCTTGGCAGGGAATCGAGGTCTGCCTCGCTTTGTGTGTGACCAAGTCGGCTGAGCTGCAACATGCGTGCCCTGGGTGCGGTTCAGCTCTAAGCCTCTTCTTCATCCAGGCCGCAATGATTAAGCTCATGACGAGAAGGCCGCCCCGCTACCCGCTGTCTTGAACGGACTCTGAGCAATCAAGGGATCAGCAGGATACTGCCCGCCGAGCGTCCGGATTCCATCTCTTCGTGCGCCTTCGCAACATCGGCCAAACGATATTCGGCACCGATCTGCGAAACGATGCCTGTTTCCATCATCCGGACTGCAGCGAGAGCAGCCTCGCGATACTGTCCGATATCGGCGCACCAGGCCATGATGCTCGGATGGCAGAGCGCCTTGCCCGGACGAAGTTCCTCGACAGGCACCGGTGGGATAGCACCGGCGGCCTGGCCGATGGTGACAGCCATGCCGAATGGGCGGACAGAGCGTATGCTCTTGAGAAGCGTGTCGCCGCCTATCCCGTCATAGGCGACGTCGACACCAATCCCGTTCGTCAGGCGTTTCACTTCCGCGACGATATCGGCGTCTCGTCCGACAATAAGCTGATCGGCTCCATAAGATGCGGCGAGTGCAGCCTTTTCGGAAGAGCCGACCGTCCCGATCACCGTGGCATCGAGCGATCTGGCCCAACGAACGAGGATGCTCCCAAGCCCGCCCGCTGCGGCATGGATCAGCACCTGAGTTCCTGCACGCACATCATAGGTCTTTTTCAACAGCAAGTAGGCGGTCATGCCTTTGAGCAGCGAACTCGCTGCCGTTTTTGCTGAAACGGCACCGGGAAGCTTGATCGCCCTTTCAGCGGCAATATTCCTCGTGGAGCGATAGGCTCCAACCGGAGGCCCGGCATAGGCAACGCGGTCACCTTTTTGGAACATGGAGACACCAGGACCGACATCGTCGACGATGCCCGCCGCCTCGGCACCGATCACCGCGGGGTAGGACGGCATGGGGTAGATGCCCCTTCGCTGATAGACGTCGAGAAAGTTGGTTCCGATCGCCTGATGACGGATTTTTATCTCGCCATCACCGGGAGGCTCACAACGGTGATGCTCGATATGGAATTGGGTGATGTCACCAGGGGCGTTCAGCCATATGATCTGGTCAGTCATCTCTCGTGCTCCTTCATGGGCACAAACTAAGCGATGGCATGATGTGTGAAAATTCCCTATTGCTGCACAATGATTGGGAGAGAATTCACAAAGATCGACTGGGACGACCTTCGCCATTTCCTGGCGCTCGCGCAGTCCGGAACGTTGCTTGGCGCCGCAAAGCAGCTCGGCGTCGAACACGCGACGATCAGTCGGCGCATTTCGTCGCTTGAAGCCAGCCTGGGTCGTAAGCTCATAGACCGCCGCGGACGGCGCATCATGTTGACCGCGGACGGAGAGCAGGTTGCCAAGCGCGCAGCTCTTGTCGCGACGCAGACTGCGGCAATCGAGCAGCTTGGTCGCAGCAGCGCCACGGAATTGCGTGGCCATGTGAGGATCAGCGCGCCTCCCGCTCTCTCAAGCGTGTTCCTGGCAGAGCCGATCGCGGCCGTCAGGCGAGACCATCCCGGTGTTCAGATCACGCTTGTCGGAGAAAAGCGCCTCGCCTCCCTGAACAGACGAGAGGCGGATATCGCCGTACGAATGTCGCGTCCCGAGGACGGCGATTACGCCATCGTCAAGCTCGGCGAGACAAGCTTTCATCTCTACGCATCAAAGACCTATCTCGAAACGGTTCCGCCGTCGGACTGGACCTTCATCGGTTACGACGAAACCATGAACGCCTCACCGCAACAGCTGCGGCTGATCGAATTGGCCGCCGGCCGGCCGATCGCTGTGAGGTCGTCCGTTCTGGAGTTTCAGGCCGCAACCGCAAGCCTTGGCGCCGGTGTCGTCATGCTCCCCGATTTCGCCGTCCTGGAGTCCAGCGGTCTCCAGCGCATTGAGACCGAACAGCCGTTGACAAGAGAGGTCTGGCTGGTTGTCCATTCTGATATCAAAGACGTCCCCTCCGTCCGCGTCGTCGTCGATGCGCTGAAAAACGCTGTCGGCAAGTAGTGCGTTCAGGTTGGGAGCATGTCGGCGAAAAGGAGAATGAGCTTCTTTTCGAACGATCACTTTGAGTTTTGCGCGACTATCTGCCGAGACGGCTCCGTCCGGACGCGACGGTGTTGTCAGCGATCAATGGTCTGCGCGAAAGGGTCGTCTAGCAGGCAGCGAAAGAGCTTCCGCTGCCGATGATCCAAAGTCCGCTTCAGGCCGAAAGCCCGCGTCGATTCATTCCAATTGGCGGATTGGATGGCTTTGAAAGTGCTCTACCGTTTCGTCAAGCTGCACCCACTTATGTTTCGATTGTTCGAAGACTGATAGGGCAGGTGGCGCGAAGGCTGGGTCGGCAAGGGAACCGACCGCCACCCCGATCCAGGACGGCGCAGCATCGGCCTTCCAATAGACGGTCGAGCCGCAAGTTGGGCAAAAATGCATTCGGACCTTACGACCGCTCTCGGCAGTGCGAATGAATTCTGTGGACGTTCCAGATATTTCGACACAGCCAATCGAGTAGAAAGCATTTGCGCTGAACGGCGCACCCGTTCTGCGCTGGCAAGCCAAACAGTGGCACAGCGCAGTCAATTGTGGTGGTTCGCTGAGCATCAGTCTCAGAGCGCCGCAGGCGCATTGGGCATTGGCCATGGAAACTCCTCCCGCTTGCACGGTGAAATTGCGTTGAATGGGGGGTGAAGCGCAGGCCCGAACCACAAATGGTTAGGGTGGGCGATGCGAAGGGGCTGAGACCTGACATAATTTCAGGCTCACAGAAGCTCAAATGTAGATCGCGGAAATGCCGAAGTCTAGAGGAAAGCCATCTGACCGCGTCAGGCCGGAAGCGGAGCCCTCATTGCACGGTCTCAGGTTCTGATCGGTTCTTTGCAGCAAGCGGAATTTCAAATCCACTGGTGATCTATAGCCAATTACGGAGTGCAGTCGCTCGCGAGCAAGCGGTAAACAGCGAATCGATGAGCATCTCGAACGATGCTTCAATCCACTGAGCACCACCCGGGCGATGGGTCGTCGAGCGTGTTTTTTCGTTGTTAATGTACGACTTGGGAAGCTGCCGACATCAATTCCTGGGAATTCGGTGCCTTGAATGTCTGGAGCCCAGCCTCCAGAACTTCAGTGAAGCTCCAGCGTACGATGCCCTCCCGGTCGATTAGGAACTGACCGACAAGCTGCCCGTGGTCGGCAGTCATCATCTGCTGATCGGCTTCGGTAATCTGATACCCTTCCTTCTCGTTGATAAATTCGTCCATTGCCATCACGCTCATAGGCTCGGGCAACTCGCCCGGAAGATCGATCCGTATCGCCATGACCGTGTCGATCCCGACCTCGCGTAAGCCGAAGGCTTGGTGCGAAGCCCGTACCGGGTCGGAAGCAGCAAGAAGATCGGGTATCGGATGGTAACGGAAATAGAGCCGCGCGCGTTCGACCGGGGTGTTTACCACCGCCAGCGATTGGACGCCTTTCTCACGCAGCATCGGGTTGAGATATGCCATGGCCGCGACATGGCGCCGGCAGAACGGACAATGCAGCCCTCGAAACAAACCGATCAACAATGGGCTGCGGCCACGAAAATCATCAAGTGCGATCTTCCCCTCGCGCGAGATCGCATCAAACACAACGTTCGGAACCCGGTCGCCCGGTTGTAGCGGATGGTCGACATAGCTCGTGGACATGGACAACCTCCTCGCTCGGGGATCAGTCGAGAAAAGGCAGTGCTTCGAGGTCGAGATTGAGCGTTGCAGGGCCTGACCTCTCGTCTTACCGCACCGCCAGGATCCGATCTAAGCATGGCCCCACATTGGCCCGCGGGCAAGCGGTAAACAGCGAATCGTGAATGGAAAAAGCCCGTTTTCTGCAAACTCTGATTTTTTTAGCGGCCGTAGAGGCCGACACGGAAAATTGCGCTGGGGGACCAGCCAATTTTGCGTTCAAGCAGCATGGGGCGCGTAGCGGAAGTTAAGGCCGGATTTTCGACTTTTTCAACACTATCGGCGGGAAGGAAGCGGACTCGAAGCCCCTATCGCAAAGTCTCAGGTTCTGATCGGTTCTTTGCCGCTCGACAGGGAATCCGCCAGCCTTGCCAGCGGATTCGGCTGCGGTGAGGGGCCAGTCTTGCTGGCCCCTTATCCCTTATCCCTTGTCAGATATCGCTTGCAGCGCTCGACCAGAGGTCGGCCGCTTCGGCTGCCGTCATCCGCCGCACCTCGGCCTCGTGGCTGCGGCTGGCGAAGAGTTCGCTGGCCATGATCTGTTCGGCAAGGTCGGCCGGCAGCGAGAGGATGACGCGGCCTTCGCCATTATGCAGCCCGCCGAGTTCGGTGCGCTTGCCGGTCACCATGCCGCCGGCGACGGTGTTGTTGGTCTCCGGATCGATCAGGATGAAGGAGCCGGAATTGCGGTTCTGCTCATAGGGGTCGAAGATCGCCGCTTCGTCGAAGACGAGCCGGACTTTGCCGATGGCGTTCATGTAGAGCCGCTGGGCGGCGTTCCATGTGCCGGTCTTCAGTTCGAGCTGGCTGAGCGGCTGCACCTGCACGCGCTGGCGGCGGCTGCCACTCTTCAGCCAGTAGCGTTTGCCGGGCTCGATGCCCTCGGGCTGGAGGGCGACGATCTGCGCGTCGAAGGCAAGGCCGACCTGCGGCTGGGCGTCAATCGAGACGATCATGTCGCCGCGCGCCACATCCACCTGGCGGTCGAGCACCAGCGTGATCGCGTCACCGGCGACGGCGGCGTTGCGCACCAGATCGAAGGTGACGATCTTGGAGACATTGGCGACCATGCCGGACGGCAGGATCATGACGCTGTCGCCCGGCTTAACCGAGCCGCCGGCAACCGTGCCCTGATAACCGCGGAAGCTTTCGCCGGGACGCGAGACACGCTGCACCGAAAGGCGGAAGCCGACCGTCTGCGACGAGCGGACGGTCGCAAGCTCCAGCGTCTCCACCAGCGTCGGGCCGCTGTACCAGGGCATGGCGGCCTGGCCGGAATAGACGACGTTTTCGCCCTTCAGCGCCGACATCGGAATGGCGGTGATCTGCTTGACGCCGAGCGACAGGGCAAATTCCCGGAAGTCATGGCTGATCTTGTCGAAGCCGGCGCGGTCGTAGCCCGTGAGGTCGATCTTGTTGACGGCGAGCACGAACTGCTTGATGCCGAGCAGCGAGGCGATCGTCGCGTGGCGGCGCGTCTGCTCGAGAATGCCGTAGCGCGCGTCGACCAGCAGGATGGCGAGATCGGCGGTCGAGGCGCCGGTCGCCATATTACGGGTATATTGCTCATGGCCGGGCGTATCGGCGACGATGAAGGAGCGCTTGTCGGTCGAGAAATAGCGATAGGCGACATCGATGGTGATGCCCTGTTCGCGCTCGGCCTGCAGGCCGTCGAGCAGCAGTGCGAAGTCAGGCAGGCCGAGATCGTTCTGCTTGCCGGTGGAATCACGCTGCAGGGTGGCGGCCTGGTCTTCCTTGACCGCCTTGGTGTCCCAGAGCAGGCGGCCGATCAAGGTGGACTTGCCGTCATCGACGCTGCCGCAGGTAATCAGGCGCAGCGGGCGCGAGTCGCGCAGAGCTTTCTGCTGCTCGGCGGCGGGCAGGGTGACGACGGTGGCGGCCGAGACGGCGGTTTGGGCTGCGGTCATCTCAGAAATATCCTTCACGCTTCTTTTTTTCCATGGAGCCGGACTGGTCGCGATCGATGGCGCGGCCCTGGCGTTCGGACACCGTTGCAATTTCGAGTTCGGCAATCACCTCTTCGAGGGTGGTGGCCTCAGAGCGGATGGCGCCGGTCAGCGGGAAGTCGCCGAGCGTGCGGAAGCGGATCATGCCTTCCTGGCGGACTTCGCCGGGCAGCAGTTCCAGGCGCGGATCCTCGGCCAGGATCATCATGCCGTCGCGCTCCACGAAGGGCCGCTTCTTGGCGTAATAGAGCGGCACCAGCGGAATGTCTTCGGCCTGGATGTAGCGCCAGATATCGACCTCCGTCCAATTCGACAGCGGGAAGGCGCGCACGCTCTCGCCCTTGCGGATCATGCCGTTATAGATATTCCAGAGTTCCGGCCGCTGGTTGCGCGGATCCCAGCGATGGTCGGGGGTGCGGAAGGAATAGATCCGCTCCTTGGCGCGGCTGGCTTCCTCGTCGCGCCGCGCGCCGCCGAAAGCGGCATCAAACTGGCCGGCATCAAGCGCCTGGCGCAGGCCTTCGGTCTTCATGATGTCGGTAAAGGCGGCCGAACCATGGGTGAAGGGCGTGATGTTTTCGGCCGCACCGCGCGGGTTGATGTGCTCGATCAGATCGAGATCATACTTCTTCGCGGTCTCGTCGCGGAAGGCGATCATCTCGCGGAATTTCCAACCGGTGTTCACATGCAGCAGCGGGAAGGGCACACGGCCAGGATAAAAGGCCTTGCGCGCCAGGTGCAGCAGCACCGAGGAATCCTTGCCGATCGAATAGAGCATCACGGGACGCTCGAACTCGGCCGCGACCTCGCGGAAGATATGGATGGATTCGTTTTCCAGCGCCTTCAGATGCGGGTCGAGCGGCGCCTTGGTGCTCTGCGGATTGCTGAGTTCCGTATCCGGACGGCTATCGGGCATGTCTTACTCCAGACTGTCGATCCTTACGGCTGCCCGCAAGGCAATTTCTTAAGTGTTGGCCTCCCCGGGGAAGCTCGCTTCCCCCAAGGGCCCGCGGCGATCGCCGCGCCCTGATCCGGTAAGCCGTGAAGTTGATTATTGTGCGGCGACCACCGCGGCCTCTTCGGCGACATGCAGGCCGCATTCGCGCGTCTCGTCCTGCTCCCACCACCAGCGGCCGGCGCGCTCCGGCTCGCCGGGCTTGATCGCCCGCGTGCAGGGCTCGCAGCCGATCGAGGGATAGCCGCGGGCATGCAGCGGATTGATCGGCACGCCGTTTGCGGCAACGAAGGCCTTGATCGCCTCCAGGTCCCAATCGGCGAGCGGATTGACCTTCAACAGATGCCGTTCGGCGTCATATTCGGCAAAGGGCGTTTCGGCGCGGTTGGCCGATTGGCCGCGGCGCAGGCCGGTGATCCAGATTGCAGCACCATCGAGTGCGCGGGCAAGCGGCTTCAGCTTGCGCACGCCGCAACAGGCATGCCGGGCTTCGACGCTCTCGTAGAAACCATTGAGACCATATTGCGCCGCATAGGCGTCGATATCGGCCTTCTCCGGCTCGAAGCGGCGGATCACGATATCGTACTGGTTTTCGGTCTCTTCGATCAGCGCCAGCGTTTCGGCAAACAGCCGGCCGGTCTGCAGTGTCGCGACATCGATCGGCAGGCGGTGCGTGCCGATCTCGGCGGTGATCACCTGGTCTTCGATGCCGAGCGAGGTGGTGAACACCACACGGCCGCCAAGGCCTGAAACCAGCGACAGACGTCCGGCAAGGTCGAGACTCGCCAGCCTGTCATTCAGCGCCTTGGCTTCTGCAATCGGCCCGTCTGCCGCAATCAGATTGATAGCAGTCATGAGAATCCTGTCCTTTGTTGACGGGAGTATCGCAGTTCACACAGGGATCGGACAGAAAAAGGGATTTCGAAAGCTGCGGCCGGAGGAGCAAATATCTCTCCGAAGCCGCCGCGATACAGAAAAGCAGCCGCCTGCGGATGAAAATCCACACGAGCAGCTTGAATGTCTATAGAAATAGTAGGGTTACACGCGGCCTGTCAATCGGAAATCTGAAGTGATGCCGAAAATGGTGCAGAAGGCGCGCTTTTGGCATAGATTAACAGAGCTTGGCCGAGAGCAAAAAACAAGGCCAAAACGCTTGTCTCTCAAGGCTTTCTCCGGCGCGTTCAAATTCCGTTCATGCGGGTTGTGCCATAGAGACGAAAGTACTTCCGTAGCAGTGCGGAAATCTGCACTGCCTGTGTGTGTCGATGGTCAAAAATGATTACGCAAAAGGCGAAATATGCGCTGCGGGCGCTCACGGTCTTGGCTGATGCCGATGCCGATGAACCGGTGATGATTTCCGATATCGCGGCGCAGCAAAAGATCCCGAAAAAGTTCCTCGAACAGATCCTGCTCGACCTCAAACATCACGGCGTCGTCGCCAGCCGCCGCGGCAAGCAGGGCGGTTATCTCCTGCTCAAACCTGCCCACGCCATCACCTTCGGCGAGATCCTGCGCATCGTTGACGGCCCGATCGCGCCGTTGCCATGTCTGTCGATCACCGCCTACCGCCGATGCGACGATTGCGACGGTGAGCAGAACTGCCAGATCCGCCACGTCTTCGCCAAGGTGGCCGACGCCACCCGCAAGGTGCTGTTCTCGACCACCATCGCCGATGCCGTCGCCCCAAAACACAGCGCCGAAGTCACCCGACTGCTGGCCTGAGCATTGGGTTGAGCTGACCCCACATCTTTCTTCAAGATTTGGTGAAATCCCTTTTCTTCGCCCGGTGATGCTCCACCTGCCTGCCCAGACGGGTAGGGAGGACATCATGTTTAGAATCTCAGCACAGAGAATCGTTGCTGCGGCCATGCTCTCGGCAGTTTTCGCCACAGGCGCCGCCGCCCATCACGGCTGGTCGTGGGCCGAGGCGGATCAGATCGAGCTTGCCGGCACCATAGAGAAGATCTCGATGGGCGGGCCGCATCCGACCCTTAATGTCGCCACCGCCGATGATGGCGTCTGGCTGGTCGAACTCGGCAATCCGCGCCAGACGGAACGCTCGGGCTTCGTCGAAGGCGTCGCCAAGCCCGGCGATAAGGTGGTGGCGCTCGGAAATCGTTCGCAGGATCCGAAGGAGAAGCGGATGAAGGCGGTGCGCCTCACCATCGGCGAGAAGCGCTACGATATTTATCCCGACCGCATCCGGACGAACTGACCCCGGGCGAACCGAGCCGTGATCGACATTCTCGAATGGCTGTCAGCCACCGCGCCCGCGGGCGCGCTGCGGCGCTCCGCAACAGCCTATATGTTCGTCAATGCGGGCCATATCCTGGCGATCGGCATTCTTGTCGGCGCCATCCTGCCGCTCGATCTGAGGCTCGCCGGTCTGTTCCGCAAGGTGCCGGTTGAGATCCTCGCCCCGTTTCTCTCCCGCGCCGCCGGCGTCGGCCTTGCCGCGGCTGTTGTGACCGGTTTCTGCCTGTTCACAGTCCGGGCGGTCGAATATGCCGCCAATCCCGCCTTCCTCGCCAAGCTTGGTCTGATCGCCCTCGGCCTCCTCAACCTGTTGATCGTGCATTTCGGGCGAGGCTGGAAAACGGCAGTGTCGACAGGCATCGTCCGGCCCGGCCTGCGCTTCTCTGCGGCGCTGTCGGCCACGGTCTGGATCGCTGCCGTGCTCGCCGGTCGGTGGATTGGTTTCCTCTGAGGCACAGATCCGCCCGCCGGCCTTCGATCTCCTTCATAGCAACTTGCTATAGTCAGATGGTTGCGCTAGATTGTATATAGCAAAATACGATGTCGCAATTCCGGATTTATGCACGTCATCACACAGAAAAAGATCTGGGAGGCGAAAGACCGATGGCCTCAAGCAGCCAATGCCCTGGATACTTGGTATCGACTGATGAAATCGTCGGAGCCGACAGACTTCGCCGATATGAAGGCACTGTTTCCAGCAACAGACAAAGTCGGGCAACACCACGTGTTCGACATTGGCGGCAACAAGCTGCGCTTGATCGCGGTGGTGCATTACAAATTCAGGAAGGTCTATATTCAGCGGATGATGGATCATGCCGAGTACGACAAAGGAGCGTGGAAGGGGTAGGCCGATGAGCGCACTTGTAAAACTGGTCAGCGAGCACTGGACGCATGTGGCTCCTCTTCTTGCCACGCCGGCCAATGAAGCTGAGTATGATCATCTCGTGGAGCAACTCGACGAGATTCTCGCCGAAGTTGGCGACGACGAGGATCATCCCTTGGCGTTGCTTGCGTCTCGTATGGCGGACCTCGTTGAGGCCTATGACGAGCAGAACCGTCCAATGCCTCCGGTGACCGGCGCCGATGCGCTCCGTTATGTCATGGAGGAGCGCAACCTTGGCCAGTCCGAGCTGCCGGAAGTGGGCGCTCAGTCCGTCGTGTCTGAGATTTTGAGCGGGAAGCGGCAAATCAATGTTCGACAAGCCCGCGCGCTGAGCGAGCGATTTCTGATTCCGGCATCCGCATTTCTATCGCTCTGACGATAGACATCCCTGACGACCAGCGACTATCGGTCGGTGGCAGTTGGCGCCCAATAGTGCTCTGCGCTTCAGCGGTCGCTGACGGCCGCGCGCGGGTTGACCCACGGTTCCTGGTTCGAGCGTGCCAGCGGCTGTTTGCCGAGGATATGGTCGGCGGCCTTCTCGCCGGTCATGATCGACGGGCCGTTCAGATTGCCGTAGGTGACGTGCGGGAAGATCGAGCTGTCGGCGACGCGCAAGCCGTCGACGCCGATCACCCGCGTTTGCGGATCGACCACCGCCATCGGATCGTCCTTGGCGCCCATCCGGCAGGTGCCGCAGGGGTGGTAGGCGCTTTCCAGATGTTCGCGCAGGAAGGCATCGATCTCCTCGTCGCTCTGGACGCCTTCGCCGGGCTGGATCTCCGGGCCGCGATAGTCGTTGAAGGCGCTCTGGCCGAAGATCTCGCGGGTGAGGCGCACGCAGTGGCGGAACTTCTCCCAATCCTCGGCATGGCTCATATAGTTGAAGCGCAGCACCGGATCGGCCTTGGGATCGGCGGAGCGTAAGCTGACGCTGCCGCGCGATTTCGACAGGTTGTAGCCGACATGCACCTGGAAGCCGTGGCTTTTTGCCGCCGCCTTGCCGTCATAGCTGATCGCCACCGGCAGGAAATGATACTGGATATCGGGCTGCTTCAGTCCGGGTGCGGAGCGCAGGAAGGCGCAGGCCTCGAACTGGTTGGAGGCGCCGAGCCCGCCGCGCGAGAGCAGCCATTGCGCGCCCGCCACCCCCTGCCAGAACCATGGCAGCCAGGAATAGAGCGACACTGGCTTGGTGCTCACCTGCTGGAAGTAGAATTCCATATGGTCCTGTAGATTGGCGCCGACGCCCGGCCGGTCGGCCTTCACCGCAATGCCCATCTCCTGCAGATGCTGGCCGGGACCGATGCCCGACAGCATCAAGAGCTTCGGCGAATTGAAGGAGGAGGCCGAGACGATCACCTCGCGGTTCGCCTTCACCACCTCTGTTCTGCCCTTGCGTTCGATCTCGACGCCCGTCGCCCGCCCGTCCTCGATCACGATCTTGCGCGCCAGGCCGTAGACGATCCCGACATTGTCCCGTTTCAGCGCCGGTTTCAGATAGGCATTGGCGGCAGACCAGCGGCGGCCGGAAAAGATGGTCTGCTCCATCAGCCCGAAGCCTTCCTGCTTGCTGCCGTTATAATCCTCCGTCGTCTCGAAACCCGCCTGTTTGCCGGCCTCGATGAAGGCGCGGAAGAGCGGGTTGGTGAAGCCGCCGCGCTGTACGTGCAGCGGCCCGTCGGTGCCGCGCCAGCCCTCTTCGCCGCCATGCGAATGTTCCATCCGCTTGAAATAGGGAAGCACGTCGGCATAGGCCCAGCCGCTGGCGCCGAGCTCTTCCCAGCGGTTGAAGTCCTCGGCATGACCGCGCACATAAACCATGCCATTGATCGAGGAGGAGCCGCCGATCACCTTGCCGCGCGGCGCGGTGATGCGCCGGTTGTTGAGGTTCGCCTCCGGCTCGGACAGATAACCCCAATTGTAGCGCTTCATGCTCATCGGCCATGCAAGCGCCGCCGGCATCTGGATGAACGGCCCAAAATCGCTGCCGCCCGCCTCGATGACGAGGACGCTGTTCTTGCCGTCTTCCGACAGGCGGTAGGCGAGGGCGGAGCCGGCCGAGCCCGAGCCGATGATGACGAAATCTGCTTGCATGGTCTTGTCTTTCCTAGAGCCTGCCCCTCATCCGGCCGCCGCCACCTTCTCCCCGCTTGCGGGGAGAAGGGACATGCCGCACCGGCTTCCCCAACCTCGACGCTGCGTTTGGCACGCCCCCTCTCCCCGCGAGCGGGGAGAGGGTTAGGGTGAGGGGCAAAGGGCAGATGTGTTTCAATTCAATAAGGCGCCACCACCGGCCCCATGCCGACATAGACCGTCTTCAGCTCGGAATAATGCTCCAGCGCCGCCAGCGAATTCTCGCGGCCGAAGCCGGATTGTTTCGAGCCGCCGAAGGGGATTTCCACCGGGCAGAGATTGTAGGTGTTGATCCACAGCGTGCCGGCTTCCAGCCGATCGACGACGCGGTGGGCGCGGGTGAGGTCGGCGGTGAAGACGCCGCCGGACAGGCCGAATTCGCTGGCATTGGCGCGCGCAATCACCTCGTCCTCATCGTCGAAATCGAGCACCGACATCACAGGCCCGAAGATCTCCTCGCGGGCGATGGTCATGTCGTCGGTGACGTCGGCAAACACCGTCGGCTGCACGTAATAGCCTTCGCCGGAGACGTTGTTCGGAATGCCGCCGCCGGCAATCAGCCTTGCGCCCTCGGCCTTGCCCTTCTCGATATAGGCGATCACCTTCTCGCGCTGCGCCCAGGAGACCATCGGCCCGACCTGCGTCGCCTCGTCCATCGGATCGCCGATCAACATCGCTTCGGTGCGGACTTTCAGCCACTTCAGGAACTCGTCCTTAACAGCCTTCTGCACGAAGACGCGCGTGCCGTTCGAGCAGACCTGGCCGGTCGAATAGAAATTACCGAGCATCGCGCCCCCGACCGCCGAATCGAGATCGGCATCGTCGAAGACGATCAGCGGCGACTTGCCGCCGAGTTCCATCGTCACATGCTTGAGGTTGCCGGCGGCCGCCGCCGCGACCCTGCGGCCGGTCGGCACCGAGCCGGTCAGCGACACCTTGGCGACATCGGGATGGTTGACCAGCAGCGGTCCGGTGTCGCGGTCGCCCTGGATCACGTTGAAGAGCCCCTTCGGCAGTCCCGCCTCATGCAGGATCTCGGCGATCTTCAATGCGCCGAGCGGCGTGTTCTCGGATGGCTTGAACACCATGGCATTGCCGCAGATGAGCGCCGGGGCGGCTTTCCAGCAGGTGATCTGCTGCGGATAGTTCCAGGCGCCGATGCCGACGCAGACGCCGAGCGGCACCCGCTTGGTATAGGCAAAGTCCTGCCCGAGCGGGATATGCGAGCCGTTGAGCCCGGCCGGCGCGACGCCGCCGAAGAATTCGAGGGCATCGGCGCCCGAGGTCGGGTCGGCGACAATAGTCTCCTGGATCGGCTTGCCGGTATCGAGCGTCTCCAGTTCGGAAAGCGCCCGGTTCCTCTCGCGCATGATGTCGGCGGCGCGTTTGAGGATGCGACCGCGCGCCATCGGGCTCATCGCCGCCCATTCCGGCTGGGCGCGTTTGGCTGCGGCAATCGCCTTTTCGACGATCGCAGGCGTTGCCGCATGCAGCCGGGCGATCACCTCGCCGGTCGCGGGATAGAGGCTCTCGATGACGGTGCCGTCGGTATCCTCGACATATTCGCCGTCGATGAAGTGCGAGGCTTTCGGCTGGGCTTTCATGTCATTTGTCCTTGGGGGAGGTGGTGGAAAGAAGCGCGTTCAGATAATCCTCTGTCAGCGCGATCGAGGCTTCGATGCCGATCGGCGCGGATTTCAGACTTTGCCTGATATAGAGCCCGTCGATCATCGCTGCTGCGCCCTCGGCAATGCGTTCTGCGGCGTCGGACGGCAGCAATGCCTTGAGATTGGCCAACAGATTCGAGCGCAGCCGCCGGGCATAGATCACCAGGAAGCGCCGGGTCTCCTCCGAGCGCTGCGCTTCGGCGTAGAAGGCAAGCCAGGCGGCTATCGTCTCCGGCGCGAACTGGTCGGCGTGGAAGCTGACACGAATGACGGCCGAAAGCCGTGCCCGCGGCGTCCTGGCGGCCTTGAGGGCCGCCACCGTATCGCTGCGCAGCTGCCGCAGAAGCGAGCGGATCGTCTCGATCAGCAATTGCTCCTTGCTGCCGAAATAATGATGCGCAAGGGCTGGCGACACGCCGGCCTGGCGGGCGATGTCGGACATGGTGACGGCAAGCGAGCCGTGATCGCCGATCACCCGCAGCGCCGCATCGACAAGCGCCTTGCGGCGCACTGGCTCCATTCCGACCTTCGGCAAACGAAAACTCCCTGAAAACCAGACCAGATTATTTTTGATTGACTGACCAATCAATAAAAATCTTTGTCAATTTGATCTGGCGCAGATCTTTTCCGGAAGAACTGGCGCAACATATGCGAAGTTGATCAGGAGGTGTGTTATGACCAGTCTCTTCGATGGAATGCCCGAATCCTCGCTGCGGTCGAAATGGGTATGGTTCGTCGGCCTCGGCGTACTGCTTCTCATCTGCGGCCTCATCGCCCTCAGCAACCTGTTGATGGCGACCGTCGCTTCGGTCTTTTATGTCGGCATGCTCATGCTGGCAGGCGGCCTCATCTATCTCATCCATGCCTTCCAAGTGCGCGGCTGGGATCATGTGCTCTTTTGGGCTTTGAGCGGCGTGCTCTACTTGCTTGCCGGTATCTGCGCCTTCATCAATCCCATCTTCACCTCGGCGGCCTTGACCCTGTTGCTGGCCATTGCGCTGCTCGTGGCCGGCATCTTCCGTCTCTGGGTCGGCATGCGCATGCGGCCACTCAAGGGCTGGGGCTGGATCACCGCAAGCGGTCTCATCACTGCGCTTGCCGGTTTCGTCATCGCGCTCGGCTGGCCGGTGAACAGTCTCTGGATCCTCGGCCTTTTCCTGGCGGCAGATCTCATCGTCCAGGGCTGGATGATGATCGCTTTCGGCTTCGGTATCCGCAGTTGAAGCTGTGGAAATCGGCGTTCCGGCCGTTCTTTTTTGACAAGGGGATGACAGGGGATTAGACTTTAGGGGTTAGGGCTCGGTCCGAGCACGCGGATCGTCCTATGTGCGAATGCACCAAGGCACCGGCTGATATCGCCGAGAATGCTGAAAATGGTCATGCGTCCCCCAAAGGCAGGGTTCTGCCTGATCAGAAAGGGAGGAAGTTCATGCCGATGGTCACCGTTTCCATCTCTCCGCAACAGGCAGCGGGTATCCGCGCCGCCGTCGACAATGGCGGTTATGCCTCGAGCAGCGAGGTCGTCCGCGAGGCGCTGCGCCTCTGGGACACCGCTCGGAAGCTCAACGAATTCCGGGACGATGTTCTGGGCGACGAGGGCGCGCCATCCGGCGGCAGATGCGTCGCCGACATGTTCGCCGATCACGAGGCGGAGCGCCGTCGCTCCGCCTGAGCAAGCATTTGATTGCATTAGAAAAATTGAATAGGCCGGAACGCGTGGGTGCCCTGCGCGTTTCATAAAACTTTCACATTGGCGAAAGGGTTCATTGATCCTTCTGCGGCAAGTTCCGGACGAAAAAGAACAAGTCACAGTGGAGATCGGCCCACATGAAGACTGGAACGTCTGCGGCTGCCGCCGTCGAGCCCGGCGTCCTGCGCCGCTATGCCAGCGATCAGATCGTCACGCTGGCCAAGCTGGTGGTCGAGAACGCCTTCCAGCCGATCGTCGAGGCCGGCACCGGCACGGTTTTCGGTTATGAATCGCTGATGCGCGGCCAGGAACGCATCGGCTACGACACGCCCCTCGACATCCTCGACGAGGCCCATCAGGCCGGCCAGCTGCTGCAGTTCGAACAGATGCTGGCGAGCCGGGCGCTCGCCAAATTCGCCACGCTGTCGAATTTTTCCACCGCGACATTGTTCCTCAATCTCGATGTCCGGCTGATCCCGCATGGCGAACGCCTGGTCGAGAACCTGCTGCAGCATCTGCGCAAGGCCAATATTCCGCCATCCTCCGTCTGTTTCGAATTCTCCGAGCGGTTCGACAATACCAGCGTGCCGGAATTTGCCGGCCTGGTTTCGAAGCTGCGCAAGGCCGGCTTCAAGCTGGCGATCGACGATTTCGGCGTCGGCCATGGCGAGATGAAGCTGCTTTGCGATTATGCCGTCGATTACCTCAAGATCGACCGGCATTTCGTCGCCGAGATCGACCGCAGCCCGCGCAAGCGCCATCTGTTGAAGAGCATCGTCAACATCGCCCATGTGCTCGGCACGCGCGTCATCGCCGAAGGCATCGAGACCGAGGCCGAATTCATCGCCTGCCGCGAATACGGCGTCGACCTCGTCCAGGGTTGGTTCGTCTCCCGCCCGACGACGCATTTATCGGAGCTGGCGTCGTCCTTCCCGCATCTGCAGGAGCTCGGCAAAGGCAAACGGGGCAGCCAGTCGCTCGACGAAATCCTGATCCGCAAGCAGATCGAACTCCTGCCGACGGTTTACGAGAACGACAGCATCGACAGCGTTTTCGAACTCTTCCGCCGCAACCCGCGTCAGGCTTTCTTTCCCGTCCTCAACGCCAATGACGAGCCGCGCGGCATCATCCACGAGCATCATCTCAAGGAATATATCTACCAGCCCTTCGGCCGCGATCTCCTGAAGAATAAGATGTACGAGCGCAGCATTTCCCATTTCGTCGAGATGGCGCCGATCGTCGGCCTCGACAGCGATGCCGAGCAACTGATGGCGATCTTCGCCAATATGGAAGGCAGCAACTGCCTGATCCTGACCGACAATATGCGTTATGCCGGCGTCGTCTCCGCCGCCTCGCTGATCAAGGTCATCAACGAGAAGCAGCTGAAGACCGCCCAGGACCAGAACCCGCTGACCGGCCTGCCGGGCAATCGCGCCATTCGCGATTTCATGCGCCAGTCCGGCCGCGACGGCGATGAGGTCCGCCACTTCTGCTATTGCGATTTCGACAATTTCAAGCCGTTCAACGATGCCTACGGCTTCCATCTCGGCGACCACGCGATCTCGCTGTTTGCCGCGCTGATGCGCCGCTATTTCTTCGCCGAGCGCCATTTCCTCGGCCATGTCGGCGGCGACGATTTCTTCGTCGGCGTCGTCGGCTGGACGCAGGAGGAATTGACGGAAATTCTCGACCGGCTGATCGGCGATTTCCATGACGACGTGCTTGATCTCTATTCCGAGGAACACCGCGCCGCCGGCCGCATCCTCGGTCACGACCGCACCGGCGCCGAAGCCCTGTTCCCGCTGATGCGCTGCTCGATCGGCGTCATCGAACTGCCGGAAGGCCTCGTCATCGACGATATCAACCGCGTCAGCGCCGAAATCGCCGTCATCAAGTCGGCCGCCAAGGACAGCGACGAAGGTCTGGTCTTCCATCTTCTGCAGCCCAGCGCGTCTTTCTGAGCATGCCGTGCAAAACTGTGCAGCGGTTTTGCGGCAACGATATGCGAGAAAATAAAGACCTGACGCGCAAGTTGCACGGATGCCGTGGGCGAGGCGAATTGACGCCCTTGCCACTTCCAGCCTTCCCAAGCCTCCGGGGCTGATTTATTCCGGTTGCTTCGGATCAGGGAGGGTCGGGTCATGTCACTGCCTCAGCAAATGCGTTTCGTCGATCTGCCGTCCTTCGGCGGGCCGGAGGTGATGATGATCGGCAAGCGGCCGCTGCCGGTGCCCGGTCAAGGCGAGGTTTTGGTGCGCGCCGAGGCTATCGGCGTCAACCGCCCTGATGTCGCCCAGCGTCAGGGCAGCTATCCCGCGCCCAGGGATGCGAGCCCGATTCTCGGCCTGGAACTTGCAGGCGAAATCGTTGCGATCGGGCCCGGCGTCAGCGGCTATCGCATCGGCGACAAGGTCTGCGGCCTGGCCAATGGCGGCGCCTATGCCGAATATTGCCTGCTGCCGGCAGGCCAGATCCTGCCCTTTCCCAAGGGTTATGACGCGGTCAAGGCTGCCGCTCTCCCGGAGACCTTCTTCACCGTCTGGGCCAATCTCTTCCAGATGGCCGGGCTGACGGAAGGCGAGACGGTGCTGATCCATGGCGGCTCCAGCGGCATCGGCACCACGGCGATCCAACTTGCCCGCGCCTTCGGCGCCGAGGTCTATGTGACGGCCGGCTCACGCGAGAAATGCGAGGCCTGCGAGGCGCTCGGCGCCATGCGCGCGATCAACTATCGGACCGAGGATTTCGCCGAGGTGATCAAGACAGAGACCGGCGGCGGCGTCGATATCATCCTCGATATGATCGGCGCCTCCTATTTCGAGCGCAACCTCGCCTCGCTGGCAAAGGATGGATGCCTGTCGATCATCGCCTTTCTCGGCGGCGCGCTCGCCGAAAAGGTCAATCTGTCGCCGATCATGGTGAAGCGCCTGACGGTGACCGGCTCCACCATGCGCCCGCGCACGGCGGAGGAAAAACGCGCCATCCGCGACGATCTGCTGTCGCAGGTCTGGCCGCTGTTGGAGTCCGGCTCTGTTGCCCCTGTTATCCACAAGGTCTTCGCCTTCGAGGAGGTCATCGAGGCGCACCGGCTGATGGAAGACGGCAGCCATGTCGGCAAGATCATGCTGCGTTTGGGCTAGAGCAATTCCAGCAGGAGAAAGCACTCTCAGCGCGTCCTGCTGGAGGCGCGGCGCCCGAGCGTCAGGGATATGCCGACGGCGAGGACCCCCGGCAGCGCCATCAGCAGATAAAGCCAGCGCGCCGCTGCAAGCGCGCCCGATATGCCGCCGGGATCGACGAGGCCGGCGCCATTGGCGATGACGCCTGAGAAGGCGGCCCCGAAGGCGCCGCCGAGCGAACTCATCGTCGGAATCGCCGAAGAAGCCTTGTCCTGTTCGCTGTCGGCCACGAGCATCAGCACCATGGCGACGAGATGCCTCCAGCCGAGACCGATGCCGAAACCCATCATGAACATGCCGATCGCCGCCGGCACGATGACGAGCATATGCGCCGAGGGATTGTCGCTGGCGAGGAAGAAAGCCAGCGATGCGGTCGCTGCCGCCTCGATCAGCGTCCCGATGACGATCGCGGCGTGCGCTCTGCTGCCGGTCAACGAGCCGCCGAAGAAGGCCGCAAACGTCCAGCCGAGCGCAACCAGCGCCACGAGGTAGCCGGAAATGATCGGCGTCACCCCGTGCAGGACCTGCAGGAAATAAGGAATGAAGACGTCGCTGACGAGCACGACGGTGACGGCGAACATCGTCAGGTAAACCCGTGAAATCGGCGTGGAAAGGCTGACGGCGCCGGAAGGCAGCAGGCGGTTGCGGCTTCGCCGCTCGACGGCAAGCATGGCCGATACCGCGGCGACCGAGGCGGCGATCAGCACGATTTTTGCGCCCGTCATTTCGATCGTGCCTGCCGTACTGACCATCAGCACGGCCGCAAGCAGCAGCCCGATCTGCACGACCGGCGTCTTGACCTGTTCGCGGTCGTCCTCGACCTCAGGCAGCAGCCGCGGCGCCAGAACCGCCATCACAAGGCCGAGCGGCACGAGCACGATGAAGGCGTAGCGCCAGCTGCCGCCTGAGGAAAAGAAGCCGCCGAGCGTCGGCCCGATGACGGTCGCCACGCCCCAGATCGCCGCATAGAGTGTCGAGGCCTTCGGCCATAGCGGCTCGGGATAGACGAAGCGGATGAAGGCATAGCCGAGTGCTGCCAGCGCACCTGTCGAAAGACCCTGGATGGCACGGCCGATCAGCACCACCGGCATCGACGGGGCGGCTGCAGCAACCAGGCTGCCGACGCCGAAAACCAGCGCGGCGATCACATAGACGGCGCGAAGCGTGATCCCGCGCGGCCGCATGGCGACGAAGATCGAGCCGAGCACGGCAGCGGCGACGAACAGGCTGGTGACCCAGGAAAACAGCGCCAGCCCGCCGATATCGCGCACGATCGAGGGGGCGATCGTTGCGGTGATATAACTCTCGACCGCATAGAGCGCGACGCCGCCGGCAAGCATCAGCGTTGCCGGCAGATGCCGGGGCAGGAAAAGCGCCAGAACGGAGCTGGACTCCGGAATGGCGGCGGTCTGATCGATATTCGACATGGGATGACTCCCCGAGGTTTTTGCTGGCGAAGAATTATTTTCCAAGTTATAAATTGGAAAATTACATGCTGCGTCGATTAAAACAAGACTTGACTTGGAAAATATGCGCCAATCCCCCGCCAACCGGATTCTGATCCTGATAAAGACCGACGGCCCCCAGCTTGCCGCCGCCATCGGCGATGCGCTCGGCATTTCGGGCGAGGCTGCCCGCCAGCAGCTCGCCAGGATGGCGGAGGAGGGGCTGGTGGAACCGGTGACCGTTGCCGCTGCCGGCAGGGGACGGCCGCGCCAGCTCTGGCATCTCACCGCCGCCGGCAACCGCCGCTTTCCCGACGGCCATGCCGAATTGACGGCAAATCTGCTCGGCACACTGGTCGAACAACTCGGCCCGGCAGCGCTCGACGCCGTCATCTCGGCCCGCGAGGCCGAGACGCTGCAGCGCTATCGGCAGGAACTGGAGAGGGCGGGCGACCTCGCCTCGCGTGTCGAGGGCCTCGCCGCCATCCGCACCCGCGAAGGTTATATGGCCGACAGCTGGCGGGAGGCGGACGGTTCGTTCATGCTGGTCGAAAACCACTGCCCCATCTGCGCGGCGGCGGCCGCCTGCGCCGGCTTCTGCCGCTCCGAACTCGAAACCTTCCGCGCCGTCCTCGGCGCCGACGTCGAGCGCAGCGAACACATTCTCGCCGGCGCCCGCCGCTGCGCCTACCGCGTAACCCCGCATTGAGGCGGAGCGATCGGAAACCCGACGCGTGTCACGCCGGCTGGCGCACCTGCCGGCGGCTGCTTTCGAGATAGAGCAGCACCCCGATCGATGCGAGACCGGCGGCCGCGCCGACGAAGGCGGTGCCGGAATAATCGGTGATCGCTGTGCCGAAGGCGAAGAGCCCGGCGCTGATGCCGGTCCCGATGAAGGTGTTGAGCGAGAGCAGCGAGGTTCCGAGCCCCGGCCGGTCGGCGATCAGGTCCTGCAGATAGGTGATCGGCACGCTGAGGATCGCCGCGGCGCCACAGGCATTGAGGAGGAGCAGCGCATAGATGTGCCAGGGCGCGGACGCAAAACCGAGCAGCAGCAGATAGGCGCAATAGATCAGCGCGCCGAAGGCGAGCACATGCACGGTGCGGAAGTGCCGTTGCGCCATGCCCCAGATCATCATGAACGGCATTTCGAGAAGGGCCGTCAGCCCGGCGATGAAGCCGACATCGACCACGGTTCCACCAGCCGCATGGGTGATGATCAGCGGCAGGAGCATGCTGTTCAGCCGCTGCAGCCCGAACAGCAGCGCCATGACGATGACGCGCACCAGCACATAAGGCATGAAGATCCGTTTCAGCGACGCAAAGAACCCGGGCTGATCGGGGGACGGACCGGCAGTGCCGTTTCCGGGCGCGAAGAAGAAATACAGGCAGAAACAGCTGAGGCTTGCGAAGGCCGCGATCCCATAGGCCGGCGTCATCGACGGCGAGTTGACGAGATAGAGGCCGATCATCCCCGGCGCCAGTGCCCATGAGCCGGAAAACAGCGCCCGCACCGTTGCGGTGATCGCCGCCCCCTGGCCGCGGTCCATCTGATTGGTCCTGGCGCGCAGGCTGGCAAACAGCAGCGAATAGCTGGAATTGCTCATCGGCACCAGCAACAGGGTCGAGACGATGAAGACGGCGGGACTGTGGATGATCGCGATCGACCCGAAGCCGAGCATGCCGGCGACCGAAAGCCCCAGCACCAGCGGCCGGCGCTCTTTCAGCCTGTCCGACCAGATGCCGAGCGTCAGGCTCGTCGTGACGTTGACGATTGCCGAGAAGAAGATCAGCGCCGAATAGGTGCCATTGCCAAGGCCGAGTTCGTTGATCCCGATGATCGACTGATAGGGCGCGGTCGAGGCATAGGTGAAGGCGAGCGCGACGAGGGTCACGGCCGGAATGCGAATCCTGTTGTCGCCAAGGATCAAGGAGAAAGTGGATGACATGGGATGGTTCCTGATGCACCACTCTTAGCTGCATCGGACACATCAGAGAAACGATAGTTTTCGATCGCTTCGGTCAATTTATGTGATGAATGTTTGGGGATGTGATTGCCGTCGGAGTCCGCAACGGGGGCTGAACGCCTCAGAATTTCGCGACCAGATTGGAGAACCAGAAGTCGATTTGCCCCACGGGAAGAACGTGTCCCAAAAAAGCGGCCAGAGCTGAGGTGGTGAATATCAACACCAGTCCAAGAAGGACTCCAAGGGCGATTCCGACGCTCGCCTTTGCGGGCCGGCGTGCCAACCAACACGCTAAGCTCAGAGAGACAATCGTGAAAAGTGCCAACAAAGTGGACTCGGTGATAGATATGCCCGATTGCAAAATAATTCCTTGGAATGTGAACCGGGTTGCACGATAGCGTCTCGATGCGCCGAAACTCAAGGCCTGGGATGGCGGAGGTTGCGGGCTGCGGCCCACCAACACTCGCCGCCTCCGGCGTAAATGCTCGCCGTGCCCGCAACCGATTGATTCTATCAATCTTCTGCCGTTAGTGCTCGCCGGGGTTGATCAATTGGATGGGGACAATGAAATTTCGCTTTGTTGGCGCTGTTGCGCTTTCTTTCGCCGTTGCAGGTTGCAGTAGCGTTGCTCCTGACGGTCGGCCGCTCATTCAACACTTCTTTCGGGATATTGTGATGAGGGGATGTGGTTTCCAGATGACATGGGAATCGGCGAGACAAGCCACAGACACCTTTAAGCCAGTCATACCGACTGACAGAGAACGCATGACTGACAGAGGCCTCATGAGAGCTGCGATTGCAATTTGCGGCAAGGCGAAACCCGGAAATAAGAGCAAAGCCATCGAAGTCCAGGTTCCTGACAGTGGCGGTGTCCTGCGTAAAATCGTTGTTGAAAGAGAATAGAAAAGCGCAGACCGGAAGGTAGGCGTTCGCGATATCGATGGGCCGAGACCACAAAAGCCCCTTCATCCGGCTGCCGGCACCTTCTCCCCGCTTGCGGGGCGAAGGGGGATGCCGCGACCTCTCCGTTCCTCGCCAACTTTTCGCAGGGCACGTCCCCTCTCCCCGTTTTACGGGGAGACGGTTAGGGTGAGGGGCAGCCTAACCCCCGTTGGCTTTCGCCGCGTGACGCGTTATGCCTGCCCATCCCGCCAGCATCCGGACAAGAGCTCATGACCAATCCCGTCACCGTCGAAGTCACCCGTGGCCTGCTCGTCGAAAGTCGCCATCGCGGCGTGGTGGCTGTCGTCGATGGCGACGGCAGGCTGGTCTTCTCGCTCGGCGATATCGACGCCGCGGTCTTTCCGCGTTCGGCCTGCAAGGCGATGCAGGCGCTGCCGCTGGTCGAGAGCGGCGCTGCCGATGCCTATGGTTTCGGCGACAAGGAATTGGCGCTGGCCTGCGCCTCGCACAATGGCGAAGACGAGCATGTGGCGCTTGCCGCCTCCATGCTCGCACGTGCCGGCCGCAATGCCGAAACGCTGGAATGCGGCGCCCACTGGTCGATGAGCCAGAAGGTCCTGATCCATCAGGCCCGCACGCTCGATGCGCCGACTGCGCTGCACAACAATTGCTCGGGAAAACATGCGGGCTTCATCTGCGCCTGCTGCCATCAGGATCTCGATCCAAAGGGCTATGTCGGCTACGAGCATCCGCTGCAGGTCGAAATCCGGGCGGCGATGGAAAGCCTGACCGGCGCCGTGCTCGGCGCCGAGAGCTGCGGCACCGACGGCTGCTCGATTCCGACCTATGCCGTGCCGCTCAGAAGCCTTGCCCACGGTTTTGCCAAAATGGCGACCGGCGCCGGCCTGGAGGCCTTGCGCGCCAAGGCATCCCGCCGGCTGATCGAGGCCTGCATCGCCGAGCCCTTCTATGTCGCCGGCACCGGCCGCGCCTGCACCGCGTTGATGCAGATCGCCCCCGGCCGCATCTTCGTCAAGACAGGCGCCGAGGGCGTCTTCTGCGCCGCGATCCCGGAAAAGGGCATCGCCATCGCGCTGAAATGCGAGGACGGCACGACCCGGGCCGCCGAGGCGATGGTGGCGGCCACACTCGCCCGGTTCTTCGAGACCGAGGACGAGGTGCATGCCGCCCTGATGGCCCATGCCGCCACGTCGATGCGCAATTGGAACGGCATCCATGTCGGCGATATCAGGGTCACCTCCGCCCTGACCGCATAAGCGCTGAAGCGCATATTTGCCGGCGAGCTGAGCATGGTTCCCGGATGCCGCAAGGGCAGGGCAGCCCGCAGGGTCCTCACGCTGTGGCGATCGTGCCGTTGAGATCGCGATAGGGTTTCAGCCGCTCGACCGTCATCTCCATCGGCACGATCAGCCCCGCCACCTCGGAAACGCCGAGCACCGGGCAGGGCGAGACGAGGTCGAACTTCTCCTCCGTCAGCAACACATGCGTTTCGGCTGCGCAGCGGGCGATATGGCGCTTGATCGCCGCCTCCTCGAAATCGCCGGTGGAAAGCCCGTGCACCGGATGGGCGGCGGTGACGCCGAGGAAGAACAGGTCGGGGCGAAGCTGCGAGATCGCCGCCGCCGCCGCCGCGCCTGTTGCCACCATCGAATGTTTATAGAGCCGCCCGCCGGCCAGGATCACTTCGGCTGTCGGATGGTGCTCCAGTTCGGCGGCGATCGTCGGGCTGTGGGTCGCAACCGTCAGCGGCATGTCGCGCGGCAAGTGCCTGGCGATCTCCGCCGTCGTCGTGCCGCCGTCGAGGAAGATCATCTGGCCCGGCCGGATCATTGCCGCCGCCGCGGCCCCGAGCCGCGCCTTGATCTGTGATGAAACGCTGCGCCGCGCGGAAAAATCCGGCAGATCAGGCGAAAGCGGCATCGCCCCGCCATGCACCCGTTTCAACAGCCCCTCGGCCGCCATTTCCCGGAGGTCCCGCCTGATCGTGTCCTCCGAAAGGGAAAAATCCTCGGCGACGCGCTTGGCGACCACCTGGCCGTCACGGCGCAGGATATCGAGAATCAGGGCCTTGCGTTGCGTCGTCAGCATCGTCTCTCCGCACGAAAATGAACGAGATGGCATGATATTGCACGAAGTGACTCGACATTCAAGAAATATCGTGCATTTTCACGCTATCCCGCGCATGAAGCCGGGAGTGTGCTCACGCATAAGCGGAGCGAAGGAGTGGATCATGTTGATTTTGATTGCCGGCCCCTACAGGTCGGGAACGGGTGACGACCCGGAAAAGATGGCCGCCAACCTGAAGCGGCTGGAAGCGCCTTCGCACGCGCTCTTTGAAGCCGGCCACGTGCCGATGATCGGCGAATGGGTGGCCCTGCCGATCTGGCGCGCCGCCGGCGGCAAGTCGGTCGGCGATGTGCTCTACGAGGAGATCTTCCACCCGGTCGCCGGCCGGCTGCTTGAACTCTGCGAGGGCGTGCTGCGTCTGCCCGGTGAATCCAAGGGCGCCGACAACGACGTCCGCATCGCCAGGGAACGCGGCATCCCGGTCTGGCACCGGCTGGAGGATGTGCCGGGCTGCGGGTGAGCGGCGCCTGTTTGCTCCGGAGAAAGAAGAGGCGCCTATCGTATCCGGCTGCGTTGGCTGACAAGGCAATCTCAAGTGCCATGTGCAACCGGTTAGATAGTTGGGAGGGAACGGAGAGGGTGCGGCATGTCCCTTCGCCCCGCGCGCGGGGAGAAGGTGGCGGCAGCCGGATGAGGGGCGCGACACGGCACACCGATCATACCCTCACACCCACCTTCGTCCCGACGGAAGATCAAACCACCAATCTCCGCAGTTCCGGCGCACCGACCGCTACGCTATAACCCTTGCCGAAAGGGAGTCGACAATCATGCTGACACTATATTACGCGCCGGGAACCTGCGCGCTCGCAAGCCTTATTGCCCTGGAAGAATCCGGCCTGGCCTTCGAAACAAAGAAGATCAGCATCCGCGATGGCGAGCAGCGCCTGCCGGACTACCTGAAGATCAACCCGAAGGGGCGGGTGCCGGCGCTGGTCACCGACCGCGGCGTGCTGACGGAAACGCCGGCGATCCTCGGCTTCATCGCCGCAAGCGCGCCGGCCACGAAACTCGCGCCGCTGGACGATGCCTTCGAAATGGCGCGGCTGCAGGCCTTCAACAGCTATATCTGCTCGACCGTGCATGTAAATCATGCCCATCGCCCGCGCGGCTCGCGCTGGGCCGACGATCCGGCCGCCATCGAGGCGATGAAGGCCAAGGTGCCGCAGAATATGGCCGATTGCTTCACGCTGATCGAACAGACGATGTTCGAAGGCCCTTGGGTGATGGGCGAGGCCTATTCGCTCGCCGATCCCTATCTCTTCGTCATGACCGACTGGCTGCCGTCGGACGGCGTCGATCCCGCCCGCTTCGAAAAGGCGAGCGACCACCACGCCCGCATGCTGCAGCGTCCGGCCGTCCAGCGGGCACTGGCCTACGATCGGGCCTGATAGCGACTGGCAAGCTTCTTCGGCGCCCGGAACAGCCAGGCGCCGATCAGCCGCAACCGCAATTCCTCGTCGCCGATCATGGCGGCGCGCACCGGCAGATGCGGCCAGCCGACATAATGGTCGGTCTGGAAGTAGATGTCGGGCGCCATCTCCAGCAGGTGATCCTTGTCGTCGAGCGAAATCGAGATGACGATCGTTTCGGCGTTCTTCACCGCGACAAAACTCTTGCCGCCGACCTTCAGGGCCGGATGGCCGTAGGAGGTGTTCTCCTCGACATCGAGCAGGCCGGCTTCCGCCGCCAGCCGCTTCAGGCGCTCGAAGATCTCATCGACATTGTCGGCCATGTCAGCCCTTTCCGTCAGGGCGAAACCTAGCACATCTTCACGCGCATTTCGCCAGCCTCGGCTTGGCCTCCGTGGGAAAGCCGGCCGGCATCCCGAGCGGCAGATCGGCGATCTCCCGCATCGACATGCGCTCGACCTCGGGATGCCGAAGCGGGTCGTCCTTCCAGGCCGGAGCAATGTCTGCGCCTTCCACCTGAACGGTATCTCTCAAGAAAAACTTCAGCAACGACATGGCATGCCTCGCTTTCTCAAGCGGTGAGGGATCTCAACCGCATGCTGCAATGTCACCTCTGCCAGGCGGATTTTCAATTGAGATTAATGCGGTGCTGCTATAGAAAAACTATATGAAGAACTTGAATATGGTACATCTCAACGGCCTGCGGGCGCTCGAAGCCGTCGGTCGTCTCGGCTCGCTCCAGGCCGCCGCCGATGAGCTCGGCGTCTCGGTCGGCGCCGTCAGCCAGCAGGTTATCAAGGCCGAAGCCCAGCTCGGTCAGGTGATCTTCGAGCGTACCGCAAGGGGCATGATCGCCACCGAAGCCGGCCGGCCGGTGCTCTTGGCGCTCGACGAGGGGTTCGCTCGGCTTTCGGCGGCGGTATCGATCGCAAGCCGCAAGGACGATACGATCCTGACCATCTCGGTGGCGCCGGTTTTCGCCGCCCGCTGGCTGGTCTGCCGGCTCGATCGCTTCGCCGCGCGTCACCCTGATATCAAGCTGCGGCTGGATGCAACGACCAATCTCGTCAGTCCGGCGCTTTGCGATGTCGATATCGGCATCCGCGTCGGCACCGGCAAATGGCCTGACGTGAAGGCCGAACTGCTGCTGGAACAGGAGGTCTTTCCCGTCTGTTCGCCTGAGATGGCGGCGAAATTGCAAGAGCCCGCCGATATTCTCGCCCTGCCTGCCATCATCGATGACCATGCCATGTTCACCTGGGAGGTCTGGATGCGCGCGGCCGGACTGTCAGGCGCGACGCTGGCAACGCGCCACGTCTTCAACGATGCCTCGCTCTGCCTCGATGCGGCGATCGCCGGGCAGGGCGTCATGCTTGCCTGGCAGACCCTTTCCGGCTTTGCGCTCGCCGAAGGCCGGCTGGTCGCCCCCTTCGGCATTCGCGCCCGGACTGGCTTCGGCCACTACTTCGTCACCGCCGAAGGCATTCGCGAGCCGAAGAAGGTCAAGGATTTCAAGGCCTGGATCCGCGAAGAGATGGCCGGCACCGTCGCGCTTTTCCGGTAATCTTCATATCTCGATCGGCTCCCTGCCGCGCGTCGCCTGCATCGCCCGATAGGCCGGCCGGGACTGGCAGCGCTCGATCCAGGCTTTGACATTCGGATGCGCATCGAACAGGGCCTCTTCGCTCTGGGCATAGCGCAGCACCTCGGCGAGGTTGAGATCGGCAACCGTGAAGCGGTCGCCGACGATCCATTGCCGGCCGGCAAGGTGGCTTTCGAGGACCGCCAGCGGCCGGCGCAGCGAGCGGCAGGCAACGGCGATCGTCTCCTGGCCGCCGTCGCTGTTTTCGAGCTCGTTATCATAGGTCAGCACGATCTTCACCGTCTGCGGCTCGACCTCCGCCGCCGCCCAGACCGTCCACATCGTCAGCAATCCGTCTTCCTCGACGGTTTGGCCGGAAAGCGGCCCGCCATGTCTACGAGCGAGGTAAAGATTGATCGCCAGCGACTCGTGCATGACGAGGTCGCCATCCCGAATGCTGGGGATTTGCGCCATCGGGTTGACGGCGATGAAATCAGGCGAGTGCGTGTTGAGCGGCGCTTCGGGCGCCAGCGGATCTGCGAGCCGCCTGGCCTGCAGCACCGGCACCGACTGAAATTCGAGCCCAAGCTCCTCCGCCATCCAGTAGACGCGTGAGGCGCGCGATCGATAGACCCCGTAGATTGTCAGCATGAACGTTTCCCCGCGATGTTGTGCGAGCAAGGGTAAATGCCGGATCGGCCTCGGAAAAGTCCGTGGCGCTGATAGGACGATGAAAGCTTTTGATAGCAAACAAGTCCCGCAAAAGTGCGTCGCGGTTTTGCGTCCGGAATTGCGTCAACGTCGCGGCCGACAGTTCATGGCCGCGAATTCCGAATACGCCCTCTAGGCATCTCTCGGCAGCACCGAGCGAACCCTTGCGATGAAGACATGGAAGTCCTGCATGAAGGTGTGAAGGAACTTGGCGGTGGCCTCGTTGGTGACCTCGCCGTCATCGGTGATCAGCCCCGGTGTGAACTGAATGTAGGCTTCCGGGGCATTCATCTGGGGAGAGTTGCAGAAACTCAGCACGCTGCGCAAATTCTGCTGGGCGACGGCTGTGCCGATCGCGCCCGGCGACGTGCCGATCACCGCGGACGGCTTGCGTGTGAACGAGTTGGTGCCGTAGGGGCGGCTTGCCCAGTCGATGGCGTTTTTCAGCCCGCCGGGTATGGATCGATTGTATTCGGGCGTGACGAACAGCACGGCGTCGACGGCCGCGATCGCCGCCTTGAATGCCTTGCCGGCCGGAGGGTAGTCGGCGTCATAGTCGTAGCTGTAGAGCGGCAGATCCTTGAAGGATATCTCCGACATATCAAGTTCCGGCGGGGCGAACCGCACCAACGCCTTGGCGAGCTTGCGATTGATCGAACCCTTGGCGAGGCTGCCGATGAGATAACCGACTTTATGTGTGGTCATGGCGTTCTCCCTCTTGTCCTTTGATCGCAGTCGCTATTCGCCGAGGAACGTGACCGTCTCGGCAAGCGGGGCGCGGCCGGTACGGGCGTAACTTACGTTGGGGTCCTCGTAGCCGATCGACATGCCGCAGAAGAGGATGAGCCCGTCCGGGGGTGACAGGGCCTCCGCCACCGTCTCGCGAACCTGCGACCACGCCATTTGCGGGCAGCTGTGCAGCCCTTCGGCGCGGAGCAGCAGCATGACGGTCTGCAGATACATACCGACGTCGGCCCATTGGGGCAGGCCGAGGTCACGGTCGATGTAGCAGAACAGCGCGGCGGGCGCGCCGAAACAGTTCCAGTTGGCGATTGCCGCCCGTTGGCGCGCCTCCCAGTCCTCGCGCGCAATGCCGAGCGCGCTGTAGCGCTCTTTGCCGAAGGCGGATCGGCGCTCCCCATAGGGGGGCTTCAGCGCGGACGGGTACATCTCGTACTGCCGCTTGTCCCAGGCGTCGCCGTGGGCCACACGCTCGACGGCCGATGTCTTGAGCTCGGCCAGCGGTGCGCCGGTCATCACGTAGGTGTTCCACGGCTGGATGTTCGATCCCGATGGCGACCAGGCTGCGGCCGACAGCACACGCTCCAGCACCTCCCGCGCCACCGGCTTGTCTTTGAACCCGCGCACCGAGCGTCGACTTTTGACTGCCTCATATACATCCATGATCGCCTCCTTGCCGCCTTCGTTTCGTTCAAACACCCAGCAGTCGTCCAGTTCGGCCCCGACCCGCAAGCGGTCAGTAGTCCCAGAAGATCGGTACCCAACGAAAGGCGTCGCCTTCGATCGCCACATGGCCGATGGATGGGAAGGGCAGGTGAGTCGCCACCAGCAGCTCGCCGGTTGCCGCCAGCTCCCGCAGAAGACTGATACGGACGCGAGCCGCCTCTTCCGGGTCGTGTTCGAAGCCGTTGAACCAGTCGGGATGCTCGAACCCGACCGCGAACACAGCATCGCCGGCAAACATCAGCCGGTCGCTGCCGGACGCCAGGCGGATCACGCTGTGCCCGGGAGTGTGGCCGCCGGTGCGGGTGACGACCACGCCCGGCGCCACCGTGTACTCCTCCTCGAACGGCTGCAGATGGCTGCCGTACTCTTCCGCGAACTGCTTGGCCGCCCGTCGAAGCGCGTCCGGGAACCCCGGCGGCATGGAGACGTGGGAGAAATCGGGCGCGGTCCAGAATTTGACCTCGGCCGCCGCCACGTGGATTCTAAGGTCCGGACGCAGTTGCTCCTTCACCCCGTCGACGAGCAGCATGCCGATATGGTCCATGTGCATGTGGGTCAGCACCACGTCGGTCACCGACGCAAGATCGATGCCGGCGGCCTGAAGTCGATGGGCCAGTTGCCCGGCCCGCGGCAAGTTCAAGTTCGGGTCCGATCCCAGCCCGGCATCGAGGAGAATGGTTCGGCCGCCGCTGCGCACCACGACCACGTTCAGCCCCCAGTCGAGCGTCTCCGTCGGCAGGAAATTATAGTCCAGCCAGGCCGACCGCAGGGCCGGGTCGGCGTTGTGGCCCAGCATCGCGCCTGGCAGCGTCAGCACGCCATCGCTGACCACCATGACGTCGATGTCGCCGATCTGCAAAGAGTAACGCGACGGAACCAGTTCGTCGGGTTTCGGGCTACCGGGGCGTGCGATATTGTCCATATTCGTCTCCTCCTGACTGTCCGTTGCTGATGTGGTTCATTATCTCCATTCGCGCTGGAGACGGAATCACACCCAGGTCTAGGAGGCGTACGTCAAACGTATATCAGGCTATTGCCCTAAGGCAGTCTCTGTCACGGAAATGACATGAAAACAGAGAGATAGAGAATTTTTATGGCGTCAGTGACGCAAATGCTCTCGTCAGGAGGCGCGGTTTCGCTCGACGGTCAGTTGCGCATAGGGGGCGCCGCCGCCGGCCATCTCGCCCGACACCTTCTTCTCCCACTCAAAGCCTAAAACCGCGCCTTCGGCGGTCTCCTGAAAGATGTTGTCGGTGATGACGGCGGTGCCGGCGCCATTGGCGACCGAGACGGCGCATCCCACCGGCGCCTTGCGCACCACATTGCCTGTCACAACGACGTTTCTGAGATAGGGACCCCAACCGATCTGCATTCCCCAGCGCGGTGCGCCTTCGATCACATTGCCTGAAATCAGCGTATCGGCCTCCGCCGCAATGCCGATGCCGAAACCGACCTCGTGCTGGTAGGGGCCTTTCAGCGTCAGATTGCGCACGACATTGCCGGTGACGCTCGCCAGCCTGCCGCCTTCGTCGAAATTGGCGATCGAGATGCCGTTCGCCGCCCCGTCGATCATATTGGCGGAAACCACCGCACCCTCGAAGGCGAATTCGACATAGATCGCCGTCTCGCCGGATCGCCGGCACTGATTGCTGTTGATCTGAATGTCCGAGGCCGAATTGGCGCGGATCGCCGTGAAGGCGCAGTCGGAAATCAGGTTATTCACCACCATCACGCCATCGGCGCGGAAGATATTGATGCCGTTGCCGTTCTGGCCGGTGCCGCCGTCATTGGCGCGGATGTTGGAGATGCGGTTGCCGGAGACCACCGTGCCGTCCTCCGCCTTTTTCCAGCGATGCACCAGGATGCCGCCATTGCCGCAATCGGCGATCGTATTTCCCGTGACCGACAGATTGGCTGAATCGACGGCATAAAGCCCGGATTGGGCGGCACCGGAAATACGGCTGCGCTCGACCCGCCCGCCGCAGCGCTCCAGCTGCAACCCGTGTTTGCGGCTGCCGCCGATCTCGCAATTGTCGATCAGCACCTCGTCGACGCCGGTGAATTGGACGAGCCCGCCGGCATAATCGCCGAGCCAGCGGTTGCCGCCGTCGATGACCAGATTGGAAAGCTCGATGCGGCGCACGTTCTCGGCCGAAAACAGGTGACCTTCGCCGGTATAGACGATCCGCGAGGCGCCGGGCACGCCCGTGATGCGGGTATTGTCGGGCAAGGCAAGATTGGAGACCTTGTAAGTGCCGGGCGGCAGGAAGACCGGCACGTTTTCGCGCGCCGCCTGTTCGATCATCTGCTGCAGGTTGCGGGTCTTGCGGTCGCCGCTTTCGGGAATGGCGCGGTATTCCACCGCGTCGATCGCACCGCGCAGATCGGGCTCGGCAACAGCCGTCAGCGGCGAGGCAAATGCGCGCGAGGTTCCTCCTGCAACGGCCGAGGCGGCGAGAAAGAAAAGCATGTCGCGGCGTGAAGGCATCCGGGGCTCACATGTCATGACGCGCCCGTAGCAGGAAATGTGCCAGATGGGCTTGTGTTTTTTTGGTGCAGGCCGGCCGAATTGCCGTTACCGCTGCCGCCGACGGCAGGATATCGCCGCCGATATTGTCCTCTTGTTCACCCTTTCATTTAAGCAAGCCGAAGGGAATGAGGACTACTTTGAGGGGAATTTTAGGGATTATGCGGGTACGGCTTTCGGCCGCCGGGGAGAATGGCGTCATGCACGAACCGAGTGTCAGGCGATGGGAATCGGCCGATGCCCTGTCGGCCGAAACGCGGCGCATCGTCGCCGCGACGGAGGCGATGATGGCCTCGACCGCCCATCACCTCTCCGAAGGCATCGAAAACCTGCGCCTCAAGGAAATCGTCCATGAACTTCCGGATTTTCTCTACGTCAAGGATCGCGACAGCCGCTTCGTCTTCGCCAATGCCGTCACCGCCAGCAGCCTTGGCGTGGAGAGTGCGGCGCTGATCACCGGCAAGCGCGATTTCGACCTGTTCGATTTCGAGACGGCGCGGCGTCATTTCGATATCGAGCAGCAGATCATGGCGACGGGCGAAGCCCGCATCGACATGGAGGAATCATACGTCGTTCCCGGCAGCAGAAAACAGATATGCCGGTTGACCTCGAAGATACCGCTGCGCAACGATCGCGGCGAGGTCATCGGCCTGATCGGTGTGTCCCGCGATATCACCGAGCGCAAGCTTCAGGAGGACCTCCATCGCGGTCAGGCGAAACTGCTCGAAATGATCGCCCGCAACGAGCCGTTGCCGATGATTCTCGAAGCGCTGGTGCTGATGATCGAGGCGCAGCTGACCGATATCGACGGCTCGGTGCTGCTGCTCGACGGCGAGGGCATCAGGCTGTACCACGGCGCGGCGCCCAATCTGCCCGGCGGTTACAGCCGCCTCATCGACGGCGTCACGATCGGTCCCAAGGTCGGCTCCTGCGGCACCGCCGCGTGGCGCGGCCAGGCGGTGATCGTCGAAGACATCATGAGCGATCCGCTCTGGGAGGATTTCCGTGCGCTGGTTGCCCCGTTCGGTTTCCGCTCCTGCTGGTCGACGCCGATCGCCACCGCGCAGAACAACGTGCTCGGCACCTTCGCGCTCTATTCCAGGGAGGTCCGCCGTCCAACCGAGTATGAGATGACGCTGGTGGCGCTCGCCACCCACATCGCCGGCATCGCCATCGAGCGCAAGCGGGTCGATGACCGCATCCATTTCATGGCCCATCATGACGATCTCACTGGCCTGCCGAACCGC
Source organism: Rhizobium binxianense (assembly GCF_028994275.1). NCBI lineage: Bacteria > Pseudomonadati > Pseudomonadota > Alphaproteobacteria > Hyphomicrobiales > Rhizobiaceae > Rhizobium > Rhizobium binxianense. The sequence goes on from NZ_CP118713.1 coordinate 785,739, forward strand.
GCTTTCCTGAAGGAACGGCTGGCGAATATCCTCGACCAGGCGCGGCGCAACAACCGCAAGGTGACGGTCGCCTATATCGATCTCGACAATTTCAAGGACATCAACGACGGCCGCGGCCACGCTGCCGGCGACGAGGTGCTGAAGGAGATCGCCACCCGCATGGCCAACAGCATCAGGGCGTCCGATATGGTGGTGCGTCTCGGTGGCGACGAATTCCTCGTGGTGCTCGTCCACCAGTCGAGCCATGATGCTGGCATCACGCGCCGACTTCGCGAGCTGCAAAAGGCGATCAACCGGCCGGTGCGCGGCGCCGATGGCGAGATCATCGTCACTTCGAGCATCGGCGTTGCCGCCTTCCCCTTCGATGGCGCAACTTCGGAAGAGCTTCTCGCCAATGCCGACCGCGCCATGTACCGCGCCAAGGAGCTCGGCCGCAACACGTTGCAGCACTACGATGGCGGCGGCACGCCTGTGGGAATGCCGCTCGGCGAGCAGGAGGAACTGCATCTGGCGATCACCGGTCACCAGCTGTTCCTGCAATACCAGCCGCAGGTCGATGTCGCCACCGGCCGCATCACCGGCATCGAGGCGCTGGTGCGCTGGAACCATCCGGCCAAGGGCAGGGTGCCGCCGGTCAATTTCATTCCGCTTGCCGAAGAGACCGGCCTCATCGTTCCCCTCGGTCTCTGGGTGCTGAACGAGGCCTGCCGCCAAGCGCGCCAGTGGCAGGATATGGGGCTGACGCCGCTGACCATCGCCGTCAACGTCTCCGCCAAGCAGTTTGCCGATCCGGATTTCGCAACCCACGTCGCCGAGGCGCTGGAGCGCCACCGCCTGCAGGCGCGCTGGCTGGAGCTTGAGGTCACCGAAAGCGTGGTGATGCAGGATGCCGAACGGGCGCTCGCCATGATGGAATCGCTGCGGGCGCTCGGCGTGCGCCTGTCGATCGACGATTTCGGCTCCGGCTATTCCAGCCTGGCGGCGCTGAAGACCTTCCCCTTCGACCGCCTCAAGATGGATCGGTCGCTGGTCGAGGCGTTGCCCGGCGACAAAACCGCCGTCGCCATCGCCTCGGCCGTCATTTCGCTGGCGCAGACGCTGAAGCTTTCGGTGCTCGCCGAAGGTGTCGAAACCGACGCCCAGATGGATTTCCTGCGTCGCGCGCGCTGCGAGGAGGCGCAAGGCTACCGCTTCTCCAAGCCGGTCTCCCCGGAGGAGATCCCGGCATTGCTGCGGGGGCGGGGGCTCTGACCCTCACTGTGGCAGTCTTCTCAGCCCGGATCTCTAGACGCGAATGATGTTGAGCCGCAGAGCGCTGACGACGGCCTGCGTTCTTGTCGTGCATCCCAGTTTTTTGATCGCGCTGCCGATGTGATTGTTGACCGCATTTTCCGTGAGGTCGAGAAGCTTGGCAATTTCATTGCTCTTCTTGCCGCCGGCGGTCAGCCGCAGGCAGTCCAGCTCGCTCGGCGTAAACTCGATGGGCCTGTGTTTCTCGTTCAATGTCAGCTGTGAGAGCCGGTCATAGATGAGTGTGGCGATAAAGAGGAGCTTCGCCATTTCGATCATGCTGAAATTGCGCGGCCCTGAAATCGACATGGCGCCGCGTCCGCCCGCAGCATCGTGGACAGGAAAATAGGCGCCCTTTTCCATGCCGTACCGGTAAAACAGCTCGATGACCGTGGACTTCTTGCCTTCGCCGCGATTGGTGTTGATCGCTTCGACGTCATAATTGAACGGGCTGGTCGATTTCAGCATCCGTCGGATGACCGGGCTGTCGATCAAGAGGTTATGGGCGTCATAATAATCCACCATTTCCGCCGGCCAATTGGTGATGATTTTGGTCGCGCCGATTTCGACACTGTCGACGGTCGGCAGCGTCATGAACAGGAAAGCATTCATCTGAAGGTCCTGGGTGAGACCTTTCATATATTTGAACACTTCGTAATGCGTGTTGAAGCCGGCCGCGACTTCCTCAATACGGCTGAATTCGGCCTCGAGCTTCATGTTTTTCTCCGATCAATTGTCAAGCTGGAGCGCTTGACGAGCGGCTGTTGAACAGCTCGGATCCGGTAGTATCGAAGTAGATTCCACAACTATATCCGGCGCTCCAAAATGCACTTGAGGCACACAATTGCAAGGCCTGCCGCGAGCGCCATCCTGCGGGAGATTAGATTAACAACTGGTAAATATATCGTCCGATTTCATTGGCGAAGAAAGGCGCGCAATTGCTGGGCTCGCGCATTTGGCACCCGCCTCGCGGAACGTCTCCTTCACGAAGGCGTTCGTTGATAAAGTTATAACAAGCTGATTTCGTTTGTTAAACTGTACCATTTTTTTTCGATGGGATGAGCAGGCCTCAGCAATTGCGGGGTTAATGGATGCTTAAAGATTTTCATAGATTTTATCCTCAGATTGCTCGTCCGATCAGCGTATTGGGATGGTAGCGGTCAGCTCTCTTGTCCTGAATGGGAAACAGCATGAACGGAATAGCATTCGGCTTCGGATCCGATGCCAAGGCGATACTCGCGGCGATGAACAGATCACAGGCCATCATCGAATTCGACCTCACGGGAAAAATCCTCACGGCCAACGCAAATTTCTGCGCCGCTCTCGGCTACGAATTGCGCGAGATTGTCGGCCAGCACCACCGAATGTTCGTCGATCCGGCAGAGGCTTCGTCCGCCGATTATCGCGATTTCTGGGCGCGGCTGAACGGAGGCGAATTCGACCGGCGCCAGTACAAACGCATCGGCAAGGGGGGCAAGGAGATCTGGATCGAGGCATCCTACAACCCCGTCTTCCGCGGTGGGAAACCCTACAAGGTCGTCAAGTTCGCAACCGATATCACCGAGCAAAAGCTCAAGGCGGCCGAGGATGCCGGCAAGCTGAACGCGCTCTCACGCGCCCAAGCGGTCATCGAGTTTACGCTGAAGGGCGAGATCCTGTCGGCGAATGAGAATTTCCTGTCCGTGCTCGGTTATCAGCTTCCGGAAATCCTGGGGCGCCACCATTCGATGTTTTGCGACAGTGCCTACGTCAGCAGCGACGATTATCGTCGGTTCTGGCAACGCCTGGCCGATGGCGAGTTCGTCGCCGATGAGTTTCTTCGCATCGGCAAGGGCGGGAAGAAGGTCCATATCCAAGCCTGCTACAACCCGATCTTCGACATGAATGGCAAGGTCTTCAAGGTCGTCAAATTCGCGACCGACGTCACGGCCCGCGTCAACAATGTGAACGAGCTTGCCGGGTCGTTGCAGGCCATGTCCGGCGGGGATCTGACCCAGCAGGTCACAACTCCGTTCACGCCCACCCTAGAAAAACTGCGGACCGACTTTAATGCTGCGGTCGGCAAGCTGCGCGGCGCGATGCAGACCGTGGCGGAAAACGCAACCGGTATCGCCGCCGGCGCCCAGCAAATTCGCTCCGCCTCGGACGACCTGTCGAAACGAACGGAACAGCAGGCGGCCTCCGTCGAGGAAACCGCGGCCGCCCTTGAAGAGATCACCACGACTGTCGCCGATTCCAGCAACCGCGCCCAGGAAGCGGGCCAACTGGTGCGAAGGACACGCGAAAACGCCGAGCGGTCCGGGGCGGTGGTGCGAAATGCGGTCGATGCGATGGGCAGGATCGAAACCTCGTCCGCCGAAATCAGCAATATTATCGGTGTGATCGATGAGATCGCGTTTCAGACCAATCTCTTGGCGCTCAACGCCGGGGTCGAGGCTGCACGTGCCGGCGACGCCGGCAAAGGTTTCGCGGTCGTAGCTCAGGAAGTCCGCGAGCTTGCTCAGAGATCGGCGAAAGCGGCAAAGGAAATCAAGGAGCTGATCACCACGTCCAATCAGCATGTGAAAAGCGGCGTCGCTCTCGTTGCAGAAACCGGCAAGGCGTTGGAGGAGATCGTCGGCCAGGTTCAGCAGGTCAACGGTAATGTTCTCGCAATCGTCGAAAGCTCCAAGGAACAGGCGACGGGATTGAAGGAAATCAACACTGCCGTGAACATCATGGATCAGGGCACACAGCAGAACGCGGCCATGGTCGAGGAATCGACGGCGGCGGCCCATAACCTCGCGAAGGAAGCTGACGCGCTTTTCCAGCTGCTGGGTCAGTTCAACATCGGCGGCAGCATAGCGTCACGTCAACATCGCCCGACCGCGGCAACTGCTGCCTCCAAGCCTGTGACGTCGCCGGCGCGGGCGAGGGTCGCCAAGGTTGTCTCCGCCTTTCATGGCAATGCCGCGGTGGCCGGCGGCGAGTGGGAAGAGTTCTGAGCTGTATAGGCCGCTACTGGTCTCGACTTGATACAGCCGAGATCGGCAGCGGTTCCATCCAGTCGGATTTTGTCAACGAATTTATATTAAGTTATTGCGCATATTAGAGGGAAGATATCGTGCCCTGGCAAGTCTTGATCGGAAATGTGGCGGCGGTCTCGCTCGTTATTTCGGTATGGATGCACCTGCATTACAAGCTTTACCGTCTTTCCAAGGTCCAGGCAGAACTCGGCTTCGGCTTGATGATGGGGCTTGGAGCCGTCTTGTCGATGCTGCTGTCGGTCGAGGTCGACAGCGGCTATTTTCTCGACCTCCGTTCGACCTTGCTGGCGGTCTCGGCCGTCTACGGCGGTCCATTGGCGGTTCTGATGACGGCAGCTCTCACGTCGGTGCAGAGGATCTCCATGGGTGGCGCCGGTGTCGAGCCGGCATTGATCTCGATCTTGCTGGTCTCCGTGTTCGGACTGGCGGTTCACTTCCGGTTCGGCAGAGGCTCGGCGGATGTCAAAAAAGCTCTGGCCTGTGCCGTCATGGTGGCCGCGGTCACATTGACGTTGAGCATTTTCCATCGCGGCGGCTGGTCGCATATCACGACCGTCAGCCTTGCCGTCATCGGCGTGAAATTCGCAGCGACTTTGGCCGCGGCATCCGTCATTACCTATTTCCATGCCTTTACCCTCGAGCGGGATATCTTGAAGGCCGCGCTGACCCAGGCGCCTGATTTCCATTATGTCAAAGACCGCAACAGCCGGTTCGTCGTCACCAACCTCAACGTCGCGCGAAACCACGACCGCACCAAGTCTTCGGAGATGGTCGGCCTGACCGATTTCGATCTCTATCCCAGCGAAATGGCGCAGATATTCTTCGATCGCGAACAGGAGATCATGGTGACCGGCGAGCCCATCGTGGACTTCGAGGAACCGCTCGTCGAAGATAACGGCCGGGAACGCTGGTTCGTGACGTCGAAGATCCCGTTGAGAAACCGCCACGGCGATCTGATCGGGCTTTCCGGCGTGACCCGCGATGTCACCGAGAAAAAGCGTCTCATTCAGCAGGCCCTCGACAGCAAGAATGTGCTTTCCCAGGCAATGACGGAAATGTCCGATGGCCTTGCCATGTTCAATTCCGAGGGCCGGCTGGTGTTCTGCAACGATCAATATCGTGCCGCCTTTCCCCGCTCCGCCGATGCCAGGCAGCCCGGCGCCGATATAACCGACATCCTGCGGGCCGTGATGCGAAACGGCGAGCGGATCGACGTCGGCCCGGAGGCCGGCGAGGGCTGGATAGAGACGGAAGCAGCACAGCTTTTCCTGACCCACGATAGTGAAATGCCGATGTTCGATGGACGCTGGCTCAGGCAGCGCACGCGTTTGGCGGCCGACGGCTCCGCCTTGGTGGTGGTTTCCGACATCACCGCGATGAAGCATTCCGAGGAACGGCTGACGCAACTCGCCCTGAAAATGAAAGGGCTGGCGGACACCGACGCATTGACCGGTATTGCCAATCGACGCGTATTCGACGAGGCGATCTCGGAAGAGTTTGCGCGCGCCCGCCGGGCCGAATCCGCTCTCAGCCTGCTATTGATCGATGTCGATCACTTCAAGGCCTACAATGATACCTACGGTCACCTCGAAGGAGACAATTGCCTGAGGATGATCGGCGAGGTTCTCCGCTCGATTGCCAAGCGGCCCTCAGACCTCGCGGCGCGATTTGGCGGGGAGGAGTTTGCCATTCTGCTTCCCGGCACCGACCGGGATGGCGCGCTGCGGCTCGCCAAAATGCTGCGTTCGACATTGCATCGGCGGGCAATCCCGCACCGTGAAAGCAGCAAGACGATCGTGACGGTCAGTATCGGTGTGGCGCACATGTCGGATCGATTTGCGACGTCGGCAGAATTGGTCGAGGCTGCGGACCGGGCGCTTTACGCGGCAAAGAAACATGGCCGCGACCGCGTCGAGGCCGCCGCCGCTCAAGCAAGAGCGGCGTGACTTCGAACACTTCGAACGCAATTCCGTCTCTGCGCAAACGTCATTTCGCAAGCTTGCCGATCGCCTCGATCTCGTTCGTCCATATGCCCGCCGCATAGTCTTGCGGCAGTCGCGCCAGCAGCAAGGGGTCGTCGATGCCGGTCGAAAAATCGCTGCCGCGATAGGGGCCGAGCACGAAGACCTCGGTTCCCGCATCCGCCATCCGGTTGAGAAAACGGTCCGGCCAGCCCCAGAGCCACGGGGCGATATTGATCGGCACCAGCATCGTCCGATGCTTGCAGGCGTCCGGCAGCACGCCGGTCCAGCCATAGCCGATATAACCGAACAGGCAGCCCTTCAGGCTCTGGCGCGAGGCGGTCCTGATATCGGGCGAAAGCCGACGGACGACGTCGATCGGCTCGTCGCCGCCGTAAACGATGATCTCAGCTCGCCGTGCGGCGGGAAGCCCGTTGAGCACGGCGGCGAGCTTTTCGCCTTCGGAAGGGTCACGGCTCTTGACGTTGATCAGGAAGCGCCGATCCGGAAAGGTCGACAGCACCTCGGCAAGCGTCGGCATCATGCCGATGCCCCGGCCGCGGAAGGGAAAGCTCTTGCCGCCATCGGCGGTATAGCCGTAACCGATGTCGAGCTTCTTCATGTCGGCCATCGCATGCGCACGCGTGACCCCGTGCCCATCGGTGCGGCAGTCGAGCGTCCAGTCGTGAAAGACGGCGAATTCGCCGTCCGTCGTCGGATGCACGTCGATCTCGACAATATCGGCGCCGGCGGCAAAACCGGCCTGCATCGAGCGGACGGTGTTTTCGAGATAATCATGTTTCGGCGGCAGCATGCGGGCGGCCGTGCAGGTGTCGTTCTTCAGATCGGTTTCGTCGAACCGCTGGGCGATGCCGCGATGGGCGAGCAGCACCGGCTTTCCCGGCCGATGCTCCGCTAGAAGGCTGGTATTGTTGAGGTAGATGCCGGCCGCAGCGAGTGCTACGGCCGCCGCGCAATAGAAAAGCTTCCTGCCCAATTCTGCCCCTCCTGATTGCATCGAGGGATATGACAGCTGGAAAGCGATTCTGGTTGTTGTTGGGCTGTTTTCCGGCTTTTCTGGAGCAGGGCTGGGAAAAGGCGAAACGATTTGCCGCGCAAGAGCATAGGATGTCGGAATCTCGTTTAGCCGGTCGTCTTCAAGACGGACAGGCCATGGAGAACACCAATGACGATTACCATTACCGCCTTTGAACGGTCACCCGATCGCGGCAAGGGGCTGGCGCGCGACATGCGGGTTCGCTGGGCGCTCGAGGAAGCGGGTGAGCCTTACGAGGTCCGCCTTGTCTCGTTCAAGACGATGAGAGAACCCGCGCATCTGACCCTTCAGCCTTTCGGGCAGATTCCCACCTATGAGGAAGGCGATCTCGCGCTCTTCGAGTCCGGGGCGATCGTCTTCCATATCGCCGAGCGCCATGCCGGCCTGCTGCCGGAGGAGGCGAATGCCCGGGCGCGGGCGATCGCCTGGATGTTTGCCGCGCTCAACACGATAGAGCCGCCGGTCTTCGACCGCGCCCTCGCCACAATCCTGGAGCGCAACGAGCCCTGGTACGAGCAGCGCCTGCATGCCCTCGAAGTCAGCATCCGGAAACGGCTGGACGATCTTTCCCGTCGGCTTGGCGATGCCGACTGGCTTGACGGCGCCTTCAGCGCCGGCGACCTTCTGATGGTAACGGTTCTGCTCAGGCTGAAGGGATCGGATCTATTGGCCGACCATCTCAACCTTGCCGCCTATGTCGCCCGCGGCGAAGCGCGGCCGGCTTACCAACGTGCCTTCGCCGCGCAGCTGGCGGTTTTCACCGCCGCATCGGCCGGCTGATCACTGCCGCAACAATCGAGTGTTATCGCCATGGAACCACACGACGACGAGCTCATCCGTTTCGAAGCGCAGGGCGCAGCAACTTTGCCGGCGGCAGCAGTCGAAGGGCATGTCGCGCGCGACGGTGCCCGCATCTGGTATGCATCCTGCGGCGCAGGTCCCCCTGTCATTCTGCTGCATGGCGGCCTTGGTCACAGCGGCAACTGGGGCTATCAGGCCCCGGCTCTGTTGCGCCGCGGCCGCCGCGTCGTACTGATTGACAGCCGCGGCCATGGAAGAAGCACCCGCGATGCCCGTCCCTATACGTATGAGCTGATGGCCTCCGACGTGCTCGCCGTCATGGACGCACTGCATCTCGACAAGGCGGCCATCGTCGGCTGGAGCGACGGCGCCTGTATCGCCCTGATTCTTGCCATGACGGCGCCCTCACGTGTCGAGGGGGTCTTCTTTTTCGCCTGCAACATGGATCCGAGCGGCACGCTGGAATTCGTCCCGACCCCGGTCATCGACCGATGCTTCAGCCGGCACGCCAAGGACTATGCCGCATTGTCCACCACGCCTGACGATTTCAATCTATTCGTCGAGGCGGTCAGCCTGATGATGCGGACGGAGCCGAACTACCAGGCCGCCGACCTGGGCCTGATCCGGGTGCCGGTGGCCATCGTCCTCGGCGAGCACGACGAATTCATCAAACCCGACCATGCCGAATATCTTGCCCGCAGCATTCCCGACGCACGGATGATCTATCTCAAAGGTGTGAGCCATTTCGCGCCGCTGCAGCGGCCGACGGCGTTCAACGCGGCGGTGGCGGCCTTCCTGGATGGGATCGGTTCATGAAACGATCCCTCTGGCCTCGCGTCCATTTCCCGCTATCTCTAGCCTCATGAGACCTGATGCGCTGCTCTATCCCACCCCCGAAGGGCTCTATTGCCCGGAAGGCGGCTTTTATGTCGATCCGGTACGGCCCGTCGAGCAGGCGCTCGTCACCCATGGTCATTCCGATCACGCTCGGCCGGGCCATGTGAACGTGCTTGCCACCCGCCAGACGCTCGACATCATGCGCCTGCGTTATGGCGGCGGCTTCTGTGCCAGCGAGCAGGCTGCTGCCTTCGGCGAGGAACTGCTGATCAACGGCGTCAAGGTGAGCTTTCATCCGGCTGGCCATGTACTCGGCTCGGCCCAGATCGCCATCGAGAGGAACGGCACCCGCATCGTCGTCTCCGGCGATTACAAGCGCCGCCCCGACCCGACCTGCGCCGCCTATGTGCCGGTGCCCTGCGACGTCTTTATCACCGAGGCGACCTTCGGCCTGCCGGTCTTCCATCATCCCGATCCGATGGATGAGATCGGCAAACTGCTGGCTTCGCTCCGGCAATTTCCCGAGCGCACCCATCTCGTCGGCGCCTATGCGCTGGGCAAGGCCCAGCGCGTCATCCGGCTGCTGCGTGACGCCGGTTATGCCGAGCCGATCTATATCCACGGCGCCATGGAAAGGCTCTGCGACTATTATGTCGGGCAGGGCATCGATCTCGGCGACTTGCTGCCGGCGACGATCGAAAGCCGCGACAAATCCGCCTTCACAGGCGCCGTCGTCATCGGCCCGTCCTCGGCCTTTGCCGATCGCTGGGCCCGCCGCTTCAACGAACCGCTGCCGGCCTTCGCCTCCGGCTGGATGATGGTGCGACAGCGCGCCAAACAGCTCGGCGTCGAATTGCCGCTGGTCATCTCGGATCATTGCGACTGGCCGGAATTGACGGAAACCATCCGGGAACTGCACCCCGCCGAAGTCTGGGTGACCCATGGCCGCGAGGAGGCCCTGGTGCGCTGGTGCCAATTGCAGGGCATCAAGGCAAAGCCGTTGCATCTGGTGGGTTATGAGGATGAGGGCGATTGAGGAGATGAGCAGCATCCTGCGCCAAAACCCCTCCCCAACCCCTCGCCACAAGGGGGAGGGGCTTAACGTGTGGCCCTCGCCGCATTCATTCTTGAGCGCAGCATATGCAGCCGCCTTGTTGGTTTGCGAGCTGGTGCCACAGCTTAGTCCCTCCCCCTTGTGGGGAGGGGTTGGGGAGGGGTCTTTTTCCCGAATTGGGAGGCTTCCATGAAAGCCTTCGCCGATCTCCTCGACCGCCTGGTCCTCACCCCCAGCCGCAACGGCAAGCTGAAGCTGCTGACCGATTATTTCCGCGACACGCCGGACCCCGACCGCGGCTACGGCCTTGCCGCCATCGCCGGCACGCTGGAGGTGCGCAACGTCAAGCCGGCCATGCTGCGCGAGCTGGTGCTGGAGCGCATGGACGAGGTGCTGTTTCGCTATTCCTACGATTATGTCGGCGATCTCGCCGAAACCATTTCGCTCGTCTGGGACAATGAGCGGGATATCGACCGTTCGGCCCTATCCCAGCCGCGTCTCGGCGAGGTCGTCACCGGCATGAATGCGCTCGGCCGCACCGAAGTGCGCGGCTTCGTCCGCGATCTGCTCGACCGGCTGGATGCCTCCGGCCGCTTCGCCTTCATCAAGCTGGCGACCGGCGCCATGCGCATCGGCGTTTCCGCTCGCCTCGCCAAGCAGGCGCTGGCCGATCTCGGCGGCAAGGACGTCACCGAGATCGAAACCCTCTGGCACGGACTGCAGCCGCCCTACGAGGCGCTGTTTGCATGGCTGGCTGGGGGCGGCGAGAAACCGGTCCTCGCCACACCGGCAATCTTCCATTCCGTCATGCTCGCCAATGCGGTGGAGGAGGGGGATCTCACGGGTCTCGACCCGGCCGACTACGCCGCCGAATGGAAATGGGACGGCATCCGCGTCCAGCTCTCGCGCTCCGGCGACAGGCGCAAGATCTATTCCCGCTCCGGCGACGATATTTCAGGCGCCTTTCCCGACATCCTCGAGGCGATCAGTTTTTCCGGCGTCGTCGATGGCGAGCTGCTGGTTGGCGGCACCGCCCGCTCCAACAGCCCGACGCGCACCTTCTCCGACCTGCAGCAGCGCCTGAACCGCAAGACGGTGACGGCAAAGATGCTGGCCGACTACCCCGCCTTCATCCGCAGCTATGACCTGCTCTTCGACGGTGAGGAGGATGTTCGCGGCCGCGCCTATATCGATCGCCGCGCGCGCCTCGCCGAGATCATCGACCGCGCTCCGCACGACCGTTTCGACCTCTCTCCGCTCGTGCCTTTTTCGGCCTGGGACGAGCTCGACGCGCTGCGCGCGGCCCCGCCCGATCCGGTCATCGAGGGCGTGATGATCAAGCGCCGCGACAGCATCTATCAGGCCGGCCGGATGAAGGGCCCCTGGTTCAAGTGGAAGCGCAATCCGTATAATGTCGATGCGGTGCTGATGTATGCCCAGCGCGGCCACGGCAAGCGCTCCAGCTATTATTCCGATTTCACCTTCGGTGTCTGGGCCGATGACGAGGACGGCGAGCAACTGGTGCCGGTGGGAAAGGCCTATTTCGGCTTCACCGATGCCGAACTCGAAGTGCTCGACAAATTCGTGCGCAACAACACGACCGAGCGTTTCGGTCCGGTGCGGGCGGTGCGCGCCGACAAGGACTTCGGCTTCGTCGTCGAAGTGGCCTTCGAAGGCATTAACCGCTCGACCCGGCATAAATCGGGTGTCGCCATGCGCTTCCCCCGCATCGCCCGCCTTCGCCCCGACAAGCCGACTTACGAGGCCGACCGGCTGCGCACGCTGATCGCCATGATCGACGCCAAGCCGCCGTGATCTCGACCGACCGGCCGGAAAACGCGACGCTGTACCCTCTGTGCTGGACCCCCTGCGCAACAATGACGCAGGGCCAATTTTCAACATGATGTGTATTGGCGGCAACGATCTTCCGGTGCAGATTTTGCTCTGCTGTTCCAGGCCGGGGAAATGATTGGGTGCTGCCTTATGAGCTCGCGTGAACTAAATTCCTTTTTCCTTCAGCGCCGTGCAGTGCTTGCCGGTATCGCCGGTGCACTCGTCCTGCCGCAAATGGCCGCCGCTTTCGATGTCCCGGATGAACCGCGGCTTGCCAAGCATGACTACGCCCAGGTCCGCCACCATTTCCGCACGAAGCTGTTGCAGAAGGGCCCGGCGCCCGACAAATACGAGCCGCTGGCAGCGCCTGCCGATGCCGAGAAAATCTTTTACCGTTCCGGTTACGGCGGCGAGCTCGAACTTGCGGCCTGGGTTTCCAAATACAAGCGCGAGCGCGCGCCCAAGCCCGCCGTGCTCTTCCTGCACGGCGGCAACGCCATGGGCATCGGCCACTGGCAGTTGATGAAGCCCTATATGGATGCCGGCTACGTCGTGATGATGCCGTCGCTGCGCGGCGAAAACGGCCAGATGGGCAATTTCTCCGGCTTCTATGACGAAGTCGACGATGTGCTTGCCGCCACCGAGCGCCTGGCGCACCTGCCGGGCGTCGATTCCCAGCGCCTGTTCATCGCCGGCCATAGCATCGGCGGCACGCTCACCATGCTGACGGCGATGAGCACCCATAAATTCCGCGCCGCCGCGCCGATTTCGGGCAATCCCAATGCCTTCCGCTTCTTCAGCCGCTATCCCCAGGATATCCGCTTCGACGACAGCAATGCGCATGAATTCGAGGTGCGGTCGGCGCTGTGTTATGCCCAGAGCTTCAAATGCCCGGTCCGTGTTGTCCACGGCACCGAAGAGGCCCATTTCAACGACCGCGCCGATCTGCTCGCCCGCCGCGCCCGCGCCGCCGGCATCCATATCGAGACCGACACCGTCGCCGGCAATCACACCTCCGCGCTGCCGGCCGAGATCGAACAGAGCATCCGCTTCTTCCACGGGGTGGCGGCCTGATTTTTCGCGGCCGCTTCAAATACAGGCCCATTGGGCCTATATTCCCGGCATGACGACGGACGCAGAGACAATGATCGTGCCGAACGACTTCCCCGAGCTGAAATCGCTCGTCTGGAATCGTGATCCGGCCTGCCTGCGAGGCTTTCGCGCTGTATGAACGCAATGGCGTTTCGTCGATACCGGCGCTGACCGAGCGAGAGGTGCAGCTGATCCGCGATCTGGCTGCCACCTATGGCAATGGCGTCCTGCTCGTTTCCTGATTTTCCGTTCGCGCCGGCTCTGGTCGTCTTAGCTCCCGGCCTTCCCACCCCAACGCCAGCCTCGCGCCAGCCGCATATGCCATCGTCCCGGCAGATATCGCTGTCTCGCCGATCGTTGATAAGGGTGGTTCCATGAATTTTCTGCGCCGGGTCTTCCCGATTGCCGGGCTGGTGATCGCAGTTGCGTCGCTCAGCGGCTGCAACATCCTCATTCCCGATGTCGCCGCCGATTCGCCGGCCCGCTTCGTTCAGGAAACCTCGCCGGTCTTCTATCAGCCGCCCGGCGTCGATCCGCGCCGGGTGCGGCCGATCCCAGATCAGCCGGTGCCCCAGACGCGTGAGCTCTACAAGACACAGTTCCACCAGACCTACGGCCTGCCGGTCACCAATCCCGTGCACATGGCGATGTATGGCGAGCTGCGCGACGCGGATTTCACCCTGCCGGCGATCCCGATCAGCCGCGTGCAGCCGCAGTTCCTGCGCCAGGAGGTCGATTACCAGACGACCGAGCGGCCCGGCACCGTGGTCGTCGATACCAAGGCGCGTTTTCTCTATTTCGTCGAGGGCAACGGCAAGGCGATGCGCTACGGCGTCGGGCTCGGCCGCGACGGTTACGCCTGGTCAGGGCGCGGCACCATTCAATGGAAGCAGAAATGGCCGCGCTGGACGCCATCGGTCGAAATGGTCTCGCGCCAGCCTGAGGTTCGCCCCTTCGGAGCGGAGAATGGCGGCATGAATCCGGGGCTGATGAACCCGCTCGGCGCCCGCGCCATGTATATCTTCAAGGACGGGCAGGACACGCTTTACCGCATCCACGGCACGCCCGACTGGCAGTCGATCGGCAAGGCCACCTCGTCTGGCTGCGTGCGCATGCTGAACCAGGACGTCGTCGATCTCTACGACCGCGTTCCCGCCAAGGCCGAGATCGTTGTGATGTAGCGCTGCAACAGCGCTGCTCATATCGTCCGCTTCAGGCCGGACACGTCTGCGTGAAGCTATGGTTTATTTGGCGCAAGCCGATAGATCTTCTCTTGTTGTTATCGGCATCGGACGAATCGCTGGTTTATGCGGCGTCTCGTCCGGCTTCCCGCATCAGAGGAAATCAGTCCCGCGTCATGAGCTTCGATAGACATCTTTCCCGCCGCAGCTTCCTTTCCTTTTCGGCGTTGACCGCAGCCTCCGCGCTCACCGGCTGCGCCTCCTCAGCCAATACGGTAACATCGGGCGATACGACGATCATCTACCGTTCGCCCATGCGCCTGTTCCAGTCCCCGGCTGCGTCGAGCGTGCCGAGCGGGCCTGAGCTTGCCGTCATGTATGGCCCGGTTGAGGATGGCGGCTTCCTCATTCCCGCCGTTCCTTACGAGCAGATCGATCCGCGCTATTATCGCCAGCGTGTCGTCGATCCCACCGGCCAGCCGCCCGGCACCATCGTCGTCGATACGCCGTCGCGCTTCCTCTATCTCGTCCAGGCCGACGGCATGGCGATGCGCTACGGCGTCGGCATCGGCCGCGAGGGCTTCGCTTGGCAGGGCTCGGGCGTCATCCAGTGGCGTCAGAAATGGCCGCGCTGGAAGCCGCCGAACGAGATGGTCGCCCGCCAGCCGGAATTGGTCAAATATTCGATCGACAACGGCGGCATGGAGCCGGGCCTGAAAAACCCGCTGGGTGCCCGTGCGCTCTATATCTTCTCGAATGGCGAGGATACGCTCTACCGCCTGCACGGCAATCCCGACTGGCGCTCGATCGGCAAGGCCGTCTCGTCGGGCTGCGTCAGGCTCATGAACCAGGACATCATCGATCTCTACGACCGCGTTCCGACAAAGGCCCCGATCGTCGTCTTGCAGTGATCTCACCGGGCGGCCCTGATCCGGCCGCCGCGGACCCTTTCCTCAGGGGAAGCAGGTGCTTGCCCCAGGGGTAAGAGTTTTCATTTTGCCCCGGCAGGAGATTTATTTGTTGGAATACCATTGCTTAATTCGATAAATAACCTACATGGTGCGTATCGAATTGCTTGCGACCTTTGTCCACGCGCTGAAGCGCTCCGTCAGATATCCTCTCAACATCGATACGGCTTGTCGGACATTTTTCCGCAAGCGAAGCACAAACGGTTGAAAAGGAGATCGTTATGAATTCAGGCGTCGTCAAGTGGTTCAATGGCACCAAGGGTTTTGGTTTTATTCAGCCCGATGATGGTTCTACGGACGTTTTTGTCCATATTTCAGCGGTCGAACGCGCCGGCATGCGCGAACTCGTTGAAGGTCAGAAGATCCGTTACGATCTCGTCCGCGACAAGAAGTCGGGCAAGAATTCGGCCGACAACCTTCAGGCCGCATGATTTGTCATTCGCCCGTGCTGCCGTACCGGCAGTGAAATGGCTGAGTGACTGGAAGAGGTCGGGTGCCAGCCCGGCCTTTTTGCTTTGAGCGCGGGTCGTTCAGATTGACAGTTGAGCAGCCGAAGAGTTGAAGGGACGCTGAAATGGGCAGACCAAACTATAAAGTCGGCGACATGATCGTGCTGAAATCCGGCCTCACCCGCACGGCGAAAGCCGACAAGCGGTGCCGGATCTCCAGCATCTTGCCCAACGACCACGGGCATGTGCAGTATCGCGTCCAGTTCGACGCGGAGAATTTCGAACGCCGCATCACTGAGGCCGACATCGATACCGGGGAAACGCCATCGAGGATTTCTCCCGAGGCGGCAGCCAAGGCCGACAGCGCCGAACCCTGGCTGAAGTTTTCGAGCATCCGGACGGGCAAGTAGTCCCGCCGTTTTTCATCATTGACAGCGCGGCTTCGCCGCCGACAGGAAGGATATCGTTTTGCAGGTTCTCGTCAGGGATAACAATGTCGATCAGGCGCTCCGCGTGCTCAAGAAGAAGATGCAGCGGGAAGGCCTGTTCCGGGAAATGAAGGCGCGCAGCGCCTTTGAGAAGCCGTCCGAGAAGCGCGCCCGCGAAAAGGCCGAGGCCATTCGCCGCCAGCGCAAGCTCGCCCGCAAGAAGCTGCAGCGCGAAGGTCTGCTGCCGGCGCCGAAGAAGGTTCTCCGCGCCCGCTAACCCTAGCCGTGGGAATCACGGCTACACCCGTGGACTCACGGCCCGCCGTGGGAATCACGGCTATACCCGTGGGACCACGGTTCCAGCCGCGGAGCCACGGCTCCAGCGCGCCATCACCCGAGAAAGGGGCACATGACCGCCACCAAGGGAGAATTCTTCAATCCCGCCAAGCTTTCGTCTCGCGACAAGGCGGAAGCGACCGATCACACGGCGCGCGCCATCATCGCCGCCGAGGCATCGGCCCGTGACAAGAAGACGGAGAAGCTGAAGGCCCTGCGTCTGCAGCAGGAGGCCGAAGGCGAACCCAAGGCAGCGCCTGCCAAGAAGCGCCGGTCGCCGGCCAAGCCGGCTGCGAGGCGGCCCTGATCCTCGGCGCCGCTATTTAGGCTGGCTGGTGATGCATTCAGCCGCCCGTGCCGGCCCGCCCGAGATTGCCCCGCAGCCGATGCAGCATGTCGCGCATCTCGGCCATTTCCTTAAGCGTGCAGCCGGCGGCCTGGCCGATCGCCGTCATGATCGTATCGATCTCGCCCTTCATCGCCTCACCTCCAGGGGTCAGTGACACGATCACCTGCCGTTCGTCGCGCAGGTCGCGGATGCGCTTGATCAGCCCGCTCTGCTCCAGCCGTTTCAACAGCGGCGACAGCGTGCCGGAATCAAGATCCAGCTGCTCGCCGATTGTTTTCACCGGCAGTTCGCCGCGTTCCCACAGCACCAGCATCACCAGATATTGCGGATAGGTCAGGCCGACCCTGTCGAGGATCGGCTTGTAGGCGCGGGTGAAGGCATGCGCCGTCGCATAGACCGCGAAGCACAACTGCTTTTCCAGTCGCTTTTCCTCCTGCGGTATCTCCATGGTCTTTACCGTTTGCGCTTTCATATCCATCATCCCTGAGCCTGCGATTGTCTTCTTTTCGACGTCGAAATGCAATTTGCAAAATTCACTTGCGTACAATTTAATTGTGCGATATTAAAAATCCAACCCCATCGAAGGGCCAATCAAAAGGAGATCGTCATGCCTATTCTCTATACGACCAAAGCCTCTGCCACCGGCGGCCGCGCAGGCCGCGCCGTTTCCGAAAACGGCGTTCTGGACGTGACGCTGACCGTTCCCAAGGAGCTCGGCGGCGACGGCGCCACCGGC
Organism: Rhizobium binxianense; assembly: GCF_028994275.1. Classification (NCBI taxonomy): domain Bacteria; kingdom Pseudomonadati; phylum Pseudomonadota; class Alphaproteobacteria; order Hyphomicrobiales; family Rhizobiaceae; genus Rhizobium; species Rhizobium binxianense. The sequence goes on from NZ_CP118713.1 coordinate 803,137, forward strand.
ACCAATCCCGAACAGCTCTTTGCTGCCGGCTACTCCGCCTGCTTCCTTGGTGCCCTGAAATTTGTCGCGGGCCAGCAGAAGGTCAAGATTCCCGAAGACACAACGGTCTCCGCCAAGGTCGGCATCGGCCCGCGTGAAGATGGAACCGGCTTCGGCATCGAAGTGGCGCTGACGGTCAATATCCCAGGTCTCGACCGCGAAACCGCCGAAAAACTCGCTGCCGCAGCCCACATCGTCTGCCCCTACAGCCACGCCATGCGCACCTCGACCGAAGTTCCGGTCACGGTTGCCTGATCCAAGCGTTTCAGCAAGTGTGAGGGAGGGGCTTGCCGACCAGCCCCTCATCCGGCTGCCGCCACCTTCTCCCCGTAAACGGGGCGAAGGGACCATGCCGCGACCTCTCCGTTCCCCGCTGACCTCTCGCTTGGCGCGTCCCCTCTCCCGTAAAACGGGGAGAGGGTTAGGGGCCGCCATCGGCGCCAACCGGACAGCCGTGGCTCTCCCGGCCATCCACGCACACGCTGCGATACATGGCCGGAACGGCGACAGCTTTCTCGAAAGATCCCAGAGGCTGTCCGGCTCGCCCTATTCGCCCCTTGCCCGTTCGCTATAACGCGGCCGGCGCGGCGATCCGGCCGGCCTCGGCATTTCACTCGACATCCCCGACAACGCCTGCAGATCCTGCCGCAGCCGTCCGGCATTGCCGTCCGGCAGCGTGTCGTCGAGGGCCGCATGCGTCGCTTGCCAGATCGGCAGCGCCTTCGCCAGCGCGGCCTTGCCTTCGGCGGTGAGGCTCAGCAGCCGGCGGCGCCGGTCTTTCGGGTTCTCCATCACATCAACCCAGCCCTTGCGTTGCAGCGGCTTCAGCGCCGCCGTCAGCGTCGTCTGATCCATGGCGAGCAGGGCGGCGACCGGTCCCATCGGCGGCGGCTCCGGCCGGTTCAGCGACATCATCAGCGAAAACTGCCCATTGGTCAGTCCGGCCGGCCTCAGCGCATCGTCGAACAGCCGGGCCAGCGCGCGCGCCGCCCGCTGCACATGCAAGCAGAGGCAGGTGTCGCGCACCAGCAGCGTCGTGGAAAAGGGAATCTCGATCGAATTTGACATGCTCCATTTCTATTGATATCAATGTATTTAGTCAAGGAGAAGGAGCGTGCCGGAGGAGGGCGCATTCCATGCAGAATGAAGTTGTTTCCCGTGAGCAATGGCTGGAAGCCCGCCGCGCCTTGCTGCTGAAGGAAAAGGAGGCGACGCGGCTGCGTGACAGCGTCAACGCCGCGCGGCTGGCGCTGCCCTGGGTAAGGGTCGACAAGGATTATGTCTTCGATGCGCCGGAGGGAAAGAAATCGCTTGCCGATCTCTTCGACGGCCGCAGCCAACTGCTGATCTATCATTTCATGCTGGGTCCCGATTGGGATGCCGGCTGCCCCGGCTGTTCCTTCCTGTCCGACCATGTCGACGGCGCCCTGCCGCATCTCAACCATCATGACGTCACCTGGGTCGCCGTCTCGCGCGCGCCGCTCGACAAGATTGCCGCCTATAAGAAGCGCATGGGTTGGCAATTCCCCTGGGTCTCTTCCTTCGGCAGCGATTTCAATTTCGATTATCACGTCTCTTTCAGCCCGGAGGACCTTGCCAAAGACAAGGTCTTTTACAATTTCACGCCTATGCCGCCTGATGATGCAAATGACGAACTGCCGGGCCTCAGCGCCTTCTACCGCAACGACAAGGGCGAGGTCTTCCATACCTATTCGAGCTATGCCCGCGGGCCGGAGGAACTGATCGGCACCCTGATGATCCTCGACCGGGCGCCGAAGGGCCGCAACGAGGACAGCACGATGAATTTCGTGCGCCGCCATGACGAATATGAGGAGGCTCAAAAGGCGCCATCCTGCTGTCACTAAACTGGAGCAATTCCAGGCCACCATCACTCAAGGGAGAAGGATGATGAAGACCGCAGAAGTGCTAAAGGAACATTCCTTCCTGGAAAGGCTGGTCGGCGACTGGACCGTCAGTGCACCCGAAATGTCTGGCGGCGAGGACTGGACGGAGACCGTGCGCTCGCTGCACGGCATCTGGTTCGTCGCCGAAGGCACCGGCCGCATGCCGGATGGCAAGCAGGCGACCAGCATCCTGACGCTCGGCTACAACGCCGCAAAAGGCAAATATATCGGCAGCTGGATCGGCAGCATGATGGACTATATGTGGGTCTATGAGGGCGAGCTCGATGCATCCGGCGACGTGCTGGACCTCTACACGACAGGGCCCGACTTCAACGGCGAGGGGCTTGCCGATTACCGCGAGCAGATCGCCTTCGCCGACGCCGATCACCGCACCTTCATCTCCAGCGCCAGGCAGCCCGACGGTTCCTGGAAGCAATTCATGGAAGCACATTACGCCCGCAAGATCTGACAATCGCGGCGCTCAACCTTGAGAAAGGGGTTTCGAAAGAGAGGCCTCGGGAAAAGGGCGTCGAAAAAGGGAGAGTATGATGTCCGAGACGCATGGAAAGTTCATCTGGTGCGAGTTGATGACCCCCGACACAGCGGCTGCCGCGAAATTCTACAGCTCGGTCGTCGGCTGGACGACCTCCGAAATGAAGATGGAGGGCATGCCGCCCTATACGATCTTCGAGGCGAACGGCATCGGCGTCGCCGGCCTGATGGAATTTCCGGCCGAACTCGAGGGTAAGGGCATTCCACCGAACTGGACGGGTTATGTCGACGTCGACGACGTCGATCAGTCGGCCAAGGATTTTGCCGCCAATGGCGGTTCGGTCCGCCGTCCGCCGGAAGACATCCCGACCATCGGCCGCTTCGCCGTCGTCGCCGATCCGGGCGGCGCGGTGCTCTGCATCATGACGCCGGCGCCGATGGAGAAGCCCATGCCGGAACTGGCCTTCGACGCGCCCGGCAATATCGGCTGGCATGAACTCTATGCCGGCAACGGCAAGGACGCTGTCTCCTTCTATTCCAAGCTGTTCGGCTGGACGAAGGACAGCGAAATGGACATGGGTCCGATGGGCGTCTACTACCTCTTCGCTCGCAATGGCCGGCAGATCGGCGGCATGATGACCAAGCCTGACAATATGCCGATGCCCTTCTGGTGCTATTATTTCATCGTGCCGGCGATCGATGCCGCGATCGAACGCGTCACCTCAGGCGGCGGCAAGGTCGTCCACGGCCCGATGGAAGTCCCCGGCGGCAGCTGGATCATCCAGGCCACCGACCCGCAGGGTGCCTTTTTCTGCCTGGTGGCGCCGAAGCGATAGGTGTTTGGGCGTGCCGTACGGCACGCCCAACATTCACTATCCCACCGAAGCAAAGAACCCTTCCGGGTTCTCGACTTCTACCAACCGCTTCTTCTCGATAAACCAGAACCGGTTGCCGACCGCCCGCACGAAGCTGCGGTCGTGCGATACCAGCAGGCAGCTCGCCTCGTGCGCCATCAACTCGCTCTCCAGCGCTTCCTGCCCCTCGATGTCGAGATGGTTGGTCGGCTCGTCGAGCAGGTAGAAGTTCGGTTCCGTCAGCCTCAGCACCAGCATGCCGAGCCGCGCCTTCTGCCCGCCGGAAAGCTGGCCGATCGGTTTTGCCTGCATGTCGATCGTCATGCCCGCCCCAACCAGCAAGGCACGCGCCCGCTGGTCGCCGACATCGAAACGGCGGATGATCGTGCCGATCGGCGTGTCGGTGTCGGTGAGATCGGCAAGCGCCTGGTCGCCGTAGCCGAGAACCAGCGACGGTGTCGCCTTGATGCCGTCCCGCACCGTCTCCGGCGTTTCGATCGCCCTCTTCAGCATCGAGATCAGCCGTGACTTGCCGGCGCCGTTGAGGCCCAGCAGCACGATGCGGTCGCCCTGGCAGATGAATTGCCGGCCGGTCCGGAAGAGCAGCGTCCCGTCAGGCGTCGTCACCGCCGCGTCTTCCAGCGTCACCAGCACCTTGGCATGCGTGCCGCGGTTGGAAAGCCGGATGGCGCCGGCCGAGTGCTCCAGATGCGCCGGTTTTGCCGCATCCTCGAGTTTTTCCGCCCGCTGTCTCAACTGCTTCGTCTTGACGACGAGCAGGTCGCTGCCGGAATTGATGCCGATATTGTTGAGCTTCGCCGCTTGCTTGCGCAGTTGCTCGGCCACCTTCATGTCGCGCTCGTAGCGCCGCGCCTCGGAGGCATCGGCCTCATCGAGTGCGGCGCGTGCCCGGGTGTAGGGCAGGGCGAAGACCGGCGATTGCTCCGGCCGCAGAAAGAGCGTCCGGTTGGTCGTTGCATCCAGGAAGGCGCGGTCGTGGCTGGACAGAATGACCGGCACGTCGCCCGGCAGCGCATTCAACCAGGCTTCCATCTGGGCGATCTTTTCGAGGTCGAGATGGTTGGTCGGTTCGTCGAGCAAAAGCACGTCGGGCTCGCTCACCCAGGTGCGGGCAAGCATGGCCAGCCGCTGCCAGCCGCCGCTCAGCTGTTTCAGCGGCCGGCCGCGCATCACCTCAGGCACCTCGAGCGATTCCAGCACCACGTCGACGCGCCAGCTTTCGCTTTCGGCCTGATCGGCCGGCAGCGCCTGCAGCACCGCATCGTAGAACGGCGTGTCGAAAAGCCCGGGCGGCACATTTTGCGCGACATGGCCGACGGTCAGCCCGCGCGCCTTGGTGATCTCGCCCTCGCTCGGCTCCAGCGCGCCGGTGATGCAGGCAAGCAGCGTCGATTTCCCTCGCCCGTTGGCGGCGACGAGGCCGATGCGGTCGCCCGTGTTGACGACGAGATTGAGCTTGGAAAACAACGGATTGCCCAGCGTCACGCCGAGATTGCGGATATTGATGAGAGTCATGATCGTTCTCTGGTCTTGACCGGGTGGTCGGCACGATCCGGGGCGTTCAGCCATCACAGGATTGCGCGTATCAGGCCCGGGAAGTTACAGGAATGCGTGCTCGAATCTTGGGATACAGCGCCGCATTGGCCACGAGGGCAGACCAGGAAGAGATGTCGAGAAACGGTCTCTGGTCAGCCCTGCAAACGCATTTGCAGGGCGTTGACGGGACCACGCTGGCGATGATGCCGGAAATAATATTGCATTGCGTGATCCTCCTTTCTCGAAAAGGTTGCAAGGTGCAAATAACATTGCCTGCAAAAAGAGGCAAGAGGCCGGGGCGTGTCAGACAGCGCCGGAAGGCAGCTCCAGCCGCCGTGTGATCCCGATATTCTCAAGGAACGTCTCGTCATGGCTGACGACGAGCAGTGCGCCATCGTAAGCCAGCAGTCCGGCCTCGACTGCAGCGATCGAGTCGATGTCGAGATGATTGGTCGGTTCGTCGAGGATCAGCAGCGGCGGCGGTGCAAACCCCAGAACGCAGGCGAGGCCGGCGCGCAGCAACTGCCCGCCGCTCAGCGTCGATACGGTTTGTAGTGCCGCATCAGCCCTGAACATGAAGCGGGCAAGAGCCGCCCGGCAGGTGTTTTCATCAGCCTGCGGATTGATCCGGCGGAAATTGTCGCGGATCGACTCTGACGGATCGAGGATGCTCACCTTCTGGTCGAGCATCGAGAAAGCGGTCATGATTTTGACCATTCCACTCCAGGGTTCGAGATCACCGGTGACAAGCGCCAGCAACGTCGTCTTGCCCGAGCCGTTTCGACCGGTGACGGCAATACGCTCCGGTCCGGTTATGTCGAAGGAGAAATCGCTGATGACAGGGTCATCAGGCTGATAGCCCGATATCACCGCATCCATCTTCAGCACGATCTTGTTCGCTGGCAGCCCGGTCGCCGGCAAAGTTACTGACAGCGGCTGGAGGATCTCGATTTTTTTGCGCGCTGCTGTTGCATCTTCCAGTGCCTGAGCCTGCCGGCGCTCGGCGAGACGGGCATTGTCGCCGCCCGTCGTTTCGCTCCGTTCCTTCATTCCGCCGAGCATGATGCGCGGGATGCCGCCCTTGGCGGCCATCTTTCGTCCCGCACGGTCCCTGTGCGCCTGCCGCTCCACCGTCGCCTGAACGCTCCTCGCAACCTCGGCCATGCGCTTTTCCGCATCGGCGAGATCGTGCTGCGCGGCGGCGAGCGCCAGTGCCCTGCGCTCGCGATAATGGCTCCAGTTGCCGCCGTAGCGCGTCGCGCCGAGCGATGTCAGCTCCACGATCGCATCCACGCTTTCGAGCAATTCCCTATCATGGCTGATGATGATCGCACCTGCCTGCCAGCTCCCGATCAGCGCAATCACGGCTTCGCGGCCCTCACGATCGAGATTGTTGGTCGGTTCGTCGAGCAGCAGGAAATCCGGTTCCGCAAAGATCAGAGCGGCAAGCCCGGCACGCGTGCGCTGCCCGCCGGAGAGTGCGGCAAGTGGTGTGTCCGGCGGCACGTCGAGCCCGGTCCGATTGAGCGCCAACGCAATGCGGGCCTCCAGCATCCAGTCCGCGGATGCAAGCTCGTCGGCAGTCGCGTCGCCGGCTTCGGCACGGCGAAGAACGGCAAGTGCCCCGGTTGCGCCGAAGAGATCGGCGACCGTTTCCTCGGGCGCCACCTGAACGCTCTGGTGCAAGATGCCGAGGCTGCCGTTGACGGATATCGTCCCCGAAAGAGGACGAACCTCACCAGATATGAGCTTGAGCAACGTCGTCTTGCCGACGCCGTTGCGACCGACGAGGCCGGTCCGCTCCGCCCCGAAGCTCAGGTCAAGATTGGAAAAAAGCGACCGCCCGTCAGGCGCGGACCACGAAAGATGCGAGAGAGTGATGGATGCAGGCATGGATATGGATTTCCCCGTTGGCAAGGCAAGTTGGCGTTGCGATCGGGTTGAAATCCATTGCGGCACACATCCTGTTGAAATGGTCGATGGCAGGGAATTTAGGGACTGTGGCGGAAGGTTCAAGGCAAAGTGCCAACTTGCTGTCCCCTTTCCTCGACTGCTTCATCCTGAGAGTGACCGTCACCCTAACTTTACCGGGGTCGAGCCACTCGTCTCGCCCCGTCTTTCGGACCTCCGCAAGCGGGGCGAGGGAGGTGCCCTGCGAGAGCGAGATGGGAGCGGAGAGGGTGCGGCTTGGTCCCTTCGCCCCGCCCTGCGGGGAGAAGGTGCCGCCAGGCGGATGGGGGGCTTGCGGCACGCCGCAAACCCTACCGCTTCAAGCTCCCCAATATCCCGCGCACCAGCGCCCGGCCGACCTGGGTCGCCACGGTCCGCGCCACGCTCTTCATCGCCGCTTCCACCACCGTCTCGCGCTGGTAGCCGGAAGCCCGGCCGCGTGATTGGCCGCGGCCCTGATTGTCGTCATTGCCGCCGCCGAAGCCCGGCAGGGACCAGCCGGAGGTCGTGCTGCCCTGCTGAGGCGCTTCTTCCTGCGCCCGCTTGGCAACCTCGGCATCCGCTGCCTTCTTCGCCCGCGCCGCCAGCAGCTCGAAGGCGGATTCGCGGTCGACATCCTCGTCATAGACGCCGAGAACCGGGCTCCTGTCCATGATCTGCCGACGCTCGTCATCCGTCACCGGGCCGACGCGGCCGGATGGCGGGCGGATCAGCGTGCGCTCGACGATCGACGGTGCGCCCTTGGCTTCCAGCGTCGAGACCAGTGCCTCGCCGGTGCCGAGATTGGTGATGACGGTGGCGCAATCGAAGGCCGGATTCGCACGGAAGGTATCGGCCGCCGTCCTCACCGCTTTCTGTTCGCGCGGCGAATAGGCGCGCAGCGCATGCTGTGCCCGGTTGCCGAGCTGGGCGAGCACCGTTTCCGGCACGTCGAGCGGGTTCTGCGTCACGAAATAGACGCCGACGCCCTTGGAACGGATCAGCCGCACCACCTGCTCGACACGTTCGGTCAGCACCTTTGGCGCGTCGTTGAAGAGCAGATGCGCCTCGTCGAAGAAGAACACCAGCTTCGGCTTTTCGGGATCGCCCACCTCGGGCAGTTCCTCGAAGAGTTCCGAGAGCAGCCAGAGCAGGAAAGTGGCGTAAAGCCGAGGGTTCATCATCAGCTTGTCGGCGGCCAGCACCGAGATCTGGCCGTAGCCATTATTGCTTGTGCGCATGATGTCGGTGATCTTCAGCGCCGGTTCGCCGAAGAAGTGCTCGGCACCCTGCTGTTCGAGAACCAGCAGCGCCCGCTGGATCGAGCCGACCGAGGCCTTGGAGATCAGCCCGTATTGGTTGGAAAGTTGGCTGGCGTTCTCGCCCATATAGTTGAGCAGCGAGCTGAAATCCTTGAGGTCGAGCAACGGCAGCCCGCCCTGGTCGGCGATCTTGAAGGCGATGTTGATGACGCCTTCCTGCGGTTCGGAGGCATCCATCAGCCGGGCGAGCAGCAGCGGTCCCATCTCGGCGATGGTGGTGCGCACCCGGTGGCCCTTCTCGCCGAACAGATCCCAGAAGATCACCGGAAACTGGTCGAATTCATAGTCGCTGAAGCCGATCTGCTCGGCCCGCTTGGTGAGAAAATCCTTGGCCTCGCCCTTGGCGGCGATGCCGGAAAGGTCGCCCTTGATATCGGCCGCAAAGACCGGGACGCCGGCCCGCGAGAAGCCTTCGGCCAGCACCTGCAGCGTCACCGTCTTGCCGGTACCGGTGGCGCCGGTGACGAGGCCGTGGCGGTTGCCGAACTTCAGGTCGAGATATTCCGGCTTGTTGATGCTGTCATCGGGATTGCGGCTCGCGCCGATGAAAATCTTGCCTTCCTCGATCATTCGGAATGCTCCCTTGGGGCTCTGCCGCCATTTATGAGAAGGCTTGCTTCCGCCGCCTTCATCGAACCATCGTTTCCCTGTTATAAGCAGGGAGATGGGTACGGACAACTGTTTGCATTAAAAGCCAAACTGGACAAAGTGCCGCCCGGGGAGGGCCGGCTTGAGTTGCTGTGGAATTTCGAATAACGTTGACGTTAACGTCAAAAATAGGAGGCTGACGATGAATGAAATTGTGACCCAGATCGCCGATCGCGTGGGTATTGCGCCTGATTTGGCCGAAAAGGCGCTCGGCATGATGCTTGGCTTCCTGCAGCGCGAAGCCGCCGATGGCCCGGTTGCCAAGATGATCGAAGCGATCCCCGGCGGCGCTGATCTCGTCGCCCAGTTCAATGGCGCAGGTGCCGGCGGCGGCGGCCTGCTCGGCGGGCTGATGAGCTCGCTCGGCGGCGGCGGCATTATGGGCCTCGGCCAGCAGCTGATGAGCGAAGGCCTCGGCATGGGCGAGATCACCTCGCTCGCCAAGGAGACCATCGCGATCGCCAAGCAATATGCCGGCGAGGAGGTCGTCGACGAGGTCGTAGGCTCTGTTCCGGGCCTCAGCCAGTTCGTTTGAAATAACAGATCATCAGGAGCCTCGCTTCGCGGCGGGCTCATTGTTCTCGCCCCGGAAGCATCGAGGTGAAGAGTAAGCGCTGTCCCTTGGATAGAAGGAGAGCCCATGACCGTCTGGCGCCCGTCGCAGCAGATCAGGGTAAAGGTGATCGGCCTTGCCTGGCGCGAGGATCGGCTGCTGGCTGCGGAAGTGGAGGATGACAGTGGCCGCATTAAGGGTGTTCGCCCGCTCGGCGGCGCAATTGAGTTCGGCGAGAGCCGCGAGAAGGCCCTGCACCGCGAATTCAGGGAGGAACTCGAGACCGCCATCCGCATCGTCGGCCCCTGGCATCTGCTGGAAAACATCTTCGAGCATCATGGCGCGACCGGCCACGAATTCATCTTCGCCGCCGACATTGAACTGGCCGACGCATCGCTCTATGAGCGCGACGAAATCCGCTATTCCGAGCTCGACGAGATGGCGGCGACGGCTCGTTGGTTCGGCCGCGATATGCTGCGTGACGCCGGCACCGACCTTTATCCGACAGGTCTCGAGAACCTGCTGCTGCGCTGGCGCGACTGAGCCTGATATCGCACCACTCCGAGGCCGCGTCGGCCGATCACCAAACTTTGATCGTCAACGCGTCGATCGGCTTCCAAGGTCTGGCCAATCCATCCGGCTGCGTGCGTCGCAAGATGGAAATCGGCATCGACCGACCCTACGTTAGGTGATGCCGGATTTTTTCACTGGTGGCCGGATCGGCTGGAACGGTGCATCCCCGCTCGTTTCATATCGGCCAGATCAGAAGGAATATGGTCATGCGTACGTTGATTGCAGCAGCCTCGATCATTCTCCTCGGCTTTGCCGCTCCTGCCTTCTCCCAGGCCCTCGGCGACATGGATAATAGCGGACGTTTCGGCGGCATGCCGCCCGGCACCGTGCCGGATGCGGAATCGGGCGGAATCAGGATTCCTCTCGATCTCGCTCCCATTGAAAGCGATAATATCACCGTCGTCATCCCGTCCGATCGGACGGCTTGCCCGCGTCCGGGAACACGCCAGTATCGCGCGGCCGAACGCGACGGCACGCTAAGCGACGCCTGCCGCTGACGGGATAGTCCCGGATCAGAAAGCAGGACCGGCTATTTGCCGTTCTTGTGCAGCAAAACGCCGAGTTCATGCCACCGCCGCCCGTCGCGCTCGATAAGCACGTCGGCACAGCCCGGTCCCATGCTGCCCGGCGCGTAGCTGTCAGGCACGCTCTCATCCTCAGCCCAGATATCGAGGAAGGGCTGCACCGCCGCCCAGCCGGCCTCGATGCCGTCGGCGCGCTGGAACAGCGTCTGATCGCCGATGAAGAGATCGTAGAGCAGCGATTCATAGCCTGTGGTCTTGCCGATATCGAATTTGTCGGCATAGCGGAAGTCGAGAGAGACCGGCGTGGTATCGACCGAAAGCCCCGGCGCCTTGATCGAGATTTCCATGCTCATGCCCTCGTCCGGCTGCACCTGGATCACCAGGCGGTTCGGCGGCAGGCGGCGCTTGACGTCGGTCTCGCGAAACTGCGCGAAGGGCACCGGCTGGAAGGTGATGACGATTTCGGTGTCGCGCGCCGTCAGCGCTTTGCCGGTTCTGAGGTAAAAGGGCACGCCTGCCCAGCGCCAGGTATCGGCATAGAGCTTCAGCGCCACATAGGTTTCGGTCCGGCTGTCGGGCGAAACATCCTTGCTGTCGCGATAGGCCGGAAGCTGAGCGCCATTGAGCGGGCCTGCCGTATAGGCGCCGCGCACGCCGTGCGTCTTGGCCTCTTCTGGCGTATAGATGCGCAGCGCCTTCAGCACCTTGCTCTTTTCGTTGCGGATCGCTTCGGCGTCGAAGCTGTTTGGCGGCTCCATGGCGATCATCGCCAGCAGCTGGAAGAGATGGTTTGGCACCATGTCGCGCAGCGCGCCAGTGGCATCGTAGAACTTGCCGCGGCTGCCGACATCGACGATCTCGGCGGCGGTGATCTGCACATGGTCGATATAGCGGCTGTTCCACAAGGATTCGATCATCATATTGGCGAAGCGCGCCGTCATCAGGTTCTGCACCGTCTCCTTGCCGAGGAAATGGTCGAGCCGGTAAACCTGGCTTTCCCCGATCTGGGCGAGGATTTGCGCATTCAGCGCCTGCGCCGAGGCGAGATCGGTGCCGAACGGCTTCTCGATGGCGACGCGGCGGAAGACCCCCTCCTTTTCATCGGTCAGGCCATGGGCGGCGAGCTTCTCGACGATCGTGCCGAAGAAGGATGGCGGCACCGCGAGATAGAAGGCGGCATTGGCATTCGGCCCCAGCCGCTTGCCGATCTCGACGAAAATATCGTCCTTGGTGAAATCCCCTGATGTATAGGAAATGCGCCGGCGCAGGCTTTCCCAGGCTTCGTCCTTCAGCGTCGGCTCTTCGCCGCTCAGATGGTCGAGGAACTGGTCGAGCCGCCCGCGCAGAAACTCGTCGTCACCCGGCTCGATGCCTATGCCGAGAATGTGGAGATCCTCGCCGACGAGGCGTTCACGCGTCAGATTGATGATCGCCGGCACCAGCAGGCGGCGTGTCAGATCGCCCGTGGCGCCGAAGATGACGAGGGTGACCGGCGGTGTTGGGGCAGCGTCCATGTGTGTCATCTCCTGAGATTTTCCGGCCGACTATAGTCCGTGCCGGTTTTGCCGCAAGCACCATGCGAGGTGAGGGATAACGAGCATTTGACACCCTCCTGGGCGGCCTCAACCCTTCACCACCACCATGAAAATCCTCGGAAACCTGAGCAGCACCCGCCCGTCCGACATCTTGGGATAGGCTTTTTCCACCTGCTTGAGGTAATCCGCCAGAAACGCCTCGCGATGCTCTTCGCCGGCCTGGGCGAGATAAGGCATCAGCCCGGTTCCCTTCACCCATTCGACGATCGCGGCAGCATCCGCCATCGGGTGATTGTAGATGGTATGCCAGATATCGACGCGCGCGGCTTTGGCGATCAGCCTGGAGTAATAGGCGGATGGCGCAGGCAGCCCCTTGCGGCGCACGCTCTTTCCTTCGAAAGCAGTCCTCCACGGACCGGCATGGGCGGTCTCCTCCATCGCCAGATGCGAGGGTTCGCCTAGATTGTCGGGCATCTGCACGGCAAGTACGCCACCTTCGGACAGCCCGTCCATCAGCCGGTCGAAAATATCGAGATGGTCGGGCAGCCATTGGAAGACGGCATTGGCAAAGAGCAGGTCGGCTGGTTCAGCTGGTCGCCAGCTGCCAAGATCGGCCTCGACGAAATCGGTGCCCGGAAGCCGTTTGCGCGCCGCCGCCAGCATGTTCGTGTCGCTGTCGAGGCCGGAGACGCCTTCGGCCCCATAACGCTCGATGATGAGTTCGGTCGAATTGCCCGGCCCGCAGCCGAGGTCGACGGCGCGGCGGATGCTTTGCAGCGGCACTTGCGCCAGAAGGTCACGTGCCGGTCGTGTGCGTTCATCCTCGAATTTCGCATATTGGCTGGCAGACCAGGCCATGGCGTTCACTCCTGATGTCAGGCCACATCCCATGTGGCGGAGGCCGATCCCGTCGATGTTGCGGCCGTCGAGCTTGACGATCTCGCAGGCGACGTTATCGGAAACGAAAGCACCCCGACCTTCACGCCGCAGACACGAGTATTTTGTCCACGCGCCTCCCGTCGAGATCGACGACTTCGAAGCGCCATCCGTCTCTCGTGAAGCTCTCACCCAGTTCCGGCAGATGTTTCAACTCTTCCAACACCAGGCCGGCCACAGTCTGATATTCGAGATCGTCATCGAGCTTGAGATTCAAGAATTCGGCGAATTCGTCGATCGGCGTCCAGCCGGACACCAGGTACGAACCGTCGTCTCGGCGAGCGATGGCCTGTTCGTCGACAGGTCCCTCCTGCAGAGCCCCCATGATCGCTTCCAAAATGTCGCCCGACGAAACAATCCCCTCGAAATGGCCGTATTCGTCGAAAACCAGCACCATGTGAACCGGCGATTTCCGGATGGCTTCAATCACATTGATCGCCGTTGAAAGGTCTGAAACCACCGGAACGTCCTGCGTCAGAGCCTTGATGTCGGCACTGCCGTGTTCGGACATCGAATCGTAAAAGTCCTTGACCGGAAGGATACCGATCACCTCGTCCGAACTGCCTTTGCGAACGGGCAGCCGCGACCGCTTCGTCCTGTGCAACTGGGTGCGGATTTCATCAAGGCTGTCGTCAATATCAATAATTTCGACGTCTCGTCTGGGTGTCATCAGCGCGCGGGCAGTGCGGTCCGCCAGCCGCATCACACCTGATATCATCGCGGACTCTTCGCTTTCGATAACGCCAGCCGACTGCGCCTCGGCCAGAACGGTCTTGATCTCTTCGTCAGAGACATTGTCTCCACCTTTTCCCGCTTGGCCCAAGAGCTTGAGGACGAGATTTCCGGAAGCGTTCAGAAGCCAGACGAGGGGCAGCGCAATTTTTGAAAGCACCGCCATAGCCGGCGCCACCTTCGCCGCAACCGCTTCGGGTTCTCGCAATGCGATCTGCTTGGGAACAAGTTCGCCGATGATCAACGAAAGATAGGTGATTGCCACGACGACCGAGCCGACGCCAACGGCATCGGCGGCCGTCGACGACAATCCCTGGGCTTCCAGCCATCCGCTCAGGCGGCCCCCGAGTGTCGCCCCCGAAAAAGCGCCGGAGAGAACACCGACCAGCGTGATGCCGATCTGCACCGTGGAGAGAAAGCGACCGGGGTGTTCGGCAAGTTTGATTGCTTGCGCTGCGCCTTTGCTCCCATTGTCGGAGAGAACCTTCAGGCGGGCTGGCCGAGAAGACACAACGGCCAGTTCCGACATGGCGAGCACACCATTCAGGATGGTGAGAAACGCCACAATTCCAATTTCCAGAAACACAGGGACCCTATTCTTTGAGGTTGCAATGCCGCATTCATCAGGCGACGCGGCGAGGCGCGGTCGTCGTCACGAAGGACCGCTCCTCTGAAGTGGAAGTCATATGCCGTCGGTAAGAGGGAGCCGGCCATACGAGGCCTGTCATCGGCAAAGCGGAAAGCGGCCCTCTCAGCGCGAACCGTGATAGACCCGAGGTGAGGCGGGCATCGCCACGCCGTCTACAGCGGTCACCCGCGTCCTCGGCCGGGAGATCCCGGTTCGAACGGGCGGAGCTTCTACTGGATGGGTCGCTGTCAGGCATGGCGTAATTTTGAAGGTGAAACGCTATCGGCGCAAGAGGCGCCGGGCGAAAATCCTTATAGCGTCTTGATGTGACAGTTTCGACAACGGCAGCAGCACCGCGTTCTGGTTGACGATTTTAGGAGATTTTTCGTGTTTCGCAGCGATGCAGGAACAACCGTGTTGGCGTATTCTGCAAGTGCCTTGGCATACCTCGCCAGTGATCGAGCACCGAACGGGCCTTAAGATTGTCTCTCCACAAATAGGGGTTGCTAACGTTTCTAGCACGTGCCGTAAGATCCTATCGTCCGATAGACAGGTGCCCTGTCGCCAATTCTGCCCGGCAAGCCTCACCAAAATCGAGGAGAAAGTTCATCGCGCCGGAACGGGCAAGATCCCGGATTTCGGAGAGTGAGCGATTGGGCGTCAAATAGGTTTCGACGATCCTTACCATTGCCAGCTCGGCTGCATCCACGACCGGACGGGATGAGATCAGACGCATCTGGGCGACCAGTGCATAAAGCAGCACGAGGTCGGAAACGTCGTCCTTCTGGTGGCTTAGTGCGTCACCGTAAAGCCGCGTGGCTTCAGCGATGAAATCGGAAAACAGCTTTTCGCGTTTGACAGCCTCGGCTTCGCGTTGCTTTTCCTTCACCTGTGATCGATGCGTCATCCAGGTGGAGGCAAACGAGGTCAGGCTGCCAATCGCGATGCCGGCGAGCCCCATCAGAGCAGAGATGTATGCGTCCATGAGATTTCTCCTCTTGGAACGAGCCGGGGTGGGCACCACGCAAATGACAGAGTGGTTGCCCGCGAGCCTCGCGGCCTATTCGGCAAGCGGAGGACCCACCCACACGCCTGATGGTATTGCGGGGATACAATTCGCCAATCCCTCGAGCATGCCTTGCAAGACGCTCTCAGTCAGCTCCTCCATCTTGTCGCTGGGGCCGACGAGGCGATCCGCCAGCAGCAAAGTTAGACCGTGCATTTGGGACCAGAAAACAAGAATCGCCCCATCGAACGTGCGGGTATTCGCCTCAGTATCTGCAATTGGGTGCCCGAGAGCGCCGTCGGAAATCGCGTCAACGATAAGGGCTTTCATGCTGTAGGCCGCAGTTCTTTCGATCAAGGGACGCCCATCGTCCTGACCGAGGTAGCCGCCGAACATCAATCTGTAGAGCGCCGGATTGTTAACGCCGCCGGAGACATATGCGCGTGCCATAGCCGCCAGCCGCTCGCTCGGACTGTCGAGTTCCTTGGTCGCTTCGGCCATCCGCTTCGCCAGTAGTTCGAACCCAACCGCCGAGACGGCTGCCAGCAATTCGCGCTTGTCGGCGAAGTGTTTGTACGGGGCGTTGTGACTGACGCCCGCCCGACGTGCGAGTTCACGAAGCGAAAACTCCGTGCTTTGAGACTCGCTGAGGACGTCGAGTGCGGCCTCTACGATGGCCCTATGCAGATCGCCATGGTGGTACGGGCGCGGGTCTTTCGTGGAAATGTCTTGGGTCATGCCATCCATTTAGATTGTTAAGTTGCTCTCGTCAACATTCTGACGGGGTATGTTGACATTGTCCACTCTAGCACTTAAGTGGGCGATGTCAACATATGCTGCGGCCGATCTGGAACGGCAGTGGGATCAACAACCGAGGTAAACTGCATGACCCCTCAACATCCCGTCAAAAACAAGAGGCACCGCATAGCGGAGCGTCCGCCATTCGAGCGTATCGCGCTGCTGTTGCAAGGCGGAGGGGCGCTCGGTTCATATCAGGCCGGCGTCTATCAAGCATTGGCCGAAGCCGGTC
Organism: Rhizobium binxianense; assembly: GCF_028994275.1. Classification (NCBI taxonomy): domain Bacteria; kingdom Pseudomonadati; phylum Pseudomonadota; class Alphaproteobacteria; order Hyphomicrobiales; family Rhizobiaceae; genus Rhizobium; species Rhizobium binxianense. The sequence goes on from NZ_CP118713.1 coordinate 819,399, forward strand.
TGCATCCTGACTGGGTCGCCGGCATCTCCATCGGTGCCATCAACAGTGCGCTGATTGCGGGCAATCCGCCAGAAAGACGAGTGGAGGCGCTCAGGAGCTTCTGGGAGACGATAACCGCCCCGGCTCACGGGTTTCCCACTCTGTTTTCGGCGATGCTAGGGACGATGGGACTCCAGGGTGATTTCGCGCGTGGCCTGCTCAATCAGGCACACGCCTTCGCCACCCTTATGGACGGCGCCGCGGGCTTCTTCACGCCCCGTCCAGTGCCACCCTTCTTTTCCGCCGCCGGCAGCATCGAGGCGGAAAGCTTCTACGACGTCGCACCGCTGAAGGCGACGCTGGAACGGCTGGTGGACTTCGACCGCATCAATACAGGCGCCATGCGTTTCAGCGTCGGCGCCGTCAACGTGCGCACCGGCAACTTCGAGTATTTCGACACCACGACCCACACTATCCGCCCCGAACATATCATGGCTAGCGGCTCCCTGCCGCCTGGCTTCCCGGCGACGAGGATCGACGGCGAGTGTTACTGGGACGGCGGCCTCATCTCCAACACGCCGCTGCAATGGGTCCTCGATAACGCGCCGCGCCAGGACACGCTGGCCTTTCAAGTCGATCTTTGGAGTGCGAGTGGCGAGTTCCCGCGTGACCTTCTCGGAATCGAACTGCGGCAGAAGGATATTCGCTTCTCGAGCCGCACACGCGCGGCGACCGACCATTTCAAGACGCAGCAGCGGCTGCGCCGCGCACTCGGCCATCTGGTCGAACTCGTCCCGCAGGACGCGCTGCTGCAAGCCGATCCGGAGATCAAGCTGCTCGTCGATCAGGCCGACGAGAAGGTCTACAACATCGTCCAGCTCATATATCGCGCCAAGAAATACGAAGCGAGCTCCAAGGATTACGAGTTCTCCCGGCTGACGATGGAGGAGCACTGGGCCTCCGGCTACAACGACGCCCTTCAAACATTGCGCCACCCCGAGGTGCTGCAGCGGCCCGGCACGCCGGACGGCGTCGCCATTTTCGACTTCGATTGAGATTTCACCCAAAGAGAAGAGCACGACCATGAAGATCGCCGCAGTCCGCGAAAATGCCTTCGCGATGCCGCTCAACAACCCGGCCTATCCGAGGCCACCCTACAAGTTCTACAACCGCGAATTTGTCGTCATCAACTACCGGACCGATCCGGAGGCCCTGCGCGCCGTCGTGCCGGAGCCGCTGGAAGTGATCGGCGACACCGTCGCCTATGAATTCATCCGCATGCCGGATTCGACCGGCTTCGGGGACTATACGGAAACCGGGCAGGTCATTCCGGTGCGCTTCACGAGGCCATCGGGCAAGGTGCAGGAAGGCAGCTACGTGCATGCCATGTACCTTGACGACAACTCTCCGATCGCCGGCGGCCGCGAGATCTGGGGCTTTCCGAAGAAGCTGGCGACGCCGAAGCTGTCGCACGAGCAGGAGACGCTCGTCGGGACGCTGCACTACGGCTCGGTTTTGTGCGTGAGGGCGACGATGGGCTACAAACACCGCGAACTCCCGCTGGAGCCGCTGGCAAAGGCGATGGCGAAGCCCGCCTTCGTGCTGAAGGTCATCCCGCACGTCGACGGTTCACCCCGGATTTGCGAACTCGTGCGCTACTATCTCGAGGATGTGACGCTGAAGGGCGCATGGGTCGGACCTGCCGCCCTGCAATTGTTCGAACACGCAATGTGCGACGTCGCGCGTCTACCCGTGCGCGAGGTCACGTCGGCCAGCCATTATATCGCCGACCTGACGCTCGGCCTCGGCGAGGTCGTGTTCGACTACCTCCAACACGACTGATCTCCCGCAATTGAAAGGAACTATCCATGTCTGGATTTGATGGAAGAGTGGCTGTTATCACCGGAGCTGCGAGCGGCATCGGCAAGGAAATCGCGCTTCGCTTCGCAGCCGAAGGCGGCATTCCCGTGATCGCCGACCTCAATCTTGACGCCGCGAATGCAACGACGGCCGAGATCAAGGAGAAGGGCGGCGATGCCTTCGCCGTGGCGATGAACGTCGCCGACGAAGAGCAGGTGGAAAAGGCCGTCGGCGAGGTGATCTCCAGGTTCGGCAAGATCGACGTGCTGGTCAGCAATGCCGGCATCCAGATCGTCAAGCCGCTGGTCGACTTTCCCTTTGCGGACTGGAGAAAGCTGCTTTCGATCCATCTCGACGGTGCCTTTCTGACCACTCGCGCCTGCCTCAAGCACATGTATGCCGCCAAATACGGCCGGGTGATCTACATGGGTTCCGTGCACTCCAAGGAAGCCTCGAAGCTGAAGGGGCCCTATGTCACGGCCAAGCACGGACTGATCGGACTGGCCAAGGTACTGGCAAAGGAAGGGGCCGAGCACAACGTCACGGCCAACGTGGTCTGCCCCGGCTTCGTGCGCACGCCGCTCGTCGACAAACAGATCCCCGAGCAGGCGCGTGAACTCGGTATCAGCGAGGAGTTGGTGGTCAAGACGGTAATGCTCAAGGACACGGTCGACGGCGAGTTTACCAGCACCGATGACGTGGCCGACGCCGTTCTCTATTTCGCGGCGGCCAGATCCAATGCCGTAACGGGTCAGTCGCTGGTCGTGAGCCACGGCTGGTTCATGCAGTAGGACCCGACTGCGGCAAGCGGACGACACCCTTTGCGGTGCCGTCTGACAGAAACACTCCAGCACCCCGAACTACCTCTACCTCGCGCCGAGCTGCAGCGCGCTCGCGCTATCTCGTTTAGTGTCAAAGGAAATGAACATGGAAGTCTGTAATGGTTTGCACCGGCCCTTCACGAGGGCCCGGCGACCTGCGGCGGGTACGAACCGCTCTGTCGATGGCGCAGGCGCGCATGGAGTGACGACGTTGCTGCGGAATGTCGTTCAGACTGCCGCGTTCGGCGTTCTTGTGGGATTCGCCACGCTGCCGACAGCCCGCGCGGATGAACCGGCACCTCCGTTCAAGCCGGCGATCAGCGACGAGGCCGCGACTGCCATTTCGCAGATGGCAAGGGCGCTGCATGCCAGGGACATGTCGATCACGGCAAGAACGGTCAGCGTCTATCTGGACGAATCCGGACAACCGCTTCACATTTTCCATACGATCAAAATTGCCGCCCGCCGGCCCGATCGGATCGCCGTCGAGTTTATCGGCGATGACGGCAGACACGATCTATTCTACGACGGCAAGAAAGCTTCGGTCTTCTTTCCCGACAGAAAGAAATATATGACGATCCCCGCGTCGGGCGACATACCGTCCGCGCTCGACGAGATCGCAGACAAGCTGGATCTCGATTTTCCGCTCGGCGTCCTTTTTGCAGGCTCTCCGGACGAAGTTCTGCTGGGCGATGCCATGGCAGCCTGGCAGGTGGGCACGGCTACCGTCGACGGGATCGAGTGCCGGCATCTGCTTTTCTCGCAGAAGTCCGGCATCGATGTGGAATTGTGGGTCGAGAAGAATGACGCGGCGACGCCTCATCGCCTGGTCGTCACCTACCCGCTGCTGCAGGGTCAACCAAGCTTCGTTGCCGAATTCACCAGTTGGAAGACCGAGCCTCGTCTATCGGATTCCGAATTCATCTTTGAACCTCCCGCCGATGTGAAAAAGATCGACCCGACACCAGCCGTTGCGTCGGGAACGGAAGGGAGCAAGTGATGAATTATCTTAAGCGCACCTGCCTTGCTTTTCTCGCTTTAACGGCCATCACATCGGACGCAGCCTTCGCTCAGTTTGGGCCGCCTCCCGGCGGTCCGCCACCCCTGCCGTCTGGAGGGCCACCCCATTTCCCGTCGGGAGGGCCGGGCGGGTTCCCACGTCCGCAGATAGGCCGCACGCCGCGTCCGCCGATGGCGAGTCACGGTCGGCCGCCGGTGGGCGCGCAGAACCGCCCACCAGTGAACCCACGTACTCGCATGCCAGGTGTCGGCGGCGCAAAAGGGCGATTGGCGGAAGGGCCAGGCCGCAGAGGGAGTAACGTGTCCGGAAGCGTCCGCAACACGCTGAACTCGGGCGGCAACATCAACGGGAACCGCACCTTCATGAATTCCGGGGGCAATATCGTCGCGAAGGACTCGGGCAATCTCACCGTCAACAACTCAGGCGATCTCAAGGTCTCGGGCAACCGCAACGGATACTTTGGCCGTGGATATTATGGTCGTGGAGACCATGGTGTCGGCGACTATGGTCAGGGAGAGTATGGCGGTGGAGACTACGGGCGTGGATACTATCGCCGCGACGCCTATATCCTGGGCGGGTATGCGGCGGGCGTCGTCACTGGTGCGGCCGCCGCCTCGAGCACTGGCGGAAGGACGTATTCTTCCTATGGAGATCAGTCTGGATCCTCTACGGGTTCCTCTGGCGCAACGTCATCGAGTTCGTCCCAAGGCAGCGCGAGCTCTGCTAACGCGGCGTCGCCGGGTTCGTCTCACGGGGATTCTTCGGGTTCTCATGCCAGATCTTCAGGCTTTTCCGGCGGAATATATGCGAGTTCTTCCGATCAGAGCCGCTCCGGCCCGCCCGTTGGCGGCACGGAGGGCGGGACGAACCAGGGCGGCGGCAATGGCAACTCCCAGTCCGTGAATCCGCTGATTGCCGGTCTGTTCGAGACCCTGCCGCCGGAGGGCACGGCATGGACATCGGAAGATGCGGTCGGTTGGCTTCAGGCGGCGGCCGCCAATCTACGGATCGTCTATAAGATCCAGGGAAACATCTCGGTCACGGGCGAAGTCCCGCCGTCGGATGACAATCGCATTCCTAGCGGAAATTAGATTCAGCTCAGCATGGGGAAGAGGTTGAGGCCGGATCCGTCACACGACGTATCCGGCCTTTGCCAGCATCGAAAACTGCCCGGCTCCGTCCGCCGAACGGCGCACCTCGCAAATCAGACCATTTGTTTCGAACGGCGCAGAAGTCCGTTCATAACGAGGTCAATGTGCGCCTCCATAAGCGCCTTGCCGTCGATCGGCTTTCGATCGGCAAACATAAGACGCCAGACGGCAACATGAAAAATCGAGCTCGCGAGCACGTCAGGCTTATCGGCCGCCGTATCATGTCTCAACTCTCCCGATTTCACGCCTTCCTCGATCAAAGCCGTGAGCGCTGCAAGCGTCGGTGCGATGAATAGCTCATGACGGCAGTCGACCATTTCGGGAAGACGAGCTCCTTCGGCGACGGACAAGCGCAGGAGTTCTCTCGTCTTTCGGTCGTTGGCCGTGTTTTCATAAGCGATAAGCAGCAGGGCGCGGATCCGCTCGGCGCAGGATCCCCGAAGGCTGCAGATAGCGGTCGACAGGTCTGCTGATGACGTCGACGCGTGGCGAAACATCTCCTGGAAAAGAACGTCCTTGGTTGGGAAATAGAGGTAGACCGTTCCCTTTGTTATCCCCAATCGGCTTGCGACGTCTTCAACTCGCGTTGCCGCATAACCTTTTGCCGCAAACTCCTCGAACGCGGCCTCCAGTATTTCATGAGGCCGGCGCGCCTTCCGTTCCGCCCGCGATGCTTTTTTAACAACTCGTTCGATCATCCAATTGGAATTGTTCGGGTATCCGGCGGCTAACCGCATCTGCTTCACCCATGCCCATGTTGCTTGTGTCAACATTTTCCAGCGATTATGTTGACAGCGCCTACTTTAACCTCTAAGTGGGCGTTGTCAACATCGGGCAACAGCCTGGCAGCAGCAGATTGAAGCTGGCCGACCAACAACGCGGCTCTCTTCGCAAACCGTACCGGAGCAAAAAATGCAGTCCTTTCGATTGCTGGGAATTGGTCTCGCCTGCGCAGTTCTGGCTGCCTGCGAGGAGAAAGCTGAAGTGGCGCCGCCGCCGCAGCAGGTCCGCGTCGTTGCGGCGGCGGCGGCTGAGTATCAACCGGGTGCTGAAATCACCGGCGAGGTCAAGGCGAGGGTCCAGACCGAACTCTCCTTCCGCGTCAGCGGCCGGGTTCTGGAGAGGAGGGTCGACGTCGGATCGCATGTTCACGCCGGCGACGTTCTGGCGAGGCTCAACGATACCGAACAACAGGCGGACGTGAGCGTCGCCCGCGCCGCACTGGAGTCGGCGCAAGCCGTCGTTGCGCAGAGGACACTCGCCTTCGACCGGGCGAAATCACTCCTGCAGTCGCAGGCCGTTCCGAGGGCGGTCTTTGACGATGCGCAGAAGGAGCTGCTGAGTGCGCAGGCTTCCCTCGAGGCCGCCGAGGCTGCGCTCGCGACGGCCGAGGACGCGCTGTCCTACACCGACCTGAAGGCCGCCGCAGACGGCATCATCACGGCGCGCGGCATCGAAGCCGGGCAGGTGGTATCAGCAGCGCAGTCGGCCTTCACGCTCGCCCATGACGGGCCACGAGACGCAGTGTTCGACGTCTTCGAGGCGTTCTTTCTGGATGGCCGGCCGCTGAACGACGTCGAGGTCGCACCGGTCTCCGACCCCGCGAGCGACGTCCATGCCGGCATTCGCGAGGTCTCTCCCGTCATAGACGCGAAGGCAGGCACGATCCGGATCAAGGTGGGGCTGCAGGACGGCGCGCCATGGCCGCTCGGAACGCCTGTCGTGGGCAAGCTGCGCGCCGCGCCGCGCGACGGCATCGTGCTGCCCTATACCGCGATCGCATCAGCCGAAGGCGAACCAGCCGTATGGCTCGTCAACCCTCAAAACCAAACCGTTTCACTCCGGAAGATTGCGGTCGACCGATATCGCCAAAGCGATTTCGTCGTCACCGGCGGCGTCGCCGCACAAGACCTGATCGTCACCGAAGGCGGAAAGTTCCTCAAGGAAGGCCAGGCCGTCGCCTGGGAAGGCAAGTGAGATGACCCTCAATCGCATATGTACCTCTCTCCCGCTTCTTCTGTCAGTGTCGCTGCTTGCAGGCTGCGATCAGAGCTCCGTCGCGGGGGAGGAGACGGCTCCCCGTCCTGTCAAAGTCGTCATGGCCGCGGCCGAACAAGACAAAATCGCAAGCTCGCCCGGCGTGGTTCGGGCCCGCATCGAGACTGACCTGGCGTTTCGGACGCTGGGGCGAATGGTGTCCCGCAAGGTCGATGTTGGGGACCTGGTGCACAAGGGCGATGTCCTGGCGGAAATCGATCCTCTCACTCTGCAACTCGCAGTCAAGAGCGCGGAAGCCGAACTGCGCAACGCCCAGGCGCAGTTGGAGAACGCCGCGACGACGGAAATGCGCAAGCGAAAGCTTATGCAGAGCAGCGCAGTAAGCATTGCGGATCATGATCTTGCCGAACAACAACTCAAATCGGCTGCCGCCAATGTCGCGAAAGCGACGGCCAGCCTTGCGAAGGCGCACGAGCAGCTCGGCTACGCCGAGCTGAAGGCCGAGTTCGATGGTGTCGTGACCGCCACATCCGCGGAAATGGGCCAGACGGTTTCGGCCGGCCAGCCGGTCTTGAAACTGGCGCGTCTCGAGCAGCGCGACGTGGTCGTCGACGTGCCGGAAGCGCAGTTCAGTCGCATTCGCCTGGACGACCGCTTCAACGTCGCCCTGCAGCTCGACAGCAGGATCCAGGCAACTGGCGCGGTCCGCGAGATCGCACCGCAGGCCGATCCCAATACCCGCACCTATCGGCTGAAGATCGGGATCGATCAGGCGCCGGACATCTTCCGCCTTGGCGCCGTGATCACTGCGACGCCGCTTGTCGGAGAAAGGAAGCAGGCGATCACGCTGCCGCTCTCCGCCATTCGCCATGAAGGCGGTACTAGCCAGGTATGGGTGGTAGATCGCTCGACAGCCACTGTCGCTCCGAGAGTGGTTGAACTGGAAGGTCCGGCGTCCGTCCCGCGTTCCGTCTTGGTTCACGCGGGCCTGCGGGAAGGGGAAGAGATCGTCATCGCCGGAGTCGATGAACTCACCGATGGACAGAAAGTGCAACTCGGACAGGAGCCACGCCCGTGAACAAATTCAACCTTTCTGACTGGGCGCTCGAGCATCGTTCTCTCGTCTGGTACTTCATGATCATGTTCGCGGTGGCCGGCGCCTTTGCCTATCTCGGGCTCGGCCGCGAGGAGGATCCGTCCTTCACGATCAAGACAATGGTGATCCAGGCCCAGTGGCCAGGTGCCTCTGCCCAGGAGGTGACCCAGCAGGTTACCGACCGCATCGAAAAAAAGCTCCAGGAACTCGACAAACTGGAACATACCCGCAGCATTACGACGGCCGGTCAAACGATCGTCTTCGTCGACCTGCTGCCGGATACCAACGCGCGGGACGTTAAACCCACCTGGTCGCGCGTCCGCAACTTGATTGACGATATCAAGCACGAATTCCCCCAAGGCGTGGTCGGACCCTTCTTCGACGACCAGTTCGGCGACGTCTATGGCAATATCTTTGCCTTCACGGCAGACGGCCTCAGTCAGAGGGAACTGCGCGATTTCGCCGAGAATGCCCGAACGCAGATCCTCAACATCCCCGACGTCGGGAAGGTCGACATCGTCGGTGCGCAGGACGAGGTGATCTACCTCGAGTTCTCCACCCGCAAGATCGCCGCCCTCGGCATCGACCGCTCCGCCATCATTGCCACGCTCCAGGCGCAGAACGCCGTCACCCAGTCCGGCTTTGTCGAAACGGGGCCGGAGCGGGTCGCATTGCGGGTCGGCGGGCGTTTCATCTCCGAAGACACCCTGCGGGGGATCAATCTTCGGGTAAACGACCGCTTCTTCCCGCTGACCGACGTCGCCACCATCACCCGTGGCTACGTCGACCCGCCGACGTCGCTCTTCCGCTTCAACGGAAAGCCCGCCATCGGGCTCGCGATCGGCATGAAGACGGGCGGCAATGTGCTTGCCTTCGGCGAAGCGCTTGACAAGACGATGAGCAAAATCACCCAGGAGCTTCCGGTCGGCGTCTCCGTCGAACAGGTATCCGACCAACCGAAGGTGGTTGAGGAGGCAGTCGGCGGCTTTACGAAAGCCCTGTTCGAGGCAGTCGCGATCGTGCTCGCGATCAGCTTCATCAGTCTGGGGATGAGGGCCGGCCTGGTGGTGGCAATCGCGATTCCGCTCGTTCTCGCCATCACCTTCATGGTCATGTTCTACACCGGCATATCGCTGCAGCGCATCTCGCTTGGAGCGCTGATCATCGCGCTCGGCCTCCTCGTCGACGACGCCATGATCGCCGTCGAGATGATGGTTGCACGGCTGGAAGCGGGCGACAGTCTCACGAAGGCCGCCACCTACGTCTACACATCGACTGCGTTTCCCATGTTGACCGGCACTCTGGTTACGGTCGCGGGCTTCATCCCCGTCGCTTTCAACAAGAGCAACGCCGGCGAGTTCACCTTCACGCTCTTTGTCGTCATCGCGGTTTCACTCGTCGTTTCATGGGTGGTCGCGGTCGTGTTCACGCCCCTGATCGGGGTGACCATTTTACCAAAGACAATGAAGAAGCACGCCGAGCACAAGGGTCGGTTTGCGAAGGCGTTTTCGAACCTGCTGCAATTCTGCCTGCGCTGGCGCTGGATGACGATCGTCGCAACGGTCCTTCTCTTCGCTGGATCAATCGCCGGCCTGTCGATGGTGCAACAGCAATTTTTCCCGAGCTCTGACCGTCCGGAACTGATCGTCGACTGGAATCTGCCGCAGAACAGTTCGATCGCCGAAACGAGCCGCCAGATGGCCCAGTTCGAGCATGAGATGCTGACTGGCAACCCTGGCATCGAGCATTGGTCGACATATGTTGGCAGGGGTGCGCCGCGCTTCGTTCTTTCCTTCGACGTGCAGCCGGCTGACGTTTCCTTCGGCCAGACGGTCATTGTCACCAAGGGACTGGACGTCAGGGACAAGCTGAAGCAGCAGATGGAAACCTACCTTCAGAAGACGTTTCCGGGAACGGACGCTTACGTGAAGCTTCTGGACATCGGGCCTCCGGTTGGCAAGCCGATCCAGTACCGTGTGTCCGGCGAAAATCTGCAGACGGTGCGCGACCTGGCACAGAAGCTGGGCTCGATTGTCGGCACTTATCCTTCCCTCAGGAACATTGCCTTCGACTGGAACGAGCCGGCCCGTGTCGTCAAGATAGACGTGCTGCAGGACAAGGCCAGACAGCTCGGCGTCTCGTCTCAGGACATCGCAATGGCGCTCAACACTGTCGTACAAGGAAATGCCGTAACGCAGGTTCGCGATGACATCTATCTGGTCGACGTCATCGGCCGTGCCGCGGAAAAGGAGCGGGGCTCGATCGACACCCTGCTTGACCTGCAACTGCAGAGCAGCAGCGGTCAATCCGTGCCGCTGTCATCGGTCGCAACCTTCCACTACGAGCTCGAACAGCCGACGATCTGGCGGCGCGACAGAATTCCGACCATCACGATCAAGGCCGGGATCGGCGATGCGACGCAGCCGGCGACCGTTGTAAAGGCGCTCTCCGACAAGGTTTCGGCTTTCGAAAAGACGATGCCGGCCGGGTATTCCGTGAAGGTCGGCGGCGCGGTCGAGGAAAGTGCCAAGTCGCAAGGTCCGATCGCCAAGGTGGCGCCGGCCATGTTCGTCATCATGGCGACGCTGCTGATGATCCAGCTTCAGAGCTTCCACAGGCTGTTCCTGGTCTTCTCGGTCGCTCCGCTGGCGCTCATCGGCGTCGTCGTGGCGCTGCTCGCCAGCAACTCGCCGCTTGGCTTCGTCGCACTCCTGGGTGTGCTCGCGCTGGTCGGAATCCTCATCCGCAACTCGGTGATCCTGATCGTCCAGATCGAGGAGCTGCGCGCAGAGGGAATGTCGGCATGGAAGGCGGTGGTGGAGGCGACCGAACACCGCATGCGGCCGATCATGCTCACTGCCGCGGCCGCGACTCTGGCCCTGATCCCGATCTCGCATGAGATTTTCTGGGGTCCGATGGCTTACGCGATGATGGGTGGGATCGTCGTCGGAACGGCGCTGACGCTTCTCTTCCTGCCGGCGCTCTACGTCGCCTGGTTCCGGATTCCTCGCGAAGCCGAGCAGCACTGAGATGACCATATCCCTCTCACTCCCTGGGCGCATTGCCCAGGGTCTCACCGGCATTGGATTTGGGTTCGCCAAGGCGATCGCTGCCCGCGTGGGCCGAGCCGTCCCGGTCTTTGTGGCCCTGTCACTCGTTACATCGGGTTGCGCCAACCGGGTGCAGGATGTCCTGCAGCCTATCGCCGCGGCCCCGGCCGGCACGAGCCGGGTCACCATGCTCGTCGCCACGACACGCAAGCCCTCGGAGGATCCCGGCAAACTCTTTTCCGGCGACCGCGGGACGGCGATTTCCCTTAACAGCGTCGACGTATCCATCCCGCCCGATCGGAACCGCAAGATCGGAGAGGTGCAGTGGCCGTCCCGCATGCCGCCCAACCCGCAAAGGGAGTTTGCGGTCACGCAGGTTGCCAAGGTGCAATCCGAGGGCCAAGCCTTCGACTGGTACCGGAAGAATCGAAACACCAAGCATCAGGTCATCATTTTCGTGCATGGCTTCAACAACACCTATGCCGATGCCGTCTTCCGCTTCGCGCAGATCGTCCATGACTCGGGAACCGACGCCGCACCGATCCTCTTCACCTGGCCATCAAGGGGCCGTGTCTTCGATTACCTCTACGACAAGGAGAGCGCCAACTATTCGCGTCGCGCTCTGGAGGATCTGATCCTCCAGGCTGTGAAAAGTCCCGACGTCTCCGATGTGACGATTCTCGCGCATTCCATGGGCGGCTGGCTTGCGGCCGAGGCGCTGCGCGGCGTCGCCATGCGCGAGAAATCAATCCCGGCGAAGGTGAAGAACGTCGTTCTCGCATCGCCGGACATCGACATCGACGTGTTCCGTCGCCAGTTCACCGAGATGGGGCCGAAGCGGCCGCACTTTGTGATCCTGACATCGACACGCGACAAGGCGCTGGAGATGTCGAGCTGGCTATCGGGTGGCGTCAGCCGCGTCGGCGGGTCCGACCTCAGACCCTATGCGCCTCTTCTCGACGAACTCGGCGTTTCCGTTATCGACACCAGCGCCATCGCGACGAACGATCCGCTCGGCCACAATGCCTTCGCCGACAGTCCCGAGATCGTGCGCCTGCTCGGGCGGCGGCTGGCAGGGCAGAGCCTCGAGGGCGGAAAGGCAAGCGTTGCCGATCAGATCGGGATGACAGCGGCCAATTTCGCCGGCTCGGCAGCGCGCGTAGCCGTTGCGGCTCCAGTCGCGGTCATCAGCCCCGAGGCGCGAGAAATCCTGAAGCGGGAGCTCTCCTCGAATGGGGGAAAGATGGTGGATGGTCAAATTGCGTACTGATCGTCAGCCGCCTCGATCAGAGCGGTCTGAGACCCGTCCAGCATTCGGACTAGATAGGATTGGCAAATGGAAGTTGGCACGACTGTAAAAAACCAGCCGCGAGCTGATTACATCTCCTCGATCGTCGAAGCCGGCACGGCAGCGTGCCGGCTGTACGGGCCTACGAAAACAAACGTCGTCGATATCGCGCGACTGCTGGGGAAGTCGCCGGCAAGTGTGTACAAAATCTTCCCCTCCAAGGCGGCGATTTGGGATGCCATCGCCGGGAATTTTTTCGAAACTGACCTCCGCTTCACTCCGTCTGCCGACGGCGAGCTCACCAGTGCGGCGAGCCGCCTGAAAGAAACCGCGCTCGGACAACACCGCCTGATGCTGCAGGCGCGCGACGGTGACAGCCAGATGTTCAGCCTCGCTGTTCTTGCCGCTGAAGGCAGTTGGCCATCGTTCAAAGGTCATCTGAACCGACTTACGGCGACGGTGGGGGAGCTCGTTTCGGCCGGCATCGCGACTGAAGAGTTCGTTCCGAGGAATGTCGACGCGGCCGCCTCCTGCTTTTGCCTCTCGATCATCTCCTTGTGGGACCCCAGATTTATCGGCGCCCAGCCTTTGAACCACTGTGAGCTATCTGCTCAGGAACTCGCTTCCTTCGCAGTTGCAGCTCTCGGCCAAGTTCCCCCCAGGCGAGGACAGCCTGGCCGCGGGAATGAGTCGCGGTTGAGCCGGCCTGAGTTCGACGGTTCTGCATGGTCCGAAGAAATCGCGTGAAAGCATTCGTTCGATCAACCTCGCCTGCATGATGATCTCGTCCTGACCGAAACGCGCTCCCCAGTTCGCCGCGGGATGACGCCCACCAGAAGCGGCCGTCAGGCGGCGAGGATGGTGATCCCGTAAGCATTCGCCGCTGCCGTCATCCGGGCGATGGTCTCCGCCGAAGGGCTGGCCTTCGGTGGTTCGGTCGTGCCTTCCGCTTCGATGAACTCGGCCATCTCACGATCGACGACGGCGGAAAAGACTGCGGGGACGGTGCCGCGGTTGGAATAGCCGTGCACCACGAAGGGCGCGATGGTCACGATGTCGCCAGGCCTCGCCTCGATCTCTTCCGGGCCGCTGTCCGTCAGCCGCCAGACCGTCAGGCTTCCCTCGAGGATGCGGAACACCTCAGGGCTCGCGTGCGCATGTTTCGGCGTCCGGCTGCCGGGTGGTACGGTGACGTCGAAGATATTCAGCCAGGTTCCGCGGAGCCGCAACTGCCGCTCGACCCGGTCGCCGAGGACGAAAAAGCGCTTTGCCTTATCGCTGCTATGCATTTTCACAAATGAGTTGGACATCATGTCTCTTTCTTCTTCTTACGGGCTTTTTCTTGCAGGCCCTTTCTTGCGGGCGCAGCCGTTAAACCTCTACGCCGGCTTTGACAACCGCCTTGTTGTCGGGATCACCATCGCCGAACGCCGGCAACACGGCGCGTTTCGGTCGCCGAAGCGATGAACGAACGGCTTCGTTGCCGAGAGTTCAGTGCAGTCCGCGCGCCTATGCATCGCGAGCTGTCGGTGCGGATATCTGTACGGAACGTCGTTTTCGCAAGGCCCGATAATGCGGCACCAGCTATGCAGAAATGACGGAGGCCGGAGGGTTTCCGGCTCCATGCCTGTAATACCGCCGACACAGAAGGGGCGCATAGAACGCGGCGGCCGTTCTTGACCGTTCTTCCATTTTCACATTGATCATTCAAATTTATGGAGCGCATCCATGTCTTCTCTTCCCGTCGTCGGCGCTGCCATGACGCTCGATGAAGTCGAGCTTCACCGCGACTGGCTGTTCGAAAAGCCCCGCGATCTCGAACTGCAGAGCTTCGCCGATGCCGAGGTTTTGAACGGCGACTGGGCGCCGCTCGTCAAACGTGCGCGCAGGCTTCTCGACGGTCATACCGGCCGCTTGGGCATTCACGGCCCGTTCTGGGGTTTTACCATCGCCTCGAAAGATCCCGATATCCGCGCCGTCGTCACAAGGCGACTGTTGCAGGGCCTCGATGTCTGCGCCGCCATCGGCGCGACGCAAATGGTCGTCCACAGCCCTTATAGCTCGTGGTCCTACAACAACCTCGACAACAATGACGGCGCCCGCGAGGAACTGGTCGAGCGCGTGCATCTGACGCTGCGCGACGCCACCAGGCGGGCCGAGGATATCGGCTGCACCATGGTCCTCGAAAACATCGAAGACAAGGATCCGCATATCCGCGTGGCGCTGGCCGAAAGCTTCCATTCGCCCGCCGTCGCCGTCTCGATCGACACCGGCCACGCCCATTATGCCCATGGTTATACCGGCGCTCCCCCGGTCGACTATTACGTCAAGGCCGCCGGCAACCGCCTGCAGCACGTCCATCTGCAGGATGCCGACGGCTATGCCGATCGCCACTGGAGCCTCGGCGAAGGCTCGATCCACTGGCACGCCGTCTTTGCGGCTCTCGCCAAGCTCGACAGCAACCCGCGCCTGATCATCGAGATCAAGGACAAATCGAAGATCCCGGCCTCTGCCGCTTATCTCGCCTCGATCGGGGTGGCGGAATAAGGCGGTTGTTCTGTCCTCTCACGAAAACCGCGTAATCACGCTGATCCCGGTCGCCTCCGCCTTGTCGAGCGCCATCAGCGCCGGCACCGCCTCCTCAAGGCTGACGCGGCGTCCGATCAGCTTCTGCGGGGCGATCTTGCCGGCCGAAAGCATCGACAGCATGGCTTCGTAACGCCAGGCCTGCATGCCGTGGCTGCCGTAGATTTCGAGCTCGTGGCTGATCACCTGCGCCATCGGGATTTGCGGTGTCGCATGCTCGCCGAGCATCAGCCCGACCTGAACGTGCCGCCCGCGCCGGCGCAGGTTCTTGATCGAGTTGAAGCAGGTGGCGGGATGGCCGAGCGCGTCGATCGAGACATGCGCGCCGCCCTTGGTGATCTCGCGTACCGCCTCCGCCACGTCGGCGACGCCTGACGCATTGACCGTCGCCACCGCCCCGCACTCCCTGGCGAAAGCGAGTTTCTCCTCGGATATGTCGATGCCGATCGCATTGGCGCCCAGGGCGGTGGCGATCATGATCGCCGACAGGCCGACGCCGCCGCAGCCATGCACGGCGATCCATTCGCCAGGCCCGGTGCGTGCCTGGTCGGCGACGGCGCGAAACGAGGTGGCGAAGCGGCAGCCGAGGCTGGCCGCCGTCGCATCGTCGATCGTATCGGGCAGATGCACCAGATTGGTATCGGCATAATCGATCGCCACATATTCGGCGAAGGATCCCCAATGGGTAAAGCCCGGCTGGAACTGGTTGGAGCAGACCTGCTGGTTGCCGGAATGGCACTCGGCGCAATGGCCGCAGCCGGAAACGAAGGGCACGGTCACCCGGTCGCCGACCTTGAAACGCATCACGCCGCGGCCGGTGGCGACGATCCGCCCGGCAAGCTCGTGTCCCGGCACATGCGGCAGGCGGATATCCGGATCGTGGCCCATCCAGCCATGCCAGTCGCTGCGGCAGAGCCCGCTGGCGCCGACCGCGATGACGACGCCGTCCTCGGTGGGCGTCGGATCGGGCAGGGTGCGGATTTCGGGCGCCTGTTCGAAGGCTTCGTAGAACATGGCTTTCATCGGCGTCTTCCTTACTGTCTATCGGCGTTGCCCTCATCATCGCATGTGGCAGCCAGCCATTCCAATATTCCATTCCATCATTTTTGCTGATGCATCCATCGCTGAAGGCCGGCTCGCTGCGCACGAATATTGCGGCCCGCCGCCGTTCGCCGGCATTTTCTTGCTTCCGCCTTTCCGGTCGGGATTTGTCCTTGACCCGGCTTGCCGCGGAGGTTTTTGCTTTGCCGGCTTTACAGGGAGGGCAGCATGGCCGTCGATACATCACCACGTTCAACCACCTGGACTCATGTCGACGGGGAATGGCTCCCCGGCAATCCGCCGCTGATCGGGCCGACCTCGCATGCCATGTGGCTGGGCTCCACGGTCTTCGACGGCGCCCGCTGGTTCGACGGCATCGCACCCGATCTCGACCTGCATTGCCAGCGCATCAACCGCTCCGCACTTGCGATAGGCTTGAAGCCGGTAAAGACGGCGGAGGAGATTGCGACGCTCGCCTGGGAAGGCGTTGCGAAATTCGACGGCGCCACGCCGATCTACATCAAGCCGATGTATTGGGGTGAACATGGCTCGCCCGGCAGCGTCGTGTCCGTTGATGCGGAATCGACCCGCTTCGCGCTCTGCCTGTTCGAGGCGCCGATGGGCGGCCATGGCGGCACCAAGCTCACCGTCTCGCCCTATCGCCGCCCGTCGCCGGAAACCGCGATGACTGAGGCGAAGACCGGCTCGCTCTATCCGAACAGCGGCCGGATGATCGCCGAGGCGCGCAGCCGCGGCTTCGACAATGCGCTGGTGCGTGATCTCAACGGCAATGTCGTCGAGACCGCCTCGTCGAATGTCTTCCTGGTGCGCGACGGCGTGGTGATGACGCCGGCCGCCAACCGCACTTTCCTTGCCGGCATCACCCGCGCCCGCGTCATCGACCTGCTGCGCAAGGCCGGTTTCGACGTCGTCGAAGCAACCCTTTCCGTCGAGGATTTCCTTGCCGCCGATGAAATCTTCACCACCGGCAACTACTCCAAAGTCGTCGGCGTCATCCGCCTCGACGACCGCAACCTCCAGGAAGGCCCGGTTACCCGCAAGGCGCTGGATCTCTACATGGACTGGGCCCACGGCAGGAGTGAGAGCGAGGAGTGAGGAGAGGTCCCGCGAAGCGGGAGCAATCGATCCAGTGAATCGATTGCAACGACGAACGCCCGAAGCGCAAGCGCAGGGCTGCAGCGGTTCGGCGAATCAGAGCCCAGCCCGCCCCTCTCGCCTGCCGGCACCTTCTCCCCGCTTGCGGGGCGAAGGGGGATAGCCGCAGCCTCTCAGTTCTCGTGTCGTCAAAAGTACTCATCTCGCCTGTAGAAATTGCCATAGATGTGCGTCAGCACCGAATTGGCTGCCAATTTTTCTTCATCGCTGTCGCCATAAACCAGTTTGGGCGGATCGCTTTCGCTAAAGATGAGAGCGACAAAATGATTGTAACCCGCGCCGGCGATCCCTGTCGAAACGTCGCGCCCCTCGATGATCGTCCCGTTCTGTGCAGAGCCACTCGCGGCTGCCGCCGCTTCGAAACGCGATTTATTGAAAATGACGTACCATAGCCAAGGATCGAACAAAGGCACGGTGATCATCGTCCCAAAACAAACCGGAACAATGATGATAGCAATAAGACGACTCGCCATTCCACCGATACGACGACGAAATAACGCGACTAATGCGCCGATAAACCAAACGAACAGTATGCCCACGACCGAGAGAAAGAGCAGCGGCCCTCCCAATAGATCGAAGAGTCCTCGTAGCCCATTGGCCGAATCAAGCGGCCAAAAATCCAAGGCGCGATGGTAGGCGGCACACGCGGTGCCAAGAAAAGCGGCGATGACCATTCGCCGAACATTCCAAATGTCTATGGACACAACCGACGGACCTGTTGTTTTTCATAGTCGAATGGTGTCCAGCGAAGTCGAGGCATTTTTGCGGCGGAACGGCATTGCTGCAGAATTCCGTTGTGTCGCAGTGAGGGGCGACCTCCAATGTAAATTCCCCCTCGCGTCATCCACTCCCGATGCTCCGCAAATCTCTCCGCCAGGCGATCGATGAACAGTCGCACCTTCGTCGGCAGGTGCCTGCGGTTGGGATAGACCGCGTTGATGTTGAACTCCACCGGCGGGTAGTCCGGCATGATCTTCACCAGCCGCCTTCGGCGATGTCGTCGAACACCACGAAACTCGGCGCCAGGAAGATGCCTTAGCCATTGAGTGCAGGAAGCGCAGCATCTCGACGCTGTTGGAGACGACGTTGCCGCCGATCTTGAGGCTTTCCCGCCGCCGATATCCTGCCGCTCGCCGGTCTAACAAGCGCCGCGTCCGCCTGCTGGCAAAACGTCTCGGCGCTCCGGACGAGCTGGTGTTCAAGGTGCCCACAGCCGATCTCGAGGACCAGCGGCCGCTCGCCCCGACGAGGAGGCCTATGGCGTCAGCTATGACGAGATCGACGATTTTCTCGAAGGCAAGCCGGTCGGCGAGATCGCCCGCCGCCGGATTCTTGCCGCCTATCGGGCGACCGCCCACAAACCCGCTTTGCCGGTGGCCGTCAACACGGTCTGACGGTCGTCGGTCCTGCATCCGCTGCCCCCATTCTCAGGCGGCGCGGGATCTCTCCGCATCCCTCGGCCGTACCATCCAGGCATAGGCAGCGCCGGCCAGAAGCAGCACCGAGGTGCCGAGGAAAACCGAGCGCATGCCGATATGCCCGCCGACGAAGCCGCCGAGGATGGGACCGGCGACCTGGCCGACATATTGCGAGGAGATGGAAAGCCCGAGAATGCTGCCGGCCGCACTGTCCGGCACGCTGTGGCGGATGACAGCAGTGATGCAGGGCAGCAGCCCGCCGAGTGCTGCGCCCATCAGGAAGCGCAGGATGATCAGCTGCCAGGAGCTGGTAACGAGAGCCTGCGGAATCAGCAGCAGCCCGGCGACAGCGAGCGCGCCTGCGATGACAGGCCAGTGGCCGATCCTGTCGGCGAGCCTGCCGAGCCAGGAGGCGGAAAGAATGCTGCCGAGGGCGGCCGCCGACATGACGACGCCCGATATGATCGTCACCTGGGCTTCGACGGGCACGAGCTGCGCGACATAGACGGTGATGATCGGCTCGATCGACATATTGGCAAACATCAACAGCATGCCGGTTGCCAGCATGGCGATCACAGGCCGCTTGTCGGCAACGGATTTCCAGCCGCCGCTGGCCTTGGCCGCCTGCTTGCGGGCCGGCGACTTCTCCTCCTTGATCAGCAAGGCGGTGGCGAGAAAGGCGAGGAAGATCATCGCGCCGGCGGCGAGAAACGTGCCGCGGATGCCGATGATGGGCGGCAGCGCCCCGCCGATCAGCGGCCCGACGAGATTGCCGGCCATGATGCCGGAGGAGAGCACGCCGAGCGCCCAGGCCGAGCGGTCCTTCGGCGTCTGCGTCGCCACCAGCACCATCGAGCCGGAGGCATAGCCGCCGGCAAGCCCGACGAAGAGGCGCAGCGCCACCAACTGCCAGACATTGCCGGCCATGCCCATCAGCGAGATCGCCAGCGTCATGCCGAGGCTGGCGCGTACCAGCATCAGCTTGCGGCCATAGATATCGCCGAGCCGCCCCCAGAGTGGCGCGACGAGCGCGGCGGCAAAGAAGGTGGCGCCATAGGCGATCCCCGACCATTGCACGATCGCCGCATGGTCGCTGACGCCGAGTTCCTCGACATAGAGCGGCAGGAAGGGAAGCAGCAGCGTCATCGCCACGATCGTGGTGAAGGAGCCGATCAGCGAGATGGCAAGGTTGCGCTTCCAGTAGATCGAGCCCAACTTGGCGCTGGCGGCGTCCAATTGCGTATCGGTCATTCTCTCGGCCTCGGCATTGATCGTGCGGCGAAGTCCCGCGCGCCTGATGGAACCATGTGCCCATTGCCGCAGCGAGGAAATCGGCGCGGGCGAAACTGTCCTGAGATCGAGCTTTTCGAAGTCGAGCGCACGGGCCTATCGGAGCATGCGCTCGTCGTTCCAGGGCGGGCACGTGCTGATATAACCGTCTTGTCGCCGGTCCTTCAAGACGGCGTTTCCGCATCGGCGGCCTGTCTTTGAAAATAAGAGCCGTAAGCTGGACCCTCTCCGGCAAAAGTGCTAGAACAGGACTGATTGCTTTATGCAATCGGTCAATCCGAGGATATTGCCATGAGCGACATGCGCACATCCCGAGAACGGACCGTCCGTAGTCTCTACGCCGCCTATCTCGACGACCGCAAGAATGTGGTCGGCGCCATGTTGACGGAGGATTTCACCTTCTCCAGTCCGCGTGACGACCACATCGACCGAGCGACTTATTTCGAGCGCTGCTGGCCTGGGGAACCGGTCTTTCGCGGCATCCACATCGAATTCCTGGCGATGGACGGCGACGAGGCGGTCGTCCGCTACCGCGCCGAAAAACTGGACGGCGGCAGCTTCCGCAACATCGAGAATCTTCGCTTCCGCGCCGACAAGATCGCCTCCGTGGAGGTTTATTTCGGTCGGAATCTGTAAGCTCGGACGAATGCCGGCGTTATAGTGGAACCCGCGGGTGCGGGGAAAAATCCCCTCTCAGGCGGCAAGCCCGTTCTGCTTCAGCCGGACGATCTTGAAGAAGCCGTTCGGAAAGACCGGCAGGATCTCGGCAGCGGCAAAATCGCCGCGGCGCTCGGCCCAGGCGATGATGCGATGAAGGCGGAAGGCGGAGGACCAGCCGATGTGACGCACCAGCGGCGCCACCGCCGTCTCGATCGCGCCCTGCAGACCGGCACCGTCGCCGAGCTTGCTGGCGAGGATGATCTCGCCGCCCGGCCTCAGCACCCTGGCGCATTCGTCAAGCGCCCGTTCGGGCTCGGGGATGAGGGTGATGACGAAAGGCAGGCAGACCGCATCGAAAGAGTTCTCGGCAAAGCTCAGGGCATGCGCATCCATCACCTCTAGCGCCTGCACATGCTCAAGATTTTCTCGTTTTGCCTTTTCGCGCGCCCGCGCGATCATATGTTCGGAAATGTCGATGCCGGTTACCCGGCAGTGGCGCCGGTAATGCCCAAGCGTCAGGCCGGTGCCGACGCCGATCTCCAGAATATCGGTGCCGGCTGCGGCGGCGAGAGCTGCCAGCTTGCGGTGGCCATCGCGCAGGATGCCGCGATAGACCCGGTCATAGACCGGTGCCCAGCGCTGATAGATTTTTTGCTGGTCTTCCGCCCGGTTGCGAAACTCTGACATGTCGGCGCCTCCCCAAGCAATTCCAGCAAAAGTGCATAGCGGTTTTGCCGGGCAAAGCGCGAAGCGCTTTTGCCTGAATTGCGTAAAACAAAAAAGTTAGAGCGGTTCTGAGCTTTCATAAAAAGCTGAGCCGCTCTAACCCAGCCTTTGAACTCCTGAGAGTAGGTTCCGGTTCCCCATGAAGGTGACGTAAGGCACAAACCTGAATGGCTGCGACATCCTATTTTGCCGGCATCAGCCCAAGCTGTTTGGCGCCCAGCTCACTGCCGATCTCGACGGTTTTCTTCTGTTTGTCGTAGACGCAGATCTGGGCAATCAGCCCCTTGGCCCCCTTCGGCTTGCCCGTCACCAGCGCGAGCCCGTAATGCGAGCTGCCGAAGGGATCGACGGTGGCGCTGGGCTTTTCGATCGTGACCGCCGCCTTCTTGCATTTGGCCTCGACGTCGGTAGCGAGCTGCTTCCAGGCCTCGTCGGAGGAGGCATGCGCTGCAGTTGAGAGCGAAAGCAGCGCGGCGGCGGCGAGAAGCTGGATTATATTCCTGTTCATATCGGGTCTCCCTTGATCTCTCACAGGCAAAGCGGTTTTCGCGGGCGGGCAAGCCAGGCGATTTGTCCAAACGATTCAAGCCCCGCAACTGAGGCAAATTTTCCTCCGGCCGGTCGTTTTTTGATATTTCGCCGGTTGCCTCTCCCCCTTTCCCCTCCTATGTTCCGCCTCACCTGCCGAGACGCAATCTATTGCCAAGAGGAGATCTGACATGGCTTTCGAATTGCCTGAACTTCCCTATGACTACGAAGCGCTTGCTCCCTTCATGTCGAAGGAAACACTGGAGTTTCACCACGACAAGCACCACAAGGCCTATGTCGACAACGGCAACAAGCTCGCCGCTGAAGCAGGTCTGTCGGACCTCTCGCTCGAAGACGTCGTGAAGAAGTCCTTCGGCACCAATGCCGGCCTCTTCAACAACGCCGCCCAGCACTACAACCACATCCATTTCTGGAAGTGGATGAAGAAGGGCGGCGGCGGCAACAAGCTGCCGGGCAAGCTCGAAGCGGCCTTCGCCTCCGATCTCGGCGGCTACGACAAATTCAAGGCCGATTTCGCCAATGCCGGCGCCACCCAGTTCGGCTCCGGCTGGGCCTGGGTTTCCGTCAAGAACGGCAAGCTCGAAATCTCCAAGACCCCGAACGGCGAAAACCCGCTCGTTCACGGCGCCACGCCGATCCTCGGCGTCGACGTCTGGGAACACTCCTATTACATCGACTATCGCAACGCCCGACCGAAATATCTCGAAGCCTTCGTCGATAGCCTGATCAACTGGGACTACGTCCTGGAACGCTACGAAGCAGCCACGAAGTAAGCGGCGCCGGATTCGCCGCCATCGGCGGCGATGTCAAATCGCTTCTTTGGGTTTGGCACCCGGCGTCTCAAGCGCCGGGTGTTTTGTTTTCACGCGAAAGCCGTCACATGCCTGTCACCGGCCGCTCCTAATCACGCCCCATGTCTTCTTCCGCTTCTCCCCTGTTCCGCTTCGGCATCATCGCCGACCCGCAATATGCGGCGATCGCGCCGCATATTGCGATGGACCGCCACTACGCCAACAGCCTTGCCAAGGTTGCCGAAGCGATCGAGGTGTTTAACGGCGAGGAGCTCAGCTTCATCATGACGCTCGGCGATGTCATCGACCGCAGCTTTCCAAGCTTCGACGATATCCTGCCGGTCTATGACAAGCTGCGGCACGAGGCGCTGTTCCTGCTCGGCAACCACGATTTTTCGGTTTCGTCGAGCCATCTCTGCGAAGTCGCCACGCGTCTCGGCATGCCGTCGCCCTATTACCGCTTCTCCCGCCACGGCTGGCGTTTCATCGTGCTCGACGGCAACGAGGTCAGCACCTTCGCGCCGCCCGAAGGCCATCCTCATCGCGCGCTGGCCGCCGAGATGCTGGCGGCGCTGCAGGCCAGGGGTGCGGCGAATGCTCATCGCTGGAATGCTGCGCTGAGCGATGAGCAGTTCGCCTGGCTCGGCGATGAAATCGCAAATGCGGCCGCGGCCGCCGAGAAAGTGATCGTCATGAATCACTATCCCGTGCATCCCCCAAGTGAGCACGGCATGTGGGACAGCGAGCGCATCGTCGAGTTGCTTGCCTCCAGCAGCAATGTCGTCGCCTATCTCAACGGCCACGACCACGTCGGCAACTACGGCAAGGCCGGCGCTTGCCACTTCGTCAATTTCAAGGGCGTGGTCGACACCGAAACGCAAAACGCCTTCGCGATCGTCGAGGTCCATGCCGACCGCATCGAAATCCGCGGCTTCGGCCGGGAGGAGAGCCGTACGCTGGCTTATTAGCGGCGAAAGATTGCTGACGAAGTCTGCCAACCTCGTCATGCTCGGGCTTGTCCCACGGCTGTCCGGTTCGCGCCGATAGCTGCCCCTCACCCTAACCCTCTCCCTGTAAAAACGGGGCGAGGGGACGTGTCCTGCGAGAGGGGGCGAGGAACGGAGAGGCTGCGGCTATCCCCCGTATACGGGGAGAAGGTGGCGGCAGCCGGATGAGGGGCGGGCGCCGCACATCAAACCGTCACCGGTGCCTCCCTCCATCCGCTCGTCCACAGCTCCCGCAACCCGTCGCCTTCACCCTTGAAGAAGCCATCAGCCTCCTCGCAGCGCTCCACCCGGTCGCTGCGGAAATTGCGGATCGCCTGGCGCAGCTCACACCAGGCGACGATATTGGCGGTCTGCGAATAATAGATCAGCGCGATCGGCCGGACCGTTCGCTCCGTCGCGCGGCCGAGCTCGTCGCGGTAGCCGAGCGTCAGCTTGCATTCGTCGCGGATCGCCCGGCGCACGATCGCCAGGTCGAAGCCGGCCGGTTGCGCGATCGAGCCCCAGGCATAAAGCGCCTTGGTGTCCATCGCCTGGCGCAGCGGCGCTGGCACGGCGCCTGATATCTTCCGGTTGACCCGGCGGGCGGCCTGTTTCAGCTCCTCGTCCGCCGTCCGGTCGAGCAGCGCCAGCGACAGCACGATCGCCTCCATTTCCTCGATCGAGAACATCAAGGGCGGCAGATCGAAGCCCGGCCGCATGATGTAGCCGATGCCGCGCTCGCCCTCGATCGGTACCCGCATCGCCTGAAGGGCGGCAATGTCGCGATAGATCGAGCGCACGGTCACCTCGAGCGTCTCGGCCATGACAGCCGCCGTCATCGGTTTTCTGGCCAGCCTCAGGATCTGGATGATCTCGAAAAGCCGCGAGGCCTTGCGCATTTAACCTCTCCCATCCCCTACGCTCCTGACAATACACTGTCAGTTGGGTTCCCGTATAGAGCCGCCTATCGGATTGAAATCAATCAGGGTCTTTCAAAACAGCCCGCAGACCGACAAGGCGATAACTGACATGAACTACCATGAAAACCTCTGGCTCTTCTTCACCCTTCTGTTCGGCATCATCATCGTTCCGGGCATGGACATGCTCTTCGTGCTCGCCAATTCGCTGACCGGCGGCGTCCGGCGGGGGCTGGCGGCAACCGGCGGCATCATGGCCGGCGGTGCCGTCCATTCGGCCTATGGCGCGGCCGGCGTCGGCGTGCTCGTCACCATGCTGCCGCAACTTTTCAACGTGCTGCTCTTTGCCGGCGTCGCTTACATGATCTGGATCGGCATTTCGCTGATCCGCAGTTCGATCACCGTCGAGGCGGTCGGGCCGGGAACGGCGCGCTCCGGCTGGCGCGCCTTCCGCCAGGGCGCCGTCACCTGTCTCGTCAATCCGAAGGCCTATATCTTCATGTTTGCCGTCTACCCGCAGTTCCTGAGACCGGAATATGGCCCGATCTGGATGCAGGGCCTGATCATGGGCGCCATGACCGTCGTCACCCAGTTCGCCATCTACGGCACGCTGGCGATGACGGCCGGCCGCAGTCGGGACCTGCTGGTCGCCAACCCCGACGTCACCGCCTTTGTTGGCCGCTTTGCCGGCCTACTCTTGGTTGCGGTCTCCGCGTTCAGCCTCTGGCAGGGTTGGAAAAGCGCCTGAGTCTGCATATATCACATTGTTTTTATGGTGATCCGGCAAAACGTGACTGCCTTCCGCCATGGATTTTGTCATGCTCCCAGTGCAGATTGGCCGCCGGCCGCCTTGGCCTTCAGAAAATTGGAGAGGAATATGAATTGGAAAGCAGTAGCTGCCGCCGCAGCGATGGCCGGAATAGCCTTCGGTTCGGTGACCGCCGCCGATGGCACGCATGATTCGCGCATTGCCCTGATGAAGCAGATCGGCGGTTCGGCCGGTGCGTTGGCAGCCATAGCCAAGGGCACCAAGCCCTATGACGCCGAGGCGGTGAAGGCGGCGCTGACGACGATCGCCGCAACGGCCAAGGTCTTCCCCGACCAGTTCAAGCCGGGCACGGAAACGGGCGACGAAGAGGCGAGCCCGAAAATCTGGGAAAACATGGATGATTTCAAGGCGCGCGCCGCCAAGCTCTCCACCGACGCCGAAACCGCGCTGGCGCAGCTTCCGGCCGATGCCGCCGCCGTCGGCGCCACGGTCAACACGCTCGGCGCCAATTGCGGCGGCTGTCACAAGGCCTATCGCCTCAAGGATTGATAGGCCGTTTGATCTGGAACTTGATACGCGATCCGCGCCGGCCTTGCCGCCGGCGCGGATCATCTTATTCTCCGCCCGTGCGGCTGGTCGCAGAATCGCCCCGCGCAGGAAATCTCGGCAAAAGGGGAGGCGGAGCATGGTCCGCAGGTTCATCCGGTTACTGCTCTGTCTGATCGGCGTCGCCGTGCTTGGCGGGGGCGCCTTGTATCTCGTCACCGCACCCGATCCGCTGCCGGAGAGCCACTGGGCGGGTCTCGGCGCGCCGGATCCGGCCAATGGCCAGATGGTTTTCTGGGCGGGCGGCTGTGTCAGCTGTCATGCAGCACCGGGTTCCGAAGGCGATGCAAAGCTGACGCTTGCAGGCGGCCTGGCGCTGAAGAGCCCTTTCGGGACCTTCCACGTCCCGAACATCTCACCGGATGAAAAGGCAGGCATCGGCGCCTGGACGCTGGCCGAGTTCGGCAATGCGATGAAGCGCGGCGTCGGCCCGGGCGGCCAGCACCTCTACCCGTCCTTTCCGTACGGCTCCTATTCCCGCATGAGCGACAAGGACGTCAACGATCTCTTCGCCTTCCTGAAAACCTTGCCGAAGAGTGCAAACGTCGCGGCCCCGCATGAGCTGCCGTTCCCCTTCAACATCCGGCTGGCGCTCGGCGGCTGGAAATTCCTCTATTTCAACGATCAGCCCCGCGTCGCGCTTGTAAAGAGCGACGACAAGATCAAGCGCGGACAATATCTCGTCGAAGGCCCCGGTCACTGCGGCGAATGCCATACGCCGCGCGATGCGCTGGGCGGCTTCCAGGCGGGTCAGTGGCTCGCCGGCGCCCCCAATCCGGAAGGCAAGGGCCGCATACCGGATATCACCCCGGCCTCGAAGAGCATCGGCGGCTGGAGCGAGGCCGATATCGCCAGCTACCTCGAAACCGGCTTCACCCCCGATTTCGATTCCGTCGGCGGCTCGATGGTCGATGTACAGCAGAACATCGCCCATCTGCCGGCCTCCGATCGCGAAGCGATCGCCGCCTATCTGAAGGCCGTGCCGGGACGTTAAAGCATGTCGCGCAAAACTGAGAGCGAGAGCGCAACGAGCGAATCGGAAAGATCGCGACGTGCCATGCTTCAGTCTCGTCAATCGAGGCTATCCATGAACACCAAACCGACTCTTGAACAACTCGATCTTGTCATCTGCCGGATGCGGGCACGTCTTTCTGGGCGCAACCTGCTGCTTGCGCGCTGGTTCGACGAGACGATGACGGCGATGGAGGCGCGCTTCGCCGAGAGGCTGGAAGACGCCAGCGATCTGGCGCCGGCGCGCGCAGCCGCCCTTGCCTTCGTCAAGGCCGCGCTCCACCAATGGGCGACGCGGCCGGCGCTTGAAAGGCAGGCGGACAAACACCCGCCGGCTTAAGCGATCGACTGCATATAGCGCATGCCGGTCACCGGACGCGGGGTGAAATCCAGCTGTTCGTAGAAGCGGTGCGCCAGCACGTTTCCGGTGGCGGCGCTGACGGAGAGGTAGCCGCAGCCGGCATTGCGGGCGGTCTCGCGCGCCCGGTCGACGAGCAACTGGCCGGTGCCGTGGCCGCGATGGCCGTCGCGCACGAAAAGATGGTGCAGATCCATGCCGCGCTTGCCTTCCTGCGCCCTGTAGAGCGGCACGAGAATGGCGTAGCCGATCAGCCCTTCGCTGGTCTCGGCGACGAGTGCGGTGATCCAGGGCAGCGGGCCGAAGAGGTCACGCTCGAGCTGCTCCGGCGTCGTGCCCGAGGGATCGCCATGATGGGCGGCGAGCAGGGCGATCATGGCGTTGAGTTCGGGCAGGTCGCGCGGCTTGGCGGCGCGGATCGTCACCACTGACGGGCGCATCAGTGAAATTTCGCTGTCTTCGATTTCGGTCATGGTCTTCGCGTCCTTTGATATTCTGCCGTCAGGACGCTGCCGATACAACAAAGCCGCCTGACGGCGGCTTGTTGACAATATGATCTGTCCGGCCGCCCTTTACAGGTACAGCCAAAAATACGAGCGGCTCTGGTGCGCGTTTTTGATCATCGATCATCAATCGTCGGAAATGCCGTGTTTGTCAATGGCCGATCGCCGCGCATCGGCTGTGATCCGGTTTGTCTCTTGATAGTATACCCCCCTATGCTATGTAGTAGGTCATGTCCCATACCACCCTGCAGAAAAAGAAGCTCATCGCCCGCGTCAGCCGTTTGAAGGGGCAGATGGAGGCCGTCGAGCGGGCACTCGAGGCCGAGCGCCCCTGCGGCGAAATCCTGCAGCTGCTCGCCTCCGTTCGCGGCGCCCTCACCGGGCTGACCGGCGAGGTGCTGGACGATCATCTGCGCGAACATGTGCTGAATGCCGATGACGACGCCGCCAGGGCCGAGGCGGTCGAGGAAATATCGGAAGTGCTGAGAACTTATATTCGCTGAGTGCCGTGACGAAGGAGCCTGTAATGCATGCCGGAATCGACAAGGCTGGAATGGATGCCCTGGAACATGATCATGTTTTCCTCGGCGCCGATCATGCGGTCAACGAGCGGCGCATCTGGCTGGTGATCGCGCTGACGGCGGTGATGATGGTGGCGGAAATCGCCGCCGGCACGGCCTACGGCTCGATGGCGCTGGTCGCCGATGGCTGGCACATGTCGACCCATGCCAGCGCGCTGCTGATTTCGGCGCTCGCCTATCTCTTCGCCCGCAAGCAGGCGCACAACCCGCGTTTCACCTTTGGCACCGGCAAGCTCGGCGATCTCGCCGGCTTCGCCAGCGCCATCGTCCTTGCCCTGATCGCCCTGCTGATGGCCTGGGAAAGCTGGCTGCGCCTTTCAAACCCGGTGCCGATTGGTTTTGCCCAGGCGATCGCGGTGGCGGTGATCGGCCTTGCCGTCAATCTGGTCAGCGCCTGGCTGTTGGCCGGCGGCGGTCATGTCGCGCATGGTAATCATGCGCACGCACACGGTCATCATGCCGCGCACGGTCACCACGGCCACCATCATGGCGATCATGCCCATCACGATCACCATGCAAAGCCCGGCGACAACAATATCCGCGCCGCCTATCTGCATGTCATCGCCGATGCCATGACCTCCGTGCTCGCCATCGCGGCGCTGACGCTCGGCAGCCTCTACGGCTGGCTCTGGCTCGATCCAATCATGGGCATCGTCGGCGGCCTGGTCATTGCCAACTGGTCCTGGAGCCTGATGAAATCTTCGGGCGGCGTTCTTCTCGATGTCGTCCCGCACGGTGAGACGCTGCCGGCCGAGATCCGCCATGCGATCGAGACTGAGGAAGACCGGATCACCGATCTGCATGTCTGGCAGGTCGGCCCCGGCCACCACGCCGCCATCGTTGCCGTCGTCACCGCGACGCCGCGCGAGCCGGCCTTCTACAAGGGCAGGCTTTCGGCGCTGACGGAATTGTCGCATGTGACGGTTGAGGTCACGCGCGCCGCGTAGTCGGCCCCGGGGGCGAAAACGCGCTGCAGCGGACGACATCGGAGCACGACGGCGACAAAGTCGCACGACGGCGATAAACTCGCCGTGGGAACGAGATGCCGCCGCAATCTCGCCTTAGCTCTGTTCTCCGACTCGCCGGAGGATTACATGAATCTCAACCTTACCCGCCGCTTGCTGCTCGGCTCGGCGCTTTGCCTGCCTGTTTTGGGCCTGCCCGCCAACGCCGAGGATGGGGCCGAAGAGGGGGCCAAGGAGAGTGCAGAGGAGGGCGACGACAACATCCAGCGTCGCCTTGCCGCGCTGGAAAAGCGTACCGGCGGCCGCCTCGGCGTCTCGGTGCTCGACACTGAGACGAGCATCTCCTTCGGCTATCGCGGCAGCGAGGCCTTTCCGATGTGCAGCACCTTCAAGGCGCTGGCCGCCGGCTTCGTGCTTGCCCGCGCCGACAAGGGCGAGGAGAAGCTCGACCGGCGGGTGACCTATGGCAAGGACAAGCTCGTCGACTATTCGCCGCTCAGCGAAAAACACGCCGGCGCCGACGGCATGACGATCGCCGAACTCTGCGAGGCGGCGGTGACGGTCAGCGACAATACCGCCGGCAATCTGCTGCTCGAAAGCTTCGGCGGGCCGGCGGGATTGACCGACTGGCTGCGCTCGATCGGCGACGGCACGACGCGTCTCGACCGCACCGAACCGACGCTGAACGAGGGCAAAAAGGGCGATCCGCGCGACACCACGACGCCGGATGCGATGCTCGACACGCTCGGCAACCTGACGCTCGGCTCGGTGCTTGCCGAAGCCTCCTGCGACAGACTGATCGCCTGGCTGGTGGCAAGCACGACCGGCGGCGAGCGGCTGCGGGCCGGCCTGCCGGCGGAGTGGAAGGTCGGCGACAAGACCGGCACCGGCCCGAACGGCTCCCTCGCCGATATCGCCGTCATCTGGCCGCCCAACCGCGGCCCGATCGTCGCCGCCGTCTATATCGCCGAGGCGACCGCGCCGGTAAAGGATCTCAACCCGGTCTTCGCCGAGGTTGGGCGTATGATCGTCGAGATGGTGTGAAGCATTAAACATGCGGCGGAGGGTGTACTCTCCGCCAAGTCAGCCGTGACCCATTGATCAGGCACGTTGTGTGCCGTGCCAACTTCGTCAACGAGTCAGTGACTATTTTGATATTTTTCGAACAAAAGGGACAACACAAAGCCTATTGCAAACAACATCAAAAAGGAGCGCAGCGAATATTCAAATTCAGAGGTTTTGAAGATGATTTCCCACAGTCGCTGTCCTCCAATGATTGTCAAACTTATCAAAAACGACCGTAAAGCAACTAAAAGGAATGTATTCATCGCTTAATACTCCTGATTGAAGGCCGGTCAAACGCCTTTGGCATTCAACCGGCACTAGCGATTTAGCTAGGCGAGCCTGCGGCATAACTGCCAAAACCGCAGGGGTGAGGTTATTGGAATCACGATCTGGTTTAAGATTGTGATGGTGACGCATGCGGGTCTCGTTTATCGATCGCCCGCCGCGAAATGCGCCATCTGGCCGTCATATGCTCTTTGGAAAGCCGGACGCGCGCAGGCGCGATCGATGTAGGAGCGCAATGCCGGAAACTCACCGGCGGCTCTGACCTTCGGCACGCGAAGCGCATCCGTCATCAGGATATCGGCGACAGTGAATTGTCCGGCGGCAAGCCATTCGCGCTGCGCCAGCACGGCGTCCAGGTGTTGCAAGCGCTGGAGCAGCCAGCCTTCGAGCGGGTTGTTGGCGTCCTTGGACAGGCCGATGAACCACCAGGGGACCGAAACCATCTCGATCGAATTGAGCGCGGCAATCGTCCATTCCAGCGTTGCCGCCTCGCCCTTGGGGTCGCGCGGCATCAACTTTTCGCTTTTCCGTGCCAGATAGAGAAGGCAGGCGCCGCTTTCGAAAATGGTAATGTCTCCATCCTCGATGAAAGGCACTTGCCCAAAAGGCTGGCGCGCGAAATGCTCCGGTCCGCGGTCATGGAAGGAGACCGACTTGACGTCGTATGTGAGGCCGGCATCTTCACAGGCCCAGCGCAATCTGATGTCTCGCACATGACCGCGGGGGCCGGGTGGCACCCAATCATATGTCCAGATCGTCAACGGCTCGGTCATGTTGTTTCTCCACTTGCACGGTTCACGGCTTACATCTCTCGATTGTCCCGTTCAATCGACCGGAATGTGGTTCCAAGTGCAGCTCACCATCACGGCAGCGTATAGGCGATCACGTAATCGCCGGGCGTGGTGCCGACCGAGCCGTGGCCGCCGGCGACCATGACGACATATTGTTTGTTGTCATCGGCCGTATAGGTCATCGGCGTCGCCTGGCCGCCGGCGGGAAGCCGCGCCTGCCAGAGCTCGCGTCCGTTCGTCACATCGTAAGCGCGCAGATAGTTGTCGACCGCAGCGCCGAGGAAGGCGACGCCGCCCTTGGTCAGCATCGGTCCGCCGATGCCGGGCACGCCCACCTTGAAGGGCAAGGGCAATGGCGTCATGTCGTGCACGGTGCCGTTCTTGTGCATATAGGCGATCTTGCCGGTGCGCAGATCGACGCCGGCGACATAGCCCCACGGCGGAGCCTGGCAGGGGATTTTCAAGAGCCCGAGGAAGGGGCCCATGAAGACGCCGTAGGGCGCGCCGTCATTGCGGTTGAGCCCCTGTTCGCTGCCCTTCTCGTCCTGGCCCCTCGGGGGAATGTCGGCGGCCGGCACCAGACGCGAGGTGAAGGCGAGATAGGTCGGCATGCCGAACATGATCTGCCGTTCCGGATCCACCGCCACCGAGCCCCAGTTGAAGGTACCGAAATTGCCGGGATAGACGATCGTTCCCTTGAGCGAAGGCGGCGTATAGCGGCCCTCGTAATAGTAACGATGGAAGTCGATGCGGCAGGCGAGCTGGTCGAACAGCGACACGCCCCACATGTCCTTTTCCTTCAGCGGCTCGGGCGAGAAGGTGAGGTCGGAAATCGGCTGCGTCGGCGAAGTATGATCGCCGGTAACAGCGCCGTCAGGCGCCGGGATTTCCTTGACCGGGATGATCGGCTCGCCGCTGCGCCGGTCGAGCACATAGAGATCGCCCTGCTTGGTCGGGCCGACGAGGGCGGGAACCACGGTGCCGTCCTGCTTCGTCAGGTCGATCAGCACAGGCTGGGCCGGCACGTCCATGTCCCAGAGATCGTGATGCACGGTCTGGCGCACCCAGCGCAGCTGGCCGGTGGCGATATCGAGCGCGACGATTGAGGAGGAGAATTTCTCGACATTGTCGCTGCGGCCGATGCCGAGCTGGTCGGGCACCTGGTTGCCGAGCGGGATGTAGACCATCCCGAGCGCTTCGTCGACGCTGAAGACCGACCAGCTGTTCGGCGAGTTGGTCGTGTAGGTCTGACCCTCGGTAATCGGCGTCGTTACGTCGGGATTGCCGGAATCCCAGTTCCAGAGCAGCGCGCCGGTCTTGATGTCGAAGGCGCGGATGACGCCGGATTGTTCCTCAGTCGAATAATTGTCGTTCACCGCCCCGCCGACGATGATCTTGCCCGCCACCGCAACCGGCGGCGAGGTGGAGTAGTAATAGCCGGCCGGATTGTAACGCATGCCGGTTTCCAGATGCAGCACGCCCTGGTCGGCAAAAGCGGTGCAGATCTTTCCATCCGCCGCATCGAGCGCGATCAGCCGCGCGTCCGATGTCGGCAGGTAGACGCGCTCGGCGCATGGCTGGCCGGCGGCGACATCGGGATCGGCATAATAGGTGACGCCGCGACAGGTCTGGTGCTGCCGGTCGGGGTTCATGCCGGAGTTGGCGTCGTATTTCCATTTCTCCTTGCCTGTTTTCGCGTCGAGCGCGATCGCCCAGTTGTGCGGGGTACAGAGATAGAGCGTGTCCTTCACCTTGAGCGGCGTCACCTGATAGGTCGTCTCGCTAATATCCTCCGGCCGCTTGACGTCGCCGGTCTGGTATCGCCACACCTCCTTGAGGGTGGAGACGTTTTCGGCGGTGATCTGGTCGAGCGGCGAATAACGCTGGCCGAAAGGCGTGCGGCCATATTGATGCCATTCGCCATCCGGCACGCTGCCGCCGAAGGCGGGGCTGGCGGCGACCTTATCGGTCGGCAGCTCGCCGGCGAGATCGTGCGGGTCCCTCGTCATCGAATAGAGGGCGACGAGGATGGCGAGGATGACGGGCACGGCGAGCGGCCAGGGATTGGCGCCGTAGGTAAAGCCGGTCGGGCTGCGCAGGCCGAGTGGCCGGCGAATCCAGGGCGTCAGCAGCCAGAGCCCGAGCAGGATGATCATGCCGCCGCGCGGCCCCAGCTGCCACCAGTCGAAGCCGACCTCCCACACCGCCCAGGCGAGTGCCGCGACGACGAGCACCGCATAGACCCAGAGCGCCACCGCCTTGCGCATCAACAGCAGTCCGGCGGTGATCAGGAACATCAGCCCGGCGAACAGATAGAAGATGCTGCCGCCGAGCGTGACGAGCCACAGCCCGCCGCCGCCGAGCGCCAGCCCGACGATGATGAAGAAGATGGAGGTGATGACGATCGCCATAAGGCTGTCTCCCGCTGAGGTTCGCCGGGTGAGGGATCGGCGGAAAAGTCCCGCCGATCAGCCAGATAGCGCGAAGAAGATGCCTTTCAACGGCCACAATTGCCGCAGGCTGTTGTCACGGTACGGTTGTATTGGACTCGCTTACGTCCCGCAGAAGGTGGCAAGCACCCGTTCCTCCGGCTTCGGCGGTTGCAGATAGGCGGCAAAGCCCGGCTGATCCTCATAGGGTTTGGAAAGCACGGTCAGCAGCGCCTCGAACAGCGAGAAATCGCCGTTCTCGACGGCGGCCTCGATTGCCTGTTCGACCCGGTGGTTGCGCGGAATGAAAGCCGGATTGACGGCGCGCATGGCAATGGCGCGCTCGGCAGCCGTCTTCGGATCGCGGGACAGCCGCTCGCGCCACTGCGCAAGCCAGGCGCCGCAGGCCTCCGGTTCGCGGAAGCTCGCCGCAAAGGCCGGCTCTACCCCGTCATCGCCGGCAAGATCCGACAGCCGCCGGAAGGTCAGGGTGAAATCGGCGGCCTGCGCCTGCATCAGCGACAGCAGCGCCTGCACCAGCTCGAGATCGGCATCCTCTTGCCCGGCAAGGCCGATCTTCTCCCGCATGCCGGCCAGCCAATGCGCCTGGAACCGTTCGCCATAACTCTTGATCACCGCATTCGCCCTGTCGACGGCCCTGTCGGGCTCCGCATCGATCAGCGACAGCAGTGTCTCGCCGAGCCTTGCAAGGTTCCATTGGCCGATGCCGGGCTGGTTGGCATAGGCATAACGGCCGTGCTGATCGATCGACGAAAAGACGGTCGCCGGGTCATAGGCATCCATGAAGGCGCAGGGGCCGAAATCGATCGTCTCGCCGGAGACGGTCATATTGTCGGTGTTCATCACCCCATGGATGAAACCGACATGCAGCCAGCGCGCAATCAGCGCTGCCTGGCGCTCGGACACCGCCTCGAACAGCGCGAGATAGGGATTTTCGGCCTCTTTCAAGGCGGGATAATGCCGGTCGATCACATAGTCGGCCAGCGCCCGCACGCCGTCGGTGTCGCCTCTGGCGGCGAAATACTGGAAGGTGCCGACCCTGATGTGGCTGGCCGCGACGCGGGTGAAGACCGCGCCCGGCAACACCTCTTCGCGATAGACCGGCTCGCCCGTCGTCACCGCCGCCAGCGCCCGCGTGGCGGGAATGCCGAGCGCAAACATCGCCTCGCTGATGATATATTCCCTGAGCACCGGCCCGATCGCCGCCCGGCCATCGCCGCGGCGCGAAAAAGGCGTCGGGCCTGCACCCTTCAGCTGGATGTCGAAACGCTTGCCGCCGCGGTCAATCACCTCGCCGAGCAGGATCGCCCGCCCGTCGCCGAGCTGCGGCGAGAAGCCGCCGAACTGATGCCCGGCATAGGCCATCGCCAGCGGTTCTGCCCCTTCGGGAAGGAGGTTGCCGGAAAAGATCGCCGCGCCGTCGCGGCGCAGGGCCTCAACGTCGAGCCCGAGCTCGGCGGCGAGCGGCTCGTTCAGCTTGATCAGCCAGGGCTCGGCCACCGGCGTCGGTACTTGGGCCGCAAAGAAGTGCTGGGGCAAGCCGACATAGCTGTTGTCGAACGGAAAGGCCGCACCGGGCCGGTTTGTCTGCAGGGCGGAGGTCATCCCTCATAGGTAGGGCCGGGGTGCTTAAGGCGCAAGCCGGTTTGGATGAAGACCTTCAAGAAGAACGGGCCGATGCAAGGAATCGTGATCTGCCTTTACCTCTCGTCAAAGCTGCCTTGCCATAAAGGACATAGCGCCGCCATGATCTGAGGCGTATAGCAGATCGTCTCCCCTTGGCCTTGCGCCATGTCATCTCCGCGGCCTTGCTGCCTCGTGTGCTCCGCCGCGCCACCGCGAGTGATTCCGGACGATGTCGGATCAGATTTACCAGGCGCCGATGGTTCGGCGCGCCGCGCCCAATTTCCGGGTGATCGCGATGATTGTCGCGAGTGCGATGCTGATGGAAAATATCGATGCGACCGTGCTGGCGACCGCGCTGCCCACCATGGCGCGCGATTTCGCCGTCAGCGCCCCGGCCATGTCGATCGCCCTGACCTCCTATCTCCTGAGCCTGGCGATCTTCATTCCGGCCAGCGGCCGGATGGCCGACAGTTTCGGCTCGCGCACCGTCTTCCGCGCGGCAATCGCCGTCTTCGTCGCCGGCTCCATCCTCTGTGCGCTCGCGCCGACGCTGTCCTTCCTGGTGCTGGCGCGGCTCTTGCAGGGCATGGGCGGCGCGATGATGATGCCGGTCGGCCGCCTGGTGCTGATGCGCAGCGTCGATCGCAAGGATATGGTCAGCGCCATGTCCTGGCTGCTGGTGCCGGCGCTGATCGGCCCGATCATCGGCCCGCCGCTCGGCGGCTTCTTCGTCACCTATCTCGACTGGCGCTGGATCTTCTATATCAACGTGCCGGTCGGCATTACCGGCATGATCTTCGTCTCGATCTACATCGACGAGGTGAAGGGCAAGGCGAGCGGCCCCTTCGATACGATCGGCTTCATCCTCTCCGGCATCTCGCTCGGCTCGCTGCTCTTCGGCTTCGAAATGTCGAGCCATGAAGGCGAGGGCGCCTTCTCGATCTTCCTGATCGCGCTCGGCCTGCTCTTCGGCATCGCCTATCTCAGGCATGCCCGCAAACACCCGTCGCCGATCATGGATTTCTCGCTGATGAAGGTGCCGAGCTTCGGCACGTCGGTCATCGCCGGCTCGCTGACGCGTATCACCCAAGGGGCGCAGCCCTTCCTGCTGCCGCTGCTCTTCCAGATCGGCTTCGGCCTGTCTGCCGCTGCAGCCGGCCAGATCGTCATCGCCACCGCGCTTGGCGCGCTGGCCATGAAGCCGATGGCGAAGTTCGTCTTCCGCCGGCTCGGTTTCCGCCGCAGCCTCGTCCTCAACGGCATCTGCGGCACGGTCGGCTACGGCCTCTGCGCCGCCTTTCGGCCGGACTGGCCGATGCCGCTGATCTTCATCGTCCTGGTGCTCAGCGCCTTCTTCCTGTCGTTCCAGTTCACCGCCTATAACACCATTGCCTATGACGAGATCGACAAGGAGCGGATGAGCTCCGCCACGAGCTTCTACACCACCTTCCAGCAGTTGATGCTGTCGCTCGGCATCTGCATCGGCGCCTTGGCGCTGCACGGCTCCATGGCCTTGTCAGGCGCCGAAACGCCTGCCCTCGGCGATTTCTCCGCCGCCTTCATCGTCGTCACCCTCATATCGATTACCGCGACCTTCTGGAACCTGCGCTTCTCGCCGACCGCCGGCGAGGAGATCAGCGGCTATAGGGCGAAGCGAACGAAGGCGACTGGAGGTTGACGATGAAATTCATAAAAACAAGGATTTGACGCGCGTCGCTTGAATCGAATTCTGCGCGCCGTCTCAGTCCCCGTCTTCCATATCGGCCGCCATCTCCGCGAGCTTGCGCACGGTATTGAGATTGCGCGAGGTGCCGGATTTCAGCGCCGGCAGCTTCAGCTTCGAGCGGCCGGACCCATTGGGATAATGCACATAGATTTCGCGGGTCGCGAGTTTCGCCTCCTCGCCATCGGGCGCCACCATCTTCTCCAGCGCATCACTGGGCGCCTTTTCGGGCAGGAAATAGACGAGCAGGAAGCTCGGCTTGGCGTCGGGAAAGGGGGCGTTGGCGACGATATCGCCAAGCTCTTTACGGCTGCGTACCATCACGCCTGGAGGCTTGCCCATCTTGCGGCCGAGCGCTTCGTCGAGTTTTTTCTCCGCTGCCGTTTCTTTCTCATCGGAGCGGAAAACCACGTTGCCGCTCTGGATGTAGGTCTTGACGTCGGTAAAGCCGAGGCCTTCGCAAATGGCCTTGAGTTCGGCCATCGGCAGGGCGCTGGTGCCGCCGACGTTCACGGCGCGGAGGAGGGCGATATAGACGGGCATTTCTCTCCCCTGGACCTCGTACCGTGCCAGCCCCTCTGCCCCTTACATCTTCCCCGCCACCTTGATCGCAAACGCATACTCGAAGGCGATCTCTTCCAGCCGCTGGAAGCGCCCGGACGCTCCGCCATGGCCGGCATCCATATTGGTCTTGAGCAGGATCGGTGCCTCGCCCGTTGTCTTATCGCGCAGTTTCGCTACCCATTTGGCCGGTTCCCAATAGGTGACGCGCGGGTCCGTCAACCCGCCGAGTGCGAGGATCGGCGGGTAGGCTTTTGCGCCGACATTGTCATAGGGCGAATAGGAGGCGATCTGCTCGTATTCTTGCCTGCTGTCGATCGGGTTGCCCCATTCCGGCCATTCCGGCGGCGTCAGCGGCAGCGTATCGTCGAGCATGGTGTTCAGCACGTCAACGAAGGGAACGGCGGCGATGAGGCCGGCGAATTTTTCCGGCGCCATGTTGGCAACCGCACCCATCAGCATGCCGCCTGCCGATCCGCCCTCGGCGATGATCTTCGCGTAAGAGGTGAACTTCTGTTGATTCAGATAATCGGCAGCGGCGACGAAGTCTTTGAAGGTATTCGTCTTCTTGTCCATCTTGCCGTCTTCGTACCAGGCAAAACCCTTGTCCTTGCCGCCGCGGATATGGGCGATGGCATAGACGAAGCCGCGGTCGGCGAGCGATAGGCAGTTGGTGTTGAATCCGGCCGGAATGGTGATGCCGTAGGCGCCGTAGCCGTAAAGCAGGCAGGGCGCGCTGCCGTCGAGGGGCGTATCCCGGCGATAGAGCAGGGTAACCGGCACCTTCTCGCCATCCCAGGCCGGGGCAAAGACGCGGCGGGTGACGTAGTCGTCGGGATTGTGGCCTGATGGCACTTCCTGCGTCTTCAGTAGCGTGCGCTCGCGCGTCACCATGTTGTAGTCGTAGAGCTGCGACGGCGTCGTCATCGAGGAATAGGAAAAGCGGATGATATCCGTGTCGTATTCCGCAGCACCCGAGAGGCCCAGCGAATAGGCTTCCTCGGCAAAGGCGATCGCATGTTCCTCGCCGGTCGCCCGGTCGCGGATCATGATCTGCGGCAGCCCGTCCTTGCGCTCCAGCCACAGAAGGTGGCGGGCATAGGCCATGTGGCTGATGATGAGCGTGCCGGGCTTGTGGGCGACCACTTCGCGCCAGTTTTCCTTGACCGGATTGTCGACCGGCGCTTCCATGATCTTGAAATCCTTGGCGCCGCCGTCATTGGTGAGGATGTAGAAGACGTCGCCGCCCTCGGTCAGCGAATATTCGATGCCTTCCTCGCGCGCCGCCACCAGCTTCGGCTCGGCTGTGAGGTCCTTGGTCGACAGCAGCCGGTATTCGCTGGTCTCGTGGTCGTGAATGTCGATATAGATGAAATCGTCGATCAGCGAGCCGCCGACGCCCATGAAGAAGCCGGCATCGGCCTCCTCATAGACCAGCCGGTCTTCCGACTGCGGCTGGCCGAGAATGTGGTGGAACACCTTCGACGGCCGGTGGTTCTCGTCGAGCGCCGAATAGAAGAAGCTCTTGCCGTCGGGCGCCCAGACGCCGCCGCCGCCGGTATTCTCGATCCGATCATCGAGGTCCTCGCCGGTTGCGAGATCGCGCACCTGCAGCGTGAAGAATTCCGAACCCTTGTCGTCATAGCCCCAGATGCCGCGGCTGTGGTCGCTCGTATGGTCGAGGCCGGCGAGGCGGAAATAGGCCTTGCCGGCGGCTTCCTTGTCGCCGTCGAGCAGCACCGTGCGGATCGTTTCGTCGGCGACATTGCCGTCGCGGGCGATACGGAAATAACGCGGCTGTTCGCCGCCTGTCACATAGAAGGTGCCGTAGGCATAGGCGCCGTCCTTCATCGGCACAGAGCTGTCGTCTTCCTTGATGCGGCCGCGCATTTCGGAAAACAGCACCTTCTGCAGCGGCTTGGTGTCTTCCATCGCCGCGTTCATATAGGCGTTTTCGGCTTCGAGATGCCGGCGGATCTCGGGGTCGAGGATCGACGGATCCTTGAACATCGCCTGCCAGTTGTCGGCGCGCAGCCAGGCATAATCGTCCGTGCGGGTGATGCCGTGACGCGTGTCGGAGATCGGCTTCTTCGGTGCGGCAGGCGGTGTCGGCAGGCTTTTGAAAACGGACAAGGAATGGCTCCGGTGGGAATGTCGGGTTGGCAAGAGATAGAGGCGCGCCGCCGCCGGATCAAGCGGCAAGGCTGCGGCAAGGGTGCAGGTGACCTTCCACAGACAAGGAGGGTGCTCTGCCCGTCTTGCCTTGATGTCACCACAATATTTAAGAAAGTCCGCTCTCGTCGCGCGAAATTTGCACGTGCCAAGCCCCCGGCAAGCTGCCCGGGGCAGGGTGAAGAATGGACAACAGTAAGGGATTTTCTCCGCAATGCCGAAACGTCTGATCCTGTTTGTATCCCTCGCAAGCCTTGCTGCCCCCGCCTTTGCCGTCGATCCCGCCATCAAGAAGCAGCTGGAAAAACTCGATCCCTCGACCCGGCTGGAACAGAGCTGCGACACCGAGGCGATGAGCCGCATCAACAAGGACAGCACCGGCTTCAAGCCGGACAAGGTGATCGCCTATACCTTCAAGGATCCGGTCGCCGGCGACAATTCGCTGCAGGCGCCTGGCGCGGTCTTCCGCAGCAAGGGCGACTGGTACCATCTCTCCTACAATTGCATCACCGGTCCGCAGCATATCAACGTGCGCGAGCTCAACTACGAGATCGGCGAAAAAGTGCCGCGGGAGAAGTGGGACAAGTATTATCTCTACGATTGATGCAGCGGCTTTTGTCCTAGAGCGGTTCAGCTTTTGATGAAAGAGCAGAACCGCTCTAACTTTTTGTTTTTACGCAATTCCCGGCAAAAGCGCTTCGCGCTTTGCCTGGGAAAACCGCTTCGCACTTTTCCTGGAATTGCTCTAGCGCCTGCGGTGACATCCGGCCACATGGCGGCGGACGAGAGCAACCGCTAAAATCGACGAACCCTAGTCGTAGAAGCCCTGATATGAATCGCATCCTTTTCGCTTCGGCCTTGCTCCTGGCCGCGATATCAGCTGCAGCGGCGGACGAGTTGCCGTCGGCGCCGTCGATCTCGGCTGCACCCGCCATCGGCGCTCCGGGCCCGAAGGTGCCGGCGCCAAAACTCGTCGAGCCGCATCTGCATATCGCCCGGTCCAATATTGCCGGTCATGCCCGCATTGCGCTCACCTTCGATGCCTGTATGGGCCAGGCGGATGAGCGCATCCTGTCGACGCTGGTGCGCGAACGCATCCCGGCAACGATCTTCGTCACCGCCCGCTGGCTGAGACGCAATCCCGCCGCGGTCGCCGTGTTCCTGCAGAACCCCGATCTCTTCGAGCTCGAAAACCATGGGGAGAACCATATTCCGGCCGTCGACACGCCGACGCTGATCTATGGCATCGCCTCCGCCGGCTCGCCGCAGGCGGTACGGCAGGAAGTCGAAGGCGGCGCTGCCGCCATGGTCGCAGCCGGCATCCCGGCGCCGCACTGGTTCCGCGGCTCGACCGCCAAATACGACCTTTCCGCCATCGGTCAGATCCGCGCCATGGGTTATCGCATCGCCGGTTATTCGGTGAATGGCGACGGCGGCTCGCTGCTCGGAGCCGTCATCACCGAAAAACGCATCGCCTCGGCGAGGGATGGCGATGTCATCATCTCCCACATCAACCAGCCGACGCATGCGGCAGGCGAGGGGGTGGCCAAGGCGTTGATCGACCTCAAGGCGAAGGGGACGGAGTTCGTTCGGCTGGAGGACGTCGAGGACACCGGCGACGACAAGACGACGGAGTGAGAAGGTATGCAGAGGGGGGGCCCCACGCCACGACGGTCAATGTGAGACCCTACTTACCTCAGCTCGCTCCCCATCCGCACCACACCCTCTCCAAACCGCCGCAAGCCCGGTCCGTCCCTGTCGAGCGCGAAATCCTCGAACCAGTCGCGATGCATGCCGGCGAGCATGGCGCCGATCATCTGCGCAGCGAGATAGGAAAAGGTGATGCCGTTGCCGCCGTAGCCATAGGCGGCGAACACATGCGGCGTCTCCGGCACCGGGCCGATCAGCGGCAGACCGTCGACCGTCTCGCCGAAAGTGCCGCACCAGGCGTGTTCCACCCGCGTATCGGCTTTCGGCCACAGCCGCTTCATCTTCTCCTGGATCGCCATGGTCTTTGCCGGCAGCTTGCGGTCGCGCGCTGCAGGATCGATCGTCTCGTCGTCCTCGCCGCCGGCGACGATGCGATTGTCCGCGGTCGTGCGCATATAGAGATAGGGATGGCTGTCCTCCCAGATCAGCGCCCTGTCGCGCCAGAAATGTGCCGGGTCCTGCGGCACGGTGGCGAGCGCCCAGCTGGAACTCGAGCGATGCAGCTTCGGCATCTCGAAGCCCGGCATCGAATAGCCGGTCGCCAGCACGACATACCGCGCCTCGATGAGGTGGCCTTCATCCGTCTCCATCGTGACGTGATCGCCTTCGCTGTGAAGCGCCGTCACCGAAGCGTTGACCAGCCGCGCACCGCGCCGCAGCGCCATCTCGATCAACGCCCAGGTCAGAAGCAGCGGATCGCACTCCGCCGAACCCGGCGAATAGATCGCACCATCCCGGTCGAGCTCGAATTGGGTGAAGAGATCGGGATGTTCGAGATAGACGCCGGGCAGGCCCGCCCGGCGGCGAAGCTGGCGCTCCTGCAGCAGGTTGCGGGCGCCTTCCTGATTGGCGGCGAGATAGAGCGTGTTGCGCGGCCGGAAGCCGCAGGCGATCGCGTTGGCGGCGATCAGCTTGGAAAGGCCGGCGACCGCGGCACCGCTGCGGCGGTAAATGCCGGCGGCGCGCTCGAAGCCGTAATAATCCTCAAGCTCGGTCAGCGTGCTGTCGGTTTCCCATTGGAGCATCGCCGTGCTCGCCGCGGTGCTGCCGAAACCGGGCTTCTCCCGGTCGATGACCACAACGGAAAAACCGCGCGCCGTCAGATGCTCGCCAACCAATGCGCCGGTGATGCCGCCGCCGATCACCGCGATGTCGGTAGAAAAACTCTGCTCGATCGGCCGCCATTGCGGGCGTAAGCCGCTTTTCCCCCAGAGAGAACGGCCGCTGACCATCTGGTCGTGGTCGGATTCGGCAAGATCGAGATCAGCTGCCACGAACGTCTCCCCGGTTGATCATTTCGGCAACTGCGGCTGCGGCTTTTCCTCGATCAGCAATTCGTCGATAACAGTCATGACGATCAGCGACAGCGGCAGCGCCAGCATCGCCCCGACGGCACCCCACATCCATGTCCAGAACAGGATGGCGAGGAAGACGACGAAGGGATTGATTTCGAGCCGCCGTCCCATCACCGCCGGGAAGATCAGGTTCTCCATAAGCAAATGCACGGTGAAGAAGGCCGCGGCCGGCATCAGGCCGATGAGCAGGCCATCATGGCTAAGGATGCCGGCAATGGCGACGGCAAGCGTCATCAGGGTGATACCGAGATAAGGGACGAAGCTCGACAGGAAGGCGAAGAAACCCCAGAGCATTGGGGCCGACAGCCCGCCGACATAGGCGATGACTGTCATGACGACGCCGAGCCCGACATAGATCAGCGAGGCGGTGGCGAAATAGAATCCGAGCACCTGCTCGACGGCGTTGATGACACGGATCGCCGCCAGCCGCTGCGTGCGGGTGCGGAAAGTCATGATAATCGTCTTGCGCAGGTTGACCCGGCCGGCGAGGAAGAACAGCAGCGCCGCAAAGAAGATCATCCCCTGCACCAGCGCCGGCGTCAGGCTGGTCGTCACCACATGCAGCACGCTGCCGGTGTTTTCGAGCAGCGCGCCGATCGACATCGATCCGCTTTCGAATGTCGCCGGCGTGATATGCAGCCATCTGATGCGCTCCAGATAAGGCATCAGGCGGTTTATGGTTCGTTCGGCGAAGGCCGGACCCTCATTGGCAAACGTCATCAGCGGATCGGCGAGCGAATTGATGAGCAGGAAGATCACGAGCGCGACGCTGCTTGACAGCAAGAAGGCATTGGCAAGCCGGGGGACGCCCATCTTGCTGAGCTTTTCCGCCGCCATGCCGAGGATCATGCCGACGACGACGGCGAGCGTGATGGGGATGAGAATGAGCGACATCAGGTAGACGGCCGCAAGGAAGAGAATGCCGAAGATGCCGATGATCGCCCAGGCCATGGTGACATCAAGCCCGTCCTTTTCCAGCCGGTGCAGCGGTGGCGGCGGCAACTCTTCGGCCGCCTCCTTCAGGGACTGTGCCCAGGCGCTGGTGTGGCGTTCGCCGATCGCGATCTTCTTTGCATGTTTGCGGATGCCATTGGCGATGCCCATGCGGCGAGGTCCCCGAAGCCCCATTGCTTCGTGACGGAAACGCGCCGATACGGTTCCGGTTCCCCGAGGGAAGTGACGATCCGGAAAGGCGCGTCCGGCATGGTTTTACGCCGCTGGTTTTGCCCGCATGGCGTGAGCCCTTTCAACCGCCCGGGCTGATCCGCCGTGACCTGGAAATTACGCCGAAAGCGTCAGGCCGATAT
Source organism: Rhizobium binxianense (assembly GCF_028994275.1). Taxonomy (NCBI): domain Bacteria; kingdom Pseudomonadati; phylum Pseudomonadota; class Alphaproteobacteria; order Hyphomicrobiales; family Rhizobiaceae; genus Rhizobium; species Rhizobium binxianense. The sequence continues at coordinate 863,641 of NZ_CP118713.1, forward strand.
TCCAGGGATCCCTCAGGAAGGTGCCGCCGTCGCGCTTCTCGCTCTTGATCTCCAACGCGTCGAGCTTGGAGACCGCCGCATCCAGCGTCGCCTTGTCGTTGAAACGGATCTTGTAGTCCGAAAGTCCGGTCATGTTGCCGGCGCGTGCCGTTGCACCGCGGCTATTCCAGATATTGGCGGCGAGATGGTGGTGATAGCCGCCGGTCGCAAAGAAACTCGCGCCGGGACGGCTCGCCATCATCTTCAGGCCGAGGACGTCGCGATAGAAGGCGTCCGCTTGTGGAATATCGCCGACCTGCAGATGCAGGTGGCCGATCGCCGTCCCCTGAGCCATGCCGTCCCAGCGCTCGTCGGATGCGCTGTCATAGAGCGCCTGCAGGTCGAGGCGTAGCGTCGCCATATCCACCATGCCGTCCGGGTCGAATTTCCATTGTTCGTGCGGCCGGTCGGCATAGATTTCGATGCCGTTGCCTTCAGGGTCGGACAGATAAATCGCCTCGCTGACGAGATGGTCCGAGGCGCCGTCGAGCACGACATTGTTGTGTGCCGCATGGCGTAGCCAGCGCGCCAGCTCGGCTCTGTCGGGCATCAGGAAGGCGGTGTGGAAAAGGCCGGCTGCATTGCGCGGCGCGATGGCGGCGTCTTTGGCCGTCGTCAGCGTCAGCAGCGGCAGAGCGCCGACACCCAGCACTTGCCCGCTCGCCGTCTTCTCGATCACCTTCAGGCCGAGCATCGATTGATAGAAGCCGGAAACAAGGCCGAGGTCGGTCACCAGCAGATGCGACTGGTCGATATAGGCGGGCCGCGTCAGCGCATAGGAAGTTTCGGTCGTCATGGATTGTTCTCCTGCCCTTGATCCGGCCTGTAGAATGGAAGACGTACCGGCGGTGGCGGCAAATGTGCCGCCCGCAGCAAGCCCGAGAAACTTTCGCCGGTTCATTCGCCTTTGTCTCCTCGGTTGCCGTACTTGCATCCTATATGGCGCATTCCAATTGTTCACAGAAGACGCGTTTTTGAGGATGAAGCGTTGAATAGACGTTGACGATGACTTGCGCCCACTTGATCGCGATCAAGGCGCCCATATCTACTTTAGGGGGCGCTTATAAAGCTCCGCCATGGAGGGAAGCCATGTATAGGAAGATTATCGTCGCCATCGCGCTCGGCGGCATCGAAAAGGGACAAACGATCCTCCGCAAGGCCGCGTCCTTGCTCGACGCCGGCGGGGAGATCATCGCGCTCAACGTCGTCGAGGATGTGCCGACCTATGTCGCGATCGAACTGCCGGCCAATATGGTCGAGGACGCCATGCAGGACAGCCGCGACCAGCTGCAGGCGCTGCTCGCCGCAACCGGTATTGCGGCAACCGTCGAGATCCGCAACGGCCCGCCCGCCAAGGCGATCATCTCGGCGGCCGAAAGCCACGGCGCCGATCTGATCATCGTCGCCTCGCACGTTCCGGACTTTTCCAACTACTTCATCGGCGCCACCGCCGACCGGGTCGTGCGTCATGCCAAATGCTCGGTGCTGGTCGACCGGCAGAAGATTTGATTTGCGCCAGCTGCCCACCGTCAAGGGCCGGCAGGTCTTGCAGCCTGTCACGAAGATTTACCGCCGGTGCGCCTTGCCGCAGTTGCGCGCCCATCCGTTCGATGAGACGATTGCAATCGGGGTCTGAAACGGATTGGCGCGCATGGCCGAGGTTAACGGCATTCGCTGGGCTTACGACAGATATGAACTGATCGCCGACGGCATCGTCCACGGCGTCGGTCTCGTGCTGGCGCTGATCGGCGCCACCGCGCTGATCTTCTATGCCACGGTCTGGAGCTCCTACGGCGCGCTCGCCGCCGCCTGGATCTATGGCGTCGGGCTGGTGCTGACGCTTGCCATTTCCTTTTCCTACAACGCCTGGCCGGTTTCGCGCACCAAATGGTACCTGCGCCGCTTCGATCATTCGGCGATCTTCCTGCTGATCGCCGCCACCTACACGCCCTTCCTCGAGCGCGGCGCCGACGATCCGCTGCTCTTGTTCATGCTGGTGGCGATCTGGCTGTTCGCCGCCGCCGGCATCGTGCTGAAATGCGTCTTTCCCGGCCGTTACGATCGTCTTGCCATCCTGCTTTATCTCGCCATGGGCTGGAGCGGCGTGGTGGTGGCCGGGCCCGTCGCCGCGCGCATTCCCTCCGCCTCGATGCTGCTGATCGTCATCGGCGGCGTCATCTATTCGCTCGGCGTCATCTTCCATGTCTGGGAAAAGCTGCGCTTCCAGAACGCCATCTGGCACGGTTTCGTCGTCACCGCCGCCGCCGTGCATTATTCGGCTGTCTTCACCTGCTTCAGCCTGTCGCCGCCGGGCTTGTGAATGACGGTCGTTTACATCTGTCGGGGTCGGGCGTATGCCGCTTTCACAGACAATATGAACTCGAGCATCATGACAGACGCTGTCCTCCTCCGCGACGCCACCGAAGCCGATCTTGCCGCCATCCGCGATATCTACAATCACGCCGTCGAGCACACGACGGCGATCTGGAACGATACGCTGGTCGATCTCGAAAATCGGCGGGAATGGTTCAGGGCGCGCAAGGCGCGGGGCTTTCCGGTGATCGTCGCCGAAATCTCGGGCAAGGTCGCAGGCTACGCCTCCTATGGCGACTGGCGGGCTTTCGACGGCTATCGCCACACGGTCGAGCATTCCGTCTATGTCGATAGGGATTGCCGTGGTGCCGGCATCGGCGAGCGGCTGATGCGAGAGCTGATCGCCCATGCCGCGGCCGCCGATATCCATGTGATGATCGCCGGCATCGAGGCCGAGAATACCGCCTCGATCCGGCTGCACGAAAAGCTCGGTTTCCGCATCGCCGGCCGATTTTCCGAGGTCGGCACCAAGTTCGGCCGCTGGCTTGATCTCACCTGCATGGAGCTTCGCCTGCCTCCGGAGTGATCCGGCAACCCACTTGTGAACGGCGCTCGCCATCTTTTTATTGTAGTCTGAGCTGTGTAAGAAAGTGGAGGCAGCCTGCTTCGCGAGAGGCGGCTCCCCAATATCATGCCCGAAAGTGTCATGCCCGGAAGCGCGTTATGGAGGTGAACAGTTCAATGGCAATGCACGGATTGTCGCTCGGTCTCCTTGCCCTCGTCCTTCTGGCATTCCCATCGGTTGCCGCCCGGGCCGCCGATTGCGGTAGCCTGGCCTCGCCGAAGCTCGACTGGCAGGAATGCACCAAGAAGAACCTGATGCTGCAGGGCAGTGATCTCGAAGGCGCCAATCTCTTCGGCACCGATTTCTCGCTGACCGATCTCGCCGGCGCCAACTTCAAATCCGCCAACCTGGAGAAAGCGACGCTGGTGCGCGCCTCGCTGGAAGGCGCACACGCCGAAGGCGCCAACTTCGCCAAGATCGAGGCCTATCGCTCCAGCTTCGCCAATATCGCCGCCGAGGGCGCGTCCTTTGCCGGCGCCGAGCTGCAGCGCGCCAATTTCGCCGGCGCCCGGCTTGCCGGCGCGAGCTTCGAAAAAGCTGAACTCGGCCGCGCCGATTTCGACAAGGCAGTGCTGACGGGGGTGAAATTCTCTTTCGCCAATCTCTCCCGCGCTGATCTCTCCAAGGCCACCTTCGAAGGCCCGGCGACCTTCGAGCGCGCCTTCATGTTCCTGACCCGCATCGAAGGCCTCGACCTCTCGGGCGCCGCCGGGCTTGAACAGGCGCAGATCGACCTTGCCTGCGGCGATGCCTCGACCAAGCTGCCGGCAGGCCTTTCGGCACCCTCGACTTGGCCATGCCCTGCCGATCACGATTGATTGGGGCTTTCGCGCGATACCGAGCGGTTGGTAAGGCCCTATGGGCAACAATGGCTGGCGGGTACGCAACCATCTGCTGGGACTGTCGGATTCGATTTAGTGCAATCGCAACTCGCCCGTGACGCGACGCCATTCGTTCGGTCCGATCAGCCGCTGGTGGCTATAGCGAACGGAATGCAGCGGCCCGTCAAGCTTGGACTGCCAGAAATCCAGGAATCTGTGCATTTCCGGAAAGTCGGGGGCGAGATCGTAATCCTGCCAGACATAGGTCTGCAGAAGCGACTCAAAATCCGGCATGCGGTAGAGGATGTGCGCGGTGGTAAGGCCGTAACCGTTGAGCTGGCGCTCTATGTCCGATGAAAATTCCATGCTTCATCTCCGTTTCGCGACAACGAGAAGGTGGCGCATATCTTTGCCTCCATCAACTGGTTTCTCAACGCGGAAACAGTGTTTGTTGTTCCTTCTCAGTATGTTAGCAGCCACTCCCGGCGAGTGCTAATTTTTTTCGCCACCCCCTTGAAATGGAAAAACCGCAAAACCAGATCATTTCGCGCAAAACGCTCGACAGAGGTTTGCACCCGCCCGGACCGGTCATCCGGTCCGGCCAGGGAACAACGTCATTATTGTTTGTCCATTGGAGGAAAACATGTCGTTCCGACCGCTTCATGATCGCATTCTCGTCCGCCGGGTCGATTCCGAGGAAAAGACCAAGGGCGGCATCATCATCCCTGATACCGCCAAGGAAAAGCCGCAGGAAGGCGAGGTTATCGCCGTCGGCCCCGGCGCGCGCAACGATGCAGGCCAGATCCAGCCGCTCGACGTCAAGCCCGGCGATCGCATCTTGTTCGGCAAATGGTCCGGCACCGAGATCAAGATCAACGGTGAAGACCTGCTGATCATGAAGGAAAGCGATGTCATGGGCATCATCGAGGCCCAAGCCGCCGAAAAGATCGCCGCCTGAGGCGTTCTCAGCGCATAGTCAAGAAAAGCTGCCTATCGAAGGAGTGAAAGAATGGCTGCGAAAGAAGTCAAATTCCATACCGATGCCCGTGAACGCATGCTGCGTGGGGTCGATGTGCTGGCCAATGCCGTGAAGGTGACGCTCGGCCCGAAAGGGCGCAACGTCGTCATCGACAAGTCCTTCGGCGCGCCGCGCATCACCAAGGACGGCGTTTCGGTCGCCAAGGAAATCGAACTCGAAGACAAGTTCGAAAACATGGGCGCCCAGATGCTGCGCGAAGTCGCCTCGAAGACCAACGATCTCGCCGGTGACGGCACCACGACTGCAACGGTGCTGGCCCAGGCGATCGTCAAGGAAGGCGCCAAGGCGGTCGCTTCCGGTATGAACCCGATGGACCTCAAGCGTGGCATCGACATCGCCGTCGACGCCGTTGTCAAGGAACTGAAAACCAACGCCCGCAAGATCTCCAACAATTCCGAAATCGCCCAGGTCGGCACGATCTCCGCCAACGGTGATTCCGAGATCGGTCGTTACCTTGCCGAAGCGATGGAAAAGGTCGGCAATGAGGGTGTCATCACGGTCGAGGAAGCCAAGACGGCCGAAACCGAACTCGAAGTCGTCGAAGGCATGCAGTTCGATCGCGGCTATTTGAGCCCGTATTTTGTTACCAACCAGGACAAGATGCGGGTCGAACTCGAGGACCCCTATATTCTCATCCACGAGAAGAAGCTGTCGAACCTGCAGTCGATGCTGCCAGTTCTCGAAGCCGTCGTTCAGTCCGGCAAGCCGCTCCTCATTATCGCTGAAGACGTCGAAGGCGAAGCGCTTGCGACGCTCGTCGTCAACAAGCTGCGCGGCGGCCTGAAGATCGCCGCCGTCAAGGCGCCTGGCTTCGGCGACCGCCGCAAGGCCATGCTCGAAGACATCGCCATCCTGACCGGCGGCACCGTCATCTCCGAAGACCTCGGCATCAAGCTCGAGAACGTGACGCTCAATATGCTCGGCCGTGCCAAGAAGGTGTCGATCGAGAAGGAAAACACCACCATCATCGACGGTGCTGGCTCGAAGACGGAGCTTGACGGTCGCACGGCTCAGATCCGCGCCCAGATCGAAGAAACCACCTCCGACTACGACCGCGAGAAGCTGCAGGAACGCCTTGCCAAGCTCGCCGGCGGCGTTGCCGTCATCCGCGTCGGCGGCTCGACGGAAGTCGAGGTGAAGGAGAAAAAGGATCGCGTCGACGACGCGCTTCATGCAACCCGTGCCGCCGTCGAAGAGGGCATCTTGCCCGGCGGTGGCGTTGCCCTTCTGCGCGCCGTCAAGGCGCTCGATAATCTCAGCGTGGCCAACCAGGACCAGCGCGTCGGCATCGAGATTGTGCGCCGCGCAATCGAAGCCCCGGTACGGCAGATCGCCGAAAACGCCGGCGCAGAAGGCTCGATCGTGGTCGGCAAGCTGCGGGAGAAGAGCGAATTCTCCTATGGCTGGAATGCCCAGACCGGCGAATATGGCGATCTCTATGCGCAGGGCGTTATCGATCCGGCGAAAGTGGTGCGCACCGCGCTTCAGGATGCCGCCTCCGTTGCCGGTCTTCTGGTGACGACGGAAGCGATGATCGCCGAGAAGCCCAAGAAGGAGGCCGCTCCGGCCATGCCCGCCGGCCCCGGCATGGACTTCTAAGCGATCGCTCGGCCCGCCCTGCTCTTAAGGGCGGGCCTCCCCACGCACTATCGAATGAACCAAGTTCCATCGGTAAACATCAGTGGAGCCAAGCTATGAGAAAGGAAAGCACCAGCAATTCCATACAGCAGGAAGCCACGGCGGCAATCAGCGCTGCGCATCTGCTTTATCCGGCCAAACATTTCGGTCACCCGCGTGACGTGCTCACCGCCGCCGACATCGGCAATGACGAGAAGCGCGCTATTCTCGCGTCATGGGCATCCGATATTTTCGCGATCGATTCCGCACCTGCCCTTCGCCTTTATCCCGGGGCGGAAAGAGCCGTCTCCTATGACGAGATTCTTGAAGCGCTGAAAACGTTGGACAAGGGCGACCAGCAATCTGGCAACCAAGGTTCGTCCGCTTCCTCGGCTGCCCACAGGATCCGTCGTCGAAAGCTGCCGCCACGCCGCTCCTTTGGCATGTGCAGCTACCGGAAAGGAGGCCGCAGCCGACAGCCGTTCGAGATCTAGTTTCCAGCTGAACTGCCGCGTGCCTCTTTGAGGACGCTGGTTGATTTTTACCGTCGACTCTTGCTCATTCGAGGAGGTTTTGCCGATGAAGATCGCACAGATCGCACCACTTGCCGAAAGCGTTCCGCCGAAGCTTTATGGAGGAACCGAGCGGATCGTTTCCTATCTGACCGACGAACTGGTCCGTCAGGGCGAGGAAGTCACCCTCTTTGCCAGCGGCGACTCCGTGACCGACGCCAGACTCCTACCCTGCTCCGACGTCGCGCTGCGGCTCAACCCGGCCGTCAGGGATCACCTGCCGCATCAGGTCATGATGCTTGAGGAAATCCGCCGTCGGGCGCATGAGTTCGATGTGCTGCACTTTCATATCGATCTCCTGCATTTCCCGCTGATCCGGGATTTTGCCGACCGTACGGTGACCACGCTGCATGGGCGACTCGACCTGCCGGACCTCAAGCCTTTCTACAAGGCATTCCCCGATATTCCGCTGGTGTCGATCTCCAACGATCAGCGCCGCCCGATGCCGTCGGTCAACTGGGCCGGCACGGTCTATCACGGCCTGCCGATCGACCTGCTGCCCTTTACGGAAAAGCCAAGGGGCAATTATCTTGCGTTCCTCGGAAGGATATCGCCGGAGAAGCGGCCGGACCGGGCGATCGAAATCGCCGCGAAGGTCGGCATGCCGCTGAAGATCGCCGCCAAGATCGATAATGCCGACAAGACCTATTGGCAAACCATGATCGAGCCGATGGTGAAGAACCATCCGTATGTGGAATTCATCGGCGAAATCAATGAACAACAGAAAGCTGACTTCCTCGGAAATGCAGGCGCTCTGCTCTTCCCGATCGACTGGCCGGAGCCCTTCGGGCTGGTGATGATCGAGGCTATGGCCTGCGGCACGCCGGTGATCGCTTTCGGCTGTGGCTCGGTCCCGGAGGTCATTGACAACGGCATCTCCGGCATCCTGGTCGACAGCGTCACCGAGGCGGCCGAAAACGTCGAATGGGCACTCCGCCTCGATCGGCGCAAGGTGCGTGCCGCGTTTGAAAAGCGCTTCACCGCACAACGAATGGCGTGCGATTATCTCGACATCTATCGCAACCTGCCGGACGTTCGCATCAAAGCCGCGCCGATCCGCCGGTCGAATGGTCAAGCGCTCGGCCTGCAGGCTGTCGCCTGAGGCAAGGAGGAGACCATGTCAAACCTGTCTGCGGACAGCAACCCCGCCACAGCATCGTCAGGCCTGGCGGCGCCGGTCGCTCAGTTCTTCATTCCGGCCGCAGCATCGCTGCAGGAGCGCCGGCCGCGTACCTTGAAGCACGGCGATACTTTCGCCGTCTTCGACCATAATGGCGATGCTCTTTCCGGTCCCGGCAGTCCGGAAGGCCTTTTCCACAGGGACACCCGTTATCTCTCGCATCTTTACCTAACGATCAACGAACAGCGGCCGATGCTTCTGTCGTCGACGCTGCGGGATGACAATGCCACGCTGACCTGCGATCTCACCAATCCTGATCAGTTCGATGAGAAGGGAAGGCTGGTTCTGGGCCATGACGTGATTCATCTGCGCAGATCGCGCTTTCTCTGGAATGCCTGTTGTTATGAACGACTGGCCGTGAGGAATTATGACGACCGTCGGCAACATATCCGCATTCAGATCTCTTTCGGGGCCGATTTCGCCGATCTTTTCGAAGTCCGCGGCACCAAAAGAGCAAGAAGAGGGCGCCATCTTCCCGCCGTCGTGGAACAGGATTGGATCCTGCTTTCCTATATTGGCCTGGACAATCGCAAGCGGTCGACGCGCCTTTCCTTCATGCCGGAACCGGCCGAGATTCGTAGCGATCTTGTTACTTACGACCTCTACCTGGAGCCGCACGAGACCAAATCGCTCTTCATGCAGATCGGCTGCGACCATATCTCCGCCGATCGACTGAGCCGCCTTTCCTTCTTCCTTACCTTGCGGGATGCCCGCCGTGCGTTGCGCGCCTCCTCCTCGCGCGCGGCGTCAGTCACAACCTCCAATGAGATCTTCAACGAAGTCGCGCGACGCAGCGCCTCTGACCTCTACATGCTGATCACCGACAAGCCGGAAGGCCCCTATCCTTATGCCGGCATTCCCTGGTTCAGTACCGTTTTCGGCCGCGACGCCCTGATCACGGCGCTTCAGACACTTTGGCTCGATCCGGAGATCGCCCGCGGGGTTCTGGGTCATCTTGCGGCCAATCAGGCGACGAACGTCGATCCTGCTTCAGACGCCGAGCCGGGCAAGATCCTGCACGAAGTGCGTTGCGGCGAAATGGCTGAACTCGGCGAGGTTCCATTCCGGCGTTACTACGGCAGCATCGACTCGACGCCGCTCTTCGTGATGCTGGCCGGCGACTATCTTAAACGAACCGGCGATCTTGCGACCATCGACCGTCTCCTGCCGAATCTCGAAGCGGCACTGACATGGATCGACGAATATGGGGATCGTGATGGCGACGGCTTCGTCGAATATGGGCGGCTGACGGAGGAAGGACTGATCAACCAGGCATGGAAAGATAGCCACGATTCGGTCTTCCATGCCGACGGCACGTTGGCCCGAGGCCCAATCGCGAGCGCCGAAGTCCAGGCCTATGTCTATGGCGCTTGGCAAAGTGCTGCCGAAATCTTCCGGTGGACGGCCAAGCCGGAACGCGCGGCGAGCTTTCTCGCGCGCGCGGAGGGACTGCGCCGCGCCTTTGACGCGAGCTTCTTCGATGAGGAACTTGGCACATACGTCTTGGCCCTCGACGGGGATAAACGGCCCTGCCGGGTTCGATCTTCCAATGCCGGCCATGCCCTGTTCACCGGTATTGCTTATGCTGAACGGGTCGCACAGGTGACCCGCACCCTGATGAGTGCCTCGTCCTTCTGTGGCTGGGGCATCCGCACCATTCCCTCCACGGAAGCGCGTTACAATCCGATGAGCTACCACAATGGCTCGATCTGGCCACACGACAATGCTTTGATCGCCAGCGGCCTTGCCCGCTATGGCTACCGCGCCGAAGCCGCGCGGATATTCGAGGGGCTGTTTGCCGCTGCGACCTATATCGACCTGCGGCGGCTTCCCGAACTCCTCTGCGGCCTGCCACGTCAGCGCGCACGCGGACCGACCTCTTATCCGGTCGCCTGCTCGCCTCAAGCGTGGGCGGCAGCAGCCCCTTTGTCGCTGCTTCAATCCTGCCTTGGCCTCGACTTCGAGCCGAATAGTTTGCAGATCAGCTTCAGCGTGCCGCGACTTCCTTCTTTCCTCGATGAGGTGATCTTGCGGCGCCTGCTGATCGGCAATGGCTCGGCTGACGTGGCCATCCGCCGGTCGAGACACCAGGTCGTGGTCGATGTTATCAATCGACAGGGCAGTGTCAGCGTGCTCACCACGGCCTGATGAAGGACGGTGCAGCGAAGGCGGGTTAACCTTTTCTATTCCGGTTCCTCTTCGTCCGACCTCAGCAGGTCAACAAGCGCAGCAACCCTGCCGGTCGGTAGATGCCGGCCTTCACTCATCAGGGCCTCGTCGTTGTTGGCCCATGCAAACGCCTCGGCAAGCTCGGCTTGGGTTGCACCTGTCGCGATGATCTCGGCCACAAGCGTTTTGTCGGCGGGCCCAAGGACGGCGACGACGTCGCCTGAAGTCATTGTCATAGCCATTGCTCCTAGCTCAAGCTCCAAAACATATGGTGGCGCCTTAGAAAAGATCAAATTTTTTTGCTGAGAAATCCGATCCTCTTGAAACGGTAAACTGCTGAATTATATCAGTATTGTCGATCGCCGAGCAGGGATCGACAGGTCCAGGAGACGCCTGTGTCGCTCTTGGCGTCTCCTGTATCCATGTTGCTTGTAAGGAGGATATGGCTATGAGGACAAACCTCGATTTCTCTCCACTGTTCCGGTCGAGCGTCGGCTTCGAGCGGATGTTGAACGCACTCGACGCTGCAAGCCGCGCCGAGACAATCGACAACTGGCCGCCTTATGATATCGTCAAAACCGGCGAGGACGACTACCGCATTGCCATGGCCGTGGCGGGCTTCTCGCAGGACGAACTGGCGATCATCCAAGAGCAGAACATGCTCGTCGTCTCAGGGCAGAAGGCGAACGGCGAAGATGTTCAATACCTGCATCGCGGCATTGCTGGTCGGAGCTTCCAGCGTCGGTTCGAATTGGCCGACCACGTCAAGGTCCTGGATGCCGGCCTCGTCAACGGTCTGCTGACCATCGACCTCAAGCGTGAAATTCCTGAAGAGATGAAGCCGCGCCAGATCGAGATCGGAACTGGAAATGCAATGCCGAAGGCCGAGACCAAGCAGATCGAGGCCGAGACGCAGGCAGCCTGAGCCGTCAGGAATGCCCAAGAACCACCAGAAAGGAGTAAGCCATGAGTGTTCGTGATTTGATTCCTTGGGGCCGCAACAACGGCCACCAGGTTCCGAGTCTCCTCCGCGAGGACGACCATGATCCTTTCCTGTCGCTCCATCGCGAGGTCAACCGTCTGTTCAACGATGCTTTCCGCAGCTTCGGCTCTGGCCTGCCGTCACTGCGGGGCGCCAGCGGCTTCGGTGCCGGCTGGCCGAGTGTCGAGATCTCCGACACCGATAAGGATATCAAGGTGACGGCCGAAGTCCCCGGCCTTGAGGAAAAGGACATCGAGGTCATTCTCGATGATGGCGTTCTGACGCTGAAGGGTGAAAAGCGTTCGGAGACGGAAGACAAGGAGAAGCAGTTCTCGGAGCGCTACTATGGCCGCTTCGAGCGACGCATCCCACTCGGGACCGAGGTCAAGGAAGATCAGGTCGACGCGACCTTCAAGAACGGCGTCCTGACCGTCACCTTGCCCAAGAGCGAAAAGGCGCAGTCACAGGTCAGGCGCATCGCCATCAGAAGCTGATCGAAACGAGGGCGGCGGCCGACCACCTGGCGGCCGCCGCTACCATGTCATCCATGGTTGCACGGAAATTTCCGTCGCGCTTAGTCTCCTCATGGCCGCGGGATCGGCAGATGCCGATCGCAGGTTCAGGCCTATTTCCCAGGCTCGAACACCATGGAGTGGCCGTTGATGCAGTAGCGCAGGCCGGTCGGCGGCGGGCCGTCGGGAAAGACGTGGCCGAGATGGGCTTCGCAGTTGCCGCAGCGGATTTCGGTGCGCACCATGCCGAAGGCCGTGTCGCGATGTTCGGTCACCGCATCGGATGATACCGCTTCGAAATAGCTCGGCCAGCCGCAGCCAGCATCGAATTTGGTGTCGGAGCGGAAAAGCGGCGCATTACAGCCGACGCAGCGGTAAAGCCCGGTCTCGAAGGAATCCCAGTAGGGGCCGGTGAAGGCGCGCTCGGTGCCATGCTGGCGGGTGATGCGGTATTGCTCCGGGGTGAGCTGCTCTTTCCATTCCGCATCGGTCTTGCGGATCTTGGCGGTGGTTGCAGTTTCGGACATGCCATGCTCCTTTCGCTAAGGGGCGGTTCCGTTTTGCGAGAAAATGTGGTGCGCCGTCTCCGATTCATCAAGTCTTGGGCACCATCCTGCCCAATTCGCCGTGTACCGCTTTTGGAGGAGGACGCCTGCTCTTACATCCGTTAGGGGTTTTCTGTTAGGGTTAATGTTACGTGCATTGGGGAATCACTGGTGTTTGAAGCAGCAATCGTCCTGCTCTACGGCCTCGTAGCGGTCGCCACCATGGCGGTCACGCTGTTGGAAGGCTGGGCCAACCATGACGGCTTGACGCTCCATCGTCTCGCCGGGCTCTTCGCATGTCTGCTCTGGCCACTGACGCTTCTGGTCTTCGTCCTGCACGGCTGCATCGCCCGGCTGCTGACGCGTCTTTCCCGGTCGACGGCCTAACGACGGCCCGGTCGACGGCCTGATCGGCTTCGAACATCGCCAGTAGCTTCGCCCTATGGGCGAAATCGCTTGAGACGCCCTCCCGTTTCGCCTAAGTCATAAAGACAGGCCGGTTTCCATCGGCGCTTCGTCTATCGCGGTTGGGGAGGAGACATGGCCGATGTCACGGCTCTGACATTTCTGGCCCTGTGTCTGCCGCTCGCCGGCGCTCTTGCCGCTCCCTTCGTCATCCGCATCTTCGGCGCCAACGGCGCCTGGCTGCTGGCGATCGCGCCTTTGCTCGCCTTTCTGCATTTCCTGCGTTTCTTGCCCAAGATCGCGCGCGGCGAAACCGTCACCGGCGGTTATGCCTGGGTGCCGAGCTATCATCTCTCCTTCTCCTGGTTCCTCGACGGCCTGTCGCTGGCTTTCGCGCTGCTGATCACCGGCATCGGCACCCTGATCGTGCTTTACGCCGGCGGCTATCTCAAGGGACACAAGGATCAAGGCCGCTTCTTTTCCTTCGTCTTTCTGTTCATGGGCGCGATGCTCGGCCTCGTCGTGTCCGACAGTTTCCTGATGCTCTTCATTTTCTGGGAGCTGACATCGATCACCTCCTTCCTGCTGATCGGCTTCGATCATGAGCGCGAGGCGGCGCGCCGGGCAGCCCTGCAGGCGCTTGTCGTGACCGGCGGGGGAGGGCTCTGTTTGCTCGCCGGCCTGCTGCTGCTCTGGAACATCTCCGGCGTCACTGAGATGTCTGAGCTCATGGGATTTGGCGATGTCGTGCGCGAAAGCCCGCTCTATCTCGCGGCCCTCATCCTGGTTCTTGGCGGCGCCTTCACCAAGTCGGCGCAGTTTCCCTTTCATTTCTGGCTGCCGAACGCCATGGAGGCGCCGACGCCGGTGTCGGCCTATCTGCATTCGGCCACCATGGTGAAAGCCGGCGTCTATCTCTTGATGCGGCTCAATCCGGTCATGGGGTCGACGCCTGCCTGGGAAATCCTACTGCCCTTTTTCGGCGGGCTGACGCTGGTGGTCGGCACCACGCTTGCCATCCGCCAGACCGACCTGAAGCTCCAGCTCGCCTATACGACCGTCTCCTCGCTCGGCGTGCTCGTCATGCTGATCGGCTTCGGCTCGGAACATGCAGTGGAGGCGGCGGCCCTCTATCTGGTGGCGCATTCGCTGTTCAAGGGCGCGCTGTTCATGGTCGCCGGCATCATCGATCACGAGACCGGCATGCGTGATATCACCAGGCTTAGCGGCCTGATGCGGGCGATGCCGCTGACATGGATCATTGCGCTCGCGGCGGCCTTCTCCATGGCCGGCCTGCCGCCCTTCTTCGGCTTCCTCGCCAAGGAGGAGATCTATACCGCACTCATCGGCGGCGATGTCCGCGCACTCACCTTTACCGCCATAACCGTCTTCGGCAATGCGCTGATGTTCTCAGTCGCCTTCGCCGTGGCGCTGAAGCCCTTCCTCGGCCAGCCGGTGGAGACGCCGAAACATCCGCATGAAGCGCCAGTGCTGCTCTGGCTCGGCCCGGCCGTTCTCGCCGTCCTTGGCCTGCTCGCCGCAGTCTTTTCGGGCTTCACCCATACCGTCCTGTCCTCGCCGATCGCATCCGCCATCCGCCAGACCCCCGTTGAAATCGACATCTCGCTGAGCCCGCATCTAGGCCTGCCCCTGGCGTTCTCCGCCCTGACCATCCTCATCGGGATCGGCGTCTATTGGCAGCTCGCGCGCGTCCGCTCGGCGATGGCCGTCTTCCTGCACGCGGCGGGGCGCGGGCCGGATCACGGTTTCGACCTTGCCATCTCGGGTCTTGTCCGCTTCGCCGGCCGGCTCATGCGTGTGCTCCAGCCGGGGCGGCTGCAGATCTACGTCACCTGCACCTTCCTCTGCCTCGCCGCCATCCTCATCGTCCCGCTTGTCGTCTATGGCGAACTGCCGCGTCCTCCCGCCTGGCCGGCCGATGTCAGGCTCCATGAATGGGCGGTCTTCCTGATCGCCGCCTTCGGCCTTGCCGCCGTGCTCGTCGCCCGCGACCGGCTGACGGCGATCGTCTCGCTCGGCATCCAGGGGTTGGCCGTCGCCATCATCTTCCTGCTGTTCGGCGCGCCGGATCTCGCCTTCACCCAGTTCATGGTCGAAACCCTGTCGGTGGTCATCCTCGCCCTCGTCATGACCAGGCTTCGCCTGTCGCCCGCCGACCGGCGCCCGCTCGGCCGCAAACTCTTCGACGGTACGCTTGCGCTTGCTTGCGGCCTCGGCTTTGCACTTCTGCTGATGCGGGCGACGGAGGCGCCGTTCAACGACGCGCTGACCACCTTCTTCAACACCTATTCCAAATCGATCGCCCACGGCGCCAATGTCGTCAACGTCATCATCGTCGATTTCCGCGGCACCGACACGCTCGGCGAAATCGCCGTCGTCGCCGTCACCGGCCTTGCCATCCTAGCGCTGATCCGCATCCGCGCCGGCAGCGAGCGCAAGCTGGCCGCCAATGATCCCGCGGTTGAGGCGGGGGGCTGATCCGATGAACACCCTGATCTTCCGCACCGTCGCCCCGTTCCTCACCGCGCTGATGCTGCTGTTTTCGGTCTTCGTGCTGCTGCGCGGCCACAACGAGCCGGGCGGTGGCTTCATCGGCGGGCTGGTCGCCGCCTCGGGATTGGCGATCTACGGCATTGCCCGCGGCGTCGCCGCCGTTCGCCGGGCGCTATTCTTCCATCCGCTGTCGATTGCCGGCTTCGGCCTGCTGCTGTCGACCCTGGCCGGTCTTCTCTCCATCCTCTTTGCCGTTCCCTTCATGACCGGTCTCTGGATCTATCCGAACCTCTTCGGTCTCGAAGTGCCGCTGTCGAGCGTCATGCTCTTCGATGTCGGCGTCTATCTCGTCGTGCTCGGCGCCATCACCTCGATCGCCCTGGCCCTGGAAGAAAAGGAGGTGGAATGATGGAGCCGCTTCTGTCGATCCTCGTCGGCCTGTTCTTCGCTGCCGCCATCTATCTCCTGCTGTCGAAATTCACCATCCGCATCATGCTCGGCATCGCCATCCTCGGTAATTCCGTCAACCTGCTGCTCTTCACCTCAGGCCGGCTGACGCGCGAGGTGCCGCCGATCATCCCGGCAGGTCTCGACAGTTTGCCCGCAGGCGCGGCCAACCCGCTGCCGCAGGCTCTCATCCTCACGGCGATCGTCATTTCCTTCTCCTTCCTCGCCTTCCTCTTGGTGCTCACCTACCGCGCCTATCAGGACCTCGGCACCGACGACACCAACGACATGCACGCCGCCGAACCTGACGACCGGCCGCTGCCGCCATTGGGGTATTGATGCGGATGTTGGTGCGGATGCTCACCCCACGGCAAACCCTCGCGCGCGACAGGGGAGGCGCCACCTGATGGCCGCGCCAACCGCCACCATCGATCTCTCCGCCGCCCTGATCACCGCTCCGGTGCCGATTGGTCATTGGCTCGCCATCCTACCGGTCGCCCATTGCATCACGCTGGGCGCCGTCCTGCTGATGTTGCGCGCTCATCCACGTCTGCAGGCCTGGCTTGCCATATCTGGCCTTACGGCGCTGGTGCTGATCGATGCCGCGCTGCTCGCCAAGGTCGCGGCCGAGGGACCGCTCACCATGGTCATGGGGCGCTGGCTGCCGCCCTTCGGCATCGCCTTCACCGTCGATCTCTTCGGGGCGCTGCTGGCCTTCACCGCAGCCCTTGCGGCGCTCGCCGGCGGCATCTATGCGCTAGCCGATATCGGTGAAAGTGGCCGGCGATACGGTTTCTTCCCGCTGCTCATGCTGTTGATGGCCGGCGTCAGCGGCGCCTTTCTCACCGGCGATGTCTTCAATCTCTATGTCTGGTTCGAAGTGCTGCTGATTTCCTCCTTCGGGCTGATCATCCTGGGCTCCGAACGCCGACAGATCGACGGCGCACTGAAATATGCGGTGCTGAACCTCATCGCCACGACGCTGTTCCTGATCGGCGTCGGCATCCTCTATGCCGCTTTCGGCACGCTCAACATGGCCGATATCGCCGCAAAGGCGGGGAATTTGCGCGCCACCGCGCCGCTGATGACGCTGGCCAGCCTCTTCCTGCTCGCCTTCGCCATGAAGGCCGCTGCCTTCCCGGTCAATTTCTGGCTGCCCGCCGCCTATCATACGCCGCGCATCGTCGTCTCCGCGCTGTTTGCCGGCCTGCTGACCAAGGTCGGCATCTATGCACTGATCCGGGTGATGGTTATGCTGCTGCCGGTGGAACGTGCGGAATTGAGCCTGGTGATCGCGCTTGCCGCCGCTGCGACCATTGTCGTCGGCGCGCTCGGCGCGCTGGCTGAAAACGATATCCGCAGGCTGTTCGGCTATGTCGTCATATCGGGCATCGGCAATATGCTCGCCGGCGTCGCCCTTGGTGGTCCCGGCGGCGGCATTGACGGCATCAGCGGCGCGGTCTTTTATGCGCTCCATTCCATGGCGCTGATGACGGCGCTTTATCTCGCCGCCGGCGAGATCGCCCGGCGTGGCGGCGGCTTTTTGCTGTCGGATCTCGGCGGGCTCTATCGGCAAAGCGGCGGCTTCACCGCGCTCTCCCTGGTGCTCTTCCTGGCCGCCTGCGGCCTGCCGCCCTTTTCCGGATTCTGGCCGAAAGCCATTCTCGTCAAGGCTTCGCTCGATAGCGGCACCTGGTGGCTGGCGGCTGCAATCCTCGCCGGCGGTTTTCTGACGACGATCGCCTTCGGCCGCCTCTTTCTGCTCGCCTATTGGCGCCCGGCGGCGATGGCGCTCGCTCCGTCGAGAGCGAACTGGCGCACAGGCTTGCCGCTTGCCGCACTGACGGCGCTCACCATCGGCTTCGGCATCTTGCCGGAAAAGCTGCTGGCGCTGTCGCAATCGGCCGCCGCGGGCCTTGCCGATCCAAAGGCCTATCTACATTCGGTCTTTCCCGGAGGTATCAGGTGATCGCCTTCGTCTTCAACCTGCTGCTGGCCATTGCCTGGGTCACTGTGACCGGCAGCGCCTCGCTGCACAATCTCGTCTTCGGCTTCCTGCTCGGCGCCTTGGCACTGGCCATCATCCGCGAGCCTTTCGGCAGCAAGGGATATATCGGCCGCGCCCGACTGGTGCTTTCGCTCGCCGCGCTGTTCCTGAAGGAATTGTCGCTGTCGGCCTGGAAGGTCACGGTCACTGTGCTCTCGCCCGATATGCAGCTGAAGCCCGGTATCTTCGCCTTCCCTTTGACGGTGACGAGCGATTTCGAGATCACCTTGCTCGCAAATCTCATCACCCTGACACCCGGCACGCTCTCGGTCGACGTCTCCACAGATCGCCGCACGCTCTATGTCCACGCGCTCGATTGTTCCGATCCGGAGACGACCAAGCGCGATATCGCCAACGGTTTCGAACGCAAGATCATGGAGGCCTTCCGGTGATCACACCTGCCGCCATCGTCGCGGCCGCATCCTCGGCCGCCCTCGTCATCCTCGGCCTGGCGCTGATTCTGACCGTCTGGCGCATCGTTGCCGGCCCGACCTTGCCGGACCGGATCCTGGCGTTGGACATGCTGACCGGTCTCGCCATCGGCTTCACAGCCGTCATCGCGGTCAAGGCGGGCTTTTCGCTCTATATCGATATCGCCATCTCGCTCGGCCTCGTCGGCTTCCTGGCGACTGTCGCCTTCGCCCGATTCGTGCTGTCGCGCGGCAACATCAAATCGGTGCCGTCCGCAGCTGCCGCGAAAGGCAGCGCAAAAAAGCGCAGGGCAGGGGGAAAGAAGCGATGATAGATTATATCCTGGCTGCCGTCGCCGCTCTGCTGCTGATCGCCGGTGCGCTCTTTGCGCTTGTCGCGGCGATCGGCCTGGTCAGGCTGCCCGATCTCTATACGCGCATGCACGCCGCCTCGAAGGTGGGGACTGTCGGCTCCGGCCTGCTGCTGCTTGCCGCCGGCCTCTATTCCGAGGATCTGACGATTCTCGCCCGCGCCGTTGCCGGCTTCGTCTTCCTGTTGCTGACGGCGCCGGTCTCGGCCCATCTGCTGGCGAGAGCCGCCCATCTTTCGGGATATCAGCTCGGCGCTGTCTCGGTCCGCGACGATATCAGCAAGCGCTGAGCCTATTCTGTGTGGCTGCTTTACCAGATTTATGCAAAACTTATGCACAGGAAGCTGTGAGTAAAGCTTGCCTGGGCGTGCCTTAATTCTTCATCTGTCATTTTTTCTCAAGAAAAACGACAAATAATAATTGGCCTTTTGGTCAAACGATGGTATTTGAAAATGCAAGTAGAGTTCTGATTGTGAATTACAATCGTACTGCTTCCAAGTCCCTCAGTTTTGATTTTTCATGTCTAACTGAGGCCAACGCCTGGGGTATGACGTAGTGGTTTGCAGTCAGGCAGTATAAGAACAGGTCTCGCTCTTCGGAATCTAGGGGTGGATTTCGCGTTTTTCGAAACAGAAGGTCGCTTCCCGTGCTTTTGCTGTTCGCTTCTACGAGGCGGGTCTTTGGCGTGTCAGTCAAAGGCCGTATGAGCATGCTAACAGGAGAAAAAATATGACGGATATGGCGACCGGCAATGCGCCGGAGCTGCTTGTGGAACTGACGGCCGACATCGTCGCGGCTTATGTCAGCAACCATGTTGTACCGGTCAGCGACCTGGCTAATCTGATTTCCGACGTGCATTCGGCACTGAGCAACACGTCCGTACCGCAGCCTGCTGCGGCGATCGTCGAAAAACAGAAGCCCGCAGTTTCTGTCCGCAAGTCCGTACAGGACGAGCAGATCACGTGTTTGGAATGCGGCGGCAACTTCAAGTCCCTCAAGCGTCACCTGATGACGCATCACAGCCTCTCGCCGGAAGAATACCGCGAGAAGTGGGACCTGCCGACCGATTACCCCATGGTAGCGCCCGCCTATGCCGAAGCGCGTTCGCGCCTGGCAAAGGAAATGGGCCTTGGGCAGCGCCGCAAGCGCGGCCGCGGCTGAGCTTTTTCGAAAGCATCGACGACAAAAGCCGGGTCCTGTGCCCGGCTTTTTCAATTTGTGGAGTTTCGTTCTCGACTCGGCTTCGTGCCACAGTTGTCGGTTCGTGCGGATGGTAGCCGGATGAGGGGCGGGTCTCCTGCATCGAGGGTGCCGCATGTTTTTGTGTGCCGTTTCAAGGCGATGAAAACAATCGCTGCAGTATTTCGAACCTGCGCAAGTGATTCGGGGGGGCGCCAAAATAGCGTCAGGCAACCCGCCTTATGCTTTGCCGGCGGGCTTAGAATGATTTCCTATACTGTGAGCAAGAGTTAATATACTCGATTCGGCTGGGAGGCGCTTTCCGAATCGATTGGCCAAAGCAACTCAAAGCCGACCTGGCCGCGCTCACGCCGCGGCGCGGACTCTAGCTTCTTCCCGGATCCTATTCACCATCGACCGCAGTCCGTTCGAACGCTGCGATGACAGGTTTTCCACCAGGCCGATCTTCGAGAAAATCTCGAAGGCATCGAGCCCGGCGATCTCGGATGCCGTCTTGCCGGAATAGGTGGCAAGCACGATGGCGACGAGGCCGCGCACGATATGGGCGTCGGAATCACCCTCGAAGTTCATGACCGGGTTGTCGGGATTGCCTGTCGCATGCGTGACCAGCCAGACCTGGCTGGCGCAGCCCATCACCTTGTTTTCGGAGGTGCGCTTCTCTTCGGCCAGATCAGGCAGCGCCTTGCCGAGTTCGATGACATAGCGGTAGCGATCTTCCCAATCGTCCAGGAAGGTGAAGTCGTCAATGATCTGGTCGAGGGATGCCATGCAGAAGCCTTTCACGATTGAAGCGCTTCCAGCAAAAGTGCACAGCGGTTTTGCGTCCGGAATGCGTCAGGAAATGCTCTATAGGTGCATATAGGTGAAAGACCGGCAGATTTGAACCATTAAAGCAATTTCAGGAAAAGTGTGAAGCGGTTTTCCGAGGCAAAGCGCGAAGCGGTTTTGCCGGGAATTGCGCAAACAAAAGATAGAAAAAACGCCGTGAGGGATGGGCATCCTCACGGCGCAGCAACATGCTGAATTAAAACAGGGCAGGCACGTCAGGCATGGGGCATCTCCGCGTCATGCGGACCACCGATGCAAGCTGGAAAACTGAAAGGTGAAAAAATTCGTCAGATCGCCGGCTTCGGCGTCGGCAGCGGAATCGCGCCGGTGACCACCGTCTCGGCTGCGGCATCGTCGTCGACCGGCGGGCGGTAAGGCATCGGCTGGCCCAGTGCCGCTTTTGCCTCACGCACCTTCTCCTGGATGGCGGGTGCCGCCAGCGAAGGCATGTTGAGCGCCACCGGTACCTGCGGCTCGGCATGCCTTGCGGTCGCCGGCGTCTCGTCCTTGAACTGGCTATCGAGAAGTTCATAGGCGACGCGGGCGCCTTCACGGGCTCGGTGGCCGAGTGCGGTGAAGGTTTCGGCACCCTTGGTGCAGACCTCGGGCTTTTCCGCGCACATGCCTGTCAGATAATCATAGGCGCCGCTTGCCGCCGTGAACGCGTCGGAAAGCTGCAATTGCGGGCCGCTGGCGAGCGTGTCGGAACTCTCCGTGCTGAAGACGGAAAGAAGCACGAGCACGAGGCCAAACCAGAAGGATCCTTTGATCAGAAACCACATTGTCGTTGCCCATCCTGTTTTCCCGTCCGGTTCTTGTCGCCGAATCAGGCCGGTTGTCCGGTGTGTTTCCACCCTACTGCCAAGTTGCGAATGCCGCTTTTCGAAACTCACGCGCATTTGCGGCAAATTTAATTCAAATTTTAGCAAACGGCATTTGTGGAGCATTTCAGTCGAATGCGAGCGATCGCCGTTAAGCATCAGGGCAGCACCTCCTTGCAATTGCAGGGCTTTTGCCGGCTCGCCTTGCCACAGGAGTTAACGCAATGCTGAAATATGAGGAAAATCCGTCGCTTACCTGCTATTAACCACAAAAGGCAAAGAGCCTTCCAGATGCTTCAAAACGGGAATTCCGGCGGTTTCTGGCGGTGAACAGCGCTTTTGCCTTATCCTTTCTTTAAGTCGCCGGGGCCTATTGTCCGGATCGATAGACAGCCTGTTGGGCGGGTATTGCGTGCGTGTATTGAGTAACATTGGCGGCTGGGTGTCGGCCCTCGTAGACCGGGCGGCGATAAGCTGGCTCTCCCGGACGGGTGGCGGCGAAGCCATGCGCCAACGCGAGCTCGCGATCCTGCGCCGCCTCGTGCTGTTCTCGTCGGCTGCTCTTATCGCCGCCCCTATCGGCCTTTCGACGGTGACCAGTCCAGCCGTCGCCTTGCCGGCCGGTGTCGCCATGGTCTGCGCCGCCTTTCTCTTTTCCGCCGTCGGCAGCATCGCGCTCGCCCGTCAGGGGTCGTCCGCCGGTATCGCCACGCAGTCGGCGGAGGATTTCTTCCTGGCCGCCACCCCCGGCCTCGTCTTCTTCCTCGACCCTCACGGCAGTGTGGCGACCGTCGGCGGCCGCGACCGGCGCGACTTCCTCGCCTGGATGCGCGATCCCAAGGGCAGGGGCTTCCTCGAGCAGGTGCATGTCTCCGACCGCATCCTTTTCCTGCAGGCGCTCGATAACCTGCGCCGGGGCGAGGAGGCCGCGTGCGTGGATCTGCGCCTCGACCGGCCCTCGGTCTCGCGCGATCAACGGCAGTTCGCCTATCTGAGAATGGACATGACCGCCCGGCGCGATGCCGACGGCGAACTTGCCGCCATCATCGCCCAGCTGCGCGATGTCTCCGTCGAGCAGCAACTGCGGGACGAAGCCCATAACCGCGCGGTCGATGCCGAATCGGCAAACGACGCCAAATCGCGCTTCCTCGCCGCCGTCAGCCACGAACTGCGCACGCCACTCAACGCCATTCTCGGTTTTTCCGATATCCTGATCGGCGAATATTTCGGCAAGTTCGAAAACGACCGCCAGCGCGAATATGTCGGTCTGGTGCGCGATTCCGGCGCGCATCTCCTGTCCGTCGTCAACACCATGCTCGACATGAGCAAGATCGAAGCCGGCCGCTACGAGCTGATCCTTGAAGGCTTCGATATATCGCGCGCGGTCAGGTCCTGCGAATCGATGCTCGCATTGCAGGCCAAGACTAAGGGTCTCACGCTGACGAGCCGTATCCAGCGCGGCCTCGGCGAGGTCGTCGCCGATCAGCGCGCCATTCAGCAGATCCTCATCAATCTCGTCGGCAATGCCATCAAGTTCACCGAGGCCGGCGGCGTCGTCTCGGTCGATGCGGCGGCACGCGACGGCATCCTGAAGCTGACGGTCAGCGATACCGGCATCGGCATCCCGGCCGACAAGCTGGCCTTGCTCGGCCAGCCCTTTGTCCAGATCCAGAACGATTATACCCGCCGCTTCGAAGGCACCGGCCTTGGTCTATCCTTGGTCAAGGGGCTGGTGGCGCTGCATGGCGGTCACTTCGCCATCGCCAGCCAGCCGGGCGAAGGCACGATCATCACCATCGAGATCGCGGTGGACGGCTCGGGCGCCAAACACGCCGAAGAGGCCGGCCATGGCGCGACTGTCGAATTTCCGCCGCGGCTGAAGGGCGCGGTCAACACAGGCGCAGAATTGGAAGAGGGGCGTTTCGATGGCCGCGCGCAAGCGAAAATCGCCTAAGGGAAAAAGGGGACGGCAGCAGCCGGGCCTTCTGATGTCAGGCGCCGCCGCCCTGGGCGGGCTTAGCCTGCAGGGCGCATCCGCGCTCGGCGGCGTCATCGGCCGCAATCCGTCGGTCGCCGGCGGCACGATCACCTTCATCGTCATCTTCTCCTTCGTCGCCGCCAATGCGCTCTGGTATCAGCCGGGCCTGCATCCGCATCCGATTTTCCGCACCCGCGATCCGCAGTCTCCAACCGTGCTCGGCGCCCGCCGCCCGGCCGAGGAGCAGGGCGACGTCACCACCTTCCGGATCGAACGGCCGGAGGATGCTGCCGCCACCACCAATGCAACGCCGGTGCCGGCAGCACCCGGCCAGCAGCCGAGCCAGCTTGTCATGGACATCCAGCAGCAGCTGGTACGCCGCGGCCTCTATAACGGCATCCCCGACGGCATCATCGGCCCGCGCACCAGCGCGGCCATCCTCTTCTTCGAGGAAACCGTCGGCATGGCCCAGACCGGCGATCCGACGCCGGAGGTACTGGCGGCGCTGAGGATCGATGCATCAGGCCCTTCGACCGTGCCCGCGGAAAAGCCCCCCGAGGATGTGAGCTCGAAGGCGGCGGCGGAAGACCCGGTGGCAGCGGCGATCCGCAGCGCCGAAAAGACGGTCAAAACCGCTCCCTCAGCCGCAAAGCAGGTTCCATCAAGCGAAATCACCAATGTCGACCTGGTGCTGAAGATCCAGAAGGGTCTTTCCAACATGGCCTATGCCAATGTCGGCGTCGACGGCGTCGCCGGCGAACAGACCCGCGCGGCCATCCGCCATTTCCAGAAGCACTACAACCTGCCCGAAAACGGCGAGCCGAACCAGGCGGTGCTGAAGAAACTCAAGGAAATCGGCGCGATCTAGGGCATGTCGCGCGATAGCGACATGCGTAAAAGCAAAGACCTAAAGCGTGAGGAGCTGATCTGAAAGATCGCGACGCGCTTGAAACCCGGAAGGTCAAACTCTGACCCCGCATTGCCGCCGCCGGCGCGCCGGTCTATACCGCGCCGATGAGATTACGCGCCGACATCTTCGTTTCAGCACTCCTGCGCCGCGTCTTCGCCAGCGGCGATTTCGCCGCTGTGGAAAAAAAGGGGGCGGAGGAGGCGGGTGCGATCTTCATCCGCCAGCATTTTCGCGACGGCCTGGAAACGCTTTATGCGCCGGCGCCCCAGACCGCCTTCGACGAAGGCCAGGCCGGCGACCGGCTGTTCGAAGTCCGCCTGTCGCGAGCGGACCCGGAAGCGGTGCGCGCCATGCTGGAGCGTGAACGCAAGTTCGATCCCGATCTCTGGATCGTCGAACTGGAGGCAGAGGAACTGGGAGACATGCTCCCGCTTGGGCGGAATGGCTGACAGCCGAAGTCGGGCCTCAACTCAGCGATACCGCCGTCCCATGACGCGCATGTCGCGTTGCGGCGCCGCCTGGCGGATGAAGCGGGTATTGGGGGTTTCCTGAGGGGGCGGCACATTGGGCACTTCAGGCTTATAGGTATAACGGTCGGCGCGACGCCAGGCGTCCACACGTTCGTGGCATTCTTCCGGGTCGAGCGCATCGAGCACCATCCAGCCGCGTGTGACGTTGTGCTGCTGTTCGGCAAGATGCGGATAAAGTCTCTCCAGCACGAAGACGGCGTCGAGAAAGTTCATGCCGAGGCTCGTCAGCGTCGTGGCGAGCTGCTGGCCGGAAAGATCGAGCATGATGCGCTCGGCAAGCCAGCGGCTGGCGGACAGCGCGTCGGCAAGGGCTGTCGCGAAATGCGTCGCCTCGCGCGAGCGGGCGAAGCGCACCAGCAATGCCTCCTGGATGTCGGTGAGCGTGCGCAGGCCGAGCCTGTCGTCCTCCTTATGACCGAGATGACCGGCCAGGCCGAGGATGCGTTCGCGCAATGCCTCTTCATTGGCGATCCGCTGTTCTTCCAGCGCGTCTGCCTCGTTGGTTTCGGTGGGCGCCGGCGCAAGCGGCACTGCCGGCGATTCCGTGATCGGCGCCGAGGCGGCGGCGGATCGCGGCTGGGTCTGGCGCAGCGCCACCAGCGCATCGATGACTTTCGGCGAAAGCGAATCGCGGCTGACGATCGCCTTGACATGCGCCGCACCCTGCATGCGCGCGATGGTGATCAGCGTATCGTCGGCGATTGCTTTTGAGGCGGCAAGAAAAGGGGCGGCGATTTCGATCGGCTGGTTGCCGATGAACAACGCCACGGCGGCCGGCATGTTCTCGCATTGCGACAGAGCTGCGACCGCCTGGCGCTTGGCCTCGTCGGAGGAGGCCTGGAATAGCGGCATGAAAAGCTCGGCAAATTGGCGCAGTTCGGAGCGTGTCGGATGAGACAGGTTCTCGAAACTGCTGACAGTCGCCATCAATACCACGTCCTTTTTCCTGACGGCCAAGGGGCCTTCTAGGTCTCGAAACCGGTCACGCACAACAACACCCCGAAAACGCAGAACAAGGGGACCACGGGCCGATATGCGCTGGCGGAACGCATGTCTGGCCATACGGTTATGAACAAATCCTACACCGGTACGGTTAATGCATGCTGAAGATTTTATTAAAATGCAACAGAAATACACACGCGAAGCGTGTCGCGATTTGATTAGCCGGCAATATAAAATGCCTGGCTTGAGCGGGACGCCGCCGCCATTGCTTATCGCTGATGTGAGGGTGGAAAAGTTCAGGCGGCCTTGCGATCGTGCAGCGCGTGCAGCAGCTTTTCGCGGCTGTCGTGACCGGGCTGATAAAGGTCGAGTGCTGCGGATGCGGCAAACTGAGCCTCGACGCTCTTGATGTCGACGCGCTGTTCCGCGCACCAGGCATCGAGCGCACTGCGCAGCACGTCGAGATCCTCAGGCGAGAAAGATGAATTCACCAGCAAAGACACCGCGTGTCCTCCGCATCCCGGCAAGAACGCGGAAAATCCGCGATCGATCGGCGCCCGGAAAATGTGATCGACGAGAGCAACCATACGCGCATCCGAGTTGGCCGCAATTAAATATTTACATGAAGCATTTTTGCAACAACATGTGTTTCCCCGCAGATAATCACTCCTCGTCTGTCGCAACTATATGAATTGTCTCTCGTTTTACGCATCGATCCGCGGCCGGTACTTTGCGCGGGTGGCATGAAACCAAATCAACTCTTCGCGCGTTACAGAGAAGTGACGTGAACTGTGTTGGGCGTCTGCCGAACATTAGTAAACTGTTAACTGTCATCTGTCTCAATTCGGATGGGAACGACGCGATTTGAGTATCTGGATCGTTGAAAGTCCTGATCACGGTATTTCAATCAGGTGCCGTGGGAAAGGCGCGAATGCCCTCGGTCCGGCAATCCCGGCCCCGCAGGACGCGCCGGCCCGCACATTGGCGGGCAGGGTGAAATCCATCGCAAATTCATCCGTCTCGGGCAGTGCATGGAGACGAGAATGGCAATAATAGTCGCATTGGCGGATCGGCGGCCGCGGGCGCCGCGCCGACCGGACAAAGAGCCCCGCGAAGCCAAGATCCTCTGGTTCACCGGCGTTCGCTACGAGCGGTTGGTCGAGAGCCCGAAACATCGCCCGGCGCCCACGCCGCGCGTCAATAAAAAGTAATCGCCTGCTCAACCCTAGCGAGCGTTGAATTGCTCGCAGCCGGCTTGCGTCAGGAAGGTGCGCGCCGCCTCATCGAAACTCGCCTGCGGCGCCAGCGTCCGCAGCACGGCATAACCGTCCGGCCGTGCCATTTCCACCAGGATCGCCTGCTGCAATTCCTGCGGCAGATTCTTGCGCAGGTCGGT
Source organism: Rhizobium binxianense (assembly GCF_028994275.1). Lineage (NCBI taxonomy): Bacteria > Pseudomonadati > Pseudomonadota > Alphaproteobacteria > Hyphomicrobiales > Rhizobiaceae > Rhizobium > Rhizobium binxianense. Next base: position 890,854 of record NZ_CP118713.1, read on the forward strand.
CAGCTGGATCGGACCTCCAGCCAGCACGTCGAGCGCGCCGCCGACCGACGTCCTGTCGTTCATGCTAAAGACCTCATTGGAGGCGCTGTCGTAAATCGCGATCGACCAGAAGGGGACATTGCCCTTGGCGGTGAAATGCACCGGCGCATCCTCGACGTCGAAGGAACAGACGGCGGTGCGCAGGAAGGGGTCGCCATTGGCAAGGCCGGCTTCGTCATACCGGTCGCCGAGCAGGTAGAAATTGTTGAGATCGCCCTCGGCCTCCACCCGGGTGGCCGCGTCCTTGCCGGTGAAATGCGGCAGCGACAGGATGATGACGAGATGCAGCAGCGCTGCGCCGAAAAGGCCGGTCAGGATGGCGAAGAATATCCTAAGCATTGCCGCATCCGGTCTTGGTGAGCTTCGGCATGGCGAGGTCGATCACCCCGGAACTGCCGGCGGTCGGGGTGTCGAACAGTGTCAGCACCAGCCGGAAAGTGCCGGCTTCCGGCAAGGCCAGCCAGTTCCCCGGCTGCGCGGCGGCTGAGATTTCGATCGAGAAGCTGCTGTCTGGCTGACGCAGCACGGTCCAGGAATTCAGCGCCGAGGGATGCCCGGCCTTCACCGCCGCCGGATTGCCGCCATTGTCGGCGGTAAAGAGGGTCCACAGCCGGGCAGGCGGGGTCTGCCCGCTGATGCGGTAGCGGCAGTTGGCATTCAGCCGCGCGCCGTCGTCATCGACGCTCGCCGTAAAGGTCAGGCCTTCGGCGCTGCCATAAAGCAGTTTGCCGGCGCGGGCGCGGTGCGACTTGGCATAGGGATCGGCCTCGACCGTCTGCAACGCCGGAAAGGCCTCCCACGCGCCGAGCTTGATCGCCCCGAAACCCTGTGTCGCATCCAGCGCATACAGCGAAATCATGATCCCGCCCCCGAAGGCGACGATCAGCGTGATCAGGATGAAAAGGGGAAAGCGAAACACGTCATGACCTTGGAAACCGGGATGAAAGGGTTACCACTGATTCTGGCGGGGTGGAATGCCGCGCCGTGACATAGGCGCCGATTGATCCCCGGTTATATCCGCGAAGCCGTCATGCCGATGCGCAACAATAGGGGTGTCAGGTTGGCGCCAATTGGCTGCCCTCACACCGGCGATCTCCCGCGCCAGCCTACTCCGCGCTCGCTACCTTCGCCGGCGCCAGCGGCGCGGCGTTCTTCAGCTTCTCGCCGAGCTTTTTGAGGATGTCGGTCGATTGCACCGAGAGCATGCGCGGCCGGATGAGCTGCGGCAATCCGTCCTGCGGCTTGGCGGCGGCTGTTTTGGCGAGATCCTTTTCCGAGGGCAGGGGGTTTTCGATGCCGGGGATGGCGCGCAGCGTTACGCCCTGATGGGCGTAGTCCATGGCGCGCTTGAAGGTCATCGCGGGCAGCGAGCCGCCGGTCATCTCGTTGGTCGAGGTATAGTCGTCATTGCCGAACCAGACGGCGCAGGTGTAATTGCCGGTGAAGCCGACGAACCAGGCGTCGCGATAGGCCTGGGTCGTGCCGGTCTTGCCGGCCGTCACGATGCCGTTGTCGAGTGCTGCCTTGCGCGCCGTGCCGACATAGGGAACGCGCGACAGCATCTGGTTCATATAGGCGTCGGCCTGTTCGGACAGCACGCGTTTCGCCGCCGGCTCGTCGCGGTCGAAATCGTAGAGCACGTCGCCATCGTAATCGAGGATCTGGGTGATGCCGTGGCGGCGCGACTGGTAGCCGCCGGCTGGGAAGGTGGCATAGGCGGTCGCCTGGTCGAGCACCGTCACTTCGGAGGTGCCGATCGGGATGGTGACGTCGTCGCGGATCGGCGTTTCGACGCCGAGGTTCTTCGCCATCGCCCGGATCGGCTGGATGCCGAGCTTTTCCTTGGCGAGCCGCACCGGCACGGTGTTGATCGACTGAGCGATCGCGGTCTCAAGCGTGATGCGGCCGGCATAGCGGTTCGCATAATTATGCGGGCTCCAATTGCCCCAGGAGATCGGCGCGTCGACGATCGTCGTCTGCGGCGTCATCCCGCTCTCCATCGCCACCGAATAGGTGTAGACCTTGAAGGAGGAGCCCGGCTGGCGCAGCGCCCTGGTGGCGCGGTTGAACTGGCTTTCGCCGTAATCGCGGCCGCCGACCATGGCGCGCACCGCGCCGCCGTTCTCGATCATCACCATGGCGCCCTGCTTGGCGTGGTAGGCCTCGCCATATTCACGCAGCGACGTTTCGACCGAATCTTCGGCTGCCTGCTGGATGCCCATGTCGATCGTCGTGCGCACGATCAGCGAATGCTGATGAAAGCGCGGCGAAAGCCGCTGCACCTCGTCGAAAGCCCAATCGAGGAAGAAGTCGGGCGATTCCACCTCGTTGCGGTCGACGACGGTGGCAGGGTTGCGCCGGGCGGCTATCACCTGGCCCTCGCTCATCAGCCCGCTCTGCACGAGGTTGGTCAGCACCTCGTTGGCGCGTGCACGCGCTGCAGGCAGGTTGACATGCGGCGCATATTTCGCCGGCGCCTTGAACAGGCCGGCGAGCATGGCGGATTCGGCAAGGTTCACATCGGTGATATCCTTGCCGAAATAGAACTGTGCCGCCGCTGCCGCGCCAAAAGTCCCGCCGCCCATATAGGCGCGGTCGAGATAGGTGGAGAGGATTTCCTTCTTGGAAAGGTTGGCCTCGAGCCAAAGCGCCAGGAACGCTTCGGTGACCTTGCGGTCGATCGAGCGCTCGTTGGACAGGAACAGGTTCTTGGCGAGCTGTTGCGTCAGCGTTGAGCCGCCCTGCACGACTTCACCGGCCTGGGCGTTGGTGACCATGGCGCGGAAGAGGCCGATGACGTCAATGCCGAAGTGATCGAAGAAGCGCCGGTCTTCGGTGGCCAGAACGGATTTGATCAAGGAATCCGGCAGTTCGTCGATCGGCACGGAATTCTGGTGGATGACGCCGCGATGGCCGATGACGTTGCCGTAGCGGTCGGTAAAAGTGACGGCGAAATCGCCGCGGTTGCGCCAGTCCTCCTTGGTCGCCTCGAAGGCCGGCTGGGCAAGCAGCAGCATCAGCACCGAGCCGGCGGCCCCGAGCGTCAGCCCTTCGCCGGCGAGTTCGAAGACCATGCGTTTCCAGCCGCGCACGCGGAAGCGGCGGAAGAAGATGGTGATGTCTTCCCAGATCTCGGCGGCGCGGAAGCCGGCGTTCCAGACGGTCGAATCGATCCAGGAATCGATGCGCAGCAGAATGTGACGGCTCTTCGCCGGCCGCTTTTCCGCTGCCTCATTCGCCGCTTTTCCGGGCCTTTTTTCTGGCCCGTTTTCTGGCCCATTTCCTGGGTTGTCCGGATCCTGCACGTCCTGTATTCCCGCCTGATCGCGCTTCGGTCATATCCGACGAAAGCGCGAGGCCCGCATATGGCCGCAAAGCTCTCCGATACCAGGAGAGAATTCTCCGAGTATCAGGAGTATGCTGAAGGATTGATTGATTTTGCGGCCGATAACAAGAGAGATGCATCAGGGTCACGCGAATTTGCGGGCCTCTGTTGCAAGAAACGAACGATGAACGATCTGCCCTTCTGGAAGCGAAAGACGCTGGCCGAAATGACCGTCGCCGAGTGGGAAAGCCTCTGCGACGGCTGCGGCCTCTGTTGTCTCAACAAGATCGAGGAATGGGACAGCGGCGATATCTATTTCACCTCGGTCAGCTGCAAGCTGCTCGACGGCGAAAGCTGTCGCTGCTCCAGCTATGAGAACCGCTGGGATTTCGTGCCGGACTGCGTGCAACTGACCAAGGAGAACGTGCCCGATATCGCCTGGCTGCCGCCCACCTGCGGCTACCGGCTGGTCAATGAAGGCCGGGATCTCTACTGGTGGCATCCGCTGATCTCCGGCGATCCCGAAACCGTCCATGCCGCCGGTATTTCTGCCCGCGGCCGCACCATCAGCGAAACCGAGATCGATATCGACGATCTTGAGGATTATGTCGTCGACTGGCCGCTGACCGTCGGCGCGAAAAAGGATGAAGAGGAAGCCTAACATTACAGCTGCATATTGTTGGAATATCTGACTCCATGGGTTTCCATGATCCGGGGTCATGGATGACAGGCGTATCGATTGAGGCGACGCTGGAGCTTTGGGCGTCTTTGCGTGATGTGAAAGCGCGAATGCGGCCGCTGTTCACACAGGAGCGGGTAGCGAATTCAGCATGCCAATTCCTGGACGGTTTGCTGGGAGAAGAGCGGCGCAAGACGGGTTGGATGCGGGGCAAGGCATCCTGTGGTGTCGGCCGGCAATATACAGGTTCGGCGGGCAAGATCACCAATTGCCAGATCGGCGTGTTCGCGTCGTATGTCTCCCGCCATGGTCATGCCTTCATCGATCGGGCACTCTATCTGCCGAGGGCCTGGACGGAGGACCGGAACCGGGTGCCGGAGCTCATGTGCCGGACACTGTCAGCTTTTTGACCAAGCCGGCACTGGCGCTTGCCATGATCGAGCGGGGAATCGCTTCGGATGTGCCATTTTCCTGGGTGGCTGCCGACAGTGTCTGTGGGGGCGACATCGAAATGGCGCTCAAACGAGCCGCATGGGCTATTGTGCTGGGCGTGAACGCCAATCATCTCTTTCGCTCATGGGACAAACCGCTGGCCGTTGCCGGGAAAGCGAAGGACATCGCCGAAGAGCCTGACCATGCCTGGCGACGCCTGTCGGCAGGCGAGGGGACCAAGGGCGCGCGACGGCATGATTGGGTCTATCTCGAATTGGCGACTTCGATCACGGTTAACTGCCAAACGACATGAGCCCCATTCTGCGAACGAGCGTGACGTGGCGCGAACGTTTCAGCGTGCGACGCCTGGTTCCTCGTGTGCTCTCACGATGGCGTCCGCTTCCTTTCCATATAGCTCCTCGAAGTGATCGAAGGTCTTGGAGAAGTAACCAATGCCCTGCGTCGCCGAGCGCAGCGCCCGCGCCAGATCGTCAAGTGCGCCGCCCGGAATAAGTGCCCGGAAGATGTCCCACCCTTTAGCGGTTTCATCCCGGTCGAAGCCGAGAACCTGACCCTTGAGAGCGGAGACGATCTGGACGAGGCTGCCGGAATAGATCGACGGAATGTGAATTTCGCTGCGGAAGACCGGTTGCATCAAAACGGCCGACCCTTCGGAAAGCGCCTGTCGCACTCCCATTTTCGACGCAGTCCTGAAGGCGTGTTCCGAACTGTCGACGGCATGGTACTGACCATCGAACAGCGTTACGCCGACATCGATGACCTGGAAGCCGAGCGGCCCTTTCTCCATCGCTTCGCGCGCGCCTGCTTCGACGGCAGGGATGTAGTTGCGCGGAACGACGCCACCCTTGACAGTTTCGCTGAAGGTGAAGCCCCGGCCGCGCTCGTTGGGGCGAATGCTCAGCTTCACATCCGCGAATTGCCCGGCACCGCCGGTCTGTTTGCGATGCCGGTAGTGAACCTCGGACGGCTTCGCGATTGTCTCGCGGTAGATCGGGCTGGGCATTCGATCGGTTACGTCGATATGGAAGACCTCGGACAGGGTTCGGCAGAGATCGCGCAGATGGACCGGGCCCTGGGCGCGGACGAGCTGGGCGCCCGTGCCTTCCTCGTGCAAAACGACAAGACCGCGATCCGTCTCGGAAAGTTTTGCCAGCGTTTCGGAGAGCTTGTTTTCATCGCGCGCGCTGCCTGGGATTAGGATCCTTTCAAGCATCGGCGTGGGTGGCTCCGTCCACTCAGGCGGGGCGACCACCGCGTCTGATGTGAACAGCGAAGGGACGGGCAAGTGGTCGGACTTGACCGTCGCGAACACATCCCCCAGCGCAGGCACGACCGCCGAATTGGACTTCCCGTTTGCGAGATGCTGTACGGCGCCGAGGCTGGAGCCGCCCAGTGATGCGCCCTGCCGCAGTCCCTCGCCAAGCGCGCGCACGAGCACTGTCTTACCGACATTCTGGCGATGATAGGCATGGAAGCTCACGGCGGTCAGCTTGTTTTCATCGACATTGCCCGCACGAGCCAGGCGCTGTCGAAGAACCCCTACCGGCGGCGCCTCGTGGCGCAGCGCCTTCATCAGCCTCATCATGCCGTTGCCATGACTTGCGGCACCGATCAGGACCGGAATAATCCTGTTTTCCCTGAGAACCCGCGATGAAATGGCATAGAGGGCGTCGCTGGGCGGCTCGCGATCTTCGACCAGTTCCTCGAGGAGCCAGTCATCGAATTCGGACAGGTGTTCCAGGAGCTCGCTGCGCGCTTCGTGCTCGCGCTCGGCGGCGCTTTCAGGGATTGCGATCAACGCGGAAGTCTGGCCTTCCCGGTAGCGCCACGCCCGTTCCGAAATCAGATCGCAACTGCCTATGATCCTGTCTCCGTCGCGGATCGGGATCTGGCGAAGCAAAAGCGTGTGGTTGGCGTAGTCTTGAAGCGCGGCGATCACGTCCCTCAGCCGCCCTCTCGGTTCGTCCATCCGGTTGACGAAGAGGATGCACGGCGTCCCCGAGGCTTCGATTACCCGCAGATAGGGCGCGGCGAGCACAGCCTCCTCGGGTGCCGATGAAACGCACAGGATGCAGGCGTCGCTGGCAAGAAGCGCGTGCTGTGCATGTGCCAACGCTTCGTTGGGTCCTGGCGCATCCAGCGCACACCACGCCTCGTTTCCAAAGGTGAATTCTGCAAGCTTCAATCCATATGGGGAGCTGGATTTTCTCGGCGCCCCCTCCAGGGAGCCGAGCTTTTCCACGACTGTTGATTTTCCGGTCTGCGAGGGTCCAAGCACGGTAAAGCAGCGCATCGGCATTCCTCCAACTGCCATAAACACAATTTTCAGCCATCATTAGGATGCCCTGAACCGCTGCAAGGCGCCAGAGGTGTTCAGTTTCACAATGCTTTGACCTGGACTTGCATTTGAGGCTGATGTCGTCTCGCATTTAATGATCAGATTCTGTCTGCAACGAATTCAAGATGATACCTCGACATTTTTTGACTGCGGTCGGCGTCAGTGCCAGCGCAGCCGCTTTTCGATCTCGGGCGCATATTTCTGGACCCGGCGGTAAATCGTGGATTGATCGACGGGCACACCCCGCTCACCCATCATTTGTTCGAGATCGCGGTAGCTGACACCGTAGCGCGGCAGTACCAGCGCCCAAAGGATAATCTCTCCTGAAAATGCCGCCACTTGAAATTACTCATCAAAAGTATCGCTGAAAATCTTCAGCGCTCTTTCGGGCATCAACGGGATTTTTGCAACAGAACCCTTCCGCCCGCATCCAACCCGTCTTCCGCCGCTCTTTCCCAGCAAACCGTCCAGAAATTGGCATGCTGAATTCGCTACCCGCTCCTGTGTGAACAGCGGCCGCATTCGCGCTTTCACATCACGCAACGAAGACGCCCAAAGCTCCAGCGTCGCCTCAATCGATACGCCTGTCATCCATGACCTGCGGATCATGGAAACCCATGGAGTCAGACATTCCAACGATATGCAGCTGTAATGTTAGTCTAAGCGGGGATCAGGGCTTCACTGCGGTCAGGAAGCGCTTCAATTCCGTCTCCACATAGGCAGCCACCGGACCGTCTGCGCCAAATCCCCACCAGGTGAGCGAACCCTGCCATTGCGCCAGCATCAGTCGGGCAACCGTCGCCGGCGCCTTCGCCGAGCCGAAACACGGCGCGATCGCTGCCGTCAGCGCCGTTCCCCAGGCGGCACCGCGAGCCCGCAGCACCGGATCGCGGAAATCCTCGCGCAGCACCAGCAATCCCTCGCCGTAGGCGGCGGCATTGTCGCCGTAATGCTGCGACAGGCCGACGAGCAGCGCGACGGCGCCTTCCGGGGTTTTCGCCACGGTCCCGGCAAGCCGCGCCGTTTCCGCATCCAGCCTGTCCCAGGCATAGAGCAGCGCTGCGCGCAGCATCGCCGCCTTCGTTGCGAAACGCTGCACCAGCGTCGAGCCGGAAAGGCCGCTCGCTTTCGCCACCGCCGCAAAGGTCGCCGCATCCGGCCCCTCGGCCTGGATTACCGCCAGCACCATGGCGAGAAGCTGCTCATCGGAAAGCGTGCGACGGCGTGGCATGAAATTCCTCTTGCATTCACCACCAATGTAAACGATCATTCGTTTATATACAAGGAGTACGGCTAACTCCGGGCGCCTTCCTTAACAATTCCAGCAAAAATGCGCAGCGCTTTTGCACCCGGAATTGCGCAGTTCTATCGAGGAGGATGGAAAGATGACAGCGGACTTGCGGGAGAAAGTGGCTTTGGTGGCCGGAGCAACACGCGGCGCCGGTCGTGGCATCGCGGTGGAACTCGGCGCCGCTGGCGCCACCGTTTACGTGACGGGTCGCACGACACGCGCGCAGCAATCCGAATACGCCAGGCCGGAGACGATCGAGGAGACGGCCGAGTTGGTGACCGCTGCCGGCGGCAGGGGCATTGCCGTGCAGGTCGACCATCTCGTCAAGGAGCAAGTCGAGGCGCTCGTCGGTCGTATTCGCAGCGAGGCCGGCCGGCTCGATATTCTCGTCAACGACATCTGGGGCGGCGAAAAACTGTTCGAATGGGACAAATCAGTCTGGGAGCATTCGCTGGACAAGGGCCTGCGCATGCTGCGGCTCGGCATCGAGACGCATCTGATCACCGCCCATTACGCCCTGCCGCTGATGATCGAGCGGCCGGGCGGGCTGCTGGTCGAGGTGACCGACGGCACGGCCGACTACAATGCCACCCACTACCGGCTGTCGCCCTTCTACGACCTCGTCAAGACAGGCGTCACCCGCATGGCGTGGGCGCATGCACAGGACCTGGCAAAACACGGCGCCACCGCCATTGCCATCACGCCCGGCTGGCTGCGCTCGGAAATGATGCTGGATGCCTATGGTGTCAGCGAGCAGAACTGGCGCGACGCGACGAAGGTGCAGCCGCATTTCGCCATTTCCGAAACCCCGCGCTTCGTCGGTCGCGCGGTTGTGGCGATCGCTGCCGATCCTAACCGCGCCCGCTGGAACGGCCAGTCGCTGTCGAGCGGCGGCATGGCCAAGACCTACGGCTTCGATGACATCGACGGTTCACGGCCGGATTGCTGGCGCTACATGGTGGAGGTTCAGGAGGCGGACAAACCGGCTGACGTGACTGGCTACCGCTAAAGCAAATTCCAGGAAAAGTGCGAAGCGGTTTTCCGTCCGGAATTGCGTAGACCAAACAAAGCAAATTCCCGGCAAAGCGCGAAGCGGTTTTGCCGGGAATTGCGCAAAACAAAAGGCTCGAGCGGTTCTACTTTTCCATGAAAAGCTGAACCGCTCTGAGGTTTGTCGACTACCGTGCGGGGGCAAGCCGGGCTGCGTCGCGAAACGACACCAGTCGCTTCGTCTGTTCGTCCCACAGCACCAGCTTGACGCAACGCAGGCTTTCCATGAGCGTGATGCGGCCCATATCGGCAAGCTCAGGATGGTCTCGCAGCACCTCCGGCAGCCGGTAGTAGGGCACCCGGCTCGACAGATGATGCACGTGGTGGATGCCGATATTGCCGGTGATCCAGCGCAGTATCGGCGGCAGGTCGTAATGCGAGGCGCCGTGCAGGGCCGCATGCTGGAACTGCCAGTCCGGCTTCTTCGACCAATGCGTTTCCTCGAATTGGTGCTGGACGTAGAACAGCCAGACGCCGGCGGCACCGGCAAGCAGCACGATCGGCAGATGCACCAGAAGGAAGGGTATGATCCCGACCGCCCAGATCAGCAGCGCGGCGACCAGTGCGATGGCAAGATTGGTCGCCATGGTCGAAACCCAGGGCAGGGCGCCGGAGCGCATCATGCCGAAAGGCAGGCGCTGCTTGAAGAGGAACAGCCATGCCGGCCCGATCCCGAACATCACGATCGGGTGCCGGTAGAGCCGGTAGGCAAGCCGGCCGCGGCGCGACAGCGCGCTGTATTCGGCGATCGTCAGCGTCTCGATGTCGCCGACCCCGCGCTCGTCGAGGTTTCCGGCCGAGGCGTGGTGTTCCGCATGCGCCCGGCGCCAGTAGTCATAAGGCGTCAGCGTCAGGATGCCGATCGTGCGTCCAACCCAGTCGTCGAGGCGACGACGGGCGAAAAACGAGCCGTGACCGCAATCATGCTGGATCATGAACAGCCGCAGCAGGAAGGCGGCGGCGGGAATGACGAGGATCAGGCCAGGCCAGAAGCTATAGTGAACCGCGGCCCACGCGGCGGCCCAGAACAGCACAAAGGGGACGACGGTGACGGCAAGCTCGAATGCGCTGCGTCCGGCCCTCGGCTGGCGATATCCGGCCAGGATCTTCAGCCAGCGTTTTTCAGCGAAAAGCGTGGCATCCCCGAGCGATCGCTCAGGGTTTTCGGTAGGCTGGCCCAGAGGGGCAAGCTGGATTTCCTCGCACTCGCTGCGGCGCGCAGATTCGATCATAGAGTGGCGCCGTGAAAGGCCGCGATGGCCGACAGGCCGAGTGCAATCACCACGGCCGAGCGAATGAGGAAAAGTGGATAGTCGAAGTGGTACATTGTATGAAGAGTGGTCATGGGTGCAGCAATTCCTGTTTTTCTGAAAACATGTCAATGGGTGATGGTGTCGCGCTGGAGCGCGGCGCGTCCGACGGGACGCGCTATCGCTTTGAATTCGCGCATCACCCTCTCGCAAATCGATCTCGATATGCGCTAGCGAGGGCGAAGCCGGCGGCTCGATAAGAGCTGCTATTTCTTTGGAGCACTGCCGTGCGGGGCGGCTGTGGTCGCCGTCTTCATCTGATTGGCGAATGTGCTTTCCACCTTCGCCGCCTGCTTGTCCTTTTTCGGCTTCCGGACCTCGCGATTGCTTCTGACTTGTCCTTTTGCCATGGTGAAATCTCCCTTTGAGATCGACATTGAAAGCTGCAGCCTGCGTGGTATTCGCCCCGCTTGTCGGTCGCGACCTAGGTCGCGGGATCGTCGTGAGGGGCAACCCGACAACACCGGGCCGCAGGAGTGGAATGAAAATGATGCCTGCTGAAACCGCATCGCAGTCTGGAGGCGGATGACCGGAGAGGTCACCGAAAGCCAAACCCGACATTGAGACGGGACGTCACCATGCTTTCGCGATCGGGAAAATGGCGGGGCCGGAAATCCGGTCACCGCAAATGCCGCATCGGCCAAATCAGCGAGCCATTACTATAGAATAAAATTGAGGTGCCATTAAGGCCGCTGCCGCAGGAAAGCCATATTTCCACAGGGCTTAATCATTCACCGGAAACAGGCGGATCAGCTTCGTTCTTTCCATCTCCGCCAGGCCTGATGCCGACATGATGCCGCGAGCCAAACAGAGTTCGATATCCCGCCCAATATCGAGCGGCACCAGCATGCCGCCGGCCTTGAGCAGGCGGTCGGTCATCGACAGAAGCAGATCCACCCGTGCCTGGCAGCCATCGACCTCAAGGAGCGCCACCCGGCGCTCCTTGTCGATGTCAGCAAAATCCCGAGCCTGCTGCCGTTGTTGGTAAGCTCCGAATTGCACCCATCCGAAATAGGCGGCCGCTGCGACGGAGAGACAAAGCAAGAGGGTTTTCCGCACAATAATCCTTCGGAGCCGGGAGGCTCGCTAGCCGGCGGCGCGTCTTTCGCGCGGCAATCCCTGTATCGCATAGCGGTTGCAGACAGGGGTTACCATTTTCGGCGGGGCCTTCGGCTTGCCGAAATGGTGTTCGAGCGCCCGTGAGAGCATGGCTGGCGAGGTGACACCCTCTTGGAACAGCCTGATCAGCAGCATGGCCGCGACGTTGAAAACCCGTTGGTCGTCGATCAGGATTCTGGCGTCGTAGCCGGCGTCGTCGAGCACGCCCTGAAGCATGTCGAGATCGGACGAGGTCAGATGCGGCTTTTCTGAAGTGGAAGACATGGGTCCTCCTTTCGTCGGGGCGAGGATATGAAAACCCTCAGTCGGCAGCGCCCGTACAATGGCTGCCGAAGTTGGGACCATGCGCCTTTCGCCAAGGCAACGCAACGGAATTCTTGCTGCGGATATCGCACCGGTTGATGCGCGGCCCGCACCGGTGAGGGTGCGGGCTGCTGAGGTCATTCCGCCGGCTGATAGGTGGGCCTGCGGGCGGCCGATGTCCGGGGCCCGGCGGCTGCAAGCAGGGTGATCGCGACCGCAAGCAGCGCCACGAAGGCGATGCCGGCGACATAGGGGTCCCAGCCGAAATGCGGTGCAGCGCTGAACACCGCCGAGGCGGCCGCAAGCACGATGCCGCCGCCGATCTGGAAGGAGGCGAAGAGCAGCCCGGAGGCGAGCCCCGCCTTGCCGTCCTCCACATCGGAAAGCGCCGCGACCTGCACCGAGGGGTAAGTCAGGGCGTAACCGAGGCCGAGCGGGATCTGCGAGAAGATGACGAGCAGGATCGGGTCGACATGTCCGAGTGCGGTCACCCAGAAGATGTAGCTGAAGGCCTGCAGCCCGACACCCGTCGCCATCAGCCCGGTGGCGCCGCGATTTTGAGCGAGCGTCGCAAAACGCGGCGCCAGGAACATCACGAAGACCCCGCCAAGCGCAAAGCAGAAGCCAGTGGTAAAGGCCGACCAGCCGATGACGTTCTGATAATAGAGCGTCGCCAGGAACTGGAAGCCGACATAGGCGCCCTGGAAGAGGGCGGCAATCGCATTGGCATGCCGAAGCTTGGCTCGACGGAACATGCCGAGCGGCACCATCGGATCGGCATGGCGCGTTTCGACCACGAGGAAGAGCAGGATCAGCGCCAGCGACGCCGCGAGCGAACCCCAGCTCGCAAAGTCCTGCCAGCCGGCGGCTGCGGCATTGGTGATGCCGAAGACGAAGAGCAGCAGTCCAGGCGTGATCGTCAGCGCGCCGGCCCAGTCGAAGGCCGGCCGCGGTCCTGTCCTTTTGGGGTCGGCGGGCAACACCAGCGGCGCAAGAAAGAGCGTCAGGATGGCGACGGGCGCGCCCATAACAAGCGTCGCCCGCCAACTGATGATCGTCGCGGCCCCGCCGAGCACCATGCCGAGCACGAAGCCGGCGGCGCCAGTGGAGGAGAAGACGCCGAGCGCCTTGGCCCGCGCCGTTCCCTCGCCGAAGACGGAGAGCAGCAGCGCAAGCGCCGCGGGTGCGGTGAAGGCGGCGGCAATGCCCTTGACCAGGCGGGCGGCGATCAGCGTCGGGCCACTGTCGACGAAGCCGCCGGCGATGCTGGCGGCAGCAAAGATCGCCAGCGACCAGAGAAAAACACGGCGATGGCCGAAGACATCGGCGACCCGGCCGCCGAGCAGCAGGAAGCCGCCATAGCCGAGCACATAAGCACTGACGGCCCATTGCAGCGAGGTCGCCTCCATGCCGAGTTCGGCCTGGATGGCAGGCAGTGCTACGCCGATGGTGGAGACGTCCATGGCGTCGAGAAAGTTGGCGGCGCAGAGCAGCAGCAATGCCAGCCCCGTCCCGCTTTTCGATTTGGAAAATGTCATCGAAATCGTTCCTTCTTTGCTGCCGCCTCATCGGAGGGAGGATGCCGGGCGGCAGGGAACGAGAAAATGTACGGCTTCCAATCCTATTGCAAATTGATAGTAGCCATGCCAGGTATTACTCACGATGATGAATGATGCCATGCTTCGCAAAATCGACCTGAATCTACTGCTGGCCTTTTCGGTGCTGATGCAGGAGCGCAATGTCAGCCGTGCCGCCGAGCGGCTGCTGCTCGGCCAGCCCGGCCTATCGGCCGCCTTGCGGCGCCTGCGCGAGGCGCTGGACGACGAATTGTTCGTGCGTGTCGGCCGCGGCTTGCAGCCGACGCCGCGCGCCCTTTCCATCGCCCCGGCGATCGAGGATGCGCTCTCGGGCATCGAGCGCGCGATCCGCCCGCAATCCGAATTCGATCCGGCAAGCTGGCAGGGCGAGTTCCGCATCGGCATGTGCGACAACCTCGAATCGGCCTTCTTCGGCCCGCTTGCCGCCCGTCTTCTCCAGCTTTCACCCGGTGCCCGGCTGATCGGCATCGCCTCCGACAAGCGCGATGCGGCGCGCCGGCTGGACGAGGGCGTCTTCGATTTCAGCGTCTCCGTGCACGAGGAGCCGGCCTCCTGGCACATCCGTGCGCCGCTGTTCAATCAGGCATCGATCTGCATTTACGACGAGGCCCAACTCCGGCTGAAGGCGCCGCTGGGCCTCAAGGATTTTGCCGATGTCGCCCATGTCACCGTCTCTTTCGAGGGCAATGCCGCGACCAGCATCGATATCGCGCTGAGCCGCACCGGCCATGTCAGGCGTGTGGTGGCGACCGTGCCGCGCTTTTCCGCTCTGCCGACGGCGCTCAGGGCCATGCCCGCCATCGCCACCGTGCCGGAATCGATCGGCCGCTGCATGGCGCAATTGCATGGGCTGACGATCTGCGAACCGCCGCTTTCACTGCCGGCCGATCCGGTGACCATGCTTTATCGCCGGGTCGACCAGGCCGACGGCCGGGCGCGCTGGTTCCGCCGCCTGTTCCTCGACGTCGCCGGCGAGGCACTCGAAGCCTCCGGCTGCTGCGTTTCGATATCGAGAGCTGCGGCGTAGGAGCCCCGGCCCCTCTATTCAATGACCGATTTGAACCACATAGAGAAAGCGGAAATTGATTTTTGCGGGGACGCCTTGCAGATGAGGAAATAGCTTTCCTGTTCGAGAATCGAGATGTCCGAGAGCACGATCAGGTCGCCGTTCTCGATTTCACGGCGGCATAACTCGACCGGACAAAGTGCGACGCCATGACCGGCAATGGCGGCGGTCGCGAGCAAATTAAAATCTTGAAACACCGGCCCCTTCAGCGGTCGCGTCAACGGCACGCCCGCCTTGTCGAGCCATAGCGCCCAATGCGCGGTGGTCTCGTCATGGAGCAGGTCTGCCGTTGCGATCTGTGTCGCGTGGTCGACGCCACCCTTTCTTTCAAGATAGCGCGGACTGGCGACAGGTTGAGTGGCGCGGGAGAATAGCTGGTGACAAACGACGCCTTCGAAGGTGTCGGCGCCAAGTGTAATCAGCACATCGCAGCCGGTTTCACGCAGACGCTGTTCGGCCATGGCGTAGACCACCTTTATTGTGACATCAGGATGCTTCGTAAGGAAATCGCCGAGCGACGGTATGAGCCATCGCGTCGCGACGGACGGGATGCAGCCGACGGTGATCTCAGATCTGGTCGTTAGCTTCAGCATTTCCGCTTCTGCGGAAATTCTTTCAAAGCTGCTCGATAGGGTTTCGGCAAAGCTTTTGGCCTCGGGTGCGAGCCGCACGCCGCGTTTTTCACGCAGAAATAAGGCCCGTCCGAACCATTCTTCCAAATGACGGATCTGATGGCTGATCGCGGCATGCGTGACGCGCAATTCGTCGCCGGCGCGCGAAAAACTGGAGAGACGCGCTGCCGCTTCGAAGGCTCTCAATGCGCCGAGTGGAAGTGTCATCTGTAAGTTTTCCTCAGCAGTCAGATTAGGAATCATCATTTGTTCGAACATGAGAATCAACAGTATGACTGCAGGCAACGGATCTGAACAGTACCGCGGACGTGTCAAATTTTCTTACAGTAGGAGAACGGAATGTACGTGCGCAGCCTAAAGGATGTCGAAGCAACCGATTATTTCGTGGAATGGGGCAACGGGACGAGCCATCGTTTGCTGACGGAAAAGGATGGGATGGGCTTTACCGTTTGCCATACGATCGTGCGCGCCAACACCGTCTCGCTTCTCGAATACCGCCAGCATCTCGAGGCCTGCTATTGCATCGCCGGCGAGGGCGAGGTGGAGGATATGCAGGGCACTGTCTTCCCGATTCGCCAGGGCGATATCTATGTGCTCGACAAGCATGACAGGCATCTGCTGCGCGGCGGCCGTGACCAGGACCTGATCCTTGTCAGCGTCTTCAATCCGCCGCTGAAGGGATCCGAGCGCCATAATCTGAGCGATCCCTCGGGGTCGGCTTATTGACAGCAGCCGGATAAGGGAAGAAGCGCGGTTTTCCCAGAGGAACGCTTGAAAACAAAGCTTTGAGCGGTCGGTGCTTCCAGGAAGCTGAGCCGCTCGAGCAGCCTGTTACAGCTCACCTTTGTGGAAATACGCTTCGAGGCGGTAGCCGTCCGGATCGATGATGAAGGCGGCGTAATAGAAGCGTCCGTAATCCGGCCGGATACCAGGTTCGCCATTATCCGTGCCGCCGGATGCGAGGGCTGCCGCATGAAAGGCATCGACCGCGGCCTCGGTCGGGGCGACGAAGCAGAAATGCAGCCCGGATCGCATGTCGGCAACAACAGGCTGCTCCGCCTGCATCACCCAGAGCCCGACCTCTTCCGGGCCGTAGCCGATCATGGTGTCGGAATTGGACAGACGCTCATATCCGAGTGGCGCCAGCGCGGCGTCGTAGAAACGGCGGGCTCTTTCGAGGTCTTTTACGCCGATGGAGATATGATCGAACATGGACCGCCAACTCCCTATCTTCCGCCAGTCCTCGCAGGACTGTTCATCCCCAAGATGGCACGACGCCAACATCTTTCAACCGTCGTCCCAAGTCAACGATAGGGCGTCATTCACGGCCGGCGATCCGATCCAGCGTCTGGCGCAGAAATCAGGCGCGCCGAAATTGCCGCTGTTCAGCGCAAGCCCTGCGGCGCTGTCATATGATTTTGGGGGAGGGCGCAACTGGCTTTGAACCACGGTCAGACTGCCTTGCCGCATCCGCCAAGATCCGCCCTAGCGCCACGGGTGAGCCGGCGGGGTGTCACGAGCGAGCTGCGCAGCGTCCGACAGCCTGAGCCATTCCTTCCGGTATCCTATGTTGAGAAGATTGAAGGACAGCATGTCTCTCCCGGCCTCCGAACGGCTCCCGCCGATCACGGCATAATCCGCGTGCGCCGGAACACTCGCGTGATAGACGGCCCACGAACGGGCGGGTTCGATCCGGCCGTCGCGTCCGATGTCCATGGAGTAGTGGCCGGCCGCGCCACCCTTGTTTTTGCCGCCAACAAAGGCGTTCCGTCTTCCTTCGTCTTCATGGCTGATCACGATGCACCCTTCCATCCTTCGGGCCGTGGCCAAACGTTGTCTCGATCAGTGTTGCGCCGCTTCCGGGCGATAGGTTTACCGGCTCCAGGCTGTCTTCCGTCGTCACCCGCTCATGACGCTCGTCGTCACTGCGGATGCGGTATTGCAGCAGATTGCCTCTCAGAGGCAGCGTGGCGGTAATGCGGTATGTGTCGGGGAGCTTGGAGGGAACGACAAAGAACCCGTCCTTCAACCGGACGGTCTGCCCCACCTTGAAGATATGTGTTGCTGCCTCGCGTCGGATGGGGCGTCCATTGCGTTGCGGGATGCGCGTAGCGGTCATGACGGTTTGTGATCCTTTTCGAGCGCGGTTTCGAGATCTGACGGATGGATAGGCATCATCTGCAGTGTCGAACTCTGTGCGGCGATCGCCGGCAGGTGGATGAAGGCGCCGATCCGTCGCCAGGCGAGCCTGGAAACACCATCGATCAATTCTTCGTCATAGTCGACGCGGTATTCTCCGGCTGGTTGTGCCCCGTCGAAACCTGGCAGGCGGAATGGAGATGAAAAGTGGACGACGGTCTGTGTTGTGCGACTTGTCATGGCTGAGGCCTCCGCAGGAAGACACCGATGCGTTTCCTGTGTGGTTAGATCCGAACCGGACGACCTCAACGCTGCCGGTACATCCGCGGTCAGCGCCAAGTTCATTCCGGATCGGAACACGCGAAATACACGCCGGAACGACGTGATACTTTCGCTATCGAGAATTCGGTGGTGTATGGCGGGTCGTAGGTCTCTGACACCGCGAAGCCAAGTCGGCCAAATCGACGAGGCTTATCGTTACGCCTAGATTGAGTTTAAATCAAGATAAATTCTGATTTATATATGAAAAACGCCAAATGAACTCTTCGTTCACGAAAATAAAATGAAGCGCGACCGCGCAAAAAATTCTATTCATTTCGTGATTATTACAAAATATCCGGTCGGATTGATTTCCTGAATATCTCAAAAAATTCCTCCGCGAATAATATTTATTGGCACTCCTATCAATCGAGTGCCACGAATGCTATTTATAGATTGCAGCCGCCATATGCGCCGGCAGCAGAAAGACCTCTATGAAATTCCGTTCACTGCACGACCGCGTCGTCATTCGACGTGCGGAAGGCGATGTCAAATCCAAGGGCGGGATCATCATTCCAGACGCCGCCAAGGAGAAGCCGCAGCAAGGCGAAGTGGTCGCGGTCGGGCCGGGCCTGCGCGACAAAAGCGGCAATCTGGTCCCGCTCGACGTTAAGGTCGGTGATCTCATTCTGTTTGGAAAATGGTCGGGGGCAGAGGTCACCATCGATGGCGAGACCCTTCTGATCATGAAGGAGACCGACATCCTGGGCATCGTCGAAAAGACCGAAGAAGCCTCTCAAAAGGCTGCCTGACCGATCGCATTCCGACCCGCATCTCAAGACCGAACTGGACAAATATCATGTCTGCCAAGCAAATCAGATTCTCCACCGATGCGCGCGACCGCCTGCTGCGCGGCGTCGAATTGCTCAACAATGCCGTCAAGGTGACGCTTGGCCCAAAGGGTCGCAACGTCGTCATTGACAAGGGCTATGGCGCACCGCGCATTACCAAGGACGGCGTTAGCGTCGCCAAGGAGATCGAACTCGAAGACAAGTTCGAGAACATGGGCGCGCAGATGGTGCGCGAGGTGGCTTCGAAGACCAATGATCTTGCCGGCGACGGCACGACGACGGCAACGGTGCTTGCCGCCTCCATTTTTCGCGAAGGCGCAAAGCTCGTCGCTGCCGGCATGAACCCGATGGATCTCAGGCGCGGCATTGATCTCGGCGTTACCGCCGTCGTCAAGGAAATCGAGGCGCGGGCGATGAAGGTCAAATCGTCAGGCGAGATCGCCCAGGTCGGCACCATTGCCGCCAATGGCGACGCCGCCATCGGTGAGATGATCGCCAAGGCGATGGACAAGGTCGGCAATGAGGGCGTCATAACAGTCGAAGAGGCGCGAACCGCCGAGATCGAACTCGATGTCGTCGAGGGTATGCAGTTCGATCGCGGCTATCTCTCGCCCTATTTCGTCACCAATGCCGAGAAGATGCGCGTGGAACTGGAGGAACCCTATATCCTCCTTCACGAGAAGAAACTCGGCAGTCTGCAGGCGATGCTGCCAATCCTGGAAGCCGTCGTGCAGACCGGCAAACCGCTTCTGCTCATCTCGGAGGACGTCGAAGGCGAGGCGCTGGCGACGCTTGTCGTCAATAAGCTGCGCGGCGGCCTGAAGGTCGCGGCCGTCAAGGCGCCGGGCTTCGGTGATCGCCGCAAGGCCATGCTGGAAGACATTGCGGTGCTTACATCAGGCCAGATGATTTCCGAGGATCTCGGCATCAAGCTCGACAACGTCACGCTCGATATGCTCGGCCGCGCCAAGCGCGTGCTGATCGACAAGGAATCCACCACGATCATCGACGGCGCCGGCGAGAAAGCGGCCATCCAGGCGCGTATCCAGCAGATCAAGGCCCAGATCGAGGAGGCCACCTCCGATTACGATAAGGAAAAACTGCAGGAACGCGTGGCGAAACTCGCCGGCGGCGTCGCGGTCATCCGCGTCGGCGGCGCGACCGAGACGGAAGTCAAGGAAAAGAAGGACCGCATCGACGATGCGCTGAACGCCACCCGTGCGGCTGTCGAAGAGGGCATCGTGCCCGGCGGCGGCGTGGCACTGTTGCGCGCCAAGTCGGCGCTCACGAGCCTGACCGGGGAGAACGCCGACGTGACGGCGGGCATCTCGATCGTGCTCAGGGCGCTCGAAGCCCCGATCCGGCAGATCGCCGACAATGCCGGGTTCGAGGGTTCGATCGTTGTTGGAAAACTCGCGGGCAGCAATGATCACAATCAGGGCTTCGACGCACAGACAGAGACCTATGTCGATATGATCGAGGCCGGCATCGTCGATCCCGCCAAGGTCGTGCGCACCGCTCTGCAGGACGCCGGTTCGATTGCGGCGCTTCTGATCACCGCCGAAGTGATGATCGCCGACATTCCCGCAAGAGAATCTGCCCCTGCAGCCGGAAACGGCGGCATGGGCGATATGGGATACTGAGAACAGCCTGAACCTTTCCGGCGTCGCCGGACGGCCTAACTCGAACGATAGACAGGAAGAATTCCAATGTCCGTGCAGAACAGCAGCAAGACATCGATCACCCAGCGTTTCGACAGTTACCAGCCATCCAAGACGCTTCTCGTCTGGGCCTGCGTCGTCACGGCGATAGCCACGATGATTATCGGCTTCAGCTGGGGAGGTTGGGTAACAGGCGGGACGTCAAGCAAAGCGGCAGCCGCCGCCGGCGACGTTGCCCGCGGAGAACTGGCGTCTGCCATTTGCGTCGAGCGATTCAACGCGGCGCCGGATGCAAGCGCCAAACTGATCGAGTTCAAGGCGATTACCGAAGGCTACAAGCAGCGTCAGTTCATCGAGGCCGGCGGTTGGGCGACCATGCCCGGGCAGACCTCACCCGACAGCCGAAGTGTTCAGGCCTGCGCCACCGCGCTTGCCGTCTGACACCGTTTTCCCGGGCGCTCCGATGTTGCGGAGCGCTGCCACTGTCAAAGCAGGACATGACCAATGATCCGTTTCGTGAAAAAGAGCGACAAGCAGCCAGCCGCAGAAAACGCCGCCGACAACCGCTTCCAGACAATCCGTGAGGCAGCGGCTGACGAGCACAAGAAGGCTGCTAATGACAGCACGCGCCGCGCCGCGCCGCCGCGGGCGGCGGAAGATGACGACCAGTTTATCTGAGTGCATGGACGGGCGTTTTTGACCACGCCCCTGGCTCTCATCGAGGTGGAGGTCAGCACCGAGCCGGTGCGCTTCCGGACGATCACCTCGGAAAATCGCTGCGGCGGGATAAGGATGCACGGACATCCGCTGGAACGAGCGCCAGCGGCTTTCACGACGCTGGCGCGACCTTACTGCAACTGCGGCTTTCTGAGAAAGCTGTTGCGGTCGGCGGACTTGATGCGCAGCCAGGCCTCCCGGCCGTTCCTGAGGATACGCATCGGGATCTCAGCGCCGGCCGGGCCGCTGCTCCAGATCTTGCGGTAGAAATCGGCCAGGCCATCGACTTCTTCGTCGCGAATCTCCGAGATGATATCGCCCTGCCGCAGGCCGGCCTGAGCGGCCGGACCGCCTTCGGCAACGCTCATGACCACCACACCGCCATTGCTTTCGGCCGAAAATGCGCCGAGCCAGGGTCGGGGCGGCTTGTTCACTTGGCCGCGATTCAACAGATCGTCGAGGATCGGCGGCAAAAGGTCGATCGGTACGACCATGTTGATATCGGCGACCTCGTCGCCCTGGCTCATTTGCAGGCGAAGTGAACCGATGCCCAGAAGCTTGCCGTCCGAACCGATCAGCGCCGCACCGCCCCAAGAAGGATGGGCTGGCGCCGTGAAAATCGCCTCGTCCAGCAGATATTCCCAGTAGCCGGCGAATTCCTGCCGGGCGACGATGTTGGCCTCGACGAATTCTCCGATGCCATCGGCAAGCACGACGGGATCGCCGGGTTTGGCCGTGGCAGCGTCGCCGAGATCCACTGCCGGCGCATCAAGCGCCCCAAGCGCCTGCACCAGGCCGAAGCCGCTTTCCTGGTCATAGGCAAGCGCATGCGCGGGAACGACGCGCCCGTCGTGGGTGGTCAGCCAGACCTCCTCGGCCTCGGTGATGAGATAGCCGATGGTCAGCACCAGCCCATTGTCGCGAATGACCACGCCGCTGCCCTCCCGGACGGTGCCCAGCGTCTCCGCCGTGAAGGCATCTTCCGGAATGGATGAACGAACGGTCACGACTGACCGCAGGATTGGATCGATATTCATGCTTTCATCCCGATCGGCGGCAGGCTGGAAGCCCACGCATTCCACCTTGAATAAGTAAGAAGACGGAGGGGCGGAGGCAAGCCTGCAGGGTGGGAATTTGCCGCAACCGCCTCCGCGACGCGGCGGCAACCTGCGAATTTGCGGGGGGTGACAGGGACGCCGTGCAACAATATACAGTCAATCTCATCCGGAATCAGACTGACGCGGATTACGATATGAAGAACTGGCATCCCGATCTCAGCCGCAGCAGCAGCCCCCGTTATATGGCGATCGCCGATGTGATCGAAATGGATCTGCGCAGCGGCCATCTGGTGGTGGGAGATCGGCTGCCGCCGCAACGCGAACTCGCCAAGCGGCTGAATGTCGACTTCACCACGGTGGCGAGAGGTTATGTCGAGGCGCAGAAGCGTGGGCTTGTCGATTCGCATGTCGGCCGCGGCACCTTCGTCACTGGTGGCGCGGATAAGGAGCACCCGGGTTTGGCACCCGGCGCCGCGCCTGATCCGCGCCGCGTCTCCGTCGTCGATTTTTCGATGAACTTGCCGCCGGAACCGGATGATCCGGAACTGATTGCCCGCATGCGCGAGGGCATGTCGGCGGTGGCAGCCAACCTCATACCGCTTCTGCGCTATCAGGGTTTCGGCGGCGCCGGCATGGACAAGGAAGCTGCCGCCGGCTGGCTCGGCCGTCGCGGGCTGGTGCCGTCCCAGGAGCGGATCTTCGTTACGCCGGGCGCCCATCCGGCCCTGCTGGCGATCTTCGGCCTGCTGGCAAAGCCGGGCGAAACCGTGCTGTCGGAAATCATCACCTATCCCGGCATGCGCTCGATCGCCGCCCAGCTGCGGCTCAATCTGACCGGTCTGCTGATGGACGAGGACGGTATCCTGCCGGACGCCTTTGCCGGAGCCTGCGAGAGGTTGAAGCCGAAGGCGCTCTATCTCAATCCGACGCTGCAGAACCCGACGACGCTGACCATCCCGGCCAAACGCCGCGAGGAGATCTCAGCCGTTGCCCGCAAATATCACGTGCCGATCGTCGAGGACGATGCCTACGGCTTCATTCCGCTGGAAGGCCCGCCGCCGCTTGCGGCAATAGCGCCCGATCTCACCTGGCATATCGGCGGACTGGCAAAATGCATCGGCGCGGGCCTGCGCCTTGCCTATGTCGTGGCGCCCGATAGCAAGGCCGTATGGCCTTTCGTCAGCGCCATGCGCGCCAACAATGTCATGGCCTCACCGCTGACCGGGGCGCTCGCCACCCGCTGGATTGAAGACGGCACCGCCGATACGATCCTGCGCTTCATCCGCGCCGAGGCCGCCGCCCGCCAGCAGATGGTCGCCGCCATCCTGCCGACCGGCAGTTACCGCGCCGATCCGATCAGTTTCAACATCTGGCTGCCGCTTTCCAATGGCTGGACCCGCTCCACCTTCGGCAGCCACATGCGCTCCTCCGGCATCGGCGTCGTCGCAAGCGACGCCTTCACGGTCGAGGGTACCGCACCAGAGGCCGTGCGGGTCTGCCTCGGCGGCCCGATCACCCGTCAGAAACTGCAGGGTGCCTTGGAGTTCATGGCCCATGCGCTGCAAGGCCCGCCGGAGATGGCCGCCTCGTTCTTCTGACGTTCCAGCATTGCGGCTGAACCCATCAGGCGCATCCGAAAGCCGGAAGCGGACCATTCAAATCCGCCGCGACTTGAACCGTTCGCGATGGCGGATGCGGCCGTCGCATTCCGCAGTCCCGTCATGGCGCCTCTTTGATACCGCTGATCAGCCCCGCCAGCCGGAGGGGAACCTGCGGCATTCTGACGAGTTGACTGGTAATGTATGTGGGATGTATTCATATTGAATGCATACATTGCGCGGATTGACAGCATAAAGATTCCGCGCCAGATAGAACGAGGTCATCATGGACACCGAATATCCGCCACTTCCTCCGATACAGACCGGCATCAGGGGGCGCTGCCCGCGTTGCGGCCAGGGTCATATGTTCAAGGGCTTCCTGACGCTACAGCCGCAATGCGAGGCCTGCGGCCTCGATTATTCCTTCGCCGATCCGGCTGACGGCCCGGCCTTCTTCGTCATCTGCTTTGCCTGCATCCCGAGCGTGCTGCTTGGTGTCTGGCTGGAGGTGGCCTTTTCGGCACCGATCTGGGTACAGCTTCTGGTCACCGGCCCCTTCATGCTCGCCACCTGCATTCCGCCACTGCGGCCGCTGAAGGGCTGGCTGGTCGCCAGCCAGTATTTCTACAAGGCGGAAGAGGGCAGGCTCGCCTGAGGCTTGCTCAGTGTCGCGCGCAGGCGCGGCGTTGCGAAATCGAGCAGTGCCCGCAGTTTCAGCGGCACCAGTCCGTGTGTGTGGTAGACGAGATGCACCGGTGCCGGCGGCGGTTCGAAATCTTGGAGCAGCGGCACCAGCAGGCCGGCCATCTCGGCGCGTGCGGCCTGGTAGGAGAGCACGCGGGTGATCCCGAGGCCGGCGACGGCCGCATCGACCGCTGCCTCGGCGGTGTTGACGGCAAGCCGTGAGCGGATCGGCACGGTGAGATCGCGTTTTCCCTGGGGGAATGTCCAGGTCGGCGTCGAGGCCATGCTGTCGAAGGTGATGCAGTCATGGACGGCGAGATCGCCCGGATGTCGGAATGTGGCGTGCCGCAAGAGATAATCCGGGCTGGCATAGACCGTGCGGCGGATCGCACCGAGCCTTGTGGCGATCAGGTTGCTGTCCGGCAGGTTGCCGATCCGGAGCGCCACGTCGATATGATCTTCGACGAGGTTTGACAGCCGGTCGCCGAGCATCAGCTGCAGATTGATATCGGGATAGGCCTTCAGGAAATCCACCACGACAGGCAGGACGTGCAGCCGCCCGAAGACGATCGGTGCGGTCATCGTCAGTTCGCCCTTCGGCGCGCTGTATTCACCGGCGGCTGTCCGCTCCGCCTCTTCCACCCGGTCGAGAATTTCCCGCGCCGCCTCGACATAGGCGCGACCGGCCTCGGTCAGCGTGATCTTCCGGTTGCTCCTCTGTAGCAGTTGGGCGTTGAGATGGGTTTCCAGGTCCGAAACCTTGCGGCTGACGGTTGCGAGCGGGGATCGCAGATGCCGTGAAGCTGCCGACAGGCTGCCCTGTTCGACAACGGCAAGAAGCACGGTCATGGCGTCGAGGCGGTCCATCCTATCCTTCCATGAATTGGGAGCATGCCTTCCAGATTAGCATTCTACTGTGCTCAGATGGAAGGAGGTAAATTGGTCGCAGATGGTTCGAAACGGCCATCGCCAACCGCGTCCCGTCGATCGGAAGACCAAAGGAACCATCATGAAACTCTATCACCACCCGCTTTCCGGCCATGCCCACCGGGCTCACTTGTTCCTGTCGCTGCTTGGCGTGTCCTATGAGCTGGTCGAGGTCGACATGGCGGCAGGCGCCCACAAGGCGCCGGAGTTTCTCAAGCTCAATCCCTTTGGTCAGGTGCCGGTGCTGGACGACGATGGCACGGTCATTGCCGATTCCGCCGCCATTCTCGTCTATCTCGCGCGCAAATACGGCCGCACCGACTGGCTGCCGGAAGAGGCGGTGGCTGCGGCGCGGATCCAGAAATGGCTCTCGGTTGCGGCAGGCGAGATCGCCTACGGACCATGTGCCGCACGCCTGGTCACCGTTTTCGGTGCGGATTTCCGCACCGACGAGGTGATCGCCCGGGCGCACCGCATTCTGGCGCTGATCGAGGCGGAGCTCTCCGGCCGCAATTTCCTGCTCGGCGACAATCCTGCCATCGCCGACGTCGCGCTCTACAGCTACATCGCCAACGCGCCGGAGGGCAATGTTGATACTTCCGCCTATCCAAACCTCCGTGCCTGGCTTGCACGTATCGAGGTCCTGCCGGGCTTCGTCGGCTTCCGTAAGACCAAGATCGGCCTTGCCGCATAAGAACCTCCGGGGCGGGATCGCCGTCCCGGTTTTCCCAAATCATACCCGCAAGGAGGCCCGTGATGCTGGAGCAGACAAGACAGGACGCGTCGTCACCCTGGCATGAGGGTGAACTCGCCATGCAGCGCAGTGTCGGCGTCGTCGAGCGCATGGACGGGCCGGGACGCAATTTCCTCCGCAAGGCCATGCCCGAGCAGCACCGCGCCTTCTTTCCGATGCTGCCTTTCGTCGTGCTCGGCGCCGTCGATGCCAAGGGCGACGTCTGGGCGACGGTGCGGGCTGGCCACCCGGGTTTCCTAGCCTCGCCGGAGCCGGAGATTCTTGACCTCACCCTGTCGCGCGACGCGGCCGATCCTGCCGATGCCGGCATGGAGGATGGCGATGCGATCGCAATGCTCGGCATTCAGCTCGAGACCCGGCGGCGCAACCGGCTGAACGGCGTGATCCACAGGACGGAGGCTAAAGCTTTCCACGTCCGCGTCGGCCAGAGTTTTGGCAATTGCCCGCAATATATCCAGCCTCGCTCTTCCGCCTTTGTCCGCGATCCCGATCTGCCGACAGCGATGGCGCCGCTTCATTCCGGTCAATTCGACGATCGCACGCGGCGGATGATCGAGGACGCCGATACCTTCTTCGTCGCCTCCTATGTCGACCGTGACAACGGCGAACGGCAGGTCGATGTGTCCCATCGCGGCGGCTATGCCGGCTTCGTGCATCTCAGTGCCGACGGCGTGCTGACCGTTCCCGATTTTCCCGGCAACCGGTTCTTCAACACGCTCGGCAATTTCCTCGTCAATCCGAAGGCAGGGCTGGTCTTCGTCGATTTTAAAACCGGCGACATGCTGCAGATGACGGGCCGCGTCGAGGTGCTGCTGGATTCTCCTGAGGTCGCCACCTTTCAGCGGGCGGAAAGGTTGTGGCGTTTCACGCCGGAAGCGATCGTGCTTCGCCCGGATGCTCTGCCGTTGCGGTGGAGCGTGCCTCACGACCTCTGAGGGAAACGCCGTTTCGACCCGACTTGCCAATAATTGTACCGTTCAGTACAATGATAACCATTCAGTACAGAAGAGTACCTTCTAGGAGAACCTATGTCCAGCCTCGTCCCACCCTTCACCCTTGAGACCGCCACCCGGAAAGTCCGCCTTGCCGAGGACGGCTGGAACAGCCGCGATCCCGAGCGCGTCTCGCTCGTCTATACGCCGGACAGCCGCTGGCGGAATCGCGCCGAATTCGTCAACGGCCGTGCCGAGATTGTCGCTTTCCTCACCCGCAAATGGGCAAAGGAGTTGGACTATCGGCTGATTAAGGAGATCTGGGCCTTCACCGATGATCGAATCGCGGTGCGCTTCGCCTATGAATGGCACGATGACAGCGGCAACTGGTTCCGCTCCTATGGCAACGAGAACTGGGAATTCGACGCTACCGGCCTGATGCAGCGCCGCTTCGCCTGCATCAACGACCTGCCGATCCGGGAATCCGAGCGCAAATATCACTGGCCGCTCGGCCGGCGGCCGGACGATCATCCCGGCCTGACCGAGCTCGGCCTCTGAAAGGCGGCTGTGGGTGAAGACCGTCTACGAACGCGCCGACATTGTACCGCTGCTCGCCGAAATCTTCCGCGAGCTCGGCTATGAGGGCACATCGCTCAGCCGCATCACCGAACGCACCGGCATCGGGAAGGGCAGTCTTTATCACTTCTTTCCCGGCGGCAAGGAGGAGATGGCGAGTGCCGTGCTCGCCGAGGTCGATGCTTGGTTCGAGCAGACGATCTATCAGCCGCTCGGAAAGGGCGACGCCCATCAGGCGATCGCGGCGATGTGGGCTGATGTGAACGATTATTTTCGTTCCGGCCGCCGCATCTGCCTCGTCGGCGCCTTCGCGCTCGATGAGACCCGGGAACGATTTTCGGCAGCAATCGGCGACTATTTCATCCGCTGGATCGACGCCTTGCGTTCGGCGTTGGTGCGGGCAGGCTGTCCGCAGCAGGAGGCGCAAGCGTTGGCCGAGGAGGGTGTGGCCGGCATTCAAGGCGCGCTGGTGCTGTCGCGCGCGCTTGATGATAGAGCGGTTTTCACCCGATCGGTGGAAACGCTGGCGAAGCGGCTGGAGGCCGCGATGCGATGAGGGGACGGTCATCCGTCGGGATGTTTTATTGCAGTGGTGAAGAATTCACCCGGCCACGACTGGCTGGCCGGGGCATTGATCGCCGCTCGATCTTACATCGGTACCGCTTTGCGTATATCAGCGATGTTGCTGCGGCTGCTGGGCAGGGCGCGGAGTTTCCCGTTCAGGGCGAATCTGGCGCCACTCATTTTCCATCTGGTCGACGACGTGCTGGGGAATGGTGGTTTGCGTATTGGCGGGCGTCTGCATCGGAAGTCTCCTCTTTCGGGGCCAAGGCTTCAGGGCAGAAAGATGAATTGCACAAGACAAAAGGCGTGTAAATCAGTGGCTTAAACACTTTAAACGATTAAATCAATTTTAATCGATTAAGACGATTTTAACCATGATCTTTTTTGGGAAGCGCGGAATGGTTGTCCACATGGACCGGGTATTCTTTTTCGAGGCGGTGCGGGACGGGCTCTTCAAAGGAAAGCTGACTCATCCTCAAGTAGTGGGCATCACGGCGATTCTCGACGCCTGGGAAGAGCGGTTTGCCCATGCCGACCGGCGGTGGCTCGCCTATATCCTCGCCACCGCTTACCACGAGACCGCCTATACCATGCAGCCGGTGCGGGAGACGCTGGCGGAAAGCGATGCGCGCGCGGTCGAGATCCTGGAGGCGGCCTTTGCCGCCGGCCGGCTCTCCTGGGTAAAGACACCCTACTGGCGGCCGGATGAGGATGGCCGCAGTTGGCTCGGGCGCGGCCTGGTGCAACTCACCCATAAGCGGAACTACGAGGCGATGAGTGTGCTGACCGGGGTCGACCTCGTGGCCGATCCCGACCGGGCGATGGAGATGGAGGTGGCGGTGACGATCCTGATCGAAGGCATGCTGCAGGGCAGCTTTACCGGCCACAAGCTTGCCGATCACCTGAACGCGACGACTGCGGACTGGGTGAATGCGCGCCGTATCGTCAACGGCACCGACCGGGCGGAAAAACTGGCAAGCTATGCCATGGCCTTCGATGCGGCGATACGTCCCGATGCTGCGCCCGGCATGCTGGCGCGGTTGAAGGCCTGGGGCGCGCGTGTTATCGCCCGGCTGAGACTTGGAGCGCGGCGCGTCTGATAGGATGCGCAAAGGTCGCTCCACCATTTTGACACATATGACAGGAGCTTCCGCGTGATCCGCCATATCGTCTTCTTCACCGTGCCGGAGGAGCATCTGCAGGAGGTGAGATCAGGGCTTTCCATCCTGACCGGCATTCCGCATGCGCGGCTGCTGGAAATCGGCACCAATGTGAAGACCGATCAGCTCGGCACCGAGATCGATCTTGTGGTCTACGGCGAATTCGACGACGAGGCGGCTCTGGCCGCCTACAAGGCCCATCCCGATTATCAGCTGTCGATCGAGCGCGTGCGGCCGCTCCGAGAAAAGCGCATCGCCGCTGATTACGACAGCCGTGCGGCAGTGACGCAGCCGCTCTGAATTCCGCGCCTGCCGAGCCACATTCCGTTGAAATTTCAAATGGATGGACAATTATCCGGATTCGCATCGTCGCGAAGCGGACTCAACTTCCGAGTCCCCGGATTCAACTTTCGAAAAAGCGGCGGCAAGCGATTCAAAAGATTCGCCAAAAAGCGGCTGCTGATACAGCGGTCGCGATAGGTGGGCGCAAAGGCACTCTCATCCTGATCTCAATGATAATCAGGACATATCAAGAATGGCTGAGTTGGCGGGCCGGGATCTCATGGAACGACCGGGCTCGGCTGCGATGCGTGGGCGCCGCGCACCAGTGCCATCAACATCAGTATGAAGGCCAGCGCCAAGGCTGCGAGAGCGGCTCCGGTGACGAGCGCCGGGCCGGTGCCGGCGCGGTCGAGGATGGCGGTGAAGATGACGGGGGCGATGGCATTGGCGAGGTTTTGCGGCAGCGACAGCCGGGCCGATTGCAGGCCGTATTCGCCCGGCGAAAACAGCGCCAGCGGTAGAAGCGCGCGGGCGACGGTCATGACGCCGGTGCCGAAGCCGTAGAGCAGGACGAAGGTGACCAGCAGCGGTGCCGACGGACTGGCGACCAGCATCACCAGGAAACTCATCGCCATCAGCCCGATGCCCATGGCCGCGCTGAGCAGAGGGTTGCCGCGCCGGCCGAGCAGCATGTCGAGGAAGCGCGCCGAGATGCCGAGCACGCCGCGTGCCGAGCCGAGCTGCAGCGCAAAGGCTGGCGAAGCGCCGGACTGGCGGAAGATTTCGAGCAGCGATGGCGAGATGCCGAAGGTGATGAAGGTCGTAATCGTCGTCGCCGCGGCAATCAGCAGGAAGGCTTTGCGCCGCGCCGCCTTGGTGAGCGGCACCGGGGCGATTTCGGCCGCGCCGCCTTCTGCATGCGTTAGAACAGGTTTTGGCAGGGCGAAAAGATGCAGCGGCAGGCAGACGAAGAATTGCAGCGCCGCGCAGACAAGAAAGGTCAGCCGCCAGCCGAGCGCCTCGTTGAGCAGGCTGAGGATCGGCCAGAAGATGGCGCTCGATAGCCCGGTGAACAGCATGAGAATGGCGATGACGCGTTTGCCGTTTTCCCCTTCGCGCTCGACGACGGCGGTATAGGCCGGTGCCGAAAGGCCTAATGCGCCGCCGATGCCGATGACGACCCAGGCGCTGGCATAGAGCATGACGCCGTCTGCGGCGGCAAGCAGAAGCAGGCCAAGCGCAAAGGTCAGCGAGGCGGCCGAAAGCACCCGGGCGGCCCCGTAGCGGCCCAGCCAGCGGCCGGTCGCGGGACCAACGATGGCGCTGACCATCATCATGATCGTCAGGCCGGCAAACACCACCTCATTCGGCAGACCGAGAGCGGGCGCCACGACGCGGCCCAGGACACCGAGCATGTCGAATGTCGTGCCCCAGCCGATCAGCTGGGTAACGGCAAGCACGGTGACCGTCTGCGCCGAGCGGAAGCGGGAGGATTTTGGCATTGGTGCTGAAATGGCCTGAAATGGGGAGTGGCAAGGACATACCAGTTTCAATTTGCCGGCGAAAGCAGCGATCAGCATTCAGGCGCGCGGCGCCGCGCTTTTGCTGATTGGGCGAAAAGGTGCAACGATGACATGAATGACACGAAGCGTCGGTACAATTTCAGGACGACCCCCTGCGTGCTGAAGCGGGCTGATACGTGCCGACATCTGCCGATCTATCGCGGCTGCGGTCTACAGGAATCGGAACCGTGCGGCCGATTCGCGAACGGCGGCAGCGAAGTGCGTGGATACCAAGGGCGCAGCGCATCGTTTGGGGCCGGCGAAGGCCGCCGCAGCCTGCCGAGGGGGCGGTTTTCAGCAGCCGGCACCGGCTGCCGCAAGCAGTCGAGAATGGTTCTAAACGCCCTGCATTACAGCGCATTCATTTGCCATTCAGGTCGCGTGAGTACATATTCGGGCCAAGTTGGCATTACCTTGAAAGCACAGAACATGGCCTTTCCTCTGAGCGTCGCAGCACTGGCCGCCGGACTGGTGGTATCGGCGCCCTCACCGGACGGCGCGGGCACCCTCGTCCTGCGCGTGGCAGCCGATTGCAGCGCCGCCGCAGCCCAGGTGGTCGAGCAGACGGGCGGCCAGCTCCTGTCCGTACAACCGGTGGGCGATACCTGCATCATCACTGTTCTGGTGTCGGGCAACGGCCAGCGTCCACGCAAAGTGACGGTAAAGGTTCCGATGTAAGCGGAATCGGTCTACAGGACATGATCGATTAGAAGCGGACGAAGGCGGACCGATGCGCATTCTGGTAGTCGAAGACGACGTCAATCTGAACCGGCAGCTGGCCGACACGCTGAAGGAGGCGGGTTATGTCGTCGACCAGGCGTTCGACGGCGAGGAAGGTCACTTCCTCGGCGATACCGAACCCTATGACGCCATCATTCTGGATATCGGCCTGCCGGAGATGGACGGGGTCACGGTGCTCGAAAAATGGCGCGGCGCCGGCCGCGGTGTGCCGGTGCTGATCCTGACGGCGCGCGACCGCTGGAGCGACAAGGTCGCCGGCATCGACGCCGGCGCCGACGACTATGTCACCAAGCCCTTCCATGTCGAGGAAGTGCTGGCGCGCATCCGGGCGCTGATCCGGCGTGCGGCCGGGCATTCCTCATCCGAGATCATCTGCGGGCCGGTGCGGCTCGATACCAAATCCTCAAAGGCGACGGTCAACGGCACGACGCTGAAGCTGACCTCGCACGAATATCGCCTGCTTGCCTATCTCATGCATCACATGGGTGAGGTCGTCTCGCGTACCGAACTGGTCGAGCATATGTACGACCAGGATTTCGACCGCGATTCCAACACGATCGAAGTCTTTGTCGGTCGTTTGCGCAAGAAAATGGGCGTCGACCTGATCGAAACGGTGCGCGGTCTCGGCTACCGCATTCAAGCGCCGAAACATGCGAATTAAGTCGCTCACCGCACGCGTTTTGTTGCTGACCACGGTCTGGTCGACGGTGGCGCTTGTCGTGATCGGCCTGTTGATCTCCACCCTCTACCGCAAGAGCGCCGAACGCGGCTTCCAGGATCTGTTGCGGGCGCAGCTTTATAACGTCATCAATTCGGTGACGATAGGCGATCAGGGCGCGCTCAGCGGCAGCCCGCAGCTCGGCGACCTGCGTTTTGCCCAGCCGAAGACCGGCTGGTATTGGGTGGTGGAGCCGCTCGGCACCTATACGACGGCACCGCTGGTGTCGCCCTCGCTCGGCTCGGCGCTCATTCCGGTTCCCTCTGTGGTCGAGGCGCCCTTCGACAAGAATTACGAGCGCTACTATCAAGTGACGGATGCCTCCGGCAACCGCGTGCAGGTGGCCGAGACCGAAGTGGTGCTGGATACCGACGGGCGTGCGGCCCGCGTCCGGGTCACCGGCAATGTCGATGTCGTCGAGGACGATGTCCGCACCTTTTCCCATAGCCTCTATCTGGCGCTCGCCGGTTTCGGCGTCGGCAGCCTGATCGTCAATGCGCTGGCGATTCTCTATGGCCTGAAGCCGCTCGACAAGGCCCGCGCCGCATTGGAGCGCATCCGCGCCGGCGAGAGCGAGCAGCTGAAAGGCGATTTCCCGCGCGAAATTCTGCCGCTCGCCAACGAGGTCAACGCGCTGATCGATAGCAACCGCCGCATCGTCGAGCGGGCTCGCATGCAGGTCGGCAATCTCGCCCATTCGCTGAAGACGCCGATCGCCGTGCTCCTCAATGAAGCGCGGGTGCTGGAAAAATCCCATGGCGAGCTGGTGCGCAGCCAGGCGGAATCGATGCAGGGGCAGGTGCAGTCCTACCTCAACCGGGCCCGCATCGCCGCGCAGCGCGAATCCGTGCTCGCCCGCACCGATGCCGAGCCGGCCCTCGAGCGGCTGGTGCGTGTCATGCGCCGGTTGAACGTCGATACCGAATTCGATCTCGTCGTCTCGCCGCCGCATCTGGCCGTCGCCATGGAGCAGCAGGATCTCGAGGAGACCGTCGGCAATCTCCTGGAGAATGCCGCGCGTTTTGCCAAAAGCAAGGTACGGCTTTCGGCCGTCGAGGCCGGCGACGACGTCAAGGGAGCGGAGGCGAGCGCGCGCCGCCACTGGGTGGAGCTTGCCGTCGAGGATGACGGGCCGGGCCTGGAGCCCGATCAGATCCGCGAGGCGCTGAAGCGCGGCCGCAGGCTCGACGAAAGCAAGCCCGGCACCGGGCTCGGCCTTTCTATTGTCACCGAGATTTCCAGTGAGTACCAGGGACGGCTTGAGCTTTCCCGCGGAGAATGGGGCGGGCTCAAGGCGAAGCTTATCCTGCCCGGCATCACAAAGGATGTTGCATGAGCAACTGCTTGATGTCACAAAGATACTGGCAAATGTATAGCATGCTTTGCCTTAATGCTGACACGGGGACGCTGCACTTCGATCGGCTGAAATTGACCCCTGATCGTGGTTCGACGCAATGATTTTACGCTCGCAAGGCATGGTCGCTTCCGCTCTTCTCGTCGCCGTCGCGCTGTCCGGCTGCGTGACGACGAAGGGCGCCGCTTCGCGCGGCATTTTTTCGAGCAAGCCCTCGGCTTCGGCCGCCTTCCTTACCGCGCTGCAGGGCGGCCTTGCCGGCCGCAGCGGCGTGACCTTGAGCGATAGCGACAAGCAGCGGGCGCTCGAGGCGGAATATCGGGCGCTGGAAGGGGCCGCCGTCGGCCAGCCGATGCTGTGGACCGGCAAGGACGTCACCGGCAAGGTGGTCGCCGCCGCGCCCTATCAGGTCGGTTCGCAGAACTGCCGCCAATATACCCACACGCTGACGGTCGACGGCAAGGACACCGTGGTGCGCGGCGCGGCCTGCCGCAACGCGGACGGCAGCTGGTCTCCGCTCGGCTAAGCCCGGTCAATTGCGGCTTATAGCCTCAAATCTTCGTCATTCCGGCTTTGGCAGTTGGAATGAAGGCGCGCTTCAAGTATTTGGGCGACATGCTGTTCTGGATTCTCGTTGCCGTTCTGACGGCAGTCGTCGCCGCCATCCTGCTCTACCCCCTTCTGCGCGGAGCGAAGGTGGCGGAAAATATCCGTGCGGGCGAGGCGGCGGTCTATCGCGACCAGTTGCGCGAACTCGACCGCGATCTCAACGGCGGGCTAATCACGCTGGAGGAAGCTGATTACGCCCGGGCGGAAATCGGCCGTCGGTTGATCGCCGTCTCCGGGGATGAGCCGACTAAGACGCCGAAACCCGCACGGCATCACCGTTTCACCGAGGCCTTTGTGCTCCTGGTCCTGCCGGTTCTCGGGCTCTGTCTTTACTTGACGACGGGCAGGCCGGACCTACCGTCGCAGCCACTGCAAGCGCGGCTGGAAAATCCCGGCAACGATGTGGCGGTGCTGATCACCAAGGCGGAGCGGCACCTGGCCGAGAATCCCGATGACGGCAAGGGCTGGGACGTGCTGGCGCCGATCTATGTCAGGACGATGCGAGTCAACGACGCGCAAGTGGCCTACCGCAATGCCATCCGGCTGCTCGGGCCGAGCGCGGTCCGGCTCGACGGCCTGGCCGAGACGCTGATGGCGGTCTCCGACGGCGTGGTGACGGAGGAGGCGCGCCAGGTGCTGGAACAGTCGCTGACGCTGGAACCCGACAATCCGCGCGCCCGTTTCTACATCGCCCTCAGCAGCGAGCAGGCGGGACGGCTAGACGAGGCGCGCCAGGCCTTCGAAGCGCTGGCCAAACAATCACCACCCGATGCGCCCTGGCTGCCGCTGGTCAATGAACATATCGCCATGAACGGCGGCGCGCCGGCAGGCGCCGGTTCGGCTGCCCCGGGCGCCGGGCCGGCTGCCCCTGGCAACCCCAGCCAGCAAGATGTGGCGGCAGCCGAGACGATGAATGCCGGCGACCGGCAGCAGATGATCCGCGGCATGGTCGAGAGCCTCGACGCCAAGCTCAGCGCGGATCCGAACAATTTCGAAGGCTGGATGCGGCTCGTCCGCTCTTACGCCGTATTGAACGATAAGGATGGCGCCGCCGGCGCCTTGAAGCGCGGGCTGGCTGCTTTTCCGGCCGAGAGCGAACAGGGCAGGCAATTGCTGGCGCTTGCCAACGAGCTCGGCCTAGCCAGGGAAGGATCGTCACAATGACGCGCAAGCAGAAGCGCCTGGCGGTGATCGCGGGCGGCATGGGCTTCATTGCCGCCGCCGTGCTGCTTGTGATGTTCGCCTTCAGCCAGTCGGTCGCCTATTTCTACATGCCGGCCGATCTGGCAAAGACGCCGGTGGCGCCGGAAACTCGTATCCGGCTCGGCGGCCTGGTCGGCGAAGGCAGCGTCGTGCGCGGCACCGGCTCGACGGTGGAATTTGCCGTCACCGACGGCAGCGCAAATGCCGTGAAGGTGAGATATACCGGCATCCTCCCCGATCTTTTCCGCGAAGGCCAGGGCGTCGTCACCGAAGGCATGTTCACCCCAGGCACGAATGTTTTCGTTGCCGACACCGTGCTTGCCAAGCATGACGAGACCTATATGCCGAAGGACGTGGCCGACAGGCTGAAAGCTCAGGGGCTGTGGAAAGAAGGCCAGGGCCAGGAAGGTTCGGGGAAGGAAGCGAAGGCGACGCCATGATCATCGAGATCGGCCATTACGCGCTGGTGCTGGCGCTTGCAACGGCGCTCATCCTCTCCATCGTGCCGGTGATCGGCGCCCGTCGCCACGACCGGGCGATGATGGATGTAGCGACGATCGGCTCGCTGGCGATGTTTTTGCTGGTCGCCTTCTCCTTCGGCGTGCTGACCTATGCCCATGTCGTCTCGGATTTCTCGGTCGAGAACGTCTGGGAGAATTCGCATTCGCTGGTGCCGCTGATCTATAAATATTCCGGCGTCTGGGGCAATCACGAGGGATCGATGATGCTTTGGCTGTTGATCCTGACGCTGTTCAGCGCGCTGGTCGCCGTCTTCGGCCGCAATCTGCCGGAGACGCTGAAGGCCAATGTATTGGCCGTGCAGGCCTGGATCTCGGTCGCCTTTACGCTCTTCATTCTTTTGACCTCCAATCCCTTCCTGCGGCTCGATCCGGCCCCGGCCGAGGGCCGCGATCTCAATCCGGTGCTGCAGGATATCGGCCTCGCGATCCACCCGCCGCTGCTCTATCTCGGCTATGTCGGCTTCTCCGTGTGTTTCTCCTTTGCGGTCGCGGCCCTTCTGGAAGGGCGCATCGATGCCGCCTGGGCGCGTTGGGTGCGGCCCTGGACGCTCGCTGCCTGGACCTTCCTGACGCTTGGTATCGCCATGGGCTCCTACTGGGCCTATTACGAACTCGGCTGGGGCGGCTGGTGGTTCTGGGACCCGGTGGAAAACGCCTCCTTCATGCCCTGGCTCGCGGGCACGGCGCTGCTGCATTCGGCGCTCGTCATGGAAAAGCGCGAGGCGCTGAAGATCTGGACGGTGCTGCTTGCCATCCTCACCTTCTCGCTGTCGCTGATGGGCACCTTCCTGGTGCGCTCCGGCGTGCTGACCTCGGTGCATGCCTTTGCCAGCGACCCCACCCGCGGCGTCTTCATTCTCTGCATCCTGCTGATCTTCATCGGCGGCGCGCTATCGCTGTTTGCCTTCCGCGCGCCGCGGCTATCGGCCGGCGGGCTGTTTGCGCCGATTTCGCGCGAGGGCGCGCTCGTCGTCAACAATCTGATCCTGACGGTTGCCTGCGGCACGGTGCTGACCGGTACGCTTTATCCGCTGCTGCTGGAAACGCTGACCGGCGACAAGATTTCCGTCGGGCCGCCCTTCTTCAACCTGACCTTCGGCCTGCTGATGGCGCCGCTGATCGTCATCGTGCCCTTCGGACCGCTGCTGGCCTGGAAGCGCGGCGATCTGCTCGGCGCCCTGCAGCGGCTCTATGTCGTGGCAGGCCTGGCCTTCCTTGCCGCCGTTGCCTTCTTCTACATCGAACATGGCGGGCCGGTGCTTGCAGTGCTCGGGTTGGCGGCCGGGCTGTTCCTCATCCTCGGCGCCGTCGCCGATCTCTGGTATCGCGCCGGCATCGGCAAGGTGGCGGGCTCTGTCGCCTGGCGTCGGCTGACCGGCCTGCCGCGTTCGGCCTTCGGCACGGCGCTTGCCCATGCCGGCCTCGGCGTCACCGTGCTCGGCATCGTCGCCGTTACGACCTTCCAGACCGAGCATGTCATCGAGATGAAGCCCGGCGAAACGGCGGATGCCGGCGGCTACAGCCTGCATTTCGACGGCATGCAGCCGGCGACCGGCCCGAACTATACCGAGGAGCGCGGCCACTTCACCATCCGGCGCGCCGGTGTCACGGTCGCCGATACCTGGTCGGCCAAACGCCTTTACACCGCCCGCCAGATGCCGACGACGGAGGCCGGCATTCTGACCTTCGGCCTCAGCCAGCTCTACGTCTCGCTCGGCGACGCCACCAAGGACGGCGGCATCGTCGTGCGCATCTGGTGGAAGCCGTTCATCCTCTGCATCTGGGGCGGAGCGGTGTTCATGGCCTTCGGCGGCCTCGTCTCGCTCTCCGACCGGCGGCTGCGGGTCGGCGCCCCGCGCAGGAAGGCGAAGCCGGCAGCGCCTGCAATGGAGCCGGCGGAATGATGCGGCGCCTCCTCCTTGTTTTCGCTCTGTTGCTGATGGCGGCCCCCGCCTTCGCCGTCAATCCGGACGAGGTGTTGGCCGACCCGGCGCTCGAAGCGCGGGCGCGGGCCCTTTCGGCGGAACTGCGCTGCATGGTCTGCCAGAACCAGTCGATCGACGATTCCAATGCCGACCTGGCCAAGGACCTGCGTCTGCTGGTGCGCGAGCGCATCACCGATGGCGACAGCGACGATCAGGTGCTGAACTATATCGTCTCGCGTTACGGTGAGTTCGTGCTCTTGAAGCCGCGGTTCAACATCAAGACGGTGCTGCTCTGGGGCGCACCGGTGCTGCTGGTGCTCGCCGGCGGGCTGTCGCTGCTCCTCTTTGCCCGCAGGAGGGCCGGCAAACCGACCGGCAGCAAGCTGACGGCAGACGAGCAGGCGAAGCTGAGCGAACTTCTGAAAAAGTAAGCGGCCGGGCCGAGCCGACAGGCGAGCATTTCTGGCCGCCAGAGAAGCCGGCGGCACGTTCGGCTGAAAGCAAACATTGCAAACATTACCAACTTTTCATTGGCCGGACAGTTCGCAGTAAGGTGCGGCGTCCTATATCTTCGTTCATCGACTGATCCGGCGCCGCCGGTCTGAAGATCTAAGAACAAGAGAAGGTGCTCCAATGCTCAAGAATTTCAACGGACGTCCGTCCCTCGCCACTGTGCTCAAGGCTTCTACCGTCGCCGGTATCGCAGCCGCTGTGCTCGCAACCGGCGTTCCGCTCGAAATCACCCGGTCTTATGCCGAAGCCGTCAAGGTTCAAGCACCTGCTGTCCCGAGCTTCGCCAACGTCGTCGATGCCGTTTCGCCGGCCGTCGTCTCCGTCCGGGTCGAAAATCGCGTCAATCCCGTCTCCGACAACAATGACGGCTTCTCCTTCGACTTTAACGGCCGTGGCTTCGACGACCTTCCCGACGATCATCCACTGAAGCGCTTCTTCAAGCAGTTCGGCCAGG
The DNA here is from genome assembly GCF_028994275.1 of Rhizobium binxianense. Classification (NCBI taxonomy): domain Bacteria; kingdom Pseudomonadati; phylum Pseudomonadota; class Alphaproteobacteria; order Hyphomicrobiales; family Rhizobiaceae; genus Rhizobium; species Rhizobium binxianense. The sequence goes on from NZ_CP118713.1 coordinate 929,818, forward strand.
ATCCGAATGACCAGCAGGGTCATCAGCGGCGCTTCGGCCAGAATGGCCCCGGCGGTCCGGGCGGCCCGAATGGTCCGGGCGGCAAGGGTCGTCTGCGCCCGGTCGCCCAGGGCTCCGGCTTCTTCATCTCCGAGGACGGCTACATCGTTACCAACAACCACGTCGTGTCCGATGGCCAGGCCTTCGTCGCCGTGATGAATGACGGCACCGAGCTCGATGCCAAGCTGATCGGCAAGGATCCGCGCACCGACCTCGCCGTGCTGAAGGTCGACGGCAAGGGCAAGAAGTTCACCTACGTCAACTGGGCCGACGATAACAATGTCCGCGTCGGCGACTGGGTCGTTGCCGTCGGCAACCCCTTCGGCCTCGGCGGCACGGTCACGGCCGGCATCGTTTCGGCCCGCGGCCGCGATATCGGCTCCGGCCCCTATGACGATTACCTGCAGGTGGATGCTGCCGTGAACCGCGGCAACTCCGGCGGTCCGACCTTCAACCTCAGCGGCGAAGTCGTCGGCATCAACACCGCGATCTTCTCGCCGTCCGGCGGCAGCGTCGGCATCGCCTTCGCCATTCCGGCCTCGACCGCCAAGGACGTCGTCGCCGATTTGATGAAGGACGGCCAGGTCTCGCGTGGCTGGCTCGGCGTGCAGATCCAGCCGGTGACCAAGGATATCGCCGAATCCATCGGTCTTTCCGAGCCGAGCGGCGCCCTCGTCGTCGCCCCGCAGTCCGGATCGCCGGGGGACAAGGCCGGCATGAAGGCTGGCGACGTCGTCACGGCGCTGAACGGTGAAACGATCAAGGATGCCCGTGATCTCAGCCGCCGCATCGGTGCGATGCAGCCGGGCAGCAAGGTCGAGCTCTCGGTCTGGCGCGCCGGCAAGGCCCAGTCCCTGACCGTGGAACTCGGCACGCTGCCGGCCGATCAGAAGGATGCGTCTGCCGACGACAACAACCAGCCGCAGCAGCCTGAGGCACCGGCTTCCGAGAAGGCGCTTGCCGATCTCGGCCTGACGGTCGGCCCTTCCGATGACGGCAAGGGCCTGGCGATCACAGGCATCGATCCGGACTCCGACGCCGCCGACAAGGGCATCAAGGAAGGCGAGAAGATCACCTCGGTCAACAACCAGGAGGTTTCCAGCCCCGCCGATGTCGTCAAGGTGCTGAACCAGGCCAAGAAGGACGGCCGCACCCGGGCGCTCTTCCAGATCCAGTCGAGCGAAGGAAGCCGTTTCGTAGCACTTCCGATCAATGGCCAGGGCTGATCTTTGAGAAAACAGGAGCCGCGCGGACGAAAGTCCGCGCGGCTCGTTTCTTCTGACCTTTGAAGGATGATCGCGATGAGCGCCGCCCCGCAGGAAGATGCTTTGAGCCTTGCCGAAACGCAGCCGGTGGGTAATGTCGGCCGCATGAAGATTCTCATCATCGAAGATGATCTCGAAGCCGCGGTCTACCTAACGAAAGCCTTTCGCGAGGCGGGCATTGTCGCCGATCACGCCAGCGACGGCGAGGCCGGCCTGTTTATGGGGTCGGAGAATACCTACGACGTCATCGTCATCGACCGCATGCTGCCGCGCCGCGACGGGCTCTCGGTCATCAGCGAGCTGCGCCGCAAGGCGATCCATACGCCGGTTCTCATTCTCTCGGCCCTCGGCCAGGTCGACGACCGCGTCACCGGCCTGCGCGCCGGCGGCGACGACTATCTGCCGAAGCCCTATGCCTTCAGCGAGCTGCTGGCCCGCGTCGAGGTGCTCGGCCGCCGCAAGGGCACGCCGGATCAGGATGTCGTCTATCGCGTCGCCGATCTCGAACTCGACCGGCTCTCCCATGAGGTGCGCCGCGGCGGCAGGGAGATCCTGCTGCAGCCGCGCGAATTCCGCCTGCTCGAATATCTGATGAAGAATGCCGGCCAGGTGGTGACCCGCACCATGCTGCTCGAAAACGTCTGGGATTATCACTTCGACCCGCAGACCAACGTCATCGACGTCCACGTCTCGCGTCTGCGCTCGAAGATCGAGAAGGACTACAGCCAGCCGCTCCTGAAGACCATTCGGGGCGCGGGGTACATGATCAAGGACGAGGGATGAGCCGTTTCAGGGTTCTCTTCAAGTCCACCGCAGTCCGCCTTTCGGCACTCTATATCCTGCTTTTCGCCATCTGCGCCGCGACGCTCGTCTTCTATGTGACGGCGATGTCGGAACGGCTGCTGACCGGCCAGATCCGCGACGCCGTCAAACAGGAGGTGGAGCAGGTCCAGCGCGCCTATGACACCGGCGGCATGAACCTTCTGCTGCGCACGATGGAGCGGCGCGCCCGCCAGCCGGGCGCCAATCTTTACATCATCGCCGGTCCCTCGGGCGATATTCTCGCCGGCAACGTCGCCTCGGTGCAGCCGGGTGTTTTCGAGGAAATCGGCTGGACCTCGGCGCCCTTCATCTATCAGCGCTATACCGACAGCGGCATTGAGCGCCGCCACAAGGCGATCGCCAATATATTCGTGCTCGACAACGGCTTGCGGATCCTGATCGGTCGCGACCTTGGTGATCCCGAGCGTTTCCGTCTGCTGGTGCGCCAGGCGCTGATGGTGGCCTTGGCGATCATGGGGCTCGGTGCGATCATCATCTGGTTCGCCATCGGCCGCAACGCGCTGAAACGCATCGACCGCATGTCGGATGCCAGCAAGAAGATCATGGCCGGCGACCTCTCGCAGCGCCTGCCGGTCGTCGGATCCGGCGATGAATTCGACCGCTTGTCGATGTCTTTGAACACCATGCTGGAGCGCATCGAGAAGCTGAACGAGGGCCTCAGGCAGGTCTCCGACAACATCGCCCACGACCTGAAGACGCCGCTGACGCGGCTGCGCAACAAGGCGGCCGATGCGCTCGATATATCAGATGGCGAGACGCGCCGCACCGCGCTCGAAGGCATCATTTCCGAATCGGACCAGCTGATCCGCACCTTCAACGCGCTGCTGATGATCTCCCGCGTCGAGGCCGGGTCGGTGGCGGCGGAAATGTCGCCGGTGGAGCTTTCGGCGATCGTCTCCGACAGCGCCGAGCTTTACGAACCGGCGGCCGAGGAGGCCGGTCTTGATCTCAGCGCCAGCGTCGAACCCGGTGTCGAGGTGCAGGGCAATCGCGAGCTGATCGGTCAGGCGATCTTCAACCTGCTCGACAATGCGATCAAATATTCCTCCGATACGGACGGGGCCGGCACAGTGTCGCTGAAGCTTGCCCGCCGCGCGGACGGCATCTGCCTGTCGGTCGCCGACCATGGCCCAGGCATTCCGGCCGACAGGCGCGATGACGTGGTGAAGCGGTTCGTCCGCCTCGATGAAAGCCGTTCGAAGCCCGGGACCGGGCTCGGCCTTTCGCTGGTGGAAGCGGTGATGGAGCTGCACAACGGCCGGCTGGAGCTCTCCGATACCGACCCCGACAAGCCCGAACAGCGCGGATTGACCGTCAGCATGATTTTCCCTGCCAAGGCTGCCTGATCTCTTCCGCCGAAATACGATCGGTTGAATCGCGTATTGGCGGTTTTCCGCCAAAACCCTAGTTTAATGTCGATCGAAGGCGCGGACTGCGATTCTGCGTGGTCGTTTCCTGAGGTGCACTGCATAATTCCTTAAATCGGAATCGATTTGAAGATAAAATTATGCAGCAATTCAAAGTGTTATAGCGTCCTTTGCGCGTCTTAAAAGACGCGCGGCGCTGTAAAACAGGGAGAGCGCATGCTGACGAAATCGACGCATGGCCTGAAGGACGTCGCCGAAGGGCTGTTGCGTCCGCTGAACCAGACGGAGTTGAAGCTGGCTCTGGCCGACCTTCAGGAGGCCGGCAGAAACGAGCCGCCGGTGGCTGCGATGCTGAAGACCGAGGGCCCGCTTCGCGATTTCATCGCCGCGGCGCTGACGCTGTCGCCCTATCTGCGCGAAATCGTCAATCTCGACCCGGCCGTGCTCGCCGGCGCCATCACCGAGCCGCTGGAGCCGCAGATCGAGGCGCTGGTCGCCGAGGCCAGGGGCTGCTGGCGGCCGGACGACGAGGACGCCGCGTCGGCGGAATCCGTGGTGATGAGCAGGCTGCGCATCATCAAGCGCAAGGTGGCCTTCCTCGTCGCGCTCGGCGACCTCTCGCGCATCTTCGACGGGCGGGCGACGACGGCCTGGCTGAGCGAGCTTGCCGAGGCTTCGGTTGCTGCCGCGATCGACCATCTGCTGCTATCGGCGCATGAGAGCGGAAAGCTCAGGCTGCGGAATCCGGCGGCCCCCAGCGACGGCTCGGGGCTGATTGTTCTCGGCATGGGCAAACTCGGTGCATGCGAGCTTAACTATTCCTCCGATATCGACCTCGTCGTCTTCTTCGACGAAGAGGCCGGCATCGTGCCCCACCGCGATGACGCGATCGAAATCTTCCCCCGGATGATGCGCCGGCTGGTGCGCATCCTGCAGGAGCGCACCGCGGATGGCTACGTCTTCCGCACCGATCTCAGACTGCGTCCCGATCCCGGCTCGACGCCGCTGGCGATCCCGGTCGACGCGGCGATGATCTATTATGAGGGCAGGGGCCAGAACTGGGAGCGGGCCGCCTTCATCAAGGCGCGCGCCGTTGCAGGCGATCTTGCAGCCGGCGCCGATTTCCTGCGCGGGCTTTCCCCTTTCGTTTTCCGCAAATATCTCGATTACGCGGCGATCGCAGATATTCATTCGATCAAGCGGCAGATCCACGCGCATAAGGGCCACGGCGCGATCGCGGTCAAAGGCCATAACGTCAAGCTCGGCCGCGGCGGCATCCGCGAGATCGAATTCTTCGTCCAGACGCAGCAGCTGATCGCCGGCGGCCGCATGCCGGCACTGCGCGGCCGGGCGACGGAAGAGACGCTCGGTGAACTCACCAAGGCGAAATGGATCGACGCGAAGACCCGCGACGAACTGACCGAGGCCTACTGGTTCCTGCGCGACGTCGAGCATCGGATCCAGATGGTGCGCGACGAACAGACCCACCTGCTGCCGGAGACCGATGCCGACCTGAAGCGCATCGCCTTCATGATGGGTTTCACCGACACGCCGAGCTTCGCCGAGCGGCTGGTCGGCATGCTGAAGACGGTGGAGCGCCGTTATGCCCACCTGTTCGAGCAGGAGAGCAAGCTTTCCACCGACACCGGAAATCTCGTCTTTACCGGCCAGGGCGACGATCCCGATACGCTGGAGACGCTGAAGAAACTCGGTTTTACCAGGCCATCCGACATTTCCCGCATCATCCGCACCTGGCACTACGGCCGCTACCGCGCGACGCAATCGGTCGAGGCGCGCGAAAGGCTGACGGAACTGGCGCCGGAGCTTTTGCGGGTTTTCGGCGAAAGCAACCGCGCCGACGAGGCGCTGCTGCGTTTCGACAGCTTCATCTCGGGCCTTCCCTCCGGCATCCAGCTCTTCTCGCTGCTCGGCAGCAACCCGGCATTGCTGTCGTTGATCGTCAACATCATGTCCTCAGCCCCCCGGCTTGCCGAGGTGATCGCCGCCAGGCCGCATGTCTTCGACGGCATGCTCGATCCCGGCCTGATGGCTGAGCTGCCGACCCGCGATTATCTCAGCGAACGGCTGAAAGGCTCGCTTGCCCAGGCGCGCCACTATGAAGAGGTGCTCGACCGCCTGCGCATCTTCGCCGCCGAGCAGCGCTTCTTGATCGGTATCCGCCTGCTGACGGGCGCAATCAACGGCGCGATGGCCGCACGCGCCTTTACCCATCTCGCCGACCTCATCATTGCAGCCGCGCTCGATGCCGTGGTGAGCGAGATGCGGGCCGCCCACGGCGATTACCCCGGCGGCCGCATCGCTGTCGCCGGCATGGGCAAGCTCGGCAGCTTCGAGCTGACGGCCGGTTCCGACATCGATCTGATCCTGCTCTATGATTACGACGAAGCGGCTGGCGAATCCGACGGGCCGAAGCCGCTCGACGCGACGCGTTATTTCACCCGCTTCACCCAGCGGCTGATCGCCGCCCTGTCGGCGCCGACTGCCGAAGGAGTGCTCTATGAGGTCGACATGCGGCTGCGTCCCTCCGGCAACAAGGGGCCGGTCGCCACGCGCATCAACGCTTTCGGCAAGTACCAGCGCCAGGAGGCATGGACCTGGGAGCATATGGCGCTCAGCCGTGCCCGGCTGATCTCGGGCGATGACAGCCTGATCGCCGAGACGGAACATGTCGTCCGGGAAGTGCTGTCGGCCGATCGCGATATCGCCAAGGTGGCGCATGATGTCGCCGAGATGCGCGAACTGATCGACAAGGAAAAGCCGCCCTCCGGCCCATGGGACCTGAAGCTGATCCCCGGCGGCGTCATCGATCTGGAATTCATCGCCCAGTACCTGGCGCTGATCGCTCCCACCAAGGGTGCCGGCATCGCCGTCAACGGGCTGAGTACCGGCGAGGCCCTGAAGGTGCTTGGCGACAGGCTGATGGCGCCGGCCGATCTCGACATCTGCCTCGAGGCTTCAGCCCTTTATACCGGCCTTTCGCAGCTGATCCGCCTCTGCATAGACGGTCAGTTCGACCCGAAGGACGCGCCGGTCGGCCTCGTCGAACTCGTCTGCCGCGCCGGCGACTGCCCTGACATCAGGACGCTGGAAGGGGAAGTGAAGCGGCTTTCGAAAGCGGTCAGGAAGATATTCCAGAATGTCGTGCGACCCGGCAATTCCAACACATGATTTCACATCAGATGGAGTGACCACGAGAATTATCCCAAGCATGGGCTTTGGAAAAGCGGCCTTCAACAACGGCGCGCGCCATCTCCTCTCGACGCAGTGGCGTCAGACGGGCATTCTTGTGAATGTTTATTCGGTCCTCCGAGAATCACTGAAGCTTTGACAACCTCAGCTTTCTCGACCGGGACCGAATGGACGACCTCCTGAAAGCTCACAGCTAGCTGCCTCACCCGGCAGCACGTTCCTCCTGGGAACAAGTGAAGCCTAAAACTCTCTTGATTATCGTTGTTGCCTCAGCATGTTCATCGCCGCGCCAAGCGACGACTTGATCAGGCCTGATAAGCACAAGGGGGTCACGATAAAGTTCGAGAAGTTGATCTGAATCGATATCGACGACAGTAACCTCCAATCCGGCGGTTGAGGCTGCCGCGACAATCTCGTCTCCCTTGCAGGAAGACGGGCGAAGCCTAAGGAGTGTCCATTCAAATCCAAATCGATCGAACAGGGACGTCCGGGCGTCGAGCCACACATGGGGTGCTCTGCCACCTGGAGATGCCGTGGGCGTATAAACATCCGGAAGATCCGATCCCGACTCGCCTGCTTCAGAGAAGATCGCCGGGGAGTGGTCGTAGCGGGCGCCGAAAGTCACACCTGGTATGTTGAACTCTGCCCGCCCATGAGCTTCCAGGTACGTGCCAGCTTCCTTGCGCAACTCCGACCCGAGTTCGGACTCTGTCTCCAGACCGGCCTTCGGCGAGTAGTTCCCGATCGACTCGGCGAACTTCTTCGCGAACCCGGTATTCCTGATGGCGACAGGGCGCCGCTCCAGTTCATATGTGTCAAGAAGGAATGGAGAAGCGCTTTTCTTGATCACCGCGGCGAGCTTCCAGCCCAGGTTCACCGCGTCATCGACCGCCGTATTGTAGCCGAGGCCGCCTGCGGGAGTGAAGAGGTGAACCGCGTCGCCGCCAAGGAATACCCGACCCACCTGAAATTTCTCGGCAACGAGCGCATAGCCGGCTGTCCACGTGCCACGAGACAGGATTTCCGCATCAAGCGGATATCCCACTGCCGCTTGAAACATAGAGATGGCCTGTTCGTCGGAAATGTCTTCTTCACGCTCGCCGTCTTTCAATTGCGTATGAAAAGCGAACTCGCCCTGACCGTCGACCGCTGCCATGAACGCGCGGCGCTCGTCATTGAAGGCGACGTTCATCCAGGCGGGTGGGAACGGAACGACCTCGTAAAATTGCGGGCAGCGCAGATAGAGGGCAAACATTTTGCCTCCGAAGAAATCCCTGACAGCGCCGCCGTCGCCTTGGTGTCGGATGCCGAGTGCCTTACGAACAGTGCTTCGGGCGCCATCCCCTCCGACAAGGTATTTGCAACGGACCACACGCGTCGCCCCTCCCTCCACAGCGCTGGCGATTACCGTCACGGCGTCGCCGGTATCGTTGAACTCGGACACCCGCCAGCCATAATTCACGGAGATCGTCGCCAGCGCCTCAGCGTGCTTGCGAAGAACGCGTTCGACGAATTTCTGAGAGACCCTGTGCGGCAGTTCGGCGGCACTCCAGGATCCTGTCATCGTCAGGACCTTTTCTCGGGCCTCTCTGGCTGAGGGGAGGCGGAAGCGCGCCAGCTCGTGGCGAGCAAAGCGTGTGAAATATGCGATATCTGTCGGGAAATCCTCAGGCATTCCAAGCGCGCGGATCTCTTCGGCGAACCCGAGCCGGCGAAAGTGCTCCATTGTTCTCGCCTGGGTGGCGTTCGCCTGCGGATTGAAGGCGGTCGAGGATTTCTCATCAAAGAGCACCGCGGAAATACCCCGGCGACCAAGCTCATTTGCCAGCATCAGTCCGAACGGGCCGCCGCCCGCGATGACGACGTCGTAAACTTCATGAGTCACGATTAAACCTCCCAAATCCGCATATCGTCAGATTTAGTAAGGAAACCAGACCAATGTCAACCGGCTGCGTCGCTGTCCTTTCCATGCTGACCTTCGACGTATTTTCCCAGAGCTTCAACCATGAGGTCGACCATCGCTACCCCAAGCTCATTGCGCATTTCGTTTTCTGCGACGTCCAAACTTTGGTGAAAGGCCTCAAGCCATTCGAAACCTTTGTCGGTGAAGCACACCAGCTTTGCCCGGCCGTCAGCAGGATCGGGCCGCTTTTCAATGAGGCCGGTGCGCTCGACTTGATCGACCAGCTCGCTCATCGACTGCTTGGTCAAAGACGCGCGCCTGGCAAGTTCGGTCAGCCTCGTGCCGTCCTCGTCGAGGTTTCGCGTAAGGTTGATGTGCGCCGAGGTTAGTTCCGCATGTCCGTGGATCTTAAGATGTTCGATAATTCGATTTTCGAAAATCCTGACGGCTTCGTTCATCCGGCGACCGATGTTGTTCCTGCGCCACGCGTTGCGTAAAATCATTTTCTGCCACCTTCAAAAGTCGTTATTTTACACGAGTAGAGTTCACGAACCTATTTTTCCAGCCCTATTTCAAAATGATTGACACACATCAAAACAAAATTATATGGTCAGGCATCCGAACTAAAAATCGGATGTCCAGCAGCGTTTAAGAGGAGGATGCGCTTGGGAGCGCGATTGCTCTCGCAGCGATCTGGAACGGCGGACTGAGTGCGCAGAAGACTCTCGATGGGCGTGAGCCCGAGCGCTTCAGGCCGACGCCGAGAAATGAAAACGGGGTGAGGAGGATGCTTTTATAATGGTCAAAGCGAACGGCGGAAGATCGCTGCAAAACTTGGTGGACGAGAAACGAAATCTTGTCGAGTATTTTTACAACGATACCCTGGCACCTCACTACAGGGCGAGAACCGGCCTTACGGCTGCGTTCATCCCGCCGGAGTTCACGAATTGGCGAGACGAACAGAGAGCTTGGCGGGAAACTGCCATCCTGTTCGATCAATCCCATCACATGCCCGAACTCATGCTCAAAGGCCCGGATGCGTTCAAGCTGCTTGAACGTCTGGGCATCAATAGCTTGGCGAACTTTACCAACGACCGGGCCAAGCAGTTTGTTGCCTGCACACCTCGCGGCCACGTCATTGGCGATTGTGTCATCTACAGACGCGGGGACGAGACTTTTGAATTGATCAGCGGCATGCCGGTCCTGAATTGGGTTCAATACAACGCCGAGCGCGGCGGTTATAACGTGACCATCGAGCGCGACGATCCAACGCCGTATAATCCGACCGGAAGACGTTGGTTCTATCGTTTTCAGTTGGAGGGTCCGAATGCCGGTCTTATCTTCAATGCCGCTGTTGAGGGCGGGGCTCCGGAGATAGCATTCTTCAAGACCGCCAAGGTATGGATTGGAGGATGCGAGGTTCTGGTTCTGCGTCATGGGATGGCAGGTCATCTGGGCGCCGAACTCTCTGGGCCTTATGAAGAGATGGACAAAGTGCGGACCGCGCTTCTCGACGCGGGCGCGAAGCATGGCTTGAAGCAGGGTGGGACCAAGACCTATTTCAGCACCATCTTCGAGTTCGGCTGGATGCCCTATCCATTGCCGGGGATCTACACCGGTGACGAACTTCGCGATTTCAGGGAATGGCTGTCGGAAAAGGGTTGGGAAGCGAACGCCCAACTCGGCGGAAGCTTTGTTTCCGAGAATATTGAAGATTATTACGTGACGCCGTGGGATCTAGGCTACGGCCACATCCTGAAGTTCGATCATGACTTCATCGGGCGTGAAGCGCTGGAATCGCTGCCGGCTGAGAAGCGCCGCCAGAAAGTCACGCTCGTGTGGAACCGGGATGACGTTGCCGCAATCTTTGCCTCGGCACTTGGTGATGGTCCCCGTTACAAGGCCATAGACCTGCCGGTTGCATATTACGGCTGGCCCCAGTTTGACGAAGTCCGCGGCCTCGATGGCGAGCTCGTGGGCCACTCATGTCATTGCGGTTATAGCAATAACGAAGGCGAGATGCTATCGCTCGCTATGCTCAACGCGCAGAGCGCATTGCCCGGAACCGAGGTTACATTGACCTGGGGCGAGCCCTCTGGCGGATCCCGTAAGCCGCATGTCGAAAAACATGAACAGTTTAAGGTCCGGGCTATTGTGGCGCCGGTCCCTTATGCGAGCTCGGTTCAAAAGATGAAGCGCGCAACGATTAGCTGAATATAGCGTGAACTTGTTCCGCCTGGACCGACGTTCAGGTGGAGCTCGAAGTTGAAACTGCTTGTTCGTCGGACCGGTCAGGTCCGAAGAGCGCTCACGAACTATACGAAAGCTATTCTATCTGAAGCCAAATTGAGAATCCGCTTGCGTAAATGCCGGCGGAAAGGGATCGGCATGGTCAACTTGGGCTTAAAGAGTAAACTCGAATACCGCGATGCGCTCGAGAGATTTTCGCTCGAAGTCACAGCAAAGGACGCCTCGCAGTTGTCAGCCTTGTCTGGTGACATCCCCAAGGGCACGATTATATCGGTCCCCTACCTTCCCTCCGACAGCGAGCATGATCGGATAGTGGCGGCGAAGACGGTACGCCAGCTTGGTTGCGAACCTATGCCGCACATAGCGGCAAGACGGATTAGCACGGAGGCCGAGCTGTCCGATGTCATTTCGAACTTCGTTCGTGAAGCACAGGTGGCACGTTTGCTTATACTTGCTGGTGACCTTGATCCTCCCAAAGGCGCCTTTCAGGACACCGCTACGATCTTGCGTAGCAGTGTCCTGGAACAGCATGGAATAAGACATGTCGCTATAGCGGGGCATCCGGAGGGGCATCCTTCTCAAACTTCCGCCACCCTTACCAACGCGCTTTTGGAAAAACGACAAATTCTCGAAGCCCTCAATCTTGAATGGTCGATTTTCACCCAGTTCACGTTCAGCGCGGAGCCAGTGTTGGATTGGATAGCCGGCATCCGCAGCAAAGGCATCACGGTGCCCATCCATGTCGGTATTCCGGGGCCCGCAAGCGTCAGAACGCTGCTGAGGTTCGCGGCAGTCTGCGGGGTTTCCGCCTCGACAGCGGTCTTTAGAAAGTACGGACTGTCGATCACGCAGCTATTGACTAGCGCCGGACCTGACGTGTTGGTTGACGATTACGCCAACGCTCTGGTCGATGAATCTTATGGCGATGTCCGCCTGCACTTCTACCCCTTCGGCGGCGTTCGAAAATCCGTGGAGTGGATACGGAGCTACCAGACGTGAAAACTGCCACTGCAGCAGATCCGGACAAGAATATGGTTCGGAACGATGACGATGTTGCACGAAATTGATGAGCAGGGGAGCAAAAAAATTGCCGAACGCCTTCGAGGAAAAGCGTTATTCGGCATGGTCAAAGTCCGCCGCTAAGAGGCGTTGGCTTGACAATTAAAGTACGGCTTCCGTACGAATATTGAATGAGGAGAGCGGCTTTTGTGCCGAGTGCGTCCGGACGCTTTTCCGGGAGGGAGGAACCTATGAAGATTACCAAATTGGCGCTCTGCGCCGTGGCAACCGCCGTGCTGTCGACCACAAGTACGTTGGCTTGGGCTGAGACCATCAAGGTCGGGGTCATCGCGACATTTTCGGGACCGAACGCTATCTGGGGTAAGCAGTTCCGTGAAGCGATCGATGTCTATGTTGCCCAGCATGGAGATGAAGTTGCCGGCAACAAGGTTGAGTTTATCTACAAGGACGTGGGCGGCCCGAACGCCGACGCGAGCAAAGCCGCGGCTCAGGAACTTTTGGTGCGCGAAGGTGTGAAATATCTTGCGGGCTTTGACTTCACGCCAAACGCCGTGGCTGTGGCCCCCTTGACGAAGCAGGCTAAAGTGCCTGCGGTCATTTTCAATGCGGGAACATCGTCGATTAACAAGCAATCGGATTTTTTCCTCCGGACAAGCTTTACGTTATCCCAACTAGCGCAACCCGCTGCGCAGTGGGCCGCAAAGAGTGGCGCCAAGAAGGTCGTGACGGCCGTATCCGACTACAGCCCAGGTATTGATGCAGAAGCGGCCTTCTCTTCCTCTTTTGAAAAGAACGGCGGCACAGTTGTCGAAAAAATCCGCATGCCTATGCAGACGACGGATTTTGCGCCGTTCATCCAACGAATCAAGACCTCTGGTGCAGACGCAGTATTTGCGTTCTTGCCTGTAGGCCCGGCAACGTTCGCCTTCACCAAGGCCTACAACGAGAATGGGCTCAAAGCGGCCGGCATTTCCTTCTATGGCACCGGTGAAACCGATGAAACCACGATCGATGCGCTGGGCGATCAGGCGATTGGCTTGGTCACCGCCTATCACTACTCTGAAGCGCATGACTCCGCCCTCAACAAGAGCTTTGTTGCCAAACTGAAGGAGCTTCATCCAGGGTCGCGTGCCAACATGGCCTCGGTAGGCGCTTACGATGGTGTCGACCTGATCTACAAGATGATCAAGGCAGCTGGAACGGATGGGCAAAAAGCGGTCGAGGCCGCTAAAGGCATGGAGTGGGAGAGCCCGCGCGGACCTGTGAAGATTGATCCCGTTTCACGTCACGTTGTGCAGAACGTCTACATCCGACGCGTTGAGAAAGCGCCGGACGGCACCTTGATCAATAAAGAATTTGAGACGATCGCCAACGTTCCCGATCTTGGATTCAATCCATAAGCCGTTGTCACGTGGCGGGACTGGTCCCGCCACGCATCCTCCAGCTGCTTCCAGTCGATAGGTATCGAATGTCGGTCATTCTCAGCATTTTTGTCGATGGCATCGCCTACGGGATGATACTGTTTATGATCTCCGTCGGGCTCTCGATCACAATGGGACTCATGCGGATCATCAACCTGGCCCATGGAGGCTTCGCACTTCTCGGAGGTGCAGCCGTCCATGTCCTTAGCACGCGCTTTGGCATTTCCTTTTGGGCTGCATCCTTGGCGGCCGTCGTTCTTATTGTCCTGGTTGCGGTGCTGTTGGAGCGATTGCTTTACCGTCACATCTACGGTTTCAACGAGCTCGGCCAGGTCTTGGCAACGATCGGCATCGTCTTCCTGATGATTGCTACTGTGAACTTTTTCCTGGGCTCGACAATCTTGCCGTTGGGGACGCCTCAGTCTTTAACCACCGCCGTCGACCTCGGGTTCAAGACACTTCCACTTCATCGGATGGTCGTCATCAGTTCCGGCGTTATGGTTCTGGCTGCGCTCTGGCTGCTGATGGAGAAAACCCGCTTCGGGGTCTATCTGCGCGCGGCTGTCGATAACAAGGTCGCAGCCGCGGCGCTTGGGATCAACACGCCTCGGATCTATCTCGCTGCTTTTGCCATCGGGGCAGGGCTGGCCGCTGTCGGAGGCATCCTCGGGGCCGAGCTGCTTCCCATAGAAGCTTATTATCCCCTCCGATACATGGTTCTGTTTCTGATCGTTGTCTCGGTGGGCGGGCTCGGAAGCATCCCAGGCTCCTTTGCTGCTGCGCTCGGTCTTGGGATTTTGGACACCGCCGGCCGGTACCTCTTGCCAGGGGTCGGCACGATTTTCTTTTTTCTTGCGATTACGGCTTTGCTTGCTTTTCGTCCGCATGGCTTGATGGGAAGGGCACAATGACCGACACCGCGACACAAGTCTCCACCAGTAGCCGAACGGCATGGCTGGCGCCGTTCCTGCCAGTGCTCATCGTTTCGCTTGGAGCAGCCATCGCATTTTTCATGTTCCCTTACGATCTGGCCTTTTTGACGCGCATCGTCATAATGATGATATTCGTGCTTTCCTTCGACTTGATCCTGGGATATGCGGGCATCGCAACGCTTGGTCACGCGGCCATGTACGGGTGCGGTGCTTATGCCGCTGGCCTTATTTCGTTGCACCTATCGCCAGACCCTCTGATTGGGCTTTTTGCGGGTGCATTTGCCGGCGCCTTGATTGCCTGGATCTCCGGAATCGTGCTCTTGCGCGCTCAGGGTGTGGCGCTGCTGATGATATCCATTGCCGTTACCATGGTGCTGCAGGAGACCGCTTCGCAAGCGAGGTGGCTAACCGGCGGAGCCGACGGCCTGGCCGGCATCACTGTCTCTCCACTGTTGGGAATGTTCGAGTTCGACTTCGTGGGGCAGGTGGCGTTCATCTACTGCGTCTGCATCCTGATCGCTCTATTGGTGTTCTGCCGCGTTCTTGCTGCATCTCCGTTTGGACTCGCTCTTCGTGGGATCGAAGGCAGTGCCAGTCGGATGCGCGCAATCGGAACGCCCGTCTATCGGCGCAAGGTGACGGTGTACGTTATCGCCGGAGCGATTGCAGGCATCGCAGGCGCATTGGCCGCACAGGCGACCGGGCTGGTTGGGATCGAAGTGTTTAACTTCTCTCTATCCGCTGATGTCATGGTGATGTTGATAGTTGGCGGAGCCGGACGTCTTTATGGTGCGCTCATCGGCACGCTCATCTTCATGATCGTTCATCACATAGCAGCGAGCATCGATCCCTTTAACTGGCTTTTCGTCATCGGCTTCATGCTTCTCGTGGTGGTGTTCGCCCTTCCAAAAGGACTTGTCTCACTACCAGATCGACTGGTTAGTCTGTCGAGGAGGGCATCATGATCGACGGTCTTGCTGTCAATGGGCTTTCAAAGCATTTCGGGGGGCTGCAAGTCGCACGAAACCTGACGCTGTCCCTGCCTGGTGGGGCTAGGACGGCTTTGATCGGGCCTAACGGCGCAGGTAAAACAACGTTTGCGAACCTGTTGACAGGCGTCCTGAAGCCCACATCGGGAACGATCCTCCTGAATGGCAAAAGCATTGGCGGACTGTCGGAGGCCGAGCGCGTTCGTGCCGGCATTGCGAAAACTTTTCAGATTACCAATCTGTTTCGTGACCTGACGGTTCGCGAAAACATTCGCCTGCCAATATTGGAGAGGGAGCACCGCACGAAGAAGGTTTTTTGCCGTTCTGACGGCACACCGGAGATAGAATTTGAGATTGTGCAGTTATTACGGGATCTTGAGTTGACGCCTCTGGCAGATAAACCCGTGCGGGGGCTGGCCTACGGTCAGCAGCGGCTTGTCGAACTGGCGCTGACATTGGCGTCGCGGCCGAAGATCTTGATCCTTGATGAGCCTGCGGCAGGCGTGCCTTCGACTGAAAGCCATCTGATCGTTGAAGCCATAAAGCGGCTTCCGGCAGATTTGTCGGTTCTCATCATCGAGCACGACATGCAGCTTGTTTTTGAAGTTGCCAATCGAATCATTGTCCTGGTCAATGGTGCGATCTTGATGGAAGGCACTCCGGAGGAAGTGGTCGCCAATTCGCAGGTTCGGGAACTTTATCTGGGGGGCGGCCATGACTGATGCTCTGCTGGAATTGAACGGTGTGGTGGCGGGATATGGCGACACACACATTATCCGCAACGTTTCGCTCAAGGTTTCAAAAGGCGAGCGCTTGGCGATCGTCGGGCGCAACGGGGTCGGCAAGACGACCATGCTTGCGACGGTCATGGGGCAAACCCGCCAGCATGCCGGAAGCATCAAATTGAGAGGCGTGCCTATCGACGGGCTTCAGGCTCACGAGCGAGCGCGACGGGGGATCGGAATCGTGCCCCAAACGCGCGATATCTTCCCCTCACTTTCAGTCGAAGAGAATCTCATCGCAGGGATGCGGAACGGCTCAACCCTAGACGAAGCCTATGATCTGTTTCCGAGATTAAAAGAACGCCGGTTTAACGGCGGACACCAGCTTTCCGGCGGCGAGCAACAGATGCTGTCGATCGCCCGTGCATTGCTTGGCGGGCCTGAAATTATCTTGTTGGACGAGCCGCTTGAGGGGCTGGCGCCCGTGATTTGCGAAATGCTCATGGGTGTTTTTGGCGATCTCGCAGACAAGGGCTGCACCGTCGTTCTCGTGGAGCAACATATCGGCCCCGCGCTAAGCTTCGCGGATCGGGTTGTGGCACTCGACCAAGGGAGGATCGTCTTTGAGGAAAAAACGGCGAAATTGGCCAATAATCGTGCTGAACTGGAGCGGTACATCGGACTCTCTGCCACGTGACGTCCGAGTATTGGACCAACCTCGATAGCGCATCGCTCCAGTTGGTCACCCTCATCGAAATTCGACGATCTATTCGCCTTAAACCTGATCGAGTGCGGTGAAGAATGAAGAGCTATGTCCTGATAGTTTCCTGCAAAACAACCCGTGGCATCGTGGCTGCAATATCTGGATTTCTGTTCGCGCAGGGGTGCAACATCATCGACAGTTCACAATTCGGCGATTTTGGCACAGGCATGTTCTTCATGCGTGTCAGTTTCCTGTCCGAAGAGGTCATGGTGCATGATGCGCTCGCGGAAGGTTTCCAACCCATAGCGACGAAGTTCGGCATGGATTGGAGGCTCCACGATGTGCAGGACCGCATGAAGGTCCTGCTAATGGTCTCCCGCTTCGGCCACTGCCTTAACGACCTATTATACCGTTGGAAGATTGGGGCACTGCCGATCGACATCGTTGGCGTCGTCTCCAACCATTTCGACTATCAGAAGCTGGTGGTAAATCACGATATTCCGTTTCACCATATACCGGTCACGAAGACCAACAAGCCGGAGGTCGAGGCCCGCATCATGGGGCTGGTCGAAAGTACCGGGACAGAACTTGTCGTGCTGGCCCGATACATGCAGATCCTGTCGGACGAGATGTGCAGCAAGATGTCCGGCCGCATCATCAACATTCACCATTCCTTTTTGCCGAGCTTCAAGGGGGCCAACCCGTACAAGCAGGCCTATCAGCGTGGCGTAAAGCTGATCGGCGCCACGGCGCATTACGTCACCGGCGACCTCGACGAGGGACCAATCATCGAACAGGATACCGTCCGCATCACCCATGCCCAGTCGGCGGAAGATTATGTTTCACTCGGCCGCGATGTAGAAAGTCAGGTGCTGGCGCGTGCCATCCATGCGCACATCCACCACCGCACCTTCATCAACGGCAATCGCACCGTCGTCTTCCAGCCAAGCCCCGGGTCTTATGCTTCGGAGCGCATGGACTGATGGGCGAGCGCGTTATCGACGGCGAAAACATCGCACTAGCATCATTGAAGGCGTAGCGAACCCCAGTTTCAATCGGCCTCAAGGAGGAGAAGATGCGTGAGCCATTCAGATATGAAAGCAATATACCGCGTATCATATTTGGCTTTGGGGCGATATCAAACGCCGCCGAGGAATTGCGCCAGCTTGGCTGCAGCCGAGCGCTTGTCCTGTCGACACCTCATCAGGAGAACGATGCTCGATCTCTCGCCAAGGCATTGGGGTCCCTTGCTGTTGGGGTGTTCAGCCGTGCCGCCATGCACACGCCGGTTGACGTGACCACGGAGGCGCTCTCTCTTTTCAAAGAGATCGGTGCCGACTGTGTTTTATCACTGGGTGGCGGATCAACGATTGGCCTCGGAAAGGCCATTGCCTACAGGAACGATACGCCGCAGCTTGTCATTGCGACGACGTATGCCGGTTCCGAAGTAACGCCAATTTTAGGGCAGACGGAAAACGGGGTCAAAACCACGGTTCGAGGCTCATCGATCCTACCGGAAACAGTCATTTATGATCCGGAACTAACCATCGACCTCCCTGTCAAGATGAGCGTTACGAGTGGCCTGAACGCCATGGCGCACGCTGTTGAGGGACTTTATGCCCGGGATCGCAATCCCATTGCCTCCATGATGGCGATGGAGGGCATCGCCGCTTTGCAGAGAGCCCTCCCTGCCATAGTCGAAAGCCCCCGGGATCGCACTGCCCGCGCAGACGCCCTTTACGGTTCCTGGCTCTGCGGTGTCGTTCTGGGAGCTGTCGGCATGGCGTTACATCACAAGCTTTGCCATACGCTCGGCGGGAGTTTCGACCTGCCGCATGCAGAAACTCACGCGATCCTTCTGCCGCACACAATCGCCTATACCGAACAAGCTGTTCCCGAATTGCTTGCCCCTGTCGCGCAGTTGTTCGGAGCATCGGGCGCCGGTACGGGTCTTTATGATTTTGCGCTTCGCATCGGCGCCCCCATGAGACTGCGAGATCTGGGGGTGACAGGTGAAGATCTTGATAAGGTGGCGGCGCTTTCCGTCCGCAATCCCTACTGGAATCCCCGTCCTCTGGAGGTTGGCGCAATCCGGGCTCTACTCCAGAATGCATGGGAAGGCGTAAGGCCTGGTTGATACTCGAAGGACTGCCTCCAATGGGCCGCGACCAAACAACGGGCCTCCATGCAAATTCCGGCGCACTCATCGACGTGAGCCACGATGACTTCTTCCAGCACAAAAGGAGCAGCAATGACTAGTTACTTCACGGAAGAGGCCTCAGTTGATGCGGTAAACGGGCGGATGGGCGCGGACATCGATCCTCGTTTGAGGGAAATCATGACGTGTCTTGTGACGCATCTCCACGCCTTCATCAAAGAGGCTCGACTTTCACAAGAGGAGTGGGAGGTCGCGATCGATTTTTTCACGGAGACGGGCAAAATCTGCTCCGAGCAACGGCAGGAGTTTATCCTCCTGTCCGACACGTTGGGGGTGTCCATGCTGGTCGACGCCATCAATAATCGCAGGCAACCCGGCGCCACGGAAAATACGGTGCTGGGTCCTTTTCACGTGCTTGGAGCACCACGTCATGAGATGGGCGAATGTATCACTCTCGACGGCAAAGGCGAAAGCTGTCTGTTCGAGGGCAGGGTGACTGATCTCGGCGGCAACCCTATTGAGGGTGCAAGTATCGATGTATGGTCAGACAATGCCGATGGTTTTTACGATGTGCAGCAGCCTTCGCTTCAGCCTCGATGGAATAACCGCGGGATATTCGTGACAGGTCCGGAGGGGCGCTACAGCTTTATCGGAATCAAACCGGTTTCATATCCCATTCCCGACGACGGGCCGGTTGGTAAAATGCTGAAACAGCTCGGCAGGCATCCTTATCGCCCTGCTCACATGCATTATATCGTCACAGCAGCGGGCTACCAAAAGCTTGTCACCCACACGTTCGTAGGGGACGACGTCTACCTCTCGTCTGATGCGGTATTTGGCGTCAAGTCCACATTGACTGCGCCTTATGAGCGGCTTGTAGACGGGATCACCCAGTGGCGATCACCGTTCGATTTTATCCTTAATCCAGCGTGAGCGTGCAAATTGCCATCTTGCCCAGCCAGAACGTAGCCGCCAGCGCCTGAGGGGGAACGCAATAGAAGGGCAGGTTGCCGTGCGGATGTCTCTACTCGATCCGGCAACCTATATCGTTGTAGAGTAGCTTGCCGGCGTCAAGGCTGGCCATGCGCCGGCTCGGCAGATGTCGTTGTCTCAAAACCACCGCGAACCCTTGCGCGACACGCATTAAACAGCATCCGGAATGCGCAGCGAGATCACGGTGCCCACCGCCTCTCGCGAGCGGATCTTCATGCGGCCGCCGTGCAGCGCGGTCAGCGAGCGGGAGATGGCGAGCCCGAGGCCGGAACCGCCCTTGCTCTTGGCATACTGGCTCTGCACCTGTTCGAAGGGTTGGCCGATCTTCGACAGCGCCGAGCGCGGAATGCCGATGCCGGTATCGGCGATGGTGACGAAGACGGCGCCATCGACGCGCCGCGTGCGCACCGCAATGCGGCCGCCGTTGTCGGTGAACTTCACCGCATTGGAGAGCAGGTTGAGCAGCACCTGTTTCATCGCCCGGCGGTCGGCCATCAGCGTCAGGCCGGATGAGATGCGCTGGTCGATGACGATGTTCTTTTCAGCCGCGGGCATGGCGGTGAAACGCAGGCTTTCCTCGATCAGCGGCACGAGATCGATGCGCTCACAGTGCAGCCTGAGGTGGCCGGCCTCGATCTTCGACATGTCGAGAATGTCGTTGATGACGTTGAGCAGATGTTTACCGCTGTCATGGATATCGCGGGCATATTCGTCGTATTTCAGCGAGCCGAGCGGCCCGAACATCTGGTTCTGCAGGATTTCCGAGAAGCCGAGGATGGCGTTGAGCGGCGTGCGCAGCTCATGCGACATATTGGCGAGGAATTCCGATTTCGCCTTATTGGCGGCCTCGGCGCGTTCCTTTTCCGCCTGATAGTTGGCGTTGGCCGTCGAAAGCTCGGATTTCTGGCTCTCCAGCGTCTGGCGCGAGGCGGAGAGATCACCGATCGTCGCCATCAGCCGCCGTTCGGATTCACGCAGCCGCTCCTGATGGCGTTTCATCAGCGTGATGTCGGTTCCCACCGAAACCCTGCCGCCGTCGCGGGTACGCCGCTCGTTGATCTGCAGCCAGCGCTCGTCGGCGAGCTGCACTTCCGTCGTGCGCGAATAGCCGGGGCCATCGGCATCGGCGATCCGCCGTTCGATGACCGGGCGGGCCGCGGCGGCATTGACGATCGAGCGCTCGGTGCCCGGCACCAGCACGCTGTCCGGCAAGCCGTAGGCCTGTTGGAAATGCGTGTTGCACATGACGAGCCGATCGTTCTTGTCCCAGAGCACGAAGGCTTCCGAGGTGCATTCGATGGCGTCGGCGAGCCGCTGGTCGGCTTCCGCATAGCGTTGGGCGAGCCGATGCTGTTCGGTCACGTCCATGGCAATGCCGATCAGGTGCATACGGCCGGAATTGCTGCGGATCACCTGGGCGCGGGCGCGCATCCAGACATAGTGGCCGCCAGCATGGCGCATCCTGAAGATCTGATCGACCTGGCCGGAATGGCCCTTGGCGATAGCGCGGGCGATCTCGTAGAGCCCGCCGTCATCGGGATGCATCAGCCGCGCGGCTTCGCCGAAGCCCATCGTCTTGTCGGAACCCGGCAGGCCGAGCATGTCGTACATCGAGCGCGACCAGAAGAATTCGCGGTTCTCGAAATCGAAGTCCCAGAGGCCGCAGCGGCCGCGCGACAGCGCCGTCTCGACGCGCAGGTTCGATTCCAGAAAGATGTCGTCGGCGTCGCGGGCGCGCTTCACCTGCGTGTAATAGGCATAGAGGATGACCAGCAGGATCGAGGAGATGCCGGCAAACAGCGTGACGTTGAGCGCCAGTTGTTCGCGCCAGAGGCGGCCGATCTCGTTGAGCGAGGTAGCGGCGACGATATAACCGCCGGTATTGCCCATCAACGTGATCTCGGCGTAATGCGGCACGCCGCCGATCGTCGTTTCGATGACGTCGGCGCGATCGCCGAAACGCCGGATCGCCGAGACCTCGGGGAAGAAATCGCCGACATTGCTGCCGACATACGAAAGCCCGGCGGTCGTCGCGGCAAAGACCTTGCCGCTTGCCTGCACGAGCAGCACGAAGGCGCCGTTATCAAGCCGGTCCTGCGGCAGGAACCTGGCGAGCCGGGCCTGCGCTTCTGCGGCATCGCCGCTGTCGAAGATGCCGGACGCATCGGCAAACACGGCAGACGCGGTCGCTGCCGAAAGCGCCGTGGCATGGCGGGCCGAGGCTTCCAGGCGGGAATATTCGCTGAGCATGCCGAGGAAATGCGACGCGGCGACAACGAAGAGGAAGGCGACGATCAGCGCCGGAATGGCGCGCTTCAGAAGCAGCTCGGCCTTCGGCAGATGCTGGAGAAGGGGTTCCGATGTCGCATGACCGGAAAGGCTGTCTCGCCAGGCTTTCAGCCCGTCAAAATCGACACGCAGCCGTCCTCCGGCCACGGTTGCCCGCCGCACGTCCATCATCTCTTTGCCTTGTCCCTCGTGTGATTCGCGCGCCGCTCGCTCGAACCTGACCTAGAGAATCATGGGTGATTCGCCTTGTCCAGAGGCAAAGGTAAAAATCCGTTAACTATTTATAATTTGGCGCTTTTCGAGCGATTCAATTCCGCTTGGCAAACGGCCGCCGAATTTTTTGCGACGGCCGACTGAGGCGAATTACCCTTTAAGCGTGCGCTCGACGATATCGCGCACGTCTGTGGAAAGGCCGGGAGCCTGCTCGATCTCGATCAGCGCCGAGCGGGCGTGATCGGCCCGCGCCGGTTCCAGCGAGCGCCAGGAGCGCATCGACGTTAGAATGCGGGCGGCAAGCTGTGGGTTGCGCCCGTCGATATCGAGAATCTGATCGGCAAGGAAGCGATAGCCTTCGCCGTCGGCGCGGCCGAAGCCGGTCGGGTTGGCAAAGGCGAAGGTGCCGACCAGCGACCGCATGCGGTTCGGATTGGTTCGCTTGAACAGCGGATTTTGCATCAGGGCGCGGACCCGCTCCAGGGTTTTCGCGCCGGGAATGCCGGCCTGGATTGCGAACCATTTGTCGATGACCAGCGCATTTCCGGCGAAACGGTCGCGGAAGCTTTCCAGCGCCTCGCTGGTCTCGGCACTGTCGGGGAAACGATGAGCGAGGATGGTCAGCGCATGGCTGAGGTCGGTCATATTGTTGGCTGCATCGAAGGCGGCCTTGGCGCGGGCCGGCGTCTGCTCGGCATGCGAGAGATAGGTGAGGGCAGTGTTTCGCAGCGCCCTGAGGCCGGCGTTTTTCGCGTCCGGGCTGAAATCGCCCGGTGTCGTCATCGCGGCGTAAAGGCCGGCAAAAACATCCTTTCCGGCCTCGGCGATCTGTTTCAGGATTGCCTGCCGGCCGGCGTGGATGGCATCGGGATCGTTGTTGCTGCCGAGTTCGCGGGCAATATCGGATTCGCTCGGCAGCGCCAGCGCCTGAGCGCGGAACGCCGGCTCGAGGCTCTGGTCGGCGGCCGCCGCAAGCAGCGTCTCGACGAATGTCGCTTCGCAGATGACAGGCTTGCCCTCACGGGCGTCGCGGGCGGCTTTCAGGAGGTTCGGCAGCGCCAGATCGGTCAGAGCCTGCCAGCGAGCGAAATGATCGGTTTCATGGCGGGCAAGGTGGGCGAGATCGGCCGGGCTCTGATCGAAATGGAGGTTGATCGGTGCCGAGAAGCTGCGGTTGATCGAAACGACCGGGCGCGAGCCGATGCCGTGGAACACCGCTGTCTGGGTACGGCCTGTGAGATGCAGCACCTCGCCGGAATATTCCGCGCCCTCGACCGAGCTCGGCTCGAGTTTGCCGCCGTTTTCGCCGAAGAGGGCCAGGCTGAGCGGAATATGCATCGGCTCCTTGGTCGGCTGGCCGGGCGTTGCCGGGATCATCTGCTCGAGCGACAGGGTGAAGCTGCCGGCCGCCGCATC
Organism: Rhizobium binxianense; assembly: GCF_028994275.1. Taxonomy (NCBI): domain Bacteria; kingdom Pseudomonadati; phylum Pseudomonadota; class Alphaproteobacteria; order Hyphomicrobiales; family Rhizobiaceae; genus Rhizobium; species Rhizobium binxianense. The sequence continues at coordinate 953,551 of NZ_CP118713.1, forward strand.
ATAGCTGCCCGATGCGGTGACGAGCGGCGTGCCGGCCTGATGGTACCAGAGCGAGAATTGCGCGAGGTCGCGCCCGCTCGCATCCTCGAAGCATTTGACGAAATCCTCGATCGTCACGGCCTGGCCGTCATGGCGATCGAAATAGAGGTCCAGGCCCTTCTTGAAGCCGTCCTTGCCGAGCAGCGTCGCGATCATGCGCGTGACTTCGCTGCCCTTCTCATAGACGGTCGTCGTGTAGAAATTGTTGATCTCGCGATATTTCGTCGGCCGTACCGGATGGGCGAGCGGGCCGCCATCTTCCGGGAATTGCTCCGATTTCAGGTGGCGCACCTCGGCGATGCGCTTGACCGGGCGCGAGCGCTGGTCGGAGGAGAATTCGTGATCGCGATAGACTGTCAGGCCTTCCTTGAGGCATAGCTGGAACCAGTCGCGGCAGGTGATGCGGTTGCCGGTCCAGTTGTGGAAATATTCATGCGCGATGATCGCCTCGATATTGGCGTAGTCGGCATCGGTCGCGAGCTCCGGATCGGCAAGTACATATTTGTCGTTGAAGACGTTGAGGCCCTTGTTCTCCATCGCCCCCATGTTGAAGTCGGAGACGGCGACGATCATGAAGATGTCGAGATCGTATTCGCGTCCGAACCGCTCTTCGTCCCATTTCATCGAGCGTTTCAGCGCGTCCATCGCATAGGCGGCGCGCGGCTCCTTGCCATGCTCGACATAGATCTTCAGCACCACCTCGCGGCCGGACATGGTGGTGAAGGTGTCTTCGACAACGCCGAGATCGCCGGCGACGAGCGCGAAGAGATAGCTCGGCTTCGGATGCGGGTCGAACCAGGCGGCGAAATGCTTGCCGGGGCCGTAGCCGGCACCGCCGAGGAAGTTGCCGTTCGACAAAAGCAGCGGGTTGGCGTCCTTGTCGGCGATGATGTTGACCGTGAACGGCGCAAGCACGTCGGGCCGGTCGGGGAAATAGGTGATACGGCGGAAGCCTTCGGCCTCGCATTGCGTGCAGTAGATGCCGCCGGTGCGGTAGAGGCCCATCAGCTGGGTATTGGCCTCGGGATTGATGACCGTGGTGATCGTCAGCTCGAAGGGCGCACTCTCCGGCAGGTCGCGCACCGTCAGGCTTTCCGGTGTCGCGTCATAACGCGCAGGATCCATCTCCACCTGGTCGAACAGCAGCCCCGACAGCGTCAGCTCGTCGCCGTCGAGCACGATCGGCGCCGTCGGATCAGTGCCCGGACGGCGATGAAAGATCAGACGGGCCTCGACTTTTGTCTCCGTTGGGTCGAGTTCGAAGGTCAGGTCCACGCGTTCCAGCACGAAGTCGGTGGGACGGTAATCTGCCAGATGAATGACCTGGCCGGTATCTGTTCGCATGGTGTTTCCTGAAGACCGTTATTTGACAACCGCGGAATACAGAGGCGGGCGCACTCTGCCATAAATTTGCCGGGCATGATTACATTAAAGTCTGAACTAAAGTTAAAGCAAATTGCCCGCGAACACGAAGTTCGCGGGCAAAATACCTGATTGGGACGGATGACTGCGGCTGCCAGGGAGGGAGACTCTACTTCAGATTGAGCGCGGCCTTGATCGTCGCGTCGCTTTCGGTCCGCTGCACGACGACGCCATACCAGCCGAGCCCGTCGTAATCCTCGTAGCCGAGGGTGCGTGCGAAGGCGACGATCGAGCCGTCATTGTCGTAATAGCTGCCTTTCGCCTGGCCGTTGGGGTTGGCGAGTGCGAAATGCGAAAACAGCAGGGCGGGATTGGTGGTGGCGATCACCCGGCTCTTGCCGTCGAGCAGCATGACCGTCGTTCTTTCCGCCAGCTGCGGCGGTAGGTTCGCCTCCTTCTCGACGATCGCCTGGCCCTGGTTCTGCCAGTCGAAATAGACGCCGAGCGTGCCGACCAGCCGTCCGTCGAGCTTGCCCTCTTCGCGGATGCCCGTGGCATAGACAAGCGCATGCCTGTTGTCATGGATCGGGCTCGCCTTGACCTCGTCGACGATATAAGCGTCGCCGGAGGAACAGGCAGACGCCGCGCGGAACCACGGATCGCCGGCAAGGCTGGTGCCGGCGATCTTGCGCTGGAACTTGGGATTGGCGGACGCGATCACCTTGCCCGAGAGATCGGTCATGACGAGATCGAGATAGACGGTGTAGAAGCGGTTGATGGCGCCGAGACGCTCTGCCGCAAAGGCGACGGTTTCCCGATCCGGGTTCTGCAGCGCCTGCCAGAGTGCCGGGTCCGTCGCCCACCAGCGCACATCGGCCGTGCGCTCGAAAAGGTTGCGGACGATGAGCTGCACCAGCGTCTGCGCGAGATCAGTGAGGCGGACGCCCTCCATCTCCTCGACCAGCGAATCCGCCATGGCGCGGCTGAGGCCGATGCGGCCGAGCACGTTGCTCTCGAACCTGCCGGTGATGTCGGTGGCGATCTGCGCCAGCCGCTGCACCTCGTTGGCAACGACCGCAAAACCCTTGCCGGTCTCGCCGGCCCGTGCCGCCTCGATCAGCGCATTGATCGCGAGCAGCTTGATCTGCTTGACGATATGGGTGTTGTCGGCGCTGAAGCGCTCGAGGTCGGTGCTGATGCCGTCGGTGACGACGCGCATGGACCGCGGTGTCGCATTCTGCGACTGGGCAATGGTTTCGGCGCTAAGCGGCTTCATCAAATGGGATCCTGGAAGGAGCGGGCACTTGTTTATGTGGTGAAGAAAAATTTCGAGATCAGCGATAAAAACGATGCTTGCCTATGGTTTTCAATTGGTTAACGGCGCGCCCCGCGAGATGAACATTTTCGGGGTGAATGGCTCAAAACGGGAAATTTCAGAGCGGTGGCGCATAAGCAGCACGGTTGAGCCTGCAGCTGGCGGCGATTCTGTGATTCTCTGATGTTGCTTGCGGTTTTTTCGCCAATCGGGATTTTCTTTCGTTACGATGCAAGACGTCATCCACGGCGTTCCTGAGTCGAACGCGTCCCCCGTTCCGCTTAAGTCAGTATTAAGAGCCAGGATCATGCACTCGGTTCTCAGAAACCCGATGAGAGGCATTGCGCTAAAAGTCTCATCGGTCGTGGTCTTCCTGGCCATGCAGACCTTCATCAAGCTGGCCGGCTCGGAGATCCCGCCGGGTCAGGTAACGTTCTGCAGATCGTTCTTCGCGCTCTTCCCGATCATCGCCTATCTCGCCTATATCGGGCAGTTGCGCGCCGCCTTCTACACCGCCAATCCGGTCGGTCACCTCAAGCGCGGCACGATCGGCATTATGTCGATGGCTTTCGGTTTCTACGGCCTCCTGCATCTGCCGCTGCCGGAGGCGATCGCGCTCGGCTACGCCTTGCCGCTCGTTGCCGTCATCTTTGCCGCCGTCTTTCTCGGCGAGACCGTGCGCATCTATCGCTGGAGCGCCGTCCTGGTCGGCATCGTCGGCGTCGCCATCGTCTCATGGCCGAAGCTCACGCTGTTTCGCGAGGGCGGCATGGAGGCCGAACAGGCCGTCGGGGCGCTCTCGGTGCTGCTCTCGGCCGTTCTCGGCGGCATGGCGATGATCCAGGTGCGTCGTCTCGTCGAGGAGGAGAAGACAGCGACGATCGTGCTGTACTTCTCGCTCACCGCCTCGGTCTTCTCACTGGCCTCCCTGCCTTTCGGCTGGCTCATCCTGCCATGGCCGTCGGCACTCTATCTGGTCGCGGCCGGTTTTTGCGGTGGCGTCGCGCAGATCCTGCTGACGGAAAGTTATCGCCATGCCGACGTCTCCACCATCGCGCCGTTCGAATATACCTCCATCCTGCTCGGCAGCATCGTCGCCTATTTCGTCTTCGGCGACTTGCCGAGCGTCACCATGCTGATCGGCACGCTCATCGTCATCTCCGCCGGCATCTTCATCATCTATCGCGAGCATCAGCTGGGCATCGAGCAGAGAGAGGCGCGCAAGGCCACGACGCCGCAAGCCTGACGCCTGCAAGCTCATGATATCAAAGCTTTTAAGGCGAAAATCGCCGCGACGGGGAAATTGCTCGCAGAAAGCGAAAAGAATGGTGAATTCTTGGGATATCGTCCTTTCGTGGAATATGTTTGTTGAAGGTGAGAGAGTATCATTTATTCGAAGCCGTGCATGTCTGAATGGCCGCTGATGCCGGGAGGTCTTCGGTATTGCTGCTCCGAACGCTGGGCTGTGAGCGGAGGTGGAGAAAAGCATAATGGCATTCACGGCGGAGCAATTGGCGGGGAACTGCTCCTTTCTGCTGAGCATCCGCTTTTTGGCCGCGCAGATGCGCGGCATGTTCGATGCCGGCCCGCGGTTGGCGCGATTGCTCGCTTCGCATCAGCGCTGGCTTCTGACCCAGACCGCCTATGCCCTCAATCTGGAATATGATCCGAGCGACCCGACGTCGGGTTTCACCGCCGTTCGGCTGACCGCGCGCATCACCGCGCATAAGGTGGCGAGCCGCAACACCGTGCTCGCCTTCATCGAAGAGCTCTTTACCTACCGCTTCATTGTTCACACGCCCGGCGACGAGCGGCGGCGGCCACGGCATTTCGAGCCGGCCGATGTCAGCCATCAGGCGATGTTTGCCTGGATTCTCGGCAATCTCGGTGCGCTCGACCTGCTCGACGGCGGTCAAAGAGCAGCGTTTTTCCAGGCAAACCCGACATTGATGCGGCTCGTTCAGCCGCGCATTGCCCGCCATTGCCTGGAGGATGCCGCCTGGCGAGAGCCGCCGGAACAGGTGGCGCTGTTCCTCTGGACGGAAGCCGGAGGCCTCGTCGTCGACAATTTCATCGCCCGGATGGATATAGAACACACCGAGGCGGAGAGGTATTCCGTCGGCCGCGTCGAAACCCGCGCGCTCGCGGCCGATTTCATGATGTCGCGCACCCACCTCCAAAGGCTGTTGGCAAAGGCGGCGCAACGCGGCTGCGTCGGCTGGGACGACGAACCACGCAAGGCGCATCTCTGGATATCGCGGAAGTTCGTCGAGGAATACTGCGCCTGGCAGGCGGTCAAATTTGCCTATGTCGACGAAGCCTTCGAATGGGCAAAGGCCCGGATGGATGAGACGGCCGGCTGATCAGAGAACGATTGCCGCTGCACTCACGCCCTCGCGTCCGCCAGCATCGGCCGGCTTCACCGAAAGCTCGCGCTCATATTCCCGCGCGGCGCAGATCGCGACGCGGATATGCTCGAACGTGTCGATTGTGCGCAAAAGCGAGAGGATCGTGGACATTTTCAAGTACTCGTGGATTTGACGCGAAAGGGCAGGCAACCCGCCTGCCGCTCAATATTGCTGGAAGTCCGAAAAAATCGCGTTCGGACGCGCCGTGCGGCTGTTGATGCCGGTGCCGCGGGCAATCATTTGTTCGTTCGTGGCAAAGCCGAAACGGCTGTAGCCTTGAGTGGAACGAACCTGATCGCCGGCGAGGCGAAGGGTTTCAAACCCGCTATGGATAGGACGAAAACGCTTGTTCATGGCCTTGGTTCCTGTGATTCCTCCCAAGACACAGCTGATATTGCGATGCAGCATAGATTCCGCAATGCACCACGGCGGGATGCAGCCATGCATCCAACGCATAGATAGATTCATAAATTCTTCAACTTTGGCTAATTTCTAAGCAAAGAGAGGGACTTAAGCTTCGCTTGAAAGGCGAGCAGGTCGTTCCAGGCCAGCCTTTTATTGACCGGTGCGGTTAACAGATCCTGCGGATGCAGGCTGGCTATGGCAGGAATGACACAGTCCGCCACGGCAATCTCCTTCCAGCGGCCGCGCAGGCCGTGGATCGTGTCGTTTTCGCCGAAGAAGAAGCGGGCCGAAAAATTGCCGAGCAGCAGAATCGCCTTCGGTTCGGCCAGCGCGATCTGCCGTTCGATAAACGGGCGGCAGATGTCCATTTCCGCTGCCGAGGGTGCGCGATTGCCGGGTGGCCGCCAGGGGATGACCTGCGTCAGCAAGACGCTCGAACGCGTCAGCCCGATCGCCGCTAGCATCTTGTCGAACAGCTGGCCGGATTTTCCCGAGAAGGGCGCGCCTTCGCGATCGTCTTCGGCGCCCGGCGCCGAGCCGATCACCATGATACCGCTTTCGGCATCACCGGTGGCAAAGATGGTCGAGCGGGCGCTGTGCTTGAGATTACAGCCGTTGAAGGCTTCGATCGCGGTCTTGAGTTCTGCGAGCGACCGCGCCGTTTCGGCGACGAAACGCGCCTGTTGCACAGCCTCGCCATCCGGAATCGCCGGTTGGGGACCGGACGCGGCGATCGCGGCGGGCGCCGGGCGTGCTGCTACATGCGAACGCGGCGGTGTCCGGCCTTCCCCGGGACCGGAACGTTCTTCGACGGAAGGTTGCGGCTGCACCTGTGTCGCCGGGCGCCGGGCAGCCTTCATCGCCTCGAACTCGGCGAAGCGGTCGATCGCCTCTTCTTCCAGCAGCCATTCCACGCCGGCATCCGCATGGAAATGCAGAAGCGCTGCAAGCTCGGCGGGGGAAAGGTCGTTGGCGGAGATCATCCGACAGGTTTAGCGGAGAGACTGTGGCATGGAAAGGGCAGGCGACAGATTGCCCGCCCTTGCCGGCGCTATTGCACAGTCCATTGCGCGATGTCGTCGCGTTCGCCGATCAGCGCCAGGCCGTGGGCGATCGACAACAGCTCGCCGCCGCTCTCGATCTTGTCGCTGTCGAAGCGCTCGGTGAAAATGCGCCGCACCGCCGGCACGAAGGAGGTGCCGCCGGTCAGGAACACCTTGTCGATCTCCGACGGTTTCGTCTCGGTCTTGTCGAGCACTTCGTCGAGCGCGCCTTCAATACGGGCGAGGTCATCGACGATCCAGCTTTCGAAATCGCTGCGCTTGATCGTGCGATGGCCGCCGCGGCCGAGCGGGGCGAAATCGAACGGAGCCTCTTCGGCGGAGGAAAGCGCCATCTTCGTTGCAGAGACGGCCTGATAGAGCGGATAGCCCTCGTCATGGTCGATCAGGTCGACGAAGATCTCCAGCTTCTCTGGTTCCAGCGCCGTGCGCACCAGCTTCTTGAGATCCTCGAATTCCCGCGAGGTCTTGAAGATCGACAGCTGGTTCCAGCGGCTGAAGCTCGCATAGTAGTTTGACGGCACCTCAAGGATCTTGTCGAAGCTCTTGAAATGGCTGCCCTTGCCGATCTGCGGCGCGACGATGTTGTCGATCATGCGCGCATCGAAATGGTCGCCGGCCACACCGACACCCGAATGGCCGATCGGCGTTGCCGTCAGTTTGCCGGCCCTGCTCTCGAAGCGGATCAGCGAATAGTCCGTCGTACCGCCGCCGAAGTCGGCGACGAGCACGGTCGCATCGGACTTCAGGTTCTGCGCAAAGTAGAAGGCAGCCGCAACCGGCTCGTAGACATAATGAATTTCCGGAAAGCCGAACCGCGTCAGCGCCTCGTTGTAGCGCTGCACCGCAAGCGCCGGGTCCGGATTGGCGCCGGCGAAATGCACCGGACGGCCGGCGATGATGCGGCTGGCATCATCGGGCCAACTCTCGCCTGCGTAATGGCGAAGGCGCCGGATGAAGATTTCCATCAGGTCTTCGAAGCTCTGCCGCTTGCCGAAGACGATTGTGCCCTGGAAGAGCGCGCTGGCCGCAAAGGTCTTGATCGACTGCAGGAAGCGGCAGTCGCCGGGATTGTCGATGAACTGGCGGATCGCCGCATGGCCCGCCTCCACCTTCAGCGCCGAAGCGCCGAGCTGCGCGTCCTTCATGAAGGACAGCGCCGTGCGCATGCTGTCGGCCGTGCCTGCCGTGCTCGTGAACGCCATCGAGCGTGTCGCCCCGCCATCCGCCATGGCGAGAACCGTATTCGTCGTGCCGAAGTCCAAACCCAGCGCCTGAGCCATGCCCGCACCTCTTCATGCCGATTGTTATTGGAGACGGAGCGTTGCTCCGCAAGGGCGTGCGAACGCCCGGATCAAGGAGGGCGGGTGATGCCACAGAGGCGTGACACATTCAAGAGGAGCGAAAGTTGATGTGATCGAGGCGCACTTCTTCTCCCGGTGAAAGAAGAAGTGCGCCGCAAGGGGCAATCGGCAATGCCGAACTCAGAGGGCCGTCATCACTCGGCAGCCATTGCCCTTGCCTCTTGTATCTGCGGCTCCTCGACCTTCTTTCCGCCGATCAGGCGGCCGAGGAAATTGCCGAAGCGGTCCATCTCGACGAAGATGACCGGGGTGATGAACAGCGTCAGCATCTGCGAGACGATCAGGCCGCCGACAACGGCGATACCGAGCGGCTGGCGCAGCTCGGAGCTTGCGCCGGTGCCGAGCGCGATCGGCAGGGCACCGAGCAGGGCGCAGAAGGTCGTCATCATGATCGGCCGGAAGCGTCGCACGCAGGCCTCGTGGATCGCCGCCGTCGCCTTCTCGCCCGTCGTGCGCATCGTCTCCACCGCCACGTCGATCATCATGATTGCATTCTTCTTGACGATGCCGATCAGCATCAACAGGCCGATGAGGGCGATGATCGACAGGTCGAAGCCCATGATCTTCAACGCTAGCAGCGCACCGAAGGCCGCCGCCGGCAGGCCGGAGAGGATGGTGAGCGGATGGATGAAGCTTTCATAGAGCACGCCGAGCACGACATAAATCGTCAGAATGGCCGCCAGGATCAGATAGGGGGTATTGCCCTGCGACTGCTGGAAGATCTCCGCCGTGCCGCCATAGGAGGTGAAGACGTCTGCCGGAACGCTGATGTCCTTCTTGATCTGATCGATCGCCGCCGTGGCATTGCTGAGCGACACTCCTTCCGGCAGGTTGAAGGAAACCGTGGTCGAGACCAGCTGGCCCGTCTGGTTGATGGTGACCGGGCCGGTGGTGCGTTGCACATGCGCGAAGTTCGACAGCGGCACCAGGCTGCCATTGGAGGAGGCGACACGGATCTCCGACAGCTTCTGGTCGTCCCAGGGTTTGCTGGTGTCGTATTCGACGATGACGTTGTAGCTGTCGCCGGTCGACTGGATTTCCGCAGCCGCATATCCGCTGAAGGATTCCTGCAGGGTCGTGCGAAGCGTGTCGTTGTCGATCCCGTAAGCGGCTGCCCGCTCGGTGTCGATGACGATATTGGCCTGCAGGGCGTTGTTCTGGGCGTCCGATGTCACATCGGTGAACAGGTCTCGGTCGCCACGCATCGCCGCCTGGATCTTGCCGGCCCACAGGTTGGTCTGATCGGCGCTCAGCGCCTGCACCACCAGCTGATACTGGCTGGCGGTCTGGCGGCCGCCGAAACGCAGGCTCTGGTTCGGCGTCACGAAGGCCTGCAATCCGGGGATCTTGTTGATCGCCGTGCGCAGCTCGCGCAGCGTCTGGTCAAGCGGCGGACGCTCCGTCTTGTCCTTGAGCTCGACGAACATCGAGCCGTTGTTCTGCGGTTTGTTCGGGTTGCCGCCGATCGTCGACATCACGTGATTGACCGCCGGGTTCGCCTTGACGGCGGCTGCCGCCTGCTGCTGCAGCGCCTCCATGGCGGAATAGGAAATGTCCTGCCGCGCCTGGGTGCTGACCGTCAGGCGGCCGATATCTTCCTGCGGGAAGAAGCTCGTCGGCAGCGTCATGAAGAAATAGACCGTCAGCGCCACCGAGCCGAGGAAAACCCCGAGGATCGTCAGGCGATGCTGCAGGCACCAGCCGACCGCCCTGTCATAGCCGTTGAGCGTCCGCTCGAAGCCGGCATCGAAGATGCGGATGAGGAGCGGCGGGCGGCTGTGATTGTTGGAGAGCCGCGAGCCGAGCATCGGCGTCACGGTCAGCGAGACGATCGCCGACGAGATGATGGCGATGGCGACCACCATGCCGAATTCGTTGAATACCCGGCCGACGACGCCGCCCATCAGCAGGATCGGGATGAACACCGCGATCAGCGAAACCGACATGGAAATGATGGTGTAGCTGACTTCGCCGGCACCCTTGATCGCCGCTTCCCGCACCGGCATGCCTTCCTCGACATGGCGCAGGATGTTTTCGAGCATGACGATCGCGTCGTCCACAACCAGCCCCACCGCGAGCGTCAGCCCGAGCAGCGAGATGTTGTCGATGCTGTAGCCGAGCACATACATCATGCCGAAGGTCGAGATCAGCGATAGCGGAACGGCAAGTCCCGGAATGATCGTTGCCGTGGCATGGCCGGTGAAGAGGTAGATGACCAGGACGACGAGACCGATCGTCAGCAGCAGCGTGAATTTCACGTCGGCAATGGCGGCGCGAATCGGTTTTGCGGCATCGTTCATGACGACGGTGTTGACCGAAGGCGGAATTTCCGCGTGCAGCTGCGGCAGCTTGGCGTTGATCGCATCGACGACATCGACGGTGTTGGCATCCGGCTGACGCTGGATGGCGAGAATGATGCCGCGCTGGCCGTCATACCAGCTGCCGGTATACTGGTTCTCGACACTGTCCTGCACATCGGCGATATCGCCAAGGTGAATCGGCGCGCCGTTCGGATTGGCAATGACCAGCGAGCGGAATTGCTCTGCGTTGGTGCGCTGCGTATTCGCCGTGATGGTCATGCTCTGCGAATTGTTCTGCAGCGTGCCGACAGGCTGCTGGCTGTTGGCCGCAGACAGCGCCTTGTTGACGGTATCGATGCCGATGCCGCGGGTCAAAAGCTTGTTGGGATCGACCTCGACGCGCACGGCATAGGTCTGCGCACCGTAGACGCTGACCTGGGCAACGCCCGGAAGTGTCGACAGCGACGGCGAGATGATGTCCTCGGCGATCTCGTCGAGCTTGCTGCGCGGCAGGGTGTTGCTCTGCACCGAGAGCAACATGACAGGCGCGTCGGCCGGGTTGGTCTTGCGGTAGCTCGGCGGCGTCGTCAGATTGTCGGGCAGTTGCCGGGTCGCATGCGAGATCGCCGCCTGGACGTCGGCTGCAGCCGCGTCGATATCGCGGTTGAGATCGAACTGCAGCACGATGCTGCTGCTGCCGAGCGAGCTCGATGCGCTGATTTCGCTGATCCCGGGAATGGTCTCGAACTGCTTGATCAGCGGTGTCGCAACCGACGTCGCCATCGTCTGCGGCGAGGCGCCGCTCAACTGTGCCGAAACGTTGATGGTGGGAAAATCGACCTGGGGCAGGGCTGCGACCGGGACGAGCTGGTAACCGGCAAGGCCGGCCAGAATGACGCCGATGGCAAGCAGCGTCGTCGCGACGGGGCGCTGGATACAGAAATTGGGGATCATTGCTGAGCTCCCACCGCGATCGTCTCGGATTGCTGCTGCCGAGGCTCTTCGGCGGAAGCGACATCAAGCGCCTTTTCGTCGAACTGCTCGTTGATCGCCTGCTCGTCGCTGAGCTGGCCCTGGCCCTCGACGACGACATGATCGCCGGCCTGAAGGCCCGATTCGATGGCGGTGAAGCCGCCATTGGCGCGGGCGATGGTGACCGGCGTCAGATGTGATTTGCCGTCCTTGGCGACGAAGGCGAGGAAACCGTCGGGGCCGGGGCTGACGGCAACCGTCGGCACGACCACCTGCTGTTCGTCATTGTCGAAATGTACCACGATGTTGACCGACTGGCCGGGCCAGAGCGCGCCGGAGGCATTCTCGAATTTCGCCTTGGCGAGGATCGTGCCCGAGGCGGTGTCGACCGTGTTGTCGTAGAAGCTGATCTCGCCCTTCCTGACCTGCCCCTTGGTGGACGCGGGAACCGTGCTCACCTCGACCGGACCGGCTGCCAGGGCTTTTTTCAGCACACGCAGATAGCGTTCCTGCAGGTGGAATTTCACATAGATCGGATCGTATTTGGCGATGGTGACGATTGCCGAGCCGGCATTGAGGAAGGCGCCCTTGCTGATGGCGATATCGCCGAGCCGGCCGTCGAAGGGCGCGCGGATGTCGGTGTTTTCGAGGATGATCTGATCGGAGGCAAGGGACGCCTTGTCGGCATCGACCGTGGCGGCTGCGGTATCGCGGGCGGCGACCGCTTGGTCGAGGCTCTGCTGGGTGCCGGCCTTCTGGTTGAAGAGATCCTGCGCGCGTGTCAATGCGGTCTCTGATTCCGCAAGGGTTGCCGTGTCGCGCACGATCATCGCATTGTCCTTGTCGACAGCCGCCTTGGCCGTCCGGTCGTCCAGCTTGGCGATCAGATCGCCGGCTTTGACGGTCGCCCCATCCTGCGCATTGATGCTGACGATCAGGCCCTGTTCCTGTGCGTCGATGGTCGTGTTGTCATCGGCATCGGCCCAGCCGGAAGCGGTCACATCCATCGGCAGCGTCGTTTTCACCGCCGCGACTGTTTTGACGACGGTCGGGCCGCCGCCGCCACGTCTGCGCCCGCCGCCCTGATGTTGCCCACCGTTCTGCGCCTGATCGCCCTGTGCCTGATCACCATGGGCCTGATCACCATGGTCTTGCTGCCCGCCGCCATTGCCGCCGGCCGGCTGCTTGATGAACTGGGAGAGGTAGGGAATGCGGGAGGCATAGGGGAGCAGATTCCCGGATTGCCAGACGCCGACGGCGGCAACTGCGATAATGCTGACGGTGATCCAAAATTTCTTCATGGGCGAGACCGGTTTTTGGGCAAGGTTGCGGGGGGCAAGGTTGCGAATTTTATGCCCTGATAGAGCCGCTTATATTGCGGCGCAAAAAAGACATAATTCCCGGTTCGCGATCACTAAGTGGTTATAACGGCTTAAATTTTTGTAATGAATATTCCGTAATATTCAAACTATACTAATATAGACCCAGAGTAACTCGATGCCGTTCGACGGCGCTGGGGCAGGCGGCTCACGACGAGACGATATCAACCCCGCAAGCCGTCGATTGCGCGGGGAAAAACAGGGAAAAACCAAAGAAGGCAGGTCGCCATGACCGAGTTGAACGCCAGCGAATTTCGCACTCTCATAACCAGCGTGTTTCCTGAACTCACGGCCTCCGTCTTCAAGCTGGCGGCGAAGAGCTGGGATTCACTTGCCGTCGACGTCGACGACACGCTGATCTTCAAGTTTCCCCGCCATCCGGGCGCGGAACGAGCACTTGTGAAGGAAGCCGCCTTGCTCGACATCATCAGGCCGTCGCTGTCGATCGCGGTTCCCGACATGCGCATTCATGACGGGCCGCCGATCTTCTCCAGCCATGCCAAGCTCGAAGGCGAACATCTGATTGCCGAAGATTACGATGCGCTTCGCGAAGGCGATCGTCAGCACCTCGCCGAAGATCTCGCCCGTTTTTACGCCGAGCTGCACGTGCTCGATGCCGATCGCATAAGGTCGGCCGGCGCCGGGCCGATCCAGGCCTGGCAATCGCCGGATGCGGTGCGAACGAAGGCCTTGCCGCTGCTGCCGCCCGAGATCGGCAGCTTTGCACAGGCCATTATTTCCGATTTCGAAGCCTTGCCGCCCGATCCCCACGGCAAGACCTACGGCTTCTTCGACGGTCATGGCTGGAACATGGCGTTCGACCATGCACAAAAGCGGCTGAACGGCATTTATGATTTTGCCGATTCAGGCTTTGGGCCGTTGCACCAGGAATTCATCTATTCGAACTTCATCTCGCCCGATCTGACCGCCCGCATCGTATCGGCCTATGAAATGCTGACCGGACGCAAGCTCGACCGGCGGCGCATTGCGATCTTGACGGGCTTCCATCGTCTTTCCGAACTCGCCGAGCTTGCGGACGATCCGGCCCATGTCGAATTGATGGTGCGAAATGTTGCGACATGGGCCGCCGCCGCCCACGTCGCCTGAGGCACAGCCGTCAGACCGATCGTGCCGCGCCGCCGTCGCAGCGGATCAGCGAGCCGGTGATGTAGCTTGCCGGCTGGCTGCAGAGGAAGGCGGCCGTTGCGGCAAATTCCTCCACCCTGCCGTAGCGGCCGACCGGAATGCGCGCTTCCTTGTCGGCACGGACCTCTTCGAGGCTCTTGCCCGTCCGCTTTGCCGCCGCCCCGTCGAGATCGTCGAGCCGTGCGGTCAGGATGCTGCCCGGCAAGAGCAGGTTGGTGGTAACGCCGAAACCCGCCACCTCCGAGGCAAGTGTCTTGCTCCAGCCGGCCAGGGCAGGGCGCAGCGTATTCGACAGCGCCAGATTGGCGATCGGTTCGATCACGCCGGAGGAGGCCACCGTCAGGATGCGGCCCCAGCCCTGCGCCTTCATGCCGGGCAGCAGCGCATTGGTGAGGGTAATCACGCGGGCGACCATGGAGAGGAAATAGATCTCGAGTTTTTCGCCCGTCATGTCCTCGGTCGTGCCGGGCGTCGGCCCGCCGGTATTGTTGACGAGGATATCGAGCCCGCCGAACTTCTCCTTCACCGCCGCCGTCACCGTCTCGACGAAGCGTTCATCGCCGAGGTCTGCCCAGATCCAGTCGGCCCGGCCTTTGCTTTCGCTATTGATCGCCTTGCAATTGGCCTCCAGTTGCTCGCCACTGCGTCCGCAGAGCAGCACGTTTGCGCCTTCGCGCGCCAGTGCCGCGGCGATGCCAAGACCGAGACCACGCGAGGAGGCGAGGACGAGCGCGCGTTTGCCTGTGATGCCGAGATCCATGATTGTCCTCCAATATCTCCAGAGCATTTCCGTTTTTCTTCGAATCACGAAAAGGCTCTATCTCTTTGTTTTCGCGCAACTCCGGACGGAAAACCGCTTCACACTTTTCCCGGAATTGCTCCAGGCGATGTATAAGGCGCAAGCGGCGGAAAAGGAAAGGGAGCGTGATCGGTTCGGCAACGTTTGAGAATTGACGTTAACGTAAACGTTATATAATTGTGCCTGCCGAGGCATATGATTGTGCGAATTGAAGATTGGCTGTCGTATCCCGGCTCGACAATGCTTTCTCGTTTTGACAAGAAAGTGACCATGAGGGATGACGGCCGCGTGCGGCCAAGCGGAGACGAGTGAATGACCGAGACGACTGAGCTGCCCGAACGCGAGAGCATGGAATTCGACGTCGTGATCGTCGGCGCGGGGCCGGCCGGTCTTTCTGCCGCAATCCGGCTGAAGCAGGTCAATCCGGAACTCTCAGTCGTGGTGTTGGAGAAGGGCTCCGAGGTCGGGGCGCATATCCTGTCCGGCGCCGTTGTCGATCCGATCGGTATCGATCGGCTGCTGCCCGGCTGGCGTGAGGAAGCCGACCATCCCTTCAAGACCGAGGTCAGCGCCGACCACTTCCTGCTGCTTGGGCCGGCCGGCTCGATCCGCCTGCCGAATGTGCTGATGCCGCCCTTGATGAACAATCACGGCAACTACATCGTCTCGCTCGGAAACGTCTGTCGGTGGCTGGCCACCAAAGCCGAAGAACTCGGCGTCGAGATCTATCCAGGTTTTGCGGCCACCGAAGTGCTCTACAATGACCAGGGCGCGGTCATCGGTGTCGCCACCGGCGACATGGGCATCGAAAAGAACGGCGAACCCGGGCCGAACTATACCCGCGGCATGGAACTGCTCGGCAAATATGTGCTGATCGGCGAGGGCGTGCGCGGCTCGCTAGCCAAGCAGCTGATTGCCAAATTCGATCTGCAGAAGGATCGCGAACCGCAAAAATTCGGCATCGGCATCAAGGAGCTCTGGGAGGTCAAGCCGGAGCACCACAGGCAGGGCCTGGTGCAGCACTCCTTCGGCTGGCCGCTCGGCATGAAGACCGGCGGCGGCTCCTTCCTCTATCACCTGGAAGATAATCTGGTGGCGGTCGGCTTCGTCGTCCACCTGAACTACAAGAACCCCTATCTCTATCCCTTCGAGGAATTCCAGCGCTTCAAGACCCATCCGGCGATCCGCACCACCTTCGAGGGCGGCAAGCGGCTGTCCTATGGGGCGCGCGCGATCACCGAGGGCGGTTATCAGTCGGTGCCGAAGCTGTCCTTCCCCGGCGGGGCGCTGATCGGCTGTTCGGCCGGTTTCGTCAACGTGCCGCGCATCAAGGGCAGCCACAATGCGGTGCTGTCGGGCATGCTGGCGGCCGAGAAGGTGGCGGCGGCAATCGAAGCCGGGCGCAGCCATGACGAGGTCGCCGAGATCGAAAACGAATGGCGCAAGGGCGACATCGGCCGCGACCTGAAGCGGGTGAGGAATGTCAAGCCGCTCTGGTCGAAGTTCGGCACGGCCCTCGGTGTGGCGCTCGGCGGCTTCGACATGTGGACCAATACGCTGCTCGGCTTTTCGTTCTTCGGCACGCTGAAACACGGCAAGACCGATGCGCAGTCGCTGGAGCCGGCCGCCCAGCACCAACCGATCGCCTATCCGAAGCCGGACGGCGTCCTGACCTTCGACCGCCTGTCCTCGGTGTTCCTGTCGAACACCAATCACGAGGAGGACCAGCCGGTGCATCTGCAGGTCAAGGACATGGCGCTGCAGAAGCGTTCGGAGCACGACATCTATGCCGGCCCGTCGACGCGTTACTGTCCGGCCGGCGTCTATGAATGGGTGGAGAAGGAGGGCGAACAGACCTTCGTCATCAATGCCCAGAACTGCGTGCACTGCAAGACCTGCGACATCAAGGACCCCAACCAGAACATCAACTGGGTGCCGCCGCAGGGCGGAGAGGGGCCGGTCTATCCGAATATGTGATGCGGATGAACCCCACCGCCGACAATTTTCACGTGCGGGCGCCTTCGTGATCGCTTGTTGCGGGCGGCTGTTAGCCGTTCATTAACCATAATCTTCTTAGCTTGCGACATCTTCTTGACGCACTAAGGACACATTCATGACGATCTCGCGCCGGGGCTTCCTGATCGCTCTGCCCCTTTTTGTCGCCGGCTGCTCATCGACCGGCTTGAACAGCCAGACGAATTACGCCGCACTTCCGGACGAAAAATTCCCGCTGAAGCAGGTGCCGATCGACAAGATCAAGCCGGAGCTCCGCCGCCAGGAGGTGGCCTATGAAACCACGCACGCTGCCGGCACAGTGGTGGTCGATACCCCGGCGCGGCGCGCCTACTATGTTCTCGGTGACGGCAGGGCGATGCGCTACGGTGTCGGTGTCGGCCGCGAGGGGCTGGCATTTGCCGGCGATGCCTATATCGGCCGCAAGGCCGAATGGCCGAGCTGGACGCCCACCGAAAACATGCAGCGCCGCGAAGAACGCTATCGCAAGCTCGCCGGCGGCATGCCGGGCGGCCCGAACAATCCGCTTGGCGCGCGGGCGATGTATCTTTATCGCGGCGGCGGCGACACGCATTTCCGCATTCACGGCACCAACCAGCCGCAATCGATCGGTCTTGCCATGTCGAGCGGCTGTATCCGCATGATGAACCACGACGTGATCGACCTCTATAGCCGCGTCGAGGTTGGCGCCAGGGTCGTCGTCATCCAGGCTTGAGCGACTAAAATCTAGTTCATTGAAAAAGCCGCCGCAGCGATCGCTGCCGGCGGCTTCGATTTTTGTTGGCCCCGGCTGGCGGTCAGCGGCGCGTCGCGGCGATACCCGTGGAAAGCGCGACGCCGATGCCGGTGATCACGGCGGCGCTGATTTCGGTGAGGCCGATCGGTTCGCCAAGCAGGAAGCCGCCGCCAAGCGTTGCCAGAACCGGCGTCAGCGCCGTGAAGGCGGCGGCCTGTGTCCCGCCGAGTCTTCTGACGGCGGTGCCGTAGGCCACCATGGCGACGAGGCCGGAAAGAACGCCCTGGCTCAGCGCCTGCAGACCGATTTCCTGCAGAGGAGCCTGCGGCAGCGAGATCCCGAAGGCGAGGGCAAGCGCGCCCATGATCAGGAAGGACCAGACGGCGATCAGTGCGCTCGCCTGCACGGCCGTCAGACCGGAGCGGCGGAAGGCATGGGTATAGCTTGCCCACAAAACGGCGCCTGCCGGCAGCAGCACGAAGCTCGTCCACGGCAGCGAGGCATCCGTCAGGCTATGTGTGAGCAGGACCAGCACGCCGGCGACGATTGCGGCAAGCCCGGCAATGCGCGTGCCGTCAGGTCTTTCGCCAAACAGCGCAATCCCGATCAGCGCCGCGGCGAGCGGCATCGAGCCGCCGAGCAGAATGCCGGAAGAGGCAGCCGGCGTCGAATGAATGGCCAGCGTGGTCAGCAGGAAGAAGACGGCACCCGAGCCGGCGACCATGATCGCCAGCAGATGCAGCGGCAGGGCCTTCGGCAGCAATCCGGTCTTCAGCCAGACCGGTGAAAGCACCAGCGCCGGAATTCCGAAGCGGATCAGCCCGATGTCGATCGAGCCGAGCGGCGTTGCGGCGCTGTGGCGGGTGACGAGAAACCATGTCGCCCAGATCAGTACGGTAACAGTGCCGCCGGCATAGCCCAGCGCCTGCGATGGCGACTTGTCGTCGGAAAATGCAATGGTGGTCATCGTCCTGTCCTTTCCCTAGTCCGGAGCCTCTCCGGTTGAGAAAAGACTAGCGCCAGAGAGCAGGGCATGTCCTTGCTATCTATGGCTCAAAAATCATGCTAGACGCAATCTTCTGCCAATTAGTGCCGACAGGAATCGCGAAAATGCCAAATCTTGATAAATTCGATATCGCCATCCTGAAGTGCCTGCAGGAGGATGCGCGGGCCACCAATGTCGAGATCGCCGAGAAGGTGAACCTGTCGCCGTCGCCCTGCCTGCGCCGCATTCGCAACCTCGAACGCTCCGGCATCATCCGCGGCTACGCGGCCGATATCGACCGCAAGGAGGTCGGTCTCGGTCTGACCGTCTTCGTCGAATTCAAGGTCGTCCACCACAGCCGCGAGAATTCCGAGGCGCAGCAGAAGGCGCTGCTCGCCATCCCCGAAATCGTCTCCTGCTTCCTGATTTCGGGCACGGCCGATTTCCTCGCCGAGGTGGTGGTGGAAGATCTCGCCGCCTATGAGCGGCTTCTGACCGAAACGTTGTTGACCCTGCCGAATGTCAGCGACATCCGCTCGAACTTCGCCATCCGCAGCATTAAGACGCATGGGCCGTTGAAGCTGCCCGAGGGAAAATAATTCCCCTGTTTGCCGGCAGTTGTTCGGGGCATCTTCGGCCCGGGAGATTGCCGAAACCAGCCCCATCCGCCTGCCGCTTACCCCTCCCCAACCCCTCCCCACAAGGGGGAGGGACTAAGCCGGAGCGCCCGCCTCATTCCACTCGAAACGTCGCAAATATGGAAAACGGGTGCGGCAGGTTAAGCCCCTCCCCCTTGTGGGGAGGGGTTGGGAGGGGTCTTTCTTGAGGGGCTTGCCGTTTGCAAGCGCTACAGCAGCGTCCCGCTGAGGATGAGCAGCGCCACCGAGAAGTAGATGACGAGCCCGGTGACGTCGACCAGCGTGGCGACGAAGGGGGCGGAGGCGCTGGCCGGATCGAGCCGGAGCTTCTGCAGCAGGAAGGGCAGCATCGAGCCGCAGATCGAGCCGAAGGTGACGATCCCGATCAGGGCGGCAAATACCGTAATGGCGACCATCTGCCAGTGCGGGCCGTAATCGTAGAGCCCGGCCGACTGCCAGAAGACGATGCGGACGAAGCCGACGAGGCCGAGGATGGCCCCGAGCACGATGCCGGTCGGCAGTTCGCGCAGGAGCACTTTCCACCAGTCGGAAAGCTTCAGCTCGCCGAGCGCCAGGGCCCGGATGATCAGCGACGTCGCCTGCGAACCGGAATTGCCGCCCGAGCTCATGATCAGCGGGATGAACAGCGTCAGCACCACGGCTTTTTCCAACTCGCCTTCGAAATGCTGCATGGCGCTTGCCGTCAGCATCTCGCCGAGGAAGAGGGCGGCGAGCCAGCCGGCGCGCTTGCGGATCATGCCGGCGAAGCCGATCTTCATGTAGGGCTGGCCGAGCGCCTCCATGCCGCCGAACTTCTGGGCCGCTTCCGTCGTGTCCGAAATCATCGTGTCGATTACGTCGTCGACGGTGACGATGCCGAGCACCTGACCATTCTCGTCAATGACGGGCAGGGCGAGCAGGTCGTGTTTGCGGATCAGCCGAGCGACATCCTCCTGCTTCATCAGCGGATCGGCTGAAACCGGCACGCCTTTCTGAGCCACCGAAAGGATGGAAGCATCCGGCTCGCCGGTGATCAGCCGGCGCAGCGTCACCACATGCATGAGCGCATGGCTGATCTCGTCGAGGACATAAATGGCGTAGACGGTTTCGCGCGAGCGTTCGACCTGGCGCACATGGTCGAGTGTCTGGGCGACGGTCCAGCTGTCAGGCACGCTGACGAATTCCGTCGTCATGATGCCGCCGGCCGTGCGCGGCGGATAGCCCATCAGGTGCTGGATCGCGATGCGCACCGGTTCGTCGAGGCTGGAGAACAGTCGGGCGCGGGTCTCGCCGTCGAGTTCGAGCAGCACGTCGGCGACGCGGTCATTCGACATGCCGTGCAGCAGCCGGGCGGCGTCCTCGGCGCTGATCAGTGCCAGGATCTGGGCTGCGTTGCGAAGCTCCGGCCGGTCGAGAATGTTGACGGCATAGTCGAGCGGCATGCCGCATAGCACACGCCCGGCGTCCTGGACGCTCAGCGCGTTCAACGCTTCGACGCGTTCGGCGATCGTTGCGCCGCGGCTGTTGTTGATGAAGGCACGGGCGGCATGGCCTGCCCGAAGAGGGAAGCGATTGATATTCATTTGAGGCTCGCCTTTCCGTCGATCCGCCGTAGCGTCCGATCGGGCGAGCCGACAGGAGTCGGTCAGCGCACGAGGGCCGCGTACGGCAAAGGCAATCGACTGCTACTGTCGCTTGGCATCGTTAAGATGGCTCCGTTGAAATCCGCGGAAGACAAGTGCCGTCCACGTGGATGCTAGGTGGTCCCGAACGCGAAAAAAGTCAAGCGGGGTAAATGCTTAACGCCAGAATGTCGCACCCCACGATGCGGCATTATGGGCGGGTACGGTTTATACGACGTTGCGGGAAACACCGGGCCTGCTGGCTGCGATCTCAGAATCCTGCAAGCACCGCCTTGCCCTTCATCCTGCCGCTTTCGACCATGGCATGCGCCGTCTTGAGGTTTCCCGCATTGATCGGCCCGACGATTTCTGAAAGCGTCGTGCGGATCTTTCCGGCGTCGACCAGCTCGGAAATCTTGTTCAGCAGCTTGTGCTGCTCGATCATGTCAGGCGTGCCGTAGAGCGGGCGGGTGAACATCAGCTCCCAATGAACGGACACGGCCTTGCGCTTGAAGGGCACGATGTCGAGGGTCTTCGGGTCGTCGATCAGCGCGAAGCGGCCTTGCGGCGCAATCGCTTCGACGATGTCGCCGATATGGCTATCGGTATTGGTGGTCGAAAATATGAATCCGGGCGCGCCGATGCCGAGCGCTGCCACCTGCGGCGCGATCGGTTGGGAATGGTCGACGACGTGATGCGCGCCGAGTTCCTTCACCCAATCCTGCGTTTCCGGCCGCGAGGCCGTGGCGATCACCGTCAGATCGGTCAATGCCCGGGCGATCTGAATGGCGATCGAGCCGACGCCGCCAGCCCCGCCGATGATCAGGATGGATCGTCCCGCTCCCGACACCGCGTCCTGCACCTTCAGCCGGTCGAACAGCGCCTCGTAGGCCGTAATCGAAGTCAGCGGCAAGGCGGCCGCAGCCGCGAAATCGAGGCTCTTCGGTTTGGCGCCTACGATGCGCTCGTCGACGAGATGGAATTCGGCATTGCTGCCCGGGCGGCTGATGACGCCGGAATAGAACACCTCGTCGCCGGGCTTGAACAGGGTGACATCAGCGCCGATGGCCGTGACGATGCCGGCGGCATCCCAGCCGAGTGTCTTGAGCTCGTCTGCGGACGGCGCGGAATGGGCGCGCACCTTCACGTCGACGGGATTGACCGAAACGGCTTTGATTTCGACGAGCAGATCGTGGCCCCTGGCCTCCGGCATCGGCAGCTCGACATCGATCAGCGAGGTCTCGGCGGAGATCGGTTGGGGCGTTTTGTAGGCGACGGCGCGCATGGGAAACTCCTGTGTTCGTTGCACGGAAGCTAGATGCGCATTATGTTCTGACAACGCAAGAATGCACAAATTCTGTACGTAGTACCCAAAAGGATACTGTAAAATGTCATTGCCGCGCGCCAAGCTCGTCAAGAATTTCCCCGGCTGCCCGGTCGAGGCGACGCTCACTTACCTCGATGGGAAGTGGAAGGGCGTGATCCTCTTTCATCTGATGGAAGGAACCCTGCGCTTCAACGAACTCCGCCGCAAACTACCGGCGGTGACCCAGCGCATGCTGACCAAGCAACTGCGCGAACTGGAGGAGTCCGGTCTGGTATCACGCACCGTCTATCCGGTCGTGCCGCCGAGGGTCGAATATGCAATGACGCCGCTCGGCATGACGCTGAAGCCTGTCATCCAGGCGTTGGCCGCCTGGGGTGACCAGTATGTCTTCTGCAGCCCGGAAGGCCGCGAGCTGCGCTTGGCCTCAGACGGTCTGCGCGCTCCGGTCGCGGCGTTCTAGGCGTAGCGAGGCTGCAAAGACGAAGAGGCCGAGGAAGGAGAGCGCTGCGCCGACATAACCGGTTGCCGCAAAACCGTAGCCCCAGGCGATGACGAGGCCGCCGAGCCAGGCGCCGATCGCATTGGCGATGTTGAAGGCGGAATGGTTGGACGCGGCGGCCAGCGTCTGCGCATCGGCGGCGACATCCATCAGCCGCGTCTGCAGCGCCGGTCCGGCGGCAAAACCGCAGCCGACGAGGAAGACGCAGAGGCCGAGCATGTAGGGATTGGCGGCGGTCAGCGAGAAGGTGGTCAGGACGACGATATTATAGACGAGCGAGCCGCCGATCGTGCCGAGCAGAGATTTGTCGGCGAGCCACGAGCCGATGAAATTGCCGGCATTCATGCCGACGCCGAAGAGAACAAGCATGATCGGAACGGCGGTTTCCGGCAGCATCGCCACCTCGGTCGTCGTCGCGGCGATATAGCTGAACATCGCAAACATGCCACCGTAGCCGACGGCGGCGATGCCAAGCGTCAGCCACACCTGCGGCCGGCGGAAGGCGCCGAGTTCGCGCAGGAACCCGGCCTCCTCGGAAACCCTGTCCTTCGGAACGTAGAACCAGATCAGCGCCACCGTCAGCAGGCCGAGCACGCCGACGGAGAAAAACGCCACCTGCCAGTCGAGCGACTGGCCGAAGAACGTCGTCAACGGCGTGCCGAGAAGGGTGGCGACGGTCAGGCCGAGCATGACGCGGCCGACAGCCCGGGCGCGGCGATGCAACGGCACCATCGAGGCTGCGACAAGGGCGGCGACGCCGAAATAGGCGCCATGCGGCAGGCCGCTGACGAAACGCAGCAAGGTGAAGGTCTCGAAGGTCGGCGCCAGCGCGCTTGATATATTGCCGATGGCAAAGACCAGCATCAGCGTCAAGAGCAAGGTGCGGCGCGCCATCTTCGCGGCGAGCACGGCAATGACGGGCGCGCCGATGACGACGCCGAGCGCATAGGCGCTGATGACGTAGCCGGCCTGCGGCGTTGTGACCGAGAAAGTCTCGGCGACATTGGGCAGCAGCCCCATGATCGCAAACTCGCCGGTGCCGATGCCGAAGCCGCCGCAGGCGAGCGCCAGTTGCACCAGCGCCACGGTCGTTGCCGACGGCAACTCTTCATCCGGCTGGCTATCGATGGAATCATGAATGGCGATCTGGCTCACGAGAGCTCCTCGAGGCGGTTTCTGCTTGGAAATGGCCCGTGACGCAGGCGCGGCCGCGAGCCCATCGTAAAATGGCGGGAGGTGGAGACCCATGTCCCCGATACTTCATCTATCCCTAACGTTCAGGCTGGCGTCGAGTGCATTTTTTGCAGTGCAGCGTCCTGCTATGTGCATACGTCTATTGCAAATTTTGCATTTCTGTCATTTCCGCGGGGAAGTGGCGGCGCTTGAAATCGCCTTGATCGCAACCATCTGATGGACAAAGGCCGGATTATCTCCACGCCAGGGACTGGAGCCCTTATGAAGCTTGTAGGCTTTTTCAATCGCGACGGCGGCACCTTCAAGACCACCGACATGCTGGCCTACGAAAAGAGGGCAGAGGCGGCTTTCCGCGAAGCGGGGCACGATTTCGATGCCATCGTCTTCTCCGGAAAGGAAATCATTCCCGCCATGGAGCGGGCGGCCAAGCGCGACGATATCGACGGGATCGTCGCCGGCGGCGGGGATGGCACGATTTCGGCGGCGGCCTCGATCGCCTGGAAGAACGGCATCGCGCTCGGCGTCGTGCCTGCCGGCACGATGAACCTCTTTGCCCGCTCGCTGCGTGTGCCGCTCGATATCTGGCAGGCGCTCGACGTGCTTGCCACCGGCGAGGTCGACAATGTCGATATTGCCAGCGCCAACGGCCGGCCCTTCATCCATCAGTTTTCCGCCGGCCTGCATGCCCGCATGGTGCGTTACCGCAACGCCTACAGCTATCGTTCGCGGCTGGGCAAGATCCGGGCAAGCACAAAGGCGGCCTTGGGGGTCATCTTCAATCCGCCGGAATTCGAGGTCGATTTCGAGGCGGCCGGCATGCGGGAGCGTCGCAGGGTGTCGGCGATTTCAGTCTCCAACAATCCTTTCGGCGAGAACGCGCTGCTCTACGCCGACAATCTCACAAGCGGCGAACTCGGCTTCTACACGGCAAATCCGCTGAAGCCTCTGGGTGTCGCCCGTCTCGCCATCGATATGCTGCGCGGCAAGTTCCGCGAGAATGCCGACGTCATGGTGCTGCACCCGGCCGAAGTGCACCTGCATTTCCCGAAACTGCGCTTCAAGGCCAATTGCGTCATGGACGGTGAGTTGCTGCCGCTCGAACGCGACGTCTCGATCCGGCTGCATCCGGGCGAATTGAAGGTTCTCGTCAAGCAGGGTCTTGCGGCGCAGGTGCACGCCAGCGAACGCCGCGAGCCCGCCGCGTAGGTTTCAGAGCCGCGGCAGATAGGTGCGGTAGTCGAAATCCGAGACGGTGCGCAGATGCGCCAGCGCCTCCTTGCGCTTGGTGTCGCCGTAGAGCGCCTGATATTCATCGCCGAAGATATCGGCGATGAAGGGCGAGGTGCGGAAGGTCTCGACGGCGGTGAGGAAATCATGCGTCAGCCGCGCCGTATTCTCAGGCGTGTGCGAGGGCGTCGTCTCCTCGCCGGGATCGAATTCGCCATCGAGACCGGTGAGCATGCCGCCGAGGATCGCCGCCAGCAGCAGATAGGGATTGGCGTCGGCGCCGGCGACGCGGTGCTCGATGCGGGCGGCCGGCCCATCCTTATCGGGTATGCGGATCGCCGTGCCGCGATGGCCGCTGCCCCAGGTGAGATCAACAGGGGCGAATGAACCCGGCTGGAAGCGCCGGTAGGAATTGGCGAAGGGAGCGAAGATCAGCTGCGCCTCGCGCATGGTCTTGAGCAGGCCCGCCGTGGCCGATTTCAGCCGCTTCGGCTCACCGCCTTTGGCATCGAGGATGTTGCGGCCTTGCCGGTCGATGATGCTCGCATGCACATGCAGGCCGGAGCCGGCATGGTCGGAATAGGGCTTGGCCATGCAGGTCGATTTCAGCCCGTGCCGGCGCGCTGCCTGCTCGGCGATGCGCTTGAGACAGAGGCAATCGTCGGCGGCCGCCAGCGCATTCGGGCGGTGCAGCAGGTTGACCTCGAACTGGCCCGGGCCGAACTCCGCCGTCGTCGCATCCGCCGGCAACCCCTGTGCCCTCGCATAGGCTCTCAGCGTCTGGAGATAATCGTCGAGCGCGTCGACGGCGCTCATGTCGTAGAGTTGGAAACCGTTCGGTTCGCCGCGATAGGTGAGGTTTTCGGGCGGGGAGGGGCGTCCGGTTTCACGCCAGTCTCCCGCCATCACATAGAATTCCAGCTCGGTCGCCACCACAGGCGTCAGGCCGCGCGAGGCATAGCGCTCCAGCACCGAGGCGAGGATGGCGCGCGGATCCATGAAGCTCGGGCTGCCGTCGAACTCGTGCATGCTGGCCAGCACCTGCATCGAACCCTCGGGCGCCCAGGGCATCGGCGCCAGGCTGCGCCGGTCCGCAACGACCATGCCGTCGGGATCGCCGATCGTCAACGACAGGCCGGTAATGTCGTCATTGTCGTCGCCCCAGATGTCGAGCGATTGCGTCGAGGTCGGCAGGCGGATCTCGCCGGCCCAGACCTTGCCTTGTGCGTCGAGCGGAAGCTGCTTGCCGCGCAGGTCGCCGTTCATGCCGACGATCAGGATCTCAAAACGCGGGTCGCCGCCATCGGTCTTACCGTCCATCCTGTCGCTCGCCATGACCTTGAAAATCCTCCGGGACAAGGCCAAGCTCCTATCCCATCGATAGCAGCCTTTCAATCCACGAGGGTCTTTCACCAGCCATGCCCGATACTTACCCACCCTCGAACCTTGCGGCGATCGACGCCGCCCATCACCTGCATCCCTTCTCCGACATGAAGAAGCTGAATGCCGAAGGCACGCGCATCATCCAGCGCGGCGAGGGCTGCCACATCTTCGACAACCACGGCCGGAAATATCTCGACGGCTTCGCCGGACTCTGGTGCGTCAATATCGGCTATGGCCGCCGCGAGATCACCGAGGCCGTCGCCAGGCAGATGAACGAGCTGCCCTATTACAATACCTTCTTCGGCACGAGTTCGACGCCGATAACGCTGCTGGCGCAGAAAGTAACATCGCATGCCGGCGAGCGTTTCAACCACATCTTCTTCACCGGTTCCGGCTCGGAGGCGAACGATACCTGGTTCCGCATGGCCCGCGTCTATTGGAGCGCCGTCGGCCATCCGTCGAAGAAGATCGTGATATCGAGGAAGAACGGCTATCACGGTTCGACTGTTGCCGGCGCCAGCCTCGGCGGCATGAAGTACATGCACGAGCAGGGTGATCTGCCGATCCCAGGCATCGTCCATATCGGCCAGCCCTATTGGTACGGCGAGGGCGGCGATCTCTCGCCCGCCGAATTCGGTCTCAAGGTTGCTCGCGAGCTCGAAGCGAAGATCGACGAACTGGGCGAGGAAAATGTCGCCGCCTTCGTTGCCGAACCGGTACAGGGTGCCGCCGGCGTCATCATCCCGCCCGAAACCTACTGGCCGGAAATCGACCGCATCTGCAAGGCGCGCAATATCCTGCTGGTAACCGACGAGGTGATCTGCGGTTTTGGCCGTCTCGGCGCCTGGTTCGGCCATCAGCATTTCGGCGTCGAGCCGGATCTCGCGCCGATCGCCAAGGGGCTGTCCTCCGGCTACCTGCCGATCGGCGGCGTGCTCGTCAGCGACCGCATCGCCGACGTGCTGATCAACGAGGTCGGCGACTTCAATCACGGCTTCACCTATTCCGGTCATCCGGTCTGCGCCGCCGCCGCACTCGAAAACCTGCGGATCATCGAGGAGGAAAGGTTGGTCGAGCGTGTGCGCGACGATATCGGCCCCTATTTCGGCAAGGCCTGGGCGGCGCTCGCCGAGCATGATCTGGTCGGCGAGGCCGTTAGCATCGGTCTGATGGGCGCCCTGCAGCTTGCCGCCGACAAGCGCACCCGCACCCGTTATGCCAAGCCCGATCAGGTCGGTGCGCTAGTGCGCAACCACGCGCTGGCGAACGGCCTCGTGCTGCGCGCCACCGGCGACCGCATGCTCGCCTCGCCGCCGCTTGTCATCACCCACGCGGAGGTGGACGAGATGATCGGGATGACCAGGCTGGCGCTGGATGCCGCCTGGAAGGAATTGAAGTCGTAACTCCCCTCAGCGATGCCGGGTCACCGTAGGAAGGCGTAACGGCAATTATTATCATTGGCTTCGGAACCCAACCAGTGCTTGAGGCTTAAACCAACCATGCAAGTCAAGCCTTGAGCTTGGCGTTCTTCGCTTGTTCGTAAATCTTGAGACGCCTTCTCCTTTTTGTTTGTAATTTCCGACATACATTAAATGCTATGTACGTTCCGCAGATTGTCACGCGCGGATTAAGGTGTTGGCGATGGCAACCGCCAATCTCCACTTTGTTGTTTTTGCTGCTCTCAGCTTTTGGCTTCGTCGCACCGTCGGCGTCGGAGTCCAACCGAGCCGCTGTCATTCTCAAGGTGAACGGCGCGATTGGGCCCGCCATCGCTGACTACGTGATACGAGGCATCCAGCGTGCCGGCGAACGTGAAGCGGCCTTGATCATTCTGCAGATGGACACACCCGGTGGCCTTGACACCTCCATGCGGGAAATCATTCGCGCGATTCTTGCCTCACCAGTGCCTGTCGCGGGCTTCGTCGCACCGAGTGGGGCACGGGCTGCCAGCGCCGGCACCTATATTCTCTACGCAAGCCACATTGCGGCAATGGCGCCTGGGACCAATCTGGGTGCGGCGACACCAATCGCGCTCAGCATAAAGCCTTTCGGCGGTGATGCGGAACCCGAAAAGAAGCCGAGCGAGCCTAGTGACAAACAGGCAGAAGCTCCAGGCAATGCCAGCGAAGCCAAAGCAGTTAACGACGCCGTCGCTTACATTCGCGGGCTTGCGGAATTGCGCAATCGCAACGCCGACTGGGCAGAGCGTGCTGTCCGCGAAGCTGCGAGCCTTTCATCCAATGCGGCAGTGCGCGAACATGCCATCGATTTCACGGCAGTCGATGTCAACGATCTTCTTGCAAAGGCACAAGGGTACATGGTGCGGGTCGGTCAAACGGACGCCCAGCTCGACACCGCCGGTTTAGTCGTGCAGGAATTCGAGCCTGATTGGCGCACGCGCCTGCTTTCCGTCATTACCGATCCGAACATCGCAATCATCCTGATCATGGTCGGTATCTATGGCCTGATGTTCGAATTTCTCACACCTGGGACAATGCTTCCTGGCACGATCGGCGGCATCTGCCTCCTCCTTGGTCTCTATGCCCTCGCATCGCTGCCGGTGAGTTTTGCCGGCCTGGGGCTTATTTTCCTCGGTGTAGGATTGACTGTGGCTGAGGCGCATTCGCCAAGCTTCGGCGCTTTCGGCATTGGCGGCGGGGTAGCCGTGATCCTGGGAGCAACGATTTTGTTTAATACCGATGTACCCGGCCTGGAAGTGTCGCGCGTGCTACTGGGCGCGATTGCCTTTGCGACTCTTGCCTTTAGCCTTGTCGTTGCTCGCTTGGCATTCACCTCGCGCTTGCGCCAGGTTGCCACCGGTGCGGAACAGATGATCGGCATCTCCGGCAAAGTTGAGAGTTGGACGGGGCTCACGGGCTACGTCATTGCGCATGGCGAACGCTGGAAGGCGGTTTCCGCCGAACCGCTTGTTGCTGGTGACCCTGTCAGCGTCACTGGCCGCAATGGGCTTGCGCTCGAGGTCGCCAGCCGTCCTAAGGACACTTAACGGTCACTCAGGAAGCAGGAGGAGAAGTCATGGAAATGTTTGCAGATCTTGCCTTCTATGTGGTGGCCATTGTCATTTTGGTCGCCATCCTCGCATCCGCGGTGAAGATTCTGAGGGAATATGAACGCGGCGTCGTCTTCACACTTGGCCGCTTTACCGGAGTCAAGGGACCCGGCTTGATTCTGCTCATCCCCTATGTCCAGCAGATGATGCGGGTCGATTTGCGCACGCGCGTACTCGATGTCCCCAGCCAGGACGTCATCTCACATGACAATGTCTCGGTTCGTGTCAGCGCGGTGATCTATTTCAGAGTTATTGACCCCGAGAAGTCGACAATACAGGTCGAGGATTTCATGATGGCAACAAGCCAGCTTGCCCAGACGACGTTGCGCTCCGTGCTCGGCAAGCACGATCTCGATGAGATGCTGGCAGAACGTGACAGGCTCAACTCGGATATTCAGGAAATCCTTGACACTCAGACGGATGCTTGGGGAATTAAAGTAGCCACCGTCGAGATCAAACATGTGGATATCAACGAGTCGATGATTCGTGCAATTGCTCGCCAAGCGGAAGCCGAACGCGAACGCCGCGCAAAGGTCATCAATGCCGAGGGCGAACAGCAAGCTGCGGCGAAGCTACTGGAAGCGGCCGAAATTCTGGCCAAGCAGCCGGAGGCGATGCAACTTCGTTATTTGAGCACTTTGAACGTTATCGCCAGCGAGAAGACCTCGACGATTTTATTCCCCTTCCCGATGGAGTTCGGCAATCTGATGACCATTAAGCCGAAGTGATCGAACGGCACTGAACAATTACTCTTTGCGGCCCTCAAGGCACGCTTGAAAAGCGCCTCCTCGCTGCCGACAAGGCTATCGGGAAGCGGGCATCCTGCTGAACTCCGAAGGCGGCCGTCAAGGTCACACAACCCCATTCCCCGCAACGCCATTGCCCCTGACATCCGCCACCACCAAAGTTGAACGCTTTGGCAAAGGTGCTCTTGCGAGGAAGCATGTCGATGCCGGGTCACCGTAGCTGCAGCTGCTATCGGATCATGGGCAAGGCCAAGGTGAGGAGCGCGGCGAAAACCATCACGACGCCGTAAGGTACCTTCCGGCTCGCCCGGATTTCCTCGACGCGCATGAAAAAGGCGAGATGTGCGACGGGCAGCGGCACCGGCAGCCGCAGAAGCAGGAGCGTCACGATGCCGAGGACGAGGAGCAAAAACGAAAACGGCAGCATTCCGTGCCAGCCGATAAAAAGGCCGATCGGCAGGAAAAGTTTGGCGTCTCCTGCGCCAAACAGCCGGAACGCCCAGAGCGCCACCCCAAGTGCGAACATCAGCAGACCGGCCCCGACGTCGCCGCCAATTCCGCTCGACGCAAACAGCGCAGCGCCGACATCCTGTGAGCCAAGTATCACGGCCACCGTGCGCAATGCATAAAGTGCAACGAGAGCGAGCACGATCGTGTTGGGGATCTTCCATGTGCGGAAATCGGTCCAGGCGGCGTAGAGAAAAAGAAATACCGAAAGCGAACTAATAACATCGATCATTTGCGGCATGGTATTCACCCTTTTGGGCTATTATAGCCTGATTTGCAAGTTGTTCTACAGTAAATCCAGATGACTGAGTCAGTTTTTACGAATAGGCACCGGGACTTTGGT
This sequence comes from Rhizobium binxianense, assembly GCF_028994275.1. Lineage (NCBI taxonomy): Bacteria > Pseudomonadati > Pseudomonadota > Alphaproteobacteria > Hyphomicrobiales > Rhizobiaceae > Rhizobium > Rhizobium binxianense. Next base: position 984,391 of record NZ_CP118713.1, read on the forward strand.
CTTAACCATAAAGTATAGATGTCGAGAGACTGCGTATAAATCGATTGACTAAATTAGAGTTAAGAGATTATTAATGGTCCCAGTCGAAGAGGCGGTCTCGACGACAAGGCGGCCGGGGGGATTACGGCGCACAACTTATCTGGGAGGAAATTCTCGATGAAAGCCTTTGTAAATAGCGTACGCGCTTTCGCGCGGGAAGAAGATGGCGTCGCACTCACTGAATACCTCATTCTGCTTGCCTTGCTGGTTGGCGGTGTGATCGGGGCGGTGACATTGGCCGGCCAAAATCTGTCTGCCGCTTGGGACACCTGGGCGACGTGGTTTACGGACAACGTGTCCGCCCCGCCAGCAGCAGCACCAGCAGGCTGATATTGGCATTGCAAAGAAGAGGGGGGTTTGTTAACCCCTCTCTTCTAAATTAGCATCAATGAATGGATTCGCTCCATCCAGTGTACGAGTAACCGCGATGCGTTCTTCAACGATTTTAAGTCTCGTTATTGCGTTTGTGCTCGCTGCAGCAGCCGTTTTCGGCATGCGCGAGTATCTCTCCGATCAGAAGGCCCGGCTGTTGGCGATGAACGGCATAAAGGCCGAAGAAAGAACACTCGTTGTCGCCGCCAAGCCGATGCGCTTCGGCGACCGGATCCGATCCGAAAATCTCAGAGCCATTCCGTGGCCCTCCAATGAAACACCCGCAGGTTCGTTCGTCAGCATCGAGATGGTCGTCGGCAACGATGCCCAGCCGCGCTATGCCATGGCGGCGATCGACCCCGGCGAGCCGGTGTTATCCTCGAAAATCACTGGTACCGGCGAACGCGCCACGCTGTCGGCGGCGCTCGACCAGGGCATGAAGGCGGTTTCCATCCGTGTCAACGACGTGCTCGGGGTTGCCGGCTTCGTCAGGCCTTCCGATCGCGTCGACGTGCTTCTGACGCGGGTCGTGCGAGAGCCGGCAGGCAACGATCAGACCTTCGTCGACGTGCTGCTGCAAGGCGTCAAGGTGCTGGCGGTGGATCAGACGGCAGACGAGCGCAAGGACGAGCCATCCGTCGTGAAAACCGTGACCTTTGAGGTCACGACCGATGAGGCGCAGCGCCTTACCCTCGGCTCCAGTGTCGGCACGCTCTCGCTGGCGCTTCGCAATATTGCCTCTTCCTCTGTTGAGCAAACCCGGCCAATCACCGTCGCCGACCTCGGTGGCGGGGCGATGGCGGCGGAACTCGGCAAGGATTTGGCAAAGATTGAGTTGCCAGAACCTGAAAAACAAGTGCAGATTGTGGAGCCGAAGGTCGAACCGGTGTTGCCGGTCGAGCCGAAGTGGGTAACAGTGGGGGTCTGGAACACGACGAAGCGCGAGGAGCACCGAGTCGGCCTGATCCAGTGATGTTTATGCGGCCTGCCGCGGGTGCGGCCGGCCGAAGGAGGGGGCTAAAGCAGGCATGGTGAACGGTAAGAGACGAATCGCAAGGACGAAAAGCCTTGCGGCACTGGCGGCAGTGTTTTCGGCCTGTGTGTGTTTGGGGCCCGGATTTGCCGGCTGCGCCAACGCACAGGAAAAGTCGGTCACCTTGGGCAAATCGGTCCAGCATGTGACGTTGCCTCCGAACGAGACGCTGACGCTCAATACCGGCCAGCCCTTCGGCGATCTCGTCATCGGCAGCGCCGATATGATCGACGTGGTGCCGCTTTCCGACCGGTCGCTGTTCATCCGCGGCAAGAAGACCGGCGCCACCAATATCTCGGTCTATGGTGACGACAAGTCGCTTCTCGGCGTCATCGACATCCGCGTTGCCAACGATTTCACCGAAGTTACCTCCGCCATTCGCTCTGCCGCGCCCTCGGCCCGGGTCAGGGTGATCAACTCCAACGATCGCATTCGCCTGACAGGCACTGTCCGTGACGGCATCGAATTGCAGCGGGTGATGGAAGTCGCCCAATCCTATTCCGACCAACCGGTGCTGAACCAGCTGCGCGTCAGCGACAGCCAGCAGGTGATGCTGGAGGTCCGTGTCATCGAAGCCTCACGCCAGACGGGTCGTGACCTCGGGATCGGTTGGTCCGGGCGCGGCAACAACGGCATCGGCAAGGCAACGACCAGCCAGGGTATCACCGTGGACGATAACGGTAGCCTGGTCCGTACCCTCGTCGATCCCAAGGGTGCGGCAACGGGTATGCTGCCCTTCGGCCAGTTGATCGCCAAGGTGCTGGAAATCTCTGGCGGCCGCATCGATGTGGTCATCAACGCGCTCGAGCAGAAGGGATTGGTGCGTCGCCTGGCTCAGCCGAACCTCATCGCCATGAGCGGCTCGACCGCCAGCTTCCATGCCGGCGGTGAAGTGCCGATCCTGAAGACGACGAACAACGGCACGACGGTCGCCACAGAGACGGACTATCGCCCCTTCGGTGTGCGGCTGACCTTCAAGCCGGTGGTGCTTGACGACGGCGTCATCAATCTGGAGATCGAGCCTGAGGTTTCCGAGATTGATCCGTCGATCAACGTCAACGGCAATCCGGGTTTCATCTCGCGCGCTGCCAGCACCACGGTAGCGCTTCGCGACGGCCAGAGCTTTGCCATGGCGGGCCTGCTGCAGTCGATCAATGCCAAAGACATCCAGCAACTGCCGGGCCTCGGGCAGATACCGATCCTCGGCGCGCTGTTCCGTTCGACGAGTTTCCAGAAGAAGGAATCCGACCTCGTTATCGTCGTCACCCCGCACATTGTGCGACCAGCCCGCCCGGGCGAGGACCTCTACAGTCCCCTCGACCAGACGCGTTCGTCCAACGACGCCGAGCTTTTCGCGCTCGGTGTCCTGGAAGTCGACAAGGACATGCTCCGACGCTTTCGCAACGGCGAAGGTGTGACCGGGCCCTATGGCCATCGTCTCGACCTGAGCCAGGGAGGCCAAGTTGCTCTTACAAAACGCTAAGCGCGTCCTTTTCGTCCTTGCTGCCGCCGGCCTGGCTTCCGGCTGTGCCGACTACATGAACCATCGCGATACAATCACCTTCGGGGCCGGCAACGCGATGGAAGCAAACAAGGCCATCCATACCGAGGACCCGTTCCCGCCGGAAGCCCAGCGAACCCGAATCGCAAGCGACGGCAAGGTGATCCGCAGGGCGGTCACTCAATATCAGAACGGCGGGTTGGTCGTAGCTCAGCCGTCGCCGGCAATGGGGGCTAATGGGGCGTCCAGTGGGGCCACCGCTAGCCAGTAGCGGTTCGAAAGGCATGAACGGCGGCAGCGCGCCGGAGGGGAAAATGCACGAAAAAGGGTCGTCACGGCGATAGCGCCGTGATGGGGGGGTGCCAAATGCTGAGCAGGGTTGTCGGACGGTTCTGGAACGATCATCGGGGCTATGTCATCGCCTTGACGCTCATCGCCATGCCAATGCTTCTCGGCTTTTCGCTGCTGATCATCGATGTCGGCCGCAGCAGCAACCTGCATACTGATCTCCAGAACGCGGTCGACGCGATGGCGCTGGCCGGAGCCCGCGAACTCGATGGCCGCGATGATGCTATTTCGAGGGCGCAGACGGCGGTCGAGAAAATCGCCAATAGCGCGGCTTTTTCCGGGGGCGGGACCGGCATGTCGCTTGGCTCGTATATTACCGTGGCCTACGACGCCGGCAACGATGCCGGGAGCACGGTCACCGTGCTTTTTCTGAAGAGCATCCCGGCCAATGACGATACGCCCATCCCGTCTTCGATGGAAACGACCACGGCCAGCGAAGCTTCCTACGCCTGGGTCATCGCCAAGCCGCAGGCGATGCAGACGATCTTTCCGATCCCGGTTGGCTTCACCCGCGATACGATCAACATCTCTGCCGATGCCGTGGCGGTATACCATGCCAGCGCCTGTGATATCACGCCGATCTTCATCTGCAATCCCTATGAGCCGGCTGGCAATACGAGCCCGGCCGCCAACGAACAGGCGGCGGCGGATCTCCACACCAACTTCGCGGCCGGCAATCTCTACGGCCGGCAAATCGAAATGTACAGCACGTCTTCGTCCAGCCCCGGGCCTGGCAATTTCGGGTTCCTGCGGACCCCGCTGGGCAATGGCGCGAACGTGATGGCAGAGGCTCTGGCGACCGGCAATCCGGGGGCCTGTTATACCCAGGACAGCCTCGATACCGAGACGGGTGCCATGGCCGGACCCGTGGAAGCTGGCGTCAATACGCGCTTCGGCATTTATGAGGGGTCGTTCAAGGGCTCGCGCGGGGACAGCCGCTATCGCCCGGCCCAGAACGTCCGCTCCGCGCAAAAGCAAACAGGGCAGAACGGCTGCAAAGGCTACGACCCGGCAATGGTCGACAGCACGGTCGGCGATGTCACCAAGGCGGTGCCTTTGGGTTACGGCGCAACCATGAGCCCCCTCGGCGGCGGCAAGATCAGCACCGGCAACAATTGGAACTACGCAAACTACTGGAGTGTCGCCCAGGGAGGCACGGCGCCGTCGGTCAGCGCGATCCTCGGCAACTATTCCAGCTATCCCCCGGGGGCCACCGGAACGCCGAGCCGGCCCTCTGCCTATGATGTCTATCGTTACGAGCTCAATACCGCGGCGCTGCTCAACCATGCCTCTGCGAACGGCGAGGTCGGTACGCCGACGACGGGCGGCGGTCAGTGCTATTCGGGACCTGCTCTCTCGAACTACACGGGGAGCGAGTACGGCGATCGCCGAGAGATTTTCGCCGCAATCGTCAATTGCGGCTATGAGGCATCGGTCGACCATCTGAATGGTCAGAAGCAGACGCAGGCGGTTGCCTTTGCGCGCATGTTCATGACCAAACCGGCGATCAAGGCCGGTAGCGAGCGCTATCTTTCGCTCGAGGTGATCGACATCTCGGGCATGGGCGGCCGCGGTACGCTGGACGAATTCCTGCGGGAAGAAGCGGAGCTGGTCAGATGATGGCGCTCCGCAACTTTATCCGGCATCGGCTTTGCCTCGGCTTCTGGCGGCGGGAGGAAGGCGCGGTGCTTGCCGAAGCGTTGCTCGCCATCCCCTTTGTGACGCTCTTTGCGGCGGGGATACTGGAGTTTGGCAGCATCTTCTGGGAGCGTATGCAGATCGACGCAGGCTTGCGCGATGCGGGGCGTTACCTCTCGCGATGCCGACCGGTGTCGGGAACCTATGTGCCGACATGCAATCAGGCGACTGCGAAGACGATCGCCTTTTACGGAACCCAAACACCTGCAGCAGGCGCTAAACCCCGCGTACCCGGCTGGAAGGACGCCGCCGACATCACCATCACGGCACCCGATGCAGACGGGAACATCACCATCTCAACTGCTCATCTCTACGAGACCTCGCCGGTGTTCGGCTTTCTCGGAATCGGTGCCATCACGATCAGTTCCTTCCATGAAGAGAGATACATCGGATGGTGACCTCTAGGGCGATCAAGACCTTCTGGCAGGATAGCAGTGGTGTCAGCCTTGTCGAAGCATTGCTGACCTTTCCGATCGTCATGCTGGTATTCGCCGTCTTCATCGAGTTCGGCTATGCCATGTCGCAGTGGAACCAGACGGTCAAGGCACTGCAATATGGTGCCCGTTTGGCCGCCGTATCCGATCCGCTGACGACGAATTTCGATGCCGTTTTCCCGATCGGAGCTGCCGATCCACTCAACAACGGCAAAGCGGCGCCCAACGATGCCACGATATCCTCGACCTGCGGACCGAAACTTGCCAACTGCACGGCGGCATTGAACCGGATTGTCTGGGGAAGCGACGGCGTTTGCCAGGTCGGAACCGATCCTCACCCCGGCATTTGCGACCTCAATCGGCGCATCCAGCGCGAGAATCTGGTGGTCACCTATCAGCGATCGGGGCTCGGCTATTGGGGCCGGCCGGACGGGCCTGTGCTGACGATGCGGCTGGAGGTGCGCGACATCCCCCTCGATCTGCCGATCCTCGGAGGGATGTTGGGACTTAACAAGATCAACATACCGGCCCATCCGGTGACGATCACGACGGAAGATCTGAAGACGTGCTCAACCTGCTGAATCCTTAAATTATGCGTAGGAAAGCGAAATGACAGCGCACATGAACATTGCCGCATCCACCAAGATCCTGGTTCTCTCCGACGACGCGGCTGCAGCGAGCTTCATGCTCGATACGTTCGGGTCGCTTTCGCGTTACGATGTCCGCCATCTCTCGCTGAAGGCGCTCGGAGAAAAGGGCCGCTTCGATCCGACGCAATTCAACCTGATCGTTCTCGACGTCGACAACGGGAATTTGCTGCAGCAGCCGGAGCTTTTCGCCTTTCGCACCAGCTATCGGGACATTCCGCTCGTCGTCGTTTCCGAAGACCTGCCGGACGACTTGCTGCGGCTGCTCTTCCGCCTGAACGGCAATGACTGGCTGAAGAAGCCGCTCGAGCGCCGCGCCCTGATCGACATGATTTCGACCCATGCGCCGGGCACCGGGGCCAGCGACAGCCGGGTGCATGCCGTGGTCTCGGCCGTCGGTGGCGCGGGCGCCAGCATGATCGCTTCGTCGCTTGCGCATGTGCTGGCCCAGCCGACCAAGAATTCCACGCCGCGGATCGACTTGTTCGACACGGATTTCTGCTCCGGGGCGCTTGGCTATTATCTCAACCTCGTCAACGACTACGACTTGAAACCCGTCATCGCCAATCCTTCCCGGGTCGATCTGGAATTCATCGATCTCGTCCGAAAGCGTCATTCGGGCGGCTTTTCACTGCTGTCCTTCAAGCAGCCATCCGTTCTTATGGCGCCGAAGGGCCGTGAACTCGTGCTGCGCATGCTCGATGTAGCCGCCTTCGAGAGCGACCACACGATCATCGACGTTCCCTATTACGACACGCCGTGGAAATACGAGGTGCTCACTTCGGTCAACAGCATCTGCATCGTCACCGAAATGACGGTCCCTGCGCTTTCTCAAGCCAAGGATTTGTTTGCCAATCTGGTCCGGCTGCGTGGCAGTTCGGATCAGATATTCATCGTCATCAACAAGTACCGCTCCAAGTTTTTCGGCCTCGGCCTGCGCCGACAACAAACAGAAAAGATATTCAAGGAGATCCCGACGCATGTCATTGCGGATGACTGGGATACTCTGAGCGAGGCGGTCAATCGCGGCGTGCTGCCATTTCAAGTGAATTCCCGGGCGCGCTTCTGCGGCGCGGTCGGTAAACTTGGAGCACTGGTGCGATGAAGGTTATCGCCAGTGGGCGCATAAGGTCCCGCGCCGCCGATGTCGGTCTAGCGGTTTTGGCAATTCTGGCCGTTGCCGGCGATGCCGCGGCAGCCGGGCTTGTGCCGCGAAGCCTTGGGCCGACGACAGCCGCCGTGGTGACGATCGAAAAAAGCTACGCGGCCGGGACAATCGTCATCGCCAACGGCAATCGTACGCTGGATCTCGTCATCTCCGAAGGACGCGCGATCCGTTACAAAATCGGAGTCGGACGAGACGGATTTCGCTGGAGCGGTACCGTCAAGGTTGGACGCAAGGCAGAGTGGCCTGACTGGCGCCCGCCTGCCGAGATGAAGGCGCGCGCAGCCGGGCTTCCGGACCTGGTGCCGGCCGGGCCGCTCAATCCATTGGGTGCCCGCGGGATCTATCTCTACAAGGGCGGGACCGACACGCTCTACCGCATTCATGGAACGAACGAGCAGTCGACGGTCGGCGGTTTCGCCTCATCGGGCTGTTTTCGCATGAGCAATGCCGACGTCATCGATCTCTATGCGAGGGTGAAAGTCGGTTCCACGGTCATTGTAAAATAAGAGTTCGGGGGCGGGAAACATGGCGAACGGTATCATCGGGCGTTTCTACAAGCAGCGGGGGGAAATCCGGGAGGATCTGGAGGCGCCCGAACTGTCTTTGGTCGGCGCAGTTGAGAACATGCCTGCCCAACCCTCCGACAGCGCCACGCCGAGCGAAGAAGAGGCTTCACTCGGGCCGGACATGGTTTCCGAGCGGGTCAATCTGCACCGCTACCTGCTCGATCGCATCAACCTCGGCATCCTCGACACACTCGACAACGAAGAGATCGCCACCGAGATCCGGCCGTTGGTCAAGGACTATATCCGAAACAACAATTTTCCGCTGAATGCCAAGGAAATCAATGATCTGATCCGCGATATCACCGACGAGATGCTGGGGCTCGGACCGATCGAGCCGCTTCTGGCCGACGATACGATCGCGGATATTCTCATCAACGGTTACAATAGCGTCTATGTCGAGCGGAGCGGCAAGCTCGAGAGTACCGCCGTCCGGTTCAAGGACGAGGACCACCTGTTGCGGGTGATCAACAAGATCGTCTCGGCGGTTGGACGCCGCGTCGACGAGTCGACGCCGATGGTTGACGCCCGCCTCAAGGATGGCTCGCGTGTCAACGTCGCCATCCGGCCGATCTCGGTCGATGGACCGCTCGTTTCCATCCGCAAATTCACGCGCAAGCCGCTGACGATGGAGCGCCTGGTGCAATATGGCGCCATGGCCGATGCGATGCGCATCCTTCTCAGCGCCGCGGTCAAGGGCAAGGTGTCCATGGTCATTTCAGGCGGCACCGGTTCCGGCAAGACCACCTTGCTCAACGCTCTCTCGTCGCAGATTTCGCCAAAGGAGCGCCTGATCACCATCGAGGATGCGGCCGAGCTTCAACTGCAGCAGCCGCATGTCGGGCGTCTGGAAACCCGGCCGCCGACGCTCGACGGACGCAACGAGATCCGTCAACGCGAACTTTTGAAAAACGCCCTGCGCATGCGTCCCGACCGCATCATCGTCGGCGAAGTACGCGGTGACGAGGCGTTCGACATGCTGCAGGCGATGAACACCGGTCACGAGGGATCGATGACGACCATTCACGCCAACACGCCGCGCGACGCCGTCGGCCGGCTTGAGCAGATGGTCGGCATGGCAGGGATGCCGATGTCGCAGTTGAGCATTCGCTCGCAGATCTCCTCCGCCATCACCATGATCGTGCAGGTCCAGCGCCTGAGTGACGGCACGCGCAAAGTTGTCTCGATTTCCGAGATCACCGGCATGGAAGGTGAAGTCGTGCAGATGCAGGAGATTATGAAATTCAAGAAAATCGGCACCGATGAAGGCGGGCGGATCCATGGAGAATTCCGCGCCACCGGCATCCGGCCGCGGTTCGTCGAGGAATTTGCCGAACTCGGGATCGAAATCCCCGTGACGATTTTTGATCCCGGCAAACCGCTGCAGACGGGACCTGTTCAATGATCCTGCTTCTCCTTTACGCGGCCGTTTTTACCGCCGCCCTTGTTGCTGTCGAAGCGATCATGCGCGGCTATTTCAAGACATCCGAACGCCACCGCGCTGTGAACCATCGGCTGAGCTTGCTCGAGGTCAGCGATGATCATCGCAAGACCTATGGCGATATGCTCAAGGAGCGCGGCGCCGCAACCAGTTGGCGGCAGACCCCGTTGATGCAGCGGCTGCTGCGGTTCTACGCCCAGTCGGGAATCAAGTTCGATGCCAAGCGTTTTGCTCTCTACGCGATCGCGGGCGCTCTTTTGACGTGGCTGGTCGTCCAGATCCTCCTGCCGAGCACTCTGTTTAGGGTGCCCGCCTTTCTGCTGATCTGCCTTCTCATCCCCGCACTCGTCGTCTGGCGCGCCCGGGTGCGCCGCATGAGGAAATTCGAACTGAAGCTTCCTGAAGCGCTCGATGTCGCCAATCGCAGCTTGGCCGCAGGCCACCCGCTGCCGGCGGCGATTTCTTTGGTGGCGCGCGAGATGCCCGATCCGATCGGCACCGAGTTCGGCCTGCTCTCGGATGAACTCACCTACGGCGTGACGCTGGACGATGCCCTCGTCAACTTGGCCGACCGGGTCGGCGTCGAGGATCTGAACCTGCTTGCGATATCGCTGAGCGTACAGGCGGGAACCGGCGGAAACCTCGTGGAGATCCTGCAGAACCTTTCGAAGACGCTGCGAGACCGCACGCTGCTGAAGGCAAAGGTCAGGGCGATTTCCTCGGAAGGACGCATCACGGCGATCTTCATGTCGATGTATCCGTTTCTGCTCTACGCGATGATCAAGACCTTGTCGCCGACCTACTTCGACCCTGTCTGGGATAGCGGCCACGGAACCATTGTCGTGAGCGTGCTGCTGGCGGTCATGGCGATCGGGAATGTCATTCTCTACAAGATGGTCAACTTCGAGTACTGAGGCTGTTATGTCGAGTGAGTATGGAATTTACCTCATCGTCTTCTTTGCAGTGCTGATCTTTTCCGCAGCAGCATCGGAATTGTTTTTTCGCCAGCGCGAGGTCTCGGTTCGGGTGTCGAAGAGCTCTGCGGCAACAGGCGAAGAGTTCCACCTTGTCGATACGACGATTGCCGATCTCGGCGAGGCGGAAAACCGGTTGATCCGTCGTTATTTCGAGATTACCCGGCGTGACACCAATGTGAACTCTACTCAGAACCGGCTGATCAGGGCAGGCTATTTCGCCGCCGGTGCCGTGACCACCTTTCAGGTGGTTCGCGCCGTGGTATGTATCGGCGTGCTGGTCGCGGCGGTCTGGGTTCTCAATTGGGTCTCGCCTGATATGTCGGGGGTGGCGACGCTGATCGTTGCCATGTTTGCCGCGGGCTCCACCTTTATTCTGGTCAACATCTATATCGACCGGCGTGGCGCCGCCAAGGAGAGGGAATACCGCCGCCTTTTTCCCGATTTCATGGATATGCTGATCGTCTGCCTCGATGCGGGCATGAGCATCGAGGCGGCGGCGAACCGCGTTGCCCGGGAATTCGTCGATAAGCGTCAGGACTTCGGCCTGCATCTTTCGATCATGATGCTGGAAGTGCGGGGTGGCCGGCGATTGCGCGAGGCGCTCGCGAACCTTGCCGTCCGCCTGCGGATTGACGAAGCCCGGGCCCTATCCGTTCTGTTCCGCCAATCAGAGGAACTCGGGACCAGTGTAACGCAGACGTTGCGGGTCTACTGCAAGGAAATGCGCGACATCCGTATTATTCGCGCCGAGGAAAAGGCAAACGCCCTGCCGGTCAAGATGCTGCTGCCGCTCGGCGCGTTCCTTTTTCCGGTAAGTCTCATCATCGTTCTCGTTCCCGTCGTTATGCGAGTCGTCAGTCTTCTTGTCAGCATTAAACCCGGCGGTTGAGCCAAGCGAGGTCGTATGCAGTATTCGCTCGAACAGAATCGTCACGAGGCCATCATTTCCCTCGATCCGCGTATGCCGATGGCACCGGCAGGCATCGAACAGGCCGGACTGGATCCGTCGTTCCTGCTTCGGCTGGCGTCAAAATGCGCGGCCGAGCAGGATACGACCACGGCATCTCATCTGGCCGACCGGATGAAATTGCCGAAAGTGATCGTCAATATCCTGATCAAGGAGCTCGTGAAACTCGCCTATCTCGAGGCGCGCGGCCTGGCTGGTGAGGATGTGCGATCCGATATTCGATATGCGCTTTCCATGAAGGGGTTCGAATATGCCCACGCGGCGTCGCGTCAAAGCCAATATGTCGGCCCGGCGCCGGTATCGCTGGACGCGTTCTGCCGGCAAGTCGGTTTGCAGTCCATCCATCACGAGCGCGTGACCCCGGAGCGGCTGAACGACAGCCTTGACGGGCTGGTGCTCTCGGACGCCTTGGTCGAAAAGCTCGGCCCGGCCATCAACTCCGGTCGCTCTATCCTGCTTTACGGACCACCCGGCAACGGAAAGACGAGCATCGCCGAGCGGACGTCGCAACTGTTTCGCCAAACGATCTGGGTGCCCTATGCCATCGAGGTCGGCGGCCATGTCATCAGTTTCTATGACGAAGCCGTGCATCACCCCGTATCGGAGGCTGACACGGGATCCCATCCGAAAGCGGATCAACGATGGATCGAATGCCGCCGTCCGGTGATCAAGACGGGCGGGGAACTGACCCTCGATCAGCTCGACCTCACCTTCAACGAGGGACCGAATGTCTACGAAGCGCCCATCCACTTGAAGGCATCAGGCGGCGTTTTCATCATCGACGACTTCGGCCGCCAGCAAGTAGCGCCGCAAGCGCTCATCAATCGCTGGATTGTGCCGCTCGAGCGCGGCTATGACTTCCTGACGCTGCACACCGGCAAGAAGTTCAAGGTTCCCTTTGACGAGCTGGTGGTATTTTCGACAAATATCGCTCCGAAGGACCTTTCCGACGAGGCGGGTTTGCGGCGACTCAAGTATAAGATCTTTGTGAACACGCCGTCGCGCGACGAATATATCAGAATTTTCAAATCCTATGCCAGCAGCACCGGATTGGCTGTCTGTGATCCAGACCTGAACCTGTTCTACGATCGCAAGTACAAAGGCGATGTGCTCGCGTCTTGCTACCATCCGAAATATCTTCTGGATTTCGTCGGATCTTACTGCGAGTTCAACGGCATAGCCGGAAACGCGTCGCTCGATATGCTCGAACGGGCGTGGGAAGGTGTCTTCACGTCGGAATGATTGCGGACCTGGCACTGATCGCGGCCAACGCAGATTTGATGACTTACGGGGGAGTAAACGAATGACCAGCATTCCGAATATCGAGGTCGAAGCAGACCGCGCAAAACCAAGCAAGACGCCAGCAATAGAGCCGAGAGGCTCAAAAAGCCCGTTGCTCGTCGGTTTGCTCCTGATGCTCCTGCCTGTGAATGCCGGCGTTCTCATCTATACCGCAAAAAGCTCTGCGGATGTTCGCGAGAGCCGCGAGACCATTGCCGCGCTCAAAAGGTCCATCGATGGCCTGAGAGGACAAATGGAAAAGCAGTCGGGCCACATCGCGGACAATGCCAAGGCCGACGACGTCGCCCTTATCCGCCAGGAGATGGATAGCCTGCAAAAGGCTATTTCGTCGATGAACGAACGGATGCGCAGCGACACCAGCGTCACACGTATGGGGTCCGCCTTGGTCCTCAGTGCGCCCGGCAAGGAACCGGCACAATTTTTCGCACCCCGTGCCATGCCGGCGGAAACGCAAACTCCGGATAACACTCTTGCATCCATCGAAGCCGGGGGCATTTCAGTGAGTGACCTGCCGCGCTACGAACGAACACTCTCGCCGGAAGGCCAGCTCATACTTCGCAAAGCGCGCTAAACAACGACGTCACCGAAATCTCCAAGGCAATCGTTAGACGCCGCCAGGAGGCGTCGCGCCGATGCGCGCAATGCGGCAAGGGCGCTCCAGCTCGATGCAGATTGCCGATCGCTGAAGGACTTATCCCCGCTGAGCGTAATTCACGCTGTTCTTCATTAATTCGAGATTGCGGGCAGTGATTTCGTTTCCGGGATCAAGCTCATAGGCTTTCAGGAAATACCGCCTGGCCGTGCGCAAGTCACCGCGTAACAGGTGAGAATATCCGATATTGTTGTAGTAGACCGGGGTGTTGCCGATCATTCGTGAGAGTTGCTGGTAGGCGCGGTCGGACGTGTCGAAGCGGGCAACCATGTCGGCGGAGGCCGCCAAGCCTAACCAAGCGGCCGGATCCTGCGGAAAAACGTCAACCGCCCGCTTGTAAATGGCGTAAGATTTTCCGTAGTTCTTTTCCTGAAACTGCAGTTTGCCGGTGGTGATCAACTCGTCGTTCTTATAGAAGGCGACGGCTGAGTCATCCTCGACGGTTTTTGCACTATCGCCATAAGCAGCCAGGCCATCAACGCCGGATGACTGGCAACCAGCTAAAATCGCTCCAGTCGCTATCAAAAGCGCAATGCATTTAGTCCCAGCTCTGATCTGCAACATTGGCAATTTGATCCCCATCAGACACTCTTACCTAAGACTCGGATGCGTTCACCGGCGATCATCGTAAAAAAAAGCTAACAACTCAAGAATTTAAGCATATACTCACAAAAAAGCGACAGAGGCGGTCTTCGCCGGAATGCGACAGCGTGATAAAAATGCCTACTATCCAAAGTAGGCATCATCTGCCCCCCGTGACTCCCTGAGTGGAAATCAATCAACGCCGCCTATCCCCTCGTCAGGTCAAAGGATGGAACGCCGCATGCGGATCGCTATTTCCACGCTGATGCGACTGGGGCCATCGCTGGCTTACGCGATAGCATCGATCTTCGTTCTCAGCATGCCACTCCTGGAAAGCCACCCCTCAAGTGCCTTCGCCTGGTGGCTTTACATGACGATACTTCCGGTCATGCGCGAGCCCATCTATCTGCTTTTGGCGGTACCCGGCCTTGGAATTTGGAGCGCCACGGTCCTGTTGATGCTTGCATCGATTTTCGGGATTCGAGTGGCCATGCAGCCGCAAAGACACCGCCGGTCAGGATTCATCCATGCCCATATCGCGCTGATCGCGACCGGTCTGACCATGGTGCGGGAAGCCGTTGCGCAAGCCGGCCTTTCCGAGTTTGCGCTGCCTCAATTTCAACGGGGCGACTGGTCGTTCCTGCCGCTATCCCAACCGCTTGGGACCTTCCTTTTCATATCCGTGTTTTTGGCCTGCATTTGCAGCCATTTGACAGTCATCAAGCGTGCAATATCGGCGGGATAGAAGAGGGTTGAACCCCTCCGCCGGAGGCGCGGCAAGAGGTGCCGCGCGTTGCGGCAGCACGCTTGTTGCGCTCAGGGATGCTGGTTGACCCAGGCATAACCGAAACGATAGCGGTCGTCGCCGCGCTGATAGAAATAGGGCGCGTCGATCACCAATGCCTCAGGCGTGGATGCGCCGAGATTGGTTTGCAGCCATTCCGCCATATCAGGCGGCAGCGCTTCGCTTCCGCCCTTGGGGAGCAGCCAGACGAGGAGAAGCGGGCGCCGGCCGGAGAGATTCGGGCTGAAGCCGGGGTAATCCACCGAGAGGACCGGCACGCCGGGAATATCCTGTCTGAGATTGCCGGCAAGCAGGCTGTCGCCGGCAAGGACCGCTGCCGGTTCGGCCTGTTGGCGCAGGTTTTCCAACATCGTGGCATAGGGCCTGTTCAGCCGCTCGTAATGGCCGGTGAAACGTGCGGCTGCGACGCTGCCGTAAAGGGCTGCCGGCACGCCGATCATGATGATGGCGATGACGGCCATGAACCGCCGGAACGCTCGGTCCGTCACGACGCCCGCTGCCTCGATCTTCAGGCAGAAATAGAGCGGCAGGATGAACAGCATCGGCACCAGCCAGCGATCCTTGATGCCGGCAGCACCGCCGAAGACGATCAACAGCAGAATGCCGACCAGGAAGACGAGCATCATCCGCTCGAACAGCCGCGTCCATTGCGAGCCCGCCGTCAGCGCCGGACGAAGGCCCTTGCCGAAGACGATGGCGAATACCGCCACGGTCAAGCCGGCAAAGCTGATGATGGCGAGAGCAAGCGAGCCGATACCCATGGCCACCTGCGCGGGATAGCTCGCATGGCCGCTCGCGGTCATCTTCTCCAGCGTGCGCGCGGTGGCGAAATCGAGATTGCCCTTCAGCCAGAAGAGATGCGGCAGGGTGATGATGAGCGCCACCGTCGCCGTCAGCAGCAGCCGCCAATCGAAGATCCGCGGCCGCAGTCGCGCATCCGAAAGCGCGGCAATCAGAGCTGCCGCCGGCAGGATCGCGAAATTATATTTGGCAAGCAGCCCGAAACCGATGCCGATGCCTGATATCAGATAGGAGGCAAGGCTTGGCTGCTTCAGGCTGCGAATGAAGCCGTAGATGAAGATGCTGGCCGAGAAGAACACGGCGACCGTATGCGTCAGGTCGCGCTGCATCTCGAAAGCCATCTGCGGGGTGGTCAGCAGCCCGAGCGTGGCGACGGCCACCAGCGCCTTGTCGCGCAGGATGAGCCGCGCGGTCAAGCCGTAGAGCAGGTAGGAAATGAACAGCAGAAGGTTCTTCACCACTGAAAGCGCGACAAGCGAGGCGCCTGTCAATTGAAAGACGGTATATTGCAGCCAGTTGTAGAAGGGTGGCTGCGGGCCGTAGCCGGCGGCAAGCCATTGCGAGCGGAAGACCTGTTCGGCCTCGTCGAGATCGAGCGAATGCGAGGTTGCGAGCCGCACGCCGACCTGAAACATGAAATAGGCGGCCAGCAGAGCGAAGATCCACCTGATGTCGCGAAGTTTGCTTTCGGTCATCTATTTGGTCTCCGGCTGCACCCAGGCGTAGCCGAGAGCGAAATTGTCGCCCTGGCGGCCGAAATAATAGGGAAGCGACAGCGAGCCGATCTCCTGCGCCGCAATGCCCGCCGCCGTCAGCGCCGATGAAAACCGATCCGGCATGGCCGCATCTGCAGCCGTCGCCGTCGTCTTGCCGCGCCAGACGATCAGCACCGGCCCCTTGGCTTCGGCATAGGCCGGAATGCCCGGTGCCGGAAAATCCGGGATCACCACCGGCACATCGGGAAACTGCAGCCGCATGTTGCCGCCGATATAGGTGTCGGAAGCGATCACCAGCGCCGGTCGCGCCTGTCGCGTCATCTCGCGCGAAAAACCCGCCATCGGCACATTCGGCCGGCTGTAGGTGCTGATCAGCCCGGCGCCGACGACGCGGAAGCCGAGTGCGATCAGCACGCAGGCCATCAGCACCGGCACCACCGGCCGGAAGCGGCGCAATCCGGCCGAAAGGTCGATGCCGGCCGCCTGCATTTTCGCCAGGAAATAGATCGGCAGCACCAGCAGGAACGGGTCGAGCCAGCGCTCACGCACCGTGGTGGAGCCGGTGACGAGCACGATCAGGACGATGCCGGCAAGGCTTGCGAGCATCATCCGCTCCATCATCCCGGTCCAGCGGTTTCCGGCCGAAAGCGCCCGGACAAAATCCCGGCGGAAGGCGGCGGCGAAGATCGCGACCGGCAGCGCCGCAAAGGCGACGATAGCGACGAGAAAGGCGAGAAGGCCCTTGCCGATCCGCATGATGCCGGCGGGTTCGTTGCCGGCGGCCATCTTGACCAGAGTATCGGAGGAGGCGAATGCGAGATTGTCTCGCAGCCAGATCGCATGCGGCAGGACGATGACGAGCGCGACAGTGATCGCGGCCAATATGCGCCAGTCGAACGCCCGGCGCCGCCATTCGGCATCGGGCAAGATGGCGATCAAGGCGGCGACCGGCATCAGCGCGAAATTATACTTCGAGATCAGCCCGATGCCGGTCGCAAGCCCGAGCAGGAGATAACTGCCGATATCGGGCCGGTCGAGCGTGCGGAAGAAACCGTAGAGAAACAGCGAGCTGGCAAAGAGCAGCGCCGTCGTGTGGGTCAGGTCCTGCTGGGCCATGTAGGAGACCTGGGGCAGGGTAATCAGCGCCAGCATGCCGACCGCGGCAAGCGCCTCGTCCTTCAGCGCGCGCCGCCCGGCAAGGCCATAGAAGAGATAGGATAGGAACAGCAGGATGTTCTTCGGAACGATCAGCGCGCCGATCGACATGCCCGTCAGTGAAACGACGGCATATTGCATCCAGTTATAGAAGGGCGGCTGCGGGCCGTAGCCCGCCAGCAGATATTGCGAGAAGAAGGACTGCTCGGCCTCGTCGAGCTCCAGCGAATGCGGGAGCGCGATGCGTAGCGCGATATTGAGCACGAAATAGGCCGCAAGCAGCAGGCCCGCGGTTTTGATCGTCCTCGTTACGCGCTCCAGCATCATGCCGCCGGCTTAGGCTTGGCTTTGATCGTCGAAGATCTGCCGCACGATATAATTCGGCGAGGCGTCGTCGCGGTAATAGGTGCGCGCGATCATTTCCGCCAGGATGCCGGTGGTGATCATCTGTACCGACGACAGCAGCAGCACGACGCCGACCATCAGCATCGGGCGCGTTCCGATATCGTTGCCCATGATGAACTTGTCGGAGCCGAGATAGATGAGGATCAGCATGGCGACCGCGCCAAGGCCAAGCCCCAGCGAGCCGAAGAAATGCCCCGGCCGCGCCTTGTAGCGCATGAAGAACATCACCGACAGCAGGTCGAGGATGACGCGGAAGGTGCGCGAAATGCCGTATTTCGAAACACCGTGCTCGCGGGCATGGTGAGTGACGGCCATCTCGCCGATGCGCGAACTCGGGACGACGCCGGCGACCCAGGCCGGGATGAAGCGGTGCATTTCGCCCATCAGCTTGACCTGCTTGATGATCGAGGCACGATAGATCTTCAGGCTGCAGCCGTAATCGTGCAGCTTGACGCCGGTGATGCGGCCAATCAGGTAGTTGGCGCACCAGGAGGGGATCTTGCGCAGCAACAGACCGTCCTTGCGGTTCTTGCGCCAGCCGACCAGGAGGTCGAGTTCGCGCCGTTCCAGCTCCGCGACCATCGCAGGAATGTCCTTCGGATCGTTCTGCAGGTCGCCGTCCATCGTTGCGATCAGCCGGCCCTGGGCGGTGTCGATACCGGCCTGCATGGCGGCGGTCTGGCCGAAGTTGCGCTGCAGCTCGACGATTCTAAGCGCCAGCCCGTCGCGTCCGACGAACTTGCGGGCGTTGACGAGCGTCGCATCCGTGCTGCCGTCATCGACGAGGATCAGCTCCCAGCGATGGGGATAGGCGGCCATCGCAGCCACGACACGCTCGACAAGCGGGCCGACGCTTTCCTCTTCGTTGAAAATGGGCACGACCAGCGACAGCTCGAGCGATTGTACCGGATCATTCGTACCGCGAATGGGCTCTACCGTTGTCTGCAACTTTCATCTCCAAAAGGCCGGGCGCCCGAGCAATCTTACTGCCGCCGCCGCGCTTGCGGAAGGCTAGTACATTAAGTGTCTGCCGGTTGCCAGCGGGCAATGCCGGTTTCCCCGCAATCGGTTGAGCTGGCGCAACGCTATTTCGCGCCTCCCTCCACCCAAGAGTAACCGATGGAGAAGCTGCGTTTGCCGTCACCGAATAGATAGGGCAGCGTCAGCGTCTTCAACTCCTGCAGATGAATGCCCGATTTGACGAGATCGTTGGCGAAACCGGGGGAAATCGTTGGGTCATCGGCGGTCTCGCCGCGCCAGATCACCAGCACCGGCCCCTTCGCCGTTGCATATTCGGGAACCCCGGAACCCGGGAAGAACGGGATGACGACGGGAACGTCGGGAAACTCCAGCTTCATGTTGCCGGCCACGAACTTGGTTCCGGCGACGATCAGAACCGGCTTGCGGGTCGCGGTCAGCTCAGCCGCGTAGCCGGAGAAGGGGACGTTCGTTCGCGTATAAGTGCCGATATATTGAATGCCGACGATCCGGAAAAGAAGGATCGACAGGATGACGACCATGAACACCGGCACCACGGGCCGGAAGCGGGCAAGGCCGGCGGAAAGATCGAGATCTGCGGTTTCCAGTTTCAGGAACAGATAGAGCGGCAGAACGAGCAGGCACGGGTCGAGCCAGCGCTCGTGGATATCGCTGGCGCCAGCAAAGAGGATCACGGCGACGAAGGCGATCAAGCTGATGACCATCATCCGCTCGATCACGCGGATCATCGGGCTGGAAGACGAGAGTGCGCGAAAGAAATCGCGCCGGAAGGCGGCGGCGAGGAGAACGATCGGCAATGCGACGAAGCCGAGGACGGCGATGACGAGGGACAGCAGTCCCTGTCCGATGCGCGGCAGGCCGGCAGGCGCCAGGTCTTCGGCGGTCATCCGCTCCAGCGTCGGCGCAGAAGCGCTGGTGAGATTGTCAGGCAGCCAGAGCGCATGCGGCAGCACGATCAGAATGGCGAGGGCGATCGCCGGCAGCAAACGCCAGTCGATGAGACGGCTGCGCCATTCCCGGTCCGGCAGCACGGCGAGGAGGGCGGCGGCCGGCAGGATGGCGAAATTGTATTTCGAGATCAGGCCGATGCCGGTGGCGATGCCGATGATCAGGTAGCTTGCGATCGTCGGCTGTCGCAGTGTGCGGAAAAAACCGAAGAGGAAGAGCGAGGTCGCAAACAGCAGGGCGACGGTATGCGTCAATTCGCGCTGCGCCATCAAACCCACCTGCGGCAGGGTGATCAGGCTCAGCATGGCGACGGCTGCGAGCGAACGGTTCTTCAGCACCTCGCGGGCCGCAAGCCCGTAGAACAGATAGCAGCCGAAGAGAATGATGTTCTTCGGCACCGACAGCACCCACATCGATATGCCGGTCACCGAAACGATGGCATATTGAATCCAGTTGTAGAAGGGCGGCTGCGGGCCGTAGCCTGCAAGCAGATATTGTGAATAGAAGGATTGCTCCGCCTCGTCGAGATCGAGCGTATGCGGCAAAGCGATGCGCAGCGCGATGTTGAGCAGGAAATAGACTGCCAGCAAAATGCTGGCGCTCGTAATGCTTCTGGTAATCCGCTCCAACATCGATCTCCATGTCAAGCCGGCAAGGCGTGTCATTTACCAGTCAGCACTCGGATCGTCGCCGGGGAAGCGCCTTCGCCCCCATCGCCATCAACTCCGCCGTTGTGCGCAACCTGCATTTCTCTTAAAAGGCCTGGCGACGGGACCGGTCCCATACCGACCCAAGCGAGGAATGCCTACTACATGAAGAGTTCGATCGTTGAAAGCCGGCAATCCTGGTTTATGCGTAATCGCATGACCGTTCTGACGGTCGTCATCGTCGCAGCCTATGCGCTCTTCATCCAATGGTTCTGGGGGTGGCCTGTCATCATCAGGCAGTGGGCCGATGTCGGCGCCGGCCCGGTGATCGGGGCGCTGGTCCTCCTGACGAGCACCTATTTCCTGCGCACCTGGCGCATTTATGATTATTTTCCGAAGGAGACGGCCGGCCGGTTCACGGTTCTCTTCCGCGTCACGCAGATCCACAATCTGTTGAACATCATGCTGCCCTTCCGCACCGGCGAGACCAGCTTTCCGCTGTTGATGCGCACGGAGTTCGGCATTCCGCTGACGCGCGGAACCTCGGCGCTGTTCGTCATGCGGTTGCTCGATCTGCACGCGCTTGTGGCTGCCGCCGGTATCGGTTTTGCCGTCGCTGCCGCCAATCCGATCGTGGCCTGGTCGCTCTGGACGGGTTTTCTGCTGCTGCCGGTCGCGGCTTTCGCCGCCCGTAAACCGCTGCTGCGCCTGGCCGCCAGGCTGCTGCCCGATAAGGCGCAGAAATTCGTCGTCGAGATCGAAAACGGCTTGCCGCTCGATGCCATCGCCTTTGCCCGCGCCTGGGCGATGACCATCGTCAACTGGCTGGTCAAGGTAATGGTGCTGGCCTGGGCGCTCGGCCTGATGGGCGTGCTGCCGATGGCGGCAAGCTTCGGCGGTGCGCTTGGCGGCGAGCTCTCCTCGGTGCTGCCGGTGCATGCGCCGGGCGGCGTCGGCACCTATCCGGCCGGCATCACCGCCGGCGCCATTGCCTTGGGCGCCTCGAGCGAGCGACTGGCTCTGGCGGCGCTGGCGCAGGCGAGCGTCAATGCCCACCTGTTGATCATCGTCTCGGCGCTCACCGGCACGGCGATCTCACTGCCGCTCGGGCGTCGCGCCAAGCTCTGAAATCCGCTTTCTCAGAAACGCCTGCTCCGGCTCCTGCCGGCAGAGCGACAGCGCCGTTTCATAGGCCGCGATCGCCTCTTGCCTCCGGCCAAGACGGCGCAGGAAGTCGGCGCGCGCCGAATGGGCGAGGTGATAGGCCTGCAGCTCTCGGCGGAGAATGGCGTCGATCAGATCCAGCCCCTTGGCCGGTCCTTCCGCCATCGCGATCGCCACGGCGCGGTTGAGTTCGACGATCGCCGAGGGCTGTGCGGCCAGAAGCAGATCGTAATAGAAGGCGATCCGCCGCCAATCGGTCTCCTCGGCGGTGGGCGCCCTGGCATGCTCGGCGGCGATCGCCGCCTGCAGCGTATAGCTGCCGATCTCTCCGGTCCGCATCGCCTCGGCAAGCAGCGCCAGGCCTTCGGTAATCTTCGCGCGATCCCAGAGCGAGCGGTCCTGATCGGCCAGCAGCACCAGCGATCCCTGCTCACTGCTGCGGGCGGAACGGCGGGAATCCTGCAGCAGTAGCAGCGCCAGCAGGCCGAAAACGTCGGGATGCGGCAGCAGCTGGAGAAGCAGCCGTGCGAGCCGTATCGCCTCTTCGCTCAGCTCGGCGCGGACCACATCTTCACCCGAAGAGGCCGAATAACCTTCGTTGAAGACGAGATAGATAACGTGCAGCACCTGGTCGAGCCGCGCAGGCAGCGCCTCGCGGGCGGGCACCTCGTAAGGGATGTTCGCCGCCCGGATCCTGCCTTTGGCACGCACGATCCGCTGTGCCACCGTCGGCGCCGGAACAAGGAAGGCATGGGCGATCTCTTCGGTGGTCAGCCCGCAGATTTCCCGAAGCGCCATCGCCATCTGCGCATCGGCGGGAATGGTGGGATGACAGCAGGTGAAGATCAGCCGCAGCATGTCGTCCTCGATCGGTTCCATATCGCCGATCTCCCTGGCATCCGGCGTGTAGAGGCTGTCCTCGATGTGGTGCTGCGAAGCCTCGAAGCGCGCCCGCCGCCTTATCGTATCGATCGCCTGGAAACGTCCCGTCGAAACCAGCCAGGCGAAGGGATTGCCGGGAATGCCGTCCGCCGGCCACGTCCGTGCGGCCGCCGCAAAGGCGTCGTGGAGCGCTTCCTCGGCCCGATCGAAATCGCCAAGCAGGCGGATCAGCGTCGCCAGCACCCGGCGCGACTGCGTTCGGTAGATTTCCTCGATCACGCTTTCCAAGGGGCACCTCAGTCCGGCAGGGTCAGCATTCTTACGGGCCTGAGTTCGACGGCGCCGAAACGCGCCGAAGGAATCCGCCCGGCAATCTCCCTGGCCTTCTCGATCCCAGGCGCCTCGATGACGTAGAAACCAGCCAGATGCTCCTTCGTTTCGACATAGGGGCCGTCGGTGACCGACAGCCTGTTGTCTCGAACACGCAGCACGGTCGCCTGATCAGGCATCTCAAGTGCATCGGCATGGATCATGATGCCGTCGCGACGCAACTCCTCGTCGAAGGCGAAATGCGCCTTGATGAGCTCATCGGTCTCTGCCGAGGTCAGTGTGCCGTCGGTGTCGGCGCAATTGTAGATCAGGCAGATGTAGCGCATGGTTCAGCACTCCTCCTTGATCGAATAGGCCGGCCGCACCTCGATCGAGCCGTAGCGCGCCACGGGAAAGGTGGCGGCGATTGTGGTTGCCTCTTCCATGTCTTTTGCCTCGATCAGCACGAAGCCGCCGAGATGTTCCTTGATTTCGGCGAAGGGGCCATCGGTCGCCGTCACCGCATTGTTGCGGACCCTGACCGTCACGGCCGTTGCGGGCTCACGCAGCGCCAGCGCCACCAGCAGGTGGCCGCTGTCGCGCAGCCTGTCATCGTTGATGATCGAATCCTGCGTCAGCTTTTCGCCGTCCTCGGCGGAAATGGCATTGATTTTTGCGGTTTCGAACCAGACCTGACAGAGATATTTCATCGCCGTCTCCTCACGTTTGCTTGCCGAAGACATGAATGGGCCGCACCTCGATCGCGCCGAGCTTGGCAAGCGGGATGCCGGCGGCAACGCGGATCGCTTCGTTGAGATCCTTTGCCTCGATCAGGATGAAGCCGCCGAGCGCCTCCTTCGTCTCGGCGAAGGGACCGTCCGTCACCGACATCTCGCCAGCCCGCACCCGCACGGTCACCGCCGCCTTCGGCGGCTGCAGCGCCTGGGCGACGATCATATGGCCGCTTTCGACAAGGTCCTTGTCATAGTTCCAGGAATTGGTGTCGAGTTCGGCCCTCTCCTCTTGTGTCATGGCGTCGAGTATCCCGCCATCGAACCAGACCTGACAGAGATATTTCATCGCAGACAGCCTCCTTGCGAGTGTTCATAACCCTGGACGACCGAGCTTCGCGCATTTCGACAGCCGCGGAAAAAATCTTTTGTGCCGGTCCGGTGTCGAAATCGCAAGGCAGCACTCGACAGGGCTTCGTCGAAACCTGTCGAGGAGAATGGCAATGAGTATTCTTGAAATCGCCCTGGCAAACCAGATCTGGGCGCGCCGCCGTGAAAAGCGCCAACTGGGGCTGGACGATACCGATGCGCTGAAGGTTCTCCAGCGTATCGCATTCGTCATCGTAGCCTTCACCCTGCTGATTTCAGGGTTGAACCTTGTCGCCGGCAGGCCGCAGATGCTGGCGGACGGCTCGGCGTCTGTTGTGGCAGGCAGATGAGGAAACGGCCTATTGGAAGGCCGTTTCGAAAAAGCTGCGCAGCTTGCGTGAATGCAGCGCTTCCTTCGGCATGGCGGCAAGCTTCTGCACGGCGCGGATGCCGATCTGCAGATGCTGGTTGACCTGCGTGCGGTAGAAGGCCGTCGCCATGCCCGGCAGCTTCAATTCGCCGTGCAACGGCTTGTCGGAGACGCAGAGCAGCGTGCCGTAGGGCACGCGGAAGCGGAAGCCATTGGCGGCGATCGTCGCCGATTCCATGTCGAGCGCGATGGCACGCGCCTGGGAGAGCCGCTTCACCGGCCCGCGCTGGTCGCGCAATTCCCAATTGCGGTTGTCAATCGTGCCGACGGTGCCGGTGCGCATGATGCGCTTCAGCTCGAAACCCTCATAGCCGGTGATTTCGGCAACGGCGGCTTCCAGCGCCACCTGCACTTCGGCGAGCGCCGGGATCGGCACCCAGACCGGCAGGTCGTCGTCGAGAACATGGTCCTCGCGCATATAGGCATGGGCGAGGACATAATCGCCGAGCCGCTGGCTGTTGCGGAGACCGGCGCAGTGGCCGAGCATCAGCCAGGCATGCGGGCGCAGCACGGCAACGTGGTCGGTGATCGTCTTGGCATTGGACGGACCGACGCCGATATTGATCATGGTGATCCCGGCATGGCCCTTCTTTTTCAGATGGTATGCCGGCATCTGCGGCAGGCGGGTGAGGGCGGAATCCGTTTCCGGCGCGTTCGAGCCGGGCAGGGTGACGAGATTGCCGGGCTCGACGAAGGCAGTATAGCCTTCGCCGCCCTCGGCCATCAGCTTGCGCGCCCAGCCGCAGAATTCATCGATATAGAACTGGTAGTTGGTGAACAGCACGAAATTCTGGAAATGCTCGGCATGCGTCGCCGTATAATGCGACAGACGGGCGAGCGAATAATCGATGCGTTGCGCGGTGAACGGTGCCAGCGGCGAGGGCTCTCCCGGCGGCGGGATATATTCGCCGTTGGCGATCTCGTCATCTGTGGTGTTGAGGTCGGGCGTGTCGAAGATATCGCGCATCGGAACGTCGATGAAGGCGTTGGTCGATGCTTCCACATGTGCACCCTCGCCGAAGGCGAAGTGCAAGGGGATCGGCGTCGTCGATTCCGAGACGATGACAGGAACATTGTGGCTCTTCATCAAGAGCGCCAGCTGCTCCTTCAGGTAATGCTTGAAGAGCTTCGGCCGGGTGACTGTCGTCGTATAGATGCCCGGTGCCGTGACATGACCATAGGAAAGCCGCGAATCGACATGGCCGAAGCTTGTCGTCTCGATGCTGACCTGCGGATAGAAAGCGCGGTAGCGCGAGGAGATCGGCGCGCCCTGTGCGAGTTCGGTGAAGCTCTGGATCAGGAACGCCGTATTGCGCTCGTAAAGCGCCGTCAGCGCTTCCACGGCCTTGGCGGGATCATCAAAACTCTCAGGCTGGAAAGGGGGCGGTGAGGATATGTCGAGCGGCGACAAAGGGGAGATTCGTTTGTTCATGACGCATTATAGAGAGTTGTTTTTGACAAGCAAACGACGCGCGCCAGCGGAATCCGATTATTTTATCTTGCCCGTCTGATGCGAATGCCTGTCGCCCAAAAGTGCGCAGCAGTTTGGGACAACGATGTGCATAAATCAAAGTTACTGCACCGATGGCGCGCAGAAGTTGCCGTTTCTCTCCAGGCAGGTATAGCTCGCGCCGAAATGCGACTGGGCGCCGCCGCCGCCTTTGTGCACCACGACGGCTGAAAATGTGATTGCGAAGATCGCCGCAAACAGCGTGATGATGCTGAAGCGTCTTGCCAGAATATAGATGTTCATCGCCTTACCCCCGATACGCACTTCATCGTGGCATGAGTTTTGCCATGCGACGGCTGAACGAGTGCTGAGATACCGGTTCATCCACCGTTCAGCTTGCGAGGCAGGCTCGGCTAGGTTGCGGAGAGGAGCGGTAAGCGGCCGTCGGGGAGTCGACGCCATTCGGCCCCGCCGTGTGGCTTAGCGGAGGGGCCGTAAAGGGCTTCGAAGCATGCCGACGCGCGGCTGCTTCTGCGTTTGAGATAAGCGTTGCGCAGGCATCCTATAACCTCAGAGCCGCGTCCAGGTCTGCGACTTGCAGAGGATCTTCATCACGCAGCCCTGCATCCTCAGCGAATCGCCGGAAATCTTGCCGGAGCCGCTATAGGTTTTCTCGGCGGCCGGGTCGGTGATCTCGCCGGCATAGCTGCCGTCGGTTCCGGCAAGCGTGCCGATCTTCCGGCCGGCATATTTGCCGGTCTTCAGCGTCACGCAATAACTGCCGCCGCAGGATGCGATCACCGCCGTATCGCCGGCGGCCGTCTTCCACTTGCCGACGATCGGCTCCTCGGCATGCGCGATACCCGCGATCACTGTCATGGCTGCGGCGAGAACGAAGCTGCGGATCATCTTTTCCTCCATGATGTCCTTGATCGCCCGCGAAAATAACTGACGCGAACGTAAAGGTAAATACGCGCCGTGGCTTCTCTGAAACCGGGTGAAAAACGCAAGAAAAAAGCCGTCTGGCGAACGTGCAGCGATGTCGCCTGCTGATTTCATGATGAACGATCCCTTTATTTTCAAATCTGAATCTTTCGTAAAATTGAAGCCGAAATCCTTAATTTGCAAGGCATCCGATGTTTAACAAAAACCCAAATTTACCAAGCATTTGCACTTTGTTTGTCTCAAATTAATCATGCATTTTAGGCGTTTTTTGAAAGCCGTTTGGCATAGTGAACCCATCAAACGAGCGGGGCAAACCCGCCGGACCCCAAGGGCCGCAAGCCGCGATAGACGGTAAGGCCCGGAGGTAAAACAGGGTAAGTCATAAACAGGCTAACAGGGATAAAACCGATGGCACGCTTTGAAATGCACAATGCTGAAACGGCCACCATGGGTGGCGACAACAACGCCGATGTCTTCTGCGAAATGGGTCTGATGTATGCGACCGGCCGCGGCTGCGAAGTCGATCTCGTCGCTGCCCACAAGTGGCTGAACATCGCCGCTATCAAGGGCAACGATCGCGCCGCCGAGCTTCGTGCCGACGTGGCCGCCGCCATGGACAAGATGCAGCTCGTCGCAGCGCTGCGCGCCGCCCGCGAGTGGATGACGGTTCACTGAAACCTGCCGGCATTCGGCAGGACGATATAACAACCTCGGAAGAGGGGGCTGGCGGGGCGCTTTTGGACGGGGCCGATGCCGGGAGAAGCGAGCCGCGACCGGGATCCTCCACCGGCCGCGGTTCTTTTGTTTTATCGGGTGACATTCTTCAGCACCTGCGGCAGCGCTTCTTCGACGAGTGCCATATCCGCCTCAGGCCCGACGCTGACGCGGATGCAGCGGTTGAGCGGCGCCACACCGGGCATGCGGATGAAGACGCCGTGCTCCATCAGGCCATCGACGATCGCCCGTGCGTACACGCCGTCGCGGCCGGTGTCGATCGCCACGAAATTCGTCGCCGAGGGCAGGGGCTCAAGAACGTTCGCCCGGGCGATGCCGCCGATCCGCTCCCTCGCTGCGTGGATTTTGCCGACCACCTCGGCGAGATAGGCCTGGTCCTTGAGGGCGGCGAGTGCTGCTGCCGTCGCCAGCCGGTTCATGCCGAAATGATTGCGGATCTTGTCGAAGGCCCGCGCCGTGCCCGGCGTCGAGATCACATAACCGATGCGTGCGCCGGCAAGCCCGTAGGCCTTGGAGAAAGTGCGGGTGCGAACGACGTTCGGCAGTTCGATCAGTGAGGCGATCGACGGCAGCGACCCTGCCGGCCCGGTTTCGCTATAGGCCTCGTCGAGCACCAGCAGCGTCGTCTCGGGCAGCGCCCGGGCGAAGGCGACGATGCTCTCGGCATCCCACCAGCTTCCCATCGGATTGTCGGGATTGGCGAAATAGACGAGCGACGCATTCTCGCGCTTCACGGCATCGAGCAGGCCGTCGAGGTCCTCGCGGTCGTTGGCGTAGGGAACGCTCACCAGCCGGCCGCCGAAACCGGTGACATGGAAGTTGAAGGTCGGGTAGGCGCCGAGCGAGGTGACGACGGGTGCACCCGGCTCGATCACCAAGCGGACGATCTGGCCGAGCAATTCGTCGATGCCGCTGCCGATGGCGATATTGGCGGCCGAGACGCCGAGATGGGCGCCTAGCGCTTGCCTCAGCGCGAAATTCTCCGGATCATTGTATTTCCAGATATTGCCGGCTTCCTCGCGCATCGCCGCAAACACCGAAGGGGCCGGGCCGAAGCCGTTCTCATTGGCGCCGATGCGCGCGAGAACGGCCAGTCCGCGCTGGCGCTCGATCGCCTCGGGGCCGACGAAGGGAACTGTGGTGGGCAGGGCGCTGGCGAGGGGGGTGAAGCGCGAAAAGGCGGACATGCGAAGGCAGTTTCCCGGGCATATTGACAATTGACGAAACAATAGGCCCGGGCCCGGCCAACGCAAGCAAGATTATTTCTGCAGCAAGCCTGTTACGGGACGGTTCACGCCCTGAAGATCGGCGCGCGCCGGGCGGCGATCGCTTCCATGTTGCCGACGAGGAAATCGGTGCGGACGACGCGGCGCAGGACCTCGGGGTCCATGATGTTGATGAACCGCACGCCGATGCGTTCCTTATGGCGGTAGACCTCGGCGCAGCCGATCCGATAGGCGAGGCCGAGAATGTTGAGATAATAATGCTTCGGCAGACCGGCCGTGGTCGACACGACGAACGTCGCGCCGCCCTGCGAGATATCGATGATCTCGGCGCTTCGCATGGAGACGCCGGTGAGGCACGGCCGGACGGCGACGATGCGGGCTGGCCGCTTGACGCTGAACTCTTCCCAACGCAGGTCGTAGATAGCGGACTTGACCGTGGCAAGGTGGGTGGCGCGGAGCATAGTCATCTTACATTCTCCGTCAGTCAGGGCACATTTGGGGTTCTTGCTCCAGCCAACGTCACATGAATGTTTTGCACATTCGTCAAAGATAAAATGACAATTTTAACGAGTTTAAATTTTGTTCCCAAGCGGGACGCCCGATGTGCATTATCGGGACGCGGGGCTTTCATTCGAGCCGGGGATTCTGCCGGCGAAATATCCGTCAGCGCCGTCGGTAAGGTGCCTCGGGCCATGTCGATGAGGCTATAGCCGAGCTGCCGGTAGCGCAGCTTGGCGAGATTGGTGATGTCGTAGCTGCCATAGACCGGCCGGAACGCCAGGCGTTCGATTTCGGCGCAATTTTCCCGAACTCTTTCAATTGCCGGGCGTTCTGCCTTGATCGATGAAGCACGGCGCGCTTCGAATGACGACAGCGAGGAGTTGAATATGACCAACGTCAAAATCCCTTGGGAATCATGGGTGGTGGTCTGTGATGGAGCCAAGGCTCTGATCATGCAGAATGCCGGCGATGCCAAGCTGATGAACCTGAAGGTGCTGGAAACTCTGACGCAGCCGAGCGCGCCGGATCGCGAGATTGGCGCCGATAAGCCCGGCCGGACCCATGCCGCAGACGGCTTCAGCGGCAGCGCTGTCGAGGAGACCAGCTGGCAGGATCAGGCCGAAGCCGAATTTCTGAAACAGGTGGCGGAAAAGCTCGATGAGCTGGTGCAGGAAAAGAATGCCCGTCGCATCGTCCTCGTTGCGCCGCCGAAGGCGCTCGGCACATTACGGCCGGCGCTCCGCGCCGATACGCAGGCGGTGATCACCGCTGAGGTGGCGAAGGATTATACCAATATGCCGGTCGACGAGATCGAGCGGCATCTGGCCGCCTGAGTCGCTCGCAGCCATGAGCCGTACGCAGTAACTTGAGGAAACGCGGGTCGAGAGGCCCGCGTTTTCGCGTCATGCCAGCGGTCGCTGCCCGGCGAACAGATCTTCATGACCGGCAAAGAGCGCCGCCAGGCGGTCGATGACGATCCTGACCTCCGGCCGTTGCCGCTCGTCGTCATGCGCAACGATCCACATGTCATAGGTCAGTTCGTCGATGAGAGGGCCGGCGCGGACGAGCTTGCGCTCCTGATCGCCGATGAAACAGGGGAGCACACCGCGGCCGGCACCGCCGCGGATCAGGTGAAACAGCATATGCGGCGTGTTCGTCCAGCTGGTGATCCAGTAATCCGGCTGTTCGAACGTCCATTTGTCGGCCGGCGTGATGGCGGTATCGGTGCCGAGCGAGATCCAGTTGCAGTTGGCCGCGTCATAATCTGCCGCCTGATAAGCCGCATGCGCCACCTTGCCCGAAGGACGAATCGCGACATTGCCGCTCTCCGGCCGGCTGTGGCGAATGGCGATATGCGCTTCCCGATAGGTGAAATCGACGCCTGTGTCGCAGGTCTTGTAGCACATGCGAAAGCTGTCCTTCGGCGTCCAGACGCTGCTGAGATGATCGGCGATGAAGCGCGAGGTCCAGCTGTCGGCGGCCGTCGAGACGATCGGCAGTGTCAGCACCTCGCCGCGCCAGTCGGAGATCGCACGCGCCGCATCCTGCATCAGCCGGACGCGATCGAGCAGTTCCTGTCCGTCCTTGGCGAGGAGATAGCCCGTCGGGCTGCGGGTAAAGAGCGAGCGGCCGGTCGCCCGTTCGAGCGCCAGCATGCGCCGGCCGATCGTCGGCGCGCTAATCCCGGTGCGCGCGGCTGCCGCCGAAAGCCCGCCGCCGGTCGCGACATGGAAGAAAAGTTGCAGGTCGTCCCAGCTCGCATCTTTCATGGATGAAAACCCCTTTCCCCCGCGCCTCTACATCCGAAGGGCGCGAAGGCTTAGCTCCAGTGCATGAGCCAATAGATGGAGGATGAAGCAATGCTTCTCAACTGGGTTGTTCTCTTCAATGAATTGCAGATCTATCACAGGCGGGTGCGCCGCGATCCCTTCGCCGACCCGCTCGAGGGGCCGGAATGGCGGGGATTCCTCTGGGCCGCTTCCGCCATCGCGCGTCTGGCCGCAAGACGGGGCGAGGAGAGAAAGACGTTGCGTCCCGATAAATCGCAGACGGAAAAAGGCCTCAGCTTTCGAAGCTCAGTCGCAGCACGTGGTGCAGGAATTCCGGATTGAGCAGCATGTTGAAGCTGATCGTCACCCATTCGCCTTCGCGCTTGACCACGGTCGAACCGATCTCGTCGTGGATGCCGAGGATTTCGAGGAAGAAATGGCCCGGCATTTCCAGGTTGGGGCTGACTTCGAGCAGGGCGCCGGCGAGCGTGATCGTGCGGATCAGGCAGCGCACCTGCGTTCCGGTGCTGAGGTGATGACCGACGAAGATGATGTTGCCCGGCCTGTCGAGATTGAATTCCCTGTAAGCACGTTCCGGCTTGCGGTGTTCTGTGTCGAGGTGCATCTGAAAGGCCCTTTTAGCCTCCGCTGGGTATACAACAGGATATTGGCTGAAGAATGCTGACGGAGGCTGAAAAATACCGTTAAGATTGGATGCTTCCGCGAAACTTGCAGGAAAAACGCACCGATTTCGTGCAGATTTGCCCCAAATTTGCTCATTCCCGGCGCGGATGCGCCATTCTTGACATGTCTGCGGTGTTCGCGCATACAAAGGGCCGGTTCGAGGCACCAGCCGCTCGCGGATGAAAATCCATGGTGAAGCCCTCGCGATCATGGTCACGGCCCTTTGTGCATGCTGACTGGCGGCAATGCGAGCTCCCATCCACAGTCGAAGAGCATGCCTTGCGAAGGCTCACTCCATGACGACGACCTATCCTGCCATTGACGAATTGAAGGCCCAGGCCAAGCGCCTGCGCCAGGCGATGAACGATCGCGGCACCCCGCTGACCCACAGTGCGGCCCTGGAAATGATTGCCCGCCAGCATGGCGCCCGCGATTGGAATACGCTCGCAGCCCTTGCGGCAAAGCCCAATGCTGGCCCGAAGAGGTCGCTCTTCGTCGGTGCGCATATTTGCGGCCGTTATCTCAACCAGCCGTTCACCGGCGAGATTCTGGCACTTTCGGCCCTGCCGGGCGGCGAACTCCACAGGATCACCATTCATTTCGACGAGCCGGTGGACGTCGTCACCTTCGAGAGCTTTTCGGCCTTTCGCCGGCGTGTGAACGCGCAGGTCGATGCCGACGGCGTCTCGCCGAGGAAGACCTCGAACGGCGTGCCGCATCTGGTGCTCGACCTTTAAATTTTTCCCATCCCTTTCAGGCCGTCGCAATCCGGATGATTTTAATCCGGATCGGGCTTGGCCGGATATTACACGGATTTCTCCATGACCGATCTTCCGCAAGGCAATGTCTTTCTTACCGGCTGGCTGCCGGGCGTCTTCCTCAGGACGGCGGCGCCGATCGTTGCGATCACCACCGTCAACGGCC
The DNA here is from genome assembly GCF_028994275.1 of Rhizobium binxianense. NCBI lineage: Bacteria > Pseudomonadati > Pseudomonadota > Alphaproteobacteria > Hyphomicrobiales > Rhizobiaceae > Rhizobium > Rhizobium binxianense. The sequence goes on from NZ_CP118713.1 coordinate 1,016,710, forward strand.
TCTTCACCGTCGTCGACGCCTATTTCCTCGGCGCCTATGTCGGCCCCAATGCGCTCTCCGCCGTCAGCCTGATCTTCCCGGGGCTGATGCTGCTGGTCGCTTTGCAATCACTGGTCTCGAACGGCATGGCGAGCATCCTCGCCCGCCGGCTCGGCGCCGGCGATCGCCAAGGCGCGCGCCGGATGTTTGCCGGCGCCCATACGCTGGCGCTGGCCGTCACCCTGATCCTCAATGCGGTCTTCTGGACCGTCGGCCGGCAGATCATCGATGCCGGTGCTGCCGGCAATGCCACTGTTGCCGATGGCGCCATGCTGTTCATGGGCGCGATGATCACTTTTGCGCCGGTCAGCTTCTTCCTGTCGCTGCATCTCGACGGATTGCGCTGCGAAGGCAAGATCGGTTTCATGACGCTGGTGACGCTGTCGGCCTCGCTGCTCAACATCTTCGCCAACTGGCTGTTCATGGCGGTGATGCATTGGGGCGTGCTCGGTTCGGCGGTCGGCTCCATTGCGTCGCAATTCGTCTGTCTCGCAGCCGTGCTCGCCTATCGATGGCGCCGGCCACTGGCACTGAGGCCTTCCGCGGAATTTGCTCTTGTCGAATGGCGCAGCATCATGGCATTCGGCGCGCCGATCAGCCTCGGCTTCGTCGGCATATCGCTGGCCTCGGCCGCCATTCTGATCAATGTCTCGCTCTGGAGCGCGGCAGATCATGTCGCGACGGTTGCCGCTTACGGCATCATCACCCGGATCATGACCTTCACTTATCTGCCGCTGCTCGGCCTCAGCATCGCCTTGCAGACGATCGCCGGCAACAATCACGGCGCCGGCCTCGGGCTCCGCGTCGGCCGCAGCCTGCAGATCGCCATGCTCGCAGCACTCGTCTACTGCACCCTGGTGGAAATCATAGGCGAGCTCATGGCCGGCCGTCTTGGCGCCGTCTTTGTCGCCGATCCCGCCATTATCGCCGAGGTCAGACGAATTCTGCCCTGGACGATCGGCGCCTATTTTCTCTTCGGGCAGATGCTGATCCTGTCGTCCTATTTCCAGTCGATCGGCGATGCACCGCGCGCCGCGATCTTCGGCCTGTCGCGGCCCTATCTGCTGACCTTGCCGCTGACCTTCCTGCTGCCCTTCCTCTTCGGCGAGCAGGGGATCTGGATGGTGCCGGTCTTTGCCGAGGCAGGCATGGTCATCCTGGCCTTTGCGGTGCTGTCGCAGAACGCCAAACACCGCGGCTGGCGCTATGGGCTTCTGCCCGCTTGAAATGGCTAAGCCGCGCTCCCTCGTGACCTGACCCCCGAAGGTTGAACATGAACCTTCGGGGGTCAGGTCACTGGCGGCTTTTGCCTCGTATCGTCTATTCCCTGCCGCCCGAAGCGGCCGATGTCGCAGCTTCCGCCTCATTCAGCGCTTCGGCGCATTCCTGGCAGCAGACCTCGACAGTCTTGCCGCCGAGCTTGACGGTGATCGCCTCGGCGCCCAGTTCGCAGTCGCAGGCGGCGCATGTGGTCTTCTTCATCTGGTGATCCTCCGATTGATCGTCCCCGGATCGGGACAGTCTCATCAGACCATCGAACACCGCATCGCCGCTGTCGAAATCTTTAGCGATGGACCTTACCTGCGACGCAATTGCGCCGAGCGCTGGAATTCGCCAGGGCTCTGTCCGAAGGCCAGCTTGAAGGAAGCGCTGAAATGGCTGTGGCTGGAAAAGCCGAGATCGAGGCCGAGCGCGGTCAGATCCTCATATTGGCCGAGCAGATCGAGCGCGCGGGCAAGCCGCAGCCGCAGCTGGTAGCGGTAAAGCGGTGTGGCCTCGACCTGCTGGAAGACCTGGGTGAGATAAACCGGCGAGACACCGACTTCGGAGGCGATTTCCGCAAGCGTCCAGCGCCGCGCAAGATCGGAGGAGAGCACCAGCTTGGCCCGGTCGACGAGTTTCTGCCGGCCGGCGCTGGCGCCCGCCGCATGCGATGTGCGCTCGCCGAGCGAGCGGCGCACCAGCGTCAGCGCCAATATTTCCGCCTCCAGCGTTTCCGCGACATTGCGGCTAAGACCATGACGCAGCAGCGCGACCAGCGCCTGGGCGCGCGGATCGATCCGCCGGCGCTGGCGGCGGAAGGCAAAGGCCGGCCCGGGCTGTACCTGATCCTTGGGCGCGAGTTCTTCGAGCATGACCTCGTCGATCGCCAGATCGATGCAGGCGTCGCCGCCTTCGATGGGGTGGCTGATCCGATATCCCTGGCTGGCATTGAAGAACAAGACCTGATTGGCTTCGGCCACCGTGTCGTTGTGGCCGACATGCCGCATGAAGACGCCGCGATAGGGATAGACGAGGCTCGTCCTGTGGGCACATTCCTCGTCGCTCTTGTGACGACACTCGCCATTGCAGACGATGTCACGAATGGTGACGGTCTTTGTCTTCAGGAGCGGTGCTGTTGAAAACTGCGACATGGCATGTTCCGGGTCAGACAGGTCGCCGATGAGGCGACCTGTCGGCACAATATCACGCTCAGGTTTCAGTAGCGACTATAGACATGCACGTCGCTTTCCGTCTGCCCCCTGGAAAGGCCGATATCCTTCAACTGCTCGTCGGACAGTTCCATCAGCGCATTGCAGTTGCGCCGTTCGGCAATCTTGCGTGCCAGCCGGCGTGCCGCGGTGACTATGGCAAGGAACAGGCCGGGCCGCATATTGCGGGCCGAGATTGTGACATTCGAGCTCTGCATGGTGATCCTCCATCCGTGTTTGGATGGAGGCAGTGAACCATCAGCCGCGATTTCGCGCTGTCAGATTATTTAGCGATCGAACGAGGCCCTTACGCCTTCAGCAGCCACTCGTGCTCGGCGGCATTGTGGAATTTCCAGACCCGCTTCGGCCCGGCCATGACGTTGAGGTAGTAGAGATCGTAGCCATGAGTAGCCGCGCAAGGATGATAGCCCTTCGGCACCAGCGTCACGTCGCCGTCCTCGATCGCCATTGCCTCGTCGAGCGAACGATCGTCGGTGTAGACGCGCTGGAAACCGAAGCCCTGCGGCGGGTTGAGGCGATGATAATAGGTCTCTTCCAGGAAGCTCTCGTTCGGCAGGTCGTCCTGGTCGTGCTTGTGCGGCGGATAGGAAGAGGTGTGGCCGCCCGGCGTGATCACCTCGACGACCAGCAGCGAATGCGCCGAGCTGTCGTCCTCAGGCATGATATTGTTGACGTAACGCACATTCGTGCCCTTGCCGCGTGTCACCTGCGGATGCGTGCCGGGCGGGATGGCCTTCGCCGGATAGCTGCCGCCGCCGGGCGCCGAGCAGACGGCGAGTTCCAGATCGGTCTGCGCCGTCACCGACCATGTCGATTCCATCGGGATGTAGAGCGCATGCGGCGCACCTTCGAACGGGCTCATACGGCCGCCGAGCGTACCGAAATCCTTGGTGCCGGCCGATGCCTTGCCTTTGCCGGTCACCCAGACGAGGCAAACTTCCCGATCGCCGGTCTCTCCCGAAACCGTCTCGCCCGGCTTCAGCCGATGCAGATCGAAGCCGACATAGGTCCAGCCGGCATTTTCCGGCGTGACATGGGTGACGCGGCCATGGGTGCCGGACGGTTTCACCTTGAGATTTGGCATCGGTGTTTTTCCTTCGTTACTTGGAAAATTCCTCTCCCCAACCCCTCCCCACAAAGGGGAGGGACTAACCTGCCGGGCTCCTTCCATTCTCGCCGTAACCTCTCGTCCAGAAGGACGCTCTCTTATGGCGTGAGGCGGTGCCTCAAGTTAAGTCTCTCCCCTTGTGGGGAGGGGTTGGGGATGGGTCTTTTACTCCCGCTATCCCTTCGGGAAGCCTTCCGTTTCCACGGTATAACCCGCGGCCGTCATGACACGCATCAGTTCGGCATGGCCGATCTCGGCCATTTTCTGCGGCGGCGCCTTGCGTGGATCCTGTTCGGCCTCGACGACGAACCAGCCTTCATAGCCGTGATCGGCGAGCCGCTGGACGATGGCGCCGAAATCGAGCGAGCCGTCGCCGGGCACGGTGAAGGCGCCGAGCGCCACCGCATCGAGGAAGGATTGGCGGCTGCGGTCGAGCCCGTCCACCACAGGCTTGCGGATGTCCTTGACGTGGACGTGGTTGATGCGGGCGTGGTGGTTGCCGATGGCGCGCAGTACATCGCCGCCGGCAAAGGCGAGATGGCCGGCATCGAGCAGCAGCGGAATGCCTTCGCCCGAAGAGCGCATGAAGGCGTCGAGTTCCGGCTCGGTTTCGACCACGGCCGCCATGTGATGGTGGTAGGAGAGCGGCATGCCCTGTTCGGCGCACCATTCCCCGAACTCGGTGACGCGGCGGCCATAGGCCTTCATCTCGTCATCGGAAAGGCGTGGCTTGGTGGCAAGCGGCTTGGAGCGGTCGCCCTGGATGGAGCGGCCGACTTCGCCATAGACGATACACGGCGCATTGACCGCCTTGAACAGCTCGATCATCGGCGCGATGCGGTCCTTGTTGGCGGCAAGCTCCTCATTGACAAGCGTGCCGGAGAACCAGCCGCCGCACAGCGTCACGTCGGCGGCGCGCAGGATGGGCAGCATTTCCTCGGGATTGCTGGGGAAGCGGCGGCCTTGCTCCATGCCGGTGAAACCGGCGCTGCGCGACTGCCGCAGGCACTCCTCGAGGGACACATCGTCGCTAAGCTCCGGAAGATCGTCGTTCCACCAGGCGATGGGCGACATGCCGAGTTTGGCCTTCATCAACATTCTCCTTAAAAATGTTTCGGAAGAGCAGCTGCGCTCTTCCGAAAAAATGATGGCACTACAGCGCCGCGCGTCTTTTTCAGACGCGCAAGGGACGCTGTAGCACTTCGAATTGCTGCATAATTTTGCCCTTAAATCGATTCCGATTTATGGAATTATGCAGCCGTTTAGCCGATGCGCTGGGCGGCGCGTGCTTCGACATAACCCTTGCGGGCCTTGTTGACCTCTTCGCGCGGGCTGACCTCCGGCACCGCGACATCCCACCAATGACCGCCGGCCTCAGTGGTGATCAACGGATCGGTATCGATGACGAAGACCGAGGTACGGTCGTTCTTCTTCGAATCAATGATCGCCTGCTCCAACTCGGCGATCGAGCCGACCTTGACCGCGATGGCGCCCATGCTTTCGGCATGCGCGCGGAAATCGATCTCCGGCATCACCTCGTGATAGGAGTCCTTGAGCAGATTGTTGAAGTTGGCACCGCCGGTTCCCATCTGCAAGCGGTTGATGCAGCCATAGCCGCGATTGTCGAGCAGGACGATGTTGAGCTTGAGGCCGAGCATCACCGAGGTCGCAATCTCGGAATTCATCATCATATAGGAGCCATCGCCGACCATGACGACGACATCCCGTTCGGGATGGGCCATCTTGGCGCCGAGCCCGCCGGCGAGCTCATAGCCCATGCAGGAAAAGCCGTATTCCATGTGATAGCTGCCCGGCACCGTTGCCGGCCAGAGCTTGTGCAATTCGCCGGGAAGTCCGCCCGCAGCGCAAAGAACCGTCGTATTATCGCCGCCGATCGTGCGCGCTACCGCGCCGATTACCTGTGCGTCGGAGGGCAGGGCGGCATTGGTCGTTGCCATCGCCTTGGCGGCGGCCTCCATCCAGATCTTCTTCTCCGCGGTTGCCTTCTCGGTGAGTGCCGCCGACGCCTTCCAGCCGGAAAGACCAGATGAAAGCGCCTTCAGCCCTTCGCGGGCATCGGCCACCACGGGATAGCTGTCGTGCTTGACCGCGTCATAGGCGGCGATATTGAGCCCGATCATCCTGAGATTGTCATTCTTGAACAGCGCCCAGGAGCCGGTGGTGAAATCCTGGCAGCGGGTGCCGACGGCGATGACGAGATCCGTTTCTTCGGCAATCGCATTCGCCGCCGACGTGCCGGTCACGCCGACCGAGCCGAGCGCCAGCGGATGGGTCTCGTCGATCGATGACTTGCCGGCCTGGGTGACGACGACGGGAAGGCCGTGGGCGTCGGCAAAGGCGGCAAGCTCCTTCGTCGCCTGCGAGTAAAGCACGCCGCCGCCGGCGACGATCACCGGTTTCTGTGACGCCTTGATCAGCGCGATGGCATTGGCCAGTTCGGCCGCATCCGGCTGCGGCCGACGGGTCGTCCAGACCTTTTCAGTAAACAGGCTTTCCGGATAATCATAGGCTTCGGCCTGAACGTCCTGGCAGAGCGACAAGGTCACCGGGCCGCAATCCACGGGGTCGGTCAGGACCTGCATGGCGCGCTTCAGCGCCGAAATGATCTGCTCGGGCCGGGTGATGCGGTCGAAATAGCGCGAAACCGGACGGAAGGCATCATTGGCTGAAACCGTGCCGTCACCGAAATCCTCGATCTGCTGCAGCACCGGATCCGGCGCGCGGTTGGCGAAGACGTCGCCCGGCAGGAAGAGAACGGGAATACGATTGACGTGTGCGACGCCCGCGGCCGTCACCATGTTCAGCGCACCAGGACCGATCGAGGTTGTGCAGGCCATGAAACGAGTGCGGAAATTCGCCTTGGCATAAGCGATCGCGGCATGCGCCATGCCCTGTTCGTTGTGGGCGCGATAGGTCGTCAGTTCGTCGCGCACCTGATAGAGCGCCTCGCCGATGCCGGCGACGTTGCCGTGACCGAAGATCGCCCAGACGCCGCCGAAGATCTGCACCTTCTTGCCGTCGACAACAGTCATCTGCTTCTTGAGGAAATGCGCGACGGCCTGCGCCATCGTCAACCGTATCGTCTTGCCCATCGGGTCCTCCCGGACTTTTGACTGTACCTGTTTCTCCTCCAACCCCTCCCCACAAGGGGGAGAGGCTAACCCGCCGTGCCGTCTCATCCATATTACGGCGTCCCTTCTTGCAAGGTGGCCGCTGTCTGGCGCGAGGCGCTGCCTCAAGTTAACCTCCCCTTTGTGGGGGAGGGGCTGGGGAGGGTCTTCGTTCTATTCCTACTGCTGTCCGCGCGTCTTCAGCCACGCCTCAGTCAGTTGCTGGAAGCGGCCGGCCATATCGGCGATCGCCTCCTCGTCGTTCATTCCGCCCGAAAGCCAGGCACGCGCCGGGTCGGCAAAGATCGTCCGGCCGACGGCAAAGCCCTTCACGGAGGGAGCGGCCAGCGTCGCCTCGAAGCAGGAGATCAGCTCGTCGGCGGGCGCCTCGAGCCCGAGCAGCACGATACCGCGGCACCATGGATCATTCTTGGCAATCACCGCATCGATCTTCTTCCAGGCTTCAGTCGATGCCTGCGGCTCGAGCTTCCACCAGTCCGGCTTGATGCCGAGCGCATAGAGTTCCTCCAGCGCAGTCGCGATCGTGTCGTCGGTGAGCGGCCCGTTCTTGCCGGCGATGATCTCCACCAGCAGCTCGCGGCCGACCTTCCGGGACGCCTCGAACAGCGTGCGCAGCTTCTCCTGCTGCTCCGTTTTCAAGTCAGCCGGATCGTCAGGATGATAGAAGCACAAGCATTTAATGCAATGACTGAGTGGCCATTCCACAAGCTGCGAGCCGATATCCTGGCTGAATTCGAAGCGCAGCGGCTTCGAGCCCGGCAGCTCCACCGGCCGGCCGATCCAGGAGAAATTCTTCGTCGCCGCGTCGAAGAAGGCGTCGCGGCCGAAGCGTTCGTCGATCAGCATGCCGTAGCCGTCGCGACCGTTCGAAACCCGCGCCGCTGCGGCAACCGCCAGCCGCTTGAAGGCGACGATCTTGTCGTGGCCGACACCGAGTTCATCGGCGACACTGACCAGCTGCGAACGGTGGTCGATCGCTAGCGCCATCAGAAGCGGGATTTCGCCGCGCCGGGTCGATGCCCAGTGGATATGGTTGATCGCTTCGTCTTTACGCAGCGCTCGATGTTGGCTGCCGGTCGTCAGGAAGAAGTCGAGTTCGGCCCAGGTCGGATATTCCGGCGAGCAGAGCAGGCGTGAAACGGCGAAGGCGCCGCAGGCATTGGCCCAGGTGGCGCAGGTTTTCAGCGGCTCGTCGCGCAGGAAGCCGCGCAGAAAACCGGACATGAAGGCATCGCCGGCGCCGAGCACGTTGAAGACTTCGATCGGGAAACCCTGGCCGACGATACCGGCTTCGAGGTCGTCGGCGATCGGTCCATCATAGACGATGCAGCCCATGGCGCCGCGCTTGAGCACGATCGTTGCCGGCGACAGGCGGCGAATCTCTTTGAGCGCGCCAAGCACGTCGTCGGCGCCGGAAGCAATCAGGATTTCTTCCTCGGTCCCGACGATGAGATCGCAATCCGGCAGCGTCTCCTTCATCTTCGAAGAGACGCGGTCGGACTTCACATAGCGCTCGAAGCCTTCTGCATGGCCGGCAAGGCCCCAGAGGTTCGGCCGGTAGTCGATGTCGAAGATCACCTTGCGGCCGTTCGCCTTGGCGATGCGGATCGCCTTGCGCTGTGCGGCCTCGGTATTCGGCCGGGAGAAATGTGTGCCGGAAACGAGAACGGCGCGCGACGACTTGATGAAATCTTCATCGATATCGCCTTCATCGAGCGCCATGTCGGCACAGTCCGATCGATAGAAGATCATCGGCGACACACCCTCGGCCTCGACCGCCAGCAGCACCAGTGCGGTCAGCCGCTCCTTGTCGGTGATGATGCCCTGTGTCGCCACACCTTCGCGCGCCGATTGCTCGCGGATGAAACGTCCCATCTGCTCGTCGCCGACGCGGGTGATGAGACCGGATTTGAGGCCGAGCCGTGCCGTGCCGATGGCGATATTGGCAGGGCAGCCACCGACCGATTTGGCGAAGGAGCCGATATCCTCCAGCCGTGAGCCGATCTGCTGACCGTAAAGATCGACCGAGGAGCGGCCGATGGTGATTACATCAAGCGCCGGCTCCGGCTGTGAGCCCGGATTCGATTGTACCATGATGTCCTCCCGCTAGATTTTGCGCGGCTTCCAATGCCTGCGAATTTTCAATAATGAAACATCGGTTCCGATATTTTGTCAATTCGGAATGTTTATTCCATTTTCGCTTTTCCAGCTTTTGAGTGCTGATGCTTGCGGCGCCGTTCGGCGATGGCCACCGGCAGCGCCATGGTCAGCGCCATAGATGCCGAAAGCGAGCGGAAGCCGGCGAAATCGGCCTCCGCCACTTCGAACCAGTGCGTCGCGCAGGCGGCAAGCGGCGAGAAGGCCGAATCGGTGATCGCGATGACGGGCACGCCGCGGTCGGCAAGCTCTTGGCTCTGGCTGAGGCTGTCGGCCGCATAGGGCGAGAAGCTCGCGGCGATCGCCGCATCCCTAGGGGTTGCGAACTGCACCATTTCGGGGTCGACGCCATTCGGCGAGGCGACGATTTGGTGGCGGATGTTGAGCTTGGAAAAAGCGTAGGTCATGTGCGCCGTCAGCGGGTAGGAGCGCCGTTTGGCGATCAGATAGATCGTCTCGGCGCCGGCAAGGATATTCACCGCTTTCGTGAAAGTATCGCTCTGCACCGTCGCCGCCAGCCGGTTGACCGACTGGCTGGCGGCGGCAATGAAGCCGGAGAGCAGATTGGCGTCCTCATCGTCGCCGCTCGTCTGCTCCAGCGTGACGAGCCGCTCTTCATAGCTCAGCGTCCGGTCGCGCAATCTTTCGCGGAAAATGCTCTGCAGGTCGGAGAAGCCTTCGTAACCCAGATGATGCGCTAGGCGCACCAGCGTCGAAGGCTGGACGTCGGAGGCCGCCGCGATGCTTGCCGTCGTGCCGAAGGCGATTTCATCGGGATTGCCGAGCGCGAAGGCGGCGACCTGCGCCAGCCGCTTCGGCATGCTTGTCTTGCGTTCGATGATGGTGCTGCGCAGGCTTTCGAAATCGCGCGGCACACGCGCGTGCCTCTGGGGATCGTTATCCATGCTTGCGGCTCACGAGATGAAACAAATATTCCATATTGCCGAACATAGACGATTTCAAACGGCCCGCCTAATTGTTTTTAATCGCCTGTAATTGAAGGCTTTTAAACAACTTACCGGGAGGAATGGAAAAATGCCTGCGTACGGGTCTCTTGTCAAAATGATCCAAATATTCCAAAAATCCGGCCGCAGCTCTGGAGGAGACGGAAATGAAGCCACTTGGCATCGGTTTGATCGGCACCGGTTACATGGGCAAGTGCCATGCGCTGGCGTGGAATGCGGTGAAGACGGTGTTCGGCGATGTCGAGCGTCCGCGTCTCGTGCATCTGGCCGAAGCCAATGCCGGGCTTGCTGCGGCGCGTGCCGGGGAATTCGGCTTCGAGAAGGCAACGGCCGATTGGCGGGCGCTGATTGCCGACCCAGAGGTCGACGTCGTCTCCATCACCACGCCCAATCAGTTCCACCCCGAGATGGCGATCGCAGCCCTTCAAGCCGGCAAACATGTCTGGTGCGAAAAGCCGATGGCGCCGGCCTATGCCGACGCCGAGCGCATGCTGGAAACGGCGAGGGGTTCCGGAAAGGTGGCGGCTCTCGGCTATAATTATATCCAGAATCCTGTGATGCGGCACATCAAGACGCTTATTGGCGAGGGCGCCATCGGCACGGTCAACCATATCCGCGCCGAGATGGACGAGGATTTCATGGCCGATCCCGATGTCTTCTTTTACTGGAAGAGCGAGCTTGCCGCCGGCTATGGCGCGCTCGACGATTTCGCCGTGCATCCGCTGTCGCTGCTCTGGTATCTTTTCGGCCATGTTGAGGCTGTCGTTACAGACATGGTGAGGCCTTATGCCGACCGCCCGCTGAGCGAGGGTGGCCGCCGCGCCGTCGAAAACCACGATGGCGCCAACGTGCTGATGCGGCTTGGCGGCGGCATCTCCGCCGTCTTGATGGCGAATCGCGCCGCCTGGGGCCGCAAGGGCCGCATCGCCCTGCAGATTTATGGCGCGAAAGGCTCGATCGTCTACGACCAGGAGCGCATGAACGAATTCGACCTCTATCAGGCCGCGGGCCGCGGTTCCGAACAGGGCTTCCGCAAGATACTGGCGGCACCCGCCCATCGGCCTTATGATCGCTTCATCCCGGCGCCTGGCCACGGCCTCGGCTTCAACGATCTGAAGATCATCGAATGCCGCGAGCTAATCCGGGCAATTTCCGGTGAGCCGTCGTCGATCGTCACATTTGAAGACGGTCTCAGGATAGAGAAGTCGGTGCATGCCATGGCACAGTCCTTCCACGAGCGCCGCTGGATCGAGATCGGCTGAATGGAAGACCGCTTTCCGTTGACGGCGTTTGAGGCTGCATAATTCCTTAGATCGGAATCGATTTAAGGATAAAATTATGCAGAAGTTCAAAACGTTACAGCGTCCTTAGCGCGTCTAACAGACGCGCGGCGCCGTAGGGATAGGCCTGCACCTCGTTGTCGGGCGCAGTTTCGGGAGTGAGATCGTGACGGACAGACTGGTGATCATTGGCGCGGGACAGGCCGGTTTCGCATTGGCGGCCAAGCTGCGAGCGTTGAAGGATATGCGCCCGATCACCCTCATCGGTGCGGAGGATGTGGCTCCCTATCAGCGCCCGCCGCTTTCGAAGAAATACCTGCTTGGCGAAATGGCTTTCGACCGCCTGCTGTTTCGCGCCGAGCACTGGTATGCGGACAATGACGTCGATCTTCGCCTTTCGACCTGGGCCGAACAGATCAAGCCGGATAGCAGGCAGGTTCTGCTGCAGGACGGCTCCGTTCTCGATTACGCCACGCTGGCGCTGGCCACCGGCTCGACGCCGCGCCGGCTGCCGGCGGCAATCGGTGGCGATCTCGAAGGCGTCTATGTCGCCCGCGACAAGCGCGATGCCGATCTGCTCGCCGAAGAAATGCGCCCCGGTCGCCGCGTCCTCATCATCGGCGGCGGTTATATCGGTCTCGAGGCTGCAGCCGTTGCCCGTCACCGCGGCCTTGAGGTCACCGTCATCGAGATGGCTGACCGCATCCTCCAGCGCGTCGCGGCGAAGGAGACCGCCGACATCATGCGGGGGATCCATGAAAGCCATGACGTGGTGATTCGGGAAAAGACAGGGCTCAAGCATCTGGTCGGCAAGGATGGCCGCGTCACCGGCGCCGCACTTTCCGACGGATCTGTGATCGACATCGACTTTGCCGTCGTCGGCATCGGCGTCGTGCCGAATGACCAGCTTGCCAAGGAAGCCGGCCTCGAAGTCGCCAACGGCATTGTCGTCGACGAATTCGCCCGCACCTCCGATCCGGCGATCTTTGCCGCCGGTGATTGCGCAGCCCTTCCCTGGCAGGGTGGCCGCATCAGGCTCGAATCGGTGCAGAACGCCGTCGACCAGGCCGAGGCGGCGGCAGCCGTCATCGCCGGCGGCAGCGCGCCATATGATCCGAAGCCTTGGTTCTGGTCCGACCAGTATGACGTCAAGCTGCAGATTGCCGGCTTCAATCTCGGTTATGACGAGACACTGCTGCGCCCCGGCGCCCGCGAAGGCGCCCATTCGGTCTGGTACTTCAGGCAAGGCCAGCTGATCGCCGTCGATGCGATCAACGACGCGAAAGCCTATGTGACCGGCAAAAAGCTGCTGGAATCCGGGACCAATCCCGACAGATCGATTCTCGCCGACCCCTCAGCCGACCTCAAGAGCCTGCTCGGCTGACTTCAGGCCCGGTCGGTGACGCTGCGCCGGGCTTGCCAACCCTGTCGACGCCGGGCGGCAAAGCCCGGCTTCTTCATCGAAGAGAACGAAGCGCGATCAAATTCTCGGATCGTGGCAGGGAATGCGCTCTGTTTGCGCGGGCCAGCCGAAATGCCGCCCGCCGCATTTCTTTGTGGTGAAAATTCAAAAAACTCTTGCATTCACAGACCGGTCACCATAGTTAGGCCGCACCGGAGAGGTGGCCGAGTGGTCGAAGGCGCTCCCCTGCTAAGGGAGTATACGTCAAAAGCGTATCGTGGGTTCGAATCCCATCTTCTCCGCCATTCTGATTTCCTGAACATTTCGCGATCTTTAGTTCCTGCCAGGGAATCAGGTTCGCTTAGTCGGCTACGCCTTACGGCCGCGCGATGGCGCAAATCTCTCCGCCATCAGCGAGAGAATCGGTTGCGGGAATCGTCTGCCGCCTCCACGCTCCATCAGGTGGCGAAAGCGGATCGGTGATCACCAGGTTACGCTTCCAGCAATCCTAACATCCCCGCAAGAGCCGGATTTTGTCGGAAAAGTGTCGCAGATGCGTCGAAAGGCGCGTGTCCAACTCTTTGTGGATCTGACCTAAGCGGCCGCAAAATCAGGGTTTTCTTAACAAAGCATAAAGGAAAGCGGGGCCGCTTGCCCGACTTGTGTCCTTTCGGCAACAGAATGTCGGGAAGGCTCCCTCAAACCCCCCATCCGAGCAAGTTGGTGATTGCGTGACGGCCGCCGTCTTGTATTTTCACCCTCGGAAGCAAGGGCGACGGATCGTCCACTTCTTGAAACACGGGGATGGGGCAGGGAACGCTGCTCAGCGAAAGATCCCAAACCCGATCGAAACTTTGAATTGGAGGTCATTTATGAACATCAAGAGCCTTCTTCTCGGCTCCGCTGCTGCTCTCGCAGTAGTTTCCGGTGCTCAGGCTGCTGACGCTATCGTTGCTGCCGAGCCGGAACCGGTTGAATACGTCCGCGTCTGCGACGCTTACGGCACCGGCTACTTCTACATCCCGGGCACCGAAACCTGCCTCAAGATCAACGGTTACATCCGTTTCCAGGTCAACGTTGGCGATCGGGTTGGCAATTCGCTGACGCGCGGTAACGACTCCGACTGGGATGCTGTCACCCGCGGTCAGGTTCAGTTCACCGCCAAGAGCGATACCGAGTACGGTCCGCTGACCGGCGTCATCGTCATGCAGTTCAATGCTGACAACGCTACCGATCAGAACGCCAAGCTCGACTCCGCTTACCTCGACATCGCCGGCTTCCGCGCTGGTCTGTTCTACAGCTGGTGGGACGACGGCCTCTCGGGCGAAACCGATGATATCGGCTCGCCGGTAACGCTGCATAACTCCATCCGTTATCAGTACGAAACCGACGCCTTCTACGCTGGCATCAGCGTCGATGAGCTGGAAGACGGCTTCTTCAAGGCGGACGAAGATCCGAACAACGTCGGCGTTGCCGTCGGTCTCGGCGGCAAGGGTGGTGCGTTCAGCTACCAGATCACTGCCGGCTACGACGTCGACAACGAAGAAGGCGCTGTCCGTGCAATGGGTACGGTTGACATCGGTCCTGGTACGCTCGGCCTCGCTGCCGTATATGCCACCGGCCCGAGCTCCTACTACACTGCAGCTGAGTGGGCTGTTGCTGCCGAATATGCTATCAAGGCAACCGACAAGCTCAAGATCACTCCCGGTGTTCAGTACTACAGCAACTTCGGCGTTGACGGCGACGACTTTGCCGATGGCGATGCCTGGAAGGTCGGTCTGACGGTTGATTACCAGATCGTCGACAACTTCTACGCCAAGGCTTCGGTTCAGTACCTCGATCCGGAAGATGCTGACGACTCCACCTCGGGCTACTTCCGCCTGCAGCGTTCGTTCTAATCTGATCTGACTTCGGTCAATCAGGAAGCCCGGCTCGTTTGAGCCGGGCTTTTTTATATTTCGAGCCATGGCAAATGTGCCGACGGACTGGCTTCGATAAGGTTACTGGCAAGAGGCGAGAAAGGCTCGAATCGCTGCGGGGATGTTGCCGAGATGCAGGAGGGGCGCGTGTCCATGTCCTTCGGCGGCATGAAGGATCAACTTCGGATGCCGCCGTGCCATTTCGTTCGCGGTTTCCTGTGAAAGCAGCGACGTGTTTTCGCCGCGGATCAGCATCAGCGGCAAGTGGCTCAGCTTCTCGAATTGCTCCCAGAGATCGAGCAACGGCTGGCTGAAATCGATCGATTTCAGCGCTTCGGCGATCGCCGGGTCGAAATCGGCGATCGGTCTTCCGCCGACGTCTCGATAAAGCGCCAGCGCCATCTCCCGCCAGTCTTGCTCTGCAAGCGCGGTGAACGCCGCGCCATGATTTTCCTTCAATATTTCGACCGCTTCGCGCCAGTCTGCCGGCCTTCTGCCGCTGTTGAGGTAGTCGCGGATCAGCGCTAGCCCCTTGGCCTCGACGGCAGGCCCGATATCATTGAGGATGACGGCTTCGAGAAGATCCGGCCGCATCACTGCGATCAGATGCAGGATCAGCCCACCCCGGGACGTGCCGACGAAGACGGCCCGCTCGATGCCGAGCGCCGCGCAAGCGGCAACGACATCGCCGGCCTCGATGGCGAGATTGTAGTTCGCCTTGTTCTCATCCCATGCCGAGTTTCCCCGCCCGCGCGAATCGAGCGCGATGACCCTGCGTGGTGCTGTTATGTCCTGGGAGAGCAGCAGCGCCAGCGGATGAAAATCCCGCGTATTGCGGGTCAGGCCGGGCAGGCAGATGACCGGCAGCCGTCCGGCGGTTGCCGTCTCGCCGGGCCAATAGTCGCGGGCATAAAGCTTCAGCCCATCGGGAGACGTATAAAATCGTTCCTGGAAACCGCTTGCATAATTATCCGGCATTGCATCCTCGAGATCTGTTTGATCGCGAAGATGTAGCCTGCTTTTCCGGCTGCGCCAAACGCCTTAGGAAGCACTGCGTCCGCCGATGAGGTCGCGCTCGATATCGGTGGGCTGGCCGAGGCGAGCCTTGTACACCTCGTAATTCTCCATCACCCGCTGGACGTAGTTCCGCGTTTCGGGGAAGGGGATGCGCTCGATCCAGTCGACGATCTCGTCGATCGACCTGCCGCGCGGATCGCCGTAACGGCCGATCCATTCCGGCACCCGTTTCGGCCCGGCATTGTAGGCAATGAAGGTCAGGATATAGGAGCCGCCGAAGGCTTCGATCTGCTCACCTAGATAATGCGCGCCGAGTGTGGCGTTATAACCGGCATCGGCCGTCAGCTTGTCTTTCGAATAGGCGATGTTGTGGCGCTTGGCCACCGCCTGGGCCGTCCCCGGCAGAAGCTGCAGCAATCCCCGCGCATTCGCCGCTGAAACGGCGGCTGGGTTGAAGGCGCTTTCCTGCCGGGCGATGGCATAGGCGAGCGCCTTGCCGGAGCCGGAGATGTTGGCATTCGCCGGGATGACGCCGACCGGAAAGGCGAGCGCTGCGACATCGATGCCGCGGCCATAGGCGATCTTGCCGATCTGCAGCGACAAATGATGATCGCCGGATTGCTCGGCCTGCGCCGCAAGCACGGCCAGTTCGCCGGGGCTCTGCAACTGGTCGGCAAGCGCAAGATAGAGAATATCGGCCCGCCATCCATGGCCTGCGGCCTCTAGTCGGGCGATCGCCTGCACCGCTTCACGTGCCTGAAAGCGTTGCCGGTCGGCCGTGCTCGGCGCGGGATAGGTAACGTTCAGCGTCTTTCGCCCCAGCTTTTCGGCCGCGAGCTGACCGTAGAAGGTGCCGGGGAAGGTCGCAGCCTTCCCATAGAATTCGCTGGATTTGCCGGGGCCCCCGGCTTCGGCCGCCCGTCCCAGCCAGTACCAGGCGCGTGAAACCGAGATCGGCCCGTTTGATGTCTGGAGAATCTTGCGGAAGTGTTTTTCCGCGGTTGCCGGATCCTGCAGGCCGCGAAGCGCGTACCATCCGGCATGGAACTCAGCCTCGACGATGTCAGTCGGGCTCGTTGCGGCGTAATTGGCGACGATGCGATAGGCAGGCTTGAACTGTCCCTGGTCGACGAGACCACGGCTGACGATACGCTGCTCGTTCCACCACTCGCCGGAGTTGACAAGTTCGCTACGCTCGGGCGGCATCTGCTCCAGAAGTGCTGCCGCCTCGGCATATTTGTCCTGTTTGCGCAGATATTCAATCCGCGCAAACAGCAGGCCGGCATCGCCGCGCCATTTTGCATCGACAGCGTTGAGCAGCGCGCCGGCGTTGCCGGCTTTGGCGTCGACGGCAGACCAAGCCTTGTAGAGCGACTGGGCCTGGGCCATGTCGCCGAAGCGCTTGGCCTGCGCCACCCGGCCGCGATACATCAGATAGTCCATCCGCGCCTTATGGTCGGCAGGCGTCAACAGAGCTGAGAATTCGAGGAGGATCTTGTCCTCGGTCGCCTTGTCGAGAGCCTCTCCGCGCCAGACCTTGCGGATATATTTTGCCGCCTGCGCTTGTCTGCCTGATGCAACCAGCGCCCGGCCGAGGATGACGGCGCCCTGCATCGTCTCGGGCGCGGTATCGCCGAAGGCGGCGAGCACGGCGGATGGGGCGGGGTTCTCGTCATAGAGCGCACGTTCGGAATAGGAGCGCAGCCGCGAAAGGCCCGGCCAGCTCTTGAGCTCCTGCCCAGCACTGGCGATTTCATAGGAGGGGACGCCCTTCAATCCGGAAACGGCGATCGCCCAGGTGAGGATATGGCGGTCGAGCGTACCGCCCTGCATGCTGTCGCGGATCGACAGCGCCAGCTGCGGGTTCTTGTCGGAAAGCGCATCGAGGCCGGCTTTCAGGTCGCTGTTGACAGGCGCGATGGCCGGATTGCGCGGAATGGCGCCCGTTGTGATCGCTTCCGGCATGGCTGTTTGGGGAATGAAGCCGAGCGGCTTGACGCCAGGCATGGGCGTGCTCTCGCCCGGAAGCGGCGACGCTATGCTGCCCCACGCGGCGGCGGCGAAGCCGAAGGCGGACAGAATCAGGACAGCTTTCTTCATCCGGGATCTCGCAACGAAAACACGCCCTGCCATTTGGCTAGAGGCATCTTAACGAAACCTTACCGTACCAGGTAAAATTCATTCACATCTGCTATCGGAATTTGCCCTAAACCGAACTCTACGCGCTTGTCGCGATGATTTCGGCGCTCTATGGTGCGCAAAATATTCATGGAATGCGGCCGAAGCAAGGATTTGGTCGTGAGGAGCTTTGCATGTTCAATGGGTCCATTCCCGCCCTCGTCACCCCTTTCACGGATGCCGGACTGATCGACGAAGACAGCTTCGCTGCTCATGTCGACTGGCAGATCAAAGAAGGCAGCGGCGGTCTCGTTCCGGTCGGCACGACAGGCGAATCGCCGACGCTGTCGCATGCCGAACACAAACGGGTCGTGGAGCTGTGCATCGAGGTTGCTGCAAAACGCGTTCCCGTCATGGCCGGCGCCGGCTCGAACAACACGCGTGAGGCGGTCGAACTTGCCCAGCACGCCGAAAAGGTTGGTGCGGACGCCGTTCTGGTCGTCACTCCCTATTACAACAAGCCGACGCAGAAGGGTTTGATCGCGCATTTTTCGGCGATTGCCGAGGCCGTCGATCTGCCGATCTATATCTACAATATCCCCGGCCGCTCGGTGGTCGACATGACGCCGGAAACGATGGGTGCGCTCGCCAAGGCGCACCGCAATATCGTCGGCGTCAAGGATGCGACGGGCAAGATCGAGCGCGTCTCCGAACAGCGCATCACCTGCGGCAAGGATTTCCGACAGTTGTCGGGCGAGGATGCGACGGCACTCGGCTTCAACGCTCATGGCGGTGTCGGCTGTATTTCGGTCACGGCCAATGTCGCCCCGCGCCTTTGTGCCGACTTCCAGGCGGCGACGCTGGCGGGCGACTACATCAGCGCGCTGGAATATCAGGATCGGCTGATGCCGCTGCACAAGGCGATCTTCCTCGAGCCCGGTCTTTGCGGCGCCAAATACGGGCTCTCCCGGCTTGGCCGCATGAGCCGCAACGTCCGCTCGCCGCTGCTTTCGACACTGGAGCCGGCAACGGAAACGGCGATCGACGCTGCCCTGCGTCATGCCGGCCTTCTGAACTGAAGAGACCGGCCGTCTTCACAAGACCGGGTCGTTCCCTTACATAAAGGGCAAGTCCCTACGCAGAGCACGCTCTACACAGAGCAGGCCCTACAAAGAGCAGGCCCTACAAAGAGCAGGAATGAGGGCGCGGCTTTTCGCGCTCTAAATGAATGGAATATCGTCATGGCCCCCAAAGGCAGCCAGCGCGTCGTGAACAAGGTCGTGGCCGAAAACCGCAAGGCCCGCTTCAACTACGAGATCATCGATACCTACGAGGCCGGCCTCGTGCTGATGGGCACGGAGGTCAAGTCGCTGCGCGAAGGCAAGGCCAATATCGCCGAATCCTACGCGTCGGATGAGGGTGGCGAGATCTGGCTGATCAATTCCTACCTGCCGGAATACCTGCAGGCGAACCGCTTCAATCACGAACCCCGCCGGCGCCGCAAGCTGCTGCTGTCGGGCCGCGAGATCCATCGCCTGCGCTCTGCCGTCAACCGCGAGGGCATGACGCTGATCCCGCTGAAGATCTATTTCAACGACCGCGGTCGGGCGAAGATGGAACTCGCGCTCGCCAAGGGTAAGAAATTGCACGACAAGCGCGAGTCCGAGAAGGAGCGCGATTGGAACCGGCAAAAGAGCCGCCTGCTGAAGGATAACGGCTGACCACGCGGCATGCCCGATGATTGCCGTTTCGCACGGAATCATATTGTTTCTCAGTTTCGAGATGACGGGCGGATCAGTCCTCGAAATCGCTGGCCGGGGCGACTTCGACCGGGCGTGGAGCCCGCTCGGCGGGATCGCGACCGATTTCAGCCTTCAACGACAAGAGATCGATGAAATGATCGGCTTGGCGGCGGAGATCGTCGGCGATCATCGGCGGCTGGGTCGCCATGGTCGAGATCACCGAAACCTTGCGGCCTCGGCGCTGCAACGCCTCGACGAGGTTGGTGAAGTCGCCGTCGCCCGAGAAGATCACGAGATGATCGACCGTTTCGGATTGTTCCATGGCGTCGATCGCAAGCTCGATGTCCATGTTGCCTTTGATCTTTCGGCGACCCATGGAATCTGTGAATTCCTTGGCGGGCTTGGTGACGACTTTATAGCCGTTGTAGTCGAGCCAATCGATCAGTGGCCGGATCGACGAATATTCCTGATCCTCGATCAGAGCCGTATAATAGTAAGCGCGCAGGAGATAGCCGCGTTTCTGAAATGCTTTCAAGAGCTTACGGTAATCTATGTCGAAGCCGAGGCTCTTGGATGCAGCGTAGAGGTTGGCGCCGTCGATGAAGAGTGCAATTTTTTCGCGTGGGTCAAACATCGCTTACCAATCCAATGAGAGCAATCGAAATCCGCAAGTGCCAAACGTCAATAAAAACAATAGGTTGTTTTGTCGTTTTCGATCCGGTCCTTACTTTATGGATTATTCATATACCAAAGATTTAGGGCACGATTCGGCATATTCCAAGCAACCCTCGGTAGAATTATGACGTTCTCCATGGAAATTTAGCTCAGCCGCGGATAAAGACGAGGGGAGCCGGAATGAAAAACTTGTATTTGCCCGGTTTTAATTGTATCGGGCGTGCTAATCCCGAAATGACGACCGTAAAGGACAGGCAATGGCCCGTGTCACAGTTGAAGATTGCATCGACAAGGTGGAGAACCGCTTCGAGCTGGTTCTGCTCGCCAGCCACCGCGCCCGGCTGATTTCCCAGGGCGCCTCGATCACCATCGATCGCGACAACGACAAGAACCCGGTCGTGGCGCTGCGCGAAATCGCCGATGAGACGCTTTCGCCCGATGACCTCAAGGAAGATCTGATCCATTCGCTGCAAAAGCATGTCGAAGTCGATGAGCCCGAGCCCGATCCGGCAAGCATGATCGCCGCCGGCGGTGTCGCCGCAGCCGACAGCGAAGAGCAGGACGACCTGCCGGAAACGATCACTTTCGACCAGATGTCGGAAGAAGAGCTGCTTGCCGGCATCGAAGGCCTGGTGCCGCCGGAAAAGAGCGACGACTACTAAGCGTAGAGACCGGATTCCCGTCGCATTGGTCGGATGCGGCACGGAAACAGTTTCATGCGATGCAAAAGCGCGATGATTACCAATCGTCAATCTTGCGCCTTTATTGCTTAGGCATATTATTGCCCACGTGTGCGCCAATCGTTGATTGGCGCGCTTTTATTTTTATCGGAGTGGCTTTGGAATGATGCGGCAGTACGAGCTCGTGGAGCGGGTTCAGCAATACAAGCCCGACGCCAATGAAGCACTGCTGAACAAAGCCTATGTCTACGCCATGCAGAAACATGGCCAGCAAAAGCGCGCGAGCGGCGATCCCTATATTTCCCATCCGCTCGAAGTCGCCGCCATCCTCACCGACATGCATCTCGATGAATCGACGATCGCGGTTGCTCTGCTGCACGACACGATCGAGGATACGACGGCGACGCGCGCCGAGATCGACGAACTGTTCGGCGAGGATATCGGCCGCTTGGTCGAGGGCCTGACGAAGATCAAGAAGCTCGACCTCGTCACTAAGAAGGCCAAGCAGGCGGAAAACCTGCGCAAGCTGCTGCTCGCCATATCCGACGATGTGCGCGTGCTGCTCGTCAAGCTTGCCGACCGCCTGCACAATATGCGCACCCTCGACCACATGTCGGCCGACAAGCGTGCCCGCATCTCCGAAGAGACGATGGAGATCTATGCGCCGCTAGCCGGCCGCATGGGCATGCAGGACATGCGCGAGGAGTTGGAGGAACTCTCCTTCCGCCATATGAACCCGGAAGCCTACGAGACCGTCACCAAAAGACTGGAAGAGCTTTCCAAGCGCAACGAGGGTATTGTCAAGAAGATCGAGGCCGAACTGCGCGACCTGCTGGTGGCAAGCGGCCTGACGAGCGCCTATGTCAAGGGCCGGCAGAAGAAGCCCTATTCGGTCTTCCGCAAGATGCAGTCGAAGTCGCTTTCCTTCGAGCAGCTTTCCGATGTCTATGGCTTCCGTTTGATCGTCGAGGACATCCCGTCCTGTTACCGGGCGCTCGGCATCGTCCACACCCGCTGGCGCGTCGTGCCCGGCCGCTTCAAGGACTATATCTCGACACCGAAGCAGAACGATTACCGGTCGCTGCACACGACTATCGTCGGTCCGTCCAGCCAGCGCATCGAACTGCAGATCCGCACCAAGCGCATGCATGAAATCGCCGAATTCGGCATCGCCGCCCACACGCTTTATAAGGACGGCGCTACCAATGCCGATGGCGACATCCTTTCTCGCGAATCCAATGCCTATTCCTGGCTGCGCCACACGATCGAGGCGCTCGCCGAGGGTGACAGCCCGGAAGAATTCCTCGAACACACCAAGCTTGAGCTCTTCCAGGACCAGGTCTTCTGCTTCACGCCGAAGGGCAAGCTGATTGCCCTGCCGCGTGGCGCCACTCCGATCGATTTCGCCTATGCGGTGCACACCAATATCGGCGACACCACGGTGGGCGCCAAGATCAACGGTCGCATCATGCCGCTGGTGACGCGGCTTGCCAATGGCGACGAGGTCGAGATCATCCGCTCCGGCGTGCAGGTTCCGCCCGCCGCCTGGGAGGAGATCGTCGTCACCGGCAAGGCGCGTGCCGCCATCCGCCGCGCCACCCGCATGGCAATCCGCAAGCAATATGCCGGCCTCGGTCACCGCATTCTCGAGCGCACCTTCGACAGAGCCGGCAAGATTTTCTCTCGCGAGGCGATGAAGCCGGCGCTGCACCGCCTCGGTCAGAAGGATGTCGAGGATGCGATCGCCGCCGTCGGCCGCGGCGAGATGTCCTCGCTCGATGTGCTGCGCGCCGTCTATCCCGACCATCAGGATGAGCGCGTCACCGTCAAGCCCTCCGGCGATGACGGTTGGTTCAACGTCCGCAGCGCCGCCGGCATGATCTTCAAGATCCCCGGCAAGACCAAGCCCGGGCTCGACGGCGGCCATCCGGAGGTCGACACCGATGTTGATATCGGGCCGATCCGCGGCCTGTCCGGCAATGTCGACGTCAAGTTCGCGTCGACCGGCGCCGTGCCCGGCGATCGCATCGTCGGCATCATGGACCAGGGCAAGGGCATCACCATATATCCGATCCAGTCGCCGAGCCTGCAGCGGTTCGACGATCAGCCCGACCGCTGGATCGACGTTCGCTGGGATCTCGACGAAGCCAACAAGTCGCGTTTCATGGCGCGCATCATGGTGAATGGGTTGAATGAGCCCGGCACGCTTGCCAAGGTCGCCCAGACGGTTGCAGGCCTCGACGTCAATATCCGGTTGTTGAACACGGTGCGCGTCGCGGCCGATTTCACCGAAATGATGCTCGAGGTCGAGGTCTGGGACCTGCGTCAGCTCAATCAACTGCTCGCCCAGATGAAGGATCTGGATTGCATCGCCACGGTGCGGCGGCTCTACGAGTAGGATTTTGTTAAGCCTGTCGCCGGCTGGATCGGAAAATTGCACATTTTGTGATCGTTTCGTGGTCGGAGTGGCGCATTGGATAGGCAAGCAATGCGAAGGACGCATGGCTGTTCTCCATGTTGCAGCGGTGGTAATTAACCTCTGCCGCGACTATCTTCTGCTCATCGAAAACAAACAGAAGATGAGACAAGGTAATGTTTGACCCTATCAGGAAAATCGCTCGCGCCCTTCGCGCTCCGACTGCCCAGGAACGTGAAATGGCATATTTGAACGGCTCGTTCGATCGTATCGATCTCGAGTTTCGTCAGCGCCAGGTCGATCGCGGTCTGTTCCGCAATCGCTGATACTGAACTTCTGTACTTGAGATGGGTGAGGGACGTTATGATAACGGACGCCCCTCGGCATGAAGAAGCTCCCCGCTGCTTTGGGGACTGAACTGTTTTTTCGGCGGTACCATTTGCCGCTCTTGTCATGGTCATGTGCGCTGCACTAAATACCGGCCATGTTGTTTCGCCGTCGCAAACCCGCGGGATTCAAGGAAAAGATGCGAGAGCTTTTATGGCCCCGCAAAGGTTTCCTTCGTCCGCTCCGTTACCTCTCCATGCGCATCCTGCGCCTGAGCGCTTCGCCGCATGCGGTCGCGGCCGGCGTCGCTGCCGGTGTCTTCGTCTCGTGGACGCCTTTCATCGGCGTGCATTTCGTCATGGCGTTTGTGATCACCTATTTCCTCTCCGGCAGTATGGTGGCCGCCGCCCTTGGCTGCGCGGCCTTCGGCAATCCGCTGACCTATCCCTTCATCTGGGGCATCACCTGGGAGATCGGGCATCTGCTGTTGAGTCGTGAGGATCATCTGGCCGGTCAGACGGTGGATCTCGCAGCCCTCTTTCACAAGCTGAACTTCACCGAGCTGTGGAAGCCGGTGCTGGAACCGATGCTGGTCGGCGCCATTCCGCCGGCGATCGTCACCTCCGTTGCGCTCTATGCGCTGACATTCTACACCGTGAAGGGTTTTCAGACGCGCCGCCACACACGGCTGCTGGAGCGGGCGCGCCTGCGCCTGGCCAGCCCGGCCGGCGACATGCCGAGTGTATGAGCCCGATCAAGAATTCTTAAGCGACGGAAGGTTCCGGCATGATCATCGGCATTGGCAGCGATCTGATCGACATTCGCCGCGTCGAGAAATCCATCGAGCGCTTCGGCGACCGCTTCACCCATCGCTGCTTCACCGAGATTGAGCGCGCGCGGTCCGACCGCCGCGCAAATCGTGGTGCATCCTACGCCAAACGTTTTGCCGCCAAGGAGGCCTGTTCCAAGGCGCTCGGCACCGGTATCGCCCAGGGCGTCTTCTGGAAGGACATGGGCGTCGTCAACCTGCCGAGCGGCAAGCCGACCATGGTTCTATCAGGTGCTGCCGCCCTGATCCTGGAATCGATGCTGCCGGCGGGCCACAGGCCCGCCATTCATTTGACAATAACGGATGATTATCCCTTGGCGCAGGCCTTCGTGATTATCGAGGCGTTGCCCGAGAGCGTATGACCGCACGTCGGGAGCGTTGATCGCGACCTCGGGAGCGTTGATCGCGACCTCGGGAGCGTTGATCGCGACCCCGGAAGCATTTGACGCGACCTCTCGTCGCTTTTGATGCTGTCGCCATTGCCGCAACCGGCCGAAGCCGATAGAACAGGATGATTTCGGGCCGACCCGGCCTAAAATCTGAATCCTGTTCTAGATTAAGATTTAGAGCATGATGTCGTCCGAAAACCGCTCACACTTTTCGGCATCATGCTCTAGAGAGAACGACAGAAAGAATTGCGCCGCCGCGGCGTCTTGAAGGAATAAGACTGCGTGTCCGAAAAAGTCGAAGCCAAGCCGAACGCCCTCTGGGAAAATATCAAAGTCATCATTCAGGCGCTGATTTTGGCGATGCTGATCCGAACGGTGTTGTTCCAGCCCTTTACCATTCCGTCCGGTTCGATGATGCCCACGCTTCTCGTCGGCGACTATATCTTCGTCAATAAGTTCGCTTACGGCTATTCGAAATATTCGCTGCCTTTCTCGCCCGACATCTTCAGCGGCCGCCTGTTCGGCGCCGATCCGAAGCGTGGCGACATCGTCGTCTTCCGCTTCCCGCCAAATCCTGAGGTCGATTACATCAAGCGCTGCATCGGCCTGCCGGGCGACCATATCCAGGTGACCGACGGCGTGCTCTACGTCAACGGCAAGCCGGTTCCAAAGGTAGCGGATGGTACGTTTACGTCGGATTACAAGCTCGATCCAGGTGCCGATGTGCCGGTCTTCCGCGAAACGCTCGACAACGGCAAGACCTATGACACGCTCGATCAGTCTCCTGTGTCGCGCGGCGATAACACCCGTGAATTCATCGTGCCGGAAGGCCATTATTTCATGATGGGCGACAACCGCGACAACTCGCTCGACAGCCGCTTCGACGTCGGCTTCGTGCCGGCCGAAAATCTTGTCGGCCGCGCCAGCGTGATCTTCTTCTCGCTCGGCAACGACACCTCTTTCCGCGAAATTTGGAAGTGGCCGACGAACATGCGCTGGGACCGCCTCTTCAAGGTTGTTGAATGAGTAAGGCGCAGACGCTTTCTGCGGCGGACCGCGCAAAGCTTGAAGGCCTGATCGGTCACGACTTCGCCGAAAAGGAACGCCTCGACCGGGCGCTGACCCATGCCAGCGCCCGCACGGAAAAGGGCGGCAATTACGAACGGCTGGAATTCCTCGGCGACAGGGTCCTCGGGCTCTGCATCGCCGAGCTCTTGTTTCGTACCTTTGGCACGGCGGGGGAAGGCGAGCTCTCGGTCCGTCTCAACCAGCTCGTCAGTGCTGAAACCTGCGCAGCGGTCGCCGACGAGCTCAATCTTCACCTCTATATTCGCACCGGCGCCGATGTGAAGAAGTTGACCGGCAAGCGCATGATGAACGTGCGTGCCGACGTCGTCGAAAGCCTGATCGCCGCGATCTACCTCGACGGCGGCCTTGAGGTCGCCCGCCGCTTCATTCTGCGCTATTGGCAGGGCAGGGCGGTCAGGGCCGATGGCGCCAAGCGCGATGCCAAAACCGAGCTGCAGGAATGGTCGCACGCGAAATTCGGCGTCACCCCGATCTATCGGGTTGATGAACGCAGCGGACCGGATCATGATCCGCGCTTCAAGGTGACGGTGGAAGTTGCTGGCATTAAGCCCGAAACCGGCGTAGAGCGGTCAAAGCGTGCCGCTGAACAGGTTGCGGCGACGAAGATGCTTGAGCGCGAAGGCATTTGGCAGCAATCGCCTGCCGGAAACTGACGGGACAATGACACAAGAAGAAGATATCGCGGCCGGAGCTGCCGCAGAAACCAGTGGTCCGACGCATTCGGGCTTCGTCGCGCTGATCGGGCCGACCAATGCCGGCAAGTCGACGTTGGTCAACCGCCTCGTCGGTGCCAAAGTGTCGATCGTCAGCCATAAGGTGCAGACGACGCGCGCGATCGTCCGCGGCATTGCCATCCACGACAACGCCCAGATCGTCTTCATGGATACGCCCGGTATCTTCAAGCCGCGCCGCCGGCTCGACCGCGCCATGGTGACCTCGGCCTGGGGCGGTGCCAAGGATGCCGATCTGATCGTGCTACTGATCGACAGCGAGCGCGGCCTGCGTGGCGATGCTGAAGCCATCCTCGAAGGTCTGAAGGAAGTCCGCCAGCCGAAGATCCTGCTGCTGAATAAGATCGACCGCGTCAACCGCGAGGATCTGCTGGCGTTGGCCGCTGCCGCCAACGAGAAGATCGCTTTCGAGCGCACCTTCATGATCTCGGCCGAAAACGGCTCCGGCTGCGACGATGTCATGGACTATCTGGCGAAGACCCTCCCGGAGGGGCCGTGGTACTATCCGGAAGACCAGATCTCCGATCTGCCGATGCGCCAGCTTGCTGCCGAGATCACCCGCGAGAAGCTGTTTCTGCGCCTGCACCAGGAGCTTCCCTATGCCTCGCATGTCGAAACGGAGAAGTGGGAAGAGCGCAAGGACGGCTCTGTGCGCATCGAGCAGGTGATCTATCTCGAGCGCGACAGCCAGAAGAAGATTGCGCTCGGCAAGGGCGGTGAAACTATCAAGGCGATCTCGACTGCGTCGCGCAAGGAATTGTCGGAAATCCTGGAACAGCCGGTCCATCTCTTCCTGTTCGTCAAGGTTCGCGAGAATTGGGGCGATGATCCCGAGCGCTTCCGCGAAATGGGCCTCGATTTCCCGAAATAACCAAGGCAAGGATTCCGTCTGGCAGGCGCCAGCCCTTTGTTTCCGCATAAAAAAAGCGCCTCGCTCATGGAACAATTCCATGCCTGGAGCATTCCTCGATGAACGGCGCGCCAACGTTGGCGCGCCGGTTTTGCGACGGCAAGGGCAAATATGGTGACGTCGAGATCGATCAATTCTTTCAAGACCCCTTGCCAGCAATGTCCTTTGCGGCCGCTGCCGCATTTCAGGGAGTTCAGCCGCGACGAGCTGGAGTTCGTCGCCAGCTTCAAGAGGGGTGAGCTAGCTGTCGATGCCGGTTCCACCATCCTCGTCGAGGGTGCCCATAGCGCGCACCTCTTCACGGTGCTGTCCGGTTGGGGCTTTCGCTACAAGATGCTGGAGGATGGGCGCCGCCAGATTCTGAATTATATCATGCCGGGCGATCTGATCGGCCTGCAGGGGACGATCGCCGGTGAGATGCAGCATTCGGTCGAAGCGCTGTCACCGGTTTCCCTTTGCGTCTTCGAGCGCGCCAGGCTGATGACGCTCTATAACAAACACGCCTCGCTCGCCTTCGACATCACCTGGATCGCGGCGCGCGAGGAACGCATCCTGGATGAGCATCTGCTCTCCATCGGCCGCCGCACGGCGCTGGAAAGAGCAGCCTACCTGATCGCTTTCCTGTTTGAGCGTGGCCGGAAGCTTAACCTCTTTAACGGCCGTACATTCATCCCCATCACCCAGCAGCACATTGCCGATACCCTTGGCCTCTCCATCGTTCACACCAATAAGACCTTGAAAAAGCTCGGTGAACGTGGGCTGATCCGCTGGCAGGAGCGCGGCTGTGAGGTGTTGAACGGCGAGGAATTGATGACCATTTCCGGCTGGGAAGGGCTTGGAGAGGGCAAACGTCCCTTCATCTGATGCTTATCGCCCGGAAGTGTGCCGCGTCATGCAGTAGCCAAACCCCTTGCTTATGTCTTTTTTAAATGCGCATTAGCATCAGGAAAAATAAGGTTGGCCATCATCGTTCCTCCGATTTGATTCTTATCGACCGGGCAGAAAAATGTTTTATTCAAAAATGGTGGCGGAATTCACCGGTAGCGTGCCATGCGGGGCACCGGAGGGCAATGATGTTGGGGAAACGGCCGGGGCGCTGCGACAGGCGCCCGACGGGGGGCATGGAATCATGAGCGCAATCCGTGTTCTGGTTCTTGAAGACAGTCTGATCATCGCGATGGAGGCGGAGGATATGCTGCGCCTTACCGGGGTCGAGGGCATCGATATCGTCGGCAGTGTGGAACAGGCAAGGGCTGCCATCGCTGCGGAGACATATGATTTCGCCCTTCTCGACGTTAATCTCGGCGAGGGCATGAGCTTCGGATTTGCCCGTCATCTTCTCGATATCGGCATCCCCTTCGGCTTCGTCAGCGGCTATTCCGATACAGGCGATTTCCCGCCCGACCTGCAGCACATACCGCTTCTGGTGAAGCCGTTCGACGAAACAGCGATGCGCGACTTCCTGCAGAGGCTTTTCCCGGCTGTAGCCTGACACGGTCCATGACAGAATCCAGGCCTTGCCGACAGCGACGCGCGTCTTTCAGACGTGCAAAGGACGCTGTCACGCGTTGAATTATGCAGTAGGATGGATTCGTCAGCCGTGAGGACTTCTTTCGATGCAGTGGCAGGACCATGCGATCATCCTGGGCGTCAAGCGCCACGGCGAGACGAGTGTCATCGCCGAGGTGATGACGCGGGATCGCGGCCGCCATCTCGGCCTGGTGCGTTCCGGTCGCTCGCGCGCCATGCAGCCGGTGCTGCAGGCCGGCAATGCCGTCGAGGTCCTCTGGCGCGCCAGGTTAGACGAGCATCTCGGTGAATTCCGCGTCGAGCCGGTGACGTTGCGCGCCGCCCGCCTGATGGAAACGGCGACCGCTGTCTACGGTGTCCAGGCGATGGGCGCGCTGCTGCGGCTGCTGCCGGAGCGTGATCCGCATCCGCACCTCTTCGATGCGCTCGAAGTGATCCTCGATCACCTGCACAACCCGGCCGATGCCGGCGAACTCTTCGTGCGTTTCGAACTTGCGGTGCTGAATGATCTCGGCTTCGGCCTCGATCTTGCCGAATGCGCCGCGACCGGCGCCCGTTCCGATCTCGTCTATGTCTCGCCGAAATCCGGCCGCGCCGTTAGCCGCAGCGCCGGCGCCCCCTGGGCGGACAAGATGCTGCTCCTGCCACCCTTCCTCAGTATCGAAGGCAATCATGCGGCGGACTTCGATAGTCTCGCAGCGGCATTCCGGCTGACGGGATTCTTTCTGCATCGCCACGTCTATGAACCGCGCGGCATCGAGGCGGCGGCGGCCCGTGACGGTTTCGTTCAGGCGGCGCTCAAGGCGCTCAATCCAGCCTTGCGGACGCTTTCCGGTCCGAATGGTATTTCCGCCTGACTTCCTTTCTTTCGGGCATTTTTTACCGGTGCAAAACATCCTCCGGATTTGGCGGTTTACCCGCATGGGAGCCCTTCCTATGTCTTGGAGACGCCAACCGGGGAGGATCTCATGCTGACCAAGACCGCATCACCGACGACGATCACGCTCTGGAACGGCCGCGAAATTCCGCGTCTCGGCATGGGATGCTGGGCGATCGGCGGTCCCTTCTTTGCCGGCGACACGCCGCTCGGCTGGGGGGAAGTCGACGACGATGAATCCGTCGAAGCGATCGACCGTGCCATCGAACTCGGCATCCGCTTCTTCGATACGGCCTCGAACTACGGTGCCGGCCACTCGGAGGATGTGCTTGGCCGGGCACTCGGCAATCGCGACGACGTTATTGTCGCCACCAAGTTCGGCTTCGCGACCGATCCGCAAACCAAGCAGGCCACCGGTGCCTTCGCCGATGAGGCCTTTATCCGCCGTTCGGTCGAGACCTCGCTGCGCCGCCTCAAGCGCGACCGCCTCGATCTCCTACAGTTCCACATCAATGACTTTCCGCTGGAACAATCGGATGCCGTCTTCGATACGCTTGAGGCGCTGCGCAGCGAAGGCAAGATCGATGCATTCGGCTGGAGCACCGATTTTCCTGATCGCGCTGCCCGTCATGCAGGCCGCCGGGGCTACGTCTCGATCCAGCACACGATGAACGTCTTCGAGCCGGTGCCGGAGATGATTGCGGTGATCGAAGGGAAGGGACTGATCTCCATCAATCGCGGCCCGCTGGCCATGGGGCTCTTGACCGGCAAGTTCACCGCCGACAAGGCGGTGGGCGCCAAGGATGTGCGCGGTGCGGCCCTCGACTGGATGGTCTATTTCAAGGACGGGCGCATGGCCCCGGAATTCGCCGCGAGGCTCGATGCCGTCCGCGATCTCCTGACATCGGGCGGCCGCACGCTGACGCAGGGGGCGCTTGCCTGGCTCTGGGCGAGGTCGCCGCGCACCCTGCCCATTCCGGGCTTCCGCACCGTCGCCCAGGTGGAAGAAAATGCCGGCGCGCTGGAAAAAGGACCGCTGCCGGCCGACGTCATGGCCGGGATCGATTCAGCGCTCGGGCATGCGTGAGACCTACCCCCGTGCGCGAACCTTCATTGCCCAGCCCTCCGACCGCGCCTCGATGATCTTCACCTTGTCGCCGGTCGTGATCCTGCCGCTGCCGCGCGGCGTGACGTTCCAGCCGAAGAGTGGGCCGGGCACGCGGCGGTCGGCCGACATGCGGATGCGGCCCATGGCCGGCATCGGGTTGGCCACCTCGCGTGAGCCGGTCAACTGGTCCTGTGTCGTCATAATGCAGCGCGAGCAGGGCTTGACGAGATCGAAGCGGATGCCGGCGATTTCGATCGCCGCCCAGCGATCCTCCGGCCAGGCCTCGTCGATATCGATGACGATGTTCGGTCGAAAGCGTTCCATGCCGACGCTGCCTTCGCCATGGGCGGCGAGATCGGCATTCAAAGCTCTCAGCGAGCCGGTCGTCGTCACCAGGATCTGGTAGCCGTCGGTAAAGGTGACCGGCGTGCCTTCACCGGCCCATTCGGCATTCGCCGTCCGCCGCGCCTGGCCGTCGAAGAAGACCAGCCGGACCTCGCGGCCAAGCCATTCGGAAAGCTGGCGGTTGCTGTCGGGATCGGCGACGGCGGCGCTGACGGTCGATTTCCACACGGTCACATCCATGCGGGTGTCAGGCCGAGGCGGCGGTACCGATATTTCCTGTTTTCCCTCCATCAGCAGCCGGAAAGCGCCGGGTTCCGGCCGCAGCGCGATGCGCGCGAGGTCCGGCAATTCGCGTTGGGTGATGAAATGACCCTTGGGGTCGGTGATCATTGCCCGCCGGTCGCCGGACAGTCCGTGGGCATCGATCTCGGCGGCGGGCAGCGCAATGCCGCGGGCGCTCTTGAGTGGGTAGATGAAGAGGTCGCTGATACGCATGCCGTTCTCCTGGAATCGCGTAAAAATAAAAACTTAGAGCGGTTCTCCGCGATTCGCTGAAAAGCTGACCCGCTCTAGATTTCATCCATGAATGCCGAGAGGAAATCGCGCAGGCTTTTGTCACGCGCGGCCGCCAGCCTGCGGCCGGTCTCGGTCTGGAACCCTTCCGCCAGCTTGAACAGCTTCGTCCGGAAATGGTCAATGGCGTAACGCTTGTCGTCGAGCGGGCGATGCTCCGCCGCTGGGTCGAACGGATCGTAAAGCCCCGATCCCAGTCGTCCGGCGATATAGAAACAGCGGGCGGCGCCGACCATGCCGATCGCGTCCAGCCGGTCGGCATCCTGCAGGATCTTTGCCTCCAGCGTCTGCGGCGCTACCCCGGCTGAGAAACTATGCGCGGTGATCGCATGCGCGGCAGCCTCGATATCCGCCTCTCCCCAGCCGAGCTCTGCCAGGATCGCCGATGCCTTTTCCGCCGCCAGAGCCGATGCTTTTGCCCGCAGCGGCGAATTCTTCTCGACGGCGACGCAGTCGTGCAGCAGCGCGGAGGCGGCAAGAACCCGCCCGTCACCGCCTTCCTCGGCATGGATGCGCATGGCGTTGCGGAAGACGCGCAGGATATGGGCGAGATCGTGCGAGCCGTCGTCGCCGTCGGCCGCATGCGCAATCAGCGCCGCCGCCAGCGTTTCGTGAGGGGAGAAGGCTTCAGCCTCGAACATCGCGCCACCTGTTATGAGGAAGGTTAAAAGCATAGGCTGCAAGCCGATGCCGGCCAAAGCATGCGACAGAGAGGCCTCGGCAATCGCAGCCGATTGTCTAGCGGCTTGCCGTGCGAGTCGCAATCGAGCGAATCTCAGCGCCTGGTTTTAGGAAGACGTGTCACGCCGCCGTTCTTCGGCGGCAGGGCGAGAAGGTGGGGCACGTCACGCACCGGTCTCGGCGGACTGATATGGTAGCCCTGGATTTCGTCGCATTCCTCGCATTCGAGCAGCGCCAGTTGCTCGGCCGTCTCGACGCCCTCGACGGTGACGCGCATGCCGAGCGCATCCCCGAGCAGGATGATTGCGTGCATGATCGCATGCGCCTCCTTGTTGTCGGCGATGTCGTTGACGAAGGATTTGTCGATCTTGATTTTGTCGAAGGGAAAGCTCGAGAGATAGCTCAGCGACGAATAGCCGGTGCCGAAATCGTCCATCGAAATGCGGATGCCGCGCTCCTTCAGCGCATGCAGGATCGGCAGCACCTCGTCGAGATTCTCCATCAGCACGCTCTCGGTGATTTCGAGTTCGAACCGCGACGGCGACAGTGCGGCGGCGGCAAGCGCTTCGCCGACGTCCTTTGTCAGGTCGCTGCCGCTGAATTGGATTGCAGAAACGTTGACCGCGACCTTGATGCCCTCCGGCCATTGCGCCGCATCGCTGCAGGCTCGGCGCAAAACCCATCGGCCGATATCGACGATGAGGCCGACCTCTTCGGCGAGTGGAATGAAATCCATCGGCGGGACGCGGCCGCGGATCGGGTGGTTCCAGCGGATCAGGGCTTCGAAGCCGCAGATGCGCCGCTGCCGGAGGTCATAGAGCGGCTGGTAGTGCAGCTCGAATTCCTCGTTCTCGACGGCTGCTCTGAGGTCTGCCTCGAGCGCGTGGCGCAGCTGCATCTGCACTTCCATCTCACCGGCGAAGAAACGCTCGCGTTTGCGCCCGTCCGCCTTGGCATGCGATAGCGCCACGCCGGCATTCTTCAGCAGGATATCGGTTTCCTCGCCATCATCAGGGGCGATTGCGATCCCCATGGAAACGCTGAGCTCCACTTGTTTCTCGCCGTGGAAAAACGGCTCGGAAAGCGCGCGGCGGATTTGCTCGGCAAGGGCAGTCACGTTCCACGGCTGCTGTCCGCCGGTCTGCAGGATGGCGAATTCATCCGAGCCGAGGCGCGCCAGGGCGTTCTCCGAACCGACCGAGGCTCGGATGCGCTCGGCGACCTGCTGCAGGATCTTGTCGCCGGCCGACACGCCCATCGTGTTGTTGATCGATTTGAAGCGATCGAGATTGAGGTGAACAAGCGCGATCTGCTCATCCGGCTTGCGCTCGATGAGCGTTGCATCGACCTGCTCGCGGAAATGGATGCGGTTCGGAAGGCCGGTCAGCGGATCGTGGTGAGCGAGATAGGTGATACGCTCGGCCGCCTTTCGATCCTCGGTAATATCGGCGTGAATGGCGATGCTGCTGCCGTCGGCAAGGATGGTCACCATGCTCTGGATGGTGCGGCCGTCGTCCATCAGCCATTCGCGCCGACGGATACCGCTGCTTTTGACGGTTACAGCGGAATGTCGCCTCGTTCGCCGGCCGTGCTTGGCGCTGGTGCCCTCCATCCCGCGCATTTTGCCGATGAGATCGGTGATTGTCACGCCCACGACGACATCGTCCTGCGTCAGGCCGAAGAGTTGACCGAAGCGAATGTTGGAAAGCGTCAGCCGCTGGTCGGCGTCGAAGACGCTGAGACCGAGCGGCAGGTTGTTGAGGATGATTTCGAAGAGCCTCTGCTGTCCGTCGAACGCCTGACTGAGGGCTGATATATTGCCTCTCAGCGCATGGTTTTCCCTCAACAGCGTTTCCGCGCTTCTCTCGATTTCGTCATAGTCATTTTCATGGACGCGATAGGTCGCGATCACAAGCTCCATCAGACGCTGCGCGTCGACCGTTCCATCGGCCGTGACGGCCTGGCTGCATTGCTGCCAGAAGAGCGCTTCAGCTTTCATGTGGATGCTTCGGGACGGCTGCGACGACAATGGGCGTCTTCTTTTGATGGACGTACCTCATTGCCTCGGAGATCCTTCCTAAAATGAACACCAAATTGATATTTTATAAGCTGAACGTCTGGGTAGTGTCTTGCAACGCCCATTTTGGCTGGGTCGGATTAATATTCGGTTGCAGTGCAGCAGCGGCGGCACGTCGTTAGACATTTGTTTTATATGTGAAAAATCGCTGAAATACCCCGAGCTCCCCTCGTTTGGCGCAGGAGGAAGCTTGGCCCCGCGGCATTTCGTTAACTGTTGTCAATCATCGTTAATCAGAAGTTAACAACTTATTGACGCACTGCGCAAATCAGTTTAACCAGCGAGTCAACAATGATTTTCCACCTTCGTATTGCGTACAAACACCACCGGCAAAAGGCGGTGAATGGAGGTTTGTATGACCAGCACCACATCCGTTTCAGACACGTCATACGCATATCTGGCGACGCTCTCGCGGCTTGATGCCAATGGCGACGGCGTACTCAGCCGCGGCGAACGTGCCGCCGATAAGAAGCCCGGCATCATCAAGGAACTCGTCGAAGAAGATAAGGCCGGCGAGACGCAGCCGAAGTTTTCCGGCAGCCTGATAGCGCTGATGATGGACACGCGTGACGGCGGCACGGCAAGCAGCATCGCCGTTTCCTATCCCTTGCAACAGACCGCGCCGGCGACCGGCGACCAGCCCGAGGATCTCTATCGCAAGACCTACGGCCAGTTCGACGCCGTCGCCTGAACGGCCTACCAATTCGGGTGATCTGCAAGCCGGCCGTTAGGCCGGCTTTTCTCGTGGCATATTTCTTCATCAGGAACACCTTCCGGGTTGATACGTTCAGAAGGACAACCGGACGGAAGGAGATTTCCATGAAAGCCATGCGCACCATCGCCGCCCTTAGCCTGCTCGCAGTTGCATTGCCGGCGGGCGCTCAGGACAAGCAGACGGCGATCGCCAATTTCGTCGACAAAGACGGCAAGGAAGACGGCCGCGCGCAGCTGACGGCTGCCGCCAGTGGCGGCGTGCTGATCGAAGTCGAGATATCCGGACTGCCGGCGAACAAATGGGTGGCCTTCCATGTTCACGAGACCGGCCGTTGCGACGCCGCGACCCATCACGAGTCGGCGGGCGGTCACTTCAACCCCGGCAAGGCCGAGCACGGCATTCTTGCTGCCAAGGGGCCGCATGCCGGCGATATGCCCAATCAATATGTCGGACAGGACGGCGTGCTCCGGGCGCAGATCTTCGACAGCATGGTCACGCTCGACGGCAAGACCGACGGCATTCGCGGCCGCGCATTGATGGTGCACGCCAATTCGGATGATTATCGCAGCCAGCCCTCAGGCGATGCCGGGGAAAGATTGTCCTGCGGCGTCATTCAATAGCCGACTGTAGCATCGACATGCAAAGTCACGGCGGCCGTCGTGCCTCATTGCCGCGTTGGCGCCGGCTTTTCGGCCGCCGCCCTGCCGTTGGACTTCTTTGTCGGTGTTGCGTCGGAAGCATCCGACAGCGTGGCCGGACTGTCCTTCTCGTCGAAGGCGAGTTTCACGCGCTTCACCGTGTCACGGCTGAGCGACCACCAGTCGCCGGTCTTTGCCCAATAGCGCAGCGTCACGAAGATCGCGCTGTCACCGAGGCTGTCGATGAAGACGCTGGGTGCCGGTGACGTCAGCACCCGCGCATCGCCTTTGGCAAGGCCCATCAACTTCTCCATCGCCTGATCGAGGTCATCCTCGTAGGCGATCTTGATCTTCACCTCGTTCTGCCGGGTGGCCTCGCGGCTGAAATTGGTGATCGGCGTGTTCCAGAGCGTCGAATTCGGTGCCAATCGATAAAGCCCGTCGGCAGTCCTGAGTTCGGTTGCAAACAATCCGATTTCACGCACCGTGCCCGCCACGCTGCTGGTCTCGATATATTCGCCGACGCGGAACGGCCTGAGGATCAACAGCATGATGCCGGCGGCAATATTCTGCAGCGTTCCCTGCAGCGCCAGCCCGATCGCCAGGCCTGCTGCGCCGAGGGCGGCGATGATCGAGGCGGTCTGGACGCCAAACTGGCCAAGCACGGTGATGAACACCAGGATGAGCAGCGCGTAACGCAGCACATTGGTGAAGAATCGCGCCAGCGTTTCGTCGATGCCATGGACGCGCGACAGGCCTTCATAGGCCCAGCGGCTGGCAAAACCGGCAAGCGTCCAGCCGAGAACGAGCAGGATCACCGCCCCGAGGACGGAGAAGGAATATTGCACCGCCAGTGCGCTCGCCTGGCTGAGCGCTGTTTGCGTGGCGAGAAGAACATCGGCTGCCTGTTGTTGCATGATCTGGCCCTGTCGATTCTACGTGGTCGGGGGCTAGATGGAGCGGCTGGCGGCAGCGTCAACCGCAGGCGGCGTCCCTGATATCAAGCACGAAGGGCGCGTTGCCGTCGGCATCGGCACCGCGTCCGATTGCCCGCACCGCCGCGACCAGCCGGCCGCCGCGGTTAAGCAGCGTGTCGCCGATCTCGATCAGCCGGGCATTCGGAGTCGCGAAAGGCGAGGCGATCCGCAACCGACGGGCAAGCTGTTCCTCGCTCTGATCCGGCGCGAGCGAGAGTGCTGCGATCAGGGCTGCCGCCGGCGACCGCGACACGCCCATCCAGCAATGGATGAGCAGCGGCGTCTCCTGCCGCCACGAGGCGGCAAAGTCGATAAGCCAGCGGACATGCGTCTCGTCGGGGGCCACGAGACCGCCGGTGCCCTTGAAAGTGATATCGTTCATGCAAAGCGTCAGATGACGGTCGGCCGCGATCACGCCCGGCCGATGAAAGGCCTGTTCCTTGGCGATCAGGCTGATCATGTCACGCGCCTTATGGCGCACGGCCATCTCCGCGATGCGCGACAGCGGCGAGACGACGATGAAGCTCATGACATCATCGTCCGCTCTGCCTCGATCGCCGCGAAGCGTTCGCAGAACAACCGCTGCGCTTCGATCGCCGGCAGCGGCTCGATCATCAGCATCTCCCTGCTGATGCCACGCGGCTGGCCGAAGAATTTCTGTGCCTCGGCGGGTGTGAAGCCGGCCAGCACGGTCGCCTCGAAATAGGCAGCGATCGTGTCGGCTTTCTTGATCCGGTCCTTGAGGTCGCGCGAGGGATGCGGCGGCAGGCCGAAGCGCAGGTGTACGGCGGCCTCCAGCCGCATTTCCACCGTTTTGTAGCCGCCGCCGACCACCGATTTGAACGGCGAGATCATATCGCCGATCACATATTCCGGCGCATCATGCAGCAGGGCCATCAGACACTCCTGCGGGCGCGCCTCGTTGAAGCGGCGAAAAATATCCTCGACGACGAGACTATGCTGGGCCACCGAAAAAGCATGATCGCCTGATGTCTGGCCGTTCCAGCGGGCGACACGCGCCAGCCCATGGGCGATGTCGATCAGTTCGACATCGAGCGGCGAGGGATCGAGCAGGTCGAGCCTGCGCCCGGACAGCATGCGTTGCCAGGCACGCGGAGCTTTCGCCACTGTCACGCGCTGGCCTCGTCGGCACTGGTGGGAAAGGCAAGGCCGGACCATGCCGGCAGGACGAGGGAAACGGGTATTTCGCCGGCGAGCAGCGGCGTGCCTGCCGCCATCGCGGCGCCGGCGCGGTCGATGCGCACGATGGCAAGTCCATGGTCGCCTTCGACCGAGCCGAGCGTTCCCACCGGCTTGCCGGCGGCGGTGATCTCGGTTCCCGTGCCTGGCAAGGCTGCAATGGCGGAGACGGTCACGACGCGCCGGCGCGCGGTGCCGCGGTGCTGCATGCGCGAGACGACCTCCTGGCCGACATAGCAGCCCTTCCTGAAGGAGAGGCCGCCGTTGAAATCCATGAGCACGTCATGCGGGAAGGCGTCCTGCAGGGCGAAGTCCGATCCCGATGTGACGATGCCGTGGCTGATACGCAGCGCGTCGTAGAGCGCTTGCGCGCCCTCGCCATGTTTGCCGGGCCGGCGGATCAGCGTGACGCCCGCCTTGGCGAAGCGGCTGTCGCGGACGCCTTGGCTGCCATCGGCATCCTCGCCCCAGGAAACGGTGACGCCCTCTTCGGGGCTTGGCGCAAGTGTGACGGCGGCGCGCAGCTTATACATGGTCAGCCGCTTCAGCAGGCCATCGCGTTGATCGGCATCCGTTTCGATCACGAAGCCTTCGCCGTCCTGCCAGATCATGAAGTCGAACAGGATCTTGCCCTGCGGCGTCAACAATGCCCCGGGCCGCGCTTCGTCGGGTTCAAGCGCGGTGATATCGGTGGTGATCAGGTTCTGCAGGAAGGATTGAGCTTCCGCGCCGCTGACAAGGAGCAATGAGCGGTCTTTCAGGAATACGGCTGGCATGGCGGAACCTGTCGCGTTGGTCATCGCTCAGAGGTATGTCTTTGCAGGATGGATCGCAAGCGCCATGCGAGAGGTAAAGGGCGCAGGCAGGACGGCGTCAATCGCCGGCGGTGAAGAATTTCCATTTCCCGTCGGGCTTGATGCCGAGACGATAGAAATTATACCCGCCGAATTCCTGCATGTCGGAAAGATCGCCTGCTGTGACGATGCGCAGCAGTTCGACGCGCTCCGGCGGCGTCAGCGACTTCAAGTCTTTCTCGGCAAAATAAGGCCAGACATACATTTCTTCAGGCGTGCCCTGGCCGACATGCACGAAGCCGGTCGAGATGATGTCGAGCATGATGGCGAGGATCTCGTCTCCATCGGGATCACCCGAAAGATCCTTCAGCGTGCCGATCGGATCGTCGGTCGGCTCGCCCACGGTCACCTGCGTCTGCTCCGTGCCGGTGCCCATCAGCGGTCGCAGCCGTTCGAGATCGCCGGAGGCGGCCGCCTCGACGATCTGCTCGCGCATCTTGCGAACCGGCTCGGGCGCCTTGCTGATGTCGTAGATCACCTCCACCGGCTTGGAAGCATCCTGAGCACCCGGCGTCTTGTCGACACCCTGATTGTTCTGGCTGTTGACCAGCGGATCGGCCATGGGAACGCCGGAAGCGGTCCCACCCTGCGGCTGGCTCTGTCCCTGAGCGCTTCCCTGCGCGGCCGGGGCGTCATTGGCCGCCTGGCCGGGGATCTTGTGCAGTTCGGAAAGCGCGTAGGCTGCCGGCGCGAGGCAAATATTGCCGGCGGCGAGGCTGAACGCAAGCAGCACCGGCGCGAGCGGAATTCGCGAAACTTTCTCTTTACCGGTGCGCATCAAACTCTCTGATAACAATTATTGCAGGGTGCGGTTGGCGGAAAATTCGCCGGCAAGCATGCGTTCGCGCAGCGAATCCAGCAAGGCTTCGGCGCTGTTTTCCCCGTGCAATCTGATGGTCTCTCTCAGTGCATGCGCAATGGCTGCATCAGCGATGATTTCAGGCTCGATTCCGTCGGCCATGCCGTCGGCCC
The DNA here is from genome assembly GCF_028994275.1 of Rhizobium binxianense. Taxonomy (NCBI): domain Bacteria; kingdom Pseudomonadati; phylum Pseudomonadota; class Alphaproteobacteria; order Hyphomicrobiales; family Rhizobiaceae; genus Rhizobium; species Rhizobium binxianense. Next base: position 1,056,694 of record NZ_CP118713.1, read on the forward strand.
AAGCCTCGTTCTGGTACTCCAGAGCCGCCTGCATCTTTTCGTGGACGATCATGTCGTCGATCTCGTTGAGGCTTGCTTCCATTGTTTTTTCCTCAGAACTTCTCATGTCTTACTGCACCGTTAACAACACTAACAGCCTTTTCCCAAAACGACACGTCCGCATGCGAAAACAGGTTAATTAAACGTCAATTTCCAAAACGCGAGGTAATTTCTGTGGCGAGTGTTGCACCTTCGTTACGGTAGCGCCCTTCTGCCACGATGGCCGCCGGGGTGCAATCCGTATAGACCGAGGCGAAGGCGCGATAGCCGCGATTGAAGGCCGCCGTGAGCTTTTCCCGACGCTGCGGCTCGCCCCCGGTCTCCGAATCGAGCAACTGCTGCATGCCGCTTCGCCACTCGTCGCCGCCTGCCGCCTTGCAGAGCGTTCTGAGATAATGCACCGAACCCAACACCTCCGCGAGCCGCGCCAGCTTGTCGTCATAGGGCACGGTCGCGGCTGGTGGCGGCGCAATCTCCTGCGTCTGCGGAGGCGGCGTATTCTTGCCCTGCGCCATAGTGGGGCCGGCCAAGACGAGGGCCAGCACGGGCAGAGACAGGAAAACGCGTCGCACGGGAATCATGCTTCACAGTTGATACGCTGAGCATGACGGCAACAAGGCGCGCCTGAAAGTTTCCACTTCTATTCGCCGCCCGAAATCCGCTCCGCGCATTCGAGCACGCTCTGCGGCACGGGCAATCGCCGGATTTCCTCCACCGTGTACCAGCCGAGAGCGGCGGCATCGTCGGCGGCTTCGGCCACGGCGTCCTCATCCGCATCGACGCGAAAGACCGACAGCAGGAAATGGCTGTTGATGCTGCCGTCGGCGGCATGCGTCTTCAGGTCATAGGTCGAAAACAGCCGCGGATTACGGGCGAAAATGCCGGTTTCCTCGCGGAATTCCCGCAATGCCGTTTCCTCCGGCGTTTCACCCGGTTCGGCGCGTCCGCCGGGAAAGGCATACATGTCGGCGGAAGGCGAGTTGCGCCGCAATACCAGAAGGAAGCGTCCGTCGCGTTCGAGAATGGCGGACGAGGCGGCTTTGGCGGTGGAGGTCATCGGGTCTGCTCTTGCTGTGGTCGCCCATCTTATCGGATGAAGAGTGCGACCGGGATTCGAAAGGTGCTTCCGTGACCTACATCATCTTTGCCTTTGCCGCTCTCCTCGAGATATCTGGCTGCTTTGCCTTCTGGGCATGGCTGAAGCTCGAAAAGCCCGTCTGGTGGCTGGCGCCGGGCATGGTCTCGCTCGCACTTTTTGCCTGGCTTCTGACGCTTGTGCCGAGCGAGGCCGCCGGCCGTACTTTCGCGGCCTATGGCGGCATTTACATCCTTGCCTCGCTGCTCTGGCTGTGGTTGGTCGAAGCCCGCGTGCCTGATCGTTACGATATCGGCGGCGCGCTGATCTGCCTTGCTGGCGCCAGCCTCATCCTCTTCGCGCCGAGAGGTTGAGGCGCCTTGACCAGACTCGGGACGGGTGCAAAGACAGGCCGATGTGTGGACGTTTCGCTCTGACAATCTCCAGCGCCGACCTGCGCGACTTCTTCTCCGGTCTCGATCTCGACGACTTTCCGGTGCGCTACAATATCGCGCCGGCGCAACCGATCCTCGTCGTCATCGCGGGCGAGGGCAGGGACCAGGGCAGCAATTTGGCCGATCGCCGCGCCGTGCTCGTGCGCTGGGGCCTGACGCCGGGCTGGGTCAAGGATCCGAGGGACTTCCCGTTGCTGATCAATGCGCGCTCTGAGACCGCGATCGGCAAGGCCTCCTTTCGGGCCGCCATGCGTCATCGCCGCGTGCTTATCCCGGCCTCCGGCTTTTATGAATGGCACCGCCCGTCCAAGGAAAGCGGCGAACGGCCGCAGGCCTATTGGATCAGGCCGCGTCGGGGCGGGGTCGTCGCCTTTGCCGGGCTGATGGAGACATGGTCCTCGGCTGACGGCTCCGAGGTCGATACCGGTGCGATCCTGACGACGTCAGCCAATTCGGGCATTTCAGCGATCCATGATCGCATGCCTGTCGTCATCAAACCCGAAGATTTTTCGCGCTGGCTCGATTGCAAGAGGCAGGAACCGCGCGAGGTGGTAGAGCTGATGCGGCCCGTTCAGGACGACTTCTTCGAGGCCGTCCCGGTCTCCGACAAGGTCAACAAGGTCGCCAATATGGGTCCCGACCTGCAGGAGCCGGTCGTCATCGAAAAGCCGCTGAAGGCGCCCGAGAAACAAAGACCTGACGACGGCCAGCTCAGCTTTTTCTGAACCCCATCCACGTCGGCGACCTATCGGCGCCGACGTCTTGCATCAGCGGCGGCGATGCGTCGCTTCATCCATCAGATTTTTTTCGGGTTGTGCTTATGTCGCCAGAGCGTCGTCGGGAGATTTCCGGCGATCGCCTCGTCATGCATTTCGTCAGCGGTGCCTAACGCATGTAACCCGAAAGCACGCATGATCCCAATTTGAAGCCTTCCGCCTCAAGCGGATTTCTTGACGCTGGTCGGCTTGTGCTTCGCCATCAGCGATGCTGCGGCAACAGCCTTCAGGCCGAGGGGGCGATAGTTGGCGGCGAGGTCTGGCTTGGCCGCCTGCTGTTCGCCGATACTGCTTTTCTTCGAAGTCACGATACTCTCCTTACGTGGTTCTTCCCTGGGTATTTTATCGTTTGATGTTTCGTCACGAATAGCGACAAAACGGGGGCGTAGCTTATCAGGAATTGTAAACGCCCACCATAATTCGCGAGGCTTAACTGAAGCCTACGTTGGTTAATACTTACTGAAGGGAGCGGTTCCGATAAAAACGCGAAAGCGGTTTTCTGGGGAAAAGCACGCAACGGTTTTCCCCGGGACAAAGCGCATGCTTTTCCCGGTGATCCGTTAGAACGACGGGGAGAGAAGCACTTCCGTCATTCGAGAAATCCGGAAATGCTCGGAGGTCAGATGTGCCGGCCGATGTCGTCGTCGCCGACGCCGGGTTCCTCGATCGTCAGCGTCCCGTATTTCCGCTGCCATTTCCGCGCGCCGAAGGGAAGCGATGCGAGGTAGGCGGCAACGGTAAAGACCATCACTTCCCAGGTGTAGCTCATCAGCAGCGCCACATAGAGCACGACGCCGAGCATCATCGGCAGCACGAGATCGCGCCGCAGGCGGTTGCCTTCCGATTTGCCCGACCAGACCGGCAGCCGGCTGATCAGCAGGAAGGCGATGAGCACGGTGTAGATCGACGAGAGATAGGCAAAGGTGCGGTCCGTCGTCAGTCCGAGGAAGCCGAGATAGACCGGCAACAGCACCAGCATGGCGCCGGCCGGCGCCGGCACGCCGACGAAATATTCCGATTGCCAGCTCGCCTTGTTCTCGCGTTCGGCCATGACGTTGAAGCGGGCAAGGCGAAGCCCCGCGGCGATCGCATAGATCAGGGCGGCGATCCAGCCGAGCGAGCGGGCCTGGTCGAGTGCGAAGACATAAACGACGAGGGCGGGTGCGACGCCGAAATTGACGATGTCGGCAAGCGAATCCATCTGCGCCCCGAACTTCGAGGTCGCCTTCATCAGCCGCGCCACGCGCCCGTCGATGCCGTCGAGGAAGGCGGCGAGCAGCACCATCGAGACGGCGAGTTCGTAACGGTTCTCGAAAGCCAGCCGGATGCCGGTCAGCCCGGCGCAGATCGCCAGAATGGTGATGAGGTTCGGGAAGACGAGGCGCAGCGGGATTTCGCGCAGCCGGGGGCCGCGGGCGGAATCATCAGGTCCATTGGGCTCGAAGGGCGGAAAGGGCGTTTCCATATCGACGTTCCTAGCTGCGGCGGCTGATGACGGGACCCTTGGCGGAGGCGAATTCGGCGATCACGGTTTCTCCCGCAACTGCCGTCTGGCCGAGCGAGACGCGGGGTGCCGCACCGGCCGGCAGGAACACGTCGAGCCGCGAGCCGAAACGGATCAGCCCGAAGCGCTCGCCGGCATCCACCGGCTCGTTGGGGTTCGCCCAGCAGAGGATGCGGCGCGCCACGAGGCCGGCGATCTGCACGACGCCGATCTGGCCGTGGCGGGTTTCGATGACAAGCCCGTTGCGCTCATTGTCCTCGCTCGCCTTGTCGAGCTCGGCATTGACGAAGCTGCCGGAGCGGTAGTTGATGCTGACGATCCGCCCGCGCATCGGCGCCCGGTTCACGTGGCAATTGAAGACGTTCATGAAAACGGAAATGCGCAGCATCGGCTCGGAGCCGAGGTTGAGCTCGGCCGGCGGGGTCACCATTTGGATCGCCGAGACCTTGCCGTCGGCGGGAGAGATCACCAGATCGTCGTCCTGCGGGGTCACGCGTTCGGGATCGCGGAAGAAATAGGCGCACCACAGCGTGAAGATCATGCCGATCCAGAAGAGCGGCTTGAAGATCCAGCCGAGGACCAGCGATGCGACGAAGAAGGCGGCAACGAAGGGATAACCCTCCTTATGCACGGGGACGATCGTGTTGCGAACCGTGTTGAACAGGCTCATGCTGCCGGTCTCCTTGCGTTGTCGTTTTTTGCTGGTTAGCGAAAAACCGTCTCCGGGGCAATGCTGTGGCCCCGGCACTGGTTCCTACGCCGGGGTTCTGAACAACAAAAGCCTGCCGGCATCGGTCTCTGGTTCAGCTTGCCGGAGCAAGCCGGGTGATCACGCCGAGGTCGTCGCTTTCGCGCACCTGCTTCAGATGTTCCTCCGCCTGGATCGCTTCGCGCTGGCGGTTCCACATCGAGGCATAGAGGCCGTTCTGTTCGAGCAGGGCAGCATGCGTCCCGCGCTCGGCGATCTCGCCGCTTTTCAAGACGATGATCTCGTCGGCGCCGATGACGGTTGAAAGCCGGTGGGCGATAACAAGCGTGGTGCGGTTTTTCGACACCACGTCGAGTGCGGTCTGGATTTCTCGTTCCGTCGTCGTGTCGAGTGCCGACGTCGCCTCGTCGAGAATCAGGATCGGCGGCGCCTTGAGGATGGTGCGGGCGATCGCCACCCGCTGCTTCTCGCCGCCCGATAGCTTCAGGCCGCGTTCGCCGACCTTGGTCTCGAACCCCTCGGGCAGCGTCTCGATGAAATGGGCAATCTGCGCCACCTCGGCTGCTGCAAAGACCTCGCCGTCGCTCGCCGATGTGCGGCCGTAGCGGATGTTGTAGGCGACCGTGTCGTTGAAGAGTACGGTATCCTGCGGCACCATGCCGATCGCCGAGCGCAGGCTTTTCTGCGTCACCGTGCGGATATCCTGGCCGTCGACGGTGATCGTGCCGCTCTGGATATCGTAGAAACGATAGAGCAGCCGCGACAGCGTCGATTTGCCGGCGCCCGACGGGCCGACGACGGCGACCGTCTTGCCGGCCGGCACCTCGAAGGAAATACCCTTCAGGATCGGACGGGCCGGATCATAGGAGAAGTGCACGTCCTTGAAGGCGATAGCGCCCTGGCCGATCCGAAGCTCGTCTGCGTCAGGCGCATCCTTGACCTCGGCCTTCACTTCGAGCAGATCGAACATCTGCTCGATATCGGTCAGCCCCTGGCGGATTTCGCGGTAGACGAAGCCGATGAAGTTGAGCGGTGCGGAAAGCTGCAGCAGCATCGAATTGACGAAGACGAAATCACCGACCGTCTGCTCGCCGCGCTGCACGGCCAACGCCGACAGCACCAGCATGATGGTCGTGCCGATGCCGAAGATGACGCCCTGGCCGAAGTTCAGCCAGCCGAGCGAAGTCCAGACATCGGTCGCCGCTCTCTCGTAGCGTTCCATCGATTTGTCGAAGCGTTTCGCCTCCATCTCTTCGTTGCCGAAATATTTGACGGTCTCGAAATTGAGGAGAGAGTCGATCGCCTTGGTGTTGGCGTCGGTATCGCTGTCGTTCATCGACCGGCGGATGGCGATCCGCCAGTCGGACGCGCGGATTGTGAACCAGATATAGGCCCAGACGGTGAAGGCGGTGACAGTGAGATAGGAGAAGCCGTAGCCCCACCAGAAGATCGCTGCCGTCAGCAGGAATTCGATGACGGTCGGCACCGAATTGAGGATCGTGAAACGCACGATCGTTTCGATGCCCTTGGTGCCGCGCTCGATGATGCGCGAGAGGCCGCCGGTCTTGCGCTCCAGATGGAAGCGCAGCGACAGCTCGTGCATGTGCACGAAGGTCCGGTAGGCGAGCTGGCGCACCGCATGTTGGCCGACGCTGGCAAACAGCGCATCGCGCAGCTGGTTGAGGCCGAGCTGGATGAGCCGGGTGATGTTGTAGGCGATGACAAGGGCGATGGCGCCGGCAAGCAGCGGCGGCACCGAGCCGGCAAGATCCATCCTGCCGTTCAGCGCATCGGTCGACCACTTGAAGAAATAGGGAACGAGCAGCAGCACGAACTTGGAAATCAGCAGAAAGACCGAGGCCCAGACGACGCGCATCTTCAGGTCGGTGCGGCCGGCCGGCCACATATAGGGCCATAGGTTGAGAAGTGTGCGCAGCAGGTTGGATTCCGAGACTGTCTTGCTGTTTGCCATGATTGTCTCCAGCCCGGATGGGCTTGCCGCGATTTGCGGCGCTTCGATGCAGGAGTGGGGACCGGGACGTGCCTGAGAGCGCTTCCCGCAATTGATCCGCAGCCGCTACCGCCAGATAAGGTGCCGGGCGGACGAATACAACAAATGCAAGGGTCAGGAAAAGACAGGCCGGGCAACTACAGCGCTGCTTTTCAGACGCGCAAGTCTCGGCCTCGTCATGTTATTTGGCGCCTAGAGACGCTGGTGAGACATGCGCTTGCGGTGCAGCTCTTCGGCGTTCGGCAAGGCATCCTTCGGCAGCCCGAAGATCTGGCCGGGGCGGATGCGATCGGGATCGATGATCTTGTCCTCATTGGCGATGTAGATCGTCGTGTAGCGAACGCCGAGGCCATAGGTGCGGCGCGAAATCTGCCACAGCGTGTCGCCGCGGCGAATGATGACCGCCGCGTTGTTTGCCGTCAGCGGCGCCTGTTCGATCGTCTTCGGCTGGTTGCTCCCGACCTCGTTTGCAGCGGGTGCGGTCGGAGCAGGCGCCGCGGTGAGCTCGGCGATCATAGCGCCCAGCCTGTCGAGTGCTGCGCCGACGGACTTCGCATCCCCAGGCAGGCCCTGCAGCAGCTTCAGCGCATTGGTGGCGACCTGCGAGGCGGAGCCGGACGCTTGCTTGAAGGCGTCGGGCGCATCGGCAGCCGGGCGGAAATCGGCGACGGAGCGCAACGCGAATTCCGTGGCCGAGCGTGCCGCTGCAAGCTGTTCGGCGCCGGGCAGCTTGCCATCGGCAAACAGCCCCTTCAGCAGGCCGAAGGCCTTGCCGGCCTCGGCCTTGCGTTTGCCGAGTTCGCCTTCGTCGAGCGGCACCATCGCGGAAGATCCGTCCGCGTCGGCCGGACCGACTTGCGCGGCGACCCTGACCTGATCGCCGGCCGGGCGATTGAAATTCACCGCTGCACGCACGATCACCTTGCCGGCGGGATCGACGACATCGACGCGGATCTTGTGGTCGCCGACCGAAAGCGCCACCACGCCGTCGATGATAAAATGGCCGTCGGAGCCGGCGGTGTCCTGGCCGATGAGGCTGTCGTCGGCATAACCGATGACCTTGGCGTTGGCGCGTGTCGTGCCGGCAACGAAGATCTTGTTGCCTTCGATCTCGACGGCATTGACCATCACATCAGGCGCATTGGTCTTATCAGGTGCGGCGGTGCCGGGAACGGCCGGTGCCGTATCCGTGCCGGAGGCGGCGTCGGTGACATCAGGCGTCTGCAGCGCCAGCTCGCCGGTTGCGGCGGGCGCAGCCGCGGTCTCTGCCGGCTTGTCCGCAGGCGGCGCCATCGGATCGGAGGCATCGGCGACTTCGGTTCCGGCCTTCGGTGCGGTGATGATGCGGCTCGCCGCGCCGGGTTTGGAGACCATGGCGAGCAGATTGGCGCCATTGCCGTCCTTCGGCACGGAAATCGTCGCGACCTCTTCGGAAAGCGTGCTCTTGCCGTCCTTGCCGGTGAATTTGAGCACGAGCTGGTGGTCGCCGGCCGAAAGCGGATCGTCGAGGACGGCGGCAAAATCGCCGCTCGCATCGACATTGGCCGTCGTCACCACCTTTTCGCCGTCAAGCACTTCGAGCTTGCCGTTCGGTTCGGCGGAGCCGGCAATCACCGTCGAGCCGTCGGGTTCGACACGCAAGACGTCGAAAGCCGGAAGCTTCGGGCCGGTATTCGCCGCCACGTTATTTGCAGCGGGGGCGGGCTCGGGCGCACCGGTCAGCGCAGCCTCGGCCTTGGCGATCGCGGCAAGCGCATCGGCGATGTTCTCGGGCAGGGTTTGGACGATGGCGAGCGCCTTCGTGCCGCCTTCCTTGGCCTTGACGGCAAGCGTCTGCGTCGCGGGATCGAGACCCTCGGGGATGGCGAAATCGGCAAGCGCCGTCAGCGCCTTGACGGCCTTGGTCTTGGCGGCGGTGAAGACATCGTCGGCAGGGCCCTTGCCGTCGGCAAACAGTGCCTTGAGCTCGCTGAGCGACACACCGGCATCGGCCGACAGGCGACCCACCTTATCGGCGACCCCGGCCGTGTCGGCGATGACCGAGCGCGATGTCTTTTCTGCCTCGTTAACCGTGTTCTTGAGCTCCGTGCTCGCCTGGTTGATGGCGTCGCCGACCTTGGCTGCATCGCCGCCGATGCGCGGCATGACGAAAAACACCATCAGTAAGATTGCGATTACGAGGACTGCAAGGGCCAGCAAGCCGGCACGGTTCTTCATCATTATGTCTCCCAAGGCGGCAATTTGCCGTAGTAACCGAAATTGCTAGCGATTCCCGTTGCTTTTCACAAGCATTCAAAGCAATTAGGCAAGCTAGGCACGCTGCTTTTCAGTCAATTTTCTTGACTGCATTGAAATGGAATAGTTGTTTGCCCTCATGACCGAGCAATCTGTATCGATTCGATCCATCTGCGTTTACTGCGGCTCTAGGCCGGGACGCGATCCCTCCCACATGGCGGCCGGGCGTGCTCTCGGACGAGAGATCGCCGAATACGGCCTGCGCCTCGTCTATGGCGGGGGTACCAAAGGCATCATGGGCGCGGTTGCCAGCGGGGTGCTTTCAGGCGGCGGTCAGGTGACGGGCATCATTCCCGAATTCCTGATCGATATGGAAGCGACTCGCCACTCGCTCGGTCAGCTCAACGAACTTATTGTAACCCCTGACATGCATGCGCGCAAACATACGATGTTCGAGCGCTCCGACGCCTTCGTCGCGCTCCCCGGCGGCATCGGCACGCTGGAAGAGATCGTCGAGATCATGACCTGGGCGCAGCTCGGCCGCCACGAAAAGCCGATGGTTTTTGCTAACATCAACGGCTTCTGGGATCCGATGATGGAACTGATGCGCCATATGACCGACGAAGGCTTCCTGCACACCGCCCACCGGGTGCAGCCGCTCGTCGTCGACGAGATCCCCGGCATCATTCCGGCGATTATGGCCCAGGCAGCCCAACTCGCGGCCGATCGTGACGGCGAGGACGAGGTGATTTCGAAAATGTAGGCGGGGCAGGGGGGCCCTGGCGCGGCCAAGCTATATTGCAGGCGAATTCAGCTATAAGCCGAAACAAGCTGCGTCACCTGAGATCGCATCCATCGGTTGGCGGGATCATTGTCGCTTGCCGCCGACCAGACCATCGATATCGGGCTTACCGTTAAATCGAGGGGAACGTCGGCGACCGCCAAGCCAAACAGGCCGGCATACCGCTTCACGATTCTGGTCGGCAGGGTCGCGATCAAGGGCGCTTCCAGGACAGCGGTAAGCACAGTCAAAAATTCCGGAGCCGCCACCGACACGTCGAGATGCACGTTAATGCGCTTGAGGGCTGTATCAATGCAGCCTTCGATGGCATCCTTTTGTGAAACCAGTGCATGCTTCAGCCCGAGATAGGTGTCACGATCCAATATTTCGGGAAGTTCAACAAGCCTCGGATTGTAGCAACACATCAGAGACTGCTCGAATAGCAGGCTTCGCCGATGTCTATTGTTGCCGTCATCAAAGCAGCCGACGCCAAGATCGATGACGGTGTCGTCAAGAAGCTTGTGAACCAGTTCCGGATCGACCGAACGGGCAAGCACTTTGATACCCGGGGCTGTCTCGTTCAGCATGGCCGCCAGACGCGGCACCAGCAACACCTCCAGCTCACTGGAAAAACCGATGCGGAATATCTGCTCCGCCAGACCAGGTTCGAAGGTCGTCGAAGTTACAATTGCTTGCTGTGTGCGGCTCAGTATCTGCTCTACGGCTTCCGCGAACTGTAGCGCTCGATGGGTTGGCTGCATCACCTGGCCGACACGCACAAAGAGCTCGTCCTGGAGCAATGTCCGAAGAGTTCCGAGATTGTGGCTCATGGCAGGCTGCTGGATTTTCAGGCGAACAGCAGCCTTCGTCACGCTCCGCTCCTTCATGAGCGCATCGAACGCAACAAGGAGGTTCAGGTCGAAGGACCACAAATTGAAATGATCGATGGAGACAATCTCATTCATCGATTTGATCGTTGCACGAATTCTTCTTATTGTCCATGGCCATCAGACAGCGCTGTCCCGGTTCAGTTCAATTTGAAAGGAAGTTCCATGAGCGATCTTGGAAAGGAATATCATATTGCCGGCGTTACGGTGAGGAAAGTGCAGGAACAGTACCTGCACGATGTACCGCCCTCGTTTCTTTACCCGAGCGCCAAATCTGAAGAGATCAAAGCGATCGGGCCCAGGCTCGCCGGGATCGATATGGACGAGGACCGCGACACCCTTGTCGTCAGCATACACACCTGGCTGGTAAAGACGCCCGATCACGTCATTCTGATTGATACGGGTTCGGGTAACGACAAGGAAAGGCCTCGCAACCCCGGTTTTCATCATCAGACCATTCCATTTCTCGACAGACTGCGTCGTGCAGGTGTTGCGCCGGAAGATGTTGACTTCGTCATAAATACCCATCTCCACGTCGATCATTCCGGCTGGAATACCGTGCTGCAGGATGGGAAATGGGTCCCCACTTTCAAGAATGCGCGTTACATCTTTCCGCGCGTCGAGCAGGAATACTACTCGTCAACGGCCAGCCACAACGACGTCAATATTCCCAGTTCCGGCGTCTATGAAGACAGCGTATGGCCCGTAATCGACGCGGGGATTGCTGATTTCATTGACAGCGAAGGTGGCACATTCCTGGATCGCTTCACCTTCTTGCCGACGCCCGGGCACAGCATCGGCCACATGTCCGTTCTGCTGGAAGCGGATAATGAATCGGCAATATTCGCAGGCGATGTCATGCATCACCCAATCCAGGTGGAACGTCCGGACTTCAACACGGTCTTCTGCGAGTTTTTGGACCTGGCGGCCCAGTCCAGACGGCGCGTACTTGAACTCACAGCCGACAAACACGCGATGTACTTCTCAACGCATTTCCCCGGCTCGTCTGCCGGATATGTCACCCGCGATGGCGAAAAATTCAGGTGGTCCTATGTCTAAGAACAAGCTCACATTTTCAGGTTTTCACGCCGGCGAGATTGCATTCGAAGAGCACTACGTCGATAGCGGAACCGATGGCATCAAGCTCTATGTCCGCAACAAGAGAAGGAAAGACCATAAAGCCTTTCTCGCGGAGAGAACCATCGTGATGGTGCACGGGGCGACCTTCTCATCCGGAAGTCTTTACGATGTTCCTTTCAACGGGATCTCCTTCATTGACTTCCTTGCATATCAAGGCTTCGACGTCTTTGCGGTTGATGTCCGGGGCTACGGAAAGTCCGGCCGACCGCCGGAAATGCTGGCGGAGCCCGATCTGAACCCGCCACTTGTCGCCACCGACACTGGTGTTGCGGACTTCGCTACGGCGGTCGATTTCGTCCTCCGACTTCGCGGTCTCAAGGCCGTCAACGTCTTCGCAATGTCGTGGGGTGGTACCGTGGCGGGAGCATATGCCGCGCGCAACGGGGACAAGGTTGTCAAGCTCGCGCTGCTCGCGCCGCAATGGCTCAGCGACATTCCCATCCCGATTGACCAGGGCGGCCCCCTGGGTTCCTATCGGCTTGTTCCGGTTCACGCCGCCTTGGCTCGTTGGTTGAGCACGGCACCCGAATACGCGCGTGAACGTCTTGTTCCCGAGGGCTGGTTCGATCTTTGGGCAAAATTCACGCTTTCAGAAGAGACCTCGGAAGCTGACAGGGAGCAAGGAAAACTCCGAGCCACCAACGGTCCCATCCAGGACATCCGCACCTATTGGAGAGCGGGAAATCCTTACTATCAGCCGAGCGAGATCCGCTCTCCGGTGCTGCTGTTGCATGGCGAGTGGGACATCGACGTTCCGCTTGATCTGGCGCAGGCCTATTTCAAGCAACTCACCGGCACCCCTTACCGGCGATGGGTCGAAATCGGAGAGACGACACACCTCGCCCTCATGGAAAGCAACCGCATGCAGGTTTATTCCGAAGTTGCGGATTTCTTCGATGAGACTTTCAAACCGGAATAGGAATTGAACGACAAGGGGCCCCGGGGATCCGACATCCCCGGGGGCCGCGCTTCTCCTATCAGGCCGGCCGAGAATTTCAGCCTGGCCGTCAAATCCTCTCGTGTTCTATGACGATTCTGATCAATGCTATCCTGGATGCAGGGCGCAGTGCCGTCGATATTGCGATATTTACGTTTCTGCCGCTGATGATCGTGACATTCTCGCTGATGCGTTACCTCGAAGGAATGAGCGCATTGCGATGGGTCGCCGGCCGAGCCAATCCGCTCTTCAGGTCTTTCGGCTTGGATGGTTTGGGAGCCTTGGCGGTCTTACAGCTCAGCCTCGTAAGTTCGGCTGCCCCGATTGCGGCCCTGTCGCTCATGGCGCACAGAAAAACATCGGACAGATTTATGGCCGCCGCCCTCGCCGCAGTGCTTGCGGCGGCGCCGGCAAATGCCAGCTTTCCGCTCGCCGGTCTCGGTGTCGATCCCGCATTGATCATATTGAACGGCATTTGCGGAGCGCTTGTCGCGTCCACTCTTGCATATTGGATGCTTGGGCGCCGTCCTGTGTCTGGAAAGATTTGTTCCGATGACAAAGCGGATTACCACGTCGCCGCAAGGCTTGACCTGCTCGCGGCGATAAATCGCGGTGGCGCAGATGCCATTCGGGTCATTTCCGCGGTCCTGCCGGTGCTCGTGATCTCTCTTGCGCTAGTAAGACTAATCCAAAGTACAGGAGCACTCTCAGCATTCACGTCCGTTACGCAGCCCCTGCTGCAGTTGCTCGGCGTTTCGCAACAGGATGTCCTGTTCTTCCTGACGAAGTGCCTGGCAGGATCGAGCGCAGCCGTCACACTGTTATTCGACATTCACAAGGAGCTAAGCCTCCCAACCGAGAAAATCATTCATAGTTCCGCATTGCTGCTGAACCCTCTCGACCTTCCCGGTATCTCCATTCTTACCGCGTCAGTACCTGCGCTCCGACCCGTTGCAGGCGTCGCCGTCTTGTGTGCGCTGGCCGGAATCATTATTCGCGTGGCGCTGGTATCATGGCTTTGAGCCTATGCGCTCCGCCATGATGCCTCCGCTCCGAAGGAATAATGCTCATAAAATGGCGGGACCGAGCAGCTAGCGCCCGCGGCTTGCCTGCAGCATCGACCAGCTATAGAGGAACAGCCCTGCCCAGATCAGCGGGAAGGCGATCATGCGCGCTGTGCCGAGCGGCTCGTGGAAGGCGAAGACGGCGATCAGGAAGATCATCGTCGGCGCGATATACTGCATGATGCCGATCGTCGAGAGCTTCAGAAGCTTGGCGCCGTTTGCGTAGATCATCAGCGGCACGGCGGTGATGAGGCCGCAGCCGAGCAACAGGGCCGTGTCGGCAAAGCCGGTGCGGTAGAGATGGCCCTGGCCGCTGCCGAATTCGAGATAGAGGATGTAGAGGAGGGCCGGTCCGCTGAGGAGCAGCACTTCGAGGAAGAAGCCCTGGTTCGGCCCGAGCGGCAGCGTCTTGCGGAACAGGGCGTAGAAACCCCAGGAGATCGCCAGCGTCAGCGCCACCCACGGAATGCCGCCGCTATCGAATGCGAGAACGACGACGGCGAGCGCTGCAAGCGCGATCGCCGCGATTTGCAACGGCTGCAGCTTCTCCTTGAGAAGAACCGATCCCAGGAAGATGCTGAACAGCGGATTGATGAAATAACCGAGTGCCGCATCGAGCGAATGGCCGGCGCCGATCGCCCAGACGTAAGTGCCCCAGTTGACAGTAATCAGCGATGCCGTCAGCGCCGCCATCGCCAGCATACGCGGCGAGCGGAGTGCTGCGCGGATATCCCCAGTGCGTCCGAGCACGATCAGCACGATGCCCGCCAGCGGCAGCGACCAGACGATGCGGTGTGCGATCACCTCGGCCGGCGAAATATGCGCCAGCGCCTTCATATAGATCGGCAGGAAGCCCCAGAGCAGATAGGCGGTCAGCGCGAAGGCAAAACCGCGCGGACTGTCTTCGTTCTTGGCCAACGGAACGGATGCATCGGTCGACATCGGTGTTTCCATCTTTGTTCTTCTTCTGATCCGGCCTAGCTTAAGCGCCGTGAATAGGCCAATTCATTTCGTTGAATGAAGGATGAGAGGATATGAAGCCGAACGAGGCTATGGAACGGAGGATGGCGGCAAAGGCCGGCATCCTCCTCTCAGCGGAACCGGCGGAATAGACTTATTCCGCCGCGATCTTGCCGGCCAGCTGCCGGTTCTTCATCAGCTTGTAGATGACGGAGTCCATCAGCGCCTGGAACGAAGCGTCGATGATGTTTTCCGAAACGCCGACCGTCCACCAGCGCACCCCGTCGCTGTCGGTGGATTCGATCAGCACGCGGGTGATCGCCTCCGTGCCGCCATTGAGGATACGCACCTTGAAATCGGCGAGCACCAGATCATCGATCTCGTGCTGATACTTGCCGAAATCCTTGCGCAGCGCGAGGTCGAGCGCGTTGACGGGACCTTCCGCATCGGCGACCGACATCAGCGTCTGGCCGTCGATGGTGATCTTGACCACCGCCTCCGAGACGATCTTCACGCGGCCGAGACTGTCGAAGCGGCGCTCGATCATCACACGGAAGCCTTCGATGGTGAAGAATTCCGGGATCGTGCCGAGCGTGCGGCGCGCCAAGAGCTCGAAGCTCGCATCGGCGCCCTCATAGGCATAGCCGATGGATTCCCGTTCCTTGACGATGGAGATCAGCAGGTCGAGCTTCGGATCGTCCTTGGCGACCTCGATGCCGCGCCGCTTCAGCGCATTGATGAAGTTCGCCTTGCCGCCCTGGTCCGATACCATCACCTTGCGGAAATTGCCGACGCTTTCCGGCGGCACGTGTTCATAGGTGCGCGGGTCCTTGAGCAGCGCCGATGCATGGATGCCGGCCTTGGTGGCGAAGGCGGAAGCGCCGACATAGGGCATCTGGTGGTCGGGCGAGCGATTGAGCAGCTCGTCGAAGGCATGCGAGAGCCGGGTGAGGTTGAGCAGCCGCTCCTCGTCGATCGCCGTTTCGAAACGTGTGTTGTAGGCGCTCTTCAGCGCCAAGGTCGGGATCAGCGTCACCAGATTGGCATTGCCGCAGCGCTCGCCGATGCCGTTCAGCGTGCCCTGGATCTGCCGGACGCCGGCTTCGACCGCGGCAAGCGAATTGGCGACCGCCTGGCCGGTGTCGTTATGCGCATGAATGCCAAGACAGTGGCCAGGAACCCCTGAGGCGATCACCGCCTCGACGATCGCCCGCACCTCGGGCGGCTGCGTGCCGCCATTGGTGTCGCAGAGCACGACCCAGCGTGCACCGCTCTCATAGGCCGTCTTGGCGCAGGCGAGTGCATAGGCCGGATTGGCCTTGAAGCCGTCGAAGAAATGCTCGCAATCGACGATCGCTTCCTTGCCGGCGCCGACGGCTGCCTTGACGCTTTCGGCAATGCTTTCAAGGTTTTCCTCATTGGTGCAGCCGAGCGCCACCGCGACGTGATAATCCCAGCTCTTGGCGACGAAACAGATGGCGTCGCTCTTGGCCTGCAGCAGCCCGGCAATGCCGGGATCGTTGGAGACCGAAACACCCGCCCGCTTGGTCATGCCGAAGGCGACGAAGCGGGCCTGGCTGGTGCGCTTCTCGCTGAAGAAGGCGGTGTCGGTCGGATTGGCGCCGGGATATCCGCCCTCGACGTAATCGAAGCCGAATTCGTCCAGCATGGCGGCGATCGCAATCTTGTCTTCGACGGAAAAATCGATGCCGGGCGTCTGCTGCCCGTCCCGGAGCGTCGTGTCGAAGAGGTAGATGCGTTCTTTCATATCGTTTCCTCCCGCCAAGCGGGTTGTTCTGGAGCGCGGATGCCGCCCCTCGCCAACATCAGTCTTGCGTCCCGGCAAACTGGTCCGTCGCCCGGATCAGCCGATCGAGAATCCCCGGCTCCGAATAGGCATGGCCTGCACCCTCGATCAGGTGGAACTCCGCCTTCGGCCAGGCCTTGTGCAGCAGCCAGGCATATTTGGCCGGGCAGGGCATGTCGTAGCGGCCATGCACGATGACGCCGGGAATATCCTTGAGCCTGCCGGCATCGCGGATCAGCTGTCCCTCATCCATCCAGCCGGCATTGACGAAGAAATGGTTCTCGATCCGCGCAAATGCATAGGCGAATTCCGCCTCCTCGAACTTGCCGCTCGTCGAAGGTTCCGGCAGCAGCGTAATCGTTTCGCCTTCCCAGATGCTCCAGGCCCGCGCGGCTGCAAGCCGCACCGTCCGATCCTCATGTGTCAGACGGCGATGATAGGCATGCATCATCTCATGCCGCTCCTCCGGCGGAATGGGAGCGATGAAGCGCTCCCACTTATCGGGGAACATTTCCGAGACGCCGAACTGATAGTACCAGTCGAGCTCGGCCTTGGTCAGCGTATAGATGCCGCGCAGGATGAGCTCGGACACGTGCTCCGGATGCGTCTCGGCATAGGCGAGCGCGAGCGTCGAACCCCAGGAGCCGCCGAACACCTGCCAGGTCTCGACGCCGGCCATTTCGCGCAGCCGCTCGATATCGGCGACGAGATGCCAGGTCGTGTTGGCATGGAGATCCGCATGCGGCGTTGACCTGCCGCAACCGCGCTGGTCGAAGAGCATGACGTCGTAGAGCGCAGGATCGAAAAGCCGGCGATGGGCAGGCGAGATGCCGCCGCCCGGGCCGCCATGCAGAAAGACGGCGGGTTTGGCGCCAGGCGTACCCGAGCGCTCCCAATAGATCACATGGCCGTCGCCGACATCGAGATGGCCGGAAGCATAGGGTTCGATTTCGGGATAGAGCGTGCGCAGGATCTCGGTCATATCTTCACGCCTTTCGCAGGCCAGGCGGCGGTATCGTGATCGGGATGCTGGAAGGAGATGATCGCTTCCTGCCGTGCGTAGAAATCCTGATCCTTCAGTACCGGCGCCTTGAAGATTTCCTCGACCCAGGGCAGGCGAGCCTCGTAATTGACCTGGATCTGCGGTGCGAGGTCGCTGCGATCGTCGAAAGTGCCGATCGCAAGTTCCAGCCCGCCCGGATGGCGATAGGTCATCGGCGTGCCGCAATTGCTGCAGAAGCCGCGCTCGATATTGACCGAGGACTGGAAGTAGCTCGGCTCGCCGCGCGTCCATTCCATGCCTTCCTCAGGCGCGGTGACGAGCGCGGAGAAGAAGCCGCCGAATTGCTTCTGGCACATGCGGCAATGGCAGATCGAGGGTCGCCCCAACGTGCCCGAGATGCGGAAGCGCACGGCGCCGCATTGGCATCCGCCGGTCTTGATCGTGTCCGTCATGAGGTCTCTCCGAGGGGCCAGATTTTCGTGTCGTGGTCGGGGTGCTGATGATTGCTCGCCGCGATCGCGTTTTCGCGGTCGGGCGTTTCAGGTGCCGGTTCCAGCGGCAGATCGTCGAGCGCGTGAAACCAGGACATCTTCTGGCCGGTATTCGACTGCGCCACCGGCTTGACGACATCAGGCTCGTCGAGCGAGCCGAGGGTGAGATTGATGAAATCAGTCCCCGGGATGTCGTAGAACAGCGGCGTGCCGCACTCGCCGCAGAAACCGCGTCGCACCAGATCCGACGACTGAAACCATTTCGGCGCGCCACGCGTCAATTCGAAATCCTGGCGATTTGCCGCAGCCAGCGGCATGAAATAATTGCCCGCCGCCTTCTGGCACATGCGGCAATGGCAAAGATGGGGATAGCCGAGTTCGCCTTTGGCACGGTAACGCAATGCCCCGCACTGGCACCCGCCGCTTTTGTCCGTTTCCGTCGTCATCCGAGCTCCTTGGGTGGCCATGCCTGCGTCTCATGATCGGGATGCTGGTAGGAGATGAGTTCGTGCAGGAAAGAGCCCGCCGTCAGATCCGCCTCCGTTCTTTCTCCGGGCAGTTCGTGCATATGATCGACGAATCCGATCTTGCCTTCCACGCCCCATTGAATGGTCGGCGGAAACGCCGAAGGATCGTCGAAGGCGCCCGCGGCAATCGCCATTCCATCCGGTGCCTCATAGGTCAGCGGCGTGCCGCAATCGCCGCAGAAGCCGCGCTCGACGAAATTGGAAGAGCGGAACCGCTTCCGCTCTCCGCGCGTCCATTCGAAATCGGTGCCGCGCACCGAGACCAGCGGCGCGTAGTAGGCGCCGAACGCCTTCTGGCACATGCGGCAATGGCAGATCGACGAATCCTTGAGTTCGCCGCTGACGCGAAAGCGGATCGCGCCGCATTGGCAGCCGCCGGTGTAGGTATTCATCGGCTATTCCTCCCTTGGGATTCCAGCCTGGGCGCCAAGACCCCTCCCAACCCTCCCCACAAGGGGGAGGGCTCGCTTGTGGCACCACCTTCGCTTCCGCCTCGAATGCCGGCAGTTATGGCGAGGTCGCATCGGAGCAGCGCGGCACCGTAGCCCCTCCCCCTTGTGGGGAGGGGTTGGGGAGGGGCCTTATCCCAACACGCTGCGCTCACCGCTTCACCTCCCACGTCGTCACCCGCTCGCCGGTCGCCGCATCCTTGCCGTCCTTCAACTGGATGCCTTTTGCCGTTAGTTCCTCGCGGATCTTGTCGGCCTCGGCAAAATTCTTCGCCTTCAGCATTTCGAGGCGCATGGCGACCAGCGCATCGACCGCCGCCGCCACGGCTTCGTCGATCTCCGTCTTTTTCGGCAACAGGCCCAGAAGGTCGGCCGTTGCGGCAAAGGTGGCGCCGGCGGCGGGATCCGTATGAGCGGCCTGCGCCAGCGCATGCAATGCCTGCACCGCCGCCACCGTGTTGAGGTCGTCGGCCAGTGCCTTCAGCACGCCGTCGTCAGGTGCGGCATCGCCGGCATCTGTTGCCGGCCATTTGGCGAGCAGCCGTTCGGCCTCTTCCAGCCGCTTGATCGAGAAATCGATCGGCTCGCGGTAATGCGTCATCAGCATCGCCAGCCGCAGCACTTCCCCCGGCCATTTCCGCCCGCCGAAAATCTGCGTGTGCAGCAGATCGTGGATGGTGACGAAATTGCCTTCGGATTTCGACATCTTGCGGCCTTCGACCTGCACGAAGCCGTTGTGCATCCAGACATTCGCCATCACCTCGGTCCCATGGGCGCAGCGCGACTGGGCGATCTCGTTTTCATGATGCGGGAAGATCAGGTCCAGCCCGCCGCCGTGAATGTCGAAGACATCGCCGAGATAACGCCGGCTCATCGCCGAGCATTCGATGTGCCAGCCGGGCCGGCCGCGGCCCCACGGGCTCTCCCAGCCGGGTTCGTTATGGCCAGACAATTTCCAGAGCACGAAATCGCCCGGGTTCTTCTTGTGCGCATCGACGGCGACGCGGGCGCCGGCCTGCTGTTCGTCGAGCGGGCGCTTCGAAAGCTGGCCGTAATCCGCCATGGATTTGGTGTCGAACAGCACTTCGCCCGCTGCGACATAGGCATGGCCGTTGCCGATCAGCTTCTCGATGATCTCGGTCATCTCAGCGATATTGTCGGTGGCGCGCGGCTCGACGTCAGGCTCCAGGCAGCCGAGTTCGGCGACATCGGCGTGAAACTGCGTCTCGGTCTTTTCGGTGACCGCCCGGATTGCCTCATTGAGCGGCAGGCCCGGATGATCTCTCAGCGCCCGCGCATTGATCTTGTCGTCGACGTCAGTGATGTTGCGGGCATAGGTGACGTGATCTGCGCCATAGATATGGCGCAGCAGCCGGAACAGCACGTCGAAGACGATGACCGGCCGGGCATTGCCGATATGGGCGAAGTCATAGACGGTCGGGCCGCAGACATACATGCGGACATTGTCGGGATCGATCGGCGCAAACACCGATTTTTCCCGCGTCAGCGTGTTGTACAGCTTCAGTTCCGGCGTCGCGTCCATTCCACTCTCCCAAAGGCACGATCAGAAAAATAGTGCGACCGGCGGACCGGGGCGTTTCGCATCTTGACTATCTGGGAGACGAAAACGGCCGGGCCAGCGCTCGCGCTAGCGAATAATCTTCCGGCAGATAATGCAGGTAACCGTTTTCATGGCGCGATTTATGGCGTGGGAATGGCATTTGGTCAAGAGGGACGAGGAGCGATCCGGCGGCAACCGGAGCGACATATCCGGTGACTCGATTGCAAGGGCGAGCGTCCGGCGAAGACACGGGTGCGCACGCCGAGACTCGTCCGCCATTTTCACGGCACAAATCGCGAATAGCCAATTGGCAGGCTGTTGAAAATAGGGGGAATGAGTGAGAAGCTTGGTCTGGGGAACGATCGGAGCGACTGCAATTCTGATGGTCGCATCCGCCGCTTATTTCGCATACGATTTCGGCATGCTTCGTTTCAACAATCCATCTTTGTCTACCCATCCGATCCAAGGCATCGATGTCAGCCATCACCAGGGCGACATCGATTGGAAGACCGTTGCCGCGCAGCCGAACGTGCGTTTTGCGATCATGAAGGCGACCGAAGGCGGCGACCACAAGGATTCCCGGTTCGCCGACAACTGGCAGCGCGCCGGAGACGCCGGAGTGGTCAGGGGCGCTTATCATTTCTTCACCTTCTGCCGCCCGGGCAGGGATCAGGCGCAGAATGTCCTGGCGACCGTGCCGAAGGAGCCGGGAACCCTGCCCATCGCCGTCGACCTGGAGTTTGTCGGCAATTGCAACAAGGTCCCGACGCTCGAGGAAATGGCGACGGAGGTGAACGCCTTCTTCACCGAGCTGAAAGGCACCTTTCCGGAAAAGCCGATTTTCTACGTCACGCAGGAGTTCTTCGATCAGTATCTGAAAGGCAATGAATCCCGCTTCCCCGACCACTATCTCTGGCTGCGAAGCGTGTTCAAGGAGCCGAGCCACGAGGGATGCGGTCGCTGGTCGATCTGGCAATTTGCCGATAACGGCACCTTGGACGGCATCCGGGGACCGGTGGACCTCAATGCACTATGCCCGTCGGAAACGGACCTGGCGCACCTGTTCCCAGCCGTTGCAGCGAAGTGAGAGTTGCGGCTTATTCCGGCAAGCGGTAGTCCACCAGCTTGTTCTCCCGCACGATGAACAGCTTGCCCGTCTCGGTCACTCCGGGACCGAGCAGCGGCAGGATCGCCTTCGCCACCTCGGATGGATGCGGCAGCGTCTGCGGATCTTCGCCGGGCACGGCCTGTGCCCGCATGGCGGTGCGGGTCGCGCCGGGATCGACGCTGGTGATGCGCAGCGCCGTCGACTGGCTCTCGCCGGCCCAGGTGCGCGCCAGCGCCTCGACGGCGGCCTTGGACGCGGAGTATGCGCCCCAGAAGGGACGGCATTTATGCGCGGCACCCGAAGACAGGATGACGGCGCGGCCGGCATCGGAACGGGCGAGCAGCGGATCGACCGAGCGGATCAGCCGCCATGTCGCGGTGACGTTGATGGTCATCACCTTTTCGAACACCTTCGCTTCGATATGGCCGATCGGCGAAATCACCCCGAGCACGCCCGCATTGGCGACCAGGATGTCGAGCCTGCCCCAGCGCTCGAAGATCGAGCCGCCGAGCGCGTCGATCGCATTCATGTCGGCAAGGTCGAAGGGCACCAGCGTCGCCGTGCCGCCGACGGCCTTGATCGCATCGTCGAGATCCTCGAGCCCGCCGACCGTGCGGGCGCAGGCAATCACATGGGCGCCCGCTTTGGCAAGTTCCAGTGCCGTGAAATAGCCGATGCCGCGCGACGCACCGGTGACGAGTGCGATCTTGCCCTCAAGATTGATGTTCATGATGTCATATTCCCCGACGAAGGGAGAGGGGTGCGGTGAACCCCTCCGGATGGATGATGGGAAAGCCGGCCCGTATCAGCCGTTGCTGGCAAGCATCGAAAGCTTGTTGCCCATGGACTCGCCGTTCTTATCGAGGAGGCGGGTCGGATAGTCACCGGTGAAATAGTGATCGGTGAACTGCGGCCGGGCCGGGTTGCGATCCTCACCGCCGACGGCGCGATAGAGGCCGTTGATCGACAGGAAAGCAAGCGAATCCGCGCCGATATATTTGGCCATGGCTTCGACATCGGCATACTGGTTCGCCAGCAGCTTTTCGGCATCGGGCGTATCGATGCCGTAGAAATCCGGGAAGAAGATCATCGGGCTTGCGACACGGACATGAACTTCGCGTGCACCGGCTTCACGGATCATCTGGACGATCTTGAGAGAGGTCGTGCCGCGCACGATGGAATCGTCCACCAGCACCACGCGCTTGCCTTCGATCATTGCGCGGTTGGCGGAATGCTTCAGCTTCACGCCGAAGGCGCGGATCTGCTGCGTCGGCTCAATGAAGGTGCGCCCGACATAATGGTTGCGGATGATGCCGTATTCGAAGGGAATGCCGCTCTGCTGGGCATAGCCGAGAGCCGCAGGCGTGCCGCCATCCGGCACCGGCACGATCACGTCGGCATCGACGGGCGATTCCTTGGCGAGGTTCATGCCCATGTTCTTGCGGGTGGTATAGACATTGCGGCCGCCGACGACCGAGTCCGGTCGGGCGAAATAGACATATTCGAACAGGCAGAGGCGCTCCGGCTGCGGCTTGCTGGGCTTGCGTGCATCGATGCTGATCGAGCCGTCAGGCTGGATTTCGCAGATGACGACTTCGCCGTTCTCAACGTCGCGGATGAACTTGGCGCCGATGATGTCGAGCGCGCAGGTTTCCGAGCAGAAGATCGGCTTGCCGTCGAGTTCGCCCATGACAAGCGGGCGGATGCCGGTGGGATCGCGCGCGGCAATCAGCTTGGTGCGCGTCATGGCGAGCATCGAATAGCCGCCTTCCATCTGGCGAATGGCGTCGATGAAGCGGTCGGATGTCGAAGCGTGGCGGGAACGGGCGATGAGGTGGAGGACGACTTCGGTATCGGAGGTCGACTGACAGATGGCGCCGGTGGCGATGATCTGGCGGCGCAGCGTCAGGCCGTTGGTGAAATTGCCGTTATGGGCAATGGCGATGCCGCCTTCTTCCAGTTCAGCAAAGAGCGGCTGCACGTTGCGCATGGCCACTTCGCCCGTTGTCGAGTAGCGCGTATGACCGATCGACATGCTGCCGGGCAGGCGGGCGAGCGTCATCGGATTGGTATAATGGTCGCCGACGAGGCCCATATGGCGCTCTTGATAAAAGCGCTTGCCGTCGAAGGACACGATGCCGGCCGCTTCCTGCCCACGATGCTGAAGCGCATGCAGGCCAAGAGCGGTGAGGGCCGCGGCATCGGGATGTCCCAAAATTCCGAAAACCCCGCATTCTTCATGCAGCGTATCTCCGTCGAGCGGATCGTCGGTCGGGATGGCATGGGACTGGTTCATTTCTGC
Organism: Rhizobium binxianense; assembly: GCF_028994275.1. NCBI lineage: Bacteria > Pseudomonadati > Pseudomonadota > Alphaproteobacteria > Hyphomicrobiales > Rhizobiaceae > Rhizobium > Rhizobium binxianense. Next base: position 1,080,515 of record NZ_CP118713.1, read on the forward strand.
GGGCCTCTGCTCTCACAAGAATGGATCGGCATTTCCAGAAATAACTGAAGCCCGGCGGAGCTGGACTGCCCGGCCGGACCCCTCATTTCGTCCCGCTCAAATGGCAATTGCCTTAAGGCGGGTCAAGCTCTTGAACACTGTGTCAATTCGCCGGCTGCTGTGCAGGCGCGGTCGGTGCGTCTTCCGCCGGAGCCTGGTCGCCCGTCGGCGGATTGGTACCTTCCGTGCCCTGTGCCTGCGGCTGAAGCTTATCACGGATGCTCGCCGGTATCATCTGGGCAAATTGCTCCGGCAGAACCGATTTCAGCTTCACGACCATCGAATCCAGGAAGGGCTTCGACTTCGCGTCGTTGACCCAGGCCGGGCGGTGGTCGACATCGACCAGCCAGTTCCAGAAGGCGACGGCGACGACGAGCAGCAGCACGCCGCGCGCTGCCCCGAACAGGAAGCCGAGTGTGCGGTCGAGCGCGCCGACGCGGCTGTCGATGATGAAATCGGCGATCTTCATCGTGATGAAGGAGATGACGATGAGCGCGATCAGGAAGACGACCGCTGCCGAGCCGACGATCGCGATGCGATCGTCATCGGTGTATTTCTTCGCATAGGGCAGCAGGTAGGGATAGAGATAGTAGGCCGCCGCCGCCGAACCGCCCCAGCTCGCGATCGAGAGGATCTCGCGCGAGAAGCCGCGGACCATCGCCAGCACGGCGGAGAAGAGCACGACGCCGATGACAATACCGTCGAAAATCGTAATGGGCATGTAATTTCAACTCCAGGACTGCCGCTTGGCGGCCGTGTCGTGCCTTATCGTGTGCCTCCTATATCATCACCAATCTTGGCAATGAAAGGATCAAACCTCGTCTTCCACACGCAGCGCTCCCTTCGACCCGGCGATGCGCGCGACCAGATCCGGCAGGCTTTCGACCTCGCTCCAGCGCCCGCCGGAACCTTTCGGCAGTTCAGCGGAGGCGGACGGAAGCAGTGCAGCGGAAAAACCCAGCTTCTCGGCTTCCTTGAGGCGCTGGGCGGTATGAGCAACCGGCCGGATGGCGCCCGACAGGCTGACTTCGCCGAAATAGACGCAATCTGCAGGAAGGGCAATACCGGCAAGCGAGGAAACGAGCGCCGAAGCGACGGCCAGATCGGCCGCCGGTTCGGTGATGCGGTAACCGCCGGCAACGTTGAGGTAGACGTCGTGCTGGCCAAGCCGCACGCCGCAATGGGCTTCGAGCACCGCGAGGATCATCGACAGCCGGGCCGAATCCCAGCCGACGACGGCGCGCCTGGGCGTGCCGAGTGAAGTCGGCGCCACCAGCGCCTGCACCTCGACGAGCACTGGACGCGTGCCCTCCATGCCGGCAAAGACGGCAGCGCCCGGCGATTTCTCGTTGCGCTCGCCGAGGAAGAGCTCCGAGGGGTTGGCGACCTCGCGCAAGCCTTTGTCGGACATTTCGAAGACGCCGATCTCGTCGGTCGGGCCGAAGCGGTTCTTGACCGTGCGCAGGATGCGGTAGTGATGACCGCGATCGCCTTCGAAATAGAGCACGGCATCGACCATGTGCTCGACGACGCGCGGGCCGGCGATCTGCCCGTCCTTGGTCACATGGCCGACGAGCACCATGGCAGCCCCGGTCTGCTTGGCAAAACGGATCATCGCCTGCACGCCGGTACGCACCTGCGTCACCGTTCCCGGCGCGGATTCGGCCAGTTCGCTCCACAGCGTCTGGATGGAATCGATGATGACGAGATCAGGCCTTTTGCCCTCGGCGAGCGTCGCCAGAATGTCCTCGACATTGGTCTCGGCCGCCAGCATCACGTCGGTATCGGCCGCCGCAAGGCGCTGCGCCCGCAGCCGGACCTGCGCCACGGCTTCTTCGCCGGAGACGTAGATGATCTTGTGGCCGCGTCGCGCAAGGGCCGCCGCCGCCTGCATCAGCAGCGTCGATTTGCCGATGCCGGGATCGCCGCCGATCAGCACTGCCGACCCCCGCACGAAACCACCGCCGAGCGCCCGGTCGAGCTCCGACATGGCGGTATGAATACGCGGCGCCTCCTCGATCTCGCCCGACAGCGCCGTCAGCGTCACCGGCCGGCCTTTTTTCGGCGTCTTGCCGGGACCGGAGCCGATCCCGCCCATCGGGTCTTCTTCGACGATAGTGTTCCACTCGCCGCAGTTTTCGCATTTGCCGGCCCAGCGGTTATGAACCGTGCCGCAGTTCTGGCAGATGAATTGTGTCCTGGCCTTGGCCATCGATTACTCTTTCAGTCCGGGTTCCCGAGGCAAGCAGACGCGCCGCTTCATCGAATCATTGTGGTGCTTGAGATAATGGCTATCGCGACGGATCAAAACTAATGATTTCCCCATCAGCGCGCGCCGTGTCTATCCTTTGCCTTTGCTCATCCGGAACGGTGGAAGATGTTCGATTATTCGCTCGCGCACTGGTTTGCATTTCTGTCGGCGTCGGTTTTGCTCAATCTCTCGCCCGGCCCTGACATCGCCTTCATCCTCGGTCATACGATGAGAGGTGGAAAGCGTGCCGGTTTTTCCGCGCTGTTCGGCGTCTGGTCTGGCGCCTGCTTGCACGTGCTGATGGCAGCGCTCGGCCTCTCCGCCGTGCTTGCCGCTTCCGCCGTCGCCTTCTCCGCGGTCAAGTGGATCGGCGCCGCCTATCTCGTCTGGCTGGGTATCCAGGCCTTGCGTGCCGGCGGCGGCAATGGATTGATAAAGGCTGCCGGTGAAGAAATGCCGGTCGCAAGGATCTACCGGCAGGGAATTCTGGTGTCGCTGCTCAATCCGAAGGTGGCGATATTCTTCCTGGCCTTCCTGCCGCAATTCGTCGTCGAAGGGGCAGGGCCGGCATGGGCCCAACTCATGCTGCATGGTGGGCTCATCATTGTCGTCGCTGCCTTCATCGAACCGCCGCTCGTCCTTCTCGGAGGACGCCTTGCCGACACACTCAGGCATAATCAGAAAATCGGGCTATGGCTGGATCGCGGCCTCGGCGCGCTTTTCCTGGCGCTCGGCGTCCGGCTTGCGCTCAGCAGCCGCTGAGAGGAGCTTATTCCTCGGCGACATAGCGCCGCTCGTGGCGCAGCCCCATGCTGGTCAGGATCTCGTATCCGATCGTGCCTGCCGCCCGCGCTACCTCATCGAGGGCCATGTTCTTGCCGAACAGCTCGACATAGTCTCCGGCGCGCACCGCATTCTCAGGCAGGTCGGTGATGTCGAAGATCGTCAGGTCCATGGTGATCCGTCCGGCAACCGGAACCTTGTGTCCGGCGATGAAACCTTGTCCGCCTTGCGGCACCACCTGGCGCAGCGGCACGCCGCCGCTCGACTGGCTGCGCATATAGCCGTCGGCATAGCCGGCCGAAGCGATCGCCAGCCGGCTGTCGCGGCGAAGCTGCAGCGCCCGCCCGTAACTGACGGTCTCGCCGGCCTCGACGCTGCGCACCTGGATGATGCGCGCTTCCGCGGTCGCGACCGGCCGCATCGGGTTCGCTAGGCCGTTGACTGCCTCGCCGCCATAAAGCGCGATGCCGGGCCGCGTCAGGTCGAAGTGATAATCTTCGCCGAGAAAAATGCCGGCCGAGGCGGCAAGACTTGAATCGATCCCTTCATAGGCGGCGCTAACCCTGTGGAATGATTCGAGCTGCCGCCGGTTCATCGCATGGCTGGGATCGTCGCCGCAGGCGAGGTGGCTCATGACCAGCACCGGCGCGAAACTCGCCGGCCGCGAGACGTCGTCGGCGAGCGCGATCGCATCGTCGATATGCAGTCCCAGCCGATTGAAGCCGGTATCGACATGCAGCGCGCAGGGGTAGTCGCCGTAATCGGCAAGCACCGCCATCCAGAAGGCGAGCTGCTCGTCGGAGGAAATCACCGGCACCAGATCATTGTCGAAGAAGCGTCGCTCGGTGCCCGGCCATATGCCCGACAGCACGAAGATGCGCGCCTCGGGCGCATAGAGGCGAAGGGTGACGCCCTCGTCGACGGTGGCAACGAAGAAGTCGCGGGTGCCTGCCATATAGAGCGCTTCGCCGGCATCCTCGATACCCATGCCATAGGCATCCGCCTTGACGACGGCAGACGTGCGCGCAGCACCAGAGCGGCGCGCCATATCACGCCAGTTCTCGGTCAAGGCGGTCAGGTCGACGGTCAGCCGCAGGCCTGCCGAGGCAAAATTGTCGTCTTCGGGTGCGTCGAAAAATTCGCTCATGATCCACATCGAAAAGAGGCCGGAGAAGGAATCTCCGGCCAGTCTAGAGGTCAAAGGTGTCGGGGGAAAGTCCGGCCGCTGCGTTGCAGCACTGGCCCACGATCAATGCTCTTCATATTGGGTGAAGGAGGGATCGGCGAGATCGGCAAAGCGGGTGAACTCCGCCTGGAAGGCGAGCTTCACCGTGCCGGTCGGTCCGTGGCGCTGCTTGGCGATAATGACGTCGGCCGTGCCTTTCACCTTGTCGAACAGCGCTTCCCATTCCGGATATTTCGGATCGTGAATGTCGCGCGGCTCCTGGTTCTTGACGTAATATTCCTCGCGGAACACGAAGAGCACGACGTCGGCGTCCTGCTCGATCGAGCCGGATTCGCGAAGGTCGGACAGCTGCGGCCGTTTGTCGTCGCGGCTTTCGACCTGACGCGAGAGCTGCGACAGCGCGATGATCGGAACGTTGAGTTCCTTGCCGAGCGCCTTCAGGCCGGTGGTGATCTGGGTGATTTCCTGCACGCGGTTGTCGCTTGACTTGCCCGAGCCGGTCATCAGCTGCACGTAGTCGACCACCAGTACGTCGAGGCCGCGCTGGCGCTTGAGGCGGCGCGCGCGCGCCGAAAGCTGGGCGATCGAGATACCGCCGGTCTGGTCGATATAGAGCGGCACCTTCTGCATCATCATCGAGCAGGCGACGAGCTTTTCGAAATCGGCATCGTTGATGTCGCCGCGGCGGATCTTCGAGGAGGAGACTTCCGTCTGCTCGGAGATGATACGGGTGGCGAGCTGTTCGGACGACATTTCGAGCGAATAGAAGCCGACGACGCCGCCGTTCTTGGCCTTCATGCTGCCGTCCGACTGGACCTCGCCCTCGTAGGCGGCGGCGATATTGTAGGCGATGTTGGTGGCCAGCGAAGTCTTGCCCATGCCCGGGCGTCCGGCGAGCACGATCAAGTCCGAACGCTGCAAGCCGCCCATTTTGGAATCCAGCGAATGGATGCCGGTGGAAATGCCGGAAAGCCCGCCGTCACGCTCCTTGGCGACGGCCGCCATGTCGATCGCCAGCGCAACCGCATCGTTGAAAGCCTGGAAGCCGCCGTCGTAGCGGCCGTTCTCCGCCAGTTCGAAAAGGCGGCGTTCGGTATCCTCGATCTGCGACTGCGGCGGCATGTCGAGCGGCGCGTCATAGGCGATGTTGACGACATCCTCGCCGATGGTGATCAGCGCCCGGCGCAGCGCCAGATCGTAGATCGCCCGGCCGTAATCCTCGGCATTGATGACGGTGACGGCGTTGCTGACGAGGCTCGCCAGATATTGCGAAACCGTCATGTCGCCGACCTTCTCGTCGGCCTTCAGGAAGGTCTTGATCGTCACCGGATTGGCGATCTTGCCCATGCGGATGATATCGCCGGCAACCTCGAAGATCTTCCGGTGCAGCGGTTCGTAGAGATGGATCGGCTTCAGGAAGTCCGACACCCGGTAATAGGCGTCGTTGTTCATCAGGATCGCACCCAGAAGCGCTTGCTCGGCTTCGATATTGTTGGGTGCTTCGCGATAATGCTGCTCCGACGGAGCAACAGCTGCAATCTTTCGAGCGGCGTCGTTCATCATCATCCGTTCTGTCTTTTTCCAGTTCCGGATTTGCAATTCCGGACGCGAAAATCAAGAGGCTGCGAAAGGAGCGGGGGCTCGCTTCGCTTAAATCCTGAACGCTGTGCACATTGTTCGACTTCTCCACAGTCCTGGGCGTCACAAAGGAGAAATACTGGCAGTGTCACCCGCACGACACGGTATGGGGCCGACTCAGTCTATCCGTTTCACAGAACTTTATCTTAGCGCAATGCGATAAGACTCGCAGCAAAACAACCGTAGAATCCCCAACGAAAAAGCCCGGCGCGGTGGCCGGGCTTTCCTCTCGTGGATTGCTCCGGCGAGAATTATGCTTCGTCTTCGTCGACGCCGTCGGCTTCCGGATCGAAGAAGTCCTCAGGACGCAGCGCGTCTTCGTCGACGCCGTAGATCGCGTCGACCGAGGTGAGCTCTTCGCCCTTGGCCTGGCGCTCTGCCTCTTCGGCAGAACGGGCAACGTTCAGCTCGACGTGGATTTCGACTTCGGCATGCAGCTGCAGCTCGACCTTGTGCAGGCCGATCGCCTTGATCGGCGTGTTGAGGTGGACCTGGTTGCGGCCGATGTTGAAGCCTTCGGCGGCGAGGATCTCGACGACGTCACGGGCAGCAACCGAGCCATAGAGCTGGCCGGTTTCGCCGGCGGAACGCACGACGATGAAGGACTTGCCGTCGAGAACGTCGGCGACCTTCTGGGCTTCCGATTTGCGCTCGAGGTTGCGGGCTTCGAGCGTCGCGCGCTCGGCTTCGAAGCGGGTCTTGTTGGCGGCGTTGGCGCGCAGCGCCTTGCCGAGCGGCAGCAGGTAGTTACGGGCAAAGCCGTCGCGAACCTTTACGGTTTCGCCCATCTGGCCGAGCTTGGAGATGCGTTCGAGGAGGATGACTTCCATTTTCCTTTTCCTTTCTTGTGTCTCAGATTTTCGTGTCGGATTGTTTGGGGGCATCAGCATCTTTCGTCGGGGTCAGCGCGATCGCCTTGCGCGTATCGCTGAGACCGAGAACGAGGATGAGGAGAGCTGGCAGCAGCATGAGCATCGAGGCCAGGTAGCTGAGGATGAGGGCCGGCAGGCGCCAGTCCTTGCCGCGCGTGCGGAAATGCAGCGAGGCGAAACCGGACAGCATGAAGCCGGCGCCGAAAGTCCCGATCACAGTCGCCCCGACCAGTGCCGGAACGCCGCCGAAGAAGCAGGCGGCAAGCCCGGCGAGGAAGATGAAGATCGAGTTGCGGTTCATGCGCAGCGACGAGGGAATGTCCTCGCGCGGGCGAAGGCCGCGGCCGGACGCAGCAACGATGCGCACGGCGAAATAATACGCGGCAAACAGCATGGAGACCCACATGCCGCCCTGCAAAGCCGGCAGCATCAGCAGGATCAGCGATTTGGTCTGTGCGGTCGCTGTCGGATCTGGCATGAATTCCGGCTGCTGCTGCTTGAGCGAGGTGATCAGCAGATCGACGATCGGATCGGTGATCTCGGGCCCGTAGCTGATCATCACGCCGATGACGATGACGGCGATCGTCACCAGGCCGCAGAGATGCAGCAGGATATCGGAGAGCGGATACCAGGCAAGCAGATGGTCGGGGCCGCCGAGTTCGGAGGCGGGCCGCGCCAGATTGGCAAGGTGGCTGAGCCAACCGGCCGGCAGCAGCGTCACCAGCGTCATGATCAGCGCGAAGGAAGGCGAGATGAAGATTGCGCCGAGTGCCGCAGCGGTAGCGACGGCCGAAACGGCGGCAGCATTGCCCCATCCGAGCCCGACGATCAGGATCGGCAGGGCCGAGGCCGTATAGAGCAGCGCGCTGAAAAACGACGGCTGCATGCTCGCGCCCAGCACCAGCAGGGCGGCGGTCAATCCGGCGAGTGCGCCGATCAGCAGCGTTCTAAGGTTCGGTCGTTTCAAGGTCGCTGTCCTGCTTCATCAAGCAGTTAGAGGATGTTGCTGAATCGAATTCAGAAACGTCTCAACATGGGTTTTAAGAGTTCCGATCCGCGCCCATCGCGGAAGGGAGAAGGGAAGGCACGAATGCCTTCCCTCATTGGTGGTCACGTCAGCCGATCAGGCGACGACGTAGGGCAGCAGGCCGAGGAAACGGGCGCGCTTGATCGCCTGGGCGAGTTCGCGCTGCTTCTTCTGGGAAACGGCCGTGATGCGGGACGGAACGATCTTGCCGCGCTCGGAAATGTAGCGCTGCAGCAGGCGTACGTCCTTGTAGTCGATCCGCGGTGCGTTGGCGCCGGAGAACGGGCAGGTCTTGCGGCGGCGATGGAACGGGCGGCGGACCGGAGCGGAGGAAGTTTCAGACATATCTCGGATCTCCCTTATACACGGTCTTCGCGCGGACGGCGCGGACGGTCGTCACGGTCGCCGAAGCCACCTTCACGCGGCGGACGCGGGCCACGATCACGATCGCCGAAGCCGCCTTCACGCGGGCCACGGCCGCCTTCGCGCGGACGGTCGTCACGGTCGCGCTTCTGCATCATGGCAGACGGACCTTCTTCATGCTTCTCGACGGCGATCGTCATGTAGCGAAGAACGTCTTCGCTGATGCGCATCTGACGTTCCATTTCCTGGACGGCAGCAGCCGGTGCATCGATGTCCATCAGGGCGTAGTGCGCCTTGCGGTTCTTCTTGATGCGATAGGTGAGGGACTTGAGGCCCCAGTTCTCGATACGCCCGACCTTACCGCCGTTAGCTTCGATCACACCCTTGTACTGTTCTACGAGGGCATCGACCTGCTGAGCGGAAATATCCTGCCGGGCAAGGAATACATGTTCATAAAGAGCCATGACAGCTTTGCCTTTCTTGCGTTTGGTTCAACCCGATATTCGGCGGCTAAGCCTCAACGACTGCTCCTGATTGGGCGGACCCAGGCAAGAAAGCGTTTTCCGAGACGGTCGAGAGCGGAGACACGGGAGGCTGGAACGCTTCCGTTCCGAACGATTTCCACGGGGAAACCGGCCCTCCGTTCAGCCACCAGCCAGAAGACCGGGTTAACGAACAGGGCGGCTTATACGGATTTTTTGGGCAAAGGCAAGCGCAATCGGACCCGACGCAAACAGATGGTTGGCGTCGGGGGCGTTACGGCAATATGATCACAGCGTCAGCGGATACTGCCGGTGCACCTTGGCGATCTCCGCCAGCACCTCCTGCGAAAGCGTCAGGTCGGCCGCGCCGATATCGATTTTCAACTGCTCCATCGACGTCGCGCCGATGATGGCGGAGGCCATGAAGGGTCTGGACAGGCAAAAGGCGAGCGCCATGGCCGCCGGGTCGAGACCGAAGGTTGCCGCGATCTGCAGATAGGCTTTGGTCGCCGGCTCCTGCAGCGGCTGCAGGCGGCCGCCGATATCGTGGTTGATCGAACCGCGCGAACCCTTCGGCCTGCCGCCATCGACATATTTGCCGGTCAGGATGCCGCCGGCGAGCGGCGAATAGGCGAGCAGCCCGACATCCTCGTGATGCGAGAGTTCGGCGAGATCGAGGTCGAAATGGCGGTAGAGGAGATTGTATTCGTTCTGGACGCTGGCAACGCGTGGCAGGCTTTTCTGTTCGGACAGCGTCAGGTATTTCTGGATGCCCCAGGTGGTTTCGTTGGAAAGCCCGATCGCCCGGATCTTGCCTTCCTGCACCAGCGCGCCGAGCGTTTCCAGGATGTCGAGCATATTGGCGACGGTCTTGTCGCGATCCTGGTTGAAGGGATTGTAGCTCCAGTTCTGGCGGAAATGGAAATGGCCGCGGTTCGGCCAGTGGATCTGGTAGAGGTCGACGTATTCGGTCTTCAGCCGCGTCAGGCTGGCCTCGAGCGCCAGGCGGATATTCTTTGCATCCGCGCCTTCGCCGCCGCGTATATAGTCGCGGCCGCGGCCGGCGACCTTGGTGGCGAGCACGACATCTCCACGCTTGCCGGTCTTCTTGAACCAACTGCCGATATAGTCTTCAGTCCAGCCCTGTGTTTCGGGCGAAACCGGGGTGGTTGGGTAGAGTTCGGCGGTATCGAAGAAATTGACGCCCTTTTCGACGGCGTAATCCATCTGCGCATGCGCGTCGGTTTCGCTGTTCTGCGAGCCCCAGGTCATGGTGCCCAGGCAAATCTCTGAAACGGAAATGTCGGTGCGGCCTAGCGAATTGTACTTCATGAGAAAACCTTGGGAGCGAGGTGAAGGCTTGGGAGGGCCTGCGCAAATCTAGGCTCGATTTGGCAGAGCGCAAGAGCAAAAACCTGGCTTTTGTGCGCGTGCGAAAGGCTTTGCGGAGAATGAGCCGCCACTTGACTCTGCCGGAAAGAATGTCAATTGGAGGCAAAACAGCCTCAAGGGGCGCAATCAGGGGCATGAGCCAGGGACATGAGCATGACCATCGCTTTCACTTTTCCCGGTCAGGGCAGTCAGGCCGTCGGCATGGGCAAGGACTTGGCCGAGAATTTCGCCGAGGCCCGCGCCGTTTTCGACGAGGTCGATGAGGCGCTCGGTGAAAAGCTTTCGGACGTCTTGTTCAATGGTCCCGAGGAGACCTTGACCCTGACGGCGAACGCCCAGCCGGCGTTGATGGCCGTCTCGATCGCCGTCGTCCGCGTGCTCGAAGCCAAAGGGCTGGATCTGAAGTCCAAGGTCGCCTACGTCGCCGGCCACTCGCTCGGCGAATATTCGGCACTCTGCGCCACCGGTACCTTTTCGCTCGCCGATACCGCGCGACTCCTGCGCATTCGCGGCAATGCCATGCAGGCCGCCGTCCCCGTCGGCGTCGGCGCCATGGCCGCGATCATCGGCCTCGAACATGCCGACGTTATTGCCGTCTGCGAGGCAGCGGCGGCCATCGGCGCCTGCCAGATCGCCAACGACAATGGCGGCGGCCAGATCGTCATATCAGGCGAGAAGGCAGCCGTCGAAAAGGCCGCCGGCCTTGCGACCGACAAGGGCGCCAAGCGCGCCATCCTGCTGCCGGTTTCCGCTCCCTTCCATTCCAAGCTGATGGCGCCGGCGGCCGAGGCCATGCGCGCGGCACTGGCAACCGTCGCCAAGTCCGATCCCGTCGTGCCCCTCATCGCCAATGTCCGCGCGGCCCCGGTGACCGGCGCCGACGAGATCGCCCGTCTCCTTGTCGAGCAGGTGACCGGTCAGGTCCGCTGGCGCGAGACGGTGGAATGGTTTGCCGGCAATGGCGTGACGACGCTTTATGAACTCGGCTCCGGCAAGGTGCTGACCGGCCTTGCCCGCCGCATCGACAAGACGATCAACGGCATCTCCGTCAACGGTCCGGCGGATATCGACGCGACTGTTGCCGCCCTCACGGCCTGATTGGTATCTCCAGATATAAGGAACGTTTCCATGCTCGATCTTTCCGGCCGCAAGGCTCTCGTCACCGGCGCATCGGGTGGTATCGGCGAGGAAATCGCCCGCCTTCTTCATAAGCAGGGCGCCATCGTCGGCCTGCACGGCACCCGCGTCGAGAAGCTGGAAGCGCTGGCGGCCGAACTCGGCGAGCGCGTCAAGATTTTCCCGGCCAACCTCTCCGACCGTGACGAGGTCAAGGCGCTCGGCCAGAAGGCCGAAGCCGAACTCGAAGGCGTCGACATCCTCGTCAACAATGCCGGCATCACCCGCGACGGCTTGTTCGTGCGCATGAGCGACGAGGATTGGGACGCCGTCCTCGAAGTGAATCTGACGTCGACCTTCCGCCTGACGCGCGAATTGACGCATCCGATGATGCGCCGCCGCTATGGCCGCATCATCAACATCACCTCCGTCGTCGGCGTCACCGGCAATCCGGGCCAGGCCAATTACTGCGCCTCCAAGGCGGGCATGATCGGCTTCACCAAGTCGCTCGCGCAGGAAATCGCCACCCGCAACGTGACGGTCAACTGCGTGGCGCCCGGCTTCATCGAGAGCGCCATGACCGGCAAGCTGAACGACAAGCAGAAGGAAGCGATCATGGGAGCGATCCCGATGAAGCGCATGGGCACGGGCGGCGAGGTCGCTTCGGCGGTCGCTTATCTTGCCTCTTCCGAGGCCGCTTACATGACAGGCCAGACGCTGCACGTAAACGGCGGCATGGCGATGATCTGAAACGACAAACTGTCGGCGTGGGAATAATTCCGCCAATAGCATGTTGAGCAATCACGAACCGTTGATTTTCTGGCTTTGCGGCAGACATAAAGCATGTTAAGCGGGCCATGACTGTGAACAGTCGTCCCGAGAAAGCAGACGGACCGGCGGGCTTTTTGCAAGCCTGGGACATCTCTGAAGCCGGGTAAACGAGTTTGCCGAGGATGTCTGAAAACATCGCAGGCTGAAACAGGGTAAGGGTGCCGCAACGGCATTCCGATCAGGACATAAGGTCGAGGAAACCGACATGAGCGATATCGCAGAACGCGTAAAGAAAATTGTTATTGATCATCTTGGCGTCGATGCCGACAAGGTCGTCGAGAGCGCCAGCTTTATCGACGATCTGGGCGCTGACTCGCTCGACACGGTCGAACTTGTCATGGCTTTCGAAGAAGAATTCGGCGTTGAAATTCCTGACGACGCTGCCGACTCGATCCTGACGGTCGGCGATGCCGTGAAGTTTATCGAGAAGGCCCAGGCCTGATCCTGTAATTTTGAGAAAGGGCGGGCCTGGAGTCCGCCCTTTTCTTTTCGGCATATTTCTCCATAGAACATAAGAGACGGGGGAAAGCACGCGATGAGACGTGTCGTCATCACCGGTACCGGCATGGTATCACCCTTGGGATGCGGAACAGAGGTGACCTGGTCCCGGCTGCTTGCCGGCCAGAACGGCGCCCGCCTCGTCACCGAATTCGAAGTCGACGACCTTCCCGCCAAGATCGCCTGCCGTATTCCCGTCGGTGACGGCACCGACGGCACCTTCAATGTCGATCAGTGGATGGAGCCGAAAGAGCAGCGCAAGGTCGATCCCTTCATCATCTACGGCATGGCCGCCGCCGACATGGCGCTTGCCGATGCCGGCTGGCACCCCGAAACCGATGAGGAGCAGATCGCCACCGGCGTGTTGATCGGCTCCGGCATCGGCGGCATCGAAGGCATCGTCGAGGCGGGTTATACCCTGCGCGACAAGGGCCCGCGCCGCATCTCCCCCTTCTTCATTCCCGGCCGCCTGATCAACCTGGTCTCCGGCCAGGTCTCGATCCGCCACAAGCTGCGCGGCCCCAATCATTCGGTCGTCACCGCCTGCTCGACGGGCGCGCATGCGATCGGCGATGCCGCGCGGCTGATCGCGCTGGGTGATGCCGACGTCATGGTCGCCGGCGGCACAGAATCTCCCGTCAGCCGCATTTCGCTTGCCGGCTTTGCCGCCTGCAAGGCGCTGTCGACCCAGCACAACGACGACCCGCAGAAGGCGTCGCGCCCCTATGACCGCGACCGTGACGGCTTCGTCATGGGCGAGGGCGCCGGCATCGTCGTGCTCGAGGAACTGGAACACGCCAAGGCGCGCGGCGCCAGGATCTATGCCGAAGTCGTCGGCTACGGCCTGTCGGGTGATGCCTATCACATCACCGCGCCCTCCGATGACGGCGAGGGCGCCGGCCGCTGCATGGCGATGGCGCTGAAGCGCGCCGGCCTGACGCCGGCCGATATCGATTATATCAACGCCCACGGCACCTCGACCATGGCCGACACGATCGAACTCGGCGCTGTCGAGCGACTGGTCGGCAACGCGGCGTCGAAGATCTCCATGTCCTCGACCAAGTCGGCGACCGGACACCTTCTCGGCGCTGCCGGCGCGATCGAGGCGATCTTTACCACGCTCGCCATCCGCGACAATGTCGCGCCGCCGACGCTCAATCTCGACAATCCCGAGCGTGAGACGGCGATCGATCTTGTTCCGCACAAGGCGCGTGAGCGAGAAATCAATGTGGCGCTGTCCAACTCGTTCGGATTCGGCGGCACGAATGCATCGCTCGTCCTGCGCCGTTACGCGCAATAAGAGCCCTGCGCGCGGTGTAACGGGTGTGTCCCTTACGCCGCAACGGCCGGTTCTCTGTGTTGCGTAGCACGGCGTGCGGGAGCATAACGACCGGCAACGGCGCCGTTGGACGGCGGCAGAACCTGCTTTTGCCGCATTGCTTCGCGAAATAGCGAAGTGAGGGTCAAGTTTTAGAGGATTGCCGGTGAGCGATACGACGAACCAGAGCAACGATACCCCGCAAGGCGAGAACGACCGGCAGGCGCAGAAGGGACCGATCATCCCGAAGTCGCCGAGCGAAGCCCTGCGTCCGGAGCGCGTTCCGGAGCCGCCGAAACGCTCCAAGAAAGCCCGCGGCCAGGTCGTTCTTTTCCTGAACTTCATCATGACGATGGCGGTTCTGGTCTGCGTCGTCGCCGTTATCGGCTTCTACTATGCCACATCGACCTATCGGAGCCCCGGTCCGCTGCAGACCAACACCAATTTCATCATCCGCAATGGCGCGGGTCTGGCCGAAATCGCCTCGAACCTCGAGCGCAACGCGATCATCAGCGATGCCCGCATCTTCCGCTATCTCACGGCAACGCATCTTTCTGCCGGTGAAAGCCTGAAGGCCGGTGAATATGAGATCAAGGCCGGAGCCTCCATGAGCGATATCATGGAGCTTCTGAAATCGGGCAAATCCATTCTCTATTCGGTTTCCTTCCCTGAGGGCCTGACGGTCCGCCAGATGTTCAACCGCATGCTGGAGGATAAGGTGCTTGAGGGCGATCTGCCGGCCGCCCTTCCGCCCGAGGGCAGCCTGCGCCCGGATACCTATAAGTTCTCGCGCGGCACCAAACGCTCGGAAATCATCCAGCAGATGGCGGCGGCCCAGCAGAAAATCGTCGATCAGATCTGGGACAAGCGCGACTCCTCGCTGCCGTTGCGGTCCAAGGAGGAATTCGTCACACTTGCCTCGATCGTCGAAAAGGAAACCGGCGTTGCCGACGAGCGCGCTCATGTCGCCTCCGTTTTCCTCAACCGGCTCGGCAAAGGCATGCGCCTGCAGTCCGATCCGACGATCATCTACGGTCTCTTCGGCGGCGACGGCAAACCGGCCGACCGGCCGATCTACCAGTCGGACCTGAAGCGCGACACACCATACAATACCTATGTCATCAAGGGTCTGCCGCCGACGCCGATCGCCAATCCTGGCAAGGATGCGCTGGAAGCCGTCGCCAATCCCTGGAAGACGCAGGATCTCTATTTCGTTGCCGACGGCACCGGTGGCCATGTTTTCGCCGCGACGCTCGAGGAGCACAATGCCAACGTCAAGCGCTGGCGCAAGCTCGAGGCCGACAAGGGCTCGGACCCGAACATCGCAGTCGACGGCCAGCCGGAAGAACAGCCGGCCGATAGCGGCGCGACCGTCGTGCCGCCGAAGAAAAAGAAAATCAACTGATACTTTCTGGAGGCTCGCATGGCTTTGCAGTCCATGACCGGTTTTGCGCGACGCGAGGGAACGAGCGGCCGCTGGCGCTGGGCATGGGAATTGCGCTCGGTCAACGGCAAGGGCCTTGACCTGCGGCTGCGCCTGCCACCCGGCCTCGAACGCATGGAGGCAGAGGTCCGCCGCCTGGCCGGCGAAAGCTTCAGCCGCGGCAACCTGCAGGCATCGCTATCCGTCACCGCCGACGAGAACCGCTTCGAGGCCGTGTTGAACAGGCAGGCGCTCGCCGCCGTGCTGGCCATGCGCGAGCAACTGGACGGAACAATCGACCCGTCACCGCTGAAGCTCGATACGCTGCTTCTGGTGCGCGGCATCGTCGAATTCCGCGAAAGCGAGGATGGCGAGGAGGCGCTCGCCGCCCGTGATGCCGAGATCGCTGCGGGCCTGCTCGCCGCGCTTTCCGATCTCAGAGCGATGCGGGAACAGGAAGGGTCGGCGCTGACCCGCATCCTGCTCGACCATGTCACGACGATCGAAGGCCTGACACGAGCGATCGAGGCCGATCCCTCACGTTCGCCGCAGGAGATCGCTGCGCGGCTTGCCGCGCAGGTTGCGATGTTGATGGACGGCACGGCGGCGCTCGACCGCGACAGGCTGCATGCCGAAGCCGCATTGCTGGCGACCAAGGCGGATCTGCGCGAGGAAATCGATCGTCTGAAGGCGCATGTCGCCGCAGCGCGCGATCTCTTGGTGAAAGATGGTCCGGCCGGCCGCCGGTTGGATTTCCTTGCACAGGAATTTAACCGCGAATCGAATACCATCTGCTCGAAGTCGAATGCCTCGGCGGTCACCGCTGCCGGCATCGAGTTGAAAGTCGTGATCGACCAGTTCCGCGAGCAGGTCCAGAATTTGGAGTAAGACATGAAACCGGCGAAATCCTCGCCCGTGCAGATCGCCCGCCGCGGTCTGATGCTTGTCATCTCGTCGCCGTCAGGCGCCGGCAAGTCCACCATTGCGCGCACGCTGCTGGAGACCGACAAGAATATCGGCCTTTCCGTCAGCGTCACCACGCGCCAGCGCCGTCCGAGCGAGGTCGAGGATGTGCACTACCACTTCAAGAGTGTGCGCGAGTTCGAGCGGCTGCGCGATAGCGACGCACTGCTCGAATGGGCCGAGGTGCACGGCAATTTCTACGGCACGCCGCGCGAGCCTGTGGAGCAGGCCATGGCCGAAGGCCGCGACATGCTCTTCGACATCGACTGGCAGGGCGCCCAGCAATTGCAGGAGAAAATGTCTGCCGACGTGGTCTCGATCTTCGTGCTGCCGCCGACCATGACCGAGCTGCAGTCGCGGCTGCACCGCCGCGCCGAGGATTCCGAGGAGGTCATCCAGACGCGCCTCGCCAATAGCCGCGCCGAGATCGCCCACTGGCGCGAATACGACTATGTCATCGTAAACGACGATCTCAACGCCGCCCTCGATGCCGTCCAGTCGATCGTCAAGGCCGAACGCCTGCGCCGCGACCGCCGCCATGGCATGTTCGATTTCGTCCGTGAACTGCTGGAAGAGACGCCGAGCCTTTAAAGGCTGTTTGCCAGAAGGCAGAATTCCTCGACGGACAGGGTTTCGGCCCGCCGCGCCGGATCGATCCCGGCCTTGACGAGCAGGCGCTCGCCGCCGAGCGGCTTCAGGCTCTGGCGCAGCATCTTGCGACGCTGGCCGAAGGCCGCCTGCGTCACCTTTTCCAGATCGGCGACAGCGCAGGGGATCGGGTTTCCCAGGGGTGTCAGATGCACGACCGTCGACGTTACCTTCGGCGGCGGCGTGAAGGCTTGCGGCGGCACGTCGAAGGCCATGCGAGCCTCCGTCCGCCAGCCGCAGAGCACGCCGAGGCGGCCGTAATGGTCGTCGTCTTCGCCGGCGACGATACGTTCGCCGACTTCCTTCTGAAACATCAGCGTCAGCGACTGCCAGAAGGGCGGCCAGGCTTTCGGCAGCAGCCAGTTGACCAAAAGCTGCGTGCCGACATTGTAGGGCAGGTTGGCAATGATCTTGATCGGGCCTTCCGGTGCCAATGCCTCGAAATCCGTCTTCAGCGCATCGCCTTCGACGACTTCCAGCCGGCCGGGATAGTGATCGGCGATCTCGGCAAGCGCCGGCAGGCAGCGGGCATCGCGCTCGATGGCGATGACCTTCCGGGCGCCGAGCGCCAGGATCGCCCGCGTCAGTCCGCCGGGGCCAGGGCCAACCTCGAAGACGGTTGCCTCTTCGAGCGCGCCGGCCGTGCGGGCGATCTTCTGCGTGAGGTTGAGGTCGAGCAGGAAGTTCTGCCCGAGCGCCTTGCGGGCATCGAGGCCGTGACGCTGGATGACGTCGCGAAGCGGCGGTAGACCATCGAGTGCTGCCATTAGCGGCGGCTTTCCGCACTGCGGCCGAGCTGGGCGGCGAGCTTCAGCGCCGCAACGAGGCTCTGCTCGCGCGCCAGCCCCTTGCCGGCAATGCCGAAAGCGGTGCCGTGATCCGGCGAGGTGCGCACGAAGGGAAGCCCGAGCGTCACGTTAACGCTGTCGTCGAAGCCGAGTGCCTTGGCCGGGATCAGCGCCTGATCGTGATACATGCAGACGGCGACGTCATATCGCGTCCGCGCTTCGTCATGGAACATCGTGTCGGCGGGCAGGGGGCCGATCGCATCGATGCCCTCGTCGCGCAGGCGTTCGATCGCCGGGCGGATGACATCCTCGTCCTCCTTGCCGATCGTGCCGTCTTCGCCCGCATGCGGGTTGAGGCCGGCGACAGCCAGCCGCGGCGCCTCGATGCCGAAGCGCTGCCTCAGGTCTTCATGGGCGATCCGGCAGGTGTCGACAATCAGTTCGCGCGTCAGCGCCTGCGGCACGTCCCGGATCGGAATGTGGATGGTGACCGGGATGGCCCGGAGCTTTGGTCCGGACAGCATCATGACAGGCGTCACCGGCTTGCCGGTCGCCCTGGCGGCGAGATCGGCGAGAAATTCGGTATGGCCGGGAAACCGGAAGCCCGCCTCATAGAGCACGGCCTTGGCGATCGGGTTGGTGACGACCGCCAGCGCCTCGCCGTCGATGACGAGCGACACGGCTTTTTCGATCGCCGCGATCGTGCCCTTCGCCGTTGCCGCATGCGGCTCGCCGGCCACCACTTCGATGCCAACAGGCACCGTCATGACGGGCAGCGCGTCGCCGAACATGCCGGCGGCCTCGCTGGCTCTATCGGTCTCGCGGATCGTAACCGCCAGATTGAGCTGGCGCGCTCGCAACGCCAATACGCCGGGATCGCCGATCAGGAAGAAAGGCGGCAGCCCGAGTTCGCGCCGCCGGAGCCAGGCCATCAGGGTAATATCCGGCCCGATGCCGGCGGGGTCGCCCTGGCTCAGCGCGAGCGGTCGCGAAAACGGTATCGTCATTGTCGGTCAACGATAGGCGATCTGCGCCTTCTTGCGCAGTTCATCCAGGTACTTCTTGCTGTTTTCGTTTTCCGGGCTGGCGTCCTTGCCGGCCTTGGACTTGCCGAGGTCCTCCTGGCGGAAAACCATTTCGGCCGCCTGGTCGTCGGAAACCTGGCGCTGGCTGCAAATTGCCAGATATTCGACGCCCTTGTCGGTGACGCGGGTGCCTGTCGTATTCCCCTTGGCCTGCTCGACCAGCGGCTTCCAATCCGGCGGGATCTCGGGGGCGAGCATGCGGCCGAGATCGCGCACGGAAACGTCGCGCATCGTCGCAGCAAAGACCTTTGCCTGATCGCAGCCGGGAAATTTCGAGCGCGACGCCTCGGCTTCACCCTTGCGCTTGCCGGTGATGGCGTTGCGCTTGGCTTGCGGAATGACGAAGATGACCTGCTGCAGCATATATTCGGTCGTCACCGGCTTCTGCTTGTTATTCTGCATCATGCGCGAGACGAGGTCATAGTTCGACAGCCGCGCGGTCGAACCGTAGCGCGCGTTGACGACCCGCGGCCAGCTCATCTGCACGGCGATGAAACCCTTGAAATGGTCGACGCCGACGCCGGCACGATCGAGGATCTGTGACATCTGTTCGACGGAAAGCTTGTTGCCACTCGAAAAACGGGCGAAAGACGCGTCGACGTCCTGCTGCGAAACCGACATATGGACGCGGGCGACCTCCTGGCGCTTGAGCGCCTCGTCGATCAATTGCTCCTCGGCAGCCTTGGCGTCGGCCTTGGTATGCTGCAGGCGCAGAAAGGCCTGACGCTTGGCGACATCGCCGCTGGTGATGGCCGTGCCGTTCACCACGGCCTTGACCTCACTTGCCGCAAGCGCTGGAGCGGCAATCCCCGTCAGCAAGGCAAGCGCCGCCCCGGCGAGGAAGGTGGTTATAGCTTTTTTCGCGTCAATCATCCGTTGACCTCCCGATAGCGCCGCGAGACGTTGTTCGCGGCGTTCTTACCACAGTGCGAGACACGCGGAAATCGCTTCCGTCACGGCGCGAAACCCCTATGCCTCAGATATCGACTGGCGGCAATGTCCTGCACAGGCTTACGGCGAAAGAATGGCTTCAGGCCATGTTTGCGCCGCCCGCCGGTCACTCGAGGGTGTCGGTGCCGATCTTGATGTCGCCGAGCGTGCGGAAGGTCAGCCGTGCGCCGATCGTCCAGTCGCTTGCCGTCTCGTCGTCGGAATCCCTGCTGTCTGTATAGGCGATCGTGAAGATCGTGCATTCGTCGTCATAGGAGAGGCCAAGCGTCCGGCGGCTGATCACATCATTGTTCAGATCCCAGGCGATGCCGCCGAAGATCGACCAGTAATCCTTGAATTTGACCTTGCCGTTCGTCTGGACCTCGTCCTTGTCCTCGTCGAAGCCATATTCCGGCTGGGCGCTGAGATGGGTGAAGGTCACCTGCGAAGAGAAGGTGTCGTTCTGGTAAGCCGTCGTCAGGTCGCCGCGGCGGAACTCGAAATCCTTCTCGTCGAGGCGGTAGGAGGCCGTCATCGAAACGCCGTACGGTGTCTCGATGCCGCCGAGGCCGACATAGTCGGAGCGCGTGGTTTCAAGACCCGAATCCGCGCCGACATTGACGAGATCATCGGTCGCAAACGAGTTCTGGCCGGCGATCTGGTAGGATTGGCCGAAGATGCCGTGCAGCTTGTAACCGCTATCAAACGTACCGGTATACTGGACGCCGAGATTGGCACGCGTACCGCCTTCGACACGGTCGTAGCCCGAGAATTTGTCGCGGTCGAACAGTGAGGTGGCGTCGAAGACGAAGCTCTGCGCATCCTCGTTTGGCAGGCGGCCTGCGAGCTGCTCGTCGGGGCGGGCATAGATCTGTGCGATCGGCTCGAGGATATGGGTGCTATTATCCGTCGTCATCAGGATCGGATAGCGCATCTCCAGCCCGGCCGTGAACATCGAGCGGGTGGCGGAATTGCCGTCGATATAGTTGCCGGTGTAGCCCGTGGGGTCGTCCATGTTCAACGCGAAGGCGTCGCCGCGCGCAGCCAGCAGCGGCGTGATGACCAGGCCCGTCGGCGTGACATAGGTGCGCTTCCACTGCAGTTCGCCGGTCAGTCGCGACGTCTGGCCCTTCAGGCCGCGGAAGCGGTCGAACCCGTCGACGGTATAGAAGTCGTCATGGGTGCGCGAAATATTCGTCAAGTTGACGTCAGCCGACAGTTCGCCGCCTGCAAGCGGCTGCGGTGCCACATAGTGATAGTCCATCGCGGGATAGACGATCGCCTGCTGTTTTTCGGCGGTGTTGGTCCGATCGGCATCCTGGACGTCGAAATAGAACGCCCGCATGTCGAAATAATTGCGTTTCCCAAGTCCCGTCAGGTAGATCTGGTTGGTACGATCCGTGCCGCTCAGACCGCGCAGCTTATAGGTCTTCGAGAAATTGTTGTCGCTCTGCATCATGACGTCCCAGCCGAACGTCCAGCGGGGATTGATGCGGAATTCGGCCTTCGACGCCACCATGCCACGCTGGCTGGCTTCGGCATCGCTGGTGCCTGAGCTGAAATTGTCCGGCTTTGCCTGGTCGATGCCGGCGACGCGCAGGATATGCGTGCCATTTTCGAAGCGCTGGCGGAATTCGCCTTCGACGAGGAAGCCCTGGGCGGTGTAGCCGGTGGTGGTGACCGTCGCGTCCATGCTCGGCGAGATCACGTAATAATAAGGAACGGAAAGACCGAAGCCGAGATTCTGCGACAGGCTCATCGTCGGGAAGAGAAAGCCCGACTTGCGCTTCACCGTATTGTCGGGAACCTCGATGAATGGCAGGAAGGCGATCGGATAACCGAGCAGCTCGAAGCGCGCACTCTCCAGACGGATCGTGTGCGTCACGCCGTTCTGGATCACGCGCTTGGCCTTGACCTGCCAGAAAGGTGCGCGCTTCGGATCTTCGGCGCAGGGAAGGCAGGCCGTGTAGACGCCCTTGTTGAGAATCATCATCGTGCCGCCGACGCGCTGGCCGGATTCGGCAACGATGCGGGTATTGTCTGATGTCTCGATGCGCAACGAGTTCAGGAACCCGTCGGCAAAATTGTCGGTCACGTCAAGGTTGTCGGCATAGATACGATTGCCGTCCGGGCTGACCAGCTCGACATTGCCGAGCGCCATCATCCGGCCGGTCTTCTGATTGTACTCGACCTTCTGGGCGACCATTTTATAGCCGCCATAGTTGATCTGCACGCCGCCGACCGCCGACACCAGGTCGGCGTCACGGTTATAGACGAGTTCATTGGCCGAAAGCAGAAGCTTCGCGCCTTCGGGAATCTTCTTCTCTATATTTTGTTCGGGCGCGCTGGCCTGGCCGTAGGAGGCCGAGACACTGCCGAAATAGGAATATAAAGCCGCACCGACAAGCAGGGCAACCAACTGTTTACTAAAATACTTGCGGTCGCCTGCCGCCACTAGCCGTCCTCCTGATGAAGCAGAATAGTCGCACCCAAGGCCAGCGCGACGACCACCGGTATCCACGTCGCCACGAAGGGAGGCACGACTCCACTGCTTCCGAATGCCTTTACAAGCACGGTGATGACATAAAGCATGAAGCCCGAAAGGATGCCACCCAGAATCACGGAGCGGGATTGGTTGAACCGGCTAAATTTTAGGGACACTGTTGCAGCAATGAAAGTCATGGCCACCAGCAGCAATGGCTGGGACAACAGGGAGTTGAATTGCGTCTCCAGCGCCTTGGTGGAGATACCGAAGGATTTGGCCGCGGCAATGCGGTTGGAAAGGTCAAAGAAACCAATTGTTTCCGGCGCCGTCAGCCGCTCCTGGACGAAGTCCTGTTTCAGATTGGTGCGAAGTTGAACCGAAGCTTTACGCACGGGGATTTCGCCAGGCTTGCGCTCGACAACGTTGTTAAGTTGCCAGTAACCATCTTCCAATTTTGCCGTCGCGGCGTCCTGTCTCAGAATGACCTGACCGCTTGAATCGAAATGGATCAGCACGGCGTCGATCAGCTTGGTTCCGTTCTCCTGAACCGTCTGGGCGCCGATGATCACATCGTCCCGGCCGCTGATCTGGCGCAGCCACGGAATCTGCGGCGCCTTGCGCAGAACCGCATTCTCGCCGCGCCAGTCGGATTCGACCAGCAGCGCCTGGCGCTGTCCCCAGGCGGCAAGCGGGTTGAGCGCCGTCATCGTCAGCAGGCCGAGCAGCAGCGAGCCGGCGATGAAGGGGAACATGAACTGCCAGACCGAAATGCCGGCGGCGCGCGTGACGACGAGCTCATATTTGCGGTTGAGTCCGATCAGCACCGTCATGCCGACGAACAGCGCGATGAAGGGCACGGTCTGCTGCAGGATGAGCGGCAGGCGCACGGCGGTCATCAGGATGCCGCCGCCGATCGTGTAGCCGGGCAGGCCGGACATGCGGCCCGCCGTCTCGCTGAAGTCGAGGAGGAAAGAAATCGCCGAGACGCCGATCAGGAACCAGCCCATCGTCACCAGGTAGCGGCGAAAGAAATAACGCGACAATGTCCCGAACATCATTGGGCCGCATCCCTGCCGGTCCTGCCGGTAGCCGCAAGCAGCCTTTCCTGCATTCGTCTCCAGAAAGACGACATCCGGTCCCGAAGGAACGACGGCATGGCCAGTCGTTTGTGCAGGCCGAGGAAGACGATCGAGATGATGCTGCTGACGATCGGGATGGCGTAGAGGACGGCGATATATTCAGGATCGGTGTCGATCTGATTGGCCGCGTAGAAAGCCGCCCATCTGAGCGCGAAGGCATAGGCGAGCGCGCTCACCATCGGATGCAGCCGCGCTTCACGGTGCGAGCGCGCATCGCCGGCGATCGCCAGGGAAAACAGGGCAAAGACGACAGGCAGGATCCAGTCCGTCAGCCGGCGATGCAGTTCGGCGCGATAGCTCTGCGGCCGGATCGTATAGTCCTTGTCGGCTGGATCCGGATTGAGCAGGAACCACAGGTCACGGTCGCTGGCGCGCAGCGTCGCCTGGCCGCGATTCTCGGTCATGTCCGAGAGGTCGAAGGAATAGGAATCGAAATTGATCACCGAGACGTTGCCGTCAGGCGTTTTGCGGTGCACTTCGCCCTCATGCATGATCAGCGTCGTGCCCGTATCGTCGACGGCGCCTTCCTTCGCATAATAGATCAGCTCGTAGGCCGGGTCGCGCTCGTCGGCGACGAAAAGCCCCTTCAGCATGCGCCCGGCCATTCGCTTCGAGATCTGCACATAAAGGCCTTCGTCAAGCTTGCGGAAGGTCTTTTCTTCGATCACCGAAGAGAGCAGGTCGGCATAGGTCTCGGCGATCATCTGGCGCACGACGGTTTTTGCGCGCGGCTCGACGACGTTGTCGACGAAGAAGGAAAACACGCTGACGACGGCCGCAAGCAGCAGGATCGGGCGGGTCAGCACGCTGCGCCTGGCTCCGGCGGCGTCGATGACGGTGAGTTCCGAATCGTTGTTCATCGTCGTCAGCGTCTGGGTGATCGCGATAACGAGGGCGAAGGGCAGGACAACAGGAATGATCGACGGCAGGATCATCGTCGCGAGCTTGGCGAACGAGCCGATCGACTGGCCGCTGTCGGTGACCAGGTTGATGCGCTGCAGAACCTGTGTCGTCCAAATGATCGCCAGAACGGGCAGGAGCGCCACGAGAAACATCTGGCCGACGCGCCGCAATATGTATGTCTCGAGTAGTTTCATGCCTGCCCTTGAAAGCACCTGCACGCCCAAATGGCTTTGCAGGAGAATCCCTCTACGCTCTTTGTCGTGCTTTTGCGACAAGCTGGTGTCAAAAATTCATTCAATTTTCAGAATTTTTTTGAGGCTGTTGCGACTCAGTTAACGCCAGCAAGGCTGCGAAGACGACAAGCGACGAAAGCCATCCGAGAACGACGTCGGAGAGGTAGTGCGCGCCGAAGGATAGCCGCATCGCCGGTGTGAGGATCGAGATCGCCGCCACGGGTGCTGCCAGTGCATAACGCAGGGATTTGGGAACGAAGAGCAGAAGGCAGAATAGCCAGCCGGCGCTCGCTGCCTCGCCTGAGATGAACGAGCAGTTCGAAACGCATTTTCCGGCAAGCGAACCGGCCTCGACGAAATGCAGCGCACCGCCGAAAATGTCCGTCTGTATCGGCCGCGGCCGACCCCAATGTTCCTTCAGGATCACGTTGACGAGCAGCACGGGCCCGATCAGCAGCGTTCCGAGGGCGACTTTCAGCTTGTTCGCCCGGTCGGCGTTGAAGGTCGCGCCATGCTGCTGGTAGCATTCGATGAGTTTCCACAGCATCACGATCGCCACGACATAGGGCAGGCGGAAGAACACGGTGCGCAGCAGGTCGAAGGTCGCGACGTCGCGGTAGGGAAAGCCGCCGCAGATGCTGCCGGCGGCAGTCGTATCGCAATCTGCACTCACGAAAAAAAGCTGGGAAAAATAGATGTCTATCCCGGGGAAGGCGCGAAAGACGGCAAGCAGCCCCCACCACGTCCAGAACAGCAGCATGAATACACCGAAAGTCGTTTTCGGCAGGCGGATTGCCAGGCCCCGCCGTGGATTTTTCGGAAAAATTGTCAACGCGAATATCTACGAAACTGACGAAAACAGGAGGGCCGTGATGGCCGCGGGGGACCATAACAATTGTCGCCAGCCATTGACAGACCCGCCAAACGCGAAATTATCCGCCAGGGACGGATTTCAAGAATCCCAGCGGAGAAGACATGTCAGCTAAGTTCGAAATTTCATTCTCAAAGTCGGCAAAGCTCAATGGCGGCCTGGCGGTCTTGTTGAGGACCATAGACTCCGACAGTCCTGCGGGCGCCGAAACAGTCGATCCGGCCGGTGTGATCGCCAAGGCTGCCAGGATCGCCCGATTCTCCGCGAAATCCATGAGCGTGCTCGATATTGTCGCCCCGGAAGGCGCGTCCGTCGAGCGCATCGTCGTCGTCGGGCTTGGCAAGGCCGCCGGCCTCACCACCCATGATTGGTTGAAGGCCGGCGGTACTGCGGCGGCGAGAATCAAGAATACCGACAAGGCCGCCGTCTTCATCGACGTGCCTGGTCTCGAGACAAGCGCGCGGGCGGCCGCCGATTTCGCCCTCGGCATGCTGCTGCGCGCCTATAGCTTCGATACCTACAAGACGAAGAAGGGTGACGACGAGGAAAAGCCGGCGAAGTCGGTTAAGGTGACGATCGTCACGGCCGATCCGGGTGCTGCCAAGAAGGCGTTTGCCGATTCCGAAGCGATCGCTAGCGGCGTCAATCTTGCCCGCGACCTCGTCAACGAACCGCCGAACGTGCTCGGCCCCGTCGAGTTCGCCGCCAAGGCGAAGGGGCTGGAAAAGCTCGGCGTCGAAGTGGAAATCCTGACCGAGAAGGAGATGCGCCGTCTTGGCATGGGCGCCCTTCTCGGCGTCGCCCAAGGCTCGGTGCGCCCGCCGCGCCTGGCGGTCATGCAGTGGAAAGGCGGCAAGGGCAAGGATCGTCCCATCGCCTTCATCGGCAAGGGTGTCGTTTTCGATACCGGCGGCATTTCGATCAAGCCGGCCGCCGGCATGGAGGACATGAAGGGCGATATGGGCGGTGCTGCAGCCGTCACCGGCCTCATGCACGTGCTCGCCGCCCGCAAAGCCGCCGTCAATGCCGTCGGCATCATCGGCCTGGTCGAGAACATGCCTGACGGCAACGCCCAGCGTCCGGGCGACATCGTCACCTCGATGTCCGGCCAGACGATCGAGGTGATCAATACCGATGCCGAAGGCCGCCTCGTGCTCTGCGATGCCCTCTGGTACTGCAATGATCGTTTCAATCCGCAGTTCATGATCAATCTCGCCACGCTGACCGGCGCGATCGTCGTGGCGCTCGGCAATGTGCATGCCGGTCTGTTCTCCAATGACGACCAGCTTTCCGCTCAGCTGACGGCAGCCGGCCTTTCCACGAACGAGAAGCTCTGGCGCATGCCGCTCGGCAAGGACTACGACAAGCTGATCGACAGCAAGTTCGCCGACATGAAGAACACCGGCGGCCGACAGGCCGGCTCGATCACCGCGGCGCATTTCCTCAAGCGTTTCGTGCAGGATACGCCCTGGGCGCATCTCGATATCGCCGGCACGGCGATGGGCTCGCCGCAGGATGAGATAAACCAGTCCTGGGGTTCCGGTTTCGGCGTGCGCCTGCTCGACGAGCTCGTTCGCGCCCATTATGAATCCTGATGACCGACGTTCTCTTTTATCATCTGACCGAAACCAGGCTGGAAGACGCGCTGCCGCCGCTGATCGACAAAAGCGTCGAGCGCGGCTGGCGCGTGGCCGTCCAGACGCGTGAGCCGGCGCGGCGCGATGCTCTTGATCAGCATCTTTGGACGTTTCGCGAGGAAAGCTTCCTGCCGCACGGCACCGACGAAAGCGATTTCGCCGAAAGCCAGCCGGTGCTTCTGACGGTGACATCGGACAATGCCAATGCGGCGACCGTGCGTTTCATCATCGACGGCGCCGAGCCGCCGCCGGTCGATGCCTATCAGCGCATCGTCTTCATGTTCGACGGCCACGACCAGGAGCAGTTGGAGGCGGCCCGTGCGCAATGGAAGAAGCTGAAAGGCGAGGGGCATAACCTCACCTATTGGCAGCAGACGCCGGAAGGGCGGTGGGAGAAGAAGGCGTAGAGCTTTTCCTTCGTCGAGGCAGAAGACGCTACTGCCTCGACCCTTTGTCGTCGTCGAGGTTCGTCAGGATATTGAGTGGCACGATCCCTGCCGCACCTTCCGAGGCGTTGAGCGCCTCCACCGCCAGAACCCAATCTCCCTGTGGACTGACGAAAGCGAAGGCCCATGCCCTGTCAGCAAAGGTGCTCACCGGGATTTCCGCCCAGCCCGCTTGATGGGCAAGGCGTTCGGCATAATAGGCCTTGATGGCCTGCGGGTCGGTGGTGCTGGCGAGATTGCGCGAAAGGACACGCACGGATTTCTCTCCAAACCGCCCTTCCAGTTGGTCCAGGATCTTGCGGGTAGCCTGCCAGTCCTGAGCATGGGTTGCCGATCCGAACGAATATTCCTCCGATCGGGAAACGCCGGGCGCGTCAGGAGGGATGGCGGGCTTGTCGTCCGAACACCCAGTAAGACTGGCAAGCGGCACCAGAACGGCGCCGATCGCCAAGCTGCGGAAAAATCGACCCTTGCGGCGGGTTTTGATGCTCATGTGCGGAGCCCCCGGAAACAGCTGTACGTCTGCAAGTCTTGCCGCTTTCTACAACGGCATGACGACAATACCAAACGACATATGTCCCGCTGTTTCCCGCTGGCGCATCCGAAAGCCAGGTTAAACAGGCCGTTGCCCGTCACGCTTGACGGGCAATTCCTCGGGCAAAAGCTGCCGGCGGCTCAGTCGTGGAAGGCTTCCACGAATTTCCGCTTACCGAGCATGAAGGCGTCGGCGACGTGACGCAGCGGCGCGAGATCGACATCCGATCTGCCGGCCTTGATGATCTCGGCGAAGCGGCGGTAGAGCGAGGGATATTCCTGCTCCGGCTCGGCAAAGGTCAGCTTACCGTCGATCGAAAGCTTGGCGCCGCCCTCGGAAAGCACCATCTGGCCGGCTGCCGTCTCCGCGACGATGTCCCAGCTCTGCTTGCCGGTCTGGCGCCAGTCGAATTCGGCATGCACCGGCAGGCCGTCGGCATTGCGGAAATGGATGTCGGCCGCGATCGGCGCATCGCGGTTGTCGGGAAATTCGAGCACGGCCTCGGTGATGAAGATCGGCCGCGGCAGAATATGGGTGACGATCGACAATGCGTTGATGCCGGGATCGAAAACCCCGAGGCCGCCGGCCTGCCAGATCCAATCCTGGTTCGGATGCCAGTGGCGGACATCCTCCTTCCAGATCACATGCACGCTTTTGATCGTGGTTGCGGCCAGAAACGCCTTGGCGGCCTCGACGGCCGGCGCATGGCGCGAATGCCAGCTGGCAAAGAGCGAGGCGCCCTGCTTGCTGGCAAGCGCCTCGAGATCGGCGACTTCGCTGAGCGTCGCACCGGGCGGCTTTTCCAGGAAGACATGCTTGCCGGCGACGAGCGCCTTATAGGCTGCCTCGTAGCGATATTGCGGCGGCATGCAGAGCGAGACGGCATCGATCGAGGGCTCGGCGTCGAGCATCGCCTCGATCGTCGTATAGCTGTTGACGCCTTCGACCGTGCCGTGGCGGCTTGCCGTGGCGGCGAGCTTGAAATCCGGGTTCTTGGCGATGGAAGGAAGGTGCTGGTCGCGGACGATCTTGCCGACGCCGACGATGGCGAGGTTGATAGGAGACATGGTTTCGCTCGAGTCTGTTTTAAAAAGTATGATTTATTGAGCCTGTTTGTAGCAGAAAGAGTCGCGCCGACAAGCTCTCCTCCTCCATTCTGTTGCATCCTAGCGCATGATGGTCCGTCTACCTCATGATAGTTTGGCGAAGGAAGCTGTAACCCATCGCCGCGCGGGCGGCGCGCTCCTCGGAATTGCCGTCGCCGCCATGCCCGCCCGAGCCGAATTCATGAAAGAGCGGCCGGTGTCCTGCCTCTTCCAGCCGGGCGGCAAAACGGCGCGCATGCGACGGATGCACGCGGTCGTCATTGGCGGAGCTTTCGATATAGATCGGCGGATAGGCAACCTCCGTTGCCGGCCTGACATTGTGAAGCGGCGAATAGCCGAGCATGAAATCCCGGTCTTCCGGCATCTCGGGATCGCCATATTCATCCATCCAGGCCTGTCCTGCGCTGAACAGGTGGAAGCGTATCATGTCGAGCACCGGCACCTGGCACCAGACGGCGCCGAAATCCTGTGGGTAACGCGTCAGCATCACCCCGGTCAGCAGGCCGCCATTGCTGCCGCCCTGGCAGGCGATTCGTGACGGCACGGTGTAGCCGCGGGCGACGAGGTCGCGGGCGATGGCGACGAAATCGGCAAACGCCCGGTCGCGCCCATGCCGCTTGGCGCTGCGATACCAGTCGGGGCCGAATTCGCCGCCGCCGCGGATATAGGCCTGCACATAGGCGCCGCCTTGCTCCAGCCAGCGTCCGGTCACGCCGGAATAGTTCGGCGATAGCGAAACATCGAAGCCGCCATAGCCGTACAGCAGCACCGGCAGCGCGCCCTTGATCCACTGCTTCGGCAGGACCAGCCGGTACGCAACCCTGGTTCCGTCCTCGGAAACGGCCTCCAGCAGTTCGGATGACATATCGGTCGCATCGAAATAGCGCGGCGCTGCGGCGACGAAAATCGGCTCGGCCTCTCTGCTGCGATCCGAC
Organism: Rhizobium binxianense; assembly: GCF_028994275.1. Taxonomy (NCBI): domain Bacteria; kingdom Pseudomonadati; phylum Pseudomonadota; class Alphaproteobacteria; order Hyphomicrobiales; family Rhizobiaceae; genus Rhizobium; species Rhizobium binxianense. The sequence continues at coordinate 1,110,438 of NZ_CP118713.1, forward strand.
AGCTCGAGGCGGTAACAGGCCGGAGGCTGCAGGAAGCCTTGACCGATGATGCAGAGCGTATCGTCGCCAAGATGCAGATCGGCATGAAGCGGCCTGAAATGAGCTGTCTGCATGTCCGCCGGCAGGGCGATCTCGCGCTGTTCGGCATCGGGCCTCGTCAGGTCCAGCACCATGAGACGCGGCCGCAGCCGATCGGAGATGATGAAGACACACCACTCGCGCATCAGCATCATCTGCGAGATCGCCTGGCCCTCGCTGGGCTGAAACAGGATCCGCTCCGGCCCGAGCACTGTTGTCTCCGAGCTGGGATCGAAACGCTGCAGCACGAGGCTGCCTGTCGCGACGCGCTCGTCCGTCTTAGCCCGCCAGAGGCAATTATCGTGATTGAACTGGAAGTCCGCCTGCTCAGGCAGATCGATGCGCCGCCGCGCGCCGTCTTTGCCGATCAGGAACGCGCTCGAAACGCCGATCTCATGGGCGGCGACGAAAATATCGATCAGTCCGGCATCCGCCGAAGCGCCCCACAGGGCAGGGTCGATGACGAGATTGAAACCGTAAACGTCCTCGTCGGCGGCCTCGAACATGATGGCGGCCTCTTCCGGCCGCTGCCCGCGCTTCAATCGCCGCCCGACCCGCGGCCATCCCGAGCGGGTCGCCGAAAATCGGTCGATGGAACCAAAATAGCAGATCTCGTCGCGGCTCAGCCAATTGGCGTGCGAGCGCGCCGCCGGCGTATCGAAACCGCCCTCGACGATCTGTTTGCTCTCGGCGTCGAATTCGAGCAGCCGGAGAAGGTCGGAGCCGCCGTCCGAAAGCGTAAGCAGCACCCGCGTCGGCCCCCACGGGCAGGTGACGGCGCCGCGCCAGTTCCAGCGCTTGCCTTCGCTCACGCAGAAGGCGTCGAGATCGAAGACCGGCTCCCAGGCGGCATCGGGCAGGGGCGCCTGGTCTGCGGGCAGGCGGAGCCAGACGCCGAGCGGATTGTCCTTGCTCTGCCGGAAATCGAACAGCCACGCGCCGCGGCGCATCGGGACGATCAGCCTGTCCTGCCGCTCGATCAGCGCCTTGATCGCGTCGCGATCCCTGGCGAATTCCGGGGTTCGCAATGCCGCGTCGGAAAGCCCGTTGTGCTCGTCGATGAACTGGCGGGTGCGCGGATCCTCGTCCGTTTCGAGATGAAGGTTCATGTCCGACCTGCCGCTTCCGTTGATGTCGCCAAGATCTAGGCAGCCGGTCCAGACTTGGCAACCCGCCTTAGCGGATCGTCACGAAATCGGCTGAGGCGAGGACGTTGTTCGGCACCGGCGTCTTCTTGAATTTCAGCGTCACCACCTTGTAGCCTTCGGCTTCGAGTTCCGAAAGCAGGGTCGGCAGCATCGTCGCCGTGCGTTTGTGAATGTCATGCATCAGGATGATGCCGCGGCCGCGCTTGTGCAGCAGATCCATCGTCCGCTGCGTCACGGAGGCCGGCGTTATGGCGAAATAGTCCTTGCTGTCGATATCGACATCCATGACCACCATATCGCGCATGGCGATCGCGGCGCGCAGCCTGTGGCTCTCGGCAAGATAGGGGAAGCGGAAGAAGGAGACATCGGTTCCCGTCGCCTTGGTCACCGCCAATTCGCCCTTGATCACCTCGGCCATCGCCGCGTCGAAATCAAGTGAACTCAAATTGGCGTGGTCATAGGTGTGACTGCCGATCGTGTTGCCGTCCTCCGCGACCTTGCGGGCCAGCGCCGGGTGCATTTCGGCCATTTCGCCGACCATCATGAAGGCGCCCTTGACGCCGAACTGGTCGAGGATTGCCAGCACCTTGTCGGTCCGGCCGGGGATCGGGCCGTCGTCGAAGCTTAGGATCACTTCCTTGTCCTGCAGCTTGAGATCGGCAAGCGAGGAAACCTCCAGCGTCCGCCCGGCCAGATGGTGCCAGCCGGTCATGCGCGGCGGCGCATCGTCGCCGGAATAGGCAAGCTTCCGCCCCTCGGGTGCAATCACCGAGGAGGTCTTGATCGATGTGTCGGGCGGGGATTGTCTGGTGGTGCTGCAGGCCGAAAGGGTGGCCGTCAGGGCCATGCAGGACAGAACGAAAAAACGGTACATGGAAAGGGCTCAACAAATCGGTAACGAATGTTGAGACAACCTTTCGAATTATGGTTAACGATTGGTTGAGAGTGGCGGGAATTGTGCCGATCCGCGGCACTTCGCCACGCTTTATAAAAGGCCTGTGGCTATCCCGCCATCGCTTCTTCGTATTCGGCCGACAGCATCAGCCAGTCTTCCTCGGCGGCGGCGAGCTTTGCCGCCGCTTCGCCGCGCTGCTTTGCTTTCTCGGCCGCCTTGGCGGGTGTCTTCTCGTAGAGGGCCGGATCAGCAAGTTCCGCATCAAGCGCCTGAATCTGTTTCTCCAGCTTGGCCGTCAAGGATTCGATTTCGTTGATCTTTTTTCTGAGCGGCGTCAGCGAGGCGCGACGTTCGGCGTTGAGCTTGCGCTGCTCCGCCTTCGACGTTGCATCTTCAGCTAGCTGCGGCTTTTCTTCTTTTTTTTTACCGGATGTGACGATCAGGTCGCGATACTCGTCCATATCGCCTTCGAAACTCGTGACCGTACCGCCATTGACCAGCCACAGCCGGTCGACCGTCGCCTCGATCAGATGGCGATCGTGCGAGATCAGGATGACGGCGCCTTCGTAATCGTTCAGCGCCTCGATCAGCGCGCGGCGGCTGTCGATGTCGAGATGGTTGGTCGGCTCGTCGAGGATCAGCAGGTTGGGTGCATGGAAGGCGGCAAGCCCCATCAGCAGACGGGCTTTTTCGCCGCCGGAAAGATCCTTGGCGGCCGTCGACATCTTCTCGGTCGCAAGCCCCATCTGGGCGACGCGGGCGCGCACCTTGGCCTCCGGCGCGCCGGGCATCAGCCGGCGCACATGCTCCACCGGCGACTGCTCGGGAATGAGGTCGTCGAGCTGGTGCTGCGCGAAGAAGCCGATCTTCAGGCTCGGCGCCAGCTTCACTTCGCCGCTCTCGGGTGCAAGTCGCCCTGAGATGAATTTGGCGAAGGTCGATTTGCCGTTGCCGTTCGAGCCGAGCAGGGCGATGCGGTCGTCATTGTCGATGCGCAGGTTGAGGTTCTTCAGGATCGGATTGCCGGGCTCGTAGCCGACGGCGCCGCCCTGGATGGCGACGATCGGCGAAGCCGGCTGCTTTTCCGGCTCGGGAAAGGTGATCGGCGTTACGTGATCCTCGATCACCGCGGCAACCGTTCCCATGCGCTCGAGCGCCTTGACGCGGGACTGCGCCTGGCGTGCCTTGGAAGCCTTGGCCTTGAAGCGGTCGATGAAGCTCTGCAGATGTTTGCGGGCCGCGTCGTTCTTGGCCTTGGCCTTGGTCTGCAGCTCGTCGGCCTCAGCCTTCTGCCGCTCGAACTGGTCGTAACCGCCGCGATAGAAGGTGAGCTTCTTCTGGTCGAGATGGACAATCGCATTGACTGCATTGTTCAGCAGGTCACGATCGTGGCTGATGATGATGACGGTGTGCGGATAGCGCCTGACATAGTCTTCCAGCCACAGCGTGCCTTCGAGGTCGAGATAGTTGGTCGGCTCGTCGAGCAGCAGCAGGTCCGGCTCGGAAAACAGCACGGCGGCAAGGGCGACGCGCATGCGCCAGCCGCCGGAAAAGGAGGAGGCGGGGCGGGCCTGCGCCGCCTGGTCGAAGCCGAGCCCGGCAAGAATGCTCGCCGCGCGGGCTTCTGCCGAATGCGCGTCGATATCGACGAGGCGCATCTGGATTTCGGCGATGCGGTGCGGATCGGTCGCCGTTTCCGCTTCGGTGATGAGGGCTTTGCGTTCCTTGTCGGCGGCAAGCACGATCTCGATCAGGGCGTCCTCGGTTGCCGGTGCTTCCTGCGCCACCTGGCCGATGCGTGCAGCCTTCGGGATCGACACCGATCCGGTCTCCGAGCCGAGATCGCCGGTGATGACGCGAAACAGCGTGGACTTGCCGGCGCCGTTGCGCCCGACGAGCCCCGCCTTCGTGCCCGAAGGCAGCGAAATGCTGGCATTGTCGAGAAGCAGGCGGCCTGCAATGCGGGCGGATATGTCGGTGAGCGTGATCATGGCCGGGTTTTGGCCGAAAGCGCTCGCCAAGGCAAGAGCGCTTTCTCCCCGGGACAAGCTTGCTTGTCCCCCGGCAAGCTGCTTGCCCCCCCGCGCCAAGTATGCTTATGCCCCTTAGCGCCCGAAAGCTTGCACCGGCTGGCGGGGATTCGACTGGGCGGCGAGAAGCGCCACGCGGGCATTGGCCTGCAACTGGCCCGGCGTTGCCGCGTCAGCACTGAGCGCCACGCCGATCGAGATGGTGAGCCGGCCGGGATCGGCCTTGTCGGATGTCGCGAAGACGAGATTGTCCTCGACGGAGGCGCGCAGGCGCTCGGCGATCGTGATCGCATCGTGCATGCCGACATTGGAAAACAGCAAGGCGAATTCATCCGCCTCGGTGCGGGCGACGAAATCGTTCTTCTTGATACATTTGCGAAAGAGCCCGGCGAGCTTCTTCAGAAGCTTGTTGCCGGCCTGCGTGCCGTATTTGTCGTTGAGCTCGGTGAAATTGTCGATATCGACCATCATCAGCGCGCTGCCCGCCGCACCTTCTTCGCGCTCGTAGAGCTCTGCCATCGTCCGGTTCAGCGCGATGCGGTTCGGAAGCCCGGTGATCCTGTCGGCCACAGCGGCCGATTGCATCGCCGAAATGCCGCGCTCCAGCGTTTCCAGCGTCTTGATGTCGTCCTGCAGTCTGGCGCCGATTTCCATCTCCGCCGACAGCACTGTCGTCAGCGAGGCGGTGAGATAGTCGATCTCGCTGAGGAAGGCGGCAAGGCTCTGATTGTCGTTGCCGGAAACGGATTTCAGGATCGTGCTGCAGGCGCGCGCAAAGGCATTCTTGTGCTTCAGGCCTTCGGCAAGCCTTTCCGCCACATCGCGCAACATCCGGCTCGCCTCGTTGCGTGACGTCTCGCCCGCCAGCCCGCAATGGCCGACGAGCCGGTATTTCAGGCCGAGTTCATCGAGCATCGGCTGCTGCGGCTGCGGCCCGAGGGCTGCGATATCCTGCGCAAGGCCGGCATTGAGCCCGACGATCGCCTCATGGAAGAGTTCGTAATTGCGCGGCAGCGCGGCGACGTTGAGGCGCGCCATATGCTGGGCAATCTTCTGGATATCCGCCACCGGCGCCGAACGTGCGGCCTCGCGCGGCACCAATGCGTTTGCGCTTGCATTCTGCATGACGATCCTCGCGGCCCAGCCTCATCTCTCACATCCCGCTATGCCCGCAAGCTTTTAAGAGAGGCTGAATTTTCAACGAAAAGCTCGGGATTTGCGGGGAAACCGGCAAAGGCGGTTAACGCCAGCTTGATGGTGACGGCCTCACATCCATTCACGGCCCTCGCTGCGCAGAAAATAGATGAGATCAAGCATGAGGCTCGGCTTGCCGAGCGCCGTCAGCGTCATATGGCACTGGCCGCGATGATGGGTCTGGTGGTTGAAGAGATGCGCGAGTGCGCTCGACAGCGGCTGGGTGATCTCGACCGGCTGCATCACCGGCACATAGCTGAAGTTTCCGGCAAGCGCCGCCTCGTCGAGCAGGGCCGTCCAGGCAATGATCCGCTCGTCCTCTGCCTTGCGGGCGGCGGCCAGGGCCTCCAGATCGTCGAAAAGCACGGTATCGAGTGTCGTCGGCGCTTCGCCGGTGCCGGTGAAGCGCTTCATCCAAATCCGGTCCGCGACCAGCAGATGATTGAGCGTGCGATGGAGCGAGCCGAAGAAGGCGCCGCGGTCGCTGCGGAAGTCTGCATCGCTGAGTTCGGCCGCCGCCGCATAGACCTGGGCGTTGGCCCAGCGGTTATAGGCGGCGAACATCCTGTAGTGCCTGAGCATCCGGTCCCCCCTGGTCGTCGCCGCAGTCTATAGCTTGGTTTCCCCTGAAATCGCAGTGATGCGCCCATGAAATTTCCTGATTTGATCGCAGGCGCTTTCTGTCGTCGAATGGATGAAACCGCGATCTCGAAAGGACTGTTATGACCAGAGCCCTCTATTCCCTCTGCGGCGCCGACGAGCGGCGCTTCTTTTCACCCCATTGCTGGAAGGCGGTGATGGCGCTGGCGCATAAGGGGCTCGATTTCGAGGAGATTCCGACGACCTACGCCCGCATCCGCGCGATCGGCGGCGGCGTCTCGTCGACCGTGCCGGTGCTCGACGATAACGGCCGGCTGGTCCCCGACAGTTTCGACATCGCCCTTTATCTGGAGGAGGTCTATCCCGAACGGCCGTCGTTGTTCGGCGGCGAGGGCGGCAAGGCGCTGTCGCGCATGGTCGAAGGTTATTCGCAGATGATCATCCATCCGGCGATCATGCGCATCGCTCTTCTCGACATCCATGCGAACCTCGACGAGGGCGACAAGGCCTATTTCCGCGAAAGCCGGGAGGCTCGGCTCGGCAAGCCCCTGGAAGTGGCTGCCGCCGATAGCGAGGCGGAGAAGGCCGCCTTCGCCGCCAAGCTGGAGCCGCTGCGGCACATGCTGAAGTTCCAACCCTTCATCGGCGGGCAGACACCGCTCTTTGCCGATTATATCGTCTTCGGGGCACTGCAATGGCTGCGTGTCTCCGCCGGTCTTACCATGCTGGCCGCCGTCGATCCCGTCATGGCCTGGTTCGAACGCTGCCTCGATCTTCACCAAAGCCGGGGCCGGACTGTGACAGCGGCGTGAAATTGCCGCCGACCTCTTGTTTTCGGGCGTTGGGGCGGGTAAAGACCGCCCACTTTTCCCGAGAAAACAGAGGATTTGACTATGGCGATTGAACGCACCTTCTCGATGATCAAGCCTGACGCAACCAAGCGCAACCTGACTGGCGCCATCACCAAGATGCTCGAAGATGCCGGTCTGCGCGTCGTCGCCTCCAAGCGCGTCTGGATGAGCCGCCGCGAAGCTGAAGGCTTTTACGCCGTTCACAAGGACCGTCCCTTCTTCGGCGAACTGGTCGAAGGCATGACCTCCGGCCCGACCGTCGTCCAGGTGCTGGAAGGCGAAGGCGCGATCCTCAAGAACCGCGAGATCATGGGCGCAACCAACCCGGCAAACGCTGACGAAGGCACGATCCGCAAGGTTCACGCCCTTTCGATCGGCGAAAACTCCGTTCACGGCTCGGATGCTCCGGAAACGGCTGCCCAGGAAATCAAGTACTGGTTCTCCGACACCGAGATCGTCGGCTGAGACCACGCTTCGGCATTGGCTTGCAATGCCTTGAATTGACTCTCGAAAGCCGGGGCCTCGCCCCGGCTTTTCTATTGCACGCCTTTTTCTATGCCAGGCATTTCTTCTATACCGGGCATTTATCGGTATTCGAAAAATCGACGCTGCCGTCGGGCTTGAAGACCTCTGGGTTCTTGTCATAGAGCGCACCAACGACGAGCGGCTTGCTCGGCAAGACGGTCTGGTCGAGGTCGGAGCGAAACTCAGTCTTCAACTCCTGCAGTACCTTGCCATCCTTGTCCACCAGCCGGACACTGACGGAATAGGGACGGTCCTTGCGCACGCAGTGCAGGTTTTCGCTCTGCAGCGCGATCTTTTCGTCGATCGGGTAGATTTTCTGGTTCAGCACCAGCGAATCGCCTCCTTGCGGATTTTCGAATTCGGCGATGATCACCGAACCGTCGGGAATGGGGCCGGTCTTCTTCAGCGTCAGCAGATAGGTGGCGCTCGCCACCCGATAGTTGAAGACGAAGAGATGGCCGGTAACCTCGACCAGGTTTTCCGCCTGGCGCTGGCAGGCCGAGAGCAGAAGGCCGGTTGCCGCCGCCGCTGCGATTAGATGTTTCCTCATGGCGTCTCCTCCTTCTTGCGGCGGTAGTGCCGATTGGCCTTGGCGCGGTTGCCGCAGACCGCCATGTCGCACCAGGCCCGGCTCCTGTTCTTGCTGCGGTCGATGAACAGCCAGCCGCAATTGCCGCAGATCTTCATGCGCTGGGGATCCGGCATGGCGAGCAGCCGCAGCACCGAATGGGCGGTGGCCGCCGCCAGGCTGGCGGGGCTTGCTTCCCGCAACGTTCTCGCCATCGCTACCAGCAGCGCGGCCAGCAGTTGGTCGTCGCCGCCATCGAGTATACGCTTGCGGAAATAGAGGTCGATTGCTTCCCGCAGGGCGATGAAATCCCGCTCGTTTTCCGCCGAGACCGGCGCGATATCACCGAAGAGGGCGCGTTCGGCGCAGAATTTTGCGGCGGCGTGCGTAAAGTCCCGCATCTGCGCCCCAATCGCGAAGCGGTCGATCCGCCGCGCTTCATCGTGGCGAAGCACGACGCTGTTGGCGACATCGAGCGCCAGTGCGCCGCCGGCAAAGCGGTGAGGGGTCCAGGAAAAGCTCATGATGAAATTATAACTGGTGAAATAGGTTTTACCAGTTATAATTTTGACGACGCGGAGTGCATGGAATGGCCTATCTTCTGCAGCAGCTGGCAAACGCGGTTCCACTGGCCGCGCTCTATGCCGCGCTCGCCTTCGGTTATGCGGTCGCCTTCGGCGTGACGAAACGGGCCGACATCACCTATGGGGCGATCTTCGCCTTCGCAGGCCAGATCCTGCTGCTCTTCACCGAACTCGCCTATGTCAGGTTCTGGCTGGTGCTGCCGGCCGCCCTTGCTATCGGCGCCGGCGCGGCGATCGTCTATTCGCTGGCGGCGGGCATCTGGATCGGCCGCTCGATCATGCTGCCGCTCGTCAGCAAATCGCCGAACACGGTGATCGTTACCGCCCTCGGCATCATGATCGTGCTGATGGAGACCGCCCGGCTTGCCGCCGATACAAGGGCCATCTGGCTACCGCCGTTTCTGAACGACACGGTGGTCTTCTGGAGCGATGGTCCGTTCAAGGTGACGCTCACCTATATCCAGCTGATCAACACGGCGCTGATGGCAGTCATGGTCGCGGTGGGTACGCTGATCCTCAGACGCACGGCCTGGGGCCGCGTCTGGCGCGCCGTCACCGACGATCCGCTGGCCGCCGAGCTTTGCGGCACCAGCGCCGATCGCGTCTTTCTCGTCGCCTATGCTGCAGCTAGCCTCGTCGCCACCATCTGCGGCATCCTCGCCACCTTCTACTACGGCTCGATGGATTTCGGCGCCGGCCTGATGTTCGGGCTGAAGGTACTGCTGATCGCGGCTGTCGGCGGCTACTCCGACCCGCTACGCTCGGCAGGCGGCGCTGCCGGGCTCGCCGTCGTCGAAACCCTATGGGGCGCTTACGGCCCCTTGGTCTGGCGTGATCTGGTCATCTTCTCGCTGCTCGTCATGCTCCTAGTCATGAGCCGCAGGGAGCGTGTCGTTCTCTGATTACTTCCACCTGTCGCGCGCCGCATCGTCGGCGTCTCTGGCCGCGACCCAGTCGCCGGTGGCGCCGTCCTTGCCGTGCTCCTTCTTCCAGAAGGGGGCTGCGGTCTTCAGGAAATCCATGACGAAATTGGCGCCGTCGAATGCCGCCTGCCGGTGCGGCGCGGCTGCGACGACCAGCACGATATTCTCGCCGGCCGCGATCTTGCCGTAGCGGTGGATGGCGGTTAGCCCGAGAAGTCCGAAACGCGCAATGGCAAGATCGCCGATTCGCCGCATCTCCACCTCCGCCATGCCGGGATAATGCTCGAGTTCGAGAGCCGCCAGCGTGCCGCCTTCATCGCGGCAGAGGCCGGAAAAAGTGACGACGGCGCCGATACCGGCTTTGCCCTTGGAGAGCAGATTGACCTCGGCTTGCAGGTCGAAGTCTTCGTGCTGGACGCGGATGGTGGGGGCGACGGTCACTTTGCAGACCTCAGTCGATTTGGAAGGTTACCGCTAACCCCGGGCTCCCTCATTCCTGTCCTCGGGTCAAGCCCGAGGACAGGAATGAGGGAGAGAAAGGAAGACGCAGTCCTTGCCATCGTCAGTTTCCAAAGCCCAAGCGGACCGGGCCTCACCCCCCCGTCATCGGCGGAAAGATCCCGATCTCCCGTGCAGCGCCAATCGGCTCGTCATGCTCGACATGCTCCATATCCAGCGCCACGCGGATCACGTCGGGATATTGAAGTGCGGTCTCATATTCCTCGCCCAGCGTCTTCAAATGATTCAGGAGATCGGCGACGGTGACGACGGAGGAGGGGAGGTCGATCTCCTCCTCGCCCTTGCCGATGCGCTCGCGTACCCATGCGAAATAGACAAGCCGCGTCATTCCTCGTCATCCACGATATGTTTCAGCCCGGCGCGGAAATAGTCGTAGCCGGTATAGATGGTCAGCAGTGCGGCGATCCACAAGAGCGCGATGCCGGTCTGCGTAGTATAGGGGAAAATCTCGTCGCCGGCCGGGCCGGCGAGCAGGAAGGCGATGGCGACGAGCTGCAGCGTGGTCTTCCATTTGGCGATCCGCGTCACCGGCACGCTGACTTTCAGCGCTGCCAGATATTCGCGCAGGCCGGAAACCAGGATTTCGCGGCAGAGAATGGTGATCGCCGCCCAGATCGACCAGCCGGCGATGGTCTGGTCGGCCGCGACCAGCAGCAGGATCGAGGCGACCAGCAGCTTGTCGGCGATCGGATCGAGCATGCGGCCGATATTCGACGTCTGGTTCCAGATGCGCGCGAGATAACCGTCGAGGAAATCGGTGAGCGAGGCGATGACGAAGATCCACAGCGCTACCCAACGCGCCGTGTTGCTGATCGACAGCCTCCCCTCGATGAAGAAGCAGAGAACGATCAGCGGTACCGCGAGGATACGGCCGTAGGTCAGAAGATTGGGAATGCTATACGCACGCGATGCCATGGGATCGTTTCTCTGAATTGATGCGCTGCCACAGCACCGCGCGGCTTTTCAGACGCGCAAAAGACGCTGTAACATTGTGAACCTGCGCATCGTGCTTTCCAATCGATTCCGATTTTCGGGCCGATGCGGTAGATGACGGCTTTGGCTGGGGACCGTCAACATTCTTTCTGTCTTTCCACCGCCTTTGCGTGGAATTTGCGACGGAGGCCGGTTATTTCGCGGCGTCGTCGTGGAAATGGTTGTAGACCTGCCTGGCGACCGCTTCCGAGATGCCTTCCACCGTCATCAGGTCGGACAGGGCGGCGCGCGAAACTGCCTTCGCCGTGCCGAAATGCTGAAGCAACGCCCGTTTGCGCGATGGGCCGATGCCGCCGATCTCGTCGAGCGGGTTCTTGACCATTTCCTTCTTGCGCCGCGCCCGGTGTGAGCCGATCGCGAAACGATGCGCCTCGTCGCGCATCCGCTGGATGAAATAGAGCACCGGATCGCGCGGCGGCAGCGTAAAACTCTCGCGTCCCGGCGGGAAGAAGCGTTCGCGTCCGGCATCGCGGTCGACACCCTTGGCGATGCCGATCGCCGTCACACTGTCGGTGATGCCGAGCTCGGTGAGGATGGCGCGCACCGCCGTCATCTGCCCCTGGCCGCCGTCGATGAGAATGACATCCGGCCAGGCCGGGAAGGGCATGTCGGCGGCATCGGAAGTGGCCTTCTCCGCCGTCCGGTCGGGAATGCCTTCTTCCTTGATCAGCCGCGAGAACCGCCGCATCATCACCTCTTTCATCATGCCGAAGTCGTCGCCGGGGGTGATGTCGGTCGATTTGATGTTGAACTTGCGGTACTGGTTCTTGACGAAACCTTCCGGCCCCGCGACCACCATGCCGCCGACGGCATTGGTGCCCATGATGTGCGAGTTGTCGTAGATCTCGATGCGGTGCGGCGCATAGGTTAGCCCGAACGTCTCCTTGAAACCTTCGAGCAGCCGCGATTGCGACGCCGTCTCGGCGAGCTTTCGCCCATGCGCCTCGCGCGCATTGCCGACCACATGGTCGACCAGATCGCGCTTCTCGCCGCGCTGCGGCACGAGAATGGAAACCTTGTGAGCGGCCTTTTCGCTGAGGGCTGCCGCAAGCAGCTCCAGCTCGTCGATCGTTTCCGACAGCATGATCTGCTTCGGCACCGGCTTGTCGTCGTAGAACTGGGCGAGGAAGGCATTCAGCACTTCGGCGCCGGACAGTTGCGGATCGGCCTTGGGGAAATAGGCGCGGTTGCCCCAGTTCTGGCCGGTGCGGAAGAAGAACACCTGGATGCAGGAAATGCCGCCCTCGTGGTGGATGGCGAAAACGTCGGCCTCTTCGACGCCGGCCGGATTGATGCCCTGGTGGCTTTGCACATGCGACAGTGCCGCCAGGCGATCGCGATAGATTGCCGCCCGCTCGAAATCGAGGTCCTCGGCCGCCTGGTTCATGGCCTCGGCCATATGCGACTTCACCTTCTGGCTTTTGCCGGACAGGAAGTCCTTCGCCTCCTGCACCAGTTCGCCGTAACCCTCGTCGCTGACCTCATGGGTGCACGGCCCGGAACAGCGCTTGATCTGGTAGAGCAGGCAGGGGCGCGTGCGCGTTTCGAAGACGCTGTCGGTGCAGGTGCGGATCAGGAAGGCGCGCTGCAGCGAATTGATCGTGCGTCCGACGGCGCCGGCCGAAGCGAAAGGTCCGAAGTAGTCGCCCTTTCGCGCTCTCGCACCGCGATGCTTGAAAATGGCAGGCGCCCGGTGATCGCCGGTGATGAGGATGTAGGGAAAGGACTTGTCGTCGCGCAGCAGCACGTTAAAGCGCGGCCGCAAGCGCTTGATCAGATTCGCTTCTAGGAGCAGCGCTTCGGTTTCCGTGCGCGTCGTCACGAACTCCATGTTCGCCGTCTGCCGCACCATCTGGGCGATGCGGTTGGAATGCACGCGGCCGACGGCGTAATTGCCGACCCGCTTCTTCAGGCTGCGCGCCTTGCCGACATAGAGCACGTCGCCCTCGGCATTGAACATCCGGTAGACGCCGGGGCTGTTCGGCAGCCGCTTGACGAATTCGCCGATCAGTTCGGCGCCGATCAGCCCGGTCTCGTTGAGGCTGCCCGCGTTCCAGTCGACCGTGGTCGCAAGCGGGGCGGCGGCGGAAATGTCGCCTTCCACCTCGATATCGTCTTCGCTCTCATCCGTATCGTCGTAGAGAACGCCGCCATCCGGCAGCTTTCGTCCGTTCATTCCGTAATCTCCGCCACGTCGCGCGTCTGCCAGGCAAGGTGCTGGCCGCCGTCGAGGGCAATCATCTGGCCGGTGATCGAGGGCGTGTCGTAAAGGAAGCGAATCGTTTGTCCGAATTCCTCCAGCGCTGGCCCTCGCTGCAAGATAAGGGCTGAGACCTGCGCTTGGAAGTCCTCCTGCGTCTGCCGTTCGCTCGGCATCGCAGGGCCGGGGCCGATGGCATTGACGCGGATGCCCGGCGCCAATGCCTGGGCAAGCGTCTGTGTCGCCGTCCACAGCGCGGACTTGGAGAGAGTATAGGAATAGAAGCTGGGTCTGAGCGCCCAGACCCGCTGGTCGATGATGTTGACGATCAGCCCGGCTGCCTCAGCGGGCATCTGCTGCGCGAAGGCGGCAGCAAGGATCGAGGGCGCGCGCACATGCAGGTCGAAGTGCAGCGCCCATGTGCCGGCGTTGAAACTGCGGACGGAATCATGCTGGAACACCGACGCGTTATTGACAAGCAGATCGAGCGGCCCGAGCGTTTCCGACGCCCTTGTGACGAGCGCGCTTGTTTCGCCGATATCGGTAAGGTCGGCCTGCAGCGCGATCGCCCTATATCCCTTCCGCCGCAATTCCGCCGCCAGCTCTTCGGCTTCGCCGATCGAGCCGTTCGCGTGGATCGCGACGGAAAAGCCATTTGCAGCAAGGTCTTCGGCGATTGCCCGGCCTATTCTTTTGGCGGCCCCGGTTACAAGGGCCGAGCGAAGTCTTTTGTGGTTCAAAATCCTGCCTTCTGATCCCGCGAGTCTGTCTGACGACTATATAGGCGCGGGCGGAGGTTATATAAATAGGCCGTTGCGGTTGCGTCCGCGGGCGGGATATTCTATGTATTATTTGAGAAATTGATTTATTAAAATAAGTATTTTAAGTTTAACGCTTCAGTAGGGTTAATGAAATGTATGTTGCGTCAAAGCAACATCGAATTTCGGCCATGCGGCTGCCACAATGATATCACAATTTGGCTCTTTCAAATCCGCATTTGAGTTCCAATTTCAGTCTCGATCCGGAAGGGACATCTGGCAATATCCCGCCAATGCTTCACTGATAGACAGATGACAAGCGGCGCGGGACTGAAAGGAGACTAAGTATGCGTGTACTCATTGCTGGCCTCATGGCCTCCGTTTTTGCAATTGCGGGCGTCTCGGCAGCTCAGGCGGCCGATGCCGTCGACCAGATTCCGGAAGCACCGGTCGCCCAGGATGCTCCGGTCAAGCCGGCTGGTAACTGGGAAGGCTTCTACCTCGGCGGCGCCGGCACCTACAACATGGGTGACTTCGGTTCCGACCGCCACACCTATGGTTTCGGCGGCCAGGTCTTCACCGGCTACAACTGGCAGGCGGGCCAGATCGTCTACGGCGTTGAATCCGACCTCGGCTACAGCGGCGACGACGTTTCCTCGGGCGGCGTCAAGAACAAGTATGGCTGGAACGGCTCCGTCCGTGGCCGCGTCGGCTACGACATGAACCCCTTCCTGCTCTACGGCACGGCCGGTCTTGCCATCGGCGACGTCAAGGTTTCCGACGGCACCTCGGACGAAAGCAAGACGAACTATGGCTATACGGTCGGCGCCGGCGTCGAAGCCTTCGTGACCAACAACATCACGACGCGCCTGGAATATCGTTACACCGACTACCAGAGCAAGGACTACGACCTCGACTCCGGCAGCTTCTCGCGCGGTTACGACGAGAACAGCGTCAAGCTCGGTATCGGCGTCAAGTTCTAAGCCGACTGAACATACCGACATCAAGAAGCCGGGCACGTCGCCCGGCTTTTTTCTGTCGGCTCATTGTTCTGAAGCACTCAGCCCTGGGACTTGAACTCGTTATGGGCGGGGAATTTCTTGTCGAACTGCCGCAGCCAGTCGGTGAGCGGCGCATGATCGGCTTCCCACTGGTCCTTGAAGCGCAGCGCGAGATAATCGAGCGTCGCGGCCAGCGCGAAATGTCCGCCATTGAGTTTCTTGCCTGTTTTCGGCGGATTGGCGCTGAGGTGAGCGAGCCCGCTCGTCGCCTTCTTCCATTGCCGGTCGATCCACGGCTGGTGAATCTTTTCCTCGTCGCGGAAGCGCCGCTCGTAGACGATCGCCAGCAGGCAATCGCAGATGCCGTCGCAGAGCGCCTCGAGGATTTCCGCATCCGTGCGCTTCCCCTTCTTGGAAGGATAGAGCCCGCCCTTCGTCAGCCGGTCGAAATAATGCATGATCGCCACGCTGTCATAGATCGAGACGCCGTCATCGGTCAGCAGCGTCGGGATCTTGCCGAGCGGATTGTTCTCCACCAGGATCGCCGGCGCGGTATTGGTGTCGACCCGGATGGCGTTCAACTCCAGCTCCAGAAAATGCGCGGCCATCCGCACCTTGTTGGAATAGGGCGAGGCGGGCGAACAAAGGAGCTTCATGGGACACCTGATGAGATTGTGGATCTGCGGCGCGGACTATTCCTGAAGGCGATTACGGGGTCAATCGTCCGTGACCGCCTTGGTCTCGCCGCGCAGCCAGAAGGCGCGGTGCGAGGCGAAACGGTCCTGCGCCAGATGGTCCTTTAGCGCCGGCAGCAACTGGTGCAACTCGTCCTTCAGTGTGAAGGGCGGATTGACGATGACGAGGCCCGAGCCCGTCAGTCCGGTTATGCCGCGGTCGCTGCGAACGGTGAGTTCGGCGCAGAGCATTTTCGGAATGTCTTGCGCTTGCAGCGTCGCGTGGAATTCCTTGATCGGCGCCCCCTTCTTCAGTGGATACCACAGGCAATAGGTGCCGCCGGGAAAACGGCGATAGGCCTTTTCCAGCCCCTCGGCCAGGCGCTGATATTCGTCCTCTTCCTCGAAGGGCGGATCGACGAGCACGATGCCGCGCTTCTCTTTCGGCGGCAGATGTGCGCCGAGCGCCAGCCAGCCGTCGAGTTCGGTGATGCGGGCGTGGTGATCGCCCTCGAAGAGCCGGTGCAGCCTGAGGTAATCCTCGGGATGCAGTTCCATGGCCGACAAGCGGTCCTGCGGCCGAAACAGCATGCGCGCAAGTTTCGGCGATCCGGGATAGAAGCGGATGCCGCCCTCAGGGTTGAGCTCGCGGATTGCTGCGAGATAGGGCTCCAGCAGTTCGGCAACTTGCGATCCGAGATCGGCCTGCATCAGCTTGCCGATGCCGTCCAGCCATTCGCCGGTTTTCTGCGCTTCCTCGGAGGAGAGGTCGTAGAGCCCGATGCCGGCATGCGTGTCGAGCACGCGGAATGCCGCGTCCTTCTTCTGCATGTAGCGGATCAGCCGCGCCAGCACGGCATGCTTCAGCACATCGGCAAAATTGCCCGCGTGGTAGATGTGGCGGTAGTTCATTTTCGCTGATGTCCGTATGAATTCGCGTCATGGGGAGTTTTTGTGGCTTTTGGCCATGCAGGCCTTGGCATATACAAATGCCATGAACATTGCGACCCCCATCCAAGCCAAATCCCAGAAGCTGGACAGCAAGGTCGGCCACACGGCCTGTCCGCACGACTGTCCCTCCACCTGCGCGCTCGAGGTCGAGATATCAGAGGACGGCCGCATCGGCCGCGTGCGCGGCGCTAACGATCATTCCTACACATCGGGCGTTATCTGCGCCAAGGTCGCCCGTTATGCCGAGCGGCTCTATCATCCCGACCGGCTGATGCACCCCTTGCGCCGCGCCGGCGCCAAGGGGGCAGGACAGTGGCAGCAGATTTCCTGGGACGTTGCGCTGGATGAGATCGCCGAAGCCCTTGTTAAGGCCGAGGCAAGGGACGGCAGCGAAGCGATCTGGCCCTATTTCTATGCCGGCACCATGGGCTGGGTGCAGCGCGATTCGATCGATCGCCTGCGTCATGCCAAGCGTTACTCCGGCTTCTTCTCCTCGATCTGCACCAATCCCGCCTGGACCGGCTTCACCATGGCGACCGGCACGCTGCGCGGCCCCGATCCGCGCGAGATGGGCCGCACCGATTGCGTCGTCATCTGGGGTACCAATGCGGTCTCGACGCAGGTCAACGTCATGACCCACGCCATCAAGTCGCGCAAGGAGCGCGGCGCCAAGATCGTCGTCATCGACATCTACGACAACCCGACGATGAAGCAGGCCGACATGGCTTTGATCGTCAGGCCGGGCACCGATGCCGCACTTGCCTGCGCCGTCATGCACATCGCCTTCCGCGACGGCTATGCCGACCGTGAATACATGGCGAAGTACGCCGACGATCCCGCCGGTCTCGAAGCGCATTTGAAGACGAAGACGCCGCAATGGGCGGCAGATATCACCGGCCTTTCGGTCGAGGAAATCGAAGCCTTCGCCCGCCTCGTCGGCACGACGAAGAAGACCTTCTTCCGCCTGGGTTACGGCTTTACCCGCCAGCGCAATGGCGCGGTCGCCATGCATGCGGCCGCCTCGATCGCCACCGTTCTCGGCTCCTGGCAATATGAGGGCGGCGGCGCCTTCCATTCGAACAGCGACATCTTCCGCATGAACAATGCCGAACTGACCGGCCGGTCGATGAAGGATGCCGATATCCGCATGCTCGACCAGTCGCAGATCGGTCGGGTGCTGACCGGCGATCCTGTGGCGCTGCGCCATCGCGGCCCGGTGACGGCGATGCTGATCCAGAACACCAATCCCGCCAACATCGCCCCCGAGCAGCGCCTGGTCAGGCGTGGTTTTGCCCGTGACGACCTCTTCGTCGCCGTCCACGAACAATTCATGACCGAAACGGCCGAGATCGCCGATATCGTCATTCCGGCGACGATGTTCGTCGAGCATGACGATATCTATCGGGCCGGCGGCCAGAACCATATTCTGCTGGGGCCGAAGCTGGTCGAGCCGCCACCCACCGTGCGCACCAATCTCTTCGTCATCGAGGAACTGGCCAAACGCCTCGGCGTCGCCGATCGCCCCGGCTTCGGTTTCACCGCCCGCGAGATGGTCGACCGCATCCTCGAATCGAGCGGCCTGCCCGATTACGAGCATTTCCTCGACCACAAATGGTTCGACCGTCAGCCGGCTTTCCAGGACGCCCATTTCCTGAACGGCTTTGCCCATCCCGACGGCAAGTTCCATTTCCGCCCGGACTGGATCAATCAGCCGGCGCCGAACAAGCCGCCCGCCGCAATCGGCGTGCTCGGACCGCATGCCGCGCTTCCGGCCTTCCCCGATCAGGTCGATGTCATCGAAGTCGCTGATCCCGAGCATCCCTTCCGGCTGGCCACGTCGCCTGCGCGCAATTTCCTGAATTCGAGCTTCTCCGAGACCAAGACCTCGCGCCAGAAAGAGGGCCGCCCCGAGGTGATGATCAATCCGGCCGACGCCGACGCCGCTGGTATCGCCCACGGCGATCTTGTCCGCATCGGCAACAGCCGCGGTGATCTGCGTCTCCACGCCCGCATTACCATCGAAGTCAAATCAGGCGTGCTGATCGCCGAGGGACTTTGGCCGAACAAGGCGCATGTCGACGGCGAGGGCATCAACGTCTTGACCGGCGCCGACCCCGTCGCGCCCTATGGCGGGGCGGCCGTACACGACAACAAGGTCTGGCTTCGCAGGGACGCAGCATGATGCAGCCGAAATCAAGGGTGAAAATCGTCAGCGAAGAAACACTGTCGAACGGCTGGACGCGGCTGAGCGGCTACCTGCTCGACTATATCGACCGCAAAGGCGCAACCCAACGGCTGAAGCGGGAGATCTACCACCGCACGCCCGCCGCCTGCATCCTGCTTTATGATCCCAAGCGCGACCTCGTCGTTCTCGTCCGCCAGTTCCGTCTCGCCGTTCATCTCAACGGCGATCCCGCCTGGATGATCGAAGTCCCGGCCGGTCTTCTCGACGACGATCATCCCGAAGCGGCGATCCGTCGCGAGGCTATGGAGGAGACCGGCTATCGTCTGCGCGATGCGCGATTCCTCTTCAAATCCTATCCCTCACCGGGTGCCATCACCGAAGTCGTCCACTTCTTCGCAGCCCTCATCGACGCCGCCGACCGCGTGGCCGACGGCGGCGGCCTGGACGAGGAACACGAGGATATCGAGGTCCTCGAAATCCCCCTCGACGAGGCTGCGGCGATGATCGAAACAGGCGAGATCTTCGACGCCAAGACCATCGTGCTTTTGCAATGGGCGCTGTTGAACAGGGGGAAGCTTTCCTAACCTCCGGCGAAGGCGAGATTTTCCGCTGACGCGGCACGTTCCAGTCTGGCGTCCAGCGTCGCAAGCGATACGTTCTCTGCGACCGCAAGCGCCAGATAAGCGGCGTCATAGGCCGATAGCTGATATTTTCCGGCAAGTCGTAAGATCGGAAGATGGTCTTCTCGTGAGACAGTGCGTAGCGGCAGGCTGGTAAGTCGCATGAGACAAGCGAGCACGTCCTCGGTGGAGATGCGTTTCCGCCGTTCCGCGGTCAATAGGATGTTGCGTATCTCATGCCAGAAGAGATCGGGCACGAAGGCATCTTCCGTTTCGAGAAACGACAAGGCTTCTTCGGCAGTCCGGCTTTCCTCATCCGGAAGCAACCAAGCCGCCGCAACCGAAGCATCGACCACGAACGGCATTAGCGCTGACCTTCGCGTCGCCAGGCCTGAATTTCAGCCGCGGTCGCTCCGGCGCGTTCTGCCCGTTCGCTGCGGAGTGCACGGATGGCATCGAGCCTCTGGCGACGGTCATCGATCTTGATCATGCGGGCGACCGCGTTGTTGCCGCGCGATATCACCACATCCTCGCCTGCTTCCACCTTTGTCAGAAGCTCCGAGAGATGCGTTTTTGCCTCTGCCACTTTCACTTTGATAGTCATCACCACCATCCACTTTGTCTCTAATGTAATGTCATGGCAAAACTTGGTCAACTGATTGGTCAAGTATGGCAAATCAAGAACGGAAAGAGCAAGAAGTTTGGAAGTTCTTCATGCGATTGTCACGAAGCCGCTCTATGGGCTGCGGTTTATCAATCATCGGATGCAGTAGGAGAAAGCCCATGTGGCTCAGCAATTTCACCCTCGTTCTCCCAGACGAGGTGGTGAGTGAAGGTGCCCTGCGTGTTGAGGATGGAGTCATTGCCGAGATCAGGCCGGAGCCTGTCGCCGGTGCTACGATCGATGGCGGCGGGCGGCTGCTGATGCCCGGTTTCGTCGACCTGCATGGCGACATGATCGAGCGCGAGATTGCACCGCGACCGAACGCGCATATGCCGATCGATTTCGGCATTCACGAACTCGACAAGAAGCTTGCCGCCGCCGGTGTCACGACGGCGTTCGCCGCCGTCTCTTTCGCCACCGAAAGCGTCTACGGCCACGTCCGCTCGCTTGAGACGACCTCGGCTGTGATCGAAGGCATCAACCGCCTGCGCGACGATCTGCTGATCGACCACCGCGTCCACGCCCGCTACGAAATCACCAATGTCGGCGCCGCCCCCACGCTCGAGCGCCTGCTGGATGCCGATCAGATCGATATGGTGTCGCTCACCGACCACACGCCTGGCCAGGGCCAGTACAACAACCTACAGAGCTACATCCTCAGCATTTCCGAGCGTCGCGCCATCTCCGAGGAAATGGCGGCGGAGATCGTCGCCAAGCGCATCGCCATGCGCAGCAATCCTGACATCGAAGCCAAGCTGAAGGAGATCGTCGCGCTGTCGCTGAAGCACAAGCTGTCGCTTGCCTCGCATGACGATGACAGCGTCGAAAAAGTCGCCGAGATGCACGATCTTGGCGTCACCATCAGCGAGTTTCCGGTCACCGCACCTGCGGCGGAAGAGGCGCGCCGGCGCGGCCTCTGGACGCTGATGGGCGCGCCGAACGCGCTGCGCGGCCAGTCGATGTCGGGCAATCTCAGCGCGCTTGATGCCGCAAGGGCCGGCCTGCTCAGCGTCATCGCCGCCGATTATCATCCGGCTGCCTTCGTGCCCGGCATCTTCAAGCTTGCCGACATGGCGGAAGGCGGCCTGCCGGCCGCCGTCGCCATGGCGACCGGCAATGCGGCCCGTTCCGCCGGCTTGTCGGATCGCGGCGAGATCGCCATCGGCCAACGTGCAGATCTTGTCGTGGTCGAGCCGGGCGACATCAACCGCATCCGCGCCACCTTCCGCGCCGGCCGCTTCGTCTATAGTGACGGCACGCTGCATCCGTTGCGGGCGCTGGCGGCTTGACAATGTCGCCCAAGGCTGCGGTTTTGGGACGACGATATCCATAAACAAAGAGAGAGGGCTGCCCCTCACCCTAACCCGCTCCCCGTAACGGGGCGAGGGGACCTGCCCCGCGAGAGGTTGATGGGGAACTGAGAGGGTGCGGCATATCCCTTCGCCCCGTTTACGGGGAGAAAGTGGCGGCAGCCGGATGAGGGTGGCCATTCGCGCCGCGTGGCGATGCGCTTAAGCGCGGTCGCCGATCAGCGAAATCAGCTGGCCCTTCGGCGCGGCAATCGAAGCCTCAGCGCCCACCGCTTTGCCGCCTTCCATCGTCACGCGGCCTTCTGCAAAGAGTCGCAGCGCTTGCGGATAGATCTGGTGTTCGACGGTGAGCACGCGCGCAGCAAGGCTTTCGGCCGTGTCGCCGGAGAGAACCGGGACGGCCGCCTGGCCGATCGTCGGTCCCTCGTCCATGCCTTCGGTGACGAAATGTACCGTGCAGCCGGCGATCCGCATGCCGGCGTCGATGGCGCGCTGGTGCGTATGCAGCCCGGGAAACAGCGGCAGCAGGGAAGGGTGGATGTTGAGCATCCGGCCTTCGTAACGCTGGATGAAGGTCGCCGTCAGCAGCCGCATGTAGCCTGCCAGGCAGAGAATGTCGGGTTTAAGCTCGTCAAGCGCCGAAAAGATCGCCGCCTCATGCGCCTCCTTGCTGGCATAATCCTTGCGGGGGAAGGCGAAGGTGGCGATGCCTTCGGCCGCCGCCTTTGAGAGCCCCCCGGCATCCGGCTTGTCGGAGATCACGCCGACGATTTCAACCGGGTAGTCGGCGGACTTCGCCGCCGAGACCAGCGCCATCATGTTGGAGCCGCCGCCGGATATGAAGACGACGACGCGTTTGCGCGGCGTGATCATATGGCAAGCGTACCCTTATAGACCGTGCCGGCAGCGCCTTCGTCGCGGGCGATCATCCGGCCGAGGGTCACGACCTTTTCGCCCTCGGCTTCGAGCGCCTTCGTTACCGCGGCGACGTTTTCACCGGCGACGACGACGATCATGCCGATGCCGCAGTTGAAGGTGCGCAGCATTTCCTTGGCCTCGACGCCGCCCGTCCTGGCGAGCCATGAAAACACCGGCGGCACCTTGACGGCGTCAAGATGGATTTCGGCCGCCAGATGCGTCGGCAGCACGCGCGGAATATTCTCCGGGAAGCCGCCGCCGGTGATATGGGCAAGCGCCTTCAGCGCACCGGTCTCGCGGATCGCCTTCAGGAGCGGCTTCACGTAAATGCGGGTCGGCTCTAACAGCGCTTCGCCGAGCTTCTTGCCTTCGGCGAATGGCGCCGGCGCATCCCAGCCGAGGCCGGAGAGTTCGACGATCTTGCGCACCAGCGAAAAGCCATTGGAATGGACGCCGGAGGAGGCAAGGCCGAGGATCACGTCACCCTCGGCGATATCGCCTGAGGGCAGGAGCTTGCCGCGTTCGGCAGCACCCACGGCAAAACCGGCGAGATCATAATCGCCAGAAGAATACATGCCCGGCATTTCGGCCGTCTCGCCGCCGATGAGCGCGCAACCCGCCTCGCGACAGCCGGCGGCGATGCCGCCGACGATCGCGGCACCCTGGTCGGGATCGAGTTTGCCCGTCGCGAAATAATCGAGGAAGAACAGCGGCTCGGCGCCCTGCACCACCAGATCGTTGACGCACATGGCGACGAGGTCGATGCCGACGGTGTCGTGATAATCGGCATCGATGGCGATCTTCAGCTTGGTGCCGACGCCGTCATTGGCGGCGACCAGAACCGGATCGGTAAAGCCGGCGGCCTTGAGATCGAAGAGCCCGCCGAAGCCGCCGATCTCGCCATCGGCGCCGGGGCGGCGCGTTGAGCGCACCGCCGGCTTGATCTTCTCGACGAGGAGGTTGCCGGCATCGATGTCGACGCCCGCATCGCTATATGTCAGGCCGTTTTTCCCAGACTGGCTCATGCTGGTCTCCGATGGCTATTTCAGGCGGCAAACGTGCCGCGTCATCTGCCGGTCGCAATTGCATGACAGGGGCGTTTATGCAAGCACTGCATGGCAAAAGCCCCCAATTTCCCACGTCCTCCCGCAGCCTTTTCGGGATTTGGCGCAACAGGGTTGACCATCTTTGCGCCTGCATCCTATGTGCTGAATGGCCGCGTCGGATCGGATGCGGCATTCAGCGGCGGCGAGCGATCAGCGGGGAAGCGATGCCACAGCATGTCAGCGGCAACAGTCTCAAGCGCCAGATCTTCTTCTGGCTGGCCGTGCTCGTCTTTTTCATCGTCTTTCTTTATGTCTTCAGTTCGATCCTTTTGCCTTTCATCGCCGGCATGGCGATCGCCTATTTCCTGGATCCGGTGGCCGATCGGCTGGAGCGCCTTGGCCTCAGCCGCATGATGGCGACGGTCGGCATCCTCATTGCCTTCGTCGTCGTCTTCGCCTTGGCGCTGATGATCCTCATTCCGGTACTCGTCAGCCAGTTCAACGACTTCGCCGAGCGCCTGCCGGGTTATATCAGTCAGTTGCAGCAGTTCGTCACCCAGTCACAGAATTCGTTGCTGCCGGACTGGATCAAGAACCAGATGGGCACGATCAAGGACAATCTTTCCGGTATCCTGTCGGAGGGTATGGGTTTCCTCACCGGCCTCTTCGCGCAGATCTGGAATTCCGGCAAGGCGATCGTCGATGTCATCTCGCTGCTCGTCGTCACCCCAGTCGTCGCCTTCTATATCCTGCTCGACTGGGACCGCATGGTCGCCAAGGTGGATGCCTGGATTCCGCGTGATTACATCAATGAGGTTCGCCAGATTGCCAAGGAGATCGATCAGGCGATCGCCGGCTTCATTCGCGGCCAGGGTTCGCTCTGCCTCATCCTCGGCATCTATTATGCCGTCGGCCTTTCCCTCGTGGGGCTGAATTTCGGTCTGCTGATCGGCCTTTTCGCCGGCATGATCAGCTTCATTCCCTATGTCGGCTCGATGGTCGGCCTCGTTCTTGCCGTCGGCGTGGCGCTGGTGCAGTTCTGGCCGGATTATCCCTGGATCGGCCTCGTGCTCGCCGTCTTCTTCTCCGGCCAGTTCCTGGAAGGCAATGTTCTGCAGCCGAAGCTTGTCGGCGAAAGCGTTGGCCTGCATCCGGTCTGGCTGATGTTTGCGTTGTTTGCCTTCGGCGCACTCTTCGGTTTCGTCGGTCTTCTGGTCGCCGTGCCGGCCGCTGCCGCCGTCGGCGTTCTTGTCCGTTTTGCGCTTTCGCGCTATCTTCAGAGCGATCTTTATTTTGGCGGGTCGCCGAGCACCCGCCCCCGGAAGACGAAATCAGTTCCCAATGAATGACGTGAAGAATGCTGATCCGAAGCGCAAGGCCGGAGAGCAGCTGCCACTGGCCTTTTCGCACGATGCCGCCAGCGGGCGCGACGACCTCCTGATCTCGGAGCGTCTCGCTGCCGCCGTTTCGATCGTCGATGCCTGGCCGGCATGGCCATCGCCGGTCGTCGTGCTCGCCGGTCCGGTCGGTTCGGGGAAATCGCATCTCGCCCGCATCTGGAGCGAATTGAGCGGCGCCGTCAGCATCCATCCGGATCTCGGTTCGGACGCCGCGGTTGCTGCCGCCACTGGGCCGGTGCTGTTCGAGGACGCTGACCGCCTCGGCTTCGATGACAATGCGCTCTTCCATGTCATCAACAGCGTCCGCGAAAACGGCACCAGCCTGCTGATAACAAGCCGTCTCTGGCCGATGTCGTGGCCGGTTCTGCTGCCCGATCTGCGTTCGCGCCTGAAAGCCGCAACCGTCGTCGAGATCGGCGAGCCTGATGAGGCGCTGTTGTCGCAGGTGATCGTCAAGCTCTTTGCCGACCGGCAGCTTTATATAGATGACAAACTCGTGCTCTATATCGTCAACCGGATGGAGCGGTCGCTGAACGCGGCCCAGACGATCGTCGAAAGGCTTGACCGGCTGGCCCTGTCGCGGGGCACGAAAATCACCCGGTCTCTTGCTGCCGAAGTATTGAATGAATTGGGAAATTCGGAACCGGCCGATTGACTGTCACAGTTCCGTCGTCAAACTGATATAATTGCCTGTGGCGATTGAGAACGGGGTAAGCGGATAATGGATAGTGCAGTCGCAGAACATCAAGAACTCGCTCCTGAGATCAACGACAACACCCCCCCGCTGGAAGAGCTGCTCAAGAGCCCCGAGCGCTTTATCAACCGAGAATTCTCCTGGCTGCAGTTCAACCGCCGTGTCCTCGAAGAAACGCTGAATACCGAGCATCCGCTGCTCGAGCGCGTCCGCTTCCTGTCGATCTCGGCCGCCAACCTCGATGAATTCTTCATGGTGCGTGTCGCCGGCCTCGAGGGTCAGGTACGCCAGAACATCGCCATCCGTAGCCCCGACGGCAAGACGCCGGCCGAGCAGCTCGATTCGATCCTGCAGGAGATCGACCATCTGCAGATGGAGCAGCAGGCCTCGCTCGCCGTGCTGCAGCAGTATCTCGCCAAGGAAGACATCCTGATCGTGCGCCCCGGTGCCTTGAGCGATGCCGACCGCCAGTGGCTGGCCGCCGAATTCGAACAGGCGATCTTCCCGGTCCTGACGCCGCTCTCGATCGATCCGGCCCATCCGTTCCCCTTCATTCCCAATCTCGGCTTCTCGATCGGTCTGCAGCTCGTGAGCAAGAATGGCCGCGAGCCGATGACGGCGCTGCTGCGCCTGCCGGTGGCGCTCGACCGCTTCGTCCGCCTGCCGGATGATGGAAACACGATCCGCTACATCACCCTCGAAGATGTCGCCAATATCTTCATCCATCGGCTCTACCCGGGTTACGAGGTGCAGGGCTCCGGTACGTTCCGCGTCATCCGCGACAGCGATATCGAAGTCGAGGAAGAGGCCGAGGATCTCGTCCGCTTCTTCGAAACGGCGCTGAAGCGCCGCCGCCGCGGCAAGGTCATCCGCATCGAGACCGATTCGGAAATGCCAGCCTCGCTCCGTCAATTTGTCGTTCAGGCGCTCAATATCCCCGACAATCGCGTCGCCGTTCTGCCGGGCCTTTTGGCGCTGAACACCCTGTCCGAGATCACCAAGGCGCCGCGCGACGATCTCCGGTTTCTTCCCTACAATGCGCGATTTCCCGAGCGCGTCCGCGAACATGCCGGCGACTGCTTCGCCGCCATTCGCGAAAAGGACATGGTCGTCCATCACCCCTACGAATCCTTCGACGTGGTGGTCCAGTTTCTTCTCCAGGCTGCGCGCGATCCTGACGTTCTGGCGATAAAGCAGACGCTTTACCGCACCTCCAACGACAGTCCGATCGTCCGCGCCCTGGTCGACGCCGCCGAAGCCGGCAAGTCGGTGACGGCGCTGGTCGAACTCAAGGCCCGCTTCGACGAAGAGGCGAACATCCGCTGGGCGCGCGATCTCGAGCGCGCCGGCGTGCAGGTCGTCTTCGGCTTCATCGAGCTCAAGACCCACGCCAAGATGTCGATGGTCGTGCGCCGCGAGGAAGGCAAGCTCAGGACTTATTGCCACCTGGGAACGGGCAACTACCACCCGATCACCGCGAAGATCTATACCGACCTGTCCTATTTCACCTGCAATCCGGTCATCGCCCACGACATGGCGAATATCTTCAACTTCATCACCGGCTATGGCGAGCCGGAACAGGGCATGCAGCTCGCGATTTCGCCCTATACGATGCGCCCGCGCATCCTGCGCCACATCGAGGAAGAGATTCAGCACGCCAGGAACGGCGGGCCGGCGGCGATCTGGATGAAGATGAATTCGCTGGTTGATCCCGACATCATCGACGCGCTCTATCGCGCCAGCCATGCCGGCGTCGAGATCGATCTCGTCGTGCGCGGCATCTGCTGCCTGCGTCCGCAGGTGCCCGGCCTTTCGGAAAAGATCCGCGTCAAGTCGATCGTCGGCCGCTTCTTGGAACACAGCCGCATCTTCTGCTTCGGCAACGGCCACGGCCTGCCGTCCGACAAGGCGCTGGTTTACATCGGTTCGGCCGACATGATGCCGCGAAATCTCGATCGCCGCGTCGAAACCATGGTTCCGCTGACGAATCCGACCGTTCACGAGCAGGTCTTGTCACAGATTATGCTCGGCAACGTGATTGACAATCAACAAAGCTACGAGATATTGCCCGACGGTACGTCGCGACGCATGGAAGTGCGCAGGGGCGAGGAACCGTTCAATGCGCAGCAGTATTTCATGACCAATCCGAGCCTGTCGGGCCGTGGAGAAGCTCTGAAGTCCAGTGCGCCGAAGCTGATCGCCGGTCTGCTCGAAGGCCGCAACAACAAGTAAAACTGGACCTAAATGGTTGAATCTGAAGCCCAGGGGCGCCTTCCGGGGATCGCCCCGGTCTCCGTCGTCGACATTGGATCGAATTCCATTCGTCTGGTCGTCTACGAAGGCATGTCCCGTTCACCAACCGTCCTCTTTAATGAAAAGGTTCTCTGCGGCCTCGGCAGGGGCATAGCCCTTACCGGCAAGATGGATGAAGACAGTGTCGGCCGGGCTTTGGCGGCGCTGCATCGTTTCAAGGCCCTGTCCGACCAGGCGCGTGCCGCCACCATGTATGTGCTGGCGACGGCCGCCGCGCGCGAGGCGAGCAACGGTCCTGATTTCATCCATCAGGCGGAAACAATCCTCGGCCGCAAGGTCCGCGTGCTCTCCGGCGAAGAGGAGGCGAAATTCGCCTCGCTCGGTATCATCAGCGGCTTCTACAATCCCGACGGTATTGCCGGCGACCTCGGCGGCGGCTCGCTGGAACTGATCGATATCAAGGGCAAGGAAGTCGGCAAGGGCATCACCCTGCCGCTCGGCGGCCTGCGCCTGTCGGAGTATGCCGGCGGTTCGCTTTCCAAGGCGCGCACCTTTGCCCGCAAGCAGGTGAAGACGGCAAAGCTGCTGTCGAAAGGCGAGGGGCGCACCTTCTACGCCGTCGGCGGCACCTGGCGAAACATCGCCAAGCTGCACATGGAAATCACCCATTATCCGCTGCACATGATGCAGGGCTATGAGGTGTCGCTCGAAGCGATGATGCTTTTCCTCGAACAGGTGGTGACCGCCCGCGATTCCAGGGAGCCGGCGCTGCAGGCGGTATCCAAGCATCGCCGTTCGCTGTTGCCCTTCGGCGCCGTCGCCATGAAGGAAGTGCTGAGCGCGATGAAGCCCTCGGTGATTTCCTTCTCGGCGCAGGGGGTGCGCGAGGGATATCTCTATTCGCTGCTGTCGGAGTCCGAACGCCGCCTCGATCCGCTGCTTGCCGCTGCCGGCGAACTGGCGATCCTGCGTGCCCGTTCGCCGGAGCACGCCCGCGAACTGGCGGAATGGACCGGCCGGATGATGCCGCTCTTCGGCGTCCAGGAAACCGAAGAGGAAAGCCGATATCGCCAGGCCGCCTGTCTGCTTGCCGATATCAGCTGGCGCGCCCATCCCGACTATCGCGGTCTGCAGGCGCTGAACGTCATCGCCCACTCCTCCTTTGTCGGCATCAGCCATCCCGGCCGCGCCTTCATCGCGCTCACCAACTATTACCGTTTCGAAGGCCTGCATGACGACGGCGCCACCGGCCCGCTGGCGCAAATCGCCACGCCACTGCTCATCGAGCGCGCCAAGCTGCTCGGCGGTATGTTGCGGGTCGTCTACCTCTTCTCGGCCTCGATGCCCGGCATCGTCAAGAACCTGACCTTCCGCAAATCCTCGAGCCCGGATCTCGACCTTGAATTCGTCGTCCCCCCCGAATACCGCGATTTCGCCGGCGAACGCCTGGACGGCCGCCTGCAGCAGCTGTCGAGGCTGACGAACAAGCGGCTGGCGTTTTTGTTCGAGTAGGGTAGGTCCGCTGTTGCCGTATTCGGTGGTTTAGCTTTTCGTGCTGAAAGCTCGCTCCTCCCTCATTCCTGGGACGAGCACAGGAGGGAGGCTGAGGCAATGCCTCGCGCAAAAGAGGCGGCGCTGATCGCGCCGCCCTCAGATGCCCTTAGGACTTGCTGCTTACTTCGCGTTCAAGAACTCACCAACCTCAAGCAGACTGAATTCGTTATTGTCGGCCTTGTCGACGGCTCGGCCGGCTGAGAAGGGCAGGTTGTTGTCGTTGCCGATGATGATATGGGTGGCGTCGACGCGGTCGACGTTTTCGATCGTCACGAACGGCATGTCATAGACGCCATCCTTGCTGCCCGCCTTCTTCTTATTGTCGGGATCCTGAATGTTCAGGAGGTCGATATAGCCGATCTTGCGGACGGCCTTGCCGACATTGGCGTCGTTGAACTCGATCTTGTAGACGCGTTTCAGCTCCGCCGGAGCCTCGAAGCAATCCGGCTTCGGCTGCTTCGGGTCGGCGCAGGCCCTGTCCTTGGTGCCGGCGCCGCTGTCGCGCTCGATGACGAGAGCGGTGGTGTCGTCGAGCATGTTGAAATCGCCGATCGACACACCCTTGTCTTCGAACGGATAGAGCCAGCTGCGGCCGGTCCATTTCTTGGCGGCGACGTCGAATTCGATGACGCGGACGGCAGTGTGGCCATCGACCGTCTCCATCGTGCCGTCATCCTTGTAGAGGGCGCCTTCGAGCAAGCCGTAGAGTTTGGAGCCGTCCTTCGACATGGCGAGGCCTTCGAAGCCGCCGGAGCGCTTCAGGTTGAAGACCGGCATCTTCGCGGCCGGGTTGCCCGGGAGCTGGATCAGCGGATTGTCGGGCGAAAGCACCGGCTTGCCGTCGAGCGTCGTCGGGATGACATCCGTCAGCCGGCCTTCCGTGTCGATTTTCAGGATGTAGGGGCCGAATTCGTCGCCGAGCCAGAAGCCGTCGGCAACCGGCTGGATCGATTCGATGTCGAAGTCGGCGCCGGTGAGGTAACGCGTATCCGTGCCTTCGAGGACGATCGGGAACGGAGCGATCTTGTTCGGATCGGAGAGGAAGAGGTTCTTGATGATCTCGGCCTTGTTACCGGCCCAGTCGAATTTCATCTGGTGCAGGAAAAGCATGGCGTCCGAAGAGTTGGCCTTCGAGCCGAAACCGTTGTCCGTCAGCGTCCAGAAGGTGCCGTCGGCCATCGTCTTGATGCCCGAGAAGCCCTGGACCGGCTGGCCATCGAAGGGGAGCTTCAGGTCGGTGACACGGGCGCCGTCCTTACCTGGAACTGTGCCGAGCGCTTCGGTGCGCTTGCGGTCCGCCGTGGTAAATTTGCCGGAATGCTTGAGAAATTCGGGGGCGTCGGCCGGTGCCGGAACCATGGTGTTGGCAGGCAGGATCGCCTGGCCGGCGAGCTTGGCCGGGAAGTGCTGCTGGTCGGCCGAAGCGGAAGTCGCGGCCAGGATGAAAAGTGATACGGAAGCAAAAAGGACGGTCTTCATGATATCCCCATGGAACGGATGCGAGTGGCTTCCGCTTAGCAGGGCTTTGATGTCAGCGAATTGACGGTTGGGTGAAGCTTTGGTGACGGCTAAAAGTGTTTCGTCAGCCGTGCAGAATGACGGCGGGCGTGTTCAGCACGGTGACGGCGCGTGAGGAAAGTGCCATGACACCGAGCGCCTGGCCGCGTCCCTTGACGGCATGGGTGCCGAGATCCTCGCAGGAGATGTCCTCGGGAAATTCCATGCGCCGGGCAAGGTCGGCGGAGATCAGCACCGGCCGGTTCAGGCTGCGGCAGAGCGTTTCCAGCCGGGCGGTGGTGTTCACAGTGTCGCCGAAATAGCTGATCTTGTGATGGTCGACGCCGATTTCGGCGGTGATGATCTCGCCGCCGTGAAGGGCGGCGCGGAGCTTCGGCACCTGGCCGTAATTTTTCCGCCAGCCGGCGGCATTGGCTTCGATATCGGCCAAAATGTCGAAGATGCAGCGCACGCAGCGAGCGCCCTTGATGCCGCGAGCCAGCGGCCAGGTGATGATCGCGGCATCGCCGACATAGTCGTTGATCATGCCCTTGTGGCGTCTGACGGGTTCGGCGAAGGTCGCAAACAGCGAACTCAGCAGCTGTTGCGCCCGGAGGTCGCCGTGCTTTTCGGCAAAAGCCGTCGAATCGACCAGATCGATGAACAGGAAGACACGTTCTTCCCTGACCGGATTGCGGTAACGGCTGACGAGCATGCTGAGGAAAACGTCGCGGCCGAGCAGTTCCCGCACGCGCAGGATGAAGATCATCGCCGAGCAGACGGCCAGCGCATAGAGGAAGATCTCATACGGCATGATGACGAGATCGAGGAACGACGAAGGCTTCACCATGCCGAGTGACGAGAGCAGCAGAGCGGCGCAGGCAAAGCCGATGCTCATCAGGATCTCGTAAATCACCAGTTCGGTCACGATGAAGGCAAAGGTCGGCAACTTCTGGATACGTCTGTAAAGCGCGCGAAACAGCACCTTGCGCTCGAAGGCGATGATCGGCATGCCGATGAACAGCGCGAAGATCGCCCCGATAACGGGCGTCTGATTGGAGTAGAACGACAGATCGTAGACGACGCCGCTGGCAGCCAGGACGATCGTGATCAGGATCCAGTTCTGCGTCGGAGATATTTCCCGCATGCCGCCTCTTCGCCGTGATGGTCGCTCCAGCCATTGTTTCAGCTGGGAAAAAAGCGTCAAGCGAATTTGGTTCCGTCTCACAGACTGACGGTTTCGACCTTCCGGCCGACGAAACGCAGGCCAATCTGGCCCTGGATGAGCTGCAACGCCGGCTCCCCGAAAAGGTCGCGCCGCCAGCCGTTAAGGGCAGCGACTTCGGCCTTCTCGCCCTCGGCGGCGATCCTGTCGAGATCCTCGCTGTTGGCGATAACCTTCGGCGCCACGCCGTGTTTTTCCGAAATCAGCTTCAGCAGCACCTTCAGCAGTTCGACGGCGGCAGCGGCCCCTTCGGGCGCCTGCGCCTGGCGCGGCACATGCGGCATATCGGCCTTCGGAAGAGCAAGCGCCGCGTTGACGGCCTCGATGACGGATGCGCCTGACGTCGAGCGCTCCCAGCCTTTCGGAATGGTGCGCAACCGGCCGAGCGCCTCGGTATCTTTCGGCTGCTGCTGGGCGATCTCGTAGATCGCATCATCCTTCAGCACCCGCGACCGCGGCACATTCCGGGCGCGTGCCTCGCGTTCGCGCCAGGCGGCGACATATTTCAGGATCGCCAGCTCCTGCGGCTTGCGCAGCCGCATCTTCAGTCGCTGCCAGGCATCGTCGGGGTGCATGTCGTAGGTTTCTCGCGCTTCGAGAATGTCCATTTCCTCGGAGAGCCAGGAGGTGCGGCCTTCGCGATCGAGTTCCGCCTTCAGCGACAGGTAGACGTCGCGCAGATGGGTAACGTCGGCTAGTGCATATTCCAGCTGCTTGTCGGAGAGCGGCCGGCGGCTCCAGTCGGTGAAACGCGACGACTTGTCGATATGGACGTTCTTGATGCGGCTGACCAGCTGATCATAGGAGACGCTGTCGCCGAAGCCGCAGACCATGGCGGCGACCTGCGTGTCGAAGATCGGATGCGGAATGAGATTCCCGCGATTGAAGATGATTTCGATGTCCTGGCGCGCCGCGTGAAAGACCTTAAGCACCTTCGGATCGGCCATCAGCGCGAAGAAGGGGGCGAGGTCGATACCCTTCGCCAGCGGATCGACGAGAACTTCGGTCGTCGGGCTTGCCATCTGGATCAGGCAAAGCTCCGGCCAGAAGGTCGTCTCGCGCAGGAATTCGGTGTCGATGGTGATGAAGTCGGACTTGGCCAGCTCTTTGCAGGCGGCCGCCAAATCGGCGGTGGTTTCGATCATATCATTTCATTCGCAGGAAAAGGTCGGTTGAACCTTCCTTCTCCTTTCGCTTCGATATGTCAATACAACAGCATACGCTTCGAGCACTGCTGGCTAAGAATCACGTCTAAACTGAGGCAAGGCGAACAGCGGCGCGCAAAGTGCAGCCTCGATCAGCTCACCCTGAGATAGCTGGTCATCCCCGTCTTCTGATGCTCGATGATATGGCAATGCAGCAGCCATTCGCCGGGATTGTCGGCGACGAAGGCGAGCTGCACTTTCTCGTCCGGCTGGATGAGATAGGTATCGGAGACCAGCGGCACTACCTCCCTGGTCGAGGAGGAGATCACCGTGAAGCTCATTCCGTGCAGATGGATCGGGTGCGCATGCGGTGTGGTATTTTCGAGATTGAAAACGTAGCTCTTGCCGAGCTTCAATTCCGCCAGCGGCGCCGTCGGATCGGGCGTGTCGCCCGGCCACGGCACCTTGTTGATCGCCCAGAAACTGTAGCCGAGCGTGCCGCAGATGCTTTCGACGGCGGCATTCTCGGCGGTGGCGCTTAGCACCAGCGGGATCTGTTCGGCGGTGGAAAGATCGGCTTTCGCCACCGGATTTTCGACAAGCGGCCCGAGATCGCCGATATCGCGCTTCAAGGATGATCCGACCGCGCGCAGGCTGGCGATCGTCTTCGGCGTCGTGCCGCGGATATCTTCGAGCGTTGCGGCGGCGCCCTCGCTGTCCGGCATGCGCACGGCAAGATCGAGCCGCTGACCCGGCCCGATCTGCAGCAGGTCGAGGGGAAACCGCTTCGGTACCGGATTGCCGTCGATCGCAATCACGCTCGCATCGGCTCCTTCCATCTTCAGCGAGAAGATCCGCGTCACGTCGGTCACGGCAATACGCAGCCGCACCAGCCCGCCGGCCGGCGCGTCATATCGCGGCTCCTGATGCCAGTTGGCGGTGCGCACCGTGCCGTAGGTACCGGTCTTGGCGGCGTCGCGCGGCCGGAAGGGAGCGATGAACTGCCCGTCGCCGCCGAGCCGCCAGTCGCGCAGGTTCAGCACTACCTCGGCGTCGAACGCTGGATCGGCCGAATCTTCGACGACGATGACGCCGGTCATGCCGTGCCCCATCTGCGTCAGCGTGTTGCAATGCGGATGATACCAGAAGGTGCCGGCATCGGGCGGCGTGAAGGCATAGTCGAAGCTGTCGCCGGTATAGATGTAGGGCTGCGTCATGAAGGGTACGCCGTCCATGCGGTTGTCGATGCGAAGCCCGTGCCAGTGGATCGTCGTCGGCTCGTCGAGCCCGTTTTTCAGCCGTGCCGCGTAAGGGCGTCCCTTGGTCATCCTCAGAACCGGCGGCATGCCGTCATCGCCCCAACTCATGATATCCCGGGTCGGGCCCGCCTCGGTCAGCATCGCCTCGGTCTTTACCGCTGTCAGCAGCTGCGGCTCGGGCGCTGCCTCGGCAAGCCCGAATTTGCCGGCAATGCCCATGCCGACACCATAGGCACCCGCGACGGCGGATGCCTTGAGAAGGTTGCGGCGAGTAAGGAGATGCATGCGGGCGCTCCATGGGTGAGAGTGCCGATCCTTTTAAAGTTGAGAGGCATCTTCATCAATATGGCAAACGCAGCCAAACTGCCGCACCATGCGGGCCGCAGACTCGCCATAAACGCGCGGGCTGCGCGCGCCAAGCCTTGACAAATCGGAGCGTCCATGCGCTTTTCCGCCCGATTTTCTTGTCGGTGCGGGAGAGCCATTGGAGCCCCTTGCTGCCGTCTTTAAGCCAGATACCGGGAATTGAGATGATGCATCGCTATCGCAGCCACACATGTGCAGCCCTCCGCAAGTCGGACGTCGGCGCCAATGTCCGGATTTCCGGTTGGGTCCACCGCGTTCGCGACCATGGCGGCGTTCTCTTCATCGACCTGCGCGACCATTACGGCATCACCCAGGTCGTTGCCGATCCGGATTCGCCCGCCTTCAAGCAGGCCGAACAGGTTCGCGGCGAGTGGGTCATCCGCATCGACGGCCTCGTCAAGGCCCGCACCGAAGACACCGTCAACAAGAACATGGCAACCGGCGAGATCGAACTCTACGCGCAGGAGATCGAAGTGCTCTCGGCTGCCAAGGAATTGCCGCTGCCGGTCTTCGGCGAACCCGACTATCCGGAAGACGTTCGCCTGAAGTACCGCTTCCTCGATCTGCGCCGCGAAACGCTACACAAGAACATCGTCAAGCGCACCCAGGTCATCTCCGCCATGCGCCGCGAAATGGGCAATGTCGGCTTCACCGAGTATACGACACCGATTCTGACTGCATCCTCGCCGGAAGGCGCGCGCGACTTCCTCGTGCCGTCCCGCATCCACCCCGGCACCTTCTATGCGCTGCCGCAGGCACCGCAGCAGTACAAGCAGCTGTTGATGGTCGCAGGCTTCGACCGCTATTTCCAGATCGCCCCGTGCTTCCGTGACGAAGACCCGCGAGCCGACCGCCTGCCGGGTGAATTCTACCAGCTCGACCTCGAAATGAGCTTCGTGACCCAGGAAGACGTCTGGGACACGATGGGCCCGATGATGACCTCGATTTTCGAGGAATTCGCCGAAGGCAAGCCGGTCACCAAGGAATGGCCGCGTATCCCCTATGACGAGGCGATCCGCAAATACGGTTCGGACAAGCCCGACCTGCGTAACCCGATCGTCATGGAAGCCGTGACCGAGCATTTCGCCGGCTCCGGCTTCAAGGTCTTCGCGGGCATGATTGCCTCCAACCCGAAGGTTGAGATCTGGGCTATTCCGGCTAAGACCGGCGGTTCCAGAGCGTTCTGCGATCGCATGAACGCCTGGGCGCAGTCGACTGGTCAGCCTGGCCTCGGCTACATCTTCTGGCGCAAGGAAGGTGACAAGCTCGAGGGCGCCGGCCCACTTGCAAAGAACATCGGTGAGGAGCGCACCGACGCGATCCGCACCCAGCTCGGCCTCGATGACGGTGACGCCTGCTTCTTCGTTGCCGGCGATCCGGCGAAATTCTACAAGTTTGCCGGTGAAGCCCGCACCAAGGCCGGCGAAGAGCTGAACCTTATAGATCGCGACCGTTTCGAACTCTGCTGGATCGTCGACTTCCCGTTCTTCGAATGGAGCGAGGAAGACAAGAAGGTCGATTTCGCGCACAACCCGTTCTCGATGCCGCAGGGCGGCCTCGATGCGCTGCAGGACCAGGATCCACTGACCATCAAGGCTTTCCAGTACGACGCCGTCTGCAACGGTTTCGAAATCGCCTCGGGCTCGATCCGCAACCAGTCGCCGGAAACCATGGTCGCCGCCTTCGAGAAGGTCGGCCTCAGCCAGCAGGATGTCGAAGACCGTTTTGGCGGCCTCTACCGCGCCTTCCAGTACGGCGCGCCGCCGCATGGCGGCGCTGCCTTCGGCATCGACCGTATCGTCATGCTGCTCGTCGGCGCCAAGAACCTGCGTGAAATCTCGCTGTTCCCGATGAACCAGCAGGCCCAGGACCTGCTGATGGGCGCGCCGACCCCGGCAACCCCGACGCAGCTGCGCGAGCTCTCGATTCGGCCGATCCCGCCGGTCAAGAAGGACTGATATAGCAGGCTGCAGAGCACGCCGATCGGCTTCCTTACGCACGGCACCTAGATCAGCCCTCATCCTGAGGCGCGCAGGCCAAGGGCCGAAGCCTCGAAGGACGGGGCGGGTGGCTTGGCCCAACTTCGGGCACCTCGCGATGAGGCCGGAGAGAGCTCAGAAAGACAAAAATGCCCGGCAGCGGAACTGCCGGGCCTTTTATCGTAAGGTCGAAGTGGTCAGTCGTTGGCCGAAACCTTGACGCCGAGCACCTGCGGCAGGGTGGTCGGTGCGCCCATGGCGGCGCCGACGATCGTCGGGAACGGCACCGGCTTTTCAGGAGCGGCCTTGACGGTCAGGCTCTTCGGGTCGTCGAGGAAGGTGCTGACCGCTGCCGAAACGGCATTCTGCAGTTCCGGGATATTGAGCTGCGCCAGCATGATCGGCGTCATCGCCTTCAGCGAATCCGCCATTTGCTTGCCCGACATGTTCTGCTGCGAACCCGCATAATCGAGCGCACGCTTGGTGATCGAGGCATCTTCGAAACGCACTTGCGCCGCCTCGAAGGAAAGCTGCTGCATCAGGCCGAGCATGGCAAGGCCGAGCGCCTGCTGCGACTGTTCCTTGTTCGGATTGGCTTCGGATTCCTTCATCGCATCCTGCATCGATTTCATGAAGGCCATCGTGTAGCCCGAGATCTTGAACCCGAGGTTCAGCTTGCCGATGTTGGTGAAGTCGAAGGCAAATTCAGAAATGTCGATCGTGCCGGGGGCGAGTTCCCAGGCGCCCTTCATGGTGATGTCGCCCTGGACGTGCTGCAGGGCGAGCTTCTCGATCGCGTCCTTGCTCTGCGGATCCTCGGCCTTGCTGAGATCGGCTTTCATGCTTTTGAAGGCGCCGTCGAAATCGAAGCCGGATTCATCCTCGCGCAGCGTCAGGTTCATGTTGCTTTCGAGCAGCGAGAACACTTCCGCGCCGTCCTTGACCACCTTCAGCGGGCCGGTATGGGCGCTTTCATAAAGCATCATGGTATCGAGCGTATCGCCGCCCGCCGTCGCCGGGACCGAGATGCCACCAAGCGTCAGTCCCTCCGCCGTCACCGTGACGCCGTCTTGCGTCTTGTTGATGTCGGGGAAGGCGGCTTCTTCGATGTAATAGCCGCCATCCTCGTCTTCTTCGACGCCGGAAAGGGTGACTTCGCCGATGGGCAGGCTTTCGCCGGCGGTCGGTTTGACGGTGACGTTCTTCAAGGTCACGGTCGTGCCGTCGATATCGACGGCTTCAGCCGAAATCGTTCCGCCCTGCGCCGCGTAGGCCGCATTGATCTTCTTCAGCAACTCGGTGCCATCGAGAGCGAAAGCCGAGCCGGCGAGTGAGAAAAAGGCTGCGCCCGACAGCATCAGCCGCGTTGTCCGGTAAAAGTTCATGGGGGTGATTCCTCTGGTGGCGTGTGGCGGTTTTGAATCTGCAGTTACGCTACTACGGATTAGGCCCGCTTTATATTTGCGGACTTCTAAATTTCCGTTGAAAGGAACGGCAAACGAAGTCCAAATTGCGGCGGAACGTTTGTCACATCCTTTGATGTCAGTCGGAAGACTTCATCCACAGCTGCTATGACCCGGATTCCTTGCCCAGCGGGCTCTTCTGAGCTAGTCAAGACCCATGGGACAAGAGATTTTGCCGCCTTCCGGCGGAGACGACGACAACATCCAGCCGGTCGACCTGAAGGCGGCGCTCGAGCAGCGCTATCTCGCCTATGCGCTGTCGACCATCATGCACCGCGCTTTGCCTGACGTGCGCGACGGGCTGAAGCCCGTCCACCGCCGCATCGTCTATGCGATGAACGAGATGGGGCTGAGGCCGAATACAGCCTTCAGGAAATGCGCCAAGATCGTCGGCGAAGTGATGGGTAACTACCATCCGCACGGCGACCAGTCGATCTACGATGCGCTTGCTCGTCTCGCCCAGGATTTCTCGCAGCGCTACACGCTGGTCAACGGCCAGGGCAATTTCGGCAATATCGACGGCGACAGCCCTGCCGCCATGCGTTACACGGAATCGAAGATGACGGCGGTCTCGGAACTGCTGCTCGAAGGCATCGATCAGGATGCCGTCGATTTCCGTGATACTTACGACGAATCGAATACCGAGCCGGTCGTCCTTCCCGGCGCCTTCCCGAACCTGCTCGCCAACGGCTCCTCCGGCATCGCCGTCGGCATGGCAACCTCGATCCCGTCGCACAATGCCCACGAGCTTTGCGATGCCGCCCTGCATCTGATCAAGCATCCCGATGCGACGGTCGAAAAGCTGGTTGAATTCATTCCCGGCCCGGATTTCCCCACAGGCGGCATCATCATCGACAGCCGCGACAGCATCATCGAGAGCTATCGCACCGGTCGCGGTGGTTTCCGCGTGCGGGCGAAATGGCAGACCGAAGATCTCGGCCGCGGCGGCTACCAGATCGTCATTACCGAAATTCCCTTCCAGGTGCAGAAGTCGCGGCTGATCGAGAAGATTGCCGAGTTGCTGATCGCCCGCAAGCTGCCGTTGCTCGAAGATATCCGCGACGAATCGGCTGAGGACATCCGCGTCGTTCTGGTGCCGAAGACGCGCAGCGTCGATCCGACCATCCTGATGGAATCGATGTTCAAGCTGACGGAGCTGGAAAGCCGCTTCCCGCTCAACATGAACGTGCTGTCCATGGGCCGCATCCCGCGGGTGATGGCGCTGAACGAGGTGCTGAAGGAGTGGCTGGATCACCGCCGCGAGGTCCTGCAGCGCCGCTCGCGCTTCCGCCTGGCGGCGATCGACAGACGCCTCGAAATCCTCGGCGGTCTTCTGGTCGCCTACCTCAACATCGATGAGGTCATCCGCATCATCCGCGAGGAAGACGAGCCGAAGCCGGTCATGATGGCGCGCTGGGATCTGACCGACAATCAGGTCGAGGCGATCCTCAACATGCGGCTGCGCGCCTTGCGCAAGCTGGAAGAGTTCGAGATCCGCAAGGAGTTCGACGAACTCACCAAGGAAAAGGGCGAGATCGAGGCGCTGCTTTCCTCCGACGACAAGCAGTGGCAGACGGTCGCCTGGGAAATCGGCGAAGTGAAGAAGAAATTCGCCAAGGCGACCGAGGTCGGCCGCCGCCGCACCCAGTTTGCCGATGCGCCCGAAGCCGACGAGGAAGCGATCCAGCAGGCGATGATCGAGAAGGAGCCGATCACCGTCGTCATTTCCGAAAAGGGCTGGATCCGCGCCCTGAAGGGGCATATCGCCGATACGGCGACGCTGACCTTCAAGGAGGGCGACGGCTTGAAGCTGGCCTTCCCGGCGCAGACGACGGACAAGATCCTGATCGTCACGACAGGTGGCAAGGCCTTCACGCTCGGTGGCGACAAGCTGCCGGGCGGTCGCGGCCATGGCGAACCGTTGCGCATCATGGTCGACATGGACAACGACCAGGCGGTGCTGACCGCATTCGTCCACGATCCCGCGCGTAAGCAGTTGATCGTTTCCACTGCCGGCAACGGCTTCGTCGTTGCTGAGGCCGAACTGGTCGCCAATACGCGCAAGGGCAAGCAGATCATGAATGTGGCGCTGCCCGAGGAAACCCAACTGCTCGTGCCGGTCGGTGGCGATCATGTCGCCGTCGTCGGTGAAAACCGCAAGCTGCTGGTCTTCCCCTTGGCGCAGGTGCCGGAAATGTCGCGCGGCAAGGGCGTGCGTCTGCAGCGCTACAAGGATGGCGGCATTTCCGACGTCCGCTGCTTCGCGATATCAGACGGCCTCTTCTGGGAAGACAGCGCCGGCCGCACCTTTACCAAGAACAAGGACGAGCTTGCCGAGTGGCTGTCCGACCGCGCCACCGCCGGCCGCACCGTGCCGAAGGGTTTCCCGCGCAGCGGCAAATTCGCCGGCTGAGGCACAAATTCCGCGCTCGGCCCTTGGCGGGCGCGGGAACTCCTCTATTTCATTATTGTTACCAAAAATAGGAGAAGGCCGCTTCCGAGGCTGGCGGAATGGCCGGTGTTTACGTTCGCCTGGGAGAGGCGCACGCCGTTACCGGAGGAAAATCGATGCCCGCCAGCACCATCAAATTGCATGTCAGCCACACCTACAGGGTGCCGCCCGCGGTCGTCTACGATGCCTGGCTCAACCCCGAAATCGCCCGCCGCTTCCTGTTTGCCACCGATGACGGTCACGTCATCCGCGCCGATATCGATCCGCATGTCGGCGGCCGTTTCTTCGTCGTCGACCGCCGCCCGACCGGCGACGCCTTTCACCAGGGTGTATTCCTGGAACTGAAGCGCCCGCAACGCATGGTCTTCAGCTTCTCCGTCGAGGAGCACGACCACAATTGCGACCGTGTCGAAATCGACATCGAGCCTCTCGGAGGCGGCAGCCGTCTGACGCTGACCCATGAAATGTGCGCCGAATGGGCCGAACACGAGGAAAAGACCCGGCAAGGCTGGGCGCATGTGGTCGAAGGGCTGGGCAGGGAACTGGAGCAGCAGCAGTTCAAGGCGACGGGTTGAGCACTATGCTGAAATCCCGAAGGAAGCGGGTCGCACCCTCTTCGTCGATCTCGCCGGCGGCGACGGCAAGAACGAAGGCGTAGAGATTGGCATCGGTCGTTTCGATCTCGTAGCCGTTTTCGAGAAGGAACACACCGGCGGTGACGATCGCTATCCGCTTGTTGCCGTCGACGAATGCGTGGTTGCGGGCAAGGCCGAAAAGATATGCGGCGGCGAGTTCGATGACGTCGTCGCAGCCGTAATTTGCCTTATGCATCCGCCGGCCGAAAGCAGATTCCAGCGCGCCTTCATCACGCAGTCCTGCGAGACCGCCGAACCGCTCGATCTGCATTTTCTGCAGGCTCTCCACCAATGGTCGCGTCAGGAATTTGAAGGCCATTATTCGGCCAGCTTTTTCAAGGCGACCTTATACTTGTCCATGAAATAACGCGCCGCCTCGAGCTGACGGGACAAATCCTCATCGGCGGGTTTCAAGGTGATGCCGCCGTTCTCCAGCTGCAATTCCACTGAGTCGCCTGTCTTCAATCCAAGACGGTCGAGAGCTTCCTTCGGGATGATAATGCCCTCGGAATTGCCGATCTTGCGGATTGTGACGTTCATGGCTTTTATCCTCTGTGATAACGGCGTTATAACATGAGGCTGCGCAAGCGACAACGTCTTAGCCTGCCAGTTGCCTGATGTTTTTCCTACGCACCATCCAAGCAGAATGCGCTGCGATTGCAACCACCAGGATGCCGCCGCCGACGAGCGTCATCGTCGCCGGCGTTTCGGCAAAGATCAGCCAGACCCAGATCGGCGCGAGCACCGTTTCCAAGAGATAGAACATGCCGACTTCAGGCGCCGAGAGATAACGCGGCCCTGTCGCCAGGCACCAGAAGGCGACCGGCATCATGATGGCGCCATTGAAAAGGATCCAGCCGGGATGGGCGATGGCAAGCCCTGAGGGCAAGGCTTGCGCGAGGCCGAGTGCCGCCGGCAGGATGGCGGCCAGCAGCGGTACGAAGCCCATTTCCCGGCGCGAGGCACGCCCTACCGTGATGGCTGCGGCAAGAATAAGTGCGCTGAGAAGCGCCATGGCGTCGCCAAAAACATGACCGCTCGCAAGCCCCTGGCGCACGATCAGCCCGACGCCCGAGATCATGAACAGCATGGCGATCAGCGTTGCGGGCTGCGGCTTCTCCTTGAGGAAAATCCAGGAAAGAAGCGCAGCGAACATCGGGTTGAAGGCGACGATGAAGACAACATTGGCTGTGGCCGTGTTGAAGACTGAAAGCACGAAGGTGAGGGACGAGATGCCGTAGAGCAGGCCGGCGATTAGGCCGGCTCGCCCCGGAACGAGGATCGGCCATTTGCCCGAGGCAAGGCGCATTGCTCCCAGGATGACGAATGTGGCGAGAACCGTTGCAGCACTGCGTATTGCCAGGATCGACCAGATGTCGCCATCGCCGAGACGGACGAGCGGGATATCCATGGAAAGCGCCAGCCCGCCGACCGCCGTCAGCAGCAGACCCTTCCGATGATCGGAAAGAGCGATGGGGAACATTCAGAGCCTTTCCTGGTCAGATTGAAGCATTCTGCCGGAGCAGGTTTTCGTCAGGGCAAAGGCGATTGGCGAAGGGCATACCCCAAGGTACGTCCGAGCCGATCGCCTTTGCCCTGGCTAGAGATGCCCGGCCCACCAGCCGCACCGCTTCGCCATGGCGAAGCGACAAGTGCGTCCGGCGAT
This sequence comes from Rhizobium binxianense, assembly GCF_028994275.1. Classification (NCBI taxonomy): domain Bacteria; kingdom Pseudomonadati; phylum Pseudomonadota; class Alphaproteobacteria; order Hyphomicrobiales; family Rhizobiaceae; genus Rhizobium; species Rhizobium binxianense. Next base: position 1,153,261 of record NZ_CP118713.1, read on the forward strand.
TTTAAGTCTTGCAGATTTGCCACGCAAATCTGCAAGAGGGTTGGCTGAAACGGGCCGGCTGATCGACCGGCCGGCTTGGCCGTAGAGCTTGGCTACGACGCGCGCCAGCCGGTCGACCATCCGACTCCGTTTGAGCCAACAGAATGATTCAATCTGGCCAGGAAAGGCTCTAATCGTGGGTGCTTTCGGGCATGGAGGCGGGATCGAAACGTTCCCAGCCACGCGGGGTCAGATGTTCCTGTGGCTGGAAGCGTGTCTTGTAGTCCATTTTTCGCGACCCCTGAACCCAGTAGCCGAGGTAGACATGCGGCAGGCCCAGCGCTTTCGTGCGCCTGATATGGTCGAGAATCATGAAGGTGCCGAGCGAACGCCGCTCGATATCCGGATTGAAATAGGAATAGACCATCGACAGCCCGTCGCTCATCGTGTCGGTAAGGGCGGCGGCAAGCAGCTCGCCCTTCGGCCGCTGCTCCAGCCCGGAGCCTTCCTCGCGCCGGCGATATTCGACGATTCGCGTGTTCACATGCGTATCTTCCACCATGATCGCATAGTCGAGAACGGTCATGTCGGACATGCCGCCCTGCTGGTGGCGAGAATCGAGATAACGTCGGAACAGCGAATACTGCTCGCTGGAGGGCTGGGCGGCGAATTCGGTGGCGATGACGTCGGAATTGGCGGCAAGCACCCGCTTCATCGATTTCGTCGGTTCGAATTCCTGGGCGAGAATGCGCACGGAAACGCAGGCGCGACAGGATTCGCAGGCCGGACGGTAGGCGATATTCTGGGAACGGCGGAAACCGCCCTGGGTCAGGATGTCGTTCATCTCGGCGGCGCGCGGGCCGACCAGATGGGTGAACACCTTACGCTCCATCTCATGCGGCAGATACGGACACGCAGCCGGAGCCGTCAGATAAAACTGCGGGGATGGCGTCGTCTGCGTATTCATCTGTTGCGGAAATTTCCTTGTCGAGACCGTGCCGTTTCTTGACAGCATGACCTAAGAATAGAAAACGTCAACAGCGAGGCGGGCTTCGCCTTCATTTCAGTCTTCTAATTTTAGATATGGGGCGCTGGCGCCCCCGGGCAAAGAGAAAGCGGAGACTTTATTTCGTCTCCGCTTAAGGTTTCAGCGATATCCTCGGTCAGTCGCTCAGGATGTACGCACCGTCGCCGTGCCGACCAGGAGGTCGTGGATGAGACGGCTGCGCTCGGTAAACAGGCCGGCAAGCAGGATAAGCGGCGTCAGCACCGAGTTGAGGATCCAGAACAGCGCCAGATGCACGATCGCCGTCAGGAAATCCATCGGCCGTCCATCGACGCGCACGATTGCGATCCCCATGGCGCGCATGCCGAGAGAGGCCTGGCTCGACCCGCCCACGGTCAGGCCGAAGTAAATGCCGGCGACGATGACGAAGAGGGCAGGGTAGAGCAGGAAGCCGAGCCCGAGCGTCAGGATCGACAGGAAGAACAGCACGACCGCGGCTGGAATCCAGAGCAGTGCCACGATGACGTAATCGAGGATGAAGGCGAAGACGCGGCGGCTCAACACGCCGCTATAGGCGCGCCAGTCCTCCGGTGCGGCATAAAGCGGATTGGGGTTGTAGCTCATCTCAATCTCCTGCGGAAAAGCGATGCGGCTGATATGGTATCGGCAGGGCAAAATGCAATAATCTGCCCCTAAATCGCCAATCGCGCTCGAAATCACCGCTTTGCGAGAATTTTCGCCACCTCGACAGCGAAATAGGTGAGGACACCATCGCATCCAGCCCGCTTGAACGACAGCAGCGTTTCGAGCATCGCCCGTTCGCCATCGATCCAGCCGTTCATCGCCGCCGCCTTGATCTGCGAATATTCGCCGGAAACCTGGTAGGCAAAGGTCGGCAGGCCGAAGGCCTCCTTCATCCGCCAGCAGATATCGAGATAGGGCAGGCCGGGCTTGACCATCAGCATGTCGGCGCCTTCCTCGACGTCGAGGGCGGCATCGCGGATCGCCTCGGTGCCGTTGGCGGGGTCGATATAATAGGTCTTCTTGTCGCCTTTCAGCAGCCCGCCCGTCGAGATCGCCTCGCGATAGGGGCCGTAGAAGGCGGAGGCGAATTTCGTCGCATAGCTCATAATGCCGACATTCTGGTGGCCGGCCGCATCGAGCGCCATGCGGATCGCGCCGATGCGCCCGTCCATCATCTCTGATGGCGCAATGATGTCGGCGCCGGCACCGGCCTGCATCACAGCGGCGCGCGCCACCTGGTCGACCGTCTCGTCGTTGACGATCTCGTTGCCTCTGAGAATGCCGTCATGGCCGTGGCTGGTGAAGGGATCGAGCGCGACGTCGGTGATGACGCCGATATTGGGCACTGCCTTCTTGATCGCCGCCGTCGCCTGATTGATCAGGTTGTTGGCTTCGAGACTGTTCGAGCCCGTCTCGTCGCGCAGTTCCATCTCGATATTCGGAAAGGTGGCGAGTGCGGGAATGCCGAGGCCGGCCGCTTCGCGCGCCGCCTCGACGGCTTTGTCGATGCTCATGCGGTTGACGCCGGGCATGGCCGGGATCGGATCGATAATGCCGGAGCCCGGCACGATGAAGATAGGCCAGATCAGGTCGTCGACGGTCAGCCGGTTTTCCTGCACCAGCCGGCGCGTCCAATCCGCCTTGCGGTTGCGCCGCATGCGGCGATGGCCGGTGATCTCGTCGACGAGATGAGTCCTGTCCTGCATGATATCTGCCCCCAGCCCATTCCATTTATCGGAGCGCTCATTATCATGACGCCCGGAAAATCCAAACCGGACGATTGGCCGCGGCGGAAAACCTCTGGCGCATAATCCCGAAATCCAATCGATTTTCGCGGTTATGCGCAGGCTCGATGTGATAGAGCGGCGTCAGCGCGTCTTGTCGGACGCGCTGACGCCCTTATGAAGATGCAACCCCGAACCGATGTCTGCGCTATGGAAACCGATTCCCCGACGATACCGAAACGCACACTGGCGGATATCCTCTTCATTCTCTTCCTGAGACTGGTCGCCGTCTCCTGCTTCTGGTTCGGCCTGCAATATTGGGCGATGCTCGTCGGCTATTCGCTGGTCGGCGCCGGCCGCTTCGATCTTTTGAGCCTGCCGTGGAAGGTGGCAAGCACCAGTCTCGCCGTGCTTTTCCCCGTCGCTTCTCTCGGTCTCTGGCTCACCGTCTCCTGGGGACCGGTCATCTGGGTGCTGGCCGCCGGCGGCCAGATCCTGATGTACGGCCTGCTGCCGGATATTTTCGGCCCCAACCAGCTGATCATCCTGCTGCATGTCATGGTCGCCGTCGTTTACTGGATTTTCCGCCTGCTGCTGTGGCTGGAAAAGCGCCGGCACCGCCGCCAGGTAAGTGTTGATTTACCCTGAGACAACGTGGAGTTACCAGTAAGGCTCCGTTAAGCCTGCGGTTTAAGTCGAATTTTATATGTATTCGATAGGGTCTCACTCAAGGCGGGAAGAAAACACACCGCCAACCAAACAGTGAGGCAGTCAATATGAACACGAAAATCAAGCCGCAGGCGGTATCGAACTTCCGTGACCAGCAGGACCAGGGCATCCGTGATCTTTACATGGAATCCCTTCATCTTGTTGAACGTCTTCACCGTCGTCTTCTCGACGTCATTAAGGACGAGTTCGACCGTCAGGGTCGCAGCGACGTCAACGCCATCCAGGCGCTGCTCCTTTTCAACATCGGCAATTCCGAGCTGACCGCCGGCGAGTTGCGCTCGCGTGGCTACTATCTCGGCTCCAATGTTTCCTACAACGTCAAGAAGCTGGTCGATCTCGGCTTCATCAACCATCAGCGCTCCCGCATCGACCGCCGCTCGGTCCGCATCAGCCTGACCGAAACCGGCCAGGACATCGCCGAAACGGTGGCCAAGCTCTACGAACGCCACATTACCTCGATCGACAAGGTCGGCGGCATCGGCACAGACGAGTTCACCCAGATGAACAAGCTTCTCCAGCGTCTGGACCGTTTCTGGAACGACAGCATCATGTATCGCCTCTGAGACCCCGGACCTCCTTTCAGGGTTGCAGAAAATCGGACGTGTTCCCTGCACGTCCGATTTGCCGTTTGATCTGCGTGGCATCTTTGCAACGCATGGCTGACAAGCGCAAAGCCCGGTATTCAAGCCGTTTTTTAGCCGTTATTAACCGGCACGGTTTACCCCGTCATATGGTTCGTTGCGTCGCGTTCCCGGCAGCCGGCAGTCCTCTACCGACCCGGCAACACGAATTGGCCATATTGGTGTGGCAGCGAAAGGCTTAACAACCGGCGCTTTCAATGGACCGATCAGGAATGTTCAGCCTGTCGCATCGCAATCTTGTGATGGGCAGGCGGAGTTTTTTGATACGCCGGGACAATGAATGGACAGGGATCTGCGTTATAGCGCAGTGATTTCGCAAAGAGCCGCGGCTTCTTCTGATGGCGGCATTGAGTGGTTGGGACTATGTCGAAGAAAAACGGAATTGAAGCTCTCTCGCGCCGCGCTTTCCTTGCGTCCGCGGCAACGGTTGGCGCCAGCGCGATCGCCGCGCCGGCATTTGCGCAATCGGCGCTCGATACGCTGATCAACGCGCCGCGCCGCGGCAACTGGGATGACCAGTTCGACGCCAAGGCGGCGTCGCGCACGGCAAGCGCCGTCGTTTCCAACACCCCGATCCTCGGGCCGCAATCGGTCGCCAGCGCGCAGCAGGCGGTCATGCAGTATCAGCAGATCGCTGCAGCCGGCGGCTGGCCTGAGGTCAACCCCGGTGACCAGCGCCTGCAGCTCGGCGTCAGCCATCCCGCGGTCCAGGCGCTGCGCCAGCGCCTTGCGATCACTGGCGACCTGCCGCGCGAGGCCGGCATGTCGAGCGCCTTCGATTCCTATGTCGACGGTGCCGTCAAGCGCTTCCAGGCGCGCCACGGCCTGCCGTCCGACGGCGTTCTCGGCGAATTCACGCTGAAGGCGATGAACATCCCCGCCGATGTCCGTCTGCAGCAGCTGAACACCAATATCGTCCGTCTGCAGACCTTCCCGGAAGATCTGGGCCGCCGTCACGTGATGGTCAATATTCCGGCCGCCTATGTCGAGGCTGTCGAAGACGGCAGTGTCGCGACGCGCCACACCGCGGTTGTCGGCCGCTTGAGCCGCCCGACGCATCTCGTCAACTCGAAGATCTACGAGGTCATCCTCAACCCTTACTGGACCTCGCCGCGCTCGATCGTCGAGAAGGACATCATGCCGCTGATGCGCAAGGATCCGACCTATCTCGAAAAGAACGCCATCCGCCTGATCGACGGCAAGGGCAACGAAGTCGCCCCCGAGACCATCGACTGGAACGGCGAGGCGCCGAACCTGATGTTCCGCCAGGACCCCGGCAAGACCAACGCCATGGCCTCGACCAAGATCAACTTCTACAACAAGAACGGCGAGTATATGCACGACACGCCGCAGCAGGGCCTGTTCAACAAGCTCATGCGCTTCGAATCCTCGGGCTGTGTCCGCGTCCAGAACGTGCGCGACCTATCGAACTGGCTGTTGCGCGAGACCCCCGGCTGGAGCCGCCAGCAGATGGAGCAGGTGATCGCAACCGGCGTCAACACGCCGATCAAGCTCGCCACGGAGGTTCCGGTTTATTTCGTCTACATCTCTGCCTGGGGCATGCCCGACGGCATCGTCCAGTTCCGCGACGACATCTATCAGATGGACGGCAATGCCGAGCTGGCGCTCGACACCACGGCTGGCATGGAACAGCCGGTTCAATAAGCGGCGACCTCTGCATCGAACCCTCGAACCGCGCCTTCCCGGCGCGGTTTTTTTATGCCGGGGAGGGCGCGTTATCCCTTGGCCACCATTCATAGCCGCCGCGCTGTCGCAAAATGACCGGAGCGCGCGCTTTGCTCAGCAAATGTCGTTCTTCGTATTGCCCTTGCCACGGCGGGAGGCTAATACCTCAGCGCATTCCAGTTGAGGAGCCCGCCCATGACCAATGCTTCCACCGAATCCTTCTTCAACCGCTCGCTAGCGGACGTCGATCCCGAGATTTTCGGCGCGATCGGAAAGGAACTCGGTCGCCAACGGCACGAGATCGAACTGATCGCTTCCGAGAACATCGTCTCCCGCGCCGTGCTGGAAGCCCAGGGCTCCATCATGACCAACAAATATGCCGAGGGTTATCCCGGCAAGCGCTATTACGGCGGCTGCCAGTTCGTCGATATCGCCGAGGAACTGGCGATCGAGCGCGCCAAGAAGCTGTTCGGCGTCAATTTCGCCAACGTCCAGCCGAATTCCGGCTCGCAGATGAACCAGGCCGTGTTCCTGGCGCTCTTGCAGCCGGGCGATACCTTCATGGGTCTCGACCTGAATTCGGGCGGCCACCTCACGCATGGTTCGCCGGTCAACATGTCCGGCAAGTGGTTCAACGTCGTTTCCTACGGCGTGCGCGAAGGCGATAACCTGCTCGATATGGATGAAGTCGCCCGCAAGGCCGAAGAAACCAAGCCGAAGCTCATCATCGCCGGCGGCACCGCCTATTCCCGCATCTGGGACTGGAAGCGCTTCCGCGAGATCGCCGACTCGGTCGGCGCCTATCTGATGGTCGACATGGCCCATATCGCCGGCCTCGTCGCCGGCGGCCAGCATCCGTCGCCGTTCCCGCACTGCCATGTCGCGACGACGACGACCCACAAGTCGCTGCGCGGCCCGCGCGGCGGCGTCATCCTCACCAATGAAGAGGATCTGGCGAAGAAGTTCAATTCGGCCGTTTTCCCCGGCCTGCAGGGTGGTCCGCTGATGCACATCATCGCCGCCAAGGCCGTTGCCTTCGGCGAGGCGCTGCAGCCGGAGTTCAAGGATTATGCCGCCCAGGTCGTCAAGAACGCCCGGGCGCTTGCCGAAACGCTGATCGCAGGCGGCCTCGACGTCGTCTCCGGCGGCACCGACAACCATCTGATGCTCGTCGACCTGCGTAAGAAGAACGCCACCGGCAAGCGCGCCGAGGCAGCGCTCGGCCGCGCCTACGTCACCTGCAACAAGAATGGCATTCCCTTCGATCCGGAAAAGCCCTTCGTCACCTCGGGCGTGCGCTTGGGCGCACCGGCCGGCACGACGCGCGGCTTCAAGGAAGCCGAATTCCGCGAGATCGGCAATCTCATCGTCGAGGTCCTCGACGGCCTGAAGGTCGCCAATTCCGATGAAGGCAACGCCGCCGTCGAAGCCGCCGTGCGCGGCAAGGTGGTCAACCTCACCGACCGCTTCCCCATGTATGGCTACATGGGATAAGGAGTAGGGATGCGCTGCCCCTATTGCGGTTCGGAAGATACCCAGGTCAAGGATTCGCGTCCGGCGGAGGATAACACCTCCATCCGCCGGCGGCGTATCTGTCCGGATTGCGGCGGCCGCTTCACCACCTTCGAGCGTGTGCAGCTGCGCGAGCTGATGGTCACCAAGAAGACCGGCCGCAAGGTGCCATTCGACCGCGACAAGCTGGTGCGCTCCTTCGAAGTGGCGCTGCGCAAGCGCCCGGTCGAGCGGGATCGCATCGAGCGCGCCGTCTCTGGCATCGTCCGCCGGCTTGAAAGCTCCGGCGAGACCGAGATTTCTTCCGAGCAGATCGGTCTGCAGGTACTGGAGGCCATGAAAAGCCTCGATGACGTCGGCTTCGTTCGCTACGCCTCGGTCTACCGGGATTTCTCGCTTGCCGAGGATTTCGAGAAGGTCATTTCCGAAATCAACGCCAAGATCGCCCGCGACCCGCTGGACAGGTGAGCCATGAGCATCACGCCGCATGATGAAAGTTTCATGGCGGCGGCGATCCGCCTATCGCGTTTGCATCTCGGCCGCACCGCCACCAACCCCTCTGTCGGCTGCCTGATCGTCAAGGACGGCGTCGTCGTCGGCCAGGCGGTGACGGCGATCGGCGGCCGCCCGCATGCCGAGCCGCAGGCGCTCGCTGAAGCCGGCGCGGCTGCTCGCGGCGCCACCGCCTACGTGACGCTCGAACCCTGCTCGCATCACGGCAAGACGCCGCCCTGCGCCGAGGCGCTGATCGCCTACGGCGTTGCCCGCGTCGTCATCAGCGTCACCGATCCCGATCCGCGTGTCTCCGGCCGCGGCATCGCCATGCTGCGCGACGCCGGCATAGAGGTGGATGCCGGCGTGCTGGAAGCGGAGGGCCGGCATTCCCTGGCCGCATATCTCACCCGCCAGACGAAGAACCGCCCCTATGTGACTCTCAAGCTTGCCGTTTCCGCCGATGGCATGATCGGCCGCGAAGGGGAGGGCCAAGTGGCGATAACAGGCCCGGAGGCCCGCACTGAGGTTCAGGTGCTGCGCGCCGAAACCGATGCGATCCTCGTCGGCATCGGCACGGCAATATCAGACGATCCGCTGCTGACGGTGCGTTTACCGGGGCTCGAGGCGCAGTCCCCCGTTCGCATCGTGCTCGATCCCACTCTGGCTTTGCCGCTGACCAGCAAGCTCGTTGCGACGGCGCGGGAGGTGCCGGTGATCGTGGTGGCGAGCGAGGACGTATCATTGTTGGAGGCCGAGGGCTTACCCCCCTCTGCCCTGCCGGCCGTTCGGCGCTCCGATCGATCCACTGGATCGATCGCTCCGGCTTCGCCGGCACACGCCTCACCCGCCACAAGGGCGGAGATCGGCAAGGAGCGGGATCCGAATTCCCAAGATGGCTCGTCATCACAAGCAACGGCAGATGTAGGGCAGGGAGCAAGCTCCCAGCCGATCTCCCCACTTGTGGGGGAGATGCCCGGCAGGGCAGAAGGGGGTGCCTCACCCACCGACGCCACCGACATGGACTCCCGCCGAGCTGCCCTCGAAGCCGCTGGTGTCGAGGTCGTCTATTGCAATCCCTACCATCCGGAAATCCTGCTGCCGGCGCTCGCAACGCGTGGCATTTCCTCGCTTCTGGTCGAGGGCGGGGCAAAGACGGCGCGACTTTTTCTCGAAGCAGGCCTCGTCGACCGCATCCAGCTTTATCAGGCGCCTGTCATCATCGGCGAAGGCGGTATTGAATCCCCGCTACAGACAACCGACATACCATCGGGTTTTGCCCATACGGGCACGCGGATGTTCGGCGAAGATCGCCTGGACGAATACGAAAGAGGGCTTTGATGTTCACCGGAATAGTCACCGATGTCGGCACGGTCGAATCCGTTTCCCCGCTGAAGGAAGGTATCCGCTTGCGGGTTGCGACCGCCTATGATCCCAAGACGATCGACATGGGCGCCTCGATCTCGCATGCCGGCATCTGCCTGACCGTCACCGCCCTTCCGGCCGAAGGCAGCAACGGCCGCTGGTATGAGGTCGAGGCCTGGGAAGAGGCGCTGCGGCTGACGACGATCGGCACCTGGCAGCAAGGCAGCCGCATCAATCTCGAACGGTCGCTGAAGATCGGCGATGAACTCGGCGGCCACATCGTTTCCGGCCATGTCGACGGCAAGGCGGAAATCCTGTCAGTGACATCGGAAGGCGACGCCACGCGTTACCGGCTGCGGGCGCCCGAACATCTGGCGAAATTTGTCGCCCCCAAGGGCTCGATCGCGCTCGACGGCACCTCGCTGACGGTCAATGCGGTCGACGGCACGGATTTCGACGTCCTGCTCATCCGTCACACGCTCGAAGTCACCACTTGGGGCGAGCGCAAGGCCGGCGATTTCGTCAATTTCGAAGTCGACACCATGGCGCGCTACGCCGCCCGGCTGGCGGAATTTCCCAGCGCATAACCCCGAGAATCGGAATCGATTTTCGAGGTTATGCGCAGATCCAGTAGAGCGTCCTTAGCGCGTCCTGTCGGACGCGCGGCGCTCTAACGCGAAAACTGAATGATTTCCCCATTATACTGCGTGCGCGCCGTCTCGCGAAAACCGAGCTTGGCTGCGACCCTGAGCGAGGCCTCATTCTCCGGGCTGATGATGCAGCTCATCGGTTTCCCCGGGAAATGCGCCTCCGCCCAGCCGATCAGGGCGGTCAGCGCCTCGGTGGCGTAACCGCGGCCGTGCGCAGACGGCATCAGCGCCCAGCCGACCTCCATCGTCCCCTCAATCGACGGTTCCATCTCGCGGCGGCCTTCCAGGAAGCCCGCTTCGCCGATGAACCGGCCGCTCGCCTTTTCGAAGATCGCGAGAAAGCCGAAGCCCATATGGTGCCACATGCCGGCAACGCGCAGCATGCGGCTCCAGCTCTGCTCACGTGTCGATGGCACGCCGGTGATGAAGCGCACGACGTCCTCGTCCGCCCATAATGCTGCATGCGCCTCGAAATCGTCGAGGCGGTGAGGACGAAGCGTCAGCCGCGTCGTTTCGAGGGTCGGAATATCGGCCACATCAGATCCTTGTGGAATCGCGCCTTCAGGCGCCGGGTTCGCCGTCCCAATAGTCGAGATCGCTTTCCGGCCTGCCGATATGGCGGAAGCGCCCGGCCTTTGAACCGGCCCTGTTCGTCTTGGCAAGGAATTTTCCGGAATCGGGATATTCGACGATTTCGGTCTTCGCCATCGTCGAGATGCCGAGATAGACGAGTGTGACGGTGCCGGTATTGATGATCTGGTGTGCCGTTTCCGGTCCGCCGGCCGGCGCCCCGAGCACGTCCCCCGCCTTGATCGGATGGCGCTCGTCGCCGAAACGGTATTCGCCGGCGCCTGATATCACGTAGAAAAGCTCGTCTTCGACATGGTGATTGTGGAAGGGACAGCTCGATTTGCCCGGCGGTACTTCGTTATAGCTGACGCCGAGACCGGCGAGGCCAAGAGGCGAGCCGAACGAGGTGTCGGCGCTTTCATATAGCTCGCCCTGTTTCCAGTGCTCGAGCTTGAGATCGGCGATATTGATCACCGCCTTCGGTTCCGTCGTCATGCTGTTCTCCTGTTGCAGGAAGAGAAACTATCATCGCGCCGGAAAATTCAATGCCCGTCTCGGAATTCGCCTATCTCGGAAAACCCCGGCATGGGCGGAGAGGAGACCGCCGCCCATGCTGTGAGCGCCGCGCGTCCAGGACGCCAAGACGCTCGATCACGTTCAGCCCGTGCATCCCGGAAGATCGGTTGATTGTCCGGGATGTGCTGAAGCGTCAGCGGACGTAGAAGGTCAGGCTTCCGTCGGCCGCCTGCTCGGCATTGACGATGTTGCGGACATCGACGCCTTCGTTGTTGAGCCGGCGGGCAAGCGACCTGTTGGCGTCGATCGAGGCCTGGATGCCGTGAACGGCCTGGCCGGAACGCTCCGGCGCCGAGCGTGGGCCGGTCGTTTCGTCGTCGAGGTTGCGCCAGTTGCGGACCTGCTCGACGTTGAAGTCATTGCCCTGGAAGGTCCGGAGCGTCTGCTCGATGCCCTGGGCCGTGTTCATTCCAAGGCTTTCGGCCCGGCTGACGCCGGCAAATGCGAGGGAGGAGAGGGTGGCTGCGATGGTAATGGTGACAACGCGGTTCATGATGGTATCCTTTCATCTGCTTTGACGGTCGACTGTCGTTGCAGGGGATCGTCTGCGTCACGACATGGAATTGGCGTTCTCCTTTTGACGATTCAATAGGTTAAGCCACTGAAAACCCATTAAGAATTGTTCATGAAATCGGCCTTCGAATTGCCGTTTTCCAGGCATCCGGAAAAGCTGGTTTCGGAGGCTTGCCCGGTGACGCGGGCGCAGCGCGGCTATCCCCTTGCGGATATTTCGTCTTCGGCGTTGCGGCATCGGGCGAAAGTGCTTGCCATTCTGATGAAGGCATGTTTTGACCGCGGGCTGCCGAGTGGAAAACGCCCCACAAAACGAAGGTGAACCATGCCGAGAGAGACTGCTCCCCATATTTTGATCGTTGAAGCCCGCTTCTACGACGACATGGCCGACGCCCTGCTCGAAGGCGCGACCTTTGCATTGCAGGAGGCCGGCGCCACCTTCGAGGTGGTCACCGTTCCCGGCGCATTGGAAATTCCGGCGGCGATTGCCATGTCGCTCGATGGAGACGACAATGGCGGCACGCATTATGACGGCTATGTCGCGCTCGGCATGGTCATTCGCGGCGAGACCTATCACTTCGATATCGTGTCGAACGAATCCTCGCGCGCTTTGATGGATCTTGCGGTCAGCGAGTCCCTTGCCATCGGCAACGGCATCCTGACCGTCGAAAACGACGAGCAGGCATGGACGCGCGCGCGCCGCTCGGAAAAGGACAAGGGCGGATTTGCCGCTCGCGCAGCTCTGACCATGATCGAGCTGAAGCAGAAACTGGGTGCATAACGAATGAACGACGACAAGACGGAACGGCCGGTCAAGACTGCGAACCAGCGGGGCGCTGCCCGCCTTGCTGCCGTTCAGGCGCTTTATCAGATGGATGTCGGCGGCACCGGCGTTCTGGAAATCGTCGCCGAATACGAGGCGCACCGTCTTGGCCAGGAACTCGACGGCGCGACCTATCTGAAGGCCGATGCCGCATGGTTCCGTTCGATCGTCTCCGGTGTCGTGCGCGATCAGGTCCGTCTCGATCCGCTGATTGCCGCAGCTCTGCAGGATGATTGGGCCTTGTCGCGTCTCGACAGCACCGTGCGCGCCATCCTGCGCGCCGGCGTCTTCGAAATCACCGACCGCAAGGACGTTCCGGTGGCGGTGATCGTCACCGAATATGTCGAGATCGCCCAGGCCTTCTTCGATGACGACGAGCCGAAGCTCGTCAACGCCGTGCTCGACCGCATCGCCAAGCACGTCCGCGGCGAGGCGAAGAAGTAACTCCTTAGCCGCCAAACAGCCTCCCTAAGTCTTTCTTCGCACTGCAGCGGTTTTCGCCCGTTGCGGTCTTGACGCCACGTGATCGACCACGCAATCTCCGCAACGCTTAGCTGTGGCATTTCTGTGGAGAGGAAAGGCGATTCGGCGGCGTATCTGCCGGAGAAGGAGTGAGCTCCGGCCTATGGAGGAAAGAGCGAAATGACCATCCTTTTATGCGTAATCGCATGCGGTCTGCTCTCGGTGGTCTATGCCGCCTGGGCAACCCGTTCGGTGCTTGCCGCCGATCAGGGCAATAGCCGTATGCAGGAGATCGCGGGCTATATCCGCGAAGGTGCTCAAGCCTATCTGACGCGCCAATACAGAACCATTGCCCTTGTCGGCGTCGTCGTTTTCATCGCAGCCTGGCTGCTTCTTTCCGCCGAGGCCGCCATCGGCTTCCTGATCGGCGCCGTGCTATCAGGTGCTGCCGGCTTTATCGGCATGCATGTCTCCGTCCGCGCCAATGTGCGCACCGCCCAGGCGGCTTCCGCCAGCCTCTCCGCCGGCCTAGACATCGCCTTCAAGTCGGGTGCGATCACCGGCATGCTGGTGGCGGGCCTCGCACTGCTCGGCGTCTCCATCTACTATACCATTTTGACCGTCGGCCTCGGTCATGAGAGCGGCTCGCGCGAAGTCATCGATGCGCTGGTGGCGCTCGGCTTCGGCGCTTCGCTGATTTCGATCTTCGCCCGTCTCGGTGGCGGCATCTTCACCAAAGGCGCCGATGTCGGCGGCGACCTCGTCGGCAAGGTGGAAGCCGGCATTCCCGAGGACGATCCGCGCAACCCGGCAACGATTGCCGATAACGTCGGCGACAATGTCGGCGACTGCGCCGGCATGGCCGCCGACCTCTTCGAAACCTATGCGGTGTCGGTCGTCGCCACCATGGTCCTCGCCGCGATCTTCTTTGCCGGCGCGCCGATCCTCCAGTCTGCGATGGTCTATCCGCTGGCGATCTGCGGCGCCTGCATCATCACCTCAATCATCGGCACCTTCTTCGTCAAGCTCGGTGCGAACGGCTCGATCATGGGCGCTCTTTACAAGGGCCTCATCGTCACCGGCCTGCTGTCGATCGTCGGTCTCGGCGCCGCCACTTCGCTCACCATCGGCTGGGGCTCGATCGGCTCCGTCGGCGGCGCCGATATCTCAGGCACGCACCTCTTCTTCTGCGGCATCATCGGCCTTGTCGTCACCGCGCTGATCGTGGTGATCACCGAATACTATACCGGCACCGGCAAGCGCCCGGTCGTCTCGATCGCCCAGGCCTCGGTCACCGGTCACGGCACCAACGTCATCCAGGGCCTTGCCGTCTCGCTGGAATCGACGGCACTGCCGGCGATCGTCATCGTCGGCGGCATTCTCGCCACCTACCAGCTCGGCGGCCTTTTCGGTACCGGCATTGCGGTCACGGCGATGCTGGGCATTGCCGGGATGATCGTCGCGCTCGACGCCTTCGGGCCGGTGACGGACAATGCCGGCGGTATCGCCGAAATGTCGCATCTGCCGCCGGAGGTGCGCAAATCCACGGATGCGCTCGATGCCGTCGGCAATACGACCAAAGCCGTCACCAAGGGTTATGCCATCGGTTCGGCCGGCCTCGGCGCACTTGTTCTCTTCGCAGCCTACTCCTACGACCTCAAATATTTTGCGGCGAATGGCGACAAATTCCCTTATTTCGCCGGGATAGGCGAAATTTCCTTCGATCTTTCCAACCCGTACGTGGTGGCGGGATTGATCTTCGGCGGGCTCGTTCCCTACCTCTTCGGCGGCATCGCAATGACCGCCGTCGGCCGTGCGGCCGGCGCCATCGTCGAGGAAGTCCGCCGTCAGTTCAAGGAAAAGCCCGGCATCATGCAGGGCACGGAAAAGCCGGATTACGGCAGGGCCGTCGACCTTCTGACCAAGGCCGCCATCCGCGAGATGATCGTGCCGTCGCTGCTGCCGGTGCTGGCGCCTATTGTCGTCTATTTCGGCGTGCTTCTCATCTCCGGCTCCAAGGCCTCGGCCTTTGCCGCCCTCGGCGCATCGCTGCTCGGCGTCATCATCAATGGCCTCTTCGTCGCCATCTCGATGACATCGGGCGGCGGCGCCTGGGACAATGCCAAGAAGAGCTTCGAGGATGGTTTCGTCGACAAGGACGGGGTGCGTCACATGAAGGGTTCGGATGCGCACAAGGCCTCGGTCACCGGCGATACCGTCGGCGATCCCTACAAGGATACCGCCGGCCCCGCCGTCAACCCGGCGATCAAGATCACCAATATCGTGGCGCTTCTGCTGCTCGCGGTTCTCGCTGGTTGATGCATACCGAAAAATTGCGCGGCGGTTGACGACGCGCAATTCGCCACAGCCTCGATCAGCGACCACCAAAAAACCCGCCGGAGCGATCCGGCGGGTTTCGCATGAGGCGTATCCGATCAGCGCAGGCTGCTTGGGTTCTGCGGCGTGCCGCCGGCGCCGCCGCCGAACAGGCTGCGGGCAGCGCTTGCGGCGCTGCCGCCGGAGAGCATCTGTTGCAGGAAGGTGAGTTCCTTGCCGCCGGTCGGCGTGACGCGTCCGATCGTGTCGAACACCTTGCCATCCTGCAGCGTATAGTTGGCGCGGCGGCTGACAACGCTGTCCTTGTCGAAATAGATCGCCAGGACGCTCTGGTCGACGACCTTCAGCTTCTGGAAGGCGACCGCACGTGTGCGCCGCTGCGAGATATAATAGAAGACTTCGCCGTCGAAGGTCGCAGTCGTCGACGGGGTGCCGAGCGAAAGCAGCACCTGATCGCGGCTCGAGCCTTCCGGAACGAGGTTCAGCGACTGCTGGTCGGCGACGTAGCCGCCATTGAGCACGGTGCTGGTCTGGCAACCGGAAAGAGCTGATGTGGAGGCGATTATGAAGGCAATGGCCGCACTGCTGAAGAATTTCACGTCAGACTTGAAATACCGTTTCTTCAACGACATCTACTCCCTTGAGTGTCGATAGCAGCCATTTGGGGCCTTGCACGCTTTACCACCTGCAAAACCATTGTGGCCATTCCGGGTCGGATTTCCCAAATTCGCTTCGTTGACGCATCGAAGGCGTCGTCCCGAAACTGGCCACGATCGGCATTGCAATTCGCGCCTGCTTCGGTAAACCAGCTTTCGAAATCATGCAACAAGGCCAGAGGCCGGCCGGCGTGAAGAATGAGGCATTTCCGGAAAAAACAATGATCTTCGGGCTCTTCCGTAAGAAAAACAACAATCAAGCGATCGTCGACAGGCAATATGCGGCGCTGACGGCGGCCGCGCGCATGCCGGAAATCTATGAGCGGCTCAATGTGCCGGATACGGTCATGGGCCGTTTCGAGATGCTGTCGATCACCATGATTCTGTTTTTTCGCCGCACGCGCAGCTCCGCCACCAGCGGCCAGGAGATCGCCCAGGAGATTGTCGACGCCTTCTTCCAGGATATCGACTATTCGATCCGCGAACTCGGCATCGGCGACAACAGCGTGCCGAAGCGCATGAAGAAGCTCGCCGGCATGTTTTACGGCCGGCTCGAAGCCTATTCGAAGGCGATGGATGCGGGCGACGCCGAAGCGCTTGCTCTTGCCCTCGAGCGCAATATCTACCCCGAAACCGCGGCGCCAGCCGATATGTCCGGCCTTGCCGAATGGATGATGGCTGCGGAATCCCATCTGTCTGCTGTTCCGGAAGAGGCGATCTCCACCGGTTCGGCAACGCTCCCGCCTGTTGCCTGAAGGAGCAAGCAATGAAGAACGATCGGGACGATGTTCCCTTCTCCTATCACGTCAAGGTCGGCCATATCTCAGCCAATCCCGTCGAGGTCCATGTCGAGGCCGACGCCGGCGAACTGAAGGCGCTTGCCGAGACCTGGAATGTCGTCTCCGTCGACGATCTCCGCGCCGATCTGCAGATTGCCCGCTGGAAGCGCGACGGCGTGCGCATCAAGGGCCGCGTTCAGGCGAAGATCGTCCAGTCCTGCGTCGTGACGCTGGAACCGGTCGAATCCGCCATCGACGAGAGCTTCGAGCAGATCTTCGTGCCGGAGGGTTCCAAGCTTGCCCGCCAGGCCGGCAATGACGCCGGCGAGATGCTGCTCGATCCCGACGGTCCTGATCTGCCCGAGACTTTTGTCGGCGATACGATCGACGCCGGTGAGGTGGTTGCCGAATTCGCCGCTCTCGCGATCGATCCCTATCCGCGCAAGGAGGGGATTGAGTTCGACGGCCATATCGAGGATAGCGGCGAGGACGACAAAAAGCCCTCGGCTTTCGCAGCCCTCAAGGACTGGAAAAAGGACTGAAGCTCCTCTGGCATTTGACACAATTCAGTTGTAAGCGACGCCAAAACCGGTATTTTGGCCGAAATTTCGCCCTCGGCGAAAAGAAGGATCAGGGACGCGTGATCAGAATATCTCTCGACCTCATGGGTGGCGACTTTGGTCCCCAAGTTGTCATCCCCGGCGCCGCCAAGGCGCTGGATCGGCATCCGGATATTTCCTTCGTTCTCTATGGTCTCAAGGAACAGTGCGATCCGGTTCTCGCCAAGTTTCCGAAACTCAAGGAAAAATCGCTCTTTCACGATTGCGAGCTTGCCGTCGCCATGGATGAGAAGCCGAGCCAGGCGCTGCGCCGTGGCCGCTATATCTCCACCATGTGGCGCTCGATCGAGGCGGTGAAGACGGGTGACGCCGATGTCGCGGTCTCGGCTGGCAATACCGGCGCACTGATGGCGATGGCGAAGTTCTGTCTGCGCACCATGGCCAATATCGAGCGTCCGGCGATTGCCGCGATCTGGCCGACGCTGAAGGGTGAGAGCATCGTGCTCGATGTTGGCGCGACGATCGGCGCCGACGCGCAGCAACTGATGGATTTTGCCCTGATGGGCGGCGCCATGGCGCGTGCGCTTTTCGAGGTCGAACGGCCGACGGTCGGTCTTCTGAACGTCGGCGTCGAGGAGATGAAGGGCCAAGAGGAGGTCAAGGAGGCCGGCCGGCTGTTGCGCGAGGCGAACATCGATTCGCTCGAATATTCCGGCTTCGTCGAGGGCAACGACCTTGGCAAGGGCACGGTCGATGTCGTCGTCACCGAAGGATTTTCCGGCAATATCGCGCTGAAGACCGCCGAAGGCACCGCCAAGCAGATCGGCGAATATCTGCGTGCCGCCATGTCGCGCACGCTGCTGGCCCGCATCGGCTACCTCTTCGCCAAAAGCGCCTTCGACATGCTTCGCGAGAAGCTCGATCCGAGCAAGGTCAATGGCGGCGTGTTTCTCGGTCTGAACGGCATCGTCATCAAGAGCCATGGCGGGGCGAATGCCGAAGGCATCGCCGCGGCCATTGAAGTCGGTTACGACATGGCCAAGAACGGCCTCAATCAGAAAATAGAAAACGATCTTAAGAAATATCACGCCAAGCGGCTGCCCCCGATGGGCCCGGAAGCGGCATGAGCGATGGGGTTCAATCAAAGATGATCCGTTCAGTGGTTCGCGGGTTCGGAGCCGCGCTTCCGAAGCGCGTGATGACCAATCGTGACATGGAGGCCATCGTCGACACATCCGACGAATGGATCGTCCAGCGCACCGGCATCCGCCAGCGTTATGTCGCAGGTGATGACGAAACGACGGCCTCGCTCGGCGAGGCCGCTGCGCGAGCGGCCCTTGCCAATGGGGGCCTGACGCCAGCCGATATCGATCTCATCATCTGTGCCACCTCGACGCCTGACAACACCTTTCCGGCAACCTCGGTCAATATTCAGAGCCGCCTCGGCATGAGCCACGGCTTCGCCTTCGACGTCCAGGCCGTCTGCACCGGTTTCGTCTATGCGGTCACAACGGCCGATGCCTATATCCGCGGCGGGCTTGCCAAGCGCGTTCTCGTGATCGGCGCCGAAACCTTTTCGCGCATTCTCGACTGGAACGACCGCACCACCTGCGTGCTTTTCGGCGACGGCGCCGGCGCGATCGTGCTCGAAGCAACCGAGGGCGAGGGCACTGTTGCCGATCGCGGCGTGCTGACCGCGCATCTGCGCTCGGACGGCTCGCACAAGGAAAAACTGTATGTCGATGGCGGACCGTCGACGACGGGCACCGTCGGCAAGCTGCGCATGGAAGGCCGCGAGGTCTTCAAATATGCCGTCGGCATGATCACCGACGTCATTCAGGCGGCTTTCGATGCGACCGGCACCACCGCCGATGACCTCGACTGGCTGGTGCCGCACCAGGCCAATCGACGTATCATCGACGGTTCGGCGAAGAAGCTGAATATCGATGCGGCGAAAGTCGTCATCACAGTCGATCTGCACGGCAACACGTCGGCGGCCTCGATCCCGCTTGCGCTCGCGACCGCTGCCGGCGACGGCCGCATCAAGAAGGGCGACCTGGTGATGCTCGAAGCGATGGGCGGCGGTTTTACCTGGGGCGCCGTTCTGCTGCGCTGGTAGGCGTAAATCCTGAAAAACTGGCGGCGAACAAGAGCTTGACCGTGACGCGCAAGACAAATACTCTTTGCGCGATTTCACAAAATATTTGAAATGGGCGGGGAAATCATGACCGGAAAAACAGTGACGCGCGCAGACCTGGCGGAATCCGTTTTCCGAAAGGTCGGGCTTTCCCGGACCGAATCCGCGGAACTGGTCGAAACCGTCATCGACGAAGTGTGTAACGCCATCGTGCGTGGTGAAACCGTCAAGCTTTCCTCCTTCGCTACCTTCCAGGTGCGCGACAAGAACGAGCGGATCGGCCGCAACCCGAAGACCGGCGAGGAGGTTCCGATTTCCCCCCGCCGGGTCATGACCTTCAAGGCGTCGAACGTGTTGAAGACGCGCATCCTCAAGGCGCATGTCGCTCGCAAGGTCAAGCAGAAGCCGCAGAATCCGGCCTCCTGAGCATCGGCTTCCCGTTTCTAAATGGCGTTTTTTTGCTCCGGCACTGTCCATCGTTGTGCGCAACGTCGAGACATGACTTGAATTGTCGACGCCAAACCGTTGAAATATGATGAGTCGCCGTTGGATCGAGCCGCGAGGTCGCGTAGCAGTATGACGTTGGACAAGAGCCCCGATGCCTTTCGCACCATCAGCGAAGTCGCAGACGATCTTGATCTGCCGCAGCATGTGCTGCGCTTCTGGGAGACGCGGTTTCCGCAGATAAAGCCGATGAAGCGCGGCGGCGGCCGTCGTTATTACCGGCCCGAGGATGTCGATCTCCTTAAGGGCATCCGGCATTTGCTCTATGATCACGGCTATACGATCAAGGGTGTGCAGAAGCTTCTGAAAACCAACGGCAACAAGTTCGTCATATCGGTCGGCCACGGCGATCTCGCCAGCGTCGAGGCGCTTGCGTCGGGCGTGCAGGAGGCGAGTGCCGGGGAACCGCGCGTCGGCATGGCTGACGAAGACCAGATCGTCGGCCGCGCCAAGCCGCCGATCACCCGCCGGTTCTTCAATTTCGTCGCGGGAGAAGACGAACAGGAAGTCTCGATCGGCAAGTCGAGCGTCGGCAAGGAAGACAGGGCATTGCTGCAGGAGGCGCTTTACGACCTGCTGGAATGCAAGCGTCTGCTCGATCAGGTGCGTTGAGCAAAGAGCATGATGCCGAAAAGTGTGAGCGGTTTTCGGATGACATCATGCTCTAACTTTTAATCGAACTCAGGCTTCGGTAAGCCGCTTCATCGCCTGTTCGAGTTCGCTGAGCTGGAAGGGTTTTTGCAGCACGGGCAATGTGCTTGGGCTGCTGCCGTCCGGGGCGGTGCCATATCCTGTCGCGTAGATATAAGGTTTTCCGCGTTCATCGAGCAGTTTTGCGACCGGCAGCGAACTCTGCCCTGCGAGCGATACGTCGAGAATGGCAGCGTCGAATTCCGTGTCTCTGGCGGTCGCCAGCGCCCGTTCCAGGTCGGGCGCGCTGGCGCAGACCCGGTAGCCGAGATCAGCGAGCATGTCCTCGAGCAGCATGGCAATCAGCGCGTCGTCTTCGACGATGAATATGTCTTTCATGATCCCCGTTCACCCATTCCCCTTGCCAGGCATGGCGATTTATGTGGACTGCTTGCGCTGCTCGTCAAGACGTCGTCCCGGGCAATGCAAGAAACAGCATATTGCCGGGTGAAATTCGATGTGTAAAAGCTGGGATGCCGTCTTCGCAACGGCTCCTGCATAATTCCCGACTCGGAAGGAATTATGCAGCAGTTCAAAGTGTTACGGCGTCCTTTGCGCATCCGAGCGCGCGGCGCGGTATGAAGGGGTCTGGAATGGATTTGCTGAGTGCCACGGATTGGCTGCGTCAAAGGCCAGCTTATACCTATCCGCTGGCCGTTGCCTTCGTTGGCCTGACGTTTCTTTTCAGGCTTGCCGCCAGCGATTATCTCTCCGGCTTTCCCTTTCTGAGCTTCCTTCCGGCAATATTGCTGGCGAGTTTCATCGGCGGCGCGGGGCCTGGCCTTGTCGCCGCGGTGCTTGCCGCTTTCATTGTCCAGCAGTTTTTCGTCGAGCCGCATGATGTCTTCTGGCCGATGAACGCCGGCCAATGGGTTGGTCTGTCGACCTATGTGATCAATGCAGCGATCATCATCGGCCTGATGGAGATGATCATCATCGCACATGGCCGGCAGAGCCGCCTTCGCGGTGAGCTCAACAGCTTCAACACGCGCCTCGAACAGACGGTGGTCCAGCGCACCGCCGAACTGAGGCACGAGATGGAAGAGAATGCCGCCGCTCAGGCGCAGATACGCCAGTTGCAGAAGATGGAGACGATCGGCCAGCTCACCGGCGGCGTCGCTCATGATTTCAACAATATGTTGGCGATCATCATCGGCAACCTCGACCTCGCCCAACGGCGCCTGACCGGAAGCGAGGATCCCCGCCTGCTGCACTCCATCCAGAATGCCAAGGACGGCGCGCAGCGGGCCGCGGTGTTGACCGCGCGCCTTCTCGCCTTCTCGCGCCAGCAGCCGCTCGCCCCTGAAGTGATCGACCTCAACAAGCTGGTCGGCGGCATGTCGGAGCTGCTGCGACGTACGCTCGGCGAGCAGATCCGGATCGAGACCGTGCTGGCCGGCGGCCTCTGGCCGAGCTTTGCCGATCTGAGCCAGCTCGAGAATGCCATCCTGAATCTTGCCGTCAACGCCCGCGACGCCATGCCGGGCGGCGGTCATCTGACGATCGAGACCGCCAATACCGAACTCGACGAGCGATATTCGCGCATGCATTCCGAGGTCGAGGCCGGCCAATATGTGATGGTCAGCATGACCGATACCGGCACCGGCATGTCGCCCGACGTGATCGACCGCGCCTTCGACCCGTTCTACACCACCAAGGGCCCCGGCAAAGGCACCGGTCTCGGCCTCAGCCAAGTTTACGGCTACATCAAGCAGAGCGGCGGCCACATCAAGATTTATTCAGAGATCGACAGAGGCACGACGGTGAAGATCTATCTTCCCCGTCATGTCGGCGCGACGGACGCCCGTTTGAGCGCCGCCGGCGCCCAGCCGCTTCCTCAGGGCAGCGTCAACGATACGATCCTGGTGGTGGAGGACGATGAGAACGTCCGCATCATGACCGCCGAAAGCTTGCATGAACTGGGTTACACCGTCTTGCAGGCGGCCAGCGGCATGGAGGCGCTTCTGATCCTGGAAGAAAATCGGGAAGTCGACCTGATCTTCACCGATATCGTCATGCCGCAAATGAGCGGGCGCCAGCTTGCCGATATCGTCCAGGAAAAATGGCCGGCGATCCGGATCCTTTACACGACGGGCTACACCCGCAATGCCATCGTCCACAATGGTGTGCTCGATCACGGCGTTTCGCTGCTGGCCAAGCCCTTCAGCTTGGAGCAGCTGGCGCACAAGATCCGCGAACTGCTGAACGTACCGGCGAGAATGGAAGATGAGCGGACGTGAAGCATTGGGCTGCACGTCCACAGTTCAAGATCACACTATTCCAGGACTTGGATCACGCGATGCGTCTTCGGTTCGACGATGACGCGCCGTTCATTGACGACGGTATAACCGTAGCCGTCGATATTGGGTACGGTATGCACTTCGACGGTATCGGGCAGCGTCGCGCCGACCGCGATATCGCCCTCATAAACGACGGACGGTGTCTGTTGCTCCATCACATAGGTCCGCACCTCGCCGGGCAATACGACGGAGCCGGTCGCTGCGGGATCGGTGACGATGACGGTGCTCTGCGCGAAGGCGGCGGAGCTGATGGTCAGCATGGCGGCCGCGGCCAGCATGATCTTGCGCATGGGATGTTCTCCTTCTTCAACTTGAGACTTCAGGGCAACGCCGGCCGTGCGGCATAGTTCCCTGGGGCTTTCGTCGGGCCGAAGACACGCGCAATGAGAGCGGCTCGAGTGTTGCTAAACTGATTTATGCATCATACGGTTGAGCTGTCCGAATAACGTTCAGTGTGATTCCGTCCGGTGACATCAACGGCCGATTCTTTACCCTTCGTTAACCATGCTGGCGGCTTATGTCGGATGAACGGCCGGGTGGTCGTTGATTCTAAGGTCCGTCGCGTTTCGGTTGGCGGATGGATATCTGGAAAGACGAATGCGGCGGCTCGAGACATGGGTTTGCGGAAGACGATATCGCTGATGGCCGTGGTGGGCATGATGGCCGGCTGCACGTCGACAGGCGGTGTGCGCCAGCCTTCCGGGCCGGAAACCGTGGCGCCTGAAAAGGCGCTGGTCCTGCCGCCGCCGGGCGGCCTGTCGATCGTCAGCGTCGTCGAGCACAAGCGTGGCAACGGCGTCGAGCAGACGGTATCGCTCTTTACCTCATCCTCCGTGCCCGGTCAGAATTTTCTGAAGGTCCAGTTCTTCGGCGCTTCCGGGGCCAATCCCGGGGCGGGCGATGCGGGCTTCAGCATGATCAACGAGAGCGGCATTGCCCGAGAGGTGGCTCGTTCGGCCCCCGGCGTGCCGATGGCGACCTCGGCGACCTTCCTGCAGAACGCTTACGGCCCGTTCGGTTACGCCTCCGGCCGTAGCCGTGCCGGCGACAGCTGCATCTATGCCTGGCAGCAGATCCGCTCGAGCGCCGCCGCCAACAGCCAGGCGCGCAATTTCGGCATGATCCAGCTACGCCTGCGTCTCTGCGACGCCAGGGCGAACGAGCGCCAGCTGCTCGGCATCGTCTACGGCTATACCATCACCGGCACCTTCGACGGCGCGATCTGGAATCCCTACAGCAATCCGCCGCCCGCCGATGCCGCACTCGGACGCACCGGTGCGCCGGTCTATCCCGACGAGGGCGGCTATCGCGCCAGCGCGATGCCGATCGGCTATGAGCCAGCGCCTGCCATTGTCAGCCGGCCGCGGGCAGTTGCGGTTCGCAACGCTCCGGCGCCGCAACCGGCTGCGGGCGCGGCATCGTTGCCGGCCCCCATCGGTCCGCGCGTACCGCTGCCGGGCGAGGCGCCGCAGACGAGCGTGAAGCCCGCTGCAGCAGCCGAGCGGGTCGAACAATCCGCAAGGGCCATCGGTGTCACCGTGCCGTCGCCGGACTGCATAGGCGACACGGCCATGACGGCCGCCTGCCGCAGATAGTGAGCATGTCTGGGGCGCCGGAAGGTGCCCTGATTGAGCAATTTCGAGGGAACGACGATGCGCAAAGCCCGCAGTGTCTTCATATGGGCCGTGGTTTCGCTCTGCATGATCGTGCTGATCACGCTGCCGGTTAACTTGCAGACCCAGCTCATCACCAGCATCACTGTCGTGACGGTGATGGCGCTGATCAAGATATTGAAAGGCGAGGGAACCTGGCGCCTGGTGGCGCTCGCCTTCGGCACGTCGATCGTGCTGCGCTATGTCTATTGGCGCACCACCAATACTCTGCCGCCTCTGAACCAGCCTGAGAATTTCATTCCGGGCCTGCTGCTCTACCTCGCCGAAATGTATAGCGTTGCGATGCTGGCGCTCAGCCTCTTCATCGTCGCCACGCCGCTGCCGCCGCGGCCTTCACGTGCCGCCAATCCCGGGCGTTTACCTCATGTCGATGTCTTCGTGCCGTCCTACAACGAGGATGCCGGCCTTCTCGGAAATACACTGGCTGCCGCCAAGGCCATGGATTATCCGGCCGACAAGCTGCATGTCTGGCTGCTCGACGACGGCGGCACCTTGCAGAAGCGCAATTCCGGCAAGCTGCTCGAAGCCCAGGCGGCAGCCGCCCGCCATCTCGAGCTGAAGCAACTCTGCCAGGACCTCGACGTTGGTTACCTCACGCGCGACCGCAACGAGCACGCCAAGGCCGGCAATCTCAACAACGGCATGAAACACTCGACCGGCGAACTCATCGCCGTCTTCGATGCCGACCACGCACCTGCCCGCGATTTCCTGCTCGAGACCGTCGGTTACTTCGAAGATGACCCGAAGCTTTTCCTCGTCCAGACGCCGCACTTCTTCATCAATCCCGATCCGCTGGAGCGCAACCTGCGCACCTTCGACAAGATGCCGAGCGAGAACGAAATGTTCTACGGCATCATCCAGCGCGGCCTCGACAAATGGAACGCCGCCTTCTTCTGCGGCTCGGCAGCGGTTTTGAGCCGCAAGGCGCTCGAATCCCAGAATGGCTTTTCCGGCATCAGCATCACCGAGGATTGCGAGACGGCGCTGGCGCTGCATGGCAGCGGCTGGAACAGCATCTATGTCGACAAGCCGCTGATCGCCGGCCTGCAGCCGGCCACTTTCGCAAGCTTCATCGGCCAGCGCAGCCGCTGGGCGCAGGGCATGATGCAGATCCTGCGCTTCCGCTTCCCGCTGCTGAAGCGCGGCCTGTCGATCCCGCAGCGCCTCTGCTACATGTCCTCCACGCTGTTCTGGCTCTTCCCGTTCCCGCGCACGATCTTCCTGTTTGCGCCGCTCTTCTATCTGTTCTTCGACCTGGAAATCTTCACCGCCTCCGGCGGCGAGTTCCTTGCCTATACGCTGGCCTATATGCTGGTGAACCTGATGATGCAGAACTACCTCTACGGGTCGTTCCGCTGGCCCTGGATTTCCGAGCTCTACGAATATGTCCAGACCGTGCATCTGCTGCCGGCTGTCGTCTCCGTCATGCTCAATCCGCGCAAGCCGACCTTCAAGGTCACCGCCAAGGACGAATCGATCGCCGTCAGCCGCCTGTCGGAGATCAGCCGTCCGTTCTTCGTCATCTTCGCGGTGCAGATCATCGCGCTCGTCATTACCATCTACAGGATCTACGCCGAGCCCTATAAGGCCGACGTCACGCTCGTCGTCGGCGGCTGGAACCTCATCAACCTGATCATGGCCGGCTGCGCGCTCGGCGTCGTCTCGGAGCGCGGCGAACGCGCCTTGTCGCGGCGCGTCCGCGTCAACCGGCGCTGTGAATTCGGCGCCAACGGCAAGTGGTACGCGGCCTCGATCGAAGACGTCTCGGTTCATGGCGCCAGGCTTCACATCTTCAACAAGCAGCTCGACGAGATGCTGGTCGGCGCCGTCGGCGAAATGCGCTTCCGGCCCTATAGCGGCGCCGATCTGGAAACCCTGCCGCTCATCGTCCGCAATATCGAGCCATCGGGCGACATCTCCAATGTCGGCTGCCAATACGTGCCGAAAAGCGCGCTCGACCATCGCCTGATCGCCGACCTGATGTTTGCCAATTCCGACCAGTGGACCGAGTTCCAGGCCGCGCGTCGCCGCAATCCGGGCCTGATCCGCGGCACGATCTGGTTCCTCGGCCTGTCGCTCTACCAGACCAGCCGTGGCCTCATTTATTTCTTCCGCAGCATGCGGCCGGAGCGGGAAGCCCAGCAGCGGGCGGCAAAGGTCAACGCCGGATGAGAAGGATCGTCGCTGCCTCGCTTCTCCTGCTGAATGCCTCCGCCTTCGCCCAGGCGCAGACGGCGCCCTTCGATATGTCCGGCGAGCGGCCGCCCGGTGCCTCCGTGACCCCGAGATTGACGCCGCCCACGCCACCGGCAGCACCGGCGCCGGCTCCCGTCACGCCTCCGGTTTCCGTCATACCCGCACCTGCAACTCCGGCCGCTCCTGCTCCCGCGCCCGTTCCTCCGGCGATCGCCGTCCAGCCGCAGCCGACGGCACCCGCGCTCCAGCCAGCCGCGGCGGCAAATACCGCTGCGCCGCCGCACGCCGGCGATGTCCGCCGCTATCTCGTGCCCTTTTCGAAACTGGGTCTCGGCGGCGAATATGATCGCCGGTCATGGTCGGTCTATCTGACGCCGGAACAGGCGGCGGCCAAGGCAAGCTTCACCTTCGCCTACCAGAATGCGATCGTCGTCGCGCCCGAGGCCTCGTCGCTTACCGTCTATCTCAACAACCGCCCGATCGGCCAGCAACGCGTCGGATCGCCGGATGGCCCGTCGGCCGTCACCTTCGCGGTGCCGCCCGGTCTGCTGCAGCCCGGCGCCAATCTCGTCACCTTTGAAGCCGCCCAGCGCCACCGGACCGATTGCAGCATCCAGTCCACCTATGAATTGTGGTCGAATATCGATCCGGCCGGAACCTATCTGAGTTTCGCCGGCACCGACACCGCACTGCTGGCGGGCGCCGATGCGATCCGCGCCATCGGCGTCGACGGCGCCGGCAAGACCGAGTTCGACATCGTTGTCCCGGCGCTGGAGCAGCCGGGAACCACCAGGCCGCTGCTTCGGCTGGCGCAGGGCCTGTCGGTGCTGAGCAGCATGCCGAACCAGATCTTTGCCTTCAGCACCAATTCGCTTCCGGCTGCCGGGCCCGGAAAGCTCAGCGTGCTCGTTGGTACCGCGGCGGAGCTGCGGCCGCTCTTTCCCGGCCTGCCGCCCGGCGCCGAAAGCGCAGCACTCGCCGCTTTCGTCACCGATCCGCGCAGCGGCTCGCCGGTGCTTCTGATCAGCGGGCCCTCCTGGCCGGCGGTCTCCTCGGCGATCGATACCATCGTCTCGCCGACGGACAGGTCGTCGGATGTCCGCCGCGACGTGCTGACCACAGAGCGCTGGAGCGCGCCGAACGCGCCGCTGGTCTTTTCCGATACGAACATCGCTTTGTCGCAGCTCGGCGTGAAGACCACCGAATTCTCCGGCCGGCGGTTGCGGACCAGCTTCAATATCGCCGTGCCGGCTGACTTTTATGCCAATGCCTATGGCGAGGCGAAGGTGCTGCTCGACGCGGCCTATACCGATAACGTGCTGCCCGGTAGCCACATCGATATCTACGTCAACGACAATATTGCCTCCACCGTGCCGATCACCACGACGTCAGGCGGCATTCTCCGCCATCTGACGATCCGGGTGACGATGCGCCACTTCAAGCCGGGTCTTAACACGGTGGCGATCGAGGCGATCCTGATGACCAAGGACGATGCGGCTTGCGCGCCGGGCGCAACCGCCGGCGCGACACCGCGCTTTGCCCTGTTCGATACTTCTGAGCTGCATATTCCGGATTTCGCCCGCGTCGGTCAGCGTCCGAATTTGGCCGCCATGGCCGGCACCGCCTATCCCTATGGACGGGCCACGGAGCCGACGCCGCTCTTCATCGACCGCATCGACGCCGACACGCTTTCGGCCGCCGCAACCCTGCTTGGCCAGATGGCGATCACCGCCGGCCATCCGATCGCCGTCGAAACCGTCGCCTCGCCGAATATGATCGGCGATCGCGATGCCATCTTCATCGGCTCCATCTCGCAGATGCCGGCAACGGCGCTGTCGCAGACCAATATCGCCACGGCGAGCCAGGCCTCCTGGCGTCCCGTGACGGATGCGCAGGCGGCTGTCGTCGATACCGGTACGGCTTTCGAGGAGTGGAATTCCAAGGTCAGCGGCGGTGTGTTGCGCAGTCGGATCACGGCTTTCCGCGAGTGGGTGTCGCGTAATTTCGATATCTCCCGCAGTTCGCTGCAGTTCGTGCCCGGCGCCGAGGAGATCTTTACGCCGCCCAACGCCGCCACGCTGCTGGTTGCCCAGGGCTCCAGCCCTGCGGGAACGGGCTCATGGACGGTGGTGGCGGCGCCGTCGGCGAAGGATCTGCGTGAAGGGCTCGAGGTTCTGACCGCGCAGCTGAACTGGCCGCAGATATCGGGCCACATCACCACCTATTCGGGCAAGACCGGCAAGATCGAGGCGGTGCCCGTCACCCGTTTCGATTTCGTGCCGTCCATGCCCTGGTCGATCGCCAACTACCGCCTGATCGCCGCCAACTGGCTGTCGACGAACATCCTCTCCTATGCCTTCCTGCTGGTCGTCTTCGTGCTTTTGATCGGGGTCACCACATCGACGATGCTCAAAAGGCTGGGCCGGTCGAAATGAGGCGGTTGCGCGCACTCCTGCTGGCGGCAACGGTCGCGTTTGCCCCGACGGGCGAGCCCGCCGTCGCGCAGCAGGCGATGATCAATGCCGCTGCATGGTCGGCCTACAAGGCGAAGTTTCTCGATGCGACCGGCCGCATCGTCGATAACGGCAACGGCAATATCAGCCACAGCGAAGGGCAGGGCTATGGTCTGCTGCTCGCCTATCTCGCAGCAAGCCCGGCTGATTTCGAGCAGATCTGGTATTTTACCCGCACCGAGCTGCTGCTGCGCGACGATGGCCTGGCCGTTTGGAAATGGGATCCGAACGTCAGGCCGCACGTCGCCGATACCAACAATGCCACCGATGGCGACATGTTGATCGCTTATGCGCTGGCGCTTGCCGGCACGGCGTGGAAACGCGACGACTATATCCTCGCCGCCTCCCGCATGGCGCAGGCTCTGCTTGCCGAAACTGTCGCCAGCTCGGAGGGCCGCACCTTGCTGTTGCCGGGAACCGAAGGTTTTACGGGCAGCGACCGTGATGACGGTCCCGTCGTCAACCCGTCCTACTGGATTTACGAGGCGATCCCGGTCATGTCGGCGCTCGCTCCGTCGGATGCCTGGAAAAAACTCTCGGCTGACGGCGTGGAGCTGTTGAACAGGATGCAGTTCGGCCCGCGCAAGCTTCCTGCCGAATGGGTGAGCCTGCGTGATAAGCCGCGGCCGGCAAAGGGGTTCGACGCCGAATTCTCATATAACGCCATCCGCATCCCGCTCTATCTCGCGCGCGGCGGCATCACCGACAAGGCGCTGCTCGTCCGCCTGCAAAAGGGGATGTCGCAAGACGGCGTTCCCGCCACCATCGATCTGACCACCGGCCGGCCGAAGACCGTCCTGTCGGACCCCGGTTATCGAATTGTTAACGATGTTGTGGCCTGTGTTGTCGACGGGACCAAGCTGCCGAGCTCGGCCCTGCAATTTGCGCCCGCGCTCTATTATCCGTCCACGCTTCAACTGCTGGGGCTGGCTTATATCGGGGAGAAGCATCCGGAGTGTCTGTGAAGTCTTCTCTCGTGGCGGTTTCAGCAGCAGTGGTGGTGGCGAGCCTGGTTACCGGGCTGAAGGACCGTGCCGCTCTGCAGGAAAGGTTCGGCCTGGCGTCTGCCGGCAAGCCGGCGCCGGAGCTGATGATGATGGGCCGCATCAAGCCGACCGAGGCTGCCGGCAATGCCGAATTCAATGCGCAGCTCGTCGCCGACAAGATCGAGGCGATCACCTCCTCGCCGCCAGCATCACCGGATACATCAGATCCGAATGCCGCAGCACAGCAGCCTGCAACGCCGCCATCTGCCACGCCGCCATCTGCGCCCCAGACGGCGGCGCCAGCGGCACCGGTTACGCCTCCGATCGTGTCCGAGCCGCCGGCACCGCAGCAGGCCGCCGCCCCGCCGCCGCCTGCCGTCGATGAAAGCGCGCTTCGTTATTTCGCCAGCCGCGGCGACAAGGTGCGTTTGCAGGCCGAAATCTCCCGCCTTCAGGCGCTCTATCCGAATTGGGTTCCGCCGGCCGATCCGCTCGCCGTGCCGCAAAACGGCGACAAACAGCTCGAGGCCATGTGGCAGCTCTATTCCGATGGCCGTTATGCCGAGCTGCGCAAGGCGATCGCCGACCGCCAGGCAGCGGATGCCAGATGGCAGCCGCCGGCCGATCTGCTCGACCGGCTCGACGTCGCCGAGGCCCGCGCCCGCCTCATCAACGCTTCCGACCTCAAGCAATATGCGACCGTGGTCGATATCGCCGCCGCCACGCCGAGCCTGCTCACCTGCAGCGAGGTCGACGTTCTCTGGCGTGTCGCCGAAGCCTTCATCCAGACGGAGAGGGTGCAGCGCGGCCAGGACGCCTATAGCTATATCCTGAAGAACTGCGCCAATCCGGCCGAACGGCAGGCGACGGTCGAGAAGGCCTCGACGCTGCTTTCCTATCAGCCGATGCAGGCGCTGCTCGCGCTGGACAAGCCTGCCGCAGACGGCAGCAGGGAATTCGATGCGATCCGCGACAACCTCGCCCGACGCTTCATGGCCGAAGGCAACGACGATCCGAATCTCGCCATCGCGCCCGAGTATGTCGCCCGCCTCGAAAAGCTCGCCGGCACTGAGGGTCTTGCCTCGGATGCGCTGCTGCTCGGCTGGTATCAGCTTCGCCGCAACAACGATGCCGAGGCCGAAAAATGGTTCCGCGCCGCCCGCGTCAAGCAGGATACGGCGGCCGCTTCACAGGGGCTGGCGCTGGCGTTGATCGCCCGCAAGGCGCCTGAGGAGGCCGAGGACGTGATGTTCCGCTGGCGTGCCGATTCCGATGATGCGAGCGCCACCTATCTCGCCGCCACGGCCAATCTGATGGCGCTGCAGCCGCCCGCCGATCTCGCCGAAGATGTGCTGCATCGCATCGCCTCCGAGGTCATCGCCCGCAAATATGTGCCGACGGCGCAGCAGTTCGGCTGGTATGCCCGCTCCCTCAACCAGTTTCAGACCGCCGCACGTTGGTTCGAGACCGCGCTTGCCTGGAAACCCGATGACGAACCCTCCGCCTATGGTCTTGTCGTCACCCGCGAGCAGTTGAACGACCGCAAGGCCGTGCTCGCCATCCAGCGCGCCTGGGCCGGCCGGTCGACCCGCATCACCAATCTTGAAGACACTGCTTCGCTGAACCCCAACGGCGCCCCTCTGCAGCCGGAGAAGGGCGCGATCGCCCCGCAGCAGTCGGTTCAGCCGGCGCAGCCGCCGCAAGCTCCCGCCGCCACGGTTGAGCCGCGGGCTGAGCGCCCCACTGCGCTGCAGCTGGGGCCGGATGCGGCCGTCCGCACGGCAAGGCCGGGGATGCAGACGGTGACCGTCCAGCGCGGTCCGCGCCAGACACGCGGCTGCTCGACGACCATCGATGCGGGGCAGCTTGAGCCGGCCGACGCGCTGTCGCGTGGCTGGTGCCTGATGGATATCAACCGGCCGATGGAAGCGATTTCCGCCTTCGAGGCGGCACTGCAGAGCCCGGTCCGCAAGGTCCGAGAAGACGCAGCCTATGGCCAGAGCCTTGCTTATCTCCGCGCCGGCCTTTCCGGCAATGCCGCCGTCGCCGCCACCAAGGCGCCGCAAAACCGCCAGCGCGCCGCCGAGCTTCAGGTGGCGATCCTCGCCGACCGGGCGCTTTCGGCCTTCGACGCCGGGCGTTATCGCGAAACTCTCATCTATCTCGATCAGCGCGCCCAGCTGCAGCAGGAACCTATCGACCTGATGGTCCTGCGCGGCTACAGCTACTTCAATCTGAAAATGTACGGTGATGCGACCCGTATCTTCGAAGCCGCAGCCGCCACCGGCAATCGCGATGCCACCCGCGGTCTTGCCGATGTTCGTAAGGTCACCCATCCCGACGTCAACGACTAGCGTTGACGTCGACGTCAACGACTAGCGTTGACGCCGCCGTCGCCCTCCGCTACTCGCCTGTGTAGCTCAAAATGCTCCGGCGTCTTTTGCCTGTCTTAAAAGACGCGCGGCCCGCAAGGAAACATCTGTGCCCGCTCTCCATGATATTCTCGACAAGTCCTACGACGCCTTCCTCTTCGATATGGACGGAACGCTGCTGAATTCCATCGCCGTCGTCGAACGCGTCTGGAGCGATTGGGCAAGACGCCACGGTTTCGAACCGGAGGTCTTCCTGAAGACGATCCACGGCATCCGCGCTTCCGACGTTATCCGCGGGCTCGGCCTGCCAGGCGTCGATCCGGCCCATGAGGCGGACCTGCTGCTCGCCGAGGAGATGGAGGATGTCTCGGGCATCGTCGAAATCCCCGGCGCCATCCGCTTCCTCTCCGCCATTGCCGACGGCAAATGGGCAATCGTCACTTCGGCGCCGATCGAGCTCGCCAGGCGCCGCATGGCTGCCGCCGGCATCCCGATGCCCAAGGTCATCGTCAGCGGCGGGGAGGTCAAATCAGGCAAGCCCAGCCCCGAAGGTTATCTGCTCGGCGCAAGCCGCCTCGGCGTCGATCCCTCGAAATGCCTGGTCTTCGAAGATGCCGTCGCCGGCATCCTCGCCGGCGAGGCCGCCGGCGCCGATGTCACCGTCATCACTGAAACTCACGCCACCCCCTTCGAAACACCGCATTTTTCGATCGCCAACTACCATGCATGGCAGCCCGGCCAGACCGCCGAAGGCCGGCTGAAGCTCGCTGCGATCTGAACATTCCCGCAAACCGCCTCTTTTTGTCGGAGGCAAGGTTTTTCCGCTTGCATTGCACGCGCTGAAAAACTAAACGAAGCAAGCCGTTTCGGCAGGTCGGGGCGTAGCGCAGCCCGGTAGCGCACTTGACTGGGGGTCAAGGGGTCGCTGGTTCGAGTCCAGTCGCCCCGACCATTTATCCCCTTGAAATCCCAGTCAAAAATGATGAATTGGCCGGAAGGCCACTAGCAAAATTAGAACTAAAGCATATAAAATGCTAATCTCGTAACGAAAATCCCCGGATAATCCTCTTATCGTTATGGGTGCCCAATCAAGTCTCGTTGGGGACATGAGCCCGCTTGGGAACATATCGGAAGCATCGTCCGGGGAAGTGTCTATGGAATGCAGCATCCACAATTGTGGGGTAGGTTCTGCGGCACCGACATTGCAGTGAGTTTCTCGCAGTTATATTTAGCCTATTGTAGGCGGGAAGGCTTTCTAGCCGGAAGGTGAGATGGCGGTCCTGTCCAGATCTATAGTTAAGCCATCTAATGAGTGCGTACCCGGCGAGTTGGTACACCTCGGAATTCTCCGGTTAGGAGTGACGTCGCAGCAATAAATGCTCCCGACGAAAGAAGGCCGCCCTGCAGATCAAGGACGATCGCCATGGCTAATTTTTACTATGTGTATTTAAAAAAGCGCGATGACGCTGAGATCAAGAAAGCTTTTGGCAAGGCCCTTGATTGGTATCGGATAGATACTACTACCTATTTCCTCTATTCCACGAGCGTCGCAGAAAAGCTGTATTCGCGCTTTTCGCCCTTCGTACTCGATGAGCGAGGTAAGGAAGGGAACATTTTATTTGCAATTGATGTGAAAGAGCGGCCAGGGTGGGAGTGGCTGAAAAAGATCAATGCCCATTGTTATCGTAGCTTCTCCGTCCGCACCAGTTACGACGTCAACCGCGCACTAGATGTTTCCCTGTTGGCCGTCGCTCGTGAGTGCTCTCGACCAGATGCATTGATTTCTCATGCGAAAAGCTTCCCTTTTCCGAGCCCCATCTTTGCAAGAGCATAAACGCAGGTTGTATCGAAATGATCAACTTGTAGTTATCGCAACCACAGTATATTATGTTCACGTGGGTCGATGAATACGTTAGCAATTCTGCAGTGGCTCGCTGCGTGGTGAGGCGGAGCTTGGTTTGTAAGTAAAGGAATTCCACTATTTTGAGGGGGCGATGGATGTTGCGTGCCTGTAGCGTTTTTCTTTTTGGATATTTGATGGGCGTGACCGCCGCCGCCGCACAAACGACTTGCGTCGACGGAGGATCACCTTCCTGGAAGGGTTTGAATCTTATTCAAACGGATTGCCAAAACTGGAAGGACGGCTACGTACCACCGTCCGGACAAATCTACGTGGCCCTGCAATTCCATTTCGTTCTCAAAAGCAAACCGGTCGGGTCAGCGGAGAGCAGGAGCGTTCTTGACGCGCTTAAAAGTCTGGTCACCAAGGACGACGCACAAGAGATCGCGCTCTCGGTTCTGCCGAAAATCGGCAACTATGACTCGGTTGAAACCCCAATCTATACCTACGTCGCGAGCAAGCCGGAGCGGACCTTTGGAACATCTGGCCAATTCGAATTCACGACGCCTATATACGATATGATCAACAACCGCTGAGTTTCGTGCTCAAGGCGCGCGCGACAAGCAAGGCCGATCACGACATCAAGGGATTGATAGATCGTGTACAGCCGATTATCGCGACGGCATCGCCGAACGCCTGGTTAGTGTCCGAAGCGGCTAAGCCGGCGCTCAACGCTGTCGCGGATGTCACTGACACGGTGCTCGATGCCTACTACAATTCCGACGAGTCAACGACCGCCAGCTTTTCACTTGGCGACGAGGCCGCCGACGGCGTGGTCAAGCGCGTACTCACATTGAAATCGGGGCAGGGTGACGCAGACATCGGAAGCCTGACCGTGTCGCTCAAAATGCGAAGGTCGATCATTGCCGGCAATTCGATATCGTCCGACAGGAGCCCAAAGGATTTGGTCGTTGACTACTCGACGGTCGGCGGGATCCTTGGATACCAACTCCCGGCGATCGGTGACAAGAAGAATACCATTCTGGGGAGCTTCGCTTCCGACGATGGCGACCTGAAGATCCTCTCTGCGGTCGCATATGAAAAGACGGCGACGACGGGGCTTTCTGATGCCTGCAGGCAATTGCGGACAATCGGGCTCAACACGTTCGGATTCAACGATATCGACACCGCCAGGATGATCTACGAACTTCTTTCGAGCGGTGAAAAGTCAGTCGCCTACACCGAAGAATCATCGGTGTGCTTCAGTAAGAGCGACTGGCAGAGAATCTCGATACATCATATCTTCGAACCGCTGGTCAACCAAACCGTACCGACGAAAGACCGCATTGAGTATTTCGCGACAGGTCTTCGTCGGGGAATGACGACAATGACGATCTATCAGGACCAGCTCGAGGACGAGATGGAGCAGGTCGAGGACATGACGGGCGACAACCTCCTTCCGTCCTGTACGGGTTACAACGTAGCGAAAAGCGATCTGATCACCTGCCTGGATACATTCCATCTCAACCGCTACCAGATCGAAACATCGGACGAGTCACCAGTCCAGATCCTGGTTAGCCGTCGCTCTCAGGTTGGCGAGGTAGCCAACGCCGACACGCGCTCCGGTGTGGAAGTGGCGGCGGTGGGAACGCCGGTTTCGGCATCCACGACAACCAAACTGGATTATGTCTATCGGGTTTCCCTGTTCTACAGCGACACGCAGAAGATCCGACGGATTAAGTTCGAGAAAGCCACACGTGCCAGTGTCGGCGACGATGTCACCGATAAGCTTTCATATCCTTGCTGGGTTAAAGGCAAGGGGCAGCCGCTTACTTGCCCGGACTTGATACCTCCGCCCTCCTGACGCGCTCTAGCCATTAACTGCTAATATCGCGTTCGAACTTGGGATTGTGGGGGTCTCATGCGTTTCAAACTGCTTGCTGTTCTTCTTTGCTGCTCGTTTGTTGTCTCCGCATGCACGCAGGGCGTGGTTGATACATACGGCGGGGGCATCGGTACTGAGCTTTCCTATACTACTATGGGGCAGCGCAGCGCCGCCGAGGACAATTACGTGGCGTTCATATGCCGGCAATCTGGCTCAGCGCCAGGTATCTGTTCAGTTGATTGGCAAGGCTTTACGCTTGCCGGGATGAACGACATCGACGCACGTTGCGACGGTTACCTGGCGTGGCTCGACAACCGCCGCCGCACAAATGGTCCCATACAAAAGCAAATCGCGGATACCGCCACCACAACAGCCACGATAATGGCAGCCACGGGTGCTACTGGAGCTGCCATAGGGATCGTCGCTGCAGCCTTCGGATTTGCGCGAAATAGCTTTGACAACACTCAATCTCGGCTCCTGATGGAAGTGAACCACTCGACGGTCCAGACGATCGTGCTGTCGAATCAGGAGCGTTTCCGGAAGGAGTTTGCACTTGTTCGCGTCGAGAACCGTCCGACTGCAATCTACGTGCTGCGTCAATATCTGCGCCTTTGCATGCCCTATACGATCGAGAACCAGATCAATACGACGATCACCACTTACCAGCTTGGCGGCACGCGAGCCCTGGAAAGCGCAGAAAAAACGCCGCTGATCGATCTGGCGTTTCTGCGGCGGGAGTCGCTCAAACCCGAGAGGGCGGTCTATCGGCCGCCGAACCCTCCCATCGATAATAACGCAAAGTACGAGCTGGTATCGACGAAGGCGAGCCTGCGTTCGACGAAGCTCATCCAGAGCGCACTGACCGCGATTTGCGCTTCCCCAGAGGAGGTCGACAATCCCACGCCGCACACCGTCGTGCTCGTCAAAGTGTTGCAGCAGTATAGGAAGATCAGGAAATCCATTCCAGGCAAAGTCCTCGACGGCAAGATGGACGATGGCGATTTAGCCGAGGTTGCCGACCAGCCACCTTGCTCACTTTCAACGGCTCAAAATTTCTATGAACAGAAAGCCTACCCGTCTGGGATCATGAGCGCGAGCAACAGTCTGATCGAACTCCTCAATGCACGCCTTGCAGTGGCGGACCGACTGCCGGCCGGAGCCGACGAGCAGACGATCCGCGCCGGCATCGCGAAGGTGCGCGCCGATCCGAGCCTGAGTCTTGAACTCAATGATCCGGCGCTATCCAAACAATTGACTGCAGAACTCATCGATAAACTTTAAGGGGGCTGTGATGGTTTATGCCGCGGATGGTATTAAGCCGGTCAGGGCAATGCCTGAACCGGATGCAGGTCGGCTCGCGCGCGTGGGGCCGGGCGAAAAGCTTTTCGGCACAGGTAAGACTGTTGCCGGCGCGACGCAGAACGATCCACCCCAGTGGATTGAGGTGTTTCTTCCCGACGACAAAACGACCGGGTGGATCCTCGCTGTCGATTTCAAGGAGGAGCCTGACCCAGCTCCCCGTCCCCTCGATGAAGAGTTTTTCGTCCGAAGCTGTCTGACTGTTGAGCGGGAACTCAACGCCGATACCAAGACCGCACCGTGGTATGTCGCTGCCGATTATCTGATCGCGCGCGCGATCTTTGAAACAGGCCTCTCCGCAGGTGGCGTGGGCTCGGCCGGGCCGATGGGACCGCTCGCTCTCACTTCGACGGAGTTCAGCGATTTCCTGACGTCGTCTGGTCTAGACCTCGCGAAAGAATTCGGTCCGGGTGACAGCCGATTGCTGCTAGCTCAGATATTCGCCTGCGGATACGCCATGAGCAAGACGGCCAAGGACTTCAGCAAGGCGAGCACCGCGAGGAGCAATCCCGTCAACGATGTCGATGTCCCGAGTTATCTGGATCTCTTTCTCGCTTACCTCATCGATCTAAGCACAGCCGTGGCTCTATCCGATCCAGTGTTGGACAAGTCGCAAACGTTGGCTCAGTTTGGTCTCACGAGCGCGACTATTTCTGCCCTCTCGGAACGATCGGGTCTCGCTGGAACGAAACCAGACACTACGGTTTCCGCGTTCCTTAAGAACGTCTCCGAAGTGCTCGCCCGTCTGCTCGACTCTGCATTCGACCGTATTAAAACCCTGGCGGCTGATGAGTTGCCTAAGGCCGAGGCGGGCGTTCCTCCATGGTTGATGATCGCGCGATCTGAACTGGCGCGGCCCGTAAGTGAAACGGTGAACGCAGACCGGATTCCGGTATATTTCGATGCAATCAGATTCGGAAACATCAACGGCAAGGTACCACATTGGTGCGGGGCATTCATCGGCTTCTGCATGAAGACTTCAGGAGCAAGCCTACCTGACGGGCCAGCCCGCGCGGCAAACTGGAAGACTTGGGGTAACCGCAGCTTTCCGCTTGGTGCATCGGACATTCCGTTGGGCGCTGTTGTCGTTTTGAAGCCCCAGGACCCCAAGACAAGTGGGCACGTCGCGTTCTTCGAGAAGTTCGCGGAAAACCGGAAAGTGGAATTGCTCGGAGGCAATCAGGACGATCAGGTCTCGCAGAAGCCGTTTGCCGTGACGGAAATTTCGGCGATACGAATGCTGGCCGAGGATCTTCCGTTTGGAGCGGCCGATGCCTTCGACATGACGAAGGCTGAGGTCAAGGCGGAGTTCCAGCGATACGGTGATCTCATCGTTGATAGATTCAAGCGAGCGGGTTTCAATACGCGACATCAACTGGCGGCGGCGTTGGCAAACGGGATAAGGGAGTCTGGCTTAAATCCCAGGGCAGTATCCGCTCCTCCGGAAAAGAGCTTCGGACTCTTCCAATGCAATCAGACAGCGGGTCTGGGAAAGGGGTACTCTGCTGAGCAACTCATGGACCCGGACCACAACATTGCGTTGATCATTGCCGAGGCCCGGCGGTCTCGTTCGTTCGTTTCAGCATCGACGCTCAAAGACGCTGTTGAGGCATTCGTGAGATATGTAGAGCGCCCGAAAGACACGTCGGGAGAGATCGACAAGCGAATGGCCATAGCGGGCCGATTGCTCGGAGCGTGATCAAGGCATGAGGCCGCGGACCGGTGCGCCGAAACCTGCTGGTCGTACAGTTCGATATTTTTGTAACCACGAGCTGCGCACTCTGAAGACGGCCACTAGGCAGGGACCGCCCAACACAGCGGCTTCCCTCAGTCTCAGGAATATCGCAAGGCGGCCAAACCCGCCAATTTATGAGTTTATGGCGGCCAGAGAATGAGTTGGAGTCGCTCAGTCTGCAGGTCGACCGCATTCTCAAGCGCGGATAGGAGGGTGACGCCCAGCAGGCGGACGTCTTTGCCGTGAAAGACGGGCTTGAGCAGAAGGTACACAATCTGCTCAAATCGCCCGCTGATGTCAGCGGGCGTTCACTGGTTCTTGTCCATGTAATCTGGGTGAAGTCGACGTATTGCACCGTCAACGTTACCGTCTTCGCCCTAGTGGCGCTGATCTCACAATAGCGCCAGACCTTGGCAATTAGCGGCCGCAGACTGTCAGAAGGGTCCTGTCGCCTCGACCATTTATCCTCTTGAAATTCCAATCAGAAATATCACGGTGTTTAGATTCCGCGATCTCTCACGTATGGCTGCAGAGCGGCGGGCGTCAGTGCGGTTTCTGAGCGATCGCGATCATCGATTTTGCCAGCAGCGGAATCCTGCCGACATATTCGAAGTCGACGTCTTCGAAGCCTGTTTCCAGCAGCAGTGTGCTCAGCGTTCCGGGAGACCAGAATTTGATGTGGCCATGGTCCTTGAGCGGCATGAAATGGTCGTCCATCTTGCCGCTGACGGCCAAGGCCAGATTTTTCCAGTAACCGTGAAACGGCGTCGACATCACGGCGATGCCGCCGGGCTTCACCAGATCGTACATGGTGGCCGAGAAAGCCTTGGGGTCATAAACGTGCTCAACCACTTCGAGGCTTATCACCGCATCGAAGGTCCCATACCGGCTGGAAAGATCTTCGTAACCGGAGCCGATCTCCAGCGGGAGATCGGGGTGGGCCGTTCTCGCTTTCGCAATGCCGTCCGCGGACGGGTCGACGCCGACGACATCATAGCCCTTTTCCGCAAGCACGGCTGCGGCGCCGCCGGTACCGCAGCCGAGGTCGAAGACCGCCGTTTCATTTGCCGCCTGAAAACTGTTCTCAAGAACATCGACAACGGCCGGCAAAATATAGGAATGGGCGGTCGTCGGTTTAGCATGCACATAGGTCGTCGCGTCTAGTTCGATAGACATTTTGCCTCCTGGAGTAGTGAGCCCGCCAACCCAATAATACGCAACACAAGGGTACGGCGGACTTTGACGGCAGTGTGGTGTCGCTGTGGTATTAAAGTGATTAGCGCGAAGGCGCTCGCAGCGGCTGGGCGCCGGGTCGTTCGGCTCTACCCGCTGCGCGCAGCATCCTTCAGCCTGATCACTATCCGAACCAAGCTGTCTCAAGGGCGATTGGTACCTGAGGATCGCCTTATGAAAGATCCGAAGTTGATTGACAGTGTGCCGGGAAGGTGCTGAGAACGGGCCGCAACCCGGATGCACCGCATTTTTGTCGGTCAACGGTCGCTAGGTCGGTGCTGGCGCTTCAACTATTTAAAATAAATAACGCAAGCAAATGCCATTTGAAGGTGTGGATTAAATAATACTGTAGTTTTTTATGGCGATCCATCAGTTGAGGGAGGTGGATTTTGTTGGATTTTGTTAAAACTGTACCGTTTTTAGAGTAAATAGCCAAATTTTTAACTTAACTAACGTGAAATCTCTTCGCATTCGTGTGGATGCGTTGTAGATTAACATTATCCTTGGTCACGATAGCCTAGTGCGAGCGTATGGCGGATATGAAGCAAAATCTAACTTGCAAACAGGCCCTCGCCAGTGCGTTCCAGGCTCTGTCGGACGAGGCCGTCAAAGCCGGCTGGTCGGAGGGCGATGTCGCCCTCGCGCTTGCTGAACTCGCCGAGGAGCGGGTGATCGAGATTACCGCCAAGGTGATCATGGAAGGCTCCATCCATCCCCAGTTCGCCGCCGGCGGCCGCAGCAGTTAATCTCAGAGCCACGGTGGAAACAACCAGGCTGCCGGTTGAAGAAAGCACCCGAACGGGGAGGGAAGGCGTTTTTTGCTCTCGCCTGCGCTCACTGCCTCCTGTTGTAAAAGCGGCCCCAACGCGCGGGACAGGATTTTGTTCCCTAATTTTGCTTCGGGGAAATCTGCGTAGTTGCTAAAGTTCAAGCCGTCGCGCATAATCATTTTTGTCGGTTGCGGAGGGCGGCCGGCAATGCAAGCGTGGATGCGTTTGCCCTCGGAGGAAATGCGGCGTGATGTTGCGATCATCAATCCATCCGCATGATTTACCGCTGTTTTCGGAAGATCTCGATCTGCTTTCAAAGGTGCTCGACAAGGTCTGCGACGAGCGCGGCCTCGTCAGGACAACGCCGGAGGCCGAGCGGATCGGTGCGGTCATCATTCAGCTCTACAGGCAGGGCGTGAAGGACGGCGGCAAACTCGCCGATTTGGCAAAGACCTATCTCTGATATTCAGTTCTGCTCGATCGAGACACCGTTCTTGCCGATGCTCATCTCGATCCCCTGCGGCTTGCTCTCCTCTTGGAAGATGCAAGCGCCGAGGCCGATGACGGCGGCGACGAGAATGCCGATGATGAGATAGAGACCATTGCTGCGGTTCAAGTGACTGTTCCTGATATGTGATGGGCCCCGATACGTGATGGGACAGCGGGAACGCCTAGGTGACCGATTGGTTCCGTCAGTCGTCGTTGGCGGCGTTGAGGTTCTCCGGCCGGATACCGTCGTCGCTCGTGGTGCGTGCGCGCAACCGGATGCCGGGGCCGCCTTCATCCTGATTGCCGCTTGACAGGAAGATGATGCCGTGCGCCTCGAGCGTGTTGCGCACATCGAACAGCGCATGCGGCTCGCCCGCAAATTCGCCGGTTTCCAGCGCCGCTACGGTCTCGACCGGCAGGCCGCTTGCGGCGGCGAGCTCTTCGATGCTCATCCCGATCATGGCGCGCGCGCCGCGTATCTGTGTTGCTGTTATCATGACGGAAAATCTAGCGCATTCACTGTAGTTCTCAAGTGGCGCGGGCCGATCAAGCGTCCTTCAATTTCACACCAAACAGATCGTCATGCATGCGCTCGACCGCGATCCCCATGCCTCCCATGAGGGCGGCCCGGTTCCCGAAACGGCTGATCTCGATGCGTGGCGGATAGGGCGTGCAACGCGGCAGGAAGCCGCGGATGGCGTTGACGAGTTCCGGTCTTGCGCCGATGCTGCCGCCAGTGATCACCAGTTCAGGATCGAGAGTTGCGCCGATTGCCGCAATGGCGACCGCCACCAGCCTTGCCGTCTCTTCGATTGCCGCGACGGCGCTTGTTTCTCCTGCATTGAACGCGGCGAAGAGATCGGCGACGGTGGATGCGTTGCGCCCGCCAAAACCGATATAGCGGCGCAGCATCGCGACGCTGCGGACCGCGGTCTCAAAGGTTCCCAGCGTAAAGCCGCCAGGATCAAAAGCATCTCCACCGATCGGAAGATAGGCGATCTCGCCGGCCGCGCCACGCGCGCCGCGCAACAGAGCGCCATTGGCGATGATGCCCATACCGACGCCGGTTCCGAGAGCAATGAAAGCAAAATTGCCGGTCTCGACACCGTGTCCCCGCCATCTCTCGCCTTGTGCGGCCAGATTGACGTCATTTTCGACGATCACCGGTATGCCCATCTTGTCGCTGAAGACCTGACGCAGATTGATGGCGTCAATGCCGGGAATGTTTGGCGCCACATTGATATGGCCGGTGGCAGGATCGAGCACGCCGGGACTGCCCAGAACGACGAGGCGGAGTTTGTCGGCGGTCGTTCCGGCCGCAGATGCGAGTTCAGCGACAAGATCGCTGAACTGATTGACGAGATGCATTCCGCCGCGCCGGTCTGTCGGCACTTTGGTTTCGGCAACCACATTTCCCAACAGATCGCAGATAGCCGCGGCAATCTTGGTGCCCCCGAGATCGATGGAGGCCGCCAATCCTGCCCTGGCATTGATTTCGTAGATGATCGCATTCCGTCCCGGGCGCCCATCGGTCTGCCCGATCGCTTTCAGCCATCCATCATCTTCGAGGTCGCGCACGACATCGGAAATCGTCTGTTTTGATAGGCCGGTAAGCTTCGCGATATCGGCGCGAGAGATCGACCCGCTCGCCAGGACAGTCCGGATCACGGCATGGGTTGAAATTTTTCGTGCGATTGGAGTCTGTACGACAGAAGAGGTCATTGCCATCCGGGCTAGCTCAATCCAATTAGTTCGGTGCGTATACTTAATTGGCGCGCTATTGGCTGGCCAATAGCGCGATACGGCGAATTCTGGGCTGTCTCTGATCGCATTTACCGGCTTTTGGTACACCAAGGCCTTCACTTTGTCTATGTCCTTGACAAAAGGAGGGCCGCCTGTAGGCTGGGATCAACGTGCGGGGATTGCCGATGATAAAGCCCTCGACTGATGGACAGCTTTCTGCCGAACAAGGCGTTTTACTGCCTGTCATGGCGCCACGCCTTCAGGCGGATGTTCATCCGGACGGCTATGCTGATCTCGCCCTTTGGGGCGCCGGCAGTCTGGGGCGCGTGAGATTTTCTGCAATCGGCGGCCCTTATACCTATGCCCCGAACCGAATGATCTCCAAACATGGCGGTGTTTTCGTCGCGCAGTCGCTGCCGGTGATGTTGATCCGCGGTGTGGGCCTTCGGGG
Organism: Rhizobium binxianense; assembly: GCF_028994275.1. Taxonomy (NCBI): domain Bacteria; kingdom Pseudomonadati; phylum Pseudomonadota; class Alphaproteobacteria; order Hyphomicrobiales; family Rhizobiaceae; genus Rhizobium; species Rhizobium binxianense. The sequence continues at coordinate 1,197,221 of NZ_CP118713.1, forward strand.
CGTGTATCCCGCGCGTCGTTGCGCCTGGTGGCACGAGCCGGATGGGCAAAGCGCAAGCGCGAAGTTCACTCGGACCCATCATCGGAAGACTTTCGAAATGGCCTGGGGCGTACTCATTGTGGACGCTCTCGGGTCGGATCTGCGGATTGCCGTCGGCGCATCGAGAGACGAAGGCGAGAAAGCGCTCGACCTCACCAGTCAAGCGATCATTGCCGAAGCTGCCGAATATGTGGCGCGCTGTGATCTGACGCCCGACGCCGACCCGCTGATGCGCAGCATGGTCAGCCAGGGGATCCACGCCGCCCTTTCCAGCATCAGGCGGGATGAAAACGGCGCCTTCGCCGGCCTTGCCGCGGGGCAGGCCTATAGCGCTCCGGCGCGGACCTATTACCGCGATGGTTACTGGACGATGCAGCCGCTTCTGATGCTGGCACCGGAGGCGGTGCGCGACGAGATCCGGATTCTCGCCAAGGGAGTGCAGCCGGATGGAGAAGCGCCAAGCGGTGTGATCTTGACGGGGCCTGCGCAATCGCAGGCGTGGCAGCACTTTGTCGCCGACAGCAAGGCCAATCCCAAAACCCACAAAAGAGCCGTTCCGGAGTACCATAACCGACCGCAGGATTGGTGGAGCGACCATTTCGACAGCCCGCTTTTCTTCGTTCTTTTCCTGAACGACTATGTCAGCGCAACCAAAGACTTTGCGGAGGTGGAGCGACACTGGACGGTCGTGAAGGCGATCACGGACCGCTATCTCAGCCTGGCTGGTCCTGACAGCGTTCTCCCGCTGAAGCCGCGCAACGACCGGGATTGGGCCGACAACGTCTATCGCGAGGGGCTGGTCTCCTATGATCTGGGTCTTTTCGTCGGCGCCATGGACGCGGTGGCCAGGCTTGGCGAGGATCTCGATCCCAAGCTTGCCGAACGCGCACGCGAGACAGCAAATCTTGCCCGCGAAGAGATCGAGGCCAAGCTCTTTGTGCCGGCGACGGGAGGATATGTCGACTATGGAACGCCTGGCGCTTTTGTCGAAGATCATTTGGTGCTCGACAGCCTGACCTTGTCGCGGTTCGCTGCGATTTCGGGGCAGAAGGCCGTAGGCTTGCTGAGCGCTTTTGAAAGCAAACTCGAAACGCGTCACAATCAGGAACAGCCCTATGGCAGTTGGGGTGTGATGTGCGCCTATCCGCCCTTCAAGCGGCAAAGCGATCTGCGATCCAAGACCGCTTTTCCCTACCGCTACCATAATGGCTCGGACTGGCCCTATTGGGACGGCGCCTATGCCGAAGAACGCCTTCGCCACGGACTTGGAGGTGCGCGCTACGCGCTGACGCGCTGGTGGCAAACCTGTCTCGACAATGGCTGGATCGGTGCGGTGGAATATTTCTCGCCGCCATACGGGCGCGGCTCCCTGCTTCAGGGCTGGAGTACCATGCCGGCAGCAGTTGTTTTAAAATACGGACTTGACGCGGCAAATTCGGAGCCAATGTCATGAGCACGCTATCGGCTTCAGCCGGGTTCCCCATCGATGCGCATGGCAAAGGCGACGGAACCATCCCGCTCGAATTCGGAAAAGCCAAGGTGACGGTAGAAACCTTTGGCGCGTTCGTTGTTTGGATCGACACCGAGATGCACAGCTTTGACCCCATGCTTTCGAAGCGCCTGAAGCTCGGTGCCGATCATCCTGCGCCCCCAGCCGCCGGCCTGAAGTCCGGGAAGAATGTTGATGTGAAGATGCGCCGGGTAATCGTCTTGAAGCCACGTCGTTCCGCTGCGCGGATTTTGAATGCGTTCGATCACGTCGGCATCGCGCGGACGGCTGGGCGTCAGTCCGGCGGTCTGCTGGCGCACGAACGGCCACCAGTTTGCTTCCAGCTCTTTGTCGAATCCGCTGGTATCGGACACCCCGACGACATAGCCGACCGGCCGGTTGTCCTGCACGAGAACAAAGGCAAAGTCTCTGGAAAACTTGAGATAGGGGACCGACCAGATGTAACCGGGCAGATGCGGATCGCTATAAAGCGCGCCGGCATCCTCGCCGCCATTGGCGGTTTTCAGGCAGATGTCGAAAAGCGCTTCGGTATCGGCTTCAATCGCCGGGCGGATGAAGCAACTGGTGTCCATCGCTTTGCCACCTCCTGCGTGGCGCTTTGTCATCATCGGTCGCGAGAGAGACTCATGCATTGACGATTACCTCAGATTCGCAGGCCCGGCAAAGGCCTGGGGAAGGAAACGTTCGGCCGGTGCCCGGCGCCAAGGCTCGGACGGGGAGTGGAGAATAAACCAAATGAGGTGGAGCAGATGAAAAGAACCGTGAAATCGATCAGCATACTGCCGGCATACCGATTGAAAGCAGCTGTCGCGCTTGCCGGCGCGGCGCTTGTGAGTTTCGGCCTTTCCGCCGCCCGCGCCGACGATCTGGCCGTGTGGGATGACCAGACCTTCGAAGGCCAGAGCGCGGTCATCGAGCAACTGAATAAGGAGTTCGAAGCCGCACATCCCGGTGTCACGATCAAACGCACCGCCCGCACCTTCGATGACATGAAATTGACGCTGAAGCTTGCGGTTTCGGCAGGCGATGGCCCTGTCGTCACCAAGGTCAACCAGGGCGCCGGCGACATGGGCGCGATGGTCAAGGAAGGTTTGCTCCTGCCGGTCGACGACTACATCAAGACCTATGGGTGGGATAAGCGGCAGTCGGATTCCGTGCTGGCGCGAGACCGCTGGGATGGGCCGAAGTTTGGGGTCGGCAAGACCTACGGCATATCAGGCCTCGCCGAAATCGTCGGCCTCTATTACAACAAGAAGATCCTCGACGACGCGGGCGTGGCGCTGCCGCAGACCTTCGAAGAGCTTTTGGCCGATCTCGACAAGCTGAAGGAAAAAGGCGTCGCGCCCTTCATGATGGGCTCGGCCAAGCAGCATCTTGCCCTGCACATGATCGGTGCCATCGATCAGGCACATATCGACGCGGCCAATCGCGCCGAACTTGACGACCTGATCTACGGCAAAGGCGGCTCCTGGAACACCAAGGGGAACATCGAATCGGCCAAACTCGTGCAGCAATGGGCGCAGGGCGGCTATTTCTACCCAGGCTTCGAAGGCATCTCGGGTGACGACGCCGTCCAGCTTTTCATATCAGGGCAGGGCGCTTTCCTGATCTCCGGGACCTGGTACTTCGGTGACATGCAAAATAATCCGGATATCGGCTTCATGGCCATTCCCGCTCCGAAGGGTATTTCCAAGCCCATGAGTGTCGGCGGCGTGGATCTTGCCTGGGCGATAACGAGCCTTGCCAAAGACAAGGCAAAGCAGGACCTGGCCGGCGAGTACATCGACTATATGGTTTCGGAAAAGGCCGCTGAGAGCTGGGCCGCTGCCGGCTATCTTCCGGCAACATCGCTCCCGGCGGCTGCAAAGCCCAAGCTCACGCCGCTCCTGACCTCCGGCATCGAGATGTGGAAGACACTCAACGCCAATGATGCGCTCGGCCATTACCCCGATTGGTCCAGCCCGACGATGCTGAAGACGATCGACGACAACACCCCGCTTCTCCTGTCAGGCAAGATCACGCCCGAAGCCTTTGTCGATGCCATGGACAAGGATTATCAGGCTTATCTGAAGGACAAGAAGTAATAGCACGGGCGCGGGTCACGGCCGTCTGCCCGGCGGTCGTGGCCTGTGTCTCGTCGATCCTGAGTTGAAATGAGCGCCGGGAGCTGTGGCTTGCTGCGCGATGACCAGAGCTTTGGCTTCATGGGGTCCTGGATGAAACGCTCCGCACTTGATGGCTCGCAACATACCAATTTTATCTATTTATTGCCTGGATTGCTGCTCTACGCGGCTTTTGTCTTTGGACCGATTGTCGCGGCTTTGGGTTTGAGCCTGACCAGCTGGGATGGCTTGACCATGCCCAGATGGGTTGGCCTGGGCAATTACGCCGATCTCTTTTCCGACAGTCGATTTTATATTGCCTTGCGCAACAATGCCGAGCTCATGATCTTCTACTGCGTCCTGCCGCTCGTGCTCGGCATAACGCTTGCTGCCTGCGTCTGGAATTTGAAGCAACGCGAACAACTCGCCCTGCGGACGTTCCTGTTCCTGCCTTACATCATGCCGACCGCCGTGCTGGGCATCATCTGGGCCTGGCTCTACAATCCTGCATTCGGCCCGTTCAACCAGTTTTTGAGAGCCGTAGGATTGGGCAGGTTCGCATTACCCTGGCTCGGAGATTTCAATTTCGTGCTTCCCGCCGTTGGGATCGTTGCCACATGGTATTTCTTCGGTTTTTGCATGGTCATCTTCCTCACCGGAATTCAGCGCATCGACCCGTCTCTTTTCGACGCTGCCAAGGTCGACGGCGCTTCGGCGCGAAAGACCTTTTTCTGGATAACGCTGCCGCTTCTCATGCCTGAAATAAGGGTGGTTTTGCTGTTGACGGTCATAGCGTCAATCAAGAGCTTCGACCTCATTTTTACCATGACCCGCGGCGGGCCTGCCAATGCTACGCTGGTGCCGAATATCTACATGTATCAGCTCGGCTTCGAGCTCAATCGGTTCGGCGCCGCAGCGGCCATCGCCATTGTCGGCGCCTTGCTGACATTCGCAATCAACTATGCAATTCACCGGTTGGTGGGCTCAAGAAGTAAAGGATTGGCTTGATGAGCCGTTCGTCCAACATCCCCGCCGCCACGCTGTTCCTTCGCCTTGTCCTCTGGCTTCTCGCTTTCGTCACGATCACGCCGTTCCTGCTTCTGCTGCTGACGTCGATAAAGAGCAAGGCTGACGTTCTCAGGGGCGCATTTGCTTTGCCGGCCTATCCGCATTTCGAAAACTACGTCGATGCTTGGAATGCCGGGCATTTCAACATCTACTTCTGGAATTCGATCACTGTTGTCATACCCGTCGTTGCAGCCAGCGTTTTTCTCGGCCTGCTCACGGGCTTTGCCTTCGCCTACCTGTCGTTTCCGTTCCGGCGCACGCTGTTCGCGATCCTGACGCTCGGCATGATGGTGCCGGCGGAGGCCTTCATCATCCCGCTTTATTATGAAATGCGCTATCTCGGGCTGATCAATACCTATGCGGCTCTCATTGTGCCGCAGATCGCGATGTCGATCCCGTTCTCGACGATCTTCCTCGCCAGTGCGATGCAGCAATTGCCGGAGGAAGTTCTCGAAGCGGCGGTCCTCGATGGCGCCGGACGTTTCTATATCCTTCGCAAGATCGTTGTCCCGCTGATGATCCCGGCCATGTCGACACTGGCGCTGTTCCTGTTCATCTGGACCTGGAACGAGTTTCTCATTCCCTTCATTCTGGTCAATGACGACGCCTATCGGACGCTGCCGCTCGGCATGCTGTTTTTCCAGGGACGCTACACCGTCAACACGCCGGTCCTGACCGCCGGCGCGGTGATCGTCATTGCCCCGCTCATCCTGACCTATCTGGTTTTCCAGCGGCGGTTTATTGCCGGCTTGACGGCAGGCGCGACGAAATAGCCAGGCAGGCGCTTGGGAAGCTATCGCCGCCGGCCTCGCTTGTGACGCACTTCAAGCGCCGCAGGCGCTATGGCCTCCGGCCTCGCTTGTGACGCACTTCCAGCGCCGCGCAGCCCCAGACCGTGCCGAGCAGCAGATAGACGTGGCGCCAGTGGTCGATATCGATGACGTTGCCGATCGCCGCATGGCCGAGGACCGAGATCCAGGCGATCATCAGGAAGGGCTGCCACGGCCGGTCGAGCAGCAAGTATCGGAAGCCGAGCGCCAGCGTCCAGATTAGCATGCCGACATAGGTGACGAAGCCGAGCCAGCCATAGGTGGTGAGCGATTTCAGCCAGATATTGTGCTCGTCCTCGGGAAACATCGTGCCGAACACCAGCGGGCCGATGCCGAGCGGGCGCTCCATCATCATGGTGAAACCGATCCGGTGGCGCTCGAAGCGGCCGAGATGCTCGCCGTCATATTGCTGCACCAGCTGGGCGCGCGCCGAAAACAGTTCGGCGACCTTGGGGATCTGCAGCGCCACCAGCAGCGAGGCGACCAGCATGATGATTGCCGCCAGCGACAGGACCAGCACGCGCAGGCGAAAGGCGCCGCTGCGCTCCTTCAGCAGCATGATGAAAATCAGCAGCCCCACGCCGAGGGCGAAGAGCCCCCAGGCGGCGCGGGAAAAGGACAGGAAGATGCCGAGCGCCAGCACGAGCAGGGCGGCAGCCTTCAGCGGCGATTTCTTCAGGTCGCCCACCAGGATGCCGTGGACGAGATAGAGCGATGGCGGCACCAGGAAGGGGCCGAAGACGTTCGGATCCTGGAAGGCGCCCTTGGCGCGGTCATAGAGCGTGAATATCTCAGCGCCGGGAAAGGCGTGGAAATAACCGAATATGCCGAGCGCCGATGTGGCGACGGCAGCGAAAACCCAGGCGTTGAAGATCAGCGGCAGCCGCTTGTGGCTGTCCTCGATGATCGCTGCGTAGAAGACCGCCGTCAGCGCCAGGAAGGTCGAGACCGCAATATACATCGGCCCGGTTGCCAGATCCTTCATCTGCGTCAGCGACAGCATGCCGCCGATATTGAAGGTCAGCAGCAGGGCCAGCAACGGCGCCATGCCGCGGGAAATTTTGAGACCCAGGATGAACCAGAGGCCGATCAGCCCCGCCATCCAGAGTTCGTAGGGCGCCGGCTCGTCGATCACGAAGCCGGAGAGGAAGACGCCGAAGGCGACGAAGGCCGAGCCGATCAGGCGCAGCGTCATCCGCTGCGGTTGGGCGACACGGGGATATGTCGCCTCGATCGCGGTCAATAGGCGTTTTCCGTGTTGAGCAGCCGGATCGGCGTCAGGAACAGGATCTTGAGATCGAACCAAAGCGACCAGTTTTCGATGTAGTAAAGGTCGTAGGCCGTGCGGAACTTGATCTTCTCGTCATTGTCCACCTCGCCGCGCCAGCCGTTGATCTGTGCCCAGCCGGTGACACCGGGCTTGACGCGGTGGCGGGCGAAATAGCCCTCGACGACATCGCCAAAGGCGCGATCGCGGGCCTGGGCGAGAACGGCATGCGGGCGTGGGCCAACCAGCGAGAGTTCGCCCCTCAGCACGTTGAAAAGCTGCGGCAATTCGTCGATCGAGGTCTTGCGGATGAAACGCCCGACGCGGGTGACGCGCGGATCGCCCTTGGTCACCGCGGCCTTGCCCGTGGGGTCGGCCATGTTGGTGTACATCGAGCGGAATTTGAAGACGTTGATGACTTCGTTGTTGAAGCCATGGCGCTTCTGCATGAAGAAAACAGGGCCTTCGGAGGTTACCTTGATGGCGATCGCCGTCGCGACCATCAGCGGCCAGAGCAGTATAAGTGCGGCCAGCGCGAAGAAGATATCGAAGCCGCGCTTGGCGACGGAATCCCAGTCACGGATCGGCTTCTTGAAAATGTCGAGCATCGGCACCGAGCCGACATGCGAATAGGCCCGCGGCCGGAAGCGCAGCCGGTTGGCATGCGCGGCAAGGCGGATATCGACCGGCAAAACCCAGAGCTTCTTTAAAAGGTCGTAGATACGCGCCTCGGCCGACAGCGGCAGAGCGATGATCAGCATGTCGATGCGCGTCAGCCGCACGAATTCGACGAGTTCGGTCACGGTGCCGAGCTTCGGATAACCGGCGACCATGATCGGCGATCGCTTTTCCCCGCGATCGTCGAAGATGCCGCAGATGCGGATGTCGTTGTCGTCCTGCTGCTCAAGGATGCGGATCAGCTCCTTGGCCGGCTCGCCACCGCCGACAATGACGGCGCGTCGCTCCATGATGCCGTTGCGCGCCCAGTTGCGGATGCCGTAGGCGACGAGGAAGCGTTCGGCCGCAAGGAAGAGTGCAGCCGCGACGAACCATGGGATATAGGCATCGACCATTGCCCAGGTGGTGCCGCGAACCAGAGCGAACAGGCCGACGGTCAGGAGAAGCGCGATCGTCCACGACGCCAGAATGCGCGGCATCAGCCGCAGCTTTGCCCGAAGCGCGGGAATGGTGTAGGTATCGGCAAGCTGCAAGCCGATGACGGTCAAGGCCGAAGCGATCGCCGCCATGCCGGTCCGCACTAGCGAGGAATCGTTGCCGTCGCCGGGCCAGAAAAAGTGGACGATCAAGGCGATCGCGAAGAGCGCGAGGAATTCCAGCAGCCGCAATTGCCCGATAATGATGACAGGCGAATTGGTTCCATCGCGGAACTGTTCGGCGATCTGGCGGGCATAGGGGTTGATTTCGGTCGGGTCGGAAGGCTTTTGCTGACCCGCGTCGCCGCGCGCCTCGATGTCGGAGACCTGCTTGCGCAGGGCTTCCACGTCGAATTGATCGCCTTTTTCCAGCTTGTTCATGGGGGGCTTTTCGCTCGTTGACACCAAGCGATTACCAGAAAGCCCCTAAGAAACATTTACGAGGCGGCGGGCATTGTCTTGCCGGCGGCTGGATCGACGAGCTCATGGTACAATTTCAGGACATCGCGTGCCATGACGGCGGAGGAGAACACCGCCTTCACCGCCTCGGGCTTCGGCATCGTCTTGGCGTGCCAGCCGGGTGTGCTCAGCGTTTCCGCCATGACGCGGGCGAGATCGTCGGAATTGCCGGCCTCGACAAGTGCTGCGCTGTCTGCGCCGAGCACCTCGGGAATGCCGCCGACACGGCTGGCGATGATCGTCTTGCCGGCGCCGAGCCCCTCGAGCACGATGTAGGGCATGGCTTCGGCGCGCGAGGGAACGACGAGGTTCTGCGCCATGGAGAAAGCTTCATGGACCCGCATTGCCGGCAGCATGCCGATGCGCTTGCCGAGGCCGCGCTCGACCATCATCTCGCGGTAGCGGTCGCGATCCGGCCCGTCGCCGATCATCAGCGCCGACAGCGGCCTGCCGAGCAGCCGCTCGGTCTTGGCGAAGGCATCGACAAACAGATCGGGACCCTTGAGGTCCCGGAGCATTCCCACATAGATGAAATGCACGGCATCCGAGCGGGTGGGGATCGGCTCGAAATCGCGCTCGCTGATACCGTTATAGATCAGTCTCGTCTTCGTCCGCGGCTTGCCCACCTTGCGTGTATAGGTGTCGCGCTCATATTCACAGATGAAAACAAGCGCATCGGTGAAATATTCCTGCAGGCGCTCCATCCTGAGGACGAACTGTCCACCGAGCGAGGAGCGCGAATAATGCAGGCTTCCGCCGTGCGCGGTATAGAGGCGGGCTACGCGATACCTGTTCACCCGCAACGCTGAGCCGGCAAGTCGCGCGAGCACGCCGCCCTTGGCGCCGTGTCCGTGCAGCACATCCGGCCGCAAACTTTTGATTTTCTTATATGTATCCCACATCGTCGCAATGTCGGACGGGCTGATCGAACGCCGGATCGGCACACGTGTCAGGCCAAGCGAGAGATAGGGTCTTATATCGTCGAACAGGCTGTCCTCGTACTCGCCGCCGGTCGAGCTGTCGCAGAGGATGCCGATGTCATGACCGGCCTTGCTGTGTTCCTCGACGAGATCGCGGACATGGCGGAAAATTCCGCCGACCGGCGACCTGAAGCAATGGAGGATGCGGAGCGGCTGCTGTTCTGCCATCGCTCAGAAAAGCCGTTCGCGAACGTAGATCGTGTCGCCGGCGACGATCGGCCCCGATATGTTGATGCGGCCGGTCAGCACCTGTCCATTGATCTTGCGGGTGACGTCGACCATGCTCTGGTTGGCGCGGCTGGTAAAGCCGCCGGCGACCGCGATGGCATTCTGCACGGTCATGCCGGGGACATAGGCATACTGGCCGGGCTGGCCGACTTCACCCATGAGGAAGATCGAACGGTAGCGATCGACATCGATGGTGACGTCGGGATCGCGAAGATAGCCCTGCTGCAGTTTCTGGGCGATCTGCCCCGAGAGTTGCTGCAGGGTCCGGCCACGGGCAGGGACCTGGCCGATGAGCGGGAAGGCGATATAGCCTGCCTGATCCACCGTATAGGTGTTGGTCAGGCTCTGCTGGTCGAAAACGGTAACACGCAGCCGATCGCCGCTGTCGAGCGTATAGGGCTGGATGGTCGCCTCGTTGAAGGCCTTCGGAGCTGGCTTGTACGTCGTGCAGCTGCCCAATGCCGCCGTCATGGCTGCAAGGCTCAGGGCAAGAAGAATCTTGGGCTGGACGACAGACATCCGCTTGTGCTCACAGAAAATGAACTTGGTAGAGCCGTTATCGATCCGTTAGGGTTAATGCCCGGTAAAGGCCGCTTGCAATTTCCCGCGTTCCTTCACCGGCTGTTGGTCATGACCCGGCAGGATTGCCATTAACCGTTGAGTTACCATGGTCGTTTACGCTTGCGGCACCTTTGTTGTGGAGTAAGAGCATGTCCGGCGTAGCGCGTGATCAGGATGTGGACATCGACCTCGGCCAGTTGGTCCGCGCCGTCTGGGCGCGCCGGCTCAGGATTTTGGCGATTACCCTTGTGGGGGCGGGCGTCGCCTTTGCCGGTGCCAAAATCATGTCGCCGCAATACCGCAGCGAAACACGCATTCTCATCGAACCTCGCGCGCCGGCCTTTGCCAGCACACAGCAGGTCAATGACGCCAGCGCCGGTCCGCTGATGGATGAACTGAACATCGCCAGCCAGGTGCAGCTGCTGCAATCGGCCGATCTCCTCAAGAAGGTCATCAACGACCTGAAGCTTTATAACCTGCCGGAATTCGACGACGCCGCCAACGGCTCGGCGATGAGCAGTATCCTGGTGAAGCTGCACCTGAAGAAAAACCCGCTGGAGAACCCGCCGGAAGAGCGGGTGATCGACGCCTTCGTCGAACGCCTGCAGGTTTACCAGGTGCCGGGTTCGCGCGTCATCGGCATCAGTTTCACCTCGAAGGACCCCAAGCTCGCCGCCGCCATTCCGAACGCCATGGCGAATGTCTATCTTTCGACCCAGAGCGGCGCCAAGCTCGATTCCAATTCCGAAGCGACGCGTTGGCTGGAGCCGGAGATCGAGGGCCTGCGTCGCAAGGTCAGCGAGGCCGAAAAGAAGGTCGCCGAATACCGCACCTTGCACGGGCTGCTGCAGACGAACGGCACGACCACCTTTCCGGCGCTGCAGCTGAACGATATTTCCGCCGAGTTGACCCGCGTGCGCGGCGACAAGGCCAATGCCGAGGCGAGGGCGCAGGCTGTGCGCAATGCGCTGTCTTCAGGCGAGGCCTCCGACACGCTGCCTGACATCATGTCCTCCCAGGCGATCCAGCGGCTGAAGGCGACGGAATCCGGCCTGCAGTCGCAAATATCAGATCTGCAGACCAGCCTTCTCAACAGTCATCCCAGGCTGAAAAGCCTGCGCGCCCAGCTTTCCGATATCCGGAGCCAGATCCGCCAGGAGACGCAGAAGATCCTGGCGAGCATCGAAAACGAGTCCAAGGTCGCCGATTTAAGAGCAAGCGAGCTCGAGCGCCAGTCGGACACGGTGCAGGCCAACAGCGCCCGCGCCGGTGAAGACGAGGTCGGTCTCAATGCGCTGGAGCGCGAGGCCACCGCCCAGCGCCAGCTGCTCGAAACCTATCTGGTGCGCTACCGCGAGGCCGCTTCCCGCGCCGACAGCAATTCGAGCCCGGCGGATGCCCGGATCGTTTCCAAGGCCATCGAGCCGGTCGATCCCTATTTCCCGAAGGTGGTGCCGATCGTCGTCGTCGCTGCCGTCGCGACGCTGATCATGAGCGCCATCATCACCATGCTGGCCGAACTTTTCAGCGGTCGGGCGCTCCGCCCCGTGGATGCATCCCCTGAAGCAATCGAACCGGAGGCAGCCGTCGAGGAGAAGCATGTGCCGCAGGCCGCGCCGATCGCCGCTGCCGCCAGAAAGCCCGTCCAGCCGAGCATGCTCGCCGGTGTCGCGGCGGAAGAGGAGGCGATCGAGGACGTGAAGGCAGCCGAGGAGGCGCCGCAGGACGACAACGAATTCTCCGTCGCCTCCGTTGCGGACTATCTCACCGGCAGCCGCGCGCCGCTGGCCATTGCGATATCTCCGACCGGTGACAATGGCTCGGCGGCGACGGTCTTGCTGACCCGCATGCTCGCCGATGCCGGCCGCCGCGTCATCCTGATCGATATGACCGGGTCCGGCTACCCCACGGAACTGATGGCCGAGGACAATGCCGCTCTTGGCGTCACCGATCTGCTGTGCGGCGAGGCCGCCTTCGGCGACACCATCCACGGCGACCGCCTATCCGATGCTCATCTCATTCCCCAAGGCCGGAGTGACGTTCGCCGCGCCATGCGCGGCGTCGACCGGCTGTCGCTGCTGCTCGATGCGCTCGCCGCCGCCTATGACCTCGTGGTAGTCGAATGCGGTTCGGCCGATGTCGCCGGCGTCTCGCGGCTGACGCGCAGCCGCGACGTCGAGATCATCCTCTCGCTGCCGGAGGTCGAGGAGAGCATCTTCGTTGCCCTGATGACGGAATTCCAGGCTGCGGGTTACGAGCGCGTCGTGCTGATGTCGGGCGGTGACGGGGCCGAGCAGGAGTTCGGCCGGGCGGCCTGAACCGTCGGCCCATTCGCCTGAATGGCTAGCCGATCCGTGCCCGGATGCTCTGGGCGAATTTGTAGAGCTTAGGGCGCGCCTTGATATGCGCCTTGCCGCGGGTGACGATCCGGTGCGCCGCACCGGCGGCGACGCCGAACGGCGAGACCGGCAGCACCACGTCGTAATGCGCGGTCTCCACAGGCGCCCAGGAACGCTTGTAGGTCTGGTCGCCGAGGCCGAAATCGAACAGCGCGATACCCTTGCCATGCAGTCCCGAGATGGTCTGCCAATAGAGGAATTCGCCGGGGCTGGTATCCGGCACGAGTTCTTCGTCGATCGCGCCGAACTGGCAGATGATGTGGTCGCCCTTGCGCGAAATCCCTGAAATGGCGGCGATCCGCTCTTCCTGCCCGCCCTTAAGCCGCAGTACATGCATCTGCAGCCCGAAATACCGCCTGCCGTCATCCTGCTTGTCGATGAGGCCGTGCAGGAAAGCCCGCGTTTCCTTGTCGGCGAAGACGTCGGGCAGGCCGAGGCTGGCGAAGCGGACGCTCTTCAGGCGGAAGAACATATCGAGCAGACGGTGCTGTTCTTCCGATGTCTCGGGGGTAACGTATTCGAAGCCGCCGGCCGCCTCGAGACGTTTCGACTGAACGCGGAATTTCTTGCGCCGGTTCTTGGCGTTGAGCTGCTTCAGCGTCTCCTCGAAAGTGGAGAGGAACGGCAGCTGGTAGGCATGGTTCTGGTTCCGCACCATCGGCAGCCCCGCAAGCGGGCTCTGCCGCCCGCGCCATTCCAGCGGAATGTTCTGCAGCAGCAGCAGATCGGCACGGCCTTTCAGCGCTCGCTGCAGCCGGTCGGCGAAGTCGTGAGGATCGATGGTCCCGCCGGTTTCAGCAAAGCCTTCCGAGAACAGGCCGGTATTGATGTTGCTGTGATCGGCGGCGATGAATTTTGCAACAGTGAGCCCGCGGGACTTGACGATCTCGACCGGCAGAATGAACGCGGCCTGGCCGCTATAGGTGCCTTTGAGGATTGCAAGCGGCCGCTGGAATGCGTTCACCCAGGCGGCGCACCAGTCGTAACTCTGATGCAGCGACTGGAGATTGTCGTGCTCCAGCGCCCGCCACTCCTCCTCCAGCGGCTGCATCGTGTCGAAGACTTCGATGTCGATTTCAGCCATGGCGAGTTTCATGCTCAGCTGGCGCAGGCGCGAAATGACCGTATCGGCCGGCGCCACGCCCTCGGACGGCTGTTCATGGGCATCGAACTTTTGCGTCTGCACGGCTTCTCTCCGGTCAACAATGCTGATCGGGAAGGTAGGTATGCCGAACGTATATTTGGTTTACTCGCAGGCGCTGGGCGAGGTTTTCCGCCGATCACGGTTATTCGGCCGTTAATGGCCCTAAAGCATGTCGCGCAAAAGTGTGCAGCGGTTTTGCGACAACGACATGCGTAAAAACAAAGACCTAAAGCGCGACAAGCGAATCTGAAAGATCGCGACGCGCTTTAGCGCTGCCGCGGTCCGGCCATCCATTTGATGATCACCATTGCCGGTAGGACCCAGAGCAGGCCGGTGAGCAGGAAATAGAGCAGGTGCCCCCACCAGGGCGCGTTGCCGAGCGTTGCCACCGCAATCGTATTCGCCACCAGCGCATAGACCAGCACGAGCACGATGATGAGGATCGTGCCGATGAATTTGCGGAGGCGGATGGGCATCGGTTATCTCTCGGCGGGGACGGGACGAACCGGCGCGACGGCATGCCGCAAAGGTTCGGGGCTTGTTTTGCATGAGCCGGTGGGGCAAATCAACTGCCGGACAGAAGGAGACATCATGGCCGTCGCAAACCCGACCACGGAACAGGCGATCCTGAGCGAAATGCGCAAGCAGAACCGCGACCGCCGCGCCTTGCGCTTCTGGCTGGGTTTCGTGCTTTTGGCGCTCTTCTGTCTCGTGCTCGTCGGTGGCGCCACGCGGCTGACCAATTCCGGCCTGTCGATCACAGAATGGAAGCCGATTCACGGCGTCATCCCGCCGCTCTCGGCTGCCGAATGGGAGGAGGAATTCCGCCTCTACCAGCGTATTCCCGAATTTCAGCAATTGAACAGCTCCATGACCGTCGACGAGTTCAAGGGCATCTTCTGGTGGGAATGGGCGCATCGGCTGATTGCCCGCGGCATCGGCGTGATCTTTGCGCTGCCGCTCCTCTATTTCTGGCTGACGGGGCGGATCGAAAAGCGCCTGCGCTGGCCGCTGGTCGGCATCCTGGCGCTCGGCGGCCTGCAGGGCTTTATCGGCTGGTGGATGGTGTCCTCGGGGCTGTCGGTTCGCACCGACGTCAGCCAGTACCGGTTGGCGACGCATCTCGTCATGGCCTGCCTGATCTTTGCCGGCTGCATGTGGATCATGCGTGGTCTCTCGCCACATTCCAACGATCGGGTGCCGTCACGCAGCTCGCGCGGCTTTGCCGCCGCGATCGCCATTTTCGCGCTGTTCCAGATCTATCTCGGCGCCCTGGTGGCGGGGCTCGACGCCGGTTTTTCCTACAATACCTGGCCGCTGATGGATGGCGCCGTCATCCCCTCCGATCTGATGATCCAGCAGCCGTTCTGGATCAATGTCTTCGAGAACCCCAAGACGGTGCAGTTCATCCACCGTTTCGGCGCCTATACGCTCTTCGCGTTGACGCTCGTCAATATGGTGATTGCGCTTCGCGCCGCGCCATCGACGACCCATGCACGCCGCGCCGTGCTGCTCTTCGCGCTGGTGACGCTGCAGGCGGCGATCGGCATCGCCACGCTGCTGATGCAGGTGCCGCTGCACTGGGGCCTGCTGCATCAGGCCGGGGCGCTTGTTGTTTTCGGTTTCGCTGTCGCCAACTGGCGCGGCTTTTACGGCGAATACCCGCACGGAACGATGATCGCCGAGCGCGATTGAAGCTGGGCCTCCAGGTGGCGGCGCGCACGGATGAAAGTCGTTCATCACCAACGGGCAGTTTGCTGACTTAAACGTGTAATGTTGCACCGATATATGCAACCGCGTTAAGTTCGGCGAACAGCTACAGCGCGGAGGGGGCGATGTCTAATAATTATGCCGGAATGCGCAGGGCATTGCAGGGGCAACCGGAGGGAACGATCGAGCGCTGCGCGCAACGCCTTCTCAACATTCGCAAGACGCTGATGCCATTGCGCACCCAGAAGAAAGAGAGCTCGCTGCTGCTGGCGACCTGGAACATTCGCGATTTCGATTCCAATAAATTTGGCTTCGGTCCACGCCTTCCGGAGACCTTTTATTATATCGCCGAGATGATCGCCTGCTTCGATCTGGTGGCGATCCAGGAAGTCAACCGCGACCTTTCGGCCCTGGAAAAGGTGATGAAAATCCTCGGCCGGGAATGGGACTATATCGCAACAGATACGACGGCCGGTTCTGGCGGCAATTCCGAGCGCATGGCCTTCGTCTACAACACTGAAAAGGTCTGGTTCCGCAAGATAGCCGGCGAAGTCGTGCTGCCGGGAGGTCATCTCGTTGTTTCCAGCAAGAAGGTGAAGGCGCCGAAAGGCCAGCCCGATGTCGAGCCGAAGACGGTCGAGATGGAGCAGCAATTCGCCCGCAGCCCGTTTCTCGTGGCATTCCAGTCCGGTTGGTTCCGTTTTAGCCTCTGTACGGTGCATATCTACTACGGTGCGGATTCGGGCGAGCAGTTGAAACGGCGAATCGGGGAGATCAAGCAGCTCGTCGAATTTTTCGCCGACCGGCAGGATGAAGCCAGCAGCCAGGAACTCGACGTCAGCGGCGCCGTTGAAAACTATATCCTGCTTGGCGATTTCAACGTCGTCAGCCCCGAACATGAGACGATGAAGGCCCTGAAGAGCCACGGCTTCATGGTTCCGGCCGAGATCGACGGCAAGAAGGTGCGAAAGCTGGGCGACCATTTCTACGACCAGATCGCCGTGCGCGTGAAGGACAAGCGCTTCAAGGTGGTGACCGGCGGACTGATCGATCTTTATGCCGACGTCTTCCGCTCCACCGATGAGGACAGGGCCCTCTATGCGGGATTCCTGCCGAAGAGCGATCCGGAAGCAGATCCGAAATTCAAGGCAAAGACGCCTGAGGCGCTCTACGAGAAATGGCGGACTTGGCAGATGTCGGATCATGCCCCGCTATGGTTGGAGATCGATACCGATTTCACCGAGAGCTATCTTCAGAGGATTGCAGCCGGCGAGCCGCCCGGACCGAAGCCGGTCTAACGCAGCACCCCATCGAGCAGCGGCATACCGATGATCGCGGCGGCGGCGATCAGGACATAGCAGGCGATGCGGAAGGTCCGTTCCTCGGCGAGCCCGAACAGTTTCGAACCGCCGTAGAGCCCGACCGCATAGCTCGGCAGGGTGACGACGGTGAGTGCGAAGACGGCAGGTACGAATAGTCCGCCGACATAGTAGCTGATGACGCTTAAGACGGTCGAGATCGAGAAATAGAGAACGACATTCGCCCGCACGCGGGTGAAGTCGCTCTTGCCGCCGAGCCAATAGGCGACGACGGGCGGGCCGCCGAGTTGCGCGGCACCGCTGAACAACCCGGCGATCAAGCCGATGCCGCTCGTTAGCGGCGCGGATGGCTCGCCTTGGTAGCGCCATCCAGATACGAGGAGCGCGAGCAAACTGATCGCGATGATCGTGATACTCCAACGCAAGGGCAGCGGGTCGAGCAACGCCAGCATCGCCGTGCCGGCCGGTATGCCGAGGGCGGCACCCGCCGCCATGACGAAGACCTCGCGCCGGTTGGCACCGCGCCAGGCCGGCGGGATCATCCCGAGTGAGGCAATGCCGTCGATGACGATCAGAATCGGCGAGATCAACTTCGGCCCGACGATCGCGCCGCCCAGCGGAACGAAGATCAGCGCGGCGCCGAAGCCCGAAAAGCCGCGGGCAAGCCCGGCGATGAAGGCAAAACCCATCAGCGCATAGATGCCATGGTCGGGCAGGGCGGCGGTAAACCATGCGTGCACGCCATCGACCAGCGCATCGAGCGTCATGACATCAGACTCCGTGATTCGGGAACGGCAGGCGAGGAAGGTCTGCTCTCATAGCCCAATCGTTGCCGACGATCGAGCCGAAAGCGAGTAGCGGCCGCCGAGGCAGGCGGCCGCGAGATCATGATGATGAGATCGACACGAAGCTTGAGCGGCATCACGTCGATGCCGCCGCTCCCGCCTTACGAGGCGAGCATCAGGTCCATGTTCTGGACGGCGGCGCCCGATGCGCCCTTGCCGAGATTGTCGAGCAGCGCCACGAGGTTCACCTGCGAAGCGCCCGGGGTGCCGAAGACGAACAGCTTCATCGTGTCCTTGCCTTCGAGCTCGACAGCGTTGACACGGGGCAGGGCCTTGCTTTCGGCCAGCGGCACGACATTGACGATGTCCTGGCCGGCATAATGGGCGACGAGGGCGGCGTGGATGCTCTCCATCGTCGTGCCCTCGGCGAGATCGTCGAGGTGCAGCGGCACCTGCACGATCATGCCTTGCGCGAACTTGCCGACCGACGGCGAGAAGATCGGCGCGCGATCGAGTAGGCCGTGCACGGTCATCTCGGGCACGTGTTTGTGGGTCAGCGACAGGCCGTAGAGGAAATGCGGCGCGGTGATCGCATCCGGGTGGTCCGGATTTTCCATCTGCGCGATCATCTGCTTGCCGCCGCCGGTATAACCGGAGACCGCGTTGACCGTGATGGGGTAACCGTCCGGCAGAATGCCGGCGGCGCGCAGCGGCCGGATGAGGCCGATCGCGCCCGTCGGATAGCAGCCGGGATTGGCGACGAAACGGGCGGCCTTGATCCTGTCGGCCTGGGCGCCGTCCATTTCGGCAAAGCCATAGGCCCAGCCGGGATTGACGCGGAAGGCGGTCGAGGTGTCGATGACGCGCACATTGTTGTTGGCCGAAACCATCTGAACCGCTTCCTTCGACGCGTCGTCGGGCAGGCAGAGAATGGCAATGTCGGCGCTGTTCAGCATGTCCTCGCGCAGGGCGGCGTTGCGCCGCTCGGCTTCGGGAATGGACAGAAGCTCGACATCGCGGCGGCCGGCCATGCGCGTGCGGATCTGCAGACCCGTCGTGCCGTGTTCGCCGTCGATGAAGATTTTCGGTGCCATGTTAAACCTGCGCTTTCAATGGGTTCTGAAGGTTTCCGGATTCAGTTTGAGCGATGATAAGTCAGCCTTGTGACACGGCGATGGCGCGTCGCTCGGCATGAAGCCCCAGCATATACATCGCCACCGTTGCCCCCGCAATGGCGGTGATATCGGCATGATCGTAGGGCGGCGATACCTCGACGACGTCGGCGCCGCGGATATCGAGCTGGTGCAGACGCTGCAGCACCGAGAGGATCTTGGCGCTCGACGGCCCGCCGGCAACCGGCGTGCCGGTGCCCGGCGCAAAGGCCGGATCGAGGCAATCGATATCGAAGGTGAGATAGGCCGGCGCCCCGCGCGTGTGGGAGATGATCGCCGAGGCGATGTCGCTGGCGCTCATCTCCTCGACCTGATGACCGTAGAGGATATTGACGCCGCAATCCTCGGGCGCATGGGTGCGGATGCCGATCTGGATCGAGCGGTCGGGATCGATGATGCCCTCGCGGACGGCCCGTGCCACGAAGGAGCCGTGGTCGATGCGCCGGTCTTCGTCGAACCAGGTGTCCTGGTGCGCGTCGAACTGCACGAGCGCAAGCGGCCCATGTTTTGCCGAATGGGCTTTCAGCAGCGGCCAGGTGACGTAGTGATCGCCGCCGAGCGTCAGCAGGAAGGCGCCGCTGCCGAGGATTGTGTTCGCCTGGCGTTCGATGGCCGCGGGCGTATCCTGATGATTGCCATAGTCGAGCAGGCAGTCGCCGTAGTCGATCACCGCCATTTCGGCGAAGAGATCGCGGTTGAACGGATATTGCGGATCATTGTCGAAGATTGCCGAGGCGCGCCGGATCGCTTGCGGTCCAAAGCGCGTGCCTGGCCTGTTCGAGGTCGCGGCATCGAAGGGAATACCCCAGACGGCAACGTCGACGCCGGCAAGCTCCTTGGTGAAGCGGCGGCGCATGAAGGACAGCGCTCCGGCAAAGGTCGGATCGCCGGCGGCGGAGGTGAGGCTGGTGGCGGTGAAGGCGTGGTCAATCGATCTGTTCGCCAAGTCATGCTCCTTTTTTCGGTCGCAGAACCACAGTCGCGTTCGATGCGGACGCTGCATTGCATGACGCCGTTCGACACCGGAGCGTCGGGCGGCGGGTCTCACGCGAAGGATTGGCCGATCCCCTGCGCGCGCAGAAAGGGGTAGGCGAGGTGCAGGCAGATTTCAAGCAATCGTTCGGATGACGGCCGCTCATTGTCACCGAGCGGCCGTCCTTTTCCCGTCTGCCTCAGACCGGCTCTCGCAGGCACCACAATCCCGCGAGTGTCGTCAGCGCGGTTACACAGATATAGCCCACAAGCGGCCAGGCGCTGTCGCCGCCGAGCAGAAGCACGAAGACGGTTCCGGCAAAGCCGACGATGATGCTTTCGACACAGAAATACAACGCGACCGCCGTTCCTGCCGTGTCGCCAAAGGCCTCAAGCGCGCCGTTGGCGGTGACCGCCGTCGCAAGGACGATGCCGATCGCGATGATCCACATCGGCACGACGAAGCTGACAAGGGAAGGCTGCAGAAACACCTCTCCAAAAGCAAGCAGCACGGCGCCGAGAAGCAGCATCGCCATGCCTCTCGCAAGGCTGCCTGCAATGCCCCATCGCATGACAAAGCGTTTGGCGAATGGCGCCGTCACGATCATCACCAGCGCCACCGTGGCAAAGGCGACGCTGAAGGCGATGCCGGAAAAGCCGGCTTTGTCGATCAGGATACGGGGTGCCGTCGAGAAGAAGACGAAGAAGGCGCCCATCGCGGTACTGAAGCCTGATGTATAAACCCAGAAGGGAAAGCTTGTGAGGATCGGGCGAAGAGCAATCTTCGCGGTGGCGGCGGGGCGGGTCTCATGCCACCGCAAACCGGCATTGAAAAGGGCGGCAACCGAAAGCAGGCCGATGACGAGGAAGATGGCGCGCCAGCCGAAGCGATCGGCGATCAAGGCTCCGGCAATCGGACCCAGTGCAGGCACGAAAGAGAGGATGGAGCCGAGAAGGCTATAGATCGTGCTGCTTTCGGGACGCCCGGCGTAGACGTCGCGCACCGTTGCGAAAGTTGCTACCAAGGCCGCCGACGCACCGACTGCCTGCAGCAATCTCAAGCTCACGAAGAGCGGCGCCGACGAGGTGCCGGCAAGCAGCAGGGATGAAGCGGCAAAGGCCGCCGCGCCTGCGAGCAGCACGGGCCGTCGTCCAACAATATCGGAAATCGGGCCGAAGACGATCTGGCCGACACCGAGCACGAGCATGTAGAGGCTGAGGGTCAGTTGAATGACGGCC
This sequence comes from Rhizobium binxianense, assembly GCF_028994275.1. Lineage (NCBI taxonomy): Bacteria > Pseudomonadati > Pseudomonadota > Alphaproteobacteria > Hyphomicrobiales > Rhizobiaceae > Rhizobium > Rhizobium binxianense. The sequence goes on from NZ_CP118713.1 coordinate 1,218,159, forward strand.
GGCGAGGTGCCGAGCGCAGCAGGCATAACAGGCACAATCGGCAGATAAATATCCATGGCCAGGGAGGTCAGGATGTCGAAAGGCGCCATCAGCGCCAAGGCTGCTGGCACGGAATAGGTCCAGCGCTGGATTTTGATATAAGACATGAGAAAGCATCCGCTCAAATGAGTTCATTCGGCGGCGATCTGTCTTTTCATCAATATCGGAATTGGCCGGACAGACGCCGCAACAACAGGGCAGAGTTGTTGCGGCCTATTTGTCTGCGGACTTGGTTGTTCCCATCATGCGACCCCGACTGCAGCTTCGCTTATTGCCGAAGCGCTTTGCGTCTTGTCTAGCAGCGTAGCCGAGGCGCGGCAACAGGAGGGCTATCCTGCTCGCGGCCCGACGATATGAATAAAGCTGGGGTTTAGTTGAATTCTTTTTAAAATCCACGCTTGCAGAAAATTGCATGATTACCTATGCAAGGCCGGGTTGCAGATTCGCCCTTATGGTCGGCAAGAGCATTATATTTTAGGAAATATTTACAGTGATTTACCGCAGAGAGATTGATGGCTTGCGGGCGGCCGCGGTGGTGCCCGTAATTCTGTTTCATGCGGGCTTCAGTCTCTTCACCGGCGGCTTCATCGGGGTCGATGTTTTCTTCGTGATCAGCGGCTTTCTAATAACCTCGATCATCCTTGAGGAGATGCGCAAAGGTACTTTCTCGCTAGTGGCATTCTACGAGCGCCGCGCCCGCCGTCTCCTGCCGGCCCTGTTTCTTGTCATCTTGTGCTGCTTGCCCTTCGCTTGGCTCTGGGTCATGCCGGAGGAGTTTCGTGACTTCTCCGACAGCCTGATTGCCACCAGCCTCTCCGGCGCAAATTTCCTGTTCTGGTTCAAGAGCGGCTATTTCGCGCCGGAGGCCGGAGAGGTGCCGCTGCTCCACATCTGGAGCCTCGCCGTCGAAGAGCAATATTACATGTTCTTTCCGCTGCTCGTGATCTTCATGTGGAAGCGTAAGCCGAACTGGCTCTTGGCAACCCTGGTTGCGATCGCGTTTGCCAGCCTTGCCTACAGCGAGTGGGCGTCCCGCGTCTTTCCCTCGGCCAATTTCTATTTCCTGCCCTCGCGAGCCTGGGAATTTCTGGCCGGGTCGATCTGCAGTTTCATAGAGTCGAAGGGAAAAAAGCGCGGCAGCGATCCGTTGTCGCTCCTTGGCTTCGGCATGATCGCCTTCTCCGTCTTCTATTTCGATGAAACCTCGCCCATTCCATCCACGCTGGCCGTGGTTCCGGTGGTGGGCGCGATGCTCGTGCTGCTCTTTGCGCGACAGGGAACCTGGGTGGCGGCACTGCTTTCGACCCGCGCCTTCATTACCGTTGGGAAGATCAGCTACAGCGCCTATCTGTGGCATCAGCCGATCTTTGCCTTTGCGCGCATTCGCAGCATTGATCCGCCTCCGATCACCGAGATGGGTGCTCTTGCCTGCTTTTCTCTTGTGCTCGGTTATCTCTCGTGGCGTTTCGTCGAGCAGCCGTTCCGCAGGAGCCAGCACCGATTGCTGCCGTCCCGTCGCGGCCTGACCCTATCGGCATCGGCGATGCTTGCCGCATTCATAGCGTTCGGGCTTTATGGCCACGATACCAGGGGCATCCCCTGGCGCCTGCCAGAGCCGATCAAGGATTTTATCGCGGACAGCGAATGGAGCAAGACGTGCCTTGTCGAAAGCGGCTCGGGCTGGGATGGGATGCCGATCAAGAACTGCATATTCAACGGCAGTCACGCGCAGATATATGCAATCCTTGGAGATTCCCTGGCATCGGCGCTGACGCCGGCACTTGCCAGGCGTCTGGATGGCATGAATATCGGCCTGGAGCAGATCACGCACAGTTTTTGTGCGCCGGTCGCCGACGTTTCGATGGTCCCGCTCCAGGCGCGTGAATGTGGCGCCTTCAACACCGCGGCGATAGATTATCTCGTCAAGAGCAAGGTGAAAACTGTCGTTCTCGCCGCCTCCTGGAAGATCTTTTTCGAGCAATCGCGATACGTGTTCAAGGGCGAGGAAGTCGCGAAGTCCGACGCAAGGCAGAGGTTAAGGGAAGCCTTCGACAAAACCGTCGCCGAGCTGACAGCGGCCGGCATCCGCGTCGTTATCGTCTATCCTCATCCGCGCGGTGACACGGAGATCGCAGCCAAGGTCGCCAAGCTGATGCACAAGGGCATGCCGGCGCCGACCATCACCATCCCTCAGGATGAATTTCTCCAGCAATCACTGCCGTCCTACGCCTATCTCGACGATCCGAAAGACAAGCATGTCCTGCGCGTCGATCCGGCCAAGATCTTCTGCGGGATAGAGGCGGGGCGATGCGATCTGGCGCGGGGAGGCAAGGCTTTGATTTTCGACAAGGTGCATTTCACCCCGACGGGGGCAGATGCCGTCGCCGACGAAATTCTGGTTGCTCTGAAGCGAGACGACATGACGGCGGGGAATGGCGTGGCGGCCCTCTCTTCCGACCAATTCTAAAGCGCGTCGCAATCTTCAGGCTTGCTTCTTCCGCCTTTTGTTTCACGCATGCCGCTACCGCAGAACCGCTGCATACGTTTGTGCGACATGTTTGAGGCTTGATATAAAAAGGGGTGGGGTGGTTTCGGCCGACATTCTGTCCGGGGGCAGCTTGCTTTAAGCCCGTTTCCCGGAATTCCCTAAGCCCGCAGGCTGCTGCACCTCTCAAGGAGTGTCCTTTGTGCGTCTTGAAGGACGCGCAGCGCTGCAATGGTTTTGTCCCTTTTATCGAAAGCCGATTGCAAAACAAAAAAGGCCGGGTTGCCCCGGCCTTCGTAATTCTGTCTGTCCGAAGCGATTAACGCTTGGAGAACTGGAACGAGCGGCGGGCCTTCGCCTTGCCGTACTTCTTGCGTTCGACGACGCGGCTGTCGCGGGTCAGGAAGCCGCCCTTCTTCAGCACCGAGCGAAGGCCCGGTTCGAAGTAGGTGAGCGCCTTGGACAGGCCATGGCGAACTGCACCGGCCTGGCCGGACAAGCCGCCGCCGGCAACGGTTGCGATGATGTCGAACTGGCCGTCACGGGCAGCCGCAACGATCGGCTGGCGCAGGATCATCTGCAGCACCGGACGAGCGAAATATTCCGCGAATTCCTTGCCGTTGACGATGATCTTGCCGGAGCCCGGCTTGACCCAGACGCGGGCGACAGCGTTCTTGCGCTTGCCGGTCGCATAGGAGCGGCCGAGCGAATCGACCTTGCGGACGTGAGCCGGAGCGGCTGCTTCGGAAACCGTGCCGAGATCCTTCAGGGAGGAGAGGTCAGCCATGATCAGGCGCTCCTTACATTCTTTTTGTTGAGCGCGGCAACGTCGAGGGCGACCGGCTGCTGGGCTTCATGGGGATGGTTGGAGCCGGCGTAAACGCGCAGGTTCTTCATCTGGCGACGGCCGAGCGGGCCGCGCGGAACCATGCGTTCGACGGCCTTTTCGAGGACGCGCTCCGGGAAGCGGCCTTCGATGATCTGGCGCGCGGTGCGTTCCTTGATGCCGCCGGCAAAACCGGTGTGCCAGTAGTAGACCTTGTCGGAATACTTCTTGCCGGTGAAAACCACCTTGTCGGCATTGATGACGATGACGTTGTCGCCGTCGTCAACGTGGGGCGTGAAGGTTGCCTTGTGCTTGCCGCGCAGGCGCATAGCGATGATGGAAGCGAGACGGCCAACGACCAGCCCTTCGGCGTCGATGATCACCCACTTCTTCTCCACCTCTGCAGGCTTCTGGGAGAAGGTTGCCATAGTGAATACTCTCTTTTGGGACCCTTGGCCCGAGGGCTTGAAGGGCGTTTCTTGTTGCTTGGATTGACAGGCTTGCGGCATGCCAAAAAGAAAGCAGCCCGGACAGGCTGCGTTCTGGGGCGGTGTATAGAGGGAATGTGACATTGGGTCAATATCGACTTTCCCGAGGGTTGGAAAAATACGTAAGTGAAAACAATTGGTTAGGTGTACGGTATTATGTTACCACACATTTGTCGGCTGAAGATCTGCCGTGCCTGACGCTTTTCTCGCCCCCTGCAGGGTTTGAAAGAGCACGCCACGGTCGAAAGCGGCGGCTAATCTTTGAACGCGCGCAGGCATGTCATCATTTCGCGAAGGCCGCGTGTCAGATGTTTGTCGCGGCGCAGAACCATGCCCAGGCGGCGCGTGAGCTTAGGCTGCAGCGATGACGTCGTCACCAGGCCGGCGCGGTCGCGCTTCAGCGCCAGCCCCGGCAGGATCGACCAGCCGAGGCCGACGGCCACCAGTTCCTTGATCGCCTCGATGCTGCCGAACTCCATCGCCGGCCGGGTACCGGTGTCCGGTGCGGTCAGCCATGCATCGATTGCCCGCCTCGTATTGCCGCCCTCATAAAGCAGCAATGTCCTGTCACGCATGAAGGCGGCGTCCGGTCCGCCGTCGGGGATCAGGCTGCCAGCGGGAGCAACGGCCAGCAACTCCTCCTCGTAGAACGGTTCGATCTCGAAGTTGCGCCCCGAGGCCGGCAGGGCAACGACGGCGATGTCGAGGCTGTTGGCCTCCAGATCACGCAGCACGTCGTCGGCATCGCCGATGCGCACGGTGATTTCGAGGCCGGGCATGGATTTTCTGGCGGCGGCAATGGCACGAGGAAGCAGGTGGATCGACGCCGTGCCGCCGCTGCCGATGCGCACGCGGCCGCTGGCGCCATCCCTGTAGGGCATCATCGCTTCTTCCGCCGCCGCCGATTCCTGCAGCAGTCGCCTTGCATGCGCGAGCAGGTCGAGACCTGCGGCGGTCGGCTGCGCTCGCCGCCCGACACGCTCGATCAGCCGGACGCCGAGCCGCTGCTCGAGCCCCTTGACCTGCAGGCTGACGGCCGGTTGCGTCAGTCCTTCCCTGTCGGCGGCGGCCGTAAAGCTTCCGAGATCGGCGACGTTGACGAAGGTTGCGAGTTGATCGAGGTTCAGCGCCATACAAAAGATTTTCTTATGGAGATTATAATATCCATAAGCTTCCTTCATGAGAATTTCCAGCCCATCCTTCGCGTGTTGAAGAAAGGTAGAAGAGATGGCCATGGAAATGAGCGAAACCCTTGAGACGTCTCGCGATATCGTTCGATCGAAAATTCGCCGGGCGGCGCGCTGGGGCCTGCGGCTGCTGGCGGCCATCGAGCATCGCCTGGAAAAGCGCCGCAGCCGCCGCACGCTTTGCGAACTCACCGACGACGAGCTCTGCGATGTCGGCCTGACCCGTGCCGAGGCGAAGGCCGAGATATCGAAATCCTGGTTCTGGTCCTGACTGCCGCCGCCGCGGAAAGAGCGGATCCTGCTCGAAATTGCCAGCGCCTTGTGGCAAAACGTTTGCTTGAAATCGAGCGAGCGCAGGGAGCAGCATCATGGCCGAAATCGTATCCTTCCCGGACACAGACAGGGCGAATGGATTGCTGCTCCGCTCGCTGCGTGACGGCGTGCTGCGCCTGGTGCTCAACGACCCGCCTGCCAATGCGCTTTCGATCGCGCTTCTCGAAGCGCTGATGGCCGAGCTTGAGAAGGCCGGATCGGATGCGGGTGTGCGCGTCGTCGTCATCGCCTCGATCGGCAATGTCTTTTCCGCCGGCCATGATCTGAAGGAGCTCACCGCCCATCGCGCCGATGAAGATCAGGGAGCTGCTTTCTTCGAGAGAGCCTTCCGGCTCTGTGCCGATCTGATGCTGAAGATTGCGCATCTGCCGAAGCCCGTCATCGCCGAGATCGACGGTCTGGCAACCGCGGCCGGCTGCCAGCTCGTCGCCTCCTGCGATCTGGCGATCTGCACCGACACTTCGACATTCTGCACGCCGGGCGTCAATATCGGCCTGTTCTGTTCGACGCCGATGGTGGCCGTCTCCCGTGCCGCGCATCGCAAGCAGGCGATGGAAATGCTGCTGACCGGCGAGACGATCGATGCCTCGACCGCCAAGGATTTCGGCCTCGTCAACCGCATCGTACCGAAGCAGTATCTGGCGCAGGTGGTTTTTAAATATGCGGCGGTGATAGCCAGCAAGTCGCCGCTGATCCTGAAGATCGGCAAGGAGGCCTTCAATCGCCAGCTCGAACTGCCGGTCGAGGCGGCCTATGATTATGCCGCCAAAGTGATGGTCGACAACATGCTGACGCAGGATGCGCAGGAAGGCATCGGCGCCTTTCTCGGCAAGCGCAAGCCGGCATGGAAAGGCGAATGAGTCACGCCAGTTTCAGAACCAGCCCGCCGATCGCGATAACGACGCCGGCGACGTAGCGCCAGATGCTGGCTTTTTCCTTGAAGACGGTGATCGAGATCACCAGCGCAAAGAGGATCGCGGTTTCGCGCAGGGCCGCGACGGTCGCGACTGGGGCTTTTGTCATCGCCCAAAGCGCCAGCCCGTAGGAAGCGATCGAGCCGGCGCCGCCGATGAGGCCGCGCCACCAGTTGCGACGGACGTGACGCGCCACGGCGAATGCGCCGCGCTGGGAGGCCGCCCAGGAAAACAGCAGCACCGGCGGCAGCAGCGACATCCACAAAGTGTAGGAAACCGCATTGCCGGAGATACGTGCGCCGATGCCGTCGACATAGGTGTAGCTGGCGATGACGCAGGCATTGGCAAGCGAAAGCAGGACGGCGCGGCTGCTGCCGCGCCGCGCCTCCAGCGCGAGTGTCAGGACGCCGGCGCAGATCGTCATCGTCCCCGCGAGAGCGCCGGCGGAAAGATTTTCTTTCAGGATGAAGCCGCTTGTCGCGGCGATCAGCAGCGGCGCGCAGCCGCGCATCAGCGGATAGACGAGGCCGATATCGCCGGCCCGGTAGGCCGCGGCCACCAGTTGGAAATAGGCGAACTGCAGGATGGCCGAGATGCCGATGAACGGCCAGGCCGCGCTGTGCGGCAACGGCAGGAACGCCAGGAACGGCAGCGCTGAAACCGCGCCGCCGGCCGAGATCAGCGCCGCATCGAGGGACTTATCGCTGCCGGCCTTGACGATGGCGTTCCATGTCGCATGCAGCAGTGCGCCGAAGAGAACGAGCAGGATGACGTCGAGTGGCAAGGGAGTGAATCCGAAAAAGATCAGGGAGGCGGAAAACGCCTCGCCTTCGGCGTTTCAAATTCCTGAAAAGACAACTGAGATTTGCACGAAAATACACGGCGGCGGTCGCGCACGCGTTCATATGTCGAATAGCATTCTTTCAGTATGGAAACAATCGCGGTGTATTGGAGCAATTTCTACGTGCGCTCGACATGCGTTCAATCCACACGATCGTTTCAACTATGAGATGTTTCTAATGGACGCAGGAACGGACAGAGGTATTATCGCGAACAAAAAGTGAAAATGCCTTCTGGCGCTAGGCGGACGAACATTCTATGCTGCTGAAATATAGATAATATTCTATAACTTTGACATACTGGAAATTTAAAGCTTCTGATTGTGTAATCTCTGGGAAATCGCACTGCGGGATTGAACCCGAGCCTTTCGCAACCGCGAAAGACGTATGGTTCCTGCAGGCCGTCAGGAATGGCGAAACCATCAGAGTTGATGATGCGGAACGAAAAGCATCCCGTCAAGGTTGTCGATGCTTTGGCAGTTCAGCACCGGGCAGCGGGGATTGTCTTTCGAGGGGATATGTGTCCACTCCGCATAATCGGTCGCATCACAATAATTGCTGTTGCGGACATAGCGATCGTAAAGCGGCAAGCCACGCGGCGACTGGTAACGGAAGATGACGGCGCCCTGATTGTGGATGGCGGCGCGCACGCTGGCGCAGCTCATGGTGAGTGGATTGTAGCGCGAAATCGCCGGCGCCGGCGATGCGGCGAGCACAAGCGTGAGGGCAAGAGCGATTTTTTTCATCGAATCATCCTCAGAGGGCATCCAATCCTATATACGGGCCAATCATATATACGGAAAAGCCACGCAGCCGGTTTCACGGAAACGCAAAAAAACTGCGGGCCGTGCCGGATGGCTTTCGGGAATGGAGAAGCGACCATGAACCACGACGCCTATACGGATGACTATCTCGCCGGAATCCTGCATTCCGTAAAGACCATCGCGCTGACCGGCGCTTCGCCCAATCCGGCGCGCCCGAGCAACGGCGTCATGGGTTATCTGCTGTCGCGCGGCTACGAGGTCATTCCCGTCAATCCGGGGCAGGCGGGCAAACAGATCCAGGGCCGCACCGTTTATGCCCGGCTCGCCGACGTTCCCGTGCCGATCGACATGGTCGACGTGTTTCGCGCCGCCGAATATCTGGATGGGGTGGTCGAGGAGGCACTGGCGCTGAGGACGTTGCCGCAGATCATCTGGGCCCAGCTTGGCGTCCGGGACGACGCGGCTGCCGCAAAGGCCGAGGCCGCCGGCATCAAGGTGGTGATGAACCGCTGCCCGGCGATCGAGTACCCCCGTCTCATTGCCTGATCTCATGACCTGAGTTGCGGTCCGCCGAGACGGGTTTTCCACCGAACGCCCAAGGGTGAAACGGATCGCGATTAACTTTCGCAAGCGAGAGGCTATGATCCCTCGCGTCAGCAATAACTGGAGGACGACATGGCCAAGAACGATCCGGGTTTCAACACGTTGGCGATCCATGCCGGCGCGCAGCCCGATCCGGCGACCGGGGCGCGGGTCACGCCGATTTACCAGACGACGGCTTTCGTCTTCAATGATTCCGATCATGCCGCCGCCCTCTTCGGCCTGCAGGCCTTCGGCAACATCTACAGCCGCATCATGAACCCGACGCAGGCCGTGCTCGAGGAGCGCGTCGCAGCACTCGAGGGCGGCACGGCAGCACTTGCCGTCGCCTCCGGCCATGCAGCGCAGATGATCGTCTTCCACACGATCATGCGCCCCGGCGAGAATTTCATCGCCGCCAACCGGCTCTATGGCGGCTCGATCAACCAGTTCGGCCATGCCTTCGAGAATTTCGGCTGGCAGGTGCGCTGGGCCGATCCCGCCGATCCGGCAAGCTTCGAAAGCCAGATCGACGAGAAGACGCGCGGCATCTTCATCGAAAGCCTGGCCAATCCCGGCGGCACCTTCGTCGATATCGCCGCGATCGCCGACGTCGCGCATCGCAATGGTCTGCCGCTGATCGTCGACAATACGATGGCGACACCCTATCTCATCCGCCCGATCGAGCACGGTGCCGATATCGTCGTGCATTCGCTGACGAAGTTTCTCGGCGGCCACGGCAATTCCATGGGCGGCCTCATCGTCGACGGCGGCACCTTCGACTGGTCGAAGTCAGGCAACTACCCGATGTTGTCGAGCCCGCGGCCGGAATATAACGGCATGGTCCTGCACGCCACCTTCGGCAATTTCGCCTTCGCGATCGCCGCCCGCGTGCTTGGCTTGCGCGATCTCGGCCCGGCGCTATCGCCCTTCAACGCCTTTCTGATTCTCACCGGCATCGAAACGCTGCCGCTTCGGATGCAGCGTCACAGCGACAATGCGATCGCCGTCGCAAAATGGCTGAAGGCGCACAGCAAGATCGCCTGGGTGAATTATGCCGGCCTCGACGACGACCCGAACCACGCGCTGCAGCAGCGATACTCGCCGAAGGGCGCAGGCTCCGTCTTCACCTTCGGCGTCAAGGGCGGCTACGAGGCGGGCAAGACCCTGGTCGAGGGGCTGGAGCTCTTCTCCCATCTTGCCAATATCGGCGACACCCGCTCGCTCGTCATCCATCCGGCCTCGACGACGCACCGGCAGCTGACCGACGACCAGAAGATCATCGCCGGCGCCGGGCCCGATGTGGTGCGCCTTTCCGTCGGCATCGAGGACGTCAAGGACATCATCGCCGATCTCGAACAAGCGCTCTCGAAGATCTGAGATCAGAGGAATCCATGGCGACCACGGCAAAATTCATCCCCTTCAGCATCGATGGTGTCGAGCCCGAGTTCGGCGCCCCGGAAGCTGAGCGGATCATCTCCGGCGATCCGCAATTCCGCAGCTGGAATCTCGAGGAGGCCGAAGACGGCCTCTATTCCGGCATCTGGGAGGCGACGCCGGGCAAGTGGCGGATCGTCTACGAGGAATGGGAATATTTCAGCCTGCTGTCCGGTCATTCGATCGTGACGGAGGAGGGCGGGGAGCCGGTGCATCTGAAGGCGGGCGACCGGATGATCCTCAGACCCGGCTTCAAGGGAACGTGGGAAGTCGTTGAAACGACTCGCAAGGACTATGTAATCAAGGTTTGAGCAGCGCGGGCAAACCGACGCTGACGATGCCGCGCCTGTGTCGCTTTGCGGCGATCAGGGCCTGTTTTTCTGCAAATGATAGCGCTTCTTTGCCGAATAGAACGCTTTTGACCAATCCCATTAATCGGGCCTACATCGTCAAAATGCTATATCTTATCCGCAGCGCATTGCGGACATGATGTCTCCTGCTGTCTCACAGACATGGTCTTGCAATCGATCTCTCCGGAATTTGCATGTCGTCGAATCTTGCGGGTAGGCACGTTCGAACTCAAACCTCTTCCATCGTAGCGACGACGGTCTGCTTCCTGGTCGTCGCCCTCGTGCTGACCGGCCTTATGGCGCATGTCGTCGTCACGATGACACGGTCGGCAAACGAGATCGATGACGCCAGGGCCAGTCGCGCCGCCGACGCAGCGATCGGAGCGTTCGTGGCTCGCCTGGGCGCGACAACGACGGACAATGCCGTATGGGACGATGCCTATAGTGCGACCTCATCGCCGACCGCCGCCGATTGGGCCTATGAGAACTGGGGAAAAACCAGCGCGGATTACCCGCTCTATGACGGCGCGATCGTGATCGGCCCCGACCGGAGTTCGGTCGTCTCCGCCTATGCCAAAGGCAAGCCTTTTCAGCCGGGCGCGTTTTTCGGCCAGGCCTTTTATGGGCAGATCAATGCTGCTGCCGATCCGGCGAAGGCGCCTGTGGTTAATTTTATCAAGACCGAAAGCGGTATCGCGCTGATCGCATCGCAGGCGATCCAGCCATTCGAGGCCGCCGGCGAGCTTCCGAAGCTCAGCACGCTGAGCTTCTACAAGGAATTTACATCAGAAGTTCTCGACACGCTCTCAAACGAACATGAACTCGAAGGCCTGCACCTCGAGGCGGCGCCAAAGCCGGAATTCCTGAACACGCCGATCAAGGACATGAAGGGGGCCGTCATCGGCTATCTTGTCTGGCCGAGCAAGGCGCCGGGAAGCACGGTATTTCATCAGGTGACACCTTATGTTGCGGCCTCCGTCGCCATCCTTTCGCTGTTCCTGGTCGGTGTTCTCCTGGTCGGCGCGTCCGAGGCGCGGCGCCTGCGCCAATTGGCGCAGGCAGCGCTTTTCGAAGCGGGTCATGATAACCTCAGCGGCCTGTTCAACAGACATGGGCTTCTCGGCCTGCTGGAAGACATCGGGAATTCGGACTCTGCGCCACTCCGGCTCTATCTGGTCGATCTTGACGGCTTCAAGGCCGTCAACGATGCCTGGGGGCATGCGGTTGGGGACGATTTGATCCGAATGGTCTCGAAGGCGCTGATGGCCTGTCACCCCGAAATTCTTGCCGCAGCCCGGCTGGGGGGCGACGAATTTGCGCTGGTGCATGTCGGATCCGCCACGTGCGAAGATATGGAAACGACCATCCTGGCGCTGTTTGCCGAGCCCTTCAAAATCGACGGACGAACAATCGAAGTCGGAGCAAGCATCGGCGCTGCGGTGCGCGACGGAGACGTCGAGCCCTTGGAGCTTCTGCGCAGGGCCGACATGGCGCTCTACCGTGCCAAGGCAAATGGCAGAGGCCAGGCGGTCGAGTACGCCCCCGAGCTCGACCAGGAGCGCCAACGGGTCGCCGAACTGGAAGGCCGCTTGAAGGGCGCCATCAAGAGCGGCGCAATCGAAGCCGTTTTCCAGCCGCTCGTCTCCGCCACCACCGGCGCCGTGACCGGCCTGGAAGCGCTGGCGCGCTGGCGAACCGCAACAGGAAACATCAGTCCGGAGGTTTTCATCCCTCTCGCCGAGCGGTGCGGCCTCATCGATGCGCTCGGTGTTCATATGCTGAGAACATCGATCGAGCATGCCAAGAACTGGCCCGATCTGGCATTGTCGGTAAACGTTTCGCCGGTCCAGCTCTGCAATCCCGAATTTGCCGCCGAGGTGATCTCGGTCCTGCAGGAGCTCGATTTCAATCCGAAGCGCCTGACCTTGGAGATCACCGAAGGCGTTCTGATGACAAATCCGGATCAGGCCCGGCGCTCGATCGACCAGCTCAAGCGCGTCGGCATTAAGTTCGCACTCGACGACTTTGGCTGCGGCTACGCCAGCATTGGCGCCTTGCGGCAGTTCGGGTTCGATCGCATGAAGATCGATCGCTCGCTCGTCTCCGCTCTCGATGAAGGCGCCAATGGCGCCGATGTCCTTCGGGCGACCATTTCGCTGGCGACCGCCTTGCAGATTCCCGTGACCGCAGAAGGCATCGAGAATAGCCGCCAGGCGGCGATCCTGCGCGAGGCCGGCTGCGATCAGCTTCAAGGCTATCTGATGGGAAGACCGATGTCGGCACACGACATATCCAGCAGGCTGGAAGAAGAGTCGGCCGCATGATGGCGTTGCCGGTGACCCCGCGGAGCGGTGACCGGTAACCGCCGACGGAAATTCAAAAGCCTGAAACGACATTTTTAGCCACGGCTGCGGCAATCCACCACAGCCATGCGTCAATCTATCCCAATGTTTTTGCTAAGGCTTTGTTAAATCCCGCATTCAATGGAAAGGCGCCCAGCGCAGTGTTTGACGCATGGCCGCGCATTCGGTTTCAACGGTCAAAAGCCGTCATCAAACTGTAATAATACGCGCCTAGCCCGCCTGATGTGACGCGACTTTCAGCGCCCGAGACAATGGACACCCCCGCCATGGCGCTGGTCTCGTCGTTCTTCAAATCCATTAGGGAAGCGCTTCATATGCTCACCAGGAAACTCCTCTCGGCCTGCCTCGGTGCGGGTCTGGTTGCCGCTCTGGCGGTTTCGGCGTCGGCTGCCGATATCACCGGCGCCGGCTCCACCTTCGTCTATCCGGTGCTGTCCAAATGGTCTGCGGACTATAACAAGCAGACCGGCGACAAGCTGAACTACCAGTCGATCGGTTCGGGCGGCGGTATCGCCCAGATCAAGGCTGCAACGGTCGATTTCGGCGCATCCGACAAGCCGCTCGAGCCTAGGGAATTGACCGATGGCGGTTTCGGCCAGTTCCCGCTCGTTGTCGGCGGCATCGTTCCCGTCATCAACGTCAAGGGCATCAAGTCGGGCGAACTGAAACTGACCGGCAAGGTTCTCGCCGACATCTATCTCGGCAACGTCACCAAGTGGAACGATAAGGCCATTGCCGATCTGAACCCCGGCCTGAAGCTGCCCGACAGCCAGATCGCCGTCGTCCACCGTTCGGACGGTTCCGGCACCTCCTTCAACTGGACCAACTATTTCTCCAAGGTCAACGAAGACTGGAAGAGCAAGGTCGGCGAAGGCACCGCCGTCAACTGGCCGGTCGGCATCGGCGGCAAGGGCAACGAAGGCGTCGCTGCCTACGTCACCCGCGTCAAGGATTCGATCGGCTACGTCGAATATGCCTACGCCCTGCAGAACAAGCTGCCCTACGCCCTGATCCAGAACGCTGCCGGCCAGTATCCGAAGCCGAATGCCGAAAGCTTCTCGGCCGCCGCCGCCAGCGCCGAATGGGCCAAGGCTCAGGACTTCTACCTGATCATGACCAACGCTCCGGGCGAAAAGGCCTGGCCGGTGACCGCCACGACCTGGGCGATCATGTACAAGGAACCGAAGGATGCGGCACGCTCCAAGGCTGCCTTCGCCTTCTTCAAGTGGGCGCTCGAAAACGGCCAGAAGGAAGCCTCTTCCCTCGACTACGTTCCGCTTCCGGAAGCCGTCGTGAAGCAGATCGAGGACTACTGGACAGCCGCGTTCAAGGGCTGATCCCTGTAAGACACGCGGTCGGGGCGGAAAGCGAGGTTTTCCGCCCTAGAACAGGATGATTTTAGGCCGAGCCGGCCTAAAATCTGAATCCTGTTCTAAATTAAGGGGTTAGAGCATGATGTCGCCCGAAAACCGCTTACAACTTTTCGGCATCATGCTCGAATACCTTTACCCCCTCAGCGCAGTTGAGCGTATTGATATGAGCGAAGCATCGGCATCGCTGCCCGTCTCCGGAGCGGGCGTGAAGCGTCGCGACGGCGCGACCGGCGATCGTATTTTCTATTGGATAGTTTTGGGCTGCGGCCTGTTTGTTCTGGCGGCATTGCTTGCCGCCGCGATCTCCATGGCCGTGAGCGGGTTTCAGGCGTTCCGGACCTTCGGCCTCGGTTTCCTCACCGGCACGGAATGGGATCCGGTCGCCGAGCAGTTTGCGGGGCTTGTGCCGATCTACGGGACGCTGGTCACCTCGGCGCTCGCCATGATCATCGGCGTTCCCGTCAGCCTCGGTATCGCGGTTTTCATTACCGAAGTTGCGCCGCGCTCCATTCGCGGGCCGATCGGCGGCGCCGTCGAGCTTCTCGCCGGCATCCCCTCGATCATTTACGGCATGTGGGGTCTTTTCACCTTCGCGCCTTTCATGTCGGATTACATTCAGCCGGTGCTGATAGACTGGCTGGGCCCGATCCCGATGATCGGCGCGCTGTTCTCCGGCGCACCGCTCGGCATCGGCATGCTGACGTCGGGCATTGTGCTGGCGATCATGATCATCCCCTTCATCTCCTCGGTCATGCGCGACGTTTTTCTCGTTGTCCCGGCGCAGCTGAAAGAATCGGCCTATGCGCTTGGTTCGACCAAGTGGGAGGTGGTGCGCGACATCGTTATCCCGCATACTCGCACGGCCGTCGTCGGCGGCATCTTCCTCGGTCTCGGCCGCGCGCTCGGGGAGACCATGGCGGTGACCTTCGTGCTCGGCAACACCCATAATATTGCGGTGTCGCTGATGGAGCCCGGCACCTCGATCGCCGCCACGCTCGCCAACGAGTTTGCCGAGGCTTCTGACGATCTTTACAGATCGTCGCTCGCAGCCCTTGGCCTCATCCTCTTCGTCGTTACCTTCATCGTTCTGGCCGCCGCCAAGCTCATGCTGGTGCGCATGGCAAAGCAGAGAGGGGAGTAATATGGCCGGCTATTCGGGTTCCCTTTACCGCCGCCGCCAGATCGGCAGTGCGATTGCGCTGACGCTTTGCGGCCTCGCAACGGTGCTCGGCCTGGTCTTTCTGGTCTGGATCCTGTGGACGACGCTGATCCACGGCCTGTCGGCGCTGAGCCCCAGTCTTATCACCGAAATGACGCCGCCGCCCGGCGAAGACGGCGGCGGTCTCGCCAATGCTTTCATGGGCAGCCTGCTGATGGTCGTGCTGGCCATCGTCATCGGCACGCCGATCGGCGTGCTGGCCGGCACCTATCTGTCGGAGTTCAGCCGCGGCAAAAAGCTTGGCGAGGCGATCCGCTTCGTCAACGATATCCTGCTCTCGGCGCCGTCGATCATCATCGGCCTGTTCGTCTACGAACTGGTCGTGCGCCCGACGTCACGCTTCTCCGGCTTTGCCGGCGGCATCGCGCTTGCCTTCATCTTCCTGCCGGTCGTAGTGCGCACGACCGACGAGATGCTGCGGCTGGTTCCCGATGTGATGCGCGAGGCAGCCTTGTCGCTCGGCATCCCGCGCTGGAAGGTCACGGTCAACGTGCTTTATCGCGCCGCGTCCACCGGCATTCTGACCGGTATCCTTCTGGCGATCGCCCGCATTTCGGGCGAAACCGCGCCGCTGCTCTTCACGGCTCTGAACAACCAGTATTGGAGCCTGGATATGTCGCAGCCGATGGCGAACATTCCGGTCGTCATCTTCCAGTTCGCTATGAGCCCCTATGAGCAATGGCAGAATCTCGCCTGGGCCGGTGCCTTCGTGATGACCGCCGTCGTTTTGATCCTGAGCGTCGTATCGCGCTCCGTCCTGAACCGAAAAGGTGGGAAATGATGCTTCAGTCCGCAGACACTTTCGATGCTGCCAGCAAGGCGGAAAAACACCTGGCCAGAGACAAGATCGCGCTTGAGAAAGTCAATTTCTATTACGGCGACACCCACGCGATCAAGGATGTCAGCCTGAACTTCCCCGAGCGTCAGGTCTCGGCCCTCATCGGTCCCTCCGGCTGCGGCAAGTCCACGCTGCTGCGCATCCTGAACCGCATCTACACGCTGTATCCGAAGATGCGCGCTACTGGCTCGATCAAGCTCGACGGCAAGAACATCCTCGACCCCAGCTTCTCGATGAACGAGCTGCGCGCCCGCGTCGGCATGGTGTTCCAGAAACCCGTACCTTTCCCGATGTCGATCTATGACAACATCGCCTACGGCATTCGCCACCATGAGCGCCTCAGCAAGGCCGAGATGGACGTCCGCGTCGAGCAGGCGCTGCGTCAGGCCGCCCTCTGGGATGAGGTCAAGGACAAGCTGAAGGGCAGCGGCCTCGGTCTTTCCGGTGGTCAGCAGCAGCGTCTCTGCATCGCCCGCGGTGTGGCGTTACGCCCCGAGGTCCTGCTTCTCGACGAGCCGACTTCGGCCCTCGATCCGATCTCGACCGCCAAGGTCGAAGAGCTGGTCGCGCAGCTGAAGGGCGAGTTCACCATCGTCATCGTCACCCACAACATGCAACAGGCAAGCCGCATCTCCGACAACACCGCCTTCATGTATCTCGGCGAGTTGGTGGAATACGGCCCGACCGCTGAGATCTTCCAGTCGCCGAAAGTCAAACGCACGGAAGACTACATCACGGGGCGCTACGGCTGATCCGTGAGGGCTGGATCACCATCGCAGATCCAGTCGGTCCAGCCCGTGGAAATGGTAGACGTCCTTGACCACGGGCGTCCTTGCCAGCTTGAGGCCGGGAAGCCGCTGGAAAAGGATCGGCAGCACGATGTTGAGCTCCAGCCGTGCCAGCGGTGCGCCGATGCAGAAATGGATGCCGGCGCCGAAGGAGAGGTTGGCCGCCTCGTTGCGATCGGGCCGGAAGGTGAGGGGATCGGTGAATTTCGCCGGGTCGAGATTGGCGGCGGCGAGAATGAGGCTGACCTTGTCGCCGCGCTGGAAAGCGACGCCATCGATTTCGGCGGGCTCCAGCGCCCAGCGCTGGAAGATGTGAACCGGCGCGCAGATGCGCAGGGTTTCCTCGACGGTGCGCTCCGTTGTTGCTTCGTCGCGGAAGAGTTCCGCCGGATCTGAGCCGCTGTCGAGGATGGTGCGCACCGAATTGCCGATCTGGTGCACGGTCGCCTCATGTCCGGCGTTGAGCAGCACGATCGTCGTCGAGATCAGCTCTTCCTCGCCCAGATACTGGCCCTTGTGCTCGGTATGGATCATGTGGGTGAGCAGATCGTCGCGTGGGATCGCGCGGCGTTCTGCAATGACAGTTCTGACATAGTCGGAAAATTCCTTCGCCGCCCGTTCGGCCTCATCCTCCTGCTCGCGCGTTCGGCCGAACATATACATGCGGACATAGGCGTGCGACCAGGCGAGCAGCTGCGGTCCCATCTCCTCGGGGATGCCGATCATGCGGGCGATCATCGTCACCGGGATGATATCGGCAAAGGCCGAAAGCAGCTCGACCTCACCCTTTTCAGCGAAGCCGTCGATCAGCCGGTTGGCGAGTTCGGCAAGCTCCGGCTTCATCTTCTCGACATGGCGGGAGACGAAGGCGCGGTTGACGAGCGTGCGCAGCCGCGTGTGTTCCGGCGGTTCGAGTTCGAGCAGGGAATAACGTTCCGAGAGATCGAAACTGGCAAGATGCGGCATCGGCTCGGCAAGGCCGAGCTCCTCGCGGCTGGCGATATGCAGGATCTGCCGGCCGAAGCGGCGGTCGCGCAGCAGGCCGTTCACATGGTCGTAGCCGGTGAAGAACCATTGCTTCTGCTCGCTCCAGTAAAAGGTCGGACAATGGGCGTGAAGCGCTGCATAGACGGCATTCGGATTGCCGTAGAAGCCCGGATCGCGGGCGTCCAGCGAGACGTGGCGGCGGGCCGGGTCGATCGAAAGAAAGGGCGGTGTCATCATGCCCCGAGGCTTAGCGGATTTGCCGGGCCTCGAAAAGCGGGTGAGTGAGGGGCATCCTGAATGCGCGGCCGACAGGCCGCGCGTCAGCTGAGATGCGACATCACTTGAGGATTCGCTCGCAACCCCGAGGATCGATTCCGATATTTGGGGTCAGGCGCCAGAGCAATTCCAGCAAAAGTGCGTCGCGGTTTTGCCAGGCAAAGCGTGAAACGCTTTTTGCCGGGAATTACGGGAAAACAAAGAGATAGAGCATTTCCCTGATTCGGAGAAAAACGGAAATGCTTTATCCGGCCCGCGACAGCGTGCCCATGCGCCGCAGGGCTTCGACCTGGTCGTCGACCGTCGGCACAAGTTCGCCGGCGGTGCTGTTCGGCGTGGCCGCTACAGGTGCGGCCGCCTCCGCTTCGCCGAAGATGACCGTGCAGTTGCGGCCGGCGGCCTTTGCCGCATAGAGCGCCCGGTCGGCGGCCGAGATCAATTTGTCGATATTGGCTTCGATCGAGGAGGCGAGCGCGATGCCGATGCTGACGGTGGCGGGGACGATTGCTTCGCCGGTGCTGACGGGGAGACGACAAAACTCGGTGCGGATCGCTTCGGCGATCGCCTCGGCTTCCGTCTGGTCGGCGACGGCGGCGAAGGCTGCGAATTCCTCGCCGCCCATACGGCCGAAGATGTTGTTCGGAATATACTGGCGGGCCATCCGCGCGAATGCGGTCAGCACGGCATCGCCGGACTGGTGTCCGAAACGGTCGTTGACGCGCTTGAAATGGTCGAGATCGAAGAGCATCACCGCGACCTGGCGCTGGTCGTTATGGGCCTTTTCCTGGATGGAGCCGAAATAGCCGAGCAGGCCGCGGCGGTTGAGCACGCCCGTCAGCGAATCGGTCAGGGTGAGGGCGCGCAGGTGCCGTTCGGAGCGTTCCATGATCAGCCGGCAGGTGAACGCGAAGGCGATGGTCAGCAGGAAGGCGCTTGCCATGGCGGAGGCGCCGCCGAGATTGGTTGCTTCAATATCGCTCGGCAGCGTCAGCGCCATCGTCAGCGCCGAGCCGAAACACAGGCAGCCCTGGATGACGAACACGCCCATCAGCTTGACCCGGGTACGCTCGCGGCGCATGTCGCCGGCGGCAACCGCGAGCGCCAGCGCCGTCGCACCCGTCGCCGAGGCGAGGTTGTAGAGCACCACCCGGTTTGAATAGTCGTTGTTGACCCAGGGCAGGAAGACCCCGGCGAGCCAGATCGCCGGCGGCAGCAACGCCCACCATTCGATCCGCTTGCGGTCGAGCGCCAGAAAACCCGCAACCCAGGCGCTCTGGCCGAGCAGGGCGATGGCATTGCCGATCTCTATAGACAGCACGCTGGGCACCTGGCCGCGCAGCGCGATCATCGCAAAGCCGATGCCGGTCAGAAGGAAGCCCAGGCCCCAATAGAGATAGGCTTCGTTCCGGACATTGTGGCGCCAGGCGACGAACAGCACCAAAGCGAGCGTCATGGCCTCCGAACACCAGATGGCGAGACCTGTAGCGATATTGAACACGGCAGCAACCCCTTGCCCGTCGGCCTTGTCTTTCGGCCACTTGTCTGTCGGCCTGTCTGTTGGGGCGCATCCTTGCCGAGGAAGTTCGCCACTTCCTTAATGTTGCGGCACTGCGGCATGGTTTTCGGCCGATATCTGCCGGTAGGCTTTCCGTTGGGTAAACGTGTGTGAGCATCGTCGAATGGAGTAAGGCTTCCTTCATCCTGTCACGGAGAAAAATCGGGGGAGACGGCGCCGAGGGCTCGCCGTCGGCAGGCATTTGGGGGAAAGAGGCTCCGAACGGCCGCCTTGCCCCGCCTTCTTAACGTTATCCTCATGCGTGTCTTGAAGAGGAGGGCCGGGACACTCTATGTAGGGATAAGACATTTTCTTTGATTCCCGGCGCCGGCCGGCGAGACGTTGACAAAGGACGCACATGAGAAACCCAGTCGATACCGCAATGGCCCTCGTGCCGATGGTCGTGGAACAGACCAACCGCGGTGAACGCTCCTACGACATCTATTCCCGCCTGTTGAAGGAACGCATCATCTTCCTGACGGGTGCCGTCGAAGACCATATGGCGACGCTCGTCTGCGCTCAGCTTCTCTTCCTCGAGGCTGAAAACCCGAAGAAGGAAATCGCTCTCTACATCAATTCGCCGGGTGGCGTCGTTACCGCCGGCATGGCGATCTACGACACGATGCAGTTCATCAAGCCCGCGGTTTCGACGCTCTGCATCGGTCAGGCCGCCTCCATGGGCTCGCTGCTGCTGGCTGCCGGCCACAAGGACATGCGTTTCGCCACGCCGAATTCCCGCATCATGGTGCATCAGCCCTCGGGCGGCTTCCAGGGCCAGGCTTCCGACATCGAGCGCCACGCCCGCGACATCCTCAAGATGAAGCGCCGCCTCAACGAGGTCTATGTCAAGCACACCGGCCGCACCTATGAGGAAGTTGAAAAGACCCTCGATCGTGACCATTTCATGGATGCGGACGAGGCCCAGGGCTGGGGCGTGATCGACAAGGTTCTGACGTCGCGCCTCGAAATGGAAGGCGAGCAGGCCTAGTAATTAATAGGGATGGTATTTTCGTCGCCACAGTTCTATCTCATTTGTGATCGAACAAGGCTTTCAACAGGCGACGAAGACGCTAACAGTAACTATTAATGCTATGTTGAATTTTTATGACATAGCATTCGGCATTCGAAGGGGAATTCGTTGCCGCCGGAACCCGGACATGATTGGTTGGGGACCGGTTCGTACCCCCTGAAGCCCTTCTCGGCAAAGGCTCCGGAAACGGAGTGCCGCCAGGAGCTGATAGAGTGGACCGCGATTTCGCCTTGAAATGCGGCGTGCTGGAAGGAAAGTGATATGAGCAAGGTCAGCGGCAGCAACGGCGGCGACTCCAAGAACACGCTTTATTGTTCGTTCTGCGGAAAGAGCCAGCACGAGGTCCGGAAACTGATTGCCGGACCGACGGTCTTCATCTGCGATGAATGCGTCGAATTGTGCATGGACATCATCCGCGAGGAGAACAAGTCCTCGATGGTCAAGTCCCGCGATGGCGTTCCGACGCCCCAGGACATCATCAAGGTTCTCGACGAATACGTCATCGGCCAGCGGCAGGCGAAGAAGATCCTGTCGGTCGCCGTTCACAACCACTACAAGCGCCTGGCGCACGCCTCCAAGAACGGCGAAGTCGAACTGGCGAAGTCGAACATCATGCTCGTCGGCCCGACCGGCTGCGGCAAGACCTATCTTGCCCAGACGCTCGCCCGCATCATCGACGTTCCCTTCACCATGGCCGATGCGACGACGCTGACCGAGGCCGGTTATGTCGGCGAGGATGTCGAAAACATCATCCTGAAGCTGCTGCAGTCGGCCGACTACAATGTCGAACGTGCCCAGCGCGGCATCGTCTACATCGACGAAGTCGACAAGATTTCGCGCAAGTCCGACAACCCGTCGATCACCCGCGACGTCTCGGGCGAGGGCGTGCAGCAGGCGCTCTTGAAGATCATGGAAGGCACGGTTGCATCCGTTCCGCCGCAGGGCGGCCGCAAGCACCCGCAACAGGAATTCCTGCAGGTCGACACGACGAACATCCTGTTCATCTGCGGCGGCGCCTTCGCCGGCCTCGACAAGATCATCTCCGCCCGCGGCGAGAAGACCTCGATCGGCTTCGGCGCGACGGTCAAGGCCCAGGACGACCGCCGCGTCGGCGAAGTCCTCCGCGAACTGGAGCCGGAAGACCTGGTCAAGTTCGGCCTCATCCCCGAGTTCATCGGCCGTCTGCCGGTTCTGGCGACGCTTGAGGATCTCGATGAGGATGCGCTGATCCAGATCCTGTCCGAGCCGAAGAACGCGCTGATCAAGCAGTATCAGCGCCTGTTCGAGATGGAAGACGTCGAGCTGACCTTCCACGAGGATGCCCTGCGCGAAATCGCCCGCAAGGCGATCGTCCGCAAGACCGGCGCCCGCGGCCTTCGCTCGATCATGGAGAAGATCCTGCTCGACACGATGTTCGAACTGCCGACGCTGGAAGGGGTGCGCGAGGTCGTCATCTCGGAGGAAGTGGTGCGCGGTTCTGCCCGTCCGCTTTACATCTATGCCGATCGCCAGGAAGAAAAGGCCAACGCTTCGGCGTGACCTTGCGGCTTTCCTATGATTATTTTGGGGGCTTGCCATCGGCAGGCCCCTTTCTATTTGAAAAATCATGCAAGGCGCTGTTAGTATTTTGCCGGTGGGGACCGGAATTGCCTTTGCCGATGTTGCGCAACGGAGAGTGCTTGGCAATGATGCGGTGATTCCGTAAGCCTATTGCTGGCGTTTGTATTTTAGCCGGGTCGGAAGTGGTAAGCGCCGGTCCAGCCACGCGCTTCATAGTGTTGGCGTTCCGTTGTAATGAAGCTGTCACATCCGGGGAACGCGGGCGTTAGCGTGGCTTGAAAAGCGTAGTCAGGACCTCCACTTGTAGACCCAAGTGAGAGTGCCGGCCGGTCCCAAGCGGCCGTGCAGAGAGCCCGGCAACGGGACGATGGAAAGGACTTAAAAATGACGAAGAAAACGTCTGTAGCGAGCAGTACTGCCTACCCTGTTCTGCCCCTGCGCGACATCGTGGTTTTCCCGCATATGATCGTGCCGCTGTTCGTCGGACGGGAAAAGTCGATCCGTGCGCTCGAAGAGGTCATGGGTTCCGACAAGCAGATCATGCTGGTCACGCAGATCAACGCCAGTGACGACGATCCGGATCCGTCCGCGATCCACAATGTCGGCACTGTGGCGAACGTGTTGCAGCTTCTGAAGCTGCCCGACGGCACCGTGAAGGTTCTGGTCGAAGGCCGTGCCCGCGCCGAGATCGACACCTATACCAGCCGCGAAGATTTCTACGAAGCCCTCGGCCATGTGCTCGAAGAGCCGCACGACGATCCGGTCGAGCTGGAAGCCTTGTCGCGTTCGGTCGTCTCCGAATTCGAGAGCTACGTGAAGCTCAACAAGAAGATTTCGCCCGAAGTGGTCGGCGCAGCCAGCCAGATCGACGACTATTCCAAGCTCGCCGATACGGTCGCCTCGCATCTGTCGATCAAGATCACCGAGAAGCAGGAGATGCTGGAAACCACCAGCGTCAAGGCCCGCCTCGAAAAGGCGCTCGGCTTCATGGAAGGCGAGATTTCGGTGCTGCAGGTCGAAAAGCGCATCCGCTCGCGCGTCAAGCGCCAGATGGAGAAGACCCAGCGCGAATATTATCTGAATGAGCAGATGAAGGCGATCCAGAAGGAACTTGGCGACGGCGAGGAAGGCCGCGACGAGATGAGCGAACTGGAAGAGCGCATCGCCAAGACCAAGCTGTCCAAGGAGGCCCGTGAAAAGGCCGATGCGGAGCTGAAGAAGCTGCGCCAGATGAGCCCGATGTCGGCGGAAGCCACCGTTGTGCGCAACTATCTGGACTGGCTGCTCGGCATTCCCTGGGGCAAGAAGTCGAAGGTCAAGGCCGATCTCAACAATGCCGAGAAGATCCTCGAAGCCGATCACTTCGGTCTCGACAAAGTCAAGGAACGCATCGTCGAATATCTGGCCGTGCAGGCCCGCGCCACCAAGATCAAGGGCCCGATTCTCTGCCTCGTCGGCCCTCCGGGCGTCGGCAAGACCTCGCTCGCCCAGTCGATCGCCAAGGCGACCGGCCGTGAATATGTCCGCATGGCGCTCGGCGGCGTTCGTGACGAAGCCGAAATCCGCGGTCACCGCCGCACCTATATCGGCTCGATGCCCGGCAAGGTCATCCAGTCGATGAAGAAGGCGAAGAAGTCCAACCCGCTGTTCCTGCTCGACGAGATCGACAAGCTCGGCCAGGACTATCGCGGCGATCCGTCGTCGGCCCTGCTCGAAGTGCTCGATCCGGCCCAGAACTCGACCTTCATGGATCATTATCTGGAAGTCGAATACGACCTGTCGGACGTGATGTTCATCACCACGGCGAATACGCTGAACATCCCGGCGCCGCTGATGGACCGCATGGAGATCATCCGTATCGCCGGCTACACCGAGGATGAAAAGCGCGAGATCGCCAAGCGGCACCTGCTGCCGAAGGCCATCAAGGAACATGCGTTGCAGCCGGAAGAATTCTCGGTCAGCGACGACGCCCTGATGGCGATCAGCCAGCAGTACACCCGTGAAGCCGGTGTCCGCAGCTTCGAACGCGAGTTGATGAAGCTCGCCCGCAAGGCGGTCACCGAGATCATCAAGGGCAAGACGAAGTCCATTCATGTGACGGCTGCCAACATCTCCGACTATCTGGGCGTCCCGCGCTTCCGCCATGGCGAAGCCGAGGGCGAGGATCAGGTCGGCGTCGTGACCGGTCTTGCCTGGACGGAGGTCGGCGGCGAGTTGCTGACGATCGAAGGCGTGATGATGCCGGGCAAGGGTCGCATGACGGTCACCGGCAATCTGAAGGAAGTCATGAAGGAATCGATTTCGGCGGCGGCCTCCTATGTCCGCTCGCGCGCTGTCGATTTCGGCATCGAGCCGCCGCGCTTCGACAAGAGCGACATCCACGTGCACGTGCCGGAAGGCGCGACCCCGAAGGATGGCCCCTCGGCCGGCGTCGCCATGGCGACCGCGATCGTTTCGATCATGACCGGTATCCCGGTGAACAGGCACGTGGCCATGACCGGTGAAATCACCCTTCGTGGCCGTGTGCTGCCGATCGGCGGTCTCAAGGAAAAGCTGCTTGCAGCGCTTCGCGGCGGCATCAAGAAGGTGCTGATTCCGGAGGAAAACGCCAAGGACCTGGCGGAGATTCCGGACAACGTGAAGAACAACATGGAGATCATCCCGGTATCCCGCATGGGCGAGGTGATCAAGCATGCGCTGATCCGGCGGCCGGAGCCGATCGAATGGGACGGCACGGTGGAAACGCCCGTCATCACATCGGTCGAAGGCCTCGATGAGACAGGCGCAACCATAGCGCATTGAATGGCCTCGGCCACATTTATGCCCCATTGGAGCAAAACACGGAAAAAGGCTGGCGAAAACGCCAGCCTTTTTTGTGAAAACGTCATGGAGACGCTTGCTTTTCCTTGATTTGCAGGGCTTTTGGGTTTCCGGCGGGCCTGATGAAACCTATTCGGCGCCTAGCTTACTTTTGAGTCGTTTCATACCATTTAGAAAGGGGTGGAAACATGAACAAGAATGAACTCGTGTCCGCAGTCGCCGAAAAGGCAGGACTGACGAAGTCTGACGCGGCTTCCGCTGTTGACGCGGTTTTTGACGTTGTCCAGGCTGAACTCAAGAACAAGGGCGACATCCGCCTCGCGGGTTTCGGCAGCTTCACCGTTTCTCATCGCGCCGCAACGAAGGGCCGCAACCCGTCGACGGGCGCTGAAGTCGACATTCCGGCTCGCAACGTGCCGAAGTTCACGCCCGGCAAGGGCCTGAAGGACGCCGTCAACGGCTGATCTGGGATTATCCGCCAGCCGGAAACGAGACCGGTTGTGCAGGATTTGAGAGGGGTTCGGCTTGGCCGAACCCCTTTTGCTTGTGGCGGGCCATTTGCTTTGCCGGACCTTTTTGCTTTGGCCGGCCTTGCCGCCGCGCCGGCTTTGATCTACGAGATTCCCGTTCTCAGGGCGGGGTGAAACTCCCCACCGGCGGTAAGGGTCTCGGCCCAAGCCCGCGAGCGCCTTTTCTCGTGTCGAAGCGGGGGAGGGGTCAAGCAGATCCGGTGCGATTCCGGAGCCGACGGTTAAAGTCCGGATGGAAGAGAATGAGTCGGTCGTGCGAAGGGCGAGGATTCGTCATGTCGTCCGTGTCGGTAGCTCATGCGTCCTGATTTATGTTGGTCCCTAAGTCGTGGATGAAAGACATGAATCAGACTTCCCTTGCTGCCGAGCCGTCCCGCGCCGTTGTTGGCGCCCTCTGGATGGTCCTTGCCGGCATTGCTTTTTCGCTTCTCAACGTCGTCACCCAATGGCTGACGATGAAGCTTGCCTTCCCCTCGGCCTCGGCCGCCTTCTGGCAATATGGCTTCGCCTTCCTGTTTTCGCTGCCGTTCCTTCGCCGGCTCGGCCTTGCGGCGATGCGCACGCACTATCCCTGGCGCCACCTCGCGCGCGTCGTGCTTGCCGCGCTCGGCGTCGAGGCGTGGGTTGCCGGTCTTGCCGCGGTGCCGATCTGGCAGGCGATCGCACTGGTGATGACCTCGCCTTTCTTCATCATTCTGGGCGCCCGGCTTTTCCTGGGTGAGCGCGTCGGTCCGGCCCGCTGGGCGGCGACCGCAGCCGGTTTCAGCGGCGCGATGATCATCCTGCAGCCATGGTCAGACAGTTTTGGCTGGGCCGCACTCCTGCCGGTGCTCTCGGCGCTGCTGTGGGGCGCCTCGTCGCTGATCACCAAGAGCCTGACGGGCATCGAACGACCGGAGACGATCACCGTCTGGCTGCTCGTTCTGCTGACGCCGATAAACGGCGGCCTGGCGCTTGCTGCAGGCTTTGCCGTGCCGACGGGCGCAGCCCTTGCCTTGTTCCTGCTGGCGGGACTGCTGACCGCGGCGGCGCAGTATTTTCTGACGCTTGCCTATGCCGCAGCGGATGCCGCCTACGTCCAGCCTTTCGACGATCTGAAACTGCCGCTGAACGTGCTGGCCGGCTGGCTGTTCTTCGGTTATGCGCCGGCGGGTTACCTCTGGCTGGGAGCGGCGCTCATCCTGTCCGCTTCGCTTTTCATCATGCGAAACGAGATGCGCAGGGAGCGCAAACCCGCCTGATCTGATCCGGCGCAAAATGTCGCATCTGTCATGCCTCTGTCACGCCGCTCCCGCAGAAAACTCATGTTTCGAATGTTCGACACATGGGGGATTTCATGACAATTTCATCGCGCAAGGCAGCGCTTGCTGCCGTGCTTTTCGCATCCGTTGCCTTTCCGGCTGCGGCCGAACCGGTCTTCAACCGAATCGCCTCTTTCCCGGTGGCCCAGAACCTGCCTGGTGACAAGGATAAGCTTTCGGCCACGTCGGCCGAAATCATTACCGCGACCGACGACGGCAACACGCTGATCTATAGCGACAGCCCGCTCGGCGCGATCGGCTTCATCGACATTACCGATGCCAAGGCTCCGAAGGCCGGTGGCGCGCTGATGATGGACGGCGAGCCGACATCGGTCACCTCGAGCGCCGGCAAGGCGCTGGTCGCCGTCAACACTTCCGAAAGCAAGGCGAAGCCCTCTGGCCGCCTTGCGATCGTCGACGTGGCGACGAAGAAGATCGAAAACAGCTGCGATCTCGGCGGCCAGCCGGATTCGATCGCCCTCAACAAGGACAAGACGCTCGGTGCCATCGCGATCGAAAACGAGCGCGACGAAGAGGTGAATGACGGCAAGATCCCGCAAATGCCGGCCGGCGACCTTGTCGTCTTCCAGGTCAAGAACGGCACTGTCGAATGCGGCACGATCAAACACGTGGCGTTGACCGGCCTTGCCGGCGTCGCGCCCGAAGATCCGGAGCCGGAATTCGTCGCCTTCAACGGCCTGAGCGAGATCGCCCTGACGCTGCAGGAAAACAACGAGATCATCATCATCGACGCCAACACGGCTCAAGTGAAGACGCACTTCTCCGCCGGCAGCGTCGATCTTACCGGCATCGACACCAAGCGTGACGGCGCCCTGAAATTCTCAGGCGAATCCAAGGCTGTTGCGCGCGAGCCCGACGCCGTGAAGTGGCTGGACGATAACCGGTTCGTCATTGCCAATGAAGGCGACTACCAGGGCGGCTCGCGCAGCTTCACCATCTTCGACAAGACGGGCAAGGTTCTCTACGAATCGGGCGCTTCCTTCGAACGCGCCGTCGCTCATCTCGGCCACTATCCGGAAAGCCGCTCGGGATCGAAGGGCGTCGAGCCGGAAGGTCTCGAAGCCGCCACGTTCGGTGATATCAAGTATTTCTTCCTGCTCGCCGAGCGCGCTTCGGTCGTCGGCGTCTACAGGGATACTGGCGCCGATCCCGAACTCGTGCAATTGCTGCCGTCGGGGATTTCGCCGGAAGGCGGGATCGCCATCCCTGCACGCAATCTCTTCGCGACAGCCAACGAACTCGACCTCGGCAAGGACGGCGGCGCCCGCTCGCATGTGATGATTTATGAGCGCTCGGAAGGCGAAAAGGCCTATCCGCAGATTGTTTCGGCCGAGAGGGACGGCAATCCGATCGGCTTTGCAGCGCTTTCGGGTCTCGCCGCGGTTCCGGGCAAGCCAGGCATGCTCTACGCCGTCAGCGACAGCGTTCTCGGCTCGCAGCCGACGATCTACACGATCGATGCCAGCAAGAAGCCAGCCGTCATTACCGACGCCCTCGTCGTCAAGCGTGACGGCGCCCCGGCCCAGAAGCTCGACATCGAAGGCATTGCGGCTGCCGCCGACGGCTCCTTCTGGCTCGCCTCGGAAGGCTACAGCGAGCGTCTCGTCCCGCACGCCCTCTACAACGTCAACGCCAAGGGTGACATCAAGGCCGAGATCGCCCTGCCGAAGGAGCTCGCCGCCAACGAAATCCGCTATGGCTTCGAAGGGGTCACCATTGTCGGCACCGGCGACGATGCGACGCTCTGGATGGCGGTCCAGCGCGAGTGGGCTGACGACGAGAAGGGCTTCGTCAAGCTCGTCTCCTACAATCCGAAAAAGAAGGAATGGGGCGCTGTCCGCTATCCGCTCGACAAGACGGAAAGCGGCTGGGTCGGCCTATCGGAAATCTCGGCTCATGGCGACAGCGTCTACATCATCGAGCGCGACAACCTCGTCGGCGATGCAGCCAAGCTGAAGAAGCTCTACAAGGTGGCGATCTCGGAGCTGAAGCCCGCCAAGCTCGGGACCGAGCTGCCGGTCGTCAAGAAGATCGAAGCCCACGACTTTCTCGGCGAACTCAAGGCTGCCACCAACGGCTATGTGCTCGACAAACTCGAAGGCTTCACCTTCGACGCCTCGGGCAAGCCTTATGCCATCACCGACAATGACGGCGTCAGCGACTCCTCCGGCGAGACCCTGTTCTTCCCGGTCGATCTGGTCGGCACAAACTGAGCCTTGACGGATCGGTGACATAAAAATGGCCGGGGCGAAAACCCGGCCATTTGCATTTTGGAGTATTGGACGCCTACCAGCGCTGATGCACATGCGGCGCGATCAGCCGCTCGTAAATCTCGCGCGTTGCCGCCATGACATCGGTCGAAAGCGGCGCAAGGTCGGCGGCAGCCGCGTTGGCTCTCGCCTGCTCGCCATTGCGGGCGCCGGGGATGACGACGGTGACGGCTTCAGCCATCAGGATCCAGCGGAGCGCGAAGGCGGCCATCGTGGCGCCCGCAGGCACCAGCTTGCGCACCTCTTCCACCGCCTGCAGTCCGACCTCGAAAGGCACGCCGGCAAAGGTCTCGCCGACATCGAAGGCTTCGCCGTTGCGGTTGAAATTGCGGTGATCGTCGCTGGCAAAGTGCGTGTCCCGGGTGATCTTGCCGGAGAGAAGGCCGCTTGCGAGCGGCACGCGGGCGATGGTCGCCACGTTCTTGCGGCGCGCTTCCTGGAAGAACAGGTGATCGGGGCGCTGACGGAAGATATTGTAGATGATCTGAATGCTGACGACGCCGGGATATTCGATAGCCTTCAGCCCGTCCTCGACCTTTTCAACGCTGACGCCGTAACCCTTGATCTTGCCGGCCTTCTGCAACGCGTCGAGACCTTCGAAGACCTCGGGCTGGTAAAGCACCTCGCGCGGCGGGCAATGCAACTGCACGAGGTCGAGGCTGTCGACGGCAAGATTCGTCAGGCTGCGGTCGATGAAGCCTTCGAGATTGGCCTTGCTGTAGCCTTCGGCGACATGCGGATTGAGGCGGCGGCCCGCCTTGGTGGCGACCATCGGGCGGGCGCCGCCACGGGTCTTCAGCACGTCGGCGATGATTTTTTCCGAACGGCCGTCACCATAAACGTCAGCCGTATCGATGAAGGTCATGCCGGCATCGAGCGCGGCATTCAGCGCCGCGCGCCCCTCAGCCTCGCTGATATCGCCCCAGGAGCCGCCGATCTGCCAGGCGCCGAAGCCGACATTGGTGACGGTGAAGGGCATGCGGCCAAAAGCATGGTGTCTCATGAAAAATCCTCCGTAGGTGATGAAAGACACTGGCCTATCAGGCAGGGGACTTTGCGGCAATTGTCGATCCGGCTTTGATTGGTTGCCCCGATGAAATATCGTCAGGTTACAAGGCTTCAACAGCAATGAATGGAAAAGGAAAGACTATGGAGATCAAACCCGCCGGCTCCAGCCCCTCGACGAAGCCACCGGCCGACTATTTCACCGGCGCCGTCCGCCAGGATCCGCTGATGGAAGCGCCGGCGCCGGCCCGGGTGAGGGCAACCTCCGTCACCTTCGAACCCGGCGCCCGCACGGCCTGGCATACGCATCCGCTCGGCCAGACGCTGATCGTCACATCAGGCAAGGGCCTCGCCCAGAGCTGGGGCGAGGAAATCCGCGAGATCCGCGCCGGCGACGCCGTCTGGTTCTCACCGGGTGAAAAACATTGGCACGGGGCTGCCCCGGATACGGCGATGGTGCATATCGCCATTCACGAGGCGTTGGATGGCAAGCACGTCGACTGGATGGAAAAGGTCAGCGACGCGCAATATTCCGGCAAGGCCTAAGTCAATCAGAGCCGCTTCAGGCAATAGGAAAAATGCGCGTGCGATTCGACCGTCAGGAACTCGAATTGCCAACCGTAATCCTTGCAGAATTTGGTGACCGCCTCGACGACGCCATAGACGATCGGCTTCACCGTATTGCCGGTGCAGAAATCATGCCCGGCAATACGCCCCGTCCGCTTCACCTTCTTGTCGCAGAGCAGCAGCTCCTGCCAGGTGAGCTCGAAGGAATGGTCGGTATCGATATAGGTCCAGTCGAGGAAATCGTCCTCGAATTCGGCAAGCTTCTCCAGCGACGTGCCCTGCATCAGATGCAGCCGGCCGGCCGCGATCTCGGCCGCGAAATTCGTATGGATCGCATCAAGCCCTGAGCTGTAGCGATCCATCGACCAGGGATCGATGAGGTAGAGCTGCGCCGGGCGATTCTTTTCCAGGATCTCCGCCGTATATTCGCCGAAGGCGGCGCCCACCTCGACACCGATGCCGCCGTTCGGGATGCGGTAGAGCAGCTCGCCGCGGTCCGGCAGCAGCCGGGCATTTTCCATATGATGGGCGCTGAGCGGAGTGCGCGGCATGCTCGCCCGCAGCGCCTGCCTGTCTTCACGTGTCTTCATCTCTGAACTCGGGATTGCGGGCGCCTGACGGCCCTGATGCGGTTTGACGGGAAGGTAGGAGCGACTGATGTCGATGACAACCACATGACAGGAATTTGCTTCTTTCGGACAAACCGCTAAGTTGCAGCTGTGGACTGACGGAAAAGCCTCGGGAGGAGCGATTTCATGAGACGCATGTGGCCTGAAGAATTCAACGCCATTATCAGCGGAGCCGAGGAGGTGACGTTGGAAGTACCCGCCGAGGCCGGCGAAGCGCCGCTGCAGCGCAAGGCGCTGAAGGCGCGAATCACCATGCAGGATTACGAGCGGATCTGGCCGCTCGCCGAGATGCGTTTCCGGCTTGGCGACAGAGATGGCAAGGCCATCACCCTGATCACCACCAACCCCCATTACCACGCCTGGCACCCGAAGGACGGCGGCAGCGTCGATTCCGTGTCGGACAGTGGCCGCCATTACAAGACGGATTACCTCATCGTGCACTTCCTGCTCGACGACGTGAAGGAAACATCCCCGGCCTGAGGTGCGGAGGCCGGTGCGGCCGGAAGCCGCACCGGCATTTTGTTGACGCCGAGTTGATCCCGACACTGGTGACAATGGCGGCGATATCGCTAAGTTTGGCGAACCATATCCTAAAAATATTGGAGGTTCCCGTGACGGGCAACGTGTTGGATATCCCGGTCAAAACTGTGGATGGTCGCGAGACCACGCTCAACGAATACAAGGGCAGGGTGCTCCTGGTCGTCAATGTCGCCTCGAAATGCGGGCTGACGCCGCAATATGAGGGGCTGGAAAAGCTCTATGGCGAAAAGCGCGAGCGCGGCTTCGTCATCGCCGCTTTCCCGGCCAATGATTTCAAGGGCCAGGAGCCCGGCACCGACGCCGAGATTGTCGACTTCTGCACCAGCACCTATGACGTCACCTTCCCGATCTTCTCGAAGATCTCAGTCAAGGGCGAGGCACAGCACCCGCTTTACCGCCAATTGACCAAGTCGGGCGTCGCGACCACAGGCGACGGCCCGATGCGCGAACGCCTGAAATCCCACGGCCTGGCAGGCGGCGACGAGGACGACATCCTCTGGAACTTCGAAAAATTCCTGATCGGCCGCGACGGCAAAGTCGCCGCCCGCTTTGCGCCTGACGTGACGGCAGATGATTCGCGGCTGGTTTCGGCGGTGGAGAGGGAATTGGCGAAGGGGTGAGGCCCTCGCGCTGCCAGGGGCCTCTGGACTGCGGGAATTTGCGAAAGGCTGAGCTGATCCTCAGATCCCAAGCACGGTCACAAGCGGGGGCGTAAAGTCCTTGAAGCCCAATTTCGGCCAGTCGCACCTCTTGTCGAATCGCGTTTTTGGTTCGTGGCGCTGGCATTTCGGATTCGTCTTGAAGGCGTATCCGGGCAGGCTGACATAGATGGCACTTGGCGTGCATAGGGCAATCGCAACGCATAGCGTCAATGCGGAGCACAGGGCCTTCATGGCACACCTCCAGGCGTCGTACGCCTTCAAGCGCGGAGACTTTCCGGGCGGCGAATACTCCCACTTTTGCTGGCCCCCATCCATTCGCCCAATAGGAGGTGGTGCGGCGGCCGGAGTAGTCCGTTTGGTGGAGCTGCCTGTCACGCGGTGCGCCGCATCCAAATCTGCCGGGTGCGCTCACTGGATCGGTAGGCTCATTGGAGTTGTAGATATGCTGACGAAGCAACCTGCAGGCGTCTGTCCGCGAAGGCCTAGACATCGCCCAGATATTTGACACTTGAAGGAAAAAAATGGTGGGCGATGAGAGACTCGAACTCCCGACATCCTCGGTGTAAACGAGGCGCTCTACCAACTGAGCTAATCGCCCATCGCTAACGAAGCCGGATCGGCCTGCCGCGTTGGTGGCCGTGATCTATGCGGATCGCGGCAAAACCGCAAGAGTGTTTGTGAAGATTTTTTGATTTTTTTGGTGGCGGTTCGCTCCCTGTTATGTCGATGGGCCGCGGCCGGGCTGTGGATAAAGGGGAGGGGGAGGCGATGGGCATGTCGGCTTCGGCCGTGCCACCGGCTTCGATTGGGCCTCCGTGCCGCTGCGGCAAACGGAATTGTCGGCTTTTCCTTCGCCGCGTGCGGGCCTTGCCGAAACAATTCAACGACTGTCATGGTTTTGTCTCCAAACCTGCTTGACACTAAAAGACGAACCCCGTAGTTAGCCGCTCATCGAAACGGGCAGCCGTTTTGGTGAGGGTGCGAAGGCATCCGGACTGCTTGAAATGAATTGCGGGTGTAGCTCAGTTGGTTAGAGTGCCGGCCTGTCACGCCGGAGGTCGCGGGTTCGAGCCCCGTCACTCGCGCCATTTCAAGTCTTGTGAAACGCAAATGTGATTTGTCGTTTGTCCGGTTTTCTTCATCCTCGCGGCCGCAAATGGCCGGTCCTATGCGCGGGTGTAGCTCAGTCGGTTAGAGTGCCGGCCTGTCACGCCGGAGGTCGCGGGTTCGAGCCCCGTCACTCGCGCCATTTTCTTCTGAAAGCCATGCAGTTTCCAGTGGTCAGACATGCAGCTTCAGGCGGTTTGGGCGGATTTGTCGCGACATCGTTGCACCTGCTTGATAATGTCCGCGCGCGACGCGTCGAATTGCCTCTGTAAATCTCTTGCGCCGGGGCGTCGGCTGCGCTAACCACGGCTTGTTGCAACGCACGTTCGCTTGCCGGGCATTTGCCCAAATGCGCCGTCTGGCGCCTCCGGCAAGCAGGGATGAACATGATGACTGAACTGCTCAGTTCTTATATTCCGATCGCCATCTTCATCGGTATCGCGCTCGTTATCGGCCTGGCGCTGCTCATTGCGCCGTTCGCCGTCGCTTTCAAAGCGCCCGATTCGGAAAAGCTCTCGGCTTACGAATGCGGCTTCAACGCGTTCGACGACGCCCGCATGAAGTTCGACATCCGCTTCTACCTCGTGTCGATCCTCTTTATCATCTTCGACCTCGAAGTCGCCTTCCTCTTCCCCTGGGCCGTTTCCTTCGGCGCCATCGGCTGGTTCGGCTTCTGGTCCATGATGGTCTTCCTCCTCGTGCTGACCATCGGCTTTATCTATGAATGGAAGAAGGGAGCCCTGGAATGGGAGTAGCCCCTGTGAGCAATCAACCGCTCGTCGCCCAGCAGCCGAAGGGGATCATCGATCCTTCGACCGGTAAGCCGATCGGCAGTAACGATGCCTTTTTCGGCGAGATCAATAACGAGCTTGCCGACAAGGGTTTTCTCGTCACCTCGACCGACGAGTTGATCAATTGGGCCCGCACCGGTTCGCTGATGTGGATGACCTTCGGTCTTGCCTGTTGCGCCGTCGAAATGATGCAGCTGTCGATGCCGCGTTACGACGTCGAGCGTTTCGGTTTTGCGCCGCGCGCCTCGCCGCGCCAGTCCGACGTGATGATCGTCGCCGGCACGCTGACCAACAAGATGGCACCGGCGCTGCGCAAGGTCTATGACCAGATGCCCGAGCCGCGCTATGTCATCTCGATGGGCTCCTGCGCCAATGGTGGCGGTTATTATCACTATTCCTATTCGGTGGTGCGCGGCTGCGACCGCATCGTGCCGATCGATATCTACGTGCCGGGCTGTCCCCCCACGGCAGAGGCGCTGCTTTACGGCGTGCTTCTGCTGCAGAAGAAGATCCGGCGCACCGGCACGATCGAACGCTAAGGGTTAAGGACAAGGCATATGAGTGAAGCCCTGACTGAGCTTGCGTCCTACCTTGGCGAAGCGCGCGGCAATCTGATCGCGACATCGCAGATGAAGTATGGCGAGCTGACGCTGACGACGACGGGTGAAAACCTGATCGCGCTGCTGACCTTTCTGCGCGACGACGCCAAATGCGGTTTCGTCAACTTGATCGATATTTGCGGCGTCGACTGGCCGCAGCGCGAGCTGCGTTTCGACGTCGTCTATCACCTGCTGTCGCCGAAGCAGAATCTGCGCATCCGCGTCAAGGTCGCAACCGACGAAGATACGCCGGTTCCCTCCGCCTGCGCCGTCCATCCCGGCGCCGACTGGTTCGAGCGCGAAACCTGGGACATGTACGGCGTACTCTTCACCGGCCATCCGGACCTGCGCCGCATCCTCACCGACTACGGTTTCGAAGGCCACCCGCTGCGCAAGG
Source organism: Rhizobium binxianense (assembly GCF_028994275.1). Taxonomy (NCBI): domain Bacteria; kingdom Pseudomonadati; phylum Pseudomonadota; class Alphaproteobacteria; order Hyphomicrobiales; family Rhizobiaceae; genus Rhizobium; species Rhizobium binxianense. The sequence goes on from NZ_CP118713.1 coordinate 1,253,628, forward strand.
ACTTCCCGACGACCGGTTTCGTCGAGGTCCGCTACGACGACGCCGCGAAACGCGTCGTGTACGAGCCGGTCGAGTTGAAGCAGGAATTCCGCAACTTCGACTTCATGTCGCCATGGGAAGGCACTGACTATGTGCTGCCTGGGGATGAAAAGGCGAAACAGTGAGTAGTGAATAGTCGGTAGTGAATAGTGGGCAGATATTTGGGTGGCGAACGGGAAAATCAGTTCCTATCGTGATTTGAAAGTCTGGCAATTCGCTATCGAGCTGTCTGTCGTTTGTTATGAGGTGACGAGAACCTTCCGGCGGGAAGAGATTTATGGATTGACCAGCCAGATCAGACGATCTTCCGCTTCCGTGGCTGCAAATGTCGCAGAGGGATATGGAAGAGAAAATCGAGGCTCGTTTACCCAATTTCTCAAGATCGCTCAGGGCTCGTTGAAAGAGTTGGAGACGCATTTGATCATCGCCGGACGAATTGGCTTTCTTCAAGCCGCGGCCTTGGACGAATTGCTCGACCGATGCGACGAAATTGGAAAGATGCTGGGATCGCTTATTCGAAGCGTTCAGCAGAGAAAAGCTGACGAATAGTGAACGGATGAAAACTACTCACTACCCACTATTCACTACTCACTCTAAGCGAGTTGATCGCCATGACAGAACATAACGTCCGCAACTTCAACATCAATTTCGGACCGCAGCATCCGGCGGCGCATGGCGTTCTTCGTCTTGTCCTGGAGCTTGACGGCGAAATTGTGGAGCGGGTTGATCCGCATATCGGCCTGCTGCACCGCGGCACCGAGAAGCTGATCGAGACCAAGACCTATCTGCAGGCCGTGCCCTATTTCGATCGTCTCGATTACGTCGCGCCGATGAACCAGGAGCATGCCTATGCGATGGCCGTCGAAAAGCTGCTCGGCATCGAGATCCCGATCCGCGGCCAGCTGATCCGCGTTCTCTATTCGGAAATCGGCCGCATCCTCTCGCATCTCCTGAACGTCACGACACAGGCCATGGACGTCGGCGCGCTGACGCCGCCGCTCTGGGGCTTCGAAGAGCGTGAGAAGCTGATGGTGTTCTACGAGCGCGCCAGCGGTTCGCGCATGCACGCCGCTTATGTCCGTCCGGGCGGCGTCCACCAGGATCTGCCGGAAAAGCTTGTGCAGGATATCGGCGACTGGTGCGATCCCTTCCTGAAGGCGCTCGACGACATCGACAATCTGTTGACCGGCAACCGCATCTTCAAGCAGCGCAACGTCGATATCGGCGTCGTCTCGCTGGAAGACTGCTGGGCCTGGGGCTTCTCCGGCGTCATGGTGCGCGGTTCGGGCGCGGCCTGGGATCTGCGTCGCGCCCAGCCTTATGAATGTTATTCCGATCTCGAATTCGACATTCCGATCGGCAAGAACGGCGATAATTACGACCGCTACCTGATCCGCATGATCGAGATGCGCGAATCGGTCCGCATCATGAAGCAATGCGTCAATCGCCTGCTGTCCGATGCCAAGACCGGTCCTTTCTCGTCGATCGACGGCAAGGTCGTACCGCCGAAGCGCGGCGAGATGAAGCGCTCGATGGAAGCGCTGATTCACCACTTCAAACTCTATACGGAAGGCTACCACGTGCCGGCCGGCGAGGTTTACGCCGCCGTCGAGGCGCCGAAGGGCGAGTTCGGGGTTTATCTCGTCTCCGATGGCACCAACAAGCCTTATCGCTGCAAGATCCGCGCGCCGGGTTATGCCCATCTACAGGCGATGGATTTCATGTGCCGCGGCCACCAGCTTGCCGACGTCGCAGCCGTTCTCGGCTCGCTCGACATCGTCTTCGGCGAGGTGGACCGCTGATGCAGCGTCTGCCGCTTGCCGTTGCACTTCTTCTTGCGGCATCCGGGGTTTCGGCTCAGGAAGCCGATAGCCTCGGAACGCCGCTGGGCCGTAAGGAAGTGACGCCGCCGGCGGCGAAAACGTCCATGGGCGAGCTTTTGTCCAAGGGCTATCAGATCAAGGCCGCCATTCCGAATGGCAGCAAATTCGTAGTGTTTATGCAGAAAGACCAGTCGGCCTATGCCTGCGAAATGCAGTCTTTGACCGCTTCGCGGTGTGGAACCCTAAACTGACAAGGCGTGAGGAAGAATGTCCGTTCGTCGATTAGCCGAAGATCAATTTCAGCCTGCCGCATTCGCTTTCAGCGATGAGAATGCGGTCTGGGCGGACAAGACGATCCAGAAATACCCCGCCGGCCGCCAGCAATCGGCTGTCATTCCGCTGTTGATGCGGGCACAGGAGCAGGACGGCTGGGTCACGCGCGCGGCGATCGAAAAGATCGCCGACATGCTCGACATGGCCTATATCAGAGTGCTCGAGGTCGCGACCTTCTATACGCAGTTCCAACTGCACCCTGTCGGCACCCGCGCCCATGTCCAGGTCTGCGGCACGACGCCCTGCATGCTGCGCGGCTCGGAAGCGCTGATGTCGGTCTGCAAGAGCAAGATCCACGCTCATACCTTCGAGCGCAATGCCGAAGGCACGCTGTCCTGGGAAGAGGTCGAATGTCTCGGGGCTTGCGTCAACGCCCCGATGGTGATGATCGGCAAGGACACCTACGAGGACCTGACGCCCGAGCGTCTCGAAGAGATCATCGATGCCTTTGCCGGCGGCAATGGCGCCAGCATCAAGCCGGGCACCCAGATTGACCGGATATTCTCGGCGCCTGAAGGCGGCCCGACTTCGCTGACGACGGAAGAGCCGAAGGCACGGACGCGCGCCAAGAAGGCGGATGCCGAAACCATTTCCGGTCCGGTCGACGGCGCTCCGGTTCCCCCCTCCGAGGCTGCCCGCCCGAAGAGCACCGACGCGGAAACCAATGCTGCCCTGAAGACGCCGGCAACGGCGCCGAAGGCTGCTGCGAAGAACGCAAAGGCTGCACAGGAGCAGCCGATATCAGGCACCGCCGCTGCCGAACCGGCGCCTGCCGCTGCCGTCAAGGCCGAAGCCGCCCCGGCGGCAAAGCCGGCTTTGACCGACAAGAACCGTCCGGCCGGCATCGAAAAGCCCGCCACACCGGATGATTTGAAGATGATCTCGGGCGTCGGCCCGAAGATCGAGGCGACGTTGAACGAGATCGGCATCTTCACCTTCTCGCAGGTCGCGGGCTGGAAGAAGGCTGAGCGCGAATGGGTCGACGGCTACCTGAACTTCCGCGGCCGCATCGAGCGCGACGACTGGGTCAAGCAGGCCAAGGCGCTCGCCAAGGGCGGCGAAGCGGAATATATCAAGGTCTTCGGCAAGAAGCCGCGGTAAGAGGTGAAGCATGTTACAAGATAAAGACCGCATCTTTACCAACATCTACGGCCTCAAGGACAAATCCCTGAAGGGCGCGATGAGCCGCGGCCACTGGGACGGCACCAAGCAGATCCTCGAAAAGGGCCGAGACTGGATCATCAACGAGATGAAGGCATCCGGCCTTCGCGGTCGCGGCGGCGCCGGTTTCCCGACAGGCCTCAAATGGTCTTTCATGCCGAAGGAAAGCGACGGCCGCCCGCATTACCTCGTCGTCAACGCCGACGAATCGGAGCCTGGCACCTGCAAGGACCGTGACATCATGCGCCACGATCCGCATACGCTGATCGAAGGCTGCGTTGTCGCGAGCTTCGCCATGGGCGCCAATGCCGCCTACATCTATGTGCGTGGCGAATATATAAGAGAGCGCGAAGCGCTGCAGGCGGCGATCGACGAATGTTATGATTACGGCCTGCTCGGCAAGAACAACAAGCTCGGCTGGGACATGGACATCTTCGTCCATCACGGCGCCGGCGCTTACATCTGCGGCGAGGAAACCGCACTGCTCGAAAGCCTCGAAGGCAAGAAGGGCCAGCCGCGCCTGAAGCCGCCTTTCCCGGCCAATATGGGCCTCTATGGTTGCCCGACGACTGTCAACAACGTCGAATCGATCGCTGTGGCGCCGACCATCCTGCGCCGTGGCGCCGGCTGGTTTTCGGCCATAGGCCGTCCGAACAATGTCGGCACCAAGCTGTTCATGCTCTCCGGCCACGTCAACAAGCCGTGCACGGTCGAAGAAGAAATGGGCATCACCTTCCGCGAGCTGGTCGACCGCCATGCCGGCGGCATCCGCGGCGGCTGGGACAACCTGCTCGCCGTCATTCCGGGCGGTGCGTCCTGCCCGATCGTTCCGGCCAAGGACATCATCGACTGCCCGATGGATTTCGACGGCCTGCGCGGCGTCGGTTCCTCCTTCGGCACGGCCGCCGCGATCGTCATGGACAAGTCCACCGACGTCATCAAGGCGATCGCCCGCATCTCCGCCTTCTTCAAGCATGAGAGCTGCGGCCAGTGCACGCCGTGCCGCGAAGGCACGGGCTGGATGTGGCGGGTGATGGAGCGCATGGCCAAGGGCAATGCCCAGAAGCGTGAAATCGACATGCTGTTCCAGGTGACCAAGCAAATCGAAGGCCACACCATCTGTGCGCTCGGCGACGCCGCCGCATGGCCGGTGCAGGGTCTGATCCGTAACTTCCGTCCCGAGATCGAAAAGCGCATTGACCAGTATACGGCGAGCGCGCTCGATCACGGTGCGGTTCTGGAGGCGGCTGAATAATCATGGTGGACAAGGCATCCGACGGCAGAAAGAAGGAAGAGGCAGCCGATTTCCCGGCCGGCTTTGGCCGGCTTGCTGCCGAGATGCTGGAAAATGCGCGGGCAATGCCGGTGCATCCGCTGATGGCACATCCTGCCGCAGCCTTTGCCGCCGCGACGGCGATCGGCTTTGGTTTCTCGACCCAGATGGCAGGCGCCTTTTTCGGCGCCTTCCAGAGCGCACTGGAAACGACCGGCAAGCTTGCTGCCGCCCTCGATGACACGCCGCCGGACGCGTTGATGCCCGACGTCGAGATCCGGCCGGAGAATATTCGCCCTGCCGTCAAGGCTGTCGCCAAGCCGGCGGCCGAGACCAAGCCTGACGTCGAGAAGAAGGCAAGGCCGAAACTGACTGTTGTCACACCGGTCAGCGAACCGGTTCCTGCCAGCCAGCCGAAGCCCGCCGTCAAGGCCAGGCCGGTTGCGCGGGCTGTTAAGGCCGACGATCTGAAGCTGATCACCGGTATCGGCCCGAAGCTGGAGCAGGTACTTAACGCCAGGGGCATTCGCAGCTTCGCCGAGATCGCCGCCTGGAGCGATGAGGAAATCGTCCGGCTCGACGCCGAGCTTGGCTTCAATGGCCGCATCGGCCGTGACGACTGGACTGGCCAGGCGAAGGTTCTGGCGGGACGGGGCCGTAGACGGAAATGAACTGTCCGGCCGGATCATCGGCCGGAAAAAGGGCAGATCGGCGGACGGGCGGGGGGCCTCACGCTGCAGATGCCGCTGCGGGTTCCGGGTCTGGAACGCGCGACAGAGAACTTCGGCGACATCAGCTGTCGGCAGGACGAAAGATCCGGCTTGGCAGTGAGAGTGTTGCAAAAATAGGTTTGTTTGCCGTCATCAGGCAAACGGGAAACAGGACTGAGCGACGATGGCAAAACTGAAGATTGACGGCAACGAGATCGAAGTTCCGGATCATTTCACGCTATTGCAGGCGTGTGAGGATGCCGGCGCCGAGGTTCCGCGCTTCTGCTTCCACGAGCGGCTGTCGGTTGCCGGCAATTGCCGCATGTGCCTTGTCGAAGTGAAGGGCGGCCCGCCGAAGCCGCAGGCTTCCTGCGCCATGAGCGTGCGCGATATCCGAGGCGGCCCGAACGGCGAACTGCCCGAGGTCTTCACCAACACCCCGATGGTCAAGAAGGCCCGCGAAGGTGTGATGGAATTCCTGTTGATCAACCATCCGCTCGATTGCCCGATCTGCGACCAGGGCGGCGAATGCGACCTGCAGGACCAGGCGATGGCCTTCGGCATCGACACTTCGCGTTACCAGGAAGACAAGCGCGCCGTCGAGGACAAGTATATCGGCCCGCTGGTCAAGACGGTGATGAACCGCTGCATCCATTGCACGCGCTGCGTCCGCTTCACCACCGAGGTCGCCGGCATTTCCGAACTCGGCCTGATCGGCCGCGGTGAGGATGCCGAGATCACCACCTATCTCGAACAGGCGATGACCTCCGAGCTGCAGGGCAACGTCGTCGACCTTTGCCCGGTCGGCGCGCTCACCTCGAAGCCCTTCGCCTTCACCGCGCGCCCCTGGGAATTGAACAAGACCGAATCGATCGACGTCATGGATGCCGTCGGTTCGGCGATCCGCGTCGACACCCGCGGCCGCGAAGTCATGCGCATCCTGCCGCGTGTCAACGAGGCGATCAATGAAGAGTGGATCTCCGACAAGAGCCGCTTCATCTGGGACGGCCTGAAGACCCAGCGCCTCGACCGGCCCTATGTGCGCCGCGACGGCCGCCTGCAGCCGGCCACCTGGGCCGAAGCCTTCGGCGCCATCAAGGCCGCCGTCAGCGCCACCTCGGGCGACAAGATCGGCGCGATATCAGGCGACCTTGCTTCCGTCGAGGAGATGTATGCGCTCTCCGAACTGGTGAAGTCGCTGGGATCGGCCAATCTCGACTGTCGCCAGGATGGGGCCGCACTGGATCCGTCGCTCGGCCGTGCAAGCTATCTCTTCAACCCGACCATTTCGGGCATCGACCAGGCCGACGCGCTCTTGATCATCGGCGCCAATCCGCGTTTCGAGGCAGCCATCCTCAACGCCCGCATCCGCAAGCGCTGGCGCCGGGGCAAGTTCCCGATCGGCGTCATCGGCGAGCCGGGCGAGTTGCGCTACAGCTATGACTACCTCGGCGGCGGTCCCGACACGCTGAAGGATCTGGTCGACGGCAACCATGCCTTCGCCGAAGTCCTGAAGAACGCCACCAAGCCGATGATCATCATCGGCCAGGGCGCGCTGTCGCGCACCGACGGCGCTGGCGTTCTCGCCAGTGCGGCCAAGCTCGCCGGTTCGGTCGGCGCTGTTGTCGAAGGCTGGAACGGTTTTGCCGTCCTCCATACCGCAGCGTCCCGCGTCGGTGGCCTCGATCTCGGCTTCGTGCCGGGGGCCAAGGGCGTCAACGCCGCCGAAATGCTGACGGCAATGGATGTGCTCTTCCTGCTCGGCGCCGACGAACTCGACTTTGCCGCCAAGAAGGCCAGGCTCACCGTCTATATCGGCTCGCACGGCGATAACGGCGCGCATCATGCCGACGTCATCCTGCCGGCCGCAGCCTATACCGAAAAGTCCGGCACCTGGGTCAACACCGAAGGCCGCGTTCAGATGGGCAACCGCGCCGGCTTTGCGCCGGGTGATGCCCGCGAGGACTGGGCGATCATCCGCGCTCTTTCCGACGTGCTCGGCAAGAAGCTTCCCTTCGATTCGCTGAGCGAATTGCGCGTCCGGCTCTATGCCGCTTTCCCGCATTTCGCCGCCATCGATGAGATCGCCGAAAGCGATAGCGCCCAAATTGCCGCAGTTGCGAAAAAAGCCGGCAAGATGAACAAGTCAGGGTTTGCGTCGCCGGTGAAAGACTTCTATTTGACGAACCCGATAGCGCGTGCCTCGGCTGTCATGGCGGAGTGCTCGGCATTGGCCCGCAACAACTTCAAAGTCGCGGCAGAGTAAGGGCAGGGGACTATGGATTCTTTCTTTTCGAGCTATGTCTGGCCGGCGATCATCATGATCGGTCAGTCGCTGCTGCTTCTCGTCTGCCTGCTCGTCTTCATCGCCTATGTGCTGCTCGCCGACCGCAAGATCTGGGCGGCCGTGCAGCTGCGTCGCGGCCCGAACGTCGTCGGTCCCTTCGGCCTGTTCCAGTCCTTCGCCGACCTTTTGAAGTTCGTCTTCAAGGAGCCGATCATTCCGGCCGGCGCCAACAAGGCGGTGTTCCTGCTGGCCCCGCTGGTGACGGTGCTTCTGGCGCTGTCCACCTGGGCAGTGGTGCCGCTGGCCGACGGATGGGTGATCGCCAACATCAATGTCGGCATCCTCTATATTTTCGCGATTTCCTCGCTCGAGGTTTACGGCATCATCATGGGCGGCTGGGCTTCGAACTCGAAGTATCCGTTCCTCGGCGCGCTGCGTTCGGCCGCACAGATGGTGTCCTATGAAGTCTCGATCGGCTTCGTCATCGTCACCGTGCTTCTCTGCGTCGGATCGCTGAACCTGACCGACATCGTCAATGCTCAGCATACCGGCCTCGGCACCATGCTCGGCCTGCCGGCGTCGTTCCTCGACTGGCACTGGCTGTCGCTGTTCCCGATGTTCATCATCTTCTTCATTTCGGCACTCGCCGAGACGAACCGTCCGCCTTTCGACCTTCCGGAAGCCGAATCGGAACTCGTTGCCGGCTTCATGGTCGAATACGGCTCCTCGCCATACATGATGTTCATGCTCGGCGAATATGCGGCCGTCTGCCTGATGTGCGCGCTGACGACGATCCTCTTCCTCGGCGGCTGGCTGCCCCCGGTCGATATCTGGATCCTCAACTGGGTCCCAGGCATCATCTGGTTCACGCTGAAGGCCTGCCTGGTGTTCTTCATGTTCGCGATGGTCAAGGCCTTCGTTCCGCGCTACCGCTACGACCAGCTCATGCGCCTCGGCTGGAAAGTTTTCCTGCCGCTGTCGCTCGCCATGGTCGTCATCGTTGCATTCGTGCTGAAACTGACGGGTTGGGCATGATGATGCCCGCTCTCGTTTTCGGCAAAATTGGAGGTTGAAGATGGCAAGCTTGTCCGGCTCCATCAGCTCGCTGTTTCTCAAGGAATTCGTCGGCGCGTTCTTTCTGTCGATGCGCTATTTCTTCCGCCAGAAGGCGACGATCAACTATCCCTTCGAAAAAGGCCCGGTCTCCCCGCGTTTCCGCGGCGAGCATGCGCTGCGCCGTTATCCGAACGGTGAGGAACGCTGCATCGCCTGCAAACTCTGCGAGGCGATCTGTCCTGCCCAGGCGATCACCATCGAGGCCGGTCCGCGCCGCAACGACGGCACGCGCCGCACGGTGCGCTACGACATCGACATGGTGAAATGCATCTATTGCGGCTTCTGCCAGGAAGCCTGCCCGGTCGACGCGATCGTCGAAGGCCCGAATTTCGAATTTGCGACGGAAACCCGCGAAGAGCTCTATTTCGACAAGGCGCGGCTTCTGGATAACGGAGACCGGTGGGAGCGCGAAATCGCCCGCAACATCGCGATCGACTCGCCGTACCGCTGATCGAGTTTTTGAAATGCCGTAATGGAGCTTGAGCGCTTCGGTCGCGGTCAATATGCACAGGAGTTCTGCCGGTCAGCCGCGCAAAGCTCTATCGGGCAGAAAAACTCCCGGCTGCCCGGGGGAAGATGAAAAAGGCACCAACATGGGTCTGCAGGCTCTATTTTTCTATCTTTTCGCCTTTGTCGCGGTGGCGTCGGCGTTCATGGTCATCTGGGCGAAGAACCCGGTTCACTCGGTTCTGTTCCTGATCCTGGTGTTCTTCAACGCGGCCGGCCTCTTCCTGCTGGCCGGTGCCGAATTCCTGGCGATGATCCTGCTCGTCGTCTATGTCGGTGCCGTCGCCGTTCTCTTCCTCTTCGTGGTGATGATGCTCGATATCGACTTCACCGAATTGAGGGCAGGGGTTCTCGAATATGCGCCGATCGGCGGGCTGATCGGAGTGATCCTGGCGGCCGAACTGATCGTCGTCATCGGCGGCAGCGTCATCTCGCCGGAGATCGCCAAATCAGTCGCCATGCCGATCCCGGCACTCAGCGAGCGGACGAATACGGCCGCCCTCGGCGACGTGCTCTATACCAACTACGTCTATTTCTTCCAGATCGCCGGTCTGGTGCTGCTGGTCGCCATGATCGGCGCGATCGTGCTGACGCTGAGGCATCGCACCAACATCAAGCGGCAGAATATTCCGCGGCAGGTTGCCCGCACGCCCGCCACCGCCGTCGAGGTGGTGTCGGTCAAGCCCGGGCAGGGCGTCTAAGGCAGGTCAAGGAACAAAGAACATGGTCATCGGACTTTCCCACTACCTGACGGTTAGCGCCATCCTCTTCACGCTCGGCGTCTTCGGCATCTTCCTGAACCGGAAGAACGTCATCGTCATCCTGATGTCGGTCGAACTGATCCTGCTTGCCGTCAACATCAACATGGTCGCCTTTTCCCATTTCCTGAACGACATCGTCGGCCAGGTCTTCGCGCTGTTCATCCTGACGGTCGCGGCTGCCGAAGCGGCGATCGGTCTTGCAATTCTCGTTGTCTTCTACCGCAACCGCGGCTCGATCGCGGTCGAAGACGTCAATATGATGAAGGGCTGAGTGGCTCATGTTCCTCTATAAGGCTATCGTCTTTCTTCCCTTGATCGGTGCGATCGTCGCCGGCCTTTTTGGCCGCGCCATCGGCGCCAAGGCTTCGGAATATCTCACCAGCGGCCTGATGATCATCGCCGCCATCCTGTCCTGGGTCGTCTTCTTCACCGTCGGCATGGGCCATGCCGAAGGCGGCCCGATCAAGGTCGAGGTGCTGCGCTGGATCCAGTCCGGCGGCATCGACGTCTCCTGGTCGCTGCGTGTGGATACGCTGACCTCAGTGATGCTGATCGTCGTCAACACGGTCTCGACGCTGGTGCATGTCTATTCGATCGGCTACATGCATACCGATCCGCATCGTCCGCGCTTCTTCGCCTATCTGTCGCTCTTCACCTTCGCCATGCTGATGCTGGTGACGGCCGACAACCTTGGCCAGATGTTCTTCGGCTGGGAAGGCGTCGGTCTTGCCTCCTATCTCTTGATCGGCTTCTGGTTCAAGAAGCCGTCGGCGACGGCTGCGGCGATGAAGGCCTTCATCGTCAACCGCGTCGGCGACTTCGGCTTCGTGCTCGGCATTGCCGGCGTCTTCGTGCTGTTCGGCTCGATCAACTTCGACACGATCTTCGCCAACGCCTCGAATTTCGCCCCGCATGAAGGTGGCGGCGAGGCGAGCGAAGTGATCCTCAACCTCTTCGGCATCCAGCTCGACAAGGCGCATGCGCTGACCGGCATCTGCCTGCTGCTGTTCATGGGCGCGATGGGCAAGTCGGCGCAGTTCCTGCTGCACACCTGGCTGCCGGATGCCATGGAAGGCCCGACCCCGGTCTCGGCTCTCATCCATGCCGCCACAATGGTCACCGCCGGTGTCTTCCTCGTCGCCCGCATGTCGCCGCTCTTCGAACTGTCGCCGGATGCGCTTACGGTCGTCACGGTCATCGGCGCGATCACCGCCTTCTTCGCGGCCACCGTCGGCTTGGTGCAGAACGACATCAAGCGCGTCATCGCCTATTCCACCTGCTCACAGCTCGGCTACATGTTCGTGGCGCTCGGGGTAGGGGCCTATGGCGCGGCGATCTTCCATCTCTTCACCCATGCCTTCTTCAAGGCGCTGCTCTTCCTCTGCGCCGGCTCGGTCATCCATGCCGTCGATGGCGAGCAGGACATGCGCTACATGGGCGGCCTGCGGCCGCACATCAAGGTAACGTTCTGGATGATGATCATCGGCACGCTGGCGATCACCGGTGTCGGCATTCCCTTCACGCCGATCGGTTTTGCCGGCTTCTTCTCCAAGGACGTGATCATCGAGGCGACCTATGCATCGCATTCGCCCGTCTCGGGCTTCGCCTTCTCGCTGCTGGTCATCGCGGCTCTGTTTACGAGCTTCTATTCCTGGCGCCTGATCTTCATGACCTTCTTCGGCAAGCCGCGCGCTTCGCACGAGGTCATGCACCACGTCCACGAGTCGCCGCAGGTCATGCTGGTGCCGCTCTATCTCCTGGCGATCGGTGCGGTGTTTGCCGGCTTCCTCTTCGAGGGCCGCTTCTACGGCGAGGAATATGCCGAGTTCTGGAAGGGTGCGCTGTTTACCGGCGCTGAGAATGAACTCGTCGAAGAGTTCCACCATGTACCGGCGCTCGTGGGCTTGAGCCCTTTCATCGCCATGGTGCTCGGCTTCGTCACCGCGTGGTACATGTATATCCGCTCGCCGCAGACGCCGCGCACCCTCGCCAAGCAGCATCGCGTGCTCTACCACTTCCTGCTCAACAAGTGGTATTTCGACGAACTCTACGACTTCCTCTTCGTCCGCACGGCCAAGGCGCTCGGCCGCTTCCTGTGGAAGAGGGGTGACGTCGGCGTCATCGACACCTACGGCCCGAACGGCGTCGCCGCCCGCGTCGTCGCCGTCACCGACCGTGTCGTCCGCCTGCAGACCGGTTACCTCTATCACTACGCCTTCGCGATGCTGATCGGCATTGCGGCGCTCGTTACCTGGATGATGCTCGGGAGTTCCTTCTGATGACCGATTGGCCTATTCTTTCAACGGTCACCTTCCTGCCGCTGGTCGGCGTGGTGCTCCTGCTATTGATGAACGGCGAGAGCGAAGCCGGCCGGAAAAACGTCCTGTGGATCTCGCTGATCACCACCGTCTTCACCTTCGTCGTCTCGCTCTTCATCTGGACCGGCTTCGACAATGCCAATCCGGGCTTCCAGATGATCGAGAAGCATAACTGGCTCGGCACCGGCATCGGCTACCACGTCGGCGTCGACGGCATCTCGATGCTGTTCGTCATCCTGTCGACCTTCCTCATGCCCTTCTGCGTGCTGGCGAGCTGGCTCTCGATCGAGAAGCGCCTGAAGGAATACATGATCGCCTTCCTCATCCTGGAAACGATGATGGTCGGGGTCTTCGTCTCGCTCGATATCGTGCTGTTCTACGTCTTCTTCGAGGCTGGCCTCATTCCGATGTTCCTGATCATCGGCGTCTGGGGCGGCAAGGACCGCGTCTATGCGAGCTACAAGTTCTTCCTCTATACGCTGCTGGGCTCGGTGCTGATGCTGCTCGCCATCATGGCGATGTACTGGCAGGCCGGCACGACCGACATCACCGCGCTGCTCGCCTACAAGTTCCCGCCAGCACTGCAGACCTGGTTATGGCTGGCTTTCTTCGCCTCCTTTGCGGTGAAGATGCCGATGTGGCCGGTCCATACCTGGCTTCCCGATGCCCACGTTCAGGCGCCGACGGCAGGCTCGGTCATCCTGGCCGGCGTGCTCCTGAAGCTCGGCGGTTACGGCCTTATCCGCTTCTCGCTCGGCATGTTCCCGGTCGCCTCCGATTATTTCGCGCCGCTCGTCTTCGCCATGTCCGTCATTGCCATCATCTATACCTCGCTGGTGGCGATGATGCAGGACGACATCAAGAAGCTGATCGCCTATTCCTCGGTGGCGCACATGGGTTATGTGACCATGGGCATCTTTGCCGCCAACATGCAGGGTGTTCAGGGTTCGATCTTCCAGATGCTGTCGCACGGCATCGTCTCCGGCGCGCTCTTCCTCTGCGTCGGCGTCATTTACGACCGCACCCACACCCGCGAGATCAACGCCTATGGCGGCCTCGTCAACAACATGCCGAAATATGCAGTCGCGATGATGGTCTTCACCATGGCCAATGTCGGGCTTCCCGGCACGTCGGGCTTCATTGGCGAATTCCTGACGCTGATCGGCGTCTTCCGGGTCAACACCTGGGTGGCACTCTTTGCCGCCACCGGCGTCATCCTCTCGGCCGCCTACGCGCTCTGGCTCTATCGCCGGGTGATCTTCGGCGCGCTGGAAAAGGAAAAGCTGAAGGCGCTGCTCGATCTTTCCAGGCGCGAACAGCTGATCCTCTACCCGCTGGTCGCGCTGACCATTTTCTTCGGCGTTTTCCCGGCTCCGGTCTTCGATGCGACGGCCGCCTCGGTGGATTTGCTGGTCAACAACTACACGGCCGCCGTGCACGCAGCGCAGAATGTTGCGCTGTCTATGAATTGATGACGGGACTTATTGGACATGACCGCTGAAACCATTCTCCTTAGTCTGCATCTTTCCGCGCCGGAGCTCATCCTCGCGGTCGGCGCCCTTGTCCTGTTGATGGTCGGCGTCTTCTCGGGCGAGCGGTCGGGCCTTGTCGTCACCGGCCTCGCCATCGTCCTGCTGCTGGCCTCCGGCCTGTGGCTGCTCTTCGTGCCGGCAGAAGGCCTTGCCTATGGCGGCGTCTATATGGCCGACGGCTTCTCGCGCTTCATGAAGCTGGTGGCGCTCATCGGTTCGCTGGTCGCGCTGTTCATGACGATGGGCCACGCCCGCGAAAATCAGCTCGACAAGTTCGAATTCCCGGTTCTGCTGGTGCTTGCGACCCTCGGCATCCTGCTGATGATCTCGGCCAACGACCTGATCTCGCTCTATCTTGCGCTGGAACTGCAGTCGCTGGCGCTTTATGTCGTCGCCGCGATCAACCGCGACAGCCTGAAGTCGACCGAAGCCGGCCTCAAATATTTCGTTCTTGGTGCACTTTCCTCCGGCATGCTGCTCTACGGCATGTCGCTGGTCTATGGCTTCACCGGCCACACCCACTTCTCCGAGATCGCCCAGGCGCTTTCGGTCGAGGGCGCGCGTTCGCTCGGTCTCGTCTTCGGCCTGGTCTTCATCCTCGCCGGCATCGCCTTCAAGATCTCGGCGGTTCCCTTCCACATGTGGACGCCTGACGTTTATGAAGGCGCGCCGACGCCGGTCACCGCTTTCCTGGCCGCAGCCCCCAAGGTTGCCGCCATGGCGATGATGACCCGCATCGTCATCACCGCCTTCCAGCCGGTTCTGGCGGACTGGCAGCAGGTCGTCGTCTTCATCTCGATCGCCTCGATGCTGCTCGGCTCGTTTGCCGCGATCGGCCAGAAGAACATCAAGCGACTGATGGCCTATTCGTCGATCGGCCACATGGGCTATGCGCTGGTCGGTCTTGCCGCCGGCAACCAGACCGGTGTCTCCGGCGTCATGCTTTATATGGTCATCTACATGGTCATGACCCTCGGCACCTTCGCGATCATCATGTCGATGCGCCGCAAGGACGGCACCGTCGTCGAGGAGGTCAACGATCTCGCCGGCCTTTTCACGACCAACCCGTTCATGGCCGTGGTGCTGACGGCGCTGATGTTCTCGCTTGCCGGCATTCCGCCGCTCGCCGGCTTCTTCGCCAAGTACTTCGTTTTCGTCGCCGCCATCGAAGCCAAGCTTTATGCGCTCGCCATCATCGGCGTTCTCGCCTCGGTCGTCGGCGCTTACTATTATCTGCGCGTCATCAAGCTGATGTGGTTCGACGAGGCGACCGGCGAATTCGCCCGGGTTTCCGGCGCACTGCGTCTGGTCTTCGGTCTCTCCGGTCTCTTCGTCACCGCCTATGTCCTCATCGGCGGCCCGATCGGCGGCGCGGCAGAGCTTGCCGCCGCGACGCTCTTTTGATGGCTTCCGACGGACGGCGCCGGATATCGCTCGGCGATTTCAGGCACGATGCTCTGTCGGAAACATCGTCCACCAACAGCGAATGCCTCGCCCGGGCTCGGGCGGGCGATGGCGGCAATCTCTGGGTGACCGCCGAACGACAGACCGGCGGCCGCGGCCGCCGCGGCAGGCTCTGGGTGTCCGAACGCGGCAATCTCTACGCCTCTCTTCTTTTGATCGACCCGGCGCCGATGGAGCGCCTGAGCTCTTTGCCGCTGGCCATTGCCGTTGCCGTCCACCAGGCGATCCGCCGGGTGCTGCCGCCGGGCGCCGAGCCGCTCGAGGTCAAATGGCCGAACGATATCCTCATCGGACGAAAGAAGACCTGCGGCATCCTGGTCGAAGGCGAGGGGCTGCCGGATGGCCGTTATGCCCTCATCGTCGGCATCGGCATCAATGTCTCGGTGATGCCTGATAATCCGCTCTATCCCGTCACCTGCCTGCGTCAGCAGGGAAGTGCGACTTCGCCGGAAGAACTCTTTGCCCATCTCTTCGCCGCCATGGCGGATGTGCTTGAAATATGGGATGAGGGCCGCGGGATCGGCAAGATCACGGCGCTCTGGCGTGCCATCGCCTGCGGCATCGGCGAAAAGATCACGGTGAATTTGCCGGACCGATCGATTTCCGGACAATTCGCCGGAATTGATGATAATGGCTTGTTGATGCTCGATACCGGCGCTGGCAGGATAATGCCCATTGCCGCCGGTGATGTGTTTTTTGGATAGCGGAAAAAACGAAAATTATGGCGAAACAGGACGAGTTGGTATTCCTGCCTCTGGGCGGCGTTGGCGAGATCGGCATGAATCTCGCTCTCTATGGCTACGGCCCGCCCGAGCATCGCCAATGGATCATGGTCGATTGCGGCGTCACCTTTCCAGGTCCCGACCTGCCGGGCGTCGACCTCGTGCTGCCCGATATCCGCTTCCTCGCCAGCGAGCGCAAGAATCTCAAGGCGATCATCATCACCCATGCGCATGAAGATCACTATGGCGCGCTCGCCGATCTCTGGCCGGGGCTCAACGTGCCGGTCTATGCCTCGGGCTTTACCGCTGGTCTGCTCGAAGCCAAGCGCAATTTCGAGAAGGCGACGATCGGCGAAGTGCCGGTGACGCCGTTCAAGGCAGGCGACACGATCAATGTCGGCCCCTTCAGCATCGAGGGTGTGGCCGTCAACCATTCGATCCCCGAGCCGATGTCGCTGATGATCCGCACGCCGGCCGGCAACGTGATCCACACCGGCGACTGGAAGATCGACCACGAGCCTTCGCTCGGGCCGCTGACCGATGAGACGCGTTTCCGCCAGCTCGGCGACGAGGGCGTGCTGGCGCTGATGTGCGATTCCACCAATGCGCTGCGCGACGGTGTTTCGCCCTCTGAGAAGGATGTGTCCGAAAGCCTGCGCAAGATCATCGAGAATGCCGAGGGCCGGGTGGCGATCACCACCTTCTCGTCGAATGTCGGGCGTATCCGCACCGTCGCCGAAGCCGCCGAGGCGGCAGGCCGCGAAGTGCTGCTGCTTGGCAGTTCGCTGAAGCGCGTCGTCAACGTCGCCCAGGACATCGGCCTGATGGAAGGCGTAAAGCCCTTCATCTCTGAAGATGAATACGGCTATATCCCGCGCGACAAGGTCGTCGTCATCCTGACCGGCAGCCAGGGCGAGGCTCGGGCAGCGCTTGCCAAACTCTCGCGCGACGAGATGCGCAATGTGGCCTTTGCCGCAGGCGATATCGTCGTCTTTTCCTCGCGCGCCATTCCCGGCAACGAGAAGGCGATCCAGGACATTAAGAACGGCCTTGTCGAGCAGGGCGTGCACATCATCACCGATACCGAAGCCCTGGTCCACGTGTCCGGCCATCCGCGCCGCAACGAGTTACAGCGGATGTATGAGTGGACGCGGCCAAAGATCGTCGTGCCGGTGCATGGCGAAGCGACGCATTTGACAGCGCATAAGGAACTTGCCGAGCAATCCGGTATCGCGATCGTGCCGCGCGTGCGCAATGGCGATATCCTGCGGCTGGCGCCCGGTCCCGTCGAGGTGATCGGCGAGGCGCCGCATGGCCGCATCTATAAAGACGGCTCGCTGATCGGTGATTTCGACGAGATGGGTATCGGCGAGCGCAAGAAGCTCTCCTATGTCGGCCATGTCGCTGTCAACGTCGTGCTCGACGCCCGCTACGACATCGTCGGCGATCCCGATCTCGTTTCGATCGGCCTGCCGGTCTATGACGACGAGGGCGAGGAGATGGAAGATACGCTCTTCGACGCCGCGATCAGCGCCATCGAGAGCATTCCGCGCGCCCGCCGCAAGGATATCGATATGCTGCAGGAGGCCGTGCGCCGCGCCATCCGCGCAGCTGCGAACCATGCCTGGGGCAAGAAGCCCGTCGTCACCGCCTTTGTGACCAAGGTCTGATCATGCTCGGCCGGGTAAACCACATCGCCATCGCCGTTCCCGATCTGGCAGTGGCGACGGCTGCCTATCGCGACACGCTGGGGGCTGCGGTATCGCAGCCGCAGGCACTGCCGGAGCACGGCGTCACCGTCGTCTTCGTCGAATTGCCGAATACCAAGGTCGAATTGCTGCAACCGCTTGGGCAGACCTCGCCGATCGCAGCCTTCCTGGAAAAGAACCCGTCCGGCGGCATGCATCACATCTGCTACGAGGTGGAGGATATCATTCTCGCCCGCGACCGGCTGGTTGAGGCGGGCGCCAGGGTGCTCGGCGACGGTCAGCCGAAGACCGGCGCGCATGGCAAGCCGGTTCTCTTTCTGCACCCGAAGGATTTCTTCGGCACGTTGATCGAACTCGAACAGGCCTGAGCCGCTGCGGCAGAGTGACCCAAAGGCGGCTAAACGTTTTGCCCGCTTTGAGTTGGCCGACATTTCGCCGTATAAGGACGCCATATCACCGCGGCATCAACGGGAACCATAATGCTCCAGATCTTTCTTCAGGGATTTGCCGTCTACTTCATCATCTGGTGGATGACGCTTTTCGCTGTCCTGCCGATCGGTCTGCGCACCCAGGCGGAAGACAATGATGTCGTGCTCGGCACCGTTCCGAGCGCGCCCGCTCGGTTTCGCGCCGCCTTCGTCTTTTCGCTGACGACACTGATTTCGGCTGTGATCTACGGTCTCTGGTATGTCTGCGACACATATTTCGGCTGGGGTTTCGACGCCCTTCCACAACTCGGGCCGAGCTTCTATTAAGAGCTAGCTTTTGCCCAAACTTTGGGCATATGTACAATCGGCGGACGGTATACCGTCATACCAGTGTCATGTTTTTGCGGCAAAGAGCTCACGTAACGGAAAGAGGCCCATCTCCCAACGGGAGGCGGGCAGGATTTTGCGGGGGACGTGAGCCGAAAAACCAAAAAAAAACAAGGCTAAAAGCCTTGTTTTAAGTATCGCGTGATCTGTAACCGTTGCCGGGGCTGCGACGAGCGCGCCTAAGATCTGATCCTCCCAAGACTTGACCGCGAATTCGACAAGAATTTATCCTTCCTGCCTGTTTTGTGAGCTAAAGCTAGCTCAAACATTGGGCTTTGTCATCAGCTTTTTTTGCATTTTTGCTACACTCTAGCAAAATTTTTCTGTTGACAAGATTTTCGTTCAAGTCCTTATAAACACGCGCTTTTTCACGCCCTGTCATTTTGCGGGTGCGAACATGCGCATGCGGGAGGTTGCCAACATCAGTTGCGGGTTTCCTTCCTGCCGCGAAGCGGCTATGAACGCTCCCGACATTAACCATTGTCTTTCGATTCCGCCTGCCGCGGGATCCAACTGCTTCGGAATCCGCCATGCGTCTGTCCCGCTATTTCATGCCCATCCTCAAGGAAAACCCCAAGGAGGCGGAAATCGTCTCCCACCGGCTGATGCTGCGCGCCGGCATGATCCGCCAGCAGTCGCAGGGCATCTATTCCTGGTTGCCGCTCGGCAAGCGCGTCCTCGACAAGGTCAACGCCATTATCCGCGACGAACAGAACCGGGCCGGCGCCATCGAGCTGTCGATGCCGACCCTGCAATCGGCCGAACTCTGGCAGGAGAGCGGCCGTTACGATGCCTACGGCAAGGAGATGCTGCGCATCAAGGACCGCCAGGATCGGCCGATGCTCTACGGTCCCACCAACGAGGAGATGGTGACGGATATTTTCCGCTCCTCGGTCAAGTCCTATAAGGACCTGCCGCTCAATCTCTATCACATCCAGCTGAAGTTCCGCGACGAGATCCGCCCGCGCTTCGGCACCATGCGCTCGCGCGAGTTCATGATGAAGGATGCCTATTCCTTCGATCTGACACGCGAAGGGGCGGAGCATTCCTACAACAAGATGTTCGCCGCCTACCTCAGAACCTTCGATCGGCTCGGCCTGCGCGCCATCCCGATGCGTGCCGATACCGGCCCGATCGGCGGCAATCTCAGCCACGAATTCATCATCCTCGCCGATACCGGCGAATCCGAAGTCTTCTGCCACAAGGATTTCGTCGATTTCGATATTCCTGACGAAGGCACCGATTTCGACAGCGTCGAAGGCCTGCAGGCGATCTTCGACAAGTGGACGTCGCTCTATGCGGCAACTTCGGAAATGCACGACGAGGCGGCTTTCAACGCCGTTCCCGAGGGCGACCGGCTTTCGGCCCGCGGCATCGAGGTCGGCCACATCTTCTATTTCGGCACGAAATATTCCGAGCCGATGGGCGCGAAAGTGCAGGGGCCGGACGGTAAGGAACACTTCGTTCACATGGGTTCCTACGGTATCGGCCCGACACGCCTTGTTCCCGCCATCATCGAAGCATCGCATGACGACAACGGAATCATCTGGCCGGCATCGGTCGCGCCCTTCGATGTCGTGGTGATCAACATGAAGGCGGGCGATCAGGCCTGCGACGATACCTGCGAGTTGATCTATGCCGCGCTGAGCAAGGCGGGCAAGGATGTGCTCTACGACGATACCGACGACCGGGCCGGGACGAAGTTCGCGACCGCCGACCTGATCGGCGTTCCCGTCCAGATCATCGCCGGCCCGCGCGCGGTCGCCAACGGCGAAGTCGAGGTGAAGGACCGCAAGACCGGCGCTCGCGAAACGATGACCATCGAGGCGGCGATCAACAGGTTCGTGGCTTAAGGAAACGGAGGCGAAATGGCAGAGGCAGCAGTGGACCGGAGTTCAAAATCCGGCTTGGGTCCGGCTGGCAAGCCATTTTCCACCTTCGAACGCCTTGTGGCGTGGCGCTATCTGCGCGCCCGCCGCAAGGAGGCGTTCATCTCGGTGATCGCCGGCTTTTCCTTTGTCGGCATCATGCTCGGCGTTGCGACGCTGATCATCGTCATGGCCGTCATGAACGGCTTCCGCACCGAGC
The DNA here is from genome assembly GCF_028994275.1 of Rhizobium binxianense. NCBI lineage: Bacteria > Pseudomonadati > Pseudomonadota > Alphaproteobacteria > Hyphomicrobiales > Rhizobiaceae > Rhizobium > Rhizobium binxianense. The sequence continues at coordinate 1,274,286 of NZ_CP118713.1, forward strand.
TCGTCTCGCGTATCCTCGGCATTAACGGTCACATGATCGTCCAGCCGGTCGACGGCCCCTTCACCGATTATCCCGCCCTCGCTAGCAAGCTCGCCGCCGTGCCCGGCGTCAAGATGGCGCTGCCGCTGGTGGAAGGCCAGGTGTTGGCTTCCGCCCAGGCCGGTGGCAGCACCGGCGCGCTGGTGCGCGGCGCCCGCGCCGACGACTTGACCAAGCTCAAGACGATCTCCGACAACATCAAATCAGGCGATATGGTGGGGTATGCCTCCGGCGACGGCGTGCTGATCGGCACCCGCATGGCCGACCAGTTGGGCCTGCGTGTCGGTGATCTCATTACGCTGACGTCGCCAGACGGTGACATCACGCCGATGGGCGTCAGCCCACGCATCAAGTCCTACAAGATCTCAGGCCTTTTCGAGATCGGCATGTCGGAATATGATTCCTCGATCATCTTCATGCCGCTCGAGGAAGCACAGCTCTATTTCAATGCCGAGGGGCTGGTGCAGTCGATCGAGCTTTTCGTCGACAATCCCGACGATATCGACGCTCTCAGGCCCAAGGTGGAGGAGGCGGCCGGCCGCCAGATCGCCATCACCGACTGGCGCCAGCGCAACCAGACCTTCTTCTCGGCACTCCAGGTCGAGCGCAACGTCATGTTCATGATCCTGACGCTGATCGTGCTTGTCGCGGCGTTGAACATCATCTCCGGCCTCATCATGCTGGTGAAGGACAAGGGCAGCGATATCGCCATCCTGCGCACCATGGGCGCCAGTGCCGGCGCGATCATGCGCATCTTCTTCATGACCGGAGCGGCGATCGGCATCGTCGGCACCGTTGCCGGCGTTCTGCTCGGCGTTCTCGTCTGCGTCAACATCGAATCCGTCCGCCAGTTCTTCTCCTGGATATCGGGCACCGTGCTCTTCAATCCGCAGGTCTATTTCCTCAGCCAGTTGCCGGCAGAAATGGATCTCAGCGAAACGATCTCGATCGTCGTCATGGCGCTGACGCTCTCCTTCATTGCGACCATTTTCCCCGCCTGGCGTGCCTCAAAGCTCGATCCGGTGCAGGCCCTGCGCTACGAATAAGGAATGCCGCCTTCATGAAACGCAACGTCGTTCTCAAGCTTACCGGCGTCGAGCGCCATTACGGGCAGGGCGATACGCTGCTCCCGATCCTGAAGGGTGCGGATTTTTCGATATCGAAAGGCGAAATCGTCGCTCTCGTCGCCCCCTCCGGCACCGGCAAATCGACGCTGCTGCATGTCGCCGGTCTGCTGGAACATCCGGACGGCGGTGAAGTCACCATCAACGGCCATGCCTGCGATGGCCTGAGCGACGATAAACGCACGGCGATCCGCCGCAGCGAAATCGGCTTCGTCTACCAGTTCCACCACCTGCTGCCGGAATTCTCGGCGCTTGAGAACATCATGATGCCGCAGCTGATCGCCGGGCTGTCCTGGAAGGAAGCCGGAGAGCGGGCCGGCCAGCTTCTCGATTATATGCGCATCGGCCATCGCGGCGCCCATCGTCCGGGCGAGCTTTCCGGCGGCGAACAGCAGCGCGTCGCGATCGCCCGCGCCGTCGCCAATGCGCCGGCCCTGCTTCTCGCCGACGAGCCCACAGGCAATCTTGACCCTGAAACGGCAAGCTACGTCTTCGACGCACTGGAAGCGCTGGTGCGTCAGTCCGGCCTTGCCGCCCTCATCGCCACCCACAATCACGAACTCGCCCGCCGCATGGATCGGCGCGTGACGATCTCCGACGGCAAGATCGTCGATTTTTGAGACTGCGGTCCATGGCTGTCCGGTTGACGCCAATCACTGCCGTTCACGCTAATCTACCGGGATCGAACCACTCGTCTTGCCCCGTCCTGCTGCCCCCCCGTAAACGGGGCGAGTAGGCGGGGAACGGAGAGGACGCGGCACGGTCCCTTCGCCCCGCCAGCGGGGGGCCGAAGGACGGGTCGAGACCCGTGGCTCGACCCCGGTCGGTGCCGGCAGGCGGATGGGGCTGATCTCGCCGACCTCCTCGCGGGATATTAACACTTAGTTCACATTTTTGACCGGGCGGACCGCGGTCAGGGGATGATCAGCCCGCCGCGATAGTCGAGCACATAGGCCCTCCGGCCCTCGACCAAGATGCATTCCTGGCCGTTGAACCGCGCGCAGCCGCCGTCGCTGTGGTCGATATAGCGGCCGAACGAATGATCGAATTCCATGCCGCCCAGAAACCGGCCCTCTCGGTACATCGCCGAAAGTGCCGCCTTGATCACCGCTCCGGCTGCTGCGCCGTCGATGAGATCAGGCGCGTTGACGCAGCCGAAATAATTCATCGCCCAGACGGGCTCGCCGGCAAACCACACCACTTCCTGCCCGGCGAAATCGGTGCCGCCGAAATAGCTGTCGAGATAGCGCCAGCCACCGCGTTCGTAGCCGATATCGTGGGAACCCGGCCGGCATGGCGCGCGCGGCACGCCGCCGCCGACATAGGTCGCGGCCTTCGCCTCCACGACGAATTCATTCAGCATCGCAATGTCGAGCATGTTGCTCTCCTCCCAGCCCGATGCTGGCAAATATGCTGCGACATGTAAAGAACAAATGAAGAACATAAGCCGGAAATTAAGAGCGCGCTCAGAGGAGGAAGAAGGGCAAGCTGCCGCCGATCACCGTCGAGTGCCGGTTCTCAGCGATTCGCAGACGCGAATTCGGCATTTTCCAAACGCAACAAAGAAGGAAAAGATTCCTGTTGACAACGGAACATACATCGAACAAAGTAAAAACATAACGAGTAAAGGAGAGCCAAATGACTGACATGATCCGTGATATCGCAGCATTCACCTCCATCGCAATGTTCGTTGCCAGCTTCTCGCTGATCGTGATGGCGATCTGAAATTTTCAGGGGACCGCGTGGCACTCATGCGGTCCGGACGCGGGACTTCTTCTGGACATCATCGCCCTCTATGCCGACAATGCGTCCGATTCATTCGGGTGATTGGGAAGGCATGTCATGGCGGATACGGCAAAGGGTTCAACGGGTGAGGCGACCGGCGGCACGCCGGGTTTCATCCACCTGAGGGTCCATTCCGCCTATTCGCTTCTTGAGGGTGCTCTGCCCCTGAAGAAGATCCTCTACAAGGCGACCGGCGACAGCCAGCCGGCGATTGCGATTACCGACACCAACAATCTGTTCGTCGCCCTCGAATTCTCCCAGAAGGCGATGGACGAGGGCCTGCAGCCGATCATCGGCTGCCAGGTCTCCATCGACATGGGAGACGGGTTGGAAACGGAAAAGCGCGGCGGCCAGCAGGCCCTGGTCAAGCTGCCGTCAATCGTTCTTCTCGCCACGACGGATGCAGGTTACGAACGGCTCGTCGATCTCGTCAGCCGCGCCTATCTCGGCGGCGAAAGCAACCAGGCCGTTCATATCAACGCCTCCTGGCTGGCAGAGGCCGGCACGGAAGGGCTGATCGCCTTGACCGGCGCCCCGACCGGGCCAGTTGACATGGCGATCAAGGAAGGCCATCCCGCCCAGGCGGAAGCCCGGCTGCTCCTGTTGAAGCGTCTCTTCGGCGACAGGCTCTATGTCGAGCTGCAGCGGCACGGCACCTACGACAAGCGGCACGAACAGAAGATCGTCGGGCTCGCCTATGCCCACGACCTGCCGCTGGTTGCAACCAACGAGGCCTTCTTCCCGACACGCGACGATTACGACGCCCATGATGCGCTGATGGCGGTCGCTCACAACGCCATCGTCTCCGACGACAGCCGCTTTCGTCTGACGCCGGACCACTATCTGAAGAGCCGGGCCGAGATGGTCAAGCTCTTCGCCGACCTGCCGGAAGCGCTGGAAAATACGATCGAGATCGCCAAGCGTTGCTCCTTCGTGCTGAAGACGCGCAAGCCGATCCTGCCGCGCTTCACCGGTGCGACCGACGACGCCGAGGAGGCCGAACGCGCCGAGGCGAGCGAGTTGCGCCGCCAGGCGGTCGAAGGGCTGGACATGCGGCTTGCAACGCTTGGCATGTCGCCGGGTTACGAGGAAAAGGACTATCGCGAGCGGCTGGATTTCGAGCTCAGCGTTATCGAGCGCATGCGTTTTCCCGGTTACTTCCTGATCGTTGCCGACTTCATCAAATGGGCCAAGCAGCATGATATTCCGGTCGGCCCGGGCCGCGGTTCGGGCGCCGGCTCGTTGGTCGCCTACGCCTTGACGATCACCGATGTCGATCCCTTGCGGTTTTCGCTGCTGTTCGAGCGCTTCCTCAATCCCGAACGCGTCTCGATGCCGGACTTCGACATCGACTTCTGCCAGGACCGCCGCGAAGAGGTGATCCGCTACGTCCAGGCCAAGTATGGCCGCGAGCAGGTGGCGCAGATCATCACCTTCGGTTCGCTGCAGGCGCGCGCCGCCCTTCGCGACGTCGGCCGCGTGCTTGAGATGCCCTATGGCCAGGTCGACAAGATCTGCAAACTCGTGCCGAACAACCCGGCCAATCCGACGCCGCTGTCGAAGGCGATCGAGGAGGAGCCGAAGCTGCAGGAGGAGGCGGCGAAAGAACCCGTGGTCGCGCGCCTGCTCGACATCGCCCAGAAGATCGAGGGGCTTTACCGCCACGCCTCGACGCATGCCGCCGGCATCGTCATCGGCGATCGGCCGCTGTCCAAGCTTGTGCCGATGTATCGCGATCCGCGCTCGGATATGCCGGTCACCCAGTTCAACATGAAATGGGTGGAGCAGGCGGGCCTGGTCAAGTTCGACTTCCTCGGTCTGAAGACGCTGACGGTGCTGAAGGTCGCCGTCGATTTCGTCGCCAAGCTCGGCATCAAGGTCGATCTCGCGGCCATTCCTCTCGACGACAAGAAGACCTACGAGATGCTGTCGCGCGGCGAGACGGTCGGTGTGTTCCAGGTGGAAAGTGCCGGCATGCGCAAGGCGCTGATCGGCATGAAGCCGGACTGCATCGAGGACATCATCGCGCTGGTGGCGCTCTATCGTCCAGGCCCGATGGAGAACATCCCGACCTACAATGCCCGCAAGCACGGCGACGAGGAGCTGGAATCGATCCATCCGATGATCGACCACCTGCTCAAGGAAACTCAAGGGGTTATCGTCTATCAGGAACAGGTGATGCAGATCGCCCAGGTGCTGTCCGGTTACTCGCTGGGTGAAGCCGACCTTCTGCGCCGCGCCATGGGCAAGAAGATCAAGGCCGAGATGGATCAGCAGCGCGAGCGCTTCGTCGTCGGCGCCGTCAAGAACGGCGTCTCGAAGCCGCAGGCCGACAACATCTTCGAACTGCTGGCGAAGTTCGCCAATTACGGCTTCAACAAGTCGCATGCCGCCGCCTACGCCATCGTCTCCTATCAGACGGCCTACATGAAGGCGCATTATCCGGTCGAATTCCTCGCTGCCTCGATGACGCTCGACATGTCCAATACGGAAAAGGTCAATGATTTCCGTCAGGACGCCAAGCGCTTGGGCATCGAAGTGATCGCACCCTCGGTGCAGACCTCCTTCCGCCATTTCGAAACCGGCGACAACCGCATCTATTACGCGCTCGCCGCCCTCAAGGGCGTCGGCGAATCCGCCGTCGACCATATCGTCGAGGTGCGTGGCGATAAGCCGTTCGCCGGCATCGAAGATTTCTGCCTGCGCATCGATCCGCGTCAGGTCAATCGCCGCGTGCTCGAAAGCCTGATCTATGCCGGCGCCTTCGATTGTTTCGATATGGACCGCGCCCAGCTGGCAGCCGGCCTCGACCGCATCCTCGGTTATGCCCAGCGCGCCCAGGAGAACAAGCTGAGCGGCCAGTCGGACATTTTCGGCAGTACGTTGACCACGGGGCCTGAGAAGATCTCCCTGCCGCCGTTCTCGCCCTGGCTCCCCTCCGAGCGGCTGCTCAAGGAATTCCAGGTGCTGGGCTTTTATCTGACAGCCCACCCGCTCGATTCCTACAGCAACATCCTGCAGAAGATGCGGGTGCAGACCTTTGCCGAATTTTCCCAAGCGATCAAACAGGGCGCGGCCAATGCGCGGCTTGCAGGCACCGTCATCTCCAAGCAGGAGCGCAAGACCCGCACCGGCAACAAGATGGGCATCATCGTCTTTTCGGATTCGTCCGGCCAGTTCGAAGCGGTGCTGTTTTCGGAAATGCTGAACCAGTATCGCGACATTCTCGAGTCGGGAAAATCCTTCGTGCTGACCGCGACGGGGGAGGAGCGGCCGGAGGGCATCGGCCTGCGCATCCAGACGATCCAGTCGCTGGAGGAAAAGTCGCTGCAGATGCAGAAGGCGCTGCGCGTCTATATCAGAGATTCCGGACCGCTGAAGATGGTCGCCGGCCATCTGAACGCCAAGGGCGACGGCCTCGTTTCCTTCATCGTCATCAAGGAGGACGGCAAACGCGAGGTGGAAGTGGCGCTGTCGGAGAAATACCGCATCACCCCGGAGATCGCCGCCGCCCTTCGCGCCGCCCCCGGCGTTGTCGATGTCGAGCTTGTCTGATTAGCGCATGGGCCCGAAAATCGGAATCGATTTTCGGAAAGCACGATGCGTAGATTCAAAAGGTTACAGCGTCCTTTGCGCGTGTGAAAAGACGCGCGGCGCTGTAGTGCATGTCGCCCGGAAGTGTGCAGCGGTTCCGGGATAACGACATGCATAAAACAAAGAGTTCATCACCCGCGGGTGATGGTGATGAAATCCGTGCCTTCGCCGGTCTCGCGGCCAAGGCCGGTATCGGAGATCGTCAGCGTCGAGCCGGGCGCGATCAGCGCGTCGATCCTGCGGCGGGTTTCGTCGGGGATCGTAATGCGGCTGAGCGAACGGGCGATCGGCCTGCCTGTGACAATCGAGCTTTCCTGATTGGTGATGCCAAGCCGCTTCATCGTCTCGCGGGGGAGATTGTTCTCGAGCGTGATGCCGAGCCAGTCTGCCGTGCCGGCCTTTTCATCGACGGCATGCAGCGTGAAGAAATGCGTGCCGAGCGCCAAGCCCGGATCGGCGATCGTCACCGGCGCTTCGAAGATCGGCTTGAAGGCCTGGCGCACCATGATGATGCCGTTCGGCGGCGCACCCTTGCCGGTTGCGGCATAAACTTCCTTGAGTAGCGTGTCGGAGACCAGGCTCCTGTCGCCGGCAAACTCCGCCGGCCGCAGCGCCCTGAAGGCCCTGATCGCCTGCACGGTCGACGGACCGAGCACGCCGTCCGGATTACCGGCGGAAAAGCCGAGCTGACTGAGCAGGGTTTGGATGTCGATCACCGTCTCGCGCAGCGTGCGGCGGGTGATCAGCATGCTGATCGGTTCGGACGGCGGCTCGGCTGCGGGTGTTGCGGCCGGCTGTATTGCCGGCATCGGCATCGCAGCCGTGTCGTTCATTGCCACCTGCACCGGTTTTTCGGGGCTGTCGGGCATGGAGGGCCGCAACTCGGCATCCGAAAGCAGCGGCATCGGCACCGGTGCATCGGGATGGAAAAGGGTCGGATGGTCGATCGGTTGCGGCACCACTTCGCCGTCGCTGATGATGACGGGGATGCCGGGCTCCGTCATCCCGTAGAGCATTTTGGCAAAGGCGCCGGGCATGCGCACGCAGCCATGCGAGGCCGGATAACGCGGCACGGAATTGGATTCGTGCAGCGCAATGCCGGACCAGGTCAGCCGTTGCATAAACGGCATCGGCGCCGCTGAATAGAGATTGGATTCGTGGTATTTCTGCTTTTCGAGCACCGAGAAGATGCCGCTCGGTGTCGTGTGCCCGTCCTTGCCGGTCGAGACCTTCGAGGTCGCGACGACCTCGGTGCCGTCATAGACCGCAAGCGACTGCTTGTCCTTCGAGACGATGATCTGCAGCGTGCGCGCATCTGCAGCAAGAGCAGGGTGCACGAGTGCGGTGGCCGACAGCAAGCCGAGGCCGAAGACGAGACGCGAGAACATGATACCCAACCATACGCAATACTGGTCCGGGACATTATGGGACGAAGTTTAAGGAAGATTTTATAGGCGGAGCGGCCGAGCGAACTCACGTGTTAGTGATCGCGCTTGCCGCTGCCGAAGGTGTAGCCGGTCTCGACCGTGTTCTTGCCGAATTTGTCGCGCAGCTTGTCCATCGCCGCTTCGGCGGCCGCCCGCCGGCCCGATTGCCGGTCGATGAGATCAGGCGGATCGGCGCGGGCGGCATCGCCGAGATCGGTGACGCCGATGCCGAGCAGGCGGAACTTCGTGCCGTCGGTCTCTTTTTCGAGAAGCTCGAGCCCGGTGCGGAAGATCCTGTCGGCAAGCTGGGTCGGGTCTTCGAGCTTGCGGTTGCGGGTGCGCGATTTGAAATCGGCGCTCTTCATCTTCAGCACCACCGTCTGGCCGGCAATGCCGTTTTTCTTCAGCCGCCAGGAAACCTTTTCGGAGAGGTTACGCAGGATCGGCACCAGATCGTCATAACGCGAGATGTCGTCGAAGAAGGTGGTCTCGGCAGAAACGCTCTTGGCCGCATCGTTGAGATGCACTTCACGGTCGTCGATCCCGCGCGACAGCCGGGCGAGCCGCTGGCCGATGCTGCCGTAGCGGCGCATCAGGTCGTTTTCCTCCATCTGCTGCAACTGGCCGATGGTGCGGATGCCGTCCGCCTCGAGCGTCGCCGCAAACGCTTTGCCGACGCCCCAGATCGTGGTGACGGGACGCGGCGCCAGGAATTCGACTGCTTCTTCGCGCCCGATGACGGAAAAGCCGCGCGGCTTCTGCAGGTCGGAGGCGACCTTGGCGAGGAATTTGCAATAGGAAAGCCCGACCGAAACGGTGATGCCGATCTCCTTTTCGATACGGCGGGCGAATTTGGCGAGCGTGCGCGCCGGCGGATCGTGATGCAGTCTCTCGGTGCCGCCAAGCTCCAGAAAGGCCTCGTCGATCGACAGCGGCTGTACCAGCGGCGTCAGCTCCTGCATCAGTGCGCGCACCTGCCGCCCCACCCGGACATATTTCTCCATGTCGGGGCGGATGACGATCGCCTGCGGGCATGCCTCCAGCGCCTTGAACATCGGCATCGCCGAACGCACGCCGTGGATGCGGGCGATATAGCAGGCGGTGGAGACGACGCCGCGTTTGCCGCCGCCGATGATCACAGGCTTATCGGCAAGTTCCGGATTGTCGCGTTTCTCCACGGCCGCATAGAAGGCGTCGCAATCGATATGTGCAAGCGTCAATGCGTAGAGCTCGCGATGGCGTACGAGGCGGGGGCTGCCGCAGGAAATGCATCGGCGCGCCTCGCCCTTCTGCCCGGCAAGGCAGTCGCGACAGAAGCCGGTTGTCTTGTCGGGCGCGGGTGTCATGATGAGAACAAAGATTGAACGCCGGGACATTACGCCTTAAGCTTGCGAGTCACAAGAGAGGGGGAAGCTTTGCCTTTGGATAATGGTCTTCGTTTCGAACCGGTCACGTCAGAGCGCTGGGACGACTTCGAAACCCTGTTCGGGTCGCAGGGGGCTTTCTGTAATTGCTGGTGCGTGGCGCTGCGCTTGCCGCATGCAACGAGGACTGGGATGGCTGCCGATGAGCGCAAGGCGCATATGCGAGATCGGATCAAAGCAGGCCCGCCGCCGGGCATTCTCTGTTATGCCGATGGCGCGCCGGTCGCCTGGGTACAGGTCGGGCCGCGCCATGACGTACCGCAATTCAATTCGCCGCGCACCGTCTCGCGGCCGCTGGAGGAGGGCGATGCGCGTGATCCGTCGATCTGGGCCGTCAGCTGCTTCTTCCTGCTGCCCAAGCTGCGCGGCAAGGGAATGAGCCATCGCCTGCTCGCCGCCGCGATCGATCATGCGCGGCGCCATGGCGCGCGGCGGCTGGAAGCCTGTCCGATCGATCATGTGAAGCAGTCGAAATCGGTGACGCTCTGCATCGGCTCGACGGTGATCTTCGATGCAGCCGGTTTCGAGACGGTGGCGCGGCGCAAGGACGGCCGCCCGCTCATGCGGCTGGAACTGCGCGACCGACCGTGCCGGACAGAAAATGCGCTTGGATGAGCTCGGCCGCATGCGCCCAGTCGGCGGCGCGGGTGATGTCGTCGGCCGCCGCCGGTGCGAAACGATGGACGGGCGAGTTCGGCATCAGGTGAATCAGCAGGCAATCGGCGACGTGATCCCTGACGGAATGCAGATTGCGCGCCATATCATCGATGAAGACGACGGGAAGGGAGCGGCTGGCATGCAAGGCGTGAACGATCGGCCCCTTGGGCTCTTCGGTGGCAAGCAACGGAAAGAGCAGGCCGATCCTGTCGAGCAGGCGACGGCGCTGCTCCTGGAACCGCGGCTGCATGGCCGTCAGGAAAAGCACATCGGCCTCTTGCGAAAGCTGGTCGAGCGTTTCGACGACGCGGTCGAGCGGGGTCTGCCACTGCTCCTGCGCTGCGAAGAATTCCTCGATCAGCCGGCTGACCTGCTGATCCTCGATCTCCGTGCCATCAGCTTGCGAGACGATGTTGCCATGAAGCTTGAACGAGCGCGGCAGAAACGCGTGACCCTGGCTCTCAAGGAAAAGCTGGAAGGGACCGATGAACTGCAGCACGACGTCGTCGACGTCACAGACGATCAACGGCCGTTCGCCGAGGCGGATATGCGAGATGTCGAATTCCCCGGAGGTCACGGTCAGTATTCTCCGGAATCGAGGCCCGGCGACGAGAAATGCTGCCAGGCGGCGGTTACCGTCTCCGGGCTTATGCCGCTCGCCGCGCAGAAGGCCAATGCCGTCGGTTCGTGGTTCATCAGGAAATCCATCATGCCGGCGAGGAATCCCGGATCGTTGACGGCGCTGCGCACCTGGCCGGGCGCAACACCCGTGAGCGCAAGGAAGCGGCCGAACATGTCGGGATCGTCGGCAAGCCAGCCGAGCACGGCGATCGCGGTTGCGTGCGGGTCGGCGGCCGGTTGTTTCGAAGTCTTGAAGTTGCTTTGCATTTCGAGGGGTAAGTTACCTTTTCTTCAACCAAATACCGGTAGCGTGCGCTATCGGTTTCACGGAGCTATTGTCCGCATGTGCCTTTCCCATGGGACGAACAGCTGCGCGAACGGACGTAGGGACAGCTTGTCATGCCCAAACAGGTGATGATTGTAGAAGATAACGAGCTCAACATGAAGCTCTTTCGCGACCTCATCGAGGCGTCCGGCTATACCACGATCCAGACCAGAAACGGCATGGAGGCGCTGGATCTGGCGCGCAAGCATCGCCCCGACCTCATCCTGATGGATATTCAGCTTCCCGAGGTCTCCGGCCTCGAAGTCACGAAATGGCTGAAGGAAGACGACGAGCTGCACGTGATTCCCGTCATCGCCGTCACGGCTTTCGCGATGAAGGGCGACGAGGAGCGGATCCGCCAGGGCGGTTGCGAGGCCTATGTTTCCAAGCCGATCTCGGTTCCGAAATTCATCGAGACGATCAAGACCTATCTGGGCGATGCCTGACGCATCGGAAAGACAATTATGACTGCGCGAATACTGGTGGTTGACGATATTCCGGCCAATGTGAAGCTGCTCGAAGCGCGGCTGCTCGCGGAATATTTCGACGTGATGACCGCAGCCGACGGCCACACGGCGCTGGCGATCTGCGAGCGCAACCAGGTCGATCTCATCCTGCTCGACATCATGATGCCCGGGATAGACGGTTTCGAAGTCTGCGAGCGGCTGAAGGCCAGCCAGAAGACCGCCCATATTCCCGTCGTCATGGTCACCGCGCTCGACCAGCCGGCCGATCGCGTGCGCGGCCTGAAGGCCGGCGCCGACGATTTCCTCACCAAGCCGGTCAACGATCTGCAGCTGATCTCGCGCGTGAAGAGCCTGCTACGGTTAAAGACGCTGAGCGATGAGCTGCGCATTCGCGCCGACACCGCCCATACGATGGGCATCGACGACCTCGCGCGGGCAGGCGAGGGCCGCGCCGACGAAACCGCTCAGGTCCTACTCGTCGACGGCCGCGCGAATTCGCAGGAGCGCATCATCAAGGCGTTGAAGCCCGTCGCCGACGTGCTTGCCCTTTCCGATCCGCAGGCCGCCCTGTTCGAGGCGGCCGAGAGCGCCTTCGATCTCGTCATCGTCAACGCCAACTTCGACGATTACGATCCGCTTCGCCTCTGCTCGCAGCTGCGCTCGCTGGAGCGCACCCGCTTTTTGCCGATCCTGATCATCACCGAGCAGGGGGCTGACGAGATGGTGGTGCGCGCACTCGATCTCGGCGTCAACGATTACATCATCCGCCCGGTCGATCCCAACGAACTGCTTGCCCGCAGCCTGACGCAGATCCGCCGCAAGCGCTACAACGACCGCCTGCGCGCCAGCGTCAAGCAGACGATCGAGCTTGCCGTGACCGATCCGCTGACCGGCCTTTACAACAGGCGCTATCTCGACAACCACCTGAATGTGCTCTTCAACCGTTCAATGGCGCGGGGCAGGCCGCTTTCGGTGCTGATCACCGATATCGATCGCTTCAAGCAGGTAAACGACACCTATGGCCATGACGGCGGCGACGAAGTGCTGCGGGAATTTGCAAACCGCGTCCGTTCGACCATTCGCGGTGCGGACCTCGCCTGCCGTTACGGCGGCGAGGAATTCGTCGTCGTGATGCCCGACACCTCGCCGGAAATTGCCGCCACCGTCGCCGAGCGCCTGCGCGCGGCGATCGAAAGGGCTCCCTTCATGCTGAAACACGCCGGTGAGGCGCTGAACGTCACCGCGTCCTTCGGCATCGCCTCGCGGATTGCAGCCGTGCTGACCCCGGACCAGCTGATGAAGCAGGCCGATCTCGCGCTTTACGAGGCCAAGAATACCGGCCGCAACCGCGTGGTCGCCGCAGCCGCCTGACGAATCATTTGCCGCCACAGGCGTCGTTTGCGGGTTTTCCACTGCGGTAAGCGAATTGTTACCGATTTTTAATCCTCGCCTGGGCAATTCGAGGCGAAATTTTAGAACTCAATAGCCTAAAAATGGACTTCCGGCGTTGCTGCGGATCTGTCGCCGCGTGACAGTCTTGAGGGCGCCGAAGCCCTGGCTTCAGATGAAATGGAGACTATAAAAAATGCCCGTCGCCTGCAGCCTCAAATAGAGTGCGGCGGCGTCACCTCACGTAGGGGGAGGGGAGGCGTAAGTTATTACGTTATAGTGTCGAATTTCTTGGCGTGATCCGACATTAGGCTTCGGGCCTAAGCAGAGCCGATAAATCATTGCATGTCCCAAAATTGGACTTTTAACCATAGAATCAAGCTAAGAAATTTCACCATTAAGAATTTGTTGATTTTCTTTCATTTCTGCGCAAATTATCGGCTCATAAGAGAAGCGCTCCCGTTGAGGAGTTGTCGATACCCCATGATGCTCAGGTCCGCCGCATCTCCTGGGTCGTGGGGTCGGTCGGCTGGTACGCAAATTATAGCGGTTCCTCGTGCCGTTTTGCATGCTGGCCGACCCCCTTACACGAAAACGCCGCCACTTCCCGAAGATGGAAGGGCGGCGTTTTTCTGTTTGCGCTATCATCTTCCAGTGAGGATCAATTCGGGCAACAAAAAACGCGCAACCCGAGGGCGCGCGCTTTTTGAATCCCCGACATCAAGTGATTACTTGATCTTGGTTTCCTTGAACTCGACATGCTTCTTTGCAATCGGGTCGTACTTGGTCTTCGTCATCTTGTCCGTCATCGTACGGCTGTTCTTCGTCGTGACGTAGAAGAAACCGGTGTCGGCTGTCGACAGCAGCTTGATCTTGATTGTTGTAGCCTTGGCCATAGTCGTCCTGCCTTTAAGAAATGAAAGCCGTGGAAGCCGGATGGGCTCCACGGCAAATTCTGGCGCGAAACTACGAATCTCGCCCGAAAAGTCAAGTCCGTTTTCGAATGAACATCAGTCTGATGCCGGAAAGTAGGGCGTAAAGACCGAAGAAAGCGGCAATCGCCCAGGCAAACCCGTTATTTCCAGCGACATCGATCGCCGCGCCGATCGCCTGCGGCCCGGCCACGGTTCCCATCGCATAACAGAAGACGAAGGCAGCATTGGCGGCCGCAAGGTCGGAGCCCGTCAGCCGCGAGCCGAGATGGCTGAGGCCGACCGTATAGAGGCCGGAGACGCAACCGCCCCAGAAAAGCAGCAGCCCCGCCATCAGCAGCCAGTTGTCGAGCAGCAGCGGCAGCATCATCGAGCCGATGAACCCCATCAGCGCCATGCCGGCCAGAAGCGGTCGCTTGTCGCCGACGCGGTCGGAAAGCAGGCCGAGCGGGATTTGAAAGATGACGTTGCCGACGCCCATCATGGTGAGCAGCAGAGCTGCCTGCGATTCGGTGAAATGGGCGCGCACCGCAAAGATCGGGAAAAGCGACAGTCCGCCCGCTTCGACCGCGCCGAAGATGAAGACCGCCGCCGTCGCCGTCGGCACCAGGAAGACGTAGCGCATGAAATGCAGCTCCGGCTTTTCCTCGAGCGCCGGGCTTTCGTCGCGGGCGATGAAGATCGGAATGGCGGCAAGCAGGATGGCGCCGGCGCCGATCAGGAAGGGGAAGATGCCGTCGCTGCCAAGGATCGAAAATAGCAGTGGCCCGGCCGCAAAGCCCAGGGAAAGCACCGTCGCATAGATGCCGAGCACGAAGCCGCGTTTGGAAGGAGGCGAAGCGGCGTTGATCCAGAATTCGGAGAGGATGAACAGCGTCGTCGTTGCGCCGTGGAAGGCGAAACGCAGCGGAAACCACATCCAGAAATCCTCGGCATAATAAAAGCCGAGCGCGCTCAGCGCCGAAATCAGCACGGCCCAGAGCATTGTCGGCGCAACGCCGTATTTATGGGCGAGCTTGGTGGTGATGGGTGCGGCAGCCATCGCCGCGACCCCGGCCATCGCCGTGTTGAGCCCGATCAGGGTGGACGAGATGCCGCGTTTTTCGAGGATGATGCTGAGGAGGGGCAGCCCGAGGCCGATTGCTATGCCGACGGCTGATATGGACGAGATGGCTGCCACCAGAGAAGGCCAATGGATTTCCTCGACATCGCCCGGTGTGCCGTTTCTCGGCTGAGACATTTATCCATCCTTAGAAAGCTACGCGAGCGAATCGGCCGATCACCTCACAGAGAAAGACACAGGCGTGCCAAATCCAGGTGACGGGGGCGTTTCGCAGTATTTCCGATGTGAGTGACCACCTGCGGAATGTAAAGCCTGTTCAGACAAGAAAAGCTTACCATGTCAAGTCGTTGAGGATCGTCGGCTGCCCCCGGTGGTGATCGGTGGAGCGCTGCCACTACACGTCAAATATGTCTGGAAGGTGAAGGCGCTAAAGCGCGTCGCCATCTTTCAGATTCGCTGCCTGCGCTTTAGCTCCTTATTTCTCGCATGTCGTTGTCACGCGACATGCTCTAATCCGGCCTAGTCCGACCGGCCGGGGATGTCATAATCGCCCGGATCGTCACTCCCTCCACCGAAGCCGTGCATGCGCAGCGCCCATTGCAGGCCGATGACGCCGCCCTTGATCGGCTGGATCGAGGCAAGCGCTGTGATCACGGTGATCGGCGCCCAGATGGCAAGATGCATCCAGACCGGCAGCACGAAGGTCATGTCGGTCAGCATATAGCCGCCGACCACGACGTGGCCGAGAATGAGGATGACGATATAGGGCGGCAGGTCGTCCGCGCGTTGGTGATACATCGCCTCGCCGCAGACGGCGCAATGATCGACCGGCTTCAGGAAGGCGCGAAAAAGCTTGCCATTGCCGCAGGCCGGGCAGCGGTTCATCAGCCCGCGCATGATGGAGCGCCCCACCGGACGCTCGACCTCAGGCGCATCCCCGTGGCGGACGGCCGGTTCGGTCGGTGTGCTCATTGGGTGTTCCTCTTCGGATCTAGTGCCGTCCGCGCGGCGGCCTCGTTCCGGGTTTCTTGCGGACCTGGCCCCTGTCGCGGCGGCCGGCTTTGTGGAAGGAGCGCACCGCCGTCGGCATCTCGCGGCCCTCGCTGATCATCTCGAAACGCAGCGCCCCGGCAAGCGGGATCGCCTCGGCGAGCTTCACCGTGACGTTGTCGCCAAGGCGATAGCCGCGCCCTGTTCTTTCACCCGAGAGCGCCTGATGCGCCTCGTCATAGATGAAATAATCGGTGCCAAGCGTAGAGATGGGGACGAAACCGTCGGCGCCATAGTCCGGCAGGACGACGAATAGCCCGGATTTCGTCACGCCCGAGACCCGTCCGGCAAATTCCTCGCCGACCCGGCCGGCAAGGTGATGGGCGATCAGCCGGTCGACCGTCTCGCGCTCGGCGGCCATGGCCCGGCGCTCGAAGGTCGAGATTTCAGCGGCGATATCGTCGAGTGTAGCCTCTTCGTCGGGGGTGATGCCGCCTTCGCCGAAGCCGAGCGAGCCGACGAGGGCGCGATGCACGATAAGATCGGCGTAGCGGCGGATCGGCGAGGTGAAGTGGGCGTATTTCATCAGGTTGAGGCCGAAATGGCCGATATTCTCCGGCCCATAGATCGCCTGGCTCTGCGAGCGCAGAACCATCTCGTTGACCATGGTCTGATGCGGCGTGCCGTCCGCCTTCGCCAGGATGCCGTTGAAGTTGTTGGCGCGCATATTGCCGCCCTTGGCGAGCTGGATGCCGAGCGTGGCCAGGAACTCGCGCAGGATTTCCTGCTTGGCAAGCGTCGGGCCGTCATGAATGCGGTAGATCAGCGGCTGGCGCTTCTTTTCCAGCGTCTCGGCGGCTGCGACGTTCGCCTGGATCATCATCTCTTCGATCAGCTTGTGCGCATCGAGCCGCGGCGGCACGACGACCCGGTCGACCGTACCGTCGGGCTTCAGCAGGATCTTGCGCTCCGGCATGTCGAGTTCCAGCGGCTGGCGCCGGTCGCGTCCGCGTTTCATCACCTCATAGGCGTGCCAGAGCGGCTTCAGGATCGGCTCGAGCATCGGTCCGGTCTGATCGTCCGGCTTACCGTCGATCGCTGCCTGCGCCTGCTGGTAGGAGAGCTTGGCCGCGCTCTTCATCATGACGCGATGAAAGGTGTGGCCGATCTTGCGGCCTTCCCCGGAAAAGCTCATGCGCACGGCAAGCGCCGGGCGGTCGACGCCTTCTTTCAGTGAGCAGAGATCGTTGGAGATGCGCTCCGGTAGCATCGGCACGACGCGATCCGGGAAATAGACCGAATTACCGCGCTTCAGCGCCTCGCGGTCGAGCGGCGATTTGGGGCGGACATACCAGGAGACGTCGGCAATCGCGACGGTGACGACGACGCCGCCGGGATTGTCGGGCGAGGGGTCGAGTTCGGCATAGACGGCATCGTCATGGTCCTTGGCGTCGGCCGGGTCGATGGTGATCAGCGGCACGTCGCGCCAATCCTCACGATGCGACATGCTGGCGGGTTTTGCGGCCTCCGCCTCGTCGATGACGGCTGGCGGGAAGACATGCGGAATGCCGTGGGCATGGATCGCGATCATCGAGACCGCCTTTTCCGAGCCGACGGAACCGACGACGGAAAGCACCTTTGCACGCGGCAGGCCGAAACGGCCGAGACGGGCGATTTCGACTTCGACCAGATCGCCGTCCGCAGCACCGCCGGTGAAATCGGGATCGATCACCATCTCCTCGCCGCGCCGCTCGATCGGCAACAGCCGGCCGGCGCCGCCGGGTGCGGTGCGGAAAACGCCCATCGAGGCGCCGCGGCGCCTGTCGATCACCTTGATGATCCGCGCCGTATAGGCCGGGCCGCCGCGATCGACGGCCGGGAAGATCTTTGCCAGGATGCGGTCGCCGAGGCCGGCGACAGGCGCCTTGCCCTTGCCCTGGCGGCCTGCCGGTGATTGCTGGCGGATGGCGACGGCAGGGGCGACACCCTGATCCTCCGGCCATTCCGCCGGCCGGCCGATCAAATCGCCGTCCTTGTCGCGCGTGGTGATATCGAGAACGGTGACGGGCGGCAGCGCACCGGGACGGATCAGCGACTTGCGGCTCTTCTGCAGCATGCCTTCCTGCTCGAGCTCCTGCAGCATGTGCTTGAGCTCGACACGGTTGTCGCCCTTCAGGCCGAAAGCCTTGGCGAGTTCGCGTTTGGACGCTTTCTGCGGATGATCGGCGATGAAGCGCAGCATCACCTCGCGTGAGGGCAGGGCACCGTGGACGATGTTCAGCGGCTCGACGGCGGGAGCATCCTTGCCCGGGCGGCCGATCTTGCCCGGGCGCTTGCCCGCGGGATTTGTTCTTTCGCGCGGTGTCCTGCTCACGTCAGCCCTTTTTTGATTTCGCTGGCGCCTTCGCCTTCGTTGCCTTCGGCTTGGCCGCCGTCTTGGTGGTCTTGGCTTCGGCGGCCGCCGCCTTCGGCTTGGCTTTCGCCTTGGCCGCCCTGCCGGCCGATGCCTTGCCGGCGGGGGCTTTGCCGGCCTTTTCGGTGATCAGCACAAGCGCCTCCTCGACAGTGATCGCCTGCGGATCCCTACCTTTCGGCAGGGTGGCATTGACCTTGCCCCAGTTGACGTAAGGGCCGTACTTGCCGTCGCGAACGGTGATGGCGCCGCCGTCGGGATGATCGCCGAGCGTCTTCAGCGCCGCCGGCGTGCCGCGCGAACCCCGGCCGGGTGCCTGGTTCGCCTTTTCGGCGATAACCGTCACAGCGCGGTTGAGGCCGACCGAGAACACGTCCTCGATGGTTTCCAGATTGGCGTAGGAACCGTCATGCAGCAGGAACGGCCCGTAGCGACCTATGCCGGATGAGATCATCTTGCCCGTTTCGGGATGTTTGCCGATATCGCGCGGCAGCGAGATCAGCGCCATCGCCTTTTCATAATCGATGTCCTCGGGCTTCCAACCCTTCGGCAGCGAAGCGCGTTTGGCTTCCTTGCCGTCGCCGCGCTGGATATAGGGGCCGAAGCGGCCGGACCGCAGCGTCAGCTCCTCGCCGGTCGTCGGATCGGTGCCGAGGTTCTTCGGCTCGTTGAGGGCTGCGCCGTCCGCTTCTCCGCCATTTTCGGAGGAGAGCTGGCGG
Source organism: Rhizobium binxianense (assembly GCF_028994275.1). Classification (NCBI taxonomy): domain Bacteria; kingdom Pseudomonadati; phylum Pseudomonadota; class Alphaproteobacteria; order Hyphomicrobiales; family Rhizobiaceae; genus Rhizobium; species Rhizobium binxianense. Next base: position 1,293,255 of record NZ_CP118713.1, read on the forward strand.
GTGTAGTTGCATTCCGGATAGTTCGAACAGCCGACGAAGGCGCCGTATTTGCCGAGCTTCAGCGACAGGTTGCCGGTACCGCAGACCTGGCAGATCCTGGGATCGCTGCCGTCCTCCCGCTTCGGGAACACCAGCGGCGCCAGCGCCTCGTTCAGCGAATCCAGCACATTGGTGACGCGCAGTTCCTTGGTGTCTTCGATCTGGGCGAAGAAATCCTTCCAGAAATCGCGCAGCACCTGCTTCCAGTTCAGCTCGCCGGCGGAAATCCGGTCGAGCTTCTCTTCGAGATCGGCGGTGAAATCGTATTCGACATATTTGGTGAAGAAGCTTTCGAGGAAAGCCGTCACCAGCCGGCCCTTGGCTTGCGGGATCAGCTTGCGCTTGTCGATCGTCACATAGTCGCGGTCGCGCAACGTCGCGAGCGTCGCGGCATAGGTGGAGGGCCGGCCGATGCCGAGCTCTTCCATCTTCTTGATCAGCGAGGCTTCCGAATAGCGCGGCGGCGGTTCGGTGAAATGCTGCGTCGAATTGATCTTCTGCTTGGCGAGCGTTTCGCGCGCATTGATCTCCGGCAGGCGGCCATCCTCGTCGCCGTCGTCGCTCTGCTCGCCGTCTTCCTTCTGGTCGGTATAGGCAGCGATGAAGCCGTGGAAGCGGATGACCGAACCGACGGCGCGCAGGCCGGCCTTCTCGCCCTTATTGTCGGCGTTGATTTCAGCCGTGGTGCGCTCGATCTCGGCCGACGCCATCTGGCTGGCGATGCCGCGCTTCCAGATCAGGTCGTAGAGGCGGATCTGGTCGGCATCGAGGAATTGGCGTACGCGGTCGGGCGAGCGGTAGAAATCGGTCGGACGGATCGCCTCGTGCGCCTCCTGGGCGTTCTTGGCCTTGGTGGAGTAGAAGCGCGCCTTCTCGGGCATGTAGCGCTCGCCGAACTGGTCGACGATGGCGCGGCGCGCCGCATCGATCGCCTCCGGCGCCATCTGCACGCCGTCGGTTCGCATATAGGTGATGAGACCGACCGTCTCGCCGCCGATATCGACGCCTTCATAGAGCTTCTGGGCGATCTGCATGGTGCGCGAGGCGGAGAAGCCGAGATTGGAGGAGGCGGCCTGCTGCAGCGTCGAGGTCGTAAACGGCGGTCCCGGATTGCGCTTGACCGGCTTCGCCTCGACCGTATCGACGATATAGCTCGCGCCTTCGAGCAATGCCTTGAGCTTGCCCGCATCCTCGCCGTTGCCGATCGCTCGCGGTTGGAGCCGCTTGCCGTTCGCCGAAACCAGTCTGGCCTCGAACTCATCGCCGCGCGGCGTCTTCAGGAGTGCCGAGATGTTCCAGTATTCTTCCGAAATGAAGCGCTCGATCTCGGATTCGCGGTCGCAGACCAGGCGAAGCGCCACCGACTGGACACGGCCGGCCGAACGGGCGCCGGGCAGCTTGCGCCACAGCACCGGCGAAAGATTGAAACCGACGAGATAGTCGAGGGCACGGCGCGCCAGATAGGCGTCGACCAGCGGCACGTCGATGTCGCGTGGATCGGCCATCGCGTCGAGCACCGCCTTCTTGGTGATCGCATTGAAGACGACGCGCTTGACCGGCTTGCCGTTCAGCACCCGCTTCTTGTTCAGCATGTCGAGAACGTGCCAGGAAATTGCTTCGCCTTCTCGATCCGGGTCGGTCGCGAGAAACAGGCCGTCGGAGGATTTCACTGCGTCGGCAATATCCTTCATCCGCTTGGCCGAGGCGCCATCGACCTCCCAAAGCATTTCGAAATCCTGATCAGGAAGAACTGAGCCGTCCTTGGCAGGCAGATCGCGCACATGGCCGAAGGAGGCGAGCACTTTGTATCCTGGACCCAGATACTTGTTGATCGTCTTGGCCTTGGCAGGCGATTCCACCACTACAACATTCATGATGATTCTCTAAAAAGGAAACGACGCCAGCTTTGAAGCCAGCGCGACACACACCGAAACATGGATACCGGCCCTCCGACATGGACAGGGAAATCGCCGCGGTCAAGGGGTTTGCTACAATTTTACCTCTTGCATCTGGCGCAGCCGAAGGGAGCTTATCGGGGAAATGCAATATTAGATAGGCTGTCGAAGGTTTTCGACACGGGGTTCGGCAATTCTCCGATATCGTGCAAAGTTCAATCGGAAAGCGAGACGAACCCGCCCTGATGCCGCTGCAGCCTGCCTGATATATCGAGTTCCAGAAGAATGAGATAGACCGCCGACGCCGACAGGCCGGTATGGCGGATGACGTCGTCGATCTCGACCGGCGTCGGCCCGAGCGCATCGATGATGCGAGCCCGGTCTGAATCGCCGGGCGGCATCGTCATCGCCTTGCCGTCACTTGCCGGTTGTTCTGCCAACGACGACGGGAAGAGCTCGAATTGCGTCAGCGGCGCCAAAGCCTCGACGACATCGGCGGGTGTGGTGACGATCGAAGCACCGTCCTTCAGCAACCCGTTGGTGCCGTGGCAACGCGGGTCGAGCGGTGAGCCGGGCACGGCAAACACCAGCCGGCCGAACTCGCCGGCAAGCCGTGCGGTGATCAGCGAGCCCGAGCGTGTCGCTGCTTCGATGACCACAAGGCCGAGCGCGATGCCGGCGATCAGCCGGTTCCGGCGCGGAAAATCGCGGGCGCGGGGCTCCCAGCCGAAGGGCATTTCGCTCACCGCCAGGCCGTTGCCGCCGGTGATCTCCTGGAGCAGGCCGATATTCTCCGGCGGATAGGGCTGGTCGAGACCACCGGCAAGGGCGGCGATCGTGCCCGTATCGAGGCTTGCCCGATGCGCCGATGTGTCGATGCCGCGCGCCAGACCCGAGACTACGGTATATCCTGCCCGGCCGCAGTCGCGCGCCACCATTGCCGCGAATTTCGCGCCGGCGGCCGAGGCATTGCGTGAGCCGACGATGCCGACGGCCGGTCGTTTGGTGGCGGCAAGCGCGCCCTTGACGGCCAGAAGTGGCGGCGCCCCGTCGATCTGCTTCAGCGCTTGCGGGTAGTCCGGCTCGCCGATGCCGACGAAGCGGGCGCCGAAGCGATGCGCCGCCTCGAGTTCCCGATGCGCCTCGGCCTCGCTGGCGATGCGGATTGCTCGCGTGGCGCCGCCGCGCGCCGAAAGCTCCGGCAGTGCGGCAAGTGCTGCCTCGGCCGAACCGAAATGATTGATGAGGTCGCGAAAGGTGGCAGGGCCGATATTGTCGGAACGGATGAGGCGCAGCCAGGCAATTCTTTGCCGTTCGGTCAGAACAACGCCTTTTGGTCCGGCGCTCAGCGCATCCATTATCCCTTTGCCCCGATCTTGCTTTCCGTCCCGCTCATCAGGCGCGAAATATTCGCCTTGTGCTTCCAGTAGGAGATGAGGGTCATGATCGCCATCACTGCCGCAACCTTTTCGTTACCCAGTATCCACAGCGCAACCGGAATGACAAGCATGGCAATCAGCGCCGACAGCGAGGAGTAGCGGGTGGTGAAAGCGACCGCCAGCCAGACGGCAGCGAAGAGCACGACCATGATCGGCGCGACGCCGAGCAGGGTGCCGATATAGGTGGCGACACCCTTGCCGCCCTTGAAGCCGATCCAGACCGGGAAGAGATGACCGATGAAGGCGAAGAAGCCGGCGATGATCGCTGCCTCCTCACCGAGGAAATAACCGACGACCCAGGCCGCCGCCGATGCCTTCAGCGCATCGAGCAGCAGCGTCGCAGCCGCGAGTTTCTTGTTGCCGGTTCTCAGCACATTGGTCGCGCCGATATTGCCGGAGCCGATGCTGCGCACGTCGCCAAGGCCGGCGGCGCGCGTCAGGATCAGGCCGAAAGGGATCGAGCCGAAGAGATAGCCGATGACGGCGGCGGCCAGCGCGATCGGCAGTGTGATCTGCCATGACATCAGATTGGATAACATATGCCCCCTCGGCCCTCCGTGACCTAGCCCAGCCGTCTCCTAGAGCGCGTGGACAAGCTTTCCCGAGACGTATGTCGCGACCGCCCGTCCGCTGAAGCGTGCATCTTCGAACGGCGTGTTCTTGGAACGGGAGAGAAGCATGTCTTTGGCGACAAGCCAAGGCTCATCGAGATCAATCAGGGTGATATCGGCCGCCGCACCCGGCTTCAGCGTGCCGGCATCAAGGCCGAAAATCTGCGCCGGGCGGGTGGACATGGCGTCGATCAGGCGCATCAGGCTCACCTGACCGCCATGGTGGAGTCTGAGCGCTGCTGCCAGCATGGTTTCGAGGCCGACCGCGCCATCCTCCGCCTCGCCGAACGGCAGGCGCTTCGTGTCGACGTCCTGCGGGTCATGCGAGGAGACGATGATGTCGATCGCACCGCTGGCAAGGGCCCCGACCATGGCCTTCCGGTCGTCTTCCGGGCGTAGCGGCGGGTAGAGCTTGAAGAAGGTGCGGTATTCGCCGATGTCGTTTTCGTTGAGCGCCAGATTGTTGATCGAGATGCCTGAGGTCACCTTGGCGCCGCGACCGCGGGCGCGTTCGATCGCCTCGACCGATTGCGGCACCGAGATCATCGCGGCGTGATAGCGTCCGCGCGTCAACTCGGCGACCCTGAGATCGCGTTCGAGCGGGATGAGCTCGGCTTCCCTTGGAATGCCGGAGAGCCCGAGCCAGCTGGCGAAAAGCCCCTCATGCATGACGCCGTTGGCGCCGAGATATTTGTCACGCGTTTCACACGAGATGACGGCGCCGAATTCGCGCGCATAGGTCATGATTCGGCGCAGCACCTGCGTGTCGTGAACGCTCGAATGGGCATCGGTGAAGGCGACGGCGCCCGCCTGCATCAACAGGCCGATCTCGGTCATCTCCTCGCCGGCAAGGCCCTTGGTGATGGCGGCTGCCGGATAGACGTTGACAGCGGCGGTATCGCGCGCGGTCTTCTTGACGAATTCGACGAGCGCGATGTCGTCGATGATGGGATCGGTGTCCGGCATCATGATGATCGAGGTGACGCCGCCGGCCGCCGCTGCCCGGCTCGCCGAGGCGATCGTCTCGCGGTGTTCGCCGCCGGGTTCGCCGATATGGACGCGCGCATCGACGAGGCCGGGTGTGGCGACAAGGCCGGTGCAGTCGCGGATGACCGCGCCATCAGGCGCGCCCTGGTTCTGCGCCGCATGGCCGGCTGCCAGGATCACGCCGTTTTCGGTGATGATCGTGCCCACCTCGTCGAGATTGCGCGAGGGATCGACGATGCGGACGTTCTTGAGGACGATCGGGTTGCTCATGCCATCATTCCATCGCTTCGGGGACCCTGGTTCTGCGAGACGAGCAGCGTCTCCATGACGGCCATGCGCACCGCGACCCCCATTTCCACCTGTTCGGCGATCACGCTCTGCGGCCCGTCCGCCACTTCCGAAGCGATTTCGACGCCGCGGTTCATCGGGCCGGGATGCATGACCAGCGCGTCGTCCTTCGCCGCTTTCAGCGTTTCGGCGTCGAGCCCGTAGAAGTGATAGTATTCGCGCACCGAAGGCACGAAGGCGCCGGACATGCGCTCGCGCTGCAGCCGCAGCATCATCACGACGTCGGCGTCCTTCAGCCCTTCCGACATCGAATGAAAGACCTCGACGCCCATCTCGGCGATGCCGGCGGGCAGGAGGGTCGCAGGCGCGACGACACGGACACGGGCGCCCATGGCGTTGAGCAGCAGGATATTGGAGCGCGCCACCCGCGAATGCAGCACGTCGCCGCAGATCGCCACGATGATGCGCGAAAGCTTGCCCTTGGCGCGCCGGATCGTCAGCGCGTCGAGCAGCGCCTGGGTCGGATGTTCATGCTGCCCATCACCGGCATTGACGACCGAGCAGGAGACCTTCTGGGCGAGAAGGGCAGCCGCACCGGCGCTTGAATGGCGGATCACCAGCACATCGGGGCGCATCGCATTCAGCGTCATCGCCGTGTCGATCAGCGTTTCGCCTTTCTTAACCGAGGAATTGCCGACCGACATGTTCATGACGTCGGCGCCGAGCCGCTTGCCGGCAAGCTCGAAGGAGGCCTGCGTGCGGGTCGATGCCTCGAAGAAGAGGTTGATCTGCGTCAGCCCGCGCAGCGTCGACGTCTTCTTTTCTCTCTGGCGGCTGATCTTGACGGCCTCATCCGCCTTGTCGAGAAGATAGGTGATATCCTGCTCGGTGAGGCCCTTGATGCCGATGAGGTGGCGGTGGGGGAAAAAGACCATGACCCTGCCTCTTACTGTCTCTGGCGGGTCTATAAAGAGTGCTGCCCGCCGGGGCAAGCATGCGCTGTGGGCAAAGGCTTATGTCCCCATGCATTTTCGCCCGAATTCCGATAGAGCAGAGTGACCGAATCATAACTTCCGGTTTCCCTTTGCCGGGTTCTTACACTAGAAGCGAATTATGACCTCCGCCAACCGGACTGACGACAAACTCGCAGAACTCAACCAGCCGAGCCTGTGGTCCGGCATCAACGCCTATCGATCCGATCCGCTGATCGTCGATCTGACGGCGGCCCTGCCGCGCGGCATCCGTGAAGACCTGGAAAACATGGGCCGCTATGTCACCTCGCCGGAGGCGCAGGAGCTGGCGCGCATGGCGAACCAGGGCGCGCCGCAGCTGCGCACCCACGGGCCGCGGGGCGAGCGCCTCGACGTTGTCGAATTCCATCCCGCCTGGCATGCGCTGATGCGCCGCTCCATGTCGGTCGGCCTGCATTCCTCCGTCTGGGATCCGCAGGCCGATACCGAAGCCAAGGACGAGGCCCACAAGATTCGCGCCGCGCGCTTCTATCTGACGTCACAGCTGGAATCCGGCCATCTCTGCCCGCTGACGATGACCAGCGCCTCGGTTGCCGCGCTCTCGGCCTCGCCCGCTGTGCAAAAGGACTGGGCGCCGAAAATCCTTTCGCGCAAATATGATTCGTCGAACAAGCCCGCCATGCAGAAATCCGCCGTGACCATCGGCATGGGCATGACGGAAAAGCAGGGCGGCACGGATGTGCGGGCCAATCGCAGCGCTGCCGAAAAGGTCAGCGAAGGCATTTACCGGCTGTCCGGCCACAAATGGTTCATGTCCGCGCCGATGAGCGATGCCTTCATCATGCTGGCGCAGACGAAGGAGGGCATGGGCTGCTTCCTGGTGCCGCGCCTGCTGGAAGATGGTTCCGCCAATGGCCTGCAGTTCCAGCGGCTGAAGGACAAGGTGGGCAACCGCTCCAACGCCTCTTCCGAGGTCGAATTCTCAGACACATTCGGTTTCCTGCTCGGCGGTGCGGATGCCGGCATCCGCACCATCCTCGACATGGTGACGCTGACCCGGCTCGATTGCGCGTTGGCCTCGTCGGGCATGATGCGCGCCTCCCTGGCTGAGGCCGTGCACCACACCCGCGGCCGCAGCGTCTTCGGCAAGATGCTCGTCAACCAGCCGATCATGACGCGCGTGCTCGCCGACATGGCGCTCGATGTCGCCGCCGCGACGGCACTATCCTTCCGCCTAGCCGACGCCTTCGACAAGGCGCGCGGCAATGCCGAGCAAGCGGCCTACGCCCGCGTCATGACGCCGGTCGCCAAATACTGGTGCTGCAAGATCGCGCCTGCGCTGATCTACGAGGCGATGGAATGCATCGGCGGCAATGGTTACGTCGAAGAGCGTCCGATCGCCCGCCATTACCGCGAGGCCCCTGTCAACGCCATCTGGGAGGGCTCCGGCAACGTCATGGCGCTCGACGTGCTGCGCGTGCTCAACCGCGGCAAGGATCTGTTCGAAACGGTCTTTTCAGGCCTTGCGCGCGATCTCGGCCCTGCCGGCAAGAAGACGATCGACGTGCTGCGTGCGGCAATCGCATTGTGTGAACAGGACGAGGGCGCCGCGCGCCTGCTCGTCGAACAGCTGGCGCTGGCCGCCGGTGCCGCCGAACTCTATCGGCTGGGCGCTGGTCGCATCGCCGATGCCTTCATCGAGACGCGCCTTGCCGGCGGCTGGCGCTCCACCTACGGCATGCTCGATTCCCGCTTCGACGCCAGCTACATCGTCGACCTGCTCTATCCTCCGGCGGCCTGATCGCAATCGGGCTCAGAGGATACTTGAGGCCGAGACGCTCGGCCATCGGATTGACCTGTCGACGACGATTACCGTTTACCGTCCGGCCGGTCGCGACGTATCGCGCCGAGGTCGCCTTCCCAGCCTATCCCTGCGAGATCTGCGATCGCATTTTCCGGCGGTGTCTCTCAACGAGACTTCGCAAGGCCTGGTCGACGGTGGCCTCTTTTGTCGCCAATCCCGTGGTGTCATTGCGGCGTCGAGCAAGGCATCATCGATAGCGATAGTCGTCCGCATGATCGCGCCCCATGGGTATGATTATCATAGAGATACGCATCCACATCTCTGCGGTTCAAGCTCGGCGACGATGTCATCGCCATAAACGAAAATCCGGCCGCGTCGCCGCGGCCGGATTTCAGGGTTTACGTCCGAAAATCAGCGTTCAGAAGAAGCCACGGCGCTGCCACCAGCCGGCTTTCTTCGGCTTGCCGTCGTCGCCGTCGGCATTCTCGGCGCGGGTGGTCGATTTCACCGTCGGCTCGGAGGAGGAGATATTGGATTCGCGGTTGGCGCGAACCGGCTTTGCCTCTTCCTGGGCATCTTCCCGAGCGGGCGTTCCGAGATCGGCGGAGGCTTCGACCAACTCCGGTTCGGCCTCGGCCACAGGGGCCGTCTCGGCTACCGGTTCTTCGACCGGCGCTGCGGCCGGTTTGCGGCGGCCGCGGCCGCGGGCGGGCTTCACATCCTCGGTGACGACGGCCACACCCTCGACGGCGGCCGCTGCGGCCTGACCTTCGTCAGCCTGCAGGGCAACCGCTTCGACAGTTTCGGCTTTACCAGCAGCGCCGTCGTTCGAAACGTCCTCGCCTTCGTCCTCGCCGCCGCCATTGCCTTCACCGGCTTCGCCGGCCGTCAGTTCGGAACCATCCTCGGCGCGGTTGCGACGACCGCCGCGCTTGCCGCGACGGCGGCGCTTGCGGCGCTGCGATTCCTCGCTTTCAGCCAGTGTCTCAGGCGTGCCTTCGGCGTTTTCATCGCCTTCGCCGGCCTCGTCGTCACCGTCCTCATCCTCGTCGCCGGCTTCACCTGCAGCCGATACCGGCTGCTCGGCATTGCCGTTGCGGCCGCGGCGGCGCCTGCGGCGCTTGCGCTTGCGGTTGCCTTCACCTTCGCCTTCCGAGCGTGCAGCGACGGGGCGCTCGGTAGCGGCCGGCTTTTCCTCGAGTTCCTCGTCTTCGTCCTCATCCGCCTCGATAACGATGTCGTCATCGTCATCCTCGGGAATGGCAGCGAAGTTGAAGAGCGTTTCGATCTTGACCGGGTTTTCCACCGGCTCACCGCGATCGATCGCGAAATGCTGCGCGCCGACCGAGCCGTCCGCGTCGATGATGATCGCAACGCCGAAGCGGTTCTCGTAATCGACGATCGTCTGGCGCTTGTGATTGAGCAGGTAGAGAGCAATATCGGGCGTCGTGCGCACGGTGATATTGTGCGTGGTGTTCTTGAGCAGATATTCCTCGATGCCGCGCAGGACATGCAGTGCGACGGAGGACTGCGAACGCACATGGCCGCTGCCGCCACAATGCGAGCAGACCTGCGTGGTCGATTCGAGAACCGACGCGCGGATGCGCTGGCGCGACATTTCAAGCAGGCCGAAATGCGAGATCCGGCCGACCTGGATGCGGGCGCGGTCGTTCTTCAGGCATTCCTTCAGCTTTTTCTCGACAGCGCGGTTGTTGCGCTTCTCTTCCATGTCGATGAAGTCGATGACGATCAGGCCGGCAAGGTCGCGCAGGCGAAGCTGGCGGGCGATTTCTTCCGCAGCTTCGAGGTTGGTCTGCAGCGCGGTGTCCTCGATCGAGTGTTCGCGCGTCGAACGGCCGGAGTTGACGTCGATCGAGACCAGCGCTTCCGTCTGGTTCATGATCAGGTAGCCGCCGGAACGCAGGGTCACTTGCGGCTGCAGCATGCGGTCGAGCTGGGCTTCGATGCCCGAGCGCGAGAAGATCGGGTGGATGTCGCGATAGGGCTGAACCACCTTGGCATGGCTCGGCATCAGCATCTTCATGAAGTCTTTCGCTTCACGATAGCCTTCTTCGCCGGCAACGATGATCTCGCTGATATCCTTGTTGTAGAGGTCGCGGATCGAGCGCTTGATCAGCGAGCCTTCCTCATAGACGAGGCAGGGAGCGGTGGACGCCAGCGTCAGCGTGCGCACGTTCTCCCAGAGGCGCATCAGATATTCGAAGTCGCGCTTGACCTCGACCTTGGTGCGATTGGCGCCGGCGGTACGCAGGATGACGCCCATGCCCTGCGGCACTTCGAGCATGCGCGCGATTTCCTTCAGGCGCTTGCGGTCCGCAGGGTTGGTGATCTTGCGGGAAATGCCGCCGCCGCGCGCCGTGTTCGGCATCAGCACCGAATAGCGGCCGGCGAGCGAGAGATAAGTGGTAAGGGCGGCACCCTTGTTGCCGCGCTCCTCCTTGGCGACCTGCACGAGCAGGATCTGGCGGCGCTTGATGACTTCCTGGATGCGGTACTGCTTGCGCGGCTTGCGCTGCACGCGGTCCGGCACTTCTTCCATGGCGTCTTCGGCGCCGACCGATTCGATGACTTCCTCTTCGCCGTGATCGTCATCGTCGTCGTCATCATCGTGGCGACGCTTGCTGGTATCGACGTCCTCGGAAATCTCGTCGGTTTCCACCATGGCGGCCATCGCGCCGCCGGTCGAGCCGTCATCCTCATTGTCGACGCTCGAAGCGCCTTCGGCTTCGACGTCCGTGGGAACGGCGTCTTCGGTCATGGTCGTCTCTGCAACCGGCTCGGCGGCCTTCTTGCGGCTGCGGCGCGGCCTTGCCTTCTTGGCAGGCGCTTCCTCGGTGGCCTCCGGCGATGCCGCGGCTTCGACCGCTGCCGGTTCTTCCGTTATGGCAGCCGTTTCCGGCGCCTCTGCCGGCACGATGCCGACATCCGGCTGATCCTGCTTGGACAGATCGACCATCGGCGCGGTTTCGACATGCTCGACATCTTCGTCGCGGCGATGCTCCTCGGCCTCGGCCCGAAGCAGCGCCTGACGGTCGGCGAGCGGTATCTGATAATAGTCGGGATGGATTTCGGCGAAGGCCAGGAAGCCGTGCCGGTTGCCGCCGTAATCGACGAAGGCGGCTTGCAGCGAGGGCTCGACCCTCGTTACCTTTGCAAGATAGATGTTGCCGCGGATCTGCTTCTTGTGCTGCGACTCGAAGTCAAATTCTTCTATGCGGTTCCCGCGAACGACAACGACGCGCGTTTCTTCCTCGTGAGACGCATCGATAAGCATTTTGTCTGCCATGTAAGCTGTGCTCCTCGGCGTGGCCGCAAGAGCGCATTCCCGACTGCTGTTGAAACAGAAAGAATGCGGTCCACTGTAGCCGCGCCGGATAATGAAAGTCGCGCCTGATGCGAGGGGGAGGGCAGCAGCCAGACCGCAGCCGGAACCATGTCGGTCCGGGGCCTGTACACTTCAGATAAAACCTGCTGCGAAACCATCAACAACCAAGCGTGATCGACAAATACGAAGACCCGTTCGGGTCCGATGAGTTTGCTCCCTGAGAGCGTGGTGGCTGATCCACCAATGAATTCCGACAATAAGCCGGAAAATCAGGATCCAGTTCTAGGGATGAAGCGCATGAGACGGCGGACGATGACCGGTGTGGCGCCAGGTCCTGATCTGGCTGGCAGCCTTTGCGGCGACTCTATCCCGTCAACACTTTACCCTAAAATTCGTTGTATGTTTTCTGTGTCACAATAGCAAGGGAAAAGCCAAATGTGCCATAATATTGATGGATTTCAGAACGCATAGAAGCTGGGGATAAAGTGATCGCGATTCGGCAGGCCGCAACGTGTGTTTCGTCACAGCGACGATCGACGCGGCCGCGGCGGCTCCATCGCAGTACAGATAGGGTGTGGCGGTTTATTGTTTAAGAGGGCTCGGATCACGGCGAAATCTGCGGGTTGGCGATCGACATTCGCAAGGCGGGTTCTGACGGCGTTTCTGGCCGTTAGTCTCCTGCCAGCCGTCGCTGGCTCCGTCGAGGCCAGCGATCCGCTGCTTGCCTATGGCGCGCGCATCGTCGGCGACGACGCACGAACGCGCATCGTCATCGATTTCGATCGCGAGCCGCGCTTCTCCGTCCACTATATCGCCAATCCGGAACGCATCGTCATCGACCTGCCGGCGACCGCCTTCGGCTTTCCGGCCAAGGATCTCGCCGCCCGTGGCCTGTTCAAGGATATCCGTTACGGCAAGATGGACGAGGAAAGCGCCCGCATCGTGCTGACGACGGCAGGGCCGGTGAAGCTGGCGCTCGCCAAGGTGCAGGCCGACGAGGCCGGCAAGGGGCATCGTCTCGTGCTCGATGCGGAGATGATCGACAAGCAGGCCTTTGCCGAACTGGTGAAGACGCAATCCTGGAGCGACCGGACTGAGGCGGCCCAGACGACGAGTGCCATTCCGGCACCCGAGAAAGCCGCCCCCGGCGATTTCGTCATCGCCGTCGACGCCGGCCATGGCGGCATCGATACCGGTGCGATCGGCGTCGACACCAAGACCGAGGAAAAGCAGGTGACGCTCGCCTTCGCCAAGGCTTTGACCCACCGGCTGAACAAGGAGCCGGGGATCAAGGCTTTCCTGACGCGTGAGGATGACGAGTTCCTGTCGCTGTCGCAGCGCGTGCTGATTGCCCGCCAGAACCATGCCGGCCTGTTTATTTCACTGCACGCCGATACGCTGAAGCAGAAGGATATCCGTGGCTCGACCGTCTATACGATCTCTGACAAGGCCTCCGACAAACTTGCAGCCGACCTTGCTGAACGCGAAAATCTCTCCGACCAGATCGCCGGCAAGGAGACGGTCACCGAGCCGCCCGAGGTCGCCGATATCCTGCTCGACCTGACACGGCGCGAGACGCAGGCCTTCTCGATTTCGCTCGCCGAGAGCGTGCTGAATTCCTTCAGGGATCAGGTCGGCACCATCAACAATCCGCATCGCCATGCCGGCTTCCGCGTGCTGCAGGCACCTGATGTGCCGTCGATTCTTCTCGAACTCGGCTTCCTCTCGAACGCCGATGATGAGAAACTGCTGCTCGACGAGACCTGGCGCGGCAAGATCGCCGATCTCCTGACCGACGCCGTGAAGCGATACCGCACGGGCGTCATGGCGAATGGCGGCTGATGCCTGCCGCCCGGAATTCCGAGCGGCCTTGGGACGGTGGTTTACCCAGAAAACAAACACTTAGGCGCGTCGTATGAATCAAGTCCCGAGCAAAGTGCTTCAGATTGGCGGCGGGAAGGGGCGTTGCTTGTATGTGACACTGCTGATGAAACGCTGATATAGCGGTGAATGCGGCGGGGAGGGCCCTATTTTCCTCACATTCGCGCCGTTACTCCGGCTTATGTTTCATAGCCTGAGGCGCGGAAACGGCTTGTGGCGGTAGCGCTCATGGAGTAAGCCGCGCGCAACGTGCAAATTGCCTTGATCTATGCAATCGTTGCGTCCGCGCCGATTGAAGATCGAAGAGACCGGTAGCTGAAAATATGGTTAGACTTCTTGGATATTTCTTCGGAATGGCCTGCGTCCTGTTTCTGGTCGCGGCGGCGGGTATTGCCATCTATCTCGCCAATGTTGCGAAGGATCTTCCGGACTATGCCGTTCTGAACAGCTATGCGCCGCCGGTAACCACCCGTGTCCACGCCGGCAACGGTGCACTGATGGCCGAATATGCCAAGGAAAAGCGCCTCTTCCTGCCGATCCAGGCCATTCCCGACCGCGTGAAGGCCGCTTTCCTTTCGGCCGAAGACAAGAATTTCTACAATCATCCGGGTGTCGACCTAACCGGTCTCGGCCGCGCAATCCTCGTCAACCTGCAGAATTTCGGCTCCGGCCGCCGCCCGGTCGGCGCCTCCACCATCACCCAGCAGGTGGCCAAGAACTTCCTTTTGAGCTCGGACCAGACGATCGACCGCAAGATCAAGGAAGCGATCCTTTCCTTCCGGATCGAGCAGGCCTACAGCAAGGACAAGATCCTCGAACTCTACCTGAACGAGATTTTCTTCGGCATGAATTCCTACGGCATCGCCGGCGCCGCACTCACCTATTTCAACAAATCCGTGACAGAACTGACCGTCGCCGAGGCGGCCTATCTCGCCTCGCTGCCGAAGGGGCCCGCCAATTACCATCCCTTCCGCCATCCGGAGGCTGCGCTCGAGCGCCGCAACTGGGTCATCGACCGCATGGTCGAGAACGGCTATGTCAGCCAGAGCGACGGCGTGGAAGCCAAGAAGCAGCCGCTGGGCGTCACCGCCCGCTCGACCGGCCCCTCGCTTTTCGCTTCGGACTATTTCGCCGAAGCGGTGCGTCGCCAGCTGATCGACCAATATGGCGAAAAGGTCCTCTATGAGGGCGGCCTTTCGGTGCGCACGTCGCTCGATCCGCAGATGCAGCTGGCTGCCCGCAAGGCGCTGCAGGACGGCCTTGTCACCTATGACGAGCGCCGCGGTTTCCACGGCCCGATCAAGCAGATCGATGCAAGCGGTGACTGGGGCAAGGCGCTTGCCGATATTCCCGCACTCTCCGACGTGCCGGAATGGCGGCTTGCCGTCGTGCTCGCCGTGTCCGACACCACCGTCGACATCGGCCTGCAGCCGGCCAAGGATGGAAGCGGCAAGGTTTCAGCCGAGCGTCAACGCGGCACCATCGACGCCAAGAACATGCAGTGGGCTTTCCGTTCGTCCGACGGCGCCCGCAAGACCACGAAATCGCCGGTCGGCGCCGTCGCCCCTGGCGACGTGGTCTACGTCGCAAAGCTCGGCGACGACGCGTCGACCTCCTATCGCCTGCAGCAGCCGCCGAAGGTACAGGGCGGCCTGGTCGCCATGGACCCGAAGACCGGCCGCGTGCTCGCCATGGTCGGCGGCTTCTCCTATTCGCAGTCCGAATTCAACCGCGCCACTCAGGCGATGCGCCAGCCGGGCTCCTCGTTCAAGCCCTTCGTCTATGCCGCGGCGATGGACAATGGCTATACGCCGGCTTCCGTCATCATGGACGCGCCGATCGAGATCGTCTCGGGCGGCCAGGTCTGGAAGCCGGAAAACTACGGCGGCGAAGTCGGTGGCCCGTCGACGCTGCGCTCGGGCATCGAGCATTCGCGCAACCTGATGACGGTGCGCCTCGCCAACGATCTCGGTATGAACATCGTCGCCGAATATGCCGAGCGCTTCGGCATCTACGATCACATGCTGCCGGTTCTCTCCATGTCGCTCGGCGCCGGCGACACGACGGTGTTGCGCATGGTCTCGGCCTATTCGGTCATCGCCAATGGCGGCAAGCAGATCAAGCCGACCTTGATCGACCGCATCCAGGACCGCTACGGCAAGACGATCTTCAAACATGAGGAGCGTCTCTGCGAGGGCTGCAATGCCGGTGACTGGCAGAACCAGGAAGAGCCCAACGTCGTCGACAACCGCGAAACCGTTCTCGACCCGATGACCGCCTACCAGATCACTTCGATGATGCAGGGCGTCATCCAGCGCGGCACGGCTGCCGGCAAGATCGATCTCGGCGGCCGCGACGTCGCCGGTAAGACCGGCACCACCAACGACGAGAAGGATGCCTGGTTCGTTGGCTTCACGCCGGATCTGGTCGCCGGCCTCTATATGGGCTTCGATACGCCGGCCCCGCTCGGCCGCGGCGGCACCGGCGGCGTTCTCTCCGCCCCGATCTTCAACGAATTCATGCAGGCTGCCGTCAAGGATGCGCCGGAATCGAAATTCGTCATCCCGCCGGGCATGAACCTGATTTCGATTGACCGCAAGACCGGCATGGCCGCCGCGGACGGCGATCCGAACACCATTGTCGAGGCCTTCAAGCCCGGCACCGGCCCGGCCGACAGCTTCTCCGTCATCGGCATGGACAGCACCATGGCGCCGGAAGAGATCCTGAAGACCTCGCCGCAGGCCAACCAGGCCGTCCAGACCGGTACGCCGGGCCTGTTCTGACCTTCGCCGAATTTTTCGACGCCCGCCGCGACCCTTTACATCCGCGGCGGGCGTCTCTATGTCACCAGCACCTGAAGAAGACCGAGACAGAGAAGCAGGAAAATGCGAGCCGAAATCGAAAACGTGGTCGATGAAACCAAGCAGGCTATCACCCTGCTGAGGAGGCATCTTTGACTGGGACCAGGCGATAAGACGACTGGACTGGTTGAACAACAAGGCAGAGGACCCGAACCTCTGGAACGACGCTTCCGAAGCGCAGAAGCTGATGCGCGAGCGCCAGCAGCTCGATGACGGCATCAGCGGCGTCAAGCAGCTTGAACAGCAGCTGAACGACAATATCGAGCTGATCGAGCTCGGCGAGGAAGAGGGCGACCAGAGCGTCGTTAAGGAAGCCGAGGACACGCTGAAGGCCTTGAAGGCCGAAGCCGCCCGCCGCCAGGTGGAAGCCATGCTCTCCGGTGAAGCCGATAGCAACGACACCTATCTCGAAGTGCATTCCGGTGCCGGCGGCACCGAAAGCCAGGACTGGGCGAACATGCTGCTGCGCATGTATACCCGCTGGGCCGAACGTCAGCGTTTCAAGGTCGAGCTTCTCGAAGTCCATGACGGCGAAGAGGCGGGAATCAAATCGGCGACCCTGCTCGTCAAGGGCCACAATGCCTATGGCTGGCTGAAGACGGAATCGGGCGTGCACCGGCTGGTGCGCATCTCGCCCTACGACAGCAACGCGCGTCGCCATACCTCCTTCTCGTCGATCTGGGTCTATCCCGTCGTCGACGACTCGATCCAGATCGAGATCAATGAAAGCGACTGCCGCATCGATACCTATCGTTCGTCGGGCGCCGGCGGCCAGCACGTCAACACCACCGACTCGGCCGTGCGGATCACGCATATCCCGACCGGCATTGTCGTGCAGTGCCAGCAGGAGCGTTCGCAGCACAAGAACCGCGCCAAGGCCTGGGACATGCTGCGCGCCCGCATGTACGAAGCGGAATTGAAGAAGCGCGAGGACGCCGCCAACGCCGAAGCCGCCTCCAAGACGGATATCGGCTGGGGCCACCAGATCCGCTCCTACGTGCTGCAGCCCTACCAGTTGGTCAAGGACCTGCGCACCGGTGTCGCCAGCAGCGCCCCGGACGACGTTCTCGACGGCGATCTGAACGAGTTCATGGAAGCAGCCCTTGCCCACCGCATCAGCGGCGCCGCCGACGCGGTCGTCGAGGATGTCGACTGATAAGGTGCCGCAGGATCGAGACGCAAAAGCCCCGGAAACGGGGCTTTTCTTTTGCTCAGACCATTGCGCTGATGTCCATGTCCTCAAACAGCGCTGCCGACAGATCGGCAATCTCGTCATGAACGGCGGCGCGCTCGATCCCCGGAGGATCGGTAAAGAGTTCTGCCGCAAAGGCGAGGCCAAGCGCCGAGCCCTCCGGCACGAAGACATAATGTCCAAGGCCGCCGCCGAAGATTTTAAGTGCGCTGCGCTTGAGCCGCGCATGCAGCCATGCCGAACATTCCTCAGCCGGTGCCGCCCTGTCGGCATCGCCGACCAGGATAAGGGCGGGCGCCTCGACGGCTTTCAGGCTTTCCTCGCTGAATCCGAGAACCGATCGCCCCGGCGCGCAGACGAGCGCGGCCTTGATTCTCTCGTCCCGGTACGATTTCGACATGCGCGACCATGAATCACGAAACACCTCGCTGGTGCGAAGCAGTGTGGGGATATGATCGGCAAGGTCAGGAAATTCCCTTGGTCCGCGTGCGCCACCCGGCTTCATCCTGGACGGTTCGAACTGAGAGAACCGGGCGACGGCGCCAAGCAGCAGCATCACGCTATAGGCTCCGGCCGAAAATCCGGCGGCAAACACACGCGTCGTATCGATATGGCCGGAGAGATCGCCGAGCCAGTCATCATGCCGGTCGAGCATGTAGCTCAGATCCGGCGCCCGCTCCCAAAGACAGGCGAAGCCTTCAGCGCGATAGGGCTCGATGCCGGTATTGCCGTGATGGCTGACGCCGAGCGCGGCAAACCCGCGATCGACCAGGCGTCGCGCCAGCCACTCCAGCCCGGCCGCAGATCCGCCCGTGCCGTGCGACAGAAGTACCAAGGGATAGGGTCTGGCCGCCGGCCGAATGGGTGCATCGCGAGCGATCGCCGCCTTCTGGAACCAGCTTCTTTCCGCCGTATCGCTTTCCCGCGCGTCATCGGCAGTGGGATACCACAGCGACCAGCTGATGGGTCTGGGGCCGTCTGCGTCCCAGTTCGACCTGTTCTCGTCGTAGAGGACGCCGTCGCGAAAGCCGAGTTTCATCGCCTGGATGCCTCTCCGAACAGCTCCCGGCCGTTCAATTCGTCGCCTTCTCCACGGTGATGTCACCGAATTCATCGATCAGCACGGTCCAGCCATCCGGCTCGGCGGCAGGGTCGGTCTTCAGATAGATCGTGGCGAACAGCCCCGGCTCCTTGATGATGCCGTTCGAATTCTCGGGGCGTATATCCGTTACGTAAGGCTTGAGATCGCTGATCTCCTGCAGCTCGACGGTCGAGGTGATCGCCGGGCCGGTGTCGGTCTGGGCAATCTGCTGCAGATAGACCTTCGAGGTCCTGTCCGCCTGGCGGACGGCAAAGAGCTTGTAATAGCCGTGGCGCTGCGTGGCCTTTACCTCGGGGTTGGCAACGCTCTCGGCGCCCCCGGGCGCCCGCTCGACATCAGGTGCGTTGCCGTCGTCCTGCCAGTAGCCGGTGCTGGTCGCGAAAATCACCGATGCCGGCAGGATGGCGTCCTGCGCCGGTAAGGCTGCGGCCGACCACCCGATGAGAAATACGGTGGTCATCAATGTCAGACGCATTGCCATTGTCTCAATCCTTGAACTGCTCGGCAAGAATACGGTCGGACCAGGAGCGGTCGGGATCGGAAAGGATGCGCGCCGTCATATGCTCCGACTGGGCGATGCGGACATGCAGCACCGATTTGACCTCGGTATTGTCGGCCACCGCGTTCACCGGCCGCTTCACCGGTTCGAGGACGTCGATATCGACGGTCACCCTGTTCGGAAGCAGTGCGCCCCTCCAGCGCCGCGGCCGGAAAGCACTGACCGGCGTCATGGCGAGTAGCGGCGCCTCGAGTGGCAGGATCGGGCCATGGGCGGAAAGATTATAGGCCGTCGACCCGGCAGGGGTCGCCACCATCAGCCCGTCGCAGATCAGTTCCTCCAGGCGCACGCGCCCGTCTATCGTGACCCTCAAATTGGCCGCCTGATAGGACTGCCGGAAAAGATAGACCTCGTTGATGGCGAGCGCCGTCGAATTGGTGCCGTCGGCGTTGGCCGTCGTCATCTGCAATGGGTGAAAGACGTTTTCGACGGCGAGGCAGATTCGCTCCTGAAGGTGTTCGCTGCGATAATCGTTCATCAGGAAGCCGACCGAACCGCGATTCATGCCGTAAACCAGCTTGCCGGAGTTCATGGTGTGGTGCAGCGTCTGCAGCATGAAACCGTCGCCGCCGAGCGCGACGATGACATCGGCTTCATCAGCGGGGACGTCGCCATAGATGCGAATCAACTCCTCGCGCGCGGCAAGCGCCTCCGTCGTGGGTGAGGCGAGAAAGGAAAGCGTCTGAAATGAACGGCCCATGCAATGCC
This sequence comes from Rhizobium binxianense, assembly GCF_028994275.1. Classification (NCBI taxonomy): domain Bacteria; kingdom Pseudomonadati; phylum Pseudomonadota; class Alphaproteobacteria; order Hyphomicrobiales; family Rhizobiaceae; genus Rhizobium; species Rhizobium binxianense. Next base: position 1,312,938 of record NZ_CP118713.1, read on the forward strand.
CTTTGTGATGCTGCTCTAGCTAAAGGATAAAGGGCTGGCGCGACAAGGCCGTTTTCTCTAGCCAAGCCTTTTGAGGGCCAGCCGACCTCCACACAGACACGAATTTTCCTTTACAGAATCATAGAATCTGCTAGTTGGGCAATTATTGCCCTTGTAGCTCAGTTGGTAGAGCACCTGATTTGTAATCAGGGGGTCCCGGGTTCGAACCCTGGCGGGGGCACCAGCCTACGCTCCGTGAGCTTTGGCTCGGCAAGCCGGAGGGCGCAGCTAAGCGGAGGCACACCGCTTTCTCCAGGTTCGACGTTGTCGCTTGATCGCACTCGGCAGATTTTTTCAAATAGCAAGTATCGCTTGATGAACCGCGCGTGAAGGGTTGCTTCAGCGCCAATTCAGCCGCATCCGCCTATCTTCGCCTCATCATCAATGAGGAAACAGCCATGAAGCTCGCACATCTCTTTCTCGCCGCAACCATATCCGTCGGTGCGGCTTTCGCTTCCGTCGCTCCGGCAGCGGCCATGCCGGCCGAGCGGCCCGCGGTGACGGCGCAGGGCGATATCATTCAAGTTCGTGATGGCTGGCGACGGGATCGCGACCGCGACGACCGTGATGACGGTGGCTGGCGCGATGAGCGCGATTGGCGCCGCTCCGATTGGCGCGATGACCGCCGTCATTGGCGGCGGTGGCGTGCCGAGCGTTGGCAGGAACGTCGCGAGTGGCGTGATTACGATCGCGGCATCCCGTTCTGGCTCTACCGCGGCTGACGATAAAGGCCCGGATCATCCGGGCCTTTTTTCAATGCGTGACGGGTTCGTTGACGCTTGCTTCGATCCTGTCGCCATTGCCGGTCTGTCCGGCGCCCGACGGCGACATCATCGCGATGCTGAGCACAGAGACGATCATGAAGGCGACGACGGCGATCATTATGCGCATAGGCGTTCAATCCTCGTTCGATTCCGGGATTAACGCGTGATTGCGGTCCGCGTTCCTGCCGGGGTTATTGCACTGGTCCCGGCTGCGCGGCGCCGGGCGCCGTCGGCGACAGGGGATCGGGCTGGTGGATGGGATGCGAGGTGTCCACCCAGATGATACTGAGAATAATCACGACGAAGACCGAGACAAAGAGGATACCGAAAATCAGCGGTCGAATGGCCATGATGGGGATGGTTCCTTCTTGCTTCTGACCGGTCGCTGCAACCGTTCATCGCCCGATCATAGTGTTCCGGAAGGTCTTTCCAAGGCAAAAGTGGATTTCTCCGGCATCGGGCAGGCGCTGCGGCGGCTTTGCCGGCACCGGTTTTCCCTCTGTCGCAAGGGATCGAACCATGCCAGAGATACCGAAGGATTCGGAGGCGGGAACTCTCATGAAGCGGACGATCACCACGTCGATTATCCTTGCGGCACTGATTTCCTGCGCCGGAGCGTCCGAAACACCAGCCCCTTTCGACAGGCCGGTGAAAGTGGATGTCGTCGCGCTGCCGAAGGACGAACTCAATCCCGATGCAAAGCCGAAGATCACCTGCAGCCGCTATCCCACCTTCATGGTCAAGGAGGTCGATCTCGGCGAGGTCGGCGCCGAAAGGCTGGCGCTGCTGGCCGCCGATGCGCCCTGTGAGCGCGCCGGCGACCGCGAGCGGGTGATCGACGACGATACTGCCGGTTACCTCATGGGCGTCAGCGGCGGCTTCGTCTTCTTCCGCGCGGCGGATGGATGGAACGGCGGGCTGCCCTTCGTCGTCTACGACGCGGCGACGGGCGAGCGGCTGCTGGATGATTCCTTCGAGGGCGATAATTTTACCGCGATCAGGAGCGGGAAGGGGGAGCTGACTCTCGATTTCCGCCGCGTCTACACCGCTTCGTGTTCGCTCTATCTCGATACTGCCTGCGCCAAGGCGATTGCGGCCGACATCGGCCTGTCACTGACGCAACTGCCGGATTGCGCCGCAGCCTACAAGGCGGAAATGAAGCGCAGCCCCGATCACGCCAGCGAAATCGAGAAACTGCCGAGCGTGATCGTCTACCCTGTCGAGGTTGCCTATGCGGCGGGCGAAACGACTCGCCGGTCCATGGATGGACGAACCACTTGCGGGACGCCCGACTGATCAGAAAAGACTCTGGGATTAGCGGCGCACCAGCGAAAGCGGTTTGCCGCCTTCCTCCTTCGACTTGTCGAAATTGCCGTCGGCGCGCATGGTAAAGCCAAGCGACGAACCGTCCTGACTCATCAGCGTCAGCCCGAAACCGTCGATATGCCAGACCGCGAGCTTCAGCTTAGCGACATTGGCGGCGCAGTCCCCCGAAAGTGACAGCGGCGCATTGCCCTGCGCATCGGCATGGCCATCGAGCGTCACGCCGCAGAGCCTTTCGCCGTCCGGCCTTTGCATCGTCCATGTTCCGGCCAGGCTGTCGAAGCTCGGCAGATGATCGACGCCATCGGGTGCTGATATCAGCAAAAGCGGCGTACCGTCTTGCGTCTTCATCGGCGAGCCCTCGTTCTCAATGAAACGGGCAAGCACCTTGCGCGTCGCATCGATCAGGATGACGCCGCCATTGCCGTCGAAATTCCAGGCATAGGCTTCGGCAAGCGAAGGCAGCGGCTTGCTGCAGGCGTCCTGGCCGGAGAGCGAATAGCCGCCGATCGTCTGATCGGTTTGCAGCGTCATCCGGCATCCGGCTTGGCCGTTTTCCGGGGCAATGAGATAGGTTCCGGCCTGCGCTTTGAGAATATCGGAATCGATATCCTGGCCGTATGCCAGTCCGCAGGTAAGCAACACCGCTGCCGAAGCCGTGAGTCGAGGGATGAGACGGATCATGACATTCCCTTTGCCGCAGCCAGCCTATGCCTTCAGGTGGAGCCGCGCCGCATACAGCGCGATCGCCGCCGCATTCGAGACGTTGAGCGATTTGATCGCGCCCGGCATATCGAGACGGGCAAGGGCGTTGACGGTTTCCCGCGTCTTCTGCCGCAGGCCCTTGCCCTCGGAACCGAGCACCAACGCCAGCTTCTCGCCGGAGAAGGTGCCTTCGAGCGGGGCCGGTCCTTCCGAATCGAGGCCGATGGTGGAGAAGCCGAGCTTATGCAATTCGCCGAGCGCATCGGCGAGATTGGTGACCTGTATATAAGGGATGAGTTCCAGTGCGCCGGAGGCGGATTTGGCGAGCACGCCGGATTCGGTCGGGCTATGTCTCTGAGTGGTGATGACGGCGCCGGCATTGAAGGCAACGGCCGAGCGCATGATCGCGCCGACATTGTGCGGATCGGTGACCTGATCGAGGACGAGCAGGAGAGGGCTGTCCTTCAGCGCTTCGAGCCGGCGGACCGGCAGCGGCCGCGTCTCCAGCATGACGCCCTGATGGATCGCCTCGGGGCCGAGCACCTTATCGATCTCCTGCGGCGAGACGATCTCGAAGGGAATACCGAGCGTTTCCAAGTCGACTTCGAGCCGTGCCAGCGCGTTCTGCGTCGTAAACAGCTTGATCTTCTTGCGCTCGGGATTGTCGAGGGCGGCGCGCACCGTATGCAGGCCGTAGAGATGCACCTGATCGGGCGCCAGCGCCGGCGGCTTCCAGTCCTCGCCCCCACGCCTGCGCTTCTGCGGCTGAGGTGTCGGAATCTCGCCGCGTTCGCGCTTGGCGTCACGGTGCGCGCGCCGCAGCGTGGCGTAATGCGTATCCTTGGCGGATGGGTCTGTCGCGGGCTTGCCGCCGGATTTCTTGTCTTTGCTCATGCGGCTTTATAGCCACGCGGCTCGCCGCCGCATAGGCTTTCTTTCATGTGCCGGCTTTCGGCGAAGAATGAAATTTTTCGTGTTTTTTCCGTTGTCATCGTGTTGACAGACTGAAATGCTCCGGTCATATACGCGGCGCAGACGACAGGCGGCAACGCTTCGAAGTCTGACAAACTTGGTCTTCTAGATCCGGACGAAAAACTGGAGAGATGCCCGAGTGGTTAAAGGGGACGGACTGTAAATCCGTTGGCTCAGCCTACGTTGGTTCAAATCCAACTCTCTCCACCATTCGTCATCGGATCGGACCATCCCGCGGGTATAGCTCAATGGTAGAGCAGCAGCCTTCCAAGCTGAATACGCGGGTTCGATTCCCGCTACCCGCTCCAGTTTTCCCAAGCCCCATTCATACCCGGCGCCGCCGCGACAATTCCGCATGCACCTGTTTTGGAAGAGGCTGGCAATAGCGGCAGGCGAGGGCGCTCGGCCCCGGGGCGCCTGTGGCTCGTCTCCGGCAGTCCACGCGATTTTCTCCAAGGATTTCAGCGTTTTTGAAGGGGGCTTCGGCGAATCGCCTTGCAGGCTGCGAATTGTCCCCCATATGCGCTGTCACACCAAGAATGGCGTCTGCAATTAAGTCTTGCGCAATGTCGCCGAAAGCCTTAAACGGCGGCACTAAACCGGTTCGCCGGGGTCCACTATTTCGTTCACAGGAAGCATTCAAATGGCAAAGAGTAAGTTTGAGCGCAACAAGCCGCACGTCAACATCGGCACGATCGGCCACGTTGACCACGGCAAGACGTCTCTGACGGCAGCGATCACGAAGTACTTCGGTGAGTTCAAGGCGTACGATCAGATCGACGCGGCTCCGGAAGAAAAGGCCCGTGGCATCACCATTTCGACGGCGCACGTCGAATATGAGACACCGGCCCGTCACTATGCGCACGTCGACTGCCCCGGCCACGCCGACTACGTCAAGAACATGATCACCGGTGCTGCCCAGATGGACGGCGCGATCCTGGTGTGCTCGGCCGCCGACGGCCCGATGCCGCAGACGCGCGAACACATTCTGCTGGCCCGCCAGGTTGGCGTTCCGGCGATCGTGGTGTTCCTGAACAAGGTCGACCAGGTTGACGACGCCGAGCTTCTCGAACTGGTCGAGCTCGAAGTTCGCGAACTTCTGTCGTCCTACGACTTCCCGGGCGACGATATCCCGGTCGTCAAGGGTTCGGCGCTTGCTGCTCTTGAAGACAGCGACAAGAAGATCGGCGAAGACGCGATCCGCGAGCTGATGGCTGCGGTCGATGCCTACATCCCGACGCCTGAGCGCCCGATCGACCAGCCGTTCCTGATGCCGATCGAAGACGTGTTCTCGATCTCGGGCCGCGGTACGGTTGTGACCGGCCGCGTCGAGCGTGGCATCGTCAAGGTTGGCGAAGAAGTCGAGATCGTCGGCATCCGTGCGACCTCGAAGACGACGGTGACCGGCGTTGAAATGTTCCGCAAGCTGCTCGATCAGGGCCAGGCCGGCGACAACATCGGCGCTCTGGTTCGCGGTGTGAACCGTGACGGCGTCGAGCGTGGCCAGATCCTGTGCAAGCCGGGCTCTGTCAAGCCGCACAAGAAGTTCATGGCTGAAGCCTACATCCTGACGAAGGAAGAGGGTGGCCGTCATACGCCGTTCTTCACCAACTACCGTCCGCAGTTCTACTTCCGCACGACCGACGTGACGGGCATCGTGACGCTGCCGGAAGGCACGGAAATGGTTATGCCTGGCGACAACGTCACGGTTGCCGTCGAGCTGATCGTTCCGATCGCGATGGAAGAAAAGCTGCGCTTCGCGATCCGCGAAGGCGGCCGCACCGTCGGCGCCGGTATCGTTGCTTCGATCGTCGAGTAATCCTGGATTACCTTCAATTCATGAAAAACCCCGCTGGAAACAGCGGGGTTTTTTCGTTTTGATGCCTCTCGGTTGGCTTAACAGGTGTTGTAAAAATATCGTTAAATGGGCCTGTCACAGTATTTTGTTCATCTAGCGTTCAGAAACCGGTTTGTGAATTGCCCAGTTTAGTCCAGACTCCTTCTTGCAAAGAGGAGAGCCCGGATGATTCCAAAGGCCACATTCGCTGCGACGATATTCGCAATGTATGTTTTCACGATGTTTTTCATCGCTGCAATTCCGCAAGAGGTTGTTCAGGCAGCCGGAGTGCAGATCGACGAGTTAAGCGTCGTCAAGTGACGCCGCTGGAGGTAAGTGTCGTCAAGTGACGACACTCCGGAGCATCGCAGGCTTTTGCGGTGATCGGAACTGATCGGCCAGGTGCTCCGGATAGGGTGCGCCTGGCGATGCGGGGGTGAACCCTTGCCGGACGCTCGCTTGCTCTTCGCGCGGAAGCGTCTAACTATGCCTCCGATGTCATGGCGCGGAGGATTATTCCATGAAGAAGCGAATTCTGTTCACGGGCGGTTCGGGCAAGGCAGGTCGCCATACCGTGCCGTGGCTCGTCAATGCAGGCTACGAGGTTCACAACCTCGATCTCGTGCCGCTGGATAGTCCCGGCGTCACCAATCTCATTGCCGACATCACCGATAGCGGCCAGGTCTTCAACGCGCTCTCGATGCACCGCGATTTTCCCGATCTCGATGCGGGCAGGGGCGTGCAGCCCTTCGACGCCGTCGTACACTTCGCCGCCATCCCGCGCATCCTGATCAAGCCTGACAACGAAACCTTCCGCATCAACACGATGGGCACTTATAATGTCATCGAGGCGGCGGTGAAGCTCGGAATCAGGAAGATCATCGTCGCATCGAGCGAGACGACATACGGCGTCTGCTTCGCCGAAGGCCATCGCGATTTCCACCAGTTCCCGCTGGAGGAGGACTACGACGTCAATCCGATGGATTCCTACGGGCTTTCCAAGGTGGTCAATGAAAAGACGGCCCGCGCCTTTGCCGAACGTTCGGGCTTCGACATCTATGCGTTGCGTATCGGCAACGTCATCGAGCCGCACGAATATGAGCGATTCCCCACCTTTTTCGCCAATCCCGAGATGCGCAAGCGCATTGCCTGGAGCTATATCGACGCCCGCGACCTCGGTCAGATCTGCCATCTCTGCATCGAAAAGGACGGTCTCGGCTATCAGGTCTTCAACGCGGCCAACGACACCGTCTCGGCCAATACCCCGTCGAAGGAGCTTGCGAAGCGATTCTTCCCGAACGTGCCCTTCACCCGCGAGGTCGGCGAATATGAAGGTCTGCTCTCCAATCGCAAGATCCGCGAGGTGTTGGGTTTTAAGGAAGAGCACGATTGGCGGAAATATGTGAAGGTCTGAACGGAGCCCGGTGCGCAATGAGGTGGCGCGATGAAAAGTCGATCGCTCGCATATGCACAGAATGGCTTTGAAAATCGAAAATCGTGCTTGCCAATCCGCTGTCGTCGTCCTAAAGGGAGCGCCATGCTTTTCAACAGCGATTTGCGGGTCTTGGCCCGGACGCTGAATGACCGGTATGAAGGGGTATAGCTCAGTTGGTAGAGCGGCGGTCTCCAAAACCGCAGGTCGTAGGTTCGAGCCCTACTGCCCCTGCCATTTTCCTTGATGCGGGACAGCGCGGACATGCTCGCGGCATTCCGGCCGAGGGATTATGGGTGGTAACTAATTTCGTTAAACTTCGGTTTCCCTCTTGTGTATTCGGAAATCGGTGTTTATTTAGGGTTCAACAGACACGCGGTGCGTGGGGCTGATAGTTTCAGCTTTACGCGCCGTAATTGCGTGGGCAGTCGATGGCATCCAAATCCAATCCGTTTGCGTTTCTGCAGCAGGTTCGCTCCGAGACGTCGAAAGTTACATGGCCGTCGCGCCGCGAGACGATGATCTCGACGGTTATGGTGCTTGTGATGGTGGTTTTCGCTGCGCTGTTTTTCTTTGCCGCTGACCAGCTGATCGGCTGGGCTCTGAGCTTCGTGCTGAATACCGGCAATTGATACGGGTGGAGATGAAAATGGCGGCACGTTGGTACATCGTCCACGCATATTCAAATTTTGAGAAGAAGGTCGCTGAAGACATCGAGAACAAGGCTCGCCAGAAGGGGCTTGAGCACCTGTTCGAGAAGATCCTCGTGCCGACCGAAAAGGTGGTGGAAGTGCGTCGCGGCCGCAAGGTCGATTCCGAGCGCAAGTTCTTCCCGGGCTATGTCATGGTTCGCGCCAATCTGACGGATGAAGCCTATCACCTGATCAAGAATACGCCGAAGGTTACGGGTTTCCTCGGTTCCGACAATAAGCCGGTTCCGATTCCGGATTATGAAGCCGAGCGCATTCTCGGTCAGGTCCAGGAAGGTGTCGAGCGGCCGAAGGCCTCCATTACCTTCGAGATCGGCGAGCAGGTTCGCGTTTCGGATGGCCCGTTCGCTTCGTTCAACGGCACGGTTCAGGATGTGGACGAAGAGCGTTCACGCCTGAAGGTCGAAGTGTCGATCTTCGGCCGCGCAACGCCGGTCGAGTTGGAATACGCTCAGGTCGAGAAGGTCTGATTGCAGAGATTGGAAGCTGGCCCTTGCGGCCTGTTTCCCGCGGACCTTGTCCGCACCCGCGTGGAAGGTGAGGGGTCTTAGCCGGACCCTAATGATCCGCACCACGCAACCGCAGCCGCCGGAGAGATCCGGCATCACGGGCCGGGCGACCGGTCGTTCATGAAAGGCAGAGAGATATGGCTAAGAAAGTTGCAGGCCAGCTCAAGCTTCAGGTCAAGGCAGGATCGGCAAACCCGTCCCCGCCGATTGGTCCGGCGCTTGGTCAGCGTGGCATTAACATCATGGAATTCTGCAAGGCGTTCAATGCCGCCACGCAGGAAATGGAAAAGGGTATGCCGATCCCGGTCGTCATCACCTATTACCAGGACAAGTCCTTCACCTTCGCGATGAAGCAGCCTCCGGTCAGCTACTGGCTGAAGAAGGAAGCGAAGATCACGTCCGGTTCCAAGACGCCTGGCAAGGGCGCCAAGGCCGGCTCCCTCACCAAGGCTCAGATCAAGACGATCGCAGAAGCCAAGATGAAGGATCTGAACGCAGCGGATATCGAAGGTGCAATGGCGATGATCGAGGGCTCTGCCCGCGCCATGGGCCTGGAAGTGGTGGGTTAAGATCATGGCAGGTAAGCGCACGCAGAAGATCAACGAAGGTGTTGATCCCACCAAGCTCTACGCTCTGAGCCTGGCCATCGGCATGGTCAAGGAACGGGCTGTGGCCAAGTTCGACGAAACCATCGAAGTCTCGATGAACCTCGGTGTCGACCCGCGCCATGCGGACCAGATGGTTCGCGGCGTCGTCAACCTGCCGAACGGCACGGGCCGTACGGTTCGCGTTGCGGTCTTTGCTCGTGGCGCCAAGGCTGACGAAGCCAAGGCCGCCGGTGCCGATGTCGTCGGCGCCGAAGACCTCGTCGAGATCGTCCAGGGCGGCAAGATCGAATTCGATCGCTGCATCGCCACCCCCGACATGATGCCGCTCGTCGGCCGTCTCGGTAAGGTGCTCGGCCCGCGCGGCATGATGCCGAACCCGAAGGTCGGCACCGTCACCATGGACGTCGCCGGAGCCGTCAAGGCTTCCAAGGGCGGCGCCGTCGAGTTCCGCGTCGAGAAGGCTGGCATCGTCCATGCCGGCATCGGCAAGGCCTCTTTCGACGCCAAGGCTCTGGAAGAAAACATCCGCGCTTTCGCTGACGCCGTCATCAAGGCGAAGCCGGCTGGCGCCAAGGGCAACTACGTCAAGCGCGTGGCGATTTCCTCGACCATGGGCCCGGGCGTCAAGATCGAAGTCGGCTCGGTCACCGCGGCTCCGACTGCATAAGTTATGGCCGGGCTTTAAAGCCCGGCGACTGAATTTCCGGCCTCGCAAGGGGCCGGAATATTCCGGAGAAATCCGGAATCCTGTCCGAGATTGCAGGTGGTTTTCCCTTAATCACTTTGGCCTGCATGAGACGGGTAAGACCCGAATTGCATGAAGTTCGCTTCTCGTAACTCGGTTCGAGCCTTGGATGCCTTGTGCCTCTTTAGCCTTGATTGGCGCGGAGCGCGGGGGGACAGGATCCTCAAGCGTCGCTTGGGATCTCACATGATCCCAGGAGGCAAAGGCAACCCGGCAGGCCCGTTTTCGGTCCTGCCAACTGGAGATAGGCAGTGGAAAGAGCGGAAAAACGCGAATTCGTCACGGAACTGAACGAAGTCTTCAAGGCTTCGGGCTCGGTTGTCGTGGCCCACTATGCTGGTGCCACAGTCGCGCAGATGAACGATTTTCGTTCGAAGATGCGTGCAGCTGGCGGTACCGTCAAAGTCGCGAAGAACCGCCTGGCCAAAATTGCCCTTCAGGGTACGGAAGCGGAAGGGATTACCAATCTCTTCAAAGGTCAGACGCTGATTGCATACAGCAATGACCCGATCACCGCTCCGAAGGTCGTCATGGATTTCGCCAAGACCAATGACAAGATCATTGTTCTGGGCGGTGCCATGGGAACAACCACGCTCAACGCCGAAGCAGTCAAGTCGCTTGCGACCCTGCCTTCGCTCGACGAGCTGCGTGCGAAGCTGCTGGGCATGATCCAGACACCGGCTACCCGCATCGCTGGGGTTGTTGCAGCACCGGCAAGCCAGCTTGCGCGTGTGTTCGCGGCCTACGCCAAGAAGGACGAAGCCGCTTAAGGCGGTTTTTCGCTGTTTATAATCAACCGGTTCGAACCGAACAAAAGGAACTAGTAAAATGGCTGATCTCGCAAAGATCGTTGACGACCTCTCCTCGCTGACCGTTCTGGAAGCTGCAGAACTGTCGAAGCTTCTCGAAGAAAAGTGGGGCGTTTCCGCTGCTGCTCCGGTAGCTGTTGCTGCCGCTGCCGGCGGCGCTGGCCCGGCTGTCGTTGAAGAAGAAAAGACCGAATTCGACGTCATCCTCGTCGACGCTGGTGCCAACAAGATCAACGTCATCAAGGAAGTCCGCGCCATCACCGGTCTCGGCCTCAAGGAAGCCAAGGACCTCGTCGAGGCCGCTCCGAAGGCTGTCAAGGAAGGCGTCAACAAGGCTGAAGCCGCTGACATCAAGAAGAAGCTTGAAGACGCTGGCGCCAAGGCCGACGTCAAGTAATCTTGAATTGCTTTTGGGAGGCAGTCTCGACTGCCTCCCATTTGCCGTTTTTCTGAACGAATTACCCAAAAGCCGCGTCAAACCGGCTTTTGGGTAATGGGTTCTTCAAAAGGATAGTCTCTCGCCGAGGGCAGCACAGCAATCCGAGCTGAGCGTTTTCGGGAGTCGGACGAGATTGAACTACCCATTGATTGACGGGATCGACTGGCCATCGGTTCCCGTCCGTTGCAGGCCCGGGTGCAAGATTTTGAAGGAGCGACGATGGCTCAGACCCTTTCGTTCAACGGTCGCAGGCGCGTACGCAAGTTTTTTGGTAAGATCCCCGAAGTCGCAGAAATGCCGAACCTCATCGAGGTTCAGAAGGCGTCCTACGACCAGTTTTTGATGGTTGAAGAGCCGAAAGGCGGCCGGCCCGACGAGGGTCTTCAGGCCGTTTTCAAGTCGGTTTTCCCGATCACCGATTTCTCCGGCGCTTCCATGCTGGAATTCGTGTCCTACGAGTTCGAACCGCCGAAGTTCGACGTTGACGAATGCCGTCAGCGCGACCTGACCTATGCAGCGCCCCTGAAGGTGACGCTGCGCCTCATCGTGTTCGATATCGACGAGGATACCGGCGCGAAGTCGATCAAGGACATCAAGGAACAGTCCGTTTACATGGGCGACATGCCGCTCATGACCAATAACGGCACGTTCATCGTCAACGGCACCGAGCGCGTGATCGTCTCCCAGATGCATCGTTCGCCGGGCGTCTTCTTCGACCACGACAAGGGCAAGAGCCATTCTTCCGGCAAGCTGCTCTTTGCTGCCCGCGTCATCCCCTATCGCGGTTCCTGGCTCGACATCGAATTCGACGCCAAGGATATCGTTTACGCCCGTATCGACCGCCGCCGTAAGATCCCTGTTACGTCGCTCCTGATGGCGCTCGGCATGGACGGCGAGGAAATCCTCGATACCTTCTACACGAAGTCGCTCTACAAGCGCGACGGCGAAGGCTGGCGTATTCCCTTCAAGCCGGAAACGCTGAAGGGTGCCAAGGCGATCACCGAGATGGTCGACGCCGATACCGGCGAAGTCGTCGTCGAAGCCGGCAAGAAGCTGACCCCGCGCCTGCTGCGCCAGCTCTCCGACAAGGGCCTGAAGGCGCTGAAAGCCGCCGATGACGATCTCTACGGCAACTACCTTGCCGGCGACATCGTCAACTACTCGACGGGCGAGATCTATCTCGAAGCCGGCGACGAAATCGACGAGAAGACGCTTGGGGTCATCCTGGCAAACGGTTTCGACGAGATCCCGGTTCTCGGCATCGACCACATCAATGTCGGCGCCTACATCCGCAACACGCTGTCTGCCGATAAGAACGAGAACCGCCAGGACGCTCTGTTCGACATCTACCGCGTCATGCGTCCGGGTGAACCGCCGACCATGGAATCGGCCGAAGCCATGTTCAATTCGCTGTTCTTCGATGCGGAGCGTTACGACCTCTCCGCCGTCGGCCGCGTCAAGATGAACATGCGTCTCGACCTGACGGTGGAAGACACCGTCCGCATCCTGCGTAAGGACGACATCCTGGCCGTGGTCAAGATGCTGGTCGAACTGCGCGACGGCAAGGGCGAGATCGACGACATCGACAACCTCGGCAACCGCCGCGTCCGGTCGGTCGGCGAGCTGATGGAAAACCAGTACCGTCTCGGCTTGCTCCGCATGGAGCGCGCGATCAAGGAACGCATGTCCTCGATCGAGATCGACACGGTCATGCCGCAGGACCTGATCAACGCCAAGCCGGCGGCTGCCGCCGTTCGCGAATTCTTCGGTTCCTCGCAGCTCTCGCAGTTCATGGACCAGGTCAACCCGCTCTCGGAAATCACCCACAAGCGCCGTCTTTCGGCGCTTGGCCCGGGTGGTCTGACCCGTGAGCGCGCCGGCTTCGAAGTCCGCGACGTGCATCCGACCCACTACGGCCGTATTTGCCCGATCGAAACGCCTGAGGGACCGAACATCGGTCTCATCAACTCGCTTGCGACCTTTGCCCGCGTCAACAAGTACGGCTTCATCGAAAGCCCATACCGTCGCATCGTCGACGGCAAGGTGACGAGCGACGTGCTCTACCTCTCCGCCATGGAAGAGGCGAAGTACTACGTCGCCCAGGCCAACGCCGAAATGAACGCTGACGGTTCCTTCGTCGACGAGTTCGTCGTCTGCCGTCATGCCGGCGAAGTCATGCTCGCGCCGCGCGACAGCATGAACCTGATGGACGTTTCGCCGAAGCAGGTCGTTTCGGTTGCAGCCGCGCTCATTCCGTTCCTGGAAAACGACGACGCCAACCGCGCGCTCATGGGTTCGAACATGCAGCGTCAGGCTGTGCCGCTGCTGCGTGCCGAAGCCCCGTTCGTCGGGACCGGCATGGAGCCGGTTGTCGCCCGTGACTCGGGCGCTGCCATCGGCGCCCGCCGCGGCGGTGTGGTCGACCAGGTCGACGCGACGCGTATCGTTATCCGCGCCACCGAAGACCTCGAAGCCGGCAAATCCGGCGTCGATATCTACCGCCTGCAGAAGTTCCAGCGCTCGAACCAGAACACCTGCGTCAACCAGCGTCCGCTGGTCACCGTCGGTGACGTCGTCAACCGCGGCGACATCCTCGCCGACGGCCCGTCGACCGATCTCGGCGATCTGGCGCTCGGCCGCAACGCGCTCGTCGCGTTCATGCCCTGGAACGGCTATAACTACGAAGACTCGATCCTGCTCTCCGAGCGCATCGTTGCCGACGACGTGTTCACCTCCATCCACATCGAAGAATTCGAAGTGATGGCACGCGACACCAAGCTCGGGCCTGAGGAAATCACCCGCGATATTCCGAACGTTTCGGAAGAAGCGCTGAAGAACCTCGACGAAGCCGGCATCGTCTATATCGGCGCCGAAGTTCAGCCGGGCGATATCCTCGTCGGCAAGATCACGCCGAAGGGCGAAAGCCCGATGACGCCGGAAGAAAAGCTTCTGCGCGCCATCTTCGGCGAAAAGGCCTCCGACGTGCGCGATACGTCGATGCGCATGCCGCCCGGCACCTACGGCACGATCGTCGAAGTTCGCGTCTTCAACCGCCATGGCGTCGAGAAGGACGAGCGCGCGATGGCGATCGAGCGCGAAGAAATCGAGCGTCTTGCGAAGGACCGCGACGACGAGCAGGCGATCCTCGACCGTAACGTCTACGGCCGTCTGATCGAAATGCTGCGCGGCCAGGCGTCCATCGCCGGCCCGAAGGGCTTCAAGAAGGGCACCGAGCTTTCGAACGCCGTCGTCTCCGAATATCCCCGCTCGCAGTGGTGGATGTTCGCGGTCGAGGACGAGAAGGTCCAGAGCGAACTCGAAGCGCTCCGCGGCCAGTACGACGAATCCAAGTCGCGCCTTGAACAGCGCTTCATGGACAAGGTCGAGAAGGTCCAGCGCGGCGATGAAATGCCTCCTGGCGTCATGAAGATGGTCAAGGTCTTCGTCGCTGTGAAGCGCAAGATCCAGCCGGGCGACAAGATGGCCGGCCGTCACGGGAACAAGGGCGTCGTCTCGCGCATTGTGCCGGTGGAGGACATGCCGTTCCTCGAAGACGGCACGCATGTCGACGTCGTTTTGAACCCGCTCGGCGTGCCTTCGCGCATGAACGTCGGCCAGATCCTCGAAACCCACCTGGGTTGGGCCTGCGCCGGCATGGGTCGCCAGATCGGCGAGCTGATCGAAGCCTACAAGGCCAATGGCAACATCGAGCCGCTGCGCAAGACCATCGGCGATGTCGTCGGTGACGGTCCGAAGGCCGAACAGGTCCACGAGTTCGACGACGAGTCGGTCCTGCGTCTCGCCGACCAGTGGAAGCGCGGCGTTTCGATTGCGACGCCTGTTTTCGACGGTGCGCATGAAGGCGACGTCAACGACATGCTGCGGCTGGCAGGTCTCAAGGATACCGGTCAGTCGACGCTCTATGACGGCCGTACCGGCGAGCAGTTCGACCGTCAGGTGACGGTGGGCTACATCTACATGCTGAAGCTCAACCACCTGGTCGACGACAAGATCCATGCCCGTTCGATCGGTCCTTACTCGCTCGTGACCCAGCAGCCGCTGGGCGGCAAGGCGCAGTTCGGCGGCCAGCGCTTCGGCGAAATGGAAGTCTGGGCGCTCGAAGCATACGGTGCTGCCTACACGCTGCAGGAAATGCTGACGGTGAAGTCGGACGACGTCGCGGGCCGCACCAAGGTCTACGAAGCCATCGTCCGCGGAGACGACACGTTCGAAGCCGGTATTCCGGAAAGCTTCAACGTTCTCGTCAAGGAAATGCGCTCGCTGGGCCTCAGCGTCGAGCTCGAAAACACCAAGCTTGACGAGGCGCAGGCAGCTCAGCTGCCCGACGCGGCCGAGTAAGCACTTGATAGGGCGTGCGCTGCCAATGCAGCGCACGCCGGTCCCGCCGGGCGCCGTATCCATGTCGGCCCGGGAGGGAAGTTTCGCCGCATCTTGCGGTTATTCTCGTTTAAGCGAGGGAGGCGGCTCCCGGGAAATTGCCGCCGACCATCGCATTTTGAGGGCGCTTTAGCCCATGAAGGAGACAGGCATGAACCAAGAGGTCATGAATCTTTTCAATCCGCAGGTGCCTGCACAGAATTTCGATTCCATTCGGATTTCGATCGCGTCTCCGGAGAAGATCCTCTCCTGGTCCTACGGTGAGATCAAGAAGCCGGAAACCATCAACTACCGCACGTTCAAGCCGGAACGCGACGGTCTGTTCTGCGCGCGCATCTTCGGGCCGATCAAGGACTATGAATGCCTGTGCGGCAAGTACAAGCGCATGAAGTACAAGGGCATCATCTGCGAAAAGTGCGGTGTCGAAGTCACGCTGTCGCGCGTTCGCCGTGAGCGCATGGGCCATATCGAGCTCGCCGCTCCCGTTGCCCACATCTGGTTCCTGAAGTCGCTGCCATCACGCATCTCGACGCTGCTCGACATGACGCTGAAGGATGTCGAACGCGTTCTCTACTTCGAAAACTACATCGTCACCGAGCCGGGCCTGACCGCCCTGAAGGAGCACCAGCTCCTCTCGGAAGAAGAGTACATGCTCGCCGTCGACGAATACGGCGAAGACCAGTTCACCGCGATGATCGGCGCTGAGGCGATCTACGAGATGCTGGCCTCGATGAACCTCGAAAAGATCGCCGGCGATCTGCGCTCCGAGCTTGCCGACACCACGTCGGATCTCAAGCAGAAGAAGCTGATGAAGCGCCTGAAGATCGTCGAGAACTTCATGGAGTCGGGCAACCGCCCGGAATGGATGATCATGAAGGTCGTCCCGGTCATTCCGCCGGACCTGCGTCCGCTGGTTCCGCTCGACGGCGGCCGTTTCGCGACGTCGGATCTGAACGATCTCTACCGCCGCGTGATCAACCGCAACAACCGTCTGAAGCGCCTGATCGAGCTTCGTGCGCCTGGCATCATCATCCGCAACGAAAAGCGCATGCTGCAGGAATCGGTTGACGCGCTGTTCGACAACGGTCGTCGCGGTCGCGTCATCACCGGCGCTAACAAGCGTCCGCTGAAGTCGCTGTCCGACATGTTGAAGGGCAAGCAGGGCCGCTTCCGCCAGAACCTGCTCGGCAAGCGCGTCGACTATTCCGGCCGTTCGGTCATCGTCACCGGTCCGGAACTGAAGCTGCACCAGTGCGGCCTGCCGAAGAAGATGGCGCTCGAACTCTTCAAGCCGTTCATCTATGCCCGCCTCGACGCCAAGGGTTACTCCTCGACCGTCAAGCAGGCCAAGAAGCTGGTCGAAAAGGAAAAGCCTGAAGTCTGGGATATCCTCGACGAGGTCATCCGCGAGCATCCGGTTCTCCTGAACCGCGCACCGACGCTGCACCGCCTGGGCATCCAGGCCTTCGAACCTACCCTGGTCGAAGGCAAGGCAATCCAGCTGCATCCGCTCGTCTGCACGGCGTTCAACGCCGACTTCGACGGCGACCAGATGGCCGTTCACGTGCCGCTGTCGCTTGAGGCCCAGCTCGAAGCCCGCGTGCTGATGATGTCGACCAACAACATCCTGCACCCGGCCAACGGCGCGCCGATCATCGTTCCCTCGCAGGACATGGTTCTCGGCCTCTATTACCTGTCGATCCTGAACCAGAACGAGCCGGGCGAAGGCATGGCCTTCTCCGATCTCGGCGAGCTGCATCACGCGCTGGAAAGCAAGGTCGTGACGCTGCACACCAAGATCCGCGGCCGTTTCAAGTCGGTCGACGAGGATGGCAAGCCCTACTCGAAGATCTATGAGACGACGCCTGGCCGTCTGCTCATCGGCGAACTGCTGCCGAAAAACGGCAAGGTGCCCTTCGACATCTGCAACCAGGAAATGACCAAGAAGAACATCTCCAAGATGATCGACACGGTCTACCGTCACTGCGGCCAGAAGGACACGGTCATCTTCTGCGACCGTATCATGCAGCTCGGCTTCTCGCATGCCTGCCGCGCCGGCATTTCGTTCGGCAAGGACGACATGGTCATTCCGGATGCCAAGGCCAAGATCGTGGCCGACACCGAGAGCCTGGTGAAGGAATACGAGCAGCAGTACAATGACGGCCTGATCACCCAGGGCGAAAAGTACAACAAGGTTGTCGACGCCTGGGGCAAGGCGACCGAAAAGGTCGCCGAAGAGATGATGGCCCGCATTAAGGCGGTCGAATTCGACGACAAGACCGGCCGCCAGAAGCCGATGAATTCGATCTACATGATGAGCCATTCCGGCGCCCGCGGTTCTCCGAACCAGATGCGTCAGCTGGGCGGCATGCGCGGCCTCATGGCCAAGCCGTCGGGTGAAATCATCGAGACGCCGATCATCTCGAACTTCAAGGAAGGCCTGACCGTCAACGAGTACTTCAACTCGACGCACGGCGCCCGCAAGGGTCTGGCAGACACCGCCCTGAAGACCGCCAATTCGGGTTACCTCACGCGCCGTCTCGTCGACGTCGCGCAGGATTGCATTGTCACGCATGTCGATTGCGGCACCGAAACCGGCCTCACCATGACCGCCATCGTCGATGCCGGTCAGGTCGTTGCCTCGCTCGGCGCCCGTATCCTCGGCCGCACGGCGCTCGACGATATCGATCATCCGGTCACGGGTGAGCGCATCGTCGATGCCGGCAAGATGATCCTCGAGCCCGATGTCATCGAGATCGAGAAGGCGGGTATCCAGTCGATCCGCATTCGTTCGGCGCTGACCTGCGAAATCCAGACGGGCGTCTGCTCGGTCTGCTACGGCCGCGACCTCGCGCGTGGTACACCTGTCAACATGGGCGAAGCCGTGGGCGTCATCGCTGCTCAGTCGATCGGCGAGCCGGGCACCCAGCTCACCATGCGTACCTTCCACCTTGGCGGTACGGCAACCGTGGTCGACCAGTCGTTCCTGGAAGCGTCGTACGAAGGTACGGTGCAGATCAAGAACCGCAACATCCTGCGCAACTCCGATGGCAACCTCGTTGCTATGGGCCGCAACATGACCGTCCAGATCCTGGACGAGCGTGGCGTCGAACGTTCGTCGCAGCGTGTTGCCTACGGTTCGAAGCTGCATGTCGACGAAGGCGACAAGGTCAAGCGCGGCCAGCGTCTGGCAGAGTGGGACCCCTACACCCGTCCGATGATGACGGAAGTGGCCGGTACCGTTCAGTTCGAAGACCTAGTCGACGGTCTCTCCGTTCTGGAAGCGACCGACGAGTCCACGGGCATCACCAAGCGTCAGGTCATCGACTGGCGTTCGACCCCGCGCGGTTCGGACCTCAAGCCGGCGATCGTCATCAAGGATGCCAGCGGCAATGTCGCGAAGCTGTCCCGCGGCGGTGACGCCCGCTTCCTGCTCTCGGTCGACGCGATCCTGTCGGTCGAACCGGGCACCAAGGTCTCCCAGGGTGACGTGCTTGCGCGTTCGCCGCTGGAAAGCGCCAAGACCAAGGACATCACCGGCGGTTTGCCGCGTGTTGCCGAGCTGTTCGAGGCCCGCCGTCCGAAGGACCACGCCATCATCGCAGAGATCGATGGTACGATCCGCCTCGGCCGCGACTACAAGAACAAGCGCCGTGTCATCATCGAGCCGGCGGAAGACGGTGTCGAGCCGGTCGAATACCTGATCCCGAAGGGCAAGCCCTTCCACCTTCAGGAAGGCGACTATATCGAAAAGGGTGACTACATCCTCGACGGTAACCCGGCTCCGCACGACATCCTGGCGATCAAGGGCGTGGAGGCTCTGGCCTCCTACCTCGTCAACGAGATCCAGGAAGTCTACCGCCTGCAGGGCGTTGTCATCAACGACAAGCACATCGAGGTGATTGTCCGTCAGATGCTGCAGAAGGTGGAAATCACCGATGCAGGCGACTCGACCTATATCGTCGGCGACAATGTCGACCGGATCGAGCTCGAAGACGTCAACGACCATCTGATCGAGCAGGGCAAGAAGCCCGCCTATGGCGATCCGGTTCTTCTCGGCATCACCAAGGCGTCGCTGCAGACCCCGTCCTTCATCTCGGCCGCGTCCTTCCAGGAAACGACCAAGGTGCTGACGGAAGCTGCGATCGCCGGCAAGACCGACGGCCTGCAGGGTCTGAAGGAAAACGTCATCGTCGGCCGCCTCATCCCGGCCGGCACCGGCGGTACCATGACCCAGATCCGCCGTATCGCCACATCGCGCGACGAGCTGATCCTCGAAGAGCGCCGCAAGGGCACCGGTGCTGCCGTTGCCACGCCGATGCTGCAGGACATGGCCGAAAAGGCTCCGGCCGCGGAATAATCCGCGGCTGAAGCCCGCGAATAAAACGCCAATTGAAAAACCGCCCGGAGCGATCCGGGCGGTTTTTGTTTTGGGTCTGATCTGATTGGTCTGGGGGAGGGAAGGCGGCTCGTTCCGCTTAGGCTGCATTGGCGACCGGCAGCGCGAGCGGCGGCCTCCTTCAGTTGAAGCGGATGATCGCAACCTCGCCGTCGACGGCGCCCTGGTAGGCGGAGGCGTGCGGCTCTTCGGCGGGCACTTCGGTCAGCATGCCGATCTGGTCGAGATCGGCTTCGATGAAGCCTTCCTCGGCAAGCGCGTTCAAGGCCTCGCGGACGGCCGTGTCGTCGTCGGGCGCTTTCAGCATGATGTGCAGGTCGATGCCTTCGCTGGCGTCGGACTCGTAGCCCTTGCCGATGATGATGAAGATCATCGGCCCGTCGAAATTATTGTCGTTATCAGGTGTCGTAATCATCGCCTGTCCTTCGGCTCTTTAACGATTCGGTCGCCCGAATCCCGCTGTGAGGGCCGCACGCCGCAATTGCTGATTCCTTAACTGCTTTTGCCGCAATGCCCAAGTTTTTATCTTGGTGCACGGCCGCCATTTCGTCTAGAAGGATGAAATCAGGGCCTCAGGCCCTGAGATCAAGGCGATACGGCGAGTTTATTTCTTAACCGGCCTTGACGAGACAGGTGGAAACCAGTAGTACCCCGGCCATCAGATCCCATGTGAGGCTTGGCTGTTCGGGGCGACGCGCCCTGAAGTTCACCTCAAACAAGGTTCTAAACGCACGTTGAAGTCATGATGCTGCACGCACGACGCATATTTTATGTGTCCTCTGCTCCTTGTGGTCCATCTGCGGAAGCGGATCGGGCCATATTTTGCGCATTGACGGAAAACGTACGTCACTGCCGGAGACGGCGCGAGTTCAAGCCCGCAAGGGTACTGAGATAAAACGTAAGGGATGGTTGAATGCCTACCGTAAACCAGCTGATCCGCAAGCCTCGCCAGGCGAACGTAAAGCGTAACAAGGTTCCCGCACTCCAGGAGAACCCGCAGAAGCGCGGCGTTTGCACGCGCGTCTACACGACGACGCCGAAGAAGCCGAACTCGGCTCTGCGTAAGGTCGCAAAGATCCGCCTGACCAACGGCTTCGAAGTCATTGGTTACATCCCCGGCGAAGGTCACAACCTTCAGGAACACTCCGTCGTCATGATCCGTGGCGGCCGCGTCAAGGACCTTCCGGGTGTCCGTTATCACATCATCCGCGGCGTTCTCGATACTCAGGGTGTCAAGAACCGCAAGCAGCGCCGCTCCAAGTACGGCGCGAAGCGTCCGAAGTAATTCGGTTTTGAATAATCCGGCGCTGCGCGAGGTCCTCCGCGTCATGAAGCGCCTTAACGGTTGAAGAGACAAAAGTATGTCCAGACGTCATAAAGCAGAAAAGCGCGAGATCAATCCGGACCCGAAGTTCGGCGATCTGGTCGTCACCAAGTTCATGAATGCCATCATGCTCGACGGCAAAAAGTCGGTTGCTGAAAACATCGTTTATGGCGCGTTCGACGTCGTCCAGGGCAAGTCCAAGCAGGAGCCGCTTACGGTTTTCCATTCTGCGCTCGACAACATTGCGCCGCACGTTGAAGTTCGCTCGCGCCGTGTCGGTGGTGCGACCTATCAGGTCCCGGTCGACGTTCGCCCGGAGCGCCGCCAGGCTCTCGCCATTCGCTGGCTGATTGCCGCCGCCCGCAAGCGCAACGAAACCACCATGATCGATCGCCTGTCCGGCGAACTGCTCGATGCGTCCAACAACCGCGGCTCCGCCGTCAAGAAGCGCGAAGACACGCACAAGATGGCTGACGCCAACCGCGCGTTCTCGCACTATCGCTGGTAATTCCGAACGGTATCGAAAGGCAGTCCACAATGGCTCGCGAATATAAGATCGAAGACTACCGTAATTTCGGTATCATGGCGCATATCGACGCCGGCAAGACCACGACCACCGAGCGTATCCTTTATTACACCGGCAAGTCGCACAAGATCGGCGAAGTCCACGACGGCGCAGCCACCATGGACTGGATGGAGCAGGAGCAGGAGCGTGGCATCACGATCACCTCCGCTGCCACCACGACCTTCTGGAAGGGTCGTGACGGCAAGATGCGCCGCTTCAACATCATCGACACCCCCGGCCACGTCGACTTCACCATCGAAGTCGAGCGTTCGCTGCGCGTTCTCGACGGCGCCATCGCGCTGCTCGACGCCAATGCTGGTGTCGAGCCGCAGACGGAAACCGTTTGGCGCCAGGCCGAGAAGTACAATGTCCCGCGGATGATCTTCTGCAACAAGATGGACAAGACCGGCGCCGACTTCTACCGCTCCGTCGAGATGATCAAGACCCGTCTCGGCGCAACGGCTGTCGTCATGCAGCTGCCGATCGGTGCTGAAACCGAATTCAAGGGCGTCATCGACCTGATCGAGATGAACGCTCTCATCTGGCGCGACGAGTCGCTCGGCGCCCAGTGGGATGTCGTCGAGATTCCCGAGGACATGAAGGCCAAGGCTGAAGAATATCGCGAAAAGCTGATCGAGACGGTCGTCGACATCGACGAAGCCGCGATGGAAGCTTATCTCGAAGGCATTCTGCCGGACAACGACCAGATCCGTGCGCTGGTTCGCCGCGGCACGATCGACGTCAAGTTCCACCCGATGTTCTGCGGCACTGCCTTCAAGAACAAGGGCGTGCAGCCGCTGCTCGACGCCGTTGTCGACTACCTGCCTTCGCCGATGGACATCCCGGCGATCAAGGGCATCGACTTCAAGACGGAAGCTGAAATCGAGCGTCACGCCGATGACAGCGAGCCGCTCTCCATGCTCGCCTTCAAGATCATGAACGACCCCTTCGTCGGTTCGCTGACCTTCGCCCGCATCTATTCCGGCAAGCTCGAAAAGGGCGCGTCGGTCATGAACACGGTTAAGGACAAGCGCGAGCGCGTCGGCCGCATGCTGCAGATGCACTCCAACTCGCGTGAAGACATCGAAGAAGCTTTTGCAGGCGACATCGTCGCTCTTGCCGGCCTCAAGGAAACCACGACCGGCGATACGCTCTGCGATCCGCTGAAGCCGGTTATCCTCGAGCGCATGGAATTCCCCGAGCCGGTCATCCAGATCGCCATCGAGCCGAAGACCAAGGGCGACCAGGAAAAGATGGGCCTCGCGCTCAACCGCCTGGCTGCTGAGGATCCGTCCTTCCGCGTCAAGACCGACCAGGAATCCGGCCAGACCATCATCGCCGGCATGGGCGAACTGCATCTCGACATCATCGTCGACCGCATGCGTCGTGAATTCAAGGTTGAAGCAACCGTCGGTGCGCCGCAGGTTGCCTACCGCGAAACCATCACCAAGACGCACGAAGAAGACTACACGCACAAGAAGCAGTCCGGCGGTACCGGGCAGTTCGCGCGCGTCAAGATCATCTTCGAACCGAACCCGGAAGGCGACGACTTCAAGTTCGAATCGAAGATCGTCGGCGGTTCCGTTCCGAAGGAATACATCCCCGGCGTCCAGAAGGGCATCGAAAGCGTTCTGTCTTCCGGTCCGCTCGCAGGCTTCCCGATGCTCGGCGTCAAGGCGACCCTCATCGACGGCGCCTTCCACGACGTTGACTCCTCGGTTCTCGCCTTCGAAATCGCATCGCGTGCCTGCTTCCGTGAAGCAGCCAAGAAGGCCGGCGCTCAGCTGCTCGAGCCGATGATGAAGGTCGAAGTCGTTACTCCGGAAGATTATGTCGGCGACGTTATCGGCGACCTGAACTCCCGTCGCGGTCAGATCCAGGGCCAGGAAAGCCGTGGTATCGCCGTCGTCATCAACGCGAACGTCCCGCTCGCGAACATGTTCAAGTACGTCGACAACCTGCGCTCCATGTCCCAGGGCCGCGCCCAGTACACGATGACCTTCGATCACTATTCGCCGGTCCCGTCGAACGTCGCAACAGAAATCCAGGCAAAGTATTCCGGTCAGAAGTGACCGGAATACCAATTGACCGATAACAAGAATTAGATCCCCTCGGGGACTAGCAAAACGGAGAGCCGAAAATGGCAAAGAGTAAGTTTGAGCGCAACAAGCCGCACGTCAACATCGGCACGATCGGCCACGTTGACCACGGCAAGACGTCTCTGACGGCAGCGATCACGAAGTACTTCGGTGAGTTCAAGGCGTACGATCAGATCGACGCGGCTCCGGAAGAAAAGGCCCGTGGCATCACCATTTCGACGGCGCACGTCGAATATGAGACGCCGGCCCGTCACTATGCGCACGTCGACTGCCCCGGCCACGCCGACTACGTCAAGAACATGATCACCGGTGCTGCCCAGATGGACGGCGCGATCCTGGTGTGCTCGGCCGCCGACGGCCCGATGCCGCAGACGCGCGAACACATTCTGCTGGCCCGCCAGGTTGGCGTTCCGGCGATCGTGGTGTTCCTGAACAAGGTCGACCAGGTTGACGACGCCGAGCTTCTCGAACTGGTCGAGCTCGAAGTTCGCGAACTTCTGTCGTCCTACGACTTCCCGGGCGACGATATCCCGGTCGTCAAGGGTTCGGCGCTTGCTGCTCTTGAAGACAGCGACAAGAAGATCGGCGAAGACGCGATCCGCGAGCTGATGGCTGCGGTCGATGCCTACATCCCGACGCCTGAGCGCCCGATCGACCAGCCGTTCCTGATGCCGATCGAAGACGTGTTCTCGATCTCGGGCCGCGGTACGGTTGTGACCGGCCGCGTCGAGCGTGGCATCGTCAAGGTTGGCGAAGAAGTCGAGATCGTCGGCATCCGTGCGACCTCGAAGACGACGGTGACCGGCGTTGAAATGTTCCGCAAGCTGCTCGATCAGGGCCAGGCCGGCGACAACATCGGCGCTCTGGTTCGCGGTGTGAACCGTGACGGCGTCGAGCGTGGCCAGATCCTGTGCAAGCCGGGCTCTGTCAAGCCGCACAAGAAGTTCATGGCTGAAGCCTACATCCTGACGAAGGAAGAGGGTGGCCGTCATACGCCGTTCTTCACCAACTACCGTCCGCAGTTCTACTTCCGCACGACCGACGTGACGGGCATCGTGACGCTGCCGGAAGGCACGGAAATGGTTATGCCTGGCGACAACGTCACGGTTGCCGTCGAGCTGATCGTTCCGATCGCGATGGAAGAAAAGCTGCGCTTCGCAATCCGCGAAGGCGGCCGCACCGTCGGCGCCGGTATCGTTGCTTCGATCGTCGAGTAATGAGCGGCTGGGCCACCAGGCCCAAGGAAAGGATAGGGACGCCGATCTCGGTGTCCCTCTCGATCTTTGAAACCGGTGGCCCGCTAACGTAACTGAAGGTAAGTCGTGTCCCTGAATGGTGACACGCGGATAACAGACACAAGGATAAAGTCGAATGAACGGCCAGAATATCCGCATCCGCCTGAAGGCGTTCGATCACCGGATTCTCGATGCCTCCACGCGCGAGATCGTATCGACGGCTAAGCGCACCGGTGCAAGCGTCCGGGGCCCCGTTCCGCTTCCGACCCGCATCGAGAAGTTTACGGTCAACCGGTCCCCGCACATCGACAAGAAGAGCCGCGAACAGTTCGAGATGCGCACGCACAAGCGCCTTCTCGATATCGTTGACCCGACCCCGCAGACGGTAGACGCGCTGATGAAGCTCGATCTCGCCGCCGGTGTCGATGTTGAGATCAAGCTCTGAGACCTCGGGTCTTCGGGCTGAGTGAGAAGGATTGAACCGATGCGTTCAGGTGTGATTGCACAGAAGGTGGGAATGACCCGCGTCTATAACGACGCCGGTGAGCATGTCCCGGTAACGGTACTGCGCATGGAGGCCGTCCAGGTCGTTGCCACGCGTACTGTCGAAAAGAATGGCTATACCGCAGTTCAGCTCGGTGCCGGCCAGGCGAAGGTGAAGAACACGTCGAAGGCGATGCGCGGCAACTTTGCTGTCGCCAACGTCGAGCCGAAGGCGAAGCTTCAGGAATTTCGTGTCTCCGAAGACAATCTTCTGGAGATCGGTACTGAGCTTAAAGCCGGCCACTTTGCAGCCGGTCAGCTCGTCGACGTGACGGGCACGACGATCGGTAAGGGTTTTGCCGGCGCTATGAAGCGCCATGGTTTCGGCGGTCTGCGCGCCACGCACGGTGTGTCGGTATCGCACCGCTCGCACGGTTCGACCGGCTCGCGCCAGGATCCGGGCAAGGTATTCAAGAACAAGAAGATGGCTGGTCACATGGGCCAGACGCGCGTAACGACTCAGAACCTGGAAGTGGTTTCGACCGATGAAGATCGCGGTCTGATCCTGATCAAGGGTGCAGTGCCCGGTTCCAAGGGTGCCTGGATCATCGTGCGCGATGCCGTCAAGTCGGCAGCGAAGTAAGGGAGCCGGACCAATGGAATTCAACGTCAAGACCCTCGAGGGAAAAGACGCAGGGAAGGTTTCTCTTTCTGATGCGATTTTCGGCCTCGAGCCCCGCGAAGACATTCTCGCCCGCGTCATCCGCTGGCAGCTTGCCAAGAAGCAGCAGGGCACCCACAAGGCAAAGGGCCGCGCTGAAGTTTCGCGCACCGGCGCCAAGATGTACAAGCAGAAGGGTACGGGCCGCGCCCGCCACCATTCGGCTCGCGCTCCGCAGTTCCGCGGCGGCGGCAAGGCTCACGGCCCGGTCGTCCGCAGCCACGAGCACGACCTTCCGAAAAAGGTTCGCGCACTTGGCCTTCGCCACGCCCTTTCGGCCAAGATCAAGGCCGATGACGTCATCGTCATCGACAACCTGGTTGCCGCCGAAGCCAAGACCAAGGCGCTCGCGTCCGTTTTCGAGACGCTCGGCCTGACCAACGCCCTCTTCATCGGCGGCGCAGAACTTGACGGCAACTTCAAGCTCGCAGCTCAGAACATCCCGAACATCGATGTTCTGCCGATCCAGGGCATCAACGTTTACGACATCGTGCGCCGCGGCAAGCTCGTGCTTTCCAAGGCTGCGGTTGAAGCGCTAGAGGAGCGATTCAAGTGACCGATCTTCGCCACTACGATGTGATCGTCTCTCCGGCGATCACCGAAAAGTCCACGCTGGTCTCCGAAAACAACCAGGTTGTTTTCAATGTCGCCAAGCAGGCGACAAAGCCGGAAATCAAGGCTGCTGTCGAGGCGCTGTTCGGCGTCAAGGTCACGGCCGTCAACACTCTGCTGCGCAAGGGCAAGACCAAGCGGTTCCGCGGTTTCGTCGGCAAGCAGAAGGACGTGAAGAAGGCTGTTGTGACCCTGGCTGAAGGCCAGACGATCGACGTCTCCACCGGTCTCTGAGGTATAAGAAAATGGCATTGAAAACATTCAATCCGATCACCCCGAGCCAGCGCCAGCTGGTCATCGTCGACCGTTCGGCCCTCTACAAGGGCAAGCCGGTCAAGGCGCTGACGGAAGGCCTGACCAAGAGCGGCGGTCGTAACAACCTCGGCCGCATCACCGCCCGCTTCATCGGCGGCGGTCACAAGCGCACCTATCGTCTGATCGACTTCAAGCGTCGCAAGTTCGACGTCGAGGGCACAGTCGAGCGTATCGAATACGATCCGAACCGCACGGCTTTCATCGCGCTGGTGACCTATGCTGACGGTGAGAAGGCTTACATTCTCGCTCCTCAGCGTCTCGCTGCCGGTGACAAGGTCATCGCTTCCGAGAAGGCTGTCGACGTCAAGCCCGGCAACACCATGCCGCTGCAGTTCATCCCGGTCGGCTCCATCATCCACAATGTGGAAATGAAGCCGGGCAAGGGTGGTCAGATCGCTCGCTCCGCCGGTGGCTACGCGCAGCTCGTCGGCCGCGACCAGGGCATGGCGATCCTTCGCCTGAACTCCGGTGAACAGCGTCTCGTTCATGGCTCCTGCCTTGCTTCGATCGGCGCCGTGTCCAACCCGGATCACGCCAACATCAACGACGGCAAGGCCGGTCGTACCGTTTGGCGCGGCAAGCGTCCGCACAACCGCGGTGTCGTCATGAACCCGGTCGACCATCCGCACGGCGGTGGTGAAGGCCGCACCTCCGGTGGTCGCCATCCGGTGACACCGTGGGGCAAGCCGACCAAGGGCAAGCGCACCCGGTCGAACAAGTCGACCGACAAGATGATCATGCGCTCGCGTCATCAGCGTAAGAAGTAAGAGAGGAAGTCTCCAATGGCTCGTTCAGTATGGAAAGGTCCGTTCGTTGACGGCTATCTTCTCAAGAAGGCTGAGAAGGTTCGTGAAGGCGGACGTGCAGAAGTGATCAAGATCTGGAGCCGTCGCTCCACGATCCTGCCGCAGTTCGTCGGTCTTACCTTCGGCGTCTACAACGGCAGCAAGCATATCCCGGTCAGCGTCAATGAAGACATGGTCGGTCACAAATTCGGTGAATTCTCTCCGACCCGCACCTACTACGGTCACGGCGCGGACAAGAAGGCGAAGAGGAAGTAACAATGGGCAAGGCAAAAGCCGAACGCCGGCTGAAGGACAACGAGGCGCAAGCAGTCGCCCGCACGCTCCGCGTCAGCCCCCAGAAGCTCAACCTGGTTGCTGCGGCTATCCGCGGCAAGAAGGTCGAGCGCGCACTCGCTGAGCTGGAGTTCTCCCGCAAGCGCATCGCAGGTGCCGTCAAGAAGACGCTCGAATCTGCGATCGCCAACGCCGAGAACAACCACGATCTCGACGTCGACGCTCTCGTCGTCGCCGAGGCCTATGTCGGCAAGTCGATCGTCATGAAGCGTTTCCACGCTCGTGGTCGCGGTCGTGCGTCGCGCATTGAAAAGCCCTTCGCGCACCTGACGATCGTCGTTCGTGAAGTGCAGGCAGTAGAGGAGGCCGCATAATGGGTCAGAAAATCAATCCAATCGGTTTCCGTCTTGGCATCAACCGTACCTGGGATAGCCGCTGGTTTGCGGACAATGCCGAGTACGGCCAGCTGCTGCACGAAGACCTGAAGATGCGCAAGTTCGTCATGAGCGAACTGAAGCAGGCCGGGATCTCCAAGGTGGTCATCGAGCGTCCGCACAAGAAGTGCCGCGTCACGATCCACTCGGCACGTCCGGGCCTGATCATCGGCCGCAAGGGCGCCGACATCGACAAGCTCCGCAAGAAGCTGTCGGACATGACGAATTCGGAAACGCACCTCAACATCGTCGAAGTGCGCAAGCCCGAAGTCGATGCGACGCTGGTCGCTCAGTCGATCGCCCAGCAGCTCGAGCGCCGCGTGGCTTTCCGCCGCGCCATGAAGCGCGCCGTTCAGTCCGCGATGCGTCTTGGCGCCGAAGGCATCAAGATCACCTGCGCCGGTCGTCTCGGCGGCGCTGAAATCGCTCGTACGGAATGGTACCGCGAAGGTCGTGTGCCGCTGCACACGCTGCGCGCCGACATCGACTACGGCACGGCTGAAGCAGAAACCGCATTCGGCATCTGCGGCATCAAGGTCTGGATCTTCAAGGGCGAAATCCTTGAGCACGATCCGATGGCTTCCGAGCGCCGTGCGATGGAAGGTGACGCCCAGGGTCCGGCAAGCCGTGATCGTGACCGCGACAGAGACCGTCGCCGCGACAACGCTTGATAGCGCGCGTGGCAGAGAAGTTCGGAGAATAAGAAAATGTTGCAGCCAAAGCGTACCAAGTACCGCAAGCAGTTCAAGGGCCGCATCAAGGGCGTCGCCAAGGGCGGTTCTGACCTGGCATTCGGCGAATTCGGCCTGAAGGCTCAGGAACCCAACCGCGTCAACGCGCGCGAGATCGAAGCGGCCCGCCGCGCGATCACGCGTTATATGAAGCGCGCCGGCCGTGTATGGATCCGCGTGTTCCCGGACGTTCCGGTAACCGCAAAGCCGACCGAAGTCCGCATGGGTAAGGGTAAGGGCTCCGTTGAATACTGGGCATGCAAGGTCAAGCCCGGCCGTATGATGTTCGAGATCGATGGTGTCAGCGAAGAAATCGCCCGCGAGGCGCTTCGTCTCGGCTCTGCCAAGCTCTCGGTCAAGACGCGCTTCGTTCAGCGCATTGCAGAGTAAGGGATTGAGCTCATGAAAGCCTCAGATGTTCGCGGCTTCACCGCCGACCAACTCAAGGACGAGCTTGCCAAGCTGAAGAAGGAGCAGTTCAACCTGCGCTTCCAGAAGGCGACCGGCCAGCTCGAAAAGTCCTCGCGCATCAACGAGGTCCGCAAGGACATCGCCCGCGTGAAAACCATTGCCCGCCAGAAGGCGGCAGAAGTTAAGGCCTAAAGGAAGAAAAATATGCCGAAGCGCATCCTGCAGGGCGTCGTCGTTGGCGACAAGAACGAGAAGACGGTAGTGGTTCGCGTCGAGCGTCGTTTCGCTCACCCGCTGCTCCAGAAGACCGTTCGTCGTTCCAAGAAGTACAAGGCCCACGACGAGAACAACCAGTACAAGATTGGCGATACCGTATCCATCGAGGAATGCGCGCCGATCTCCAAGGACAAGCGCTGGACGGTGATTTCCGCCCAGGGCCAGTAACAGAATTTTGTGCGAGGCCTTGCGTCTCGCCGAAATATCTGTATGAAGCAGCGTCAGAACGCTCGAATGCCGGGCGTTCTTTTGCTTTGAGCGCACGGAAGGTCCCGTTCGGGAAACCACCCTGGCACGATCGATCCCGCGCTATTCAGCTATTGCCGCGTCTGTGTTGCCGTCATGGCAGCTCGGCCGGCGAAAATTTTCATAAGCCGGAGTAGGGGGCTAGCCCAACCATTCCGGTAAACCAAGAAGGCGACCTGATATGATTCAGATGCAAACAAACCTCGACGTCGCGGATAATTCCGGCGCACGTCGTGTCATGTGCATCAAGGTGCTGGGCGGCTCGAAGCGCAAGTATGCCTCGATCGGCGACGTTATCGTCGTTTCGATCAAGGAAGCGATCCCGCGCGGCCGTGTGAAGAAGGGTGACGTGATGAAGGCGGTTGTCGTTCGCACCGCCAAGGATATCCGTCGTCCGGATGGCTCCGTCATCCGCTTCGACACCAACGCAGCAGTCCTCATCGACAACAAAAAAGAGCCGATCGGCACCCGTATCTTCGGACCGGTTCCGCGCGAACTTCGCGCCAAGAACCACATGAAGATCATCTCGCTGGCTCCCGAAGTACTGTAAGGAGCGAAGCGATGCAGAAGATTCGTAAGGGCGACAAGGTCGTCATGCTCGCTGGCAAGGACAAGGGCCGTACCGGCGAAGTTGTCCAGGTCATGCCGAAGGAAGATCGTGCCGTTGTTCGTGGCGTCAACGTCGTCAAGCGCCATCAGCGCCAGACGCAGACCCAGGAAGCCGGCATCATCAACAAGGAAGCCCCGGTCCACCTGTCCAACGTTGCAATCGTCGACAAGGACGGCAAGCCGACCCGCGTCGGTTTCAAGGTTGTTGACGGCAAGAAGGTCCGTGTGGCCAAGCGTTCTGGAGAAGTGATCGATGGCTGAGGCAAAATACGAGCCGCGGCTCAAGAAGGAATATGTCGAGCGCATCCGCAAGGCGATGCAGGAGCAGTTCTCCTACGCCAACGAGATGATGATCCCGAAGCTCGACAAGATCGTGATCAACATGGGTGTTGGCGAAGCGACCGCTGACTCGAAGAAGCCGACGGTTGCTGCCGCCGACCTCGCAGCGATCGCCGGCCAGAAGCCGGTCATCACCCGCGCACGCAACTCCATCGCAGGCTTCAAGGTCCGCGAACAGATGCCGATCGGCGCGAAGGTCACCCTGCGCGGCGCCCGCATGTACGAGTTCCTGGACCGTCTCGTGAACATCGCGCTCCCGCGCGTTCGCGACTTCCGCGGCCTGAACCCGAAGAGCTTTGACGGCCGTGGCAACTTCGCCATGGGCATCAAGGAGCACATTGTGTTCCCTGAGATCAACTACGACAAGGTTGATCAGATGTGGGGCATGGACATCATCGTTTGCACGACGGCGACGACCGACGACGAAGCACGGGCTCTTCTGAAAGAGTTCAGCTTCCCGTTCCGTCAATAACCGTAACGACGAGCGTAGAAAAGGAACCTGACATGGCGAAGACAAGCGCAGTTGAAAAGAACAAGCGCCGCCGTACTACGGTCGCAAACCAGGCCGCGAAGCGGGCTGCGTTGAAGGCGATCATCATGAACCAGGCTCTTCCGATCGAAGAGCGGTTCAAGGCCTCGATCAAGCTGGCATCCCTGCCGCGTGATGGATCGAAGACCCGTATTCGCAACCGTTGCGAAGTTTCGGGGCGTCCGCGCGCATATTACCGCAAACTGCGCATGTCGCGTATTGCGCTGCGTGAACTGGGCAATCTCGGCAAGGTGCCGGGTATCGTCAAGTCGAGCTGGTAAGGAGCAGGTTACATGACAATGACTGATCCGTTGGGCGATATGCTCACCCGTATCCGTAACGGCGCTTCCCGCCGCAAGTCGTCGGTCTCGACGCCTGCGTCCAAGCTCCGTGCACGTGTTCTCGATGTCCTGCAGTCCGAAGGCTACATCCGTGGCTATTCCGTTGTCGATTTCGGCAATGGCAAGTCGGAACTCAGCATCGAGCTGAAATATTATGAAGGCGCATCGGTGATCCGTGAGATCGGCCGTGTGTCCAAGCCGGGCCGCCGGGTTTATGTCTCGGTCAAGTCCATTCCGCAGGTCGCGAACGGCCTCGGCATCACCATCCTTTCGACTCCGAAAGGTGTGATGGCCGATCACCAGGCTCGCGAACAGAACGTTGGTGGCGAGGTTCTTTGCTCGGTCTTCTAAGGCCGGGCAAGGATTTCCATAGCGAACAGACAGGATTGAAACATGTCTCGTATCGGTAAAAAGCCCGTTCAGGTGCCTGCTGGGATCACGGCTACGGTCGATGGCCAGAAGGTGACTGCAAAGGGCCCGAAGGGCGAGCTGTTTTTCGTTGCAAATGACGAAATCAGCCTCAAGCTCGAAAACAACGCGGTCGTCGTGACGCCCGTAAACCAGACCAAGGATGCACGTTCGAAGTGGGGCATGTCCCGCACGATGATCGAAGGCATCTTCAAGGGCGTCAAGGACGGCTTTGAGCGCAAGCTTGAAATCAACGGCGTCGGTTACCGCGCTTCTCTGCAGGGCAAGAACCTGCAGCTGGCTCTCGGTTTCAGCCATGATGTGATCTATGAGCCGCCGGTCGGCATCACGATCGCCGTTCCGAAGCCGACTGAAATTGTTGTCTCCGGCATCAATAAGCAGCAGGTTGGTCAGGTCGCCGCTGAAATCCGCGAATATCGCGGTCCCGAGCCCTACAAGGGCAAGGGCGTCAAGTACGCTGACGAGCGGATCGTCCGCAAAGAAGGCAAGAAGAAGTAAGGATCACGCGAAATGGCTAGCAGGAAAGAAGCACTTGCACGTCGTGCCAACCGCGTGCGCCGTCATCTCAAGTCGGTGGCCAATGGCCGTCCGCGCCTGTCGGTTCATCGCTCCTCGAAGAACATCTACGCCCAGGTCATCGATGATGTGGCCGGCAAGACGCTTGCGTCTGCCTCCACCCTCGATAAGGATCTGCGCGGTTCTCTGAAGACCGGTGCCGATACCGCCGCCGCTGCCGTTGTCGGCAAGCTCGTTGCCGAGCGCGCCTCCAAGGCCGGTGTTACGGAAGTCGTGTTCGACCGTGGCGCCTTCATCTATCACGGCCGCATCAAGGCTCTCGCCGATGCAGCCCGCGAAGGCGGTCTCACCTTCTGATCAGTTTCCGGCCGGACGCTTTTAGCGCCGGCCGGATTTCACCGGACCGCAGGCACTCTCCGAAAGGGGAGGCTGATGCGGTCCACATTTGTTTGCCGATTGCACCCGGAAAAGAAAAAGGAAGAGGACAATGGCACAGGAAAGAAGGCCGCAGCGGGAAGACCGCCAGAGCCGTGAAGAGCGCGATAGCGAGTTCGTCGACAAGCTGGTCGCGATCAACCGCGTCGCCAAGGTCGTCAAGGGCGGCCGTCGTTTCGGTTTCGCAGCACTCGTCGTCGTCGGCGACCAGAAGGGCCGCGTCGGCTTCGGCCATGGCAAGGCACGCGAAGTGCCGGAAGCCATCCGCAAGGCAACCGAAGCCGCCAAGCGCGAACTGATCTTCGTACCGCTGCGTGACGGCCGTACGCTGCATCACGACGTTCATGGCCGCCACGGCGCCGGCAAGGTTCTGCTGCGCTCGGCCAAGGTCGGTACCGGCATCATCGCCGGCGGTCCGATGCGCGCCGTATTCGAAACCCTCGGCATGCATGACGTCGTCGCCAAGTCGACTGGTTCGTCGAACCCCTACAACATGGTTCGCGCCACCTTCGACGCTCTGAAGCACCAGGTTCACCCGAAGGACATCGCAGCTCAGCGCGGCATCAAGTATGCAACGCTGCAGGCTCGTCGTAGCGCCTCCGGCAACGCCTCTGAAGAATAAGAGGAGTCTGACAGATGGCCAAGGCTACCAAGAAGGCTGAAGCGAAGACTGTCACGATCGAACAGATCGGCAGCCCGATTCGCCGTCCGGATGTTCAGCAGCGCACGCTGATCGGTCTCGGACTGAACAAGATGCACCGTCGCCGCACGCTGGAGGATACTCCTTCCGTTCGTGGCATGATCCGTGCTGTCCAGCATCTCGTTCGCGTCGTCGACGAGAAGTGAGACGGAGGAAACGCTCATGAAACTCAATGAAATTAAAGACAACGAAGGCTCGACTCACAGCCGCAAGCGCCTCGGCCGCGGTATCGGTTCGGGCTCGGGCAAGACCGGCGGTCGCGGTGTGAAGGGTCAGAAGTCCCGTTCGGGCGTCGCCATCAACGGCTTCGAAGGCGGCCAGATGCCGATCTATCGTCGCCTGCCGAAGCGCGGCTTCAACAACATTTTCGCTTCCGATTTTGTTGTCGTGTCGCTCGGCCGTATCCAGGCCGCGATCGACGCCGGCAAGCTCGACGCCAAGGCGACCGTTGACGCAGCTGCCCTCAAGGCCGCTGGCGTCATCCGTCGCCCGAAGGATGGCGTGCGCGTTCTCGCCGACGGCGAGCTCAAGGCCAAGATCACCATCGTCGTTGCAGGCGCTTCCAAGCCTGCCGTCGAGAAGATCGAAAAGGCCGGCGGCGCCGTGACGCTGCTTTCGGCTCCGGCTGCTGCCGAATAATAATCTGATGATATATCGCCCGGGGTGCTTCACACCGGGCGATTTTGCTCCCATATGTGGGCCTCACAAAAACTTGGCTGGCGCGCCCGCGTCATGCCGGTAAGACTAAAACGAGGGTGAGGCATGGGGTTGCATTGCAATCCGTTCTGAACCCGGTTTTGAATAATTTTCATACTGATTCCGGGGCCGGCCTATCCCCCAGAGACGCCGGAATTGGTAGCGCGGAGAATCGCATGGCTTCTGCAGCGGAACAATTGGCATCCAACCTCAATTTTTCGACCTTTGCCAAAGCCGAGGATTTGAAGAAGCGCTTGTGGTTCACACTGGCAGCTCTCCTCGTCTACAGGCTCGGCACCCATATTCCGCTTCCGGGTCTCAATCCCGAAGCCTATGCCCAGGCTTTCCGCGGCCAGGCAGGCGGCATTCTCGGCCTTTTCAACATGTTCTCGGGCGGTGCTGTCCAGCGCATGGCGATCTTCGCGCTCGGCATCATGCCCTATATCTCTGCTTCGATCATCGTGCAGCTCATGACCTCGGTCGTGCCGGCGCTCGAAAACCTCAAGAAGGAGGGCGAGCAGGGCCGCAAGATCATCAACCAGTATACCCGCTATGGCACCGTCATCCTCGGTGCGCTGCAGGCCTACGGCATTGCCGCCGGCCTTGAGAGCGGCCAGGGCCTCGTCGTCGAGCCGGGCTGGTTCTTCCGTGTGTCGACCGTTCTGACGCTGCTCGGCGGCACGATGTTCCTGATGTGGCTCGGCGAGCAGATCACCTCGCGCGGCATCGGCAACGGCATCTCGCTGATCATCTTCGCCGGCATCGCCGCCGGTCTTCCGACAGCTCTTGCCGGCACGCTCGAACTCGGCCGCACCGGCGCACTGTCGACCTTCCTCATCCTGCTCGTCATTATCGTCGCGATCGGCGTCATCGGCGTCATCGTCTTCGTCGAGCGGGCGCAGCGCCGGCTGCTGATCCAGTATCCGAAGCGCCAGGTCGGCAACCGCATGTTCCAGGGCGATACCTCGCACCTGCCGCTGAAGCTCAACACCTCGGGCGTCATTCCGGCGATCTTCGCCTCGTCGCTGCTGCTGCTGCCGGCAACGCTTGCGGGCTTTGCCAACACCACGGCGATGCCCTCCTGGGCGACGTCGATCGTCGCGGCGCTCGGCCACGGCCAGCCGCTCTACATGGTGCTCTATGCAGCGCTGATCGCCTTCTTTGCCTTCTTCTATACGGCCATCGTCTTCAATCCGAAGGACACGGCCGACAATCTGAAGAAGCATGGCGGCTTCATTCCCGGCATCCGCCCGGGCGAGCGCACCGCCGAATATATCGACTACGTGCTGACCCGAATCACGGTGATCGGCGCGCTCTATCTCGTCTTCGTCTGCATCCTTCCGGAGATCTTGGTGTCGCAAACCGGCATCCCATTATCCCTTGGTGGGACTTCGCTTTTGATCGTGGTTAGCGTAACTCTTGATACGGTTGCACAGATCCAGGGTCACCTGATCGCGCAGCAATACGAAGGCCTGATCAAGAAATCGAAGTTGCGTGGAGGAAAGAGGGGGCGATGAGACTTATCCTTTTGGGGCCGCCAGGCGCGGGTAAGGGAACCCAGGCCCAGCGGATCGTGGAAAGGCACGGCATTCCGCAGCTTTCCACGGGGGACATGCTGCGTGCAGCGGTCAACGCCGGTACGGATGTCGGTAAGCGCGCCAAAGCGGTCATGGACGCCGGCAAGCTTGTCTCCGATGAGATCGTTATCGCTATCGTTTCCGAGCGAATCGATCAGCCCGATTGCGCCAATGGCTTCATTCTCGACGGTTTCCCGAGGACGCTCGTCCAGGCGGATGCCACCGAGGCAATGCTGAGGGCAAAGGGCCTCGGCCTGTCCGTCGTCATCGAATTCCGTGTCGATGATGAGGAACTGGTCCGTCGTGTCGCCGGTCGCTACTCCTGCGCACAGTGCGGCGGCGTCTATCACGATACCGACAAGGTTCCTGCTGCCGAAGGCGTCTGCGACAAGTGCGGTTCCACCCACTTCAAGCGCCGTCCGGATGACAATCCGGAGACCATGACGGCGCGGCTGCAGGTCTACTACAAGGAAACCTCGCCGCTGATCGGCTATTACCATGCCAAGGGCAAACTCAGGTCCGTGGACGGCATGGCGGAGATCGATCAGGTGACGGCAGAGGTCGAAAGCATTCTTTCCAAGCTTTAAGGCTTTGAAAATAAACTTGGTGGAACGGTTGCTTTTCAGCAGTGATTCCGCTAAACACCGCGCCAACTCGCGACATTCCATGCGATCGGCGCGGATTTCCCAGGGAAGTCCGGGTGCGGTCGTTTTGACATGTTGCGGACGTAAATCTGAACGAGCGGTTCCAAAGGCCGCGTAACGAAGCCCACTTGCCGGATGGCAACTGGAATGCAAGGAGAACAGGCGTGGCACGTATCGCTGGCGTCAACATCCCGACTGCGAAGCGCGTTGTTATCGCGCTGACCTACATTCACGGGATCGGTCCGAAATTCGCACAGGAAATCGTCGAGAAGGTCGGTATCCCGGCTGAGCGTCGTGTGCATCAGCTGACGGACGCAGAAGTCCTTCAGATCCGCGAAGCCATCGACCGCGACTATCAGGTCGAAGGTGATCTTCGTCGCGATACCGCGATGAACATCAAGCGTCTGATGGACCTCGGCTGCTACCGCGGCCTGCGTCATCGCCGCGGCCTTCCGGTCCGCGGTCAGCGCACGCACACCAATGCCCGCACCCGTAAGGGTCCGGCAAAGGCAATCGCTGGTAAGAAGAAGTAATTTCCGGGAAACCGGGGTAGGGAGGCTGGCGGTCTGCGCCGGCCTCTTTTGAGTTTGGAGCGGGACCATATAGGCGCCGTTCCGGTGTAGCCGCTGGCATTACGGCGGTGAAGAGATCAACGAAAGGAATACCATGGCTAAGGAAGCCGTCCGCGTTCGCCGTCGCGAGCGCAAGAATATCTCGTCGGGTGTCGCCCACGTCAACTCGACCTTCAACAACACGATGATCACCATCACCGATGCGCAGGGCAATGCGATCGCTTGGTCGTCGGCTGGCGCCAAGGGCTTCAAGGGCTCGCGCAAGTCGACCCCGTTCGCTGCCCAGATCGCTGCCGAAGACTGCGCCAAGAAGGCTCAGGAACACGGCATGAAGTCGCTGGAAGTCGAAGTCTGCGGTCCGGGTTCGGGTCGCGAATCGGCTCTGCGTGCGCTCCAGGCTGCAGGTTTCATGATCACGTCCATCCGCGACGTGACCCCGATCCCGCACAATGGCTGCCGTCCGCGCAAGAAGCGCCGCGTCTGATCATCGCTCTCGTCACTGGTGAGCGCCTTGGCGCTCCCGGTGGTTTTCAAGCTCGGTTGCCACGATTGGATGGTGGCAACGAACGGAAGGCAAACTCATGATTCAGAAGAACTGGCAGGAACTGATCAAGCCGAACAAGGTGGAGTTCTCTTCGAGCTCGCGCACCAGGGCGACGCTTGTTGCCGAACCGCTGGAGCGCGGCTTCGGCCTGACCCTCGGCAATGCGCTTCGCCGCGTTCTGCTCTCCTCGCTGCGCGGCGCTGCCGTCACGGCGGTGCAGATCGATGGCGTGCTGCATGAATTCTCCTCGATTCCGGGCGTCCGCGAAGACGTGACGGACATCGTGCTCAACATCAAGGAAATCGCCATCAAGATGGATGGCGACGACGCAAAGCGCATGGTCGTGCGTAAGCAGGGCCCGGGCGTTGTCACGGCTGGCGACATTCAGACGGTCGGCGATATCGAAATCCTCAACCCCGAGCATGTGATCTGCACGCTCGACGAGGGCGCCGAAATCCGCATGGAGTTCACCGTCAACAACGGCAAGGGCTATGTTCCGGCCGAACGCAATCGTGCGGAAGATGCTCCGATCGGTCTCATCCCGGTCGACAGCCTCTATTCGCCGGTCAAGAAGGTGTCCTACAAGGTTGAAAATACCCGCGAAGGACAGGTTCTCGACTACGACAAGCTGAACATGACCATCGAAACCGATGGCTCGATCACCGGCGAAGACGCCGTCGCTTTCGCGGCGCGCATCCTCCAGGATCAGCTTGGCGTCTTCGTCAACTTCGACGAGCCGCAGAAGGAAACCGAAGAGGAAGCAGTCACCGAACTCGCTTTCAACCCGGCTCTCCTCAAGAAGGTGGACGAACTCGAACTGTCGGTCCGTTCGGCAAACTGCCTGAAGAACGACAACATCGTCTACATCGGCGACCTCATTCAGAAGACCGAAGCAGAAATGCTCCGCACGCCGAATTTTGGTCGCAAGTCGCTGAACGAAATCAAGGAAGTTCTCGCTTCCATGGGCCTGCACCTCGGCATGGAAGTGCCGGCATGGCCGCCCGAGAACATCGAAGATCTCGCCAAGCGTTACGAAGACCAATACTGAGCGGCGTGAGGAAAAGTGTGAAGCGGTTTTCCGCCCGCACGCCGATCGCGAGAACATAACAAAAGGCAGGCTCTTTCGGCTGCCTTTCCCCGTCAAACAGCAGGCCGATCGCCTGCATGTGCCAGGAAACGGCAGGCCCACTTAGCGTAAGGGCACCTGCATTAAAGGAGAATAGCAATGCGCCATGGTAAAGCCGGCCGCAAGCTGAATAGAACTGCAAGCCATCGCAAGGCGATGTTCGCCAACATGGCGGCTTCGCTGATTACCCACGAGCAGATCGTCACGACCCTGCCGAAGGCCAAGGAAATCCGTCCGATCGTCGAGAAGCTCGTCACGCTCGGCAAGCGCGGCGACCTGCATGCTCGCCGCCAGGCGATCTCGCAGATCCGCGATGCTGCCGTCGTTTCGAAGCTGTTCGACACGATCGCAACGCGTTACGCCACCCGCAATGGCGGTTACCTGCGCATCATGAAGGCCGGCTTCCGCCAGGGCGACAACGCCGCCATGGCCGTTGTCGAATTCGTTGATCGCGACACCTTTGCCAAGGGCGCAGCCGACAAGGCCCGCGTCGCTGCCGAAGAACAGGCCGTCGCCGCTTAATCTTTCGCTCCGGCGGAACAAAACAGCCGGGCTGCAAAGCCCGGCTTTTTTTGTTTCTGATATAGTGACGGGACCGGCTCCATTGCGCAAAATCATTCAGACTCGCTCTCCGCAGCTCCTTCGTCTGGCCGCCCTGTTTCTCGTTCTCGGGCTGGTGCTCCGCAGGTTTGGCTATGCGGCCGATCTGCCTTTCATCGTCGTCAAATATGGCGGATCGGCGCTCTGGGGAGCGATGGTCTATCTGCTCGTGGCGCTCTTGGTCGCAAGGTCACGGCCGACAGCAATTGCCGTCGCAGCGCTGTTCATAGCGATCTCAGTGGAATTGTTCCGGCTCTATCATACGCCCTGGCTCGACGCCTTTCGGCTGACCACGGCGGGCGCGCTGCTGCTTGGGCGGATATTCTCGCTTTGGAATATGCTGGCTTATGCCATCGGCATCGCCGCGGCCTGGGCCCTTGATCCAGCATATCGGTGATCCATTCTCGCCGGTCGCTTACGCCTCGGATGGCGACGCCACGGCGCGATTGCGTGGCCGTCCTTGGCCCTTCTTTCGGCTGCGTGCGATCGGCCGATAGGAGCGGTAGAGGATGAGCGCGATGATCAGCCCGACATAGATATATTGCTCGAGATCGAGGATCTTGGTCGAGAGCGCGAAATGCAGCGCCCCGCTGGCGGCGATGATGTAGACGAGGCGGTGCAGCCAGATCCAATTCTTGCCGAGGCGGCGGATCGAAAAATTGTTGGATGTCAGCGCCAGCGGAATGAGCATCGCAAGCCCGGCCATGCCGAACATGATGAAGGGGCGCTTCAGCACATCGTTGATGACCGCAGGAATGTCCATCGCCTGGTCGAGCACCATGTAGACGGTGAAGTGCATCAGCGCGTAATAAAAGGTCAGCAGGCCGAGCGCGCGGCGATAGCGCAGATAGTTCCAGCCGAAAAGCTCGCGGGCAGGGGAGACGGCAAGCGTTGCGATCAGGAAACGGATCGTCCAGATGCCGAGGAAGAGCTCGAAGGTCTTGACCGGATCGGCGCCGAGCTGATCGGTCGCCCCGAGATAGAAGGTCCAGGCGGCGGGCGCGAGCCCGACGACATAAAGCAGCCAGATGGAAGCGGGCTGCCAGCGCTTGGGGATGGCGAGCGACAGTTCCGCCATCAGAAATTCGCCTTCAGATCCATGCCGGCATAGAGGCTCGCCACCTCGTCGGCATAGCCGTTGAAGGGTAGGGTGGGATGGCGGCTCGCGCCAAAGAAGCCGCTTTCGCCGATGCGCCGTTCGCTGGCTTGGCTCCAGCGTGGATGGTCGACGGCAGGATTGACGTTGGCGTAGAAGCCGTATTCCTGCGCATTGGTGACCTGCCAGGTATTCTTGGGCTGCTGGTCGGTGAGTGTGATCCTGACGATCGACTTGATGCCCTTGAAGCCGTATTTCCACGGCACGACGAGCCGGATCGGCGCGCCGTTCTGGTTCGGCAGCGTTTCGCCATAAAGCCCGACGGCAAGCAGCGTCAGCGGATGGCGCGCCTCGTCCAGGCGCAGACCCTCGACATAGGGCCAGTCGAGCGACTGGAAGAAGCCCTTCTGCCCCGGCATCTCCTCCGGCCGCACCACGGTTTCGAAGGCGACGTATTTGGCGCTGCCGAGCGGCTCCACCTTTTCGAGCAGCGATGCCAGTGGAAAGCCGTCCCAGGGAATGACCATCGACCAGGCCTCGACGCAGCGCATCCGATAGGTGCGCTCCTCGATCGGGAATTCCTTGATCAGCGCCTCGAGGTCGAAAGTGCCGGGCTTGTTGACCATGCCGTCGACCTTGACCGTCCAGGGCAGCGGCTTGAAATCGCCGGAAAGAGCGGCGGGGTCACCCTTGTCGAGGCCGAATTCATAGAAGTTGTTGTAGGTGGTGACGTCCTTGATCGGCGTCGGCTTCTCGTCGACCTTGTACTTGCTCTCTACGGCGGAAAGCGCCGCAGCACTCGCCTTGCCGGCGCTGTAGAGCGCCATGGCGCCAAGCGCTGCCGCGCCGAGAAATTCACGACGGCGCACATAGACCTGGCGCGGCGTGATCTCCGATGACGCGATCTTCGGCGGGCGATAGCTTGGCATGTCGAAACCTCCT
Organism: Rhizobium binxianense; assembly: GCF_028994275.1. Lineage (NCBI taxonomy): Bacteria > Pseudomonadati > Pseudomonadota > Alphaproteobacteria > Hyphomicrobiales > Rhizobiaceae > Rhizobium > Rhizobium binxianense. The sequence goes on from NZ_CP118713.1 coordinate 1,354,853, forward strand.
GGGCGGATTTCTGCAATATAGTCTTTAAACGAACCATCCGCATGTTCGGATGAGTCTCTAAGCCTTGAATATTGCTGACGGGAAGCCAATTTTTTGTGTTCGGCCGTGATGGAATAGGCTGTAACGAAACGTCGCGCCGAACCGTATATGAAAGATGGGCCTATGACGCTTGGCCGATGGCGTACCGGATTTGAGCTTCGCGGTAGTGACAGCCCCCGTCGATTGGATTAGGACAATTCCAAAAAGCAGCGTTGCCCGGCCCGCAGGCTCTATGCCGCCCCGCTTCGCCTGACTATTCCGACACATCGAGGAAGACACCGATGCCAGCTTACCGTTCCAGAACCACGACCCACGGCCGCAACATGGCAGGCGCGCGCGGCCTTTGGCGCGCCACGGGCATGAAGGATTCGGATTTCGGCAAGCCGATCATCGCGGTGGTGAATTCCTTCACCCAGTTCGTGCCCGGCCACGTGCACCTGAAGGACCTCGGCCAGCTCGTTGCCCGGGAAATCGAGGCGGCTGGCGGTGTCGCCAAGGAATTCAACACCATCGCGGTCGATGACGGCATCGCCATGGGCCATGACGGCATGCTCTATTCGCTGCCCTCGCGCGAGCTCATCGCCGACAGCGTCGAATACATGGTCAATGCCCATTGCGCCGACGCCATGGTCTGCATCTCCAACTGCGACAAGATCACTCCCGGCATGCTGATGGCGTCGCTGCGCCTCAACATCCCCACAGTCTTCGTCTCCGGTGGCCCGATGGAAGCCGGCAAGGTCGTGCTGCACGGCAAGACGCACGCCCTCGACCTGGTCGATGCCATGGTCGCCGCAGCCGACGACAAGATCAGCGACGAGGACGTCCAGACCATCGAACGCTCGGCCTGTCCGACCTGCGGCTCCTGCTCCGGCATGTTCACTGCTAATTCGATGAACTGCCTGACGGAAGCGCTCGGTCTGTCGCTGCCCGGCAACGGCTCGACGCTCGCCACCCACGCCGACCGCAAGCGGCTGTTCGTCGAGGCCGGCCACCTGATCGTCGATCTCGCCCGCCGTTATTACGAGCAGGACGACCTCAAGGCGCTGCCGCGCACCATCGCCTCCAAGCAGGCCTTCGAGAATGCCATGGCGCTCGACATCGCCATGGGCGGTTCGACCAATACGGTCCTGCACATCCTGGCTGCCGCCCATGAAGGCGAGATCGATTTCACCATGAGCGATATCGACGCGCTGTCGCGCCGCGTGCCGTGCCTGTCGAAGGTCGCACCGGCCAAGAGCGATGTTCATATGGAAGACGTGCACCGCGCCGGCGGCATCATGTCGATCCTCGGCGAACTCGATAAGGGCGGTCTCTTGAACCGCGATTGCCCGACCGTGCATGCCGAGACGCTGGGCGATGCGATCGACCGCTGGGATATCACCCGCACCAACAGCGAAACCGTCCGCAATTTCTATCGCGCCGCACCCGGCGGCATCCCCACCCAGGTCGCTTTCAGCCAAGAGGCCCGCTGGGACGAACTCGACACCGACCGCCAGAACGGCGTCATCCGCTCGGTCGAACATCCCTTCTCCAAGGATGGCGGCCTTGCCGTGCTCAAGGGCAACCTTGCGGTTGACGGCTGCATCGTCAAGACGGCCGGCGTCGATGAATCGATCTTGAAATTCTCCGGCCCCGCCCGCGTCTTCGAAAGCCAGGATGCCTCCGTCAAGGCGATCCTTGCCAACGAGGTGAAGGCCGGCGACGTCGTCGTCATCCGCTACGAGGGCCCGAAGGGCGGCCCGGGCATGCAGGAAATGCTCTATCCGACGAGCTATCTGAAGTCGAAGGGCCTGGGCAAAGCCTGCGCGCTGATCACCGACGGCCGCTTCTCCGGCGGCACCTCCGGCCTGTCGATCGGCCACGTCTCGCCGGAAGCGGCAAATGGCGGCACGATCGGCCTGGTGCGCGAAGGCGACATGATCGACATCGACATCCCCAACCGCACGATCAGCCTGCGTGTCAGCGAGAGCGAACTTGCCGCCCGCCGCGCCGAACAGGACGCCAAGGGCTGGTATCCCACAGAAGTCCGCAAGCGCAACGTCACGACCGCGCTGAAGGCCTACGCCGCCTTCGCAACGAGTGCGGACCGCGGTGCCGTGCGCGATCTGAACGCCCGCTGACTCATCTGAACCGACGACTTACTGATTAAAAGTCAGCTGCTCTTCCAACCGGTCGCTTTCAAAGCGGCCGGTTGATGTTTTTATAAGACTCGCCGAGCTGCTTCAGCCGCTCGTCATAGGCAGCCTTAATGCAAGTTGCATCGGCCCCACATTCCTGCCGTTTCTTCAGCCAGGCCGTCTGTTCGTCCTGCAGGGTTCCGCGCGAACCCATCGCCAGCAGGCCGGAGAGCAGCTCGAAAGTCGTCACCATCTTCACATCGGCGTCGTTGAGCGCGCGGTTGTCGCAGATCGCCTTTTCATCCGACTTCAATTCTTTCGCCTCGCAATCGAAACTGGCCGCCTGTGCCAGATGCGATGTGAGGAGCAGGATCGCCAAACCGAGAGCGGCGGACATTGCGCGTGTTATCATCATCATCATCTTTCTTGCCGCCGATCAGGCCAGCTTGCTGAGTGCCAGAGCCAGGAAGATGATGCAGGCGAGCCAGACGGCAAGGATGAAGATCAATCCGAGACGGCCGGAAGGGCGCTCGATGCGTCTTGCCGCCTCAGCGCGAAGCTCGTTCATCACCTCGGCCGGGACAAGCCGCGTCGCCAGCAGGATGCCGAGCGGCACGATCAGCAGATCGTCGAGATAGCCGAGCACCGGAATGAAATCCGGGATCAGATCGACGGGCGACAGCGCGTAGGCGGCAACGGCGCCGGCCACCGCTTTCGCATACCACGGTACGCGCGCATCACGCGCGGCCAGCCACAGCGCAACGATGTCACGCTTCAGTGACTTCGCCCAGGTTTTGGCTTTTGATATCAGCTGCATGGCCAAACTTCCTGAATCAAATTCACAACGACTTCAAGACATTCCCCTGCCTTGTTCTTCCATGCTTCCGCCCTCTTTCCTTTCTAGCGTCGGGCGCTACAACGTTGCTCAAGAGGATTCAAAAGGGATACCCATGCAAGGCCTGTTCAAGCGCGCGTCCGTCTCGCTATTCGCACTGATACTCGTTCTGCCGGCTGCGGCCGATGCACAGACGGCAAAGTCCGTACCCGAGAGCCAGATGCAGATGCAGCTCTCCTTCGCGCCGCTCGTCAAGCAGACGTCAGGCGCCGTCGTCAATGTCTATGCGGAAAAGATCGTCCAGCGGCAGTCGCCCTTTGCCGGCGATCCCTTCTTCGAGCAGTTTTTCGGCCAGCAGATGCCAAACCGTTCGGAAAAGCAGTCATCGCTCGGCTCGGGCGTCATCGTCGAGGCGAACGGCACCGTCGTCACCAACAATCACGTCGTCGACGGCGCCGACGATATCAAGATCGCGCTGTCGGATGGCCGCGAATTCCCCTGCAAGGTGGTTCTGCGCGATGACCGTGTCGATCTTGCTGTGCTGAAGATCAACACCAAGGAAAGCTTCCCGACATTGCCGATCGGCAATTCCGATTCGGTCGAGGTCGGCGATCTCGTGCTGGCGATCGGCAACCCCTTCGGCGTCGGCCAGACGGTAACGAGCGGCATCGTCTCGGCACTGGCGCGCAACCAGGTGGTCAGGAACGAATTCGGCTTCTTCATCCAGACCGATGCCTCGATCAATCCCGGCAATTCCGGTGGCGCCCTGATGAACATGAAGGGCGAGCTGATCGGCATCAACACCGCGATCTTCTCGCGCGGCGGCGGCTCGAACGGCATCGGCTTTGCCATCCCTGCCAATCTCGTCAAGGTCTTCCTCGCCTCGGCCGATGCCGGCGTCAAATCCTTTGAGCGGCCCTATGTCGGCGCGAGCTTCGATGCCGTGACCTCTGAGGTGGCCGAAGCGCTGGGGCTGAACAAGGCCCGCGGCGCGCTCGTCGTCAAGGTTTCGGAAGGCGGACCGGCCGCCAAGGCCGGTCTAAAGGCCGGCGAAATCGTCACGGCGGTCGATGGCATTTCCGTCGAACATCCGGATGCGCTGCTCTACCGGCTGACGACGGCCGGTCTCGGCAAATCGGTCAAGCTCACCGTCGTCGAGAACGGCCGCGAGCAGCAACTGCCGCTGACGCTGGCCCGTGCCCCGGAAACCTCGCCGCGCGACCAGCGCACGATCGGCGGGCGCACCCCCTTTAGCGGCGCTGTCGTCGAAAACCTGTCGCCGCGGGTGGCCGACGAGCTGCGCATGCCGCCGGAATCGTCCGGCGTCGTCGTATCCGAGGTGAAAGAAGATTCGCCTGCCGCCCGTCTTGGTTTCGAGCCGAAGGATATCATCGTCTCGATCAACGGCACCGATGTGAAGTCGACCAGCGAACTGTCCGAGATCGCCGACAGCGACCCCGGCCTCTGGCGGGTGGAGATCGAGCGCGACGGCCAGCGCATCCGGCAGTTCTTCCGATGAGCAACGATCTCTTCGCGCCGCGTGTTCCGGAGGAGGTCGCCGCCAGGCGGCCGCTTGCCGATCGCTTGCGGCCGAAGACCCTTGCTGATGTCACCGGTCAGGAACATCTGACCGGTGAAGACGGCGTCTTGAAACGGATGATCGAAAGCGGCTCGCTCGGCTCGATGATCTTCTGGGGGCCGCCCGGCACCGGCAAGACGACGGTGGCGCGGCTGCTGTCCGGCGAGGCGGGGCTGGCCTTCGAGCAGATATCGGCGATCTTCTCAGGCGTCGCCGATCTGAAGAAGGTGTTCGAGACGGCCCGCCTGCGCCGCATGGACGGTCGTCAGACGCTGCTCTTCGTCGACGAGATCCATCGTTTCAACCGCGCCCAGCAGGATAGTTTCCTTCCCGTCATGGAGGACGGCACCGTCATTCTCGTCGGCGCCACCACCGAAAACCCGTCCTTCGAGCTCAACGCCGCTCTCTTGTCGCGCGCCCGCGTCCTCACCTTCAAGTCGCATGACGAGGACAGCCTGGAGGAGCTGCTGAAGCGCGCCGAGGCGATCGAGCAGAAGCCGCTGCCGCTGACGGAGCAAGCGCGTGCCAGCCTGATCCGCATGGCCGATGGCGACGGCCGCGCGGTGTTGACGCTCGCCGAAGAGGTCTGGCGCGCCGTGCGCGAGGGCGAGAGCTTCGACACCGAAGGCCTGACCCGCATCGTCCAGCGTCGCGCTCCTGTCTATGACAAGGCGCAGGACGGTCATTACAATCTGATCTCGGCGCTACACAAGTCCGTGCGCGGTTCGGACCCGGATGCCGCTCTTTATTATCTCGCCCGCATGTTCGATGCCGGCGAGGATCCGCTTTATCTCGGCCGGCGGCTGGTGCGCATGGCAGTGGAGGATATCGGCCTTGCCGATCCGCAGGCGCTGGTGATCTGCAATGCCGCCAAGGATGCCTATGAGTATCTCGGCTCTCCGGAAGGGGAGCTGGCGCTGGCCCAAGCCTGCATCTATCTCGCCACCGCGCCGAAATCGAATGCCGTCTACACCGCCTTCAAGGCGGCCAGCCAGGCGGCCAAGCAGAACGGCTCGCTGCTACCGCCGAAGCATATCCTCAACGCGCCGACCAAGCTGATGAAGGGCGAAGGTTATGGCGATGGCTACCGCTACGATCACGACGAGCCGGATGCCTTTTCAGGCCAGGATTATTTCCCGGAGAAGATGGGCCGCCAGACCTTCTACGATCCGCCGGAGCGCGGCTTCGAGCGCGATATCCGCAAGCGGCTGGAATGGTGGGGAAAACTGCGCAAGGAGCGCAATCCCCGCTGACGCGTTTGTGCCTGTTCGGTCGGCGAAAGGGCTCAACCGCCAAGGGCGATTGCTATTGCAACCAGAAGCAATCCGAGACAAGTCATCGTCATCCCGGCATGAAAAGGCCTGCCTCCCGAAAATTCCGCCCACGCATAGCCCGTCACAAACAGCAGTATGATGAGAAACAGGTTGCTGACTCTCAGAGCAAGGTGAGCGTTGTCGATGAGAAGAAAAGGGGTCACTGCTGGAATGGAGGTGACCGAGACCAGAAAGAAAACCGCGATTGCGGCCAAGAGTTCATCTTTCGATAATGACGCCTTCCGAGGATCGGCGCGGGATGCGAGCGTCAGGAGTGATCGATAGAGCGCGTCCGTGTCGGCGGCTTTTGCAGAAAACGGTGCTTCTTCTATCGGGAATTCTTGCGTGAGCATCTTGAGCGCCGCAGTCTCGCTTCTGGCGGCTTTAATTTGCCGAAAAAGGCGCAAGCGCCTGCTTTTGTAAAACGTCGTGCCCAGAATGAACAACACGGCGTCAATGATCCCCCAAGCGACGTTGCATCCGATTGTTGCGACGATCAACTCATGGACATCTAACCCTTCATCTTCAAAAACAAGCCTAGAACCTACCGTCAATGTCAGCGCCATGATCAATCCGAAAAGGACTTCGCCGAGCGCATCGCCGGGATCGATGATGTTGGTGATATGACCGATCGGGTTCGAGGTCATGGACGGCCCCCACGTGATGAAGATCATGGTCTGCTGTTCTTCACTCCCTAGCAGAGCACGAATGAGGAGCCGACTTGCGGCTGGCGGCGCGGGTAAGCTTCGCGACGAAAGAACTGTGACCGACATCGCGGTCTGATTCATTGATCGTAATCAAAGATCAGCACGTTTGGGCGTCTCGTGATCAAGGTTTTTCGACAGAGCACGTTCAGCGCTTGCCTTTGCGCGTCCGAAAGATGCGCGGCGATGCAAAGTTCAGGAGGGCCGCGGCATCTTCTGGTTTGCGGGCGTGGCGATCACCTTGACGGAAGATTCCGCCAGCCCGTGATGGCCTTCCATATCGACGACGATATGCCAGTGACCGCTTTCGGGAACAGCAATCTTGATCGGCGATTTGCGCGCCACACCGCCGATATATTTGAAATCGAGAACCTCGGTGAACCGCTGGAAATTCGGAGCCGTCATCAGGCGGACATTGTTCACCGCATTCAACGACACCTCGACGATCGTTCCGGCGCGCTGTTCTTTGAGATCGTAATGGGTGAAGCGGAAGTTCGGTTTCGGCATCGGTCTCGTGGCGTCTGAAGTCTCTGCGCCAAGATTTTACCAGCATGCCGGTTAAGGAAAAGTTGGAATTGGCCCCCTCGTTCTTCCGGCAGGTGAAAACGGCGGGAGAAGTGCTGGCTTGTCGCGACCGTCATGACGAAACGGCGCAACGAGGGCGGTGATTGCGCCGTCAAGGCGCGGCATCCTCGCTGTTTCCCCGGATGGACCTCAAGCGGAGTAAACGATGTAAAGCTCTATGCAGGCGAGCACGATGCCGAAGACGATCAGCGCCCAGGCGGTGCGTTTCTCGCGGATCTGCCGGTTACCGCGCGTGATCCCATGCGGGCGAAGAGGGTGGAAGGCGGAGGACATAATATTTCGCATGGCGTTTGACCTTTGCAACGATGGCAAAAGCCTACTGCCGTTTGCGATAGGAAATCCATTCGGAGCGCATATGATCGACTTCTACCACAAGCTCGGCGGCGGTCTGCGCGATGCGGGCTGGATGCGGGAAAACATGCCGAAGAACCGGCTGGCGATCCTGCCTGATCTCACCCATTACGAGACCTTCGCCTCGCCCCTCATGGCGAATATGGCAACGACCTTCCTCGATGGCGGCGGCAAGGCGCCGAACTGGGCTGAGCAGGTCGGAAAGTAAGCGAAGACGGCCGGGTTTTTCCCGGCCGCCCTTTCCTCCGCAATCAGCCGCTGCGCTGGTTTTCCCGATCCAACTGCGTCACCAGCGCCAGGATCGTTTCCGAGACCGGCGTCGGCACGGCACTCAGGCGTCCGAGCGCCACCACCATGCCGACCAGCGGCGTGATTTCGAGCGCCTTGCCGCCGATCAGATCTTGCAGCATCGATGTGCGCACGGCGCCGATATGGCGCGATTGTTCGAGCCGCTGCTCGACGGTCATGCTGAAACGCGCACCCAAGGCCTCGCCGACGGCGCGGACCTCGTTCATCACCTTGCCGACCGTGGCTGAAAGTGCCGGATCCGCCATGATGTCGGTCATCAGAGCCCTGGTCAGCGCGCTGATCGGGTTGAAGGCGGCATTGCCCATCAGCTTGCTCCAGATCTCGTTGCGGATAACAGCCGTCGTCGTGATGTTGAGGCCGGCGTCGGTCAGCACCGTGGCGATCGCCTCGAGATCGGGCGAGATCTCGCCCGAGGGCTCGCCGAGCACGAAGCGGCCGTTGTTGGCAAGCTGGATCTCGCCGGGATTGATCACCTCTGCGCCTTGATAAGCGACGCAGCCGATAACCCGTTCCGGTCCGATCAGCCGCCAAAGCCTGCGGCCGGGATCGAGCTCGTTGAACTGCAGCTCGGCATGCCGGCTCTGGCTATCGCGGTGAAAATACCACCACGGAATGCCGTTAAGGATCATGACGACGCGGGTACCTTCCTTGAGGAGTCCTGCAATGCCTTCGGCAGCGGGTGCCAGCTGATGCCCCTTGAGGCCGGTGATGACAAAATCCTGCGGCGGCAATGTCTGGGGATCGTCGGTCGCGGTGAGGCGGACGTTGAGCGCCCTTTCCGCATCGGCTTCGCGCAGGCTGAGACCGTTGTCGCGGATGGCGTCGAGATGGGCTCCACGCGCGACGACGGAGATGGTGACGTCGTTTCCGGCTTGGCTAGCAAGCTTGACGGCGATAGCGCCGCCGAGTGCGCCAGCGCCATAGATGCAGATGGACTTGATGGACATGCTCGCCTCTTCATGGTGGTGATCGACCTAGATCTAGGCCATTCCACAGGTGAGGCGAACGCTAATTTGCCGCATGCCGCACTTTCCCGCAGTCACAGCGGCGCTGCAGCCGCATCCCCGAGTCCTGGGATGCGGCGGGCAGGGCGCTTCAGGCAGAGGCCGTTGCCTCGTTTGGAAAATCCGTGGACAAAGCGAGCTGACGCCAGATAGCAAGTTCCTTTTCGACGCTGGCATGCTGCTCCTCGATCACAGCAACCGTATCGCTGCCGAACGGCATGCGCAGCGGCGGATTGGGCGAATTGACGAGCGTCATGATGCCGGCGGCCAGCTTGGCGGGATTCCCGGGCTGGGCATGGTTGGCGTCGGCAGCGAAACTGCGCATGTTGCCGGCCGGCGTACCCTCGTAGTCCGCAATCGAAGCCGGGCTGATAGCCAGCGATGTGTCGGCGAGGAAGTCGGTGCGGAAGAAGCCAGGCTCGACGATCGTCACCTTGATGCCGAAAGGTTCGAGTTCGGCGGCCATCGATTCCGACAGGCCTTCGACGGCGAACTTCGTCGAGCCGTAGACGCCCCACCCGGGATAGCCGAAATAACCGCCGATCGAGGAAAAGTTCAGGACATGGCCGGAGCGCTGGCGGCGCATATAGGGCAGCACCGCGCGCGTCACCTTCAGCAGGCCGAAGACGTTCGTGGCATAGAGCCTTTCGACCTCTTCGGCCGTGGCTTCCTCGACGGCACCCAGCAAGCCGTAGCCGGCATTGTTGGCAAGGACATCGATGCGGCCGAAGCGGGCGATGCCGGCAGCCGCGGCCTCCTTCGCCTGTGCCTCGTTGGTGACGTCGAGGGCGACGGCAAGCAGGTTCGGATGATCGCCGAACTGCGCGGTCACGGTCTTCGGGTTGCGGGCGGTGGCGATGACGGCATCGCCTGACGCAAGGGCTTCCTTGGTCATCAGCGCGCCGAAGCCGCGGGATGCACCAGTGATGAACCAGACTTTCATGACGAATTCCTTTCTGTTCGGTGGGTGGTGGCATCTCTGTGCCGACGGGGTGAATTTGACCGAAAAACCGTTGCTGTATAAGATTTGTTATTCTTGAAACTATGATGAGTTTAATTCAGCAATGCGCGCCACCGAATTGTCCGAACTCGCGGCCTTTGCCGCCGTCGCGCGGCATAAGAGCTTCCGCAAGGCGGGCGAGGAGCGGGGTGTCACCGCGTCTGCGGTCAGCCATGCCGTGCTCAATCTCGAAGACCGGATCGGCATCCGCCTGCTCAACCGCACGACGCGCAGCGTCTCGCTGACGGAGGCCGGCGACCTGCTGATCTCGCATCTCGACCCGGCTTTCGGCGAGATGACGGCGGCGCTCGATGCACTGAACCGCTATCGCGACACGCCGTTCGGCAAGGTGAGGATCAACGTGCCGAATTCGATCGGCCCCTTCGTTATCGGCCGCGTCATCGGTCCGCTGCTGAAAAAGAACCCCAACTTGCAGCTGGAGATCAACGCGACCGACAGGCTGGTCGATATCGTCGAGGAGGGTTTCGATGCCGGCATCCGCTTCGGGGAGCGCGTCACCGAGGGCATGATCGCGCTGCGCATAAAACCGCGCATCCGCTTGGTCGTCGTCGGTTCGCCTGCCTATTTCGAGACCCGGCCGAAGCCGGCGACACCGCACGAGCTCAAGCGCCATCTCTGCATTCAGAACATGTTTCCGTCAGGCGCGCGTTATGCCTGGGAGTTCGAGAAGGACGGCCAGGCGGTGAGCTTTCAGCCGGCCGGACCGCTGTCGCTCGACGATCACGAGCTGATGATGCAGGCAGCGCTCGGCGGCGTCGGCCTTGCCTACATCTGGGAGCCGCGCGTGGAAAAAGCCGTTGCCGGCGGCGAACTGATCCAGGTCCTGGACGACTGGTGCCAGCCGGAGGAACCGCTCTATCTCTACTATCCGAGCCGCCGCCATATGTCGGCGGGCTTCAGGGCGGTCATCGAGGCGATGAAGGCGGAGTAAAAGAGGCCGGGATGCCGGCGATCGTCTGAAGCGCCTTGAAGTAAACCGTAAGGTCGCGGGCAGGGTCCGCCGGGAGCGTCGCTGCACGAAACACCTTGCCTCCGGTCGCCTCGATCCCTCCGTCGATCATCAGGTTGTCGGCCATGCCGTGATTTTCGATCGCGATGCCATCCGGTCCGCGGGGGCGTCCGCTCGTCTCATCGATCTCGAGCCCCGCATACCAGATCGAGCGAACACGCAGGCCGTAGTCGTCGGGGTGGTTGGAATAGGCAAAGACCGCTTTTCCGAGCGCAATCATGAAGCCGATTTCGTAGACCGTACCCGGATCGGCGCTGACGCCTCGAAAGGGAGTGATGTTGGCAAGGCAGATCTCGGCTCGGCGCATGGCGTCGTCGTTGCGTGCGTAGATCTCTGCGGCGGTCCGCTTCACCGGCGTCTGGTTTTCGTCGCTGCCGGGACCGGTCGGCTCGAAGCCGAACTGGCGCGCCAATCGGCGTTTTTCGGCCATGATGGGCATGGCATCCGGAAGAAAGACTTCCGGGCCGGCAAGGTAAATGGTGGTCATCGACATCCTTCACTCACATGCGAGACGAAGCGCCGGGGTTGGGGGCAGCCAGGCGCGGAGCCCATTTCCGACGGATGCGCGGCAAATGGCAAGCCGTGCCGGCGGGCATTGGCGATTTTTTTGAAAGTAAGACAGCCGTCGAGGCGGTGCGGGAGAAATGAAAAAGCTTGAGGTTCAGTCCCGGCACCTTTTGACTCCGGAGGACGAACCGGCCAAATATGCCGCATGGCCAGCATCGTCGGGAGAAGTTGATGAACGGTGGGATTTTGCCAGCTGGCATTCGAAGAGCGTCCAAGCGGCTCGGATGTCTGTTTTTCGTCTTGGTCGCGTTGACGCCGATGGGATCGGCAGCGGTCGGGCAGGGCATCGGGCCGCAAAGTCAGGCCTCGCGCCAGCAGGTCGAGAAACTCGTCGGCCTCTGGAAGGGTCATTTTGCCGGCGCCGACAGCCTGCAGCAACGCCGCACAGCCTTCAGGACGCTGATGGAGACGATGCCTGGGCCGACACGCATCCAGGTCCGGCAGGTCGATGCCGACGGCGTCGATGCCGAGCTGATGTGGCCCGCCCGTCTTCATCACCCGATCGGCCAAAGGGTGATCCTCTATATCCATGGCGGCGGCTTTTCCAGCGGCTCCATTCGCACACATAGCCTGCTTGCCGGCTCGCTTGCCAAGGCCGCATCCAGCGACATTCTTCTCATTGATTATCGGCTGATGCCCGAATATGCCTATCCCGCGCAGATCAACGACGCGCTGACCGCCTATCGCTGGCTTCTCGACAACGGCTATCGGAGCGAGAACGTCATCGTGGCCGGAGACGGCGCCGGCGGCAATATCGCGATCGAGACGGTGCTGAGGCAGATGCAGGCGGCAAAGCCGTTGCCGGCGGCTGTGATTGCGCTTAGCCCCATCACCGATCTTGCCGCGACAGGCGGATCCATGACATCAAACGCCGGAAGCGATCCGCTGGTCGGCAAGGACTGGATCGAAACCCTGCGCCAGACCTATCTCCGCAGCCGGTCTCCGACCGATCCCCAGGCATCGCCGCTTTATGCCGACATGACCGGCTTTCCGCCGCTGTTGCTGCAGGTCGGCTCCGGCGAAGTCCTGCTGGACGATACGCTGCGGCTCGCCGACAAGGCTCGCCAGGCGGGAGTGGACGTCACCACCGAGGTCTGGCCGGGCATGCCGCATCAGTGGCAGCTGTTTCCCTCTCTGCTCGACGATGCCGATCGGTCGAGCCAGAATATCGCCGAGTTCGCGATCCGACATTTTGCAGACAAACCGGAGTAGGGGGCCTGGAGGGGCCGGAGGAGCAGGACAGCAAAGGCCGCCGCCCAAGCATCCTCCATTTACCCCATCATTGCGATGTGCCGCGGGAGGTTGAAGGCGCCAAAGGCCGTTCGACCTCCCGTCCGACGCTGAGCGCCCTTCGTACATTCGGCTCCAGCCGCTCCATATAGGCGTGGTCGGGAGCGGCACCCAGCGCATCCAGCATTTTCGAGAAGAAACACCGGGCCGCTGCCGCAGCCGTGACGTCGAAGACCTCGGCATCGCTCAGCCCGTGTTTCTTCAGTCCGTCTATATCCTGCTGGGTGACCGATGTCGCGTCGCGCGCCACCTTGGCGGCAAAGGCCATGATGGCGCGTTCGCCGGCATCGATCGGCGCCTTCTCCGTCTCGTTGACAATAGCCGTCAGCCCGTCGCTGGTAAAGCCCTCGCGCAGCAGCACCGAGCCATGCGCCAGCATGCAATAGGAGGATTTCAGCTCCTTGGCCGCCGCCAGCGTCACCAATTCGTAGCGCCGCAGGCTCATATGGCCGCGAATGCTCGAAAGCAGCGCCACCCAGTTCTCCATCACCTCCGGCCGGTGGCCGAAGGCACGATACATGTTCGGTAGATAACCATAGTTCGCCTCCGCCGACGCGTACATCGACGTCGTCTTCTCGCTGGCGGATGCATTGGGGGTGTGAATGAAAGCCATGGCCAGATCCTCCTCTATGCGAGAAGGATAGGGTAGATATGCAGGACAGCAATCCTGAAATATCAGGCAGCGTCGCTGCTCGCAGAAGCGTTACCAGTTCTCTCGATGGGACCAGTTCTCTCGATGGGAAGAGTGACGGTGAATGTCGATCCGCATCCTCTTGCGCTTCGAACCTCTATCGCGCCGTGGTGCAGTTCGACGATCTGCTTCACCAGGTTGAGGCCGATGCCCGTTCCGGCAATCCCGGTCGAGGTCCCGGCACGGAAATAGCGCTGGAACAGCCGGGGTACGTCTTCGGGGTCGATCCCCACCCCGTCATCGCTGATCGAAACTTTGACGTTTCCCGTCTCCTCCCACGCCATGATGCGAATTTCGGAGGTTCCAGGCGCGTATTTGACGGCATTGGACAGCAGGTTGGTAAAAACCTGCGCCAAAGCGCGGGGATCGGCATCGATGACCTCCGGCAGCCGGTCAATGTCCAAAATGAAGCTGTGTGTCTTGGCGATCGTCGACTGCCGCTCGCAACAGGTTCTTATCAATGATCTTAAGGCGCAGGCGTCGTAGCTGATATCGATCTTACCGGTGTCAAGACGCCCGGCCGACAGGATGCTCTCCATGAGATCGACGATCCGGTTCACCGATGCGCGGATTTGGTCGACCTTGTCGCTGAGAAATTCGGGTTCGACGGCCCCTCTCTTACGCAACAGCCGCTGGGCGGCAGCGTCGATGATGGCCAGCGGAGTCCTAAATTCATGGGATGCCATCGCCACGAACTGCCGCTGCAATTCGTTGATGTTCCGCTCCTGCGCCAGCATTCGCTCGAGTTCCCGCGCCTGGCGCTCGACTTCCGCCGTGCGGCTCTGCACCGTCGTTTCGAGCTGATCGTGATGCCGGCGCAGCTCTTCCGCAAGTCGCACCGTCTTGGTGACGTCTTCGTGGGTGGCGACGTAACCACCGTTTTGCATGGGATTGTGGGTGATCTTGATGACGCGACCATCGGTGAGCACGATATTCTGGCTGGCCACCGCACCGAGGACCGTCGCTTCGAAGACGACGTCAAAATAGGTGGCGGTGTCGGCCGGGCCATTTCCCTCGCGGCTGCGAAAGGCCAGGATATCGACAAGTGGCGTTCCTGGTTTCGTCAGCAAATCCGGTAGATTGTACATCCGTGCATAGGACGGGTTGCACAGGATCAGGTTCTTTTTCGAATCGAACATGCACAGCCCATGCGGCATGTTGCTGAGGGCCGCGTCGAACCTGTGATGTTGTTCGGTGAGACTGTCTTCGACGCGGATGAGGGTCGAGATGTCTTCATAGCTCAAGATCCAGCCTCCCTCTTTCGACGGGGCTGAGGTCAATGAGACCATCCGTCCGTCGGAAAGCGCAAACTGGGACGTGCGCGGTCTACCGATCGTCGACGACTGGCATGCCGCTGCGCGGCAATCGGCGGTGCCCGGCAATCCGTCGATATTCATTCCTCTGCTGATGGCTCCATCCGGGAGGCCGAGAATTTCGAGCGTGCGGGCGTTGAAAGCCGTCACCTTATTGGCAGGATCAAGGAGAACAATGCCCTGCGGCAGGTTCTCCAGAATGGATTCAAACGAGTGTGGCATCATCCGGCCCTGCTTCAGATCTGGCGCGTTGCACGTATGCGTAGCATTCGTCAGAAATGATAAAGTTTCGCTAATCCAATCGGCGGGAGTTCCTCGACGGAAACTTGGATAGCGGGGCATCGGTCACATCCCTCAAGGCGGCCGCCGATGCAAAGGCGCGCCTCGTCCACGGCGACAAGCCCCGAATCTTCCCTGATACGCCGTCCAGTTGCGGTTGAAATTTAGATCGTTCCAATTTTCTGGATTGCATTTTGATGCGGGACGAGACTGAATTCTTGGTGACTCATTAGATTTATCTTGACAGAATTGGAACGTTCCAAATATTTAACGATCAATCAACGTTTGGTGGTCGGAGAAAGACGTGACAAAGGCGCGGGTAACCGTCATTGACATCGCAAAGGCCGCCGGCGTCTCCAAGTCGACGGTGTCGCTGGTGCTTCAGGGCTCCTCCCTGGTCAATGAGGTGACGCGCGCCAAGGTCAACTCTGTGATGCGCGAACTCGGCTACGTCTATAATCGCGGCGCCGCCAATCTTCGCCAGGCCGGCGCCAAATCGCGGATCGTCGGGGTCGTCGTCAACGACCTGACGAACAGCTTCTTTGCGGAACTGGCGGTCGGCGTCGATATGGTCGTCCAATCGGCCGGCTTCGTGCAATTCCTGTCGAATACCGGCGAGAGCATCGACCGGCAGCGTGAGGTTGTCGCATCGATGCGCGAGCATGGCATTTCCGGCCTGATCGTCTCGCCGGCGCGCGCCACCGATGCCGCAGACTTCAAGCCGCTCGTCGCAGCCGGCATTCCGGTGGTGGTCGTCGTGCGAAACCTGCCCGGCGCCAAAGTCTCGTCGATCGTCTCCGACAACCGAGCCGGCATGATGTCGGCGGTCAAGCATTTGGTGGGGCTCGGCCACAAGCGTATCGCTTTTCTCGGAGGCTTTCCCGACACCGCCGTCTTCGACGACCGGCTTGCCGGCTACCGGAGCGGTGTGGAGACGGCAGGGCTTGACTATCACGAAGAACTCGTCATCGCGTCGGCACCTTCGCGGGCCGGCGGGGTGGAGGCGATCGGCAAAGCGATTGCTCTTGCCCGTCGGCCGACCGCAGCCGTCTGCTTCAACGATGCAGTCGCCTTCGGTGTCTGTGACGGATTGCGCGCTCGCCGTCTGGAGCCTGGCGCCGACTTCGCCGTGGTGGGTTTCGACGACGTCATCGAGGCTCAGGCGGCGGTTCCCGCGCTGACGACGGTCTCTGTCGATCCGCAGGGCATCGGGCGACGGGGCGCACAGATGCTGCTCAAGCAGATCAATGCGGGCAAGGCCGAGGCGGAGACGGTGACGACAGCCGTTCGGCTGGTCGTTCGCGAAAGCTGCGGCGCCGGCAAGACCGCGCCGGCAAGGACCGGCAAGAGTGTAAAATCGAAACAGGACGCTGAGTAATGCACATGGAGAAGCATCTCACCCCAGCCGAAGCGGCAGCGCTGATCCCGGATGGCGCTGTTGTCACGGTGTCGTCTTCGAGCGGTCTCGGTTGCCCTGATCTCATCCTGAAGGCGATTGGCGAGCGTTTCGATGCGACCGGCCATCCCAAGGATATTACCACTCTTCATCCCATCGCAGCCGGCGACATGAGCGGCATCAAGGGTGTCGATTACATTGCAAAAAAGGGCCTGCTCAAACGCATCATCGGCGGCTCCTATCCCTCAGGTCCGTCGTCATCAGAGCCGCCGCTGATCTGGCAGATGATCACCAACAACGAGATCCCGGCCTACAACATTCCCTCCGGCATCCTCTTCGACATTCATCGCGAAGCCGCTGCCAAGCGGCCGGGCGTGCTGACCAAGATCGGCATCGACACCTTCGTCGATCCGGAGCGGCAGGGTTGCGCGATGAACGGCCTGGCGTCGGAGCATCCGGTGGTCAAGCGCGTCAGCTTCGAGGGCGAGGACTGGCTGTTCTTTCCGGCAATCGTCCCCGAGGTCGCCATCATCCGGGCCACCACCGCCGACGAGCGCGGCAACCTGACCTACGAACACGAAGGCGCCTATCTCGGCGGCCTCGATCAGGCGCTGGCCGCCCGCAACAATGGCGGCATTGTCATCGCCCAGGTCAAGCGGATCACCAAGGAAGGCTCGCTGAAGCCGCATGACGTCCGCGTGCCGGGGATGCTGGTTGATTATGTGGTCGTCGATCCGGAGCAGAAGCAGACGACGCAGACGCAGTATGATCCGGCGATATCAGGGGAGATCTTCCGCCCGCTCGATAGCTTCAGCGTTCCGGAGTTCAATGTTCAGAAGGTCATTGCGCGCCGTGTCGCGCAGGAGCTTCAGGCGGGAAGTTGCGTCAATCTCGGCTTCGGCATCTCGGCCAATGTGCCGCGCATTCTGCTGGAGGAGGGGCTCCACGGCGCGGTCACCTGGGTCATCGAGCAAGGGGCGGTCGGGGGCGTGCCGCTGCTCGACTTCGCCTTCGGCTGCGCATCGAACGCCGACGCCTACATGCCGTCTCCCTATCAGTTCACCTATTTCCAGGGGGCAGGCTTCGATGCGTCGTTGCTCTCCTTCCTCGAGATCGGCAAGGACGGCTCGGTCAACGTCTCCAAGCTCTCCTTCCGGCCGCATGTGACGGCTGGCGCCGGCGGCTTCGTCGACATCACCGCGCGGGCGAAGAAGATCGTCTTCTCCGGCATGTTCAACGCCGGAGCGAAGCTTTCGATCGCCAATGGCGCCCTTCTGATCGAGAGGGAAGGCAGGCTGAAGAAGCTGGTGAACGAGGTCGAACACGTGACCTTCAGCGGCAGGCGCGCGATCGAGCAGGGGCAGGATATCACCTATGTCACCGAGCGGTGCGTGATGAAGCTGACGCCCGACGGCATCGTCCTCACCGAGATTGCCCCCGGTATCGATCTCCAATCCCACATCCTCGATCAGTCGGAGTTTTCATTGATCGTTGCGCCTGATTTGAAGGTCATGGACGCCGCGCTCTTCGCGGAGTCTGCGATCGGTCTGTCGCTTCCGGGAAAAAAGGCACGGACGCTGGAGGGCAGCTTCCATGGCTAGCGGAACCGTCAGAATTGACGTCGATGGACATGTTGCGACGCTGACGATTTCTCGTCCGGAGAAGCTGAACGCGCTCGACCTCGACATGCTGAAAGCGCTGGCAGACGCGGCCGACGCGGTGGAGGCGAACGCCAATGTGCGCGCTGCCGTTCTCACGGGCGAAGGAAAGGGCTTTTCCGCCGGCGGCGATATCAAGGCCTGGGGCGGAATGTCGCCTCAGGAGTTCGGTCATCTCTGGGTTCGCCACGGCCACCGTATCTTCGAGAGACTGGCGACGCTCAGGGTGCCGCTGGTCGCGGCTCTGAACGGCCACGCCCTCGGAGGGGGGCTTGAGCTTGCGGGGGTTGCCGACATTCGCCTCGCCGAGCAGCACATCAAGATCGGCCTGCCGGAGACCGGCTTGGGAATGGTGCCGGGCTGGTCGGGGACACAGCGTCTGGTGCGCCGGTTCGGCGCGCAGGCCGTCCGGCGCATGGCCTTGGGCGGCGAGATATTCACCGCCGAGGAGGCGCGTCTGCTCGGGATCGTCGACGCGGTGGTTCCCTCGGGAAGCTCGCTTGCTGCCGCCAGGGAATACGCTGAGCGGATTGCCGCAAGGGGCCCGGCTGCCGTCGAGATCGCCAAGTTGATGATCGCATCGGCGAACGGCGAAGACAACGGAACCGCGGTCGAAGCCCTGGGCTCGATCCTCGCTGCGAAGACAAGCGATCTGAAGGAGGGCGTCGCATCATTCAGCGAGAAGCGCCCGGCAACATTCAAGGGAGAATGGTAATGACGGTCCTCGTCAACCCCACGGCACTGAGCAATCACAGCGCGCGTGATTTCAAGATGCTCATCGACGGCAAATGGGAGGCCGGCGGCTCCGATCCGATCGAGCGTATCGCGCCGAGCCACGGGGTCGTGGTCAGCCGCTTCCCCACAGGCAGCAGGACGGATGCCGAGCGCGCCATTGCCGCGGCGCGCAAGGCCTTCGATCTCGGGCCGTGGCCGCGGATGACCGCTTCCGAACGCTCCGCCATCCTGCTCAAGGCTGCCGATCTGATTGCGGCGCGCGCGGAGGAGTTGGCATTTCTCGATGCGATCGAGGCGGGAAAGCCGATCACCCAGGTGCGGGGAGAAATTGCAGGCTCCGTCGACATATGGCGCTATGCGGCAGCTCTTGCGCGCGACCTCCACGGTGAGAGCTACAACACACTCGGCGATGGCACCCTCGGCGTCGTCCTGCGCGAAGCGATCGGGGTGGTGTCGATCATCACGCCTTGGAACTTTCCGTTCCTAATCGTCGGCCAGAAGCTGCCATTCGCCTTGGCTGCCGGCTGCACGACCGTCGTCAAGCCCTCGGAACTGACCTCGGGATCGACGCTGGTGCTGGGAGAGATCCTGCAGCAGGCCGGCATTCCGGATGGCGTCGTCAACATTGTCACCGGTAGGGGACCTGAGGTCGGCGCGGTCATGACGTCGCATCCCGACGTCGACATGGTCTCCTTCACCGGCTCGACCGGCGTCGGAAAGCTGACGATGTCGAATGCCGCACAAACGCTGAAGAAAGTCTCGCTGGAACTTGGTGGGAAGAACCCGCAGATCGTGTTTCCGGATGCCGATCTCGATGCATTCATCGATGCCGCGGTCTTCGGCGCCTACTTCAATGCCGGCGAGTGCTGCAATGCCGGCTCGCGGCTGATCCTTCACAAATCAATCGCTTCCGATGTCGTCGAGCGGATTGCCGAATTGTCGAAGGCCGTGAAGGTCGGCGACCCGCTCGATCCCTCGACGCAGGTGGGCGCGATCATCACGCCTGAGCATCTGGAGAAAATCTCGAGATATGTCGCCGGTGCAAGAAGCGGCGGCGCCCTGGTCGCTCATGGCGGCGAGACGCTTGACCTCGGCATGGGGCAATTCATGTCGCCGACGATCCTTGAAGCGGTCACCCCTGATATGGCGGTGGCGCGCGAGGAAGTCTTTGGGCCGGTGCTTTCGGTGCTGACATTCGAGACGTCAGCCGAAGCGATCAGGATTGCCAATTCCATCGACTACGGCCTGTCGGCCGGTATCTGGAGCCGCGATTTCGACACCTGCCTCACGATCGGCCGCTCGGTGCGGGCCGGCACGGTCTGGATGAACACCTTCATGGATGGCGCCTCGGAGCTTCCCTTTGGCGGCTACAAACAGAGCGGCCTCGGCCGCGAGCTCGGCCGCCATGCGGTCGAAGACTACACGGAGACCAAGACGCTCAACATGCATATCGGCAAACGCACCAGCTGGTGGATGCCGCAGACGGAAAAGCCGGCTTAGCCGGCGGCCGAACTACGCTCGATGAGGGCGGGTGATTGGTGCGGGAATGGGTCCCGCATCTTCCAAACTGGAACTGGGAGGTTCTTCGATGAAAAGGTTTTTGACCACGACCGCAATGATCGCATTGGCTCTGGCCGGCGCTCACGTGTCCGCACGAGCTGCCGACGTGAAGGAAGTGCAGATGCTGCACTGGTGGACGTCTGGCGGTGAGGCAGCGGCGCTGAACGTCTTGAAGCAGGATCTGTCGAAAGAAGGTTTTGCCTGGAAGGACGTGCCGGTTGCCGGCGGTGGCGGTGACGCGGCGATGACGGCGCTGAAGGCGATGGTGGCGGCCGGCACCTATCCGACAGCCTCGCAGATGCTGGGTTATACCGTGCTCGATTATGCCCAGGCCGGCGTCATGGGCGATCTGACGGAGACGGCGAAGAAGGAAGGCTGGGACAAGTCGGTTCCGGCAGCGCTGCAGAAGTTCTCGGTCTATGACGGCAAATGGGTTGCAGCCCCTGTTAACGTGCACTCTGTCAACTGGCTGTGGATCAACAAGGCTGTGATGGACAAGATCGGCGGCACGCAGCCGAAGACCTTCGACGATCTGATCGCCCTGCTCGAAAAGGCCAAGGCAGCCGGCGTCATCCCGCTGGCACTCGGCGGCCAGAACTGGCAGGAAGCGACGATGTTCGATTCCATCGTGCTGTCGACCGGCGGTCCGGAGTTCTACAAGAAGGCCTTCAACGACCTCGACGAGGAATCGCTGAAGTCCGACACGATGAAGAAGTCCTTCGACAATCTGGCGACGATCATCAAATATGTCGACCCGAACTTCTCGGGCCGCGACTGGAACCTCGCCACCGCCATGGTCATCAAGGGTGACGCGCTGGTGCAGGTGATGGGCGACTGGGCCAAGGGCGAATTCGTCGCCGCCAAGAAGACGCCGGATACCGACTTCCTGTGCTACCGCTTCCCCGGCACCGACGGCAGCGTGATCTACAACTCCGACATGTTCGGCATGTTCAACGTCCCCGACGACCGCAAGGCGGCGCAGGTGGCGCTGGCAACGGCGACGCTGTCGAAGAGCTTCCAGTCGGCCTTCAACGTCGTCAAGGGTTCGGTGCCGGCTCGTACCGATGTTCCCGATACCGACTTCGACGCCTGCGGCAAGAAGGGCATCGCCGACCTGAAGGCCGCCAATGAGGGCGGCACGCTGTTCGGCTCGCTGGCGCAAGGCTACGGCGCTCCTCCGGCCATCGCCAATGCCTATAAGGATGTCGTCTCGAAGTTCGTCCACGGCCAGATCAAGACCTCCGACGAGGCCGTCAAGCAGCTCGTCCAGGCGATCGACGACGCCCGCTGAGATCACTGTGATGACAAATGCTTCCCCGCCTGCTGGCGGGGAAGCTTCAGGTTCCGCGATCATGCGCGGACGATCATGCAGGGATGATCAGGCCATCATGTGGGAAGGAGATGACATTCCATGAGCACCGTTGCGACCACCGATCCGGTTCTGACGCCGCGGCAATCGACGGGGATCTCACTGCGGGGCCGGCTGCAGGATGCGCTGCCGAAGATCGTGCTGGCGCCGAGCTTCGTCATCACCATCATCTTCGTCTACGGCTTCATCGTCTGGACGGCCTATCTGTCGTTCACCAATTCCAAGACCTTTCCGTCTTATGCGCTGACGGGCGCGCGCGCCTATCAGCGGCTGTGGCGCTGGACCTTCGAGAGCGATCCGCCGTCCTCCTGGTACACCTCGATCACCAATATGGCGATCTTCGGCTTCCTCTATGTCGGCGCCTGCTTAGGCCTCGGCCTGCTGCTTGCCATCCTGCTCGACCAGAAGATCCGCGGCGAGGGGCTGCTCAGGCCGATCTTCCTCTATCCGATGGCGCTCTCCTTCATCGTCACCGGGGTTGCCTGGAAATGGTTCCTCGATCCCGGCCTCGGGCTGGAACAGACGCTGCACCACTTCGGCTGGACGAGCTTCCACTTCGACTGGATCAAGAACAAGGACTTCGTCATCTACACCGTCGTCATCGCCGGCGTCTGGCAGGCGTCGGGCTTCGTCATGGCGATGTTCCTGGCGGGCCTGCGCGGCATCGACGGTGAGATCATGAAGGCCGCCCAGATCGACGGCGCCTCGCCCTTCCAGCTCTACCGCCGCATCGTCATTCCGCTGTTGCGGCCGATCTTTCTCTCCGCCTTCATCGTGCTCGCCCATATGGCGATCAAGTCTTATGACCTGGTGGTGGCGCTGACCTCGGGCGGTCCCGGCGGCTCGGCCTGGCTGCCGTCCAACTTCATGTACGAATACACTTTCAAGCGCAACGAGATGGCCGTCGGTTCGGCCAGCGCCATCATCATGCTGATGACGATCTCGGCGATCATCGTGCCCTATCTCTATTCCGAACTGAAGGAGAAGGCGCGATGAGCAGTCTGACCTCTTCAACAGTAACCTCGGCAGCAACGCTTTCGCAGGCCAGCGACGACAGGAACGACAGCAACAACAATGCCCGCTGGATCGGCCGCATCGTCATCTATGGCCTGCTGCTGGTCTTTGCCGTCCTCTACCTGATGCCGCTCTTCGTCATGCTGACGACCTCGTTCAAGACCATGGACGAGATCCAGAACGGCAACATGCTGGCGCTGCCGCAATCGCCGACCTTCGATCCCTGGATCAAGGCCTGGGGCGAGACCTGTGTGGGGCTCACCTGCGCCGGCATCAAGGGTTACTTCTGGAACTCGATCAAGATGGTGGTGCCGGCTGTCGCGATCTCCACCATCATGGGGGCGCTGAACGGCTATGTCCTGACCAAATGGCGCTTTCCCGGCCACACGCTGGTGTTCGGGCTGATGCTGTTTGCCTGCTTCATCCCGTTCCAGTCGGTGCTGCTGCCGATGGCGACGATCCTCGGCAGCCTCGGCCGCTTCGGCATGACGCTGCAGAATGCCACCGGCTGGAACTTCGGCTTCGGCAATCCGACGGTCAATCTGGTCTTCGTCCATGTCGTCTATGGCTTGGGCTTCACCACCCTGTTCTTCCGCAATTTCTACGAGGCCTTCCCGACCGAACTGGTGCGGGCCGCCCAGGTCGATGGCGCCAGCTTCTTCCAGATCTTCCGCCGCATCATGCTGCCGAACTCGCTGCCGATCATCGTCGTCACCGTCATCTACCAGTTCACCAATATCTGGAACGACTTCCTGTTTGCCTCGGCTTACGCCGGCACCGGTGACTCCATGCCGATGACGGTGGCGCTCAACAATGTCGTCAACACCTCGACCGGGGTGGTCGAATACAATGTCAACATGGCGGCGGCGATGATCGCCGCCGTGCCGACGCTCATCGTCTATATCCTCGCCGGCCGCTACTTCGTGCGTGGCCTGATGGCGGGCGCTGTCAAAGGGTAATCCATGGCCTTCCTCGAAATCTCCGGTCTTAAAAAACGCTTCGGCGCCGTCGACATTCTCAAGGGGATCGACCTCGAACTCGACAAGGGCGGCTTTCTCGTGCTGGTCGGCCCGTCCGGCTGCGGCAAGTCGACCCTGCTCAACACCATTGCCGGGCTGGAGACGATCACCTCTGGCGATATCAGGATCGACGGGCGCGACATCAGCGGTCTGCACCCCTCCAAGCGCGACATCGCCATGGTGTTCCAGTCCTATGCGCTCTATCCGAACATGACGGTGGCGGGAAACATCGCTTTCGGCATGGAGATCCGCGGCGTTCCCAAGGAGGAACGGGAAAAGGCGATCAAACAGGTCTCCGACATGCTGCAGATCGGCCATCTGCTCGACCGCAAGCCGAGCCAGCTGTCGGGCGGCCAGCGCCAGCGTGTCGCCATGGGGAGAGCCTTGGTGCGCAATCCGCAGGTCTTCCTGTTCGACGAGCCGCTCTCCAATCTCGATGCCAAGCTGCGCGTCGACATGCGCACCGAGATCAAGCGGCTGCACCAGCGCATGGGCACCACCTTCGTCTATGTCACCCATGACCAGATCGAGGCGATGACGCTGGCGACCAAGATCGCCGTGCTGAAGGACGGCGTGCTGCAGCAGTTCGGCACGCCGGCCGAGATCTATAACAGCCCCGCCAATATCTTCGTCGCCGACTTCATGGGCTCGCCGGCGATGAACCTGCTCACCGCCACCGTCGAGACCGGCGCCGGCGGGCTTGAGGTCTCGCTGGAGCGGCCGAATGCCGCCCCGCTGAGGCTCCCGGTCATCTCGGGCAATAATGGCCTGAGCGGCTATACCGGCAGGCAGGTGATCTTCGGCATCCGGCCGGAGGCGCTGACCGATCCCGATGGCGCCGACCGCAAGGCGCGCATGCTGAGCGAGGGCGACTGCCTGATCGAGGTGGTCGAACCGGCCGGCTCCGACACCTTCGCCGTCACCAAGCTCGGCGGCAAATCCGTCATCGCCCGCCTGCGCGCCGATACCGGCATCGCTCCAGGACAAAACACCCGCCTCGCCTTCAATCTCGACAAGGCCGTCTTCTTCGATCCGGAAACGCAAGCCAGGATCGTGTGACGGCCAGGTGCTGATATGAGCAATTCACCAGACATCGTCATCATCGGTTCAGGCGTCGGCGGCTCCACCGTCGCGGCCGGCCTGGCTGTATTAGGCGCGCGGATATTGATCCTCGAAGCTGGCGATCATATCGCCGATCTTCCCGTCAATCGGGACCAGCGCGCCATCTTCCAGCGGGGACATTTCCGACCGAAGGAAACCTGGTACGAGGCAGACGGCAGAGGCTTCAATCCGGGCAACTATTACAATGTCGGCGGCAATTCGAAATTCTACGGCGCCGTGCTGTCGCGTTATCGCAGGGAGGATTTCGACGTCATCAAGCACCGCGAGGGTGTGTCGCCGGCCTGGCCGTTCCCCTATGAGGCGCTGGAGCCGTGGTACTCAAAGGCGGAACTGTTGTATCAGGTTCGCGGCAGCCTGGGCGAAGATCCCACCGAACCGTACCACTCGGCTGGCTACGCGTACCCGCCCGTGCCCGACGAGGAGCCGATCGCCGATATCAGGGCGCGCCTCAAACAGAAAGGCCTGCATCCGTTTTCCCTACCGCTCGGCCTGGACCTCGACGCTTGGCTCTCCAAGGCGCAGACACCATGGGATGCCCATCCGAACGCACGCGACGGCAAGATGGATGCCGAGACCGCGGCCCTTGCGGTGGCGCTGAAGCACGAGAACGTGCGGCTCGAAACCAATGCGCGCGTGATAAGGCTCGACACGGGGGCGGGGAACCGGATCGACCGGGTCACCTATGTCAGGAACGGTCAGACGCTGACGGTGTCACCGAAGATCGTCATCCTTTCGGCAGGCGCCGTCCAGTCATCGGTGCTTTTGCTGCGCTCGAAAAACGACCGCTTCCCAAGGGGCCTGGCGAATTCCTCCGATCAGGTGGGCCGCAACTTCATGAACCACAATGCCTCCGCCGTCATCGGCGTCTCGCCAAAGTTCAGGAACACCGCAGTATATCAGAAGACATTTGCCTTCAACGATTTCTATCTCTCGGACGGGGAGGGAGGACCGCCGCTCGGCAATGTGCAGCTCCTCGGCCGCATCTCCGAAAAAGTTCTCAAGGGCTCGCTGCCGCAGGCTCCGGAATGGTTCCTGCGCTTCATCACGAGCCATTCCATCGACTTCTATGCGATGAGCGAGGACGTGCCTAATCCCGAAAGCCGCGTCACGGTCGATGGAGACCGGATTATTCTCCAATGGCAGCGAACCAACTGGGATGCGCATCTGGCCCTTGTCGCCAAGCTGAAGCTCATCCTGAAATCGATCGGATTTCCGATCGTGCTGTCACGGCCCTTCGACAAGCGCACGCCTTCCCATCAGTGCGGAACGATCCGCATCGGCAACGATCCCGCCACCGCGCCGTTGGACCCGTATTGCCGTTCCTACGATCACGAAAACCTCTTCGTCGTCGACGCCGGTTTCCTCCCCACCTCGGCTGCGGTCAATCCTGCGCTCACCGTCGCCGCCCAGGCGCTGCGAGTGGCAGATCACATTGCGTCGAAGGACTTTGCAGGCATGACACAGGCGCTGGCGGTCGCCCGGCCGGATGCAACAGGACAGTAACATGGGATTTGATTACATCATCACCGGCGCCGGTCCGGCAGGTTGCGTTCTGGCAAGCCGCCTGAGCGAAGATCCCGATGTCAACGTGCTCCTGCTCGAGGCGGGTGGCGGTGATTGGAATCCGCTTTTTCATATGCCGGCCGGCTTCGCCAAGATGACCAAAGGTGTCGCCAGCTGGGGATGGGAAACCGTTCCCCAGAAGCACATGAAAGGCCGGGTGCTTCGTTATACGCAGGCAAAGGTCATCGGCGGCGGCTCGTCGATCAACGCGCAGCTCTATACCCGCGGAAACGCCGCGGATTATGACCTCTGGGCGCGAGAAGACGGTTGCGAGGGCTGGGACTACCGTTCGATCCTACCCTATTTCAAACGCGCCGAGGACAATCAACGCTTCGCCGATGACTACCACGCCTATGGCGGTCCGCTCGGCGTCTCGATGCCGGCAGCGGCGCTGCCGATCTGCGACGCCTATATCCGCGCAGGGCAGGAGCTCGGCATTCCCTATAATCACGATTTCAACGGCCGTCAGCAGGCCGGAGTGGGATTTTACCAGCTGACGCAGCGCAACCGCCGCCGGTCGTCGGCTTCGCTCGCCTATCTCTCGCCGATCAAGGACCGCAAGAACCTGACGGTCCGGACGGGCGCGCGCGTCGCACGCATCATCGTGGAAGGAGGCCGTGCGACAGGCGTCGAGATCGTGAGCGCGCGCGGCCAGGAGATCGTCCGCGCTGATCGCGAAGTGCTGGTCTCATCGGGCGCGATCGGATCGCCGAAGCTGCTTCTGCAGTCCGGCATCGGACCGGCCGACCATCTGCGCTCGGTGGGCGTCAAGGTGCTGCACGATCTGCCGGGTGTCGGCGGCAACCTGCAGGATCACCTGGATCTATTCGTCATTTCCGAATGCACCGGCGATCACACCTATGACGGTGTCGCGAAGCTCCACCGCACACTTTGGGCCGGGCTTCAATATGTCCTGTTCCGCACCGGTCCGGTCGCCTCGTCGCTCTTCGAGACCGGCGGCTTCTGGTACGCCGATCCTGAAGCCCGTTCTCCCGATATCCAGTTCCACCTTGGCCTGGGATCGGGCATCGAAGCAGGCGTCGAGCGCCTGAAAAACGCGGGCGTGACGCTCAACTCCGCCTATCTGCATCCGCGCTCGCGTGGGACGGTGCGTCTGTCATCCCCCGACCCGGCTGCCGCTCCCTTGATCGACCCCAACTACTGGTCCGATCCCCATGACAGGACGATGTCGCTGGAGGGGCTCAAGCTCGCACGCGAGATCATGCAGCAGGCGGCGCTGAAGCCCTATGTCATGGCCGAACGGCTTCCCGGACCGAAGGTCATGACCGACGAGCAGCTTTTCGATTATGGCTGCGCCAACGCCAAGACCGACCATCATCCGGTCGGCACCTGCAAGATGGGGAGGGGACCGGACGCGGTTGTCGGGCTTGATCTCAAGGTCCATGGCCTGGAAGGCCTGAGGGTCTGCGATTCATCCGTCATGCCGCGCGTGCCGTCCTGCAACACCAACGCTCCGACAATCATGGTCGGCGAAAAGGGATCGGACCTCATTCGCGGCCTGCCGGCACTTGCCCCCACCATCTTCGCCTATGAACGCAACGATGCGAGGCCTCGGGCCCGCGCCGAAATCCGGTAAGTCCTGTCGAGAGGAGAGACGACAATGTCTGAAGTCAGAGTTGCAGTGCTTGGCGCCTCGGGCTGGATGGGAAAGGTCCACACGATGGCCTATCAGGCCTTTCCCCATTTCTTCGGAGTGTCGGACGGAACGGCACGGATCGTCGCTCTCGTCGAAGGCCCCTCGACGGCAGCCGAGGATCTCGCCCACAGGGCGCCGGGTGCAAAGATTCTTCAGGATTGGAAACTGGCGGTCGCTGATCCTGATGTCGATCTGATCGATATCTGCCTGCCTGATCATCTTCACTACGAGGTGGCCAAGGCCGCGCTGCTGGCCGGCAAACATGTCTATTGCGAGAAGCCATTGGCAAACACCGCTGCCGAAGCGCGGGAACTGGCCGACATCGCCAGGGAAAAGGGTGTGATTACCCGTGTCGGACACGCCTTTCCCCGAAACCCCGTCCATGATCTGGCGAAAGACATCATTCAATCCGACGAAATCGGCGACATCAAGCTGTTCCGCGGCTGCCAGCATGTCGACATGTATGGCGATCCCTACGCCCCCTTCATGTGGCGGGCCGATGGAGAGCTGGCGCCGACCGGGATCGTCGGTGACACCGGCTCGCACATCTTCAGCTTCATGGATTTCCTGGTCGGCCGCGTCAGCTCGTTGATCGCCGACAACCTCATCGTCACGCCGCGCCGGCCCGTCGTCGGGGGCCTTGCCTATGGCGAGCAGGTGAAACTGACAGGCGATGAGTCCTGGGCAGACATTACCAATCCTGACGCCACGAACCTGCTTTGCCGGTTCGAAAACGGCGCCGGCGGGATCGTCGATTTCAGCCGTGTCGCGACCGGCCGCAAGTTCATGCAGACCTACGAAATCTACGGAACGAAAGGCAGCATCGCCTATAGCTATGACGAGATAAACCGGCTGCGCTTCTATTCCAACGACGACCGGACGGGTCGGCGCGGCTTCCGGGAGATCGATGTAGGGCCCGAGAACCCGACCTTTCGGGCTTTTCTTCCGCTGCCGAATTTCGGCTTGGGCTACAATGAAAGCAAGATCATCGAAGCGGCCGAGGTGATCCGCTCGATCGTTGCCAACAGGCCGATGTGGCCGACATTCGAGACCGGCCACCACATCTGCCAGATCGTCGACGCATGCATGCAGTCTTCCCGCGAGAGGCGTTGGGTCGACATCCCGCTGGCTGAACGCCAATGACCATAGACGTTCCGCAGGAAATTCTTGACGCACTGACCGATGTCGACATGCCGCGGCTGCCGCCCGAGGCCGCCTCTTGGGAAATGGTCCCGCTCGCCGGCATCGAGGTGCCGGTCTATCGCGCCGGTTGCGTCGTCGTCGGATCGGGTGCTGCAGGTCTGCGGGCGGCGGTGGAATTGAAGCGGCGCGGCGATGACGTCGTCATCGTCAGCCAAAGCGCCTGGGGTGGAACTTCGGCCTGTTCGGGATCCGACAAGCAGACCCTGCACACGGCAAACACCGCCGATCAGGGTGACAGTTACAAGGCGATGGCCCGCGCCATCCGCAGCGGCGGCGCGATGGACGAGGACACGGCTTACGTCGAGGCCGTCGGCTCGTCCCGGATGATGGCGTCGCTGCAGTTTTTAGGCCTGCCGCTGCCTCAGGATCCGCTTGGTGGGACGCTGAGATACCAGACCGATCACGATGAGGTCGGCCGCGCCACCAGCTGCGGCCCGCGCACCTCGCGCCTGATGGTCAAGGTGCTGGCCGAGGAGGCGATCCGGCTGGGCGTGCCGTTCTACAACCAGACCACGGCGGTCAAGATCCTCACTGTGGGTGAGGGGGTTGGCCGTCATGTTGTTGGCATACTTGTCATGCGCGCCGGCGACCGTACGGAGCAGAATCCGCTGGGTATCGCGCTGTTCGTCAGCGGCGTGATCGTCCTCGCGGCCGGCGGGCCGGGCGAACTCTATCGCGACAGCGTTTATCCCAACGGCTGCTTCGGCTGTCTTGGATTGGCGCTGGAAGCCGGCGTCGAGCTGGTGAACCTCACCGAAAGCCAGTTCGGCATCGGAACGCGCCGGGAAGGCTTCCCATGGAACCTGTCTGGCACCTATGTCCAGGCAATCCCGCATATCTACTCGCTCGATAGCAAAGGCGTGGAGCATCACTTCCTGGGAGAATATTACCGCAGCACTCAGGAGCTGGCATCGAACGTCTTCCGTAAAGGCTATCAATGGCCCTTTCATGCGACGCGCATGCTCGAATTCGGCTCAAGCCTGGTGGATCTCGCCATATCGAGCGAAACCGCCGCCGGGCGGCGCGTCTTTATGGATTTCAATCGCAATCCGCTGCCGGTGCCGGGCGACCTGCCGTTCAGTCTGGAAAGGCTTGATGAAGACGTCGGCGTCTATCTCGGCAAGGCCGGTGCCGGCCAGGATAGGCCGATCGATCGTTTGAAGCATATGAACCCGCTCGCGATCGAGCTCTACCGCCGCTATAAGATCGATATTGCCGAAGAGCCGCTGGAATTTGCGGTCAACAACCAGCACATGAACGGCGGCATCATGGTCGACACCTGGGGTCGCAGCAATCTCGGCGGCTGTTACGCGGTCGGGGAGTCAGCGGGCACTCACGGAGTGACGAGACCGGGTGGAGCGGCGCTGAACGCCGGGCAGGTCTTCGGCACCCGCGCGGCCGAGCACATCAGCGCGAGCGGCAGGGCCAAGCGGACGGCCACAGAGGATATAACCGGTACGGCAGAGGCAGGCATTATTGACGTCCTTGCCGCCCTTCGCACCGCGAGCCCACTCACCGTCAAATCGATCCGCTCGGAGGTGCAGGCACGAATGAGCGAGAAGGCCGGCATCCTCTGCGATCAGCAGAGCGTCGCCCAAGCCTTGAACGAGGCGCGGCAGCTGAATGCTGACATTCGCGCTCGCGGGGTCGCCTACGGTCGCGCAGCCGAGGCGGTCCGAGGCGTGCAATGGCGGCATATGGCGCTCGCCTCGGAAGCCGTGCTCAGCGCGCTCGACTTCTTCATTCGCAATGGCGGCGGCAGCCGTGGGGCACGCGCCATATGCGATGCCGAGGGCGGATCCTTGCCGCTGGCGAGCGCAGGTCCGTTGGAGGAATATCGTTTCCGGAGAGAACGCGAAGCAGATCGGGACAAGCAGATCGTCGTTCGCCTCGAAGGTGATGAGATCAGGCTGTCGACGCGGGCAAACCGCACGTTCGATGAAAGCGCCAGGTCCTTCTTCGAGCGGGATTGGCCGGCTTGGCTGACGGGCCGCATCTATGATCTCGCCGACGACTGAGGCGGCCACGCGCGGGGTGCAGGTCTGCCGATCAATCGGGGTTCGGAACCGGGGGCGGAACCCGGACGCGCTCGGTATCGTCGGACCCTTCGGCGATGGCTTCCTCGCTTCTCTGCACCCGCCTTGGCGGGTCCTTTCCTTCGACCGGCTTGGGCGACAACTGGTCGTCGGCCTGGATTTCGTCGGTGTTCAGGTAGTTTTTGCTCTCGTTCATTGCGGTCAGCTCCCTTTACAAGAAAACTCCCGGCGATATGGCCGGGTTCCCCCGCTCCTCTGCGGACCGCGCCCGAGCACCGCGGCTCATAGATTGGTCTGAGCTTCGGGAACGTCGAGTTCGATCATGACGGGGGCATGGTCGCTCGTGTGCTCCCAGCCTCGCGGCTTTCTCCGAACGGTTGCCGATCGAAGCCATGGCGCGATGGCTGGACTGAGCAGGACGTGGTCGATCCGCAGCCCCGCATCACGTTCGAAGCTGTTCCGCCAGTATTTCCAGAAAGTGTAGACGCGCTCTCCCGGATGCAGATGTCTGACGGCGTCGGTCCAGCCCTGGGCGACGAGATCAGTATAGGCCGCGCGGACCTCCGGCCTGAAGAGCGCATCGTCCAGCCAGCGCTCCGGTTTGTAGACGTCGATCTCCGTCGGCATGACGTTGAAGTCACCGGCCAGGATCGCAGGCACCTCGAGTTCGAGGAGTTCGGCGGCGTAGCCGTGCAGCCGCCGGAACCAGCTAAGCTTGTAGTCGAACTTGACACTCGGGAACGGATTGCCGTTCGGCAGATATAGGCATCCGATGACGATACCGTCGATGACGGCTTCGATATACCGGCGATGGGTGTCATGAGGATCGCCGGGAAGACCGCGCCGCGTCAGGATCGGAGTCTTGCCCCTCGCCAGGATGGCGACCCCGTTCCAGGATCTCTGTCCGTGCCAGACGGCGCCGTAGCCGGCCCGTTCGATCTCCTTTCGCGGAAACCCGGCATCGTCGGTCTTCAGTTCCTGGAGGCAGGCCACATCGGGAGCGTCCTCCTTCAGCCAGCGCAACAGAATGGCCAACCGCCCATTGATCCCATTGACGTTGTAGGTCGCGATTTTCACTGCAATCCCGGACGTCGAGGCTGGCTCCTCAACGCTTCGCACCGAAGACGAAGGCGATGCCGGCGACGATCGCGACTGATGTCAGCGGCTGCCGGCGTATGCGATCCTCGATCTCGTGGACGAAGCTGCGCGCTTCCGCCTTTGCCAGGCGGGCTGTTCCGGAAGCCAGTTCCGAAGCCGACTCCGCGATCCGGCCAGCGTCCTTCTGAAGTGCGCGCATGTCCTTGCGATCGCCATCGAATCCTTCGGAGGAGCCGGTAGTTTCGCCGGTCGAGCGCAGGGCTCGATCGACGAACGGAAACTCTTCGTCCAGCTTGGTTGGGTCGGGCTCCCGCTTCACCCGCTCAGCCGCCTCGACGTCGCTGCGGCCGGCAGGAATTGAGGTGTGGGTGGCCGACACCGGGTCAGAGGCGGGAAAGGTATCCTCGATTGCTTGAGTGAGATCGCTTCTTCGCCCCTGCTTCCGCTGCTCTGCCTGCTCTTTCCGCATGGACTGAACTGCGGGGGATTCGTTCGGGTTTGCCATTGGGGTTTCCTCTCGTTGCTCTTGGACAATCAAATCGGCGACAAGGAAAGAAGTTCCAGAAAAATGCGTCATCGCTCCATGCGGCGCTGTGCAATCCGGCGCTCGCGATGACATCGTTTGCGCTTTGCTGGCGCATCCACCCCGGCAATCGGTAGCCGGACCAAAGTCCTGTCTTTGCTAGTACCTAGGTCCCGTTGCATTCTGCCTACTAAACAGCGAAAATTGTCACGCGCCTCTATTGCATAGGTAACGGCGAAAAACGGACGGACGAGGCTACGGCATGACTCTCTCGAAACGCGATTTTCTGAGACTGGGCGGCAGCGCGGCCGTCGCCGTCTTCGCTGCCGCATCACCGGTGACATTGAACCTCGACGGCCCTCTTCCTGTTCTGGCGGCAGGATGCGCGTTGGCAAAGGACGGCAATAACGGGAATGGAAATGGTGGCGGCAACGGTAATGGAAACGGCAATGGGGGAGGGAGTGGCAACGGCAATGGTGGCGGGAACGGCGGGGGGAACGGCGGCGGGAACGGCAATGGTGGCGGGAATGGCAACGGTGGCGGCGGCGGCAGTAACGGTTCAGGAAATGGGAACTCCAGCAGCAGCACCGGATCCTCTTCCGCTTCCACAGGGTCGACACAAGGGTCGGGGGCAAGAGCAACCGAAGCTTCCGATGGCTCGATCGACGTCCGGCACGCGAACGGCATTACCGAAACCCTGCGCAGTGGCCGCTACGTCATGAAGGACGGAAAAGGCAGGACGATCATAAGCCGGCAAGCGACGGCAAACGATGCCCGCCGGTTAAGCCGCTACCTTCGCTAAAACATGAGCCGCAAAGTCAGTGGTGCGGACGATGTTCTGCCCCACTGCCTGTCGCCCGGAAGGGTGCCGCAGTTCCGGGAACACGACAGTCATAAAATCAAAGAGTTTTTAGCGCCGTTCGCGCCATTGGAGAGCCGCTTCAGTCCTGTTCGAGACGCCGAGCTTGCTTAAAATCTGGGTCATATGGTGCTTCACGGTTTTTTCCTGCAGGTTGAGACGCAAACCGATATGCTTGTTTGACAAGCCTTGCGAGACCAGATCCATCACCTCGCGTTCCCGGGGCGTCAGACTGTTTTTTTCGGACGCGCCGCCCTGCAGCGAACTCTCCATGACCTTCGTCGACATCGTCGGCGAGATATAGCGTGATCCGCTCAGCACTGTTTGGATGGCTTCCGCGAGACCACGCGAGCCGACACCTTTGAGAACATAGCCCATCGCGCCCTGTTGCAAAGCGGCCAGCAGCGTGTCCACCTCCTCGGACACCGTCAACATCAGCACTTTCGTTGTCGGGCTGCGCGTCAACACGTTGCCGATCGCCGACAGGCCGCCGCCGGGCATCGAGACATCGAGGAGCATGATGTCCGGGCGGCTGGTCGAAGCGATCATTCCCGCATCGTCGCTGCTCGCGCCTTCGCCAACGACGGCAAAGCCTGTGATTTCCGACAGGCTGCGCGTTACGCCTTCGCGAAAAAGCGGGTGGTCGTCAACGACGCCGATGGTGATGGATGTCATCTCTAATCTCCCACTTCCATAGGCTCGAATGTCATGGTCACCGTCGTCCCTCCTTCGCCTGTCTTGACGTCAAAGGATCCTCCCAAGCTGTCGATGCGTTCGCGAAGCCCCACCAAGCCGAGGCTTGTCGGCCCCACCTCGCTCAGGTCGAAGCCATCGCCGCGGTCGCTGACCTCGACATGAACGTGACCATTGTGCGAGACGGCTCTTACCGCCTGCTGAATACCCCCACCATGACGATAGGCGTTGTTCAAGGCTTCCTGAACGAAACGGTAAATGCAGATCTTTACGGCAGGAGCGAGTTCAGGTCCATCATCGTCGATAACAGTTTCGACACGGGTTTCGGTCTTGTGCTGATGCGCTTCGACCACCCGTGTGACGATCTCGGTGATCGAGGACTTCTCGATCTGCGGGAGCACCAGTCCGCTGCAGATATTGCGGATCTCGGTCATCGCCTCGGCAAGGCTCGAGCGTATCCAGGCAAGCTCCTTTTCGCGCGTTTCGGGTTGGGTCGACGCGTTGATCAAGAGGTCGCTGTCCAGGCGCAGAGAGGCATAGGCGATGTGCTGGGCCGGACCGTCGTGCAGATCGGCGCCGATGCTGCGCAGATATGTTTCGTTCAGCGCCGCTGCTCGCTGTGAGGCGCGCTGCAGCCGCCGCTGAAGCCCGCGGTTTTCCGAAAGCAGCGCAGACAGCTCGTTGACCCGCTCTTTGAGATCCCTGCGTTGCGCTTCTATTGTGCGGCTAACCCGAAACACCAGGACGGAGAGAATAAGGAAAAAGATTGCCGTGAGAGCGGCGACGGCGGCCCAGCTGCGCAGCCTGGCATGGGCCAGACTGTCGCTCAATCCTTCCGCCGTCTCGTAGAATTCGATGACGGCGACCGCCTGTCCGGACCATGGCTGGAGCACCGGGTTGTATATTTCCATCAGCGGCTTGCCGAGTGCACGCTCCTCGCTGCTTTCCGGATCGCTGGCGATCTCGTAGCGCGCGACCAGCGACCCCGCGAATGCGCTACGGAGCTTGTCGTTGACCGCAAACGTCCTGCCCACCAGCCCCTTCTCATTCGAATAGAGGATGGTGCCGTCGCTTCGCCACAACTTGAACGAAACAAGACGCCTGCCGAGCGCGCCCTGACCGAGCGTTTCGTCCAGAGCCTGAGCGCTGCCTTCGTCCAGCAATGACGCCTTTTGCATGTCGGGAAGCAGCGGCGCGACCACGCTGTCCACATAGAGCGCCGTCGCCGCGCCGGAATTGTGGATGACCGCCTCCTCTATGAGGTGGGTAACGAGAATGCCTACCAGAAACATGGCGGCGATTGATATGAGCCCACCCGCGATGAAGAATTGGGAGGCGAGTGAGCGGGCATTCCAGCGGCGAAGCCAATTCATTTTGATACCGGTAAGAGCCTTGCCGAGTAACCTATCGCTTCCTCGAATTTTTTCCAGACAGTATCCCAGACAGCATCAGGGTACATCCCTCGTATCGAAGATTTCAGCGCCTCTTATGCTTTTGGTCAATTGGAGCGTATCGCCCGACATGGCTGCGCCGAAGACGTACAAAAGGGCGGCAAGAACGACGACAAGGGCGATGACGGACACATTGCAAGCGTCATTCACTCGGGATCTGTTGCTCTGGGTCATATCAGGATCTCCTTCGTCCCTTGAAACGGCACGGTCCTGTGCACGTTCCACTCTCGGGACTTCGGTCCGACGAGTCTGGGACCTAGGTCCGACCCCCGTAGACGTCGGCGGATTCAGTCATATTTCAGGACTGAATGGCCCGGGGCTTTGGAGATTTGCACGTGACAATTTCTGCCGACGTCAAAGACAGTGCCCAGGCGGCATTTGCCAGTTCTCCATTTGATGCCAGTTCTTCATTTGACGAAGCTGTCGCCGGTCTTTACCAGGCCCTTCTCGTGCCGATCCTCTTCGAGCCCTATGCGGCGGAGATGGCGATCCTCGCCGACCGATCGAAACCTGGCAGTGTTCTTGAGGTTGCGGCGGGGACGGGTGCCTTGACGCGTGCTCTGCGCGCGACGCTTGATCCGCCGACGGAGATCGTTGCTACCGATCTCAGCCAGGCGATGATCGACGTCGGTGCGCCATCGGTGACGATGTCGCGGACTCATTGGATGCACGCCGATGCACAAAATCTCCCATTCGCGCCCGAGATGTTCGATCTCGTCATCTGCCAGTTCGGCGCAATGTTCTTTCCTGATAAGGTGAAAGCCTATGGAGAGGCTGAAAGAGTGTTGCGCAGCAAAGGCCGTTTTCTGTTCTCGACGTGGGATTCAATCGAGGCCAACGACTTTGCACGATGTGTGGACGACTGTCTGGCGAGCCTCTTCCCGTCGGATCCCCCGGATTTTCTGAGGCGCTTGCCATATTCCTACTTCGACCCCGGCCCGATCAAGGCGCAAATGTCTTCGGCGGGATTTAAGGCGGTGACCTGCGATCGGCTCGAATTGACATCGGTCGCGGCCAGCGCGCACGACGTCGCAGCCGCGTTTTGCCAGGGAACGCTGCTCCGCGGAGAGATCGAATGGCGGGCGCCGGAGCGCATGTCCGAGATCGTCGACGCGGTGGCCGAGCGACTGGAAGCGCGGCATGGAGCTTGTCCCAGCGGCAGCATGAGCGCACTGGTGGTTGCCGGCCGCGCTGCGTAATCGGCTTCGGCGAGGCTGGTGGGCCAAACACCGGGTTCCTTCAAATGAAATGGTGAGAAAGGTCTGCCCGGCGAGCTATGACGGCTCGCCGGCCTTCTGCTCGTTCGCGTGAGAAGGTTCGTGGATCGCACGGATGACGTGCTGCTCGATTTCGAAACAGGTCTTGTCATATTCCCGCACAATGTTCGCATTGACCCGTCGCCTTTGAACAGCGTCGCGCACCTCGAGGGCCATCTGATAGGCCTCGAAGAGCTCGAGCTGCCACGGGCCGCGCGCTTCCATGATCAGCGGCAGACGCATCGCCAGGCGCCTGCGGCCAGCTTCCCGGCGATTGGATCTTGCCATCACATTCAGCCTCCTGCCTGTGCCCCTCGATGACGCGGCCTTCCGATCCTGAAATAGCGGCGGCAACGGACATTGAAATGCGTTTAGGACCAAAGGCTGGGATCCATCGGACTGAGGTCCGGGGCGTGGAACGACCGCGCCTCCACCTAGTTGGTTTGGCAGCGGTCACCAAGGCCGCTCCAACAGAAGGAGGAAAACAATGCTCTCCAAACTTATCGTAGCTGCGGCAACCGCCGTGACTCTGATGTCGGGCGCCGCATTCGCCCAGTCATCGACTGTCAACGGTGCGGCCGGTGGCGCGGTCACCGGGGCAATCGTCGGCGGTCCCGTCGGAGCTGCCGTCGGCGGCGTTGCCGGTGCAATCGTCGGCACCGCGATCGATCCGCCGCCGCAAAAGGTCGTCACCTATGTCCGCGAGGCTCCGGCACCGTCGACCCGGGTGGTCGTGAAGGAAAAGATTGTCGTCGGCCAGCCGCTTCCGGAGACGGTCGTCGTCACGCCTATTCCCGATGATCCGACTTATGCCTATGCGGTGGTCAATGATCAACGTATCATCGTCGAACCGTCGTCACGCAAGGTGATCCAGGTCATCAAGTGACCTGACCTCCACGCGGCCCTGCCGCGTCTTTCTTCCCCAGATCATCGTACAGAGTCTGATAACCGCCGCACGACGGCCGGCAGTGTCGTCGTGCGGCCAAAGCAGAGAGATTATTATGAAAACCAAGACATTTACCGTCCTGATGACAGCACTCTCGATCGGCGTTTCACCGGTCGGCATCATCTCCGCCTCGGCGCAGGATGCGCCGATCCTTCCCAAGAAAGGTGCTGCCCAAAGCGGCCAGTCCAGCGGCGGTGCGACGACCCAGCAGCCGGATGCGAGCGGTGCCGCCTCGGGTGGCGCGGGAGCCTCGACCGGTCAGGGCACGCAGCAGCCTTCGGGTTCCGACGACAGCGCGTCGGGCGCATCCTCCGGAACCGCCACGGAGGGATCTTCCGGGCAGACGGCACCCGAGCCAGGCGCCAAGACGCCGTCCGGCTCTGACAGCTCGAAGACATCCAAGCCGGGACAAACCTCGACGGAAAGCCAGAAGCCTGGCGGCAGCCAGGACACCGGCACATCGACCGGCGAGACTGAAAAATCCGGCGCCGCCGCCAAGTCCTCCGGCGGTTCGACCGAAACCCAGTCGAACAGCAAGACCAACGTCGAAACCAACAACACATCGGTCGACAGCAACACGAAAAACACCACGAAGACCGAGACGAACACCACGACCAACGTGAACATCTCCGTCGAGCAGCAGACGGAAATCCGCAGCGTCGTGAAGGAAGTTCATGTCGAGCCGGTTCGGGAAGCGGACTTCACGGTCTCGGTCGGCACGACCATCCCGAAGAAGATCCGGCTCGAGCCGCTGCCGCCGCGCATCATCAAGATCGTACCGCAGTACAAGGCCTACCGCTTCTTCATTCTCGCGGACGGCCGGATCGTCATCGTCGATCCTTCCGCCTTCACGATCGTCTACATCATTTCGGCATGACAGCCGGCGCCCTCGGCGGCCTCCGCCACCGAGGGCGAGGAGAGGAAACATGATCTATTCAGAAGAGAAATCCGCTGGTCTGGCGATGCCTCTGATCGCCATCCTGCTGGCCATCGCCGGCATTCTCGCCATGCTCGTTGTGACCGGCGGCCGGGATAGCCACGCTGCCGGCCGCGTCTGGGTTCCGCAGGCTCAACAGCAGGGGGCGGGAAAATGAACGCGCTCGCATCCGTCGCCTTCGGCATTGTCAGCTCGGTCGGGGCCTGTATCGCCGCCGCATCGGTTGCCTCCCACGTCGTGGCGGATCCCAAATCTCATGCCTTCCACGATCTTGCAGAGCCCGATCTCTGGACGACGAATCCGGTGAAAGTCGACCATCAGCGGCAGGGTTATGAACGAATTGCGCCTCTCTATTCCAGCTATGTCACCGAGGCGCCGGCCATCACGACGGCAAGCATGACGGCCGGGGCGAAGCCGGCGTATACCGGCCCGTCAACCGCACGTCAGACACCGCAGCCGAAATTTTCGACCGAGCATCTTGCCTGGTGCGCGCAGCGCTATCGCTCCTTCGATCCTGCGGCCAACAGCTATCGATCCTTTAGCGGCGAGATCCGCACCTGCTCTTCGCCGTATCAGCAGACTGTCGCCGAGGCCGATGGGAGCGTCGGCGTGAAAGTGAATGCACAGGCGGCGACCTGGTGCGCTGCTCGTTACCGGTCGTATCGACCGGAAGACAATAGCTATCAGCCATGGGACGGGCCGCGGCGCACCTGCGAAGCACCGGTTATCATCGCCACGAATAATTGATCGTAGCCGGTGTTTGCCAACGCGCTGAGTTGCAGTCAGACCAAAGTCCGTATTACAAACGCTGCGGTTGTGATATTCGGTTTCGTTGGGTCGGAGAGCAGGGATGGCGACGACGCTGATAACGGAAATTCAACGGGCGCAGACAAGGCTCCGGTTCTTGAGCCGGGCCGAGCGCGGAGCCCTGATCATTCGGATCCTCCGCGAGCTGAAGACGCATCGACAGGAGGCTCTCGGCAATGTGCCGGCCGACCGTTGCGTTTGGATCGACAGGCTTATCGCATCCGTTTCCTCGACGATTTCGGAAATCGCCAACATGCAGGACGTTGAATTCAATCGTGTCCTGACCGAATTCGAAAAGCTTATGGCGACGCTCCAGGACATCTCGCATGCGGAAAAGTTGCCGAAGACTATCCACTGAGGAGAGATCGCCCGCGATCTTATCGGGGCTGCGGCCTCGGCGTCGTCTGATCCGTGCACCGAATGCCTCAGCGGAAACCGTTCCCGTCGCGAGAGCGTTCTCTTTCCATGACCGAAACGAAATCCCGCGCTGACCATGACGAGGCGCCCGCCGAAGATGACCCGAAGCCCGGCGCCGACATTGCCTTCCCTTACGACAGGATGACCGTCGAACAGTTCCGCAAGCGCTTTCCCCGTGCCCGCTGGAACGATGTCCGCAAGGCCTGGTTCGTTCCCGGGCGGACGGCGTCTCGCCGCATCGGGCGATGGCTTGCCGAGCTGGAGGCCGAGGCCGACGCCCATGCGGATGCGAAGGGACGCGACGCTTTCACCTTCGATCCGATCGATAGTCCATACCTTGAACTCGGTAAGGCAGGCTTTCGCATCCGCACGCCCTATTCAAAAACCGTCGTCGACGAACTGCGCGAAGTGCCATTCTCACGCTGGGACGGCGATCTCAGGATTTGGCACGTTCCCTTCCGATCCTATGAGGACCTCAGACGTCGATGGCCTGAAATCGAAGCGGCTGCCCGCAGAAACGAGCCGGAGGAGAGACGGCGGCGGGCCGAGGAGCGGAAAGGGACCGAGCAGGAGATCCGCAGCCGGCTCCGCTCTGCGGAACGAAAGCGCCATCGTTACCCGCTTCCAAGCGACGATTTGCCGCCGATCGGCCGGCCGGTGGCCGTCGCCTATGGAATTGTCGTCCTTACTGAAATATCCGGCGAACTGGTCGATCCGGACGTTGTTGCCGACTTCTATCCGGGCGCGACCGAAGATCACGTCTGGGGACATTGGCGGGTGCCGACGCTTGAAGAACTCGTCCGCACTTGGCCTGCGAAGATGCCTCCGGCTGAGGACGCCGAGTGGTGGCTGCCGACGATCGAGGAACTCAGACCCGCCCGTCGGACGGCAAGATCGCGCGAAGCCAGGAGGCGCGCCAAGACGTCGTGACCGCGGCACTCTTGCTCAGTGGAACAAGTTGCGCGGCTGGCCATTTGTTGTCCATGAAAACACCACTGCCGATGTCGCTGCTCGCCCTGGCCATCTCCGTTGGCGGTGCCGCCGCGCGGGAGCTCCGATCCGAAGCCATCAATGGTGCTTCGATTGCCGCTCTTGGGGCGGAGATGCCTTCATCCACAGATCCAGACCCCGCGATCGTCCGCCTTCAGGTCCTGCTCGACCGCGCCGGCGCGTCTCCCGGCGTGATCGATGGCCTCTCCGGCGAGAACGTCAATAAGGCGGTGGCCGGTTTCGAGGCCATGAACAAGCTTCCTGTTGATGGCAGGGTGGATCCGGAAGTCGTCTCCCGCCTGGAAGGCAATGCCCCGATCGTCGAGAGCTATGTCGTTTCGGCAGAGGACGCCAAGGGTCTCGTCGACAGGATCCCTGAAGATTATGGCGAGAAGGCAAAGATGCAGAGCTTGGGATATACCAGCGTTGCGGAAAAACTATCGGAGCGCTTCCACATGGGTATCGATCTTGTGAACGCGCTCAACCCGGCTTCGCAGTTTGCTCCTGGCGATACGGTGTGGGTCGTGAAACCCGGCGTTCCGAGGGAGGGAAAGGTCAAGAGGATCGAGGCCGACAAGCAGATGGGACAGGTGCTCGCCTATGCCGACAACGGATCGCTGCTTGCGGTCTATCCCGCGACGATCGGAAGCGAAGACAATCCGGCGCCGTCGGGAAAACACAAGGTCAAGGGCGTCGCGCGAATGCCGGTCTACCGGTATGACCCGAAGCGCAATTTCAAGCAGGGAAAGAACAACAAGGTTCTGACGATCCCGAAAGGGCCGAACGGCCCGGTCGGCACGGTCTGGATCGACCTGACCGAACCGACTTATGGAATCCATGGGACACCGGAGCCGAAGTTCATCGACAAGGTTGGATCGCACGGTTGCGTGCGGCTGACGAACTGGGATGCCGAAGAACTGGCCGGCATGGTCAAGCCCGGCGTCCTGGTGGACTTCGTCAACCGAAGTGCGGCCACGCCGAAGTGAGGGTTCGGCGTCGCCGCTTTATCACCAGCGGTTCACGACGCTTTGGCCTCGAAAGCGGGGGCGAAATCACCGAGCGATTTTGCCTTGAGGATCGTGCTCTCGATATCCTGCTCCACGATCGCTTCGAGATCGGCGAAGCTGTCGATGACGTAATAGATCGGCTGGAGGATGTCGATGCGGTAGGGGGTTCTGAGCACGCTCAGCAAATCGAACGGCCGGAATTCGCACGCCTTGCCTTCCATCGCCGCTTTCGCTTCGCTGGGTGACGAGACGATGCCGGCGCCGAAGCAGCGGCGGCCTTGCGGTGTGTTGATCAGGCCGAATTCGACGGTGAACCAGAATATCCGGAACAGGTGCCAGGAATAGCCCTTGCCGAGGCGGACGGCGGTTTCGCCGAAATGCCTGACGAAATTGGCATAGCTCTGGTTGGTGAGCATGGGGCAGTGACCGAAGACCTCGTGGAACAGATCCGGCTCTTCGATATAGTCGATATGCTCGCGGCGGCGCAGGAAGGTGGCGAGCGGGAATTTGCCTTGCGACAGAAGTTCATAAAAGCGCGAGGGCGGAATGAGCGCCGGCACGCCTTCGACGCCGAAGCCGGTGGTCTCGTTCAGGCGTCTGTTCACATCGATCAGCTGAGGTACCTTGTCCGGCCTGAGCCCCAGCATGTCGACGCCGTCGAGATATTCGCGGCAGGCCGTATCGGCCAGGATCATCATCTGACGCCGGTAGAGTTCGCCCCAGATCGCATCTTCATCAGGGGTGTAGTCGTAGAGACCGTCCGGTCCGGGCAGTTTGGCGGTGTAGCTGCTTTCCTTGGTCATTTGCTGATCCTCCCAGGCACGGCGCTATTCCTGTCATTATGATCCAGGTTTGAAGGATTTTCTTTTCTTTCGTGCTGGCTATCGCCATACTGTTGGCAAGTCTTCCCGAAAGTGACGCTAAAAATGAAAGAACCTGGGAACTTCCGCCGTACCCTTCTGAAGCTCGTCCAGGCCGACGGCAGTCTGTCGCTGGCAGACCTGGCGGAAAGGGC
The DNA here is from genome assembly GCF_028994275.1 of Rhizobium binxianense. Lineage (NCBI taxonomy): Bacteria > Pseudomonadati > Pseudomonadota > Alphaproteobacteria > Hyphomicrobiales > Rhizobiaceae > Rhizobium > Rhizobium binxianense. The sequence continues at coordinate 1,398,190 of NZ_CP118713.1, forward strand.
CGGCATGTCGCAGAGTTCGGCCTGGCGGAAGATCCAGGAACTGGAAGCCGACGGCGTCATCCGCAAGCGGGTGACGCTGCTCGATCCGGGAAAACTCGATCTCAAGCTCTGCGTGATCGCCCATGTGACGCTGGAGGATCACCACGAAGAGGCGGTTGCCTCTTTCGCGTCCGTTGTGCTGGCTCAGCCGGAGATCATGGAGTGTTACGCCCTGTCAGGCGCCTTCGATTACATGCTGAAGATCAGGGTGAGGGACGTGGAAAGCTACGAGGCCTTCATGACCCGCTACCTCATGCGCAATCCGCATGTGCGCACGGTCGTCTCGAGCTTCGTGCTGCGCGAGCTGAAATTCTCGACCGAACTACCGCTCTGACCCTTGCCGCCAAACGAGGCGGCGGTATCACCGCGTGCTGTCGCCATGCCAGCTGCCCGGCATGTGCACCGGAAAGCCTTCGAATGTCTTCAGTGTGTCGAGCACGATCGACGTCTTCACATGCTGCACCGACTCGTGCGGCAACAGAACGTCGTTGACGAATTTCGAGAGATCGGCGAGCCCACGGGTCGCCACCTTCAGGTGATAATCCATTTCACCGGTGAGCGCATAGGCTTCGAGAACTTCCGGCAGTCCGTTGATCAGCTGCGAAAACCGGCGGGCATTGTCGCGGTTGTGGGTGGCAAGCGTCACCGAAATGACCACCAGCATATCGAGGCCCAGCTTCTGCTGATCGAGATAGGCGCGGTAGCTGCGAATATATCCCTCGGCCTCCAATCTCGTCCGCCGGCGCGAGCATTGCGACGGTGAAAGCGCGATCCGCTCGCCCAGCTCATTGTTCGTCAACCGCCCATCTTTTTGAAGTTCCTGGAGCAGGCGCAAATCCAATTTATCGAGCTGTTCATCCATTGCGCAAAATCTCAAAAATACTCACGAACCGTGCATAATATCTTCCTGTAGCATGAAGAATGCAAGAACTTTGCACGCGTTTTGGGCCACACTTTGCATCAATCAAGGTTCAATCCCCAGGAGGAGAAAATGGGCCCTTTTCCGCATGATGCGCCGCCTTCGGAAATCACCGCCGACAACCCGGCCGGCACCGACGGTTTTGAATTCGTCGAATTCGCCCATCCCGAGCCGGAGAAGCTCCGCGAGCTCTTCACACGCATGGGCTACGTCGCGGTCGCCAGGCACAAGACGAAAGACATCACCGTCTGGCGCCAGGGCGATATCAACTATGTCCTCAACGCCGAATCCGGCAGCCATGCGGCGCGTTTCGTCGCAGAACATGGCCCCTGCGCCCCGTCGATGGCGTGGCGCGTCGTCGACGCCCGGCACGCCTTCGATCACGCGGTTTCGAAAGGTGCCATTCCCTATGATGGCGACGACAAGATGCTCGACGTGCCGGCGATTGTCGGCATCGGCGGTTCGCTGCTTTATTTCGTCGAGACCTATGGCGCGAAGGGATCGGCTTACGATGCCGAGTTCGATTGGCTCGGCGAGCGCAACCCGCATCCTCAGGGGATCGGTTTCTATTACCTCGACCATCTCACCCACAATGTCTTCCGCGGCAACATGGACAAGTGGTGGGATTTTTACCGCAACCTGTTCAATTTCAAGCAGATCCACTTCTTCGATATTGATGGCCGCATCACCGGCCTGGTCAGCCGCGCCATCACCTCACCCTGCGGCAAGATCCGCATTCCGCTGAATGAATCGAAGGACGATACCAGCCAGATCGAGGAATATCTGAAGAAGTATCGGGGCGAGGGCATCCAGCACATCGCCGTTGGAACGGAGGACATCTACGACGCCACCGACCGGCTGGCCGACAATGGCCTGCGCTTCATGCCGGGGCCGCCGGAGACCTATTACGACATGTCCTATGAACGGGTGAACGGCCATAGCGAACCGATCGACCGCATGAAGAAACACGGCATCCTCATCGACGGCGAAGGCGTGGTGAATGGCGGCATGACGAAAATTCTGCTGCAGATTTTCTCCAAAACCGTCATCGGTCCGATCTTCTTCGAATTCATCCAGCGCAAGGGCGACGAGGGTTTCGGCGAAGGCAACTTCCGTGCTCTGTTCGAGTCGATCGAGGCCGATCAGATCAAGCGTGGTGTCATCGGCACGGCAGCGGAGTAAACTCCGGAGCGCTCTGGAGTTCTCGGGGAGAGGAGTTGAGCATGGACCAGACATCGATCCAGACGTCGGACGGTGAAGCCGCGACGGCAAACACGCTGAAATATATGCCGGGCTTCGGCAACGACTTCGAAACCGAGTCGCTGCCCGGCGCCTTGCCGCAGGGCCAGAACAGCCCGCAGAAATGCAATTACGGTCTCTATGCCGAGCAGCTTTCCGGCTCGCCCTTCACCGCGCCGCGCGGCACGAATGAACGGTCCTGGCTGTATCGCATTCGCCCGAGCGTGCGCCACACAAGCCGCTTCTCCAACGCCTCCTATCCGCTCTGGAAAACCGCGCCTTGCCTGGACGAGCATTCGCTGCCGCTCGGCCAGCTTCGCTGGGACCCCATCCCTGCACCCGCGGAGAGACTGACCTTTCTCGAGGGAGTGCGGACCATCACGACGGCAGGCGATGCCACCACCCAGGTCGGCATGTCGGCCCATGCCTACCTCTTCAACGAAGACATGGTCGACGACTACTTCTTCAATGCCGATGGTGAACTGCTGATCGTGCCGCAGCTCGGCGCCATCAGAGTGTTCACCGAAATGGGCATCATGGATGTCGAGCCGCTGGAAATTTGCCTCATCCCCCGCGGCATGATGTTCAAGATTTTGACGAGTGGCGAGCAGACGGTCTGGCGCGGCTATATCTGCGAGAACTACGGCGCCAAATTCACCCTGCCGGATCGCGGCCCGATCGGCGCCAACTGCCTGGCAAACCCGCGCGACTTCAAGACACCGGTCGCCGCTTTCGAGGATAAGGAAAGGCCTTGCCGCGTCCATGTGAAGTGGTGCGGAAAATTCTATGTCACTGACATCGGCCACTCGCCGCTCGATGTGGTCGCCTGGCATGGCAATTACGCCCCCTACAAATACGACTTGCGGACGTTTTCGCCTGTGGGCGCCATCAGCTTCGACCATCCCGATCCGTCGATTTTCTCGGTGCTGACCGCGCCCACCGAAGATGCCGGCACGGCCAATGTCGACTTCGTGATCTTTCCGCCGCGCTGGCTGGTCGCCGAGCACACCTTCCGTCCGCCGTGGTACCACCGCAACATCATGAGCGAATTCATGGGCCTGATCCACGGCCAGTATGACGCCAAGGAGGAGGGCTTCGTGCCGGGCGGCATGAGCCTGCACAACATGATGCTTCCCCACGGGCCGGATGCGCTGGCCTTCGAAAAGGCATCCAATACCGACCTCAAACCGGTGAAGCTCGATCACACCATGGCCTTCATGTTCGAGACCCGATACCCGCAGCAGCTGACGAAATACGCAGCCGAGCTCGAGGGGCTGCAGGACAATTACCTCGAATGCTGGGACGGTCTCGAACGCAAGTTCGACGGAACCCCCGGCATCAAATGACGTATCAAGCGAAGACATCCTACGGCACGGGAATTCGGATATGAAACTTGCGACGTTGAAGGACTCCACCCGGGACGGCCGGCTGGTCGTCGTTTCCCGCGACCTGACCCGCTGTTCCGAGGTCGGCCACATCGCCCGCACCCTGCAGGCAGCGCTTGATGACTGGGCGCATGTGGCGCCGAGGCTTGCATTGATTGCCGAAGGCATCGAGACCGGAGCCCAGCCGACGATCCGCTTTCACGAACATGACTCTACGTCACCGTTGCCGCGAGCCTACCAATGGGCCGATGGTTCCGCTTACGTCAACCACGTCCAACTGGTGCGCAAGGCGCGCGGCGCCGAGATGCCGGCGAGCTTCTGGACCGATCCGCTGATCTATCAAGGCGGCTCGGACGCTTTCCTCGCGCCGCGCGATCCCATCCTGGCGGCGGACGAGGCCTTTGGCATCGACATGGAGGGTGAGGTCGCCGTCATAACAGGCGACGTGGCCATGGGTTCCAGCCCGGAGGCCGCGCGCAGCGCCATCCGGCTGCTGATGCTCGTCAACGACGTGTCGCTGCGCGGCCTGATCCCGGACGAGTTGGCGAAGGGATTTGGTTTCTTCCAGTCCAAGCCGGCCTCGGCATTTTCCCCGGTCGCGGTGACGCCGGACGAGCTCGGGGATGCCTGGGATGGCGGCAAGCTGCATCTGCCGCTGCTGGTGAGCTTGAACGGCACGGCATTCGGCAAGGCCAACGCCGGCATCGACATGACATTCGATTTCGGCGAGCTGATCGCCCATGCCGCCAAAACCCGCCATCTCCTGGCCGGAACGATCATCGGCTCCGGCACTGTTTCCAACAAGCGCGACGGCGGCCCCGGCAAGCCGGTGGAAGGGGGAGGAGACGGCTACTCCTGCATTGCTGAACTCCGGATGATCGAGGCGATCGAGACCGGATCGCCGAAAACGCCTTTCATGAAATTCGGTGATCGGGTGCGCATCGAGATGAAGGATCAAGCCGGCCATTCGATTTTCGGGGCGATCGAGCAGACGGTCGAAAAATACGAAGGAGCCGACCTGCGATGAATGAGGTGGTTCTCTACGACTACTGGCGATCATCGGCGAGCTACCGCGTCCGTATCGCGCTCAATCTCCTGGGCGTCAACTATAAGGCGGTCCCGATCAACCTGTTGGAGGGCGCGCACAGGAAGCCGGACTATCTCGCGCTCAACCCGCAGGGGCTCGTGCCGACGCTGGTAATCGATGGGAAAACACTGACGCAGTCGTTGGCGATCATCGAATATCTCGCCGAAACCAGGCCGGAATGCGGATTGCTGCCATCCGACATTGCCGATCGCCAGCAAGTGCGGGCGCTTGCATATGCGGTTGCCATGGACATCCATCCGATCTGCAACATGCATGTCGTTACCCACCTCATGACCATCACCGACAAGGTCGACGCCCGCGAGGAATGGATGAAGCATTTCATCGCCGACGGACTGCGCAAACTGGAAGCCATGATCGGCGAATTTGATGGAGCGTTCAGCTTTGGCGACAGGCCGACGATGGCGGATCTCTGTCTGGTTCCACAGGTCTACAACGCCCGCCGCTGGGGATTAAATATGACCGCTTTCAGGCGCATCGCCGATATCGACACCAGATGCGCCGACATAGCCGCTTTCCAGGCGGCGCATCCTGACCGGGTGAAACCGTAGAAACTACGCGTCCCGCCATGAAGAGAATATCGCAGCCTGGCCCAATCGCTTGCCCGCTTCATCGATGAGCTGCCAGACGGTCACATCCTCGATCCAGAAACGGCGCCCCGATTTCGCGATCCTTAGACCGCGCGCATTGTCGACAAAACCATCGCGCGTGACGGCGTCCAGCAGCCGCTGGCGCTCGGCGCGATCAGGCTGCTCGGCCGAAAGCCGCGACGGCAGCGCGGTAAATTCATCCCAGCTATATTCGAAGCAGTTCTGCGCGGTGCGGTTGGCGTAGATGAAGCGCGGATCAGGCGCGGTATTGTGAGCAAGGACCACGAAAGGTGCGTCGTTGTAGAGCCAGTTCGGCCCTTGCCCGTCCTGGACAAGACGACGGCCGGTGATGCGCAGATAGCTTCCGGCAAGGAGGGAGAAAAAATCGGCATCGCTCCTCAGATCGAGGGCGTGATTGTCATAGGCAAAAGTCACGAAGTGCCTCGTTGGTCGAATGCTTGGATGCAGGTGACATAGCCGATATTCATTGCACGCGTCTATGATGCCTTGTGAACCGTGATCCTCCCCGGCGAGGACCGTCGTTTACCGTATTCATCACTTCTGATTGTGCCGCTTGCCAGAAGATCGCCCCTTGTGCATTGATCGGATACTGCAGGCGTCGGTATCAACATTCTCTGCGAAGCTATTGTTCTTCTGACCGTAATCGGCGTCGGCGGTCGCCGATGAGGTCCGGCTTCACGGGCAGGTGATTTCATCATCCGGCTATACAGAGCTGCCAAGCTATGCTGCGAATGACGACAGGAGAAATACAGGTGCTCGAGGGCTGGGTCAGAAGGCGCAAATTCGTCTCGTTCATATCACTGCTGACCGGAAGGGTGCTCGCCACGGACAAGGGGCCAAGGCGCCGGATCGGTTGATCCATCAGTGGACAGGACTGGACGACATCTGCCGCACGAGTGTCGATCGCACTGGACCCGAAACGCTGCGGGCATGCAGACGGCGCGACGAACTCGGTCCGCTGCTCAATCGCGCCGACTGGTGCTATGGCGAAAGGGACGAAGCCGAAATAAACTGGGAGTGGCACAAATGCGATGCCAACTCCCGGAAGTACGCAGAGTAGATATTGCCGGTCCGCAGGCAATGACCGCAAAGTTCGGCAGCTTGCCTGAAGGAAGAGATCGGTGAAAACTCATCTTCCTGAGTGAGGCCGAGCATGTCGGAAGACGAGCATGCCCCATCGAATGCCGTCTCTTCGGGATCCGACGATCCCGAGAAGCCGGCGGAGCGTTATAAACTCGGCCTCTGCCTTTCGGGCGGTGGCTATCGGGCCATGCTTTTCCATGCGGGATCGCTTGCGAGGCTCAACGAGGCCGGTCTTCTGGCGAAGCTCGATATGATCTCGTCGGTCTCGGGGGGATCCATCGCCTCCGGCCTGCTCGCCTATATCTGGCCGCGGCTGGTGTTCAAGAACGAGGTCGCCGTCAATTTCAAGACGGAATACCTGGATCGCATTCTCGCCCTCAGTCAGGTATTCGCGGATGGGCCGAGCTTCCTGAAGGGCGTGTTCAATCCCTTCTCAAGCGCGGCCGAGGAAGCCGCCAAACTATACGAGCGGCATCTGTTCGATGGACGATCGCCAAGCCTGCGCGATCTTCCGAGATCGCCTTGGTTCGTATTTTGCGCCAGCAATCTCAGCACCGGTTCGCTCTTCCGGATGTCAAACCGCTATATCGCGGATTACCGGATCGGCGTGTCGTTCCATCCGACACTTTCGCTCGCGACCGCGGTCGCCGCTTCGGCCGCATTTCCGCCAGTGCTGTCGCCGCTGCGATTGGACCTGTCGCAGTTTTCCTGGAAGAGGGAAAAACTCGATGATACCGTTGGCGAACCCGTTGCTCCGGGCAGGGCGATATTAAGCGACGGCGGCGTCTACGACAATCACGGCATCGAGCCGGCGCTGAAACGCTGCGACTGCCTGCTCGTCAGCGATGCCGGCGCGCCTTGGCGCTCCTCGACCCGCGGATACTGGAACTATCTCTCCCAGCTGAAGCGCGTTCTCGATACGACAGACAATCAGGTGCGGTCGTTGCGGCGCCGAGACCTGATTAGCGGCTTCAGGGCTGCAAAACAGGCCGATATGCTTGGCCTCGACGATCTCGCGAAATCGGCGCTGCGCGCAAGAACCCATGGCGTTTATTGGTCGATCGACAGCAAGGACGCCGAACTCAAACCCTACGCCTCTTACACGCTGCCGCCGTCATCGGTCGTTCCCTCCGAGATCGGCACCTACCTCCATTTCGTCGGCGCGAAAGAGACGGAGCACCTGACGAATTGGGGGCACTATGTCTGCGATGCTATGCTCAACCGGTTCTATCAACCGCTGCTGGCGCCGTCCTCCGGCCCGCCGTTGGCATCCGGGACGGTGAAACCCTCCTGGGCGGCGAGGGCGAGCAAGCGCCTGTTCGACATTCTGCCGTTTTGACGAGAGCCGGAGGTGCCGGGCTACACGACCGTGCGCCACGTCTGCCAATTCAACCGGAAAGTGGCCTTATTATTCCAAGGATCGGGGGGTTACGAACCGCTCGAGATAACCGGTACCTGCCGCGATCTCGTCCCATCCGTCGAGATCGAGGTCAATGACGGCAAGCCCCGCTGTCGGGAACTTCTTCCGCATGCGTCCCACGGCATCGGCATTGCCGTCCGCTACGATAAGCGAGGCCGCATTCTCCATGCCGGGATTGTGGCCGACGATGAGCAGCGTGCGAATGCCAGGTTCGACGGCTCGGATCACATCGAGGATGCGCTCCCCCGACACCTCGTAGATATCCGCCGCTTCGCGTTCGGGGATCTTTTTCGAAAGGGCCCCGCGGACAAGCTTCCAGGTTTCCTGCGCCCGGCGGGCCGGCGAGACGAGGGCTAAATCGGGGATCAGCTTTTCGCGCCTCATATAGGTGCCGATAACGGGTGCTGCCTTGCGCCCGCGATCCGCCAATGGCCGTTCATAGTCGGACACACCGTCGGGCCAGGCGGATTTGGCGTGGCGCAGAAGGATGAGGCGGTGTTTCGGCAGCATGGAGTTCAGCGTCATTTATCGCGAGGCCGATGTCGTCGGTTCGTTTCGTGTTGACTCCTGGAGCATGAGGCGCCTCCGATATTGCTCGCAAACTAGGCGGATGTCACGGCAGCCGCGGATTTCGGCGGTGGCGGTGTTCAATCGAACCTGAAACGCGTCTTGTCCGAAGCGGAAATCAAGCTCAACCTTTAAGACGAAACTCTGGACCTCGTCCTGAGTTTCGTCCTGCTAGGAGAACCGCAGGAGGTCTTCGCGGAGGCATCACCTGTTTCTATACGCCAGATCGCAGGCTGATCTCCTGAGGCTCAGACTGTTATCTGGATTTCACTGCCGAATAGGCTTGATCTGCCGCAATCGGACTGACCGCTCTGGCACGAAGCTGCCGCCCCCGTCATGACGGCAGTCTTCGAATCGGCATAAAAATCCTGGTCAAGGTACGATAGGAACAGCGCTCACACTAAACCCGAATCTTTTTTACCACCTTTCGCAGATACGTGCGCCTCGCGGCAGGCGGCTCGACGTGCTCTATCAGCTCCTGCAACTGACTCTCCTACCGCCGCATTCAGGAAACCCAGTGGCAGGTTGGCGTCCTGAGCCCTCGGCTGCTTGTCCCAGATTAGCCCGGTACGTAGGTTTCACGAAGTGCTTTGCGGGTATCAAGAATGGTTGCCTGCGGCGAGATCCGCAGCAAGGGACTTTGCTCTTTGGCAACCTCCTTTGCGAGTTCATCCATCTCATAGGAGAGGGTTCTCAGGCCTTGGTACTTGTCGTCGTTATCGAAGATACGTCTCGACCCGTCCGGAGCCATCAATGACTTTGCTTTGGCTTCGTCGTGATATAGCTCATCAAGAAAACGCTGAGTTTCGGCAAGTACTGCGAGCTCATTCACAATGCCCGCCTGAAAACCTGCCGAGTCAGCATGATACATCGCGGCAGCTATATCGAAGCTCGGGAAGTTGATCTTCCTTCCTTCCTCGATCGCGTCGTTCTTGACGTTCTTGCAGAGACGTATCGCTTTTTTTAGCCCACCAAAGACGGACTTATCCCGTTCGTTGATCCGATAAATGTGAAGGAACGGAAGGTTGCCGATTGTCTTCGGGACTTTTCTGTCAAGGATTGTCACGCCGCGGTCGCGTTCAAGTCTTGATACCTGATATTCAGCCGTGTCGTGCCAGTGCGATGGCACAACGTCGACCGGACGCGCGAGCGAGCCTCCAGACATAGCAATGGCTTTGCCGCCGGAGGTGTCGACAGTTGCTGCAGGAAATTTGTCCTTCAGGATCCGTTCCGACTGCGTCCGCAGATTTCCCAGCACTGAAAGGGACGTTCGCTCCGTCGGCGAGCGATACTGCCCACCCAGGCTCATCACTCCTCTGGTGTCATAAGTGTAAAAATCAGTTTCAAGTGCTAGGAGATCAACATCGCTCACGCCTCGAATGTGGACGTCAAGGGGTACTGACCCCTGGATCCCCAGCTCGATCGGAATGCCAAGGGCTTGGAGGTTGCTAAGCAACTGCCTCCCGACCCGTTCGGCGGTCTCAATGCTGATGCGAGTGTAATCCGGATCGACTGCCTGCATCGCTCCCAGGCAGTAGCGAGTGTACGGCTGATCTTTTGCGCGCTTCTGCCAAGCCTCATCAATTCGGCTCTTTGCCAAAACTTCCGCAGCGGCGTCCATTGTGAGCCGATGTGCGCGGTCGATGCCACTTCGCCTGGTACGGAGCTGATCCAGTCGCTTATTGATATTCATTGCCATCGCTTCAGAGCCTTTCCAGCGACATCTTGCCGAATGTGTATCTTCCGTGACCGTTGAAGTACTCGCCGTTCCCCCTCCTGAGATCGGGATCGAAGAGTATTTCTGAGAAGCCCCTGTGGGCACTGAGATCAGACTGATCGATGTTCGGCTCGTTGCGGTAGTTATAGAATAGCCGCCAACCGTCGGCCTCGTCCTTGATCAACGCAGCGCTCCTGCTATTCGACGCGGACGTGGCCGTCTTGAGCCGAACACGGATTTTGTCCCAGGTTTGGATGATGACGATTTCGCCGCTCCAGTCGAACGACGGATTTGAGCTCGTCGCCATTGTAGTTCCAGTGCAGCTCCAAGAGCCTGCAAGATCCGGGATCTGCAGAAGGCTGTTGATGAACTTCCACCTCCAAGCGTAGCGATTGAGTATCCAACTGAGTACTGTGAAGACTGTCCCGGCTCCCACGAAGGAGAGAAAACTGGGCGGTATGCTCGCAGCGATGCCGAGCCGTTGCGCCAGATCCACCGACGACAAAAGGAGGAACACAATGAAGCCGGATACGGCGGCAGATATCAGGGCTAGGTACTGGCCAATCTTGAGACGGCTGACCCCTCCTAAAAGCGTATACTCGTGCTCAAGCATGTAAGCTGTCCATCGGATTGAGCCGGTGGCAGGTTGGCTGAGGATCCAACTATGCCGCTTGGGTCTTGATTTGTTCCTTTTGGCATTTTCCGGGCACTGGAAAGTGCCCGGACTTGTCACTAAATGCGTTGGCCAATCCTCTGACCGAGAATGGCCAGTTTTAAGAGGTTTTGGCCAAAACTAGGGTCGGTTTCGCAGGTCTGCCCTGACTTATTCCCAAAATCAGCTGCACCCGCTCGTCGCACCGCATGTGTCGCACTTTTCGCAGGTGCCGTTCCGCACCATCGTGAAGTTCTGGCACTCCGAGCACATGTTGCCGGTATAGCCCTGCATGATCGAGCGCTGGCGGCGTTCGGCTTCGACCTTCTTGGCTTCGGTCTTCGCCGTTGCCGCGTCGGCTGCCGCCTTGTCGGAGAAGAGGGCGGTGGCGTCGCTGGCGATTTCCTCGAGTACCTCTTCGGCGATTTCCTCGGCCAATTCCTTGGCGCGCTCCTCGTAATCGCGCTTGAAGGCGACGATTTCGGAGGTGGAGACGGCAACCGTCGGTTCCAGCTTGCGGGCAGCGGCACCTGCAAATGCTGTTACCGTGCCGGTGGAGGCGGCTCGGGCAGGGGCTGCGGTGGCAGCACCCTTGGGTTCGCCGGCCTGGCGTTCACCGCCAGTGCCGGAGACGAGCGTCGGCTTGTAGCCGCGGGTCCAGCCGGTGGAGAGCAGGTTGGTCTTGCCTTCCTGGATGCCCTTGCCGAGGGCGGTGTTCGAGAAGTCCGACGTATCGACATGCGCGAGATCGTGACGGCCGAGATAGGAAACAGCAAGCTCGCGGAAGACATAGTCGAGGATCGAGGTGGCGTTCTTGATCGCATCATTGCCGATGACCATGCCGGCCGGCTCGAACTTGGTGAAGGTGAAGGCCTCGACATATTCCTCGAGCGGCACGCCGTACTGCAGGCCGAGCGAGATGGCGATGGCGAAATTGTTCATCATCGCCCGGAAGGCAGCGCCTTCCTTGTGCATGTCGATGAAGATCTCGCCGAGGCGGCCGTCGCCGAATTCGCCGGTGCGGAGATAGACCTTGTGTCCGCCGACGGCGGCCTTCTGGGTATAGCCCTGGCGGCGGTTCGGCAGCTTCTCGCGTTCGCGCGAAACCCGTTCGATCACCCGCTCGATGATCTTCTCGGTGATGGTGACGGCCTGGGCGGCGACCGGCGCCTGCAGCAGTTCCTCCAGCGCATCCTCCTCGTTCTCGTCTTCGATCAGCGAGGCGTTGAGCGGCTGCGACAGCTTCGAGCCGTCGCGATAGAGCGCATTGGCCTTGAGGCCAAGCTTCCAGGAGAGCAGGTAGGCGTTCTTGCAATCCTCGACGGTCGCCTCGTTCGGCATGTTGATCGTCTTGGAAATCGCACCCGAGATGAAGGGCTGGGCCGCCGCCATCATGCGGATATGGCTTTCCACGGAGAGGTAGCGCTTGCCGATCTTGCCGCAGGGATTGGCGCAATCGAAGACCGGCAGGTGCTCGGCCTTGAGGAAGGGCGCGCCTTCCAGCGTCATCGCACCGCAGACATGGATGTTGGCGGCTTCGATGTCCTTCTTCGAGAAGCCGATATGGTCGAGCAGGCTGAAGCTCATGTCGGCCAACTGTTCGTCGGAAACCTTCAGCGTGTCCTTGAGGAAGTCGGCGCCGAGCGTCCACTGGTTGAAGACGAACTTGATGTCGAAGGCGCTCTTCAGCGCGGCGTTGACGGCTTCGACCTTCTCGTCGGTGAAGCCCTTGGCCCTCAGCGTCGATGGGTTGACCGACGGTGCCTGGTTCAGGTTGCCGTGGCCGACGGCATAGGCCTCGATCTCGGCGATCTGGCTTTCCGAATAGCCGAGCGTGCGCAGCGCGTCGGGTACGGCGCGGTTGATGATCTTGAAGTAGCCGCCGCCGGCGAGCTTCTTGAACTTGACGAGGGCGAAGTCGGGCTCGATGCCGGTGGTGTCGCAATCCATGACGAGCCCGATCGTGCCGGTGGGCGCGATCACCGAGACCTGGGCATTGCGATAGCCGTGCTGTTCGCCGAGCTCGAGCGCCTTGTCCCAGGCCGATTTGGCGTGGGCGACGAGATCCTGGTCGGGGTTTTCCGAATGGATCAGCGCGACCGGGTTGATCGACAGGGCCTCATAGCCTGAGGTTTCGCCATGGGCGGCCCGGCGATGGTTGCGAATGACCTTGAGCATGCTCTCGCGGTTCGGCGCGAAATTCGGGAACGGCCCGAGCTCGGCAGCCATTTCGGCCGAGGTCGCATAGCAGATGCCGGTCATGATCGCGGTCAGCGACCCGGCGATGGCGCGAGCCTCGGTAGAGTCGTAGGGAATGCCCGACGACATCAGCAGGCCGCCGATATTGGCATATCCGAGGCCGAGCGTGCGGTATTCGTAGGAGAGTTCGGCAATGCGCTTCGACGGGAACTGCGCCATCATCACCGAGACTTCGAGCACGACGGTCCACAGGCGGACGGCATGTTCGTAATCGGCGATATTGATGCGCTTGGTGGCCTTGTCCTTGAACTGCAGGAGGTTCAGCGAGGCAAGGTTGCAGGCCGTGTCGTCGAGGAACATGTATTCCGAGCACGGGTTCGAGCCGCGGATCGGGCCGCCGGCCGGCGAGGTGTGCCAGTCGTTCATCGTCGTGTTGAAGTGGATGCCCGGATCGGCCGAGGCCCAGGCGGCATAGGAAATCGTTTCCCAGAGATCGCGTGCCTTCAGCGTCTTCATCACCCGGCCGTCCTTGCGGGCGGTCAGGTTCCAATCGCCGTCATTTTCGACGGCGCGCAGGAAGTCGTCCTTGATCGAGACGGAGTTGTTGGAGTTCTGGCCCGAGACCGTCAGGTAGGCTTCCGAATCCCAATCCGTGTCGTAGGTCTTGAATTGCAGATCCTTGTAGCCCTGGCGGGCGAACTGGATGACGCGCTGGACGTAGTTCTCGGGAACCTGATCCTTCTTGGCGGCGCGGATTTCGCGCTTCAGGGCAGGGTTCTTGGCCGGGTCGAAGCAATCGCCGTTATCGCCGCCTTCGCAGTTGAAGCAGGCCTTCATGATCGCCTTCAGATGCTTGGCGACCACTTTCGAGCCGGTGACGAGGGCCGCCACCTTCTGTTCTTCCTTGACCTTCCAGTTGATGTATTCCTCGATATCGGGATGGTCGATATCGACGACCACCATCTTGGCGGCGCGGCGCGTCGTGCCGCCCGACTTGATGGCGCCGGCGGCGCGGTCGCCGATCTTCAGGAAGCTCATCAGGCCGGAGGAGCGGCCGCCGCCGGAAAGCTTTTCACCTTCGCCGCGCAGCATCGAGAAGTTGGAGCCGGTGCCGGAGCCGTACTTGAACAGGCGGGCTTCACGCACCCAAAGATCCATGATGCCGCCTTCGTTGACGAGATCGTCCTCGACCGACTGGATGAAGCAGGCATGCGGCTGCGGGTGTTCGTAGGCCGACTTGGACTTGGTCAGCTTGCCGGTGAAGGGATCGACGTAGAAATGGCCCTGGCCGGGACCGTCGATGCCGTAGGCCCAGTGCAGGCCGGTGTTGAACCACTGCGGCGAGTTCGGGGCGACGCGCTGGGTGGCGAGCATATAGGCAAGCTCGTCCTTGAAGGCGGCAGCATCTTCTTCGGAGGAGAAATAGCCACCCTTCCAGCCCCAATAAGTCCAGGTACCGGCAAGACGGTCGAAGACCTGGCGCGCATCGATTTCGGAGCCGGTCTGTTCGTCCTTCGGCAGGGCCTTCAGTGCAGCATCGTCGGGAACGGAGCGCCACAGGAAGGAGGGAACGTCGTTTTCCTCGACCTTCTTCAGCCGAGTGGGAACGCCGGCCTTGCGGAAATACTTCTGCGCCAGAACGTCGGTCGCGACCTGGGAGAACTGCGCGGGAACATCGATGTTCTCGAGGCGGAACACGATCGAACCATCGGGGTTCTTGATCTCGCTCGTCGCCTTGCGGAATTCGATATCCGCATAGGCGCCTTGGCCGGCCTTCGTGAAACGACGTTCGATGCGCATGGTCTTGACCTCGTGTTGGCGCCCGGTCCCCGCGACCGGGGCGCAAAATTCCTATCCGGCGGCACTTTGTCGTGGTGCAGCCAGCCTCGTTTCCGTATTGTCACAGGGGTGTCATCCGGAGATGACCTTCCTGTATCTTGTGGTGATGGTGGCTGCAAACACTAAATATAGTATTAACAGCTTATTATCGCCAGTCCCGACGTCACTTTTTTTGGAGGCTGAAAATCGCGCAGAAATCCTGTCAGGCCTGCGACCGATTCCGGTCCATCACCCTGATTCCGCGTCCAATTTTTCAAAAGGAAACCGGGCTCGTTACCTCCGGTCCTGTCGCCGCCGCAACATCAGGGACAGTAAGTTTGAAACAGGTGATTCCGTCAAGGGCTGGATCTTAATTGATTGCTAACCACAACATCTTGTGGATGCGCCTGTGAAGATTGGGGAAAGCCGGGGAGTGCTGAAAATACAATGGCTTGCGGGCGTTGCCGGCTAAGGAAAATGCCGGAACGGCAAAAAAGCGTCCCGCGGCAAATCTTGTGATGGCATTTCCGCCGCAAATCGGCATAGCGATTCGCCCTGCTGCTAGCGCCCGTCAGAGCGCGTCGATGGCGATGGTGACGATGGCGACGCCGATCGGCCTGTCCTCTTCGTCCAGGACGACGAAGCTCGCCTGCGTTTCGAGCATCTGGGTGGATTCGTTGCGTTCGGCCCGGTCGATGAAGATCTCGCGGGAGCCGTTTGCGAAGGTTCTGAGGTATTTCTCCTCATCACCCTGCCAATAGTCAGCGGTGATGCTGCTTTGCCCGACGTTCAGCCCGTGGCTGTCGGTCACGAAAAATTCGAGGATCGCGCCCTGTGAGGCGTCCTGCCTGGTTTTCAGATAGTGCGACACGGATTTGTCGAGCAGCAGCTTGACCATGTGCAGATGGTGCTGATCGATCTCCGACCGGTAGGTCTTGTCGAGCACCCGCATGTCCATCTCGCTGACATCGCCGAATACCGCGTTTTGCTCGGCAATGGCTTTCAGCACCAGCGGTGTCTCCACCATCGGCCGGATCCGCGTCTCCAGGTAGTCGCGCACCAGAGGAATATAGGCAGGCTCGGCGCGGCCAGGCGTGAGGGGAAACAGACATGCCGCCAGCCCGACGGTCACAACCGCTCCTCTATGCCCCCACCGCGCCATTTTGGTTCCCTATCATCGTATCGCTCGTTGCACGCCTTAGGCGCAGCCTGCCGCGATTCGCAGCCGTCGAGTTTATGAGAGGAAGATAAAATAGATGTGCGGATTCCGAGCGGATTCGAGAATCCCCGCCGACAAAATCTGGAACAATTTCAAGTCGTAAACGCGAAGCTCGCGCGTTGTGGTCGGTGGCGATCAGCCTGCGCTCTTGGCGATCGGCTCCTGGTAGGTGAAGCCCATGTCCCAAGGGAAATAGATCCAGGTGTCCTGGCTCACCTCGGTGATGAAGGTATCGACGGTCGGAACGCCCTTCGGCTTGGCATAGACACAGGCGAAATGCGCCCGCGGCAGCATGGTGCGCACCTGGACGGCGGTCTTGCCGGTATCGGTCAGATCGTCGACGACGAGCACGCCTTCGCCGCCATTTTCCTGAAGTTCGGGGGCGATCCCCTTGAGCAGCACCATGTCGCCCTGGTTCACATAATCATGATAGGAGGCGACGCAGACGGTCTCGATCAGCCGGATGTTCAGTTCGCGCGAGATGATCGCGGCCGGGACGAGGCCGCCGCGGGTGATGCAGACGATCGCCTTGAAGGTCTGGTCGAGGCCGGCAAGCCGCCAGGCAAGGGCGCGCGCATCGCGGTGGAACTGATCCCAGGAAACGGGAAAGGCTTTATCGGGAAGGGACATCGGGCTGCTCCGCGGCATGAAAAAACAACACGCCGTTGGCCGGCGACCGGATGGACTTGGAGCGGCGATCGGCAAAACGAGAAATCGCGCAGCCGGAACTGCGCGAGATCGCGAGCTGTGCCGAGGCTCGAAGCTGTCATCGGTCGCCGCAATTAACGGAATTTGCCGGCAAAAGGCAAGAGCGCCGATGATCGCGGCAAGTCAACGCGACAACAGCGTCAGCGCCGTCATCGATTGCAGCAAGGTCTTCGTCGTGCCGCCGAAAATCATCTGCCAGAGCCAGGAATGCGTAGAGGCGCCCATGACGAGAAGATCGATACTGTCGTCGGAAAGCCGGTTCTCGATGGCATGCGAGGTGCTCTTGTCTACACTCTGGGCTGTGGCAAGCGTCGTCTTCACGCCGTGGCGGGCCAGTGTGGCGGCGATCTCGGCGCCTGCCGTCAGCGGCGATTGCAGCGCCGTGTCGGCCGGATCGACCGAGAAGATCTCCACCTCCTCGGCCGCCTTGAGGATCGGCAGCGCATCGAAGGTGGCGCGGGCCACCTCTTTCGAGCCGTTCCAGGCGATCAGCACGCGCTTGATCGGCTTCGGCTGGCGGATGATATAGGGGATTATCAGCACCGGCCGGCCGGTTTCGAAGAGGAAGGTGTCGACGTCGACATGGCTGTCGGAAGCTCTGGCCGGGTCGGCCTGCGAGGCGATCAGCAGATCGGCGCTGCGGGCGCTTTCGATCAGCGGCGCCGAGCCGTAACCGGTTGACGTGGTAAAGCTGCGCCATTCGGAAGAGGTGCCCGATGCATCCGCTTTCGCCCGGAAGATCCGCTCCACCGCAACCGTTTCGCTGTGCGCCATGTCCTGCAGCGCCTGCACGGCGACCGGATCGGGAATTTCCATCGGCGCCACCAGCGGTACGGCGGAGATGGTTTCGGCATGCAGGCCGATCACATGGGCGCCGTTTTCAGCGGCGAGGGCAAAGGCGAAATCGGCAACCGCAGCACTATTGTCTGATGTATCGAGAATGGCGAGAATGGTTTTGTAAGACATATCAATTCTCCTTGCGCTGAAATGGCTGCCGCGAGGGAAGGAATGCAGCGGACCGTTCTCAAGTTCCTTGATGGGGATCAAGGATGGCCTCCGTTCCGGCGTTTCCCTCAAGCCTCGGCGGAATGGTTTTCGGCGACCTCTTTCCGCCGGCGGATGGCGTCGATCATCGCCTGCACCTCGGCCCCGGCCGCCTCGATGACCGCCTGCGAGCGGCCGCGCACGACGATCTCGGTCGAGAATTTCTGGCCGATATAGCGCGGGTAGGAACCGATGCTGGTTTCGGGATGCGCTTTCTGGATCGCGGTCAGCGGCGTGCCGATTTCGCCTTCGCCGTAAGGGCAGGCGATGGCAAGCGAAAGCACCGGCGTGCCGGTTCGAAGCGTCGGCAGCACATTGTCGACCATCGCCTGGAAAACCTGCGGCACGCCGGCCATGACATGGACATTGCCGATGATGAAGCCTGGCGCCGTGGAAACCGGATTGGCGATATGGGTAGCACCGCGCGGCATGCGCGCCATGCGCTGGCGCGCCTCGGTGAACTCCATCTCGCGGCGCCGGTACATATCAGCCAGCAGCGCCATTGCCGTTTCGTCATATTCGCAGGGCACGCCGAATGCCTTGGAGATGGCATCGGCGGTAATGTCGTCATGCGTCGGCCCGATACCGCCCGAGGTGAAGACATAGTCGTATTTGCCGCGAAGCGCGTTCAGCGCCTCGACGATCGCCTCTTCCTCGTCGGCGACAATGCGCACCTCCTTGAGGTCGATGCCGGAAAGGGTGAGCAGATCGGCGAGGTGGCCGATATTCTTGTCCTTGGTGCGGCCGGAAAGAAGTTCGTCGCCGATGGCGAGCATGGCGGCGGTGACGACGATGGTATGGCTCATGGGATGTTCCGTGATGTGAAGCTGGTGAATAGGTAGTCCCGTTCGATCGCTTTGCAAACAGCCGGAGCATGATGCCGCACAGTGCCAGCGGTTATCGGACGGCATCATCTGCGTCCATTTTGCTGAAATGAAAAGGCAAGTGAATTTTCATCTACATCAGTTGAACACTGCGTCCTTGAGGGGAGGGCTTTGTTCAACCAGGCGCGCTGATAGAAATCCTTCGGTCACGAAATTCAACCCCCTGTTTCAAGGAAGATAGAAGATGGCGAAGGTTCTCGTCCTTTATTATTCGGCTTACGGCCATATCGAAACCATGGCCTATGCCGTCGCCGAAGGCGCGAAGTCGGCCGGTGCCGAGGTCACCGTGAAGCGCGTTCCGGAACTGGTTCCGGAAGACGTCGCCAAGGCTTCCTACTACAAGGTCGATCAGGCCGCTCCGATCGCCACCGTCGACGAACTCGCGGATTATGACGCGATCATCGTCGGCGCCGGCACCCGCTTCGGAACGGTCGCATCGCAGATGCGCAATTTCTGGGATCAGACGGGTGGCCTCTGGTTCGCCGGCAAACTGGTCGGCAAGATCGGTTCGGTGTTCACCTCTTCGGCCACCCAGCACGGCGGCCAGGAATCGACCATTCTCGGCTTCATCCCCACCTTCCTGCACCAGGGCATGGTCGTTGCCGGCCTTCCCTATGCCTTCCAGGGCCAGATGGGCACCGAGGAAGTCAAGGGCGGCTCGCCCTACGGCGCCTCCACCATCACCAACGGCGACGGCTCGCGCCAGCCTTCCGAGATCGAGCTGGAAGGCGCGAAATACCAGGGCGCCCATGTTGCAAAGCTTGCCGCCAAGCTCGCTTGATCCTTGACGCCGGAATAATGAGGTGCGGCGGGCATGAGGCCTGCCGCGCCTTTTCCGTTTTCAAACGCAATTTCTAAGCGTCGCGACTCTTCCATCGCTGATTGCGCAAGATATTTAAAACGCCGCAAGAGGGTGTGGCAAATCTGATGGACACAAGCAACCCGGAGTCCGGAGGGGAGCACCACATCTCTCGGATTGCAACGGTACGGTTTCCAAGCTATGGCGGGTCCGAAGGCGACAAGGCGGTTAGATGGAAGTGCAAGCCCCCAACTTTTTCAGTATTTCCGTACTGCAGTGGATCGCTGCCTTCCGGATTTTCATTTCCAATCCGATGGTTCGTGCATCCGAATCCATGCTGTCCGTGCAGCGAGGAATCGCGACAGGGAGAGGAAGATGAGGTCATGATTGTGGTTGCGGCGTGGCTTGTCATAGCAGCGATTTTATTGTTCGGCTTGGTCCTCAATCGCGCTCTCGTGCTTTGGCTAAACCGTGGCATTCATCCGCCTGTTCGTGACGGGGCGGATCTGCTCCTAAGCGGCGTCTTACCGGGACTTGCACTCGTCGGCGGTTTGGCAACCGCTCTCGGAGTGGTTCATCTGTTGCGCACGGAAGTCGTGCTGCCCCTTGCCGCCATTTTAATGATCTGGCGTCGGAACGATGTGCTGGCGATTCTTGTCGATTTGCGCAATTTGGCGGTGATGGGTGCACGGGCTACTTCCAACGGCAACCCATTCCCCTTTTTGGCTGCCGCAGCATTTATTGCCTTGGCGGGGGTAATATCGGTTTCAGCACTTTTCCCGGCAGGATCAGCGGACGTTTGGGCCTTTCAGATTCCGCTCGCCCAAAGCATCGTTTCCCACGCCGGATTTGTAACGCCACAGATAGGCAGCAACTTCTACGGAAACATACCGCTGTTCTTCAATGTGCTTTTTGCTTGTTCATTGCTGTTCGTCGATCATTGGCTCGTGGCAGGTCTGCTGAACGCGGCGATTTTCCTCGGATTTCTGCTGTTGCTCACAAGCTGCGCACACCGCTGGCGGGCGGCGGGATTGTTGCTGGTTTTCTTTCTGGTCGCGTTCCAGCCGTTTTTTACACCAGGCGCCGCGGTTCCTCTAACAGACCTTCCCAGATCCTGTTTTTCGGTTGCTGCCGTCCTCTATCTCTGGCGTTACCTTGAAACTTCACGGCCCTCGGAGATCGTCTCCTGCGCGCTCGTCTTGGGCGGGGCAGTCGGTGGCAAATATACCGAGCTTCAAATGGTAGGCTTGATCGGCCTGGCGCTCTTGCCGTCGATCTATCGCGGCAAAATGTCATTTTCGCTTTTTCTTACGTGCCTTGCCGCGTTTTTATCTCTTGCGGGCTACTGGTACGTCAAAAATCTCATTGTTCTCGGCAACCCGATCTATCCTTTCATCTTCGGGCATCCCGGACTTTCAGACCAGTGGATGGCAAATTATAGGCTTGACGTCGGCCGTGCGTTTGATCCGGCAAACCGGGTTTTCGTCACCGATCTGACAACCCGCCAAGGCTGGCACGACTTTTTCTTCATCCTGCATGATTGGTTTCTGGATCGCCGGCGATATGCGATCGTCGCTCTAATCCTTATCGTCGGCGCCTTGATTGCGTCGTTTAGAAGGATTTTCCTGCTTGTCGCGATGACTGCTGCGATGTTCATCATCTGGTACGCCGTCCTGTTCAACCACATACGATGGGCGACGCCGGCCTATTTATTATACTTTTCGACCGCTTATATCGGCGCGAGCTTGATTGTGGAGAAAATTGCTGTGAGCAAAACCGCTCAGCCGGGCGGGTTTGTGTTCGATATGTCTGCACGTCTGCCGGTAGGGCGAAGCACTATCCGTGGTTATCTGTTTGCGTTTGCAGCGGCGGCCATCGTTCTTGCGGTTTTCTGTCTTCCTGCCGCAAAATTCGTTTACCGCCCCAGCGGCCAACCCTATTCCTGGATGGAACAGGGCGTCATGGATGTCCTGATTGGCCGGCAAAAACTCGATGATTTTCTTGGAGCCCAGCGTGAAGGCTACATTATTTATCGCTATGTCGCGGCAAATGACTTGAGGACCGTATTTCAACCATTCGACACGGGCAGCACTCTTTATGCCGCCGCCTATACGGGCGGCAGAGAGAAGGGATGGTTGCTGCCGCCTTATATCTTTCCTGAATCCGACAACGATGTCGACACCTTCATCGAACGCAATAACATCCGGTACTTTGTCCGGGTGACGGAGAAGCAGCAGTTGCTGGCCGATCGCATCGGCGCCGCCAAGTTTGCGTTGGCGGAAAAAACCATATCGCGAATGTTGCCGGAATCGACTTTGCTGCTGAAAGACGGATTTGGGTGGGAACTGTATCGGTTCCACGGTTTTCCCCCACAATGAAATCGGTGGCATCTTCTGCAATTGCTTCGCTCTCGCCATTTGGGCGCAGCGTTGGTTGATGACCGCGATCCTATGAAAATCCGATAATGGTGCAGCAAACCGGAATATTGTCGAACCAGTCCGCCTTTGTTCCCGACGGAACTACGGCTCGCCGAGCCGAAGCTCACAGAGCGTAGGCTGGTGCGGACGGCGGGGGTCGAACCCGCAAAGCCGAGGCCGAGGGATTTTCTTACCAGCTACGGCTTTCGCCGCCGCCTTCCGGCGTTTGTGGTCTGGACTATACCTTCACCCTAGCTTTGCCTTAGGTGCTGCCCGTCTAGTCTCTACACCTTCCCCTTGCAGGGCTTGGCTCGGGATTGCCATCTGACAGGTTTCCCCGACTTTGAGCAGTTCTACATCCGGCGTTTCCGCCAGTGCACTCAATTTGCTTTAAGTCCCTTGTGTCTACCGATTCCACCACGTCCGCGTGGTTCTTCCTGCTAACAAAGAGAGACGCTATTCTCAACCGATATTCAGGGATTGGGATGCGATTCCGTTTCAAAGTTTGGAAGCCCTCATCGCTCCCGACAATCCGATATTGGGTTGCTTCGAATGTCCAGTTGAATGCGGGCGCAAAATGACGATCCCACATGCTGAGCACGGCCACGACAAGCAACGGCGCGTCACGCAGTTGCAAATTGACATTGTTGCTACGCAAGGTCAGGATAGATTGATTGCGAAAAATATTTCATGCAAGTTGATGTAGAAATCTCAGCATGACTCCTGGGCACTCAAGCTTGTTGAATTTGGTAGACGTTGGGACAGAGTGTCGGCAGGGTAGTGCTTGCGACTTCTACTGTTGCAATACGTGCATTTCACTTTTCATTGTGAACGCCTGGACATGTGGTGACTAGGGCAAAATGGCTTTTGTTCTGAAGACCTTCGGGAGGTTACACCTCATTGACGAGAATGGCAGCGCTGTCGCCTTTCCCGAGAAGGGCCTGCTGCTCTTCGCCTATTTGTTCACAACCGATCAAGGGGCGGCGGATCGAACGACCTTGGCTCGCTTTCTATGGGGCGAAGCCGACAGGGACGTTGCGCTTTCGACTTTGCGCAAGGTGATTTCGAGAATTAAGGCCCGTCAAATCGATCTCGGGGTCAACATCCTTTCATCTCAGGGCAATATGCTCACCCTCGACCGGGGTTCTCTGTCTTCCGACATTCTGCTGTCGGACAAGGAGGAAGAGGTCGAGCCGTTCTCGCGGCTGAGGCAGCTGGTGAAGCTGATGAACCAGCCTTTTCTGGGACCGGTTCACAGCCATAGCCGTCAGTTTCAGCGCTGGCTCGCCGAACGTGAAAATTACCATGTCGAGCTTCTCGCAAATACACTGAGAACGGCGTCGCGATTGGCCCAGTCGCGAGAGGAATCCGAACTGCTGAGGAAGGCTGCGGTGATCCTGTTTCGGACCGAGCCGAAGGATCCGGAAACGCTGCAATTGCTGATCCGGATATTCAACGCGGAAGAGGAAGTTGAATCTGTTCGGAACTATTTTGAACAGCGGCGCAATTCGAGTTTGCGGGGCATCGCCGTGCGCACCGGATCCGATGACGGTGACGTAAAATCGCTGCGTCCGCCGTCAGCGCCGTCAAAGGCGAAACTCGAGGCGGCTCTTCCTCTCGAGCCCGAAGATGTCCGCATTGCAATTCCCCGCCTGGTGCTGCTTCCCCCTAGGAATCAATCGGTTCGGCCGCAAGCCGGTTTCCTCGCCGCATCTCTGGTGGAGGATATCACGATCGGATTTTGCGTCTTCAACAGCCTGGAGGTCATAGCCCCATATTCGGCGGTTCAAATCGGTCACCACGTGGAGACGCAGAAGGCCTTCTTTGAACGGCATCGCGTCAACTATATCCTCGACACCCGGATTAGCAGTACAGGCGATGAAGTGACGCTGTTCGCCCAGCTGATCTTTTTCGATCAGAATCAAATTGTTTGGGCGGAAAGATTCAGTCTCGATCGTATGGATCTCGCCAGAGACAGGAGAGTTGTTGCCCGGCAGATCGCTCTCTCCGTGTCCGGCGAAATCGAGCGCCATGAGGCGTTGCGCGAAGATCTGAACCCGGTCGCTTACCATCGATATCTTGTCGGCAGGCGGCACCTGGCGCGGCTGACACTTCCGAACCTGCGGCGCGCCCGCAAGGAAATGAAAGCCGCGCTAAGCGTAAGCCCCGATTTCGCACCGGCGCTGAGTTCGATGGCGCGGACCTACTCCAAGGAATGGTTGTTGACGGCCCGAGGCGATATCGATCTTTTGCAATTGGCCGAGACTTTCGCCAAGCAGGCCACCGAGATGCGTTCGGACTTTGCCGACGGCTATCGCGAGCTCGGAGTCGCCAAGCTGTTGCAGGGCGCGTTTGATCAAAGCGCCGAAGCAATGGAAGTGGCCGAAAGCCTTGCGCCACACTATGCCGACGTGATTGCCGACTATGCGGACACGTTGGTTCATTGTTCGCTCCCCGCCATGGCCTTGCGAAAGATCGAGCGGGCAATCGAGCTGAACCCACTCGGTCCCGATACGTATTTCTGGACCGCTGCGGGAGCAAACTATGCCCTCGGCGAATTCGAAGCGTCGCTGGACTATATCGGGCAGATGGCCGATCCCAATCTAGCGGACAGACTGTCTGCCGCAAGTTGGGCCATGTTGGGCCATCAGGACAAGGCGCGGATCTTCGTAAGAAGGTTTCGTGAAGGCAATCCGGACTTCGATGTGGACAAGTGGTTGTCTGCCGTTCCAAGTAAAGAGCAATGGCATAAAGATCTTTATCGTGAAGGCCTGAAGAAAGCTGGATTTTAAAACATCAATCGTTAGAAAGGGCAAAACATGGCTACAGTTGTTGTTATAAGTGTTGATGGTCAAGACGGGCTCTGGGTCGCTGATCTGGACGCCGGCACCGTAGTGCCGCTTCCGGCCCCCAAGGCGGGCGGCTTGAAAGTGGTGACCGATCTTCGCGCCACCGGCGCGACGGTGACAAAGGGCGTGAACGTGGCTGTCACCGTCAAGTCGGCAGAGGCGGCATTCTCGGGTCATTATGACGGCTAAACGCCGATAATTTTGGGTGCTACAGCGCCCACGTCGTTCAGACGTGCAAGACGCTGTAGCACTTGATTCCGATCTAAGAAATTGTGCAGTGGTGCGCGCCGTCGAACATCAATCACGCGCTGCATTGACGTGATCAAAGTGCTTTCTCGGTGCCGATCAAGTGTAGCGGGTGTCAGCGATAATCTATCGGCCCGGGCTTATACGGGTTCGATCTCCGTCGCCCGTATCACCTTCATAATACCGTTTGAATATGCTTGTATATTGTGGATGAAAGCGTGTTTTTGCTTGACAACCGCATTTTAGGTGCAAAGGTTGCGCCGCGGCGGTTGAGTAAGTGTTGTCTTTGTGGGGAGTAAGACGATGGTTTACGATTGGAGTGGGGCGAGGGTTCGGCGCATCCGGATCTTCAAGACCAGTGTCGCACTTGTTCTCGGAACTGTGATGGCTGCGATACCACTGTTCTTCTGGGCCGCGCAGCTGCGCGGTTTCTGACCTGAGGTATAATCAGCGTTCTGCGAAGGGAACGGTGTTTGGCGCCTTGCTCTCGCGCCACCTGTTGATGACCCAGCCGGCCAGCAGCCCGAGGGCGGCGCCCATGGCCTTGACGCCGGCATCATGCAGGCGCGGATGACGCGTCGGCGCAAAATACTGCAAATATTCGATGGCGATCGAGCCGGCGATCAGCAGCACGGCCACCAATTTCCACTGTTTCGGATAGGCGAGTGCAAAGGCGAGGCCGACAAGAACATAGGCGCCCGCGCGATCGGTATTGACCGTCGTGACCGTTTCCGGCCGCAGCCCGATCGGCGAGACCGTGACGAAGAGGATGAAGGCGAGCAGCAGCCAGGCGAGCGGTCTTGCGAATTTGAGGATCATCATGGCTTCATATAGTGGCGGGCCCTTTCATGGACAGTTAAAATCAGTTCATGTGCCGCCAATTTTGCGATTGACTTGAGAAAGCCTTTCGCCAACAGGCCCGGCGGCGAACCGGAAATGGCCGCACCGGGCTTTCTTTTGCCGGTCGGCCTGTGCCATAGCGGCCCTGTATAACATGAGAATGGACCACGCCCGTGACGAGACTTGATGTCGAAAGCGCCGAAGAGGCGATGCGCAGCCTCTTTCCGGCAACGCCGCTGCAGCTCAACGATCATCTCTCGGCCCGCTACGGGGCCGATATCTGGCTGAAGCGCGAGGATCTGTCGCCGGTGCGCTCCTATAAGATCCGCGGCGCTTTCAATTTCTTCCGCAAGGCGATCGGGCAGGGGGCCGCCGGCAAGACCTTCGTCTGCGCCTCGGCCGGCAATCATGCCCAGGGCTTTGCCTTTGTCTGCCGCCATTTCGGCGTGCCGGGCGTCGTCTTCATGCCGGTGACGACGCCGCAGCAGAAGATCGACAAGACCCGCATGTTCGGCGCCGAATTCATCACCATCCGGCTGTTCGGCGATTTCTTCGACCAGTGCTACCAGGCCGCCCGCGACCATGTCGAAGCGGTCGGCGGCGTCATGGTGCCGCCCTTCGATCACGCCGACATCATCGAGGGCCAGGCGACGGTCGCCGCCGAAATCATGCAGCAGCTGCCGGAAGGAACGGTCCCCGACATGATCGTCCTGCCGGTCGGCGGCGGCGGACTTGCCGCCGGCATCACCGGTTATCTCGACGGCACCGTGCCGAAATCGGCCTTCGTCTTCACCGAGCCGGCCGGGGCGCCGAGCCTCAGGCGCAGCATCGAGGCGGGCAAGGTAACGACGCTTGGCAAGGTCGACAATTTCGTCGACGGCGCTGCCGTCGCCCGCATCGGTGACCTGAATTTCGCCGCCCTTCGCGATTTTCCGGCAAGCCAGGTGCAGCTGATGCCGGAGAACGCCATCTGCGTCACCATCCAGGAGATGCTGAATGTCGAGGGCGTCGTGCTGGAGCCGGCCGGCGCCCTGTCGCTGACGGCAATTGCCGCGATGGACCGCCAAGCGATCCGCGGCAAGACCATCGTCGCCGTCGTTTCCGGCGGCAACTTCGATTTCGAGCGCCTGCCTGACGTTAAGGAAAGAGCCATGCGTTACGCAGGGCTGAAGAAATACTTCATCCTGCGGCTTGCCCAGCGCCCCGGCGCGCTCAGGGATTTCCTCAATCTACTCGGCCCAGACGACGATATCGCCCGCTTCGAATATCTGAAGAAATCGGCGCGCAACTTCGGCTCGATCCTGATCGGCATCGAAACCAAGGCGCCGGAGAATTTCGCCCGTTTGATCGGAAATTTCGAAGCTACCGGCATGGGTTACGAGGACATCACCGAAAACGAGATCCTCGCCAACCTGATCATTTGACTTGGCGATAACAGCACCATCGTGCTAAAGGCGGAACATGGCTTCGTTCATCTCAAATATCTTTTCGATGTTCTCCGGCGGCGGCAAACCCGCCGCGGAAGCGGCAGGTCCTTCCGGCGAGCCGCAGCTTTACGGCGATTGCACGATCTATGCCGAGCCGCGTAAGGAAGGCGGCCAATATCGCCTTGCCGGCCGCATCGAAAAGAAGGTCGGCAACGAGGTCTTGGTGCGCAATTTCATCCGCGCCGATCTGTTTTCCTCGTCCGACGATGCGCTTGAATGCACGGTGCGCAAAGCGCAGCAGATCATCGATCAGCACGGTTCGTCACTCTTCGGCGACGGCGAGAAGCTTCGGCAGGTCTGAAATCGGCATCCGCCCGATCAGCATGTGATACCGGCCACAATTATTCTTGTTTTTCAATCCTGTGACTCCGGTACATCGCCGGTGACCGGGATCTCACTCACGCAATCTTAAAGGATTGGGGTGAAAGGTATCGCCTGCAGGATTTGCGGGACGCCCTCGTGTTTGATTTTTTCGGACGATCGACCAAAGGATTTGCTGTCGCCATCGCCGCGCCGGCAAAATACCGAGGACGGACATCCGTCGCTGAGCTATCGTGATGGAGACACTCAACCTCGTTCTCTTCGCCATCGAAGCCGTCGCTTATTTCGCGCTGATGGTGACGCTTCTGCATTTCCGCCACCGGCTTGGTCTCGGGGTTTTCCTGACGGCGCTCGGCGTCATGCATTTCATGGAGACCTATCTGGCGGCGGTCTTCTATGTCTCGCTGCCGTTCGGGGATGTGTCGCCGGGCTCATCCGTCTTCTTCTCCGGCAAGCTGATGATGATCCTGATGCTTTACCTGCAGGAGGATGCCGCGACGGTGCGCCAGCCGATCTATGGCCTGTTCCTCGGCAACCTGCTCACCGTCGGCATTGCCTGGGTGCTGCAACTGCACCTGCCGCTGCAGATGTCGCCCGACCACACGCCCGACGTCGATTTTCTCAAGGAGATGGGCTGGTTGATGGTCTGGGGCACGGCGCTGCTCTATGTCGATTCGCTCGGCATCATCCTGCTTTACGAAAAGCTCGGCGATTTCTTCCGCCGGCGCGTCGTTCTGCGTTTCCTGATTTCGGGATTCGTGCTGCTGTCTTTCGACCAGATCGGCTTCTTCGCCGCACTGCATTATTTCCTGAATGTGCCGATCGCCGCATTCTGGGCCGGATGGAAGGCGAAAATGCTGGCCGTCTGCCTCTATGCGGCGATGTTCGCAATCTATGAATATCGTATCCGCCGGGGTAGGGCGGCGATGTCCGCACGCTCGATCAGCGACGTCTTCGGCGACCTGACATTCCGTGAGCGCTACAACGATCTTCTGGAGCGCACCGGCCGCGATATGCTCACCGGCGTCTACGATCGCACGCGCATGGAACTGGAAGCGCCGCTGATGCTGAGCGAGGCGCTGAGGCAGGGACTATTCACCACCATTCTCATTCTCGACGCCGATCACTTCAAGGATGTCAATGACGGCTATGGCCATCTTCAGGGCGACGAGGTGCTGAAGGCGATCGCCGCTCGTGTGGGCACGACATTGCGCTCGAGCGACCGCGTCTTCCGCTTCGGCGGCGAGGAGTTCGTTGCCGTCTGTCCCGGCACCGGCCACGAAGAAGGTCTGCTGCTTGCGGAGCGCTTGCGCTGGACGATCGAGACCAGCGTCAGGACGCCGGATGACAGGCCGGTCACGGTCAGCATCGGCGTCGCCACCGCCGACGAGGACGGCGCCGATTTCACCGCCGTGCTGACGGCCGCCGACGGCAGGCTCTACGCCGCAAAGAAGAGCGGCCGCAACTGCGTCGTCGGTCGTTCCGGCCCGGTGAAACTCAGTTAGCGCGGCTGCTGCTTGTCTGGACAGACGCGCGGCGCTACGCGCCAATGCATGTCGCCCGGAAGAGTGCAGCGGTGCCGGAATAACGACATGCATGAAAACAAGGAGCCAAAGCGCGTCGCTTGATCAAGTTTCATGCAACGCGCTTTAGTAATCTTCTTCGTCATCTCGGCGACGGGTTTGAACAGGCGGAGCCCTGAACATGAAATCCTGGTGCCGCGTGTCGTTCCGGTGATCGCTGACGCGTATTTGCACGATCATGCCGAGTGCGGCTATGGCAGCAAGAATACCGGTAACGAGGGGTTGATGGTCGAGGACCCAGGTCTTCCAGTCAATTCGTCCCAGAAGCGGAATTGCGACGCAAGCGGCGCCGACCACTCCCCATTTCCAAATCCAGGGTACACCAACCAACTTCTTGTCCCCCTGATACCCGATTCAACTCGGCAATATTCATCCATAGATTGCATAAACCAGAGCAATACACAAGCGGCCACGTTGAGAGCAGCCGATTGTTCACAGGATGCTCCACGTTCGATACAAACTTCCGGCACATCGCCGCCATCGGAGGCCAAAGGTCTGCCGGCCATTGCTGGAAACCAGCCTTTATAAAGCTCTCTCACCGAGTAGCTTCAAAGTTTTCCCTTTTCGCGCGTGTTGTTAGCATCAGCAATTCTATTGCGATGGCCTGAGACGATCAAAAGAGAGGCCGGACCGTATACCGGCGGTCGACGAGGCGACTTCGGTCGAGGCAGACCGTGGCGGGTGTTGAGGATGTTCTATAAACAATAACATAGATCTATAGAAATTATATTTTTCAATGGGTTATGGGAGTCATAAAAACGGCTTGTTCGTAAAATGCCAACGTGATCTCCATTGCTGCAACGGAAGAGCTTTCCTGCGAGGGGGCGTGGAGACATGAGTGATACAGCAGTGCGAACCAAGGTCGATGGCGGCGAATTTGCCGTTTTGTGCATCGGAGGATTTCTTCTCTCGATCGCCTACGGCGTGACCTTTCTCATCCCGGTGCTGGTCGGACAGCGGGGCGGGAACGAGGCGCTCGCCGGCCTGATCATCTCGGCGGCGACGGTCAGCACCGTCATTCTCGTGATCCTGTCCGGCCACATCGCCGATGCCATCGGCTCAGCGCGGGCGGTGGCGGTTTCCGGGCTGTTTCTGGCGGCATCCGGGCTGGGATTCGCCACGGTCCCCGCCGCCGGACTGAGCCTAATGACTGTCGGTTTCGTCCTCGGAATCGGTTGGGGCACTTTTTACGCGCTCGGGCCGATCCTGGTCGCGGCGATCACCGAACCCGCGCACCGCATCCGGTTCTTTGCCCTGCTTTCGGGATCGATGATGTCGGGCATCGGCGCCGGACCGATCATTGGCCGCATTGCCACCGGCTGGTCGATGCCGATCGAGACGGCCTTCGCCTTTGCCTTCCTGTCCAGTCTTGCCGGCGGCGCACTTTACCTTTGGCTGCATCTCCGGCTGAACAGAGCCGGCAAGATTTTGCCTCATGTCAACAAGATCTCATTTGCCGCAGCGCGTCAGGTGATTGCTTCGCCGGCGATCTATTCCATCGCCATGGTTGGCATCGGCGGCGCGATTTTCGGCGGGCTTTCCAGCTTTCAGACCAGCTACGCCAAGGCGCACGGATTCGATTATTCGCTCTTCTTCATCGGTTTCATGTCCGCCGCCATCCTGAGCCGGCTGTTCGTGGCGGGATATGTGGTCAAGAAGGATCCATTCTATTCGCTTCTGGTGCTGACGAGCCTGACGCTGGCCTCCATCCTGCTGTTCCTGGTGATGACATCAGGTCAGATGGTCTATCTCGGAGCTGCGGCGATGCTGGGCCTGGGCTACGGGCTGACCTATTCCGTCATCAATGGCCTTGCCGCGAATGAGGCGCCCACCGGCCTTATGCCGCAATCGCTTCTCTTATTCTCGCTGTCCTATTTCATCGGCGTCTTCGGCTTTCCGATGATCGCCGGCAATCTAATCGTTTCCTCCGGCATTCAGACCATGCTGTCCGTGTTGCTCCTGCTTGCCGCCCTGAATCTGGCAATCGTCCTGTTTCGAGTTGCCCGCCGTGTGATGATCGGCAAAGCGTCCTTAGTAGAGGAATAGGAAGCCCTCGACGACCGACCGAAGTCGCTGACAAGATGGGGACCCGGACAAGTCTGACTTTGCCCGGGTCCGGCTTGCTCAAGCGGCGCGGAAGATCTTGGCGCCGGACGGCGCACTTGTCATGCCGCCGTCCACGGTGATCTCGATGCCGGTGACATTGGCGGAATCATCCGATGCCAGGTAGAGCGCCGCCTTGGCGATCTCGTCGGCTTCGCTCATGCGGCCGAGCGGGCTCAGGCCGCCCATACGAGCCTCGAGCGCCGACATCGCGTCTTCTGTTGGTGCCATCGGCGACCAGATCGGCGTCTTCGTGCCGCCGGGCGTCACCTGATTGACGCGGATGCCGCGCGGCGCGAGTTCGGAGGCCATATTGCGTGTCATCGCCCGGACCGCCGCCTTGGTCGCTGCATAGGCAGACCAGCCGGGAGCGCCCAGCACGGCATGCACCGAGCCGTTGAGGATCACCGAAGCGCCGTCGTTGAGATGCGGCAGGGCTGATTGCACGGTGAAGAAGACTGCGGTGAGGTTGGTGCTGATGATCTGGTTGAACTGCTCCGGCGACGTGTCACCGAGCGGTGTCGCGCCGCCGATGCCGGCATTGGCGAAGACGATGTCGAACTTGCCGACCTTTCCGGCTGCTTCCGCAAAGGCCTTCTCGGTGGTGGCGGCATCGGTGACATCGACCTTCAGCGCCAGCACGCCGGCCCCGAGCGCCTTTTCGGCGGCAGCGAGCGTTTCCGGGTTGCGGCCGGTGATCACCACCTTGGCGCCCTCATCGATGAAGACCCTGGCGGTCGCAAGACCGATGCCGCTGTTTCCGCCGGTGATCAGGGCGACTTTGTTTCTTAGACGCATGATTGATGCTCCTCTTGGAAATGACGACGATCTAGATTATGATCGTTATCTATAAGGATTACGATTGTGATCCATTTGAGTCAAGTGGCAATTCGGGGAGCTTCCGATGGGGCGTTCGCAGCTGGAAAAACAGAAGACGCATGAGAAGATTGTCGAGACCGCGTCGAAGCGGCTGCGCGAGGAGGGGCTCGAAGGTATTGGCGTCGCCGACCTGATGAAGGAAGCAGGACTGACCGTCGGGGGCTTCTACAAGCATTTCGCCTCCCGCGACGATCTGGTCGCCGAGGCGATCCAGTCCGCTTTCGATTCATGGGGACGCAGGCTGGAGGCCGAGGGAGTGAACCCGGCGGAGATGTCGGCAGCCGATGTCGCCGATCGTTATGTCAGCGCCCATCATCGCGACAATCCCGGCGAAGGCTGCCCTTTTGCCGCGCTGACCTCTGATCTATCCCGCAGCGGCGAGAAGGCGCGAGCGATCTCGACGCAGGGGTTGCGGCGCAATTTCGAAGCCTTGGCAAGCAAGGCTGCGGGAACGGAGGAAGGAGAAAGGCGGCGCAAGGCGATCATGGCCTTTGCGATGATGGCAGGCGGCGTCGGCCTTGCCAGGATCTCCTCCGATGAGGAACTTTCAGCAGAAATCCTGGCGACGGTCCGGGATTTTGTCGCCGACATCGACAAATGACAAACGGCCGGCGAAGGCCGGCCGTTCCAAGCTGTATTGGCGAGCCGATCAGGCGGCCAGCGCGATTTCCTGGACGCGCGACTTGGCGGCGTCGATGGCCTTTTCGGCAGCTTCGGGACCGAAGGCGAGACCTTCGACATAGATGGTCTCGATATCCGTGATGCCGAGGAAGCCGAGAACCGACTTCAGATACGGTACGGCATGGTTCAGCGGGGCAGCCGGTCCCTGCGAGTAGACGCCGCCGGAGGTGAGCACGACATAAACCTTCTTGCCGGTGACGAGGCCGACCGGGCCGGTTTCCGTGTACTTGAAGGTCACGCCGGCGCGGGCGACGTTGTCGATCCAGGTCTTCAGCGACGAATAGATGTTGAAGTTGATCAGACCGGTGCTGATGACGATCGTATCGGCGGCAAACAGTTCGGCGACGAGTTCGTCGGAGGTTTTGATGGCTGCGATTTCTTCGGCGGTACGGTCTTCGGCCGGCTTGCGGATCGCGCCGGTGAACAAGTCATCGATATGCGGCAGCGGGTTGGCGGCGAGGTCGCGGCGGACGACGACGCTGCCCGGATTCTGGCCCTTCAGCTTTTCGGCGAGATCGGCGGCGATCGGCGTCGAGAGCGATTCGGCACGCGGGCTGGACGTCAGAAGCAGGATGGACGACATGTACATTTCCTTTCGAATTGAATTTGACGGCCCGTTGCTGGGAGGTGAGCCGCAGTCTCGATGAGCAAAATAGGTCTGGCCTGCTATCGAAAAAACGGTGATAATGTCGATCGAAACTATCGATGGAATGGATGGAACATGCTCCCGAACCCGACCCTGGATCAATTGCAGGTGTTTCTGACCGTTGCCGAAACCGGCAGCTTTTCGGCCGCTTCGCGGGCATTGAACCGGGCGCAGTCGGTCGTCAGCTATACGATCGCCAACCTGGAAGCGCAGCTCGAAGTGCCGCTTTTCGAGCGCTCCGGCGCACGCCAGCCGAAGCTGACGGAAGCGGGCAAGGCGATGCTCGAGGATGCGCGGCGCATTCTGGGCGATCTGCAAGTCATGCGGGCGCGCGTCAAGAGCTTGAGGGAAGGGCTCGAAGCGGAGGTTTCTGTCGCCATCAGCGTCATGGTGCCCTCGCGCGCCATGGTGGACGTCCTGCATGAATTCCGCGAGATATTCCCGTCCGTTTCGTTGAGCCTCAACGTCGGCGAACTCGGAATGGTCATGGATCTCGTCCTCAGCGGCAAGGCGACGATCGGCATCGGCGGCGCCGTCATCAAACAGGACGATTCGATTATCACGGAGCGGATCGGCCATTCCTTCATGTTGCCGGTTGCCGCCCCCAACCACCCGCTGGCCCGCATCGACCGGCCGCTCACGCTGGGCGACGTGCGCGAGGAAGTGCAGCTCGTCGTCACCGACGCCTCAGGCCGAACGAAGGGGCGGGATTTCAACGTGCTGTCCTACAAGACATGGCGCGTCAGCGATATTGCGACGAAGCACCAGCTCATCAAGGCCGGCCTGGGCTGGGGCGGTCTTCCGGCCTCTATAATGCATGACGATCTCCGCAGCGGCGCGCTCGTCCATCTCGATCTGGATGCCTACGAGCAGGGGGAATATCCGATATATTCGGTGCGCCAGCTCGCCAACCCGCCCGGACCTGCCGCCAGCTGGATGATCGATGCGTTCCGCACGCGGCTTTCCCATTGCCCGAACCAGGCCGATTTCCATGCGGAGATGGCGGAGCTCCAGCAACCCGCGGCACGGCTCGCGGCTGAATGACGAAGGCGCGGGTGCCGCGCCTTCGTCTGCATTTCCTTCGGTTTAAAGAACCAGCCTGAACTTCGAGAAGCCGTCGGCGCCGTCGCCGGCATCCTCGATCTTGACGCTCTTGACCGCCGCGAGGAACTGCTTTGCCTTCGGGCCGCTTTCGAAGGTCACGGTCGTGCCCGGCAGCGGTTTGAAGGTCCAGTTCGCATCGGCCGACGGATTGATCGTGCCCTGGTCGTGGACATAGCGGACGATGACGTCGCGGTTGGTGTCCGGCGCCTGGAAGATCACCTTATCAGCGGCGATCTCCGGGAAACTGCCGCCGCCGCCGGCGCGGTAATTGTTGGTGACGACGACGAACTTCTGGGCGGGATCGATCGGCCTGCCGCCGAAGGCGAGGTTCTGGATGCGGTTGGCATCCGGATTGATCGCCTTGCCGGAGGAATCATATTTCGGCGGCTGCGACAGGTCGATCTGGTAGGTCACGCCATCGATGACGTCGAAATTGTAGGACGGGAAGTCGTTGTTGAGCAGCGGCGCATCCTTCGAGCCGGCCGCAATGTGATTGAACATGCCGGCCGACATTTCCAGCCAGTTCTTCACCTGGGCGCCGGTGATGGCGACAGCCTGCACCGTGTTCGGATAGAGATAGAGGTCAGCGACGTTCTTGATGGCGATATCGCCGGCCGGAACGTCGGTATAATAGTCGGCGCCGCCGCGACCGCCGGCCTTGAAGGGGGCTGCCGCCGACAGCACCGGCAGGTCCTTGAATGCGGTATCGGCGAGCATCTGCTTGATGTACCAGGTCTGGGCCTGGCTGACGACCTGCACGGAAGGGTCGTCGGCGACGAGCGCGAAGTAGGAATAAAGCGGTGCGGAGGTTTTGCCGACCGGGGTGCGGACATAGGCAAGGGTTGCCTCGTGCTCGGCCTTGGCGGCCTCGACCACGTCCTTCTTGTCGGCGTAGTCGGCAACCACCTTCTTCTTGTCGTCACGGTGATAGATCGGCCGTGCTTCCGAGGTGAAATCGACGATCTTCCAGCTGTTGCCGTCCTTTTCGAGCAGCAGGTCGATCAGGCCGAGATGCGAGCCCCAGAAGCCGGCCATCACCGCGGGCTTGCCATGCAGCGTGCCCTTGACGGGATCGGCATTGGCAATGCCGTCCCAGCTCTTCGGGCCGGGGAAGACGAGATGCTGATGGCCGGTGAAGATCGCGTCGATCCCTTCGACGGCGGCGAGGTGCAGCGAGGCGTTTTCCATCTTTTCGGACGGTGCGCTGCCGTCGATACCGGAATGGGAGAGCGCGATGACGATATCGGCGCCGGCTTCCTTCATGGCTGGAACCCAGGCCTTGGCGGCCTCGACGATATCGCGCGTCTGCGCCTTGCCTTCGAGGTTCTTGATATCCCAGAGCATGATCTGCGGCGGTACGAAGCCGATGAAGCCGATCTTGACCGGGCTCTCATCGCCGGCGCCGTCCTTGATCTGTTTTTCCACGATGATGTAGGGCTTGAAGAAGAGATCGTCCTGCTTCGGGTCCGAGGCGAGCCGGCCCTTGGTCAGGTTGGCGCAGACGAAGGGGAAGTTCGCGCCCGACAGGACCTTGAACATGAAGTCGAGGCCGTAGTTGAACTCGTGATTGCCAAGCGTTCCCACTGTATAGCCGAGCGTGTTCATCGCCTTGATCACGGGATGGACGTCGCCGTCCTTCATGCCGTGCTGGTAGGCCATGTAATCGCCCATCGGATTGCCCTGCAGCACGTCGCCATTGTCGATCAGCAGTGAGTTGACGGCCTCTGCGCGGATATTGTCGATGATCGTCCCGGTGCGGGAAAGACCCATCGTGTCGTTCGGCTTGTCGGCATAATAGTCATAGGGGAAGACGTTGACGTGAATATCCGTCGTTTCCATCAGCCGGAGATGCGCCTGGTTGGCGCTGGCGCGGGCGCTGAAAGGGTGCAGCAGCACCAGAGCGGAAGTGGCGGCAAGCCCGCCAAGCAGAGAACGGCGGCTCATGACGCCAACGTCGAAAATAGAAGACATGGGAACTCTCCTTCAAAAAGCATGCATCGTCCGGCCCGTCAGAATTAGGACGATTTGGCGAGGAGTACACTGCGAAAATGACAGGACGGCAAAACAATCGGCGGCGATGGCGCAATGGTTTTGAAATACAACTTATAGTAAAGTCTCCCGACGGAAATCCATCGGAGGAACGGGTCATGGCCGGAGCCATTATCGTCATTGCAGGAGGTGCCGAGACGTCCGCTCGGCTGCGGGCTCGGCGCCAACGGCAACCACAGCCACTGAGCGGCCACACAGCCGCTCCTTTGGCACAAAGGCGGTGCAGCCTTACGATTTCGGCGTCGATGTGGCCAATTGAGGCGTCCGTTTGCCGTTGGCGTTGGCCGTAACCAGTTGGCGTACCGCCAGAACCGGTCGTATTTCCTTATGGAAAAAGCGGAAATAGGAGGAGACCTGCGCTCGCGCATTGGAATTCACGTCGAATTGGATGCCGACGCGGCCATTGTGTTTCCAGCGAATGACGCCTTCGAGCATCCCGAGGTTCTCGGCCTCGATGCGCACCTTGCTGCCGGAAGCCGCATGAAACGGTCCCTTCATCTCCAGGGCCGCACCGGTCACCGACAGATTCAGGATACGTGCATCCACCTGGCTGTTCAAATATTTGACGCTGCCGAAGACGCGGCAGTTTTGCCGTTCGGCCTTTCTGGCCGTAATTTTCAAATTGCGAGTCATACATTCTCCCTCGAATATGGGGAGCAGCATAGCGCCCGAAAATTGAAATGGTTTTAGTGGCTTGGGTAAAATTGCAGTGAAATGTCACCTTATCGAACATCAGCCATTCGAGATCTGCTTCACGCGCCAGCGTGACAAGCAGCACACCGCCGCACTCACCACCATCCTGCACGCGTTTAGGGCAGGCTCAGTTTCGCCATGCGTCCACCATCGATGGTCCAGACCTGGCCGGTGACAAAGCCGGCTTCCGGCGAGGCAAGCCAGGCGACCAGTGCGGCCATTTCTTCCGGCTTTCCTGTCCGTCCGACGGGATGGATGCGGCCGATCTCCCGGCGGAAGGCTTGCGGATCCGGCATGCTCTCGAGGAAATCCACGTTGAGGTCAGTATCGATCCATCCTGGCGCGACTGCATTGCAGCGGATGCCACATCGGATGGTCGTCCTGCGCCGAACCTTTCAGAGTCCTATTCGACTTGCGGTGCTCCGGCGGCGGCCGTCCTGCGCCCCACCACATGCTCGCGCCAGACCGTGAAGATACCGGCGGCGACCACGATGACCGAGCCGACGATCACGTTGAAGCTCAGCGTTTCTCCATAGATCACCATGCCGATGATGGAGGCGTAGACAAGTGACAGATAGGTCAGCGGCTGGACGGCGGCGGCATCGAGAATATCGTAGGCGCGGATCAGGAAATAATGGCTGGAAATGCTGGTCATGCAAACGAGCGCCATCCAGCCCCAGTCGCCCGGCGACATCGAGCTCCAGTAGAACGGTCCGATAAGCGTCATCGTCACACCGCCGACGACGCCGGTATAAAAGAAGCTGGTCATCGACGAATCGTCGCGGCTGACGAGGCGAGTGGCGATAACGTAGAAGGCGAAGTTGAAGCAGGAGGCGACGGCGAGAAGCAGCTTCACGTCGAAAAATTCGCCTTCCGGCTTCAGGATCAGCAGCACCCCGAAAAGTCCGGCGGCGATCGCCGCCCACCGCCGCCAGCCGACCCGTTCGCCGAGGATCGGCATCGCCAGCAGCGCGATCAGGATCGGTGTCGCGGAAAAGATCGCCTGCGAACGGGCAAGGCCGATTATCGCAAAACAGGTGATGGCCAGAACCACCTGGACCGCAAGCAGAACGCCGCGTGTCACCTGCAGGAGCGGGCGTTTGGTGCGGGCCGTCGCCTTGAGGCCACCACGCATCCTCGAGGCGAGAATGATCGTGAAAAGCGCGAAAGCCCAGTAGCGGATCATCGTTACGAAGATCGGCGGATAGCTCGTCGCCAGATGTTTCGAGATGGCGTCCTGCAGCGAAAAGATGGTGAGCGCCAGCAGGGCGAAAATATAACCGTGGGTCTTCGATGTCATGATTTGCCATTGAGCGGGAAACGCCTGCGCGTCGAAAGTCTGGGCAGGCTTTCGAAAACTTTGCAAGGGCTCAAAGCCCGACATTCGGCTTGTCGATGATTTCTCTGAGCGCGAAACTCGAATTGATCTTGACGACGTGGGGCAGGGCGGACAGCCAGTCGCGGTGGATGCGCTCATAGTCCTCGAGATCGCGGGCCGCGACCCTGAGGATATAATCATATTCGCCTGACATCAGGTAACAGACGAGCACGTTCGGACAGAGCTTCACCGCCGCCTCGAATTCCGCCAGCGTCTTGGCGAACTGGCCGGAGAGCGAGATATGCACGATGGCGATCATCTTGTAGTCGAGCGCCTTGTGCGACAGCCGCGCATGGTAGCCGGCGATGACGCCGTTTCTTTCCAGGATGTCGAGCCGGCGCGAACAGGCCGAAGGCGACAATCCGATCCTCTCGGCAAGCTCGGCATTGGTGATGCGGGCATTGGCCTGCAATGCCCGGAGAATCGCAAGATCGATGGTATCGAGATCGGCCATTCGAAGAACCTTCGAAGAATGAGGTGAAGAGCACAATAATCGCCGAAAAATCGCCTCTTCGCAAATCGTCTTTGCAAGGACATTTCGCGGCCTTGGTGGTTGGATTCATCATCTGAGGAGATCCGCGGCTGCGGAGATGACAGGAGAGGAACGCCAATGCGTGTCGGTTGCCCGAAGGAAATCAAGAATCATGAATATCGCGTCGGTCTGACGCCGGCTTCGGTGCGCGAATATGTCGCCCACGGTCACGAGGTCTGGGTGGAGACCAAGGCGGGCGCCGGCATCGGCGCCGATGACGCCGCCTATGCCGCGGCTGGCGCGAAGATCGCTGCCTCCGCCAGGGATATCTTCGAAAAGTGCGACATGATCGTCAAGGTGAAGGAGCCGCAGCCTTCCGAATGGGCGCAGCTCCGCGACGGTCAGCTGCTTTATACTTATCTGCATCTGGCGCCCGATCCGGAACAGACCAAGGGTCTGATAGCCTCCGGCGTCACGGCGATCGCCTATGAAACGGTGACCGACGAGCGCGGCGGCCTGCCGCTGCTGGCGCCGATGTCGGAGGTTGCCGGGCGCCTGTCGATCCAGGCGGGTGCGACCGCGCTGCAGAAGGCCAATGGCGGCCTCGGCGTCCTGCTCGGCGGCGTGCCCGGCGTCTTGCCGGCCAAGGTCGCGGTCATCGGCGGCGGCGTCGTCGGCCTGCATGCGGCCCGGATGGCCGCCGGCCTCGGCGCCGATGTCAGCATCCTCGACAAGTCGCTGCCGCGCCTGCGCCAGCTCGACGATATCTTCTCAGGCCGCATCCACACCCGCTATTCCAGCATTCAGGCGCTGGAGGAGGAAGTCTTCTCGGCCGATCTGATTATCGGCGCCGTTCTGATCCCGGGTGCGGCTGCGCCGAAGCTCGTCACCCGCGAGATGCTCTCCGGCATGAAAAAGGGCGCCGTCATCGTCGACGTCGCCATCGATCAGGGCGGCTGCTTCGAGACCTCGCATGCGACGACCCATTCCGATCCCACCTACGAGGTCGACGGCGTCGTGCATTATTGCGTTGCCAATATGCCGGGCGCTGTCCCGGTCACCTCGGCGCACGCACTGAACAATGCCACACTGGTTCACGGCCTGGCGCTTGCCGATCGCGGCCTGCGCGCCATCGCCGAAGACAAGCATCTGAGGAACGGCCTCAACGTCCACAAGGGCCGCATCACCAGCAAGCCGGTCGCCGAAGCACTGGGCTACGAAGCCTTTGCGCCGGAGAGCGTGCTGAACGTAGCGTAAGCTGCCTGTCTCCACGTCAGCTAAAGGCGCCGGTCTCCGCAAGGGTCGGCGCCTCTACCTTGTCGATCCGGCATTGAAAGCAATTGTTGCGCGCCGAGCGCACATGCACATAGGTGATATCAGATCGTCCCAGCAGCTCTTCGCCATAGGCGGGAATATCGCCGATAGCAGTCACCGCGCCGGTGCCGTAGACGATGCGGTCGTTCTCGCTGTAGCCGCGGACGATGAAATCCCGGCTCGTCGTCAGTACCGGCGGCATGATCTCTTCGGCGGTATAGCGTGCGCAAGGTTGCTTGTGCAGGAAGACCGGGCCGGTTTCGGCATAGGGCTGCAGCTTCGGGAAGGGCCGGTAGGCGAAGACCAGCAACGCCTCGCCGGCATCGATATTCTGAAGGCAATGGCGGCAGGGATGACCGGGACCATCGGAAACGATCGTCTCGGGCAGCCTGTCATAGGCGTCGCGGCCGCCGTTCCAGAGCTGTTCGGCGTCGGTCGTCGGCATGGCGACAAAACGAATGGCGGTCATGGCAGATCTCCTTTGTGATTGCCATGAAATGCACCCCGACGAGCGGGCAAGCCACCCGATTCTTGCCTGCGTCTGCATATGAGATCGCCGGGGAGCGAAAAGCGGAGTATCTTCTGGGCGAACGCTGTAAGCCGAAAGGAGAAGGCCTTGGCCGACGTCGATCTCGCACTTCTGGCGCAACAGAATGCTGAAATACTGGAAGAACTCAGGGCTCTGCGCCGGGAAGTAGCGGAACTGAAAGAACAGTCGGGCCGCACGCTCGATTTCGAGCGCCGCAACGACCCGCGCCGCCCGAACAGTCTGACGCAGCGTTAGCCATCTCCCCTTACCTCGGGAAAGAAGCTGTCAGCTTTTCCGCGCCATCTCCAGAAGCTCCTTGTCGCTCAGCGGACGCACAATCCCGGCGCCTGTGGACACTGGCGAGAAGCCGTACATCTGGTAGAGCTGCAGCGCGCGCGGGTGGTCGAGATTGTTGGTGGTGGTGGTGACCCGCTTCGGGTTGAGTGACCAGATGGCGTAGAGCGCCTGCAGCAGGAACCATTTGCCGATGCCGAGACCGAGCGCATGTTCGATCAGGCCGAAATGGCTGAGCTCGATCGTATCCTCGTCCTCGCAGAAATATTCGTAGAAACCGGCGGGCGCGCCATTCACATAAAGGACGCTGATATTGTTGCGCTTGTCGTTCAGTGTCCCGGCCAACTGCTCATCGCTCATGCGCAGCCGGTCCACCCATTGCCAGCGCGCGCCCACCTGCCGGTAGAGATAGCGATAGAAGGGCAGCGGGATCTGAGGCGCGCGCATGATCGCCGTCTGAATATTGACGGGCACCGGCATGCTCGCCTTCGGCGGCGCCGTCATTTCCAGCCGGGTGATGTGGGCTTTCAGCGAAGCGGGCGTCTTTCCCATGGCGATCAGGCTTTGACTGGCGTCGGCGGGCCGGTGACGACGGGCGTATCGTCACGGCTGCCCCATTCGCTCCACGAGCCGTCATAAAGCTTGTTGTCGTGATGGCCGAGCGATTCCAGCGCCAGCGTGATGATCGCGGCTGTTATCCCCGAGCCGCAGGAGGTGACGACGGGCTTGGAAAGGTCGATGCCGGCCTCCTCGATCGTCTGGCGGAGTTCCGGCAGCGATTTGAATCGGCCCTGGTTGGCGAAGGTACCGGAGGGCAGGCTGCGGGCGCCGGGCATATGGCCGGAGCGCATGCCGGCACGCGGCTCGGGCTCGGCGGCGGCGAAGCGGCCGGCGCTGCGGGCATCGGCGATCTGCATCGCGCCGCTCGCAACGATATCGCGCATCCTATCGAGCGTCACCACGCGGCTTTCGTCGAAGTCAGGCGTGAAGGTCGCCGGCGCATGGCTGGGCGTCGTCGTTTCGAGCCGACGGCCCTCGGCCTTCCAGCCATCGAGACCGCCGTCGAGCACGAAGACGTTTTTCGCGCCCATCACCCGGAACAGCCACCAGACGCGCGGCGAGGCGAACAGGCCGATGCCGTCATAGACGACGATGCGATCGTTCTCGCTGATGCCGAGCCGGCCGGCCTCAGTGGCGAAATAGTCGGGCGAGGGGATCGTGTGCGGCAGCGACGTCGAATGGTCGGCGATCTTGTCCTGGTCGAAGCGGATGGCGCCGGGAATATGGCCGGCCGCATATTCGGCATCGGCATCGCGCTTCTGCGCCGGCAGATAGAAGGAGGCGTCCAGCACGCGCAGATCCGGCTTCCCGAGCTCAGCCTGCAGCCAGTCGGCCGACACCACGAAACGGCTCTTGCTCTCACTCATTATGCTCTCCCTTGATGATCAGGCTTCGTCGCCGGGCGTGCCGAAGCGGATTCGGAAGCGCCGGTTCTCCTTGCCCTTTTTCTCGATCTTGGCGATATGGATCTGGCCGACTTCCTGCGTTTCGGAGACATGTGTGCCGCCGCAGGGCTGGCTGTCAATCGAGGAGTTCTCACCGATGCAGACGAGGCTGACGCGCCCGAGCCCAATCGGCGGGCGCACGTTCTTCGATTTGACGATGTCTGGATTGGCCGCCAGTTCCTCATCGGTGATCCACTGCAGATAGACCGGATGGTTTTCGGCGACCAGTTCCATCAGCTTTGATGTCACCTGGTCCTTGTCGATCGTTTCGGTCATGTCGAAGTCGACGCGGCTTTCCTCCTCGCCGACGGCAGCCCCGGTGATCGGATAAGAGCAGACGACGGATAGCAGGTGGCAGGCCGTGTGCATACGCATCAGCCTGTAGCGGCGCTGCCAGTCGACATGCAGCACCAGCGTCTCGCCGACTTCCGGGCGCGGCTCGTTTTCGAGCGGCACATGGATGACGATATCCTTGCTGGGTCCGTGCTTCGTCTGGCCGAGCGCGATCTTGGTGCCGTCGGCGCGTTCCAGCGCGCCGGTATCACCCGGCTGACCGCCTGATGTCGCATAGAAACAGGTCTGGTCGAGTTCGATGCCCCCGTCCTCGTGAACGGCGGTAACAACAGCCTCGCATGTCGAGAGATAGAAGTCGTCACGATAGAGGGCATTGACGGGCATGGGGTCTCACGCGGGTTCGTAGGGAACGTCTATCTCGGACGACTTGGCCATCCAGCCCGGAACGGGCAGTCCTTTCGAGGTCAGGAAATCCGGGTTGAAGAGCTTCGACTGATAGCGGTTGCCGTAGTCGCACAGGATCGTCACCACCGTGTGGCCGGGCCCGAGATCCCTCGCGAGTTTGACCGCGCCGGCAACGTTGATCGCCGTCGAGCCGCCGAGGCAAAGGCCCTCGTTTTCGA
This sequence comes from Rhizobium binxianense, assembly GCF_028994275.1. Taxonomy (NCBI): domain Bacteria; kingdom Pseudomonadati; phylum Pseudomonadota; class Alphaproteobacteria; order Hyphomicrobiales; family Rhizobiaceae; genus Rhizobium; species Rhizobium binxianense. The sequence goes on from NZ_CP118713.1 coordinate 1,441,905, forward strand.
CGAGGTCGAAAAGATAGGGAAGCGCTTCGGCATCGGAAACCCGATAGGAGAAATCGGGCGTGAAGCCTTCGAGATTGGCGGTGATGCGGCCCTGGCCGATGCCCTCGGTGATCGACGATCCCTCGGATATCAGCGTGCCGTTCTGGTAGAATTCGTAAAGTGCGGCGCCGTCGGGATCGGCGATGCCGATCTTGACGTCTGCATTGAAAGCCTTGAGGCCGGCGGCGACGCCTGCCAGCGTGCCGCCGGAACCGACAGAGCAGATGAAGCCGTCGACCTTGCCGTCGGTATCTTTCCAAATTTCCCTGGCGGTGGTTTCGATATGCGCCTGACGGTTGGCGACGTTGTCGAATTGGTTTGCCCAGATCGCCCCGTTCGGCTCGGTCTTCGCCAGCTGCTCGGCAAGCCGCCCGGACACTTTCACGTAATTGTTCGGGTTCTTATAGGCGACGGCCGGCACTTCGACGAGTTCGGCGCCGAGCAGCTTCAGCGCGTCCTTCTTTTCCTGGCTCTGCGTTTCCGGGATGACGATGACGGTGCGGTAGCCGAGCGCTTTGGCGACCAGCGTCAGGCCGATGCCGGTATTGCCGGCCGTGCCTTCGACGATGACGCCGCCCGGGCGAAGCAATCCCTTCCGCTCTGCGTCGCGGATGATGTAGAGCGCGGCACGATCCTTCACCGATTGGCCGGGGTTCAGGAACTCCGCCTTGCCGAGAATGGTGCAGCCGGTTGCCGCTGAGGCGCCCTTGAGCTGGATCAGGGGCGTGTTGCCGATGGCTTCGAGGACGGAGGGGTGAAAGGTCATGGAATCTGCCTCTATTCGAACTCTTACTTTAGGAACGGTCTTTTCCCTTCACAAGGCTGTGTTGGCAAGAAATGCTATTCCACGCCTCTGTCGGACACGATAAAATTTGGCCTCCGTCCCCCGAAATGACGCATGGCCGGCAATCCCGCCTTGGGCGGGGTGATCCGAAGATTGACTTTCCCCGTACGGATGACGACAAAGCGACAACGGAGCCCGGCAACAGGGCGTGACCGAAACAGACATGGTTCACGAGCAGATCGACACGATCGATGCATTGATGGCGCATTATGTTGCCGGCTCCTTGCCCGAGCCGGCGCGTGTGCTGGTGCAGGCTCATCTTGAAATGAAACCGGACAATCGCGGCCTGGTGAACAGCCTCGAGCTGCTGGCGGGCGAAGCCCTGGAAAGCGTGCAGCAAGCTTCCATTGCCGACCGCAACCGGCGGCTTGCGGCGATTTTTGCCTCCGATTCTCCCATCATGGAGCCTGCTGCGATCGAGCGGCCGGAGTATGCCCTGTTTCCTCAGGCATTGCGCGATTTCGTCGGTTTCGAGGCCGAGGACGTGCCCTGGCGCACGCGGCTGCCGGGCTTCAAGGAGTATCCGCTCGACATGGACGGCTGCGAGGTCAATCTGATGTGGATCCGTCCGGGCCGCGCCTTGCCGGCACACACGCATAAAGGCATGGAACTGATCCTCATCCTCGACGGCGCCTTCAACGATGAGCGCGGCCGTTTCGGTCCCGGCGACATCTCAATTGCCGACGAGACGGTCGACCACCGGCCGGTCGCCGAAAAGGACAGACCTTGCATCGCCTTTGCCGTTTCGGACGGGCCGGTCAGGCTGACGGGATCCTTTCGACAGATGATCGGCGACCTGATCGGCTGAAAGCAGCCACAATGGTGTGATAGAGCCGTAAATCCGGGAGGAGCAGTGAACTTCCGGACCTGTTTCGTGTTGATCAGGCAGAGCCGGAGGAACATGTCATGCGTGATTTCATCGCCCGTCCCGAACATGGAATCGTCTGGATCACCGGGGCGAGCTCGGGTATCGGCCGGGCGCTTGCGCTGAAGCTCGCGGCCGAAGGATACAAGGTCGCGGTCACAGCCAGAAGTCACGAAAAGCTGGTCGAACTGCAGGCCGAGGCCCGCGGCCTTTCCGGCAGCATCGTCGTTCTCGACGGCGACGTCACCGATGCCGAGGACATGGAACATGTCATGGCCTCCATTGAATATGAACACGGCACGCTCGCCATGGCGATTCTCAATGCCGGCGTCTGCCTGCCTGTTCATGCCGAGGATCTGAACCGCGCCGATTTCGACAAAAGCTTTGCCGTCAATCTTTCCGGCGTCGTCAACTGCCTGTTGCCGGCGATCGGTCATATGAAGGCGAAAGGGCAGGGGCAGATCGCCATCGTCTCCTGCGTCACCGGCTATGGCGGCCTGCCGACGGGTGCGGCCTATGGCGCCACCAAGGCGGCGTTGATCAATATGGCCGAAAGCCTGAAATTCGATCTCGATAAGATCGGCATCCGCATCCAACTCGTCAGCCCGGGTTTTGTCGATACGCCGGCGACGAGGAGGAACGCCTTTGCGATGTCAGCCTTGGTATCGGTCGAGGAGGCCGCCCGGCAGATTGCCGCCGGCCTGAAATCGCAGGCCTTCGAGATCACCTTCCCCAGGCGCTTCATCACCATACTGAAACTCGCGCGCCTGCTTCCCTATGGCGCTTATTTCCCCCTGGTGAACCGCGTCACCGGCTGGCGGGAGCGGCGGTCATCGACTGGCCATCATCCGGCGACACCACACCCGGCGGAATGATCAACGGCGCGAGAACACAACCTGGCGCACATCGATATTGCGGGCGCGGAAGCCGGCCTCGCAATAGAACAGATAGAATTCCCAGAGCCGCTTGAAACGCTCGTCGAAGCCCATCGGGCGGATGCGCTCCCAGACCGACCAGAAGCGCTCGCGCCATTCGGCAAGCGTGCGGGCATAGTCGAGCCCGAAGCCGAAATCCTTGACCAGCGACAGCTCGACCTTGCCGGCGAGTTCAGCGAGATGATTGCGCGTTGGCAGCATGCCGCCGGGAAACACGTATTTCTGGATGAAGTCAGGATTGCCGCGATACTGGTCGAAGGACTCGGGCTTGATCGTGATGATCTGCAGGCCGGCCTTGCCGCCCGGCTTTAGGCATTGCCTGAGCTTGGAGAAATAGGATGGCCAGTATTTCTCGCCGACCGCTTCGAACATCTCGATCGAGACGATCCGGTCATAGAGTCCGGTCTCGTCGCGGTAATCCTGGAAGCGGAATTCGACGCGGTCGCCGAGGCCGGCCTTGCGGATGCGCTCCTCGGCAAAGACGAGCTGCTCGCGGCTGATCGTCAGCCCGGTCACCTTGCAGTTCAGCTCGCCGGCGGCAAATTCGGCAAAACCGCCCCAGCCGCAGCCGATCTCCAGCACGTGATCGCCGGGACCGATGCCGGTCGCTTCGGCGAGCGCGCGGTATTTGGCGTTCTGGGCCGATTGCAGGTCGTTGGCGCCGGTGGAATAGAGTGCCGAGGAATAGGTCATGCTCGGATCGAGCCATTCCCTGTAGAAATCATTGCCGAGATCGTAATGGGCTGAGATGTTGCGCTTCGAGCCCGTCCTGGTGTTGGCATTCATCCAATGGCGCATCCGCTCGAAGAGGCGGCCAAGGCCGCCCTTGCCATGCGCGTAGCTGAAGGCGGCTTCGCCGTTAACGAGAAAGAGTTCGAGGAAGGCGGCGATGTCGGGGCTGTCCCAGTCGCCGTCCATATAGGTTTCGGCAACCCCGATCGTGCCGCTCGCCAGCGCCCGATAGGCAAGGTTCCAGTTGTGGAGGCTGAGTGCCGCCTTCGGCCCGGCCTTCTTGCCCTCGACCAGCAGCCTGCGGCCGTCGGGGAGGGTCACGGCAAGCGAACCGTGCTGCATGTGCAGAAGTCCACGCAGCGCCAGCCTTGCCTTGAAGGGCAGGCCCTTCACCATGCGGGACATGTTTTCGGCCGTCAGCGTCACCGCGTCACGAGCCAGCAGATTCCAGTCCTGCGCCTTGCTCATCTCTCCTCCTCCCGCATTTTCCTGCCGGTTAGGGACGACGAAGCACCCGTTATGATATGCGCGGCCGCCCCCCCCGGCCATTGTATCGAAGGCTACTGCATAATTGCTCAAATCGGAACCGATTTAAGAGAAGATCATAAGAGCAGTTCAATGGAAGCGGGATCGGCGTGCGCGTTCAGGCTGCACCCCTCGTGGCGTTGTAGGCGGCGAGCGCGCGGTTGCGCGCACTGGCATGGTCCACGATCGGTTTCGGATAGGTTTGGCCAAGCGTGACGCCGGCCTCGTCGAGCATGCTCTTCGGCGCCTCGAACGGCCTGTGGATGTATTTTGCCCCGAGTTGTCGAAGCTCCGGCACGTAAGCTTTGACATAGCTGCCGTCCGGATCGAAGGTTTCGCCCTGCAGCACCGGATTGAAGATCCGGAAGAACGGCGAGGCATCGGCGCCGGAACCCGCCACCCACTGCCAGCTTGCCGCGTTGTTGGCGGGATCGGCATCGACAAGCGTGTCGCGAAACCAGGCCTCGCCCCGGCGCCAGTCGACCATCAGATCCTTGATGAGGAAGGAGGCGACGATCATCCGCACGCGATTGTGCATCCAGCCATGCCGCCAGAGCTGGCGCATGCCGGCGTCGACGATCGGGTAGCCGGTCAGCCCTCGGCGCCACGCCTCGAAATCGTCATCGTCATTGCGCCATTCGAAGCCGTCGAAACGATCGTTCCAGTTGTCCGAGGCAAGACGCGGGAAATGGAAAAGCAGGTGATAGGAGAATTCGCGCCAGGCGATCTCCTTGCGGAAATGCACGATGTCGGCCGCCGGCACCCGTTTCGACAGACCACGGGTCGCGTCCCATATGCGGGCAGGGGAGATCTCGCCGAGCGCCAGATGTGGCGACAGCATCGATGTCGCCTGCTTCGCCGGATAGTCGCGGTTTTCCTTATAGCCGTCGAGCATGTCCTCGACGAAGGAACGGAGCTTTTCCCGCGCGCCTTGCTCGCCGGGCGTCCAGAGATCGCCAAAATCCCTCGCCCAGTCCGGCTTCGTCGGCAGCAGTTTCCAGCTCTCCAGCCTTTCCGATTTCGGAAGCGGCGATGCCAGCCGCAGTTTCGCCGGCGCCTCCAGCGGCGGCTCCGGTTCGCCGGCGCCCTCCAGCGCGTGCCAGAAAGGCGTATAGACACGGTAGGGGGTGCCGCTGTCGGTCATCAGCCGGGAAGGTTCGTGCAGCAGCTGGCCCCCGAAGCTTCTCGCCTCGATCGCCTGCTTGTCCAATTCGTGCTCGATGCGGATGTCGACGGCGGTGCCGGATGGATCGTAGCGCCGGTTCCAGAAGACGGCTTCGGCGCCGCTCTCTCTGATGATAGCACGAAGAACCTCGAGCGCCTCGCCGCAGGCAAGCACCAGCCGTCCCTGGCGCCTGCGCAGCGCTCTGTCGAGCGCTGCCAGCGAATGATGCAGCCACCAGGCCTGCGCGGCCCCGAGCGGACCGGTATGGACCGCGGGCTCGCTGATATAGAGGAGGATGACCGGCCGCCCGGAGAGATGGGCTGCATTGAGAGCCTGGTTGTCGTCAAGGCGCAAATCCTTGCGAAACCACAGAATGACCGGTTTTGCCGTGTCCTTTGCCAATGAGTCCGTCCCTGCTCGTGTTCTTTCAACCTGCTACGGAGGTACGGAACGGCCGGATTAAAAGTTTCATCCGGAAGAAGCAGCGTTCGTCGCTGCCGGGACATGAAAAGGCCGGCGTGAACCGGCCTTTTCCAAGCGTGGCGCACCGCGCGACATGCTTGAAGCGTAGAAATGCTTAGTTGTCGTATTCGCGGCAGGCTTCGCTGATCGAGGCGCCGCTCTGGCCGCCACGCGTGTCGACGCCGGACATCTGCTGTGGCATGCCGGGGCATTCCATCGTTTGCGGCTGTCCGATGCTCTGTGTCGTCATCGGATCGACCGGCGCCGTGCGCACCGGATACATGCCATTGTCGTCATTGGTGTAATCGGACGAGTAGTTGCCCGAACTCGGATCGGTCGAGCCGCCATTGGTCGGCCCGATCGGATCGGGGTTCGACTGGGCAAAGGCCGACGATGCCAGGCCGAGCACAAGCAGCGAAGCGGCGATAAGGGATTTGGTCATGAGGATATCCTCCGTTGATTTTCATCTTGGATGACCATGGCGTAACTGCCGGGTGGAATCATTGTTCCGAAATTCGCGAAAAACTTGCACGCCGACCTTGCATGGTTACGCATAAACCTTAACGGCCGAAGCCGCTGGATCGCCGCCGCTGCCTGCCTTAGTGACCTGATGAAACGCTAAATTCAGCAGCATGAGGCCGCTATGTTCGTTTCCCCTCGCGAGGCCGCAGATCTCGGTCTGCAGATTGCGCTTGCGCTCGCCTTGACGGCAAGCGGCATGGCAATCGCGTCCTCTGCCTTGGGCGGGGAGAAGGCCGCTGTTTCCCCGATCGACCTCAGCCGCCCCTCCTTGTGGACCGCCGTCCCGATGCGCGTCGACCCGACGACACAGGCCTCCCTGCGCGCCGACGCTCCCGCCGAGGTGGAACTCGCCGGCGCCCGCAATGAACAGTGCCACGACCGGATCGGCCTGCGCCTCTCCTGTGACCTGATCGCCACCGCCAGCACAGCTTTCTAGGCCGACGGCCTCTTCGGAGCCGCCTGGGAAGCAGGGGCTGTGCCTCAGCGCGAGCGGCCGGTGGCCGATAGCTGCACGGGCAGGATGGTCGATGCCTTGATGTCCTTCAGCACGAACATCGTATGCATCTCTTTGATGCCAGGCAGGCGGCGGATCACCGTCATGGCGAATTCGGCATAGTTGTCGAGATCGGTGGCAACCACTTGCAGCAGGAAATCAGCCTCGCCGGCGACGGAATAGCAGGCGATGACCGCTTCCAGCTCGCCGACCTCGCGCTCGAAACGCTCGGCCTCGTCATGGGAATGGGTATCGATCTGCACACGTACGAAGGCGAGGACACCGAGGCCGACGGCGCGGCGATCGACGAGGGCCTGATAGCCGCGGATGACACCGGACTCTTCGAGCCGCTTTACTCTGCGCCAGCAGGGCGAGGTCGACATCCCCACGCGTTCCGCCAGCTCCTGGTTGGTCAGCCGTCCTTCGCTCTGCAGCGCCTTCAATATGCGGATATCTCCCGGCTCGAATTCCATGATCGGTAGGCCCTTTCCAGTTTTATTGATATTCGGGAAGATCCTACCAAAATCGCCGGCGAGACGACAGGAATAGGCAGGATATTTCCCTGGCTTTCGATAGGTTGGGGAGGTCGAACGAGGAAGGGAGAATGAGGGATGACGGGTGAGGACTGGCGTGTCGCGGTGATTGTCGAGCCGGGGCTGCCGGCCGGCGAACTCGCCAATACGGTCGCCGTGCTGTCGATCGGCCTCGGCGCCGCAGCCCCCGCGCTTGCCGGTGCGCGGCTGACCGACCAGGCCGGCCGGATATTTCATGTCAGCGCCAACAAGCCGGTGCCGGTGCTGCAGGCGGCGGCCGTGGATCTGCGATCGCTGCTGCTGAAGGCCTTGCCGGCGCCTGATGGCGCCCTGGTCGTGCCATTCCCGCGTTTTGCCGGCGCCCTGCACGTCTATGCCGAATACGAGGCTTCGATACCGCAACGCGACCTGTCTTCGGAAACCATAGACGGCGTCGGTCTCGCCGGTCCGACGAAGTGGATCCGTTCGCTGACGGGTTCACTGAAGCTGCTGCGTTGACGCATGCGGCCAAGGCTTGCCGCGGCGTATAGACCGGCCCGTCCCTGCCAAAGCTTGCAAAAGGCGACGATTTGCCGTTTCATCGGGCGATAGCGACAACCATCCGATGCTCTTCCTTAAAGGATCCGCCTTTGTCCCTGCCGATGCCCCGCGGCTTCGAGAAGCCTTATGCCGCCTTCCTGTTCGATATGGACGGCACCATCCTCAATTCGATCCGGGCCGCCGAGCGTGTATGGAGCGACTGGGCGAGACGCCATGGGCTCGATGTCGCGGCCTTTCTGCCGAAGATGCATGGATCGCGCGGCATCGACACGATCGCCCGGCTGAATCTGCCCGGCGTCGATCCCGAACATGAATCCAGGCTGGTGACCGAGGCGGAAATCGCCGATGTCGGCGATGTCGTTGCTATCCCGGGTGCTGCGGCATTTCTGAGCGCACTGCCGCCCGATCGCTGGGCGATCGTCACCTCCTCGCCCTTGCGCCTTGCCCATCGGCGGCTGGAGGCGGCAGGCCTGCCGCTGCCGAAATTCATGGTGACGGCGGAGGACGTCAAGGTCGGGAAGCCCGATCCGCAATGTTACATCTTAGGCGCCGAACGCCTCGGCGTCGGCACGCAGGACTGCCTGGTGTTCGAGGATGTCAAAGCCGGCATCACCGCCGGCGAGGCAGCGGGCGCCGATGTCATGGTCGTCACCGCAACCCATCACCAGAAGATGGAAACGTCGCATCCGACCTTCTCATCCTATGATGAGATTTCGCTCCGCATCTCCGCCGACCGCAGAATGCTGATCGTTCCCAACGCGGCCTGACATCAGTCCGGCCGCGTTATCGCGTCCTTTGCGCTTTCACTCGGCGGCGGCAGCCAGACAGCGATCGATGATCCGGCCGATTTCGCTGCGGCAGGAGCCGCAATTGGTTCCGGCGCTGGTTTCCTTGCCGACCGCCTCGACGCTGTGGCATCCGCCGCGCACCGCGGCGGCGATCTGGTTGACCCCGACACTGAAGCAGGAGCAGACGGTGGCGCCTGGATCCGGCCTGCCGGCGCCGGGGCGGCCTGCAACGAGCGCAAAGCGTTTCCGGAGATCGCCATGCGAGGCTGAAAGCTGCGAGATCGCCCAGTTGCGTGCGACGGCGACGGGCTCGCGTGCCAGAAACAGCGCGGCAAGCAGGACCTCGGCATCGAAGAAGGCGAGCCTAAGGTCGCCGGATTGCCGGTCGGCATAACCCAGCGGCTCGATTTCATCGGGAATGGCGAAAACCGCCCGGCACCAGGCCGTCCAGTCTTCGACGGCCTCGGTGAAGGCAAGCTCCAGCCGCCAGCCGCCATCGGCTTTCGCCAGCGCCCAATAGGCCGCATCCGGTGTTTCCGGTTTTGTCGCCGAGACGGCGAAGCCGTAATGCGTGGCGCGGAAGGGCCGGACGGCGACGGCGACGTTCTTCGACGCCGGCTGGCCGGAAACGGGATCGGTGATCGGCGCGACCACGGCGTCGATCCGTGCTTTGGCCGCGAACTGGTCGTTCCAGTGCATCGGCGCAAAGATGCCGCCGCGGGCCTGGCGATCGGTCACCAGCGCCCGGACGATTGCCTTGCCATACGGACTGTCGATCTCGACGAGACCGGCGCTCGATATGCCGGTCTCGATCGCGTCGCGTGGATGGATCTCCGCGAAAGGTTCGGCGATATGGGCGGAAAGCCGTGCGCTCTTTCCGGTGCGGGTCATCGTGTGCCACTGGTCGCGAATGCGCCCGGTATTCAGCGTGAAGGGGAAGTCGGCATTGGTGCGGTTCGTTTCGGGTGGCTTGACCGCGACAAAACGCGCCTTGCCATCGGCATGGTAGAAACCGCCCTCGGCGAAGAAGCGGGTGACGCCGGCTTCGGTCCCTGCCGCCTGTGGCCACTGGAAAGGCGACAGCGCGTCATAGACGTCCCCGCTCATGCCGGCGCGCGCGCCGATATCGAAATCGCGGCTGCCGTTATTTTCGAAGGCGGAAAGGGCGGCATGTTCGGAGAAGATCTCCACCGGCGCGTCGAAATCGAAAGCGGCGGCAAAGCCCATCCGGCGTCCGACCTCGGCAAGCTGCCACCAGTCGGCTTTCGCATCGCCGGGGAGCCCGAGAAACGGCCGCTGCCGTGAAATGCGCCGTTCGGAATTGGTGACGGTGCCGTCCTTCTCGCCCCAGCCGAGCGAGGGTAGAAGCACATCTGCATGCCGGGCCGTATCCGTCTCTCTCCGGATGTCCGAGACGACGACGAAGGGACAGGCGGCGATCGCCCTTTCGACGCTGTCGGCATCCGGCATCGAGACGACCGGATTGGTGGCCATGATCCAGAGCGCCTTGATGCGCCCGTCGGCCACCGCACGGAACATGTCGACCGCCTTCAGGCCGGGTTTTGCGGCGATGACCGGCGAATTCCAGAAGCGCTGCACCCGGTCGCGATCGTCAGCATTTTCGATTGCCATATGAGCTGCCAGCATGTTGGCAAGGCCGCCGACCTCGCGCCCGCCCATGGCGTTCGGTTGGCCGGTCAGCGAGAACGGCCCCATGCCCGGGCGGCCGATGCGGCCGGTCGCCAGATGGCAGTTAAGGATGGCATTGACCTTGTCGGTGCCGGAGGAGGACTGGTTGACGCCCTGGCTGTAGCAGGTCACGACTTTCGGCGTCGTCTCGAACAGGCGGAAGAACTCCCGGATCTGCATGGCCGGCAGCCCGGTGCGTTCCAGGAGATCGTTGATATCAAGTGCTGCGGCCGCCGCAAAAGCGTCGCCGAAACCTTCGGTATGAGCGGCGATATAATTCTGGTCGATGGCCGGGCTTGTCGCGAGATGGGCAAGCAGTCCCATGAACAGCGCGACGTCGCCATCGGGTCGGATCGCCAGGTGCAGGTCGGCGATATCGCATGTCATCGTCCGGCGCGGATCGATGACGACGATCCGCAAGTTGGGCCGCGCTGTCTTCGCGGCGGCAAGCCGCTGGTAGATGACGGGATGACACCAGGCAAGATTGGATCCGGTCAGGATCACCAGATCCGCAAGTTCGATATCCTCATAGGTCCCGGGCACGGTATCGGCGCCGAAGGCGCGGCGATGCCCCGCCACCGAGGAGGACATGCAGAGCCTTGAATTGGTGTCGATATTGGCCGAGCCGATGAAGCCCTTCATCAGCTTGTTGGCGAGGTAATAATCCTCGGTCAGCAGCTGGCCAGAGACATAGAAGGCAACGGAATCTGGCCCGTGTTCAGCGATCGTTTCGGAGAAACGCCGGGCGACTAAGTCAAGCGCTTCGTCCCAGCCGCTGCGCTCGCCTGCAATTTCGGGATGGAGAAGCCGGCCGTCGAGATCGATGGTTTCGGCAAGCGCCGACCCCTTCGAGCAGAGCCGGCCGAAATTCGACGGATGCTCGGGATCGCCCTTGACGCTGACGGTTCCGGCCTCGTCGACCGTGGCGATAACGCCGCAGCCGACACCGCAATAGGGACAGGTGGTCTTGACCTCAGCCGCCATCTATTCCGCCGCCATCATCAGGCTTTCAAGCGCGATGAAGAGGGCGCCGTCCTCGTTGCGGACCGGTATGGTCCGCACCTCGCCCTGGTCGGCGCCGAGCGCCTTGCCGGTTTCGAGAGAAATCACCCAATTGTGCAGCGGGCAGGTGACGGCCTTGGCATGCACAATGCCCTGGGAGAGCGGACCGCCCTTATGCGGGCAGTGATCCTCGATGGCGAAGACCTCGTTTTCGGCCGTGCGGAAGACGGCGATCTTGCCCTGCGGCGTCTTCACGCAACGCGCGCCGCGCAGCGGAATATCGGAGATGTCACCGATCGGATGCCAGTTTTCATTGGGCCAGTTCATGTCCATCTCCTTACTCGGCTGCCTGCGGATAGCCGATCGTCGCCATCGGCTTGAACTCGTGCTTGTCCTTGCCGGAAACACGCTCCGACCAGGGATCGACCTGGGCAAATTTCTGGCTGAAGACGAAGCGGTCGTAATAGGCCTTGCGCTTTTCGGCATCACCCATGATCTGGCGGCGGATTTCCTCCAGGCCGACGCGCTTGGCCCACTTGTAGATGCGCTCGAGATAGCGGGCCTGCTCGCGGTACATCTGCGTCAGTGCCACGATATGCTCCAGCGCCTCGTCCTCGGTCCGGACAAGCCCAAGGACCTCCGTGCCCTTGATGTCGAGACCGGCTGCGCCGGCGAAATGGATCTCGAAACCGGAATCCACGCAGATCACGCCGATGTCCTTGCAGGTTGCTTCCGCGCAGTTGCGCGGGCAGCCGGACACGGCCATCTTCAGCTTGGCTGGTGTCCAGGAGCCCCACATGAACCTCTCGATCCGGATGCCGAGACCGGTGGAATCCTGCGTGCCGAAGCGACACCAGTCCGAGCCGACGCAGGTCTTCACCGTGCGCAGACCCTTGGCATAGGCCTGGCCGGAGACGAAACCGGCCTTGCCGAGATCGGCCCAGACGGCGGGCAGGTCTTCCTTCTCGATGCCGAGCAGGTCGATGCGCTGGCCGCCCGTGACCTTCACCATCGGAATCTCGAACTTGTCGACGACATCGGCGATGGCGCGCAGCTCGTTTGCATTGGTGACGCCGCCCCACATGCGCGGAACGACGGAGTAGGTGCCGTCCTTCTGGATGTTGGCGTGGACGCGCTCATTGATGAACCGCGACTGGTAGTCGTCGGCATATTCATCCGGCCAGTCGCAGACGAGGTAATAGTTGAGCGCCGGCCGACATTTGGCGCAGCCGCAGGAGGTCTTCCATTCGAGCTCCTGCATGACGGCAGGGATGCTCTTCAGACCCTTCGCCTTGATCAGCCGGCGGACATCGTCATGGCCGAGTTCGGTGCAGGTGCACATCGGCTGGACCGCAGCCGGATTGTAGCTGTCGCCGAGCGTCAGCGCCATGAGCTGCTCGACGAGGCCGGTGCAGGAGCCGCACGAAGCGGATGCCTTGGTATGGGCGCGCACGTCGTCGAGCGACGTCAGCCCCTTGCCCGAAATCGTCGAGGTGATTTTGCCCTTACATACGCCGTTGCAGCCACAGATCTCCGCGTCATCCGGCAAGGCTGCAACGGCCGCCATAGGGTCCAGCGGCGACCCTCCCTGATAGGCCTGTCCGAAGATCAGCGTCTCGCGCATCTCCGAAATATCGGTTGCCTTCTTCTTCAGGTCATTGAACCAGGCACCATCAGCGGTCTCACCGTAAAGTACGGTGCCGATGATCTTATTGTCCTTGAGCACCAGACGCTTGTAGACGCCGGCTGAAGCATCGCGCAGCACGATCTCCTCGCGGTCGTCGCCGTCGGCGAAATCGCCGAGCGAATAAAGCTCGATGCCGGTGACCTTGAGCTTGGTCGGCGTATCCGCGTGAACGAAGGCGGGCGAGCGATCGCCGGAGAGATGCGCGGCGGCGATACGGGCCATTTCATAGAGCGGCGCAACGAGGCCATAGACCATGCCGCCGACCTCGGCACATTCGCCGAGCGCGAGAATATCGCCATCCGAGGTCTGCATGCCGGCATCGACGACGATGCCGCGATTGACCGCGATGCCGGCGTCCTTCGCCAGGCCGACACTCGGACGAATGCCGACGGCCATGACGACCAGTGTTGCCGGGATGATGCGGCCGTCGTCAAGCTCGATGCCCTCGACCTTGCCGTTGCCGATAATCGCCTTGGTATTGGCCTTGCAGATGACCTTGATGCCGCGTTCCTCGACAGCCTTCTGCAGCAGATAGCCGGCGGCAGGGTCGAGCTGACGCTCCATCAGCGTCGGCATGACGTGCAGGACGGTAACGTCCATGCCGCGCTGGGCAAGGCCGGCCGCTGCTTCCAGGCCAAGCAGGCCGCCGCCGATGACGACAGCCTTTTCGCGCGACTGAGCGGCAAGCAGCATCGCCTGCACGTCGTCGAGATCGCGATAGGTGATGACGCCGGGAAGATCCTTGCCTGGAACCGGGATGATGAAGGGCACGGAACCGGTTGCGATCACCAGCTTGTCGTAGCTTTCGGTGACGCCGTGGTCGGAGGTGACGGTCTTGGCTTCACGATCGATGTTGACGATCTTGTGGCCCTTGTAGAGCATGATGCCATGCTTGATATACCAGCCGTCGCCGTGAATGATGATCTGCTCGTAGTCCTTTTCTCCGGAGAGAACCGGCGACAGCATGATGCGGTCGTAATTGACGCGCGGCTCGGCGTTGAAGATCGTAACTTCATAGCGTCCGGGCGCCTGCTCGAAGAGGTGCTCCAGCATGCGCCCGGGCGCCATGCCATTGCCGATGATGACAAGTTTTTCGGTCATATTTCCAGGTCCTTAGATCAGGTTGCAGCCACGGGCGCCGCGTGTCCTTGGCGCGACAGTTGCTTGACGGACAGGTGCATCCAGATGAGAGAGATCACGACGATCGCAAAGAGCAGCAGGAAGCAGCTGGACCAAAGGCCAGTCATGTCTTTAAGCAGGCCAAAGGCGATCGGAAGGATGAAGCCGCCAAGGCCGCCCATCATCCCGACGATGCCGCCGACGGCGCCGACGTTTTCGGGGTAATAGGCCGGAATGTGCTTGTAGACGGCAGCCTTGCCGAGGCTCATGAAGAAGCCGAGCACGAAGATGACGACGATGAAGATGACGGGGGTGATACCGAAGGCCGGACCCGTCCCGGCCCCAGAAGCAGCCGGCAGCGAAAGAATGAGGGTGGCCACGGCCGATACGGCAAGCATCGTATACATCACGCTGCGCGCGCCCTTCTTGTCCGACAGCACGCCGCCGAAGGCGCGGAAGATGCTGCCCGGGATGGAGTAGGCGGCCGCGATCATGCCGGCAGTTTCCAGGTTGAAGCCGTAGACGCCGACCAGGTAGCGCGGCAGCCACAGCGACAGGGCGACGAAGCCGCCGAAGGCGAAGAAATAGTAGAGCGAGAAGCGCCAGACCCGGACATTCTGCAGCGGCGCGAATTCCTCGGCAAAACTCCTGGAGGCGACGCGGCGTTCGCGGCGAAGGCGGTAGGCCGGATCATCGGTCGTGGTGAACCAGAAGACGATTGCCATCAGTGCCAGACAGACGGCCCAGATCTCCGCAACCGCCTGCCAGCCCCATGCGAGCAGCACAAAAGGGGCGGCGAATTTGGTCACGGCCGCGCCGACATTGCCGGCACCGAAGATGCCGAGTGCGGTTCCCTGCTTCTCCGCCGGGAAGAAAGGCGAGACATAGGCGACACCGACAGCAAAGGAACCGCCGGCCAGGCCGACGCCGAGGCCGGCAATCAACATCTGCGTATAAGTCTGGGCGTAGGAGAGCAGGAAAGTCGCCAATGCGGCGGCCAGCATGGTGAGCGTGTAGACGAGACGGCCGCCGTAGCGCCCCGTCCAGATGCCAAGAACGATGCGCACGAGCGAGCCGGTAAGGACGGGGGTGCCGACCAGCAATCCGAACTCGGCCTCGTTCAGCCCGAGATCCTGCTTGATGCGAATGCCGATGATCGCGAAGATCGTCCACACGGCAAAACAGAGGGTGAAGGCTACAGTGGAGATCCACAATGCTTTGGCTGGTTCGCCGGCCGACATGGGCAGTGCTTTCTCGATGACAGACATAACTTCTCCGAGGCTCGACAAGGTCGTGCCGATCCATCGCTGAGGGTTAAAACAAAAAGCCGCTGGTCAGGACGCGCATACACGAGGTGCGCGAAATATCCTGATCAGCGGCTTTGCTGGTGGCGCCCGCCGTTGGACGCCGAATATGTGGCCTTCTGGCCCATTTGCCTGGATGCAATCCTTAGGCCAGATTGCTCAGGCTAAAACCTATCTCTTCAATCTGAAGAGTAATCTTTGTGTCTTCTATAAACGCCTATCACACGCTCATTCTGCGCTGATCGCCATTGATCGGCGCAATATACCTCCTGCAAACTGCGTGCCAGTTTGTTGTCGTTTGTGTAAGTCGTTGACTGTAAATCATATTTTCCGAAAATATAACGGATGCTTGTTTTTCGGGCCGTCATCAGTCGTGCAAATCTTTTGTGCGCTTGTTGTGAGGCAGGCAGATCCTTGCTGGCGTTTTGTGCAGGCCGGCGTCAATCAGACCTCGTCGTCGGATATAAAGGGCAGGGCGCTTTTGACGGCAAAGCCTGCGACATAGTCCGGCAGCTTCGCCGGGTCGAAGACGTGGCCGTCCATGAAACGGTCGCCCTCGTCGGCACCCTCGATGCGGATATCGGCATCATCAGGTGTGTTCCTGTCGCCGAGAGCCGTCCGGTAGAGATCCGGACGGTAGGCGGAGGCGGCCGCCCTTGCCATGTTGAGGCTGACCTCGGCCTGTCCCCAGCGGATCATCTGGCTGTAGATCCACAGCGCCTGGCTCGGCCGGGGATAATTGGCGAAGCCGGAATGGAACATGAAATAATCGGCGATGATGCGGCGGTTACCCTTTGCATCGAGGCTGAATTCGCCGGCGAGTACACGGCGAATGATCTCGACGGGGGCAGCGATATAGCGGGGGTCGGCAAGAGCTGCCGCCAGCGCGTTGTGATTTTCCGCCTGGTCGCACCAACGGGCTGCCGCGTCGAGCGCCACGATCAGCCTGGAAACGGTTTCCGGATGGCTATCCGCCCAATCCGGCCGCATGCCGATCACCTTTTCCGGTGCCGACGGCCAGATATCCTGCTTGGCAGCGACGATGCGGCCGACGCCGCGCTCCGAAGCGACCATGTTCCACGGCGCACCGACGCAGAAACCGTCAATCGCACCGGCTGCCAGCGCATCCGAAGTCATGGGCGGCGGCACGACGACGAGCTTGACGTCCTTGTCGGGATCGATGCCGCCGGCCGCCAGCCAGTAGCGGAATTCGTAGTTGTGCGAGGAGAAGGGATAGGTGACGCCGAAGGTCGGCAGCGGCTCGCCGCGCGCTTTCATTGCCGCCAATGTTTTTGCCAGGGCGCGGGCATTGTCGAGCGCGCTTGCCGTTTCCGGCAATCCTGCTTCATCCCGCATCCTGTCGAAGAGCCGCGTCGACAGCGTGATCGCGTTGCCGCCGCGCCCCAGCGAAAATGGCGTGATCGTCGGTGAGGGATTGGAGCCGAGGCCGAGCATGGAGGCGACGGGCATCGGCGACAGCATGTGGGCAATGTCGAACTGGCGGAATGCCAGGCGGTCACGCACATTCGCCCAGGAGACGTCCTTGACGAGATCGAGCGTCAGGCCTTCCTTCCGCGCGAAGCCGAATTCTGCGGCCGCAATCAGCACCGATGCATCGACGAGCGGAATGAAACCGGCCCGCAGTACTTTCGGTCCTTCGTTGTTCACCCGCACGGGCGAGGGCATGTCGCCGCCGGAGTTGGAGGTCGTTGTCATCATATCCACTCCGGTTTCCTCCGGAAATTCATCAGCTCGGCCATTACATCAACAGCCCCGCGGCAGTGACGACGCTCTGGGCGATTTCCGACATCTTCTTCTTTTCGTTCATCGCTGTCTGGCGCAGCAGGGCGAAAGCCTCTTCCTCCGACAGGCCGCGCATCTTCATCAATATGCCCTTGGCGCGTTCGACCAGCTTGCGTTCCTCCAGCGCGGAGCGGGCATCGGCAAGCTCCCGCCGTAGCCGGTTGAAGGCATTGAAGCGGCTGACGGCCATGTCGAGGATCGGTTTGACCCGTTCCTTCTTCAATCCGTCGACGATATAAGCCGAGACGCCGGCATCGACGGCAGCCTCGATCGAGGCCGTGTCGGAGCGATCGACGAACATGGCAATCGGGCGGCTGACCGTGCGCGTCAGCTGGAACAGATGCTCCATCATGTCGCGGTTGGGATTCTCGATATCGATGATGATCACGTCGGGCATCAGCGTTTCGATGATTCGCGCGATGCCGTTGACCTCGTGGACCACGGTGACGCGCACATGCCCTGCCTCGCGCAGTCCTTCTTCGATGATGGAGGCGCGTATGGCATTTTCGTCGATCACCAGAATTGTCAGATCGAGATGCGTCATTGTCTATTCATGACGCACTGCAGCAATTTTGGCAAGGCGTTCGCCTGAAAAGTGTGCACAAATACGTGTGCGCAAAAAATAATCAAACTGCCGCACTTTCGGGCGGAATCAATACGCCGCGTAGCTTAGCCAGCAAAAATCGGCGAAGAATTGCTGACGGGCAAGGTCTCTTCAGGGCAGCGGTATGTCGGATGTGAAATGAGGAACGGCGTAACCGCGCTTGACCTGTGGTCGGGCGGCAAGCCTGAGATACCATTGCTTGACATGGGGAAAGGCGTTCAGGTCGATCTTGTGACGCTGGAAGCGGGAGACCCATGGCCAGACCGCCATGTCGGCGATGGAATAGGCGTCGACGAGGTAGTCGCGGCCTTCGAGCCGCGCGTTCAGCGTCTCGTACAGGCGGCGGGTGTCCCTGCGAAAGAGATCCTCCGCGAATGGCGCTTCGCCGCTATTGTAGGTCAGGAAATAATGGGCGTGACCGAGCGTCGGCCCGAAACCGCCCATCTGCCACATTAGCCATTCGATCGTGTGATGCCGGGCGGCACCCTGCCGGGGCAGGAAGCGGCCGGTCTTTTCGGCGAGGTAGAGCAGGATGGCGCCGGATTCGGCAAGCGTAATGCCGGTCTCGTGATCGATGATGGCCGGAATCTTGCCGCCTGGATTGATGGCGAGATAGTCTTGTTGGAATTGGTCCCCCTTGGTGATGTCGATCGCATGGGGGCGATAGGAAAGGCCGAACTCTTCGAGCGCGATGGATACTTTGAGCCCGTTCGGCGTGATCCAGGTATAGAGGTCGATCATCCCAGGTTCAATCGAACATCATTTCGTCGACCGGCAGCTTCGTCATTCCGAAGCGCCCGGTGACATCGTCGAGGCCGGAGAACATGTCCCTCAGAGTTTGCACGATCGTCTCGACGCGCGGGTCAATGACGCGATAGACGATCGCCTTGCCGTCGCGGCGTCCTTCGATCACACCGGCCTCGCGAAGCTCGCTCAACTGCTGGGAAAGCGTCGGCTGGCGGATACCGAGTTCGTCCTCCATCGCCGAGACCGGGGCTTCCGTCTCCATGAGATAGCAGACGATCGCCAGGCGGTTGGCGTTGGCGATCAGCTTCAGCAATTCGCTTGCTGCGCCGACATCGCGGCAGACTCTGGAGGAAACGGGCTTCGTCAACGGTGTCGTCCTTGAAGGTTCTATAAAAAAGTAAAGTGACGGCGCTGAATTTTCAACTCCGGCTCGCCCACTTCGCTCGATCTGGTAAAAGATTTCATCGCCTATCGATTTTATAGGATTTCAAAGGCGATTTTTTCCTGATGACGACAATCGCTTCCTCGCAATCAATTTATAAAAAAGTAAATTGACTGCCATGAGCCACGTTATCGGTCGCATAGAATGAAAATTGGTGTTCATCCCAATAATCTGCATCTTCGTCTCGCGCGGCTCTGGCCCGGCGCCTTCGCTGATCTGCAGCCGATATTCGTCTCCTATTCCGAAGGCCGCGATACCGCGGCGCTTCTGGAAAGTGGCGACATCGATCTCGGCGGCACCGGCTCGACGCCGCCGATCGAGGCGGATATGCGCGGGCTCGGCGTCGAATATATCGCCACCTCGGCGCCGCGCCCGGCCAACGGCGCCATCTTCGTCAGGAGCGACAGTCCGATCGGTTCCGTCGCTGAGCTGAAAGACCGCCGGATCTCGCTGATCGATGGTTCGTTTCACACCTATCTCCTGGCCCGCAGCCTGGAAGGCGAGGGGATGAGCCTGCCCGATGTCGAGCGGATCGAAAGCGGCGCGCGCGATTCGCTCGCCGACCTGCTCGAAGGGCGCGTCGATGCCTGGGTCGCCATGTCGCCACGTCTCGAAAAGGCGCTGGAGCGTGACGACGTCAGGTTGATCGTCCGTTGCGGCGCGGCCATTCCCAACCGTTCGCTTTTCTGGACATTGGAGCGGAACGGCCTTTCGGCGGCGGAGATCCGGGCAATCGTCTCCGAACTCAGCCGGATCGGCAACGAGATTGCTGCCGATCCCCGCACCGCCGCCAGACTTCTTGCATCTGGCGACCGCGGCGGATCTGGCGACCGCGGCGGAACGAATATCGATGCCTGGGAAAAGGTGGTGCGCTCGCGCGACTTCACGGTGTTTCCGATCGACGACGAGATCATTGCCGAACAACAGGAAGAGGCCGACACGCTGCTGCGCCACGGCCATTTCGACAAGCCCATCGTGCTGAAACGTCCGCTCGAAACCGTGAAATAACGAGGAATCAGGAGATGAACGTTTTCTGGTACATGTGCGCGCCCGACGGCGCCTATCCCTGGCAGCCGGAAGGCTCACGTCAGGTTGACTACGGCTACTACAAGCAGCTTGCCCAGGCCTACGATCATCTTGGCTACACCGGCGCCCTGTTTGCGACCGGCGCCCACGACGTCTGGGTGCTGGCGAGCGCGCTGCTGGCCCACACCGAGCGGCTGCGTTTTCTCGTCGCCATCCATCCCGGCCTCGTCGCGCCGACATTGCTTGCCAAGATGGCCGCGACCTTCCAGGAGTTCGCCCGCGGCCGGCTGCTGATCAACGTCGTCTCCGGCGACGCCAAGATGCTCGGCGCCTTTGGCATGATGCTGCCGCATGACGAGCGTTATGACATGGCGGACGAATATCTGCAGCTCTGGCACCGGCTCTTTGCCGGCGAGAGCGTCACCTATCAGGGCAAGTATTTCTCGACCGACGGCGCCAAGCTCGCCTTGCCGGTCGGCGAGAGCATCGCACCGCCGCCACTCTGGTTCGGCGGCTCGTCGGACAAGGCATTGGATGTCGCGGCAAGACATGTGGACACCTATCTCTCCTGGGGCGAGACGCCCGCCCAGATCGGCGAGAAGGTCGAAGCGGTGAAGGCGCGTGCCGCCCAATACGGGCGTGAGCTGGAATATGGCATCCGCCTCTATGTCATCGTTCGCGACACAGACGAAAAGGCCTGGGCGGCGGCGGCCGATCTCTATGGTCGCATGGATGATGCGGCGATCACCGCCAACCAGCGTTTCGTCGCAAGAAGCGATTCCGTCGGCCAGCAGCGCATGACCGCACTGCATGGCGGCCTCAAGCCAGAAAACCTGCGCGATCTCGAAGTCGCGCCGAACCTCTGGGCCGGCATTGGCTTGGTGAGGCCCGGCCCCGGCACGGCGATCGTCGGTTCGCCGGATACGGTTCTGCGCACGCTCGAAGCCTACCAGAAGGCGGGTGTCGATACTTTTATTCTTTCTGGCATGCCGCTGCTTGAGGAAGCCTATCGTTTCGGCGAAAAGGTGCTGCCGCGGCTCGATGTCAGCAGGGAGGTCTCGAAGGCGCGGAACTACACCTGGTCGACGCTCTTCGATCGCGATCTTTCGACCGTCAAGAATGCCTGATCCTCTCGCCAGAAGGTAAGTTTTGTGGCCACCAGTGAACTTCATCCGATCGAACAGGCCGCTCCGGACAGCAGGGTGGCAGCGCGCCTGCTGCGGGCGATTGAGGCGGTTCTCGGCATTGCCGCGGCGCTTGTTCTCGCCGTGCTGCTCGTGATGGTGCTGGTGACGGTCTGCCTGCGCTATTTCTTCAGTGCCGGCTTCATTGGTGCCGAGGATCTCGGCATCTGGCTGCATGTGGGCCTGATTGCGCTCGGCGCGCCGCTCAGCCTCAACAGCGCGCTTGCCATGCGCCTCGACGTTTTCGTTAAGATGCTGCCGGAAAGCCTCCAGCCGGTCACGCGGATCGGCGCCGATGTTTTCACCGTGCTTTCGGCGCTGATTCTGAGCTTCGGCGGCAGCGAGATCATGACGATGCTCGGCGGCGTCTCGCCGACACTCGGCGTGCCGGAATGGATCCGCTTCGGTTTCCTCGGCGCCGGCGGCGCGCTGATCCTCGTCGTGCTGCTTCTGCAACGCATCGCCGAAGGCAAGGTCCTGCCGGTTGTGATTTCGCTTGCGGTCGGAGTCGGGCTCTATGCCGGTATCCCGCATGTCGCGCTCGATCTCGATTGGCCGCCGAGCATCTTCCTCGGACTGATCGCCGCGGTCGGTCTCGTGCTCGCCGCGCCGCTGCCTCACGCCTTTCTTGCCGCAGCCTATGTCGTCATTGCCTTCGGCAGCAGCCTGCCGGAGCCGGCGATCGTCTCGGCAACCGTCACCGGCATCTCGAAATTCCTGCTGCTCGCCATTCCCTTCTTCCTACTCGTCGGCGGTCTCCTCACTGCCTCCGGCGTCGCCAACCAGCTTGTGCGCTTCGCTGCCGCCATGGTCGGCCATCGCAGGGCCGGACTGGCGCAGACGACGCTGCTCACCAGCGTTCTCTTTTCCGGCGCCTCCGGCTCGTCGGTCGCAAATGCCGCTTTCGGCGCATCGACCTTCCAGCCCGAGCTGGTCAAACACGGCTACCCTCCGGCGCAGGCGGCGGCGATCATCGCCTCGACATCGGTTCTCGATAATGTCATCCCGCCGTCGATCGCCTTCCTCATCCTTGCGACCGCGACCAATCTTTCCGTCGGCTCGCTGCTCGTCGGCGGCTTCTTCGCCGGCGGACTGATGGCCATATGCCTGGCGGTCGCCATCCATCTGACCGTGCGTGAGCAGGTGCCCTTGCCGCGCGCCAATGCGAAACAGCGCTGGCAGTCGGCGGTCCAGGCGATCCCGGCCTTCGGGCTCGGCGTCATCGTCGTCGTCGGCATCCGCATCGGCATCGTCACCACCACGGAAGCTGCCGCCCTTGCCGCCTTCTACACGCTGCTGCTCGGCATCGGCGCGCGCCTCGGCATCCTCTCGCTTTATAGCGCCTTCCGCCAGGCGGCTGTCGAGGCGGCGGCGATCGGTCTTCTCATCGGTACGGCCGGCCCCTTCGCCTTTCTGCTGGCAGTCGACGATGTGTCCGGGCTGATTTCGCATCTGACGACTGTGCTCGGCGGCAGCGCGCTTGCGGTGATCCTGCTGTCGAACGTCATCCTGCTGGTCGTCGGCCTCGTTCTCGACATCGGCGCGGCGATCCTGCTCTTCGGCCCGATCCTGCTGCCGGCAGCGGTCGCCGCCGGCATCGATCCCATTCAGTTCGGGGTGATCATCGTCGTCAATCTGATGATCCACGGACTGACGCCGCCGCTTGGCATGCTGATCTTCGTCGTCAGCGGCGTCACGCGCATTCCCGCCTCGGCACTCTTCCGGGCGGTCGTTCCCTATCTGCTCGCTCTCCTGGTCTCGCTCGCAATCCTTTGCGCCTGGGCCATCATCTTCTAACCAACAGGACAACCCCATGGACGATCTCAACCGACGCGATTTCTTAAAGACCGCAGCACTCACTGGTGCGGCGCTTGCAGCGCCCGCCTTCGTCCGCACGGCGGCTGCTCGCACGACGACGATCACGATTGCCTCGCTCCTCGGCGACGACAAGCCGGAGACGAAGATCTGGGTGAAGATCGGCGAATTGGTCGAGGCGAAGCTTCCCGGCCAGTTCAAGTTCAATATCGTCAGGAACGGTGCGCTCGGCGGCGAGAAGGAAGTGGCCGAAGGCGTGCGTCTCGGTTCCATCCAGGCCAGCCTCTCGACGGTCTCGTCGCTCTCCGGCTGGGCGCCGGAACTGCAGATCCTCGATCTGCCCTTCCTCTTCCGCGATGCCGACCATGTGCGCCGGACCGTCAGCGGAGATGTCGGCGCCGATCTCAAGCAGAAACTGCAGGCGCAGAACTTCGTCGTCGGCGATTTCATCAATTACGGCGCCCGTCATCTCCTCACCAAGGAACCGGTGACACGGCCGGAGCAGCTCAAGGGCAAGCGCATCCGCGTCATCCAGAGCCCGCTGCACACCAAGCTGTGGAGCGCATTCGGCACGACGCCGATCGGCATTCCGATCACCGAGACCTACAATGCCCTTGCAACCGGCGTCGCCGACGCGATGGACCTGACCAAATCGGCCTATGCCGGCTTCAAGCTCTATGAGGTCGTGCCCGATATGACCGAGACCGGCCACATCTGGGCATCCGGCATCGTCTATTATTCCTCGACCTTCTGGGCCGGCCTCAACGACGAGCAGAAGGCGGTGTTCCAGCAGGCCTCCAGCGAAGGGGCCGCCTATTTCAACCAGCTGATCGTCGACGACGAAGCCAAATCCGTCGAGACGGCGCTTGGCCATGGCGGAAAGCTCTTGAAGCCGGAAGCCTTCGACGAATGGCAGAAGGGCGCCCAGGGCGTCTGGGACGATTTCGCGGCTGTCGTCGGCGGCCTCGACAGGATCAAATCGGTCCAGGCCGCCTGAGCAAGGGGCAGGGCGGTTTGTGCCTGCCGCTTTTGACGGGACCGATGGAAAACCATCGGTCTCTTCGTCGCGCGCACTTGCCGGAAAAATAATGCCGCAGCAGGCCGGAAATCGAAAGAGCATGCCTTCGGTTATCGTGGTATATGACTTACTTAAAATCCTGGACTGGGAAGTCTTTACCTTCGGCCGGTGCGATCCTGTTGACCGCAATCTCGCGACCGCTTCCGGCGGACGGATCCCATGGCCTCGATTTGAGATGAACAACTTTGAACACAAGGCTTTGGAGGGCCGACCATGAGCTTACGCATCAACGATATTGCCCCCGATTTTACCGCCGACACCACCCAGGGACCGGTCAGTTTCCATGATTGGATCGGCAATGGCTGGGCCGTCCTGTTCTCGCATCCGAAGAATTTCACGCCTGTCTGCACCACCGAGCTCGGTGCCATGGCAGGCCTCGCGGGAGAATTTTCCAAGCGCGGCGCCAAGATCATCGGCATCTCCGTCGATCCGGTGGAAAGCCATGCCAAGTGGAAGAACGACATCAAGACCGCCACCGGTTTCGACGTCGAATATCCCCTGATCGGTGACAAGGACCTCAAGGTCGCCAAGCTCTACGACATGCTGCCGGCCGGCGCCGGCGAGAGCTCGGAAGGCCGCACGCCAGCCGACAATGCGACGGTGCGTTCGGTTTTCATCATCGGTCCGGATAAGAAGATCAAGCTGATCCTGACCTATCCGATGACGACGGGCCGGAATTTCAACGAGATCCTGCGCGCCATTGACTCTATCCAGCTGACGGCGAAGCACCAGGTGGCGACACCGGCGAACTGGAACCAGGGCGAGGACGTCATCATCACCGCCGCGGTTTCCAACGAAGACGCGATCACGCGTTTCGGTTCCTTCGATACGGTGCTGCCTTATCTCCGCAAGACCAAGCAGCCGACTGCCTGATCGCTGTTCTTAGGATTCTCCAAGCCGCCGCGAAAGCACGTCGCGGCGGCTTTTTACTGATCAGCTAAGCGGTGGCTTTTCGTGCCCGCACCGCATCGCCGAATGCCTGAAACAGCGCACGGTTCACAGGGTTGGTCTGCGGATCGTATTCGGCATGCCATTGAACGCCGAGCGCAAATCCCGGCGCGTCCTTGAACCGTATCGCCTCGATCGTCCCGTCCTCGGCAATACCTTCGGCAACGACCCTCTCGCCAAGCTCGAGAATGCCCTGTCCATGCAGGGAATTCACCCGGATCGTCTCCCGCCCGAGGATGCGCGCAAACATCCCGTCCTCTATAAGTCGAACATCGTGACGATCGCCGAAAACGATGGCGAGGTCGGGATGGATCTCGCCGGTTTCCAGGCGCGGCATTCGGTGGTTCATGCGTCCGGGCAATTCCCGGATTTCGGGATGCAGCGAGCCGCCGGCCGCGACGTTCATTTCCTGAAAACCGCGGCATATGCCGAAAATGGGAACGCCGCGCGCAACACAGGCTTCGATCAACGGCAACGCCAGCCCGTCACGATCCTCGTCATAAGGTTCATGCTTGGGATCCGGCACAGTGTTGAAGCGGCTGGGATGGACATTGGCTCTGGCGCCCGTCAGCAGAATCCCATCGACGACGGCCAGCAGATCGGCGATATCGGCCAGTTTGGGATTGCCGGCAAACATCAGCGGCAAGGCATCGGCGACATCGGCCACGGCCCGCAGATTGTTTTCTCCGACAAGCTGAGCCGGAAATCGGCTTTCGACAACGCGGGCATTCCCGATGATGCCGATTACGGGTCTTGTCATTGCTGGTCACACCCCAAGTCGCAATGCCGGATGATGCCAGAGCCCCTGGGCAGATGATTAAACACCGTGTAGCCGGATCGGCCTCTGGCCGGCCGCCACCATGATTATCCTTAGCTGGGCCGAAGCTCAATCCGGAACGGGAAGGGCGCGCTGGTTGTAGAGGATCTTGCGGATGCGCGCCTGTTCTTCTTCGGAAAGTTTGCTGTTGTCGGTGCCGAGATCGGCGCCCACCGCAAGGCCGCGCTGGACGCCGGGCCGTGCGCCGACCTCCTCGAACCATCGCTTGAAATGCTTGAATTCGTCGATGTCCTGACCCTGCGCCTGCCAGTTGACGGTCCAGGGATAGCTGATGATGTCGGCGATGGTGAATTCGTCGCCGGCGAGATAACGCCGGTCGCGAAGCCGCATGTTGAGAACGCCGTAGAGGCGGTTGGCTTCGTCGGTGAAGCGCCGCACGGCATAGGACTGATCGCCTTCGCGATCGCCGAGGCGGCGGAAGTGCCCGGCTTCACCGAGCTTCGGCCCTTGGTTGGCCATCTGCCAGATCACCCATTGCGTCACCTCGTATTTGCCGCGCAGATCCTGCGGCCAGAATTTGCCGGTCTTTTCGGCGAGGTAGAAGAGGATCGCGCCGGATTCGAAGACGCTGAGCGGCCCGCCGCCGTCGGCAGGCGCGTGGTCGACGATAGCAGGCATGCGGTGATTGGGATTGAGTTGGAGATAATCGGGTTTGAACTGGTCGCCGCGGCCGATATTGACAGGCACCAGCCGGTAGGGCGTGCCGGTTTCCTCCAGGAAGATCGAAACCTTCTTGCCGTTCGGCGTCGGCCAGTAATGGAGATCAATCATCTACGCGTCCTCGTTCGCTGATGTATTTCTGGCGATCAGGATGACGCTGCGACCGTGGCAGGTCGAATATATCTGTTCCAAAATTGAGGACGAAATTAGAAACCTGGTGCAGAGGTGGAAATGGGGGAAGCTTCCTACCCGTATCGATGGTATTGAGAATCCAGCGTCGCGATGGAAGTTCGAACCCGCCGAGATCCGATGATAGGCCGGAAACGTCAGTCCGACATGGGAAGGAGATCGGCGAAGGCCATGCTTTCGCTCTGCCTTCTGTTTTCTCATGTCGACGCGGTCATGGCTCAGCCGGAAGGAAGCGCGGCGCCGCCGGCCTGTCTCTATTCAGGTCCTTCGGCGTCTGGATTGGGTGAAACGCTCTGCATCCGTAAGGACAGTTTCAACCGTGACCTCTGCGTCGCGATCGAGCATTTCGCCAGCGCCAATCAATTGCCGCCGGATTATTTCGCTCGTCTCATCTGGCGGGAAAGCACCTTTCGCCCGGATGCCGTCAGCTTCAAAGGAGCCCAGGGGATTGCGCAGTTCATGCCCGGAACGGCGAAACTCCGCGGCCTCGAAGACAGCTACCAGGTGTTGGAAGCCTTAAGGAAATCGGCGCAGTATCTCGACGAATTGCGCAATCGCTTCGGCAATCTCGGCCTTGCCGCCGCTGCCTATAACGCCGGCGAAAATGGCCTTGCCTCTTACCTGACGTCAGGCAGATTGCCTTACGAGACGCGCGGCTACGTGATGGCGATCACCGCGCATACGATCGAGGAATGGAAGGATAACCCGCCGGAAAATGCGGCCGCCCCGCTCGACAAGGACAAACCGTTCCTCGATGGCTGCGTGGCGCTTGCGGAGAGACGGACGTTGAAGGACACGCCCTGGCGTCAGGAGGGCGAATGGGCACCCTGGGGCGTCCAGCTTGCGGCGAACGCCAATGTCGCGATAGCCCGGCGCATGTTTCTCGATGCCGTGCAGGATCTGCCTGCGCCATTGAATGCCGAGCAACCGCTGATCCTGCGCCAGCGCGACCGCAGCTTCGGTTTTCGCCCGCGTTATGCCGCCCGCATCGGCCGGCAGACACGCTTGGAAGCCAATGACCTCTGTAACCAGATCCGCAAACACGGCGGCACCTGCTTTGTCTTCAAGAATCGATAGCGAGCCCGATCGGGCCGCCTGGGTCACGAAAAGTCTGCTTGCAGGATCGCCTGAGCACAGCATATTCGACACGGAAATACCAAGGGAGAAACGGTGATGCGGGTTTTGGTAATCGGGGCAACGGGCCATGTCGGAACCTATCTCGTTCCCCGTCTGGTGGAGGCAGGCCACGACGTCGTCACGATCAGCCGCGGCACGGCAAAGCCTTACATGGCAAACCACGCATGGGCTTCCGTCGATCAGCGCCAGATGGATCGGGCAGCGATGCAGCGCACGGGTGAGTTCGGCCCGGCCGTGCGCGCAGTGAAAGCCGATATCGTCATCGACATGATCTGCTTCACGCTGGAAAGCGCCGAGCAACTGGTGACGGCGTTGTCCGGGCATGTCGGCCATTTCCTGCATACCGGCACGATCTGGACGCATGGCTACCCCAGCGCCGTGCCGACGCTGGAAGAGGCGCCGAAGTCTCCTTTCGGCGACTACGGCACACAGAAGGCTGCGATCGAAACCTATCTGCTGCAGCAGGCAAGGCTACGCGGATTTCCGGCAACCATCATCCATCCCGGCCACATTGTCGGCCCCGGCTGGGCGCCGCTCAATCCGGCCGGCAATTTCAACCTGCAGGTCTTTTCGACCCTTGCCCGCGGGGAGGCCCTGGCGCTGCCCAATTTCGGCTTGGAGACCGTTCATCACGTCCATGCCGATGACGTGGCGGCGATGTTCACGAATGCGATTGCCAACTGGAATGCCTCGATCGGCGAAAGTTTCCACGCGGTTTCGGAGCAGGCTTTGACGCTTCGCGGCTATGCCGAAGCCATGTCGCGCTGGTTTGGTCACGAGCCGAAGCTCACCTTCGCCCCATTCGACGCCTGGGCCGAAAGCCAGACGGCCGAGGATGCGGAGGCGACCTGGGAACATATCGCCCGCAGCCCGAATTGCTCGATTGCCAAGGCCAAACGCCTGCTCGGTTACACCCCGAGATACACCTCCCTGCAGGCGGTGGAGGAATCGGTCGGCTGGCTGGTCGGGCAGGGGCGGATCGAGACCTGACCCCGGTCTAGCGGATCAAGATGGCCCTGAAATCATTGACATTGGTGCCGGTCGGGCCGGTTTCGAAGAGATCACCGGTGGCCGCGAAGCCAGAATAGCTGTCATTGCTGTCGAGCAGCCGGCGCGGATCGAGGCCGGCGGCGCGCAGGCGCCTTGCCGTGCCGCCATCGGCAAAGGCGCCGGCATTATCCTCCGAGCCGTCGATCCCGTCCGTGTCGGCGGCCAGGACATGAATGCCCTCCTGTCCGTCGATCGCCAGCGCCATGGCGAGCGCGAATTCGCCATTGCGTCCGCCCTTGCCGCCCTTGGCTCTCAGCGTCACCGTCGTCTCGCCGCCGGAGAGGATGGCGACCGGCTTCGAAAACGGCCTGTTGCGGCCCGACACTTCGCGGGCGATCGCCGCATGCACCAGCGCCACGTCGCGCGATTCCCCCTCGATTGCATCCGAGAGAATCGCCGGCTCGATCCCCTGCGACTTCGCGAGCGCCGCCGCTGCCTCCAGCGAGACGCCGGCGGAAGCGATGATGTGGTGCTCATGCCGTAAGAAGACCGGATCGTCCGGCCGTGGCGCATCGGCTTTCGGCGAGTTCAAATGGTCGAGTGCTGCCTGCTGCAGCTGCAATCCGTATTGCCTGACGATCTCGAGCGCATCGTGCCGCGTCGAGCCATCCGGCACCGTCGGCCCGGAGGCGACATGGGCCGGGTTGTCGCCGGGAATATCGGAGACGATCAGACTGACGACCTTCGCTTTGGTCGCTGCTGCAAGTCTTCCGCCCTTGATGGTGGAGAGATGCTTGCGCACGACATTCATCGCCGAGATCGGCGCGCCCGAGGCAAGCAGCATTTGGTTGAGTGCGATCTCGTCTTCAAGGCTCAGCCCCGGGGGCGGGGCGGGCAGCAGCGCCGAGCCGCCGCCGCAGATCAGCGCGATCACCAGATCGTCCTCGCTCAGCCCGTTCACCGTCTCCATCAGCCGCTTTGCGCCGGCAAGCCCCGCGGCATCCGGCACCGGATGGGCGGCCTCGATGATCTCGATATCGCGCGTCTCGCAGCCATAGCCGTAGCGGGTGATCACCAGGCCTTCGAGCGCTCCGTCCCACACGCTTTCGAGCGCCCGCGCCATCTGCGCCGCGCCCTTGCCGGCGCCGATCACCACGGTCTGTCCCTTCGGCCTGTCAGGCAGATGCGCCTTGATGCCGGTCAGCGGATCGGCGGCGCGAACCGCCGCGTCGAACAGGCTTTTCAGGAAATCGCGGGGAGCTGATATTGTCATCGGTGGTCCCAGTTGCCTCGAGTGTCGGTCATGATGCGGACTGTCGACGCATCGGCGTGCCGGCGTCAAGGTCGAAGACGAGGCGGCGTGACAGCCGTGGACTGCAAATTCTGCCTCCTCGAAAGGAGCGGATACGAACGATAGAAAGCATTAACCATAGTCCCGTAGACAACGAACAGGATCAAAGGAACCTGTGTTCGATGGCTACTGAAATGACCTGCCGCCCCGCCGCCTCTCGTGAAGGCAGGGTTATTGCTTTTCCCTCTGGGACCGGAACGGCCAATATCGAGCGCTGCGCCCGCGAACTCGGCCGGCGGCATGGCGCGGAGGCGATCGAATTCTGGAGAGCCGAATGCCGCAGGATAGCCGATCAGCTTCTGGCAGCCGGCATGCCGGAGAGTGAGGTCGGTCAGCGGGTGCTGCAGTTTCAGCAAGATGTCCAGATCGAACTCGTCCTCAACCATCAAAACGGGCCGCTGCCCAAGTCTCAAAACCGATAAGCGGCAATCTCGCTGGATCATGCCGTCGAGTAGCCGCTGCTTGGCATGCAGGCCAGTTTGTCGCGAATATTATCGCAGCAGCCCGGCGGAGCGGAGGGCGTCTTCGATGACCTTCTGAATGCCGCCGCGGTCGCCGCCCGCGGCGAATGAAGCTGTGGCGTTTTCCTGTTGCGCAGCAGAGGGTCTTGGGGCGCGCCGCTTTTCAAACGAGGGAACCAGACCCCAGGATCTGGCGGTTTCGACGGTCGAGGAAATGCCGACGTCCAGCATGAAGGGGCCGCTTGCCTCGTAGCCGGTGCCGACATCGAGCGGCGTGCCGTGACCCATCCCGGCAATCGTATAGAGCTCGATCGCCTCGACACCCTGCGCATCGGTCCAGACCTTTCGCTGATGTCCTCCGATATTTTCGACGCGCGCCGGCAATGCGTCGACGCCGTGGATATGTCTCCATTGCTCGACCATCGCATTCGCATTGGATGGCGCGACGGTTCTGTCTGCGGTTCCCTGCCAGAGCGACAATGTCGGCCACGGGCCTTCATGCGCCGAAGCGTTTCTCACCCGCAGTTCCAGTTCTTGGCCAGTCGGACCGCCGTGGCCGCGCATTCTGTCGAATGCCTCGGGAATGGTTGCCGCACTTGCATATGGCAGGCCTGCAATGATCGCGCCGCCGGCAAAAACCTCGGGATAGGCGGCAAGCATGGCGGCGGCCATGGCGCCGCCGGCCGAAAGCCCGGTCACGAACACGCGCCTGCCGTCGATGCCGTGTTCCGCGGTGACCTTTGCGATCATCTGGCGAATGGAAAAGACCTCGCCGTGATCCCGGCGGATATCCTCCGGGTTGAACCAGTTGAAGCAGAGGTTTGGATTGTTTGCCCTGTGTTGCTCGGCAAACAGCAGCGCAAAACCATAGTCCTCGGCCAATCCAGACCACCCCGACCCGATATCATAGCCGGCGGCAGTCTGCGTGCAGCCGTGC
The DNA here is from genome assembly GCF_028994275.1 of Rhizobium binxianense. Taxonomy (NCBI): domain Bacteria; kingdom Pseudomonadati; phylum Pseudomonadota; class Alphaproteobacteria; order Hyphomicrobiales; family Rhizobiaceae; genus Rhizobium; species Rhizobium binxianense. The sequence goes on from NZ_CP118713.1 coordinate 1,473,359, forward strand.
AGGACGACGACCAGGGCCATGTTTTTCCCGCGCTTTGACGGCAGGTAGGTATAACCCGCCAAGTTCCCCGGATTTGAGCCGAACGCGGCCAAGGCGACGAGATCGGGGTTGTCCTGCCCGGGTTGGGGGCGAAGCGTTCCTCGCAGCGCAGCGAGGCGCGCGATGGTGTCTGACATAGATCTCATGAAAGTCTCCGCCAATCAGCAGCCGGGATGGCGGTGATGCTTAACTAAACGTATCAGTTAGCGAATGGTTGCTGCGCTGCACAATATTTTTCCGGAGTGACCACATTTCCGGATCCGGGGGCGCTCTTGATCAGGAGTCCACCAGCTAAGTTATTCAGATATCTTATTTTCTTTTGCAGTCGAGGGGAACAGACCCGCCGGCACCGGGTTATCAGCGGCGATCTTCCGACGAAGATATGAACGCGAGGAAACCAATGAAAAAGATTCTATTAACAACGGCTGCCTTCCTGATCGCCGCCTCCGTTTCGCTCGCCCAGAGCCAGACACCGACGACAACCCAGGAAACGCCAGCTGTGGCGACGCCTGATACCCAAAATCCGGGCGCGCCTGTCCAAGGCAAGAACAGTTTCACGGAAGACCAGGCCAAGTCGCGGCTTGCGGATGCCGGCTATAGCGCCGTCACCGGCCTCAAGCTTGACGATAAGGGCTTGTGGCGTGCGTCTGCAACGAAGGATGCCAAGCAGGTGCAGGTAGCACTCGATTACCAGGGCAACATCGTCGTCAAGTGAGGGGCCGAGCCTTTCCTCAACATCGAAGGATAACATTATGAAGACTGTAACAGGACTGTTCGACACTTATGAAGATGCGAAATCGGCCGTTGGTCAGCTCGAAGCTGCCGGCATTGCATCGAAGGAAATCAGCATCGTTTCGAATACCGGCGATGGCCGCACCGTCGAGGAGCAGGGTAGCAATGCCGCTGAAGGCGCCGGCACCGGCGCCGGGATTGGCGCTCTCGCAGGCGGTGCCGGCGGTCTGCTGACGGGTCTTGGCATGATCGCCATTCCGGGTGTCGGCCCCGTTGTTGCCGCCGGATGGCTGGTCGCAACGTTGGCCGGAGCAACTGCCGGCGCAGTCGTCGGAGGGGCCGCAGGCGGCGTGGTTGGGGCACTCGTCAAATCGGGTGTGCCCGAAGAAGACGCCCACGTCTACGCCGAAGGCGTCCGCCGAGGCGGCTCGCTGGTCACAGCGGGTGTCGAGGATGATAAGGTCATGGCAGCCAAGGCGATTCTTGACCGTTCCGAAAGTGTCGACGTTGCCGAGCGGCGTGCATCCTATGCCAAAAATGGCTGGGAACGCTTCAACGATACGCTCGATCCCTATACGCCGGCCGAAGTCGATGCCGAACGCGGGCGTTATTCGACCGGCACGCGTATCTGATGTTCTCCGAATAGCTTTGGAAGCCGGCCTCATCAGGGCCGGCTTTTTCATGACGGGGGCTCAACTTTTGAATGCTGCCAATTCGATGGCAGCTTGCGGGCACAGCAAGACCGCGCCGTTCAATTTGATCGACCTCGGCGGCGCGAGGAACTTCGGCCTGGATATGGAGTTGATGCTGTCGATTGACAGCACTGATGCTGCGATCGAACGAGGCTTTTCAGATGTCGAACAAACCCAACTTCTTCTCGCACTTTGCAACTACCGTCGCTGACCTCTCGGGAAAGCCGTTCACCTTTGTCGCGGCTCTTGCGCTCGTGCTTGTCTGGGCGGTGTCCGGCCCCTTTTTCGGCTATTCTGAAACCTGGCAGCTTGTCATCAATACCACCACGACCATCATCACCTTCCTGATGGTGTTTGTGTTGCAGAACAGCCAGAACCGTGACGGTAAGGCTCTGCAGGCCAAGCTTGACGAACTCATCCTGACGAGCCAGGCCGCCAACAAATTTGTCGGTATCGAAAAGCTGGATGAGGACGAACTCAGGGAAATGAGCAAGACCCTTGCCGAAAAGGCCGAATGCGTCGAGGAAAAAGCGGATGAGAAATCCGCGGCGGAAGCAACGTCCACCTAACTCACGGTCTCTGAGGTTTGGCCGTGGTGTTGCTGGCGCATTCCCTCGATGGCGTCGGCGTCCTTCTTCTCAGCCGCAATCCAATGGCTTCCTGCCTTGCTTGAGCGGATCAGCTCATCGAGCTTGGCATGGAGTGCCATCATGTCCCGATTTTGGGAGTGCTGCACCAGCAGCAAGATAAAAAATACAATGAGTGTCCCGAGCATATTGGTCAGCAGAAACCACTGCCGTGGGAAGGAAAAGCTGAGACCCACGGCCACCCATAGAGCTATGAACGCGATCAGCGTGACAGGGACCACGCGATGCCCTGCCCATGAGACGGCCAAGTCAGAGATCTGTCGAAAGCGCCAGTGCATACGGCTCTCCACAGCGCGCCAAAGAGAAGATAGAGCAGATTGGAGTTGCTTCCATCGCCTGGGCTCAACAAATAACGCCGTAAACGTACATAAAACCCGCGTTTCCGCGGGTTTATTCTGACGAGAAGTCGTTCCCTTACGGATGACGACGAGACGGTCAATTCAGCTTGACCGATGGCTCCCGACCCCAGACCCGGAGTTTGCCAAGCGCCTTGATGAAGGCGCTGACATCCTTCGCCGCGCCGAGCGCAATCACGCCCTCATCCAGGGAATCGGTAATGCCGGCCTTTTGCATGAGCGGCAGCGCTGTTTCCACATAACCGATGAACTTACAGTGGACGAAGGCATCTGACACGAAATCGCGGGCCGTCGCCTCCTTCAGCAGATCGCCGGTTCCCTCGGCCGAGGGGAGGAGGGCGACGGCGTCGTAAAGCACCGAAGGCCCGCCGTCGATCATCTGATGGGCCTCGATCCAATTGCCGTCCGAGAGCGTCACGCCGCCAATCTTTGGTGCGATCACTTCGAACGTCGCCTTCTGCTCGGTGATCTCGGCAAGCAGCGCCTTGAAGACTGCGGCATCGGTGCCGTCGCTGACAAGAATACCGAGCTTGCGTCCTTCGAACCGTTTCGGACCGCGCTCGATGATGCTGAGCGCCGGCGACGGCTCGAGATCCTGCCGCGTCGGCATGGCGGCATCGGCAGGCTTCGGCATTGACTTGAAGCCGAGTGCGTGGCCGACTTTGCTGGCCAGCGTCTCATCGATGTTCATCAGATGCGAAACCATCCGCTCGCGAATGACCGGTGTCTCGACCTTGCTCAGTTCGAAGGTCAGCGCTGCGGCGATATGGCGTTGCTCCGGCGGAGTCTGGCTGATGTAGAATTGCCGCGCCTGGCTGTAATGATCGGCAAAGCTTTCCGGCCGCAGCCGCACCTTGGGACCCTGTTCCTCGGCGGCGAAGTGACGATAGCCTTGAACCGGCGATTCCCGTGGTCCCTGATTCCACGAGTTCGGTTGGTAGTTGACGCGCCCGACGGGATTGCGCATCGCCATATGCCCATCCTGCTGGAAATTGTGGAAGGGACACTTCGGGGCGTTGATCGGCAGATGTGTGAAATTCGGACCGCCCAGACGTTTCAGTTGCGTGTCGAGATAGGAGAAGTTCCGTCCCTGCAGAAGCGGATCGTTGCTGAAGTCGATGCCGGGGGGAACGTTCTGCGTCATGAAGGCGACCTGTTCGGTCTCTGCGAAAAAGTTCTCGGGCATACGGTCGAGCACGAGACGGCCGATCGGTTTAACCGGAAGAATCTCCTCCGGAATGATCTTCGTCGGATCGAGAATGTCGAAATCGAACGTGTCGGCAAAGTCCTGATCGAAAAGCTGCACGCAAAGTTCCCATTCCGGGAAGTTTCCAGCCTGGATCGACTGCCAGAGGTCGCGGCGATGGAAATCCGGATCCGCACCATTGATTTTGACTGCTTCGTTCCAGGCGACCGACTGCAGGCCGAGTTTCGGTTTCCAGTGGAATTTGACGAAGGTCGATTCATCCGCTGCATTGACGAAGCGGAAGGTGTGAACGCCGAAACCCTCCATGAAGCGGAACGAGCGCGGAATCGCCCGGTCCGACATCACCCACATGATCATGTGCATGCTTTCCGGCGTGAGGGTGATGAAGTCCCAGAAATTGTCATGCGCCGACTGCGCCTGCGGAAATTCCTTGTCAGGCTCCGGCTTTACCGAATGGATGACATCGGGAAATTTGATCGCATCCTGAATGAAGAAAACGGGGATATTATTGCCGACCAGATCCCAATTTCCCTGCTGGGTGTAGAGCTTCACCGCGAAGCCGCGCACGTCGCGCGCCAGATCGAAGGAACCCTTGCTGCCGGCGACGGTCGAAAACCGGACGAAAGCCGGTGTTTTTTCGCCGGGCCGCTGGAAAAGATCGGCCCGGGTATAGGCGGCCAGGGATTCGTAGGTTTCGAAGTAGCCGTGAGCGCCGTACCCGCGGGCATGGACGACCCGCTCGGGGATGCGCTCGTGGTCGAAATGAAAGATCTTCTCGCGGAAATGGAAGTCGTCGATGAGGGCGGGGCCGCGGGCGCCGAGACGAAGTGTATTCTGATCGTCTGAGACCGGGCCGCCTTGCGCTGTGGTCAGCACCGGCATGCCGTCTTCGGCGAACTGATGAAGCTCACCACCCGCACCCCGCTGCAGTTTTTGATCATGGATCGTTGCGGTGTCCGAGGGCGAGGTCTTGGACGTCTTCTTGGCCATCTATTTTCTCCGGAAAGGGTTTGACTTAACCGAAGCTCAAAACCGGCCACATGTTCCGTTCAATGCGAAATAAACCGCCACCGACAGTCCCGCGCGTCTTATCCAATGCGCAAAGGACGCTGGGCTCATATAAAGGGGCGCGGGACTTTCGACCCCGCGCCTCCGGTTTCCCTAGTTTCTCAGACCCGGGGCCGAACGAGGAGGTCTTCCTCTTCGTCGCGTTGCGATCCGCCAAGCGCTGCAGCGGCAGAGGCGATGAAAGCCCCGATCAGCAGCGACAACGAGCCGAGCAAGGCCGTGGTGGATGCCGCTTTGCGGGCCTCGTCGGCCGCTTTCTGGGCGGCGACCTTGGCGTCATCGATACGCTTCAGCACCGTATCGACGCGGGTGCGCGCATCGGCTTCGGAAAGGCCGGTCCGAGCAGAGACGATGCTGGCGAGATAGGCCTTGTCGTCATCCGGGATTTGGCCCTCGGCGGCGCCCTTGAGAAGGATGCGCGATACCTCGGATGTTGCCGCGGCATCATTGGATGTCGCCGCCTCACGCACCTGGCCAGGGCGCAGCAATGCGTCGGTAAAATAGGAAGTGGAGAGGTCCACCGGGGCAGTTGCCGGCGATGCTGCTGCCGCACCGGCGACAGTGGCCGTCGATCCCACCGCCTGTGCGGCCGAACCCACGGCTTGTGCACCCGCGCCGGCCAGCGACGTCAGCGACGAGGCAAGAAATCCGGCGACGAAGACCGTCGCCAGAGCCCAGCTTATGAAACCATGCGCGGTGTCGCGGAAGAAAACTTCATCGGTGTGGACGGCCGCCCATTTCGTGCGCAGCCGGCCGGTAATATAGCCTCCGAGCGCCGAAGAGAGCCATTGCACCAGCACCAGCCAGATCGCCGCCGCCACGCCGAGCGTCCCGAGCGAACTGCTTTGGCCCGACCAGGGCGACACCATTGTCAGCCCGAGCCCGGATCCGAGAAGCAAAAGGATGAGGGTCACGCCGATGGCGGCGGCGGCACCCCCGAAGATAGGCCCCCATGTCATTGCCGATTTGGAGGATTCGACCGGAGTGGCAATCTCTCCGGAACCTGTCATTGAAACCGACATGATCTGTTCCTATCGCATAAACAGAGCAAGAAGAATGATGATCGGCAGTGGAACACCGAGCAGCCAAAGTAGAATACCGCGACCCATGAGAGACCTCCTGTCAGAAACTGACGTTACGTTGTTGATGCCACTCAACTTTTAACCACGGTCTTTGTTCCCGGCCGGCTTACTCATCGACGATCTTCATGCGGATCTCATGGAGATCGACGAAAATCTTGCGCGCCCGGAGTTAACGCCAGCGGGGAGCGCGCCTATATCCTTGGTTGAAGAGTGATCCGGAGGAGAGAGCAGAGGCTCTCATCACTCCCGCCGTAAACTGGAGAGCATTTGATGAGCAGATTTCGGGCATTTCTAGCAGCCGGAGCAATCAGCCTTGCCGCCTTGACCTCGGCCTGCTCGACACCGCCGAATTCATATGGCTCCGCATCGGGATATCAGCCGGGAGATTCGATGAACCCGGCCTGTGCGGACGGCTTCCGCCCCCGCGAGGGTCGTTCGTGCAGCTATTAGAGGCGGTCGGCTCCTGTCCGCAAAGAGCGGCGCTTGTGCGGCGCTCATTCCGATTGCCATACCGAGAGCCATGGCCGTGACCCTATACGGCTGCCGTGGCGATAGAATGCGTTCCGCGGCAGGAGCCGGGAGTTCGGTCTTTCAAATTTCTCCAATGGTGAAGAGAGAACGGCCACGTGATCTCGTGGCGGCGACGTGACGTCAATCTGCCGCCCGACCCCATTCTAAAGTTAATGGCAGTCGCGTCCTGCCGCAGTCGTATATCATCTGATCGTCAACGCAAAGCTGGTCGGCTGCGTAGGGCTTTGCATGCTGGTGCTCGGAGTACGGCCTTTCCCAACGCAACGAAGACAAAAGGTCGACGCGAGAGTTCGCGCCGACCTTTTTCAATCATCATCAGCAAAGCGCCAGTTCATCCGTGGTCGCCAGCAATCTGATTTCATGCAGTAAGTGTAGGCGGCTTGTGAATTATGGCAAGGATTACGGGGCTACCGATTTCTGGCTAGAACCAGCCAACGGCAGAAATCGATTTCAACAGCGGGAGAAAGGAAGGAAGAAAACGCCTGCTTTCGGACTCATCAACGAAACAGGCGCTTGCTTGAAAAATGGCTCCCCGGGCCGGATTCGAACCGGCGACCTGTCGATTAACAGTCGAATGCTCTACCGCTGAGCTACCAGGGATCACTGCTTGGCGCGGTGTGAGTGGGCTAATACAAACGCTTTCCCGATTTGCCAAGCAGTTTTTTCAAAAAAATGAAATGAACTTGTATTTGGGGTGTCGGTGCCCATCTCTGGGGAATGACGAACGGGAATGATCGCGAAGAGATGAGAAGCGGCGAAAAGCCCAAGAAGCGGGCACGGCGCTTCGGTATCGATCACGCCAGCGGCAGGCTTATGCTCGGCTCCTTCAGCATCGGCATGCCGCGCTCGCGCATCGCGCGGATGGCGATCGGCGTGGCCCTCATTCTCTGTGGGCTCCTGGGCTTCCTGCCGATCTTGGGCTTCTGGATGCTGCCGCTCGGCTTCCTCGTGCTTTCCCACGATCTGCCTGTTGCACGCCGGCTTCGGCGGCGGCTGGCCGTCTGGTGGCATAGGCGTCGGAACCCGGCTGGCTGACGCCACCTCTGAGATGTTCATGGAACGGTGAGCGCTTTTCGTATTCGTGGTTTATGGAATGTAAAACGCGAAAAATGCGTCACAATGGTGCAGGTGAGGAATGAAGGCATTGTTTGTAATCGCGCTGTCGGCGGCGACGATTCTCTCCGGCGTTCCCGCCGCGGCCCAAGCCATCGACAGCCGCGGTTTTGACGCTCGCGGCATTTGCCGCCGTCCCGAAGGCTGCGTGGTCGACCACGGCCAAGGCGGCAGCTATAACGGGCCTCGCAACTATCGCAATTTCAACGGCCGGAACGAGCGTGATGGCGGCAACGACCGCGGCCGGGACGACCGCCGCTTCCGCAATCAGAACAGAAGCGACAATTTCGACGCTGCATCCAGCCGCATTGCCGCTCTGTGATTGAGCCGGTCCAGCCTAAAGCGCGTCGCGATCTTTCAGATTCGCTCCTTGCACCTTAGCTCTTTATTTTCTCGCATGTCTCGGCAAAAGCGTTTCACGCTTTGCCTGGCAAAACCGCGGCACACTTTTGCGCGACATGCTTTAGTTCGATCTGAGTTCGCTTTCCTCGAAAATGCCGCCATGGTCCGGATCAAGGCTGGTTGCCATGAACAGGCTGCAGCCGGCAAGGATGAGGACGAGCTTGATCGCGTAGGACACGGAAACCGCATGTCCGCGGCCCGGTGATACGCGGGAAGGCGCAATATAATATTTGTAATAGAAGTCCGGATCGCTGGTTTCCAGCAGGTTCTGGTAGACGTGCGGCGGAATGTCCGCATGTTTCACCGGTGGAGAACCCGGAAACTTTACATGGAGATCCCGGCTCTCGGCATTGTATGCCGCACGCACGTGCTTCGATTTGAGGGTAGCCCAATTCATTGCAGCTCCTATCACCCTCCCGGTGGCAATATGAAGCCTGGCGGACGATCGTCAAGCTGACAATTTGTTTCGAAGGCAATCATCGGCAGGGAATAGAGCATCGTCCAAGTCATGGAATTTCCAGCCTGCGCCCGTTCCGTTGCGGGACGGGAAAATGGCCTTTTCGGCAGCGGCGGAATGGCGTTTTTCCGAAATGCCCCCTTGCGATTTCCTTACGATCATTCTAAACGCTCGCCACGGCTCAGATAATGAGCGTGTGAGGCCTCGTGGCGGAGTGGTGACGCAGAGGACTGCAAATCCTTGTACCCCGGTTCAATTCCGGGCGAGGCCTCCAAAAAATTCCACGCGACATAGATGGTCTGATTGCGGCTGGTTCGGCGATGCGGCGTCGCGCATGGGGCGCGGCCGGCAATCGCATTGATCTTCCAAAGGAACCGAGCGGATATCCTGCGTCCACCGGCGTGATATTGCCGCAGACGCCATGCAGGGGCTATCTTCGAGCGCGGTTCGTGCCCTGTCACTTCAGGGTCGTTTCGCCGTCCAGCAGCCCGCAGCAGAATATGCCGATGAGCGCTGCGACGATGAAGAAATCGAACAGCGTGAAATATTCGAAAATCGCAGACACGGCCTGCTCCTCCCTATTTCCTCCGCTGCAAATCATAACATGAAGGGGCAGGGGATGCCACGCTTGAGCTGCAGCGCCGCGTGTCCGCTGTGGCGCGGAAGAGGCGCCTGCCGGATTCTTTTCGCCGACGGCTGCCAAGCCTTGAAAGCATCCGTGGTGGGGATTAAGAGACGAGGGACAGGAACCGCTTTTCAAAGAGCGAGAGGACATGATGGATTTCGAAGCAGCGCGCGCAAAGATGGTCGACACCCAGGTTCGCACGACGGACGTTACCTCGCATTCCGTGCTGACGGCGCTTCTCACGGTGCCGCGTGAGGCATTCGTGCCGGAGAAGGCGAAGCTGTTGGCTTACATCGACAATGATGTCGAGATATCGGCCGCCGCACCCGGGAAGCCGGCCCGATTCTTGATGGAGGCATCGCCGCTTGCCAAGCTGCTGCAACTGGCTGAGATCACCAAGGATGATTTTGTCCTCGAAGTCGGCTGCGGCACCGGTTACACATCGGCGCTGCTGTCGATCATTGCCGGCTCCGTCATCGCACTCGAATGTGACGAGGCGCTTGCCGCCGAAGCGAAGGCGCAGCTTGCCGACTATGCCAAGGTCGAGGTCGTCACCGGCCCGCTCGAAAAGGGTTACGCTGCCGGCGCTCCCTATGACCTGATCTTCGTCAACGGCGCAGTCGAGGAGGTTCCGGCAGCTCTTCTCGGTCAATTGCGCGATGGCGGCCGTCTGATCACGGTCGAAGGTTACGGCAATGCCGCCCGCGCCAAGGTGTTCGTCGCCGAGCGCGGCGCCGTTTCGGAAAACGTCTTTTTCAACGCTTCGGTCAAGCCGCTGCCGGGTTTTGCCAAGGCGCGCGAATTCGTTTTCTAAGGCCGATTTTATCGATGCATTCAGCGACGGGCGCCATCGGCGCCCGTTTTTTGTCCGGGCCACACGAGAGCCTTCACAAACAGGATTTATCCTGACGCCGCCACGGCGCAGCCATCAGGTAACAAAACTGTGCATGGCCGCATTCATTTGATTCGCGATGATTTTTTTCATGGCTGGGGTATTCTAAGGTCGTGGTGATTCGGGTGAACGCTCCACATCATCCGGTCGTTGTTTTTGGATAACGGGGATAGAAATGGCTCAGCCAAGCGTAGCGCGTGAACCGTCCATGGAAGAAATTCTGGCCTCCATCCGCCAGATCATCGAAAGCAATGAGCCCGGCGCCGGCAAGGCGATTTCCGCATCCCTGCCGCCGGTCTACGGCGCCGACGAGGATGAGAACGGCTCCGAGATCCATCTGACGGTGGATGACACCTATGCCGGCGTGGAGTTCCCCGAACCGGCCTTGCGCTCCTCCGATCCCCGTTTCGTCGCCGCCAATTCGGCCGGCACCGCGCCCGAAGCAGAACTGCCGGCCCGCGCCCTGTCGCTTGCCGATGTCGCCGCCCGCGTGCGCGCCGCTTCCGAGCGCAGCGCCGTGCAGGCCGGCCAGGCGCTGCGTGAAATTCCGAGCGGTTTCCGCCAGCCCGAACCGCAGCCGGCCGCAATACCGGAGCCGCCGCGCGCCGCGGCGTCACAACCTCAAACCCAACCGGCACAGCCTGTTTTCCCGGCCGCTGCAGCGCCTGTTCAGCACGCTCCGGAGCAGCCGGCCGCGCAGGTGCTGATGCAAGCGCCTGAGGTGGTCGTCGCCGAGCCGGCGCCTGCTATCGAAACGCCGCCGCCGGCTTTTGAACCCGCTCAGTCCTCGGCCGAGCGTTTCCTGCCAAGCGTTATGGACGAGGTCCAGCCGGCGCTGCTTTCGGCGGATGCCGGCCTGCAGATCAGCCGCTCCTTCGAGGAGCTCGCCGCCGCGATCGACGGGGCCGAGCGCCGCTCGCTGGACGAGATCGCCGAGGATATGCTGCGCCCGATGCTGCGCGAATGGTTGGATGATAATCTGCCGACTCTGGTTGAACGGCTGGTGCGCGAGGAAATCGAGCGCGTGGCGCGCGGCCCGCGCCGCTGATCGGATTGCTTTTTCGTGGAAGAGCCGCTCCGGTCTCCGGGGCGGCTTTTTTATTGACTTGGCCGTGGCCATCCTATTTACAAACGCCACCCTCGAACCTCGAAATTGGTCAGAAAATGCTCGACAAGACCTATGATTCTGCTGCCGTCGAACCGAAAATCGCCGCCAAATGGGATGATGCGGACGCCTTCCGCGCCGGCGCGAACGCCAAGCCCGGGGCCGAGACCTTCACCATCGTGATCCCGCCGCCGAACGTCACCGGCTCGCTGCACATGGGTCACGCGCTGAACAACACGCTGCAGGATATCCTGGTGCGATTCGAGCGAATGCGCGGCAAGGACGTGCTCTGGCAGCCGGGCATGGACCATGCCGGCATCGCCACGCAGATGGTCGTCGAGCGCAAGCTGATGGAGCAGCAGCTGCCGGGCCGCCGCGAGATGGGCCGCGACGCCTTCATCGACAAGATTTGGGAGTGGAAGGCCGAATCGGGCGGCCTGATCTTCAACCAGCTGAAGCGCCTTGGCGCATCATGCGACTGGTCGCGTGAGCGCTTCACCATGGACGAAGGCCTGTCGAAGGCCGTTCTCGAAGTCTTCGTCACGCTCTACAAGGAAGGCCTGATTTACAAGGACAAGCGCCTCGTCAATTGGGACCCCAAACTCTTGACTGCTATCTCCGATATGGAGGTCGAACAGCAGGAGGTGAAGGGGCATCTCTGGCATCTGCGCTATCCGCTCGAGCCTGGTGTTACCTATCAATATCCGATTGCCTTCGACGAGGAGGGCAAGCCGACCGAATTCGAGACGCGTGACTATATCGTCGTCGCGACGACGCGGCCGGAAACGATGCTGGGCGATACCGGCATTGCCGTGAACCCCGAGGATGAGCGTTATAAGCCGATCGTCGGCAAGCATGTCATCCTGCCGATCGTCGGTCGCAAAATTCCGATTGTCGCCGATTCCTATGCGGACCCGACGGCTGGCACCGGCGCGGTGAAGGTCACGCCTGCGCATGACTTCAACGACTTCGAGGTCGGCAAGCGGGCAAAGCTGCGTGCCATCAACATCATGAATATCGACGCCACGATCGCCATCAAGGACAATGAGGACTTCCTCGAGGGTCTCGACAATCCGGCGGCACTCCATGGCGCCTGGGATCGCCTGGAAGGGCAGGACCGTTTCTATGCACGCAAGGTCATCGTCGAGATTTTCGAGGAGGCCGGCCTCCTCGATAAGATCGAGCCGCACAAGCACATGGTCCCGCACGGCGATCGCGGTGGCGTGCCGATCGAACCGCGGTTGACGGAACAATGGTTTGTCGACAACAAGACCTTGGGACAACCCGCGCTGGAATCCGTTCGCGAGGGAAGAGCAAGGTTTATCCCCAGGAACTGGGAAAACACCTATTTCAACTGGCTGGAGAACATCGAGCCCTGGTGCATTTCCCGCCAGCTCTGGTGGGGGCATCAGATTCCCGCTTGGTATGGCCCGGATGGCCAAGTCTTCGTCGAAAAGACCGAGGAAGAGGCGCTCCAGGCGGCGATCCAGCATTACCTCTCACATGAGGGGCCGATGAAGGCCTATGTCGAGGACCTGCTGGAAAACTTCAAGCCGGGCGAGATCCTGACGCGTGACGAGGACGTGCTCGACACATGGTTCTCCTCGGCACTCTGGCCCTTCTCGACACTCGGCTGGCCGGATGAGACGCCGGAACTTGCACGTTATTACCCGACCAACGTTCTCGTCACCGGTTTCGATATCATCCCCTTCTGGGTCGTTCGCATGATGCAGATGGGCCTGCATTTCATGAAGGATGAGAATGGCGATCCCGTCGAGCCCTTCCATACGATCTACATTCACGCGCTGGTGCGCGACAAGAATGGGCAGAAGATGTCGAAGTCGAAGGGCAACGTCATCGATCCCCTGGAACTGATCGACGAATACGGCGCCGACGCGCTGCGTTTCACCTTGGCGATCATGGCTGCGCAGGGCCGCGACGTGAAGCTCGATCCGGCCCGCATCGCCGGCTACCGCAATTTCGGCACCAAGCTCTGGAACGCCACGCGCTTCGCCGAGATGAACGGCGCCAAAAGCGACCCACATTTCGTTCCTGAAGCCGCCGAACTCACCATCAATCGCTGGATCCTGACGGAGCTTGCCCGTACGGAACGTGACGTTACGGAAGCGCTCGAAGCCTTCCGCTTCAACGATGCCGCCGGCGCGCTCTATCGCTTCGTCTGGAACGAGGTCTGCGACTGGTATCTCGAGCTCCTGAAGCCTGTCTTCAACGGCGAGGATGAAGGCGCCAAGGCCGAGGCCCAGGCCTGCAGCGCCTATATTCTCGAAGAAATTTACAAGCTGCTGCATCCCTTCATGCCCTTCATGACCGAAGAGCTCTGGGCGCATACGGCCGGCGAGGGCAAGGAGCGCGACACACTGGTCTGCCATGCCGAATGGCCGTCGCCGTCTTATGCCGATGACGCGGCCGCCGACGAGATCAACTGGCTAATCGACCTCGTCTCCGGCATCCGCTCGGTGCGCGCCGAAATGAACGTGCCGCCATCGGCGACAGCCCCGCTCGTCGTCGTCAAGGCCAACAACCTGACGCGCGAAAGGCTGTTCCGCCACGACGCCGCCATCAAGCGGCTTGCGCGTGTGGAGGCGATATCGCTGGCCGACAATGCGCCGAAGGGCGCCGCTCAGATCGTCGTCGCCGAGGCCACGATCTGCCTGCCGCTCGGCAATCTAATCGACCTCTCCGCCGAAAAGGCTCGGCTTGAAAAAGCGATTGCCAAGATGGAAGCAGAGATCGCCCGCATCAACGGCAAGCTCTCCAACGAGAAGTTCGTCGCCAACGCCAATCCCGAAGTGGTGGAGGCCGAGCGCGAGCGCCTCGAAGAACTGAAGGGCCAGATCAGCAGCCTGAAGACCGCCCTTTCCAGGGTGAGCGAAGCCGGATAAGTTTCACCGTCCATTTTGGTAAGTTATTTCAAAGACGCGCCCCGCTGCGGGCGCGTCTTTTTGTCGTTTTAGGCGTGCATGATTCGGTCTGGAAAGCGGCCGGCTTCAGGCGCTGAGCCTGTGGATTGTGGCTTTACGGCAATCCGACCGGCGAAAACTGTCACTGTTGTCGGATTGATACAGCTTCCGCAATGTTTGGAATGAAAACCCAAAAGCCCATCTGAAAATCCAAAACTCTGGAATAAAATTTTATTAACCAGATTTTTTGACGTGTCCGTCAATTTCTTTACGTAAGTTGGCCGCTGCAATGCCTGGGAGCGCCGCCGTGGGGCGCGTTGCCAGGGCGAGGAAACACTTACTACAGTGGCGTAACATCAATTGCTGGAGTGGGGGAGACACAATGGCATCGCGTAGGTTTTCCAAGGGCGTAACGTCGCTGGTACTTTTTTCGTCGCTTGCATCGCCGTCCTTCGCCGGCGGTCTGGAGCGCGGCGGATACAATATCGATCAGCTGTTCGATACGTCGCCTTTCTCATTTCAGTCGGGCGTGACCTACGTCACGCCGCAGCGCAGGCTGAAGGACGTCCGTGACACGAATACCTCCGTCTTCACCGGGGGTGGCAATCTGAACACCCGTCCAAACAGCGCCGATGAGACGGCGAATTACACCATTCCCTATATCGGCTTCAAAGCCGGCTTCGCCGATACGATCGACTGCCTCGTCGACTATTCCGAGCCCTTTGGCGGGCATTCCAATCCCGGTATGAACTGGGCGGGCGCCAACAACAATATCGAAACCGAGATCAAAACCCGCAACTATGGCGGCACTTGCTCCTATCGCTTCGACGTCGGCCCGGGACAGCTTCGTTTCATTGGCGGCGCCTTCTATCAGGAAGTCGAGGGCTTCAAGGAACGGCTGGTTTCCACGCTTCCGCTTCTCCTCGGCACCGGCAACGGCATCGGCCGCCTCGATCTCGAAGATAGCGGCTGGGGCTGGCGCGCCGGTCTCGCTTACGAGATCCCGGAATATGCGATGCGCGCGAGTCTCGTTTATAACAGCCGCGTCAAGTACGATAACCTGACCGGCACCGTTGATCTCCGTCAGGTTCCAGTTGTGCCGACATTTGGAGGTCAAATCACGGACGTCTTCGGCTCTGCTGAGGCGCCGGATTCGCTGGAGCTGAAGTTGCAAAGCGGTATCGCTCCGGATTGGCTCGCCTTCGGATCGGTCAAGTGGACGAACTGGAGTGTCCTCCAATCTGTGCCTTTCTGCCCGAAGTCGACGAAAGGCCTCGCTGCCTGTACTTCCGGCGGTGCGACGGAGTTGACCTCGCTCGACCTTCTTTATCGCGACGGCTGGACGATCAGCGGTGGTGTCGGCCACAAGTTCAACGATCAGTGGGCAGGCGCCGTCAGCCTGACATGGGACCGCGGCACCAGCCAGGGCTATGGCACGCAGACCGACAGCTGGACGGTGGGCCTCGGTGCCGCCTACACGCCGACCGAACATATCGAATGGCGCTTTGCCGGTGCCGTGGGCGTGTTGACGAGCGGTTCGTCCGGCGTTGTGACCCAGAATGGCGTCACGTTTGGAGATGATGTCTCCTATTCCTTTGGCAACGATCTAGTCGCTGCACTGTCGACGAGCCTAAAGGTCAAGTTCTAATTCCACGATTTGAAGAATTGAGGAGCCCGGCACTGCCGGGCTCTTCTTTATTCGCGCCCGTTAATCATGCCATTTCCCGGTCCCGTTTTGTGACGATTCAGCAACACTTTTTTACGACGGTTTGCGTATGATAGCCGTGAGGCGAATTTGTCCATTTCCCGCCACAAAGAGGGAGCACCGCTATTTGCAGGCGAGGAGATGGCAGGCTTACGGTGCGTGTAGTTAGTAGCATGGGTCGATTTTTTTCCGGTAACAGCAGATCGCGCGATACGATTGGCAACAATCGTTTGTTTGTGGTCGTTTTGCTTTCCGCACAAGGCTGTTCCAGCCGCCAATCCGGCTCCGCGGCGACGCCGACGAGCCGTTCATTGTTGCGGTTTTCGCCCCGCTTGGATGAGCAGCCCGGCATTGCCGGAGATGTCGATACCGGTTTCGTCACATTTGCTGGTTACGAATGCGATAAAGGCGGGAAGGCGGATACCGCACCTGCTGAAAGAGTGCCACGGAGATTGCAGTTGGGCCATGCCGGGAGCCGGGTGGTTCTGAACGATGCGCTGAAAATACGGCCTTTGAGAAAGGGCCAGTGGGCTGGATGCGACGCGGGCAAAGGAGCCATGGAGCTCGCCGCGGGATCGCTCGCCTCGAAGACATACATCCGCGGAATGCACGGCGCCAGCGCCGCTGCCTCCTGCCTGTGATGAGCGAAAGAAATCGGTTGAAATGGTGACGTCCGAGTTCAAACTGTTCAAATTCATGCTGTTGGGCATGTCTATGGCCGTAGCGCTGGCGCTGTCCGGTCCGGTCCTCGCATTCGACATCAAGGCGGGCGTCAGCAAGGAATCCGGACCCTTCGATCTCTTCAAGTTCGGCTTCAAAGCCTATAAGAACGGACAGAAGGAAGAGGCCGTCGAAGCCTATAAATACGCCGCCGAAAAGGGGCACACCGGCTCGCGCTGGGCGCTCGCCAATATGTATGCCGACGGCGATGGCGTCACGCAGGATGATTTCGAAGCCTTCAAGATCTACAGCGAGATCGCCCAGCAGGGCGTCGAACCCGGCTCGGAAGATACCGGCTTCTTCGTCAACGCGCTGCTCTCGCTCGCCAATTATTACAAGCACGGCATTTCAGGCAGTCCGGTCCGGATCGACCTCAGCCAGGCACGCCAGCTTTATTTTCAGGTCGCCTCCACCTTTGGCGTTCCCGAGGCGCAGTTCCAGCTGGCGCAGATGATGCTGGCCGGCGAGGGCGGCAATGCCAGCCCGCAGCAGGCGAAGAAATGGCTGAACCAGGCCCGCAAGAGCGGTCATCCCGGCGCCATGGCGGTCTTCGGCAATATTCTTTTCGACGAAGGCCAGACAGCCCGTGGCCTGGCGCTGATGACGGCAGCACTCGACCGCTGCAAGCCGAAGGATTGCAGCTGGATGGAAGCGCTGCAGGAACAGGCCTTCTCAGTTGCCAACGAGGCCGACCGCCGCACGGCGGTATCCCTCTCGCACAACATCGCGACCGGCTCCGACGATTGAGGCTGAGCCTCAGGCGACCTGAGGCGGGAGCCTCAAGCGGCGAAATCGAAATAGGCGATAACAGGCACGTGGTCGGACGGCTTTTCCCAGGCCCGCACGTGTTTTTCGATCGCAGCCGACGTCATCCGGTCGGCAGCTTCCGGCGACAGCAGCAGATGGTCGATGCGGATGCCGTTGTTCTTCGGCCAGGCGCCGGCCTGATAATCCCAGAAGGAATAGAACTGCGTCGCATCCGTCGTCGCGCGCACCGCATCCGTCAGCCCGAGATTTTCGAGCTTGCGGAACGCCTCCCGCGTCTGCGGCAGAAACAGCGCGTCGTTTTCCCAGACCTTGGGGTCGAAGCAGTCGTGCGGTTCCGGAATGACATTGTAATCGCCGGCAAGGACCAGCATCTCTTCATAGGCCAGCCGCTCGGCCGCAAACGTCCGCAGGCGCTCCATCCAGGCGAGCTTGTAGGGATACTTCTCCGTGTCGACGGGATTGCCGTTCGGCAGGTAGAGGCAGCAGACGCGCAGGATCCGCGTGTCGGGCAGTGTGAACACCGCTTCGAGGAAGCGCGACTGTTCGTCGAGCGGATCGCCGGGCAAGCCGCGGTTCACTTCGAAAGGTGAACTCTTGGAGAGGATCGCCACGCCATTGAAGCCCTTCTGGCCGTGCGTCTCGACGTGATAGCCGAGCGCCTGGATCTCCAGCCGGGGAAAGCCTTCGTCGACCGTCTTGATCTCCTGCAGGCAGACGATATCCGGATCGGAATCCTTGAGCCATTGCGTGAGATTGTCGATGCGCGCCTTGACGCCGTTGATGTTCCAGGTCGCGATCTTCATGGCTCTCCCGTTCCCGTCATTGCATGTCGCCCCATTGTTGCATGTCGTCCGGCGTGTGTTTCGAAGCGCGGCGCGCTTCTTTTATCGCGGTCTTTTACAACAGGACAAGACGATAAACCGGCCGAGAACAATTCTTCGGCCGGTTCGATGGGGAAATGCGATGCGCCTGGATGTTCAGATCGAGAAGCTGGTGCCGCAACCGCAGCTCGCCACCGCATTCGGGTTCTTGATCTGGAAGGATTGACCCAGCAGATTGTCGACGAAGTCGATCTCCGAGCCGGCCATGTAGACGAGCGACAGGCTGTCGATCAGCACTTTGGCATTGTTCTTTTCGACGACGACGTCGTCGTCACCAGCGCCGTCGGCAAGATCGAACTTGTAGGAAAAGCCCGAACAGCCGCCGCCTTCGACGGAAACGCGCAGGGCGCTCTTGCCGGCTTCGGCGCCGACGATCGCAGCGATACGCTTTGCTGCGGCATCTGAAAGGGTTACACTCGTATCTGTCATGTTTCCTCCTGCCGGGGTCAAGATCCGGAGAGAATGGGTTTTGGCACTCAAATGTTCAAATGCCTGATATCAAACAAACTTATCATGATCTTCGAAAAAAGGCCATGATGCGCCGAAGCGGTAAAAAAGCGCCTCTTTGCCGTTTGGTCGGGCTATAGGTATGAAGAGCGCAAAGCGGCGTCAATGGGCAGATGCGCCAACATGCAGGATGACGGTGAAGAATGACGATCGATACGCGTGCTTTAGGTTTCGGCAGCAGTGAAAGAGCGGTCTATGCGGCCGACCCCTGGACGACGCGCGGACGGCTTTATCCGGAGGACGGAAGCCCGACGCGCTCCGATTTCCAGCGCGACCGCGACCGCATCGTCCACACCACCGCCTTTCGCCGGCTGAAGCATAAGACCCAGGTCTTCATCGCCCAGGACGGCGATCACTACCGCACCCGGCTGACGCACACGATCGAGGTGGCGCAGATTGCCCGCGCGCTCGCCCGCGCCCTGAAGCTCGACGAGGATCTGGCCGAGGGCGTGGCGCTGGTCCACGATTTCGGCCACACGCCGTTCGGCCATACCGGCGAGGACGCGCTGCACGAGGTGCTACTGCCCTATGGCGGCTTCGACCACAATGCACAATCGCTGCGCATCGTGACCAAGCTGGAGCGGCGTTATGCCGAATTCGACGGCATCAACCTGACCTGGGAAAGCCTCGAAGGTCTCGTCAAGCATAATGGGCCGCTGCTGACACCCGATGGCGTGGGTACACGCGGCCCGGTTCCGCAGCCGATCCTCGATTATTGCGAACTGCACGATCTTGAGCTTGCGACCTATGCCAGCCTGGAGGCCCAGGTCGCCGCAATCGCCGACGACATCGCCTATAACACCCACGATATCGACGACGGCCTGCGCTCCGGCTACCTGACTTTCGATATGCTCGAAGAAATCCCGTTCCTTGCCGGGCTGATGGCCGAGGTGAGGGCGCGATACCCGCATCTGGAGCCGAGCCGCTTCACCCATGAAATCATGCGCCGGCAGATCACCCGCATGGTCGAAGACGTGATCGGCGTGGCGCAGCAGCGCCTTTCCCTGCTGCGCCCCGGGAGCGCAACCGACATCCGCGGCGCCGACCGGGTTGTCGCCACCTTCTCCGAGGGGATGGCCGAAACCGACAGGCAGATCAAGGCGATGCTCTTCAAGCGCATCTATCGCAATCCCGATATCATGCGCATCCGCGCCGGTGCGGCCCAGATCGTCACCGATCTCTTTGCCGCCTACATGGCCAATCCCAAGGAGATGCAGAGCCATTACTGGGTCGATCATATTGCCGGCCTCTCCGATGCGCCGAAGGCCCGCCACGTCGGCGATTATCTCGCCGGTATGACCGACACCTACGCGATCAGCGCCCACAGGCGATTGTTTGACCACACTCCGGATTTGCGATAGGCAGCGGTCGCCCAGCCAAGGGCCGATTTGAGCTTTTGGCACAGCCTATGCATGGAAGAGTGCGATGAACCTTTTTACCGACTTCGAAGCCAGGATCAAAACCGCCCTTGAACAGATCGATCTGGTCAGGGAAAAGCGATCCGAGCTCGATTTCGGCCGCATCGCCGTCGAGCCGCCGCGTGACGCGAGCCACGGAGATGTCGCCACCAATGCCGCAATGGTGCTGGCAAAACCGCTCGGAACCAACCCGCGCGCGCTGGCCGACGTCATCATCGCCAAGCTGAAGGAGGATGCCGACGTCGCCGATGTTTCGGTCGCGGGTCCCGGTTTCATCAACATTCGGCTCGCCGTCGGTTACTGGCAGCGGCTGCTCGCCGCTATGATCGGCGCCAGCACCGATTACGGCCGCTCGACGCTCGGCGCGGGCAGGAAGGTCAACGTCGAATATGTCTCGGCCAATCCGACCGGCCCGATGCATGTCGGCCATTGCCGCGGCGCCGTCGTCGGCGATGCGCTGGCCAACCTGCTCGCCTTTGCCGGCTACGGCGTCGAGAAGGAATATTACATCAACGATGCCGGCTCGCAGATCGACGTGCTCGCCCGTTCCGTCTTCCTGCGCTATCGCGAAGCGCTCGGCGAAAAGATCGGCGAAATCCCCTCGGGTCTTTATCCGGGTGACTATCTGGTGCCCGTCGGCCAGTCGCTTGCCGCCGATTATGGCGTGCGGTTGCACAACATGCCGGAAGACCAATGGATGCCGATCGTCAAGGACCGCACAATCGATGCGATGCTGGTGATGATCCGCGAAGATCTGGCGGCGCTGAACGTCCATCACGACGTCTTCTTCTCCGAGCGTACGCTGCATGCCAATGGCGCGGCCGCGATCCGCACGGCAATCAACGACCTGACCTTCAAGGGCTATGTCTACAAGGGCACGCTGCCGCCGCCGAAGGGCCAGCTTGCCGAGGACTGGGAGGATCGCGAGCAGACGCTGTTCCGCTCGACCGAAGTGGGCGACGACATGGACCGGCCGCTGATCAAGTCGGACGGCTCCTACACCTATTTCGCCGCCGACGTCGCCTACTTCAAGAACAAGTTCGATCGTGGTTTCGACGAAATGATCTATGTGCTCGGCGCCGACCATGGCGGCTACGTCAAGCGCCTGGAAGCGGTTGCACGCGGCGTGTCGGATGGTAAGGCGAAACTGACGGTGCTGCTCTGCCAGCTCGTCAAGCTCTATCGCAACGGCGAGCCGGTGAAGATGTCGAAACGTTCGGGCGATTTCGTCACGCTTCGGGATGTCGTCGAGGAAGTCGGCCGTGATTCGGTCCGTTTCATGATGCTTTACCGCAAGAATTCCGAACCGCTCGACTTCGATTTCGCCAAAGTGACGGAACAGTCGAAAGATAATCCGGTTTTTTACGTGCAGTATGCGCATGCCCGCTGCATGTCGGTCTTTCGGCAGGCGAGGGAGGCTTTTCCCGACCTCGAAGTTTCACCCGAGCAACTCGCGAAAACCGTTGCAGGCATTGGCGATCCGGCCGAATTGCAGCTCGTCGCCAAGCTTGCTGAATTCCCGCGGATCATCGAAGCGGCGGCCCAGTCGCAGGAGCCCCATCGCGTCGCTTTTTACCTCTACGACCTCGCCAGTTCGTTCCACGCGCACTGGAACAAAGGTAAAGATCAGCCGGAATTACGATTTGTTAATGATAAAAACCGAGAATCAAGTATTGCCAGACTTGGGCTGGTGTACGCCGTCGCGTCGGTTTTGAAGTCGGGACTTGCCATTACAGGCACTGCCGCACCGGACGAAATGCGATAACGTCACCATTTCCCCACATTGCGCTGGCATTTGAGCGTTGGCGTTTGCGAGTGGGATAGGCATGGCTGAGAAACAACTTGCGTATGATGCGCGCGGAAAAGGCGATCTGTTTGCCGACGACGATCCGTTGGCTGAACTTGCCCGGATCGTCGGCTTCGAGCCGCGTGTTGCAGCAAATACGACGACCGAAGCGCGGCGCGAGCCTGCCCTCGATCTCGAGGATGAGCTTGGCCGCGAGTTCGATCGTTACGATTCGCCACGTCCGCTCGCAGAGCTTGACCGGCCCGCCGAGCCGATCTCTGATGACGTCGCTCCTGACGATTACATCGAGCCCGCGCTCGATGTTTCTCCCGCTGCCGAGAGAGCGGAGGTTGCCGAGCCGGCTTCCGTCACCTCCGTTGAAGCTGAGGAAGCAGTTGAGCCCGCCGCAAGCAACTGGGACGCGGTCGACGACGACCGGGCGGTCCGGTCGCAGCAGCTTGCCGTCGAGTCTGCCGGGGCATCGGTGCAATCGGCCTTCGGCGGTGCACGTGACCTGATCGAGGAGCTTGAGCTGTCGATCGGCACTGCTCCGGTCTCTTCGCTGCCGCAGCCCGCCAAGGCGCCGCAATGGTCGGCCGCCAGCATCAGGCTGCCGCTTGCCAATTTCCACGCCGCAAAACGCGAGGAAACGGTTGTTCCGCCGGTGTCTGCGGCCGAAGCTATCGCAGCAGCGCCGGTGGCTGAAGCGCCGTACGTCGATCTTCCCGCTGCAGAGCCGCAGCTAGTGATCGAGCCGACCGCCCCCGTCGTCGAGCAGTTGGCCCCCGTCGTCGCTGTCGAGCCGTCTGAGGAATTCGAATCCGCGTCTCCATCGCTTGGCTTCCCCGCCGAACTCGATCGCCATGACGAGGTGATCGCGTCGGAAGAGCCTGCCGAGGCCGAAGACTTCGTCGAAATCGAAGACGAGTTGGAAGATTTCGGGTCAGACGCCGGTTTTGATCTCATCGCCGCCGCTGTCGAAGGCGAGATCCAGGCCGATGCTGCGCTGACCGAGGTCGTGCCCGAGGTTCCGCACACCGCCGGCACTTTCGATCTTGACGACCTGCTCGCCGACGTCTCGCGTTATCCGGTGCCGCAACGCCCCAATCCGCCGCCTGTTTCGCCTCAGGACACATCGATCGAGGCAGTCCCCTTCGCTGCCGCTCCCGTTGCCGCCGCATTTGCCCAGCCGCAAGTGACCGCGCCCGCACCGGTCGCTGCTGCAACCGTCCGGCCGGCTACGATCGAGCCGGTTCCCGCCAATGCAGCTGAAGCCGCAAGGCCGGTCGCGCCGCAGCTTGCCGAGGTCATTGCGCCCCAGCCTGCCGCAACGGCACATTCGCAGGCGCCACAGCCTGTAACTGAAGCCGACGACCCCTTCGCCGGCCACGATTTCGAGCTGGATCTTGCCGGCATCGAACTTGAACTCGCCGATCTCGATTTCTCCGAGCAGATCGAAGCTGCGCCGCAGCCGGCGCCCCAGCCGATAACCCCTGCGCCGCAGCAGGTCGCCGCCGTCGCTCCGCGGCCCGCTCCCGTTTTTGCGCCTGAGCCGCTAACTCCGGCTTTTCAGCCGTCCGCCGCCTCTGCACGGCCGGCTCCGGCCGTCGTTCCTGAGCCGCAGGCGCCGGCTCCTGCTCCGGTTTTTAACTGGGCGGCGCCTGCCGCCGACTCCACCGAAGATCTGCCATTCGATCCGGCGATGATCTCCGATCCGGAGGAGCGTCCTGAGACGGTCGAGGACATGCACGTGCCGGCGCTGCCGCCGGTCGAGCAGCCCGCGCCGGTCGCGAAAACGCAGGATTTGGATTTCGATCTCGACGCGGAGATCGCGAGCTTCTTCGAGCCGGCCAAGCCGCGGGAGAACCCGGCGCCGGCCAGGGATACGGCCGCCGCCACGGCAAAGCAGGTCAAGCCCACCATCGCCGATGGCCTTGACGATTTCGAGCGGGCGCTGGAGGAGGATTTCCGCCGCAGCGTGCGCGAGCCGGTCGAGCGCCGCGAGACCTCCGAGGTCCGGATTGAATCGGCAAGCCAGGCGGCTGATTTCAGCCGTGCCCGGTCGATGCGCCGGCTGCTTGCCGGAGCCGTCGCGCTCGTCGTCTTCGCCGGTGTCGGTTATGGTGTCTATTCCTCCGTCTGG
Source organism: Rhizobium binxianense (assembly GCF_028994275.1). Classification (NCBI taxonomy): domain Bacteria; kingdom Pseudomonadati; phylum Pseudomonadota; class Alphaproteobacteria; order Hyphomicrobiales; family Rhizobiaceae; genus Rhizobium; species Rhizobium binxianense. Next base: position 1,497,156 of record NZ_CP118713.1, read on the forward strand.
AACGGCGAGGGGCTCGGCATTGTCGCAACCGGCGAGCCGCGCGTGATCGTTGCCGACAAGGAGCCGGTCAAGGTCGTTCCGGAAAATCCCGGCGGCAAGACCGTGCCGAACCAGGACAAGGCCGTCTACGACCGCGTTGCCGGTTCTGCTGAGGAGCCGAAGCAGAAGGCGCTCGTGTCTTCCGACGAGGCGCCCGTCGATGTCGTCCAGCGCACGCTGACACCGGAATCCTTGCCTGAGGACGACGAGAACGCCAACGCCGGCGATCAGGTCACGCCGACCGCGGTCGGTGAGACCGAGGATCCGCGTCTGCTGCCGAACCAGGACGACGCCGGCAACGCCGCGGCAAGCGATACCGACAAGACGCCGTCCGTTTCGCCGCGCAAGGTCCGCACGATGATCGTCAAGCCTGACGGCACCCTGGTCGCCCGTGAGGAACCGGAGCCCGTCGACCAGCCGACTCCGTCTGCCCAGGCGACGCAGCCTGCCCAGGCGACACAGTCTGCCAAGGCGACCCCGTCTGCCCAGCCGACGCCCGCCGCTCTACCGCCGCTGACGGCCCAGACGACCCCATCGACCCCGCCGGTCGCTGGAACGGCCGCAAGCTTCCCGGCGAGCGCCGAGGTTGCTTCCGCCGATGCGCGTTCCGCAGCGCCCGCCGACGCCGCGCCGCCGCTTGCCAATGCCGACGCGCAGGCCGCAAATCCCGCCCCGGTCGAGCCGCCGGTGCGTCCGGTCAAGACCGCGGCGATTGGTGATACGGCGCCGATCCCGACCGCCCGCCCGGTCGATCAGCCCGTCAACGTCGTCGGCACCGTGACCGAGAAGGGCAATGTCCGCCCGCCGGCACAGCAGCCCAAGGCCGCACAGCAGACGACGACTGAGGTCGCGGCCGCGGCACCGGTTGCCGCAAAGCCGCAGCCGGCCGCGTCGGCCGGCGGCTACGGCATCCAGATCGCCTCGCTGCCGTCGGAAGACGAGGCGAACAAATCCTATGCCAATCTGTCGAAGAAATTCGCCGGCGTGCTGGGTGGCCGCGCTCACGAGATTCGCAGGGCCGATATCGCCGGCAAGGGCACCTTCTACCGCGTCCGTATTCCGGCCGGCTCCAAGGACGAGGCCGCAGCGCTCTGCGAACAGTATCGTGCGGCGGGCGGAAGCTGCCTGATCTCCAAATAGGATCGGTTCTGAATACAGTATCAAGAGCGGCGGGCCGGATCGGTCCGCCGCTCTTTTTTGTGCATCGCGCTGGACCTTGCTCGCATTTGGCGGGGCGCCGTCGAGAGCCTTTCCTGGTCAGATTGCAGCATTCTGTTGGCTCAAACGGAGTCGGATGGTCGACCGGCCGGCGCGCGTCGTAGCCAGGCTCTACGGCCAAGCCGGCCGGTCGATCAGCCGGCCCGTTTCAGCCAACCCGAAGGGCCGGGCATCTTTCCGCCAGGATCAAAGGCGATCGGCTCGGACGTACCAAGGGGTATGCCCTTCGCCAATCGCCTCTGCCCTGACGAAAACCTGCTCCGGCAGAATGCTTCAATCTGACCAGGAAAGGCTCTAAGATTCTTAAATGACCGAATCAAAAGCGATGATCCTTGGCTGCAGCGGCCTTGCCCTCACATCCGAAGAGAAGGCCTTTTACCGGGGCGAGCGGCCCTGGGGCTTCATCCTCTTCGGGCGCAACATCTCCGAAGCCGAGCAGATCACCGATCTCGTCGCCGAACTGCGCGACAGCGTCGGCTGGCATGCACCGGTGTTGATCGACCAGGAGGGCGGTCGCGTCCAGCGCATCCGGCCGCCGGTTTTCTCCCGCTATCCCTCAGGCCAGGCGCTCGGCGATCTCTATCGCCGCGATCCGGCGCTCGGCCTGCGCGCCGCCTGGCTGATGTCGCGGCTGCATGCCTTCGACCTTTCCAGCCTCGGCATCGATGTCGACTGCCTGCCGGTGCTCGACGTGCCGGTCGAGGGCAGCAGCAACGTCATCGGCGACCGTGCCTATGGCGGCGATCCCGAGACCGTTATCGCCATGGGCCGGGCGGCTGCCGAAGGGCTGAAGGCCGGCGGCCTGTTGCCTGTCATGAAGCATATGCCCGGCCACGGCCGCGGCTTTGCGGATTCACATCTGGAGCTGCCTGTCGTCACCGTCTCGCGCGATGAGCTGGAGGCCCATGATTTCCCGCCCTTTATCGCGATGAAGGACGAACTGATGGCGATGACCTGCCACCTCGTCTTCACCGCAATCGACCCGGACAATCCGGCGACGACCTCGCGCAAGGTGATCGACGGCATCATCCGTCAGCATATCGGCTTTACCGGTCTGCTGCTTTCCGACGACAGCTCGATGAATGCGCTTTCCGGCACGATCGGAGAACGCGCGGCGAATATCATTGCAGGCGGATGCGATATCGTGCTGCATTGCAATGGCCATATGGACGAGATGCGGGATGTCGTGGCAAATGTTCCGCCGCTCGCCGGTCTATCGCTTGCCCGTGCAAAAGCGGTAGAAGCAGGCTTTGCGGCGCCGGATAGCGCCGATGAAGCGGAATTGAGGGCGGAATTCGAGGCGATGTTTGCGATCGTGTGATCGCAGAGGAGCAGGGTGGTGAACACGGTCAAGGGCACGGAACGTCCGCAGGCGGCAACGCCGATGGACAAGTTGTGGCAGGATAACGGTGCCGAGCGCGCCAGCCACGAGCCGGCGCTGGTGATCGACGTCGCCGGCTTCGAAGGCCCCCTCGACCTTTTGCTCTATCTCGCCCGCAACCAGAAGGTCGACCTGTCGCGTATCTCGGTGTTGGCGCTCGCCGAGCAATATCTGCAGTTCGTCGAAAGCGCCCGGCGTATCCGCATCGAGCTTGCCGCCGATTATCTCGTCATGGCGGCTTGGCTTGCCTATCTCAAGTCACGGCTGCTCATTCCTCAGCAGGTCAAGGACGACGGTCCTTCCGGCGAGGAACTGGCGGCAACGCTCGCCTTCCGGCTGAAGCGCCTCGAAGCCATGCGCCGGGCGGCGGAGGGCCTCGTTAACCGCAACCGCCTCGGCCGCGATATCTTCGTGCGCGGCGCGCCCGAGCATATTCCCGACCGGCAGCAGTCCGCTTATGCGGCAAGCCTCTACGATCTCTTGACCGCCTATGCAGCGCTGCGGCAGCGCAATGCCGTCACCCAGGTGACGATCGAGCGGCGCAGCGTCTGGTCGCTGACCGATGCCCGCGAGCTGTTGACCCAGATGATCGGCGAGGTGGGTGACTGGACGGCGATGGAGCATTATCTGCTGCGTTATCTCGCAGCGCCCGAGGAACGCGTCACGGCAATCGCCAGTGCCTTTGCCGCCTCGCTGGAACTGGTGCGCGAGGGCAAGCTCGAAATCCGCCAGGATGGTGCCTTTCAGCCGATCTATATGCGCCGCGGTCCCAAACACGCCACGCTGCAGGTGGTGGAGCAGGAGCAGCCGGTTTGATTGATCCGAAGGGCGAAGAGGATTTCGAAGGCGATTTCGAAGACAGGAGCCGCGACCTGCAGGCCGAGATCGAGGCCGAGCGCATCGCCGAGGCTCTGGTCTTCGCCTCGTCGCAGCCGGTCTCCGAAGGCTTCCTCGCCGAGCGCCTGCCTGAGAAGACCGACGTGCGTGCCATCATGCTGCGGCTGAAGGAGCACTACGCGCCGCGCGGCGTCAATCTCGTGCAGGTCGAGGGCGCCTGGGCCTTCCGCACCGCCGCCGATCTCTCCTTCGTCATCCGCCGTGATGACAATGAGGTGAAGAAGCTTTCGCGCGCCGCTCTCGAAGTGCTGGCGATCATTGCCTATCACCAGCCGGTGACGCGCGCCGAGATCGAGGATATCCGCGGCGTCCAGACCTCGCGCGGCACGCTCGACGTGCTGATGGAAGCCGGCTGGGTGCGTTTCCGCGGCCGCCGACGCACGCCGGGCCGGCCGGTGACATTGGGCACGACGCGCGATTTCCTCGACCATTTCGGTCTCGAAGAGCTGCGTGATCTGCCCGGTCTCGAAGAGTTGAAGGGAGCGGGCTTGCTGTCGGGCCGCATTCCGGCGAACTTCAATATTCCCTCGCCGTTGATGAACGACGAACTGACCGAGGACGAAGACCCGATCACCCAGATGGACCTCGAGGAATTGGGGTTGTTGGCGCCGCGCGGCACCTCTGAAGATTGAGGGGTTTGCGTCTTGCTTTTGCCATGCATGGCGAAAACAATGGAGCCAGCACTTTTCGGCGGGTCAATGGCTTGTCACAAAGGGCGATACCGTGACATTAAGCGCAGTTCGAAGGGCTTGATGTTGGAAACGGTGTCGGAAATCCTTACATCGTGGGAACATAGAAACAGGGAGTTAGCGTAATGGGTTCTTTTAGCATGTGGCACTGGCTGATCGTTCTGGTCATCGTGCTGTTGTTGTTCGGTCGCGGCAAGATTCCGGAACTGATGGGCGACGTTGCCAAGGGCATCAAGAGCTTCAAGAAGGGCATGACGGACGAGGACGCGCCGGATACGGCAAAGACCGTCGATCACAAGGCCGACGAAACGAAGTAAACAAGTCCGGGAAAAAGCGCAGCCCCCGCGCTTCCCGTCCAGGAGCCTTGCATGTTCGATATTGGCTGGACCGAGCTTTTGGTCATCGCGGTCGTCCTGATCGTGGTTGTCGGTCCCAAGGATTTGCCGCCGATGCTGCGCGCTTTCGGCAAGATGACGCAGCGTGCCCGCAAGGTGGCGGGTGAATTCCGGGCGCAGTTCGACGAGGCGTTGCGTGAAGCCGAGCTTGACGATGTCCGCCAGACGATCAGCGACGCCCAGAAGCTCAACCCGGTCAACAGCCTGCGCGAGGCGATGAACCCGCTTCGCCAGATGGGCAACGAGATCAAGGCCGACCTGCAGAAGGCGACCGTGGTCACGGAAAACAAGACCGAGGTGCCGGCTGCTGCCGTTTCGGCCCCGACGCCGTCGATGAGCTTGCCGGAAACGCCGCCGCTGGTGTCGGCGCCTGCGCAGCCTGAACCTGTCGCAGCAGCGGCTGTCCAGGCCGATACGCTTGCCGCCAAGCCGAAACCCGTGCGCAAGCCGCGCGTCAAGGCTGCCGACAAGGTCGATGCTGCGGCGACCGTTGCCGCGCCTGTGGAAAAACCGAAGCGCACGACGGCAGTCAAAAAGACTGCAACGCCGAAGAAGCCGGCGCAGACGAAGAAGGACGAGGCATGAGCGGTGATATCGAAGACAAGCCGCAGCCGCTGATCGAGCACCTGATGGAGCTGCGCACACGGCTGATCTGGTCGATCGGCGCGTTTTTCGTCGCCTTCATCGCATGCTTCTTTTTTGCCAAGCATCTCTTCAACTATCTGGTCATTCCCTACAAGACAGCCGTAATTTGGGCGCATCTCGACGTCGAGAAGGCTCAGCTCATCTATACCGCGCCGCAGGAATTCTTCTTCACCCAGGTCAAGGTGGCGATGTTCGGCGGCCTGGTGGTCGCTTTCCCGATCATTGCCGCCCAGGTCTACAAGTTCGTTGCCCCCGGCCTTTACAAGAATGAGCGCCAGGCCTTCCTGCCGTTCCTGATCGCCTCGCCGGTCCTGTTCCTGATGGGCGGCGCGCTCGTCTATTTCTTCTTCACGCCGATGGTCATGTGGTTCTTCCTGTCGATGCAGCAGGCGCCGGGTCACGACGAGGTGGCGATTTCCCTGATGCCGAAGGTCTCGGAATATCTGAGCCTGATCATGACGCTGGTCTTCTCCTTCGGCCTCGTCTTCCAGCTGCCTGTGGTCACCACGCTGCTTGCCCGTGTCGGTCTTCTGACGTCGCAATGGCTCGCCGAAAAGCGCAAGTTCGCCATCGTGCTGGCCTTCGTCGTCGCCGCCGTGTTGACGCCGCCGGATCCGATGTCCCAGATCGGCCTTGCGATACCGACGATCCTTCTCTACGAGATTTCCATCCATGCGGCGCGACTCGTGGAGCGCCAGCGTGCCCGGCAGGCGGTCGAAAAGGACACCGGATCCGCGGACGTTGCCAAGACGGACAGTGTCTGAGCGGCGATCCCAATCCCCTTTGTGAACGCCGCTTAACATCCGGTCGAGGCCTGATCAGGCTTTGGCCGGGTCATTTCTGTTGCAACGACCTGGAACGACGATGCTCGATATCAAATGGATCCGTGAGAATCCCGAAGCGCTCGATGCCGCCCTTGCCAAGCGCGGTGCCGAGCCTCTGGCCCAAAGCCTCGTCACCCTCGATGAAAAGCGCCGCTCCGCCGTGCAGAAGGCGCAGGACTTGCTGTCCCGCCGCAACCTCGTCTCCAAGGAGATTGGCGCGGCGATGGCCCAGAAGAACGGCGAGCTTGCCGAGAAGCTGAAGGCCGAGGTCGCCGAACTGAAGACGCTGCTGCCGGTGATCGAGGAAGAAGACCGGCAACTGACGGCCGAACTCAACGATGCCCTTTCGCGCATCCCGAATATCCCCTTTGATGACGTTCCGGTCGGCAAGGACGAGCACCACAATGTTGTCACCCGTGTCGTTGGCGAAAAGCCGCGCTGGAACCACACGCCTAGGGAACACTTCGAAATCGGCGAGGCGCTAGGCTACATGGATTTCGAGCGCGCCGCCAAGCTCTCCGGCTCGCGCTTCACGGTTCTGACGGGGCCGCTGGCGAAGCTCGAGCGGGCGCTCGGCCAGTTCATGATCGATCTCCACACCCGTGAGCACGGCTATACCGAAGTCAGCTCGCCGCTGATGGTGCGCGCCGAGGCGGTGTTCGGCACCGGCAGCCTGCCGAAGTTCGAAGAAGACCTCTTCAAGACCACAGACGGCCGCTATCTGATCCCGACGGCCGAGGTGACGCTCACCAATCTGGTGCGCGAGGAAATCCTCGATCAGGAAAAGCTGCCGCTGCGCTTCACCGCGCTGACGCCGTCCTTCCGTTCGGAAGCAGGCTCTGCCGGCCGCGACACGCGCGGCATGCTACGCCAGCACCAGTTCTGGAAATGCGAACTCGTCTCGATCACCGATGCCGAAAGCGCCGTTGCCGAGCATGAGCGGATGACCGCCTGCGCCGAGGAGGTGCTGAAGCGCCTCGGCCTGCATTTCCGCACCATGACGCTCTGCACCGGCGATATGGGCTTCGGCTCGCGCAAGACCTACGATCTCGAAGTCTGGCTGCCGGGGCAGAATGCCTTCCGTGAAATCTCTTCCTGCTCGGTCTGCGGCGATTTCCAGGCTCGGCGGATGAATGCGCGCTACCGCGGCAAAGACGACAAGAGCAACAGGTTCGTCCATACGCTGAACGGTTCCGGCACTGCCGTCGGCCGCTGCCTGATCGCGGTCCTCGAAAATTATCTGAACGAGGATGGTTCCGTCACGATTCCGGACGTTTTGCTCCCCTATATGGGCGGATTGACCAAAATCGAACGGGCGGCCTGAGGCGATGCGCATCCTGCTTACGAATGACGACGGCATTCACGCCGAAGGGCTCGCCGCCCTGGAGCGGATCGCGCGCACACTGTCGGACGACGTCTGGATCGTGGCGCCGGAGACCGACCAGAGCGGCCTTGCCCATTCGCTGAGCCTGTCCGAACCGTTGCGGCTGCGCAAGATTTCCGACAAGCATTTCGCGCTGCGCGGCACGCCGACCGATTGCGTCATCATGGGCATCCGGCAGGTGATGGACATCAAGCCCGATCTCGTGCTGTCAGGCGTCAATTCAGGCTCGAACGTCGCCGACGACGTCACCTATTCCGGCACGATCGCCGGCGCCATCGAGGGCACCATGCAGGGTGTGCGCTCCTTCGCGCTGAGCCAGGCCTATCTCTACGAGGACGGTGCGCGCATCGTGCCCTGGGAAGTCTGCGAGACGCATGCGCCGGCTCTTCTGGAAAAGCTGATGGTGCTCGACCTGCCGGAGGGCACGTTCCTCAATCTGAACTTTCCGAATTGCCGTCCCGATGAGGTCGATGGCGCCGAGGTGACCATGCAAGGCAAGCTCGCCTTCAACCTGCAGGTCGATGCTCGTTCCGATGGCCGCGGTTTTCCCTATTACTGGCTGAAATTCGGCGAACGCGCCGGCGCCTTCATCGAAGGCACCGATATTCACGCTTTGAAGCATAACAAGATATCGGTAACGCCTTTGAAACTGGATCTGACCGATTATTCCGTAACGGACCGCGTGGCGCGGGCCTTGGGATACGGAGCACAGGTTTGACGGCAAGACTGGCCGAGAAGGAGGGCTTTGCGGCGCTCGTCCTCAGATTGCGTGCCGAAGGCATCTCCGACCTCGATCTGCTGACGGCGGTCGAGCAGACGCAGCGCTCGCTCTTCGTGCCGCCGCAATTTGTCGATGACGCCTATTCGAGCCGGACGATTCCGATCGAATGCGGCTCTTTCCTTGAAGGCATCGATTTTGTCGTCCGCATCCTGCATCACCTCAAGGTCAAACCGGGACAGCGCGTCCTGGAAATCGGTACCGGCAGCGGCTTTACCGCCGCCGTCATAGGCCGCATGGCCGAGCGTGTTCTGTCCATCGACCGCTACAAGACACTGACATCGGCTGCGCAGCGGCGCATGGAATCGCTTTCTCTGCGCAACGTCATCATCCGCCACGCCGACGGCAGCGCCGGCATGCAGGGTGAGGGCACCTTCGACCGCATCCTGGTGACGGCGGCCTTCAACGCGATGCCGCGCTTTTATACCGACCAGCTGGTTTCCGGCGGCTCGATGATTGCGCCGCTGATGATTTCCGAGAACGAATGTCGCATGGTGCGGCTGACCAAAACCGGCAGCCGCTTCGAACGCGAGGAACTGTTCGAAGCACCCTACCTGCCGATCGTTCCGCGCCTTGCCTCGCTGCTGTAGGTGCAGATGATTTCAGCCGGATCGGCCTAAAATCTGAACATCCATCACGATCAGAGAGGCCGCTCGCCGTTTTCGAGATGATGCTCCGCGCACCTGCGATTTTTCACCCGTAAGCTATGGTTATCAACTTCTCAAAAATATCGCACTGATTCCAGCATCTTAACCGCGTGGTAATACTAACGCGTTTTAATAGACTCACAAATGGTTGCGTTCTCAGTGGGTCGAGTCAATGCGTTTCAGTCTTTCGCCGAAGTTCGGGAAGTCAGCCGGTAATCTTCTGGTTGTGGGTCTGCTTGCAAGTGCCGCAACAGGCTGCAGTTCCGATGTGACACGGTTCGGCGGTTTGTTTTCTTCCTCAGGGCAGGATCAGATCACCACCAGTTCCATTCCGCGCAGGGGCGGTTCTCAGGCTGATCCGGTGCCGCGCGCCGATCTCGGCGGCTCTGCCGTTGCCAGCCAGTCGGGTTACGGCGGCGGCAATGATGCGCTGAACCAGCCCTATCCCTCGCGTCCGAGCTACGATCCGGTCCGTACGTCGAGTGCGCGCATGGCTTCCGCGCCGGTTTCGGTGCAGCGTTCCGAGCTTGCTGCGCCGACGGCGGTTGCGCCCTCCCGGCAGCGGGAAAGGGAAGTCGCGCTCGCTCAGCCTTTCCCGGCCTCACCGCAGGCTGAAAAGCCCCGTTTGGTGGCTCCCGCGCAGCCGAAGGTAACGCCCGATCCCCTGACGACGGGCGCGACGCCCAAGGTCTCCGGCTGGTCCGCGACCAATGCGCCGTCCGTGACGCTGCGTCCGGGTGAAAGCATCGCCACGCTCGCCAGGCGCTACGGTGTTCCGGAAAAGGAAATCCTGCGCGTCAACGCCTTGAAGACGGCATCTGCCGCCCAGCCCGGCCAGGCGATCCTGATCCCAACCCTCAACGGCGGCAATGCCGCCAAGGCGGCGTCGCAGGCGGCCGATCTCTCCAAGCCCGGCCAGATGCCGGAACCGGCCAAGGCGCCGGAGCAGAAGGTTGCCGTCGTTCCCGGCGCCAATTCCGCCCGCGACAAGACCATGGCGAGCGCCGATCCCGCCGGCAAGATCCCGGCCGGTGCCGGCAAGGATCCGAAAGCGCCCGCCGGCAGCTATGTCGTCAAACAAGGCGATTCGCTGGCAAAGATCGCCAAGGCGACCGGTTCCAATGTCGACGATCTCAAGGCGGCCAACAATCTTTCGGCCAACTCGCTCCGCGTCGGCCAAGCCCTGAAGATCCCGAACGGCACTGCCGACAATATCAAGACCGCGTCGATCCCGGCCGAAAAGGTCGATCCGAAGCCGACCCAGCCGGCACCCGCCCAGCAGACGGCCTCCGCTCAGCCCGCGCCCTACAAGGCGCCGGCCGCCACCCAGACGGTCGATGATGTCGAGAAGAAGTCTGACGTCAGCTCGGCCGCGCCGGAATCGACCGGCATCGGCAAGTATCGCTGGCCGGTCCGCGGCCAGGTCATTGCTTCATACGGCGCCAACGTCAACGGCAACCGTAATGACGGCATCGACATTTCGGTACCGCAGGGCACGCCGATCAAGGCCGCCGAAAACGGCGTCGTCATCTATGCCGGCAACGGCCTGAAGGAACTCGGCAACACGGTTCTGGTTCGTCACGACGACGGCACCGTCACCGTCTACGGCAATGCCGATACGCTGAGCGTCACCCGCGGCCAGAAGATCCAGCGCGGCCAGACCGTCGCCGTCTCCGGCATGAGCGGCGACGTCAAGCAGCCGCAGGTCCATTTCGAGGTGCGCAAGGACGCATCTCCGGTCAACCCGATGACTTTCCTGGAATAGGTACAGCGTACCAGGAAGCGCAAAAGTCCGGCCAACAGCCGGGCTTTTGTTTTTTCACGCATGTCGCACCAAACTGTGCCGGATTGATGAGAAGTGATTTAGGCTCAGTCGATGTGAACGCGCATGCGCCCGGCGAGGTCCTGGATATACTGCCAGGCGACACGGCCCGAGCGGGCTCCGCGCGTCGTTGCCCATTCCAGCGCCTCGGCATGCATCTTGCCGCGGTCTAGCCCGAGCTTGAAGTGATCGGCATAGCCGTCGATCATGCCGAGATAATCCTCCTGGTTGCATTTGTGGAAGCCGAGCCAGAGGCCGAAGCGGTCGGAAAGCGAAACCTTCTCTTCGACCGCCTCCGACGGATTGATCGCCGTCGACTGCTCGTTTTCCATCATGTGGCGCGGCAGGAGATGGCGCCGGTTGGATGTGGCATAGAAGAGCACATTGTCCGGCCGCCCTTCGACGCCGCCGTCGAGCGCTGCCTTCAGCGACTTGTAGGCGGTGTCGTCGTGATCGAAGGAGAGATCGTCGCAGAAGACGATCACGCGGTACGGCGTGTCCTTCAGGAGGTCGAGCAGATTGGGGAGGCTGGCAATATCCTCGCGATGGACTTCGACCAGCTTCAGCGCGACGCCGCTTTCGCGCCTGACATCCTCGTGCACGGCTTTAACAAGCGAGGATTTGCCCATGCCGCGTGCGCCCCAGAGCAACACGTTGTTGGCGGCATAACCCTCGGCGAAACGCACCGTATTTTCATGCAGGATGTCGCGGACATGGTCGACGCCGCGGATGAGCTTCAACGCCACCCGGTTCGGCTTCTTCACAGGCTGCAAATGCTGGCGCATCGGCGCCCAGACGAAACAGTCCGCCGCATCCCAGTCGTTGACGGCAGGAGGCGGCCCGGCAAGGCGCTGGACGGCATCGGCGAGCCGTTTCAGTTCGGAAAGCAGGGCGGTGTTGATTTCCTCGGTCATCGCAGGCCTCCTGTTTTTCGCTGCGTCATTCCGCTTTGATCTTTCGATGCCGCCTACCATGGCGTTTTACCGGCGGAAAGGTTATGAGGCAGCGGAATCGGTACTGTTTCCGGCTGTTTCTGTTGCATTCATCGAAGCGGCAATTATAGTCCGGCAACCTGAAAAAAGAGGCGGAGTTCCGCCGCCAAGCCTGAGGAGTTTAGCATGTTCATCACCCCGGCATTCGCCCAGAGCGCAACCGACACCGCAACCGGTTTCGGCGGCTCCGGTTTCGAAATGATCATCCTGTTCGTGCCGCTGATGGTCGTCTGGTACTTCCTGCTGATCCGTCCGCAGCGCGCGCAGGCAAAAAAGCGTGAGGAGACCCTGAAGGCAATTCGTCGCGGCGACCAGGTCGTCACCGGCGGCGGTCTTGTCGGCAAAGTCACCAAGGTCGTCGACGACAAGGAAGTCGAAGTCGAGATCGCCGAAGGCGTTCGCGTTCGCATCGTCCGCAGCGGCATTTCGGACGTTCGCGTCAAGGGTGAACCAGTCAAGGCCGACGCTGCGTAACACACGATAATGGCAGGCCGCCGGATCGGAAGATCGTCGAGAGAATGTTGCATTTTTCCCGCTGGAAAACACTTCTGATTTGGCTGGCCACGTTTGCCGCCATCATCATCGCTGCGCCCAATCTGCTCACCGAGGCGCAGCGTTCCTCCCTGCCGGGCTGGTTACGGCACGACCGCATGACGCTCGGTCTCGATCTGCAGGGCGGCTCGCATATCGTTCTGAAGGTCGAGCGCTCCGATATCGTCAAGGACCGCCTGGAAGAGGTGGTCGCCAATGTGCGTAACGCGCTGCGCGGCGCCGGAATCCGCTATACCGGGCTGACCGGCAACGGCCAGACCGTCACCGTCCGCATCACCGATCCGGCTGAGACACAGAAGGCGGTCGATCTTTTGAAGCCTTTGACGGTGGCCGGCGGGCATTCGGGACCTGAGGTCGCGCTGCAGCAGGGCGAAGAGGGCCAGCTCTCGCTGCAGATTTCCGACGCCGGCATCACTGCTGACGTCGCCGCCGCGCGGACCCGGTCACTCGATATCGTTGGCAGCCGCATCGCCGGATTCGGCTATGATAATTTCCTCGTTCGCCCCGATGGCATCGACCGGATCGTCGTGCAGGTGCTGGGATCGGTCGATGCCGAACGGCTGAAGAACTTGCTTAACCAGCCGGCCAAGCTTTCCTTTCACCTGATCGACGAGAGCATGACCGGGCAGGAGGCGCTGAACGGCCGCTGGCCGGCCACATCGCAGGTGCTCTATTCGCTGGACGATCCGCCGGTCCCTTATCTCGTCGACCGCACGGCTTTCGCCAACGGCAGCAACATGGTCGATATCGAGCCTGTCGTCGATCCGCAGACCCAGGATGGTTCGATTGCCTACCGCCTCGATGCCGCAAGCACGCAGCGGCTGGCTGAGGTGACGGGCCGGAATATCGGCAAGCACCTTGCCATCGTCTTCGACGACCAGGTGATGTCGGCGCCCAGCATCGATGCGGCGATCACCGGCGGCGAGGGTCGGATTTCGGCGAATTTCTCCGAGGACGGCGTCCGCGACCTGGCGATCATGCTGCGCGCCGGCGCCCTGCCGGCGACGCTGACGAGCGTTGAGGAACGCAGCGTCAGCCCGAGATTCGGCGCCGATTCCATCTTCAGCGGCCTTGTTGCCGGCCTCGTCGCGGTCGTGCTGGTCGCAGCACTGATGATCGCGCTCTACCGCATTCTCGGCGTCATCGCCGTCGTCTCGCTCTTCTTCAATCTGATCCTCATCGTCGCGGCGCTCAGCCTTGCCGGCGCGACGCTCACCTTGCCGGGCATTGCCGGCATCGTGCTCATCGTCGGCATGGCCGTCGATTCGAACGTGCTGATCTACGAGCGCATCCGGGAAGAGGAGAAGATCACCCATGCCTTTGCAGAGGCCGTCGGTCGTGGTTTCCAGCGGGCACTCGCAACGATCGTCGACGCCAATGTCACGATCTTCATCGCCGCCATCATCCTCTTTTTCCTCGGCAGCGAATCCATCCGCGGTTTCGCGGTGACATTGGCGGTCGGCATCCTGACGACCGTGTTCACGGCTTTCACGCTGACACGCTCGATTGTCGCGATCTGGCTGAGAGGGCGCCATCCCCGGCATCTGCCGAAGAGCGCCCTGACCCATCTTTTCGAGCATGCCAATATCCGGTTCATGGGGATCCGCCGTTATGTCTTTACGGCGTCAGCGGTCATCTCACTGATCGCCATGGCTGCCTTTGCCACCGCCGGCCTGCGTCTCGGCATCGATTTCACCGGCGGCTCGCTCATCGAGGTGACGGCGAAGCAGGGCAATGCCGACATCGCAGATCTCAGCTCGCGCCTCAATGATCTCAATCTCGGTGAGGTTAGCGTTGAGCGCACGGGCGGGCCGTCGAATGCGCGGATTCGCATCGCCTCCCAGGGCGGCGGCGAGAATGCCGAGCAGTCGGCCGCGACGCTGGTTCGCGGCGAGCTCCAGGAGGATTATGATTTCCGCCGCGTCGAGGTCGTCGGCCCCGCCATCTCGGGCGAATTGACGATGATGGCGACGCTCGGCGTGCTGGCAGCATTGGCGGCGATCCTGATCTACATCTGGATCCGCTTCGAATGGCAGTTCGCGATCGGTGCCATCATTGCCACGCTGCACGATGTCATCATCATGCTCGGTCTCTTCGTGCTATCAGGCATCGACTTCAACCTGACGAGCATCGCCGCCGTGCTGACTATCGTCGGTTATTCCCTGAACGACACGGTCGTCGTCTATGACCGGATGCGCGAGAACCTCAAGCGATACAAGAAGATGCCGCTGCCGATCCTGATCGATGCCTCGATCAACCAGACGCTGTCACGCACCGTTCTGACCGCTGCGACGACGCTGCTCGCCTTGCTGGCGCTCTATCTCTTCGGGGGCGAAGTCATCCGCTCCTTCACTTTTGCGATGCTCTTCGGCGTCGCTCTCGGCACCTTCTCTTCGATCTATATCGCCGCTCCTGTATTGATCGTCTTCCGGCTGCGGCCGGAGGCTCCCGACGAGGAAGAGAGCAACAAGACGGATGCTGGTGTAAGATCCGGCACGGTGGTTTGAAAACATGGCAAAAGGCATAGAACTCCGCGCGGCGCATTTTCCCGGGCGCGCGCCGATCGATACCTACGGCAATGGCGGCTTCCGCTTTGCCGACATGTCGCATCGCGGCTCGATCCTTTGCCTGCCCTCCGGCATTCATGGCTGGGACATGGATATGTCGAAACCGCTGTCGCCGGAAAATTTCCGTCGCGTGCTGGATGAAGCCAGTGATATCGAAGTTCTGCTCGTTGGCACCGGAACCGAGCTTCGCCGTCTGCCGGAGGAATTGAGGCTGGCACTAAAATCGCGCGGCATCTCCTCTGATCCGATGAGCACCGGGGCTGCGGTGCGCACTTTCAATATCATGCTCGCCGAGCAGCGCGCCGTCGCCGCGGCATTGATCGCGGTCTGACGATGTCGGAAGCGAATAGTACGACGAACCAGGAGATCTGCCTGACGATGCTGCGCGACAGCGATCGCGACCGCTATCTCGCCTGTCTTCTGTCGCCGGAGGAAAAGCGCGGCGCGCTTGCCGCCCTCTACGCCTTCAACGCCGAGCTTGCCCGTATCCGCGATCTCGTGCACGAGCCGTTGCCCGGCGAGGTCAGGCTGCAATACTGGCGCGACCTGCTGGAAGGCAGCGCGCATGGTTCGACAGCCGCCAACCCCGTCGCCGCGGCACTTCTGACGGCTATTGAAGCGCACCGCCTGCCGCGCCAGACGCTGATCGACATGATCGAGGCTCGCACTTTCGATCTCTATGACGATCCGATGGAGACACGTCTCTCGCTTGAAGGTTATGCCGGCGAAACTGCATCCGCCCTGATCCAGCTGGCAAGCCTCGTGCTTTCGCCTGAAGAGGCGGCTCGATCGGCCGACGCTGCCGGCCATGCCGGCGTCGCCCAGGCGGTTGCCGGCCTGTTGCTGCTGATGCCGCTGCATCGCCGCCGCGGCCAGGTCTATATTCCGCTGCAGATCCTGTCCGCCACCGGTCTCGACCGCGATGCCTTCCTTGCCGGCGACGACGGGCCGCGCATCTCTGCCGCCATCGAGGCCTTCGCCGGCCTTGGTTACGAACATTTGGCAAAGGCGAGGGCGGCAGGGCCGATTGCATCAGCCGTCTTTCCGGCCTTCCTGCCGGCGACGCTTGCCGAACCGGTGCTCGCCAAGGGGCAGAAACGCGGTGCCTTGCTATTCGACCGGCCGCTGCAGCCGCCGCAATGGCGCCGTCAGCTCAGGATGGCGCTCTCCGCAGCCCGGAGAAAAATCTGACGCCGGTCAAACTCGCGCAAGTCTCGCACGTTATAGCGCTGACACCGCTACCCCTTTGATCGGAGACTCGGCGTGGGCATTATCGTCTGGTGCGTTCTTTTCGCCATCGTCATCTTCTTTGCTTTTGTGGCCACACGCATGGCCGCACAGAACAAGGAAGACGGCCTGCATGACACGGGCCTCGCCATCATCGAGTTCGGCCGCGCCTTTCCGAACGAGGCGATCCGCCAGTTGCAGGCGACGGAAAACGGCCAAGCCATTTTCGTGCGCCTGCATGACGACAAGGCGGGATTCATGCGCAACATGTCGCGCCATTTCGCCTGCCATCTGATCGAGCCCGGCCGCGTGCGGGTCGTCAGCTCGGAAACGGGCAGGGGACTGGTGATCGACTTCCTCGATGCGCCTCATCACAACGGCGGTTTCGAATTCGCGTCCCCCAAGGAAGCCGCGGAAGTTTCGCTCTGGCTGCTCGGCAATTATATCGCCGAGTCGGATAAGGACCTGCCATCAGGCAGTATTTCGGCGGCCAACAAGCAGTAAGCGCTGCTTAGGCGCTTTCGGCAAGCGTTGAAGTCTGTTGCCCAAGCCAGGCGGCGCAGTCTGCAAGCGCGCGGCGCGCGATCAACTGCCGCTTCATAATCGTCTTGTCCTTGCCGCGGAACCGCTTGACGCCCTCGGGCTTGACGATCGAACCCGGCTGGAGCTCCGGAAACAGCCCGAAATTGATGTTCATCGGCTGGAACGATCGTTTCCCCGGCTCCTCGTCGGTGACGATGTGGCCACCGGTGATATGGCCGAGCAGCGAGCCGAGCGCC
This sequence comes from Rhizobium binxianense, assembly GCF_028994275.1. Classification (NCBI taxonomy): domain Bacteria; kingdom Pseudomonadati; phylum Pseudomonadota; class Alphaproteobacteria; order Hyphomicrobiales; family Rhizobiaceae; genus Rhizobium; species Rhizobium binxianense. Next base: position 1,513,992 of record NZ_CP118713.1, read on the forward strand.
GTCGTCGCCGGCGGCAGCGAGATCGCCTCGCCCTTGCGCTCGGCGGCGGCGAAGCGGCCGGCCATCAGCCCGACGCTGGCGCTTTCGACATAACCCTCACAGCCGGTGATCTGGCCGGCGAAACGCAGGCCGGGCCGCGATTTCAACGTGAGCGACTGGTCAAGCAGGGTGGGGGAGTTGATGTAGGTGTTGCGATGCAGGCCGCCGAGACGGGCAAATTCCGCATTTTCCAGGCCCGGGATCGTCCGGAAGATTTCCGCCTGCGCGCCATATTTCAGCTTCGTCTGGAAGCCGACCATATTGTAAAGCGTCCCGAGCGCATTGTCCTGGCGCAGCTGCACGACGGCATAGGCCTTGACCGTCGGGTTATGCGCATTCGTCAGCCCCATCGGCTTCATCGGCCCGTGACGCAGCGTCTCGCGGCCGCGTTCTGCCATCACCTCGATCGGCAGGCAGCCGTCGAAATAAGGCGTGCCTTCCCATTCCTTGAAACCGACCGTGTCGCCTGTGATCAGCGCGTCGACGAAGGCATTGTACTGCGCTTCGTCCATCGGGCAATTGATGTAATCCTTGCCGGTGCCGCCGGGTCCGACCTTGTCGTAGCGCGACTGGTACCAGCAAATATCCATGTCGATACTCTCGCGGTAGACGATCGGCGCGATGGCGTCGAAGAAGGCCAGCGAATCCGCGCCCGTTTCCGCCTGGATGGCGCCGGCAAGCGACGGCGCCGTCAGCGGCCCGGTGGCGACGATGGCAAGATCCCAGTCTCTGGGCGGCAGACCGATGACCTCTTCCCGCACCACCGTGATGAGCGGGTGGTCGTGGATCGCCTGGGTGACTGCCTCGGAGAAGCCATCGCGATCGACGGCGAGTGCGCCGCCGGCCGGCACCTGGTGCCGATCGGCAGTGGCCATGATCAGCGAGCCAGCCATGCGCATCTCGGCATGGATGACGCCGACGGCATTGCTGGTCGCATCGTCGGAACGGAAGGAATTGGAGCAGACCAGTTCGGCAAGGCCGTCGGTCTTATGCGCATCCGTGCCGCGCACACCCCGCATTTCATGCAGAATAACGGGAACGCCGGAATTGGCGATCTGCCAGGCGGCTTCCGAACCGGCAAGCCCGCCGCCGACGACGTGGATGGGGGAGTAGGAGGACATCGTGTTCATTCCGGGCTGATATCATGTCGACAGGTGCGATCCAACACCCCGGAATCAAAAACGGCGCCCCGAGGCGCCGTCTTGGAAGCATCGCGCTCGCTATTAGCGGAACGAGCGGGACGCGATATTGCGGATGTCGTAGCGGCTGACGCCGATGTCGGACAGGGTCTGGTTGGAAAGGCCGCCGAGTTCGTTGAGCGTACGGCGGTAGCTGAGCCAGCTTTTTGCAATGCGGATCGGGTTCATCGTCTTCTTCCTATGTCCGCGGGACGGCGGGATCGCCTGTCTCTCTGCGGTTGGTGTTTATATAGGCGATATCAGTCCTATTGTGCAGTGCAAATAAAAGGCGTCTGCCATGCAATTGTGCAATATGATGCTCGCAAATTGGGCGATGAATATTTTTTGAGCGGGCTAAGCAGGCGGGAAAACATGCAACCCCGCGGCCGTCGCATGCAGACAAAAGAAAACGCCCGCTGTGGGTACAGCGGGCGTTTTTAATCGAGAACAATCGCGCTTGGGAGGGCCGCGATCGCCTGGAATTAGCGGGAAGAAGCCTCACGGGCGACGCGATGGATGTCCGAACGGTCGATGCCGAGATCGTGCAATTCCCGGTTGGTCATGCGGCCGAGTTCCGTGACGGTCTGACGATACTTGCGCCAGTTATTGAAAGAGCGAGAGAAGTTCATGTTAAGCCCCTTTCCGAGGGTTTCATCTGCCAGCAGCCACCGATCGGCGCTGACCTCTATTTGATGACCGGAATATATGTTGCGGCGCGAAAGACTAAAACAGCCAAGTTTTCAGATCACCTATGCGAGGTATGCAATGCTCTAGGGGCATTTGACGCAGACTTACCATTTTTTGGTCAACGAATAGGCAGAATGGCGCCGGCGAAAGCAAACCAGTTTAGATTGTCGAGTGGGTGCCGCTGGCGAAAAACGCCGCTTCCTCGGGCTGTTCCGGCCGTCCATCCGCTGCAAAGAGCAGTTCCGCTTCGGATCGGCAGCTGCCCATCCGTTCGCAGGGCCGGTGGGGCGGCGTGACGACAATGTGGCGCGAGGGCGCCATGCGACGGAAAAGCATCGGGCCGTCAACGTTTTAATCGAGCTTCGACTGAACAAAAACGCCCGCCGGGGGAGGATCCGGCGGGCGCATTATGGTGACTGACAACTGGGAGGAGGAGTGTTGCCAGCCTATCGCAGCGCGCTGGGAGGAGGAGTGCGCAGCTGCGAATCTCGTCACGGACAAAAGATCCGCGGGCATCCGGCCGAGCCGGGCCGGGGCGCCATCCCCGTGCTTCGATGAGTATACAAATAGTATGACTAATTCCAATATTGCAGTGCAATAAATTCATGAGGGGTGTGCAAAATCCGCATAGCTCTCCCATCATATGCTTATATATGCGCTTCTGCCGTTAGCGGCCGGTTAGCATTCGATACAAGTTAGACCAATGAGGAACTTGTACATTTGTCGCCACAGCGTTTGCGAACACCCCGGCTGCGGCTATAACGACATGAGCCGCAGCGCCGCAGTCGGCGTCGCGAAACGAAGGGGTGGAGCATGTATCGCGGCAGATTGGAGCGGGATCTCTCGGTCTGGGTAGGCAAGGGCCTGCTCGGGCAGGAAACGGCGGCCCTGCTACTCGCCGAATATGACGGTCGTCCGGCAAGCTTCAGCCTCGGCCGGGTGCTGATGGCGCTGGCGGCGGTTCTGCTTGCAGCCGCCGTCCTGCTGGTCGTCGCCTCCAACTGGGAGGCCATCCCGCGCCTTGTCCGCGTCGGCGTCATCCTCGCCCTGATCTGGGTCGTGCACATCGCCGCCGCCCGGATGCTTGCCCGCGGCGCGACGGCCGCCGCAGGCGGCTTGCTGGTCATCGGCGCGATGAGCTTCGGCGGCGCCATCTCGCTCGTCGGACAGATGTATCATCTCTCCGGCGACGAGCAAACGGTGATGTATCTCTGGTTCGCCATCGCGACGATCTCGGCAATCCTGTTCCGCTCGGGCGCCGTGACCGTCGTCGCCGGCTTCCTCTCCTGGGCGTCGTTTGCCGTCTACCTGCAGAATAATGACACGCACTGGCTCGGCTTCGATCCCTGGATGGCGCCCGTCATGGCGGCGATCACGATCGCCCTGGTGCGCTATACCGGCGCCGAGCGAGCCCGCCATCTGGCCTATCTGCTTTTGATCGGCTGGCTCGCCTGGCTCTATAGTCTTTATGAGGAGATCGCCGTGGCGCTCGCCTTTGCCGTCGGCGGCATGGCCGCCGTCGTCCTGACGGCGTTGCCGCTCCCGCGCATCGCTTCCCTGGTCAGGAGCGCTGGTGCTGCCCCGGCCTTCTACAGCTTCCTCGTGGCGGCGATCGGTTTCCTGCTGCTGCATATCGAGATCGAGGATGGCTGGCGGCTGGTGGTGCTCGGGCTGGCGACGCTCGCCGCTTCCGTGCTGGCGATCGCCCTGCACGGCAGGGACAACGGTGCGGTCCGTTATCTCGCCTACACCACCTTCGCCGCGGAGATGCTTTATCTTGCCTCCGTCACTGTCGGCTCGATTCTCGGCACGTCAAGCCTCTTCCTGTTCTCCGGTCTCGTGGTGGCGCTTGTCGCCTGGATCGTCATCCGTCTCGAGCGGCGGTTTTCGGCGAATGCACAGGGGGAGGGCGCATGAGCTCGTTCATGGCAAGGCTGCAATCCGGCAAGGGTTATCTGCTTTCGGCAACTATCGTCGCCGGCCTGCAGACCCTGATCCTCGGCACGATCATCCAGAGCCGGGCCTCGATCCTCAGCAATGGCGCCGAGGTTCTGCTGAAGACGGCGCCCGTCGATCCGCGCGATTTCCTGCGCGGCGATTATGTCGTCTTGAATTATGACATTTCCTCGGTGCCGGTGCAGACAGTTTCCGGCGGCATTCCGGCCGACCCCGGCGAACGCGTGTTATGGGTCCGGTTGAAGAAGCAGGAGGACGGTTTCTGGACAGTGATCGAATCGTCCTTTCATGAGCTGCCGCCGCAGCCGGAGACCGTGATCCTGCGCAGCCAACCATTCTACAGTGGCGGACTTGCCGCGGGCGACAGCATCCGTGTCGAATATGGCATCGAGCGCTACTACGTTCCAGAAGGCGAGGGGAAACCGATCGAGGAGGCCCGCAATGGCGGCAATGTCGCAATATCGGTGCGCGTCTCGCCAGCGGGAAGCCCGCAGATTCGCAGCCTTCTCGTTGACGGCAAGCCGGTTTACGACGAGCCGCTTTACTGATCCGATGGCACTTCGCAGCAAGGCGGCTTCCGAGGCGCAGATCGCTGTCATTGACCGTTCATTTTTCCTTTGCCTCGGCCAAATCGGGTGATATAGAGACGCCGCGCTCCGGAAGGCCTCATGTGCAGGCATAGGCATGCGGTTTTGTGAACGCGGGTATGGTGAAATTGGTAGACACGCCAGATTTAGGTTCTGGTGCCGCAAGGCGTGGGAGTTCAAGTCTCTCTACCCGCACCAAGCTGTTTGCAGGCGGGAGACTAAGAATCGGTTGTTCCAGAACAATTGAGAGTTGTCCCGAATAGCCCGCGAGTGCCGTTCCGCTTCGGGCGGAATGATACGGAATTGGGAAAAGCCACGCGCGGCACGCTGCCGGCGTCGTGCTCATAGAAACGAACGGCGTCTGGGCACGGCCGCCACGACATGAAGGTAGGAAGACATGCAGGTTATCGAAACGCTCGCTGAAGGGCTGAAGCGCGAAATCAAGGTCGTTATCCCGGCCAAGGACATGCAGGACAAGATGAATGAGCGTCTTGCCGATGTAAAGGACAAGGTTCGCATCAACGGCTTCCGTCCGGGCAAGGTCCCCGCTGCTCACCTGAAGAAGGTTTACGGCAAGTCGATCATGGCCGACCTCGTCAACGAGATCGTCCGCGAGCAGCCGGCCGCCATCCTCTCCAGCCGCGGCGAAAAGTCGGCCACGCAGCCCGAAATCGCCATGACTGAGGACAAGGACGAAGCCGACAAGATCCTCGCTGCCGAGCAGGATTTCGAATTCACGCTCTCCTATGAAGTTCTGCCGCCGATCGAACTGAAGTCGGTCAAGGGCATCAAGGTCACGCGCGAAGTGATCGACATCTCGGACGACGAAGTCAACGAGCAGGTCCTGAAGGTCGCCGAAAGCGCCCGCGCCTACGAGACCAAGACCGGCAAGGCCGCGAACGGCGACCGCATCACCATGGATTACGTCGGCAAGGTCGACGGCGAAGCCTTCGAAGGCGGCACCGACCAGGGCGCCGAACTGGTGCTCGGCTCCGGCCGCTTCATTCCGGGCTTCGAAGACCAGCTCGTCGGCGTCAAGGCCGGCGATGAGAAGACCATCACCGTGACCTTCCCGGCCGACTATCCGGCCAAGAACCTCGCCGGCAAGGAAGCGACCTTCGACGTATCGGTCAAGGATGTCGCAGCACCTGCCGATGTCGAGATCAACGACGAACTCGCCTCCAAGCTCGGCATCGAATCCGCCGACCGCCTGAAGGAAATCGTCCGCGGCCAGATCGAATCGCAGTACGGCTCGCTGACCCGCCAGAAGCTGAAGCGCCAGATCCTCGACCAGCTCGACGAGATGTACAAGTTCGAGACCCCGAACTCGCTCGTTGACGCCGAATATAACGGCATCTGGAGCCAAGTGAACAACGACCTCGCTCAATCAGGCAAGACCTTCGAGGACGAAGACACGACTGAAGAAAAGGCACGTGAGGAATACAAGACGCTCGCCGAGCGTCGCGTCCGCCTCGGCCTCGTTCTCTCCGAAATCGGCGAAAAGGCCGGCGTCGAAGTCAGCGAAGACGAAATGCAGCGCGCCATCTACGATCAGCTGCGCCAGTATCCGGGCCAGGAAAAGCAGATCCTCGAATTCTTCCGCAGCCAGCCGGGTGCTGCCGCTTCGATCCGCGCACCGATCTTCGAAGAGAAGGTCATCGATCACCTGCTGACCGAAATCGACGTTACCGACAAGAAGGTGACGAAGGAAGAGCTGCTCGCCGAGGAAGAAGGCGAGACCAAGGCCGAGACCAAGAAGGCCGCGCCGAAGAAGAAGGCCGCCAAGGCCGAAGCAGCTGAGGCCGGTGAAGGCGAAGAAGCCGCACCGAAGAAGAAGGCTGCTCCGAAGAAGAAGGCAGCTGACGAAAGCGCTGAATAATCGCTTTTCAGTTCAGAAGTTTGGAAGAGCCCCGCCATCGCGCGGGGCTTTTTGTTTATCCAGTGCAGTTCATTCTCGACCGTCTTCTCCGATGCAGCTGCAGCAACAAAGAGTTGCAATACAGTATAATTCAATGCAGATTTCGTTGATGGTGGGAGGACCTGACAATGACTGCAAAGCACGACATGAAGAAGCTCGTGGAGGATATGTATGCTGTGCGTGACCGCGGCGATATCGAGGGCACGCTGACGCTGATCGGCGAGGGTTGCACCTTTCGCATGGTTGGCAATACGCGGCTGGCGCCCTTTTCAACTGAATCGAGCGGGAATGCCTTTCGCCAGGCGATAACGCAGCTGATCACAGTATGGGATCTATCTAAGATCAGGACAGCCATCTATGTGGACGAAGACGAGCAGATGGTCTTTGCCCACCGCGAAGGCGAGGTCAGGCACATCCCATCGGGCGTGAGCTTCCAAACGGAATTCGTCGACAAGATCCATTTCCAGGATGGCAAACCGGTCAAGATCGTCGAATTCGTCGACACGCTGCAAGTGGCCGAGACGGCCCAGATAATCCAAATTGCTTAAACGGGCATCCAGGTCGAAGCGCTTAAAAACGCGGCTTCAAACTTGATCTAAGTTTGAAGCCGCCCATGTTTTCGGCCGCCAGGCGTCGGCCGCCGTTGCAAGAATTGCAGCTCAATGCCCTGTCAGTTGCGCGACTTTCCTGACATGGCTGACGGCTGCGGCGCCGCCGGCGGTCTGGGTGAAAAGGTGGAGCGTTTCCTCTTCGTCGTCGGCGACCGGCGTCAGGGCTTGATCCATATATGTCTTCGACTTCGCATCCCTTGAAATCAGGAAGGCCGAGATCGTCAGGCCAATGATCGTGCCGGCGAGCGACGCATGTTTGCGGAAGGTTTCCCAGGCAAAGCGCGGCCAGAAGACCAGCGGATTTTCGCGCGGCAGGTCGGGGCGCCGCTCCGACGGCGTCTTCAGGCGCAGCAGGCCACTTTGCAGCGGATGCACGTTTTCCAGCGGCACGGTGGTCGCGAAGGAAACGAGAACCTTGACGAGCCTTGCCAGCGGCACCCCGGTCGCCACGGCGCGGCGCAACAGCGTCTTCATGTGATCAGGCGAGTAATAAAGTGCCCAGGCCTCGTGGTAGATGTCTTCCCATTGCTGCTTGCTCATCTTCGGATGCGCGGTACAAACATGTTCGACATCGTAGATGTTGAGATCGGCATCCATCTCGACGCCCTTCTTCCACAGGACCTGGTGGTCCTCGGAGCCCGGCAGCGGCGTCAGGATGAAGAATTCGATGACGTCGAGCGGCAGCTCTTCCTGGATGATCGCGATGTCGCGGCGGATCGATTCCGGCGTGTCGGCGGGGAAGCCCAGGATATAACCGGCGAGCGTCATGATGCCCTGTGCCTTCCAGGCGAGCAGCATCTTGCGGTATTCGGTGATCTTGTTCTGGTTCTTCTTGGCGGCGGTCAGATTGTCCGGATTGACGTTTTCGAGGCCTATGAAGACGCGGGTGACACCGGCGCGCCGGGATTTCTCGATGAAATTCGGGATCTTGTGGCAGAGCGTGTCGACCTGGATCATCAGGCCGAGCGGAATGCCGTCCCGCTCTTTGAGCTCGATCAACCGGTCGAAGATCGCTTCCCAATCCTTGTTGCGGGCGAAATTGTCGTCGGTGATGAAGAATTTGTGGATGCCCTGCGCCCAGTTCATCCGCACCAGCTTTTCGACGTCGTCGGCCGAGCGGAAGCGCGATTTGCGTCCCTGCACGTTGATGATGGTGCAGAACGAGCACTGATAGGGACAGCCGCGCCCGGCATCGAAGCTGGTGCTGAGCCCGAGCGTGCGCTGGATATTGTCCTTGGGCAGGAAGGGAACCGGCGTGCCGCCGATGCCGGGAAGGTCGTTCATGAAATTGTAGAGCGGCTTCAACTCGCCGGCCGCTGCATCGCGCAGCACCATCTCCAGCCGGCCCTCGGCCTCGCCGGCAAACATCGAAATGCCCATGTCGCGGCAGGCATCGAGCCCGACGGCCTTGCCATCCAGCATCGACAGGCAGCCGGAAACATGGAAGCCGCCGATCGAAACCGGCAGACCGGCATCGCGGAACGGCCGGGCAATATCGAGGGCGCGCGGATACTGATTGGTCTGGACGCCGACGAGCGCGATCATGCCGAAATTGTCATGGCGCTTGAACTGTGCGAGCAATCCGGCGACATCGATCCGCGTATTGGTCTCGTCGATCACCGTAATGTCGATTGCCGTATCGGGCCCGAGCACCTTGCGCTCGGCGCATTCGGCGGCAATGCCGTAGAGAGCCGCGAGCGAATTGGACGGGATCATCGCCCGCCACCAGCGGATGACGTAGCCGTCATCGTCATAATGCGACGGCTTGATCAGGATCAGCTGAAAACGTCGGCGCGCAGCTTCCGAGACATGGGACAAGAGTATCTATCTTTCTTCAGAAGCTTTTGCCGGAGGCAAAATGGAGTTGAAGGCACATATCATGCATGGCGTATCAATGCGACTTATGCGGGTTCAAACTAGGCTTAAAAAACGGCACTGCGCGCGAAACGCTCCGCGCAGCGTATCATTCCTCAATATACTACCCGATATCGAGCAGCAATGCGCGGTGGTCGGAGACCTCGGGCGCTTCGACCACCTCGAATTTGCCAACCTTCACCCCCGGTGTGACCAGCATGTAGTCGGCAAAGCGGCTCTGCTTCAAATAGTAGGAGGTTCGCGTGTCTACAAGGCCGTTTCCGGTGACGAGATCCGAAAGCCCGAGTCTGGCGAGAATCGCAAAGGTCGCGCTGTCGGGCAGCACGTTGAAATCGCCGCAGACGACAAGCCCTTCGTCGCCGGGCCAGACGCGTTCGATGAGCCTGACCAGCGCTGCAGCCTGGTCCTGCCGCGCCGCCGTGTCGCCCTTGCCCGCGGGATCGCGCAGGCCATGCATGTGGGCGATCGTCACGGCGCGGCTGCACCCATGGCTGAAGACGCGGATGCAATGGGCGTTTCGCGGCCGCGGATGGTCGCCCCAGCCATCGGCGGAAAAACGGCCATGCACGAAATCCAGCCCCTCTGCGATGACGGAATGCGTTTTGCGCACGAAGGTCGCCAGTCCGAATTCGGCGGCGATGGCGCGATCTCCGTCGAAGAGCTCGCCTCTCGATGTCGGGTAGAAGAAGCCGTCGTGGCCGGGCAGGGCGGCGCTGATCTCCGCGAATAGATTGAAGCGCTGCGGCAGCTCGAGCCCCGCATCCCTATAGATCGACCATCCGCAATCCGCACCCGGTGCCCGCAACACTTCCTGCAGGCATAGCACATCCGGATCGGCCTGTCTGACATAGGCGATCAGGGCTTCGTGCAGCCTGCCGCCCCATGCGTTCAGAGATATGATGCGCAATGCCGTTCGGCTCCGTTTTGGCGGCCGGATTTAGACGACGGCGCCGTCTAAAAGACGCGTTTCAAAGTTCCGACTTGATGTCGCCCATCCGGTTCCAGGCATCGAGGCCGGCGATCTTGTAGGCTTCCGCAAGTGTCGGATAGTTGAAGGTGTTTTCGACGAAATATTCGACCGTGCCTTTGAGGTTGAGCACGGCCTGGCCGATATGCACCAACTCGGTGGCGCCTTCGCCGACGATATGGACGCCGAGCAGGCGGCGCGTCTTCAGCGAGAAGATCAGCTTCAGAAGCCCGGTGTCGAGGCCCATAATATGACCGCGCGACGTCTCGCGGAAGCGGGCTATGCCGCATTCATAGGGAATGCCGCGCTCCTTCATCTCTTCTTCGGTCAGGCCGCAGGTCGAAATCTCCGGCACGGCATAGATGCCGTAGGGGAAATATTTCGGCGGCTCCTTGGCGACCGCGCCGATCGCGACGCGGGCGGCGATGCGGCCCTGTTCCATCGAGGTCGAGGCAAGGCTCGGAAAGCCGACGACGTCGCCGGCGGCGTAGACGTTGGCAACCGATGTCTGGAAGGTTTCCGGATTGACCTTGAGACGGCCGCGGCTGTCGGCTTCGAGGCCGATGGCCTGAAGGTTCAGCGCATCGGTCGCCCCCATGCGGCCGGCGGCGAAAAGCACCATGTCGGTGGTCAGGCGCCGGCCACTGTCGAGCGTCAGCTCGACCTTGCCATTCTCAAGCGTCTCCACCTTGTCGGCCTTCTGGCCGAGCAGCAGCTTCATGTTGCGGTCGCGCAGCTGGTAGGTAAAATCCTCGATGATTTCCTTGTCGATGAAGTCGAGCATTGTCGCCTTCGGGTCGATCACGGTGACGGCCGTGTCGAGCGCGCTGAAGATCGTCGCGTATTCGATGCCGATGACGCCGGCGCCGATGACGACCATCGATCGCGGCAAGTCCTGGATGTCGAGCAGTTCGTCGCTGTCGAGAACGGTCTTGCCGTCGAAGGGTATGTAATCTGGGCGGAAAGGCTTTGTGCCGACGGCAAGCAGCACGCTGGCGCCGGTGACCTGCGTGGTCTCGCCGTCATCCTTGATCACCTGCAGCGTCGACGCATCGATGAAGCTCGCCTTGCCGCGAATATGCTGCACGCGGTTGCGGGCGAACTGGTGTTCTAGCACCTCGACCTCGTGGTTGAGCGTAATCAGCAGGCGGCGGCGCAGGTCATCGGCACTGATCTCTTCCTTGACGCGGTAAGACCGGCCATAGAAGCCGCGTTCGCGCCAGCCGGAAAGATTAAGTGCGGTCTCGCGCAGCGTTTTGGAAGGAATGGTGCCAGTATGCACGGACACGCCGCCGACGCGTTTGCCCTGCTCGATGACAAGCACTTTCTTGCCGAGTTTTGCCGCCTGGATCGCGCCGCGGCGCCCTGCGGGGCCGCTGCCCACCACAACGAGATCGTACTGAAGCATCATCAAGCCCCGGATTGGAAAGGAATCATTTTGCAACGCAAAATGTCGCCCGTCCATCGTTAGCCGGTCAATGTTACAGATTGTTTTACGGCTGCATGATTGCTCCTGACGGGCGCTTTTTCGGGGACGTGAGCCCTTCGGGAAACAGCTTTGCGCCATGAGTCGTAGCCGACGAACACCGGCGGAGGGCGCTTGCTCTCGACGAGATCTATGGCCTTCATGCACGGGTGATGTAGTCTGCGGAAATATCGCCGACCTTGGTGACGCCGAGCAACGCCATGTTGCTATGCAGTTCCGTCCTTAGGATATCGGCCGCCTTCAGCACGCCCGGCAGGCCCGCGACGGCTGCGGCATAAAGGAACGGCCTGCCGACGAACACGAAACAGGCCCCGAGCGCGAGTGCCTTCATGATATCCGTTCCACGCCTGAAACCGCCATCGACCATCACGGCAACGCTGCCTCCGACACGTGCCGCAATCTCCGGAAGGACCTGAAGGGGAGATGCGGTACCGTCGAGCTGGCGACCGCCATGGTTGGAGACGATCACTCCATCGGCCCCGGTGTCGACAGCCCGCGCCGCGTCGTCAGGATGCATGATCCCCTTGACCACAAGTTTGCCGGACCACCTGTTGCGTATCCGCTCCAAATGATTCCAGTTGAGATGGTCGCGCCTGCCGAAATCGCGCGTGACGTTCGAGGAGATGATCGGCGCGCCCCTTGTGGCATAGGAATTTTCAAAATGCGGAACGCCGTGCCGGACGATCGTTCGCAGGAATGTGCCGGTGGTCCAGCGCGGGTGCGAGATGCCCTGCCATGCCAAGCGGAGACCAGGACGCAAAGGCGTCGAAAATCCCGCCCTTACATTGTTTTCACGATTTGGCAGCGTGGCCGTGTCCACGGTGAGCAGAAGTGTGCGCAAGCCGGCCGCGCCGACGCGGTCGATGAGAGCGTCGATACGGTTGGGTTCGCCGGGGAGATAGGCCTGAAACCATGCTTGCGGCGAAATCGCGGCGATCTCTTCTAGAGGGATAAGTGATGAACCGCTTATGATCATCGGGATTCCCGATTGATCCGCTCCTTGCGCGAGCACGATGTCACCTCGATAGGCCATCAGCGCGCTGATACCCATCGGCGCGATGCCGAAGGGCGCGGCATGGGTCTTGCCAAAGAGGCTCGTCTCGGTGCTGCGTTTCGAGACGTCCCGAAGGACACGAGGCCGGAAGGCATAGGCCTGGAAAGCCTGTGCATTATACCGCAGCGAGGCATTGGTCTCGGTTGCGCCGGCGATATAACCGAAGAGAGGCTTTGGCAGATGCCGCCGCGCCTTCATTTCAAAATCATCGAGGCAGAGCACGTCGCGGCAGAGCCGGGTCGATCGTTCGGTATTTCCGCTATGGATCGTCATTGAGCTTCATCTTCTCGGTATTTCGGGCGCCGCGCCGGGGCTCTGCATTTCGTCGGCGATCAGCCGCAATGTTTGTTCAGATCAGCTTCAGCCCCTTCAGGCTGACATGGCCGTCCTTGCCGATGATGACGTGGTCGTGGACGGTGATATCGAGTGCCTTGGCCGCATCGATGATCACCTTCGTCATGTCGATGTCGGCGCGTGATGGTGTCGGGTCGCCGGAGGGGTGATTGTGGACGAGAATCATTGCCGTTGCCGAAAGCTCGAGCGCGCGTTTCACCACCTCGCGCGGATAGACCGGCGTATGGTCGACCGTGCCGCGGCCCTGCACCTCGTCGGCGATCAGCACGTTGCGCTTGTCGAGGAAGAGGATGCGGAACTGTTCGCGGGTCTCGTGCGCCATGGCGGCATGGCAATACTGGATGACCGACGACCAGGAAGAGAGCACCTGCTTGCTCCTGAGCTCGCTCTTCAGCGTCCGGTGAGCCACGGTCGAGATCAGCTTCAGGTCTAGCGCCACGGCCTCGCCGACGCCCTTCACCTCCGTCAGCAGCGCTGCGGGCGCGCCGAATACGCCGGAAAGCGAGCCGAAGCGTTCGATCAGCGCCTTGGCGATCGGCTTGGTGTCGCGCCGCGGGATCAGCCGGAAAAGCAAGAGTTCGAGGATTTCGTAGTCGGCAAGCGCGGTGTCGCCCAGCTCGCGGAAGCGGTCACGCAACCGCTCGCGATGGCCGTGATAATGCTCTTGCACGGCGAGTGAGGCGGGCAGGGCGCTCTTTGTCTTCGATGCGGAAGATTTTGCCGGCTGTCCGCCGAAGAACGAGCGTTCGTCGGCGGCAATGGGCTCTTGCGTTGGGTAAGGCAGCTCATCGTCGGAAGATGTCGCAACAGGGCCCTTCGCCATCGGAGCGTCACCCGTTGTGGGACGGCAGGCCCGGGCGATCGAGGCCACCAGGCGACAGCGTGAAGATCTCGCAGCCGTCGGAGGTGACGCCGACGGTATGTTCGTACTGCGCCGAAAGCGAGCGGTCGCGGGTGACTGCCGTCCAGCCGTCGGCGAGCACCTTCACATGCGGCCGGCCGAGATTGATCATCGGCTCGATGGTGAAGATCATGCCTTCGCGCAGCTCCGGCCCTTCGTTGGCGCGGCCGTAATGCAGGATATTCGGTGAATCATGGAACAGCCGGCCGACGCCGTGGCCGCAGAAATCGCGCACCACCGAACAGCGCTCTGCCTCCGCATAGGTCTGGATCGCCTCGCCGATCGCACCGGTGCGGGCGCCGGGCCTGACGGCGCCAATGCCGCGCATCAGCGATTCATAGGTAACCTCGAGCAGCCGCTCGGCGGCGCGCTTGATCGTACCGACAGGATACATCCGGCTGGAATCGCCGTGCCAGCCGTCGAGCACGAAGGTGACGTCGATATTGACGATATCGCCTTCGCGCAGCGGCTTGTCGTTCGGAATGCCGTGGCAGACGACGTGGTTGATCGAGGTGCAGGTCGATTTGGTGTAGCCGCGATAGTTCAGAGTCGCCGGATGGGCGCCGTGATCCATGCCGAAATCGAAGACGAACCGGTCGATGTCATCGGTCACCAGCCCCGGTTTGACGATGTCGGCCAGCGCGTCGAGGCAGCGCGCCGTCAGCTGGCACGCCCTGCGCATGCCCTCGAATGCTTCAGCGTCATAAAGCCGGATGGCGCCCGTATTCTTCGAGGGCGCGGAAGAGGCTTCGATATAGTTCACCATTGCAGGGCCTTAGTGGAGAATATTAGAATTGTTCATAATGCAGCTATGCCGGGTTCGTCCATCGCGATCAACCGCCCGGACGAGATTTCTGAATGGTTCCGACCCGCCTGCCATGCTGCTTTCCACATCCATTCGACGGCAGATCATCGGCCCGGTGGAAATATCCACAATCTTCCCAAGGGGATAGGATTGATTGCATGAGGCCCGCCCGCTACTCACCGATTGGTGACAGTGGGGAAGGGTCATTCATGCTGAATGAAGCGATAAATCTTGGGATTTTACCGGAGGCTGGCGTCGAGCCGGAACGGCGCGTGCGTGATCGCGGCGCCACCGAGCGTGCAATCCTTGTTGCCGCCAAGGGTCTGCTGGCCGAGGAAGGCTTCCAGAATTTCGGCATCAATGCGGTCGCCCGCCGCGCCGGCTGCGACAAGCAGCTGATCTACCGCTACTATGGCGGCCTCGACGGCCTGATCGAGGCGATCGGCGCCGATCTCGGCACCTGGGTTAAGGATCGCATTCCGGAAGATGCCGGCGGCATGTTCCTGCTCACCTACGGCGACCTGATGGAGCGGCTGTCGCTTCTCCTCCTCGGCGCGTTGAGAGATGATCCGCTGATGCGCCGCATCCTCGCCTGGGAAATATCGGAAAATACCGAGCAGGTGAGGCGGCTGTCTGAAGCGCGGTCGAAGGCGCTCGCTCTCTGGCTGGAGCGCATGCGCGGCTCGCTGGCGCCGCCGAAGGGCGTGGATGCGGCAGCCGTCAACGCCGTCATCATCGCTGCGATCCAGCACCTCGTGCTTGCCGCAGCGGCCGGCGGGCAGTGCGCCGGCCTGTCGTTGAAGACATCGAAGGATTGGGAGAAGGCGGCGACGGCACTGAAGCGCATCGTGCGCGGCGTCTACGGCTGACAGCTGCTTCATCCACAGGGGGCGGCCGCCATGTTAACCTTAACGAATGGTTTACGTTGCCCGACCGCGGTTAACTCGGCAGTGTGGTGGTGAGCAGAGATGGAATGAGTGAGAGCCCCCGAGTTGACATCCATGGGAACCAAGATCGCTAAAGCCACGTTTTTTGTAACGGCGATGATGTTCTTCGCAGTCCTGGCGCTGGATATCGCAATTCCCACGCTGGTGCTTTGCATCATGGCATTGTCGACCTGGTTGGTCTCCCTCGATCTGCCCGTTGCGCGCAAGCATGGAGGAGAGGCCGCATGAAGTGGTTTCTATTCTTCTGGGCCGGCCCCATTGTCTTTCTTGGCGGATGGTACTGGCTCTCCTATTACGACATGAATTTCGGTATCTTCATGCTGACGCGGCAGGTCCATGACCTGACCTTCGAGCTTTACGGAAAGGCGCTCGGCATTCCTCCGGAGACCATCCCGCCGCTCGTAGCCCGCGCGATCGCGGTCGACAGCCTCGTCGTCTTCGCCCTCCTCGGCTTCAGAAAGCGCAAGTCGATCATCACCTGGTGGAAGGCGCGTCAGGCGCTGAATTCGTCTCCCGACCTTGCCAGCAAGGAAAGCCTGTCGAGCGCGCCCTGAAGGATGAAGCTTGCGGCGGCCGAATCGATCCGTTCGGCCCGCTTGGCGCGCGAGACGTCCATTTCGAGCAGCGTCCGTTCGGCCGCCACCGTCGAAAGCCGTTCGTCCCAATAGACGAAGGGCAGCGCCGTCTTCTGCTCCATGTTGCGCACGAAGGCGCGCGTCGCCTGCACCCGCGGACCCGCAGATCCGTCCATATTCATCGGCAGGCCGATGATGAAGCCTGCGACCTTTTCCGATTGCGCGAAGTCCAAGAGCGCCTGCGCATCGATGGTGAATTTGACGCGCCGGATCACCGTGCGCGGCGTAGCGAACCGCCGCCCGAGATCGGACATCGAAAGCCCGATCGTCTTGGTGCCGAGATCGAGGCCGGCAATCGCCTGCCGCGGGGCGAGCGTCTCGGCCATTTCCTCGATTGTCAGCACCGTCATCGCCGTTTTCACTCCGTCAAAAGAAATTGAAGTCGCCGCCGCTTTTCTTTGCGGCCGTATAAGATATGTCCTTAGAGCATGATGCCGAAAACTGTGAGCGGTTTTCGGACGCCATCATGCTCCAATTCTTTGATTGAGATGCGGATTCAGATTTTGGGCCGATCCGGCCCAAAAACATCCGGATCTCCCATCCAAACCGGCTTTTACATAACGTAATAAAGGAGAGATTTCATGAAGATCACCTGGCTCGGCCATTCCGCCTTCCGCATCGAGACATCAAAGGCGAAGATCCTGCTCGACCCGTTCCTCAGCTATAATGCCTCCTTTTCCGGCCAGGATATCAAGGATGTTGCGGCAGGCATTACCCACATCCTGCTGACGCATGGCCATGGCGACCATGTCGGCGATACCGTGGCACTCGCCAAGGAAACCGGCGCCGTCGTTCTCGCCAATGCCGATCTCGCCGCCTGGCTCGGCTCCAAGGGCGTCGACAAGATCGAGATGGGCAATACCGGCGGCACGATCGCGCTCGGCAGCTTCTCAGCGACCTTCACCAATGCGCTGCATTCCTCCGCCCAGATCACCGAGGACGGTGTCTCGCACGCGCTCGGCAACGCCAACGGCCTGATGCTGCATTTCGACGACGAAGCCTCGATCCTTGCCATGGGCGACACCGACATCTTCTCCGACATGGCGCTGATCAATGAATTGCACCAGCCCGATATCGGCTTCGTGCCGGTCGGCGACCGCTTCACCATGGGCGGCGCCGTGGCAGCCCTTGCCTGCCGGCGCTATTTCAACTTCAAGACCGCGATCCCCTGCCATTACGGAACCTTCCCGATCATCGAGCAGACGGCCGAAAAATTCGTTGCCGGCATGGAAGGATCGCAGACGGATGTGAAGGCAATGAAGCCTTCCGAGAGCCTGTCGATCTGACGAAACCCCGTTGCGTAAGGCGGACATGGCCTTTATAGCGGGTAGGAAAAATCCTGTCCGGAGAATGCCATGTCCGTCGATCTTGCCACCGTGAAGCGCGTCGCCCGCCTTGCCCGTATTGCCGTCTCCGAAGACGAGGCAAATCGCATGGTCGGTGAGCTGAACGGCATCCTTGGCTTCGTCGAGCAACTCTCCGAAGTTAATGTCGACGGCGTCGAGGCGATGACCTCGGTCACCCCGATGGCGATGAAGAAGCGGACCGATGAGGTGACCGACGGCAGCAAGGCAGCCGATATCGTCGCCAATGCGCCTGTCACCGATCACAATTTTTTCCTGGTGCCGAAAGTCGTCGAATAAGGCTTCGAAGCCTCTTTCCGACCCTGTTGCCATTTCCAGATCTGAAGCGAAAACACGATGAGCGAACTCACCAGCCTGACCATTGCCGAAGCCCGCCAGAAGCTGCGCGCCAAGGAAATCACCGCGACCGAACTGACCGAAGCCTATATCTCGGCGATCGATGCGGCCAATGGCCGGCTGAACGCCTATATCAAGGTCACGCCGGATCTCGCCCGCGTCATGGCGAAGAACTCCGACGAGCGCATTGCCACTGGCAAGGCAGGCGAGCTCGAAGGTATTCCGCTCGGCATCAAGGATCTCTTTGCCACCGTCGGCGTTCACACCCAGGCCTGCAGCCACATTCTCGATGGTTTCGAGCCGCGTTATGAATCGACCGTCACGCAGAACCTTTGGGATGACGGCGCCGTCATGCTCGGCAAGCTGAACATGGATGAGTTCGCCATGGGCTCCT
The DNA here is from genome assembly GCF_028994275.1 of Rhizobium binxianense. NCBI lineage: Bacteria > Pseudomonadati > Pseudomonadota > Alphaproteobacteria > Hyphomicrobiales > Rhizobiaceae > Rhizobium > Rhizobium binxianense. Next base: position 1,532,086 of record NZ_CP118713.1, read on the forward strand.
CCAACGAGACCTCGCATTATGGTGCGGTGATCAATCCCTGGCGTGCCGCAGGCTCCAACCAGCAACTCGTGCCCGGCGGCTCCTCCGGCGGTTCCGCCGCAGCTGTCGCCGCGCATCTTTGCGCCGGCGCCACGGCGACCGATACCGGGGGCTCGATCCGCCAGCCGGCCGCCTTCACCGGCACCGTCGGCATCAAGCCGACCTATGGCCGCTGCTCGCGCTGGGGCACCGTCGCCTTCGCCTCCTCGCTCGACCAGGCAGGCCCGATCGCCCGCGACGTGCGTGATGCCGCGATCCTTTTGAAGTCGATGGCAAGCGTCGATGCCAAGGATACGACGTCGGTCGATCTGCCGGTTCCGGATTATGAAGCCGCGATTGGCCAGTCGCTGAAGGGCATGAAGATCGGCATCCCGAACGAATACCGCGTCGATGGTATGCCGGATGAGATCGAAGCCATCTGGCGCCAGGGCATCGCCTGGCTGAGGGACGCCGGCGCCGAAATCGTCGACATCTCGCTGCCGCACACCAAATACGCCCTCCCGGCCTATTACATCGTCGCTCCGGCCGAGGCATCCTCGAACCTTGCGCGTTACGACGGCGTGCGTTACGGCCTGCGTGTCGACGGCAAGGATATCGTCGACATGTACGAGAAGACGCGCGCTGCCGGCTTCGGCAAGGAAGTCAAGCGCCGCATCATGATCGGCACCTATGTGCTGTCGGCCGGTTATTACGATGCCTATTACATCCGCGCCCAGAAGGTGCGCACGCTGATCAAGCGCGATTTCGAACTGGCCTTCGACGCCGGCGTCGACGCCATCCTGACGCCGGCAACCCCGTCGTCGGCCTTCGGCATTGCCGATGAGAACCTCGCCGCCGATCCGGTGAAGATGTATCTGAACGACATTTTCACGGTAACGGTCAACATGGCAGGCCTGCCCGGCATCGCCGTGCCCGCCGGCCTCGACCAGAAGGGCCTGCCGCTCGGCCTGCAGCTGATCGGCAAGCCTTTTGATGAGGAAACCCTGTTCAAGACCGCCCATGTCATCGAGCAGGCGGCCGGCCGGTTTACACCCGCCAAGTGGTGGTAACGGACCTCACGATCCGAAAGATAGCGGCTGCCGACCACCAAGCGATCGGCGCCGTCGGCTTCGCCGCATGGGCCGCAAGCGATGCCTTCGAGGACAGCTATCGCGATCCCGATGTGATTGCCCGGGTGCGGCACGAGTTCGCCATCTTTCCTAAGGAAACGATAGGTGAGATCTTCGTTGCCGAACGGGGCGAAATGATCATCGGCTGGGGCGCGCGCGAAAACGAACCGAATTATATGTCCGATCTCTGGGTACATCCCGATCATCAGGGTAAAGGCGTCGGCCGGGCTCTCCTGCTGCATTTGTGCGAGCTGATGGCGGCGGAGGGGCTGGCGACCGCCAGGCTCGACACACATGCCGGGAACGACGGCGCGATCCGGCTCTACCAACGCTGTGGCTTCACCATCGTCTGGCGCGGCCGCGAATTTTCCAAGAGCATGGGCGTCGAACTCGAAAAGGTGCATCTGGAGAAGCGGTTGGCCGATCGATAGCCGGAAGCGGCAAGGAGGTTTTATGCCGAACAATGATCTTGCGCGATTGATCGAGGCAGCGGATCGCCTTGCTGCCGGCGGTTTCACCATGGGCGCGGATTGGCAGGCGGTACACGAAATCTGTCAGCGCCACAAGGCGAACAGCCGTTCGACTGGGGCCATGCGCTTTGCCATCGCATCGAGGGCGACGACTGGAATGCCGACTACTGGTATCGCCGCGCCGGCAAGACGCGCGGCACGGGCACGATGGCCGATGAGTGGTCGGTGATGCGGACGGAACTTTCTGCAAAAGCTTGAGGCGATACCCCTGACCGCGCCCGTTCGAGACGCGATCAGGAGTGCCACTATTACCTGTTGTTCAACTGCGACCTGACCAGCCTCAGCCCTCTTTCGGTAATCCGGTAGGGCTGGCCGCTTTTGGACTTGATTGCCCTCAGCCGCTTCAGCCTGCGGAAGAGATCGAGGTCGACGCCGGGATAGAGCCAGCCGTCGCGGGTGAAGCAACTGACCGCCTCGATCTTCCTGTCGTCGTCGCGGGTAATTTCAATGCGGCCGCCCTGGGCCATGAGATGCAGGATGCGCTGCTCCGTGCGAGAAATGTCCATGTGTTGAGATCCGGTGTCGCGCCCGGCGGGGCGCAGAAAAACGATCTGGCGCTCATTCGAACGTCAGGGCTTCGTTTTTTCGGGCCCATGCGCGCAAGCGAACTTGCGGGCAGGGCCTTTACCGGGTCTCAGGCAGGCTCAACATAAAACACCTCGATAGGGTTTATTATTCAGCCCGGAAAATTCGGTCAAGAGCGTGGTCTCAGGTCAAAACCAGTCGAAAACCTTACTTTTGGCCGATCATCCCTTTGGAGGTACTGGTAAATTCCGCGACTCAATGGTCTAGTTGCGGGGTAACGCGGAGGTGTCGTTGATCCACATTCGCAATGCTCGCGACGGCGAAGCGGAGCTATTGAGCGAGATCGGCCTGAGGGCCTGGCAAAAGGCGATGGCGTCGATCGGCGAATCGGACGCGATGATCGACGCAGCCCGCAATGCCTTTCGCAATTTCGTGGGAAATAACTGGCTGACCATCACCGTCGTCGAGCAGAACGGCCAGGTCGCAGGCTGGGCGGCGCGCGAGGGGCTGGATGAAACCATCTCTGATTTCTGGATCGATCCCGCCTTCACCCGCCAGGGGCTTGGTTCGGCTCTTCTCGAGCGCATCGAAAAGGACATCGCCGGCCAGGGCTTCGAGACGGCGGCGATGCAGACCCATTCCGGCAATGGCGAGGCGATCGGCTTCTTCCGGAAGCACCGCTACAGCATCCATTGGCTCTCGGTCGCCTATAATCCGAAGCTCGACCGCGACGTGCCCTCGGTTGGATTGACGAAAACGCTCGTCTCGGATGGCGAAGGCGGATACGGGCAGGAATTCTGACGGTTCAAAAGTTCAGAAGAAGGCGAGGAGCCCATAGCGGCGCAAAGGCCAGCGCCGTGGCCAAAACACCGTGGAGGATCAGGATCGTCGCCAGGATCGACCGGAACGGCTCCTTTCTCGTCTTGTGGCGCAGGAACTGCTGCGCCGCCACCGCGCCGAGGCTGCCGCCGATCAGCGCAAGGGTCAGAAGCGCGCGCTCGCTGATGCGCCACCCGCCATTACGCGCCGCCTCCTTGTCGAGGAAATAGATCAAGAAGACGAGGAGGTTCAGCGTCAGAAACAGTGCGGCCAATTTGATGATATCGATTATCGTCATGCGGCAACTCTATCGTGCCTCGGTTAACCCACGGCAAATGGCGCCGTCCTCTGTTAAACCAAGTTGTACGCCATGGCGAAAGCCTTGCACCGGCACGCCATTTCCTTTACCTCACCAGTGGAAAAGAACAGCCTGCAAAGAGCATCAGATGACCCTTGTCGACGTCCGCACGCCTGATCCGAAACGCTTCATCCCCGGCGCCACCGGCGACTGGGAAGTCATCGTCGGCATGGAAGTCCATGCCCAGGTGCTGTCCAATTCGAAGCTCTTCTCGGGCGCCTCGACGGAATTCGGCAAGCCGCAGAATTCGAACGTCTCGATGGTCGATGCCGCCATGCCCGGCATGCTGCCCGTCATCAACGAGGAATGTGTCAAGCAGGCGGTTCGCACCGGCCTCGGCCTGAAAGCCCAGATCAACAAGCGCTCCCTCTTTGATCGCAAGAACTATTTCTATCCCGACCTGCCGCAGGGCTATCAGATCTCGCAGTTCAAGGATCCGATCGTCGGCGAGGGGAAAATCGTCATTTCGCTCGGGCCGGACCGCCAGGGCCAGTTCGAAGATATCGAGATCGGCATCGAGCGCTTGCATCTGGAGCAGGATGCCGGCAAGTCGATGCACGACCAGCACGCGACCATGTCCTATGTCGATCTGAACCGTTCCGGCGTCGCACTGATGGAGATCGTCTCCAAGCCTGACATGCGCTCGTCCGACGAGGCCAAGGCCTATATGACCAAGCTGCGCTCGATCGTGCGCTATCTCGGCACCTGCGACGGCAACATGGACGAAGGTTCGATGCGCGCCGACGTCAACGTCTCCGTCCGCCGTCCGGGCGAGGGTTTCGGCACGCGTTGCGAGATCAAGAACGTCAATTCCATCCGCTTCATCGGCCAGGCGATCGAATATGAAGCTCGGCGCCAGATCGGCATTCTGGAGGAAGGCGGCACGATCGATCAAGAGACCCGCCTCTTCGATCCGAACAAGGGCGAGACGCGCTCGATGCGCTCCAAGGAAGATGCGCACGACTATCGTTATTTCCCCGATCCGGATCTGCTGCCGCTCGAATTCGACGATGCCTTCATCAAGGCGCTCGAAGCCGATCTGCCGGAACTGCCTGACGACAAGAAGGAGCGCTTCGTGCGCGAGCTCGGCCTGTCGATCTACGACGCCTCGGTGCTCGTTTCCGAAAAAGCGATTGCCGATTATTTCGAAGCCGTCGCCGCAGGCCGTGACGGCAAGACGGCGGCAAACTGGGTGATCAACGATCTGCTCGGCGCCCTGAACCGCACCGGCAAGGACATCGAGCAGACGCCGGTTTCGCCGGCCCAGCTCGGCGCCATCATCGATCTCATCAAGGCCGGAACCATCTCCGGCAAGATCGCCAAGGATCTCTTCGAGATCGTGCTGACCGAAGGCGGCGATCCCGCCGAGATCGTCGAAACCCGTGGCATGAAGCAGGTGACGGATACCGGCGCGATCGAAAAGGCCGTCGACGAGATCATTGCCGCCAATCCCGATCAGGTGGAAAAGGTCAAGGCGAAGCCGACCCTGGCCGCATGGTTCGTCGGCCAGGTGATGAAGGCGACCGGCGGCAAGGCCAATCCGCAGGCCGTCCAGGCGCTCGTCAAGGCGAAGCTCGGCATCGAGGAATAAGCGGTGTATTTCGTCCGCACTGCCGGCGAGCGCGACCTGGAGAAGGTTCGCGCCCTGCTGGTCGACAGTTTTCATGCGACTTACGACGGCATCCACGGTGCTGCCAGGGTTGCTGAGCTGGCCGCCCATCTCTTTTCGCCGGCGGCGCTGAAGGCGCGCCTGGTGCGAAAGGACGCCGAATTCCTTGTTGCCGACGACGGCCGCAATATCGGCGGCATGGGTTACGCGGCAATGTCAGAGGCGTTGACGAAGACGGTCATGCTGCATCTCCTCTATGTCAGCCCGGCGCTGCAGCGCCAGGGCATCGGCCGCGATCTCTTCGCCGAGCTTGAAACCTGCTTCCCGGATGCGGAGATCATGCGTCTCGAAGTTGAGCCGCGGAATGCGGCGGCAATCGCCTTTTATCTCTCGCACGGCTTCACCGAGGTCGGCCGCAACGAGAATAGCGGGGCCGGGCAATCCGGCATTCCCTCGTTGATCTTCGAAAAACCGCTCGAGGGGCATTGAGGCCGTGGTAGTCGAGTTGCCCGACTTTCTCATTCGCCAGGCCCGCAAGGACGACCTGCCGGCACTGGTGGCAATATTTGCTGCCGACGCTGTCGGCGGTCATGGCGATACAACCGACCCCGAAGCCATTCAGGATTATCTCGGCGCCTTCGCGGTCATCGAGGCTTCACCCGACCAGACGCTTTACGTCGCGGAGTGTGGCGGCGAGGTGGTCGGTACATTCCAGACGATGGTGACGACCTCGCTGACCGGCCGCGGCTCCTCGGGGATGATCATCGAGGCGGTGCAGACGCGGGCCGATAGGCGCGGGCAGGGGATCGGTGCGGCTATGATCGAATTCGCCATTGCCGAGGCAAAAGGCCGCGGTGTGAGGCTGGTGCAGTTGACCTCGAATGCGTTGCGCAAGGACGCCCATCGTTTCTATGAAAGGCTGGGCTTCAAGCCGTCGCATCTGGGCTTCAAGATGGCTTTGAAATGACCCGCGCTTGTCGTGGAATCGCTGGACAATTCGCCTTGGCGACGGCATAAGCGAGGAAACGAATTCTGGTTTGGCTCGCATCTGGCGGGCACAAGGAAAAGACATGTGGAATCTTCTGGTTCAAACCTTTACCTGGTGGAACGGTCAGACGATGGGCACGCGTTTTGCGACCTGGCGTTTCGGCAAGCGCGTCGGCGAGGATGAATTCGGCAACATCTATTACGAAGGCGGCATGTCGTCCTACGGCCTGCCGAAGCGCTGGGTAATCTACAAGGGTTATGCCGATGCTTCCGCCATTCCGCCGGGCTGGCATGGCTGGATGCATCATCGCACCGATGTTCCCCCGTCCAAGGAGAGCTACGTCTCCAAGGAATGGCAGAAGGCGCATCGCCCCAACTTCACCGGTTCACCGCAGGCTTACCGTCCGCCGGGTTCCATCGCCGTTCCGGGCGAGCGGCCGCGCGTCACCGGCGATTACGACGCCTGGACGCCGGGCAACTGAGACGGCTTGACCGGGCGATCCCAAGCCCGGCTTTTGGCCACAATTGACCTATACCCGCAGGTTGGCCGCGCTTGACCGCGGTGTTGAACTGAAAATGTCTGGAGACGGGTAGATATGAAGCTCTTCACGCGGAACATCGTGCTGCGTGCCGCCGGATCGCTGCTGGCGCTCTCGGCCCTGCTTCCCCCAGTTGCGGCAAATGCCGCCCGCATCGAAAATCCGGTCGCCGTCTTCTCCGGCCTCGACAAGATTACCGGCCGCATCACGACCTTCGACGTCTATGTCAACGAGACGGTGCAGTTCGGCGCGCTACAGGTGACGCCCAAGGCCTGCTATTCGCGCGACCAGGCGGAAGCGCAGAAGATCGACGGTTTCGTCGAGGTCGACGAGATCACCCTCGACCGCAAGATCCGCCGCATCTTCACCGGCTGGATGTTCGCCGCCAGCCCCGGCCTCAATGCCGTCGAGCACCCGATCTACGACGTCTGGCTGAAGGACTGCAAGACGAGCTCGGACGTCCCTGCGCCCGACGGCGCCAAGGCGACATCACGCTAAAGCCCTCGGAGCCTGACGCTAAAAGGTGCCTAACAGTATCGCTACCTTGCCAAGCGCCGTATGAGTACGGAAATCAGTCCTGCGCATTGTGGTCTCCGTTCGTCCTTAGCAAAGAAACAGAATCAGAATCTAGAGCAATTCCAGGAAAAGTGCGAAGCGGTTTTTCGTCCGAAGTTGCGTAAAAACAAAGGGATAGAGCGATTCGGCGCTTCCGTTAAAAGCTGAACCGCTCTAGTCGCCGTGGTCAACACGGCGAGCAATGTACAGGTGAGTTTCGTAGTCCAAATTGAACTCTCCACCTTCACCGTCGATCGCTTTTGTGATTTCGCCGAGCAGCTCTTCACGTATCGCTGAACTGAGCATCCGAACATCCGATCGGGTGCGCAAGAAATTTATATAGCTCGATGTTGTGTGCTGCCACTTCCACGAATAGCATCGGTGCTCCACCGCCCCGAACAATCTCGACTCGTCAAACCAGCGTTTGAATGGACCACTAGGCAGGTACCAAGCTTCGGGCGGAGTCCCCCAGCCGCCAGTGTGATGCAGGAATATTCCTTTGAACTGTTCAAGCAGGGGCGTGGGTATCCCTACAGGGACATGTCCGAAGACCGCCAATGATCCGTTAGGCGAAAGCACTTCAGCGGCTTTTACGAACCGCACCTCCGGAGAGACCCAGTGCCACGACTGAGCCGCAATGATGAGTGGGAAGACTGCTTTGTTAGCAGGCCAAGCCTCGAACGTCGTCTCGAGCAGTTCAACGTTGGCAAATTTCGTTAGGGTTTCACGTGCGGTGCGGACCATTTCCGGCCCGGGATCAATCGCAAGGATCTGCAAATCCCGCGTCGCGAAGCTCTTCGTTGCCTGACCCGTTCCGCAGCCGACTTCGAGAAGGGTATCGCCTGGTTTCAGTTTGGCATACGAGACAACATCATCGACGAGAGCTTCGGGATAGTCGGGGCGTGTTTCCCTGTATACGCTCGCGACCTGATCGAATGTGAAGCGCTGTTCCATAGATTTGCCCTGCGTGCGAGAATAGCTCAGTAAAGCCATTCTTCATTCGCACGACAACATTCTAGAGGCTGGTCGAGCAGTGCAGGCCGGTCCTCTGAAACGGGTTATCGCAGCTTTTAGCCTGGGCGCACCTTATGCAGTGGGTGTCTTATTCCCTTTGAAAAGGCCCTTGGCAAAGCGGAGCGCGCCGCCAAGCACGACAATGACGACGATGCCGGCCTTTTTGAAGAAGGCGAGGGCGAGTGCCAGCAATCCAACTTTTGCGGCAATCTTGGCGCCGGCGCCTGCGGCGATCATTCCCGCCATCCCATAGGCTGCGATCTTGTCGCCTTCAACGTAGTCGGTGTAGGCCATTCCCTTGTCGAACTGCACCAGCTTGGTCACTGTGGGAATGGCGCCTTCGATTTCCTTCAACTGATCGAGGCCGGCGACGAAGTTGAATTGAAATACGCCCTCGCGGCCGAACACACGCACGGAATAATTTAGCGTGTGCTGCGGCTGTGCGTCATCGCCGAACAGCAGATCCCGTGCCCAGTGCAGCGCGTGCGCAGATCTGTCGTAGTGCGGGGTGGAAGCCCAGCCGACAAGCGTGATCTTCGGAAAACCCTGCTTTTCGCGTTCGGGGTTGTTTTCGCTGATCGCATCTTTGATATTTTGCAGCAATTCGTCGTAATTTGTCGTGGCGGCATCGGCGTCCGAGACATAGCCGTCGGCGCTATATTCGACGGTGGAACCCCAGGCCTCGATATCGGTCGGCGCGTATTTCGCCGGGAAGATCATTCCCTTCGTTCCCTCCGCCGCCGCCGGAGGATTTCCCCAGATGTCGACGAGCACCGTCTTCGCGTCGGCAGGGCTGAGATAATAGAAGTCGGCGGGCACGTTCAGCGTTGCCTTGGCTTCAGGCAGCTTGATCACGCCCTGCTGAAAATTGAGCTTCTCCAGCAATGGCTTTTCGGCGTCGGAAAAATCGCTCCTGTTCGGGAACATCTCCTGGTAAGGGCGCGCATCGGCCTGGCCTGTGAACAAGGCGAAAAGAATCGCGGCCGCAAAATATCGTTTCAACTTCTATCCCCCGTTGCGGCTCGGAAGCTAACGAACTCGGTTGAAAAATCAACGCCTGGATGAATAGAGCGGGCCTAAAACTTAAGGTGCGGCGACTCCATCGCCGCGGCCAGCATCAGGGCATAATCGGCTTTCGCCACGTCGACCGCTCCGAACGTCTTCAGGTGCTCGGTGGTGAACTGTGTATCGAGCAGGGTGAAGCCTCTTTCCCTGAGCCGCTCGACCAGATGCACGAGGCAGATCTTCGAGGCATCCGTCCGGCGCGAAAACATGCTTTCGCCGAAGAAGGCGGAGCCGAGCGAGACGCCGTAGAGGCCGCCGACCAGTTCATCGCCGTCCCAGGCTTCGACGGTGTGGGCATGGCCCATGTCGAAGAGCGTCGAATAGAGCGATCGGATCGTCCTGTTGATCCAGGTGCTCGGGCGCCCGAATGTCTCCTCGGCGCAGGCCGCGATCACCTGATCGAAAGCGTGATCGAACCGGATTTCGAAGGGGTTCCTGCGTACCGTCTTGGCAAGGCTCCTCGACACGTGGAAATGATCGAGCGGCAACACGCCGCGCAGTTCCGGCTCGACCCAGAAAATCTCCGGGTCGTCGGCGGACTCGGCCATCGGGAAGAGGCCGATGGAATAGGCGCGCAGGAGGATGTCAGGGGTAATGCCTGGTGATTTCCTGCGCGATCCTGCCATTCCTGTCCTATGCCGCCGGTGTGTTGGCGAGGTAGTGTTCCAGCCAATGGATGTCGTAATCGCCGTTGGCGATATCCTGGTTGGAGACGAGGTCCTGGAACAGCGGCAACGTCGTGTTGATACCGTCGACGACGAATTCGTCGAGCGCCCGGCGCAGGCGCATCATGCATTCGACGCGGGTCCGGCCGTGCACGATCAGCTTGCCGATGAGGCTGTCGTAATAGGGCGGGATCTTGTAGCCCTGATAGGCGCCGGAATCGATGCGCACGCCGAGACCGCCCGGCGCGTGGAAATGCGTGATCGTGCCGGGCGAGGGCACGAAGGTGCGCGGGTGCTCGGCATTGATGCGGCACTCGATGGCGTGGCCGGAAAAATGCACTTCGTCCTGCGTCACCGATAGACCGCCGCCGGAGGCGACGCGGATCTGCTCATGCACCAGGTCGATGCCGGTGATCGCTTCGGTGATCGGATGCTCCACCTGCAGTCGGGTGTTCATTTCGATAAAATAGAACTCGCCGTTCTCGTAGAGGAATTCGATCGTGCCGGCGCCGCGATATTTCAGCTTCTTCATGGCGTCGGCACAGATTTGGCCGATCTTCATGCGCTGCTCGACGTTGAGCGCCGGCGAATTCGCTTCTTCCCAGACCTTCTGATGGCGGCGCTGCAGCGAGCAGTCGCGCTCACCGAGATGAATGGCATTGCCTTCCCCGTCGCCGAACACCTGGATCTCGATGTGGCGCGGCTTGCCGAGATATTTTTCCATGTAGACGGCATCGTTGCCGAAGGCGGCTGCCGCTTCCGTGCGCGCCGTCGACCAGGCTTCGATCAGGTCGGCCTCGCTCTTGGCGACCTTCATGCCGCGTCCGCCGCCGCCGGCCGTGGCCTTGATCAGCACGGGATAGCCGATTTCGGCGGCCGTCTTCACCGCATCCTCTTCGGTCTTCACTTCGCCGTCAGAGCCCGGAACAACGGGAATGCCGAGTTCCAGTGCCGTCGTCTTGGCGGTGATCTTGTCGCCCATGATGCGGATGTGGTCCGCCGTCGGCCCGATGAAGGTGATGCCGTGGGCTTCAAGAATATCGGCGAACTTGGCATTCTCGGACAGGAAGCCGTAGCCCGGATGCACGGCGTCCGCGCCGGTGATCTCGCAGGCGGCGACGATCTGGTGGATATTGAGATAGCTCTCGCGCGAGGACGGCGGGCCGATGCAGACACTTTCGTCGGCAAGGCGCACATGCATGGCATCGGCGTCGGCGGTGGAATGAACCACGACGCAGGCAATGCCAAGCTCCTTGCAGGCCCGGAGCACGCGAAGGGCGATTTCCCCGCGATTGGCGATGAGGATTTTCGAAATCATGGGCATGGGCCTATTCGATGACGACGAGGGCTTGGCCGTATTCGACGGGATGTCCGTCATCGACGAGGATTTCGGTCACCTTGCCTGACTTCGGCGAAGGGATCTGGTTCATCGTCTTCATCGCTTCGATGATGATCAACGTCTGGCCTTCCTTAACGGTCGCGCCGATCTCGATGAAGGGACGCGCGCCCGGAGCCGGGGCCATGTAGACGGTGCCGACCATCGGTGCACTGACGACGTTTGCGGGGTTGCGGCTGGGAGCTGCGGCCGGGGCGGCAGCAGCTGCCGCCGGTGCGGCGGCTGCGGGCGCAAAGGCCGGCGCTGCGATCGGCGCCTGGACGTATTGCGTCGCGCCGTTGCGCGAAACGCGGATGCGCAGATCGTCCTGCTCGACCTCGATCTCGGTCAGATCCGTCTCGTTGAGAATGTTGGCGAGATCGCGGATCAGTGCCTGATCGATACCCGATTTCTTTTCAGCCATGGTGTTGCCCTGTCTTCTTTTTATGCCGTGATGTTCTTCAGCGCGTGGAGCGCCAGGATGTAGCTGTGAGGCCCGAAGCCGCAGATCACGCCCTTGCATGCCGGCGCGATCATCGACTTGTGGCGGAATTCTTCCCGTGCATGCACGTTGGATATGTGGAGTTCGATGACGGGAACTGATATCGCGCGGATCGCATCATGCAACGCAACCGATGTATGCGTGTAGGCGCCCGCATTGATGGCAACGCCGGCAGCCTTTTCGTCCGCCTCGTGGAACCAGTCCACAAGCGTGCCTTCGTGGTTGCTCTGACGGAAATCGATATCGAAACCGAGTTCGCGGCCGGTCGCCTTGCAGTCCGCTTCGATGTCCTTCAGCGTCTTGCCGCCATAAATGCCGGGCTCTCTTTTGCCCAGCATGTTCAGGTTGGGGCCGTTCAGGACAAAAATCGTTTGCGTCATCGAATGTTCCGAAAAATGTACGACGGCAACCTATAGACTCCGCGAAGGCCGATTGAAAGCCCTTACGGATTGGCCAGTCGGAATCGCGCCACATTTGTCCACATGGTTGAAACGCTTCGATTTTGGCGATTTGATGGGCGGCCGATCGGCGGCTCTCTGCTCAGCAGGCGGTCTTGCCGCAGCTGCGCATGTTCTTGACCTTGGCTTCGAGATCGTCGAGCCCGACGGCGCCCGGCACCAGTTCTTTGCCGATCACATAGGATGGCGTGCCGCTGATGCCGAGACTGGAGGCGAGCTGGTAGGTCGCCTGGACGATACCGTCATTCGGGCTCTTGGCCATCTCGGCGCGGATCTTATCCTCGCTGACGCCGAGCGAAGTGGCAACCGCGATCGCTGTTTCGTCTGAGGCGCGGCCTTCGCTGCCGAGAAGGGCGACGTGGAAATCGGCATATTTCTCCGGCGCCAGCTTGCGGAAGGCGTCGGCGACCTTGTGGGCGGCGACCGAATCCGGCCCGAGGATCGGAAACTCCTTGAGCACGAAGCGGACGTTCTTGTCCTTCTTCAGCATTGCCTGCATGTCGGGAAGCGCGTGACGGCAGTAGCTGCAATTATAATCGAAGAATTCCACGACGGTGACATCGCCCTTGGGATTGCCGAGCGTGACGTCGTTCTTCGAATCGAAGATGTCGGCGGTGTTCTCATCGATGGCCATATTGGCCTTCACCAGCCGCTGGGCTTCCTGCTTCTTTTGCAGTGCATCCTGGACTTCGAGCATGATCTCGGGATTCTCGATCAGATATTGCTTGATGAATTCGCCGAACTCCTTCTTCTGCTGGTCGTCGAGCGCTGCCGCCGGAAACGGAAGAGCGATCGATGCGGCAAGCGCCAGTGCGGTAAAGCTTTTCGAGAAGAAGGCCATGATATCCTCGTCATCGGCAATGTGGTCGTCTTGGTCGAGAAGACCGTTGGCCGGGTTATGGACTTGAATGCGTCGCGTCAAGGTACGGCGCGTCGAGTTCTGCTCAAACAGGAATTTTCACCGCCGCGCCGCCCTCGCGGGATTGTGATGAGCCGATTAATGCGGCAATTGTCTGGCCATCATCGAAGAAGCCGAGCGAGAAGCGATCTTGTTTTCCATATCGAAACGCAGCGAAGTCGAGCCCTTTCATGCCATGGACGTGCTGGCGGAGGCGACGAAGCGGCGGGCGGCCGGTCACCCCGTCATCTCGATGGCCGTCGGTCAACCCTCGCATCCCGCCCCACAGGCGGCCCTCGAAGCGGCGCGCGAAGCCCTTGCCGAAGGCCGGATCGGTTATACCGATGCGCTAGGCACGGCACGGCTGAAATCGGCACTTGCCCGGCACTATAGGGATCGCCACGGCCTGGAGATCGACCCCATGCGGATCGCCATCACCACAGGTTCCTCGGCTGGTTTCAATCTCGCCTTTCTGTCGCTCTTCGATGCCGGCGATGCGGTGGCGATCGCAAGACCCGGTTATCCCGCCTATCGCAATATTCTCGGAGCGCTGGGCCTGAAGGTGGTCGAGGTGCCTGTTACAGCCGAGACTCACTTTACCCTGACGCCTGAGAGCCTCGAGGCGGTGCAGAAGGAAAGCGGCGTGACGCTGAAAGGCGTGCTGCTCGCAAGCCCCGCCAACCCGACCGGCACGGTGACCGGTCGCAATGGGCTGAAGGCGCTTGCGGATCATTGCGCGGCTCATTCCATCGCCTTCATCTCCGACGAGATCTATCACGGGCTGACTTTCGCCGGCGAGGAGGCGAGCGCGCTCGAGTTGACCGACGAGGCGATCGTCATCAACTCCTTCTCCAAATATTATTGCATGACCGGCTGGCGGATAGGCTGGATGGTGCTGCCAGAACGCCTGGTGCGGCCGATCGAGCGGGTGGCGCAGAGCCTCTATATCTCCCCGCCCGAACTCTCCCAGATGGCAGCCACCGCCGCTCTTGGCGCCGGCGACGAACTCGATCGCTATAAGGCAAGTTATGCCGCCAATCGCGAGCTGCTGATGCGGCGCCTGCCGCAGATCGGCCTTTCGATTGCGTCACCGATGGACGGCGCCTTTTATGCCTATCTCGACGTCACCCGCTTCACCAATGACAGCATGGGTTTTGCCAAACGCATGCTCGCGGAAATCGACGTCGCTGCAACGCCCGGTCTCGACTTCGATCCGCTCGAAGGACATCGGACCCTGCGTCTGTCCTACGCGGGCTCGGAAGCCGAGATCGCCGAGGCGGTAGAGCGAATCGCAGCCTGGTTGAAATAGCTGTCGCGGCCGGTCAACCGGCCGCGAACTCTTCTAATCCGTCAGCTGCGCGACGAAAACAGCGAGGCGAGTGTCGAAGCCGGTTTGTTGTTCAGTCGCGGCACCACCACGAGCTGCTTGATGTCGCCGCGCCTATAGGCGGCGAGGAAGCGCTTGTAGTCCTTGAAGGAGACGCAGCCGTTGGAATCGCCGTTCTTGCCGAGCATGTAGGTGTGGGCGAGCAGGCCGACGCGGTCATAGATGGCGTCCGAGCCCTCGAGCGGCGTCAGCCGGATCGCCGCGACGCCATGGAAAAGGCTCTCGCGCATGGTGAGGGCGTAGGTGTGCGGTGGCGTCGGTCCGCGCATCTTCTGGTTTGCATAACGCGGGTTGTCGCGCATCTTGCCGAGGCCGGAATGGGCTTCCAGCCTCTCGCCGTTCGGCAGATAGACAGTGCTGTTCTCGATGTCGTAGATCGCAACGCCTGCGCGCAGCTTCGGCGAGAAGACCGGCTTGTCGTAGCGCGGCACGGCATCGTCCGCGTCGTCCTCGATCGGCGAGTTCGGCTGGGCGTAGGCAAGGGCAGGCGCGCCGGCGCGCTGCGAACCCTTGGCGGCCGGTGCCGGTTTGCCGACGAGGCCATCGGGACGCGCCATCGGCAGCGGCACGGAGCCTTCGTCCGGCGCCAGGACAAGATCGAAGGGCGGTTGCTCTTCGGCCTCGGCAACTTCTACAGGCGCAGGTTTTTCCTGCGGCAGTGACGCCGCCCTGGCCGCAGGCGCGGCCGGCTCGACCGGGGCCGGCGCAATCTGCTGCGGTCCGGCGTCGGCGAGTGCGAGCAGGGCAGGGAGTTCGACGGCGGCGACGGCTTCCTTGGAAGGAATGATGATACGATCGTCGCTGTCCCCTTGCGTCTCAACCTGCGCAAGCTCGACCGGTGGCGCGACGCTGTCGTCCTTGACGAATGTCGCGGGCTCGGAAGGTGTTGCGGTGGCAATGGCGACCGGGGGTGCGGCAGGCGTGACGATGCGATTATTCTTTGCAAGCGCCAGCGATGCCATCGCGGCAGCGTCGGTCTTTTGCGCGTGTGATCGCACGAGCTCGGCCGTCAGAGGCACGACCGGCTTGGCGTTGAAGGCGGCCAGCCGGTCGGCTTTGCCGACATGGACCAGCCGTTCGTGGTGCGTCGCCGGCTTGGGCTTCGGCGCCGATGCGACTTGCGTGAAGCTGTCGGACGAAGAAGCGGGAACGCTGATTGAATGCATTGTCGCGAATGTCGCGATCAACCATGTGGAGGTCAGAAATCCGGCGCCGACGACGCCGTAAAGAAAGCCGCGAGATCTGCGCAAACGAAAAGCAGATCCGCCAAGAGGGGTGACGTCGTTGAACGACCCGACCGCAAACGCCATACTACACTCGTCTTTCAAACTCGCTACGCAGGCCGGCGGCACTGACTGTCTACACTTCGCCGGGGCCGGTAAAGGCGCAAGTGGGCCGAATTTAGACCGCTCGCGACTTCCGACTGTTTCGCAAGGATGACGAATTATGGTTTCTAATTTGTTTACGCCGGTCGCTCTTTCGCGCGGTGTCTCAAAAAGAGATGCGCAGGGCCTTTTCAGGTGCGTTCCATCACATAGCTTCCCGGCGCTTCCTCGATCGCGTTCAGCGCATCGCCGCCGGGTTTGCGCGCCGGCACGCGCCTGTCGTCATGCGTCTCGATCCAGGCCCGCCAGTGCGGCCACCAGGATCCAGCAGTCTCGGTTGCCTGCTCGATCCAGGTCTCGTAGTCCCCCTTGGTGGGGCCGCCGGTCCAATATTGATACTTCTTCTTGTCGGGCGGGTTGACGACGCCGGCAATATGTCCCGAGCCGGTGACAACGAATTCCACCTTGCCGCCGAAGAACCGGCTGCCGACGAAGACCGACTTGGCAGGCGCGATGTGATCCTCGCGCGTGGCGAGATTATAGATCGGGATCTTCACATCCTTCAGCGATATGGGCTTGCCGTCGAGGATCATCTCGTTCCGCGTCAGCGCATTCTTGAGATAGCAATTGCGCAGGTAGAAGGCATGGTTTGCCGCCGCCATGCGGGTCGAATCAGCGTTCCAGAACAAGAGGTCGAAGGGCAGGGGATCCTGGCCCTTGAGGTAGCTGTTGACGAAATAAGGCCAGATCAGCTCGGAAGCGCGCAGCATGTTGAAGGCCATCGACATTTTCGAGCCGTCGAGATAACCGACCGCCTGCATATGCTCTTCGAGCGCTGCAAGCTGCTCCTCGTCGACGAAGACCTTGAGGTCGCCGGCATGGGTGAAGTCGACCTGCGTGGTGAAGAGTGTCGCGGTCTTGATGCGCTTGTTCTTCTCCTTGGCATGCAGCGCCAGCGTCGCGGCCAGCAGCGTGCCGCCGACGCAATAGCCGACGGCGTTGACATCCTTTTCGCCGGTCGCCTTCTCGATCGTCTCGAGCGCGAAATCGATGCCCTCACGGGCATAGGCCGCCCAGTCTTTCCCAGCGTGACGCGCATCCGGGTTGACCCAGGAAATGACGAAGACGGTCTGCCCCTGGTCGACGCACCATTTGATGAAGGATTTCTGCGGATTGAGGTCGAGAATATAGAATTTGTTGATCCAGGGCGGGCAGATCAGCAGCGGCCGCTTCAGCACCGTTTCGGTCGAAGCCGCGTATTGAATGATCTGGCAGATGTCGTTCTGGGCGATCACCTTGCCCGGTGTCAGCGCCATGTCGCGGCCGACGGCGAATTTCGTCATGTCGGTCTGGCGAAGGCGAAGATCGCCGTTTCCGGCGGCGATGTCCTCGGCCAGCATCTTCATTCCCCGCACCAGGTTTTCGCCGCTGCTGGCGATCGTCTCGCGGTAGAGCTGCGGATTGGTGGCGATGAAGTTGCTCGGCGAAAGCGCCGCGGTGATCTGCTTCACGTAGAAGCCGGCCTTGTGCTTGGTGTGCTCGTCGAGGCCATCGGTCTCCGACACCAGCTTTTCCACCCAGTCCGATGTGACGAAATAGACCTGGCGGAGAAAATCGAAGAACGGGTTCTTCTGCCAGTCCTCGTCGGAGAAGCGCTTGTCCTTGCGGGTGTCGGGCTCAGGCGGCAGCGGCTCGCCCTGCGTGCCCTGCATGCGCTGCATCGAGCGCATCCAGATGCCGAAGAACGAGGACATCAGCTGCGTCTGCGCCTCGAAGGTGCGGCGGGGATCGGCAATCCAGTATTCGCTGACCTTGGAAAGCGTCTTGACCATGTCGGTCATCGGATCGACTGTGCTTTCGCTGATCTCGCCGCGTTTGCGCGGCGCAAGCCAGGCCGAGGCAGCTTGCCCGAGATTTTCGAGCGCCCGGGCGAAATTCATCGCCATGGCCTCGGGATCCTTCAACACATAGGGATCGAGATCAGTCGCGTCGAAACCGGCCTTGCCGCCATTCTTCTGGCCGCCATTTTCCTGCTTGCTGTCGGTCACCATGTCCTCCCGGCGGCAGCACTGTTTTTATCCGTTCGTTGTACATCGTGATCGAACGAGAAAACAAGTTCCACCCGCGCCGGCTCATGCTATTGCTTTGTGGCTGCGACAAATTTAACAGTCGACGCAGTCAGAACTGGATTTTGAGGCATGACGAAGAACGGCATTTTGCGCATCGCAACCTTCAACCGCACCGCATTGATCTGCGCCGCGGTGGCGATGGCCCTTGCCGGATGCAATCTGACGGCGGAAGAGAAAGCCGCGGCCGCCGCCAAGCGGGCGGCGCCGACCGCCGTCGTCATGCCGGCGACCAAAGGCGATGCGGTCGAAGGCGGCCTGGCAAAGTCGCCGGACGGCTATCCGAATTTCGGCGCGCCGCTGACGGCGGCCAATGTCCAGATGAGCGACGAGCAGGCGGCGGAACTGCAGCATCAGCTGACGGCACTCGCCGCCCGGCGCAAGGCCGGCACGCTCTCGGAAGCCGAATATCAGGCCAAGGTCGCCGAAATGCGCCGCCTCGCCGCCGAACATGGCACGGATACGCTCTCCGAAATCTCCAAATAGACCTTGCCTTTCAAGCGATTTGGACGCAAAGCCTTCGGCAAGGATCGGAAGATACGATTTTCCCGATAAAGCGCGTTACGCGGCCTTTCCGTCAAAGATTTGCCGCGTGGCTTAGGTCTGATGAATACGGCGTTGCGATTCTGAAGTTCGTGTCGCAGCCGCCGGGAGACGGAACGAACTTCGACTGCGGCCCGAAAGGCCGCCTTTCCATGGGGAATGAAATGGAAGAGTTTCACAAAGTCCGGCGTTTGCCGCCTTATGTTTTCGAACAGGTCAACCGTTTGAAAGCAAGCGCGCGAGCGGGCGGCGCCGATATCATCGATCTCGGCATGGGAAACCCCGACCTTCCCACTCCCCAGTCGATCGTCGACAAGCTGTGCGAGGTCGTGCAGGATCCGCGCACGCACCGTTATTCCTCTTCCAAGGGCATTCCGGGGCTGCGCCGCGCTCAGGCCGCCTATTATGCCCGCCGTTTCGGTGTCAAGCTCAACCCGGATACGCAGGTGGTCGCCACCCTCGGCTCCAAGGAAGGCTTTGCCAACATGGCGCAGGCGATCACGGCGCCCGGTGACGTCATCCTCTGCCCGAACCCGACCTATCCGATCCACGCCTTCGGCTTCCTGATGGCAGGCGGCGTGATCCGCTCGATGTCGGTGGAGCCGGACGAGACCTTTTTCCCGCCGCTTGAGCGCGCGGTCCGCCATTCGATCCCGAAGCCGTTGGCGCTGATCCTCAACTATCCTTCGAACCCGACGGCTTTTGTCGCGACGCTCGATTTCTACAAGGACGTCATCGCCTTCGCCAAGAAGCACGACATCATCGTGCTGTCCGACCTTGCCTATTCGGAGATCTATTTCGACGACGTCCCGCCGCCGTCGGTTCTCGAAGTGCCGGGCGCCATGGATGTGACGGTCGAGTTCACCTCGATGTCGAAGACCTTCTCCATGCCCGGCTGGCGCATGGGCTTTGCCGTCGGCAACGAGCGGCTGATCGCGGCGCTCACCCGCGTCAAGTCCTACCTCGATTACGGCGCCTTCACGCCGATCCAGGTGGCGGCGACGCATGCGCTGAACGGCGACGGCTCCGACATTGCTGAAGTCCGCAATGTCTATAAACGTCGTCGCGACGTCATGGTCGAAAGCTTCGGCAAGGCCGGCTTCGACGTGCCGCCGCCGGCTGCCACCATGTTCGCCTGGGCGAAGATCCCGGAAAAGTTCCGCCATCTCGGCTCGCTGGAGTTTTCCAAGCTGCTGGTCGAGAAGGCCGACGTCGCCGTTGCCCCGGGCATCGGCTTCGGCGAGATGGGCGACGACTACGTCCGTCTGGCGCTTGTCGAGAACGAACACCGCATCCGTCAGGCTGCGCGCAACATCAAGAAGTTCATGTCGACGGCAGACGAAACGATGCATAACGTCATTTCGCTGAACGCGCACCGTTAATCCAACCATTGGGCAGCCGCCTCAAGCGGCTGCCGCCACCCAGATATTTCAGGATCGATCCATGGCAGATGCCCTCAAAATCGGCATTGCGGGCTTGGGCACCGTTGGCGCCTCGCTAGTCCGCATCATTCAGCAGAAGAGCAACGAACTTGCCGTCACCTGCGGGCGTCCGATCACCATCACCGCGGTCTCCGCGCGTGACAAGTCGAGGGACCGCGGCATCGATCTTTCCGCTGTTACCTGGTTCGACCGGCCGGAAGAGCTTGCCGAAAAGGGCGATATCGACGTCTTCGTCGAGCTGATGGGCGGCGCCGAAGGGGCGGCCAACATCTCGGTGCGCGCCGCACTCCAGCGTGGTCTCCATGTGGTGACAGCCAACAAGGCGCTACTTGCCTATCACGGCGTCGAGCTTGCGACGATCGCGGAAGAGAAGGGCGCGCTCCTAAACTTCGAGGCGGCGGTCGCCGGCGGCATCCCCGTCATCAAGGCGCTGCGCGAATCGCTGACGGGCAATGCCGTCTCGCGCATCTACGGCATCATGAACGGCACCTGCAATTACATCCTGACCAAGATGGAGAAGGAGGGGCTTTCCTTCGCCGAATGCCTCAAGGAAGCGCAGCGGCTGGGTTATGCCGAAGCCGATCCGGCCTTCGACATCGAGGGCAACGACACGGCCCACAAGCTTTCCATCCTGACGACGCTCGCCTTCGGCAATAAAATCGCGGCCGACGATATCTATCTCGAAGGCATCACCAACATCTCGATCGAGGATATCCACGCCGCCGCCGAGCTCGGTTATCGCATCAAGCTGCTGGGTGTTGCCCAGCGCACCGATACCGGCATCGAGCAGCGCGTGCACCCGACCATGGTGCCGGTCGATTCGGTCATTGCCCAGGTCGACGGTGTCACCAATGCGGTGGCGATCGAATCCGACGTGCTCGGCGAACTGCTGATGGTCGGCCCCGGCGCCGGCGGCAACGCCACGGCCTCGTCGGTCCTCGGCGACATCGCCGATATCGCCAAGAGCCAGCCGGGCGCCCAGCGCGTGCCGGTTCTCGGCCATCCCGCATCGGCGCTGGAGCCCTACCGCAAGGCGCAGATGCAGAGCCACGAGGGTGGCTATTTCATCCGCCTGACCGTGCTCGACCGCACCGGCGTCTTTGCCAGCGTCGCAACCCGCATGGCCGAAAACAACATCTCGCTGGAATCGATCGTCCAGCGCTCCAAACAGCATCTGGCGCCGTCGCACCACCAGACGATCATTCTCGTCACTCACGCGACGATGGAAGAGTCGGTGCGCAAGGCCGTCGCCTCGATCAAGTCGGAAGGTTATCTCTTCGGCGAGCCGCAGGTGATTCGAATCGAACGTCCGAAAGAGGAAGGCTGAGTCCTTCTACCCGTTTCGGAATGGTTGAGCCGCCCTGCCTCTGGCAGGGCGGTTTTTTCTGTTGAATATTCAGCTTCCCTAACGGAAGTTTATATTAACAAATACCGAAATATTGATATAAATAAAACCATAGATGGTGAGTCGCCGGCGTGGAGAATTTCATGAGCAAGGACAACCATGCCGGGAAAGGGTATGGCGGCCCATGCGACCAGCCGGACCCTCCTGATATGCTTGAGGAAATCCTCAAGCCGGCGCACCGTGATATCAGTCAGGGGCGCCATGACGAGGCTGACGGCGATGAGGAAAACACGGAAGGCCGCAACTGGGCCATTCTGCTGACGCTGTTTTCGTTCCTGCTGGTGCAGTTCGCCGGCATTGCCATGATCATCTGGGCGGTGTTTTGGTAAAAATCCGTGTCTGCAAATCCGCCGCTATGTTATCTCCGCTGCTCCTGTAGAAAGAGTAGTTGAAGTCAGCGGAGTGTGGCATGGCAGATCCCGTCGATCCGGTACAGCGCGCGTTTCTCGGCGTGGAGAAATCCGCGCTCGACAATCGCTGGGTGGCGCGGCTCGACCAGGCCGGGCAGAACCGGGCGCTCGCCATGTCGCAGGTTCACGGACTGCCGGATCTGATCGCCCGCGTGCTGGCCGGGCGCGGCGTGACGGTGGACGAGGCGATCGAATTCCTCGAGCCCACCATCCGCAGCCTGATGCCCGATCCCCATAAGCTGACAGATTGCGAAAAGGCCGCAACCCGCCTGCTGCGCGCGATCGAGCGCGGCGAGAGTGTTGCGATCTTCGGCGACTATGACGTCGACGGCGCGGCCTCCTCGGCGCTGATGTTCCGCTTTCTCAGCCATTTCGGCGTCAGGGCGAATATTTACATTCCCGACCGCGTCTTCGAAGGTTACGGCCCCAATCCGGCGGCGATCAACCAGTTGATCGACAAAGGTGCTGAGCTGATCGTCACCGTCGATTGCGGCTCCACCAGTCACGAAGCGCTGGCGGCGGCGGCCGCGCGCAATATCGATGTCGTCGTCATCGATCACCACCAGGTGACACATGAGCTGCCGCCCTGCCACGCGCTTGTTAATCCGAACCGTGAGGACGATCTCTCGGGGCAGGGGCATCTTTGCGCCGCCGGTGTCGTCTTCATGGTGCTGGTCGCGACGCTGAGGCTGCTGCGCGCCGCCGGCAATAAACAGATCCTGGCGATCGACCTGCTGCAATGGCTGGACATCGTCGCACTGGCGACGGTCTGCGATGTCGTGCCGCTGAAGGGCCTCAACCGGGCCTATGTGGTGAAAGGACTGGTCGCTGCCCGCCACCAGAGCAATGCCGGGCTTGCGGCACTCTTCCGTAAGGCCGGTCTCGCCGGCCCGGTGACGCCCTATCATTTCGGCTTCCTGATCGGCCCGCGCATCAATGCCGGCGGGCGGATCGGCGACGCGGCCCTCGGAAGCCGCCTGCTGACGCTCGACGATGCCGGGGAGGCGGAGGTGATCGCGCAGCGCCTCGACGAGCTCAACCGCGAGCGCCAGGCGATGGAGACCGTCATGCTGCAGGAGGCGGAAGCCGAGGCGCTCGCCGAATATGGCGACGGCGAGGGCGCCTCCGTCATCGTCACTGCCCATGAGAAATGGCATCCCGGCATCGTCGGGCTGATCGCGGCGCGGCTGAAGGAGAAGTTCAAACGGCCGGCCTTCGCGATCGCCTTCGATGCCTCCGGCCGCGGCACCGGCTCGGGCCGCTCGATCAACGGCTTCGATATGGGCAGGATGGTGCGGGCTGCAGTCGACGAGGGAATTCTCGTCAAGGGCGGCGGCCACGCCATGGCCGCGGGGCTGACGGTCGAGCGCGCCGATCTCGGCAGGTTGAGGACCTTCTTCACGGAGAAGTCGGCAAGGACGGTGGCAAACCTCGTCGCCAACGAGACCTTGAAGATCGACGGGGCGATCGGCGCCAGCGGCGCCACGCTCGAACTTATCGACCGCCTGGAGGCGGCCGGCCCCTATGGCTCCGGCCATGCCCAGCCGCTCTTTGCCGTACCGGCCCATCGCGTCCGCGACGCGCGCCTGGTCGGCGAGAAACATGTGAAGGTAACGCTGGAGGCCATGGACGGATCGCGGCTCGACGGCATCGCCTTCCGCGCCGCCGATACGCCGCTCGGCAATCTTCTCATCAATTCACGCGGCGCCAGCCTGCATGTCGCGGGTTCGCTCAGTGCCGAGCATTACCAGGGTGCGCGCCGCATTCAGCTGCGCGTCTGCGATGCCGCGCCGGCGAAATAGGGCTGTCGAGCAACCGCTTGAAAGACATGGAATTTAGAGAGAAGAAGTGGCACGCCCTAGGGGAGTCGAACCCCTCTTCCCAGAATGAAAATCTGGTGTCCTAACCGATAGACGAAGGGCGCTTCCTTCGTGGTGGCGCCCTTATAGTCAGCACCTTCGAAAGCCGCAAGCGCCAAGACGCGAAAAAATCATCGTTTTCGCCGATTTATTTCGGCTGTGGAAAAACTTGGTATCGTGAGGCGAGGGAACCAGGAAAAATAGGCCAGCGGGCTGGTTTAGGCGCCATTGGCTCAAGCCCGGTGGTACGCCCTAGGGGAGTCGAACCCCTCTTTACAGAATGAGAATCTGTCGTCCTAACCGATAGACGAAGGGCGCAAGCCA
Source organism: Rhizobium binxianense (assembly GCF_028994275.1). Lineage (NCBI taxonomy): Bacteria > Pseudomonadati > Pseudomonadota > Alphaproteobacteria > Hyphomicrobiales > Rhizobiaceae > Rhizobium > Rhizobium binxianense. The sequence goes on from NZ_CP118713.1 coordinate 1,555,954, forward strand.
TTCGTTAAAATAGGCGCGCGCGCCGGCTTCTGCAAGCGGATGCGATGGCTTCTATATAGAGAGAAAGTGGCACGCCCTAGGGGAGTCGAACCCCTCTTCCCAGAATGAAAATCTGGTGTCCTAACCGATAGACGAAGGGCGCTTCCTTCGTGGTGGCGCCCTTATAGTCAGGCGTTTTGAATCCCGCAAGCGGCAAATGCAGTTTTCTTTCAAAAAAATGACAAGAAATCCTGCCGCGTTGCAAACGCCGATTATTGAAGCTGAATCAATAGGCTGCCGGTTGTTTCTTGAACAGCGCGAGGCGGCGCTGCCCTAACGTGATGCGAAAAGCGCGCGGCCGTCAGATCGCTCTTGCGGTCGTCAGCGGCGCGCGTTTGCCGCCGCAGCCCCAGTTCCAGTCACGGGTTTTGCCGGTATCGAGATGGACCGAATCCGTGTGGCAATAGGTGCCGACGCCGCCGCGGTTCGGCAGCGAGCGGATATAGGCGGCGATGTCCCATTTCGTGACTCCGTCGATCTGGATGTCGGCTGCCTCGCAGCTCTTGTGCATCGATTCGTCAGCACCGCCGACCAGGCGGTTATGCTCTTCGTCGCGGTAGCCTGACGTCACGATAACCGGCCGGCCGAAATGGCTTTCGACCGTCTTGATCACGTTCAGCAGGTCGGGCTTGAAGCAGCCGACTTCGACCTTGTCGTTCTGAAGATGCAGCCCGTTCGGCGCGATACGCGTCATGCCGGGCAGGGATGCCTTCTGCAGCAGGCCGGTGAGGCTGCCGAGCAGGTTCTGTTTCGGCGCGCTGTAGAGTGCATTCACAGTCGAGGTCGGAATGCTGCCGGTCGCCAGCGACGCTGTTTGAACCGGCGCAGGCTGCGTGCTGCCATTCTGCGAGGATTGCTGCGGCAGCACCGGCTCCGCCGGCTGTGCTGGTGCGGGCTGCTGGCTGTAGACGCTGCTTCTCGCGGGCACTGCACCTTCCACCGGCGCATAGGCCTGCGGCTGAATGACGGTGGATGTACTGTTGTTCTGCAGCGCCGGCTGGTGATCGGAAAAGATGCTCATCGCCTGGGCGTTGATCCGGGTCGACTGCATGACGAGCCCGCCGATGTTGGCGGGCGCCGATGCCGCCGGATCGGCCGCCGGGGCAGCGGCAGTCGGATTCGCTGCCACGGTCTGAGATGCGGCCTGAGCGCCGGAGACATTGACGAGCCGGGGATCGGTATAGACCGAACGCGGGGCAGGGCTTGCAGGCGCTGCCGCGGCAAGCTCAGGTGCGGCGGCTTGCGCCGCCGGCGCCACCGCGGCGGAATCCAGCGCCTTCTTGTCCGACGCGCAGCCGGACAACAGCGCCAGCACCGAAGTGGCGATCAGCAAAGCGCCCGTCACGGGCATCCGCATTTGCATGTTAGGCAAGCGACCAGTCTCCGGTTAATGCGGAAAATGGGCGAAAAACGCCGCCGTCCGCTTCGAGTCACCGGGAGATTGCCTGCGGGGTCGGATCGCGGCAAGCGCCAAGGCGCCGGCCGGACCCGAAATCGAAAAACCCGCAAGCCTCGCAAAAGCCTTGCGGAAAAAACCTTACCAGGCGCCGGTATTGCCCATCGAGGCCCAGGGCTCAGCGGCCGGAAGCGGGCTGCCTTTCTGCAGGATTTCGATCGAGATGCCGTCGGGCGAGCGCACGAAGGCCATGTTCCCGTCGCGTGGCGGCCGGTTGATGGTGATACCGTTGTCCATCAGATTCTGGCAGGTTGCATAAATATCGTCGACCTCATAGGCGAGGTGGCCGAAATTGCGTCCGCCGCTATAATCTTCCGTGTCCCAATTATAGGTGAGCTCGAGGCAGGGAGCCTTTTCGCTGCGCGCACGGTCGAGATCGTCGCGGGCGGCCAGGAAAACCAGGGTGAAGCGGCCCTTCTCGTTTTCGTGGCGGCGAATCTCCTCCAGCCCGAACAGCGTGGTGTAAAAGGCGAGCGAGGCGTCGAGGTCTTTGACGCGAACCATAGTGTGGAGATAACGCATTCTATTTACTCCTTTATTGGGGCTAGCTTTTTTCGGCGAGCCGAGGTCAGCTTCGGGCAAGTCATCTTTATAAAATGTGCAGCTGGGAATAACCGAAAACTAGGACTTGCGCTTATCCGTTACCAAGATGTTAATCTTGATTTCAAGAATCAGTTAACCGTAACAGTGTGACGCGTATTCGAGGGGCTGGCGAAATGGCTGATAGGATTTCATCGAACGAATACTCCGACCTTGACGAGCTATCGGCAGAGGCGGTCGATCTTGTTGAAATCACCGGCGTCGTCAAGTGGTTCGACGTCGCCAAGGGTTTCGGCTTCATCGTGCCCGACAACGGCATGCAGGACGTTCTCTTGCATGTGACCTGCCTGCGCCGCGACGGTTACCAGACGATCCTCGAGGGAACGCGCATCGTCGCCCTCATCCAGCGCCGCGAGCGCGGCTACCAAGCTTTCAAGATCCTCTCGATGGACCAGTCGACGGCGGTTCATCCCTCGCAGATGCCGCCGGTGCGCACCCATGTGCAGGTGACCGCGACGAGCGGGCTCGAGCGTGCGCTCGTCAAATGGTTCAACCGCACCAAGGGCTTCGGCTTCCTGACGCGCGGCGAGGGCACCGAAGACATCTTCGTGCATATGGAAACGCTCCGCCGCTTCGGCCTGACCGAACTGCGCCCCGGCCAGGTGGTGCTTGTCCGCTTCGGCGACGGCGAGAAGGGCCTGATGGCCGCGGAGATCCATCCCGACGTTCCGAGCCCGGCCAGCCGGTCGCATTGATATGCGCGGTCCAGTCCTGTTTCATGCGATCAGAAGCGCCATCCTGGCGCTTTTTTTCATGGTCGCCCTGCCGGCTCTGGCCGAAGAGCAGATGGGGCTCGACAAGGAGCCGCTGCTAATCCAGACCGCTGCGGGAAAGGTGCTGCATTTCACCGTCGAGATCGCCTCGACGCCCGATCAGCGCGCCTATGGACTGATGTTTCGCAAAGTGATGGCCGATGATGCCGGCATGATCTTCGATTTCGACGAGCCGCGGCGCGTCACCATGTGGATGGAAAACACCATCCTGCCGCTCGACATGCTATTTGCCGACGACACCGGCACGATCCGCCACATCAAGGAAAACGCAACGCCTTATTCGCGCGACATCATCGATTCGATGAGCCCGGTGAAATATGTCGTCGAACTCAATGCCGGCATCGTCGCCAAACTCGGAATCAAGCCGGGCGACAGGATCGTCAGCGCCACGACGACGAAGAAGACGAAGTGACGGCGCGCACGCCCCGACAAGGCGGGCCGTGATCCGGCTGTCAAAGATCCAAGAATATCGGGATATTGAATGGTCGGAGTGGAGAGATTCGAACTCCCGACCCTCTGGTCCCAAACCAGATGCGCTACCAGACTGCGCTACACTCCGTGCCGTGGGCGGGGAGATACACGGTTCACTTCGCCGTCGCAACCCATAAATCCAGCCCTGGCCGAAGATTCCCGCCTGATATTGGGATGCATACAGAAAAATCGTGATGGGCCGCCGGTCTGCCCTGCCGGGCGCGCCGGACGTCAGCAGAAGGCTGCTCAGCCGTGTTCGAGCAGGCCGATATATTGGGCGTAGCTGATGGCAACGTAGAAGAACGCCGTAATCGCAGCCCCTATCACGATGGCATTGAACTCCGCCGAACGTCTCATCATGCGTGCAAATCCACTGAAATTAGCTGAGCCGTAAACTAGTGCCGAGGGCTGGCCGCGGCAATCAGGTTGTTATCACAACATGAGACAGGCGGTAATATCGCGCAACCGGCCGGAACCGTTAAGCTTCAGGCGGCGGCTGACAGGGGCGGGAATATCCGCAGCCGGCCTGTCCGCCGATATCCATGTTTCTGCGGCATCACCTCATCATCGAGATGGTATCGACAGCGCACCTGTACCGCCTTTTTTCTTGAAAAGCCGAGGAATCGCGGATAAGCAAAATTCATCTCTTCGTGCTATGTCTAGCGGCGAAGCAAAGCCCCGGCAGCGGGGAACGAGACCATGAAAGGCGGGCGCTGCCCGCACAGTCGGAGACGCCGCAGTCATGTCTGCCAAGATCTTTCGTCCAGCCAAGACCGCCATGCAGTCCGGCAAGGCCAAGACCCATCTCTGGGTGCTCGAATTCGATCAGGAGTCGCCGCGCAAGATCGATCCGATGATGGGTTACACCTCCTCCGGCGATACGCGCCAGCAGGTGAAACTCACCTTCGAAACGCAGGAACTGGCCGAAGCCTATGCCCAGCGCAACGGCATCGAATACCGCGTCATCGCGCCGAAGGACCCGGTCCGCCAGGTTGTCGCCTATCCGGATAATTTCCGCTATACCCGTACACAGCCCTGGACGCATTGAGATTTCTCGTCCAGAACTGCCGCATCCGGTCGCGCTCCCTGAACGCGACCGCCGGACGGCCCCTTAGCTCAGCTGGATAGAGCACCTGCCTTCTAAGCAGGTTGTCGCAGGTTCGATTCCTGCAGGGGTCGCCAATTAACCCTCTGATCCTGTAGGGAAATCATTGAAAGCTAGGCACGGCTCCTGTCGTTTGAACGGGAGCCGTGATGCTCGGAAATCCCTTCTCAAGAACGTAAGTTCCCGAAAAAATCCCGGAGTTCATAGATCGCGCTGACCGGCAAACGAGTCTCCCTCGACCGACGAACCGCGCCGATAAAAAAGAGAGCCACGACGGCGTTGGCAAAGCGCGCGCGAAAAGAAGTCGCGACAAGATGCCTATCGGAGGCCCGGAAATGCCTGTCGTGGTCTCGGGCGGCCCGCCGGAGGGGCTAACGGACGCTGAGCCCAAGTCGGCGGTAGCTTTCGTCGTGGAGTGTTTGGAGCACTCCAAATCAGCGCTGGTTTGGAGGCTGAGCCGGCAAATATGCGGGACACATGCTCTGCTGGGGCTCGACTGTCAGATTATCTTGATCGTCATGTTCGATTGCATTGGACGCCAACGGACGCCAGTCCCGATGATTTCGTTTCCGTCATGGTTCGCCGCAATGAACTGAACATTCTCGCGTTCGAAGACCGCGCGTATCTGTCCGTTTGTCTTCCTTGTGGGGCGTCTCGTTCCTGACTCGATGTCGCGAAGAGACTTAGCCGTAATGCCGGCTTCCACAGCGAGCCTTTCCTGACTCCAGCCGAGCAAGGCACGGGCAGCACGTATTAAGTCTCCAGGTAAGATGGTCTCCATCTAAGCTAAGAACGAGCTGCGCTGTGAATTGTCAAAGATTACCTAAAAAAGGTAGTTATGCTTATTGAAATCGGTAATTAATCGCTGTAGACAAGACGTCATTCTAGAAACGAAAACACTCGATTCGAAGCGTCAGGCCTAACGCCTGGCTGTGAACGGACGTTTACTCGGTGAGGCTCAGATGACCGTAAACTATGCCCATCATTGGTTCGGAAGGTCCCGGCGGGATTTGATTGATCAGCTGCGGTCGCGTGCTGACGATTTGGAGGCAGTGGGAAAAAAAGGATTCTTGCCTACGAGCTACGTCTATCTTGATAACTGGTCTATCGGAGAGCGAACCGTCCCTTGTTTGCTAGGACGCTTTGCAGGACATCCAGATATCGCTGACGGAAGGCCGGGCTTCACAAGCGAAGTCTTTTTTATGGATGACCGACACAAAACGGCCCGAACGCTTTCCCGTTGGTACCTGCTAGGTGACCAAATGAACCCTGCGGACCAGGCTGCCCGCGGGCGTCAATGACTCGGCGAGCCAGCTCGCATTTAGCTAAATTTTCCCGAACGACTTCGTCATCTGCAATTAGGTGAGCTAAATCATATGAAGCTCTGGATTTTCTCTGATCTCCATGTTGAATTTGATTCAAGACCGCTTGTCATTCCTGAGGCAGATGTAGCCATTTGTGCTGGGGACGTCTGGACTGATGGAATTCTGCCGTCCCTCGACTGGCTCACTTACATCGGCAAACAGATGCCTGTCGTCTGCGTTGCTGGGAACCACGAGTTCTATTATTCGAGCGTCCAAGAGGACCTCGAAAGCGCTCGGCGGCAACGAGGCGAGAGGCCTTGGCAAAACGTCCACTTCCTGGAGAACTCCGCTGTCGCCATTCGAGGAACGCGATTTGTCGGTACGACTCTCTGGACGGACTATCGTCTTCTTAGGTCACCCCAACCATCAATGGCGCACGCTGAAGAATTCATGATGGACTTCGCGCGCATAAAGTTCCGGAAGTCGCCTTATCAGAGGTTTCGACCGATCGATGTCTTCCGAATGCACCGCGACGCCGTTGCATATCTAAAGACAACAAAGAACAAAGACTGGGACAAGACCGTCGTCGTCACCCACCATGCGCCATCAATGAGATCGATCCCTGAGGTCTATCGCAATGACCCCGCGACACCCCACTTCGCCTCCGACCTCGAACCCCTGATCCACGATCTGCGTCCCGAGCTGTGGGTCCATGGCCACATTCACGCGCGCGCCGACTACATGATTGGCGATACCCGGGTTATTTGCAATCCACGTGGGTACCCTCAGGAAGAAGGCGTCAGCAATTTCGACCCGGGCCTCATCATCGATGTCTAAGATCAAGCGCCCATTCAAGCTCGAGAGATTTCGATCGCTTACCCGTGATGAATATTTCCTCCCTGCGACCAAGCTCACCACGGAAGCATTCTCATTACCCTTGTTGGTCGCCTTCTTTGCCGTGGCTCGGGCGATGCGGCCTCTCAAGCGCACCCTAAGCCAGCGTGTCGCTGTTCTCATCGTTCCCGCTGGACAGATGGACATCTTCGTCCGTGCGGCGAGGTCATTCTTTTCTTACGATAGCAAGGCGCGCTACGGATTCTGCGTTTTGGAGAAGGCGGAGAATACCCAGAATGCGCTTGCTCACCTCGGCGACTTTCCGACCCGGGATTTCCTCTTCATCCACTCTTATGAAATGCTTGCCTCGTTCCCGGAAGTACACGCGATTGGTGACTTCATTCAGGCGATTTCGGTTCCGACCGAAAGGCACTACCGAAACGCCATCAAGGCGCTGTATGGGGCCGAGCCCGGCGAATACGAGCTTGGGCTTGTGACTCAGACTCCTTGGGACCTACTCGATCGGGTATTCAGGCCCGGTCGCAGCTACTCCCTGGCGATTGACAAGCTTAGGCGTTTCGCGAGCGAAGCCGCATCGGCAGCAGCGCCATCAGCGGCGGCGAAAGACCATAAGAGCGGTGTCGCAAAGCTTGCCGACTTGCAGGGCTACGGTGCCGCAAAGACTTGGGGACTCGAGCTGGCCCGCGATCTGAAAGACTTCGGGGCTGGCAGAGTTGGATGGTCAGACATCGAGAGTGGTGCGACGATTTCTGGACTGCCCGGGACTGGCAAGACGACCTTCGTGCGGGCATTAGCTCTCGAGGCGGAAGTTCATCTCGTTGAAACAAGCGCTGCGCAATGGCAGTCCATGGGATACCTGAACGATTTGCTCAAAGCTATGCGTGACGCCTTCGCGGAAGCGGCAGAAAAGGCTCCCTCTATTCTGTTCATAGATGAGATCGACTCCTTCGGGTCTCGTAGCAAGCGTCAATCCGACAACGCCCGATACATGCGCATCGCGATCAACGGACTTCTGGAATGCCTCGATCCCCGGAGAAGGGAGGGCGTGGTCGTCATCGGGGCAACCAACGAATGGGATGCGCTTGATCCGGCGATCGTCCGATCAGGGCGCTTAGGGCGAAGGTTGGAGATACCCCTGCCAAGTGCGGAGGATCGGATCGCGATTCTGATACAGATCGCGGACACAGTGCCGACAATCGATGAGGAGGAGGTCTTCTCCGATCTCACTGACGGAATGACCGGTGCTGATATCGAGGAGGTGGTTCGCAAAGCAAGGCGGAAAGCGCGCATCTCCAACACCAGCTTTACGGTGAAGACGGTCTTATCCTGCTTTCCCCCGATAGTGGTCCTCAGCGAGGCATATCGTCGTTCCGTCGCGGTGCACGAAGCCGGTCATGCTCTGGTCGCTACGGTTTTGGGCTATGCCAAAGTAAAATCGGTTTCAGTCCGCAAGTTTATGCCGGCGGGAGGGAGCGGAAGCCTCGGGGTAACCAGCTACGCGTTTCCTGTGCTGGAGCGAAGAACTCGCGATTTCCATCTGTGTAATATCGCCACGCTCCTCGGCGGGATAGCAGCCGAACGAGTCGCGTACGGTGATCATGCAGACGGTTCAGGCGGCGCACCAACCTCTGATCTCGCTGAAGCGACGGATATCGCAACCTCCCTGGTTGCCAGCCACGGCATGGGAAGTAGCCTAATTGTCGACCCCGTAACCGCGTTCGGGGACCTCTCAAATCTACGGAACCACAAGCTTTATCTGCTCAAGGAGATCGACGACATTCTCACGGAACAATTGAAGCGCGCGGAAGAAATTGTATCGGAAAACCGGGCGAAGCTAGATGCGATCGTCGAGGCTCTTCTCGAGAACGGCCAACTTTCCGGAGGTGACGTAGCCTCTATCATTGGACGCTCGCCACCACCCCATCCGTGATCATGCCACTTTCGCAGTGAGGCTTTCAGCAATTTCGGCGGCCTCCGACGTGCTGAGGTTTTGTACGGGGAATGTTTCCAGCACCACCAGTCCTGGTGATCGCCTTTTCCGAGCCCACGCGACGGCCGTGATCGGTGGCGTCCGTCCACAAGACTAGCGGCTATCCGAGCGGGGAGCGGATGAAGGCCAAGAAGCTGTCACCTGTCGCTGTCGTCCGCTTCGAGAGGAATGCGTTACTTGTCATCATTACATTCATCCCTCCTTCAATGAAACGTGAGCGGTGTGCTGCTCACACTAGCGCGTGAGACGGCCAATCAGTCGCTATTGCTTGCCAGCAATAGGATGATTGGGTCCGTGCTGTACCGCACCCGGGTAAATCCCTGCCAATCTGCCAGCATATCTAGGGAGGGCGCATCGGAAGCGACCTTGTTGAGATTTTCCTGAGTGCAATCGATAGGGTAGAGCCCTTCTGAAAGCCTTCGCCATGTGCACTCGCAATCAAGGCCGATTGCGCTTAGTGCTGTCGAATATGCTGAAATAGAGGACGCCAACATGTTGCCTGGCTCAAGGTTTCCGTGTTGTGCGAAGTAGAACTGCTTTCCGATTTGGTCGAGCTTGTCTTTGATCGTCACATTCGGTGTGAGAATTGTCGCAACCATCGCGACCTCCAAACAGTGATATCCGCCACATTGATGGTGCAACGCGATCCATTCACGTTCATCCGAAAGTGGAGGGACGGTCTGCAAGAATGCTAAGACGGGCACCACGTGTATAACCTCGCGGACATCGTTCGGAAATTGGGACAGCGGGGCGGCGTCATTCTTGAAAAAGAGATCGCCTGTCTGCGAAAAGAGGCTCGACGGCAGACTGCGTACCGGCACCTTTCCTTTATCGCGAAAGCGCGAAAACACCTCTTCCGTAACGATCATGGTACCAATCTCAAATCAATACGACTGAACACATGGGAAAATATCTGGCACGCATGACAGGCTTTCGCAATGGCCCCTGAGCATCACGGGGTGTGCTTGCCAGCGCCGGTTCGACCCTTAGCGGCATGGGATCGAAAGGCAGCGCCGGTTGAGCTGGATTCCGCTTCTTGATCGGGCGCGATTGCAGAGGCCCGCCGTCGGTCGACGCAACCCGTCCTGACTGTTCGGCGTAAGGCTATATTGAGTTGGATGCCGAACATGACCGAGATCGAACGGCAGTTTTTCGGGCTCCCCATAATAAGTGTTCATCACCGGCGTCATGGCCTCGAATGTCAGCGAGCGAAGCGCGTAGCCATATTCGACCATAACGTTGGGTTCGGGATGAGTTTTTTGTCGGTGGTTTCGGCGACGAACGTGAGATCGGGAACGAAGATGTCTGCCGCGCGAATCTTGTTCAAGATCGTTTCCGTGACAGGTGGAGTGCCGACGACACCCTCGGTGTCTGCATCGATTTTCACTTCAACGCCAAGAGTGCTGTCCTCGTTTATTCGAGCTGCGGCGTCATCGAGGGCAAGGCGGATGAAGTGCTGATTTCCCTCCCGATCTCGGTCACTTTGCCATGCGTAGAAAACCGTAATCTCTCGGTTCGCCATTTCACTCCCCGCCCCTGAAACCAGTAGAGTCTACATACTACGAGACGTTTCTAAACGGAGAGTCATTCTGCCGCTTCAATGTCAGGCATGGCGGCGTTCTGCCGTTCCGAATTCAACGCCACCCGGCATCATGTCGATGCGCTTTGCGATCATGTCTCGAAGGCGTATCAAATCTTGTTCCAGCTCTTCGATTTTCTTAGGAGGAGTGAATATGTCAGGGTTGCCGAGAGCGGGATATGCCATGTTAACCCTCCAGGTAACAGAGTTTTGCATCATGGTTTCCGCCAGTTCCCTTATATCGGCCGGTAGAAATATCGTGCTTGCATAAAGTTTATCGGCAACAGGCATCAAATCCCTGTCGATTATAGCGGCTCGCTCTTTCCCCTCTTTTTCAATAAGACCATCAGTTTCCATCGATAATGTGGTGATCAGCGACTGCAACAAAGGCCACAGAGCTTTGTAAGTCTCAAATTCGTCCTTAAATCGTAGATCAAAGGCCGATTTCATCAAGCCAAGCTGAGCGATGTCTAATTGGAGTTTTCGGTCAAGCTTGGATTTCTGATTATTTTGGTATATCCCGAAGATGCCAGTAATAATCGCGGCAAATAAAGCCACATACAATGCGATGTCTTTAGCTAAGCCAAGCATGGTTGTAGACTCCGGCGGCTAATTCAGTTGAGTATACTTCAGAATTACACCTGTGGGGAGGCCCTTTGCACATTTCGAGGAGTCGCTTTCCGGCTTCCGGGACGCACGCGAACTCGGGACCGGTTCCGCTACAGGTCGAGAAATCGGATTTTATGGACCGACCAACCTGATATGACTGAGCGGGCCGGGTCTATTGAGCGATTCGACGGCGGCGGTATCCGGAAGATAGCCCTACAAAAGACTCGGCTAGGCGGCAAAAGGCAAACGTGGCCCCAGCTATCTGAACAGGAGCAGCTGTGGCGGCTCGGTCTCGGCCACTTTGCGTTCCAAAGACGAAAGCGTCACGCCAAGCAGCCTGATCCCTCGGCTGACCGGAAAGACTGGCTGAAGGAGCAAGTTCACCGCGTCTTCCAGTGCGGCGAGCGATTCGAATGGCGTCGCTATCGTTTTGCTGCGCGTGATCTGGGTGAAATCGGCATATTTCACCTTCAGCGTCACCGTTTTGGCGCTGATTTCGTTGGCATCGCAATAGGCCCAGACTTTTTCGATCAGCGGCTGAATGCCTTCCCGGGCGAGATCGAACGAATGAATGTCGGCGATAAATGTGTCTTCCGCGCCGACGGATTTTCTCACGCGATTTGGCTTCACCTGCCGGTCATCAATTCCGCGTGCGATGCCGTGGAAATAGGGCCCAGACTTGCCAAAGTGTTCAATCAGGAAGTCGAGGCTGCGTTCTTTGAGGTCGGCTCCGGTCTCGATGCCGAGCCGATGCATCTTTTCCGCAGTGGCCGGGCCGACACCGTGGAATTTCTTGACGGGAAGGCCCTCCACGAACGAGGGGCCGTTCTTCGGTGTGATCACAGCTTGTCCATTTGGCTTGTTGAGATCGCTCGCCATTTTCGCCAGGAATTTGTTGTAGGAGATTCCAGCTGATGCGTTCAGTCCCGTCGTCGCTTTGATCTTGGCGCGTATCTCGGCAGCAATTTCCGTTGCGACGTCCATTCCTTTGAGATTCTCGGTGACGTCGAGATAGGCCTCGTCGAGCGATAGTGGCTCGATCATCGGCGTGTACTCGGCAAATATCTCCCGGATTTGCAGCGAAACGGCCTTGTACACATCGAAGCGCGGCTTAACGAAGATCAGGTCGGGACATTTGCGTTTGGCCGTGACCGACGGCATTGCGGAATGGACGCCAAATTTGCGAGCCTCGTAGCTTGCCGCAGCAACGACGCCACGGGCCTCCGAGCCGCCGACAGCGACTGGCTTGCCGCGAAGATCGGGGTTATCGCGTTGCTCGACGGAGGCGTAAAAGGCATCCATGTCGACATGAATGACCTTGCGTTGCCGACCGGCGTTGTTGGGTTTCACGACGTCCATGGCGTTAAGCGGTGTCCTGGTTATCGGAAAGCCCCTCATCTGTACCGTCTTCTTCCTCGCCGGGGGGAAAGAGCAACATCTCCTGCTGATATTCAAGCTCGGCGATCTGGTCGAACAACATCTGCTCGTAGTTTGAAAGGATGCTGCCGAGATGCGCCAGAGAGTCGATGGGCAGCTCTCCGCCGTGGTCTGTCACCACGGTGATCGTTCCTGCATAGACGACATCTATGTAGGCTTGGACCGTCTGAAGTTCATTCCTTGCGAACTCGATTTTTGATCGAATCGCCGCAATACGCAGCTCGTCGGAGGTCGTGCCAAAGGGCGTTTCCACCAGCTTCTGCAGGTTTTCGTCGAAAGAGACTACATTCTCTGACATCCGATTTTCTCCTGTTGTTCAAGCCCGGCGTCGACAAGACAAGGGAACCAGGCTCCGCATCGGTCCACGCCGTCTTTACCGTTCATATTGCCGCAACCGAGCGCGAGCCTGCGGCGAAGCTGTCCGAAGGTGAGACTTGCGCGATAGAGTTTGACCAGCTTCTTTCGATCCAGTTCGCCAGAGCGGTCATAGGTTCTGCACTCGACAGTGATGACAGGCGCTCGGAATCGCGGAGCGTGGTCAGATCGTCATAGGTATATTTTCTCATCGATGACATTTAGCACCCGGGAACGGTTTTCAATTAGGCGATTGAATCCATTTGAATTTCGGCTTCAACTGCATCTGGCCAGGTTGCAGTTCGTCGAACACTCGCCAGCATATGCACATTGACTCATATCTCTCGAAGGAACAAATAGAGAACATACTCGCTTCTGAGTGAGATGAAAACCCGATTTTGATGAAAGCCACGAATGGCGAAGGCGAGCGCAAATCCTATTATCTCCGGCCTTCGAGAGCGCATCCAGCATCTCGAAGGCGTGGTGGCTCGCCCTAAAATGGTCCTGCCATTTGGTGTTTCCGAGATAGATGAGCGGCTTCCCGGTGGCGGGTTGGCCTACGGGGCGTTGCACGAATTCGCCGGGGGCGGGGCGGGTGCAATTGATGGGGCCGCAGCAGCGCTTTTTGTTGCAGGTGTCGCGGCCCGCACCAAGGGCAAGGTGGTTTGGTGTCTCGCCCGACCCGACCTCTTCGCCCCGGCGCTGGCCCAGGTCGGTCTCCATCCTGATCGGGTCATCTATGTCGAGGCGATCAAAGAGGAGTTCGTCCTGGAAAGCTTCGAGGAAGCCCTTCGTTTCGGTGGCCTTGGAGCGGTCGTCGGGGAGTTGGTGCGGTTGCCGATGGTTGCCTCGCGCCGTCTACAGCTGGCTGCCGAAAGCTCCGGCACCATCGGCTTGATCGTCCGACGATGGCGGCGGCAAACCGAGGCCGGGGACTTCGGTCATCCGACAGCTGCGACGACACGATGGCGGATATCCGCCCTGCCGTCCGAACAGCTTCCCGTGCCAGGCGTCGGCCGAGCAAGGTGGCTGGCGGAACTGATCAGGGTCAAGGCAGCAGAGAGTGCCGATTTCGTAATAGGTGCATGTGATGGCCAGGGTCGTATCAGTATTTCTTCCGACGCTGCCGACGGATCGGATCAGACGCGCCGAGCCGTCCATACCGGCTGAGACGCCGCTCGTTGTTGTCGCCAGGAGCGGCTCGAAACGCTGGCTGTCAGCCGTCGACGTAAACGCCGACAAGGTCGGCCTGCGTGTTGGCATGGCCGCTGCGAAAGCACAGGCATTGGTCCAGGGTCTCCACATGGTCGATGCCGATCCCGCCGCCGATCTTGCTGCGCTCCAACGCCTGACGCTCTGGGCGCTGTCTCAGTATTCGCCGGTTGTTGCCATGGACCCGCCGGATGGCATCGTGATGGACACGGAAGGAGCCGATCATCTCCAGGGCGGTGAAGAGCTGATGCTGTCCGGTCTCGTGAATCGGTTTCGCGCACGCGGGTTACCTGCCCGCGCCGTCGTAGCAGATACCTGGGGAGCCGCCTTCGGTCTGGCGCGATCCATGACGGCGGAAACGATGGTCGTTCCCTCAGGGAAAACGGCCGATGCGGTTGCGCGACTGCCCATTTCGTCGCTGCGGCTGAGCCCCGAGACGATTGTGAGCCTGCGCACGCTTGGCTTCCAGACGGTGAGGGAACTGGCTGCGACGCCCCGTGCACCGCTTACGCTGCGCTTCGGTCCAGAGATCGGTCGTCGTCTCGATCAGATGTTCTGCCGGGTCGCCGAGCCTATTGATCCGATCCGCTGTCCGGAGATCATTGAGGTCCATCGAGCCTTCGCCGAGCCGATTGGCGCAGCCGAGACCATCGCAAAATACATCTCGCAGCTCGTGGCGAAGCTCTGTCTTGAACTACAGGCGAAGGCGCTGGGCGTCCGTCGCACGGACCTGATCGTCCATCGTGTCGATAACACGATCCAGGCGCTCCGGGCAGGGACGGCAAAGCCGGTGCGAGATGTCGCCTGGTTGACGAAGCTGCTGCACGACCGGATTGAGAAGATCGACCCAGGGTTCGGTATCGAGAAACTCAGCCTCGCCGCGACCATGGTCGAGCCGCTCGATGACAAGCAAATCGTATCCAGCCTGGTGGGAGATGCCACGGTCGATCTCGGCGCATTCGTCGATGTTGTCGGCAACAGGGGCACCTACCGCATCTATCGTGTCGCCCCCGTCGCAAGCGATGTTCCGGAGCGCTCGGTGCAGCGCATATCGCCTGTCGCCGCGGAGGTTGGAGGAACCTGGCCGACGATCTGGCCACGCCCGGTGCGTTTGATGGACCGGCCGGAACTGATCGAAGTCATGGCGCTGCTGCCCGACCATCCTCCCGTCTGGTTTAGCTGGCGCGGCAAGCGGCGGCGTGTAAAGCGGGCTGACGGACCCGAGCGCATCTTCGGCGAATGGTGGCAGAGAACATCCGAATGGGCGGCTGTCCGCGACTATTTCACCGTCGAGGACGACGCCGGCGAGCGCTACTGGATTTACCGATCAGGTGACGGCGTTGACGCGGATACCGGATCGCATCGGTGGTTCATCCATGGGGTTTTCGCATGAGATACGCGGAACTCCAGGTCACCACCCATTTCAGCTTCCTTCGCGGGGCTTCATCGGCGGAAGAGCTGTTCACGACGGCGAAGGAGCTGGGCATCGAAGCTCTGGGCGTGGTGGACCGCAACAGCCTAGCTGGTATCGTTCGGGCACTGGAAGCGTCGCGGGCAACTGGTCTTCGTCTCGTTGTCGGCTGCCGCATTGATCTGCAGGAGGGCATGTCGATCCTGGTCTACCCGATGGACCGTGCTGCCTACTCGCGTTTGACGCGGCTGCTGACGCTCGGGAAGAGCAGGGGCGGTAAAGCCAAATGCATTCTGACCCTCGACGATGTCGCCACCTGTTCCGAAGGTCTCATCGGCATCCTCGTGCCCGACCTACCGGATGAGACCTGCGCGATCCAACTGCGGAAAATGGCCGAGGTTTTCGGAGACCGGGCATATGTTTCATTGTGCCTGCGCCGACGGCCGAACGATCAGATGAGGCTGCATGAAATCGCGAACATGGCCGCTCGGCACAAGGTGAGGACCGTCGTCACCAATGACGCGCTGTTTCACGAACCCGGTCGGCGTCAGCTGCAGGACGTGGTGACTTGCATCAGGACGAAAACCACCATCGACGATGTCGGCTTCGCGCGCGAGCGCCACGCCGATCGGTTTCTTAAACCACCGGAAGAAATGGAGCGCCTCTTCCAGCGTTATCCGGAGGCGCTCGCCAGGACGATGGAGATCGTCGATCGCTGCAAGTTTTCCATGGAAGAGTTGACCTATCAATATCCTGAAGAAGCCATCGTACCGGGAATGGATGCCCAACAATCGTTGGAGCACTATGTCCGCCAAGGCATCCCCAATCGCTATCCGGACGGGCTGCCGGCGCATGTTGAAAAGACGATCCTCCACGAACTCGCGCTGATCGAGACGATGCGGTACGCCCCCTACTTTTTGACGGTTTTTTCCATCGTCCGTTTTGCCCGATCCCAAGGCATTCTGTGTCAGGGACGGGGATCGGCGGCGAACTCGGCCGTGTGTTTCGTGCTCGGTGTCACCTCTATCGACCCTGAAACCAACGATCTGCTGTTCGAGCGTTTCATATCTCAGGAACGCGACGAGCCCCCCGACATCGACGTCGACTTCGAGCATGAGCGCCGGGAAGAGGTCATACAGTGGATTTATCGAACCTATGGCCACGACAAGGCGGCTCTATGCGCCACGGTCACGCGGTATAGGAGCAAGGGTGCGATCCGCGATGTCGGCAAGGCATTGGGCTTGCCGGAGGACCTGATCAAGGCTTTGTCATCGGGGGTCTGGGCTTGGTCGGAAGCCGTTGGCGAAAAGCAGGTGAGGGACCTCAATCTCAATCCCGACGACCGGCGTCTCGGGCTTACGCTTCAATTGGCCCAGCAGCTGATGGGTGCTCCCCGCCATCTCGGTCAGCACCCCGGCGGCTTTGTTTTGACACATGCTCGTCTTGATGACCTCGTCCCTATCGAACCTGCCTCCATGGTCGGCCGGCAGGTGATCGAATGGGACAAGGACGATGTCGAGGCTCTGAAATTCATGAAGGTCGACGTGTTGGCGCTCGGCATGTTGACCTGCATGGCCAAGAGCTTTGCATTCCTCGGTCAGGAGAAGGGCATCGATCTCGATCTGGCAACGATCCCGCAGGAGGACCCGGCGACCTATGCGATGATCCGCAAGGCCGACACACTCGGAACCTTTCAGATCGAGAGCCGGGCGCAGATGTCGATGCTGCCGCGTATGAAGCCTCGGACCTTCTATGACCTCGTGATCCAGGTGGCTATTGTACGGCCGGGACCAATTCAGGGAGATATGGTCCATCCCTATCTTCGCCGGCGGGAGGGCAAAGAAAAGGTCGAATACCCGACGCCCGAACTGGAAGCTGTCCTCCATAAGACGCTCGGCGTCCCACTGTTTCAGGAGAGCGCCATGAAGGTCGCCATGGTCTGTGCAGGGTTCACGGGCGGGGAGGCCGATCAGCTCCGGAAATCCATGGCGACCTTCAAATTTAGCGGTGGCGTCTCGCGCTTCGAGGAAAAGCTGGTGACCGGGATGATCCGCAACAGCTACTCACCAGAATTCGCGAAGCGTACTTTCGGCCAGCTGGAAGGTTTCGGCAGCTATGGTTTCCCGGAAAGTCACGCGGCGAGTTTCGCTCTGATCGCCTATGCATCGAGTTATATCAAATGCCATTTCCCCGATGTCTTTTGTGCGGCTTTGCTGAACTCGCAGCCAATGGGATTCTACGCGCCAGCCCAGATCGTACGAGATGGCCGGGAGCATGGCGTGGAAGTCCGTCCCGTTTGCATCAACCGGTCACGATGGGATTGCACCCTTGAGCCCATCGACGGTTCCGACCGACATGCCGTCCGACTTGGAATGCGGATGGTGCGCGGCCTGGCCACTGCCGACGTTGCCAGGATTGTCGCGGCCCGCGCCGATCAGCCTTTTGACAGCGTTGACGACATGTGGCGGCGGTCTAGCGTTCCGGCCGCGTCGCTGGTGGAACTGGCCGAGGCCGACGCTTTCCTGCCGTCGCTCGGGCTTGAACGGCGCGATGCGCTCTGGGCAATCAAGGCATTGCGAGACGAGCCTTTGCCGCTTTTCGCGGCTGCTGCGGAGCGCGAGGCAAGAACGATTGCCGAGCAGCAGGAGCCGGCGGTCGAACTCCGGCAGATGACGCAGGGGCATAACGTGGTCCTTGACTATGGGCATACCGGGCTGACGTTGCGCGAACATCCTGTCAGCTTCATGCGTCGAGAACTCGCGGGACGTCGGATCGTCACCTGCACGGAAGCGATGTCCGCTCGCGATGGCCGGTGGCTGATGGCGGCCGGGCTGGTTCTCGTTCGCCAGCGGCCGGGCTCGGCAAAGGGCGTCATCTTCATGACCATTGAAGACGAGACAGGAGTCGGCAACATCGTCATCTGGCCCAAACTGTTCGAGCGGTCGAGGCGCGTTGCGCTGGGAGCCTCGATGCTGGCGATCAACGGCCGCATTCAACGGGAGGGCGATGTCGTTCACTTGGTCGCCCAGCAGCTTTTCGATCTGTCAGGAAGCCTGACCGGTCTGGCGGATCGCGATCTGGAATTCCGGCTGCCGACAGGGAGGGGAGATGAGTTCGCTCACGGGATGCCCGGCAGGCCGGACTCGCGCGAGCCTTCAGGCCAGGGAATGAAGTCGCGGGACATCTTCATACCCGACCTGCATATTGATCAGCTCAAGGTGAAGAGCTGGAACTTCCATTAATGAAATGTCACCACTTGCGGCCTACCGCTCCACCGAGCACAGCCTTTAAATGGCAACTTTGCGCCAGTTGCTGTTGTCGCTTTAATCGACAATTTCGCGAAGGGAGTAAATGGCCTTCAGGATTTCGCCTGTTCATAGGCCATGAATAGATCGGTTACGAGAACGCCGTTGATACGCATCCCAGTTAAGTCGGCGTCCTTGATGTCCGAATCTGCCAACGTGACGCCGCTTATGGTTAAGCGCGATAGGTTTGCATTCGTGATGGCGGCTCCAGACAGATTGACGTTATTAAAGCGCGCATCTGCCAGGGTGATATCGTCAAAAACCGCTTCGCTCAAATTGGTGTCGGTGAACCTTGCCTTGGTCAAAACAGCGTAAAACCGTGCGTCTGCGAGGTTTACGCCATCGAAATTAGCGCCTGACATATCGGCGCGCTTGTAATGCGTTCCCTGCATCTGAGGGCCATCAAATTGATTGTGTTCTTAGGGTTCGGTCATTCTCGTATCCTCCGTCCAATCATGATTGTGACTCAAAGAATGCCAGATTGTACAATCATTTACGACCGTCGAATCTGAAATAGAAACGAGCCCACGCCAATTCTGGCCGTGCCGTTTGTCTAATTCCTAAAGCCTGCTACGTCGAAGGTTTTGATCGCAAATGTGTCGCAGGTTCTGGGATTTTTTCGACAGGGGGCGACGGCTTCCGACCCCAAAACGGCTACTGTCGCAGAGTTGGCATAGGCGCAAAAGCGGCTATCTCGATGCCTCAAAAATCCACATCCTTCCTTCTGCAGGTGCCAGCGGTATAGTATTGGGCGAACAAAGTCTCGGCGAATTGGAATTGTGATGGTTGGTGGCAGTGATCCTATTGTGGTTAGGCGGATCGTTGAGTTGCCGGACCATTTCGATCAATTCCTTGTTGAAGCCGCTGCCGAGGGCCGCGACACCATGTCCGCGCTTCAAAACGAGTGGCGCGACGGGTCCAATCGCTTCGAACGTCCCGGCGAAATACTAGCGCTAGCCACCATCCACGATGAGATTGCCGGCATCGGCGGCATCACGCAGGATTTCGTCGATAGCAGTTGGTTGCGTATGAGGCGGTTCTACGTTCGGCCAGCCTACCGCAGGCGTGGGGTTGGCCGACAGGTCGCACTTTACGTCCTTGAACATGCGAAACCATTTGATCGCCAGATCGCACTCCATGCCGATGGTCCTGAGGCGGAAGCGTTCTGGCTAACACTTGGATTTGGCCCAATTGAGCGCGAGAATACGACCCACGTCTTCCGTCGCGATACATAAGAAGTTATTGAAGAGGGTGCATGTCTAATCTGGCCACCGCCTTGGCAATCGCCATTTCCTACTTAGATCGACGTTCAGCGACCTCCACGGAGGATGATGACATCGAGGTTTTGGAGGCTATTGCGGCAGAACTTCAGCAAACTCCGCCGGACGAAAAGAACGTGGTGATCTCCGCTTTGGTTCATGTTGGCAGAGCCGATCTCATCGATGGGTTGGGTTTGAGATAAACTCAATGACGATCGCTACCACTGCTCGGGTTTTCGGACGGTCTGCATAACATTTGCGAGGTTTCGGTCCTTCTGGAAACACAGGAAACCGCTATGTGGGTTGTCTGTGTCGACACCCCGAGCTGAGGGCTGTGCGCCGAAAGAAGTGCAATGGCCGCGATGATCACAGATGGCGAATACCGCATTCGCAAGGTGGAGGCAGTTTGGCGCAATCATCAAACCGGACAGCTTCATGTTCTGCCGCCTTGTGGTCTCTGCCTTAGCGGAGCAATCCATCGCGACTGAACTCTTCCCAGCCGAAAGGTTTCGAGTGTGACGCATCGTTGGGGTCGGCATCAGGTTTCGAAGGGGGCTTGGGCTTGGTCTTCAGCGAACGCGTCAGCTTTGCTTTCAAGGCTGCCCGTCGTCGTTTCTCGGCCGTAGCTTCAGCATCCTCGTCGCGCCAGACTGTCACCAGGTCTCGGTCGAGGATGTCCTCCACCACGCGCGGGTCGAAAACGTGGAAGGTAATTTTCCTCGCGCGCCCACGTAGCTTGACCGTGCGGGTTCCTGCACTGGGCAGGCGTCCGTCATTAAGCCATCGATGGCGTTCGGTAGTGGAGATTGTCAGGATATCCTGGATTTCACGGGGGATCACAGGCAAGCTTTCGATGTCTTCGAGCGCGTTGGAAACGACTGATGAAGCAGCACTGAACGCACTCTTAGCCGTTTCAGCCATCGCCAATGTCAGAGCACCCGTCTCGATTTCGAGCGACTTTCTCACCGCCAAAGGCAGACGTGCGCGGACTTCCAGCAGAATCCCCTTCGCGCGGACGGATGATCCGAGCGTGGCCGCGGTCGACAGGGGCCACTCCTTGATCAGCTCCGCTTTGTCGGGGGTCTTGGGTCTTGTCATTATGAGTAGATGGGCGTTCCGCTCTGCTGTGTCAACGACTATCCCAGGACGGGAGGAATCATTCGCTACGGCTTCGCTTGCGGCGGTGCCGCAGGATCGGAGGCCGAAGGTTCGGCAGCTAATGCCAGGTGTCCAGAAGCGGTTCGTCGTCGTCGAAATTGCCGTTGCTGACGGCATCGTATGAGTTGAGGCTGCGGCCCCCACCTCGGGTTCCGTATCCGGTCAATTGCACCATCACGGCCTTCGCTCTTTCGAGGGCTTCATCAGCGCTGACTGCGTGCTCGTCGGCGACCTTCACAGAGACGGCGTCGCCGTCATCTCCGATGAAATCGATCTTCCAACCGCCAGCTTCGTGCTCGATGCTCGTATCCGCCAGATGCATGTCAACCAGCCTTCCTGTTCTTGAGGTCGGCCTCGAGGCTCTTGCGAAGCGCATCCATGATGTTGACCACGTTGGAAGCCGGAGCGACCTGTTCCTTCTTTCCCTTGGCCGCCTTTTTCGGATTGAGAAGCTTCTTCTTCTCCTCGATGAGCTTCAGCAAGGCATCCTGTATCGGATCGCCCGCCATGTCCGGCGACCACCTCTTGGTCTTCTTCTTGATGAGCTGCTGAACGAGCGGAACGAGACCGGGGTCGGCCTCCTCGTCGATATTTTCGAAATAGGCTTCTTCCGGACGCACCTCGTCGCCGAAGCGGAGCGACCAGAGGACGATCCCTTCATCTCGCGGTTCCAGGACCACCGCGCGCTCACGGCGACCCATCACCAGCTTCGATACGCCGACCACTCCGTCCGCTTTCATGGCATCACGGATGACGGCGAAGGCTTCGTTCCCGACGGCATCGTCCGGCATCAGGTAATGCGGCTTCTCAAGGTAGAGCCACTCGATGCCTTTGGCAGGGACGAACTTCTCGATATCGATAGTCTTCACCGTATCAAGCGCGACTGCATCGAGATCGTCGTCAGTCAGGATGATGTAATCGTTCTCGCCGCGGGCGTAGCCTTTGGCCTCGTTCCCCTCCTTGACTGGCTTTCCGGTCACGGAGTCGATGTACCGGGATACGACGCGGTTGCCGGTGTCCTTGTTTAGGGTGTGGAAGCGGACCTTTTCGGATTCCGATGTCGCCGGGGTCATCGCCACAGGGCAGGTGACGAGCGAGAGCTTGAGATAGCCCTTCCAGTAGTATTTTGGAGCCATGACCTATCCCCCTAGCTGGCCTTGCGGCGCGGAGCGGCCCCGGAAGAGGCGGCTTTCGAAGCCACTCCGCGTGCGGCGCGCTGCCTGCCAGTGCCTTGATTGGCATTGGCCGCAGTGCGTTTCGGTTTGTCGTCAGCGGCCTTCATCATTCCAGCACTCTCGCGGAGCGCGGCCAGAAGATCGTTCGGCTTCGAGACTTCGACCTTCTTCGGCTTCGGCAGCGAGCGGCCTTCCATCTTGGCCTTCACGAGTTCGGCAAGCGCCGCTTCGTAGCGGTCTTCGAACGTCGCCGGGTCGAACTCGCCCTTCTTCGTGGAGATGATGTGCTTGGCCAGATCGAGCATCTCGCCTTCGATCTTAATCTTCGGCATCCCTTCGAACGCCTTCTTCGAAGACCGAACCTCGTAGTCGTAGTTCAGAGTGGTGGCGATGAGGCCTTTGCCATGAGGGCGAATGAGGACGGTGCGCATCCGGCGGAACAGGACTGTCCGCGCAATGGCGGCTACCTTGGACTTCTTCATACCATCTCGAAGCGCTGCGAACGCGTCCCCGCCCATCTTGTCCGGCGTGAGGTAATAGGGCTTGTCGAAATATATGTCATCGACATCTGAGCATGGGATGAAGGCCTCGACTTCAAAGGTCTTGTTGCTCTCTGGCATGGTCGCGGCGACCTCTTCCGGATCGATGATGACGTACTGGCCGTTCTCGATCTCGAAGCCCTTGGTCTGTAACTCTTTCGGAACAGGAACCTCGGTCTCGCTATCGATGAAGATGCGGTTGACCCGATTTCCTGTCGCCTTGTTGATGGTGTTGAAGGTGATCCGCTCGGATGTGCTGGCGGCTGTGTAGAGCGCCACGCCGCAGCTTACCTCGCCAAACCGTAAGAAGCCCTTCCACTGCGCGCGATGTCCCGATGCCATGACAAATACTCCGATCACTAATACGCGACTCAAAGACGTGTCAGGGGTGATTCGTTCCGACTCAAAACGAATCATTTTTCAATACTTCACGGAATTTCTCTCTCAAATTGATTCCGCCGTCTCCGCTGGTCGAATTGCGCCCGACAGTAGTGGAAAGCATTGGCGATTTGTCCAGTTCGAGAGCCCCAGCAACCACCTTCCTCCAGCACAATGCTGGGCACCGCTTAGGGAATTCCGCAGCCGCTTCAAGCGCAGCGTCATCATCCACTATCTCCCGGGAACCACCGGAATCGTTGTGAGTTTCTACTGCGGACGTTCATTCGAAGGAGAAGCCCGATGGCACAGACACCATCCCGCGGCCGCGCACAGGATCGAGCCCGCGTGGCCGGCGGTCAGGATCACGAGGTCAAGTACGAAGCAACGAAGGAAGGCGTCTCGAAAGATGCCGTCAAGAAGGCCGTGAAGAGCGCTGGAAACTCACGGAAGAAGGTCGAGGCCGAGATTGGTCGCCGTTAGACGGCCAAGCGGCGTTGCCCTGTCCATGGACGAGGCAGGTCCCCGTGGATGTCCTGTCTTTTCTAGTCTCAATCTTGGCGACGTCGCTGTGGTCGGAACGAAGCGGTCATAGCCACGCAGGCCTACCGCCTCCATGTCTGGGGTAACGCATGTCCAAGTGCTTACAGGAAGACCACCTGCTGATATCGAAGGCGGTCCGTGAATGGTATCGGTACTACGAGGTGGAGTGGGACGATCAAGCGTCCTCGCTTTTGTGTGATGCCGCCATCGACCTCTACAACGAGGGCTGTCGCTCGGTAGAGGAGATGGCCACCGTTCTGATCGGCACTTACGTCGGGCTGGCCGCCACGCGCGTAAACGCGCCGTCTTCGAGCTTAGTGCATTGACAGGTTCAGATCGGGCTGAACTTGACGAATTCGCACTGCATGTGATCCGACCGCGTCTTCTTCCAATCGTAGACATATTCCCCTGGTCGATTGCCGAGCAGCTCATGCCAGGCACGACGGTACCGGATGGATTGGCGCTTTCCGAGCGATGGACCGAGATGCCCTTGACGCGAGACCGGACGTCGAGCGCTCCCCTATTGCCCGCCGAGTTTCCAACTGTCCCCAGACGGGCAGGCTACGCCGTTGAAGCGCGTCATGCCGTCGAGCGATTGCCGACTGGTTACAAAACCGCGACATCCGTTCGGCCCATCGTTACTGGCATCGATCTGTTCGATTACGCCCGCGCTGCCCGTCGATGGGTTGGCCCATGCAAGAGCAGTTGCACCGACAGCACCGCGACCGACTGTATCTGCGATCACCGCCTGATCGGTCAAAGGCGGCTGGTGCTGAATTGCTGACTGGGCGAGGGGCGTCTCAAGCGGCTCGATATGCGAGCATGCCGCCAAAGCCGCGATGCTCATCGCCGAGATGAAGTGCTTCGGATTCATCGCTTGGATAAAGCGCTTTGCCTGTTGTGTTTCAAGTTACGAATAGTTCACAATCTGGCGAGGTCTGAAGATAACACGGTCACTTTGGAGACGGCGCGAACTGTTCTTCAGAATGTGGAGAATGAGCTTGGGGCCCGAGAGCTGCCATTGCGACGCCTCGGACGACTTCGATTTACCAATTTTTCCGATCTGTCCGTTTACGCTGCCTTTGCTCAAAAGAGGCGGCGATAATGGACCCCGCTGGGAACCTCCGAAAGGACATCGAAGCAGCACTGCTTCGCCAGAACTTGACGACTTGGCAGCGAGCCTTCCTGACCGACATCCACGCTCGTCTCGAACGATCCGGCGGACAGGTTCGCCTCTCAGACAAGCAATGGCAGAAGATTTTCGAAATCCTCGAGCGACAGAACAATGTGATTGCCCTGCCGCCGGCGGTTGGCAGCAGCTATCGGTATCGCCCCGCGGCCACCAAATCGTTCAGGCCCCGTTTTGGTCGCGCGGCCAGACGGTTGAAATGGCATCTTCGAAACGTAGCCATGGGATTTCTAGTCGTTGCCGCTGTGGCCGTTGGACAGCACGTGTTCGAATTCGGGCGAGGACAATTTCAGTCGGCCCCAGTGACGATGCTGACATCGCAGACGTAGGAGTTTACGGTTACCGACGGGGACACCGTCCACGTCGTAGGCGAGGCGGCTGGCACGCGCCTAGTCGGGTTCAACACGCCGGAAAAGTTCTCGCCTGACTGCGAATACGAACGCCAGCAGGGCGAGCGGGCGTCGGCACGACTTCGGGAACTGGTCGCCCATGGCACTACTCGGCTGACGAAGGTCCCGTGCGCGTGTGCGCCAGGCACCGAGGGTACGAAGAAGTGCAATCATGGGCGATCTTGCGGCACGCTGCTGGTTGACGGGAAGGACGTCGGGAGCGTTCTCATCAGCGAGGGCCTCGCGGTGCCATTTGTATGCGGCAGAACGAGCTGTCCGCCGACGCCGCGCCCATGGTGCACAGGATAACCCATGAGTGCGGTCGGACATTTTCGCATTTTGAGTGGATTTTAAGGCGTATCCACGCGTTGATCCGTCTCGCCCTGAGCTTTGTCCTCATGGCGATCCTTCTCATTCTCGCGGCCATCATCCTCGTGCCCTTGTTGCTGATTGCGACCAGGACTCCAGCAGCCGTGGTATTGCCGAGCAATGAGACCAGAGAAGAAATCTACAATCTGGCATGTAGCAAGGGACTTTCCGGCGGATCGCTTGCTGAAGGCGAACTGATACGACGGCGACGGTCGCTCGTTGAGCTGAGCCATCCAATCCGGGTCGTCCTTGCGTCGCAGCCCTATGATATTCCGTGGGGCTACTATGCCAGTCGGCCGAATCCGACGAGCTTCAACTGCCCTCCACGGAAACAGGCCAACCTCCAATATTGGATACCGAGCCTCGATATGCCCGAGGGAGAAATATCTATAGCGGAGCGACAAACCGACCAAAGGAGCGTGCCAGACCTAACCCGGGACCTGACGAGTCGGTCGTGGAAGTTTTTTGGATCGTTGGATACGATGACGATCGTTCGCACGGGCGAAGATCGATTGAATGGCTGAAGGAGGCGAGGCAGCTCGACGGTCGCTTCCCGGCGAGTGTCGAGGAGCACGGGCTTTGGCATACCGTGGTTCCGATAGGCAGCTTGCAGATGACCTATTGGTACAAATTCGGTCCCGGCGAGGATGTCGTGATCGAATGTTATGCCCCATTCCAGAGATGTGAGGGGAATGTCGACTTGAAGGATTTGCGAATGTACGCGCGGCTGAGCTTCGAAAAGGATGCCATTCCTCAGCACCAGGTCATTGTCGAGGGACTTCGAACCCTGCTGTCCCGCTGGCGATCGTCGAGCTGATCAGATTTGACAAAGTCCGCCGGAATGTTGCGGCAAAGTCGCTCCATAGCAGAGGTTTTGATGCCCACACCTGATCGAGAAATAAGACTTCGACTTAGTGTGCAACGCGCGTTGCTTGGGGCAGTCTCATCAGCAATAGCCGCTGTTACGTGCGGCTGGAACGGCAACGAGATTGTCCTCGAATTTCTGGTTGACTCGGACTTCAACGATGAAGATCGAGAACGTATGGAGGTGGTCGCATCTGAGGTCGTGGCGGACTTCGGAGATGAGACGATAAGGACGGTCTTCACGTCACTTCCTTCAGGTGGACCGAAGGCTCCTGTCGCCGTGCGATGGTGGGTTTACAAGCGAATTCAGCCAAACGCCTATCTCAGTTGAACAAAAGCTGGAGGACCCTCGTCGTGCAGGGTCTCAAAGTCGCAATATCGCGTGTTTGCTAATATTTGACGTCACTTCCGAAAGGCATAGGCTGTTGACCAGCGAAACGGAGGCCGTTGCATGTGCAATCTCTACCGCATGGAGGACAAAGACTGGGTCAGCAAATGGGCCCAGGATGCCGAGAGCCTGATCAACCTGAGGCCTGCCTACCAAATGAACCCGGATCAGGCGGGACCAATCGTCCGTAACACGGCCGACGGCCGCAAGCAGCTTGTTCATGCGCGGTGGGGATTGCCATCGCCTTTTTTCGCCATCAAGCAGGCTGCCGACGCGAGGGCCGAAAAACTGCGGCAGAAGGGCAAGCCCGTCGACATGGACCTGCTCATACGGATGGAACCGGACAAGGGTGTCACCAACATTCGAAATCTCAACCTCCCGCACTGGAAGAAATGGTTCGGTGTCCAGAGCCGTTGCATGGTGCCGGTGACAAGCTTTGCCGAGCCCGATCCCGCCAGCAAACAGGACGGTGGAAGCACGCCGAACGCATGGTTCGCCCGGGACGAAAGCAAGCCGCTGATGTTCTTCGCGGGGGTACATGTCCCGCAGTGGCAAAGTGTCCGGAAGGTCAAGGACGGGCTGACGACCGACGACCTCTACGCCTTCCTGACGACCGATCCCAATGACATCGTCAAGCCGATCCATCAGAAAGCTATGCCGGTTCTCTTGCTGACAAAGGAAGAAGTGGACGTTTGGATGCGTGCACCGTGGGAGGAAGCGAAGGCGCTCGCCCGGCCGCTTCCAAACGACAGGATCATGGTGACGTCATGCGAACCCTATGGCTCGACCATCGTCACCACCACAGGGGAGCCCGTGTCCCAGCCGAACCTTCTCTAGGCCAATTGCCATGTCCCTGCGATGCGTCGATGAGGCCGGTGTCGATCTTTATTCCTTCGATTTGTCTCCGGAGGCATGGCAGGCACTGACTGAGCAAAACCGCAAATGCCGTTTGCTTCGAATGCCCTGCTGTTCGGCAGAGGTCAATTTACGGAAGTCCCATCGGGGAACGCCACATTTCGTGCACAAAGCGGTTGGTGATTGCACGACAGCGCCGGAAACGGAAGCTCACTTTCGACTGAAACGTATCGCCCTCGAGGTTGCTCGCCGGCATGGATGGGACGCGAAGACAGAGGTTGCAGGGGCTAGTCCTTCAGGTGAAACATGGATAGCTGACATGTTGGCGCAAAAGAACAGCGCCAGAGTCGCAATCGAAATCCAATGGTCATCTCAAACCAACGATGAAACGATGAGAAGGCAGGAGAGATACCGGCAATCCGGAATTCGTTGCCTTTGGCTGCTCAAGCAGCCAGGCTTCCCAACGACTGAAGCTCTGCCCGCCGCGCAGATTGTTGAACACGATGGGACCTATTCCGCCCGCGTGGCATTTTCCCAGGAGATGCCTGTTGAGGCGTTGCTGGATGCAGTATTTGGCCGCCGGTTCCGATTTGGGTTACCCTCACAGGGCAGGGCAATTGCTCATATCCGAGTGGGGGAGATCGAGTGCTGGAAGAGGCAATGCCGCGCGATCACGAAAATAGTGACGGGAGTTGACGTGGTCTTCGGTCCCCATACGAACAGCTTCTCGGTCCCGCAATTGGGTGAGTATCCAGCGCTATTTGATAAAGTATTCAGCCATCTACCTCGAAACTCGAAAATGGGCCGCCTGAAAAAGCGGTTCAGCAAGACCCAAGAACGACAGTACATGAGCAATGGGTGCTACCGATGCGACAGCATTGTCGGGGAGTTTTTTGAAGTGGAGGCCCGACATTCCGAGGAAATCGTAAGTTCGTTTCCAATTCAGATAACCCCAGACTGGAAACAGGCAATTGAAGTGGAGATGGGAGATCAACCTGAATGGGCTGTTTATTCAGCCAGCGAGCTAGGTATGTAGCACGACCACCCTGGCTTAGTTACCGCAACACGTCAGCCTCAGACATCTGTTGCCTTAACCAGACAGGATACCATCGACCTTTGTCGATCCTAGAACGGACAAAGCTGGCATAAGAAGCGGCATCTTTCGGCCGCTTCTTCCGATGACGAGTTCTGTTGCAATAATGACAGGCGGCAACGATGTTCTCCTCGATGTCGCGGCCTCCATCACATCGAGCCTTTA
Source organism: Rhizobium binxianense (assembly GCF_028994275.1). NCBI lineage: Bacteria > Pseudomonadati > Pseudomonadota > Alphaproteobacteria > Hyphomicrobiales > Rhizobiaceae > Rhizobium > Rhizobium binxianense. The sequence goes on from NZ_CP118713.1 coordinate 1,584,815, forward strand.
GATGCTCTGCAGTGCAGCGGAAGTGCCGGACTGCCCGAGAAGGTAAGGAATAGCGCGCTTTAAAAGCCTCCGGGTTGCTTTCCCACATGGGAAAGGAGCAGTAGTAGCACAGCCACCCTTGGCTCTCGGCGGCCTTGCTTCTCAGATAGTGTATTCGCTTCTTTGATTTCACGAGTCCCACGTCCTTCGCTTCATTGCTGAAGCGGACGTGCAGCGACTATAAGAGTCGCCCCTCAGTTGGGAGGATATTCCTCGCACAAGACGACGCATCAAATGCGTCACTCGGCAGTCTTTGAACGGTACGACGCGTCGATATCCGCGCTACGCTGACGGGCCTTCGACCGACCCCAAGCAAGCTATTATCTTGCCTCCGTCCGATCCCAAGCTAGCAAGACCGGTCCGGTTGTCAACTCGGCACTGCATATCGGCGCGGTGCTGCCGTCTCGGCCTCATGCGACCAAGACGGCAGCCACTCCTTGCCCCTAGGTCGAGGCACTCCTCAGTTACGCGGTCTGGGGAGCAGTTGGACGATAGCCGCTACGAATAAGGTTGGCTTTCAAGATTTTGACATTTTCTTCTAAAGCCGGTCCCCCGAATCGCTCCGAGGCCTCGCTAATTGCGTCGACGCCGCAATTGACGGCTGCAAATATTCCTTGCCGTCACCGGACGACTAGGTCCTCATTAGTAACTGCGAGAGGCCGAAGAATGCAAGGAAGGGCGCTCTACGACCTGAAGTCGGAGCGCCCCGAGCTGCGTCGCATTTTGTTGCAGTAATAGACGACGGCAGGGCCGCCTGATGACGGGTTTCGGATTAAATTGCAACTCTGACATCGCAACGACCGGCAACTATTAGAACGTCAAGCATCGAGCGCACGTCGTTTGGCCGAAATCAGTTCCTGGAAGTGGGTAACGATTTTACCCTCGCGGCTAGCGTCCTCGGCTTCCCAACCGAACTTCCACGCGTCGTGACGGGCAAGCCAATCGCCGAGAGCACTGGCATCTCCATTTGGCATCCTATGGGGCGCGAGGTAGGGGTTCTCGTGAGCCTTCAATCCGAGCACCCGCGCCCTTGCGCCTGCTTCCTGCAAATCAATCAGCTCTTCGATTGTCATACGCGCCCCCACGATGTCGACGACGGTAGCATCGTAGTTCGCGCATGCAAGTGAATGCTAAAATATGGGTTAATTTGGCACAGTTGGGAGTGGTGACACCTGTGGTTCGGCCATTACGATGAAGCGCTTCGAAAGATGACGTCCTAAAGCGGCCGTCAGCAACAGGCACAGTCGTGCGAACGCCAGAGTTCGAGTGGCCGGAGCCAATCCTCTAAAGAAGGCGAGGCGCGGTCGAAAGGAATATGATGTCGTTACTCGCGAACTTCGAGACGGTCTCCGTATTTCAGGGCGAGCCGCCTGCAATCTTCGCAATCAAGCTCAATGCCGTCCAGTGTGACTGTTGCAGCCGCCGTGCTGCAAACAGACTGATCCAACCTGGCGACACGAAGAATGGCGTTGCCAAGCAGCATATCACATGGAGCATGCTCTACTTCAGGGCCGCCGACGCTATGCGTGACAATACCCCGCACCGTGGCAAGCCATTTGCGCTTTCGGATGATTTTTCTGTCCTCGACCATGAGCGTGCCTCTACCGGAAACCCGGTCGGCTCACCTCGAACAGACCGAGTCGCTGCTAGGAAAACCCGTTTAAGAAATCCTTGTTCCGGGGGGCAACCACTCTCGATCAGCTCGATCGAACCATTGCATCGCCGAGATTGAGACGCGTGCCTGGACACACCATGGGAAGCTGAGACAAAGCCCCACGAGAAAACGCCGGGGCTTGGTTGTCGGGGCGGGGATTCGAACCCCGGGTCACAGCTCGAAGGCTGGAAGCAACCTCGGATACCCGAGGGATGGGGAGAGCGCCGCGCTCCGATTGCGCTTACGCCCAACTGAACCATTAACTCGTAGGCCCTTGCAATTGTGCCAGATAGGCGGCTTCTGTCCGTAGCGTGCCATAGGCATCAATTGGGGCCTGCATCGATGATCAGGTCAAAAGGAGCGACTCGCTACCACCCGTTTCTTTTCTCGTAGTCATCGGTGAACGACAGTCAGAGCAGCGATGCCGGCTTCATCGGCCGCACGTAGGAACGCGTCCCAAAATTGCTCCGGAGCGATCTGACCGCTGATCGCATCGACGCAAGCCTTCACCGCAGTGACATATTCTTCGCCGTCATCGGAAGGCCAGTCCTTGAGCAGCATATATGCGGCGTCACGGAGGGTGCGTACGATCCTATGAGCTGGCTGACCGCGCAGAGCCAGCCCGACGGGTGTGAATGCAGACGTTGCGTCCCAGTCCATTATCGTCGACCTCAGGGCAGGGATCGCAATCCCCGAGGGCTAATATACGCGTGTATTCGAAATTCGTAATTGACGATTGATTACCTGGAGTGACCGGGTGTGAAGGCATCCCCCTATTAGGGAGTGGGTGCTTCACCATTTCGCATCGTTCGAGACGATCTGAATTTCGGTAGATTGCGGGCGCGTTCGCGCTATGATGACTCGGTTGGTTTTGGGGCCAGCTTGGGAGATGTTGACGCTCTCTGCCTTTGTCTGCGGGTGTGTGAATTGGGCCTGCTCTCTGATTTCGCGATCGACAGTGACGATATCGAATTCCTCGAGGCGATCATCGTCGACGCATGTAATGAGCTGAAGATTTCTCCAGACCATCAGGGCTTCGTGACGCGTGTCGTAGACTTGCACTCGCAGGGCCCACTCCCGTGAGGAAATCCTTCGAAGGCTTAGGATGGAGTTCGCGAGTCACCCTGACCGTGGGCAGAAACACGCCATTGATCCATGAGGACTGCGGTAATTTGATCGAAGTGCCCGCCGCGCGGACTGTGCAATAGGAGCCAGTTCTGTCTTTCTTCCCTGTGTGTGGCTAGCTATCTGTCGTTGCGTCGCGGTCCTGCATCCTATCGTGCACGTTCTCCGGACCAGCGATCAAAGCTGCAATCGCCGTCGCCTTCTCCCGATCACCGTAGCCGGCCACATAGCCCTCCAACAGGACGCTTCTGCCCACCATGCTTACAGAGATGGACGAGCTTTCCAGTTCTGGTTCCGCGGACACAGCGGCCTGCACGCTCGCAAGCTGATCATAGGCTAGGCTTTCTGGCTCAAAGGTCATGGCAGTCCTCCTTCATGATATGAAGGAAACAGAGCGAAACCAATTTGGTTCGGAGCCGGGACTTAGGTCCGAGGGCGCTGTGGGCGGCTCCGCAGTCGACCTGGGAGTCCTTTCATGAGGCATTGGTTCGCCAATCTCGCTCAATATAGGTGTCTGCCGCCCTAGAGTAAGGTTTTAGTGGCGCTCGATAGTGCTAGCGTTTTTCGCGACCCTCTGCCGGTGCCCCCAGCGCGAGGATCTTATTCTCCGAAATAGCAAGAGTTGGTATGCTGATGTTGTTCTTTATCCTTTTTGTTTTGCCGTACATTGTGGGTTTTGTCGCGCTTGCGTTCTGGCGACAGGGATGGACGCTTATGGCGGCAACCGTCGCAATGATTGTTGTCTATTTCTTTTCCATAGGATCAGGGGATGGCCCAGGCGCATTCGCGGCGAATGCCCTTCCAGCTGTCCTCGCGGCTGGAATTGCAGCCGAGCTAGTAACCAGCATCATTGCCATGACGTCGACCTATCGACCTGGCTACATTGTAGCGGCAATGTTCCCTCTTGGATATATCGCCGGTTATTCGGTAATTCGGTACTTCTGAAATCCTCTCTCAGGCTAGAGCAGTGCTGCTATGGGCCGAGGTTTGTGATTGCGCGGGCAGTATTCAATTCCCGCGGATCATCCTCCAATATCGCTCGGATTCACTATGCCGCGGTATAATGTGCGTTACGTGTGATGTGCTGATAGAGTTCAAGCTTCAACTTATATTTGGCACGAGGATCCCGTGAAGGAAAAGCGACCAGAAGGCATTGAGCGCTACGACCATCCGGCCGGCGGCTGGGATGCGCTAAAAGCCGTAGCAAAGACCCTTGCCCATCAACAAATCATCGCGCAGGGCACACGAACGCTGCTAAAGGCCAACCAACCGGAGGGTTTCGATTGTCCAGGTTGTGCCTGGCCGGATCCCAAACACACCTCGTCGTTCGAATTTTGCGAAAACGGGGCCAAGGCAATCACCTGGGAGTCGACCGCCAAAAGGACGGATGCCTCTTTCTTCGAACAACACACCGTGGCGGCGCTGTGGGAATGGACAGACCACAAGTTAGAAGACGCTGGGAGGCTTACGCTTCCCTTGCACTATAATCGCGACACCGATCACTACGAACCGATTGCTTGGGAGACCGCGTTCGAATTGATCGCGAGTGAGCTTAATCATCTGGGCAGCCCTCACCAGGCGGAGTTCTACACGTCCGGAAGGGCCTCGAATGAATCGGCCTTCCTCTATCAGCTTTTCGTCCGCGCATTCGGGACTAACAACTTCCCTGATTGCTCCAATATGTGTCACGAGGCCACGAGCGTTGGGCTGCCGATGTCGATCGGTGTCGGCAAAGGTACGGTAACGCTGGAGGATTTCGATCATGCCGACGCCATCTTCAGTTTCGGACATAATCCCGGTACCAATCATCCCCGGATGATGTCGACACTGCATGAGGCCTCGCGTCGCGGCGTGCCAATCATAGTGTTCAACCCGCTCAAGGAACGTGCGCTCGAGCGATTCGCAGCACCTCAAGATCCGCTTGAGATGGCTACAATGTCATCGACGCGTATAGCCTCCGCTTATCATCAGGTCCGTGTCGGAGGTGACTTGGCAGCGTTGAAGGGGATCATGAAGGCGATTTTCGTTCGCGACGCCGAGGCGATTGCGGGCGGAGGCGAGGGGGTCTTGGATCGTGCCTTCATCGCGGAGCACACGGTTGGATTCGACGGACTCCGGGCGGACATAGAGTCGACGAGCTGGGCTGATATCGAATCAGTTAGCGGGCTCACCCGCCAAGCAATCGAAGGCGCAGCCGATGTCTACGTGAAGGCGAAAAACGTAATCGTCTGCTATGGGATGGGGCTGACTCAGCATGCCCACGGAACCGAAAACGTACAGCAGGTTGCCAACCTGCTCATGTTACGCGGCAACATCGGTCGGGAAGGCGCTGGGATCGCCCCGATCCGCGGCCACTCCAATGTTCAGGGTGACCGCACCGTTGGGATTACAGAGATCCCGACTGAGGCGCTGCTGGAGGGAATGGAGAAGGCTTTCGGCTTTAGGCCTAACGGCGAAAAGGGACACAACGCCATTGAGGCTGTTCATGCGATCGCGGAAGGGCGTTCGAAAGCGCTGATCTGCCTCGGTGGGAACCTGGCCGTCGCCATGTCGGACCAACTTGCGACGTTTCAGGCGATGCGTAAACTTGATCTCGCAGTGCATATTTCTACTAAGCTGAACCGATCGCATTTGCTTACAGCGCGAACGTCGTTGATACTTCCCTGCTTGGGTCGAACGGATCTCGATACGCAAGACTCGGGTCCCCAGGCCGTTACCGTGGAAGATTCGATGTCGATGGTTCACGCGTCGAGGGGCTTTCTAAAGCCGCCGGCGGAGATGTTGAAGTCGGAGCCGGCAATCATTGCCGGCATCGCCAAGGCCACACTTGGTGGGCGGTATTGGATCGACTGGGATGGGCTGATCGCGGATTACAGCCGGATCCGAGATAAAATTGAAGCTGTATTCCCGGAGTTTTTCGATTTTAACAAGCGAGTCCGAGTTCCGGGAGGGTTTCGTCTGGATGTGGCCGCATCATTCCGTCGGTGGAACACCGGCACCGGGAAAGCAAACTTCCTGGTCGCTCGAGGCCTCCTTGAAGATCCCTTATCGACACGGCCAGACGCTCTCCTTCTGACGACGATCCGAAGCCACGATCAATATAACACCACCGTTTACGGAATGGACGACCGGTATCGTGGGGTATTTGGCCGACGGGACGTACTTTTCATGAATCCGGTCGATTTGGCCGCGCTACACCTCAGTGACGGCGACCTCGTCGATATAAGGTGCCTCGTTGACGCGGAGGAACGAGATCGTAAAGTGCAGCGGCTTACCGCGGTTGCCTACGACATTCCATCGGGTTCTGTCGCCGGATATTATCCCGAGTTGAATGCTTTGGTGCCATTGAAGCACTTCGACCGCACCTCCGGAACGCCCTCCTACAAAGGAGTTCCGGTCGCAGTCGCCAGGGCGTGCTAACATCAGGCGGATGACTCCAGCGGTATTGTGCGGTATTGGTGCGAGGGGGCAGTCTCTTGCACATCAGGCCTTTGTTTGTCCGGTCTTCCCGTGAGACGTGTCCAATCGCTGCTTTCGCAAGCAGCTCTCCGTATTGCAGGAGAATTTGATGGCACCACGGCAACCGCCTGAGATGGTCACCTTCGGGCCTTTTCGCCTGCATCTCAAGCTCCGCCGTTTGTTCCACGACGAGGAAGAGGTGCGCCTTGGCAACCGAGCAATGGAATTGCTCATCGCACTGGCGCGTAAGAAAGGAGAGGTCGTAACAAAACGAGACCTGTTCGACGCGGCATGGCCAGGCATCTTCATTGAGGACGGCAATCTCAAGGTCACAATCGCCTCGCTGCGGCGAACCCTTCGAAAATACTCGGCGACAGGCAACTATATTAGGACGTTTTCAAACCGGGGTTATTGGCTTAGCGACGAAGCCGAGAGCGTTGCGTCTGATGAGGGTAACCCACAGAGCATCGCGAGCACACAGATTCCTCACTTAGGTAACGTCATTGGCCGAGCTGACGAAATCGCCGAGCTGTGCAAGACCGTCGGGGTCGGCCGGCTAACCAACATCGTCGGGGCAGGAGGCATAGGCAAAACAACGGTGGCTGTTGCTGTCGCCCGGCTTGTCGAAGAAGAGGTTTCTGTGACGTTTGTAGATCTGTCGCGGATTACCGATGAAGAATATGTCATACCTTCACTTGCGGCCGTCCTGGGCATCAATTCAGGTAGTCAAGACCGACTTGATGCCATTTCCTCAACCCTCGCCAAACGTGCAACCCTGCTGGTGTTAGATACCTGCGAGCATGTGAGCAATGCCGTGGCGCATCTATGCGACGTGGTACTCAAAAGAACCGAGAGCGTGAGGATCCTTTGCACAAGTCGACAAGCTCTGCGCGCCAAGCACGAGAAAGTCGTATGGCTAGCGCCCCTGGGGGTGCCACCGGCAGACGTAGCTCCCGCCGCGGAGAAAGTCCTGGCATATCCCGCTCCAAAGCTGCTAGTTGAACGGGCTTCGGAGGCGGGCGATTACAAACTGACGGACGGGGACGCAGGAACAGTCGCAGAGATCTGCCGGAGGCTTGACGGTCTGCCGCTTGCGATCGAACTTATCGCGCCCCGCCTGTTGGTCGAAGCGGCGGCCGATGTTCTCAGAGAACTAGACAACCGATTTGCTGGACTTACAGGCCGCGAGCTTGAGACCCCGCCGCGGCAGCGGACTCTTCTCGCCACGCTGGAGTGGAGTTATGCAATGCTCACCGAAACCGAGGCGGCCGTCCTCCGCGCCGCCTCGATATTCGCGCAACCATTCGAAGCCGGTGCACTTCTCCGTGTGATACATCACCACCAGTTTGATCCCGCCCTTGTCTTCGACGCCCTTGCGGGCCTTCGCTCGAAATCGGTGTTGAGCATCGAGCACGCATCCGACGAGATGCGCTATCGCCTTCTGGACAGCACACGAGCATTTGCTGCCAGCCTGCTCGAGACTTCAGGGGAAGTTGAACAAGTTTCGGCGGCATACGCTCGCTATGTTCTAGAGGTGTTTGAGAAGTCCATAACCGAGAGGGCACGACTCCCGGCTCAAAAGTGGTACGCGACCTATGCAACCCGCGCAGAAGAATTGCGCAAGGCCATCACCTGGGCTCTCAATCAGAATGGTGACACGTTGCTCGGGCTGAGGCTCGTGGCGATCGGCCTTCCCCTTTGGCATGAACTTTCCATGATCGAAGACGCAAGAAGGAACTGCGAAGAGGCTCTTGCAGCGTATGACCGGATATCTTGCTCAGAGCGCGCGCTCCAGCTGAAGCTCCTCCTGGGGCTGGCCGCGGTCACCAGATTTATCTCGACTGATACCGATAAGGCCATTGCCACCTTCGAGAAAGCTATAAAGCTGTCGCGTGATGTCGGTGACAAAGACGCTGAGTGCCAGGGACTTGTGGCGCTGGCTAGCTATCGACTTTTGCCAGGATATCGAACGGCAGCGCAGGAGACACTTGCGCAGCTGAAGAACGCCGCGATGCAAAGCGGTAACCGCCCGGCTCTGTGGGAGCACGAGACCCTTCTCGCCGAGATGGATGTTATCCAGAGCGACTACCCGGCGGTTATCGCTCGACTTGAACGGCTCCGTGAGCAAATACGGAACGCTTCGGATGGGACCGCGTCTCGCTTTGACGCCGATATTCGGATCAGGACCGAAAACACCTTGGGTGCGGCTCAATGGCTCGGCTCGCAGAGGCCGGGAACCGGATTACGTCGGGTCCAGACCGCAGCCCATTGGGCATTGGAGGCACATCATGGTTGGACGCTGATATACTGCTTCACTCGCGGTATTCTCTTCATACTCAGCGAATGCCGCGACTATGCACTCGGCGGGCAGTGTCTCGCCAAATTGAGGGAGGCCATCGACAGGTATGAGGTGCCAACCTGGACCCCGGTTGCCGTCTGTTATGCGGAAGCCTTCGACGCACTTTCAGGGTCAAGAAGAGATCCTGATGCGATCATGCGGGCGTTCGATCAACTCCGCACTGGCCTCCCTCAGCACGGCAGGCATGTCTACTACGCGCTTCTAACGAGAGCGCTTCACGCGATCGGATGCGTGGATGAAGCGGCTCGCATTCTGAATTACGTCTTCGAGATCGGCCCGCAACGCTCAATGCTTCCCGAATTGCTTCGTCTCAAGGCAATCGAAGAACGGTCGAAAGGTCGCGATGACGATGCACATTCAACTCTGTCGCGGGCTCTGGCGATTGCGGAAGACCATGGTTCTTGGGCTTGGCGGCTACGGGCCGCGACGGACCTCGCCTCGCTTCTCCTGGAAAAGTTTCAGATTAATGATGCGAAAACAGTGCTCGAGCCGGTATATGGCCAATTCCTTGACGGTTTTGTCACGCCCGATCTGCAGCGTGCAAACAAAGTGCTTGATGATCTCAACAGCTCAGATCTCATGAGTACTGTGGGAGTCGCGGCTTCTCGATAACCGCTGATTACGGCTGCTCGAAAATGGCGACCAGCAGGAGCCTCAACGAGAGACTTTCCCTTTAGCTTTCCGTTATCCGCCTTTCTTTCTCGGACTCGGCCGCCAGCTGCTGCCAGTCCAGGTCCTCTTGCAATTCCAGATATTGCGTCGCGCCGATGAGATCGGCGTCTCTAAGTTCATCGAGGCGCTGGCGCTGCGCTAGGGTCGCAGCGCGCAATAGCTCGCGGCGTCGATCGTCCGACAGGCCGCCGGGGTCCGCTGCGGTCTTGGCATACTGAGCTATGAGTGCTGCTGCTTCGGGTCCTTCTTCTGAGGCCAACCTTGCGACCGCAGCTTCAGCAAGGCCGGCTCTAGCCACATCGGTCTCCTTTCGGACTGCCGTCTGGCGGCCTAGCTGGAGAAGGTGGATCATCGGAGCCAGCGTCCCCCCTTGGATGACAAGCGTCGCAAGCACAACGGCAAACGCCGCGAGTACTACCAAGTTGCGCTCGGGGAAATCTGATGGGAGAGCGAAGGCAGTCGCAAGAGTGACGAGGCCACGCATCCCGGCCCACCCCACAAGCATAGTCTCTCCATGTCGGAATGGTGCGAGGTAACCGCCTCTTTTGTGTCGGTACACGACTACCGCATGAAAGAGAAAAGCAATCGCCATTCTGCAAACCATCACGCTGATGACGACAATCGTGGCGAAGCCGACCGCGCGGGCTAGCTCATCAGGAGACATTGTCTGAACGATGCTTTTCGCCTGCAGGCCCATCAGCAAGAACGCTACCACATTCAGGAGAAAAACCACGGTCGTCCATACGGCAAACGAATGGACGCGCATCCGGGGGGAGTCGTTGACAGTCGCCAAAGTGGCGATAGTCATAGCACTTGATACGGTAGCCAATACCGCCGACAGATGCAGTCTCTCGGCGATTAACCAGGTTGCGAACGCGTAAACGAACTGGAGAAGCGTCCCGCCTACCGTGTTTTCCGTAAGTGGCCTGAGTCTGGAAAGAAGATAACCGAATGCGATACCGAAAAGTATCCCACCCGGTGCCGCGATCGCAATCTTGATAACGGTCGCCGACCCTAGCCCGCCACTGGCATGGACGTTCAGAGCCGCGCTGAACAGCAAAAGGGCGGTCGCGTCGTTGAACAGGCTCTCGCCCTTGAGCAGCGTATCCACCCTGCGATCGACGGGTAGTCCTGACAGAACGGCGGTTGCCGCCGCAGCGTCCGGAGGAGCGACGATCGCGCCAAGAGTGACGGCAACCGCTAGGGGGAGGCCGGCGGTCATCGTGCCGATAGCAACGACGATACCCGTGGTAGCGAGAACGGCTACTACGGCGTAAACAAAGATCGGCAGGAGCATGCGCCTCGCAGCGCCGATAGGAAAGTCATAGGCGGAGTCGACGAGGACAGGCGCGATAAAAAGCGCCAACGCTGTATGGGGATCAATCGGGATGTTAGGTGCTTCGGGAACCATCGCGACCGCTACGCCAGCCGCGGCAAGGATGCCTGGATAGGGCAGGTGGACTCGCCTCGTGATCTGCAACAGAAATACGGCGACTGCCAGAAGCGCCACTAGGGTTTCGAAAAAGCTCATGATGTACCATAACAAAGATCTGTAGGCGTTATAGTCTCGGTAGCCCGAGTCATAAGCATCCGGCGGCCAATTTCACCAAAATTAACGGAGCGCGTTATGGACTTCGAGGTGGCAATAATCGGCGCTGGGGCAGCTGGTATTTCCGCGGCCCGTATGCTGACCTCGCTGGGTCGAAAGGTAGTTGTCATTGAAGCAAGCAGCCGCGTCGGCGGCCGAGCCTGGACCAACGAGATCTATGGTCTCCCACTCGACATGGGTTGTGGCTGGTTACATTCTGGTGAACGCAATCCGCTGGTCGATATGGCAAGGGCTGAAGGCTTCGATGTCGTAGAAGGTCGCACCGCTTGGCAGGATCAATGGCGGGACCTCGGATTTGCTCCCGATGATCGAAAAGCTGCCCTTGAGGCTTGGGCGGGAATGTCTAAACAGATGGAAAGAGACCCACCGGCCTCTGACCGAGCTTCGGATGCCCTTGACCCAGCTGGGAAGTGGAACGCTTACTGTCAGTCTCTAAGCGGATATCTCAACGGTGCGCCGCTCGATAGCCTCTCAGTCGAGGATTTCCTTGCCTACGACAAGGCCGCGACCCAGTCAAACTTGCGGGTGCGTGAAGGATATGGAACGTTGTTGGTAAGGAGTATGCCGCCTGTTCCTCTCTATTTATCTTGCGCTGCCAGGAAGGTGCGGCAAACCCGAACCGGCGTCAGGATAGAGACCGATCGCGGAACAGTTGATTCCCGGGCGGTAATCGTGACTGTCTCGACAGCCGTGCTTGCCAGAGCCCTTATCGAATTCGATGCGGAAATGGACGACCACCTGCATGCGGCTGGGAACCTGCCGCTTGGCCTGGCGGACAAACTTTTCTTCCACCTTGAAGGCAATCATGGTCTGGAGGCGGAAACTCATCTTCTGGGCAATCCCGCAAACGACAAAACGGGCAGTTACTACATCCGACCGCTTGGTCGCCCGATCGTTGAGGGATTTTTTGGCGGCCCTGGCGCGATCGCGATCGAAGACGCTGGAGTTCTCGAAGCTTTCACCTTTGCCATCGAGGAGTTGACGGCGCTGCTCGGTGGTAAAATTGAAAAATACCTCAAGCCAATTTCGTCCTCTTCATGGTGCAACGTTGAATGGATCCACGGCTCATACAGCCATGCATTGCCCGGCTGCGCTCGAGACCGCGAGACATTGGCAAAACCAGTGAGCGAGCGACTGTTTTTTGCAGGCGAGGCGACAAGTCGTTTCGACTTCTCTACAGCTCACGGTGCATGGGAGAGTGGCATCAGGGCAGTTCAAGAATTCGCGGCGTGCTATCCTAAAGCAGTCGCTCCCTAGTGGGCAGGACTGACCGCATAGCGAATAAGGTTGGCTTTCAAGATTTCGACATTTTCTTCTAAACCCGAACCCCGATCCGCTCCGAGGCTTCGCTAATTTGCGGCAACGCGGCCAGCGGCGTGCTCAGCGTCGACGGCCGCAGCGGCCACCGACCTTTGGAGACCTACGCCTTCTGCGAAGACGAAGCCCGGCTGACGATGCCAATTGCCGTTTTCAAGATCACCAACAGAAATGGCGTCCATGCGCCCGCCGACCATTGCCAATCACTCCTCAACAAGAACGGCTTGGGTCTCTGACTTGGCCTGATCTATAAAATGGAGCCTTCCCGGACAGCTCTGAGTGGGATGCACCCGTGAGTGTTAGCTTTCATTCGTCCGAGAAAATGTCCCCGCGCCATTTTCTGCATAATCCCGGAATCTGCAATGACGGGGCATCCTGAGTTCCTTTCTGCGTTGATGTTACCGTGGAGCTGCGTGTTATTCCGTCTCAAAAAGACCGCGATACCGATTGGGCTGCGAGCGAAGGTATTGGTTTGGTACACGAATTTTACCACCCAGCTCCGCTGCAGCGTGCCACGGCCAGTTCGGATCGAATAGGATAGTTCTTGCCAAGGCTACCATGTCGGCGTCACCAGTCCCGACGATCGCTTCGGCTTGATCGTAGCCGGTGATCAAGCCAACCGCGACCACGGGAACGTGGACGACCTTCCGCACCTCTCGAGCCAACGGGACCTGGTAGCTAGGCCCTACTGCGATCTTCTGGGCGGGATGGAGGCCTCCACTGGACACATGTATCGCGCCAGCGCCATGCTTTTCGAGTTCTTGTGCGAAAACAAGCGACTCTTCAAGCGTCAGGCCACCCTGAACCCAATCCGTTGCAGAGATACGCACTGAAACCGGCTTCTCACGGAATGCTGCGCTGACCGTATCGAAAACTTCTAAGGGAAAGCGCATTCGGTTCTCGAGGCTCCCGCCATATTCGTCCGTGCGTTGGTTGGCTAACGGTGACAAAAACTGATGGAGTAGATAACCGTGCGCGGCGTGAAGTTGCACGATGTCGATACCGAGTTTGTCGGCTCGCGCCGCGGCAGCTCCAAATGCATCGCGAACGCGTTTCAGTCGCTCTTTATCCAAAGCGACGGGCGGTTGTTGATCAGCGTTGTAGGAGATCGCCGACGGGCCGTATGTTTGCCAACCGAGTCCGTCAGTTGGAGCAAACTGGCCGCCACCTTTCCAGGGAACTTCGGTCGACGCCTTCCTGCCGGCGTGACTGAGCTGAATCGCGATAGGCATGTCCGACCACCGCCGGATGCTCTCGAGCGTCAAGCTCATAGCCGCGTAATTCTGATCGCTGTAGAGGCCGAGATCTCCATAGGTAATCCGTCCTTCCGGGAGAACTGCAGTTGCCTCGATCGTCAAGAGCGCTGCGCCTGAGAGGGAAAGCTTGCCCAGATGTATCAAGTGCCATTCGTTCATGTTCCCTTCTTCGGCGGAGTACTGACACATCGGCGCGATGACGATCCGATTGGCCAATGTGAGGCCCTTGATTTCAATGGGCGTGAAAAGCTTTGGCTTGGACATTGTTGCTGCTCCCAACACGGCTTCCTGTTGCCGTACGTTTGTCCTTATGCGCTAAGGTACCACGATGTGTGACGGTCTAGGCGGCTGCCAGATTAGGACGGCGAGTGAGCGTCATGGTGAAGATGACGAGACCGGTGAGCGTGAGGCAAAACCCCGCCCAAGCGGAGGAGAGAATGCCAAAGCCGCTCGCAATCGCGAAGCCACCCGACCATGCCCCGATCGCATTGGACAGGTTGAGTGCCGCCAAATTCATCGCGCCTACAAGGGTGGGCGCCTCGGGAGCGAATTTAGTCAGTCTGACCTGGATAGTCGGTATCGCGGTGAACATTGTTGCGCCGACCAGGAAGAAACCGGCGAATAGGACGGGAAGCTTGAACCCGAAAGTCGCCAGTGCTGCGAGTACGACGACTGCTACGCCAAATCCGAGCAGGAGACCACGTGCCGGATACGTGTCGGCGAGACGACCGCCAAGAAAATTGCCTGCAGTCATCCCGAGTCCGAAAACTGTAAGTGCAATCGGGATCCATCCTGCTTCCAGCATGGCGACATCCGTGATTAACGGTCCTACGAAAGTGTAGATCGCAAATATGCTCGCAACGCCGAGAGCGGCGACGAGCATGGTCATCCATACTGCTCCTTTACGCAGAGCGCTAAGCTCCTGTATGACGGAGCTACCGTTCAGAGCGTGGGTTTTCGGCACGAACGCCATTAGCGCCAGGAACGATAGCGCGCCGAGGCCCGACACCGCAAAGTAGGTGTTTCGCCAGCCGATGGTCTGGCCGAGGAACGTCGCGAGGGGGGAGCCGACGATGGTCGCCACGGTCAGTCCCATCATCACCAGAGCAAAGGCCTTGCCGGTATGGCCAGGGCCGTAGACGTAGGTGGCTACAACGGCTCCTGCCCCGAAATATGCACCTTGGGGCATGCCGCTGATGAAACGAGCGAGTACGAACATCTCCAAGTTGGCCGCCAGCGCGGACAGGATATTCCCCAATACGAACTGCGCCATGAGCATGAGAAGCAGGGTGCGACGGTTTAATCGTGCAGCCGCTAGCGTGACAAGTGGTGCGCCGATGACCACTCCGAAAGCGTAGGCAGTCACGGCGTTCGTCGCAGTAGGAATGCTTATCCCCAGGCTTTCGGAAAACAGTTGGAGGATACCCATGCTGGCGAATTCGGAGGTGCCAATGCAGAAACTGCCCAAAGCCAGCGACAGCAGTGTCAGGCGGCATCGCCCGCGCTCCACGGGATCGGAGGAATGAACGTTAACCGCGGCGCATTGAGCGTGATAGGCTTTGTCGAGCATCGGTCGCATCCTTAATGGGGTGGGAAAAGTGTTTCGGACCCGTCCCTGTAACTGGATGCGTTATCTTCACGCCGGATATCGATCGAGTGTAATTAAGCGTTGTAAAATGCAGTGAATCTCATGCTCATAGGTCAGTCACGTCGACGGCTGTCACGGTATAAACGGATCGATCCGCGAGTTCGCCGATCTTGCCCACGTAGTTTTGAAAATGAGGAGTTTCACGATGAGAGGAGTTGGCCTCCGCGTCGATGTACATCTCGTCAAGGATGAAACGGCTCGGCTCCGCGGCGTCTCGCCAAAGATCATAGCGCAAGTTACCTTTCTCTCCCCGCGAAGGCGCAGCCATGCCTCTTAGCAAGTCTTCCAATTCTACTTCTTTCCCGGATTTTGCCGTAAGAACCGCGTAAACTTTGACGTTTGTCATATGGTGTCCTTTGATCCGACCGCCCACCCATCACGGATGCGACGACAACCGACAGACACACTATCCGGTCGACTTGAGAGGCGTGCGTAAAACACGGTAAAAAAGCGTTAAACGATACCGGCTTCAAGAGTTACGTCGATAGAAGCCGCTGGGCCAAACCCCGGCCTAACGTCTTCTTCGGCGAGACGACGATGGAAGCGTACGACGCGAGCTGCTGAAGCCAACCGCAGTCGAAGAACTGGAGACGGGGCCTTACGATAACAGGGCCGTCGTTTCTAATCCGTTCAACCGCAAAAAGAATGACATGGGTTCAGGTTTCGGCTCTTATTCAAGACCTTTGGAAACCGTCGGCTGCCAGTGCGGGCAACATCCAAAAGTCACGGATCCGCCTCTTCTCGGTTGTTGCGCTTGGCGCGGAACAGCGGCTGTCTCTTCGATAGGATTGCACTACGCAGCTCACGCAATTGACTGCTCCGACCGCTTTTCATTCGGTTCGCAACGCAATCAGAAGGGTGATCGCTGCGGTCCTCGACGACGAAGGATTCTGGCCGGTCACCAGAAGGCCATCGCGAATGACATAGCTGTTGAAGTCCTCCGCAGCCGAAAACTTCGCTCCTTGGCTCTTGAGCAGATCCTCCAAAAGGAAAGGCACCACCTCCCTGAACTGCATCACGGACTCCTCAGAGTTCGTGAAGCCGGTCACCTCGAGTCCCATGGTTATTGGTCGGTCATCCGGGGTCCTGACGTTGGTGAGAATGCCTGGAGCATGAGACACCAGCGCAACCGGCTTGCTCGTCGCCAGCATCGTCTCGATCAAGGACAGCGCGTCGGGATCATTCGTCAGGTCCCAGAGCGCACCGTAGCCGCCTGAGAAAAACACTGCGTCAAACTGCGGCGATCGACGACAGCCGACGCGTGGCTTTCAGCGACGCCATGGCGGACGCATCGTTTTCGAATCGCCGCGCATCATCCGTCTGATAGGCGGCTTCGCAACTCCTGGGGTCGAGCGACGGAAAACCGCCCTTCGGTGAGGCTAACGTGATATCGACGCCGGCTTCTCGGAACAGGAGGTACGGTGCAGCAAGCTCTTCCAACCAGAAGCCCGTTTTCTTGCCCGTGTCGCCAAGTTGGTCGTGCGATGTCAAAACGATTGCAATCTTCACAGTGCCACCTCCTGCTCAGCTGCGGCACCACTCTATCTTGCTGGACTAGCTTCGCACGGTCACTGCGTGCTGCACATTATTCCGTCTGTGCGCAGTTGAGGTCCTTTGCGGCACACGCCGTGATAACCGGTCGATCAGTAGTGCATCACTGGCGGGACATGCGCCTGAACTCGCCCGGTGTCATCCCGCCGACGCGTTTGAAGGACCGGACGAAATTTGACTCAGACGAGAAGCCGCAATCGAATGCGATCTGGGCGATCGAAAGGCCGGCCGCGAGTCGTACCTTGGCCATTTCCAGCCGACGGTGACCGACGAAGGTGCTGGGCGACTGGCCGGTTGCAATCTTGAACATGCGCGAGAAATGGAAGCGGCTCAGCGAGGCCACAGCTGCCAGATCGTCTAAGGTAATCGGTTCTGCGAGATTAGCATCGATATAGTCAATCACGCGTTGGAGGCGCCTTGAGTCGAGACCTGGTGATGCGATTGCGCTGCGCGCAGGGTCAATCCCAAAACCCGCGTGACTATTCAGGAGCCTCAGAGCTAACGCGTCCGAGAGGGCTTCGACGAGCAAACTCCCGCCCCAGGTCTCGCAAGTTAGTTCCCTGACGAATTCCGTCGCGATGCACTCGATGAGCGGGTCACGAAAGCCGGCATGATAGTCGATAGAAGGCGATGACGCATCGCTGCGGAGCGTTCCGGCGAGATTTGATAAAAATGGTGCAGGCAGATAGATGTGTACCATCTCGTCTATGGTACGAGAGATCGATTTAAAGTCCTCTCGTATCCCGGAGGGGCTTAATCCGATCGTTCCCGGCGCCCCTACGATCCGTTCACGCACACCCTCGGCCTGACGGGTTACCACCGTCGTTCCGCGCATGACGACACAGATCTCGTTTACGTCGATTGTACCAGGTGGCCTCTCGCCCGCGGGATGGAAGCGAAGTTCGGCCTGGACACCCTGCCAGCGCCTACCGGAGGAACTCAGGATCACGCGTCCTCTGGCATAAGAGGCAGGCAGCTTATTCATGCTTCGCACCCTCATCATCACGGTAGCGCATACGATCACATTCGTTTACTTGGCGCAATTGGGAAGCGACTTGGGAGCGACCGAGGCAATGCGTTACCTCACCAACCAGGGACTCAGTAGAATTCTTCGCAGCATTTACCTTGGGGAGGCAAGTAGTAGTCTATCCGCCGTGAGGTCAGTGAGCGTCCGAGCCGACGTGAAAGGCAGGTTGAACGGACATGAGTGATAAAACTGTTATCGGCATCGATATCGGCACCACCGCCATTAAGGCGGTGCTGGTGACCGGGGCGGGCACTCAACTGGGGCACTATGTCGAGTCGTATCCCACCGCGCGTCCCGCTCCAGGGATCGTCGAGCAGGAACCTGATGACTGGATCAGGGTGGCCATTCAGGCTCTTGCCGGCTTCGAGCGCGATTTTGACCTCGGGGGGCTACAGGCTATCGGCATATGCTCCCAGGCAAATACTCACGTCTTCATTGACCGCAACGCAACGCCACTCGCTCCGGCGATTGTCTGGCAGGACCTGCGATGCGCCGACATCGCCGCCGAACTGGATGGGCAAGTGGGCGCTGAGAGTCGGATTGCATGGTGGGGTGCTCCATTGCCTATCGACGCCAGTCATTGTCTCAGCCGTATGGAATGGATGCGACGCAACAGGCCGGACATCTGGGGCCGCTCGCGAGCCGTCATCCTGCCGAAGGACTACTGCATCGCACGATTGACGGGAGAGGTTGCGGCGGACGCGATAGCATCTATTGGTCTGGTTGACGGACAACTTAATTACATCAAGGCGCTTCTTGATCTCGTGCCGGATGCAGTGCAACGCCTGCCCCCACTGCGTGATTTCACACATGTCGTGGGACGCGTCTTGCCGGGGTTGCCCTGTGCGGGTACGCCCGTCATTGTCGGGACTATGGACGCATGGAGTGGCATGTTTGGCGTCGATGTCGGGAAAGTTGGAAGCGCAATGTATCTCAGCGGTACGAGTGACGTGCTGGGGATCGTATCGCCAAAGCGCGTTCCGACGCCGGGAGTTGCAGCATTTCCTACCTATCAGGAAATCACACTGCATGCCGCGCCGATACAATCCGGAGGCGCGTCGCTAGCGTGGCTCAGCCGTCTCCTGGGTAGAAGCATCGACGAACTCTGTGTTCTGGCAGCCGCTATGAGTGGACAGGAACGCATTCCGCTTTTCATCCCCCATCTGGATGGCGAGCGGGCGCCGCTCTGGGACCCATTCGCGCGAGGTATATTCCTAGGGCTCGACTCCTCCATGGGTCCCGCCCACCTGGTGCGATCGGTTATGGAAGGCGTTGCATATTCGGCGCAATGGGCGCTAGAGACGCTTGAGCGCTCCGCCGACAGCTCTCCGTCGATCCTGAACTGCGGCGGCGGCGGATTTGCTTCGGACGTTTGGAACCAGATTCGCGCTGACGTGCTCGGTCGAACGCTTCGATGTGTACGAAGCGCGGATGCGGCGGCGACCGGGGCTGCGGCCATGGCCCTTGCAGGAATAGGTGCAGCGGGCTCGATCGCCGATGCCGCCAGCCGCATTGTCCAATTCGAAAGAGAGTTCCGGCCTGATCTGGCTCGCAGAGGTTATCACGAGGTCCGCATGGCGCTTTTAAAGGACTCGTACGCGGCCACCCAAGACATCAGCCGACGCCACGTAACATCCGTCCTCTGACTAGCGACCGACGCGAAGATCGGGTGCGCCGTTGCGTCAGGTGGCGGTCCGCTGCCCGCAGCATGCGATGTAGACCAGTCCCCCGCCGGACGCTGCGCAACTGCGTGGCGACCCGTCAACGTTCCCGGCGCGTTTCCCATCCCATCGCGCCGAAGCAAAAGAGCAATATCTGAGAATCCTTCCGCAATAGCGGATCATGCGCCATCGCCGCCCTTGCGATAGCGTCCGAGTGCCGTTGGTATGACGTGCTCGATCGGTTTGTGCCCAAACCGCAAAACAGGATTGCTCGCAGTCATGATCACAACCGCCTCACCATCGTCGGCCATCCAGCCGACAAGTCCGTCGTTTCCACGGATGGAGAGTTACTTCCGAACGGTCGGCATTTCGTGCTCGCTGGGGTAGCAGCCGCTACTATTTACCGGTTTTAACCCCCGGCTTTTCTTACATCGTATAGACTACTGATAGTGATAAGTGTGCAAAGCCTCGGTCGCCACACAGTTGCGGTCACCAACGGGGGTGCGTGACGTGAACGCTGTTTTCAAATTTGGCCCTTTCAGCCTTAATCCGGTCTCGCGGAAACTCATGCGGGACGGGCGTGAGCTGCCGATCGGCAGCCGTGCTTTTGATATGTTGGTAGCACTCGTTAATAAACAAGGTGAGATCCTTTCGAGACGCGAACTGATGGCTTGCGCTTGGTCCGGCCTGAGTGTTGAGGACTCCAATATACGTGTTCAGATGGCCCACCTTCGCCGTAAGTTGGGTTGCGGCGTCAACGGCGACCGATATATTGCCAGCATCGCGGGCAGGGGCTACAGCTTCGTGATGCCTGTCAAAACGCAACAGGACGTATCCTCTGCGCATTCCCACAGCATCTCCCACGAAGCAGTTTTCGACGATCCCGTCCAACGCGAGATCAAGGTTCCGATCGCGTCTCGCTCGGACAAGTTTTTGGGTCGGGCTTCCAATCTTGAAGAACTGGAGCGTGCCGTCCAAGAGCGCCGGTTAATCACGGTGGTGGGACCAGGTGGGGTTGGTAAAACCACTCTTGTCACAGCCTTACAGCGTAGCCTCCGGAACTTCGATGAGATCAGGTTCGTGGATCTCAGTGTTGTCACGGATGACGCTCTAGTCGCGGCCGCCGTCGCATCATCGGTCAATTCAAGTGTCCGAAGCAGCGATCCGCTTCGTGACGCGGTTACATGGCTTTCTAAAAGGCGGAGCCTGTTGATCGTCGACAACTGTGAGCATGTCATCAATGGGGTTGCCGATGCGGTTTCGTTCGTCCTGAAACATTCACTTTCTACGCATGTGCTTGCGACAAGCATCGAGGCACTACGGGTCACGGGGGAGGCGGTGTATCTCTTGCGGCCCTTGGGAACCCCCCCCAATACGGGACGGATGACTGCGAACCACGCTCTGGCATGGCCATCGGTTGCGCTTTTCATGAGCCGAGCCGTTGACGGTGGCCACAAAGGTGCCCTCGCTGACGAGGAGGCCGCCATAGTCGCTGCTATCTGCCGGCGGTTGGACGGGAATCCCCTCGCGATAGAATTGGTGGCCAGCCGCGTTGGCATGTATGGATTGGACGGAGTATTGGAGCTGCTGGATAATCAGTTATCGCTCCGGTGGCGCGGCGACAGGGACGCGGCGCCACGGCACCAAACTGTTCAATCACTGCTCGACTGGAGCTACGTTCTTCTGTCGAAGAACACCCAAACGGTCTTGAACAGGCTATCTGTGTTCGCCAGCGAATTCACGATAGATGCGGCGACGGATGTCGTTGCTGGATCCGGCATAAGTGACGCCGATGTTTCGATGGCGATAAGTGAGTTGGTCGACAAATCCATGGTGTCGTCGGGAGGGGTGAATGAGACAACCGGCGCGTTGAAACTCCGGGAGATCGTCAGAACATACGCGGCCTTCAGGCTGACGCGCGAACCCGGGCGGCACGAAACTCAACGAAGACATGCCCTTTTTTACCTAAGAAGAATGCGCGCCCGCGAGGGCAGATCGGGCAAAAACACCTCGCTGCACGATTTCGACATTGGAAACGTGCGCACTGCGGTTGAGTGGGCGTTCTCTGAAGGCGGAGACGCCGAGATCGGAGTTGAGACATGTTGTCTCCTGCTCGAAACCTTCCAAGATTTGATGCAGTTCGATGAGTGTAGAAGATGGTGCCAACGCGCGTTAGAGCTTTTGCCGCCCAAACATCAAAACACGGAACTGCACCTCAAGCTTTTGGAGAGTCTCACGATCGCAACGCTCTTTGGGCATGGCGGCGATGCGGGGGTCGCGAACTTATTCGATGTCGGACTGCCGCTCAGCCGTCGCCTCAAAAACCATCGCATAGAATCTCACCTATTGGCGGGATTGGGACTGTATCATCTGAAGCAGGGCGATTTCCGTTCGGGCCTCAACGTTGCAGAAGCTTACGCGAACAAGGTCGATCACCGCAGTAGCTCGAATGACAATTTTGTGGCGGGCTGGATGCTGGGAACAATGTACCACATGCTCGGAGAGCAATTGGAGGCTGCGGCCACTTACGATTATAGTCTCGCGCGAGCCACCGGATTTTCTCCGTCGAGATTGGGGTACTTCGAGCAGGCCCACCTTGCGCTAGCGAAGATCGCCCAAGCGCGCGTCACGTGGCTCCGAGGCTCGCCGGAAACAGCGTTGCAGATGGCCGAGAGTGCCATCGAGGAGGCAAGAAGCCAACCAGCCGCTTTATGTTTGAGCCTGCTAATGGGCATAACCGTTTTTCTGGACAGCGGCGAGCTAGATCGAGCGGATATCCTGACCGATGAACTGGCTGAACTAACGGCGACAAATGGCAATCTGTCCGGATACCGTGAAGCTGGCATGGCGGTGCGCGGCCAGCTTCTGGTCCTTCGTGGCGAAGCGGAACAAAGCATAGATTTGTTGCGCGGGAAATTACGATCGGTGAGTTCGATCGGCTTTCAGAGTTTGATATTCGGAACCCTTCGTGCCCTTGCAGAGGGACTTGCCGTCGCTGGCGAGCATACCGAAGCGGTTTCGGCCATCGATACAGCATTGGGTCTGTGCGAACGCGCTGGTGGGACCTACCTTCTGCCGGAGCTTTTACGAACGAAGGCCATGATCCTCCTTTCGTCGCCACACTCGAACTTCAATGTGGTACATCGTCTTTTAAACGATGGTACCGCAATTGCGCGCAGAACGTCGGCGCTAGGGTGGGAGCTTCGATTGCACCTCGCCCGCATAAAGGCCGACAGATCGATGGGTCTTAATACGACGGAAGAAGGCTTCAGCAAGCTTGCGGAAATCGTCCGAAGTTTTCAGGACGGTTCCGAAACCGCCGACCTACGAACAGCCAACTCGCTTCTACGACAGCGCCTAGACACGGCGCTCGCAAGCTGAACGTGATTTCCCGCGAAATAACCAGGCTCAACTCGCGGGCGCTCGAAGCAGCCGCTAGCGTATGCGCCAAGGGCCATTCGCTGCCGCCGGATCACCTGCCTCAGCTGTGGTGCCGATGGGCCGCCACCTCTACCGGAAGAGCACACAACAAATGCGCCTAACTTCGAGGCTCGTGTCATTTGTTTCGCGACGGACCTTGTGGTCTGAAGGACAGGTCTATGCTGTCGTCCCTGAACAGTTGGACATTCTCGATGGGGTTCGAGCGGCAATTTCGATCGCTTTTTTGCTAGCCGGTGCAATCTGCCTTGATATACCAGACTTGGCATTCAGCGTTGTCGCCGCATTTTGGACCTCCCTTTGCGACCCGTTCGGCGGAGCCCGGTCTCGCTTCCGTGTCATGGCGAAATTTGCGATCCTAGGCGCGATCGTGTTTGCCCTCTCATCCTTCGGTGCTCACTTCGGCACCGTGGCTGCTACCGCAACGCTCTTCACTCTCGTCGCATTGTGCTGTCTAGGTCGATCCTACGCGCCCGCGTTCGGACCCGGACCCGCCCAAAGTAGCTTCATCTCCGCAATTGCAGTTGTGATCGGTGTGTCGACACCGCGTCCATTCGAGGGAGCGCTCCAACTTGGAGGTTGCTTCCTGCTCGGATCGACGACGACAATCCTCATATCGACCTTGATATGGCCGAACCACACCAATGCCCCGGGCAGATTGTTGCTCGTGACGATCTACAGCCGGTTGCGGACGATGCTGAGCGCGCTGATCGATCTCGACCGATCTCCAGTTGCCGACAGCGCGGCCTGGCTGCAATATGAGACGCTGACCCGTAGGGCCGTGAGGATCGCTATTGAGCGAGGTCGCCAAATCGTTGCGCGACGTCTTTTGGGGAGCAAGCCGCACGGTCACGCGGTTGACGTAGCCTCGAGGTTACTGGGTAATCTGATCGCTCTCGGGCACCTACGCAGGTCAGGCGGGGTGTTCAGCGAAGATAATGTCACATTACTTCGCGATTTAGACGAGCTGTTGCGGGAAGTGATCGATTGCTTGGACTCAGGAGCCATGACCTCGGCTCGAATCAACGAAGACGCAAGGTCTCTCCACCGCGCGGCCGAAGACCAAAACAGGGCTTTCGGCAGGTGCATAGAGGGCGCGGCCATCGCACTGATGTCTCTGGGCGGAACAACAAGCCCGGAACAACGGCAAGATGTTTTATCCACCGGCCTATTAGCGACGATCTTCGAGAGGCCTGCGATGCCGTCTGTTGTGTGGCATCAAGCGTTGCGGGTGGCCACAGCTGTGACTGCTTGCCATCTCGTGGAGGGGTGGCTTGGAGTTACCTTGTCATACTGGGGAACGATTGCGACTTTGGTCGTGATGCAGCCGGCTTTGGGGAACACCTGGGCCCGGGTGTTGGAGCGAGCAACAGGCACTCTCCTCGGCGGGTTGGTCGCCGCGGGGTTGCTCATGAACAGCCCTGGCGACGTTGCGATGGCTCTAGCGATCGTTCCGCTCGCGGCCGCGGTCATTGCCTTACGCACGGTGAATTACGCGCTATTCACGATCTTCCTGACGCCGATGTTCATGTTGCTCTCTGACCTCATCAGACCCGCAGACGATCTGATCTTTTTAAGAGCGGTGAACGAGAGTCTTGGTGCTCTCTTCGGTGTGGTTGCGAGCATATTGATATTCCCAACCAACGATCGTGTCGCGATTTCCGATACTCTCCGGACAGCCGTATCCGCAAACCTGTCATTTGCGTCCAGCGTGCGAAGGTCGCGCCACGGGCCGCATTCGGCGGAGATTGCGAAGGCACAGGCGGACGCGGGTGTCGGCAGCTCCAGGGCTGAGGTTGCGGCGATGGGACTAAGTCTCGGCAACGGTGCCATAGCCAGCTCAGATGCTCTGAATAGTGTTCTCCTGGCGCTGAGAAATGTATGCGGAGCGTCTGCAGTCTTCGAAACTCTCGGGGACCACGATCCTCAGGTCGATACACAGCGAGCCGACTACTACGAAGCCATGTCATCGGTTCTCGAGATGCAGCTCAGGACTTGGACATTGGGGGATCTACCCATGCCGTTCCCAAAGTCCGGCGACGAATTGGACCAGGCCGTTGCTGATCTTGCATTGACGGTGCAAGCCTTCATCAGGGCATACGGCCGTGGTGGGAGGGGCTACGGCGGGCAATAGTGAGAGGAGTGGGTTTCCCTCGGCTTTCGCGCCGTTTGACACCATTTCACCGACTTCAACGGTTTGTCATGGGGAAACACGCGTAAAGTTAACGTGTCGAAACGCGAGAGGAAAAGTCAATGATGATTTCTACATCAAGGCGAGCAACGAGTTCCACTCGGGATGACGATCTTCATAATCTGGGGTGCGTTGCAGTCATCGAGGATGATCCGGACACTCGCATGCTGGTATCGAGCCTGATCGAGAACGTTGGGTTTCCGGTCGTGACTTTCGTCGGAGCCTCCGAGTTTCTCTCATCTCCACTTACCGTCGAACCCAGCTGTATTTTGCTGGACGTAAAGCTGCAGGGGATGAGCGGCCTTGATCTTCAGCAGCGCCTGTCGCATCGAGGCTCGCAGTCCCAGATCGTGTTCATGACCGGCTTCGCAGACGTGAACATGAGCGTGCGCGCGATGAAGGCCGGCGCATTCGACTTTATCCAGAAACCTTTCCGGGAGCAGGAAGTCCTCGACGCCGTTTGCGCCGCTGATCTGGCGTATAGGCAGCGTGCCAGCATCAATCGTTCCAAGGCTGCGATTGACCGGCGTTTTCACTCCTTGACGTCACGAGAGCGCGAGGTCTTGGAGGGCGTTGTCGACGGACTGTTGAACAAGCAGATCGCCGCCCTCCTTGGAATCACCGAAATCACCGTGAAAGTGCATCGTGCAAAATTGATGAAAAAAATGCAGGCGAGGACCTTGGCAGAGTTGGTAAAGGACGTCTCGCTGCACCTTTCCTTCGAACGGTCCCAAACTCTTGCGAACGCGGACGACAGCGCCTTCAAGGACACCCGGGAGCGAACAACCGACGCTCGGAGCCTCGTGATGCCGATCTTTGCCTGAATGCGGCATTGTCCCGATAGAACGCCAAACCAGCTGATCCGATGTCGTTTCAATCAGGGCCGGCTGCATGAGGTCATCGTTACTGCGCGTCCGCGCGGTTGGGCCAAGCCACGACTATACCCCGGTATAAGGCCTGCAAGCCTCTCGTTGCACTCGAGTATAGTGTATTATTTAAACCATCGAAAGTTTCTCTGCGGGCGTTCCAGCGGGTAAACTTGCGCTGGCTCTCTTGAGCTTCCTCCCCATCAAAGGATAACGCCATGGACAGAAAAGTAGCGCATCAACACCGAAGCCTTCCGCTTTCAACGCCGACGGACCTGGGGGAGGACGCAACCCGTGATATCGCGGCAGCGCTCACGGCTCTGTTGGCGGACGTTTTCGCACTCTACCTCAAGACCAAGAACTTTCATTGGCACGTGTCCGGACCGCATTTTCGCGACTATCACTTGATGCTTGATGAGCAAGGAGCCCAGATTTTCGCGATGACGGATGATATCGCCGAGCGTGCTCGAAAGGTTGGCGGGCCGACGCTGAAATCGATAGGTCATATCTCGCGACTTCAAAGGATCCTCGATAACGACGCGGATTTCGTGACGCCAAGAGACATGTTGTCCGAGCTTCGTGACGACAACAAGCAGCTTGTCGGTATCTTACGTCAGCTACATGAGCTGACCTCTTCACATGATGACCATGCGACAACGAGCCTCACCGAGAACTGGATCGACGAGGCGGAAGGCAGGCTGTGGTTCCTGTTCGAGGCAACGCGTCTCGAGCGGTAGCTCCTCGAGAGAGGTGGCTGGATCCGTTGCGATGAACTAGAAATGCGAGCCGCCCCGGCGGGGGGCGGCTCTCTTGGACCGTATCGCAGGCGGCGGTGGGAGGGGAGACCAGCAAGCCTTGGTCCTCGGTCGCCTCGGGAGGAGGTGGCGACGGACATGATGCTACCCCAATATTAGAAAGAACATAATTGAGCCGAGGTATCGGTTTGGTTACCCGGTCGGCTGACCTGCGCAGTGCTCTCCTCTGGGCGTTCCGCGAGGATGGAAACGCATTTCTTGGCATCGAACTGACGGCAGCGTCACTTCCGCTTTGGTTTGAATCTTCGCTGGTCGCGGTGGCCAGAACCAGGGTCGAGTCCGTCTTGGCGGTCTCGGAGACAAACGGATGCGAACCGCTATCCACAGATGCCGAGGGCGAGGGCGGCAAAGGCGAACGTAGGAAACATTAGCATGTAATTTCTCCATCGTTGAAGTACTCATCGATGATCGCGCAACCTCGCAAAACTCGAAATTGTCCGAGTTTTTCGCACGCTACGCTTCACGTCTGGGGGCGAGCGTTGAAGCCAGCCAAAAATTGGCCGATCAGGGACGCGACCTGAGGGAGGCATTCCTCGAGCGCGAAGTGTCCAGTCTCGAGAAATTGTAGGTGAGCATTGGGGAGATCGTCCAGGTATGCCTGTGCTCCTGCCGGTGTGAAGAAGGGGTCGTTCTTACCCCAGACGATCAGTGCGGGCGGCACGTTGGCTCTCAGCCATTCCTGCCATTGCGGGTAAAGGGGCAGGTTGCTCTTGTAGTCGAGAAGCAGGTCAAGTTGTGACTGCTTGCGACCCGGCTGCTCGATGTAGTGCAAGTCGAGATCGTAATTGTCCGGCATTATACGTTCCGGCCGCGATGTTCCCGTGAGGTACTGGAAGCGAACTCCCTCTGCTGTGAGCAGCCCTGATAGTTCGGCGGTGACTGCGGGATCCTCTGGTCGAGCCGACATTAGCCTCTTTGCTGCCTCCGACAATCCGGCGTCGTAACAGTTTCCGTTTTGAATGATCAGGCCGGCTATGAGTTCCGGCCTTCTGGTTGCGATCCTCATCCCCACTGGGGCACCAAAGTCGAAAATGTAAAGGATCACCCTGGTTAGGCCAAGGGTATCTATAAAGGCCTCGATGGCACGTGAAAGGTTGTCGAATGAATATTCAAATGTTCCTCCCTCCTTCTTGCTGACAGGAGCGGTACTTTGACCGAACCCGGGATAATCGGGAGCGATCATGCGGAAGCTTCCTCCAAGTCGCTCCATAAGTGCTCTGTATTGATGCGACGTTGAAGGAAACCCGTGCAGTAGCAAAATGGGAGGAGAAGTCGATGCCGCATCTTTCGGATGCGTCTCGCGATAGAAGATCTCCGTGTCTTCGACGGCGAGCCGGCGGTAGGTCATTTCGTAATAGCTCGTCATCGCGCCTTCTCCCATCCACTTTACTTTGCCGCCTGAATTATCAGATCCGATACTTCCTCGGCATGCGATAGCATCGCGACATGGCTTGAAGGTATTTCGATCGCCTTGGCGTTGGCCGCCTTAGCCTGATCCTTCTCGAGCTGTGGCGGGATGATCTGGTCTTTGGTTGCCACCACCATGAAAGTCGGTTTCTCGCGCCACGCCGCTTCCGAGACCTTTGCGCTAAGGCATCTGACGTGGAACGGACCCTGCGTTGCAGCTACAACCGCTTTAGATTCAGGGTCGAGATCAGCTGCGAAGTACTTCTTGATGCCTTGGTCGCTGATCCTCAAGAAGCCGTCGTCGTCCTTCACGTATTCCTTGCGGCTTTCCAGCTGGGGATATTTTGACGTAACGTCCTCTAACGACTGCCCTTTATCGGGCGCGTAGGCCGCCACATAGACTAGAGACTTCACCTTCGGATCAGTTCCAGCTTCCGTTATGACAACGCCTGCCCACGAGTGGCCGACGAGAACTACAGGGCCTTCGGCGTTCTTGATCGCGCGCTTGGTAGCGATGACATCGTTTTCAAGCGAGTCCAGAGAATTTTGTACGGCTATTACTTTGAGGCCAGCCTTCTCCAGGCGCGGAATTACCTTTTGCCACGATGTCCCGTCGGCGAAAGCGCCGTGGACAAGTACGACTGTTTTTGCAGCCCCATCCGCGGACCAGGCCGCGGTCGATAACGCCAAACTTGAAAGCAGAAGTGCTGCGGTCGACAAAATCGTCATCATCTGAAGTCTCCTTTTTGCCGATTTTCGGCGTGAAAACTCGATCGATTGTTTGACTTTCCCGTTGCATCCGGGCGGCGTCGATGAGAGGCCGCCTATTGGGAAAGTGGCAGCATTGGCCGTCGATCGTTATTTTTGCGTGGGATGCTCTCCCACGACATCCACGCTAGAACACACGAGGTCACGCATCTCGTTAAATCCTGCTAAAGCACGGGAATTCCTAGAGATGGAAGAGCCTAAGGATCCGCATCCTCAGGTCGGGGGCTGTCGTGGAAGCGCGGTCACTGCTGGCTTGGTGAAGCGCGTCCTCCGCCTTTGTGCGCGTAAGCAGCAAAGCTGCGAGGTCCTCAGCGATGGCGGGGCGTTCTCTAAGTATCTCTGCAATCTTGCCTTTGCTTATCTGATATAGCGTCACATCCGTAAGGCATTTGGTATCGGCCACTTCCTTACTACCCAGCAAAACGCCTCTTTCTCCAAGAACGTCTCCGGGCGAGAGCCTTGCGAACTCAATCCTTCCGTCATCAACACCGTCTTCGACAATCGCGACGCCACGTGCCAACATCATAAGTGCGCTAGTCGTCGAGTCCTTCCTGGCGATTACCGCTCCTTGCTTCATCAACACGCGCTCGGCGGAAGAGGCCAGTGCGTTCGCTTCGTCGTTCGTGAGATTGGCGAAAATCGGTGCCAAGCTGATGAGGCTCTTAACGAAATCAGGTTTTCCAGCACCCGCCGCCGTTTTTTTCGCGGGAGGATCTGAAGCAAGTGGCAAGCTGGCAGCGAGGGTGTGGCGATAAATCAGGTCGAATATTTCGTTCCTCGCCTTCGCAACAGATAACAAGGTGGGTACACGGAATGAAAGTTCCACCTCGATGCAGTCTCGACTCATACCCGTTATCGAGACCGATGGGCTTGGCGATCTCAATATCTCCCTGCTACCAAGCAGCACCTGATGCATCGTGTCTTCGATGGCTTTGGGTGGCACACTCGCTTGCATCTTAACAGTCAGGCTGGCTCCATGTGAGATGTCTGGCACACTCAGATTTGTTATGCGGCTCTTCGCTAAGATGCTGTTGGGGACAACAACGAGGTCGCCAGTTTTGTTGAGAAACTGTGTGGACCGCCAATTGGTCTCCACGACCTTGCCCTGAACGTCATCGTCCAGAACGACCCAGTCCCCCACAGAAAGGAGCCTGTTGAGGTTGAGCGCGATGCCCGAGAACACGTCGTTTAAAGTGCTTTGAAGGGCAAGGCCGAGTACGATGGCGAAGACGCCGGATGTCGCAATTATTGTTCCGACCGGCAGGCTGAACACATAGGCTATGATGCATAACGCTGCGCTTACGTAGATAATTGCTACGACGAGATCTTGAAGAAGTCTGCCTTCGCGCGGCTTGTGTTCAAGAATTAGAAAGACGCGCGCGCAATTCGCTAAAACCATTGCACCCGCCAGCCACCATATGGTCTTGAGGCTCCCGTGCACGAAGCGCAACGTTACCGCAGACCCCAGGTCTTCCACAGAGTAGGGCGGTATGCCGTTCCAAAGCAGTAAGGCAGTCAGTGCCAAGAAAAACACGCAGTCGATGATCAATCGACGGGTTCCAGAAGCAGGAGACACTATATGGGCGGCTGCTCTGGCTCCGAACAGTATAGCGAACTGTATCCACAAATCGGTCAGAACGGATGGCATTCGCGTCTCCCGGCCGTTGCTTGGCGGCACGTTCCGCCATCGCGGGCTTTCGACTTAATCGAGCAATACGACAGAAGTGGCCGCAACGCAGGTGAAATGATGTAAACATGCGTGAAACGCGGCGGCTGCGCGCGAGTGGGGATAGCAACATTCTCACGATTTGACGGTGTTCAACACCCGTTTTTAGCCCGCCCTGTTACTTGGCTAGCTCAACGTCGCTGTAACTGCGCTTTGACTGTCGCAGTCCAGTTGCTGCGCCTGGGCGTCTTCGCCGGACCAACGCTCCATCCAGCGCCAGCGATGTTACGCCCTAGGTCAACCGCGATGCTCGTTTCCCTGGGATTTACGACGATTAACTCGTTCGGGGTTCTGCGGTCAGGCAATATCCAGCAACGAAATGAGCACTGTCCGATCGTAAGAAGGGAGAACGTGCATGCGCCGTTTTGTCTTAGCCTTGCTGCTAGCTATCGTCTCCGCGGCACCTATTGCGCGGACTGCGAATGCCGGTGCGCAGACCGCCCCAGAGATGCACGCTCCGGTCGTCACCGTGCACTACCGGTCAGCCAAGATCCAGGGCTTGAACGTCTTCTATCGGGAGGCTGGACCGGCGGACGCTCCCGTCGTGCTCTTGCTTCACGGGTTCCCAACCTCTTCCCACATGTTCCGAAATCTCATTCCTCAACTAGCGGATCGATACCACGTTATCGCCCCCGATTTTCCCGGTTTTGGGCAATCCGACGCTCCGGATCACCAGGATTTCAAATACGGCTTTGGGGCGTATGCAGACATCGTTGACGAGCTGGTGTCCGGTATCGGTGCCCAGAGCTACGCGATGTACGTGATGGATTACGGCGCACCTGTCGGTTACAGGCTTGCACTGAAGCACCCCGATCGTGTCACCGCGTTGATTATCCAAAATGGAAACGCATACGATGAGGGTCTGCGAGAACTCTGGGAGCCGATCAAGGCCTATTGGGCGGACGGATCAAGCACACACCGGGACGCGCTGTCTGGCCTGGTGACCCTCGAGGCGACCAAGTTCCTATATACCGACGGAGTGTCGGACGTTAGCCGCATAAGTCCTGACAACTGGGTCCAGGACCAAGCGCTCCTGGATCGGCCCGGTAACAAAGATATCCAAATGGATCTCTTCTATGACCACCGTACCAATGTGCCGCTCTATCCTGCATTCCAGAAATACTTCCGCGACCGTCAGCCGCCGACGCTCATTGTCTGGGGAAAGAACGATAAGGTCTTCTCTGAGGAAGGAGCGCGTGCCTACCTTCGGGATCTGCCAAAGGCCGAAATCCACTTGCTCGATACCGGACACTTCGCGCTCGAAGACAAGTTGGATGAAATGGTGCCGCTAATTCGCGGCTTCCTGGATCGTGAATTGGCCAAACTTTAGACGCCGCTCCGCCGAGCCGGCCCTGACACTTCAAGCACGCGGGTGGCGTCGCCAACGAGCAAGATTCCCGCATGCCCGAGTATTAACAAACGGAGAAGCAAATGACAAAGCACGTCCTATTCATCGTCACAAATGCAGCAGTGATCGGTCCGCACAATCGTCCCACCGGTTTCTTCTTCGCGGAGGTTGCACATCCGTTCGACGTCCTCGACAAGGCGGGCGTCGCCGTCGAGTTCGCGTCACCTGCTGGCGGATGGACTCCGTTTGACGCCTATGACGAGAAAGACGCCGCGCAGAAAGAGTTTCGTGGGAGCAAGGCTTTCCGCCGACTGAACCGCAGTCGTCGGCTGCGCGAAGTGGACGCCGCGGACTATGACGCGATTCTCATTCCCGGAGGCCTGGGGCCAATGGTCGACATCCAACGCAATCCTGAGGTCAGGAGTGCGATCGTGCGCGCCTGGACGACGAACAAGATCGTCAGCGCGGTCTGCCATGGACCGTGCTCGTTGCTTGGCGTTGATCTTGGCGACGGGACACCGTTCGTACGCGGCAAAAAGGTGACGAGCTTCTCGAAAAAAGAGGAATACGACTACGCCCGCGAGGACGTGCCGTTCGAGCTTGAAGATGCCCTGACGGGCGAGGGCGCTATCTATTCGTCTGCGGCGAACTGGGAGCCTCATGTCGTCGTCGATGGTCGCCTCATCACCGGCCAAAATCCGGCTTCCGCTGGACCTCTGGCGCAGGAGTTGCTTGCGGCCCTCAGAAAGCAGGGGTGATCATCGCTCCTATTGCTCGCCTGCCGCGCATAGGAATTGGCAGGCTGGCAATCCGCCGCTTGGGATTCCTTCGATCGGCGACCAGCGCGAGTGAAGTGATGGCTTTGCGTTAGATCCCATCGTCATAGAAGGGCCTCGTTGCGGCGCATTATCACGTTACGACATTGGCGGATGCGACCACAACGATGCTCCAGGAGATTGGCGGGGATCGCCGCGAAGGTGATTATCATTGAAGGCGGCACCGGCCTGAATGTCACTGGGACCCCACTGCTATTGATCGACCGTCAGGAGAAGGTACCTAGGAAATTGCCGCTGCCTGGCTCGAACGCCATCTACGGTAGGGCGTTGAAGTCTTGCCTGCGGTGCGCATCGATCGGACGCCGATATTCACCTCGATAAAGCCGAGCGGCGACGGTATCCGATTGCTGCAGGAGAGATGACACCTCCGACTGAATGGGATGTTCGAGAGTAACAGAAACGATGTTCATCACAGCAAAGCTCGCCTCCCGGACGAAAGCCAACGCGTGAGACTACTGCCAACACGCCAACGGGACGGGCGTCCGTCGCCCGAGGATCGTGCCTATTGTCCAGTTTGGTAAGGTGCAACGCACGTCTATGTCCCGGTCCCGAATGCGCCAAGGAGCTTTGCAAGTGCGGCTTGGTCGCGATAGGGAAACGTTCTTTGCACCAGCTCCGGGCTTAGTCGAGGCTGAAGGCTGCGCGCACGTTGGCTCTTTTTTCCTCGCAACGGCTTTCCACAGGCCGTTCGTGAAGAAGCGCGTCATTGAGACCAACGAAGAAAACCTGTTCGAGTGCGCGTTGTAGCGCATCATAAACTTGCGGAAGCTGCTGGCCACTGAAAGCAGGGGAGGCAGATCGGAGCGCGCTGTAGCTGTCTCGCCTAATCATCATCCTTCCCTCTCTCAGCTCTGCGTACTCAAGTTCCCACCCACTGACGTCGCCGTTGATATAGAAAAATTTCACGAGCCAGTCGTCATCGATATCTTTGGAGAGCACTTCCACGTTCGAGATGTCGACGTTTGGAACGGCAAATGCGCCCGGGGATATGAATGGTGTCCAGTCACGCGCTTTGAACAGATCATTTAATTCCTGCCTGGGGTCGAAACGAGCTTTGGGGTCCCATAACATCAGTTCGTTGGCAGCCCTTACGTATTCGTCAACAGCTTCCTTAATTGAGGCCAACTCATTTGGAGCATTGCCCATTTCCTGCGCCCGATAGCGAAGGATGCCCTCCGCGTGATCGAACTCTGACAAGACATCGAATATCTCAATCCTGTCATTGAACGTCACGGAGCCCCGAATCCCGAGTTCGGCGTAGCCGTCGGACGGCCGTTCATCCTCATCGGGAAATTCAGTTTCAAGGCAGCCGTAAGTCCTGCCGGACTCCGGCATCTGTCTCGCTCCGTACACTGCACGAGAATGAGCCAGTCCCTTCGCTAGGAATGGAAGCGCGTGCGTGATGGCAACCGATAGGGTAGGGCCCGAGACGATCCGATGCGCATCCTCGTATTTCCCATAGACGTATATGGGAAACTCGCAGGCATTTTCGAATGTCGGCAATGCGTTCGTTAGCGTTCTGATTGCAGTACTCTCAGGGACATCTGTCATTGCCGGCTTCCATCTCATCATCGATGACTAAATGGTTGTCCGGATTCTTGGCGGCGGCAAGTGGGAATGCTCAAGCCCGGCGCGATACGCGACAGCACCCGCGTTTGAAATTGATCTCCGATCTGCTGCCATATGGTCAAGGGCGGCTGAGGTGGTGCGTTTGACAGGCGGTGGCAACAGCGTGCGCTCCGTCAGGAGACGTGCCAAGCTCGAGCTACGGTGCACCTTCGAAGGAAGCTTGGAACAGCCTCCCTTCGCTGCACTAAAAACTGTTACTTCCACGTCCCTTCGCGCTCACCGGAGGACCCGTTGAGGCATCGGGTACGTGTATGCAATTTGAAGCGTCTGGAAGCTGACCAGTGAAAAGCCAGGTGCTCAAGGACTACCTTTTTCTTTCTCGTGCCCGCGTTTGCCGTTCTGCTGGGCTTATATCTCACTGATCAGACCTCTTCGCCGACCCTGATGTTGTTCTTTATCCTTTTTATTTTGTCGTACATCGTCGGTTTCGTCGCGCTCGCGTTCTGGCGACAGGGGTGGACGCTTATGGCGGCAACCGTCGTAATGATTGTTGTCTATTTGGTTTCCATGGGGTCGGGGGATGGCCCAGGCGCGTTCGCGGCGGATGCCCTTCCAGCTGTCCTCGCGTTTGGAATTGTAGCCGGGCTAGTAACCAGCGTCATTGCTATGACGTCGAACTATCGACCTGGCTACATTATAGCGGCAATGTTCCCTCTCGGATATATCGCCGGTTATGCCGCAATCAGCTACTTCTGAAGCCGTCACGGCTATCGCTGTTGTCCCGAAGGGCTACGTAGGAGCGGAACATCGCCCCGATCATGCCTGGATTAGCCCCACAAGCATATTGGTGTTATTCGCACTATCGTACCTAGAAGGCGTCGACAACACCTTCCAGCTCTTGTGCGCCCCCGTCGCCAATGCTTCGGTCCCGTTGCAGGCCCTCGACGATGGATTCGGACGAACGTACATCATTTTTTTCTTCGCACCTGCGGTAATTGTCATACGATTCAAAACGCTAAATAATAACGAAAATCAGTTGCTTACTCGAAGTTTCTCGACTACGTTTTTCACAGAAGAGTTCCGAGATGCCGGCCCTTGCCGGCGATACTCAGCGGTCGTTTGACGTCGCTTGAAGGGAGGATGTCGACGTTATTTATCCGACTTCGTTTCTTCGCAATCGTGCAGCGAGCGCGTGATCTCGTCTCGATCCGACACCGACCTACGACGGCAATCTGACGCGTCGTAAACCCTTTGTTCCACTTTTCTAAGATGGTGCTCCCGTGTGGCGCGCCCGAGGTTTGTTATGCAAAAGCAAGCTGTAGTATTCAACGGCCAGGAAGTCGGGATCGCGGTCCCTGTCGAAAACCGCCTCAAATTCATCGCTGTCCGCTTCAATGTCATCGACCTGGACAACAGGCTCTTCGACACGGTTACCGAAATCCGGCGCGCCATTACAGAGCATCTCGCGTCCAGCGGTCATGCGATCACCTCTCACTGAAATGGCATAAACTCTGATCTCCCACAGGGGGATTGTGAACTCCTCCAGGTACGCCTTCCCCAACGACGATGGCGGGAGCGTGGAGATCGGGCCTAAGATAAACGGGGGCAGGGTGCCCGCCGGGTGTTGGCGACGGGATCGGGTCGAAAATCATCAAGCTGACGGTGGCGCAGTTCGACGGCGAGGTAGTCAGGCATCCCTCGGAGAAGAGGTGCCGCGTCGAGGTCAGGCTGAGGTAGCGCGATGAGAAAACCGCAGGTCTTGTTTGATTGTATCGAATGTGATTGTCGGGGCAGGGATTCGAACCCCGCGTCACAGCTCGAAAGCTGGAAGCAACCCTGGATAACCGAGGGATGGGGAGAGCGCCGCGCTCCGATTACGCTTACGCCCGACTAAAGCATTAACTCCCGGGCCTTGCGATTGCCTAATGGGATATTTTGCTGCGAAGATGGTTGTAAGCTTCCTGCCATATCGCATGCATTTGCTCTGCTTTAGAATTTCGCTCATAAGTATAGTAGAAAGGTGGCGGGGGTGTAGCCATGCGTCGAGCCGTTGGGTTAGGGCTTTCATGTTTAGTATTGTTGGCTGCAGGGCAGGCTCAAGCCGAAATAACGTATGACCGGCTGTCCCTGTCTGGCGACACGACGGCGTTGATCGTCAAGGGCGAATTTGAACAGTCTGACGACCCCTCCCGCCTGGTTTCTCAATACCTCCAGCTGAAACCGAGCTTCATCACCTTCCAGTCGAAGTGCGGTAACGTCTTGGCTGCGATGAAGTTCGGTCGCACGATACGCGCCCTGGGTGCCGACACCCTTCAAATTCGTTCGGTGGAGTGTGCCTCTGCCTGCGCGTTGGCGTTCGTAGGAGGCGTCAGACGGTCTGCTGAAGCTGGCTCGCTTGGAGTTCATCAGTCGTCATTCGCCGAAGATGCGGGCTTCGATAGTAGCACTGCCGTCGCCGCGGTACAGGCGATGACCGCGGAAATCATCGAATACCTGGGCGAAATGGGTGTCAGTTCCGACCTGCTGCAGATCAGTCTATCGATCGACCGAGCGGACATGCGCTATCTCACCTCCAGCGAAATGGCGCAATTCCGGATTACGACGCTGATCGGTCCGTTATCCGACGTCGAGAAGAAGGACGCGCCGGCGGCCCCGTCGTCGCCGCCACCCGGGCCGGATCAGGATCGGGCCTCAGCCACAGCGCCCGATTATCAAGCACAGGTGCTGCAATTCGTCGAGCGGTATCATAATGCCTGGTCGACGGCTAACGGGCCGGCGATTTCCTTCATACGCGGGGCGTACGGCCCTCAAGTGCATTACTACGGAAAGACCGTCAGCCTTGATGACGTGGTTCGCGAGAAAGGTGTCTTCGCCGATCGGTGGCCGAAGCGAGCCTATAGCGTTCGCCCGGGAACTGAAATCGTGAGCTGCATCTCCTCGTGCGAGGTCACCGGGGAGGTGGAGTGGTTCGCTCGGTCTGCCGCCCGAAACAAGGCCTCGTCAGGAATAGCGTCGTTCACTATGACCTGGGACCCGGCGACGAAACGGATTTTAGCGGAATCCAGCAAGGTTATCGCGACCGACAAAGGGCAGATGGCTCCGATCCGTCTGATAACGCAATGGTACGCGGAGAATGACGAGTGCCGTGGAAGTACTGAACCGGAAAGCGCTAAGACCAAGCGGGCTTGCGAGCGCAGGTCAGAGTTGGATGCCAAACTCGACCGAGTCGACTGGTGTTACGGGCACCAAAATGAGTACGGCTATCAAATGCGGTGGCACGCTTGTGATGCCAAGTCCAACAGGCCCTAGCTAGGCATCGAGCTGGTGCGGTACCTTGCTTCGCCGTTCTCGAAGAGCGTCGATGTCTCACATGCGTGGGCACCTGTTGCCTGCTTGAAAAACCGCCCGCATTCCGACCTCGACCGGTTGGGCATTCTCGAATTCCAACAGCTGCAGCGACCCGCCCGCCACGAGCTGAACGTCAAGGTCCGCAACGAATGCGGTTCGGACAAACGGACCGTGCCTCAGACGCTTGGCGGTTCCGCTCTTTCTTTGGACGGCCAAAAAGCGCGTCGCAGGCCAATGCGGTTAGCGCGAATAATATTGATCTTTATGGGATGAATTGTGAATTTTTCTTATCCATCTGTGGTCTTTAGTTTCGAGTAATTTAAGACTCGGGGTCTGTAGAAAAGACGTTGATTTACCGAGAATAAACTTGGCGTCTTGGATATGTCGCTGGAAGAATACTATTCATCCGCAGCGATAATGTTGGCTGGGGTACG
This sequence comes from Rhizobium binxianense, assembly GCF_028994275.1. Taxonomy (NCBI): domain Bacteria; kingdom Pseudomonadati; phylum Pseudomonadota; class Alphaproteobacteria; order Hyphomicrobiales; family Rhizobiaceae; genus Rhizobium; species Rhizobium binxianense. The sequence goes on from NZ_CP118713.1 coordinate 1,622,938, forward strand.
ACATTACTTGATCCTTTCACGCTGACGCCCATTTTCCAAATCGAAGGCCAACACCGTATCAACCGTGGCGAAATTGCCAAACTTGTTTGTCGTTGAGTTGATGCCTGCTCGGCCGCTGGAAAGACGGAGTGTCGCCAATGCCGATCCCTTGGAATGAGGAGCGCCTGCTAACCCCCGCCGAAGCGGCGGCGCGTCTGGCGATCTCTACAAAGACACTTCTGCGCCATGCCGACGATGGCCAGATCGCCTGCGTCAATGTCGGCACACAGCGCCGGAAACACCGGCGCTTCGCCATCTCCCAACTGAGCGACTTCATTACCAGCCATCAACCAACGGAGGTTTCACGATGTCTGTCTACAAGCCTAAAAGCAGTCCGTTCTACCACTACGACTTTGAGATCAGCGGCCATCGCTTTCACGGAACTACCAAGACCCGGAACAAACGAGACGCGGAAGCCATAGAGCGCCAGCTAAAAGAAGCGGCAAAATGCGAAGTCGAGCAGCTCCGCAAGACCGGAAACGTGCCGATGACCATCGACATGGCCGTCGGCCGGTACTGGACCGAGAAGGCACAATACAGGTCCGACAAAGAAGAATTCTTCCGGGTTCTCGATGGGCTTGTTCAGTATTTCGGCAAGCACACGCGATTAGACCAAATCGACGACTCGGCGATCTCCGCGTTGGTCGCAAGCAGACGCAGCCAGTTTCGTTGGGGGAAATTCAAGCTCAAGCGCGCCGCGGTGAAAACGATCTCGAATGCAACGATCAATCGCCGAACGCTGATCCCGCTCAGAGCCATATTCCGGCGAGCCAAGCTCATGTGGGGCGTCCATCTGCCGCAGGAACCGCATTGGAGTGAGCATTTGCTGCGGGAACCGAAGGAGCGGGTTCGCGAGCTTCACCACCATGAACAGGAAGCGCTCGACCGTTCGATCAGGGACGATTACAGGCCATGGTTCCTTTTCATTCATCTCAGTGCCCGTCGGTATCAAGAGTCCTTGATACGCTGGTCCGACGTGAACTGGGAGGCGGGCGAGATCAGGACAATCGGGAAGGGGGGCCTTCCGGTCTGGACGCCGATCATTCCCAGCATTCGCGCGATTCTCGAAGGCTGCCGAGGGCACCATCCCGTTTTCGTCTTCACCTATGTAGCTCAGCGGTCGTCTAGAGGCAAAATCCGTGGTCAACGATACCCGATCACATATTGGGGGGGGGCAAAGCCAGTGGCGGAGAGGCCGGTCGCGCTCAGGCGTCCAAGACTTCCGTCTTCACGATTGTCGTCACGACAGGGCGACAAAGCTCCTTCGGGAAACCCGAAATTTGAAGTTAGTTCAACGAGTGCTCAACCATGCAAATATAACCACTACGGTCAAGTACGCGCATGTGATGGACGAGGAGGTGGCCACAGCGCTTGAACGCAACGCCAAGTCCCGAAATCAGCCCCCGAGCGCGGCGGGACGAGGATAACCAAGGCGCGGATTTTAGCTGATTTCTCCGAGGCTTAACGGCACCCCGTTGAAGCAGTGTCCCCCTGCCTTCTAAGCAGGTTGTCGCAGGTTCGATTCCTGCAGGGGTCGCCATTTTTCAAGTGCCCATCCATGCAGCATGCCATTCGCCAAACAGGTAGAGTGGCTTCCGTAAAACGAAGCCGCTGGGCCGTGGACGATCTTCCGATTGGAACACGCATTTACGGCCATGTCTTCGGGCGACAATTATCAACGAAAACTATGTAGGTGTCGCGAAAGACGGGTGTCCGCATCGTGCTCATAGGCTTCCCGGGCGTTGGGAAGTTGTCGATCGCGAACGAGTTGAGCGCCATGGTTTCGGCAAAAGTTGTCGACAACCACTGGATCAACAACCCGATCCTGCGGCTGCTGGATGAGGATGGAACTGCGTCGCTTCCAAAGGGGATATGGGAGTTCACAGGTCGGGTGCGGCAAACCATCCTTGATGCAATCACCGCTTACGCGCCGTCCGCCAATTTCATTTTCACGCATGCCGGTATCGAGGGTGATGAGCGGAGGCTTCGTACCTTTCAACAGATCGCCGGTGCTGCCGAAGCCTCCGACGCCGTTCTGGTGCCGGTGCGATTGCTGTGTGATGAAGAGGAACTGGCTCGCCGGGTTTCGAACCCCGAGCGACGCCAAAGATTGAAATCCACGGATGTGGCAGCCTCGAGAGATCGCAGCCGGAGGGCGGGCGTTTTCGATCCATTCCACCCAAACACATTGGTGCTCGACGTCACTTCTGCATCACCGGGAAAAACGGCCATCGCGATCCGAGAGCATATTCTGAAGGTCCTTGGCAACCTGTCAGCCTGAAATTCGTCGGAGTTGATTCTATTCGCGCTACGATCGCCGATACGCCTGACGGCGGGAGGTGAGGCGTTCTGACGAGCTATCGGTTTACGCAAAGCCGGCCCGGAAGGCCGGCTGACACCCGTCGAAAGATCGCAGCGCGCGGATGGGGCTCCCTCATCCACGCGCCGAAGTAGCCGATTTTTGCGGCTTGCGTGTTGTGGCGGTCGGACGACCGCCACAACGCTATCGTTACAGGAGAAAATCGCCTGCCCCCAGGTGGACGAGGCCCTTCAGCTGAACCTCGAAGTCATGAATGCCGTCGCCGTTCGTGTCGGCCTGGATAACGGTAACATCGTTCGCGGATCCAGCATTGTCGTCATAGTGCCAAGCGAGCGCGCCAGCCTTGTGGTCGAACAAGGCATTCTCCTGTGCCTGGAAATGGAAGGTTCCATTGCCCGCCGCAGAGCCATTCGCATCGATCGCCGAGAGGTCGATCTTATCGACGCCGTGCTGGAAGTCGGTGATGACGTCGCGGTTCAAGCCGGACCCGGTTTCCGTCGGTGCCTTCAAGATAAACGTATCCTCGCCGGTGCCACCGGTCATAATGTCCTTTCCGGCACCACCAATGAGGACATCATTGCCGGCGCCGCCGTCCAGCTTGTCCGCGCCAGCCCCGCCAGTGAGAACGTTGCCGCCGCCGTTGCCGCCGGTCAGTACGTCGTTGTAGCTTGACCCGGTCAAGTTTTCGATGCTGGCGATCTTGTCACCGGTCGCCTGGCCGCCCGATGCGGCCTTAGTCGCCAAGTTGACGTTGACCGCGTCGGAGCCCTCATAGCTGGCCGTGTCATTGCCAGTACCGCCGTCGAGCACGTCCGCGCCGGCCCCGCCCTTCAACACGTCACTACCGCCGAGACCCTTGAAGGTTTCGTTGCCGCCGTTGGACTGGCCGGTGTGCGGTAGGATGTCGTTACCGTTGGTGCCGATGAATTCCTTTGTCGGCGCCGTTGGCGTTGTCGGTTGCGTCGGCGTGGTCGGCGTTGTCGGTTGCGTCGGGGTGGTTGGCGTTGTCGGATTCGTCGGCGTGGTTGGGGTTGTCGGTTGCGTCGGCGTGGTTGGCGTTCCCGGTGTCGCACTGGAGCCCGATTCGTAGGCACCCATGTCGACAGTTCCAACGACGCGAGCGTGGCCGTCCAGATCGACCGAGCCGACGCCGTACTTGGCGGTTCCGCCGTCGATCGCTGCCGAGCCCGAGGCGAGGTGGAAGTTGTCGGTCGCTGCCCCCGCGAAATGCGGGTCGATGCCGAGCTTGTTGCCGTTCGCCGTGCTCGGCATAGCGTTGCCGCCGTCGGTCCTGACCGAGGCCTGGCCGGCCGTGCCGTTGTAGGTGTTGTTGTTGGCCCAGACGACGTTGGCGTTGGTATAGCCGCCGTACGACGTGTTATCGACCGCGGTGTTGTTCTTGTTCACCGACGGGTCGGCTACGGCGATGTTGTTGATCCAGGTGTTGTTGCTCGACTGCGCGTTGCTGAGTTCGCCGCGCCAAGTGCCGTCGTTCAGCAGGTCCTGATTATTGTGGTATGCGGTGTTGTTTTTCACCGTGACGGAGTCGCTCCAGGTAACTTGGATGCCTTTGCTGCCGTTCTCATAGACGAGGTTGTTGTCGACCAGGGTCTTAAACGTGTAGTTCGGATGACCGCTCGTCTGCGTGCTCTGGAAATCGTCGATGATGATGCCGTTGCCATCGGTGTGCGCACCAGACTTCGTGACGTTGTCGTGCGAGATGTTGTTCCGGATGATGTTGCGGAAGCTGCCATCGTCCGGCGCCCCGGTGATATTCCGGTTCTGGTAGAGAGAGATGCCTGAAAACCAGCCGGAACTCGCATTTTTGTAAGTCTCGTTCCCCTCGATCGTGATGAAGTCGGATCCGGCGAAGGCGATGCCGGACGCACCGTTGTCGTGGGAAACGTTATCGGCGATCCTCACATGGTGGACGCCATCACCAACAATGCCGTGCGAATCGCTCCCGTAGACCTCGAAGCCCTCGACCGCCACATAGTTAGCAGTGATGTTAATACCATTTGCGCCGCCGGATGCTGAGTGGATCACCGCTCCACCCGGTACCTCCGACCGCAAGGTAATGTAGCCGGCGGCGGAACCATCCTTGTACATGTTCACCGACTCATTATAGACGCCGGCGCGCACCACGACCTCGTCGCCGGGCTTAAGGTCCGCCGCCATCGCCTCGCTGATCGTGTGAAAAGGAGACGTGGCACTGCCGTTACCGCCGCTGCTGCCGGTCGTCGCTACGTAGTATGTCGTCATGATCTGGTTCCTCAACCTTAGCGTTGTTCTTTACCAATTACTAATGTTAGTTAATCAGTCGTTACGGCGGCGGGTTATAGGGCGAGGTTCCGGAGGGCGCAACAGCAACCAGACAGTAAGTGCTTGAGAATCATAGCCATATTGCTGCCACATTATCCAAATCTATCAGAAGTTACAGTTTGAAATACTTGGTGAATTTCGAGTCGCCCAAATTATGTCAATATTTATATCTCGCCTACCGCGAATTATTCTTTCTGCAACTATGGCGATATGCATCCATTGAAAACATTTGAAAAATCTGATGGGCGTGACGGGATTCCTCCCGCCAATGGCGGAATCGACATTTTTTTTCCGAATCTAGCTATTTTGGGCTGAATCGCCTCAATATTGGGACTGTTGAGATAGCAACAGGCGGCGGTGATGGCCGCCGATTCGACCCTCCTCTGCCTCCAAAAGGTGTCGCGAAAGATGGGTATTCGCATAGTGCTCATAGGATTCCCGGGAGCTGGGAAGTTGACCATCGCGCAAGAGTTGAGCGCCATGGTTTCGGCAAAAATTGTCGATAACCACTGGATCAATAACCCGATACTGCGCCTCCTGGATGAGGATGGAACGGCGGCGCTTCCAAAGGGAGTATGGGAGTTCACCGGGCGCGTTCGGCAAACCGTCCTTGACGCAATCACCGCTTACGCGCCGTCCGCCAACTTCATTTTCACGCATGCCGGTCTCGAGGGTGACGAGCGAAGCCTTCGTACCTTTCAACAGATCGCCAATGCCGCTGAAGCCTGTGACGCCGTTCTGGTGCCGGTGCGATTGCTGTGTGATGAAGAGGAGCTGGCTCGCCGCGTTTCGAACCCCGTGCGACGCGAAAAGTTGAAATCCACTGACGTGGCAGCCTCCAGGAACCGCAGCCGGAAAGCACAGGTTTTAGATCCACTTCATCCAAACACATTGGTCCTCGACGTCACTTCCGCATCACCGGAAAAAGCGGCCACCGCGATCCAGGATCATATTTTGAAGGTTCTTGCCGACCGGTCGGCGTGAAATCGCTACGATCGTCGATACGCCTGAAGGCGGGTAGGTGAGTCGTTCTGACCAGCTATTGCTGCTGGAACGGCGGCAATTGAGGCTGCGGTCGATGGCACAAACGCACATTGAGGTTCGCAGGCCGTGGCGGCCATGTGAGACCATTTTCCTTCTGGGACCGGGCGGCGTCGGAAAATCGACGCTTGGTCGTGAACTCGCAGAGAAACTCGGTTGGGGGCTTATCGACCTCGATCTGGAGTTCTGCGAGCGTCTGGAGACGATCGGAACGTTCATTGCTTCCCACGGTTATGAGCGTTATCGCGCGGAAAACCTGGCGCTCGCGAAACATCTGGTGATGACAAATCCAGCACCAAATATTTTTGTCACACCATCGGGGTTCCTGGCGGCGCAAGCAGGCACCCATGATCACGGCGAAGCCCAAAGATTGGTTTCCACCGGCTATGGCATTGTCTTGCTGCCGTCGCTGGACATTGAGGCCGCAACTGCGGTTGTTGTCGAACGCCAACTGAAACGAGGGTTCGGATTTCAACACGCGACGGAAGATCGAAAATTTAGGGAGCGCTTTCCGATATATCTCAGGGAGGGGAACGCCCTGGTGGCATCCATGGAGCACCCCGCCGATGTTGCAGACGCTGTCATTCGCTCTCTTGATGGTTTTACATCAATGGTTCGAACCTAGCCTGGCCGGATTTCGGATCACGCTTGCCACTCGGCCAAGCCGCATGGACATCAGCGCCCCGTCGTTTACATCGTTTCCGCCGTCGCTTAGTGATTGCGCGAAACCTTAAAGTTTATGGGCGAACGACCATGTTGATCAAGCAGAGCGACTACCATCGGATTTACCGCGTTATCAATAGCCTGCTCATCAACGAAGCTGCCGACCCTGCCACGGCCTGCATGTACTTCAGCACGTTCGGAGCTTTCATCCTCGAACAGCATTACAAAATCAAAGCCAAGCCGAAGGGCGGGCTTGCTGCTTACAATCTCGGGGGCACGCTCATACTGTTCGCAGACTATCGCGAAGACGGCTATGTGACCGGCGCAGGGGAAAATTTCCATTGCTGGGTAGAGGCGGATGGTTGGGCTATCGACTTCATGGCCCCGGCATTTTCCGAGACCGCGCGAGAGCTTTCCGTGCCTCCGAAGATGTTTCAACGGCCGCTCTCATCAATGGCTTCGTCGATCAACAATCTCGGCCAATCCGGCGATTTCTTTTATCAAGCCGAAGCCGAGGCAACTGCCCGGCGCTTCGCGGACTGGCACAAACACGCGATGATCGGTGACCTTGCCACGATCGCCGCGAACTGGTTTCGAAAATCGCCGAAGCAATTGCTGCCGTCGCTATCGGTTGCAGATCAAAACGGAAAGCTGAAAAAGGTCCCGCTTTCCGGCAACGCGCTCCTTGGTGTGTGGTGATCGCTGTCCCGACGTCTTGGCCAAGAGAACGCCGCTATACGTGTTATCCGGGTTGTAACGCCCAGCCCCGTCACCGGAAACTTGTTTTAAACACATTGCCGGCCTAGGGATTCTTCCATCGAAATTGCTTGTCGAGCTTGGTTCGCGCCTCAGGCGGCCCAGCTGATCTTTCCTTTCAAAATCGATTTCTAGCCGCCCGGCAGTTGCCGGAGGGCGATTGTTTATGCGCTTGAGAGGAGAATGTTCATGAACACAGGCACAGTCAAATTCTTTGATCCGACGCGGGGCTTCGGATTCATTCAGCGGGACAACGGCGCGGCCGATATCTTCGTCCATATTTCAGCCGTTGAACAGGCTGGAATGGCGTCCTTGGATAAAGGGCAGAAGGTTGGGTTCGACATCATCCAGGACAGCCGCTCCGGCAAAAGCACGGCCGGCAATATCGTCGCTGCCTGAATGCCGCGGTCTTTGACCGCGGATGCAAGCGCAGCATTCCGGCTGGATTTTCCGGCCATTGAGGAGATTTTCATGAGCAAGACCAATGCAGAGGCGCTGTTGCGCAAAATGCAGCGCCAGGTCGCCAACACCAGCGGCGGCGGTCATCTCGGCGGCACCAACTTCGGTCAGGGCAACGATGCCAAGACCGCGTCCGGAAGCGGCAATCGCCAGGCGGGCAAGGGCCGGCCATCAGGTGGCGCTAAACGCTGATATATGGCAGTCGCCAATTGCATACAGCCCCGCCAATCTGGCGGGGTTTGTGTTTGATGGCCTGTGAAGGGCTATGGTGGGGTGGAGCTGTTCGGCTTTTCTCAGCGATCCAGGAAATGATCGAAGTAGACTTGAGGGATCGGGTAGGCGTAGACGCCTCTGTCGACAAAGCTGCGTCTATAGAGGCAGCTTCTCAGAGCCGTATTGTAGTGCAGGCTTCGCGGGTCGGGCGAGCCTCGCCGCCATGACCCTGCCTCCGGCACGCAGCGTTGGAGCGCTTTCTCGAAGCGAGCCAGAAGAACCGGATCGGTATCGACCCGAATGCCGCTATAGGATTGATAGTTTGAAGGAGATTCTGCGGCCGAAATACAGCTGAAGCTAAGCGCAATACCAACGACTGCCATCAATCTCATCGGATTTAATTCTCCCCTGATCGATTATCGAAGTATCGAGGTGAACGATATGGGTTCCAGCGCCTGCGGGCAAGGGGCTCCTTGTTTCACGTCTGCTCCGGCCGCGGCCTCCCTGGCGGTTGGATAGCTGCCGCCGTAACCTGCGGCAGCTATGTGTCATCGCTCAATCCAGGAGATCGGCCGGGACTTTGCCGCCATTTTCCGAAAGCCGCTTCATCAGCGCCTTGTGCAGCCACATATTCATCTTTGCGGAATCGCCGCTGTCGCCGGTATAGCCGAGCTCGGTGGCAAGTTCCTTGCGCTCAGAAAGGCTCGCATCCATCCCGACGGCTTTCATCAAGTCCACGATCGAGTGGCGCCAATCGAGCTTCTGGCCGCTTTTTTTCGCGGCTGCATCGAGGATTGGGACGATGTCGACTGTCGCTGTTGATGTCGCCGGCTTACTCTGAGCGGCAGAGGCCGCAGGGGTGGGACTGGGCGCTGCCGACGGCGCGGCAGGAGCCTGGGCGGGCTCAGTCTTTGGCGTGCCGGCGGCCGTGGGTTCGGCTGCTTTCGCTTCCCCGAAGATTGCATGTTTGATCTTATCGAAAATGCCCATTCTTGAACCTCCAGTTCCATCAAATGAGAACATGCTGAAACATGGACTTCCTGCCTGACATATCCAGGCGGCAGGGGCGTTATTTTTAGTCATCCAATCAATGGTGAACTATCAAGTTCGGAAGCAGGGTGCAGGTGATCTCAGCGAAAACGCTGCAAATGGATCAACCGCCGCCAATCGTATCAAGAACCGAGCTTTGTTTGCCGGCTCTGAAGATTCCTGGCGCAACTGGGACGGAATTACTCGCTCAGTGCTCCAGTCGCTGCAAAACATGTTGGATTTTGGCACAGTCTGGTTGGCAATTGATATTTCAATAACCGTGAAAGATCATTGCACGCCGTCGAACCGACTTGCCGTGCTGTATTGTGAAACATTCCTCATGTCTTCACGTTGCCTTGCCATGGACGTCCTGCCGGTTGCGGGCGATCCAGACGATCGAAGGCACGCGCGTTCCTCGATTTTCGGCTGCCGGGCAGACCGCTCGGCGAAGGGAAACGGAGGAAAACATGATCCATACTCACAAGAGACTAATCCTGGCAGTGCTTGCATCCAGCTGCGCCCTGCTTGCGATACCGGCAAGCGATGCGCGGGCTATCGATGTCGGCGTCTCGGTGAATGCCGGCAACGCCGTCAGCGCCGATGTTGGTACATCACTCGGCGGCGGCAGTGGCATCAGCGCCGGTGCCAATGCTTCTATCGGCGGTTCGAACGGTGTCAATGCCGACGCGACCGCCAATGCCGGCGGCAGACGGGGCGTTGATGCCGATGTCAATGCCGGCATCGGTGGCGGCAATGGTCTCGATGCGAACGCCAATGCCAGGCTCGGCGGCGGGCGCGGCGTCAATGCCGATCTCAATGCACGCATCGGCGGTTCCGATCGGCTTGATGATACCAACGCCACGGCCTCGGTCAGACGCGGCAGCGATGCCGATCTCGCCATCGGTGAAGCAGACGGGGCAGGTAGCAGCAACAGATCTGCGGCTGTGGGGACCCTCAGCGCATCGCAGGCCCGCACCCTGGAAGATTTCCGGGCGAGGCCCGTCAATGAGCAGCGCAAGATGCTTGTCCGCTGCGCGGATATCTCCGCCTCAAGCGGCTCCGCACCAGGCGGCTCCGATTCCGGTCTTGCCGGCCTCTGCAGTCTGCTGCAGGCGTCAGCCTCGCGCTGAACGTGAAAGACCCGCCGAACCGGAAGGCGCGGCGGATCCTTTAAGAAGCTGTCAGCTCCCAAGCTTAATGCAGGATCTGGCTGAGGAATAGCTTGGTGCGTTCGTGCTGCGGATTGTCGAAGAACTCGGCCGGCGAATTCTGCTCGACGATCTGGCCCTGGTCCATGAAGATGACGCGGTTGGCGACCTGGCGGGCAAAGCCCATTTCATGGGTAACGCAGAGCATGGTCATGCCTTCTTCGGCAAGACCCACCATGGTGTCGAGCACTTCCTTGATCATTTCAGGATCGAGCGCCGAGGTCGGCTCGTCGAACAGCATGATCTTCGGGTTCATGCACAGCGACCTGGCGATCGCCACGCGCTGCTGCTGGCCGCCGGAAAGCTGTCCCGGATATTTGTTGGCCTGCTCGGGAATCTTGACGCGCTTGAGGAAGTGCATGGCGATCTCTTCCGCCTGCTTCTTCGGCATCTTGCGCACCCAGATCGGCGCCAGCGTGCAGTTTTCGAGGATCGTCAGGTGCGGGAAGAGGTTGAAGTGCTGGAACACCATGCCGACTTCGCGCCTGACCTCGTCGATCTTTTTCAGATCGTTGGTCAGTTCGGTGCCGTCGACGATGATGTTACCCTTCTGATGTTCTTCCAGGCGGTTGATGCAGCGGATCATCGTCGACTTGCCCGAGCCCGATGGGCCGGCAATGACGATGCGCTCGCCGCGCATGACCTTGAGGTTGATGTCGCGCAGCACGTGGAAATCGCCGTACCACTTGTTCATGTTGATGATCTCGACCGCCACTTCCGTTGTGGAAACGGTGAGCTTTTTCGCTGGAGCTTCAGCCATGATTGTTTTCCCTCATTCTTATCGTTTGTGGCCAGTGTCGAGATGACGTTCGATGAAACCTGAATAGCGCGACATGCCGAAGCAGAAGATCCAGAAGGCGAAGCCGGCAAAGATCAGGCCGGTGAGCGGCGTGACGGCACTAGCCCAGTAGGGGTCGCTGAAGTTCAGGCGAACGATGCCGAGCAGATCGAACATGCCGATGATCGAGACCAGCGACGTGTCCTTGAACGTTCCGATGAACGTGTTGACGATGCTCGGTATGACAAGCTTGATCGCTTGCGGCAGGATGATCAGCCGCATCTTCTGCCAATAGCCGAGGCCGAGCGAATCGGCGCCCTCGAACTGGCCCTTCGGGATCGCCTGCAGGCCGCCGCGGATGACCTCCGCCATATAGGCCGACGTGAAGATCGCGACACCGATCAGCGCCCGCAGCAGCTTGTCGACATTCCAGCCCGTGGGAAGGAAGAGCGGCAGCATGACGCTTGCCATGAACAGCACGGTGATCAGCGGAATGCCGCGGACGATCTCGATGAAACCGACGCAGACGGTGCGGATGATCGGCATTTTCGAGCGCCGCCCGAGCGCCAGGATGACGCCGAAGGGAAGCGAGACGGCGATGCCGACGAAGGAGAGAATCAGCGTCACCATCAGGCCGCCCCAGAGCGAGGTCTCGACCGGCTCGAGCCCGAACCCGCCGCAGAGCAGCCAGAAGGACAGGATAGGCAGCGCGATGAACAGCAGGATGGCGTTCAGCCCCTTGCGCGGGGCGCGCGGGATCAGCATCGGCGTCATCAGGGCGACGAAGAGGATGCCGACGATCGTCGGGCGCCAGCGCTCGGCGAGCGGATAACGGCCGTAGACGAACTGGTCGAACTTGGCGTTGACGAAGGCCCAGCAGGCGCCGCTCCAGCCGTCCGGTTGGACGCCGCCCTGCACGGTCGTGGCGCAGAATGTGCGGTCCGGTCCGGTCCACACGGCCTGGATGAACAGCCAGTTGATCATATGAGGCAGCACCCAGGCGAGAACGCCGAGCGCAAGCACCGTCATCACCACATCCTTGGGTGTCGCAAGCAGGTTCTTGCGGATCCAGGCGGGGACGCCTCTTTCGCCGGCTGGCGCAGGTTCAGGTGTCAGCATGGTGTTTCTGACGAAGGATTGGTTGGATACCGACATCTTATCGCTCCACCAGTGCCATTTTGGCGTTGAACCAGTTCATGAAGATCGAGGTTACGATGCTGAGCACCAGATAGGCGATGACGGCGAGGAACATGAGTTCGACGGCCTGGCCGGTCTGGTTGAGGATCGTGCCGCTGACGGCGAAATAGTCGGCGAAGCCGATGGCGATCGCCAGCGAGGAGTTCTTCGTCAGGTTCAGATATTGGCTCGTCAGCGGCGGAATGATGATGCGCAGCGCCTGCGGCACCACCACGAGGCGCGTGACGCTCGACGGATGCAGGCCGAGCGCGCCCGCTGCTTCGGATTGGCCCTTCGGCACGCCGCGAATGCCGCCGCGCACGATCTCTGCGATGAAGGATGCGGTGTAGAAGGAGAGCGCCAGGAAGAGCGACATGAACTCCGGACCGATGACGCTGCCGCCGGTCAGGTTGAACTTGCCGGCGACCGGTATGTCGAAAGACAGCGGCAGGCCGCTGACGAGGAACGCCAGGACCGGCAGCCCGACGATCAGGCCGATTGATGCCCAGATCGTGTGGAACGGCTGGCCCGTTGCCGCCTGTCGCTTGTGCGCCCAGCGCACCATGAAGACGGTGGCGACGATTCCGATCAGCAATGCGATGCCGACGGCCCACATGCCGGTCTCGAAGATCGGCTTCGGGAAGGCGAGCCCGCGATTGTTGAGGAACATATTCAAGGGCAGGTGCAGCGATTCACGCGGCTGCGGCAATACTGCAAGAACGCCGGAATACCAGAAGAAGATGACGAGCAGCGGCGGGATGTTGCGGAACACCTCGACATAGACGGTGCAGAGCTTGGCGATTAGCCAGTTGTGCGACAGCCGGCCGATGCCGACGATGAAGCCGATGATCGTCGCGGTGATGATGCCGCTGATGGCGACGAGCATCGTGTTCAGGAGGCCGACGAGCAGCGCGCGTCCGTAGGTGGAATCGCTTGAATAGGAAATCAGCGACTGACCGACCTCGAAGCCGGCGCGTCCGCGCAGGAAGTCGAAGCCGGATGCGGTGTTGCTGCGGGCGAGGTTTACCGCCGTATTGTGCGAGATCCATACAATCCCAACGACAAGCACCACGACGGTTAGGATTTGGAAGAAGATGCCCCGAATTTTCGGGTCGTACATGGCCGAGCGAAAGCTCCAGCCGGTACCATGCAAAGGTATTGCAGCCTGATGCGTCATGCCGAGCCTATCCCCTAAGAGCCCGTTTTCGGGCTTTTCTTTTTGGAAGAGGAAAGGCGGTTACCCGCCTTTCCAAGCTTTTCAAGCGATTGCGCGATCAGCGGACCGGCGGGGCGTACTGGATGCCGCCCTTGCTCCAAAGAGCGTTCAGGCCACGCTGGATCTTCAGCGGGCTGCCCTGGCCGATATTGCGCTCGAAGACCTCTCCATAATTGCCGACGTTCTTAATGATGTTATAGGCCCAGTCATTGGTCAGCCCGAGGTCGGTGCCGATCTTGGTGTCGGCCTCGCTGCCGAGGAAGCGCTTGATGTCGGGGTTCGGCGAGTTCTTCATCTCGTCGACATTCGCCTGGGTGATGCCGAACTCTTCGGCGTTGACCAGCGCATAGGCCGTCCACGAGACGATGTCGAACCACTGGTCGTCACCCTGGCGGACTGCCGGGCCGAGGGGCTCCTTGGAGATGATCTCCGGAAGGACGATGTGTTCGTCGGGGTTCTTCAGCGTCAGACGCAGCGAATAGAGGCCGGACTGGTCGGTCGTGTAAACGTCGCAACGGCCAGAATCATAGGCCGCATTGACTTCTTCGAGCTTTTCGAAAACGACCGGATTGTACTGAAGGTTGTTCGCCTTGAAATAGTCGGCGAGGTTCAGTTCGGTGGTCGTGCCTGCCTGTACGCAGATGGCCGCACCCGAAAGCTCCAGCGCCGACTTCACGTTCAGGCTCTTGCGGACCATGAAGCCCTGGCCGTCATAATAGGTGACCGGACGGAAGTTGAAACCGAGCGCGGTGTCGCGGTTGATCGTCCAGGTGGTGTTGCGCGACAGAACGTCGATTTCGCCGGACTGAAGGGCGGTGAAGCGTTCCTTGGCGTTGGTCGGCGTGTACTTGACCTTGGTCGGATCGCCGAAGACGGCGGAAGCGACGGCCTTGCAGAAATCGACGTCGAAACCAGCCCAATTGCCGGAAGCATCAGGCTGCGCGAAACCGAGAAGGCCGGTATTGACGCCGCATTGGACAAAACCCTTCGCCTTGACGTCTGCGAGAGTGGAGGCCGAGGCGGCCGAGGCGCCAACTGCCAAAACTGCTGCGCCGATGGCGGCGGACAGGAGCTTATTCTTCATTTTTCCCAACCTTTTTCCGTTGTCTTATCTTTTCTTGTGGGGAGTGCGTTTCCGGCAAATCCGTACGGCCTCCTCCATTGTCTCGACACCCTCCCGGCGCGAGTGGGTCTATCACAGTCGCAAATGTCACTATGGTCAAGTGTCGCGCTCAATAATTGCGGCAAAATTCAGAATTTTGGTAGATTGCGCCGCATTCGAAGGCGACTGACTATGAAATAGGCGTCCGGTTGCGGAAAAATAACGCGAAAATCGAAAATTCCGCCATTCTCCGACGTCCCCTGCAAAGCTCTTCGAGGGGTTGACCGGAAACCGCAGGCCGTCCAAAAGTCTGGTTTCGCGACCCTTCGCAAAGGCTATTTCCGACATGAAAGACAAAGACAGCGTGCTGCAGAATGCCGGCATCAACACCCGCCTGACCCATATCGGCAACGACCCTTTCGATTATCACGGCTTCATCAATCCGCCGGTCGTGCATGCCTCGACAGTGTTGTTTCCCAATGCCCGCACAATGGAGACGCATGCGCAGAAATACACTTACGGGACGCGCGGCACACCGACGACGGATGCGCTTTGTGAGGCGATCGACGCGCTCGAAGGCTCGGCCGGCACGATCCTCGTGCCCTCGGGTCTTGCGGCCGTCACCATTCCGTTCCTGGGTTTTTCCGCCGCCGGCGATCATGCGCTGGTCGTCGATTCGGTTTACGGCCCGACGCGCCATTTCTGCGATACGATGCTGAAGCGCCTCGGCGTCGAGGTGGAATATTACGATCCTTCGATCGGCGCCGGCATCGAGGCGCTGTTCCGGCCGAACACCAAACTTGTCCACACCGAGGCTCCCGGCTCCAACACTTTCGAAATGCAGGATATTCCGGCGATCTCGGCGGTTGCGCATGGCCACGGCGCCATCGTCATGATGGACAATACCTGGGCGACGCCGCTCTATTTCCGGCCGCTCGACCATGGTGTCGACATCTCGATCCACGCATCGACGAAATATCCCTCCGGCCATTCCGACATCCTGCTCGGAACGGTTTCGGCCAATGCCGAGCATTGGGAACGGCTGAAGGAATCGAACGGCGTGCTCGGCATCTGCGGCGCACCCGACGATGCTTACCAGATCCTGCGCGGATTGCGCACCATGGGTCTGCGCCTCGAGCGGCATTATGAAAGCGCGCTTGATATCGCCGAATGGCTGGAGGGCAGGGAGGACGTCGCCCGCGTGCTGCATCCGGCCCTGCCGAGTTTCCCGTCCCACGATCTCTGGAAGCGCGATTTCAAGGGTGCCAGCGGCATCTTTTCCTTCGTGCTTGCCGCAGACAGCCCGGAAAAGTTCAAGGCAAAGGCACATGCCTTCCTCGACGCCCTCAGGATTTTCGGTCTCGGCTATTCCTGGGGCGGCTTTGAAAGCCTCGCCCTGCACGCCAATCTCAAAGACCGCAGGGTTGCCAAGGCCCCGACCGATGGCCCGGTCATCCGCCTGCAGATCGGCATCGAGGACGTGGCCGACCTCAAGGCCGATATCGAACGGGGTTTTGCCGCCGCAAGCGCTGTCTGACCACAGGCATGGGCGCTGCCGCCGATTGCAGGTCTTATGACAGATTGAGAGCCCGGTAGCCGTAGATCCAGTCGAGATCCGCCGCCAGGCTTTGCGGCGGCTTGAGGCCGAGCACCAGATCGCGACCGATCCGGATCGGCCCTTTCGCATGATAGGCGAACCGGTTGAAGGCGCCGCGCTGGCGAAGCTTCGCAATGCGCGGCGCCCGATGTCTTTCGAAGAGTGCCAGGGCCTTTGCTACCGAATGGTTCGATAGAAACGCAGCGAGTTCGTAGGCGTCTTCGATCGCCATCGCCGCTCCCTGGGCGGCAAAAGGCATCATCGCATGCGCGGCGTCGCCAATCAGAACCGTCTTTCGGCCGTCCTGCCATGCGCCCGATGTGGTTTCGAACAGCGGCCAGAACGTCAGCTTCCGCTGTTGTTCGAGCAGCGAGACGATCGCGGCGTTCCAGCCGGAAAGCCGCGCCCTGAGCTGCGCGCGCTGTTCTTGCGTCGGCTCGCTTTGCCAGGCCTGCGGCGCGATGTTGCCGGCGGTGATCGCCACCATGTTGAAACTGCCGGTCTCCTTCAGCGGGTAGCAGACGAGATGGGCTGAACCGCCGAGGAAAGCACAAACGCTTGTCCGATCGAGAAAGCCCGGCGCTTCCGTTTCGGCAATGGTGAAGCGGTAGGCGATATTGCCGGAAAAGCGCGGGGAGGGACTATCAGGAACGGATTGCCGGAGCTTCGACCAGACGCCGTCCGCACCGATGACGACATCGGCGGCCCGCTCGAAAGCCGGCAGGCTCGATTCCATCCGCACGCCGAGATGAAGCCGGCAGAGCGGATCGGCCTCGACCGCCGCCAGAAGCGCTTTCTGCAATGTGGTGCGATGCAGGACGCCATAGGGAGCGCCCCAGCGTTGCCGCGCGAATTTGCCCGCCGGCACGGCCGCGAGCTGGCGCAGCGAACTGCCCGATATCAGCCGGATCGTTTCCGGCTCGAGCCAGACCTTTGACAGGTCTCCCAGGATACCGAGTTCGGCAAGGATGCGGGTGGCGTTCGGCGAGATCTGCAATCCGGCGCCGATATCGGTGAGTTCGCCCGCCTGCTCGAAAATCTCCGAGCTGATGCCGCGCTGCGAAAGCGAAAGGGCAGCGGTCAGCCCCGATATTCCGGCGCCGATGATGGCGGCATGTTCGACCGGCATTGTCCGTCCGATTCCGAACTCGACTGATTACGCCGCCTTCACGTGGAAAACGCAGCCGGCCGGGTTGGTCTGGTTGGCCTTGAGCGCGGAATTGAAGCGGTAGAGCGTCGAGCAGTAGGAACAGACCTTCTCGTTGTCGTCGCCCATGTCGATGAAGATATGCGGATGGTCGAAGGGAGCCGAAGCGCCGGTGCACATGAATTCCTTGACGCCGACCTCGATAACCCGGTGACCGCCGTCGTTCTGGAAGTGGGGAATGTTGTGGCCGGCCATGTCGCTCTCCGAATGCTTTGAAATGTGCGCGGACCTTATAATCCTTCGCCGCAAATGTGTAGAGCCAAAGCGCCGCGCCAAGCACAGTTTTCAGCCGCGGTTTTGGGCCACAGTTTTTGGCTTCACGCTGAAAGGCCGCTCGATTATGGTCGCGCCAAAAGGAAGACCCGATGAACCTGAACACGCCCACATTTTCAAGCTTTACCCATGACGGATTGCAGCTCGCCTTCTTCGACGAGGGCGATCCGGCCGGCGTGCCCGTCTTGCTGATCCACGGTTTTGCCTCGACGGCAAACGTCAACTGGGTGCATCCGGGCTGGCTGAAGACGCTGGGCGATGCCGGCTACCGGGTGATCGCCATCGACAATCGCGGCCACGGCGCAAGCGATAAGCCGCATGATGCCGAAGCCTATCGTCCATGGGTGATGGCGGGCGATGCGATCGCGTTGCTGGATCATCTCGGCATCCCGGAAGCCAATGTCATGGGTTATTCGATGGGCGCGCGCATTTCCGTCTTTGCCGCCCTCGCCAATCCGCATCGCGTCCGTTCACTGGTACTCGGCGGCCTCGGTATCGGTATGACCGACGGCGTCGGCGACTGGGACCCGATCGCCGATGCGCTGCTGGCCCCTTCGCTGGATGAGGTGACGCATGACCGCGGCCGAATGTTCCGTGCCTTCGCCGAACAGACGAAAAGCGACCGCGTCGCCCTTGCCCTCTGTATCCGCGGCTCGCGCGATCTCGTCGCCCGCTCGGATATGGGAAAGCTCGACATGCCGGCACTCATCGGCGTCGGCACCAAGGACGATATTGCCGGCTCGCCGCAGGAACTGGCGGCGCTGATGCCCAATGCCGAAGCGCTCGACATTCCGGGCCGCGACCATATGCTCGCCGTCGGCGACAAGATTTTCAAGCAGGCGGTGCTGGCCTTCTATGCAAGGGTCGCCAAGGGGTGACATCGGGTGTGACATCATCGTGATGCCGAAAAACCATGCTAAAAAACCATGGCGGCGGCACCCATTTATGTTATTGGCGTTTTCCTCTATATATTGGCATTCCGAAAACGGCATTCCTGATGGCAACGAGGAGAGCGGCGATGGTCGCAAAGACTGACATCCGTGCTTTTGAGACAGGCCATCCGGTGAAGGTGATGGATCCCATCTGGGACAGCCTGCGCGAGGAAGCCCGGCTCGCTGCCGAACGGGACCCTGTTCTCGCCGCCTTCCTCTATTCGACGGTGATCAACTATCATTCGCTCGAGGAATGCGTCATCCACCGCATCTGTGAACGTCTCGATCATCCCGACATGCAGGCGAACCTGCTCCGCCAGACCTTCGAGGAAATGCTTCTCGACTGGCCGGAATGGAGCTCCATCCTGCGTGTCGATATCCAGGCGATCTACGACCGCGATCCCGCCTGCCTGCGCTTCATGGAGGCGGTGCTCTATTTCAAGGGTTTCCATGCGCTGCAGACGCATCGTCTGGCCCATTGGCTGCTGAATCGCGGCCGGCGTGATTTCGCGCTCTATCTGCAGAGCCGCTCCTCCAGCGTCTTCCAGACCGACATCAATCCCGCTGCCCGTATCGGCAAGGGCATCTTCCTCGATCACGCCACCGGCCTCGTCGTCGGCGAGACGGCCGTTATCGGCGACAACGTTTCGATCCTGCACGGCGTCACACTCGGCGGCACCGGCAAAGAGGGCGCCGACCGCCATCCGAAGATCGGCAGCGGCGTCATGATCGGCGCCGGCGCGAAGATCCTCGGCAATATCGAGATCGGCTACTGCTCGCGCGTCGCCGCCGGCTCCGTCGTTTTGAAGGCGGTGCCGCCCAAGAAGACGGTCGCCGGCGTGCCGGCCAAGGTCGTCGGCGAAGCCGGCTGTTCCGAGCCGTCGCGCAACATGGATCAGGTCATCGGCGCCGATATCTGAGCGCCTGTTGGAAAAGGATAGGTAAAGTCGGCGGAACCGGAGCTAGGCAGAAATCGCCAAGCGGCAACCCTTGCCTTTACACCGCTGCTTTTCCTGTGCAAGAAGCGGCCAATCAAGACCGTTTACGGAGATGACAGAGTGAAGCCAGAAGAAATCAAGAAGCTCGACGCCTATTTCAAACGCATGTTGAACCCACAGATCGTCGTCAAGGCGCGTCCGCGCAAGAATGATTCTGCGGAAGTCTATCTCGGCGAAGAATTTCTGGGCGTCGTCTATATCGATGACGAGGACGGCGATCGCTCCTACAACTTTTCGATGGCGATCCTCGACGTCGATCTTTGATCGCACCCGACTGCTTCAAGAGACCGGGCGGCGCGTTCCGCCCGGTTTTTTTTATTTTTTCGCTGCCGAACCAAATTTTTTTTGAAGCTTCCGGTTGTGGCATTCTGATATATATTAGCAAAATCAGTTAAAGACGTACGTGCCCCGGCGCGCATTCTCTGTTTTATTATTGCAGCACAACTTTTGGCTGTTTTGCGGCGCACAAGACTACTTGACTCTTTGTGCGTTGCAGCTACCCTGCCGCCATCCCACAGCCCAACGGAGGACGGTCATGTTCAACTTTGACGATGCAAACCGGAAGAGCAAGGAAGCCGTCGATACGGCGCTGAAAACCTATTCCGACACGACCAGGGGATTCCAGGCGATCGCCGCCGAAGCCGCTGACTATTCAAAGAAATCCTTTCAGGACGCGGTGACGCATTTCGAAACGCTGGCCAGCGTCAAGAGCTTCGAAGCCGCTTTCGAACTTCAGACCAACTACGTCAAGGCGTATTTCGAAGGCCTGGTTTCCGAGACGACGAAACTCGGCGAAATGTATGCCGATCTCGCCAAATCCGCTTACAAGCCCTATGAGGCGCCGATCACCACTGCCGTCGCCAAGACACCCCGGCAGACACAGCCGGCAACGTCTGCAGCCGCATGAATTAGCGCAACCTGCGCTATATATTGAAATACCGGGACCGGCTACGCATCTGTAGCCGGTCTTTTTTGTTTCCACTTTCGCCGCAGCGTCCGCATGGATCGGCTAAAGCGCGTCGCAATCTTTCGGATTCGCTCCTCGCGCTTTAGGTCTTTGGTTTTACGCATGTCGTTGCCGCAAAATCGCTGCACGGCGTTGCGCGACATGCTTTGGGGACTTTTTTGGTCTTTCCCGTGCATGCCGGCCATTTCTTGATTGCAGTGACTGACAGGGGGCTTAAAATCGGCCTATTATGAACTAAGTTAGTGTTTCAGATATTCGGCGGGAAAAGCACCCTCCCATGCTCCGCCGGATTGCTTGAGGAATGAATGACAATGATCGCAAAGCCGATCCGGATGCAGAACGATAGCGAAAGGAACGGGGAGAACGGAAATCGAACCTCGGTCATCACACGCACCAAGCCGAAGACCAAGAAGCCCAACCTCTACCGCGTGCTGCTTTTGAATGACGACTACACTCCCATGGAATTCGTCATCCATATTCTGGAGCGTTTTTTTCAAAAGGATCGTGAAAGTGCCACCCGCATTATGCTCCATGTCCATAACCACGGCGTCGGCGAATGCGGAATATTCACATACGAGGTAGCGGAAACGAAGGTCAGCCAGGTGATGGACTTCGCCCGGCAGCACCAGCATCCGCTGCAATGCGTCATGGAAAAGAAGTGAGGATCTGAACGTGCCAACATTTTCGCCTAGTTTAGAGAAGGCGCTCCATCAGGCACTGACCTTTGCCAACGAGCGGCACCACGAATATGCGACGCTCGAGCATCTGCTGCTCGCCCTGATCGACGATGCCGATGCGGCCGCGGTCATGGGGGCCTGCAATGTCGATCTCGACGCGCTGCGCAAGACGCTTGTCGAATATGTCGACAATGAACTGTCCAATCTGATCACCGGTTATGACGAGGATTCGAAGCCGACCTCCGGTTTCCAGCGCGTCATCCAGCGTGCCGTCATCCACGTGCAATCCTCCGGCCGCGAAGAGGTGACCGGCGCCAATGTGCTCGTCGCGATCTTTGCCGAACGCGAAAGCCATGCCGCCTATTTCCTGCAGGAGCAGGAGATGACCCGCTACGACGCCGTCAACTACATCTCCCACGGCATCGGCAAGCGCCCGGGTGCTTCGGAAGCACGCCCGCCGCGCGGCGCCGAGGAGGAAGCCGAAAGCAGCAAGCCGACGGCGCGCGGCGGCGAGGAAGAGGGCGGTCCCAAAAAGCAGCAGGACGCCCTTAAGGCCTATTGCGTCAATCTCAACGAGAAGGCCAAGGGCGGCAAGATCGACCCATTGATCGGCCGTCACGCCGAGGTGAGCCGCACCATCCAGATCCTGTGCCGCCGTTCGAAGAACAATCCGCTCTATGTCGGTGATCCCGGCGTCGGCAAGACGGCGATTGCCGAAGGCCTTGCCAAGCGCATCGTCGAAGGCAAGGTTCCCGAAGCGCTCGCCGATGCGACGATCTTCTCGCTCGACATGGGCACACTCTTGGCCGGCACGCGTTACCGCGGCGATTTCGAAGAGCGCCTGAAGCAGGTCGTCAAGGAACTGGAAGAATATCCGGGTGCCGTGCTCTTCATCGACGAGATCCATACGGTGATCGGCGCCGGCGCCACCTCGGGCGGTGCGATGGATGCATCGAACCTGCTGAAGCCGGCCCTGTCGTCGGGCGCGATCCGTTGCATCGGATCGACCACCTACAAGGAATACCGCCAGTTCTTCGAGAAGGACCGGGCGCTGGTCCGCCGCTTCCAGAAGATCGACGTCAGCGAACCGTCGATCGATGATGCGATCGAGATCATGAAGGGCCTGAAGCCCTATTTCGAAGAGTATCACCATCTCAGGTATTCGAACGATGCGATCAAGTCGGCCGTCGAACTCTCGGCCCGCTACATCTCCGACCGCAAACTGCCCGACAAGGCGATCGACGTGATCGACGAAACGGGCGCGGCCCAGATGCTGCTGCCGCCGTCGAAGCGCCGCAAGCTGATCACCGAAAAGGAGATCGAGGCGACGGTCGCGACGATGGCGCGCATTCCGCCGAAGACCGTCTCCAAGGACGATGAAGCGGTGCTTGCCAATCTCGAGCAGGAACTGCGTTCGGTCGTCTACGGCCAGGATATCGCCATCGAAGCGCTTTCGACCTCGATCAAGCTGGCGCGCGCCGGCCTTCGCGAGCCGAACAAGCCAATTGGCTCCTATGTTTTCTCCGGTCCGACCGGCGTCGGCAAGACCGAGGTGGCAAAGCAGCTGGCCTCGTCGCTCGGCGTCGAACTCCTGCGCTTCGACATGTCCGAATACATGGAGCGGCACACGGTTTCGCGTCTGCTCGGTGCACCTCCCGGCTATGTCGGTTTCGATCAGGGTGGTCTTCTCACCGATGGCGTCGACCAGCACCCGCATTGCGTGGTGCTGCTCGACGAAATCGAGAAGGCGCATCCGGATATCTACAATATCCTGCTGCAGGTCATGGACCACGGCACGCTCACCGACCATAACGGCAAGAAGATCGATTTCCGCAACGTCATCCTGATCATGACGACCAATGCGGGCGCTTCGGAGATGGCCAAGGCGGCGATCGGCTTCGGCTCGTCCAAGCGCACCGGCGAGGACGAGGAGGCGCTGACCCGTCTGTTCACGCCGGAGTTCCGCAATCGTCTCGACGCGATCATCCCGTTTGCGGCGCTGCCGACGGCCGTCATCCACAAGGTCGTGCAGAAGTTCATCATGCAGTTGGAGGCGCAGCTTTCCGAAAGGAACGTCACCTTCGACCTGCATGAGGATGCGATCGCCTGGCTGGCGGAAAAGGGTTACGACGAGAAGATGGGCGCCCGCCCGCTTGCCCGCGTGATCCAGGATACCATCAAGAAGCCGCTGGCCAACGAAATCCTCTTCGGCAAGCTGAAGAAGGGCGGCGTCGTCAACGTTACTGTCGGTCCGAAGGAAGACGGCAAGCCCGGTATCGTGCTGGAAGCCATTCCGGATACGGCGCCGATCAAGCCGAAGCCGGAAGCTGAGGTCGTACATCCCGAAACCGACGATGAGGGCGATGGCGAGCTGAAGACGAAGGCAGCGCCCAAGGCCCGCGCCAAGACAGTGCCGCAGGCCGAGCCTGAGGTCCGCGACGCCCCGAAGAAGGGAAGCACGGTTCCGAAGGTTCCGCGCAAGAAGTGAGATTCCTCACAGAATGGAAAAGGCCGCGTCACCCGCGGCCTTTTTCGTTGTGGGACCTTTCTTCGGCTGAGCCGGCCTTGCATTCCATCGTGAGCCCGTCGCTAAACTAATCGTAGATTTCAGCATGAGTTGTGAAAATGTTGCGTAAAGCCACGATAGACGACGCAGGCAAAATCGGCGCGGTTCATGTCGCCGCATGGAAGGAGACCTACGACGATCTCTTGCCCAAGGACATGCTCGATGGCCTGTCGGTAGAGGTCCGGTCTGCCATGTGGGCCAAAATACTGAGCGACCCATCCGCCTTTGCCGAAACTTCGGTTTACGCGGTCGAGGACACCGGCTCCGTCGTTGGTTTCGGTGCATGTGGCCGCCAGCGCGATTCTCACTTGAGGGAGCTAGGTTTTGATGGAGAAATCAGCGCGATCTATATGCTTCGATCACAGCAACGAAAGGGGTTCGGTCTAGCCTTGATGCATGAGATGGCGATGGAACTTCGGTCTCGTGAGTTTGAGGCTGCGGCCTTGTGGGTGTTGCGCGACAACAAAGCCGCTCGGGAATTCTACCGATACTTGGGTGGTCAGGTGGTGGCCGAAAAAGAGGAGAAGCGCGAAAACGCCGTCCTGCTTGAAGTCGCCTATGGCTGGCATGGACTCGCGCCCTTGATTGAACGTCCATAGCCGGATCATTCCTGACTTTCGCACGCTGCAAACGTCTGCGATTCAAATGATGCGAAAATCTGGATATTTGCGCATAGGCCGCAAATCAGAGGAACATTCTCGGAGGCGGTCACCCACTATCACCCTGTCGAAGATCCGCCGTTTCAAAATCTCAGCGATGCTTCTGACGGCGAACTGCCGATGATCATTGCCCGGCTCTCGCAGCGTAGAGCAGCCGGCTCAAAGCGGATTTTCGGTCGTGTCTATATGGACTATCGTCGGCAGACCGAAGCCAAGCTAAAGGACTTATTTGAGAAAACAGGAGGGAAACCAGAACGAAGCGCCCCTCACTATTTTGTCCTCGGCAGGTCGAACTGGTTTGCCAACCTATATCCCAAAGCCGGCAACGTACAGTTTCCCCTCAGCGCGTTTAAGCCTGAGACGATCAGCTTCACCTATCCCGACAGCTGCGTATCCATGAGGTTGGGGCCAAACTTCGGCCTGCCGCCCGATCCTCCGCGTCCTTATCACGAGAAGGTCTTTCGCATCGGAGAATTGGAGGAGATCATCAACAAATATGGTCTTCCACGAGATGATGCAGATGATAGCGCCGCCTATGCCGATTATCATCTACGTGAATTCGAACGATACATTGAGGTACAGGTCTGGACGGACGCGCCAATCAGGACACCAGGCAATAACAGTCGGTAAGGCTGCCCTGTCGCGCAATCTGCCCCGCGCGACACAATCGGCGCTCCTGAAAAAATCATAGCCAAGCCGGTGGTTTGTTGCCGACTTTTGCGACGGTTTTGCGCTTCCCGCAGGCGAGGCACCCTGCCTCTATTATTGATCACCTGGATGTCAACTCCGTGGGGTGAAGCTGCGCCTTTGCGGGTGTTATCAGAGTGTCACGTGGCGGACCTACGGATGAACGAATGCAACGTCATTTCCTTGTCCTGTTTGTTCTCGCATTGACCCAGATTACCGGCTGGGGCGTAGTCGGCGTCCTGCCCGTGATTGCGACGCCGGTGGCGGCGGACTTCGGAGCCTCACTGCCGTCGGTCTTTCTGGGAGCCTCGGTGATGTTTGTCGCCATGGGGCTCGCCGCGCCCTTTGCCGGCCGCGCATTTCGCCGGTTTGGTACGCGTCGGGTCATGGCGGCGGGAGCAGGCCTGATCGGGCTGGGTCTCGGCCTGCTCGCGCTGTCTCCCAGCCTGCCGGTTTTCTGGGTCGCCTGGGCGCTGACCGGGCTGGCAGGCGCGATGTTCCTGACGACCGCGGCCTATGCCTATGTCGCGGAATATGCGGAGGATCGGGCGCGCAGCCTGATTGGAACACTGATGCTGGTGACAGGTCTGGCAGGCAGCGTCTTCTGGCCCATAACCGCCTTTCTCGACCATCTGATCGGCTGGCGAGGGGTTTTCGTCTGTTATGCCGGTGTCATGGTTTTGATTGTCTGCCCGTTGGTTCGGTTCGGCCTGCCCACGACCGAGGCTGCGACCGCCAAGACCGCTCAGGCGGGACGCGGGCGGTGGGGACCTGTCTTCGTCCTGCTGGTCGTCGTCATCGCCTTGAACAGTTTTGTCACCTTCGGCGTCGAGGCCGTGGGAATCAAGCTCTTGCAGTCGATGGGGATGGACCTTGCCGGCGCCGTCGCGATTGCCTCGCTCCTGGGGGTCTTCAAGGTCGGCGGGCGTGTGATCGACCTTCTGGGCGGGCGGAAATGGGACGGATTGTCTACCGCAATTGTCTCCGGTGCGATGATCCCGATAGGGCTGGCTACGATCTGGATCGGCGGCGCCGGCATTCTGTCGATGGGTGGGTACCTCATCCTGTTCGGGATCGGGAGCGGCGCCTTTGCCGTGGCCCGGGCAACGATGCCGCTCGTTTTCTTCGAGAAGGCCGACTATACCGCCGCGATGGCAACCATCGCCCTGCCGATGAACCTGATCAACGCGCTCGCCCCGCCTGGCATAGCGGCGGTGATGGCCGCTATCGGGGCGCAGGCGACGTTCGCGGTTCTCGGCGGGCTGAGCATGGCGGCTTTCGCGGTTCTGCTGCAACTGAACGGCATGAGGGTGCGACCAGCGCCGGCCGAATGACCTTACGCCAGTGCCGCCCTGATCTTTTCGGCATTGGCGGCAAGCACGGCGCCATCTTCCATCTTGCCGGAATGCGGCTTGAGCGCTGCGCCCTCATGGCGCGGGATGACGTGGAAATGCAGATGGAACACCGTCTGTCCTGCCGCCGGTTCGTTGAATTGGGCGATGAACACGCCGTCGGCGTCGAAGACGTCCTTGACCGCAACAGCGATCTTCTGGACGACTGATATCGCATGGGCGAGGGTGGCTGGATCGGCATCGAGGATATTGCGCGATGCCGCTTTGGGAACGACGAGCACGTGGCCCGGCGCCTGCGGCATCACATCCATGAAGGCGACGGTATGCGCGTCCTCATAGATCCGGTGCGACGGGATTTCGCCGCGCAGGATCTTGGCGAAGATGTTGTTGTCGTCATAGTCGGCCGGGCTGGTCATCGCGAAATCTCCTCATGTCCTCATTGATCGGGTAACGCGGCCGCCGGGGCGGCGTCAATCCTCCTGCTGGCGCTCGCCCTTGCGGAACGGACTGTGCTCGGTGAGCACCTCGCTCATATGTTCGACATCGGCGCGCTCGCGGGCGAGATAATCGCCGATCGCCCGGCGAAGGCCGGCATGGGCGACATAATGGGCGGAATGCGTGGTCACCGGCAGGTAGCCCCGGGCGAGCTTATGTTCGCCCTGCGCGCCGGCCTCGACCCGTTTCAGCCCTTTCGAAAGAGCGAAGTCGATCGCCTGGTGATAGCAGACCTCGAAATGCAGGAAGGGATGATCCTCGATACAGCCCCAGTGACGGCCATAGAGCGTATCGCCGCCGATGAAGTTGATCGCGCCGGCGATATAACGCCCGTCGCGTTTGGCCATGACCAGCAGGATGTCGTCGGCCATGCGCTCACCGATCAGCGAATAGAACTTGCGGGTGAGGTAGGGCCGGCCCCACTTGCGGCCGCCGGTATCCATGTAGAACTTGAAGAACTGATCCCAGATGCGTTCCGTCAGGTCGCGGCCGGTCAGCCAGTCGATGCTGATGCCGTTTTCGAGGGCGGCGCGGCGCTCCTTGCGCAGCGCCTTGCGTTTGCGCGAGGCCAG
The DNA here is from genome assembly GCF_028994275.1 of Rhizobium binxianense. NCBI lineage: Bacteria > Pseudomonadati > Pseudomonadota > Alphaproteobacteria > Hyphomicrobiales > Rhizobiaceae > Rhizobium > Rhizobium binxianense. Next base: position 1,650,242 of record NZ_CP118713.1, read on the forward strand.
CGTTTCCAGAAACGCCTCGTGATCGGCATAGCCGTCATTGATGAAATGAAACTGCTGGTCGGTGCGGTGCAGATAGCCGTCCATCTCGAAGACGCCGATCTCTTCGTCCGGCACGAAGGTGACATGGGCCGAGGAGATGCCGAGCCGGCGCACGACTTCCTTTAGGCTTTCGGCAATGGCGCTCTGGATCGGCAGCCGCTGCAAGCCCTCGGCGACAAGAAGACGCGGGCCTGTCGCCGGCGTGAACGGAATGGAGCATTGAAGTTTGGGATAATAACGCCCGCCGGCCCGCTCGAAGGCATCGGCCCAGCCATGGTCGAAGACATATTCACCCTGGCTGTGGTTCTTGAGATAGCCGGCCAGGGCGCCGATCAGTTCGCCGCGGTCGGTCTCGAGCAGCAGGTGGTGGCCGAGCCAGCCGGTCTCGGCGGCGGCCGAGCCGGATTCCTCCAGCGACGACAAAAAGGCGTGCGAAACGAAGGGATTGTAGGCAAGCGTCTTGCCAGTCTTCGACGCCCCGGAAAGCCTGGACCAGCTCTCCGGGGAAATCGCGGTGAAAGAGCGTTCTACGCGAATGGATAGTTCGTCAGTCATGCGGCAGATGCGAAGCCTGTGGGAGGGTGGTCTCGGCTCTGTTTCAGTCTGCGCATGATCTTGGCCAAAAAGCGAGCGTCAAACCGCACGCGGGTCGAAACCTTCGAAGGTCATCTGGTCTGCGTTGGCGAAGGTCCGCTGGCGCGCCTCTTCGTCGCGCACCGTCCAGGTAATGACGGGAATGCCCTTTTCGCGTTGAGCTGTGATGAAGGCGTTCGGCAGCTCGTCATAATAATAGGAGATGAAATCGAGACCGATCTCCATCGCATCCGCATGCGTCCTGAACTCCTCCGGCGTATTGCCGTTGGCGGTCAGCCCGAGCGGGTAGGGGGAACCAAGCGCTTTCAGGTCGCGCAGCAGCCAATGGTCGAAGCTCATCAGCGCCACCTTGCCCCGATACTCCTGAAGCACCTCGAGCACGGCTTCGGCAAAACCTTCGTCATCGGCCTCCCGACCCTTGAGTTCCAGCACCAGCGGCACCTTACCCTGGACGAGATCGAGGAGCTGGCGGAGCGTCGGCACCTTGTCGCTCGTGCCGCCGACGGCGATCAGCCCGAGTTCCCTGGAGGTGCGCTCGCGGATGTCGCCATTGAGATTGCAGAGGCGCTGCAGGTCCTCGTCGTGAAAGATGACCGGTACGCCGTCGGAGGCGTAATGCAGATCGCACTCGATCGCAAAGCCGGCTTCGACGGCGCGCGCGAAGGCCGAAAGCGTATTTTCCCAGACGAGGCGGTTGAGGTCGTGATAGCCGCGGTGGGCGACCGGCAGGTCCCTGATCCAGGCCGCATTGGTCATTCTGCGATTTCCATGATAGCATCGATTTCGACGGCGGCGTTCAGCGGCAGGGCGGCCATGCCGACGGCGGCACGCGCATGTTTGCCGGCCTCGCCGAGCACGCCGGCAATCAGGTTCGAAGCGCCGTTGATGACGAGATGCTGCTCGACGAAGTCGGGCGCCGAGGCGACGAAGCCGTTCAGCTTGATGACGCGCCGGATGCGGCCGAGATCACCGCCAAGTGCTGCCTTCGCCTGGGCAAGGATGTTGATGGCGCAGAGTTCGGCGCCGCGCTGGCCGCTCGCGACGTCGACGGTCTTGCCGAGATGGCCGGATACGGCGACCTTGCCGCCTTCGAGTGGCAGTTGGCCGGAGATGTAGAGAAGATTGCCGCTGATGACGTAGGGAACGTAATTTGCAGCAGGTGCTGCTGCTTCGGGCAGGGTTATCCCCATCTCAGTCAGGCGTGATGTAATTTCATCGGACATTTTCGTCTCCGCTTTTGTTGTCAATGTTTCAAAAATTATGCATCAAGACTAGAATCTTTAATATGACAGGTTCGAGCCTCGATTTGGCCGAAAGCGTTCTTATAACATCGCGACCGAGTCCAACAGGAGTTAATGAATGTTCCGATCAGGTCTTGTCGCTCTGCTTTTCGCCAGCGTTTCCGCCAATGCATGGGCGGCTGCGCCCGCGGTAAGCGCTGCGATCGCGACCGGCCTCGTCGCACATCGCGCGGTCTACGATCTGGAACTGAAGGATGCGTCGGACCGCTCCGGCATCGCCGGCATGTACGGTCGCATGGTCTATGAGTTCGACGGCAACTATTGCCAGGGCTTCACCACCAATTTCCGCTTCGTGACGCAGATCGACACCGGCGACAGCGTCCGCGTCAGCGACCAGCAGACGAAGACCTTCGAGAATCTCAAGGACGGCAAGTTCACCTTCGACACCAAATCCTTCACCGACGAACAGCTCGACAAGGAGGTCAACGGTGCGGCTCAGGATCAGCCGGATGGCGTCAAGGTCGATCTCAAGCAGCCGTCGAGCCGCGAATTGCAGCTGGCCGAAAGCCGCTTTCCCACGGAACATATGCTCGACGTGATCCAGAACGCCAAGGACGGCAAGCGCTTCTTCGAGGCGCGTGTCTTCGACGGCTCCGACGACGGCGACAAATCGCTGGTGACGACGACGATCGTCGGCAAGCAGCAGACGCCGGTTGCTGAGGAGGCCGATGCCGGCAATGCCGGCGCCTTCTCAAAAACGGCCTTCTGGCCGGTGACGATCGCCTATTTCAACGAGAATGCGAAATCGGATGCTTTGCCGGTCTACCGCATGTCCTTCAAGCTCTATGAGAACGGCATCACCCGCGACCTGACGATGGATTACGGCGATTTCGTCCTCACGGGCAAGCTCGCCAAGCTGGAGCTGCTCGATCGCAGCGCTGAGGTTTGCAAATAGGCGCACCGGTTTTTCGACTGTCATAAAACTGTAGCATAAAGTTCACTATGGTGCGGCGACCAGCGATGATTGAGTCGCCTTCTGTCGTCCTGTTTTTCGGGTCGGTGCGATCCTAGCGGCCAGTCCATCACGATGGGGCCCGTTTATTGCGAAGATGGGCTTCCAGACGATTGTGCCCGCAGCCTGGAAAGCCCTACCGATGGCCGATACCGATCTCGCGACTGTTCAAAACACCGCCCTGCCGGTTATCGCCGCCGACCCGGCGGAAATTGCCCGCATATCCGATGGCATCGACATCACCGACCGCGCCGGCATCTCGGTCTATGGCGACCGCGCCCAGCAGTCGGTCAGCGACTATGCCGACAGGATCCTGCGCGAGGTTCGCAACAAGGATCTCGGTGAGATCGGCCGTCTCTTGACAGACATCATCCTGAAGTCGAAGAGCCTCGATCCGGCGTCGCTGAAGGATAAGGGTTTTCTCAGCCGCATATTCCTCTCCGCCAAGGCGCGCCTGGAACGGTTCAAGGCGGAGTTTGAGGACGTCGCCGGCCAGATCGACCGGATCGGCCTGGAGCTCGACCGCCATAAGGATACGCTGCGGCGCGACATCGCGCTGCTCGACGATCTGCACGAGGAAACCAAGCAATCGATCATGCGGCTCGAGGCCTATGTTCAGGCCGGCAAGACGTTCGCCGAGCGGTTTCGCAACGTCGATCTGCCGAGGCTGAAGGCGCAAGCCGAAGCGGCAGCGACCGGCCCCGGCGGCGGCATGCTGGAGGCACAGACCTATCAGGACAGCCTGCAGGCGCTCGACCGGCTGGAAAAGCGGGTCTTCTATTTGCAGCAGGCCCGCCAGCTCGGCATCCAGCAATTGCCGCAGATCCGCATCGTCCAGGCGGGCGACGAGACGCTGATCGAGAACCTGCAGGCGACGTCGGCGCTGACGGTGCCGGCCTGGAAGCAGAAGATGGTGATCCTGCTCGGCCTGACGCGGCAGAAATCGGCGCTCGAGCTGCAGAAAGCGGTGACCGACGCGACCAATGACATGATCCGTCAGGCATCCGAGATGATGAAGGATCAGGCGATCGCAATCGAGCAGCAATCGCAGCGCGGCATCGTCGATATCGACACGCTTGCCAAGGCAAACAGAGATCTGATCGACACCATATCCGGCGTGCTGCAGGTGCAGGAGGAGGGGCGTCGGAAGCGGGGGCTCGCCGAAAAGCAGATGGAGCAGATGACGGTCGAACTCAAGAAGGCGATGACCCAGGCGTGATCGGCAGGATGACGATGCGAGCACTGCTTTCTGGCCTGGCGCTTCTTGCCGCGTTGCCCTTGGCCGGCTGCAATCTCTTCGGCCAGGGGCCGGAGTTTTCGATCGTGTCGGGATCGGAGAACACTGTTCTGCAGCCGATCGTCGAGGAATTCTGCAAGCAGAAGAACGCCACCTGCACCTTCAAATATGAAGGCACGCTCGATATCGGCCTGGCGCTGCAGAGTGATCAGGGCGTCGAGCAGGATGCGGTCTGGCCGGCCTCCAGCGTCTGGGTCGACATGTTCGACACCAGGCGCCGCGTCAAGAGCCTGACCTCGATCGCCCAGACGCCGGTGGTCTTGGGTGTGCGCAAGTCGAAGGCGCAGCAGCTCGGCTGGATCGGCAGGGATGTGTTCATGAAGGACATTCTCGCCGCCGTCGAAAACGGATCGCTGAAATTCCTGATGACCTCGGCGACGCAATCCAACTCGGGCGCCAGCGCCTATCTTGCCATGTTGTCGAGCGCACTCGGCAACAAGCCGGTGATCGAACCCGGCGATCTCGACGACAAAAACGTTCAGGAGAGCGTCCGGTCGCTGCTGTCGGGTGTCGTGCGCTCTTCCGGCTCTTCCGGCTGGCTTGCCGATCTTTATGTCGAATCCGCCGGCAAGGGCACGGTCTACGACGCCATGTGGAATTACGAGGCTGTCCTGAAGGAGACCAACGACAAGCTTGCTGCCTTGTCGCAGGAGCCGCTTTACGCGATCTATCCGGCCGACGGTGTGGCCATGGCGGATTCGCCGCTCGGCTTCGTCGATCATGGTCGTGGGCCCGAAGTCCAGACCTTCTTCAATGATCTGCTTGCCTATCTCCGTTCGGCCCCCGTGCAGCAGCGCATCGCCGATACCGGCCGGCGCATCCCGCTGACCGGCGTTACCGCCAAACCGGAACCGAATTGGAATTTCGATCCGGCCCGGCTGGTGACGGCGATGCGCATGCCGGAGCCGGGCGTCATCCGCCAGGCGCTCACGCTTTATCAGTCGGCGCTGCGCAAACCGTCGCTGACCGCACTCTGCCTCGATTTTTCCGGCTCGATGCAGGGTGACGGCGAGGACCAGCTGCAGAAGGCGATGCGCTTCCTGCTGACTCCAGACGAAGCGAGCAAGGTGCTGGTGCAATGGTCGCCCGCCGACCAGATCATCGTCATTCCTTTCGACGGCAGCGTGCGCAATACTTTCACGGCGAGCGGAAACCCGCTGGAGCAGGAAGCGTTGCTGAACGAGATTTCGAGGCAGAAGGCCAATGGCGGCACCAATATGTATGATTGCGCCGAACGCGCCTTGCAGCAGATCGCCAGAACCGACAGGCCCTCGACTTATCTGCCTGCCATCGTCATCATGACCGATGGCAAGTCCGATGATCGAAGCCAGGATTTTATGCGCGACTGGAACGCGATGGAACCGCATGTGCCGATCTTCGGCATCACATTCGGCGATGCCGACAAGACCCAGCTCGACAGCCTCGCCAAGCTGACCTCGGCGCGCGTGTTCGACGGGGGGTCGGATCTCGCCACCGCCTTCCGCACCGCGCGCGGCTATAATTAGGACGGGCATGCGCAACTGGCTCGGCAATGACGGCAACTGGATCGTGGCGGGATTGGTGGCGGCAATCACCGTGCCGCTCTTGAGCTTTGTCGCCGGCATGCCCTTCTGGATCGCTGCCATCATCGCCCTTCTGGTCTTTGCCGGCCTCGTCATTCTGTTGGCGCCACGCCGGCTGTTCGAAGGTATCGATATCAAAAGCATCGGCAACGGACGCATCGCCTTTGCCCGCGACCTGCTGGAAGCCGCCGTTCCCTTTGCCGAGAGGCTGGAGACCGCCGCCGACACGATCAGCGATCGGAAGATGGCAGCCGCAGTCCGCCATCTTGCCGAAATCGCCGCCGATGTCTTTCGCAAGGTCGAGGCCAAGCCGGAGAGCGCCAATGCCGTGCGGCGGTTCCTCTCCTATTATCTGCCGCGTGCGGCCGAGGTGGCGGAAGGTTTTGCCGTCATAGAGGCCAAACGCGTCCCCGACCCCAAGCAATTGGAGGAGGTCCGCACCGTGCTGGTGAAGCTCGAAGAGGCCTTCGTCCATTATGCCGACAGCCTGGTCGACGAGGCGCTCGGCACGCTCGACACCGATCTGCGCCTTATTCAGGCATCGCTCAAAGAGGATATCGGACGCTGATGGCCCTTTCTCGTCGCGCCTTTGGAGTGGGACTGCTCGGAGCCGGCGTCGTCGGCACCGGCGGTTATATCGCCGTCCGGGATCGGCCGGAATTGCAGGGGCTGCTCGGCGCCCGCACGACGTTGTTCGGCTTCGTCGGCGGCGAGAAGGAGGCCTTCCTCGCCGACCCAGACGTCATCAAGGCGCTCGGAGCCTACGGATTGACGGTGGACAGCCGCGTCGCCGGTTCCGTCGAGATGGTGCGTGAACAGGCATTGCTGTCGCAGCATCCGCAATTCCTCTGGCCGTCCTCCTCGATCATGGTCGATATCGCCAGGCAGAACGGCATTGGCATCCGCAACGACCGCGTCGTGCTGAATACGCCGATCGTCGTCTATTCCTGGCAGCCCGTGGTCGATGGGCTGATGAAAGCCGGATTGGTGACGATCAGCAACGAAGGTCATCATCAGCTTGATCTCAAGGCGCTGCTCGATGCGATCCTTGCCGGCGCCGACTGGTCGAAACTCGGCGTCAACTCGCTCTATGGCCGCGCCCGCATCGTCTCGACCGATCCCAACCGCTCCAATTCCGGCTTCATGTTCTCAGGCCTGGTGCTCAGCCTTTTCAGCGGCAATGTCGCGACATCAGGCGATCTTGCGACGTTCGGCGGTAAGGTGCAGGCGATCTTCCGCAACATGGGCTTCAAGTCGCCGTCGTCAGGCAAGCTTTTCGACCAGTATCTGGCCGGCGGCCTCGGCGGAGAACCGATGATCGTCGGCTACGAGAACCAGCTGGTCGAATGGATCCTTGCCGATCCCGTGCGCTGGGACCGCATCAAGACGAGCCCCGGCGCAAAGCCGGTGGTGCTCTATCCGCGCCCGACCGTCTATTCCGCGCATCCGTTGATCGTTGTCGACGAGAACGCCAACCGGCTGATCGAAGCGCTGGTGAGCCCGCGGCTGCAGGAGCTCGCCTGGACGAGGCACGGGTTCCGCGGTCCCCTGGGAGCTGTCACGGGCAATGCCGACGGCGCCATATCGGGCTTGCTGCCGACCGAGGTCGATGCCGTCCTGCCGATGCCCGATGCCGGTGTCATGCTGTCGCTGCTGCGGACGCTGGCAAGCTGAGTGGCGGCATTGCAGGACAGGGAAGGGCAGGGTAGCCGGCCGGATCTTCGGCATGACCCGTGTTTTTATGCCGAATGGAATGTTTTCCTTGCTTTTATGCCGAACGGAATGTATGGGCACCACCATTCCACACGTAAGGCATGGGATTGTCCGGGAGAAATCCGGATCGTTCCGCCCGGTGGCATCTTCGAAGAGGATGCTGTTCGCCTTGCGGAGGTTCAACCGGAAAAGGATAAAAAGGCATGGCATTGCCCGATTTCTCTATGCGCCAGCTTCTCGAAGCAGGCGTCCACTTCGGCCACCAGACGCACCGCTGGAACCCGAAGATGAAGCCGTACATCTTCGGCGATCGTAACAACATCCACATCATCGATCTGGCCCAGACCGTTCCGATGCTGTCGCGCGCCCTTCAGGTCGTCAGCGACACCGTTGCCCGCGGCGGCCGCGTTCTCTTCGTCGGCACCAAGCGCCAGGCGTCCGAGATCATCGCCGACAGCGCCAAGCGTTCGGCCCAGTACTACGTCAACTCGCGCTGGCTCGGCGGCATGATGACGAACTGGAAGACGATCTCCAACTCGATCCAGCGCCTGCGCAAGCTCGATGAGATCCTCAACGGCGAAGCCCAGGGCTTCACCAAGAAGGAACGCCTGAACCTCGAGCGCGAGCGCGAAAAGCTCGACAAGGCTCTCGGCGGTATTCGCGATATGGGCGGCACGCCGGACCTGATGTTCATCATCGACACCAACAAGGAAAAGATCGCGATCGACGAAGCCAAGCGCCTCGGCATCCCGGTCGTCGCCATCATCGATTCGAACTGCGACCCGGACCTGATCGACTATCCGATCCCGGGCAACGACGACGCGTCGCGCGCTATCGCCCTTTACTGCGAGCTGATCTCCCGCGCTGCCATCGACGGCATCGCGCGTCAGCAGAGCTCTTCCGGCCGCGATCTCGGCGCATCCTCTGAAGTACCGGTCGAGCCGGCTCTCGAGGAAGCAGCCGAAGGCTGATGAAAGCGGGCGGATCGAAAGCTCCGCCAAGGCTTACAGAGACTGGGACAAGGCCGCTCGCGACTCATCGAAGTTCGGCGGCCTTGCCTGTTTCAGGGCGAGGGCGCAAAGCCTTTCGCCAAACAAGTTTCGTTATGACGCGTCTTCATCACGCTGTCATACATACAGGTACATTTCGTGCCTCAATCCGGTGCCGAGCCGCGCTTTGCGGTCCACCGTTTGAACCGACAAGAGGAAGCTAATGAGCGAGATTACGGCTGCAATGGTGAAGGAACTGCGCGAAAAGACCGGCGCAGGCATGATGGACTGCAAGAAGGCTCTTGCCGAAACCAGTGGCGACATGGAAGCGGCGATCGACTGGCTGCGCGCCAAGGGCATCGCCAAGGCCGACAAGAAGTCCGGCCGCACTGCCGCCGAAGGCCTCATCGGCGTTGCGAGCCAGGGCACCAAGGCCGTCGTCGTCGAAGTCAATTCCGAAACCGACTTCGTCGCCCGTAACGATGCCTTCCAGGATCTCGTCCGCGGCATCGCCAAGGTCGCCGTTTCCACAGACGGCACCGTCGAAGCCGTTGCGGCTGCGACCTACCCGGCATCCGGCAAGTCCGTTTCCGACACGATCAAGGATGCGATCGCAACGATCGGCGAGAACATGAACCTGCGCCGTTCAGTCGCTCTCTCCGTCGAGAACGGCGTCGTCGCCACCTATATCCACAATGCTGTTTCCGACGGCCTCGGCAAGCTCGGCGTTCTCGTCGCGCTGAAGTCGACCGGCGACAAGGAAGCCCTGAACGCGATCGGCCGCCAGGTTGCCATGCACATCGCTGCAACCGCGCCGCTGGCGATCCGCCCGGAAGAAGTCGATGCCGCCGTCGCCGAGCGCGAGCGCAATGTCTTCATCGAGCAGTCGCGCGCTTCCGGCAAGCCCGACAACATTATCGAGAAGATGGTTGAAGGCCGCATGCGCAAGTTCTTCGAGGAAGTCGCCCTTCTCTCGCAGGCTTTCGTCATCAATCCGGACCTGACGGTCGCAGCTGCCATCAAGGACGCTGAAAAGGCTGTTGGCGCACCGATCGAAGTCGCCGGCATGGCCCGTCTGCTGCTCGGCGAAGGCGTCGAAAAGGAAGAGACCGATTTCGCAGCCGAAGTCGCCGCTGCCGTCAAGGGTTGATCTTCCAGCCATAATTGGGAAAACAAGAAGGGCATCGCGTGACAACGCGATGCCCTTCGTGTATCGGGCATTCACGGCAATTTACGAGGAGCCAAGATGTCTTTAGAGCCTGTCTATAAACGCGTTCTACTCAAGGCTTCCGGCGAAGCACTCATGGGTAGCCAGGGTTTCGGCATCGATGTCGCGGTGGCGGACCGCATTGCATCCGATATCGCCGAAGCAAGGCATATGGGTGTGGAAGTCGGAGTCGTCGTCGGTGGCGGCAATATCTTCCGCGGTGTCGCGGTTGCGTCCAAGGGCGGCGACCGGGTCACCGGCGACCACATGGGCATGCTCGGCACCATCATCAATGCGCTGGCGTTGGCGACCTCGCTGCGCAAGCTGAACATCGATACGGTGGTGCTGTCGGCCATCTCCATGCCGGAGATCTGCGAGAGCTTTTCGCAGCGCGCAACCCTCTATCATTTGTCGATGGGACGCGTGGTGATCTTTGCCGGTGGCACCGGCAACCCCTTCTTCACCACCGATTCCGCCGCCGCACTGCGCGCTGCCGAAATGGGCGCGCAAGCGATCTTCAAGGGCACGCAGGTGGACGGCATCTACACCGCCGACCCGAAGAAATATCCCGATGCTACCCGCCTCGACCGCCTGACCCACCAGGAAGTGCTGGACAGGGGACTGGCGGTGATGGACGTTGCGGCCGTCGCGCTCGCCAGGGAGAATTCCATTCCGATCATTGTCTTCTCGATCCACGAGAAAGGCGGTTTTGCTGAAATCTTGACGGGCGGTGGCCTCAAGACCATCGTCTCAGACAACTGATATAAGCTGCGCCGCTTTATCAGGCGCAGCCCTCGCTGGAGCATGATGATCTTGGGCCCGCTTGGCCTAAAATCTGAATCATGTTCTACATTAAATAGTTAGAGCATGATGTCGTTCGAAAGACGCTGATACTTTTCGGCATCATGCTCTAGAGCATGTCGCGCAAAAGTGTGCAGCGGTTTTGCGAAAACGACATGCGTAGAACCAGGACTTAAAGCGCGGCAAGCGAATCTGAAAGATCGCGACGCGCTTTATACGGGAGCATCGACATGAGTGAAGGTATCGACATCAAGGAACTGAAGCGCCGCATGGACGGCGCGGTTTCCGCATTCAAGAGCGACATCGCGTCGCTGCGCACCGGCCGTGCTTCGGCCAACATTCTCGATCCGGTCACGATCGAGGCCTATGGTTCGCGCATGCCGCTGAACCAGGTCGCCAACATCACCGTCCCCGAGCCGCGCATGCTGTCGGTCTCCGTCTGGGACAAGTCGATGGTCAGCGCCGTCGAGCGCGGCATCCGCGAATCCAATCTCGGCCTGAACCCGATCGTCGACGGCCAGAACCTGCGTATTCCGCTGCCGGAGCTGAATGAGGAGCGCCGCAAGTCGCTTGTCAAGGTCGCTCATGATTATGCGGAAAAGAGCAAGGTCGCGATTCGGCATGTTCGCCGCGATGGCATGGACGGCCTTAAGAAGGCCGAAAAGGATGGCGTAATCGGCCAGGACGAGGGCAGGGCGCAGTCGGAACGTGTACAGAAGATGACGGACGAGACGATTTCCGAAATCGACCGCTTGCTTGGCGAGAAGGAAAAGGAAATCATGCAGGTCTAGCGGATCTGCGCCTTTGCCTGGAAAGACCGGACGGGAAATGTCGGAAACTGTATTTGTGACTGTGCCAGAGCATGTTGCCATCATCATGGACGGCAATGGCCGTTGGGCCAAGCAGCGCGGCTTGCCGCGCACGATGGGCCATCGCAAGGGCGTTGAGGCGGTCCGCGAGACAGTTCGCGCCGCAGGTGCCGTCGGCATAAAATATCTGACCCTCTTTGCCTTCTCCTCTGAGAACTGGCGCCGGCCGGAGGCCGAGGTTTCCGATCTGCTCGGTCTGCTCAAGGCTTTCATCCGGCGTGACCTTGCCGAGCTTCATCGCCAGAACGTGCGCATCAAGGTGATCGGCGACCGCCACAGCCTGCGCAGCGACATTCTCGGCCTGTTGCTCGAGGCTGAGGAAACGACCAAGGACAATACGGCGCTGACGCTGGTCATCGCCTTCAACTACGGTTCGCGCGACGAGATCTCCCGGGCTGTGGCGAGCCTGGCGAGGGACGTCGAGGCAGGCCGCCTGCGGGCCCAGGACATCACCCCCGCATTGATCGACGCCCGTCTCGACACGGCGGGTATTCCCGATCCGGATCTGATCATCCGCACCAGCGGCGAGGAGCGGCTGTCGAACTTCCTGCTCTGGCAGGCCGCCTATTCGGAATTCATCTTCCTTCCGGAATACTGGCCGGATTTCAGCCCCGAGATCTTCCGCCAGGCGCTCGAGAAATTCGCCTCTCGCGACCGGCGCTTCGGCGGCCTGTCGTCGCAGGCTGCCGCGGTCGGCACCTGATGCAGAGGGAATTGAAGCTCCGCATCGTTTCAGGACTGATTCTGGCGGTCATCGTTCTTGTTGCCACCTGGTATGGCGGGTTTACCTTCCGCATCCTGGCTGCCGTGATCGGCCTGTTGATCTATTATGAGTGGTCGAAAATAACCGGCATCGCGCGTGATTGGGTCGCCAACGCTGTCGGCTGGATCGGCCAGGCGGCGATCGCCTCCCTGGTGCTTGTCGGCCATTTCGAATTCGCCGCCGGTATGGTGGTCGGCGTCACTGCCGTCGGCATAGCGCTGATCATCCTGCACGGCACCAGCCGCTGGTTGCCGGTGGGCCTGTTTTATGCCGGCGCCACCGGGCTGGCGCTCGCCGCGATCAGAAGCGATGACCGGCCCGGTCTTTACGCCATGCTCTTCGTCTTTGCCGTCGTCTGGGCAACCGACATCCTGGCTTATTTCGTCGGCAGGGCGCTTGGCGGGCCGAAGCTTGCCCCTTCGATCTCGCCGGGAAAAACATGGTCTGGCGCCATCGGCGGTGCCGTTTCGGCGGTCGCAGCCGGCGTCGTTCTTATCCACTTTCTCATTCCGGGCGCTGAAATCATCGCCGCCGGCGCAGCACTCGTTCTCTCGGTCTGCAGCCAGTCGGGAGATCTGTTCGAATCCTTCATCAAGCGAAAATTCGGCGTCAAGGATTCAAGCCGTCTCATTCCGGGTCACGGCGGTGTCATGGACCGTGTCGACGGACTGATTTTTGCCTGTTTTTCGGCGTTCTTGCTTGCTGGAGCTTTTTCCCTGATAAAGGGGGCCGAAATGACCTCGCTCGGAGCGGCATTGTTCGGACTCTGATGACGCGGCAGCCCGACGGAAGGAACTCATGGACGTGATGGCCGGTATATACGCATTCCTGATGGGGAATATCGTCACCTTCATCCTCGTGCTCTCGCTGCTCGTCTTCGTGCATGAGATGGGTCATTACCTCGTGGGGCGCTGGAGCGGTATCCGCATCCTTGCTTTTTCCGTCGGTTTCGGCCCGGAACTATTCGGCTTCACCGACCGCCATGGAACGCGGTGGAAGATTTCGGTGATCCCGCTTGGCGGCTACGTCCGTTTCTTCGGTGACGAGGATGCCTCGAGCAAGCCCGACAGCGAGGGGATCGCCGCCATGTCCGAGGAGGACAGGGCGCGCTCCTTTGCCGGCGCCAAGCTGTGGAAACGCGCTGCAACCGTTGCGGCCGGCCCGATCGCCAATTTTCTGCTGGCGATCGCCATCTTCACCATTCTTTTCTCTGTCTATGGTCGCACGATCGCCGATCCTGTTGTCGCCGAGGTCAAGCCGGAGGGCGCCGCTGCCGCCGCCGGTGTCCTTCCCGGCGATCTCCTGGTCGCCATCGACGGCAGCAAGGTCGAGACCTTCGACGACGTGCGCCGCTATGTCAGCATCCGCCCCAGCCAGAAGATCGTCGTGACGATCGAGCGCGCCGGCCAGAAGCTCGACTTGCCGATGGTGCCCGAGCGCGTCGACCAGACGGACCAGTTCGGCAACAAGATCGAGCTCGGCCAGATCGGCATCGTCACCAACCAGCAGGCCGGCAATTTCCGCCTGCAAACCTATACGCCGCTCCAGGCGCTGCGTGAGGGCGTAATCCAGACCCGGGATATCGTCACCGGCACCTTCAAATATATCGGCAACATCTTCGCCGGAACGATGCGGGCCGATCAACTGGGTGGACCGATACGCGTGGCGCAAGCTTCGGGCCAGATGGCGACGCTTGGTATAGGCGCAGTGTTGCAGCTTGCCGCCATGCTGTCGGTTTCGATAGGATTGCTTAACCTGATGCCGGTCCCGGTACTTGATGGCGGCCATCTGATGTTCTATGCGGTGGAGGCGGTGAGGGGGAAACCATTGGGCTCGGCGGCCCAGGAAATTGCATTTCGCATCGGCCTGGCGATGATACTGACATTGATGGTTTTCACGACCTGGAACGACATCGGCTCGTGGATAGGGTAAACGAGCAAGGCATGGGAATTACTATTTATTTACGATGTTTCAAGGCTGTAGTGGCGAATGGGTCACGCTTGCAAATGAAGTAAACAGAAATTAACGGCCTCGCTTGCTTGTATGTCAAAAGCGGGTAAAACGACACACGTGACCGGAATCGGGTTCTCCCGGCAACGGGGACGAGGGAAACAAAGGTAATAGGTGAAATGAAGGCTGGTTCAAAGTTTTTGAACGCAGTATCGGCGGTTGCGCTGTCTGCTAGTGTTGTTGCTTCGGGCGCAGGTGCTTTGACGTTCGTTTCCGCTACGGCCGCTGAGGCCGCGGTTATCCAGCGCATCGATGTGCGCGGTGCAAGCCGTGTCGGCGCGGAAGCCGTCCGATCGAACCTTACCATCGCTCCCGGAAAGAGTTTTTCCAACAGCGATATCGATGCCTCGGTCAAGCAGCTCTACGGGACGGGTTACTTCTCCGACGTCAAGATCTCGGTCTCTGGCAGCACGCTGGTCGTCAACGTCCAGGAAGCCCAGCTGGTCAATCAGGTCGTCTTCAACGGCAACCGCAAGATCAAGGACGACAAGCTCGCGACGATCGTCCAGACCCACGCTGCCGGCCCCTACAGCGACACCCAGATCCAGGCCGACATCCAGTCGATCAAGGAAGCTTATGCCGCCACCGGCCGCAGCGAGGTCGAAGTGACGACGCAGGTGGTGCCGCTCGGCGAAGGCCGCGTCAACCTTGCCTTCGTCATCAACGAGGGTGACCGCACCAAGATCGATTCGATCAACTTCGTCGGCAACAATGCCTACAGCGCCGGCCGCCTGGCTGCCGTCATCAACACCAAGCGTTCGAACTTCCTGTCGTTCCTGACCCGCAAGGACGTCTATAACGAAGACAAGCTGCATGCCGACGAGGAAGCGCTGCGCCAGTTCTATTACAATCGCGGTTACGCTGACATGCGCATCGTCTCTTCCGATGCCACCTTCGACGACGCGACCAACAAGTACACGCTCACCTTCAACATCGAGGAGGGCCAGCGTTACGACTTCGGACCGGTGACTGTTCAGTCCACAGTCGAAGGTGTCGGCTCCGATCAGCTGCAGCCGCTCGTGCGCACGAAAGAAGGCCACGTCTACAGCGCCAAGGAAGTGCAGAAGTCGATCGAAGCGATCTCCGATCAGGTTGCTTCTGCCGGTTATCCCTTTGCGCGCGTCACGCCGCGCGGTAACCGCGACCTCAACAACAATACGATCGGTGTCGAATACCTGGTCGACCAGGGCGAGCGCGCCTATGTCGAGCGCATCGAGATCCGTGGCAACAGCCGCACGCGCGACTACGTGATCCGCCGCGAATTCGACATGAGCGAAGGCGACGCCTTCAACCAGCAGATGATCACCAAGGCCAAGCGCCGCCTCGAAGCGCTCGGTTACTTCTCTTCCGTCAATATCTCCACCCAGCCGGGCAGCTCCCCGGACCGTGTCGTGGTGGTCGTCGACGTGCAGGATCAGTCCACGGGTTCGTTTGGTGTCGGCGCGGGTTATGCCGCCGGCGGCGATGGTCTGCTGCTGGAAGCCTCGATCGAGGAAAAGAACTTCCTCGGCCGCGGTCAATACATCCGCATTTCGGCTGGCGGCGGTCAGGAAGGTTCGCGCGCCTACGGCGTCAGCTTCACCGAGCCTTATTTCCTTGGCTACCGCCTGGCGGCGGGCTTCGACGTCAACCACAGCGAAACGTCGAGCAATGACAACTACGATTACGAGGAAACCAGCGTCGTCCTGCGCGTCACCGCGCCGATCACCGAGGATCTGGCGACGACCTTCCGCTATAACTACAAGCAGATGAAGTACGACGCTGACAATAACGATCTTTCTGATCTGTCCGCTCCGTATCAGCACCTCGTCGAGGACAGCCCTTGGACGCGCTCTTCCATCTCGCAGACGCTGACCTATAACACCCTCGACGATACGGTCCTGCCACGCGAAGGCATCTATGCGACGGCGACGCAGGAAATAGCCGGCCTCGGCGGCGACTCACAGTTCTACAAGATCTACGGCAAGGCCCGTTACTATCACCTGCTCGCCGACGATGCCGATATCATCGGCTCGGTTTCGGCCTCGGCGGGTTATGTCGTCGGCTTCGGGGAGCACCTGAATGTTTTCGACCAGTTCACCCTCAGCAATGGTGATATTCGCGGCTTCGAAAACAAGGGTATCGGCCCGCGTGTTTCCGGCACCAACGACGATCCGCTGGGTGGTACGACTTATTTCACGGCGTCGGCCGAAGCGACCTTCCCGATGCCGGGCTTCCCGCGTGACTTCAACCTGCGCGGCGCGGTCTTCGCCGACGCGGGTACGTTGTTCGGCAACGACGTTGACCTGAGGGGTGACGGCATCGATGGCGAAGACGCTTCTCTGCGCGCTTCCGTCGGTCTCGGTGTTGTCTGGCAGTCTCCCTTTGGTTCATTGCGCCTGGATTACGCGATCCCGGTTCTCAAGGAAGACTTCGACAAGACGCAGAACTTCAAGTTTGGCATCAACAACCAATTCTGATATCGGCAGTCCGGAACTGTAAGACTCAATTCCGTTCTGGAGCATTGCCGATGGAGCAAAACGTTTTTTTTCTGCCCCATGAAGGTCTGAAGCTTGCTGAGCTGGCAGAGTTTCTTGGGGCGGAACTCGTCAATTCCGACCATTCAGATGTTGTCGTCAGCTCCGTTGCCCCTCTCAACCGGGCGCGCGCGGGCGACCTCTGTTATATCCTGTCGCGCCGCAGCCGCGATGAACTGGCGACATGCGAAGCCTCGGCGGTGATCTGCGACAAGGCGCTCGCCGATCTCGTCCCCGAGCATATCCCGGTCATCCTGTCGTCCAATCCGCATGCGGCCTTCGCGATGGCGGGCGGTCTGCTCTATCCCGCGGCATTGCGCCCGGTCGTTTTTTCCTCAGGCGAAGGCGAAATCGCACCCAGCGCTGTGATCGACCCGAGCGCCAAACTCGAAAAGGGCGTGATCGTCGAGCCGATGGCGGTCATCGGTCCGCATGCCGAGATCGGTGAAGGGACGCGGATCGGCGCACACAGCCTTATCGGTCCAGGCGTCAAGATCGGCCGGGATTGTTCGATCGCAGCCGGTGCGAGCGTTCTCTGCGCCCTGATCGGCAACGGTGTCATCATCCACAACGGCGTGCGCATCGGCCAGGATGGTTTCGGTTATGCACCGGGTCCGCGCGGCATGATCAAGATCGTCCAGATCGGCCGTGTGATCATCCAGGACAAAGTCGAGATCGGCGCCAACACCACGATCGACCGCGGCGCCATGGACGATACCGTCATCGGCGAAGGCACCAAGATCGACAACCAGGTGCAGATTGGCCACAATGTCCAGATCGGTCGCCATTGCGCCATCGTTGCGCAAGTCGGCATCGCCGGCAGCACGAAGATCGGCAATGGCGTGCAGATCGGCGGCCAGGTCGGCATCAAGGGGCATGTGACGATCGGCGACGGCGTGCAGATTGCCGCCAAAAGCGGTATCATGACCGACCTTCCAGCCGGCGGACAATATGGCGGCGTCCCAGCACGTCCGCTAAAAGACTATCTGAGAGAGGCCGCACAGCAGGTGTCGAAAAGCAAGCTGCGCGGAAGGAACCCTGGAGGCAAGGAAAATGACTGAGGAAGCCACGACAACGCTTTCTTCGGCTGACATCATCGAGATCATGAAGCTGCTGCCGCATCGGTATCCGTTTCTCATGGTCGACAAGATCATCGAGATCGATGGCGACAACAGCGCGATCGGCATCAAGAATGTCACGGTGAACGAGCCGCATTTCACCGGCCATTTTCCGGAAGCTCCGATCATGCCTGGTGTGCTCTTGATCGAGGGCATGGCGCAGACCGCGGGTGCGATCTGTGCCAAGAAGGAAGGTCAGCCC
This sequence comes from Rhizobium binxianense, assembly GCF_028994275.1. Taxonomy (NCBI): domain Bacteria; kingdom Pseudomonadati; phylum Pseudomonadota; class Alphaproteobacteria; order Hyphomicrobiales; family Rhizobiaceae; genus Rhizobium; species Rhizobium binxianense. Next base: position 1,668,175 of record NZ_CP118713.1, read on the forward strand.
GGCAACCTCGTCTATTTCATGACCATCGAGAATGCGCGTTTTCGCAAGCCCGTCCTGCCCGGCGATCGCGTCGAATTCCATGTCAAGAAGCATAAGCAGCGCGGCAATATCTGGAAATTCCATTGCGACGCCAAGGTTGACGGCGCGCTTGTCGCCGAGGCCGATATCGGCGCGATGATCGTTCGTAAGGATCAGGCATGAGCAATATCGCCGAAAGCGCCCATATTCATCCGATGGCTGTCGTCGAAGACGGCGCTGTTGTCGGTGAGGGCGTCAAGATCGGTCCCTTCTGCTATGTCGGCCCGCATGTCGTGCTCCATGCGAATGTCGAGCTCCTGGCGCATGCGGTCGTCACCGGCCGCACCGTGATCGGCAAGGGCACACGCATCTTCCCTATGGCCGTCGTCGGCGGTGATCCCCAGAGCGTGCATCACGGCGGCGAGGAGACGACGCTGACGGTCGGCGCCAATTGCACGATCCGCGAGGGTGTGACGATGAACACCGGCACGGCCGATTTCGGCGGCCAGACGATCGTCGGCGACAACAACCTCTTCCTGGCCAATTCCCATGTCGCGCATGACTGCAGGGTCGGCAACCACGTGATCATGTCGAACAACGTCATGCTCGCCGGCCATGTCGTCATCGAGGATCGCGTCATCCTGGGCGGCGGCTCGGCCGTTCACCAGTTCACCCGCGTCGGCCGTCAGGCCTTCGTCGGCGGGCTTTCGGCGGTGAGTTACGACGTCATTCCCTATGGCATGCTGAACGGCAATCCCGGGCTGCTGGGCGGTCTCAATGTCGTCGGCATGACGCGGGCCGGCGTCGACCGCGCCGTCATCCACAGGGTGCGCCGCGCCTATAAATCGATCTTCGAAGGAACGGCCTCGATCCGCGAAAACGCCGCCGCCATCCGTGACGAATATGCCGATTGCGAGCAGGTGGTCCACATCCTCGATTTCATCGCCGCCGACAGCGACCGCGCCTTGTCCTCGCCGACCCGGGGGCAGAAGGGCTAATCCGTGGTTTTATCAGGCGAAACCGCTGCGGGGCGGCTGGCGATCATTGCCGGCGGCGGTCTTCTGCCTTCCTATGTCGCCGAAGCCGCGCGCGCGGCGGGTGAAAATCCCGTCATTGTCGCGCTGAAGGATGAAAGCGACCGGCGCTGGGAGGGTTATGACCATGCCGTCATCGGCATCGGCGATTTCGCCGCCCTCGATGGGCTCTTCAACCGTTATGGCGTCGGCCGTGTCGTGATGTCGGGCAGCGTGCGCCGCCGGCCGGAATGGCGCGAGGTGCGCCCGACGCTGCGCATCCTGATGAAGGTGCCGGCCGCCATCCGCACGCTGCTCTCCGGCGGCGACGACACGGTTCTGCAGATGGTGATCCGGCTGATCGAGGGAAACGGCCGCCGCGTCGTCGGCGCCCATGAAATCGCCCCCGACCTGCTGGCCTCCGTCGGCCCGCTTGGCGCGGTCGTGCCCGGCGAGGAAGATCGGCGCGATATCAGCCGGGCCGCCGAAGCCGCGGACATGCTCGGCCGGCTCGACGTCGGGCAGGGTGCTATCAGCATCGGCGGACGGGTCGTGGCACTCGAGGGTCTTGAGGGCACGGATGAGATGCTGGACCGTGTCGCGGGTCTCAGGGCTGCCGGGCGCATCTCGCCGCGGCGGCGCGGCGCGCTCGTCAAGCTCTGCAAGCCGCAACAGGATATCCGCGCCGACCTGCCGGCGATCGGCGTTTCCACGATTCTGAACGCTGCGAATGCCGGCCTTGCCGGCGTCGCCGTCGAGGCCGGCCGCGCGCTGGTGCTCGATCGCGCCGCCGTCATCAAGGCCGCCGATGAGTCCGGTCTTTTTGTCTGCGGTATCGATCGCGGCCTGCCGACATGGGGGCTCGAATGAATGGGTCGCCGCTGAAAATCGCCGTCATTGCCGGCGAGGTGTCGGGTGATCTGCTCGGCGCCGATCTCATCGCTGCCCTGAAGCGGATTCACGGCGGGCCGGTGGAACTCGTCGGCGTCGGCGGCGAGGGGCTGCAGGCCGAGGGCCTGACATCCCTGTTCGATTTTTCCGAGCTTTCGATCATGGGCATCACCCAGGTGCTGAGCCGGCTGCCGAAGCTCTATACGCTGATCCGCCAGACGACCGCTGCCATCATCGCTGCAAGGCCTGACATTCTGCTGATTATCGACAGCCCGGATTTCACCCATCGCGTCGCAAAGCGGGTCCGCACCGCGCTGCCCGATCTGCCTGTCGTCAATTATGTCTGTCCGAGTGTGTGGGCCTGGAAGGAATATCGCGCCACGCGCATGCTCGCCTATGTCGATCACGTACTCGCCGTTCTCCCCTTCGAGCCGGCAACGATGCGCGCGCTCGGCGGGCCGCCGACGACCTATGTCGGGCATCGCCTGACGGCCGACCCCGCGTTGCTGCAAACCCGAAGCGCGCGCGCCGGCCGGCAGCCCGGCAACGGCACGATCCTTCTTCTTCCCGGATCGCGTTCCTCTGAGATCAAGAATCTCCTGCCTTATTTTGAAGCGGCAACGAAGGAGCTTGTCGCGCGCAACGGGCCGACCCGTTTCATTCTGCCGACGGTGACGCACAAAGAGGCGCTTGTCCGCGAAATGACGGCGGGATGGGCGCTAAAGCCGGAGATCGTTGTCGGGGCGGAAGCGAAATGGAAAGCCTTCACTGCGGCCGATGCAGCCATGGCGGCGTCCGGAACCGTTATTCTTGAACTTGCACTTGCCGACGTTCCCGTCGTCTCCGCCTACAAGGTCGACTGGATCATGCGCATGCTGACAGGGCGCATCAAGACCTGGACCGGCGCACTGCCGAACCTGATCGCGGATTACCCGGTTGTGCCGGAATATCTGAACGACGTCGTTCGCGGCGCAAGCCTTGCGCGCTGGATGGAAAGGCTGTCGGCCGACACCTACCAGCTCAAGGCAATGAAGGAAGGCTACGAACTTATCTGGCAGCGAATGCAGACGGAAATACCGCCTGGTGAGCATTCGGCGCAGATCGTGCTCGCTGTTTTAGCCAACAAAAAACCCGGCCATTCCTGACCGGGTTTTCTTTTGGAGTTCGAAGCAATCAGCGTTTCGAAACCGGCACGTAATCGCGCTTCGGTTCGCCGACATAGAGCTGGCGCGGACGGCCGATGCGCTGTTCCGGATCTTCGATCATCTCGTTCCACTGGGCGATCCAGCCGACGGTGCGGGCGAGCGCGAACAGCACGGTGAACATGGTCGTGGGGAAGCCCAGCGCCTTCAGCGTGATACCGGAATAGAAGTCGATATTCGGATAGAGCTTCTTCTCGATGAAATATTCGTCGGTGAGCGCGATGCGCTCCAGCTCCATCGCCACTTCGAGCAACGGATCGTCCTTGATGCCGAGTTCGCCGAGCACTTCATGCGTCGTCTTCTGCATGATCTTGGCGCGCGGATCATAGTTCTTGTAGACGCGGTGACCGAAGCCCATCAGGCGGAACGGATCGTTCTTGTCCTTGGCGCGGGCGATATATTCCGGAATGTGGTCGACCGAGCCGATTTCCGAAAGCATGTTGAGCGCCGCTTCGTTGGCGCCGCCATGGGCGGGGCCCCAGAGGCAGGCGATGCCGGCGGCGATGCAGGCGAACGGGTTGGCGCCCGACGAGCCGGCGAGCCGGACGGTCGAGGTCGAGGCGTTCTGCTCGTGGTCGGCATGCAGGATGAAGATACGATCCATGGCGCGGGCAAGCACCGGATTGACCACATATTCCTCGCAGGGCACGGCAAAGCACATGCGCAGGAAGTTCGAGGCGTAGTCGAGATCGTTCTTCGGGTAAACGAAGGGCTGGCCGATATGGTACTTGTAGGCCATGGCGGCGAGCGTCGGCATCTTGGCGATCATGCGCAGGCTGGCGACCATGCGCTGGTGCGGATCGGTGATGTCGGTGGAGTCGTGATAGAAGGCCGACAGCGCGCCGACACAGCCGCACATGACGGCCATCGGATGCGCATCACGGCGGAAGCCGGTAAAGAAGCGGCTCATCTGCTCGTGCACCATGGTGTGGTGCGTGACGCGATAATCGAAATCCTTCTTCTGCGCGGTGGTCGGCAGTTCGCCGTAGAGAAGCAGGTAGCAGACCTCGAGGAAGTCGCCATGCTCGGCCAACTGCTCGATCGGATAGCCGCGATGCAGCAGCACACCCTCGTCGCCGTCGATATAGGTGATTTTGGATTCACAGGATGCGGTCGAGGTAAAACCCGGATCGTAGGTGAAGGAAGCGGTGTTCTTGTAGAGAGCACCGATATCGATGACGCTCGGGCCGATCGTGCCGCTTTTGACAGCGAGGTCGACTGATTTGTCACCGATTTTTATTGTTGCGCTTTGATCCGTCATGCTGATCCTCCGAACTGGCGGTGGCGCCACAAAAGCGCCATAGGGGTTAAGCGTCCTCACCGATAGCTATATGATCGCGAAGCTAATGCCAAGTTACCCCGATGGCATTTTGTGCATTGCGGCATCACCTTTTAGGCACTGCAGCGATGAGCCGCACGCATAGCGGAAGCCAATGATTCGACTGGTCTTTTGGCGCTCGCGATTTCCCCTCATATTTCAATCGATTATTCTTGCTCGTTTTGATTGAAGGTTGCATTCTGGCCGCCAGTGCGGGTGACCTTGGGCGGCATATGCAGGAATTGACGACAGTCGAATTGCGGCCGGAAGCGGGCACCGGCCTCGCCGATCAGCCGGATTTTGCTGCGTCTGTCGTGGTGACGCGACCGGCAAGGACACAGTCGGCAGTGCCGTTGCGCCACCGGCTGCCGGCCGCAGCCATGCAATCGCTGCGTGCCGGGGCCTGCATGCTGGCCGAGGAAGCCGATCATGGCCGTCTGCTGCTGTTCTCGCCGGTCTTCCTCGGCGCCGGCTCGGCCGTCTGGTTTCTCGCCGCATCGGATTTTCCCCTCGTTGCATCGCTGCTTTGCCTGCTGGTGCCGGCGGCCGCGGTTTTCCTGACCGGCCGCAGCCGGCCGGCATTGCGGGCGACGTTCGCTGCGTTTGCACTTTTCGCCTGCGGCATGCTCTCGGCTGAGTTCGAGAGCTGGCGGGCTTCGACCGTCATCCTCGATTCATCCGTGACGACGACGGTGACGGGCCGTGTCGAACGGCGGGAAGGCGACGGCCGCGGGCGCTGGCGCTACATTCTTGCCGTCGCGGGCACGGAGGCGCCGGAGTTGAAGCGGCCGCCGGGACGCATAACCGCAATCGTCCGTGGCGCCGACGCGCCTTTCGAGATCGGCGACATTATCACCGGCAGGGCACGGCTGACGCCACCGGCAGGCCCCGCACTTCCTGCGCTCAACGACTTCTCATTCGGTGCTTATTTCGATGGCATCGGCGCCAATGGTTTCTTCTATGGCGCGCCGGAGAAAGTCGACGTGCAGGCAGGCCCGCAGGCTGCCAGGTCGACGTCGGACGCTCTGCTCGAATGGCTCTACCGGCTGCGCAGCGGCATCGGCGACCGCATACGATCGATCCTGCCCGGCGACACGGGCGCTTTTGCCGCTGCTCTGGTGACGGATGAGCGGCGCGCCATCTCGAATGCGACGACGGAGGCGCTGCGCCAGTCCGGCCTTGCCCATATCGTTGCGATCTCGGGCCTCAATATGGCGTTGTCGGCCGGCATCTTCTTCGTCGGTTTCCGGATGCTGCTCAGCCTCTTTCCCGGCGTCGCCCAGGCCTATCCGACCAAGAAGATCGCCGCCGCCGGCGCGCTCATCGCCGTCACCGCCTATTTCCTGATCTCCGGTTTCGGGGTCTCGGCCGAACGCGCCTTTATCATGATGGCCATCATGCTGGTTGCCGTGTTCTTCGATCGGCCATCGATCAGCCTGCGCAATGTCGTTCTCTCCGCGTTGGTCATCATCGCCATTTCACCCTCCGAAGTCTTGGGCCCGAGCTTTCAAATGTCCTTTGCCGCGACATTGGCTTTGGTATCGGGTTATCAGCTGTGGAAGGATCGGCGTGTCCGGGAAAACGCCTTGCTGAAACTGCCGATCGTCAGGCCGGTGGTCGCCGTCGCCGGTTTCTTCGGCGGCGTCTTTCTGACCTCGCTGATCGGCGGTTTTTCCACCGCGCTGTTTTCGATCGAGCATTTTCATCGCCTGACCGCTTACGGCCTGCCGGCAAACCTCGCGACGATGCCGATCATTTCCTTCATCGTCATGCCGGCCGGGCTGCTGGCGATGTTGCTCATGCCTTTCGGTCTGGACGCTCCCCTCTGGGAGGTGGTCGGATTCGGCCTCGATCTGGTGATTGCGGTCGCCAAGACGGTGTCCGGCTGGGGCGGTGATATCGGCATCGGCCGCTTGCCCGCCTGGTATTTCGCTGTTGCCGTGGCAGGCTTTCTGCTGCTGACGCTGCTGCGCACCCGGCTGCGCCATGTCGGCACATCGATCATATCAGTCGCGACTCTTATCCTGCTGCTTCTGCCGGTTCCCCGGCCGCCGGACCTGGTGATTTCGGAGGATGGTAGTCTGGTTGCGGTCGTCGCGGTCGCGGCGATCGCTTCCAACCGTGAAAACCCGCCGGATTTCATCTTCGACCAGTGGCAGCGAGCGCTGGTCCTGCCGACGCATGCAGCGCCGAAGATGCTGGATGGTCCCGCTATCCCGCCGGAAGGAGAAGACCGCCGCGTCAGGCTCTCCCGCGATCAGCAGAACGAAGCGAGGACGGCGATGCAGGCGGCGGCCGCGGGCGGCGACGCAAACCGTTTTTCCTGCGTCAAGAAGGCCTGGTGCACATCAAGGCTCGGCAATGGCCATATCGTCACCGTCATCGACAATGCCGCCTATCTCGGTCCGGCCTGCGATGCGGCCGATATCGTCGTGACATCGGTCCGCCTGCGTTTCAACAGCTGCCGCTCTGGTGGGACGCTCTTTACCGGCGAGACGCTGCGCAGGACAGGCTCCGTGGAGTTGCGCTTCACCGATGCCGGCCTGGAGGTCGTGAGCGCATTCGAGACCCTGTCGCGGCCATGGATGCGCCATCGCGCCTATGACTGGCGCAGCAACAGTTTTGCCGAATCCGGCCTGTCTGGTGTCAGTGATAGCGGCGAATGAGGCCGACGAGCTTGCCCTGTACCTTGACGCGGTCCGGCCCGAAGATCCGGGTCTCGTATGCCGGGTTGGCGGCCTCCAGCGCGATCGAGGCGCCTTTGCGGCGGAAGCGCTTCAGCGTCGCTTCCTCGTCATCGACGAGGGCAACGACGATGTCGCCGGGACTTGCGGTGCTGCCGTTGCGGATGATCACGGTGTCGCCGTCGAAGATGCCGGCATCGATCATCGAATCGCCCTTGACCTCGAGCGCATAATGTTCACCGGAGCCGAGCATGTCGGCGGGAACGACGATGTCGTGGGTATTGTTCTGGATCGCCGAGATCGGCACGCCGGCGGCGATCCGGCCCATAACAGGCACGGAGACCGAGTTGCCGTTATCGGCGACAGGTTTGGCAGGAGCGGGAGCGGCGACCGGCTGGGGCTTGCCGAGGCTGCCTTCGATGACGCTCGGCGAAAAGCCCCGCCGTGGCTGGATGCTGGGGCTGTAGGCCTCCGGAAGCTTGATGACCTCGAGTGCCCGGGCCCGGTTCGGTAGGCGGCGAATGAAGCCGCGTTCTTCGAGCGCTGTAATCAGGCGATGAATGCCGGACTTCGAGGCAAGATCGAGGGCATCCTTCATTTCGTCGAAAGACGGCGGAACGCCGGACTCCTTCATGCGCTCATGAATGAAAAGGAGAAGCTCCTGTTGTTTGCGCGTGAGCATCGACGTCAGACCCCTGATTGAAACAAATCCAGAACAGACACTATATGTTCCATATGTGTTCCGCAAGTGGCTAAATTTCCGTAAAACTTGCCGCCAACTCGTTGAGATTTTTATTTTCGTTCGCCGGATTGGCGGACAAGTCTTGCCTTGGGTGGCACTCTCACACATCTCTGCTTTGCCACGAGAGGGGATATCATGAACGCGCATTCCGCCAAACCGCATCCGCTGGATCACGTCGTGCTGCCCGTCGTCAATATCGATCTGGCGCGCGAAAGGCTCGGCAAGCTCGGCTTTACCGTTGCCGCCGAGGCGCGCCATCCCTTCGGAACGGAAAATGCCTGCGTCTTTTTTGCCGACAAGACCTATCTGGAGCCGCTCGGGGTTGCGAGCATCGCCGAGAGCGAGACGTCGGCGCGGCAAGGCAATGTCTTCACCGCCCGCAACCAGGCTTTCCGTTTCCGCTGCGGCGAGGAGGGGCTTTCGGCAATCGTCTTCGCCACCGAAGATTCTGCCCGTGATCATAAGAATTTCGCCAGCAAGGGATCGAGCGCCGGCGAGATGCTGGAGTTCAGCCGGCCGATGATGATGCCGGATGGTTCCGAGAGCGTCGGCAGCTTCAAATTGGCTTTCGCCAGCGATCTGCGGGCGCCTGATTTCTTCCTCTTCACCTGTCAGCGCATCAACCCGCTCCCGGCTGACCGTGGTGCGCTGGAGAAACATGCCAATGGCGTCATCGGCATAACCGAGGTTGCGCTTTGCGCGCCTGATGCCGCCGCATTCGGCGCCTTCGTCAGCCTCGTCGCGGCGCAGCCGGCAATCGAGAAAACCGGTTTCGGCGTCAATATCGCCGCGTCGAATGCGAGAATCAGCCTGATGACGCCGGAAGGGCTGGAGGCCTATTTCGAGATCGCCGTCTCATCCGCCGACCGCGGCCTGCGCGGCCGGGCAATCCTCTTTGCTGTCGCCGATCTTGCCGTGACAGAAGCGCATTTGGCTGCTAACGGAGTGACGTATACGCGCAAGAACAATCGCATTCTGGTGAAGCCCGCGCCCGGGCAGGGCACGCTCTTCGCCTTCGAGGAAACACGATGAGCACCGATACGAATTCCGAAGTCAAGATCGGCGAAGGCCAGGGCCAGGTCACCTTTTCAAATGCCGGCCGCCTGTCGCTGATTGCCGGCCCCTGCCAGATGGAGAGCCGCGACCACGCCTTCATGGTCGCCGGCACGCTGAAGGAGCTTTGCGAAAAGCTCGGCATCGGCCTCGTCTATAAGAGCTCGTTCGACAAGGCGAACCGCACTTCGCTTTCGGCCGAACGCGGCATCGGGATTGAAAAGGGTATGGAGGTCTTTGCCGACCTGAAGAAGGAATTCGGCTTTCCCGTCCTGACCGATGTCCATACCGCCGAGCAATGCGCCGAAGTGGCAGAGGTGATCGATGTGCTGCAGATTCCAGCCTTTCTCTGCCGCCAGACCGATCTTCTCATCGCCGCCGCCAAGACCGGCCGCGTCGTCAACGTCAAGAAGGGCCAGTTCCTCGCTCCCTGGGATATGAAGAACGTCCTGAAGAAGCTCAACGCCAGCGGCAATCCGAACGTGCTGCTGTGCGAGCGCGGCGCCTCCTTCGGTTACAACACTCTGGTTTCCGATATGCGTTCGTTGCCGATCATGGCAGCGATGGGCGCCCCCGTTGTTTTCGATGCCACACATTCCGTGGCGCAGCCGGGCGGGCAGGGGGATTCCTCCGGCGGTCAACGGGAATTCGTGGAAACGCTGGCGCGTGCAGCGGTAGCGACCGGCATTGCCGGCGTCTTCGTCGAAACCCATCAGGACCCGGACAATGCGCCTTCCGATGGCCCGAACATGGTCTATCTCAAGGACATGCCGCGGCTTCTGGAAAAGCTGCTCGCCTTCGACGCGGTCGCCAAGGCCTGACGTTCAACAGCCTGACATGATCGTGCTGTAGGCGAGATCGGACAAGCTGGTTCGAAGGCGGAAAACTGCGCCATTGTAATTTGCACGCCTTCGATTATGACAGGCTTCGAACGACTTATCACCCACCGAGCAGGAAGAACCCATGACTGCAATCACCGATATCATCGCCCGCGAGATTCTCGATAGCCGTGGCAACCCCACCGTCGAAGTCGATGTCTATCTCGAAGACGGCAGCATGGGCCGCGCGGCCGTTCCCTCGGGCGCCTCGACGGGCGCACATGAGGCGGTCGAGCTGCGCGACGGCGGCAAGCGCTACCTCGGCAAGGGCGTCCAGAAGGCGGTCGATGCCGCCAACACCGAGATCTTCGACGCGATCGGCGGCATCGACGCCGAAAACCAGATCCAGATCGACAACATCATGATCGAGCTGGACGGCACGCCGAACAAGTCGCGCCTCGGCGCCAACGCCATCCTCGGCGTCTCGCTCGCCGTCGCCAAGGCTGCCGCCCAGGCCTCCGGCCTGCCGCTTTACCGTTATGTCGGCGGCGCTTCCGCCAGCCTCCTGCCGGTGCCGATGATGAACATCATCAACGGCGGCGCCCATGCCGACAACCCGATCGATTTCCAGGAGTTCATGATCCTGCCGGTCGGCGCCGACACGATCGCCGAAGCCGTGCGCATGGGCTCGGAAGTCTTCCATACGCTCCGCAAGGAACTTGCCGCACAGGGCCACAACACCAATGTCGGCGACGAAGGCGGTTTCGCACCGGGCCTGAAGAGCGCTTCGGAAGCCCTCGACTTCATCGTCAAGTCGGTCGAGAAAGCCGGCTACAGGCCGGGTGAGGACATCTACCTCGGCCTCGATTGCGCCTCGACGGAATTCTTCAAGGACGGCAAATACGTTCTCGAAGGTGAAGGCCGCACGCTCGAATCGGGCGCCATGGCCGAATATCTGGCCGAACTCGCCGCCAAATATCCGATCATCTCGATCGAGGACGGCATGGCCGAAGACGACTGGGACGGCTGGAAGACGCTGACCGACCTGGCCGGCAAGAAGACCCAGCTCGTCGGCGACGATCTCTTCGTCACCAATTCCGCCCGTCTTCGCGACGGCATCCGCATGGGCGTCGCCAATTCGATCCTCGTCAAGGTCAACCAGATCGGCTCGCTGACGGAGACCCTCGACGCCGTCAACACGGCGCACAAGGCAGCCTACACCGCCGTCATGTCGCACCGCTCCGGTGAAACCGAAGATTCGACCATCGCCGATCTCGCGGTCGCCACCAACTGCGGTCAGATCAAGACCGGCTCGCTGTCGCGTTCCGACCGCCTTGCCAAGTACAACCAACTGATCCGCATCGAAGAAGGTCTCGGCCCCCAGGCTCAGTATGCCGGCCGTTCGATCATCCGCGGCTGATCGGATCTGATTGGCAATGCTCGACCCGCGCCCTCCCGGCGCGGGTTTTTTGTTGCGCTTCTTTAGAGTCAACGAACGGTTAATCTCTGCGCGGTAGATTGAACGAATTGGTAATGCGTTCAAGAGCATGCGTGTATGTGGACAAAGCATCATAAGAAGAGAAAGCTCGGCCGCTTCGTCATTCCGGCCATGACGGTCGCCTTCCTTTCCTATTTCGGTTATCATTGCATTCATGGCGATTACGGCCTGCGCGCGACGGAGACGTTCGAGCATCAGCGTGTCGCGCGCGAAAAAGAGCTTGCGATCTTGAAGGCGAAGCGCGAACATCTGGAAAATCAGGTCGCGCTGCTGAGTGACGGTTCGCTCGACAAGGATATGCTGGACGAAAAAGCGCGCTATCAGCTCAATATGTCGCGCGCCGACGAGATCGTCATATTCAATCATTATTCCAATTAACCTGAATTGAGTTAATTGTATTTTTCTCTGTTTTATCAATAATTTAGCGCCGAATACGAGCCATGCAATTATGGCATTGCTGTGGTCATGTTTCTTCCCTATGGTACGCGCCACCGAGAAACGACAAACCCATAGGGAGGGTTGAATGGCGCCGCGAAAGACCGCGACCGTTTCCAGCCGCAAAACTGCAGCAAAACCGGCAGCCAAGGCATCGAATGGAGGCCCTGTGGCCGACTTCGATCGCGATGAGGAGCTCAAGGCCTATCGCGAAATGCTGCTGATCCGCCGCTTCGAGGAGAAGGCCGGTCAGCTTTACGGGATGGGCTTCATCGGCGGCTTTTGCCACCTCTACATCGGTCAGGAAGCTGTCGTCGTCGGCATGCAGATGGCGCAGAAGGAAGGCGACCAGGTCATCACCGCCTATCGCGACCACGGCCACATGCTGGCAACCGGCATGGAAGCGCGCGGCGTCATGGCGGAACTGACCGGGCGCCGCAGCGGCTATTCCCACGGGAAGGGCGGCTCGATGCACATGTTCTCGAAAGAAAAGCATTTCTACGGCGGTCACGGCATCGTCGGCGCCCAGGTTTCGCTCGGAACGGGTCTTGCCTTTGCAAACCGCTACCGCGGCAACGGCAATGTCTCCATCGCCTATTTCGGCGACGGCGCCGCCAACCAGGGCCAGGTCTACGAGAGCTTCAACATGGCGGCTCTCTGGAAGCTGCCGATCGTCTATATCGTCGAGAACAACCGTTACGCCATGGGCACCTCGACCGCCCGCGCGACGGCGCAGTCGAACTACTCGCTGCGCGGCTCCGGCTTCGGCATCCCCGGAATTCAGGTCGACGGCATGGATGTTCGCGCCGTCAAGGCCGCGGCCGACGAGGCGCTCGAACATTGCCGCTCCGGCAAGGGCCCGATCATCTTGGAAATGCTGACCTATCGCTATCGCGGTCACTCCATGTCCGATCCGGCGAAGTATCGCTCCAAGGAGGAAGTGCAGAAGATGCGCTCCGAGCAGGATCCGATCGAACAGGTCAAGGCGCGCCTCATCGAAAAGGGTTGGGCTTCCGAAGACGATCTGAAGGCGATCGACAAGGATGTCCGCGACATCGTCGCCGACAGCGCCGATTTCGCCCAGGCCGATCCGGAGCCGGATGCATCCGAGCTCTATACCGACATTCTGCTCTAATCGGGGAGGGAACCCATGCCTATCGATATCCTCATGCCCGCCCTCTCTCCGACCATGGAAGAAGGCACGCTGTCCAAATGGCTGAAGCAGGAAGGTGACAAGGTCACCTCCGGCGACGTGATTGCCGAAATCGAAACCGACAAGGCGACGATGGAAGTCGAAGCCGTCGATGAAGGGATCATCGGCAAGCTGCTCGTCGACGCCGGCACCGAAGGTGTCAAGGTCAACACCAAGATCGCCGTGCTGCTGCAGGACGGCGAATCCGCTTCGGACATTTCCGCCGCCAAGCCGGCCGCCGCGGCAGCGCCCGCTGTTGCCCAGGAAGAGAAGCCGACCAATACCGGTTCCGCCTCCGCACCGCTTCCGGCCGAGCCGAAGGCCGTCGTTCCGAACGATCCCGAAATCCCGGCCGGCACCGAAATGGTGTCGACGACCGTGCGCGAAGCGCTGCGCGACGCCATGGCCGAAGAAATGCGCGCCAGCGAAGACGTCTTCGTCATGGGTGAGGAAGTTGCCGAGTACCAGGGCGCCTACAAGGTCACGCAAGGCCTGCTGCAGGAATTCGGCCCCCGCCGTGTCATCGACACGCCGATCACCGAGCACGGCTTTGCCGGCGTCGGTGTCGGCGCCGCGATGGCAGGCCTTCGCCCGATCGTCGAATTCATGACCTTCAACTTCGCCATGCAGGCGATCGACCACATCATCAACTCGGCCGCCAAGACGCTCTATATGTCCGGCGGCCAGATGGGTGCTCCGATCGTCTTCCGCGGCCCGAACGGTGCGGCTGCCCGCGTCGGCGCCCAGCACAGCCAGGACTATGCGGCCTGGTACAGCGCCATCCCCGGCCTGAAAGTCGTCATGCCCTACACGGCCTCCGACGCCAAGGGCCTGCTGAAGGCGGCGATCCGCGATCCGAACCCGGTCATCTTCCTCGAAAACGAAATTCTCTACGGTCAGCACTTCGACGTGCCGAAGCTCGACAATTTCGTCCTGCCGATCGGCAAGGCCCGCATCCATCGTTCGGGTAAGGACGCCACGGTCGTCTCCTTCGGCATCGGCATGACCTATGCGACCAAGGCGGTTGCCGAACTCGAGAAGATCGGTATCGACGTCGAACTGATCGACCTTCGCACCATCCGCCCGATGGATCTTCCGACGATCATCGAATCGGTCAAGAAGACCGGTCGCTTGGTCACCGTCGAGGAAGGTTATCCGCAGTCGTCGGTCGGGACTGAAATCGCCACCCGCGTCATGCAACAGGCCTTCGACTATCTCGATGCGCCGATCCTGACGATTGCGGGCAAGGACGTGCCGATGCCCTACGCCGCCAATCTCGAAAAGCTCGCCCTTCCGAACGTCGGCGAAGTCGTCGATGCGGTGAAGGCTGTTTGCTACAAATAAGGGGAGGGTATCTCGATGCCGATCAATATCACGATGCCCGCCCTCTCTCCGACCATGGAAGAAGGCAATCTTTCCAAGTGGCTGGTCAAGGAAGGCGACACGGTCAAGTCTGGCGATGTGATCGCCGAGATCGAGACCGACAAGGCGACGATGGAAGTCGAAGCCGTCGATGAAGGCACGGTCGCCAAGCTCGTCGTTGCCGCCGGCACCGAGGGCGTTAAGGTCAATGCGCTGATTGCCGTTCTCGCCGCCGATGGTGAGGATGTCGCCGCTGCCGCAAGCGGCGCGGGTGCCGCCGCTCCGGCGCCCAAGGCTGAAGCCGCACCTGCGCCGAAGGCCGAAGCTGCACCGGCTGCGGCCCCGTCCGCACCGGCGCCTGCCGTCGCACCCGCGGCGGTTTCGGCTGACGGCAACCGCACTTTCTCTTCGCCGCTCGCGCGCCGTCTGGCCAAGGAAGCCGGTATCGACCTCTCGGCCGTCGCAGGCTCCGGCCCGCATGGCCGCGTCGTCAAGAGCGATGTCGAAGCTGCCGTTGCCGGCGGTGGCGCCAAGGCTGCGGCCGCACCGGCTGCCGCTCCGCAGGCCGCCGCAGCCCCGGCCCCGGCCGCTGCAGCGCCGAAGGGCGCTTCCGAGGAAGCCGTTCTCAAGCTCTTCGAGCCGGGCTCCTACGAGCTCGTGCCGCATGACGGCATGCGCAAGACCATCGCTCGGCGCCTGGTCGAATCCAAGCAGACGATCCCGCATTTCTACGTCAGCGTCGATTGCGAACTCGACGCTCTGATGGCGCTACGTGCCCAGCTGAACGATGCGGCGCCGCGCAAGGACAACGCTCCGGCCTACAAGCTCTCGGTCAACGACATGGTCATCAAGGCCATGGCGCTGGCGTTGCGCGACATTCCCGACGCCAACGTATCGTGGACCGACAGCAACATGGTCAAGCACAAGCATGCCGATGTCGGCGTCGCCGTCTCGATCCCCGGCGGCCTGATCACGCCGATCATCCGCAAGGCCGAGCAGAAGACGCTGTCTGTCATCTCCAACGAGATGCGCGATCTCGGCAAGCGGGCCAAGGACCGCAAGCTGAAGCCCGAGGAATATCAGGGCGGCACCAGCTCGGTTTCGAACATGGGCATGATGGGCGTGAAGAACTTCGCCGCCGTCGTCAATCCGCCGCATGCGACGATCCTCGCGGTCGGCGCTGGGGAACAGCGGGTCGTCGTCAAGAAGGGCGAAATGGCGATCGCCACCGTGATGTCGGTCACGCTGTCGACCGACCATCGCTGCGTCGACGGCGCGCTCGGCGCCGAGCTGCTCCAGGCCTTCAAGGGCTATATCGAAAACCCGATGGGCATGCTTGTCTGATAGCAGCGCGGAGGCGGAAATGACCAAGACCGTTCTTTGCTATGGTGACTCGCTAACCTGGGGTTATGACGCCGAGACGATCGGCCGTCATGATTACAAAAACCGCTGGCCGAGCGTGCTCCAGGCAGTGCTCGGCAGTGAGGCGCGTGTCATCGCCGAAGGCCTGAATGGGCGCACGACCGCTTTCGACGACCACCTCGCCGATTGCGATCGCAACGGTGCGCGCATCCTGCCGACGATCCTGCAGACGCACGCACCGCTCGATCTCGTCATCCTGCTGCTCGGCACCAACGACATGAAGCCGGTTGTATCAGGTTCCGCCTTTGCCGCGTGCCAAGGCATCAGCCGGCTAGTGCGGCTCATCCGCAATCATGCCTGGCCCTTCGAATTCGATGGGCCGGAGATCTTGATCGTGGCGCCGCCGGCGATCTGCGCGACGGGCAATGTGCCCTTCGCCGCGTCGTTTCCCGGTGGCATCGAGGAATCGGCAAAGCTCGCAACGCTTTATCGTGATCTTGCCGACGAACTCGGCTGTGGCTTCTTCGATGGCAATTCCGTTGCCCAGACCACGCCGATCGATGGCATTCACCTCGATGCGGACAATACACGGGCGCTCGGGCGCGGGCTGGAATCGATCGTGCGGATGATGCTGGGGATCTGAGCATGACCGCCTTCATCGCGCTGCGGCAGGCCTCACGGCGCGATGCCTCGGAGCTGGCGATCCTGGCGGATATCGCATCGCACGGTTTTGCCTCCTGGCTCTGGTTCGCCGATGTGGCGAACGGCGTCAGCGACACGCCGCTGGAGCGGGGTCGGCTGAAGATGAGCGAGGAGGAGGCCGTTGGCGGCTGGCGGGATGCCGTTATCGCCGAGGCCTATGGCGAAGTGGCAGGCGTGGCGATCGGCCATCCGCTGGAGGAGGGCATAGCCGATATCGAGGCGAGCATCCCGGCGACCGAACCGATGCTCGCCCTGCAGAAAACGGTTGTGGGAAGCTGGTTCATCGGCAGTCTCGGCGTTTACCGCCATCTGCGCGGCATCGGCATCGGGCGCAGGCTGCTAGACGATCAGATCGACAGGGCGGATTGCCGCCCCGTCAGTCTCATTACCGCAAGTGATAACGAGGCGGCTCTGTCGCTTTATGGAAGAAACGGATTCCTGGAGGCTGCGCGCGCCGATGCCGTGCCGCTTTTCGACAACAGCAAAAGACATGCGTGGGTGCTCATGACCCGCAGCGCAGCGTAACAAAGGCAGGAAACACATGGCTGAATCCTACGACGTCATCATCATCGGCTCCGGCCCCGGCGGCTACGTCGCCGCCATCCGTGCAGCCCAGCTCGGCCTCAAGACCGCGATCGTCGAGCGCGAGCATATGGGCGGCATCTGCCTGAACTGGGGCTGCATACCCACAAAGGCGCTGCTGCGCTCGGCCGAGGTGCTCGACCATGCCAATCACTTCAAGGATTACGGCCTGGTTCTCGAAGGCACGGTCAAGCCGGATGCCAAGGCCGTCGTTGGCCGCTCGCGCGCCGTCTCCGCCCGCCTGAATGCCGGCGTCGGCTTCCTGATGAAGAAGAACAAGATCGACATCATCTGGGGCGAAGGAAAGCTTTCCAAGGCTTCGACTGGGGCTCAGCCCGGCGAGATCGTCGTCGGCAAGTCGTCGAAGCCGGTGGTCGAACCGCAGCACCCGCTGCCGAAAAACGTCAAGGGCGAGGGCACCTACACCGCCAAGCACATCATCATCGCGACCGGCGCCCGTCCGCGTGCGCTGCCCGGCATCGAGCCGGACGGCAAGCTGATCTGGACCTATTTCGAGGCGCTGAAGCCGGATGCGCTGCCGAAGTCGCTGATCGTCATGGGTTCGGGCGCGATCGGCATCGAATTCGCAAGCTTCTACCGCTCGATGGGCGTCGACGTGACGGTTGTCGAAGTCATGCCGACCATCATGCCGGTCGAGGATGCCGAAATCACCGCCATCGCCCGCAAGCAGCTGGAAAAGCGCGGCCTCAAGATCTTCACCAGTGCCAAGGTTACCAAGGTCGAGAAGGGTGCGGGCAGCGTCACCGCCCATGTCGAAACTTCAGATGGCAAGGTGCAGCAGATCACCGCCGACCGGCTGATTTCGGCCGTCGGCGTTCAGGGCAATATCGAAAACCTCGGCCTCGAGGCGCTCGACATCAAGACCGACCGCGGCTGCGTCGTCACCGACGGTTACGGCAAGACCAATATCGCTGGCATCTATGCAATCGGCGATGTCGCCGGCCCGCCGATGCTGGCCCACAAGGCCGAGCATGAAGGTGTGGTCTGCGTCGAAAAGATCGCCGGCCTGCCGAACGTTCATCCCACCGACAAGGGCAAGGTCCCGGGCTGCACCTATTGCAATCCGCAGGTCGCCTCCGTCGGCCTCACCGAAGCCAAAGCCAAGGAGCTGGGCCGCGACATCCGCGTCGGCCGCTTCTCCTTCGCGGCAAACGGCAAGGCGATCGCGCTCGGCGAAGACCAGGGCATGGTCAAGGTAATCTTCGACAAGAAGACCGGCGAGCTGCTCGGCGCCCATATGGTCGGCGCCGAAGTCACCGAGCTCATCCAGGGTTTCGTCGTCGCGATGAACCTCGAAACAACCGAGGAAGAGCTGATGCACACGATCTTCCCGCATCCGACTGTGTCCGAAACGATGAAGGAAGCGGTGCTCGATGCCTATGGCCGTGTGCTGAACGCTTGATAATTTCCCAATCCGCCCTGTATCACGGAGTGGAAAAAACGAAAGGAAATCATCATGTCTATGGAGACGCAGGCGTTGCTGGTGTTTTTGCTGATCGGCCTGGTTGCAGGCTTCCTCGCAAGTTTGGTCGTCGGTGGCGGCGGCTTGATAAGATGCCTGCTCAGCGGCATCATCGGCGCCTTCGTCGGCGGTTATCTGTTCAGCGCGCTCGGCATTTCGCTGGGTATTGAAAACGCGCTTGTTGTGCAGATCATCCACGCCACGGTCGGCGCCATCGTCGTGGTGCTGATCGCCAGGGCGGTCGCTTAAAGGCAAAGAGGGCAGGCATGGAAGGCGTCGGCTGGATTTCGGCAATCATCATCGGCGGACTGGCGGGCTGGCTGGCCGGCAAGCTGATGGAAGCGCGCTACGGGATTTTCCTGAACATCGTGCTCGGCATCGTCGGCTCTGTCGTCGCCAGCGCCATCCTCGCGCAGTTTCATGTCGCGGTGGTCGGCGGGCGGCTCGGCTACTTCGTGACGGGTTTCCTCGGCGCCTGCCTGTTGATATTCCTTGCGCGGCTGGTGCGGCGCTAGATTTGCCGCATAGGAGCGGTAGAAAGCTGAAACTGCAATGGTGACCATCCTCGATACGATCAATCCCGACGCCAAGCGCGTGCGTCATCCCGAGAAGGCGCATCGGCCAGATACGGAGGTCATGCGCAAGCCGGACTGGATCCGTGTGAAGGCGCCGACCTCCAAGGGTTATGCCGAGACGCGCGCGATCGTGAAGGAGCACAAGCTCGTCACCGTCTGCGAAGAGGCCGGCTGCCCGAATATCGGCGAGTGCTGGGACAAGAAGCACGCCACCTTCATGATCATGGGCGAAATCTGTACCCGCGCCTGCGCCTTCTGCAACGTCGCCACCGGCAAGCCGAACGCGCTCGACATGGCTGAGCCCGAAAATGTCGCCAAGGCGGTCAAGGAGATGGGCCTCAGCCACGTGGTCATCACCTCGGTCGACCGTGACGATCTGGAAGACGGCGGCGCCGAGCACTTCGAAAAGGTGATCTGGGCGATCCGCGCGGCCTCGCCGATGACGACGATCGAGATCCTGACACCCGACTTCCTGAAAAAGCCGGGGGCGCTGGAACGTGTCGTCGCTGCCAAGCCGGATGTCTTCAATCACAATATGGAAACGGTGCCCGGCAACTATCTGACGGTTCGCCCCGGTGCGCGCTATTTCCATTCCATTCGTCTGTTGCAGCGGGTGAAGGAACTCGATCCCACCATGTTCACCAAGTCGGGCATCATGGTCGGCCTCGGCGAGGAACGCAACGAAGTGCTGCAGTTGATGGACGATCTGCGCACCGCCGATGTCGATTTCCTCACAATCGGCCAGTACCTGCAGCCGACCCGCAAGCACCATCAGGTCATGAGCTTCGTCACACCCGACGAGTTCAAGTCCTACGAGACGGTCGCCTACAGCAAGGGCTTCCTGATGGTCGCCTCCAGCCCGCTGACCCGCTCCTCCCACCATGCCGGCGACGATTTCGCTCGGCTGCGTGCGGCGCGGGAGAAGAAGTTGTTGTTGGCAACCGAGTAAGATGCGGCACTTGCTTTTTGATTGAACCGCGGCGATTTTCGCCGCGGTTTTTCTTTGGGCAGTCGACGATGAACATCACCTCCGGATTGAAATCGACGCTGATCGAAGCCGACCGTATTCTGGTGATCGGCTGCCCCGGCAGCGGCAAAAGCACGCTCGCAAAGCGGCTCTCGCGAATGCTCGACCTTGACTACATCTCCATGGACCGCGATTTCTACTGGCTACCGGGCTAGCGAAAGAGGCCGCGCGACGAGATCGACCGCCGGATCGCCAAGGCGGTGGCGCAACAACGCTGGATCATGGATGGAACCGGCCTCAGCTCCTTCCATCGTCGCCTGCCGCGCGCTGAGGCCGTCATTTGGCTTCGGCTGCCCAGATATGCATGCCTGTACGGCGCCATCTGGAGAGCGGTCCGGTATTTCGGGCGCAACCGCCCCGAACTGCCTGCCGGCTGCCCTGAACGCCTCTCGCTGGGCGCGCTTGCCTATATCTGGAATTTCGAGCGCGATGCCGTACCCTTGATCGAAGTGGCGCTTCAGGAACACGGGCTTGCAGATTCCACCGTCATCATAAGATCGCGCAAAGCAGCTAACCGGTTCGCCGCTGGCCCTGGCGTGCCCGGTTCTCCAGCTAAAATCCCGCGGCCAGATGCGCGAGCTTCTTGATCTTCTTCGCCGGCCCGCTTAAGTGCCGCCTATGCCGCAATTCGAAACGCACCGTCCCGTCCCGCACACGCCCGAACAGATGTTCGACCTCGTCGCCGATGTCGAGCGTTATCCGGAATTTCTGCCGCTCTGCGAAGCGCTGGCCATCCGAAGCCGCAAGGAGCGCGACGGCAAGATCCTGCTCGTTGCCGACATGACGGTCGGCTACAAGGCGATCCGCGAGACTTTCACCACACAGGTGCTGCTGAACCGGGCCGAGCACGTCATCGAGGTCAAATATATCGATGGCCCATTCAAATATCTCGACAATCGCTGGCATTTCGCCGAGACGCCATCCGGCGGCTGCACCGTCGATTTCTTCATCGATTACGAGTTCAAGAGCCGCATTCTCGGCGCGTTGATGGGCTCGATGTTCGATCGCGCCTTCCGCATGTTCACCGAAGCCTTCGAGACTAGGGCAAACAGGATCTACGCTGCGGTCTGAGGGGGCGATTGCAGGCGCCCTCAGCCTGCCAGGAGCGAATGCACCATCTCCAGCGCCGTCCTCACCGTTGCCAGCCGAACCTCGCTGCGGCCGATATCGCCGTAAAGCATCTTTCGGTGGATGAGCGCGCCGGCGCGCGATTTGGCGGCGAGATGCACGAGGCCGACCGGCTTTCCAGCCGATCCGCCGCCGGGACCGGCAATGCCGGTGACGGCAACGGCGATCGCGGCGCGCGAGCGGAAGAGGGCGCCGTGCACCATCTGCCGGGCGGTTTCTTCCGAGACGGCCCCGAAACGCAGCAGCGTTTCCGCCTGCACGCCGAGCATCTCGATTTTCGCGGTATTCGTATAGGTGACGAAGCCGCGGTCGACGACGGCGGATGAACCGGATATCTCGGTCAGCGCCCCGGCGATCAATCCGCCGGTGCAGGATTCGGCGGTCGAGAGCATCAGCCCAGCGGCCGTGAAGTCGCGGATGATCGCCTCCGCCATCGAAATGATATCCTGAGGGAAAAGGCCCATCATTTCCTTCCGCGATAGACGACGGTCGCTGTCGCGATCGCCGCAATGCCTTCGCGCCGGCCGACGAAGCCAATCGTCTCGTTGGTCGTCGCCTTGACCGAGCAGCGCTCTATATCGATGCCGAGATAATCCGACAGTTTCGCCCGCATGGCGTCGCGATGCGGACCGACCCTCGGCGCCTCGGCGATCAGCGAGACGTCGGCATTCATGATCGTGCCGCCGTGCTCGCGCACGATCCGGGCGGCATGCTCGATGAAGATTTTTGAGGCTGCGCCCTTCCATTGCGGGTCGGACGGCGGGAAATGATCGCCGATATCGCCGGCGCCGCAGGTTGCCAGCAGCGCATCCGTCAGCGCATGCAGCGCCACGTCGGCATCGGAATGGCCTTTCAGCTTCTGATCATGCGGAATGAACACGCCGCAAAGTGTGACGCCATCGCCCGCTTCGAGCTGGTGCACGTCGTAGCCATTGCCGGTGCGCACGTCCGGCAGCAGGCACGCCGACAGCTTGTCGTCGGCCATTGATATATCGCGCTTGACGGTCAGCTTGACGTTATCGGGCGTGCCCTCGACGATCGTCACCGGAATGCCCAGCCATTCGGCGATCGAGGCGTCGTCGGTGAAATCGCTTCGCCCGCTCGCCGCTGCCTTCTCATGTGCATCGAGAATCGTTTCGAAAGCGAAGGATTGCGGCGTCTGCGCCGCGTAGAGATGCTCGCGTGAAACCGTCGTCAGCACCGTGCCGGCGCTGTCGGCGCGTTTCAGCGTATCGGTCACAGGCGTTGCCGGCAGCACTGCCGCCGCGCCGTCGCCAAGGCTCTCGGCAATGCGGTCCAGTAGCCCATGGTCGAAGAACGGCCGCACGGCATCATGGATCAGCACATGGCTGACATGCTTGTCCTTGAGATATCTGAGGCCGGCCAGCACGGATTGCTGCCGGGTCGCACCGCCGTGCACGGTTTCGATCGGCGTTGCCGAAATGATGTGACGGAAGGCTTTGGCAAACAGCGCCTCGTCGTCGGGATGAATAACGACGACGATCTGAGTTGCCAGCTCCCATGTCATGAAGTTTTCAAGCGTATGGACGATAACCGGCTTGCCGCCGATCAGGCGATATTGCTTGGGGCCTTCCTGGGAGGCGCCTGCGCGCTCGCCGCGACCGGCGGCAACGATGACAATTCCAGCCGATATCGGTTGCTTAGAAGGCATTTGCAGCATAAATCCCCTAAAATATGCGGAATTGATCCGAGTGCTCTAACGTCTTGCTTTGGCCTTTTCCAGCATCTGCCCGAAAAATATCAATTCCCATCCCAGCCCCCTTGGCAAGCTAGGGAATAATGGCTAAAAATAATGCAGTTCTATTGTGTGCCCGAAAGATAATCATTTGATTTCCAAGGACCTCGCAGCGCCTTTCCGAATCGGACCCGTGTCCGTGCGGAACCGTGTTGTGCTGGCGCCGATGTCCGGCGTCACGGACATGCCTTTCCGCGAGCTCGCCTGGCGCTTCGGCGCCGGCCTCGTCGTCACCGAAATGGTGGCGAGCCGCGAACTGGTCAATGACACGGCTGAATCCTGGTCGCGGCTGCGGGCGGCCGGCTTCCGGCCGCATATGGTGCAGCTTGCCGGCCGAGAGGCGCACTGGATGGCGGAGGCGGCCAAGATCGCCGCCGATCACGGCGCCGATATCATCGACATCAACATGGGCTGCCCGGCCAAGAAGGTCATCGGCGGATACTCCGGCTCGGCGCTGATGCGCGATCCAGATCACGCGCTCGGCCTCATCGAGGCGACGGTCAAGGCCGTCGATATTCCCGTGACGCTGAAGATGCGTCTCGGCTGGGATGAGAATTCGATCAACGCGCCCGAGATCGCCCGCCGCGCCGAGGCGGCCGGCATTCAGCTGGTGACCATTCATGGGCGCACCCGCATGCAATTCTACGAAGGCCGCGCCGATTGGGACGCGATCCGCGCCGTCCGCGAGGTGATCTCCATTCCGCTGATTGCCAATGGCGATGTCGAGACCGCGGAAGATGCGCAGGAAATCCTGCGCCGTTCCGGCGCCGATGCCGTGATGATCGGCAGGGGCTGCCAGGGCAGGCCATGGCATGCCGGCGTCATATCAGGTGCCGCCGAGCCGTTATCCCTTGAAGTCGCCGATATCGCCGTCGAGCACTACCGGATGATGCTGGATTTCTACGGCGAAGCGGTGGCGATCCGCCACGCCCGCAAGCATCTCGGCTGGTATCTCCAGCGTTTCGCCGCTGATCTCGCCGACGACGAAAAGGCTGCGATCATGACCTCGCGCAATCCCAGCGAAGTGGCAGCACGGCTTTACGATGCATTGGCGGCAGCTGTTGTCGACAGCCGGGAGGCGGCATGATGAAGGATATGACATCTCCGTCCGATCAGGCCGGCGGAACCGTCGCCATGGCCGTGCTCAACGCCATCCAGAACCCTGTCATCATGGTCGACGAATCCGGCTTCGTCGTGTTCGCCAATTGGGAGGCGGAGGCCTTCTTCGGCGCCAGCGCCTCGCATCTGGCGCGTTACCGCATCTCCACCTTCATTCCCTTCGGCAGCCCGCTGCTCGCCCTGATCGACCAGGTGCGTGAGCGCAAGGCCCCGGTCAACGAATATCGCGTCGACCTGAGTTCGCCCCGCCTCGGCCAGGACAAACTCGTCGATCTCTACGTTGCCCCCGTGCTCAGCGAGCCCGGCGCTGTCGTCATCGTCTTCCAGGAACGCTCGATGGCCGACAAGATCGACCGGCAGCTGACGCATCGCGCCGCCGCCCGCTCAGTCACCGGTCTCGCCTCGATGCTGGCGCACGAGATCAAGAACCCGCTCTCCGGCATCCGCGGTGCCGCCCAGCTGCTCGAACAGTCGGCGGTCGACGACGACCGGGCGCTGACCCGGCTGATCTGCGACGAGACCGACCGCATCGTATCGCTGGTCGATCGCATGGAAGTCTTTTCCGACGAACGCCCCGTCGACCGCATGCCGGTCAACATCCATTCCGTGCTCGATCATGTGAAGGCCGTCGCCAGGGCGGGTTTTGCCCGCAACATCCGTGTCACCGAGAGTTACGACCCGTCGCTGCCGGCGGTCTATGCCAATCGCGACCAGCTCGTCCAGGTCTTCCTCAATCTGGTGAAGAACGCCGCCGAAGCGGTCGGCGATCGGCCGGATGGCGAGATCATGCTGACGACGGCCTATCGCCCCGGCATCCGGCTCTCCGTCGCCGGCACCCGTGAAAAAATCTCGCTGCCGCTGGAATTCTGCGTCCACGACAATGGCCCCGGCGTTCCCGCCGATCTGCTGCCGCATCTCTTCGACCCCTTCATCACCACCAAGCCGAACGGCAGCGGCCTCGGCCTGGCGCTGGTCGCCAAGATCATCGGCGATCACGGCGGCATCATCGAATGCGACAGCCAGAACAGCCGCACGACATTCCGCGTTCTCATGCCGGCGTCGAAGGACGCCTCGCTCGAAGACGCCTCTTCCGCAAGCTCGACAGGACCTTCTCGATGACAGCCACGATCCTCGTTGCAGATGATGATGCGGCCATCCGGACCGTGCTCAACCAGGCTTTGAGCCGCGCCGGTTATGACGTCCGCATCACTTCCAACGCCGCTACCCTCTGGCGCTGGATTTCGGCAGGTGAGGGCGATCTGGTCGTCACCGATGTGGTGATGCCCGACGAGAACGCCTTCGACCTGCTGCCGCGCATCAAGAAGGCGCGCCCCGAACTGCCGGTCCTGGTCATGAGTGCGCAGAACACCTTCATGACCGCCATCAAGGCCTCCGAGAAGGGCGCCTACGATTACCTGCCGAAACCCTTCGACCTCACCGAATTGATCGGCATCATCGGCCGCGCGCTCGCTGAGCCGAAGCGCAAGCCCGCCAAACTCGAAGACGACGTGCAGGACGGCATGCCGCTGGTCGGCCGTTCGGCGGCGATGCAGGAAATCTATCGCGTTCTCGCCCGCCTGATGCAGACGGACCTGACGCTGATGATCACCGGCGAATCCGGCACCGGCAAGGAGCTCGTCGCCCGCGCCCTGCATGACTACGGCAAGCGCCGCAACGGCCCGTTCGTTGCGATCAACATGGCGGCGATCCCGCGCGACCTGATCGAATCGGAACTCTTCGGTCACGAGAAGGGCGCCTTTACCGGTGCGCAGACCCGGTCGACCGGCCGCTTCGAGCAGGCCGAAGGCGGCACGCTCTTCCTCGACGAGATCGGCGACATGCCGATGGATGCCCAGACCAGGCTGCTGCGTGTCCTGCAGCAGGGCGAATACACCACCGTCGGCGGCCGCACGCCGATCCGCACCGACGTGCGCATCGTCGCCGCCACCAACAAGGACCTGAAACAGGCGATCAACCAGGGCCTGTTCCGCGAGGATCTTTATTACCGCCTCAATGTCGTGCCGCTGCGGCTACCGCCACTGCGCGACCGCGCCGAGGATATTCCCGATCTCGTGCGCCATTTCATCCAGCAGGCCGAAAAGGAAGGCTTGGGATCCAAGCGCTTCGATCAGGAAGCGCTGGAATTGATGAAGGCCTATGCCTGGCCGGGCAACGTCCGCGAGCTGGAAAATCTCATCCGCCGTCTGATGGCGCTCTATCCGCAGGATGTCATCACCCGCGAGATCATCGACGCGGAGCTGCGCTCCGACGTACCCGACAGCCCGATCGACAAGGGGCCGATCCGCAGCGGCTCGATGACGATCGCGCAAGCCGTCGAGGAAAACATGCGCACCTACTTCTCGGGCTTCGGCGAAAGCCTGCCGCCGCCCGGCCTCTATGATCGTGTGCTGACGGAAATGGAGTATCCGCTGATCCTCGCCGCCCTGACGGCGACGCGCGGCAACCAGATCAAGGCGGCCGATCTTCTCGGTCTCAACCGCAATACCTTGCGCAAGAAGATCAGGGAACTGGGTGTCTCGGTCTATAGGAGTTCCCGCACCGCCTGAGCGCGTCGAGGGCGCGATAAAAAAGAAGGCGGCGGGCCCTCATGTTTGCCCACCGCCCACCCCTCCCGGCGTCCGCCGCCACGGTCGGGAGGAGAGGTGAGCCTATCTGAGCCAGGTCGCGGTTTATATCCAAGCAGAGAAACAAAACTGCGGTGTCATTCTACAGTCACATAAGTATTTGTGAGGAGTGATTTGACGCCAGGCGAATGTCATTGAAGTTGCTGCGGTCGTCGTCGCCTTGCCTGTGGATAAGCTGTGGATATCCGGTGGACGACACGATCAATCAGCGGTCGATAACGTCGCCGATTCCAATCGCATGTTGCCAATCCGTTCCGAATCTCATTATTTGCCGTTGCTGCCGTCGACCTCCGCCGCAAACGTCGTCGATCGCATGCCACGGGCGCTCCGACTGTTGTCGTGGAGCGCCCTTTTTCTTTACGCTCAGGGGCTGACGGGAACTGCGACGTCGTGTTTTGGTCAACTTGGCGGGATGAGCCTCGCATATCGTTGCGCATGCCATAGATTACGCGAGTCGGTCGTCGATCGATCGCGCGACGCCGGTGATCGGCCGGCCCAGTTCAAAATTTTCGGGAGCTGCATGATGGAATATCGTCGTTTGGGAAAGTCGGGGCTGCAAGTGAGCGAGTTCTCCTTCGGCTCATGGGTCACGTTCGGCAAGCAGGTCAACGGCGGCGACGCCGTCGACCTCATGAAGCTTGCCTATGACAACGGGGTGAACTTTTTCGACAATGCCGAAGGTTACGAAAGCGGCAAGTCCGAAATTGTCATGGGCGAGGCGCTCAGGTCGCTTGGTTGGAGCCGCGACAGCTTCGTCGTCTCGAGCAAGGTCTTCTGGGGCGGTCAGAAACCGACGCAGCGCGGTCTGTCGCGCAAGCATGTGACCGATGCCTGCCACGCGGCGCTCAAGAGGCTTCAGGTCGATTACCTCGACCTCTATTTCTGCCACCGCCCCGACATCGACACGCCTGTCGAGGAAACCGTCCGGGCGATGCATGATCTCGTCGCCCAAGGCAAGGTGCTCTACTGGGGAACGTCGGAATGGTCCGCGCAGCAACTGACGGAAGCCTACGCCGTTGCCCGGGACCTGCGCATCACGCCGCCGACCATGGAGCAGCCGCAATACAACATCTTCGAACGCCAGAAGGTCGAGTCCGACTATCTCAGACTCTACGACCTCATCGGCCTCGGCACAACGATCTGGTCGCCGCTCGCCTCCGGCGTCCTGACCGGCAAATACAACAACGGTGTGCCGGCCGACAGCCGCATGAACCTGCCGGGCTACGAGTGGCTGAAGGAAAAATGGTCCAGCGATGCCGGCCGCGCCCAGCTCGCACAAGTTGGCGAACTGGTAAAGCTTGCCGACGAGATCGGCATGTCGATCACCCATCTCGCGCTTTTGTGGTGCCTCGCCAATCGGAACGTCTCGACCGTCATTCTCGGCGCGTCGCGCGCCAGCCAGTTGCAGGACAATCTCGCGGCCCTCCAGCACAGGCACAAAGTGACGTCCGACGTGCTGGATCGGATCGACCTGATCGTTGGAAACAAGCCGGAAGAACCGCGTCGCTTCTAAAAACTGTGACGGGCCGAGGGCATGCACGGCTTGACAATGTGACGGGGTGCGTTGCATTTTCGCCACAATGCGTTGCTTAAAGGTCACGCAAGGGTTTTGGTATTTCGCTCCCGATCGAGTCGTTAGCGCGCTGGCTTTCTTAAGCCGGCGTTGCTCGGTTTCGATCGGATGGCGAAGGCGGCGGCTGCCGTCTGAAGAGAGGCCGAATGACGCAGGATGGGGTATCGCCGGCGGCGGCAGGCGAGGCGGTGACGACGGTGACCGATCGTCGCGCCCTTTTCGCCGTGCCCGGCCTGGTGCTTGCCGGCGGCGCGCTTCTCTGCGCCACAGTGACGCTTTTCGTGCTGCTTGGTCTCACCCCGATCGCGCCGAGTTCGCATGTCGTCATCACCTCGGTGATCGTCAATTCCTTTTTTGTCCTGACGCTGCTGGCGCTGATCGGCCGCGAGGTGGCAAGGCTGCTCAAGGCGCGTACCCGCGGCCGTGCGGCCGCCCGTCTGCATATCCGCATCGTCGTGCTGTTCTCGATCGTCGCGATCACCCCGGCGATCCTCGTCGCCATCTTCGCCAGTATCACGCTGAACGCCGGTCTCGACCGCTGGTTTGCGCTGCGCACCCAGTCGATCGTCAGCTCGTCGCGCAATATCGGCCAGGCCTACATGATGGAGAATGCCAGCTATCTCCAGGGGCAGACAGTCTCCATGGCCAACGATCTGGAGCGCAACCGGGCGCTCTACAGCCTCGACCGGACGGGTTTTGCCGACCTGATGACACGCCAGGCGAGGGGCCGCGGCCTGCTCGGCTCCTTCCTCGTCGAGCGTGACGGCTCGGTGATCGTCCAGGCTGACATCGCCACCGAAAAACCGTTGCCGGCGATCCCGCAGGATGCGCTGGAAAAGGCCGCTGCCGGCCAGCCGACGCTGATCCCGCCCGGCGTTACCAACCTCGTCGGCGCCATCATCAAGCTCGACGCCATCCAGGGCACCTTCCTCTATACGGTGCGCGCCGTCGATCCCAAGGTCATGGGTGCCATGCGGATGATGGAGGAGAACGCCACCGAATACCGGTCGATGGAGGCCAACCGCTTCTCGCTGCAGGTCGCCTTCGCCGTGCTTTATATCGGCTTCGCGCTGATCGTGCTGCTCGCGGCGATCTGGACGGCGATCGCCGTTGCCGACCGCATCGTCCGGCCGATTCGCCTGCTGATCACCGCGGCCGACAGCGTCGCATCGGGCAATATGGATATCGTCGTGCCGGTGCACGCCGTCGATGGCGACGTGGCCAATCTGTCGCGCACCTTCAACAAGATGATCTCTGAGATCCGCACCCAGCGCGACGAGATCCTCGAAGCCAAGGATGAGGTCGACGACCGCCGCCGCTTCATCGAGGCGGTGCTGTCGGGCGTCACTGCCGCCGTCATCGGCGTCGAGCAGGATCGTCGCGTCGCCATCGTCAACAGTTCGGCCGAAACGCTGATGTCGCTATCGGCCGACGAGATGCTCGGCAAGCAGCTGGTCGACATCGCGCCTGAGGTCGATCACGTGCTGACCGAGGCGGCGTCGCGTCATCGCGGCGATTTCCGCAAGCAGATCGCGTTGGTGCGTGGCGGCACTGTAAGGACGCTGAGCGTGCAGGTCACCCGCGAGGAAGTGCGCGATATGAGCGAATCCTATGTGATCACGCTCGACGACATTACCGACCTCGTCATCGCCCAGCGCTCGACCGCCTGGGGCGACGTGGCAAGACGCATCGCCCACGAGATCAAGAACCCGCTGACCCCGATCCAGCTTTCCGCCGAGCGCATCCAGCGGCGTTACGGCAAGCAGATCGACCCGAATGACCGGACCGTCTTCGACCAATGCACCGATACGATCATCCGCCAGGTCGGCGATATCGGCCGCATGGTCGACGAATTCTCCGCCTTCGCCCGCATGCCGAAGCCGACCAAGGAGCCGAGCGACCTGCGCGACATCCTGCGCGACGCGATCTTCCTGCGCGAGATGGGCAATCATCATGTCAGCTTTGCGCAGGATTTCGGCGAGCAGCCGCTGGAGGGCCTGTTCGATAGCCGCATGCTCGGCCAGGCTTTCGGAAATCTGATCAAGAATGCCGTGGAAGCGATCGAAGCCGTTCCGAGCGACGAACGGGACGAACGCAAGATTCTCGTTCGCGCCGCCTTCGATTCCGGCCGCGACCGGTTCACCGTCGATGTCATCGACAATGGCCGGGGCCTGCCGGTGGAGAACCGCCACAGCATTCTGGAACCCTATATGACGATGCGCGAGAAGGGCACCGGCCTTGGCCTCGCCATCGTCAAGAAAATCATCGAGGAACATGGCGGGCAGCTCGAACTGCACGATGCGCCCGCCGATTTTGACCGGGGAAGAGGGGCCATGATCCGCGTGCATCTGCCACGCCTGGATCCGACACCCGCTGCTCCCGCAGCCAATGACAAGGAAAGCGTTTATGGCCTCTGATATTCTCGTCGTCGACGACGAGCACGATATTCGCGAGATCGTTTCCGGCATTCTCTCGGACGAGGGCCACGAAACGCGCACGGCCCACGACAGCGACAGTGCGCTGGCGGCGATATCCGACCGTGTGCCGCGGCTGATCTTCCTCGATATCTGGATGCAGGGCAGCAAGCTCGATGGTCTGTCGCTGCTCGACGAGATCCGGACCCGCCATCCGGATCTGCCCGTGGTGATGATATCAGGCCATGGCAACATCGAGACCGCCGTCTCGGCGATCAAGCGCGGCGCCTTCGATTTCATCGAGAAGCCTTTCAAGGCCGACCGGTTGATCCTGATCGCCGAGCGGGCGCTGGAAAATTCCAAGCTGAAGCGCGAGGTCTCCGAGCTGAAGCGCCGCACCGGCGACGCGCTGGAGCTGATCGGCACCTCGGTCGCCGTTTCGCAGCTGCGCCAGACGATTGAGAAGGTCTCGCCGACCAACAGCCGCATCATGATCCTCGGCGCATCCGGCTCCGGCAAGGAGCTGGTGGCGCGGATGATCCACAAGAAGTCGGCCCGTGCCAACGGCCCCTTCGTGGCGATCAACGCTGCCAATATCACGCCCGATCGCATGGAGGTGGCGCTGTTCGGCACCGAGGGGACGCCCGGTCAGGCGCGCAAGATCGGCGCGCTCGAGGAAGCCCATCGCGGCATCCTCTATCTCGACGAAGTCGGCGAGATGCCGCGCGAGACGCAGAACAAGATCCTGCGGGTGCTGGTCGATCAGCAGTTCGAGCGCGTCGGCGGCTCCAAGCGCGTCAAGGTCGATGTCCGTATCATCTCCTCGACCGCCTATAATCTTGAGAGCCGCATCACCGAGGGCTGGTTCCGCGAGGATCTCTATCATCGCCTCGCCGTCGTGCCGGTGCGGGTGCCGGCACTTGCCGAGCGGCGCGAGGACATTCCCTTCCTCGTCGACCAACTGATGCGCCAGATATCAGAGCAGGCCGGCATCCGTCCGCGCCGCATCGGCGACGACGCCATGGCCGTGCTGCAGGCGCATGATTGGCCGGGCAACATCCGCCAGTTGCGCAACAATATCGAACGGCTGATGATCCTTGCCCGCACCGACGGGCCGGATGCGCCGATCACTGCCGACATGCTGCCGACCGATCTCGGCGACATGCTGCCGAAAGTTTCCGCCAAGAACGATTATCACATCATGACGCTTCCGCTGCGCGAAGCCCGCGAGATGTTCGAGAAGGACTATCTGATCGCCCAGATCAACCGCTTCGGCGGCAATATCTCGCGCACCGCCGAATTCGTCGGCATGGAGCGCTCGGCGCTGCACCGCAAGCTGAAGTCGCTCGGCGTCTGATCCTTTCCGGCGCTGCCGACACCGCGCCGTGCCCCTTATATCGCCCCCGGAAGACCAGGTTTCCCATGCCGAGAATTGCCTATGTGAATGGCCGTTACGTCAAACATTCCGATGCCAGCGTGCATATCGAGGATCGCGGTTATCAATTTGCCGACGGCGTTTATGAGGTCTGCGAGGTGCGCCATGGCTATATCGTCGATCTCACCCGCCATCTGAACCGTCTCGACCGTTCGCTCGGTGAACTCAGCATCGGCTGGCCGATGGGCCGGGCGGCGCTGACCCAGGTCATTCGCGAGACGCTGCGCCGCAACCATGTCCGCAACGGGCTTTTTTATATGCAGGTGACGCGCGGCGTGGCGCGGCGCGATCATGTCTTCCCGGCCGAGGGAACGCCGCCTTCGCTTGTCATCACCGCCAAGAGCACCGATCCCAAAATCATCGCCGCCAAGAATGCCAACGGCATCAAGGCAATCACAGTGACCGACAACCGCTGGGACCGCGTCGACATCAAATCCGTCGGCCTGCTGCCGAATGCCTTGGCTCGCCAGCAGGCCAAGGAGGCCGGCGCCCAGGAGGCGATCTATGTCGATGGCGACGGCATGGTGAAGGAGGGGGCGGCGACCAATGTCTGGATCGTCGATTCGAATGGAACGCTGGTGACGCGGCCGGCCGAACACGGCATTCTGCGCGGCATAACCCGCACCACCTTGATCGACGTCGCGGCCAAGCTCGGATTGCCGATCGCCGAGCGGAATTTCTCCGTTTCAGAAATGCTCGCGGCCCGCGAGGTCTTCCTCACCGCAGCCACAAGTATTTGTTTTCCGGTCGTTTCCGTCGATGGCCAGACCATTGCCAACGGTCATCCCGGCAGCCTCTCGCAGAAAGTCCGCGAGGCTTTTTTCGACGTTGCGGAAAAGATTGCGATTTGATACCAAGATTTGCTGGACAGGTGGAATGAGGGTGCCGCCGGTCTTCGCATGGTGAGGTTGATTGATATTCTACCGGCCAGATCAGGTCGGCAATAAAGAAAGAAGCGGCGCGATGGCGGAACGTTCTCAGAATCTGCAGGACTTATTTCTCAATACTGTTCGCAAGCAAAAGATTTCCCTGACAATCTTTTTGATCAACGGCGTGAAACTCACGGGCGTTGTTACGTCTTTCGACAATTTCTGTGTTCTTCTTCGCCGTGACGGCCATTCGCAGCTCGTGTATAAACATGCGATCTCGACGATCATGCCGGGCCAGCCCATGCAGATGTTCGAGAGCGAAGAAGCAGCGTCCTAACAGGATCAGCCGTCATTTCGACACGCGATACCAAGAACGATTCGATCATCCCTGAGGCCGCCAAGCACAGGGACGACATGCGCGCGACTGTCGTCGTGCCGGTTCTGAAATCGCGCAGTCGCGGCGGCCAGAGTGAATCGGCCTCGACCCGCACGCCGGAAAGCCGTCTCGAGGAGGCGACGGGCCTGGCCCAGGCGATCGACCTCGATGTCGTCAATGGCTCGATCGTGCCGGTCAATGATCCGAGACCGGCGACGCTGCTCGGCACAGGCAAGATCGAGGAGATCAAGGCGCTGCTCGATGAGCGCGATTCCGGTCTCGTCATCGTCGATCATCCGTTGACGCCGGTGCAGCAGCGCAACCTCGAAAAGGAATGGAACGTCAAGGTCATCGACCGGACGGGCCTCATCCTCGAAATCTTCGGCCGCCGCGCCTCCACCAAGGAAGGCACGCTGCAGGTCGATCTCGCCCATCTGAACTACCAGAAGGGCCGACTGGTGCGAAGCTGGACCCACCTTGAACGCCAGCGCGGCGGCGGCGGCTTCATGGGCGGCCCCGGCGAAACCCAGATCGAAGCCGACCGGCGGCTCTTGCAGGACCGCATCATCAAGCTCGAACGCGAGCTGGAGCAGGTCGTGCGCACCCGCCAGCTCCACCGCGCCAAGCGCCGCAAGGTGCCGCATCCGATCGTGGCGCTCGTCGGTTATACCAATGCCGGCAAGTCGACGCTGTTCAACCGCATCACCGGCGCCGGCGTGCTGGCCGAGGACATGCTCTTTGCCACGCTCGACCCGACGCTGCGGCGCATGAAGCTGCCGCACGGCCGCACCGTCATCCTGTCCGACACCGTCGGCTTCATCTCCGACCTGCCGACCCATCTCGTCGCCGCCTTCCGGGCAACGCTCGAAGAGGTGCTGGAAGCCGATCTCATCTTGCATGTCCGCGACATGTCCGATCCCGACAACCAGGCGCAGAGCTCCGACGTCATGCGCATCCTGAACGACCTCGGCATTGACGAGGCCGAGTCCGCCAAGCGGCTGATCGAGGTCTGGAACAAGATCGACCGGCTGGAGCCCGAAGTACACGACACCATGGTGCAGAAATCATCAGGCGCCAGCAACGTGGTGGCGGTGTCTGCCGTCAGCGGCGAGGGCGTCGGCACGCTGATGGACGAGATCAGCCGCCGCCTCTCAGGCGTGATGACCGAAGCAACGATCCGCCTTCCCGTCGACAAGCTGGCGCTGCTGCCCTGGCTTTACGACCACGCCATCGTCGACGGCCGCGAGGACAATGAGGACGGCTCGATCACGCTTGATCTGCGGCTGTCGGAGACCGAGGCGACCGAACTGGAACGGCGCATCGGCAACGGGCCGAAGCCTAGTAAGGAAGATTGGGAGCGGTAAGGCGCGCCTGGCGCTTGTGCCACTGCTGTCCGGTTGGCGCTAGTGCCTGCCCCTAACCCTCTCCCCGTAAACGGGGCGAGGGGACGTGCCCTGCGAGAGGTGAGCGAGGAATCGAGAGGTCGCGGTTATCCCCCTTCGCCCCGCGAGCGGGGAGAAGGTGGCGGCAGCCGGATGAGGGGCTGGCCAAAATCGCCGACATTAACTCACTCCGCCCCAACCACGATCGCCCGCTCGATCGCCTTGGCCGCCTGCCAGATTTCTTCCATCCGTTCCAGCGTCGCGTCTTCCAGCGTCTCACCTTCCGCTTCAAGAACGTTCTCTATATGGCTGAACCGACGCCTGAATTTTGTATTCGTCCCGCGCACTGCCTGTTCCGGATCCGCCTTCACATGCCGGCCGATATTGACGACCGCGAAGATCAGGTCGCCGAGTTCGTCGCTGACTTTCGCCCGATCGCCTTCCCGAAGTGCGGCCCGCAATTCGCCGATCTCCTCCTCGATCTTGTCGAGGATCGGTTCGGGGGCCGACCAGTCGAAGCCGACCTTGGCGGCGCGTTCCTGCAGCTTCAGCGCTTCCGTCAGAGCCGGGAAACTGCGCTGCACCGAGCCGAGGAAACCGCTCTTGAAATCCTCGCTGATGCCGCGCCTTGCCCGGCGCTCGGCGCGCTCGCGTTTTTCCGCCTGCTTGATCTCGTCCCACTGGATCTTCACCGCGTCGGGCGTGTCCGCCGCCGAGCGGGCAAAGACGTGCGGGTGGCGGCGGATCATCTTGGTGGTGATGGCGTTGACCACGTCGCCGAAGGAAAATTCCCCGGCCTCCTCGGCCATGCGGGCATGGAAGACCACCTGCAGCAGGAGGTCGCCGAGTTCGTCGCAGAGATCGTCCATATCGCCGCGCTCGATCGCATCGGAGACCTCATAGGCCTCCTCGATCGTATAGGGCTTGATCGTCTCGAAGTTCTGCTCGATGTCCCAGGGGCAGCCGGTTTCGGGATGGCGCAGCGCCGCCATGATCTCGATCAGCCGTGAAATATCTTTGGAAGGTTCCATGGTTCCTCGGTTCAGGGGCCTCAGTTAAGAGGAATATCGTTGGCGCTCTTCGACGACTGGTAACTGGACGACAGCGCATCGTAGCGTGCCTTGATGCGGGCGGTCTGCGCCTTCAGCGCGGTCTTCAGAGAAGCCTCTTCGGTCTCGACGAGATCGGCGATGGCAAAGCTGTTCCAGAAGGCGTTTTGCCTGCGATAGCCGCCGGGTTCAAGCCCAAAGACCTCCTTCAGGATCTTCAGGTCGTGCGGAATGGCGAAGGCATCGCGGGAATCCTCATGGCTGAAGAAATAGTAGAAATTGTCGAAGCCTGCCCAGGTGATCGCCGACATGCACATGGTGCAGGGTTCGTGCGTCGACAGGAAGATCAGGTCTTTGGTCGCCGGCTTGTCGCCAAGCTCGTAGAAGCGCTTCAGCGTATGCACCTCGCCATGCCAGAGCGGGTTCTCGAGTTCGTTGTTGGTCTCGGCGACGACGAGTGACAGATCGGATTTGCGCAGGATTGCCGCCCCGAACACCTTATTGCCGAGCGAAACCCCGTGCTCGGTCAACGGCAGGATATCCTCTTCCATGACCGCAAGCAGGCGGGAGGCGATGGTCTTGTCAGGCATGGACATCTCCGGTTTTCCCTCAGTCTATCGCCTTGGCGGCGCGAGTGAAATGCGCCAAACGCTGGTGGACGCCGTTTGTCACAGGCTTTACACTGCGCTGCAGCAATGGGCCAGGGTGGGGCAGTTGGTGAGGCATTTTTGTCAGCATGGGTGACTTTTCTCAAATCATTGATCGCGCGAGCAAAAGAATACGCGCTTGCCTGGGCTTTCGGATTTCTGTTCCTTCAATCGCTTGTCGACAAAGGGCATATTCCGGCAACTTCGAAGTGGATTCGTGATGCCTTCCAGGAGTGAACAGCTTTCGGTATTTCCCGCCTTCTTTCGCGTGGAAGGCCAGAAGACGGCTGTCTTCGGCAATGGTGACGAAGCTTTCGCCAAGGTGCGGTTGCTGCTCAACACGCGGGCGCGGATCGTCGCCTATGCTGACCGGCCGGAAGCCGATTATCATGCCTTCCTGATCGCCAACCGCATCGAGACCGTGCGCACTGCCTTCTCCGCAGAGCAGGTCGAGGGGGCGGCACTCGTCTTCGCCGCCACCGGCGATGACGCCGACGACCGCGATATCGTCGATGCCGCCCGTACTGCCAGAATTCCGGCCAATGCCGTCGATCAGCCCGACTACTGCGATTTCTTCACACCGGCGCTGGTCAATCGCGCGCCTGTCGCCGTTGCGATCGGCACCGAAGGGGCAGGGCCGGTTCTGGCGCAGATGATCCGTGCGCAGATCGATCAGCTGCTTTCGCCTTCGCTCGGCCGCCTTGCCGCGCTGGCGACAAGCTACCGCAAGGCGGTCGAACAGATGGTGCCGCGCGGCGTTTCCCGCCGCGTCTTCTGGCGCCGCTTCTTTTCCGGTGCCGTTGCCGATGCGGTCGCCAACGGCAACCTGACGCAGGCCCAGCATGCCGCCGACCGGCTGTTGCAGGCGGTCGACAAGGTCGCCGGCCACGTCTGGCTGGTCGGTGCCGGTCCGGGTGCCGAGGATCTGCTGACGCTGCGCGCTCAGCGCGTGATGATGGAAGCTGACGTCATCGTCTATGACGCGCTGGTGCCGCAGGCGATCGTCGATATGGGCCGCCGTGATGCCGAGCGGCTTTCTGTCGGCAAACGCAAGGGCTGCCACTCGAAGTCCCAGGAAGAAATCAACGACCTGCTGGTCGATCTCGGCCGCCAGGGCAAGCGCGTCGTCCGTCTGAAATCCGGCGATCCCTTGGTCTATGGCCGGGCAGGGGAAGAAATGGCGGCACTGCGCGCTGCCGGCATCACCTATGAGGTCGTGCCTGGCATCACCTCGGCTTTCGCCGCCGCTGCCGATTTCGAGCTGCCGCTGACACTGCGCGGCGTTGCCTCCTCGCTGGTCTTTACCACCGGCCATGATCTCACCGGCGACGTGCTGCCCGATTGGGCAAGCCTTGCCGTTTCGGGCGCGACGATTGCCGTCTATATGGGTCGCACAGTTGCCGCCTCCGTCGCCGAGCGGCTGATGCAGGCGGGCATTCCCTCTGAGACCACCGTCGCCGTCATCGAAAATGCCAGCCGCGCCGATCGCCGCCTGCTGCATGGCACGCTCGCCGATCTGCCCGATCTGCAGAACCGCGACGAATTGACCGGGCCTGTCATGGTCATTATCGGCGATGCGGTCGCCGGCGCCAATTTCGAACTGTCCGAGCCCCTGGTGCGCGCAAACGCCCGGCTCGAGGAACTTGCAAGGAGCTGAATATGGGTGACAAGGTTCTGACCGCCAACCGGCTGACGGACGGTATTGCCGTCTGGCTGGATGCGAACGGGAAGTGGTCCACCTCGCTGCAGGAGGCGCTCGTTGCCCGTCATGCCGAGGCCGTTGCGGCGCTGGAGGCAATCGGCAAGAAATCCTATGCCGACAACGAGGTCGTTGACGTCGCCGTCGTCGACGTTCAGGAAACCAACGGCATTCTCTGGCCGCTTCGCCTTCGCGAGCGCATCCGCGCGCAAGGCCCGACCATGGAATATGCCCCGGGCTACGCTCCTGCCGATCCCGAATTCATTGCAGTCTGAGGAAGACGATGTACCGTTACGACGAATTTGACCATGCCTTTGTTACCGAGCGCGTCGAGCAGTTTCGCGATCAGGTCGAGCGCCGCCTTTCCGGCGAGCTCGCCGAGGACGCGTTCAAGCCGCTGCGCCTGATGAACGGCGTCTACCTGCAGCTCCACGCCTACATGCTGCGCATCGCCATTCCCTATGGCACGCTGAGCTCGCGCCAGCTGCGCATGCTCGCCCATATCGCCCGCACCTATGACCGCGGTTATGGCCACTTCACCACGCGCCAGAACCTGCAGTTCAACTGGCCGAAGCTATCCGACATTCCCGATGCGCTCGCTGATCTTGCCAGCGTCGAGATGCATGCGCTGCAGACCTCGGGCAACTGCATCAGAAACGTTACCGCCGATCACTTCGCCGGTGCCGCCGCCGATGAGATCGCCGATCCGCGTCCTTACGCCGAAATCCTGCGCCAGTGGTCGTCGGTCCACCCGGAATTCTCCTTCCTGCCGCGCAAGTTCAAGATCGCCGTCACCGGTGCCGAGCGCGACCGCGCCGCAATCCAGGTCCATGATATCGGCCTGCACGTGAAGACGAACGACAAGGGCGAGATCGGCTTTGCCGTCTATGTCGGCGGCGGCCAGGGACGTACGCCGATGATCGCCAAGCTGATCCGCGACTTCCTGCCCGAGGAAGACCTGCTCTCCTACACCACGGCTATCGTGCGCGTGTACAATCTGCACGGCCGCCGCGACAACAAATACAAGGCCCGCATCAAGATCCTCGTGCACGAAACCGGCACCGAGGAGCTGACGCGCCAGGTGGAAGCCGAATTCGCCGCGCTGAAGGATACCGAGCTCAAGCTGCCGGAAAAGGACGTCCAGTCGATCGCTGCCTATTTCGCGCCGCCTGATCTGCCCGAACGCGCCGAAGGTTGGGAAAACCTTGCCCGCTGGAAGAAGGCCGATTCCGGTTTCTCCCGGTGGGTCCAGCAGAACGTGCAGCCGCACAAGAACCCCGATTACGGCATGGTGACGATCTCGCTGAAGCCGATCGGCGGCATTCCGGGCGATGCCTCGGATGCGCAGATGGATGCGATCGCCGATCTCGCCGAGGAATATGCCTTCGACGAAATCCGCGTCAGCCATGAGCAGAACCTCATCCTGCCGCATGTGGCGCTTGCCGATCTCGAAGCCGTCTATCGCGGCCTCGTCGCCATCAATCTCGCCGAAGCCAATGCCGGCCTGATCACCGATATCATTGCCTGTCCTGGGCTGGACTACTGTGCGCTCGCCAATGCGCGCTCCATTCCGCTGGCGCAGGAAATCTCCCGCCGCTTCGGCAATGCCGAACGCCAGGCCGAGATCGGCGAGCTGAAGATCAAGATCTCCGGCTGCATCAATGCCTGCGGCCATCACCATGTCGGCCATATCGGCCTGCTCGGTGTCGAGAAGAAGGGCGCCGAACTCTACCAGATCACGCTCGGCGGCTCCGGCGACGAACATACCTCGATCGGCGAAATCATCGGCCGCGGCTTCGAGCCGGACCGGGTGACCGACGCGATCGAGACGATCGTCGACACCTATCTCGGCCTGCGCCTCGATCATTCCGAGAACTTCCTCGCCGCCTATCGCCGTGTCGGACCACAGCCGTTCAAAACTGCGCTCTACGGCTCGGCCGCTGAAGCGGCATAAGGAGGGGATGATGACGAAGATCTGGAGAGAAACCGGTTTTGTCGAAAACGATCCCTGGGTGATCGAAACCGACGAGGTCAAGGCGACTGAGGAGCAGAAGCCGCTGCTCGGTCTCGACGAGCTGATCGCCAAGGCCGACGAAAGCAACGATGTCGGCCTCGGCGTGCTGATCAAGCCGGCCGACGATGTGCGCCGGCTGGAGCCCTATCTCTATCGCCTCGAAATCGTCGCCGTCGCCTTTCCGGCTTTCAACGACGGCCGCGCCTTCAGCCACGCCTCGCTGCTGCGTCAGCGCCTCGGCTACACCAACGAGCTGCGCGCCGTCGGCGATGTGCTGATCGATCAGGTGCCGCTGATGCTGCGCGTCGGCATCGACAGCTTTTCCGTCACCAACGCCACGGCGCTGAAGCGGCTTTCCGAAAACCGTCTTCCCGCCATTCCCCATCATTATCAGCCGGCGGTGCGTGACGCCGAAGCCGGCAAGGGCTATAGTTGGCGCCGTCAGGCGAAGCCGGCCGCATAAGCGGACGGTCCGCCCTTTTACGATGGCGGAATGATAGCATGAAGAGATTCGAAGTGGCGGTGATCGGTGGCGGTCTCGCCGGCATGATCGCCGCAATCGCGCTCGCCCGCGGCGGTCGCGGCGTGGCGCTGGTGGCACCTTCTTCGAAGGAAGACCGGCGCACCACGGCGCTGATGGATCAGTCGATCCGCTTCCTCGATCGCCTGACGCTCTGGGAAAGGCTGCGCCCGTCAGCCGCGCCTCTAACCAGCATGCGCATCATCGACGGCACCGACCGGCTGCTGCGCGCGCCGACGACCACGTTTCGCGCCGCCGAGGTTGGCCTCGATGCCTTCGGCTATAATTTTCCCAACAAGGTTTTGACCGAGATCCTCGAGGCGGCCGCGGCCGGCGAGGGCAATATCACCCGCTTCACCGACCTAGCCGAATCGATCGGCGTTACCACCGAAGCCGTTTCGATCACGCTTGCCGGCGGCGAGACGCTGACGGCCGATTTTGCCGTCGGCGCCGATGGCCGTGGCTCGAAATTGCGCGAAACGGCTGGCATCGACACCCGCAAGTGGTCCTATCCGCAATCGGCCATGGTGCTGAATTTCGCCCATTCGCTGCCGCACCAGAATATCTCGACCGAGTTCCACACCAAACACGGCCCCTTTACCCAGGTGCCGCTGCCGGGCGGTCGTTCCAGCCTCGTCTGGGTGCAGGATCCTACCGAGGCGGCTGCCCGCATGGAATTGCCGCTGCCCGAACTTGGGCTGCTCGTCGAGGCGCAGATGCAGTCCATGCTTGGCAAGGTTGATGTGGAGGAGGGCGTCCAGGTCTGGCCGCTGTCGGGCATGATGGCGCATCGTTTCGGTAAGGGACGCATCGCGTTGATCGGCGAGGCCGCCCATGTCTTCCCGCCGATCGGGGCGCAGGGGCTGAACCTCAGCCTGCGCGATATCATGGCGCTTGCCGATATCCTCTGCGACAGGGCCGAATTGCCGGTGCCGGCCGATGCCGGCGACAGCTTCGAGCGCCGGCGCCGCGCCGATATCATGACGCGCACGGCCAGTGTCGATCTTCTCAACCGTTCGCTGCTCTCGGATTTCCTGCCCGTCCAGATGATGCGGGCTGCCGGCCTGCATATTCTCTCGGCGATACCGCCGCTGCGCAACATCGTCATGCGCGAGGGCATCGAGCCCGGCCGCGGTTTCCGCGATATTCCCGATGCGCTACGGGAAAAGCTGAAGCGGAAGAAGGCCTGAGCGGATCGCGATCAGCCAGAGCGAAACGCTTGCCACCGAGAGCACCGTCGTGATCAGGATCGTCGCCGAGGCGCGCTCCTGCCAGACGCCATATTGCTGGCCGATGACGAAGACATTGGTCGCCGTCGGCAGGCAGGCGAGCAGCACGGCCGCATAAATCCACACCGGCTCGAAACCGCCGACAACGGTCAGCGCCAGGAAAACCGCGATCGGATGCAGGATCAACTTCGCCGGCACGATATAGCCGATCTCAGCTGGAACCCGTTTCAGCGGCCTGAGCGCCAGCGTCACGCCCATGGCAAAGAGCGCGCACGGGGCGGCGGCCTGGGCGAGATAATCGACGAGGCGCTGAAACGCCAGCGGCTGATCAATGTGCAGGGCGGCGACCGCAAAGCCTGCAGCCGTCGACAGGATGAAGGGATGCAGGGCGACCTTCCGGGCGATATCGGCGGCAAGCCGCCCGGCCGAACGCTTGTCGTCGCCGGCCGCCGCCATCAGCGCC
The DNA here is from genome assembly GCF_028994275.1 of Rhizobium binxianense. Taxonomy (NCBI): domain Bacteria; kingdom Pseudomonadati; phylum Pseudomonadota; class Alphaproteobacteria; order Hyphomicrobiales; family Rhizobiaceae; genus Rhizobium; species Rhizobium binxianense. The sequence goes on from NZ_CP118713.1 coordinate 1,710,450, forward strand.
GGTGCGACGATGAAATGCAGCGCGTTCTCGAAGCAGATGATCAGCGCCACCGGCACGGCAGCACCTTCGCCGAGCGCCAAGAGCGCCAGGCCCGGTCCCATATAGCCGATATTGCCATAGGCGCCGGCAAAGGCCTGGATGGTGCAATCGGCAAGCGAATTGCCGCGCAGGAAGCGGCCGATGGCGAAGAGCAGGATGAAAATCGCATAGGTCGCTGCGATATCGGTGACGATGAAATCGACCCGCGTCAGCTGTTCGATCGGTGTGCGCGAGACGAGCTTGAAGAACAAGGCGGGCAGGGCGGCATAGATGATGAAGGTGTTCAGCCAGCCAAGCGCCTCGGCCGGCTGCTTCGTCGCCTTGCCGGCGATGAAACCGATCAGGATCAGGCCGAAGAACGGCAGCAGCAGGCTGATGATATCGGCCAAGAGGTCTTCCAGTGGACGGGAACGATCGGCGGGTAAAAGCTCTAACCGATTTGCATCAGAATCGGAAAGGTCTGCTGGAACCAGATCGCCACATCGCTGACCCAGCCGAACAGGAAGGCGAGGCCGGTGAGGATGAGGAAAACGCCCATCACTTTCTCCACCGTGCCGAGATGGCGGCGGAAGCGCGACAGGAAGCGCATGAAAGCGCCGGAAAAGCCGGCGGCGATCCAGAAGGGAATGGCCAGGCCGAGCGAATAGACGGCGAGCAGCCCGGCGCCGGAGCCGACCGTCTCGCGCGAGGCGGCAACGCCGAGAATCGCGCCGAGCACCGGGCCGATGCAGGGCGTCCAGCCGAAGGCGAAGGCAAGGCCCATGATGTAAGCGCCCGTCAGCGTCGCCGGCCTGCCGCCGCCCTGGAAGCGCGCCTCGCGGGCAAGCAGCCCGATTCGGAAGAGGCCGAGGAAATTCAGCCCCATGACAATGATGATCAGCCCGCCGAGCTTGGAGAGCAGATCGAGATGCTGGCGAAGCGCCATGCCGATGCTGGAGGCGCCGGCGCCGAGCGCGACGAAGACGGTGGCAAAGCCGAGCGTGAAGAGCAGCGCCGAGAACAGCACGCCGCGCCTGATATCGGGCGAGACCGCCACCGCGCCGCCGCCGCGGAACTGCTCGACTGAAATGCCAGCCATATAGCAGAGATAGGGCGGGACGAGGGGAAGCACGCAGGGCGAAAGAAAGGAAAGCGCCCCTGCTATCAACGCGCTCCACAGGGAAATATCGGCAATCGACACGCATTCTCTCCGGCTGCAATCTGCGTGATGTTCCTAGCTTTGCAGACCCATCATTGCCAATCACCTTTTTGCGCAGGCAGGCAATATGCCTCAAGCTCGGCAAGAAATGTGCCGATCGCCGAAAAAAGCCGAATTTTTCGGTTGACCGCAATGGGTCGCCTGCCTATGTTCCGCCCACTTCCGGCCGGGGTGGTCACACCCGCGGAGAGGGAGAGCGTAGCTCAGCCGGTAGAGCAACTGACTTTTAATCAGTAGGTCTCGGGTTCGAACCCCGACGCTCTCACCATTTCTAGTCTTCGAGATAGTTGCCGCGATCTCAGATCAGCAGTCGCATTAATGCGGCCTCAGCCTTCACCCCCTGCTGGTACGCATGGATAACCCGCCGAGCCAGATCTTCGCGCTCGGTATCTGTTTTGATTTGTCGCACCGAGCTGATGTGGTCAAACACTCTCTGGCAGAGGGCAACGTCTTCGTCGCTCAACACGGTCTGTGCGTCGGCTATCTGGGATCGGATCACGATCGCCTTCGCTTCCTTCGGATCGATGGGAGGATGGAACATCTCCCTTTTAAGCGCATGGAGGGAGACAAGGTCGTGAGGTCTCACCCCATTGTCGTGATGGGTCTTTGTCCCATCTAGCAACTAGTTCTCGTTCGGCCCGCTCCACACATATGCAGAAGCCGGCTTTCTCTGGGCATTCCAGATCACTTCGTACCCTATCTTCTCAAGTGAGAGTAAAGCGCCAAGCCTTTCGTCATCTGACAGGCTTCGCAAAGAAACGTTAAGTGCGTCCAGGCCACCTAAATTGTAGAGGTCTACGAATACATCGAGTGCCATTGTTCCTCTCCTCGTGGCGCAGTATAGCACAAGAACGGAGGAATATTTGTTTCATACACGAATAAATATTTTGTACATCTAATAGTTATTAACGAATTATTTACGATTTTCTTCGTGGGGCGTAGATATTTGACATGGGTAGCGCCTTGCGTCTGCCGCAGGAATTGAGTTTCGCGGAAATCCGCTGAAACTGAGGAACCAACTTCCCTTGCGGTCCGTTTTCTTCTCATCCACAAACAGGAGAAATCGATCATGGACTGGAATCGTATCGAAGGAAATTGGAAGCAGGCGAAGGGCAAGATCAAGGAGCAGTGGGGCAAACTCACCGACGATGATCTCGACCAAATCGCCGGCAAGCGCGACCAACTGGAAGGTAAGATCCAGGAGCGGTACGGCATCGAAAAGGACCGTGTTAAACGCGATATCGATGACTGGAGCGGTCGCCAGAGCTGGTAGTGCCAAACAAAAACCCGGTGAAAACCGGGTTTTTGCTGTTGAGGAAGCTAAGGCTGCCAAGGGCTGTCTTTTCTCATGAATATCCACCAACAGCTAGCAGAAGCGCACCGGCCACGATAATCGCGAGGGCTGGCCAGTTTTTCGATAGGCCGAGGAACCTGAGGCCTTGGCGTCGTGGTTCCAGCGTGGTGCCGCCCTGGGGCAATTGATGCGGATTGCTCGGCTTTCGACCAAGCGCCGAAGAGAAGAGAAAGAGAAGTCCGCCGATGATAAGGGCGGCACCTGTCAGGATTGCCAACATAGTGGCCTCCGCGAACGACATGGATGTTGGGTAAACAAGATCGCGACCTGATCGTTCCGTGAATGGCAACTCGCGTTGAAAGCCCCCGCGTCGGAACCCAGAGCGCTCGCTTTGAATCTGACCGTTTTGCAATCCTGGAGATCCCGATGGACAAGACACCGAAGACGGCTATCCGCGGAATGATGTTGTACGTACTGGCGCTTCTCGCCCTGGGCATTCTCGCGGGCGCCCTGTACACAATCTACGGCCATCCCGGCGATCCGTCTGAGCGACCGGCTGCCGAGACGATTCCGGAAAAAGCCACGGCTCCCCAGTGAGATAGGTCGTACCGGGGAATCGACAGGTCGCCCTTCGAGAACAAAGCATGACCGGGGAAGGCGCCTGCCGTACCCGGCGTGCACCTGGTCAGGTCGTGCTGAAAAGCCTGTGCGCGATTGCAGAAGATCAGCAAGCTGCAACTGATATCGCTTTGGAAAGCAAGGCAGAAATCCTGTCGCAAGTCCTTCCAACCAGTAGAGAGCTATATTTATAGGGCGAACAACCTGCGACACCGAAATCGGTGCCTGGGTCTGGACCTATTGAATTGTCGTCCCAGGTGCCATCGGGCAGGTCTGCCTGGGACGCTGAGATATTGCGCTCGGACAGTCTGAACAGAGGAGTGTTTGGATGAGAGAACATGCGGTCGCGATATCCGGAGGCGGGCCGACCGGGCTGATGCTGGCGGGTGAATTGGCTTTGGCGGGCATCGATGTCGCCATCGTCGAACGTCGCGAGAACCAGGAAATCGTCGGTTCGCGGGCCGGCGGCCTGAGTTCGCGCACGCTCGAGGTACTCGACCAGCGCGGCATCGTCGATCGGTTCCTCAAGGAAGGGCAGATCGCCCAGGTCACGGGATTTGCGGTCACACGGCTTGATATCAGCGACTTCCCGACCCGGCACAATTACGGGCTGGCGCTGCGGCAGAAACATATCGAGCGCATCCTGGCCGGTTGGGTCGGCGAGCTGCCGGTGCCGATCTATCGCGGCCGGGAACTGACGGGTTTTGCTGAGGACGGGACAGGTCTCACCGTCGAGCTCTCCGACGGTTCAGAGCTCAGGGCAAGCTATCTCGTCGGCTGCGATGGCGGTCGCAGCCTGGTTCGCAAGATTGCGGGCATTGCGTTTCCGGGATGGGATGCGACGACCAGCAACATTCTCGCCGAGGCCGAGATGGAGGCGGAGCCGCCGCTCGGCGTCCATCGCACCGCCCTCGGCATGCATGCCTTCGGCCGCGAGGAATACGAAATTCGCGACGGCAAGGTGGTCTTTGCCAGCGAAGGTCCGATCAACGTCATGGTGACGGAAAAGACTGCCGGCGGCACAGGCGAACCGACACTTGGCGGTCTCAGGCAAGCGCTGATCGATGCATGCGGAACGGATTACGGAATCCACAGCCTGAAGTGGATTTCGAGGTTCACCGACATGTCGCGCCAGGCGGCAACCTACCGCAAGGGGAGGGTACTCCTCGCCGGCGATGCCGCGCATGTCCATTCTCCGGTGGGCGGACAGGGCCTCAATACCGGTGTGCAGGATGCGGTGAATCTCGGTTGGAAGCTGGCCCAGGTGGTGAAAGGAATATCGCCGGAAAGCTTGCTCGACACCTATCATGCCGAGCGCCATCCGGTGGCCGCCCGTATGTTGCACACGACGATGGCGCAGGTCGCGTTGCAGCGCACCGACGATCGCACCGAAGCCTTGCGAGACATCGTATTGGAGTTGCTCGCCATGGAAGAGCCGCGCAAAAAGATCGCCGCCGAAATGTCCGGACTGGCCATCCATTACGACCTCGGCGAGGGGCATCCGCTGCTCGGCCGCCGCATGCCCGACCTTGAGCTGGCGACGCCCGATGGCCGCTTACGTGTCTATACGCTGCTCAAGAATGCGCGGCCAGTGCTCCTCGATCTCGGCGCGCCCGGCAGCCTCGAAATCACGCCGTGGTCAGACCGTATTCGGTTGGTGCACGCCGGCTATGGCGGGCCATGGGAGCTGCCGGCGATCGGTGCGGTCCCGGCGCCCGCTGCAGTCTTGATCCGGCCCGATGGCTATGTGGCGTGGGTAGGCGATGGGACGCAGGATGGTCTCCGCGAGTCGATGAACGCCTGGTTCGGATCGCCCGGCTAAGGAGCGAATCAGAAAGGTCGCGACGCGCGTCTTAGGCGGCAAGCGAAATCGAACCGCACTCGGCTGTCGTCTCGGCCTCCGGCATCGGTTTGCCGCGGCGTTCCCAAGTCCGGCGGCTGATGCCGAATGCCTCCCATGGGCGCACCTGGCTGAAGGAGTTGGCGAGATAGTCGGCTCTGGAAATCCCGCCTGCGGCGCGGCGTTGCTCTTCTTTCCGGCTTCGGTCCCGCTGCCGCCGCTTTTCCTTTTGGAGCTTTGCTCTTTTCCGTTTCGGCACATCGAAGGCACCGATCGTGCGGATATCGAGGGCGCACCGCTCAGCGTAGCTCAAATGCAGGGCGTGACCGAGCGCGTCGGCGGACAAGGGAGAAAAACGCACCTTCGTCCGCTCGTAGATGACTTCCTCTATGCAGGCTTTGCCGGCCCATGGGAGCCATCGCCCCGACCAGCCGAGAACCACCTCGGCAAACTCTTGCCGGAACTCGACAAACGCGAGGCCGGCGATCACCTCGACATAGATCAATGCGTCATCGGCCTCGGGCACGATCGCTCCGTGACGATGCCTGATCAGTCTTTCGATCTCGCGCATCCGACCGTGGAAATGGTTCCAACGGCCACCCCGCGCGCGGCGCTGAACGGCCTTATAACCCAGCAGGCAGTCGCCGAGCTTGATCGCCGTAAGATCCCGCGCCAGACCAGCCGGTTGCTCCGCTTTCGAAGCTCGTTTCTCCGATTGAGCCGCTTCATCTGCGCCAACAAGGCGATCCATCGATTTCCCCTGCGATCTGCCCTGAAAGGTCGAAACACCGGATCGTACACGAAGACCGAGGGGGTGATCATCCACTCTTGATGCTGTTCACACGCCATTCTATGGATGCGGAAGAGGCGGCGGTCGAGCAGGATTCGACCCCGACGCTACATTTGTAAATACCAGAGCATTGCAGCTACACTCGGCGGATCGCCGAGCGGAGAAGGCGCGGTTGACCGCCATATTGACGTTCGCGTCTGCAATCAGCGGAAGCCGAAGAAGCTCAAGATCGCGAGCACAATAACGACAGCGCCGACAAGCCAGATCAAATTGTTCATGGGAACCGTTCTCCTGTTCGAGTTGAGTCATCCGCGACCCAATGACTTAACTGCGGCGCAGGGCTTGCGGTTCCCGACCAATCGATCGCAGCAGCGCGCCTCTCGCGAATCCGGCTCCGCGCAATGCGCGGTTCTGCAGCCGCTTTAGATCATCTCTTGTCTTTCAGTAGCTGCAGGAGCGAGCATTACCGGGTCTGAATCCACCCGCGCATGCCGGATTGATCGAGCTATTCCGTTGATACTGAAAATCCTCGTTGTTGTGGCTCACGGGCGATGTGCAGGAAGAGGCAATCGCTGCCACAGCAAGCAGCGCCCCGGCAGCTGCAAATGTGAGAAATCGGTTCATGTAAGCCTCTCCTTACGAGTTTGGCGTGGTCAAAATCCGCATGCCATCGCAAGCCTGATACGACAACTGTCGACACGCTTGATCACGCGCACTTGATCCGAAACATTCCTGTGATTGATCAACCAATCTGAATTCGTGATGTGTCGAACCGCATCGATGATCAGATACGCTTTATTGTAATCGAATTGGGCTATTCCGTCGTTATGGAAAGTAGTTTTAACTGCGTCGGGAGCTGGGGTTGGCCGATTTTGTCTTGAAATTATCACGTTTTTTCAGTAAATTTATAGCATAAAAAGTAATATAAATGGGAGGATACTATGACTGAAACTCGGTTTGATCCGGTTTTGCTTCATCGCAACCATTTCGTCGCTGAAATCACGTGTCTCGACGAAATTTTCGATTTTCTGGATGAGTGGCCGGAGGACAAACGAGGTTTGGCATATGACACCCTGTTGAGGGCGTGCCGGGATGCGGCCAATGGCCGTTTCCCGCTGAGTGCTGCGCGCGAGAATTTCCGGCGCTTTCTGAAGATGTCGGGCGTGCTGGCAAAGGTCGAGGGCGCCCCCAAATTCGAGCAGCTGATGGGCGATCGAAATATTGGCAATGCTTGATAGGATAGGATAGCCGAGAGCGCGCCGTCACATCATGTGCGGCGCGTTCTGGTTTCGATATCGGCTGCCTTCCGCGCGCCGATCTCTTCGCCACAAAAAAGCGCGAAAAACCGCAGATGGCGATCCTCTCGACACATCTCAGGCAGGGCGGCCATTCATCCAGTCGCATCGGAAGACCAGCATAGGCTTCGAAAAGCCCTTGAGGCGTCGGCGTGAGGCGTGACCGAAGAGATCGGCGGCGCCATATTCCCGAAAGATATTCTCCGAGACGAGGATCTGGTCGCTGGCGGCTGCCGCGCAGAGACGTGCCGCAAGCTGCACGGTCGAGCCGAAGAGGTCGTTGCTGTCCTCGACGGGCTCGCCGCAATCCAGCCCGACGCGGACATGGATCGGCTCGGTGTTTCCACCGTTGTAATGCTCGAATTCCTGCTGGATCCTCATGGCGCATTTGACGGCGGCCGCTGTTGCGGAAAAGGCGGCCATGATGCCGTCGCCGGTGTGCTTCACTTCCCGGCCTGACGTCTGGCCGAGGCATCGGCGCACGATCGCGTCATGGGCCCGCACCATTTCGGTTCCGATGCGGTCGCCGAGCCGCGCTGTCATCTCGGTCGACCCAACGATGTCGGTAAAGAGGATTGCCCGGTGACCGGGATCCACGTCGGCGGTGGATTGGCCCGGCGCCGGCTCGGGATCATGAATTCGGCCGAGAAAAGCCTCGACCGCAGACAACGCGACCTCGACAATCTCGCCGGCGACGAAGCCGTGTGCCTCGCGATGCACGCATTGGGCGGTTTCCATGTCAGGCGCATCCACGAGACAGAAGGCGGTCCCGCGCCGCTGATCGAACCAATAGGTGAGAAACTTGACGCCGTAGCGATCCTGAATGTCGAGGTCCATGCGATGTGCCCGGGCAACGTCGGCTGCCGACGTTCCCTCGAGAAAGTGCCGATCCATGAAGATAGGCATCGCGCGTCCTCCCAGAAATCCGTCACGTGCAAGAACTGGCATTGTACGATCCGGATGCGGCTCCGTCCACCTTTGGGGCAATTAAGAAGTGCTTATTAGGCCCGTTGCATTGAGGATATCCTACGCGTTGCTGTAAATCCTATAGAATACGAAAGGAATGGTTGCGTTTTAATCAGTGTGATTTGCGTGAAAGCCCGATATTTACCATAATCGGCCGTTTAAAGACTGGTCATGGGGTTTTCCTGGCTGTTCCGCTTCCGGCGCTCCGCGGTTTCAAGCGCCTGGGAATCCGGAGGGATGAAGAGCTACGTCTGTTATGGTCATTCTCAGCCAAAGATCAAAGCCGCACGCCGGCAGGGAAGGTGGCCCGCCAAAGGCACGAAAATTGCATCGCACCCCATAAGCCCACCAAAACTGGAAAAGCTGTAGCAAAGTGAGACAGACGGCAAACTTTCGACCGGTTGGCTTGGCCTCAATGGGGCTTGGCCACTATGCTGTCATTAACTCTGTATGGGATGCCGCGCGCACGCTGCTGCACGACTGGCCGGTCGACGACGGCGAAGAATATTTCGAAGCCGTAAAGTCATGCCTGGATGCGATTATCGGCGATCTCCAGCCGGATGAGGTGCGGGCATCCTTCATCAGAGCCGCACAGGAAGCCGGCATCGCCGTCATCGAAGCTGCGGATTGAACGCCCCGCTCTGTTCGACGCAAGCTCCGGTTTGACCGTCCATCCCGAACAGTTGATCGTTCTATCTTGACATTTCCGGCCGGCGTTCTAAATTAGAACAAAACAGGAACATTGGAGATGGTCATGACGCATACGGAACAGGTGATCGCCAACGCCCTAGCCCTTGTCGAAGCGTCTCGTGCAGCGCGCGAGCGGGATCAGCAGCGGCGTGCCGCCTGGCAGAGAAAGGTCGAACTCAGCCGGCCGCTGCCGCCCTTGCCGCGTCCGGTTCAATTGCCATTGGCGCTGAACTGATGCAGCCCGCAAAAAACCTGCAACCCGACCCGGCTTGGCCCGATCAAGCGTGGCCCGATCAAGCATGGGAAGTCGAAGCCGTGCTGGCCTGGCATGACGACAATGCCAAGGCGACGATCCGCTCGCTGCTTGATGACTGCAAACATCTCCGCCAGCAACTCGCGTTGGCGGAAAGCATGATGAGCCGCGGGATGGCCCGCGGTTGGACGCCACGATACGAGCGTGACGCCCTTTGAACCCGGCGCCCTCGGAAGCACGCAGCTCTGGATGCTGATCGGGATTTCGGGAGCCGGCAAGGATGTCAGCCACCTGCCGCCTTTGCCGCCGGACCGAGGCCGACATTGGCGAAATAGGCCTCCAGCGCCGAAGCTTCGCCGGAGGCGACGATAGCGCCGACATAACCGTCCGGGCGCACCAGCACCCAGTCGCCTGGCGTCAGGGCGTAGGCGTCGTCGTTTCTTCGCCGTACGGACCCTTGAGCCGGGCGGTGACCACAGTCTCATCCTGTTCGAAGCCGATGAGTTCGCATCCGAATTCGGGCCGATGCCCAAGTTCGAGCAGGCGCTCGCGCATCACGCCTTCGGTCAGGAACTGCGGCGCCATCAGGGCGAGATGATAGGGTTCGGCAGCCGTCGGTTCCTCATGGGGCACGACGTCGGATTCGGCAAAGCTTCCGTCGACGCGATATTCCCGCTGCCGGGGATAGACGCCGCCGAGCGCGACGATCCGGTCGAGAATGCCGAGATCTTCAAAAACCTCCTGCGTTCGCGGCTGGATCCCCTTGCCGCGGGAGCCGCGGAACGGGTCGTTCAATTTTTCGATCAGGCGAAAGGATACGCCGCGCCGCGCCAGCTCGATCGCCAGCGTCACACATATAAGCGAAAAATTGCGCGAACTGCATGGGGCTTTGATCGAGATCCTCAGCGTCATGAACCGCCCGCAGCCCGATGAGCAGATGGTCCGGGAGGCAGGAATTTCGCTTGATCGCGCGCTGTTTCCGCTGCTCGTCACGATAGAACGGCTCGGTCCCATCGGGGTGGTCGAACTCGCCGACCGCGCCGGGCGTGACTACACCACCGTCAGCCGGCAGGTCGCCAAGCTCGAAAGCCTCCATCTGGTCGAGCGCCGGGGCAATATTGCCGACCGCCGCGTGCGCGAGGCGGTCATCAGTCCGAAGGGCAAGGCAATGACCGATCGCATCGAGGTCGCCCGCGAGCGGATGGGCCGCGCCATCTTCGAGAGCTGGGAGGAACATGACTTCAATGAACTCGTGCGGCTCATGCGGAAGTTTGCCGAGGATATCAGCGGCGATATCGGCAAGGGCGCGGGAGAAACTGAGGGCGAGGGCGGACCGCAGGCGGATTAGTCTCTAAATTCCTCCCTGATATGTCGGGTGAATTCGCCGAAGCCATTGCGCCGGCGTGTTTGCAATGGTTTTGTAGCGTCCTGCAATCGCAACGTTTTCCGGTGATTCCCCATGTTCGATATTCTGTGGCGCGGCCTGGTGATCGGCGCCGGCGCAACCATCCTCATGGACCTCTGGGCGATCCTGCTCACCCAGTTCGGCCAGGCGGCGCCCAACTGGGCACCTGTGGGGCGATGGTTCTGGCACCTCCGACGCGGCAAGGTCTTTCACGAGAGCATTGCCGATGCTGAGCCCTATGCCAATGAGCTGGCGCTCGGCTGGATCAGCCATTACGCCGTCGGCATTCTCTATGGACTGATCTTTGCCGTCATCATGGGGCCGGCCTGGCTGGCGGCCCCGACATTTTTTCCCGCCTGGATCTTCGGCATCGTCACCGTCGGGGCAGGGTGGTTCCTGCTGCAGCCGGGCCTTGGGCTCGGCTGGGCCGCCTCCAAACATCCGACCCCGAACAAGGTCCGCTGCTTCAATCTGCTGGCGCATACGGTGTTTGCGCTGGGGCTTTATGGGACGGCGTTGATTATTGGGTGAGCGCGGGGTCGGCTCGCTCTGAAATTGCCGCCTGCCCCTCACCCTAACCCTCTCCCCGTAAACGGGGCGAGGGGACGTGCCCTGCGAAAAGTTGGCGAGGAACGGGGAGGTCGCGGCATCCCCCTTCGCCCCGCAAGCGGGGGTCCGAAGGACGGGTCGAGACCCGTCGCTCGACCCCGGTCGGTGCCGGCAGGCGGATGAGGGGCAACCCTTGCCAGAGGGCTCCATGTCTTGGCCCCTGGCATCCGCCTCAACAGCCTAACCCTACCGCGCCGCCCAGTTGGCGCCGCGGCGGAAGATGGTTTTCATCTGGGGAACCTCGAATTCCTTGGCCTGATGGCCGAGTGAGGAATAGAAGACGCGGCCCTTGCCGTATTTGCGTTTCCAGACGACCGGCATGACGACGCCGTCGATCCAGTAGGCATGATCGCCGGTGAATTTCGTCGTTGCCAGAACCTCGTTCGAGGGGTCGACATGCATGTAATATTGCTCTGACGTATAGGGGAAATCGGCAATCCCTTCCACGAGGGGGTCATTGGGCCGGGTGATATTGACGGTATAGTCGATGATGTTGCCGGGGTGAGCCACCCACTGGCCGCCGATGATGAACTGGTAGTCGACGGAATCGCGGAAGGCATCGCCGGCACCGCCGTGATAGCCGGCGATGCCGACGCCGCTTTCGATCGCGGCGGCGAGGTTCTTGACCTCCTCCTTCTCGATCTTCGACATCGTCATGATCGGCACGACGAGGCTGAGATCGTGGACGGAAGGGTCGGCAAGCGCCTCGGTGCCGTGTTCGAGATAGACCTTGAAACCGTCTTCCTCAAGCATGCTCTTGATGATTTCGGCGCATTCCTGCGGCTCGTGGCCGCTCCAGCCGCCCCAGACGATCAGTGCTTCACGCATAGTCTTTCCTCCTGAAATTTATTTCGCCAGCCGTCCGTCGACGATGGAATCGGACAAGGGGGCAGGGCGCTCCGTTGCCGTGCTGATCGTGACCGTTCGGCCGGTTGCGGCCGCGGTGTGGAAGGCTTCCATGACTTCGAGCACATGCAGTGCCAGATCGCCATTGGCGCGGTGCGGCCGGTTGGAGCGGATCGCATGCGCCATGTCGGCGACGCCGAGCGAGCGATAATTGCCGTCGGCATAGGGTGCCGTCACCGGCTGGTCCTCGAACGAACCGCCCTTCTTCAGATATTCCACCGGGCCGGCGAATTTGTTCGGATCGGGCACAATAAGCGTGCCCTCGGTTCCGTAGACTTCCAGCGGCACATGCTTGTGGCCGGCGACATCGAAGCTCATGGCGATCTGGACGACCGCGCCGTTGGCAAATGCCATCATGCCGGCAACATGGGTCGGCACATGCACCGGAATGCGCTCGCCATGACGCGGCTCGCTGGTAACAAGCCGTTCCGATCGCGGCGTCGTCGCAAAGCCGGCAACTTGCGAAACCGGTCCGAGAAGATTGACGAGATCGGTGATATAATAGGGGCCCATATCGAGCATCGGCCCACCGCCGACTTCGTAGTAGAAGGCCGGGTTCGGATGCCAGCGCTCATGGCCGGGGCACATGAAGGTCGCCGTGCCGCCGACCGGCTGGCCGATGACGCCCTGGTCGATCAAGGCGCGGGCCGTCTGGTGGCCGCCGCCGAGGAAAGTGTCGGGGGCAGCGCCGATGCGCAGATTCCTCGCCTTGGCGACCTCCGCCAATTTTTTCCCTTCCGCGAAATTAATCCCCAGCGGCTTTTCCGAATAGGTGTGTTTGCCGGCTTCGAGCGCCTGCAGCGCCACTGCGACATGCGCCTTCGGGATCGTCAGATTGACGATGATTTCGACCTTGGGGTCGGCGAAAAGCTCCTCGACGGATTTAACCGGAACGTTGAATTCGGCGGCCTTTGCCTCTGCCAGCTCCCGATTGAGGTCGGCGACGCCGCGGATGTCGAGAATGGGGAAGGATGCCATCGCGGTGAGATAGGCGCCCGAAATATTGCCGCATCCGATGATGCCGATACCGACTTTGTCCATGAATTCCTCCATTAAATCTTGATTGTGCCGCCCGTCAGAGCGCCGGCCCTGTCGTGCTCCAGGGCGATTCGTAGAGTTCGTATAGCGCCACCGCAGCCGCACCTTGGGCCCAGAAATCATCGCTGGAATCGTCGAAGACGAGTTCGCTCACCCCGCGCAACGACGGCGGAATCGCGAGCGCATAGGCATCACGCAGGCTGTTCAAAAAGGGTTCGCCGAGCGCCAGGCTCGAGCCCACAAGAATGACCCGCGGCGGCGCAAACAGCGTGACGATATTGGCGATGGTCAAGCCGACGGCTTCGCCGGCGCGGATGGCGGCACCGATCAGCCGATCGTCATCGGCCTTGATCAGCGCCTGGGCATGGGTCATGCCGCGGCCGAGCCGGATCGCCTCGGCAAAACGCCCGTCGGCCTGCTGTTCGCCGAGGATGGCGCTTTCGCCGGCCTGGCTGAAAAGCCGGACGACGCCATTCGGTCCCATGCCGAGCACGAGATCGCCGAGATTGTGGCTGAGGCCGCCGGCGCCGCGAAACAGGCTGTTGCCGTGCAGGACGCCGAGCCCCAGCGTCTGTTCCAGCGAAATCAGCACCATATCCTCGAGATCGCGGGCTTTGCCGAACCAGTGATGGCCGAGCGTGATGGCATGGGCGTCGCTTTCGACAATGGTCGGCGTTGCCAGCCGCGCCGACATCTCGGCGGCGAAGTCGACATTGGTGTCGCGAAAGATCGGGCTGCTTCTGATATAGCCGGTGCGGTGCTCGATAACGCCGGGAAAGCCGAGGCAGACACTGTCGACATCCTCCAATGACAGCCCGGCATCGACGACGCAGCGCCTCACTCCATCCTCGACCAGATCGGCGATGACGCCGATCGGCTGCCGGTCGATGCGGATCGGCAGGGCGAGCTTCGACAGCACGTCGCCGCGGAAATTGGTGACGACGAAGACCATCCTGTTGGCAGCGATCTTGGCGCCCACCACGCGGGCCGCATCAGGATTGAGCTCCAGCATCACCCGCGGCCTGCCACGCACCGCCTCGTTGCGGATATCGCCTTCGTGACGCGGCAGGATCAATCCGTCGTCGAGCAGCGAGGCGGTGATGGCGGAAACGGTCGTGGTGGAGAGTTCGGTGCGCTCGCTGATCTCGATGCGCGAGATCGGACCATGGCGCCGGATGGTATCGAGCACGGTCAAGCGATTGATCGCGCGCATTAATTCTGGATCTGCGGTCTTCATTGGGTCTAGCCAGGCGATCGTTTCGTTGGTGCGGAACCCAAATATTTTTAACGGGTTACGAAATAAATAGCGGGCAATTCGGCGGCTCTGTCAAGCGCGTTTGATAAAAATAGCGGCATTGGGTTGACATTGGGTCGAAGCTCCGTTGAATTAATCCGCATAGGGGAAAAATTGTGAGGATAGCCCCCTGGGAGGAAAAATCATGAATTTTATGAAGAAGAGCGCCGCTCTCGGCGGCCGGCATATCCTATCCATGGCCGTGGCAGCCGGGATGCTTCTGGCCGGGGCAGGTGCCGCCTCGGCGACGACGGTGGTCAAGTGGCTGCATCTCGAGCTCGACCCGAAATATGTCGCGGCCTGGGAAGACATCGTCAAGAAATACGAAGCCCAGCATCCCGACGTCGACATCCAGATGCAGTTTCTGGAAAACGAGGCCTTCAAGGCCAAGCTGCCGACCTTGCTGCAGTCCGACGACGTGCCGGATTTCTTCTTCAGCTGGGGCGGCGGCGTCCTGAAGCAGCAGTCCGAAACCGGCGCGCTCCAGGATGTGACGCCGGCGCTCGATGCCGATGGCGGCAAGTTGCGCAGCGCCTATAGCCCGGCGTCGGTCAGTGGCCTGACATTCGATGGCAAGACCTGGGCCATTCCCTACAAGGTCGGCCTGGTCAGCTTCTTCTACAACAAGGAACTGTTTGCCAAGGCCGGTGTGAAGGCCGAGGACATCAAGAACTGGGCTGACTTTCTCGCCACGGTGAAGAAGATCAAGGCTGCCGGCATCGTGCCGATCGCCGGCGGCGGCGGTGAAAAATGGCCGATCCACTTCTACTGGAGCTATCTCGTCATGCGCGAAGGCGGCCAGAAGGTCTTCGAAGCAGCAAAGACCGGCCAGGGCGAAGGTTTCCTCGATCCGGCGATCATCAAGGCCGGCGACGACCTCGCCGAACTCGGAAAGCTCGAACCGTTCCAGCCCGGCTATCTCGGCTCGACCTGGCCGCAGGCGCTCGGCGTTTTCGGTGACGGCAAGGCTGCAATCATCCTCGGCTTTGAAAATACCGAAGCCAACCAGCGCAAGAATGCCGGTGACGGCAAGGGCCTCGCACCCGACAATATCGGCCGTTTCGCCTTCCCGGCGGTCGATGGCGGCGCCGGTAAGCCGACCGATACGCTCGGCGGT
Organism: Rhizobium binxianense; assembly: GCF_028994275.1. NCBI lineage: Bacteria > Pseudomonadati > Pseudomonadota > Alphaproteobacteria > Hyphomicrobiales > Rhizobiaceae > Rhizobium > Rhizobium binxianense. The sequence continues at coordinate 1,725,802 of NZ_CP118713.1, forward strand.
CTGAACGGCTGGGCCGTCACCAAGAAGGCCTCCAAGGAAGCGATCGATTTCCTCGCTTTCCTGACGAGTGCAGACAACGAGCGGGCGATGGCCAAGGCCGGGATGCTGCTGCCGGTTGCCGTCGGCGCCGGTGACGGCGTCACCAACCCGCTGCTTGCCGAATCGGCAAAACAGCTTGCCGCCTCGACCTGGCATCAGAACTATTTCGACCAGGATCTGGGTGCTGCGGTCGGCCGCGTCGTCAACGACGTGTCGGTGGAAATCGTCTCCGGTCAGATGAAGTCCAAGGACGGCGCCCAGATGATCCAGGACGCTTTCGAGCTGGAACAATAACCAGCGCCTGCCGACCCCTCCCGGCGCTCTTGCTGAAAGCGGGCGCCGGGATTGCTGCCGACGAGATGCGAAAGCAGGAACCATGGCCAATATCTCAGTCCCATCGATACCGACGGTCGCAAGGCCGGCAAGAAAAGTCGCCAACAGCAGAAGCTCGGTCGCGCATGACCGGCTGACTGTGCTGTTGCTTTTCCTGCCGCCGGCGCTGCTGCTTTTCACCCTCTTCGTCATCATGCCGATGGGCGAGGCGGCCTGGTACAGCCTCTACAAGTGGAACGGCTACGGCACGCCGACCGAGTTCATTGCGCTGCGCAATTTCCAGGTTCTGTTCCGAAATGCGGCCTTCACGCAGGCACTGGTCAATAACGGCCTGATCATCGTCATCTCGATCTGCATCCAGGTGCCGCTCGCCATCTGGCTGGCGACCATGCTGGCGCACCGCATTCCGGGTGTCGTCGGCTACCGGCTGATTTTCTTCCTGCCCTATGTGCTGGCGGACGTTGCCGCCGGCCTGATCTGGCGCTTCGTCTACGATGGCGATTACGGCCTGTTTGCCGCCGTTTCCAACTTCTTCGGCTTCGCCAACCCTTATGTGCTCGCCGACAAGGACGTGGCGATCTATGCCGTGCTTGGCGTGATCGTCTGGAAATATTTCGGCTTCCACATGATGCTGTTCATCGCCGGCCTGCAATCGGTCGACAAAAGCGTGCTGGAGGCCGCCGAAATCGACGGCGCCACCGGCTGGCAGAAGTTCCGTTACGTCACGCTGCCGCTGCTCGGCTCGACCTTGCGTCTTTCCATCTTCTTTGCCGTCGTCGGCTCGCTGCAGCTCTTCGACATGATCATGCCGCTGACGGGCGGCGGGCCGTCCAACTCCACCCAGACGATGGTCACCTTCCTCTATACCTATGGCGTCATGCGCATGCAGGTCGGCCTCGGCAGCGCCGTCGGCGTCGTGCTCTTCATCATCTGCGTGACGCTCGCCTTCGGTTACAAAAGGATATTCATGCGCCATGACTGATATGAGCTCTTCCATCCGCATGAGCACGTCCACGCGCATCTATCTCTACGTGTCGCTGAGCCTGATTGCCGCAATCGTGCTCGTGCCGTTGCTGACGACGGCGCTCGGCGGCTTCAAGACGCTGGGCGACCTGCGCACCAATCCCTTCGGCCTGCCGACGGAGTGGCAATGGGCGAACTATACCGACATCCTCTTCGGTGAACGCTACTGGCTGCAGATCGGCAATTCGCTTGTGATCGCGTCGCTCACCGTCCTCCTGACGCTGATCGTCTCGTCGATGGCGGCTTTCGCCTTTGCCCATGTCCGTTTCTTCGGATCGTCGTTCCTGCTCAATTATTTCCTGCTCGGCCTGATGTTTCCGGCGGCGACCGCGATCCTGCCGCTGTTCATCCGCATCCGCGATCTCGGCCTGCTCGATACCTATTGGGGCGTGGTGCTGCCGCAGGTGGCCTTCGGCCTCGGCATGAGCATCCTGCTGTTTCGAAACTATTTCCGCAACCTTCCGGAAGAATTGTTTCAGGCGGCTTTCGTCGATGGCTGCGGTTATCTCCGTTTCTTCTGGCACATCTCGCTGCCGCTTTCCCGCCCGATCGTCGCCACCGTCAGCATCATCTCCTTCGTCGGCAGCTGGAACAGCTACATCCTGCCGCTGATCATGCTGAACTCGGAATCGAAATATCCCTGGCCGCTCGGCATCATGGTCTATCGCGGCGAATACGGCACGGAATGGCAGCTGGTGCTGGCCTTCATCACGCTGACCATCCTTCCCACCATCATCGTCTTTTTCGTCGCCCAGAGACACATCATCGCCGGTCTGACCGCCGGCGCCGTGAAGTCCTGAGCCGAACCGTTGGAGTGCACTCATGGCATCCGTTGAACTCACCGATATCAGCAAGACCTATGGCGCCGTCGACGTCATCCATGGCATTTCGCTTCATATTGAGGATGGCGAATTCGTCGCGCTCGTCGGCCCGTCCGGTTGCGGAAAATCGACGCTGCTCAGAATGATCGCCGGCCTCGAGGAGATCACCGATGGCGAGATCGCCATCGGCGGCAAGGTCGTCAACAGCATGACGCCGCGCGAACGCAACATCGCCATGGTCTTCCAATCCTATGCGCTCTATCCGCACATGACCGTGGCTGAAAACATGGGCTTCAATCTGAAGCTCGCCGGCGTTGCCAAACCTCAGATCGAGCTCCGCGTTGCCGAAGCGGCGCGCATGCTGGATCTCGCCCAACTCCTCGACCGCAAGCCGGCCCAGCTTTCCGGCGGCCAGCGCCAGCGCGTCGCCATGGGCCGCGCCGTCGTGCGCAATCCCGCCGTCTTCCTGTTCGACGAGCCGCTCTCCAACCTCGATGCCAAGCTGCGCGTGCAGATGCGCTCGGAAATCAAGACGCTGCACCAGAAGGTCAGGACGACCTCGATCTATGTCACCCATGACCAGATCGAGGCGATGACGCTTGCCGATCGTATCGTCGTCCTCAATCAGGGCAGGGTGGAGCAGCAGGGCACGCCGCTCGAACTCTACAAGAAACCGGCCAATCTCTTCGTCGCCGCCTTCATCGGATCGCCAGCGATGAACATGCTCGAAGGCACGGTCGACGGCGAAAATGGTGGGCCTGCTGCTCGTCTCAGCGATGGCACGGCGATCCGCATCGCGCCCGACCGCAAGGTCAAGCCCGGCCAGGCCATCACCATCGGCCTGCGCCCCGAACATCTCGTTCCCGGCATATCAGGCGGCACGCCGCTTGCCGGCCGGACGATGCTGGTGGAACCGACCGGCGCCCAGACCCATGTGGTCTTCGATCTTGCCGGCCAGCAGGTGACCGCCATCGTCGACGGCGAATATCCCGCCCGCTACGGCGCGGTGTTCGAGGCAAGTATTACGAGTGATCAGGTGCACGTCTTCGACCGCGGTACCGGTGTGGCGCTCTAGCAGGCGAGGATCACCTCAGAGCGTGTCGATCAGTCCTCCGTCCACGCGCATGGAAGCCCCGGTCGTCGCGGATGCCAAAGGCGACGCCAGATAGGTTACGAGGTTGGCGATTTCCTCGACGCTTGCAGCTCGCTGGATGATCGAACTGCCACGATGCTTCTTGACGAAGTCCGCCGCGACCTCCTCGATCGGTTTGCCTGTCTTCCTACGCTCTTCGGCAAGCATCGCCTCGACGCCTTCGGACAGTGTTGGGCCGGGGAGGACCGAGTTCACGGTAACGCCCGTACCAGCCATGCGCTTGGCGAGCCCGCGGGCAACCGCGATATCGGCGGTCTTGCTGACGCCGTAGTGAATCATCTCCACCGGAATGTTAAAGCCGGATTCCGACGCGATGAAGATGACCCGACCCCAGTCGACGTTCTGCATGCCCGGAAGGTAGGCACGCGAAAGCCTGACGGCCGACATGACGTTTACCTGCCAATGGCGATCCCACACCTCGTCGTTCGCCTCGAAGAAGTCGAGCGGCTGGAAGATGCCCGCATTGTTGATCAGGATATCGACATGAGGAACCTTGGCGACGAGAGCACCACACCCTTCAGCGGTTGCGACATCGGCTGCGACGGCGGCTACGGTGCCCCCGGCACCTTCGCCTTTCAGGCGGTCGGCGGCCTTTGCGGTCTTTTCTTCAGAGCGTCCGTTGATCACCACGTCCGCGCCAGCCCTCGCGAGCTGGCGGGCGATCGCGTAGCCGATGCCTTCGGTAGATCCAGTAATCAGAGCGGTCTTGCCTGCGAGGTCGATCTGCATCTGCTGCTCCTTCTGAGGTTGCATCAGAGAACGTATGACCTGGCGGTCGGTCTCGCAACAGCCCGTTTCTTTATCCAATCGTGTGTCTGTTGAGGAGCGGTGGCAGCGTTCATTTGCAAGTACCAGCCATCCTCGGCAAGCCGAACCTTTTCTGTTGCAGAAGCCCCTGAAAGGGGCGGCAATAGGGTCTTGTGGCGTCCATCATTTTCCTCCCACGGCCTCGAGCCGAGTACGCAATTCTGCATTCTCCGACTCCAATTCGGCCAAGCGTTCCCGCAACGGTGCTACTGCTTTCTCGACCTCGTGTTCGGTGTAACGCGGTGTGATATGTTGAGGGCAGTTCCAATCGAAGGCTTCCAGCCGCAGCCGGAAAATCCGTTCTGCCTTTGCTCGGTAGCCGGCGTCGAAAACAAGGTCGGTCAGTGCCGGGTCGGCATCGAGTGTCAGCTTCTCGACATGCATATATATCTTGAGGCGGGCTCGTCGCGGGTAATCCACCAGAAAGAGACAGGCCCGGTCATTTGCGGCAAAGTTTCCGGTACTGATATATTGGCGGTTGCCCCTGTAGTCGGCAAAAGCCAGCGTTTTCTTGTCGACTATTTTCAGAAAGCCCTTTCGCCCACCGCGATGCTGAACATATGGCCAGCCACTTTCCGACACAGAGGCAATGTAGAAGCTGTCCCGTGCAGAGATGAAAGCCAGTTCGCTGTCGGTGAAGCTGTCGGATTCTCGATGGTGGTCGCCTAACCAAATCTGGTCGGCAGCCATTTCAGCTTGTGCAAGCCGTACATTCGGAGTGATTGCAACTTCCAAAAAATGGTACGGCATGGGGGATCTCCAAATCTGGAATTTAGTAACCGCTGTTCAGCGGTGCGACCTCAGCTTGGTAGAACCTTGGTCGCACCGCCGGCAACCATGCCTGATGGTCACTTCTTTGCGACGTTGCGATCCAGGAAGTCGTTGATTAGCGGAGCAGCGACGTCCAGCTTTTCTTCGAGCAGGAAGTGACCTGAGTTCAGGATATGAATTTCGGCATCCGGAAGATCCGTGAGATAAGGATGAGCGCCGGCCTCAGGAAAGATATAATCGTTCTTGCCCCAGACGATGAGCGAGGGCGGGTTGCGTTCACGAAAGAAACTTTGGAACGCAGGGTAAAGCGGCACGTTGGTGCGATAATCATACAACATATCGAGCTGGATATCCTTGTTGCCTGGCCGGTCCAGAAGAGCCTGGTCGTGAACCCAGTTGTCAGGGCTGATGCGCGACACGTCTTCCATGCCATCGGTATACTGGAACTTGGTCGTTTCGAGCGTGACCAGACCGGAGAGCGCCTCACGGCTCTTCTCTGACCCATCGGACCAGTAGGTCTTGATGGGATCCCAAAATTCCTTCAGCCCTTCATCATAGGCGTTGCCGTTCTGGATGATCAGCGCACTCACCCGTTCCGGATGTTTCAGCGCCAGGCGGTATCCCACCGGTGCACCATAATCCATGACGTACATCGCGTAGCTTTTGACCGCCAAATGATCCAGCAACTGGTCGACGATATCGGCGACCCCGGCAAACGTATAGGCAAATTTGCTACGATCGGGAGATGCACTTTGTCCATAGCCCGGATAGTCCGGCGCGATGACGTGGTATCGGTCTGCAAGGAGCGGGATCAGATTGCGGAACATGTGGGAGGACGTCGGAAAACCATGGAGCAGCAGCACGACCGGAGCGTCGGCCGGACCGGCTTCCCGGTAGAAGATATCGAGGTCCTCGATTTTCGCAGTTCGGTAGTGGATGGGAACCGGAGTTTCGCGGACGCCCGTCGCGGCGTGCGCAGGAAGCGCGCTTGCCATTGTTGCCGCGGTCATGCTGGCGGTCGCCAACATCAGGCACATAATCAAACTACGCATGATAGTCTCCCCATAAGTCGAGATAAAACGAAAATTGGTTTCGAGTGAGGGCTGCTTTGGGCCGTTCAGCCTGAGTAAACGCCGTCGCGATAAACAAGGTCACCGGAGGCTGTGCTCCGGGCCAGGAAATGGCGGTGATGTAGAATTTCAATGCACGTTCGATGTGAAGGCGAGGACGGGCCTGCCGGCGTCGCCATTCATCAAGGGCCTATGTGTAGGAGTAAGCGGGTTTCTAATCGCTCTCAATTGCGATCTAGGTCACGTGCAGCTAGACGATGGCATTGCAACCATAGACCTTCGTATATCGATTTGTCCTTACGCAACGCCTGGAAATCCCGTAACTATTTCCGGCGGACGATTGGCCACCCTTCTCTATTTCCTGACATTGAGTCGGAACTTCTAGGCTCCGGCACGTCTCAAACTCTGAACGGAGAGTGCGGTGGAACGAGAGCCGGAAACCGATCCCATTATTGATCTGATCCCCGCCATGGTGTGGTCCGCAACGTCGGAAGGCATGCTCGATTTTGCCAACCAGCACTTTCTCGAGTTTATCGGAGCGCCACTTGAGGAAATCTCTGGAGTGGGATTCTATAAGCTATTTCATCCCGACGATACGTCACATCTTGCTTCGGAATGGCATGACATCATGGCCTCGAAGCATGCCAGAGAGGTCGTGGGCAGGCTCAGGCGCGCAGATGGCCAATATCGTTGGTGCACGCTTCGGCAGAAGCCGCGGCTCGATGCCGAAGGAACTGTCTTGAGATGGTATGGTGTGGTCCTCGATATCGAAGACCGCAAACAGGCCGAAAACGCATTGAAGGAAACGAAGACCGCACTTGCGGCCAGCGAGCAGAACCTTAGCCTTATCATCAATTCGCTGCCTGTTCTCGTATGGTCAGCGCGACCGGATGGCAGCGCCGATTTTGTCAATAAAAGCTGGCTGGACTATGCAGGCCGTCCTGCTGACCAAATTCTCGACTGGGGCTTCCTGGAGCTTTATCACCCGGACGATATTCCCGGTATGGTGGACATCTGGAAGAGAGACCTTGAGCATTCCGACCACACTGTTTTGAAAGGACGCATTCGCGGAGCAGACGGAAAATACCGTTGGTTTTACTTCTCAGGGCGAAAGCTAGTCGATGCCAACGGCGTCGTTCGTTGGTTCGGTGTCAACATCGATATCGAAGACCTGCAACGTGCGGAGAATGCTCTTCGGGAAAGCGAAGCTGCGCTCAGAGAAAGTGAACACAAGCTCAGTCTTATCATCAACACGATACCCGCCATGGCGTGGTCCTGCACCTCGGACGGCCAGCTTGAATATTTTAATCGAAATTTGATCGATTATGTCGGTCTACCTTTTGAAGAGATTGTCGGCTTCGGCTTTTATCGCATGTTTCATCCTGATGATGTCGAGCCGATGCGTATGGCTTGGGACGATATCGTAGCCTCAAAAAAAAGCCGCCCGGTAGACGCCCGTATCAGACGCGCCGATGGCGAATATCGGTGGTTTAACCTTCGGCAAAGTCCCCTTCTGGATTCAGATGGAAATGTTGTGAGATGGTACGGCGTCGTCGTGGATATCGAGGATCGTAAACGGGCGGAGGAGTCCTTGCGGCAAAGCCAGAGTGACCTCGCGCATGTGACCCGGATGACGGCCACAGGTGAACTTGCCGTTTCGATTGCCCATGAAGTCAACCAGCCGCTGATGGCAATCGTCACGAATGCCGGCACATGTCTGCGCTGGCTGCAACCGGGACATACCGATATCGAACAGGCCCGGCTCGCGGCGGAGAGGATCGTCAAGGATGGTCATCGCGCCGGCGACATCATCGCGAGTATCAGAGCACTGGCTCAGAAGTCACCAGCCCGGATGGAGCAAACTGACTTGAAGGGCGCCTTGCGCGATGTGCTGGATCTTTTGAGAGGGGAACTTCGTCACCGAGAGATCGAACTCGATCTCGATCTTCCGAAATGGTCTCTGGAGGTCATTGGAGATCGAACTCAGCTGCAACAGGTAGTTCTAAACTTGGTCATGAACAGCGCCGAAGCGATGACCGCTGATTCAAGCGAAAGACGTATCAGGATCAGATGCACCGAGGACGAGCAGCGTTTCGTGAGAGTGAGTGTCTCGGACTCGGGGCGCGGTGTGCCTCCCGAAGAGTTGGACCGAGTGTTCGAAGCATTTTACAGCACGAAGGCCGACGGTATCGGGATGGGACTTTCCATATGCCGCTCCATTATTGAAGCCCATGGCGGCCGGATTTCGGCTTCGGCGGCAGACAGTCGGGTTGGTACGGTGTTTACGTTTACATTGCCCATGGCGGAGGTCACAGCCGACTATGATCGATGATCGCAAAAGAGGCCCGCCGACCGTCATCATCATAGATGACGACGAAAGCGTCCGCGAAGCTTTGAGGGGATTGTTCCAATCCGTAGGGCTTGCCACTGAAACCCATGGCTCGGTGCCGGAGTTCCTTTCTGCTGATGATCCAGACGGGGCAGGTTGTATTGTTCTGGATATTCGTCTGCCAGGCCAGAGCGGTCTGGAGTTTCAAGAAGCTCTGGCGAAAAGCCGACATCCAAGGTCGGTGGTGCTGATCAGCGCCCATGTCGATGTCGCGATGGCGGTCCGCGCGATGAAAGCCGGAGCTATTGATGTCCTGACCAAGCCCGTGCGCGAACAGGACTTACTGGAGGCGGTAAACCGCGCTTTGGCGGATGATGAGGCTCGACGCAAAGAGGCTAACCAAACGGCTGGGTTACGCTTGAGGTATTCCAAGCTTACCGAGCGTGAGCGCCAGATCATGGCATTGGTAGTCGCCGGGAAACTGAACAAGCAGATTGCGGCTGAGGTTCAGCTCGCCGAGGCGACCGTAAAGCTTCACCGCGGCCACATGATGCGGAAAATGCGCGCATCGTCAGTGGCAGATTTGGTTAGGATCGCCGGCATTCTGGAGGACTGAAAGCAGCTATTTGGAGAAAATGGGGTTCTATCCGTTGCAAGAGCTGAGGTTCCTACATCGACAGATGTCGATTGGTGCGAACCGGACAGCCGCCGGGCCACCCCGGCGGCCTACTGCGGCGATATATTATTCCGCCGCGATCCGTGTGACGCCGTTTGCCTGGACGATCTTTTCCAGCAGCGCCAGCTCGTCCTGGGTAAGATCCGTCAGAGGCGGGCGCACGGGGCCTGGGTTTTGCCCGAGGACACGAAGCCCGGCCTTGATGATCGAGACGGCATATCCCTTCTTGCGGTTGCGCAAGGCGACGAAGGGGAAGAAGAAGCCCTTGAGGATCTGGTCGACGGTCGCCTGATCGCCGGTGCGCAAGGCGCCATAAAAGCGCTGGGCCAGCGCAGGGACGAAGTTGAAGACGGCCGAGGAGTAGGTCGTCACGCCGGCAGCAAAATAGGCCTGGGCATAGACCTCATGGGTCGGCATGCCGCCGACATAGACCAGACGGTCGGCGAGCAGCGTGGTGATCTCGATCACCTTGTCGACATCGCCGACGCCGTCCTTGAAGCCGATCAGGTTCGGGCATTCCTCCGCCAGGCGCGCAATGCTTTCGGCCGAAAGAATGGCGTTGTCGCGATTATAGACGATGACGCCGATGCCGACCGATTGGCAGACCGCCTTGACGTGGGCGATCAGGCCGGCCTGCTCGGCAAACATCAGATAGGGCGGCAGCAGCAATAGTCCGTCCGCGCCGGCCTTCTCGGCCGCCTGTGCGATCTCGATGGCGAGCGATGTGCCGTAGCCGGTTCCAGAGATGATCGGCGTCTTGCCGGCCGACGCCTTGGCGGCCCGGACGACCTGCGGAATCTCGGCAGGATTGAGGGAGAAAAACTCCCCGGTGCCACCGGCGGCAAACAGTGCGGCGGCGTCATAACCGGCAAGCCACTCGACATGGCGGCGGTACTTCGCTTCGTCGAATTTGAGCTGATCGTCGAAATGCGTGACCGGAAACGAGAGGAGACCACTACCAACGGCCTTCTTCAGTTCAATCGGGTTCATCCATGAAGTCCTATTCTTTGCGTGTTGAAGACCGTGTCAGGCGCTTTCCAGCACCTGCAGAAGGGCGGCGATATAGCCGTAGCAGAAGGCAAATGCGGTGGCGGTTGGATCCTTGCCGCTGACGGTCGGCACGTGGTCGGGCATCAGCATGTATTTGAAGCCCACCTCCTTGTAGATCCTGGCCGAGCGGACCATGTCCATGTCGCCTTCCTCGGGGAAGGTCTCCATGAAGGAAAGCTTGCCGCCGCGAATGTTGCGGAAGTGAACATTGAAGATCTTGCCGCGCTCGCCGAACCAGCGAATGACATCGTCGATCTCCTTGCCGGGATTTTCGAGCATCTCGCCGATCGAGCCCTGGCAGAAATTGAGGCCGTGATAGGGGTTTTCGTGCATCAGCACGAATTTCTTCAGGCCTTCCACCGTGCCGAGCACCCGCGTGACGCCGCGATAGCCGGGCGGCGTATAGGGATCGTGCGGGTGGCAGGCGAGCCTGACGCGGTTGCTTGCGGCGACCGGAACGACGCGCTCGAGGAAATAGTCGATCCGTTCCCAGTTTTCGTCTTCGGAGAGCACGCCGGCCAGACCTGGTTCGGCCCGCTGATCCGTCTTGTCCCAGCGGAAGCTGGCATTCATCGATCCGCCGCGCCCCGGTTCATCCGGCGTGCGGGGAATGCCGATCAGATTGAGATTATATTTGACGGCCGGAATGCCGGCTGCCGCCGCATTCTCGATCAGCTTGCAGACGGCGTCGATCTGCCTGTCGCGCTCGGGGCCGGCGAGCAGGATATCGGGATAGGAAGCCTTCTCGATCGGCTGCGAGGGCAGGGGCAACTGGATCATGTCGAGGATCAGGCCGAAGCTTTCGACCTTGTCGCGATGGCGCTCGAGGTCGGAAAGCGTCCAACTGCTCGGTTTTCCCGGCGGGTCGGCGTTGATATGCTTCACACCCAGTTGCGCGAAGATACGATAATCGTCGTCATCCCGCGCCGCGACCTGTGTTCCCAGATACATTTGAGTCTCTTTCCAAATCCAACAGTGTCATATGACATAATATGAATTTTGGAAGGTGTCGAGCCCTATTGCTGCTCGGCGAGCATGCGGTAACGCCGTTGGCTGGCCATCATATGCGCCCGCATCGCCTGGCGGGCGCGTTCCGGATCCTGGTCGGCGATCGCCGACAGGATTTCCACATGTTCGGCATAGACCTTTTGCAGATAATCCCGGTCATTGGCCTCAGGCAGCGTCGGAAACTGGCCGCGGGGGATGGCTCGGGGGCCGAAATGGCGGAGAACATCGACATAGAATCGGTTGTTCGTGGCGGCGGCAATCGCCATGTGGAAAGCGTAATCCGCCTCCACCGTCTGCTGTCCGGTCTCGATCAGCTGTGCCATTCTGCGGTTGGCTTCGCGGATCGCCGCCTCCTGCTCGGCGGTGCGGCGATAGGCGGCAATCGCCGCCGCTTCACCTTCGGCCGCCATGCGAAACTCCAGCAATTCCAGGGTTTCCGGGATGCTTTTGATTTCCACCGGCGTCAGCGACAGGTCGGAATGAACCTTCGGGTCGGCGACAAAGACGCCTTTGCCCTGGATCGGTTTGACGAAGCCCGCCGACCGCAGATCGGCAATTGCCTCGCGCACCACGGTGCGGCTGACGCCGAAGGTGGCTTCCAACTGCGGCTCGGTCGGCAGCTGGTCGCCGACACGCAGCTTCCCCGTTTCGATTTGCGCCCGCAGCTGATCGATGACCTGCTGTGCCAGTCTTTGCCGGCCGCGGCTGAGTGTCGTCATGTCCGTTCCCCATCCCTCTGCATCACGTCTTCCGTTCGGCTCTTGCAAATCATATTCGATCTCGTTAAATCATAATACGACATACGGACGACATAATATGTCTCTTATAGTAATCCAGGGAGGAGTTACAATGAAGCATTTTTCTAAGGGCTTATTCGTCGGCGCGGTCATGGGCGCCCTGACGGTCGCAGCGCCGCAGCTGCAAGCTGCGACACCGCAGGACCAGCTGGTTGTGGGCACATCGCTGGCGCAGGTTTTGTCGCTGGATCCGCAGCAGGCGACCGAAGGCAAAGCGGTCGAGATCATGTCGAACCTTTACGACCGGCTGGTCGCCAGTACGGCGGATGGCAAGATCCTTCCGCAGCTGGCGGAAAGCTGGAAAATTGACGACAAGGGCATCACATTCACGCTGCGCAAGGCCAATTTCGCCTCCGGCAATCCGGTCACCTCGAAGGACGTGGTCTATTCGCTGGCCCGGCTCCTGAAGATGGATCAGGCTGCCGCCGCCAACCTCAAGCGCGTCGGCTACGACAAGAACAATGTCGAAAAGCTTGTCACGGCGGTGGACGATCAGACGGTGCGGATCGATCTCTCCGACCAGGTGACGGCAGAGCTTCTGCTCTACCGGCTGACGACGACCACCACCAGCGTGGTCGACAGCGTCGAGGTCGAGAAACACGCCGTCGACAATGACTATGGAAACGCCTGGATGCGGACGCATTCGGCCGGCTCCGGTCCGTTCACCCTCAATCGCTGGTCTCCGAACGAGCTTGTCATTCTCGATGCCAACAAAGACTATATGACCGGCGCGCCGAAGATGAAGCGCGTCATCGTCCGCCATGTGCCGGAAAGCCAGGTCGAGCGGCTGATGCTCGAGCGCGGCGATATCGATATTGCCAGCGCGCTGACGGCATCCGATCTCGCGACGTTCAAGGACAAGCAAGGCTTTGCCATCCAGCGTATTCCGACGGGCGGTTTCTACGTGCTGTCGATGAATGTCGGCAACCAGTACCTCTCCAACCCGAAGGTCCGCGAGGCCATCGCCTACGGCATCGATTACAAGGGCATCGAAAAGACCATCATGGGTCCTTACGGCCGGGCGAGAAACGTTCCCGTTCCGGAGAATTTCGAATATGCCATCCCGAACCCCGATTGGCATCTCGACGTCGAAAAGTCCAAGCAGCTGTTGAGCGAGGCCGGCTTCAAGGACGGCTTCTCGCTGACGCTGAAGACCATTGCGCAGACGCCGCGTATCGATCTTGCCACCGCCATCCAGGCATCGCTTGCTCAGGTCGGCATCAAGATCGACATCCAGCAGGGCAACGGCTCGGAAATCATTGCCGCCCATCGCGCCAGGGATTTCGATCTGCTGATCCCCCAGACCAGCGCCTACATGCCGAACGTGCTCGGCTCGATGGAGCAGTTTTCCTCCAATCCCGATAACTCGAAGGAAGCCAACAATGCCGGCAACTTCGTCTGGCGCTCGGCCTGGGACATTCCCGAACTGACGGCCCTGACGGCGAAAGCATCGATGGAGCCGGACGCCAAGAAGCGCGGCGAACTCTACGTCCAGATGCAGAAAATGTTCGTGGATCAGAAGCCGGCCGTGCTGCCGCTGTTCGAGCGCTTTGAGCCGATCGTCCTCAACAGCAAGGTGCAGGGATATATCGGGCATCCGTCTCAGCTGACGCGTCTCGAGAGCGTGACCAAGGTAGAAACCCAGTAAGACTCCCAGGGCAAGCCGATCATGAAGGAACTCTCCGTAGCCGAATTTGGCCGACGCCTGGCGCATTTGCTGGTCAGCCTGTTCATCCTCCTCTGTGTAACCTTCGTGATCGGCCGCATCTTGCCCAACGATCCGGTCGGCGCGATTGTCGGCGAGCTCGCCGATCCCGCCGCCTATGCGGCGATGCGGGCGCGTCTCGGCCTCGACCTGCCGATCTACCAGCAGTTTTTCCTCTATCTGAACGGGCTGGCGCATGGTGATTTCGGCACGGCCGTCCTCACCGGCAATCCCGTCTCTTCGGACCTTGCCCAGGCGTTTCCGGCAACATTCGAACTCGCGACGCTGGCGGTGATCATTTCGACCTTCGTCGGTGTCCCGCTCGGGCTTGTCGCGGCCCTCTTTCGCGACAGCTTCATCGACAAGACGGCGCGGGTGGTGGCGCTCGTCGGCCATTCGATCCCGGTCTTCTGGTTCGGCATCGTCGGGCTGGTCATCTTCTATGCCGGCCTCAATTGGGTCGGCGGCCCGGGCAGGATCGATGTCTTCTACGAAGGCCTCGTCACGCCGAGAACCGGCCTCTTGCTGGTCGACAGCCTGTTGCAGGGCGAGACGGAAATCTTCTGGAATGCGCTCGGCCATATCATTCTGCCGGCCGTCATCCTCGCCTATGCTGCGATGGCCTACATCACCCGCATGACACGCAGCTTCACCCTGGAGCAGTTGAGCCAGGATTATGTCATTGCGGCCCGAGCCAAGGGTGTAAGCCCGCTCGGCACGATCTGGCACCACGTCCTGCCGAACATTGCGGTGCAACTGATCACTATCCTTGCCATTTCCTATGGCGGTCTGCTCGAAGGCGCTGTCGTGACCGAGATCGTTTTCTCCTGGCCGGGCATTGGCCAGTACATGACGAACGCGCTGATGATCGGCGACATGAACGCCATCGTCGCCGCCACCATCATTGTGGGATTCATTTTCATGTTGTTGAACTTCCTGGCCGACGTCGCTTACGCCGTCTTTGATCCGCGCATGCGGGAGGCGGCCCGATGAGCGACGTTATTCGCAGCGAGATTCAGATCCGCCCTCCAAGTGTGTCGACCCGTATCGCGGCGTCGTTTGCGCGCGCCGGCCGCAAATTGGCGGCCGAGCCGCTTGGTCTTGGAGGGTTCGTCATCCTCGGTCTGCTTTGCTTGATCGCAATCTTCGCGCCGCTCCTGGCGCCCTACGATCCGGCGATACAGGCGCTTGGCGATGCCTTGCAGCCGCCGAGCCTCGCGCATCTGGCCGGCACGGACGAATTCGGTCGCGACATCTTGAGCCGCCTCATCTTCGGCACGCGCATCACCATCCAGACCGTGCTGTCGATCTCCTTGATCGTCGGCCCGATCGGCCTGTTGATCGGCGTTGTCGCGGGCTTCTTCGGCGGACGCATCGATGCGCTGCTGATGCGCGCCACCGATATCGTTCTGTCCTTCCCGTCGCTGATCCTGGCTCTGGCTTTTGCTGCGGCACTCGGCGCCGGCTTGACCACGGCCATCATCGCGATCTCGCTGACCGCATGGCCGCCGATTGCCCGGCTCGCGCGCGCCGAGGCGCTTGTCGTCAGAAACGCCGATTATGTGGTCGCCGCCCGCCTTTATGGCGCCTCGCCGATGCGCATTCTTCTCCTCTATATCGCACCGATGTGCGTCCCGTCGGTCATCGTTCGCCTGACGCTCAACATGGCGGGCATCATTCTGACGGCAGCTTCGCTTGGCTTCCTCGGGCTTGGCGCCCAGCCGCCGGCGCCGGAATGGGGCGCGATGATCTCCAGCGGCCGCAAGTTCATGCTGGATTATTGGTGGGTTGCCGTGATGCCGGGTATCGCCATCCTCCTCACCAGCCTTGCCTTCAACATCGCCGGAGATGCTCTGCGCGACATTCTGGATCCTCGCCATGCAAGATCGTGATCGGCAGCCCGTTCTTTCCGTCGAGGGATTGAGTGTCCGTTTCGGGCGAGGCGCCGTGCCTGCCGTCTCCAATGTCAGTTTCGACGTCGGGCGCGAACGCGTCGGCATCGTCGGAGAATCCGGTTCCGGCAAATCGACGACCGGTCGCGCCATCATGGGTCTGCTGCCGCCGGCGGCGGTCGTCACCGCCGAACGTCTGGATCTCGGCGGCGATCCGCTGCTGTTAAAGAGCGAGCGGCAGATGGGCGCGCTTCGCGGCAAGGATATCGCTTTGATCATGCAGGATCCGCGTTATTCGCTGAATCCGGTGCTGTCGATCGGCAAGCAGATCGCCGAAGCCGCTCGCCTTCACCTCGGTCTTGGCAAGAGCCAGGCCTTTGACGCGGCCCGCGCCATGCTGGAGCGCGTGCGCATCAGCGATCCGGACCGGGTCATGGCGCTTTATCCCCACCAGATATCGGGCGGCATGGGCCAGCGCGTGATGATCGCCATGATGTTGCTGGCGCGGCCGAAGCTCGTCATCGCCGACGAGCCGACCTCGGCGCTCGATGTCAGCGTTCGCAAGGACGTGCTGCTGCTGCTCGATGAACTGGTGCGCGAGAACAATTCCGGACTGCTGTTGATCAGCCACGACATTCGCATGGTGGCAGCCTTTTGCGAGCGCATCATCGTCATGTATGCCGGCCGGATCGTTGAGACCCTTACCCGTCTCGAGGACGCCCGCCATCCCTATACTTGCGGGCTGATCGCTGCGCTGCCCGACCCCAGGAATCCGGTTCGCCGGCTTGCGGTTCTCGACAGGACGAAACTCGATCTGGAGACGGTGCAATGATCAATGTGCGTGACCTCGATGTCGTCTTTGCCTCCGGCAAATCAAGCAACCATGTCGTCAGGGGCATCAGTTTTCAGGTTGGCCAGGGGGAGACGCTCGGCATTGTCGGTGAATCCGGATGTGGCAAATCGACGGTGCTGCGGTGTCTCGCCGGCATGGAGGCCGGCTGGACCGGCCAGATCGAGCTTGGCGCCAAACCGATCGGCAAGAAGCGCTCCCGCGAAGAGCTGAAATTCGCTCAGATGGTGTTTCAGGACCCATACGGATCCCTGCATCCGCGCCATCGTATCGGCACCGCCTTGGCCGAGCCGCTGCGCGCCATGCGCCATTCGGATATCTGGTCGAAGGTCGAGAGGGCGTTGATCCAGGTGGG
Source organism: Rhizobium binxianense (assembly GCF_028994275.1). Taxonomy (NCBI): domain Bacteria; kingdom Pseudomonadati; phylum Pseudomonadota; class Alphaproteobacteria; order Hyphomicrobiales; family Rhizobiaceae; genus Rhizobium; species Rhizobium binxianense. The sequence continues at coordinate 1,742,481 of NZ_CP118713.1, forward strand.
TTTGCCGGCGAGTTTCGCAAACCGTTTTCCGCATGAGCTTTCCGGCGGCCAGCGGCAGAGGGTGGCAATCGCCCGGGCCCTGATCCTGTCGCCGCCCATCCTGTTGCTCGACGAGCCGACATCGGCGCTCGATGTCTCGGTCCAGGCCGAAATCCTCAACCTGCTTGCCGATCAGCGCGAGGAAAAGGGCCTGACCTATCTCCTTGTCAGCCACGACCTCGCGGTCATCGCCCATATGTGCGACCGGGTGCTGATCATGAAGAATGGTTGCTTCGTCGACGAACTCACCAGAGCGGATCTGCAGGCCGGCACCACCCATGATGCCTATGCGCGAGAACTGTTTGAGGCGAGCTTTATCGAGGCTTGATATCGTCGAACGTGTGGTGTGGGTTCAGCGCCCCTCCGTCACGGCATGGACGCGCCTGACAGCCGCCACGCTGCCCCTTTCGACGAGATGGCAGGCAAGCTCGACCCGCCGCCGTGGGGCCGCAAGACCGAGCATCATGTCGCGCAGCAGATCGAGCGCGGTGGCGCCGAGCTCGCGCATCGGAATATGCACCGTCGAGAGCGGCGGATTGAGAAAGGCCGATTGCGGCAGGTCGTCTATGCCCATAACTGAGATGTCCTGCGGTACTGCATAACCCATCGCCTGCAATCCGCGCACTGCGCCATTGGCAAGGCTGTCGCCCGCCGTCAGGATGGCGGTGAAGGTGAGGCCTTTTTCGCGGATAACACGGGTGACGGCTTCTGCGCCGAGTTCCGGTAGCCAGTCGTCGACCTCGAGCACCAGATCGGCGTCGGCCGTCAGCCCATGATGCTGCAGGGCATCGCGCCAGCCCTCCAGGCGCCGCTCGATCGTTCGCCGTCCCGGCCTCAGCATGAACAGGATGCGTTGATGCCCGGCCTTGATCAGCCGCTCTGCGGCAATGAAGGCGGCCGAGCGGTTGCAGGGCGTCACACTCGAAAGCCGCATATAGGGATCGTCGCTGTTGACCAGAACGACAGGCTTTCCGAGGCTGGCGGCCTCCGCCAGCATATCCTCATCGTCAACGGTCAGGATCAGCATGCCGCCGAAACTCGGATCGTCCCGCATCTCGGCGACGACGCGCGCTTCATCACCCTTGTCGGCGACGGGGCGCATTGCCACCTCGATGCCGAGGGCGGCCGCGCGCGCATTCAATCCTTCGAGCACGTAGAGGGTGAACTGGTTGCGGACATAGTCGATCATTGCCGCGCCGGAGGCGACGAGCATGACCTTCTTGCCGGCAACGCTTGCCGGCAGGGCGTAGCTAACCGCACTTGCCGTTTCCAGCACCAGCTTGCGAATCTCCGGCCTGACGCCCTTTTCGCCGGCCAGCGCACGCGACACCGTGCTGATCGAGACGCCGCATCTGGCGGCAATGTCGTCGAGCCGCGTGCGCCTGCCTTTTTTCTCTTCCGCCGCCATGCCATCTCCTCGCTCTGAGCTACTATGCAAAAATCTTTCAGATTGCGCAAATGGAATGCCTATGCACAATTGTTGCCTGAGGAGTCCGCGACAAGCGGCAGAGCAGGGAGGCTTTGAAGATGCGGCTTGAGGGCCAATCCATGCGTCGGCGTTTTACCCGGCGTCTCAAGGATCGAGCATGATGCCGAAAAGTGTGAGCGGTTTTCGGACGACATCATGCTCTAGCTGTTCCAGGGCGGGCTGAAATATGACCACTGAGCAGCAATCCCATCTCCGCCGCGCAACGGCGAAGGATAGCCCGATCGTCTACTGGCAGCTCGCCCATCTGTGGCAGGAGCGCTACGACGTCGCCGACCGCCCGATGGACGGCAGCATGGATCCGTTTTTCTTCGTCACCAAGACGAAGAACTTCATCCCGCATGAATATCCCTGCCGCACCGAGTTCAAAAAATCCTTCTCCGGCCGGCGGCCGCAACCGACTGCCGAATTCGAAGCCATCCGCTGGTGGCTTCCCTTTGCTTCCCCGCGTGTCGATCTCTCCGGCTTCTGGTTCCGCCCGACACGCATCGGGTGCTGGGCGCGCACCTTCCTCGATGCCCGGTCGACGGGGCGTGCGACGCTGCGCCTGTCGACCTGCGGCGGCGCGATCCTCTTCGTCAATGGCCGTGAGCAGGGTTTCATGGCGCCTTACCAGCGCAATCTCGAAGCCGAGCAGCTGTTTGAGGTCGAGCTTACGGCCGGTCTCAACGAGATCCGCGTCTATTTCGACGATCTCGCCGAGCGCGACGCGCGCTTCTATTTCCAGCTGGATTATGTCGAAGGACCGGAAGTTGAAGCCGCCGTGCCCGTTCCCATCGCCGCCGGCGATGCGGATGCGCTGGAGGTCATCCTCGAAGGCATGCGCTTCGACCGCACCGCCTATCTCGGCGAAGACGTGGCGATCCTCTTCCCCGTGCCGCTGCCGGTGGCGCTGAACTGTCATGTTGAGATCGAAGGCGACTTCATGTCGAGCGAACGCTTCGACTATGATTTCGAGCTGGAAGCGGGAGCAACCAAGCTGGAACTCGGCGCCTCGGCGGATATGCCCGCCGATTTCCGCCATTTCCGGATCACCTTCAAAACAGGCGAGCTTTCGCTCGGTCGCACGCTCGGCGTCGAGATCTGTCATCCCCAACGCCAGGGGGAAGCGCCCGCCGCCCTAGAGGACCGCGTCGCCGAGGCGCTGGCCGAGGTCGCCGCCCATTCCGAGCCCGATACGGTCTGTGCTTTCGCGCGTCTTGCGCTGGGGCAGGGCGGGGAGGACACCGAGGCGATGATCTCGGCGATGCTTCCCGTCATCGAGGATTGCCACGACTGCGCCGATTTCGTGCTGGTGCCGCTTCTCTTTGCCTATACGCGCTGGAGCGATCTGCTGTCACCTGAGCTGCGCGACAGGATCGAGCACGCCGTCCTCAATTACCGCTACTGGATGGATGAGCCCGGCAACGACGTTCAGTGGTATTTTTCCGAAAACCACGCTCTTCTCTTCCATACGGCCGCCTATCTCGGCGGCAGGCTTTTCCCCGATGCCGTCTTTGTCCGCTCCGGCCGCACCGGCGCCGAGCAGATGCAGGTCGGCGAAGAGCGTGTCCGCGCCTGGCTTGATCATTTCGAGCGCTGGGAAATGGCCGAGTGGAATTCCGTTCCTTATTTCCCGATCGACGTCAAGGGGCTGACGGCGCTGGCCGCCTGCGCGCCGGATGAGACGATCCGCAACCGGGCAAGCGCCAGCATCGTCCGCCTGATGGAGATCGTCGCCCGCTCGGCCCATCATGGCATGATGACCGGCAGCCAGGGTCGCTCCTATGAACATACGCTGCGTCCCGGCCGCTCGGTCGAACTCTCCGCCATTGCCCGGCTGCTCTGGGGCCGCGGCTGGTACGGCCGGCGTGTCCACGCTTTACCACAGCTTGCCGTCTGCATTCGCGATCATGGCCTACGTTTTCCAGAAGCGCTTGCGGCGATTGCGGCGCACCAGTCCGACGACGCGCAGGAATGGACCTTTTCCCAGGGCGAAAACCGTTTCGCCGCCCTCTATCACTATAAGACCCGTGACACCGCGCTCGGCACCATCGCCCATTATCGACCCGGCGCCTGGGGCTATCAGGAGACGGTGCTGCATCTGCGCTTGGGCGACCGGCCGGAACCGCAGATCTGGATCAATCATCCCGGCGAGACCATACAATTCGGATATGGCCGGCCGAGCTTCTGGGGCGGCTGCGGAACGCTGCCGCGCGTGCATCAGTATCGCGATCTGGCGATCCTCGATTTCGAGATCCATGAGGGCCAGCCGGATTTCACCCATGCCTGGTTCCCGCTCGAGGCCTTCGACGACACGGTGGTCGACGGCAATCTGGCGCTCGCCCGCTCCGGCAACGGCATTGCGATGCTGATCGGCAACGGCGCACTGGAGCCGGTGAAACAAGGCCCGACGACGGATATCGAGCTGCGACTGGCCGGCCGCAAGGGCCGCTGGATCGTCCGTCTCTCCGATATCGGGCGCGAGGGTGGCCTTGACGGCATGCAGGCGCGTTTCGCCACGCTTTCGGCCCGCCGCGACGAAGAGGGCGCACTGATCGTCGTCGATCCGGATTATGGCCGGGTCGTCTTCGAAGAGGACGGCACCGTGCGCGCCGAAGGCCGCATTCTTCGCCCGACGGACTGGTCGGTGCGGGGAGACGCGGTACATCTGAAGATACCGGGCAGGCAGCCTCGGCGCGCGGCCTCGTAGACGACATGTCCGGCAGGTGGAGGACCGGCCGGACGCAGGAATTGATCGGTCAAGTGGAGGAGAAAATGACCAGAATGAAATCGATCGGCGCGGCTTTTGCTGCAATTCTCTTGAGTTCCGTTGCCGCCCATGCCGGCGACGTGCGCATCATGTGGTATTCCGACGGCGGCGAAGGCGCTGTCGTCAAGGATCTGCTGGCGCGCTTCTCCAAGGCCAATCCTGACATCAACGTCATCCTCGACGAGGTCTCCTACGACGTCGTCAAGGAACAACTGCCGGTGCAGCTTGAAGCCGGGCAGGGGCCGGATATCGCCCGCGTCACCAATCTGAAGGCGCAGGCACAGCATTGGCTCGATCTTCGCCCGCTCCTGGCCGATGCGAAATATTGGGACGATAATTTCGGTGCCCAGGCCGACTGGATGCGTCCCGACGGCTCGAACGCCATCACCGGCTTCATGACCCAGTTGACGCTGACCGGCGGCTTCGTCAACAAGACGCTGTTCGAACAGGCCGGCGTTGAAATTCCCGGCCCGAAGGCCACCTGGGACGACTGGGCGGCGGCAGCCAGGAAGGTCGCCGACAGCCAGAAGGTCTTCGCCATGGCGATCGACCGCTCCGGCCACCGCGTCTCCGGCCCGAACATTTCCTACGGCGCCAACTATATCGCCGCCGACGGCAAGCCGGCGCCGATCGATCAGGGCGCCAAGGAGTTCCTCAGCCGCTTCGTCAAGTGGAATGAGGATGGCACCGTCAACAAGGATGTCTGGGTCAGTGCCGCCGGCACCACCTACCGCTCCGCCGCCGAAGACTTCATCAATGGCGGCCTCGCCTATCTCTACTCCGGCAGCTGGCAGATCTCGGGCTTTGCCCAGAAGATCGGCGACAGTTTCGACTGGGTGATGGCGGGAAGCCCCTGCGGCACGGTTGCCTGCACCGGCATGCAGGGCGGCGCCGGTCTGGTGGCCGTCAAATACACCAAGAACCCGAAGGACGTCGCCAAGGTGATGGATTACCTGGCAGGTGCCGACGTGCAGAAGGAGTTCGCCGAGCGCAGCCTGTTCATTCCGGCGCATAAGGGCGTGGCCGCCGGCCAGATGGACTTCAAGACCGACAATCCGCATGTGCAGGCGGCGCTGAAGGCCTTCGTCGAATCGGCCGGCCAGACGGCGGCACCGGCGATGAAGCTGCCGGGCTGGAAGTGGTCCGACGCCTATTACAGCGCCATCGTCGCCCGCATCAGCCAGGTGATCGCCGGCGAAATGAAGCTCGACGATGCCTATGCCCGCATCGACGAGGACATTAAGGCCAAGGTTGGCGGCAACTGACGGACGAACGCATGGCGGAGAAGACGGTTTATTCCGAACCACCTGTCAAAACCGGTCTGCGGCAGGCGCTCTCGGCGCCTGTCCGGCTCCTCATGGGGCTGGTCGATATTCCCATGCGCGGTTGGCAGAAGCTGACCGGGCTGAACGGCATGGCGGGCGTCTTCCTGGCGCCGAACATGCTGATCTTTTCCGTCTTCGTGCTGCTGCCGCTGGTCATCAACTTCCTCTATTCGACGACGAGCGGCAGCGCCATCTTCCTGCAGAACAGGACCTATGTCGGCGCCGATCAGTACCGCATCCTCTTCGATTGCGGCTCTTATCTCGATCCTTCGACCTGCGCGGCCGACACCTTCTGGGCGGCCGTGCGCAACACCGCCGTCTTCGTCGTCTTCCAGGTCACAGTCATGCTGATCGCAGCGCTCGCAACGGCGCTGATCCTCAACCGCGAGCTTTCCAATCGCGGCTTCTGGCGCGCTGTCTTCTTCTTCCCGGTGCTGCTGTCGCCTGTTGTCGTCGGCCTGATCTGGAAATGGATCCTCCAGCGTGAAGGCCTGCTGAACTACGCGTTGAGCCCCTTCGGTTTTGAGCCCTTCTCCTGGCTCAGCGATCGTTTCTGGGCCTTCTTCTTCGCCGTCTTCGTTTCGGTCTGGGCGCATATGGGCTTTTACGCGCTGATCCTGCTCGCCGGCCTGCAGGCGATCCCCAGGGATCTCTACGAGGCGGCGGCGATGGACAAGGCGAGCCCCACCCGCATCTTCCGGCGCATCACCCTGCCGCTGCTGATGCCGAACCTCATCGTCGTCCTGGTCCTCGCGCTGATCCGTGCCGTGCAGATCTTCGACGAGGTCTTCGTGCTCACCGGCGGCGGGCCGGGCACCAGCACCATGTATATCACCCAGTATATTTACGAGACCGGCTTTGCCAGTTCGCTGCGCAACCCGGGGCTTGCCTCGGCCGCCTCGATCCTGATGGGCATCGTGCTCGTCATCCTGACGCTGGTCCAGCTTGGGGTCAGTAGTCGCAACGAGAAGAAGGGAGCACGCCAATGAGCGCTGTCGGCACCTTCCTGCTTCGCCGCCGCGGCCGTGGCTGGCATTGGACGGATGTGGTCACCTGGATCTGGCTGATCTCGGGCGTGATCCTGATGTTCGGCCCGGCCGTCTGGCTGGTCTTCTCCTCCTTCAAGACGCCGGCGGCCCTTGCCGAGTTCCCGCCGTCCGTCCTGCCCTATGTCACCGAACAGGCAGTGGTGCCGGGATACGACAAGCCGTTGCCGCTCTATAATGTCGCAATGCCGGATGGCAGCGCGCGTGTGCTCGCCGAAGTCCGCCGCATCGGCATCATGGGCCAGATGGTCGATCCGAAACAGCCGGGCGACATCGTCAAGGTCAACATCAAGGACCGCACGCCGGTGCGCAAGGTGGAATTCGCCGGCGGCAATTACACCGAACCGTTCCAGCGCTTCGATTTCTTCCTGTTCCTGCGCAACTCCGTTTTCGTGACCGTCGTGGCGACTGTCATCACGCTGCTCGTCAATTCCATGGCCGCCTTCGCGCTGTCGAAATACCAGTTCCCCGGCCGTACCGCCGTCATGCTGATGATCCTGGCGACGCTGATGGTGCCGCTCTCGGTCATCGTCGTGCCGCTCTATTCCGTCATCGGCACGCTGAACCTGTTCGACAGCCTCTGGGGCGTCATCCTGCCGACGGTCGCCACCCCCACGGGCGTCTTCCTGCTCCGCCAATACATGCTGACCATCCCCGACGAATTGCTCGACGCCGCGCGCATGGACAAGGCCAGCGAATGGCAGATCTACTGGCGCATCATCCTGCCGCTGTCGGCGCCGGCGCTGGCGGTGCTGGCGATCTTCTCGGTCGTCTGGCGCTGGAACGACTTCCTCTGGCCGCTGATCGTGCTCTCGCGCAAGGAACTCTACACGCTGCAGGTCGGCCTCAACGTCTATGCCGGCGAGCTCAATGTGCAATGGCACTACATCCTCGCCATGACCGTTGTCTCGATGATACCCGTCGTGCTGATCTTCGTCTTCCTGCAGCGCTTCATTACGACAGGCATCGCCGGCTCGGGGCTCAAATAGGCCACCTTAAAAGAAGAAAACAGGAGAGTGCATGAGCGGGCTCGAGCTCAGGAACATCGTCAAGAATTTCGGCGCCGTCGAGGTCATCCGCGATGTCTCGCTTGAGGTCAATGACGGCGAGTTCGTCGCTTTCGTCGGCCCGTCCGGCTGCGGGAAATCGACGCTGCTGCGGCTGATCGCCGGCCTCGATAAGCCCACCGGCGGCAGCATCGCCATCGACGGCAAGGATGTCACCGGGATCGGCGCCGCCGATCGCGGCCTGGCCATGGTCTTCCAGTCCTACGCGCTCTATCCGCATATGAGCGTACGCGAGAATCTCGCCTTCGGTTTGGAGAACACCAAGGTGGCAAAGGCCGAGATCGAAGCGCGCATCGCTGACGCCGCCCGCATGCTGGAGATCGAGCCTTTCCTGCAGCGTCGTCCGGGCCAGCTCTCCGGCGGCCAGCGCCAGCGCGTCGCCATCGGCCGAGCCATCGTGCGGCGGCCGGATGCCTTCCTACTCGACGAGCCGCTGTCCAATCTCGATGCCGAACTCAGGGTCAGCATGCGCGCCGAACTCGCCGCCCTCCACGCCCGTCTCAAGGCGACGATGATCTATGTCACTCATGACCAGGTCGAGGCGATGACGCTTGCCAACCGCATCGTCGTGCTGAGAGGCGGCAGGATCGAGCAGGTGGGAACGCCGCTGGAACTCTACAACAAGCCGGCCAACCGCTTCGTCGCCGGTTTCATCGGCGCGCCGCATATGAATTTCCTGGAAGGCGCCATCGTCGGCCACGACGGCGGTTTCACGCAAGTCGAAACAGTCGGCGGCCAGCGGCTTTCCGTTGTTGCCCGGGAGGCGCATCCGATCGGCGAGAGAGTCAGCATCGGCATCCGGCCGCAACACATCACCCTCGCCGACGCGGGTTCAGCGGGCAGGCTGGATACCCGTGTTACCCTTGTCGAGGAACTGGGCTCGGAGACCGTCGTCCACGCCGACGCAGGCGGGAAGAAACTGATTGCCGTCTTTGCCGGCCAGCAGCGGTTGAAATCCGGCGACAGCCTACCGCTGCATCTCGATCCCGAGGTCCTGCACCTCTTCGGCGAGGAGGGACGGCGTCTGTCTTAAGCGGCGGCTCGCGCTTGATTGATCCAGGCGTCAAGCCTTCCGAGGACGAACCTCCATAAACACGTATGGCGCGCCGGTTCCCGAGGGGATCGCATAGACGTCATAGACCGTGGCCGGATCGACACCCATTCCCAATGTGCCGGACGGCATCCCCGGCACGGCCAGTCCTCGGACCGGCGGCCGCTCTCGGAGCAGGCGCTGCACGGCATCGAGCGGAATATGTCCCTCAAGGTAGTATTCCTCCACGACAGCGCTATGGCATCCTTCCATTTCGGCAGGAACGCGAAGCCGTGCCTTGACTGCGGCAAGGTCGTCGGTGTTGCGGAGATCGACGGAATAACCTGCCTCTGCCATTGCTTTCGCCCATTCGTGGCAACAGCCGCAATTCGGGTCCTTGTAGACAGTCATTTTTGCCGGAGCCGTGGCACGAGCCTTTCCGCCCAGGAACACCAGGGCAGAGCCCGCCATTGCAATGAAACTTCTTCTTCCGGGCATCGTCTGCGCTCCTCGATGTCCTGCCGCCCGGATCGACCCGGGCGGCAGGAGGCGGTTATTTTACATTGGTGACGGTCAGCTTGCCATTCACACGCTCGGCAACGAACTCGACATTCGCGCCTTCTTTCAGTTTCTCGATCAGAGCCGGGTCTTCGACGCGGAAGACCATCGTCATCGCAGGCATGTCGAGGTTCTTCAGGTCCTCATGCTTGATCGTGACCTTATTTGCCTTTGTGTCGACCTTGTTGACGACACCCTTGGTGAATTCCTCAGCGAATGCGCCGAAGGCTGCGCTGGCGCAGAGCAGGGTGGCGATGCCGATTTTGATCATTGCAGTTTTCATGCGTGTAGCTCCTTTGTTGCAGATTATTTGCCGGCGACGGTGACGTCGCCATGCATGCCGGCTTCGTAGTGACCGGGGATCAGGCAGGCGAACTTGAACTCGCCGTCGGTGGTGAACTTCCAGACGATCTCGCCGGATTGGCCAGCCGGAAGACGGATGGAGTTGGGGTCGGCATGTTCCATTTCCGGGAACTTCTCCATGACCTTCTTGTGCTCCAGGATCTTGTCTTCCTGATCGAGCACGAATTCGTGGTCGACGGTTCCGGCATTCTTGATCGCGATCTTGACCGTCTGCCCTTTGCGGACGTTGAAGAGCGCAGGGGTAAACAGCATCTTTCCGTCGTCGGTTTCCGTCATCGTGACGCGGATGGTCTGTGTCGCCTTGGCCTTGTCGCCGGGTTCTCCGACAGTCATCTTCTCGCCGTGGCCACCGGCATGATTGCCGGAGGCAAGTGCTGGCGAGGCGAGTGCTGCGAGGGCCAGTGCCATGAGATAATTCTTCATCCGTCATTCCTTTTCGATGTTGAGATTGGACCTCAGCCGTTTGTCGGCTTCGGCGTGATTTGCGTTTTCGCGTCTTTGGCCTTGGTCGCGTCCGGAAGTTCTCCGGTCCATTCCCAGGCCTGCGTTCCGGGCGGGTTTTCGTACCAGCCGGGATCTGAGTAATCGTCCGCCGAGATCCCCTCGCGGACTTTCACGACCGAGAACATGCCGCCCATTTCGATCGGACCATGCGGCCCCCAGCCGGTCATCATCGGAACGGTGTTCTCGGGGATGGGCATTTCCATTTCGCCCATGTCGGCCATGCCCTTGGTACCCATGGGCATGTATTCCGGCTGCAGCTTCCTGATCTTTTCGGCGACCTTCGACTTGTCCGCGCCGATGAAGGTTGGAATGTCATGACCCATGGCGTTCATAGTGTGGTGCGACTTGTGGCAGTGGATCGCCCAGTCGCCGAGATATTTGGCGTCGAACTCGTAGGCACGCATCGCGCCGACGGGGATGTCGATGCTGACCTCCGGCCACCGCGCTTCCGGCCGTACCCAGCCGCCGTCGGTGCAGGTCACTTCGAAATCGTAGCCATGCATGTGGACCGGATGGTTGGTCATCGTCAGGTTGCCGACCCGGACGCGCACCCGGTCATTCCTGGACACGACGAGAGGGCTGATGTCCGGGAACACGCGGCTGTTCCAGCACCACATGTTGAAGTCGGTCATCTCCATGATCCGCGGCACGTAGGAGCCGGGGTCGATGTCGTAGGCGTTGAGCAGGAAGACGAAGTCCCGGTCGACGCGCATGAACTTGGGATCTTTCGGATGGATCACGAAGAAACCCATCATGCCCATCGCCATCTGCACCATCTCGTCGGAATGCGGGTGGTACATGAAGGTGCCGGATTTCACGAGGTCGAACTCGTAGACGTAGGTCTTGCCGACTGGAATATGCGGCTGTGTCAGGCCGCCGACGCCGTCCATGCCCGACGGCAGGATCATGCCGTGCCAGTGGATCGTCGTGTGCTCGGGCAGCTTGTTGGTGACGAAGATGCGGACGCGATCTCCCTCGACAGCCTCGATCGTCGGTCCCGGTGACTGTCCGTTGTAGCCCCACAGATAGGCGGTCATCCCGTCCGCCATCTCGCGTTCGACCGGCTCGGCGACGAGGTGGAACTCCTTGACGCCGTTGTTCATCCGATGCGGCAAGGTCCAGCCGTTGAGGGTGACCACCGGCTGATAGTCCGGGCCGGAGGTAGGGTGGAGTGGCGGCTGCATGTCCGCCGATTCCATGGTCGGTGCGTCGGGCAGACCCATCGCCGACGTCTTCGTCCAGGCGGTTGTGGTGAGCAGAGCGGCGCTGGCTCCAAAAAGTTGTCGTCTGTTGAACATGGTGTGTCCTTTCTCAATGACCGCCGCCAGCGCTGCTTTCGGAAGCAGCGGCGACCTCGGTCTCTGCCGAGGCCTTCGTCGCGCCGCCGCCGTAGATCGCAGGCACCAGATCGGCTTCGGCGAGCCAGAAATCTCGCTTCGCGTTGACGGAAAGCAGGGTGGAGTTGATCTTGTCGCGGGTGTCCGCCAGCAGCTCGAAGGTGTTCGAGATCATGCCGTTGTAGGTCAGCAGGGATTCCTCCTCGACCTTGGTGCGCAGCGGCACGACGTTGTTGCGGTAGTGCCGCGCGATATCGTAGTGCGAGCGGTAAGCCTCGTAGGTGGAACGTGCTTCCGAGCGGACGTTGACGGCTTTCTCCGCCAAGAGGTTCGCCGCCCGCATATAGGCCAGCTCGGACTTGCGCATCCGGGCCTTGCCGGTGTCGAAGATCGGGATGGCGAACTCAAGCTCGACCTGCGCAGTGCTTCGCGTTTTCTTCTCGTCGTCCTCGATTTCCCGTTCCGTTTCGAAACCGGTCAGGATCTCAAGGTCGCTGACATAGCGCGTCGCCTCGGTGAGGCCGTAGGATCTGGCCGTGGCCTCAAGGTCGAGCTTAGCGATCTGCAGGTCGATGCGGTTCCTGAGAGCCTCGGCCTCGATGGTATCGCGTCTGACGACGGACTTGGGGAGCGGCGGCAGGCTGTTCGGAACCTGGTAGTCCAGATCGGAGCCCCAGAGGCCCATCAGCCGCGTCAACTCCTCCTTGGCAAGACGGGCGGACAAGCGGGCCTTCGCCGTTTCCCCGGCGAGTTCGGCGACGAAGACATGTTCACGGGCCTGGGCGCCCTTGGCCATTGCGCCTGTCTCGCCGAGTTTCTCGGCGAGTTCGGAGGCTGCATCGGCAGTCGCCTGGGCGTGCTGGAGCTGCCCGACATTCTCCCATGAGGCGACCGCACCGATAAAGGCGCGCCGGGTGTCAGCGGCGACCTGAAGCGTCTTCACCGCCGCGATCAATTGCGCCTGCCGAAAGCGGGTGTCGGCGATCGCCATGTCCCTGTTCTTCGTGGCGAGCGCCAGGATGTTCGTCGTGATCATCCCTTCGATCGTTTTGAACGCCTGCAGTTCCGGAGTTCCGATCCCGGTCGTGCCGATGGAGACGGTCGGGTTGATGAACATCGTCGACTGCCAGGCGTCGGCGGCGCTGTCGCCAAGATCGGCATAGGCGGCCTGGAGGCCCTTGTTGTTGAGCAGCGCGATCTGGACGGCCGTCTCGACGTCGAGAGGCTTCGTCCGAGCAAGCAGGTCTTTGACCTGCGCGGCCGCCGATCGGGCCTGGTTCTGGTTCTGGATCCAGACGGTCTCTTTCGCCGTGACAGTGGCGGTCTTGTTGGCAACGGCGGTGAAGCCCGCCCCTTTGCGGGAATAGTCGGCGCCTGTAACGCAGCCGCTCAAGGCGAGCGGAAATGCCAGCGCCGCGATCAGTCTTGTGGTGCCGATCATGAGCCGCCTCCGTTCATGGGAGACTGCAGATCGTTCTGTCTGCGCCAGGGTTTGGGATCGACCGGCTGGCGGGCGACGTAACCTGTGATTGGCGACCTGTATGCCGCCGGAAGCGCGGACGGCTGAACGACCGCGGTGGGTAACGCCACCACGTCGGGAGGAAGCGTGGATGCGCAGCCACCGGCAACAAGCGGCAGCCCCACCACGAAAAACGAGGGTTTCATTATGAAATATCCGAATAGGAGATAGCCTACAGGGCGCTCGCCCAGAAGCAGGCAAGCGTCCGACTAGACCCGATCAAGCGGGTGCCTCTCTCTTCAGATATTCGGGGGACGGTTGAGGGGCGGCAGTTCGCCAAGGGTCGTGCGGTCGTCGATGAACTGCCGGATCGAGGTTACGACCGGTCCGCCGACATCCTGGCCTTCACAAATAATACCGAGCCCGCCACAGAAATCCTTACAGCATTCTTGCTTGACGGGCTTCGATACGCCATCTGCGTCATCGCTGGCCTCGCCTTGGGAATGGTCATGGACAGCCATCTTGGTCATGTCATGGCCATCGTGATGCTGCGCGGCATCGGTTTCGGACACGACCGCTGCCATTTCGGGGAAGGAGGAGCCGTGCATGGCGGCGCTGGCGTTCGACAGCGAGTACCCCGCCAGTGATACGATGATCACCAGCCGCATCATCACGAGCAGCCTGCTCATTGCGATTCGGTACATCTTGCCCATGCTCCTCGAACTACATGCAAAGCAGCTCGATTTCAATTGCAACTCACCTGTCGTCGATGTTCGAGTCCTTTATGTGGCACGAACATCATCCCGTTCACGATCCTGGGGTTCGCCGCCAAGACCGGCCGCTATGTCGTGCTGACGCTGGCTATTTTAGAAGTTCTCGGCTGACCGCTTCCGGCGCGAGAACACCATGCGGTCGACCGTCTCGTCCCGGGCGACCAGCGTGTGCCAGGCCGCTGCGGCGAGGTGCAGCGCGACCATCGCCAGGATAATCCTCGACCCGATCACGTGATACGGCGCGATGGCGAACGAGAGATAGCTCGCGACGAACCCCATGCAAGCCTGTCCGATGATTGCGACGTAGAAACCGTAGTGAAGCGCCTTCGCGGCCCGCCCGGCCCATGGACCGGGCCTGTTGGTTTCGGGCGGCTGAAGGAGACGAAGAACCAGCCGCAGACCCATCAGCAGGCCGATCACCATTCCCGCATAGTTGTGAAGTTGGTGCTGGACGACGTCCCAATAGGATGGTGTGAGACCCATGTGGACGGCGTGGTGGGTTTTCTCGATGCTGCCGCCGGTCAGATACTGGACCGGCACCATGAAGGCGACGAGCCAGTGGAGTCCTATCTGGGCGAGCGAGTAGCCACTCTTCATCGATCCTCTCCGAGCGAAGGGCGCAGACTAATCGGCGACGGTTAATGCTTTCTCATCGCCAGTTGCAAAAAGATCTGAGCGCTACAGATCAACCGCCGATTGGAAGCTGTGAATGCGCCGGCCGCCTGACGGGCGCGATCCGCCCTCTTGCTGCCCAGATAAAGATGGATATCCGGTCACGGCATCGGATATCCGTTGCAACATTATGGTCACCAATCCAGGCGGCGTCGTCGATGAGATTAACAGTTGACGCGAACAAATTCGGACTGTTCGCCTTCATGGCGGTCCTGATGTTAGCAACCGTGTCTTCGGCCGCGGAGGACATTGTCGCCATTCGGCAGGCGGACATGAAAGCCATGGCCGCGGCGGCAAAGACGATCTCCGGCATGTTCAAGGATTCGACGACCTACAAGGCCAGCGAGTTCAAATGGGCAGCCGACACCATCCGCGACAGGTCCGGAGGCGTTCTCTCCGCACATTTCGCGTCCGAGGCCGACAGTCGGCAGTCGAAGGCCGGGCCGAACATCCTTAGGGAGCGCGACCGGTTCGACCGCATCGCCAACGACCTGCGCGACTACGCCGTCGCGCTGGATGCCGCCGCACAGCAGAACCCCGGGCCGATGACCGCCAGTATGCGCATGAAGCCCGGAGGCCATGGGTGGCGGTCCCTTCGGCACGCACATCCGCAACGAGCACGAACTGTCGACGATGGCGGCGGAACACGCGTTCCACCTCATGCTACAGACCTGCACGACCTGCCACACCCGGTTCAGGATGGAATGACGGCGGTCACCCGCCCGCAACCTCGATCAAAAAATGCGCATGTCGACGAAAAGGTTCAGGAAAACAACCGCATCCACCCGTGCCGGAAGCCCCGATGCTGCTCGCCGGCTCTTTCCAAATCGACGGGTCGCTCTAGCTTAAAGGGTATCTGACGAAAAGGAGAAAACCATGACCGACGCACCGAATACGGCGACCCCGGCGCGAAGAGTGTTGCGGGGCCGCCCCTACAGCATCGGGGAATTTGCCAGGAAATACCGGCTCGACGACAAGGAGGCGAAGCGCCTCTATGAGAAGTTTGGCCCGTCTGCCACAGAACTCGACCTGTTGATGGCGGCTAAGCGGCGCCCGCCGGGCCTTCCGTCCAGTCTCGACGCCTGACGGCCCCTGATGAAGATCCGAACCGGAGGCTGCCTTTGCGGGGCGGTCGCCTATCACTTGGAAGGCGAGCCGCTTCGTGTTGGCCTTTGCCACTGCGCCGATTGCCGCAAATCGAGCGGCTCGGCCTTCGTCTTCTTCGCGGTCTGGCCGCGCCGGGCTTTTTCCCACAACGGAGAGATCGCCATGTTCGCCGGCCGCAGCTTCTGCCCCACCTGCGGCAGCCGGCTTTTCTGCCTCAGGGAAGACGAGGCGGAAATCCGTCTCGGTTCGCTCGACCACCCGCCGACCGACCTTGCGCCGGACTATGAAGTCTGGATCAAGCGGCGGGAACCGTGGCTGCACCCTTTGCCCGGCGCCGGCCAATTTGCCGAGGATGCGGATTGACGGTCGGTCCCCGCACCGAAACTTGACTTTTCTTACCAATATTTCATTTCCCCCATCCGCAATTCCGTGCCACTTCCGCGGCAACGCTAATGCACGGTTCATCTGCGCTGTGCTTATTTCATTGCGGGGCCGAGACGCTGACTGATCGAGGATGACATGAACGATACCGGAACCGGCAAGAAGACCGGGGCACAGACAAGCGGCGCGTCCGACCTCGCAGCCGTCCTTGCCGCATCGGGCCGGCAGGGCAAGCGCAGCCGCTGGCGCGGACGCCTGCTCATCCTTTTGATCGTCATCGCCGTCGCCGCCGCCGCCGCGTATTTTTATATGGGCCGCGGGCAGAGTGAAGTGAGCTACGCCACCCAGCCGGCAAAACGCGGCGACCTGACGGTGCTCGTCACCGCCACCGGCTCGGTGCAGCCGACCGAGCAGGTGGACATATCGAGCGAACTTTCCGGCACGGTTCGCGACGTCAACGTCGACTACAACAGCACGGTCAAGTCAGGCGAGGTGCTCGCTCTCCTCGATACCAACAAGCTCGAGGCGGATGTGAAGAGTTCGCGCGCCAAGCTGAATTCGGCCAAGGCGAACGTCGTCAAGGCCAATGCCGATATGCAATCGGCGGCCACCTCGCTCGAGCGGTTGAAGAGCCTGGTCAGGAGCAATGTCTCCACCCAGCAGAGCCTCGACGACGCCAGCTACAAATATGATTCCGCCGTCGCCGCCAAACAGATTAATGAGGCCGAGGTTCTCGCCGCGGAGGCCGACCTGCAACTCGCCGAAGTCAATCTCGCCAAGGCAAAGATCATCTCGCCGATCGACGGCGTCATCCTCACCCGCTCGGTCAATCCGGGTGCCACGGTCGCGGCCTCGCTGTCGGCGCCGATCCTTTTCACCATCGCCGGCGACCTGAAGAAGATGGAGCTGCAGGTCGATGTCGACGAGGCCGATGTCGGCCAGATCGCCGTCGGCCAGAAGGCCAAGTTCACGGTCGACGCCTATCCGGATCGCACCTTTCCCGCCGAGATCGAGCAGATCCGCTTCGCCTCCGAAGTGGTCAACAATGTCGTGACCTATAAGGCGGTGCTGTCGGTCGACAATGCCGATCTGCTGCTGCGCCCCGGCATGACCGCCACGGCCGATGTTACCGTCGAGGCCGTCAAGGATACGCTGATGGTGCCGAACGCCGCGCTGCGCTACGCCCCGGCGCAGGCGGAACGGCGCGGCCGTGGCATTTTCGGCATCTTCGGCCCGCCGCGCCAGCGCAACAACAATGCCGGTTCGGCGCTGACCGGCACGCAGCGGCGCGTCTGGGTGCTGCGGAACGGCCGGCCAGTGCCCGTTATCATCCAGGTCGGCTCATCCGACGGCCAGTTCACCCAGGTCGTCTCCGGCGACATCAAGCAAGACGATGCACTGGTGACCGACGCCACGACGCGTGCGAACTAGGCGGAGGGACGGATGGCAAGCCCGCCGCTCATCGAATTCAGGCAGGTCTCGAAAATCTACGGCGAGGGCGAGGCGGCGATCCGCGCGCTCGACCGCGTCGATCTGGCGATCAATGCCCATGAATTCGTCGCGATCATGGGTCCGTCAGGCTCCGGCAAGTCGACGGCGATGAACATCCTCGGCTGCCTCGACGTGCCGAGTGGTGGCGACTACATCTTCGAAGGCATTCCGACCAGCGGCTTCGACCGCAGCCAGCTGACGCTGCTGCGCCGCCACATGCTCGGCTTCGTCTTCCAGGGTTTCAACCTCCTGTCGCGCACCTCGGCCGTCGAAAATGTCGAACTGCCGCTGATCTATCGCGGCATGGGGGTGCGCGAACGGCGCGAGCGGGCCCGCGAAGCCCTGGCGCTGGTCGGCCTCACCGGCCGCGAACATCACAAGACCCAGGAACTGTCCGGCGGCCAGCAGCAGCGCGTCGCCATCGCCCGCGCCATCGTCACCGAGCCGGCGCTGCTGCTGGCCGACGAGCCCACCGGCAATCTCGATACGAAGACCAGCGTCGAGATCATGGACCTGATGACGCGGCTGAACCGCGAGCAGGGTATCACCATCGTCATGGTCACCCATGAGCCCGATATTGCCGCCTATGCCCAGCGGCTGCTGCGTTTCGTCGACGGCAAGCTGGAGACCGAGGTCGAGCACCGGAGGAGGGCGGATCATGTTCTTTGAGACGCTGAAGCTGGCGTTGCGGGCCATCAGCCGCAACATGCTGCGCTCCTTCCTGACCGTGCTTGGTGTCGTCATCGGCGTTGCCGCCGTCATCGCGCTGGTGACGATCGGCAACGGCACGACCGCACAGGTGTCGACCGAGCTGTCGCGGCTCGGCACCAACATGCTGTTCGTCCGTCCCGGCCAGTTCGGCCCCGGCCGGGCGAGCTCCGAGGCCAAGCGCTTCAGCATCAAGGACGTCGCGGCGATCCGCGACCAGATCGGCGGCCTCAGGGCGGTGGCGCCGCTCAACCAGTCGACGGCGACGGTGATTTTCGGCGGCCAGAACCATTCGACCAGCGTCTCCGGCACCACCAATGATTATTTCATCGCCCAGGACTGGAATCTGGCGCTCGGCCGCAATTTCCTGCCCGCTGAGGAACGCGGCCAGGCGCGCTGCATCATCGGCGAAACGGTGCACTCGCAGCTCTTCGGCAGCGCCGACCCCACAGGCCAGCAGATCCGCGTCGGCAAGGTCTCATGCCCTGTCATTGGCGTGCTTGCCAAGCGCGGCCAGTCCGGCATGGGCAACGACCAGGACGATGTCGTCATCATGCCGGTCAAGGTGTTTCAGCGACGCATCAGCGGCAACAGCAACGTGCCGCAGATCATTATCTCGGCGCGCGACGGCGTCTCCACAGCCAAAGTGCAGTCCGATGTCGAAAATCTCCTGCGCGAGCGCCGCAAGATCATTCCCGGCCGCCAGGACGATTTCAACGTCAACGACATGACGCAGATCGCAGAAGCGATGACCGGCACGACGACACTGCTGACCGGCCTGCTCGGCGCCGTCGCCGCCATCAGCCTGCTCGTCGGCGGCATCGGCATCATGAACATCATGCTGGTCTCCGTCACCGAACGCACCCGCGAAATCGGCATCCGCCTGGCGATCGGCGCGCTGGAAAACCAGGTGCTCACCCAGTTCCTGGTCGAGGCGGTGGCGCTATCGCTGTTCGGCGGCATTACCGGTATCGTGCTCGGCCTGAGCCTCGGCTTCGGCGCCGTGACGCTGCTGAAAGTGCCCTTCGTCTTCAGCCCGCTGATGGTCGCCGTCGCCTTCCTGTTCTCCGCGGCGATCGGCATGATCTTCGGCTATTTCCCGGCGAGACGGGCAGCGCAGCTCAATCCCATCGAGGCGCTGCGGCACGAATAATGCACCGTGGCAAAACGCATGATGTCTCGCTACTCTTGTTAATCGAACGCAAGCGCTATCGGAGGCTGGCATCATGCCGCTCAACAGGCTGGTGATCTACGCTGGGAATGTCGAGGAAACGGCGCGGTTTTAGGAGAAGCACTTCGGTTTCAAGGTAACCAGCCTGTCGGGCGACAGGATCATCGAACTGGTCGCTCAGGACGGCGATGCGAATATCATGCTGCATCAGGCCGCCAAGGGGCAGCGGAGCGGCCAGTCCACCGTCAAGCTGGTCTTCGACGTGGAGGATGTCGAGGCCTTTTGCAGACGATGCGTGGAGAACGGCCTGGAGTTCGGCGCCATCCACAAAGCCGACGGTTATCTGTTCGCCAATGCAAAAGACCCCTGTCAAAATTCGATCTCGGTTCCCAGCCGGGCGTTCCGCAAGGGGTGACCTGCCGGCCTGATGAAGCAGCCGACGCGATATGCCTCTGAAGATCGGGTCGGGTGGCAAGAACCTTCACGGCGTAGAGCCCATGCCGGCAATGGCATTCGCCGATTTTCAGCAGTCCCGCCAATGTTATCTATCTGTCTCTATTCTGATATTTCGATGCCGACTTGTCTTCGGTTTTTGACCGTGCCACTATGTGATATATCAGGTTTGGCGACGGAGCTCCTTATTGCAGACTTCACAGAGCCATCTTGCCTATCTCGCGCTGGAGCACCTGATCGTAACACTGGCTCTGAAGCCCGGCGCGCTCGTTACCGAAAAGCAGCTGATCGACATGGCGGGCCACGGGCGGACGCCGGTGCGCGAGGCGATCCAGAAGCTTGCCTGGCAGGGGCTGATCCTGGTGAAACCGCGCGTCGGGCTGCAGGTCGCCGAGATCGCGGCTGAGGATCATCGCAATGTCATGCAGGTGCGCCGCGAGCTGGAGCCGATCGCGGCAGGTCTGGTCGCCGAACATGCGAGCGACGAGCAGCGCGCGCGCCTCATCGACTGTGCCCGCGTCATGGGCGAATGCGCCGTCACCGGCGATCTCGCCGGCTTCTTCGCTGCCGACAAGGCCTTCGACGAAATCCTTGAAGATGCCTGCCCGAACGGCTTCATCATGGCGGCACTCGGCCCGGTGCAGACGCATTCGCGCCGCCTTTGGTACTCCACCGCAAGCCCGGAGCGTATGGATCGCGCCATCGCGCTACACGTGGCCGTCATCCACGCCATCCATCAGGGCAGGCAGGATGAGGCGCGCGCCACCATGGCGACGCTGATCAATTATCTCGGCCAGGAATAGAAACGGCCCCGTTTCCGGAGCCGCTGCCAGATCTGATTTCGAGAAAAACCTCAGCCGACGAAAGCGCGCTCGATGACGAATTCGGCGGGCTTGCTGTTGGCGCCTTCATTGAGGCCGGCCTTTTCGAGCAGTTCCTTGGTGTCCTTCAGCATCGCCGAGGAGCCGCAGATCATGCCGCGGTCGATTGCCGGATCGAGCGGCGGTACGCCGAGATCGGTAAACAGCTTGCCGGAGGAGATCAGGTCGGTGATGCGGCCGCGATATTCGAAATCCTCGCGCGTGACGGTCGCATAGTGGCGCAGCTTGTCGCCGACGACTTCCTTCAGCAATTCGTCGTTCTGGATTTCGTGCACGAGGTCGAAGCCGTATTTCAACTCGGCGACATCGCGTGTCGTATGGGTGAGGATGACTTCCTCGAACTTTTCATAGGTCTCGGGATCGCGGATCAGGCTGGCGAAGGGCGCTACGCCCGTGCCCGTCGAGAACATATAAAGACGACGGCCGGGGGTCAGCGCATCGAGCACCAGCGTTCCCGTCGGCTTCTTGCGCATCAGCACTTGGTCGCCCGGCTTGATTGCCTGCAGATGCGAGGTCAGCGGGCCGTCCGGCACCTTGATCGAGAAGAATTCCAGCTCTTCGGCCCAGGAGGGACTGGCGATCGAATAGGCGCGGAACACCGGCTTGCCCTCGACCATCAGGCCGATCATCGCGAATTCGCCGGAACGGAAACGAAAGCCCTGCGGCCGGGTCATCGTGAAGCGAAAGAGCCGGTCGGTATAATGCGTCACAGCGAGCACCGTCTCGGCATAGACGCCGGCGGGGATGGACGAGGCGAAGTCTTCGGTCTTTGCAGGCGCGTTCATTGCGGTAGAGGATCCCGTTTCGTCGGATGAACTGTCGGATGCGAGGCTGATATTACATATCGGGCCGGAATTAAAGGCATTCCATTCCACGCGACGCTTTAGAAGGGAAATATGCATGTCATTGTCAGGATTCAATGGCCGCCAGGGCGATCAGAGGACAGGCGGGGAATGTCGTATTTCCCGCTGGCGAAGCCCGGCAAAGGATGCATATTAGAACGGCGCGCCTGACATGGATACTGGTTTTCGGCAAAAAGGGTGCGACAACAAAGGCCTACGGCGGCGGAACCCGATTCAGCAACAGGGTCCGGCGATGTGTGCTGATAATGATGCTTGCCGGGGCGAGCACGATAGGGCGGTCGGGGGAATATGAAGATTTTCAACTACAAGCGTGTTCCTTACGCGGAGATGCGCGCCTTCTCCGTCCATATCCTGACGGCCTCCGGCTCCTTCCTTGCCTTTCTCGGCGTCGTCGCCGCCGCCGAGCACCGCTTCATCGACATGTTCTGGTGGCTGGGCCTTGCCCTTCTCGTCGACGGCATAGACGGGCCGATCGCCCGCAAGGTGCGCGTCAAGGAAGTGCTGCCGAATTGGTCGGGCGATACGCTCGACAATATCATCGACTACGTCACCTATGTGCTGCTGCCGGCTTTCGCTCTCTATCAGAGCGGCATGATCGGCGAGCCCTGGTCCTTCGCCGCCGCCGGCATGATCGTCGTCTCCAGCGCCATCTACTATGCCGATATGGGCATGAAGACGGACGAGTATTTTTTCTCCGGCTTCCCGGTCGTCTGGAATATGATCGTCTTCACCCTGTTCGTCATCGATGCCAGCGCCACGACAGCGCTTGCCGTGGTTATTGTCTCGGTGGTGCTGACCTTCCTGCCGATCAATTTCCTGCACCCGGTCCGGGTCAAAAGGCTGCGCCCGCTCAACCTCGGCGTCTTTTTCCTGTGGTCGGCGCTCGGCATTTTTTCGCTGCTGATGCATTTCGATACGCCCGAATGGGCGCTCATTCTCTTTATCGTGACCGGAATCTATCTTTACGTCATCGGCGCGGTGCTGCAATTCTTCCCCGCCCTTGGACGCGAAGCTTAGGATAGGCAGATGACCAAAACGCAGGTGGTTTCATTCTCGAGGACGGGCGGGCCGGAGGTTTTCGACTATGGCGAGGTCGATCTTCCCACGCCCTCGACGGGTGAGGTGCAGATCAGGCAGGCGGCGATCGGCCTCAACTTCATTGACGTCTATTTCCGCAACGGCACCTATAAGCCGCCGCATCTGCCCTTCGTCACCGGCAAGGAGGGCGCCGGCACCGTGACCTCGGTCGGCCCCGGCGTGACAGATTTCAAGGTCGGTGATCGCGTCGCCTATGCCGGCGCCGACGGTGCTTACAGCACTGAGCGCAATATCGAAGTCCGCCATCTCGTGCATGTGCCTGACGGCATAGCGCTCGACACGGCGGCGGCGATGATGCTGAAGGGCATGACCGCCGAATATCTATTGAACCGCACTTTCAAGGTCGGGCCTGAGACGGTCCTGCTGTTCCATGCGGCTGCCGGCGGCGTCGGCCTGATCGCCGGCCAGTGGGCAAAGGCGCTCGGCGCCACCGTCATCGGCACGGCAGGCTCTGAAGACAAGGTCGAGATGGCGCTCGCCCATGGCTACGACCATGTGATCAATTATAAGAGCGACAGCTTCGTCGACCGTGTCCGCGACATCACCGGCGGCAAGGGCGTCGATGTCGTCTATGATTCGATCGGCCGCGATACTTTTCCACAGTCGCTTGACTGCCTGAAGCCGCGCGGCCTTTTTGCCTCCTTCGGCCAATCCTCTGGGCCGATCGAGAATTTCACCCTCGCGGCACTGGCGCAGAAGGGTTCGCTCTTTGCGACCCGGCCGACGCTCTTCACCTATATCGCCGCGCGCCAGGAACTGATCGACAGTGCCAAAGCGCTATTTGATATTGTGCAAAGCAACAAAGTGCGTATCAATATCAATCAAACCTATCCGTTACGCGAGGTTGGGCAGGCTCACGCGGATCTGGAAACAAGAAAAACAACAGGAACGACGCTGCTGATTCCATGAGATCCGAAACGGACCGGTTGGCAGAAGAAATGAGGGGAACGTGTCGCCATTGAATGTGCCGGATTCCGGTGCGTTATTATCGGTCCAGAAGCTGACGAAGTTCTTCGGAAGCTTTGCCGCCTGCAATGAAATCGATCTCGATATCGCGCCGGGCGAAATTCATGCGCTTCTCGGCGAAAACGGCGCAGGCAAATCCACCCTGGTGAAGATGCTGTTCGGCGTTCTCGAGCCGACGGGCGGGCATATCCTCTGGCAGGGCCAGCCGGTTGCGATCGCCTCGCCGGGAGAAGCCCGCAAGCACGGCATCGGCATGGTCTTCCAGCATTTTTCGCTGTTCGAAGCGCTGACGGTTGCCGAAAACATCGCGCTGTCGCTCGACGACGCCATCCCGATTGACAGAATCGCCGAGGAGGCGAGGGCGCTGTCGGTCGCCTACGGCCTGCCGCTTGATCCGCATGCCCATGTTGCCGATCTCTCGGTCGGCGAGCGTCAGCGCATCGAGATCGTCCGCGCGCTGCTGCAGAACCCGAAGCTGATCATTCTCGACGAGCCGACCTCGGTGCTGACGCCGCAGGAGGCCGACAGGCTGTTCGAGACGCTGTTCAAGCTGCGCGCCGAAGGGCGTTCGGTTCTTTATATCAGCCACCGTCTGGAAGAGGTGCAGCGCATCTGCGATCGCGCCACCGTGCTGCGCCATGGCCGCGTGACCGGCGCCTGCGATCCGAAGCGGGAAACGCCGGCCTCGCTCGCCCGCATGATGGTCGGCAGCGAAGTGGCTGTTGTCACCCATCCGGAGCGCAGCGACAAGGGCGAGGTACAGCTTGCCGTGGCCAATCTTTCCGTTGCCGCCCGCACCCCTTTCGCCATGCCGCTGCGCGATGTGTCGATGACGGTGCGCTCGGGTGAGATTCTCGCCATTGCCGGTGTCGCCGGCAACGGCCAGAGCGAGCTCTTCGACGCGCTATCAGGCGAATATCCGGTTGCTTCGGCCGAGGCGATCGTCATCCGCAAGAAGCACGTGGGCAATCAGGGCATTACCGCCCGCCGCCTTCTCGGCGCCGGCTTCGTGCCGGAGGAGCGCCACGGCCATGCCGCCGTCTCCGCCATGAAACTGTCCGACAATCTGGTGCTGGCCCGCAGCCAGTCCGATCACAAAGCCTTTCTCGGCCTGCTCGGCGTCATCCGCCATGGCGCGGTGAGATCCGCCGCAAGGCGTATTTCCGAGGCCATGGATGTCCGCAAGAGCGGCGATGATCCTGCCGCCGGCTCCTTGTCCGGTGGTAATCTGCAAAAATTCATCGTCGGCCGCGAGCTCGACCGCCAGCCGGCGGTGCTCGTCGTCAACCAGCCGACCTGGGGCGTCGATGCCGGGGCTGCAAGCCGCATCCGCCAGGCGCTGGTCGATCTGGCACGGAGCGGTTCAGCCGTCGTCGTCATCAGCCAGGATCTCGACGAAATCTTCGAAGTGGCGACCGATATCGCCGTCATCTCCGAGGGCCGCCTTTCCCGTCCGTTCCCGGCAGGCGAACTGACGCGGGAAAAGATCGGCCTGCTGATGGGCGGCCTGCACGACAGCAGCTCTGCCCCGGAGGCGCCGCATGCGCATTGAAGAGGCGCCCCATGCGCATTGAACTTGAAAAACGCCCCGACGTCTCGAAGCTCTACGCTTTCGTCTCGCCGCTCCTGGCCCTTGTCCTGACGCTGGTGTTCGGCGCCATCATGTTCGCCATGCTCGGCAAGGACCCGGTCGAGGCCCTCGACGCCTTCTTCATCGAGCCGCTGCTCGAGGTCTGGTCGCTGCACGAACTGGCGATCAAGGCGGCACCCTTGATCCTGATCGCAGTCGGCCTTGCCGTCTGCTACCGCTCGAACAACTGGAATATCGGCGCCGAAGGCCAGTTCACCATCGGCGCCATCACCGGCTCCTATCTGCCGATCGTCTTTTATGATTGGCATTCGCCGCTGGTGCTGCCGCTGATGCTGATCCTTGGCGCGCTCGGCGGTGCGCTCTTCGCCGCCATTCCGGCGCTGCTGAAGGCGCATTTCAACACCAACGAGATCCTGACGTCGCTGATGCTGGTCTATATCGCCCAGCTCTTCCTCGACTGGCTGATCCGCGGCGCCTGGCGCGATCCGAAGGGCTTCAACTTTCCGGTCTCGCGCGATTTTGCACCGGAAGCGGTGCTGCCGGCGATCTGGGAAGAATCGGGCCGCGCCCATTGGGCCTTCATCTTCGCCGTCATTGCGGCGATCGGCGTCTGGTTCATGCTGCGCTATACGCTGAAAGGCTTCGAGATCGTCGTGCTCGGCCAATCCGAGCGGGCAGGGCGCTTTGCCGGCTTCTCGTCGAAAAAGATGATCTGGTTCAGTTTTCTCTTTTCGGGCGCGCTGGCCGGCCTTGCCGGTATTGCCGAGGTCTCCGGCTCGATCGGCCATCTTCAGCCGGCGATCTCACCGGGTTATGGCTTCACCGCCATCATCGTCGCCTTCCTCGGCCGCCTCAATCCGCTCGGCATCATCGCCTCGGGCCTGGTGCTGGCGCTCACCTATCTCGGCGGCGAGGCGGCACAGCTTTCGCTCGGCGTTTCCGACAAGGTCACCCGCGTCTTCCAGGGCCTGCTGCTGTTCTTCGTGCTCTCCTGCGATACGCTGATCTACTACAAAATCCGCATTGTCTGGTCGCGGTTAAGGGGTGGGGCGGCATGAGCATCTTCGAAGCCATTCTGCTGACCGTCATTACCGCCTCGACGCCGCTCGTCATCGCGGCGCTCGGCGAACTGGTGACGGAACGCTCCGGAGTTCTCAATCTCGGTGTCGAAGGCATGATGATCATGGGCGCGGTTGCTGCCTTTGCCGGCGCGCAAATCTCGGGCTCGCCTTATGTCGGCATTGTCTGCGGCATTGTGGCAGGCGCGCTGTTTTCGCTGTTGTTTGCCTTCCTGACGCTGACGCTGGTGGCGAACCAGGTGGCGACCGGGCTGGCACTCACCCTTCTCGGCCTCGGCGCGTCAGGCATGCTCGGCGAAGCCTATGTCAGCGTGCCCGGCATCCGGCTGGAAGAGATTGTCATTCCCGTCCTGTCGGATATCCCCGTTATCGGCCACGTTCTCTTCAGGCAGGATCTGATCTTCTATCTGTCGATTGCGCTGGTGGTCGGCGTCAGCTGGTTCCTGTTCAAGAGCCGTACCGGGCTGAAGCTGAGGGCGATCGGCGACAATCACGGCTCAGCCCATGCCCTCGGGATTCACGTCATCCGCACGCGTTACCTGGCGGTGATGTTCGGCGGCGCCTGCGCCGGTCTTGCCGGCGCGCAGCTTTCGCTCGTCTACACGCCGCAATGGGCGGAGAACATGTCGGCGGGCCGTGGCTGGATCACGCTGGCGCTTGTCGTTTTCGCCTCCTGGCGGCCGTGGCGGGTCTTTGCCGGCGGTTATCTCTTCGGCGCGGTCACCATTCTGCAACTGCACGCGCAGGCCTTCGGTCTCGGCATTCCCTCGCAGTTCCTTTCGATGCTGCCCTATGCCGCGACTATTGTGGTTCTCATCATCATTTCTCATAATCGGCGCACGACGCTGATCAACACGCCCGCGTCGCTCGGAAAAGCCTTCGTGCCGGAGCGATAAAGCAACAACATAAGACGGGTTTCCCAACTTCAAACCAACAGGGGTTACTATGAAGAAGTTAGCACTCACACTTGCCGCCTCGGCTGCCGCCGTCATCGGCATCTCTTCCGCCGCAGAGGCCGCTGATAAGACGAAGGTCTGCTTCGTCTATGTCGGTTCGCATACCGACGGCGGTTATTCGCAGGCCCACGACCTCGGGCGCCAACAGGTCCAGGCCGAGTTCGGCGACAAGATCGATACGCCTTATCTCGAAAACGTGCCGGAGGGCCCGGATGCCGAGCGCGCCATCGAGCGCCTTGCCCGTTCCGGCTGCAAGCTGATCTTCACGACGTCCTTCGGCTTCATGGATGCGACGGTCAAGGTCGCCGCCAAGTTCCCGGACGTCAAGTTCGAGCACGGCACCGGCTACAAGGCCGGCCCGAATCTCGCGACCTACAATTCGCGCTTCTATGAAGGCCGCTACATCCTCGGCCAGATCGCCGCGAAGACCTCGAAGAATCACGGCGCCGCCTACATCGCCTCCTTCCCGATTCCGGAAGTGGTGATGGGCATCAACTCCTTCGAGCAGGGCGCCAAGTCGGTCGATCCGAGCTTCAAGCTGAAGGTTATCTGGGTCAACACCTGGTTCGACCCCGGCAAGGAAGCCGATGCCGCCAAGGCGATGGTCGACCAGGGCGTCGACGTCTTGACGCAGCACACCGATACGACCGCGCCGATGCAGGTCGCCGAAGAACGCGGCATCCATGCCTTCGGCCAGGCGTCCGACATGATCGCGGCAGGCCCGAAGGCGCAGCTGACGGCGATCGTCGATACCTGGGGCACCTACTACTCCAAGCGCGTTCACGCGCTTCTGGACGGCACCTGGAAGTCCGAGCAGAGCTGGGACGGCCTGAAGGACGGCATCCTGAAGATGGCGCCCTACACCAACATGCCTGATGACGTGAAGAAGATGGCCGAGGAAACCGAAGCCAAGATCAAATCAGGCGAACTGCATCCCTTCACCGGCCCGATCAACAAGCAGGACGGCACGCCCTGGCTGAAGGCCGGCGAGAAGGCCGATGACGGCACACTGCTCGGCATGAACTTCTACGTCGAAGGCGTCGACGACAAGCTGCCGGCGCAATAATCCGCGTTCAATTCGCAGTTGCGAAGAGCGCCCCCTGTGGGCGCTCTTTTTTGTTGCAGTGCATGCCAAGATTCCGATTTACAAAAGTAATACTATATGATTTTTTGACCCTGCGCCGCGAGACGCGGCTTGGGAGGAAATCATGAAATTGAAGACTGCACTATTGAGTGCCACGATTCTTGCTGCCTGCATGTTCGGTTCGGCTTCGGCCGCCGGCTTGACCGTCGGCTTCTCGCAGATCGGCTCGGAATCGGGCTGGCGTGCGGCTGAAACGACCGTCACCAAGGAGCAGGCAAAGAAGCGCGGCATCGATCTGAAGTTTGCCGATGCGCAGCAGAAGCAGGAAAACCAGATCAAGGCTCTGCGTTCCTTCATTGCTCAGGGCGTCGATGCCATTCTCATTGCTCCGGTCGTCGAAACCGGCTGGGACGACGTTCTCAAGGAAGCCAAGGAAGCCAAGATTCCGGTCATCCTTCTCGACCGCACCATCAAGGCTCCCGACGATCTCTACCTGACGGCGGTGACGTCGGACCTGGTTCACGAAGGCAAGGTTGCCGGCGACTTCCTGGTCAAGACTGTCGGCGACAAGAAGTGCAACGTCGTCGAGCTGCAGGGTACCACCGGTTCGTCGCCGGCCATCGCCCGCAAGAAGGGCTTCGAAGAGGCCCTTGCCGGTCACGACAACCTGAAGATCGTTCGCAGCCAGACCGGTGACTTCACCCGCACCAAGGGCAAGGAAGTCATGGAAAGCTTCCTGAAGGCCGAGAATGGCGGCAAGGATATCTGCGCTCTCTACGCCCATAATGACGACATGGCCGTCGGCGCCATCCAGGCGATCAAGGAAGCCGGCCTGAAGCCGGGCAAGGATATCCTCGTCGTCTCCATCGACGCCGTGCCCGATATCTTCAAGGCCATGTCCGAAGGCGAGTCCAACGCCACGGTCGAGCTGACGCCGAATATGGCAGGCCCGGCCTTCGATGCGCTCGAAGCCTATCTGAAGGACAAGAAGGCTCCGGCGAAGTGGATCCAGACCGAGTCCAAGCTCTACACGCCTGCCGACGAACCGTTGAAGGTCTACGAAGAGAAGAAGGGTCAGGGCTACTGATCTGATTTGACACGACTGCATCATTCCACAATCGGAATCGAATTGGGGGAATTATGCAGCATTCAAAGCGCTACAGCGTCACGTGCCTGAAAAGACACGTGGCGCTGTAGAACCGCACCGGCCCGTCATGGACCGGTGCGGAACTGCCTTGCCGCCTGGGGACGTCATGTCCTGCCGCGGCGCGGCTTTTGCCGCAATATCAGGAAAACAGGCCCCTATGATTCACGATTTCGAGAACGTTCTCGCGGCTTCCGGAATATCGAAATTCTTTCCCGGCGCAGTGGCGTTGGACAAGGTCGATTTCACGCTGCGCAAGGGCGAGGTGCATGCGCTGCTTGGCGAGAACGGCGCCGGCAAATCGACGCTGATCAAATGCATTACCGGCGCCTATCATCGTGACGAGGGCAGCCTGACGCTCGACGGCCATGAAATCAATCCGGCCAATACGCTCGCCGCCCAGAAACTCGGCATCGGCACCGTCTACCAGGAGGTCAACCTCCTCGCCAATCTGAGCGTTGCCGAAAACCTCTTTCTCGGACGCCAGCCAAGGCGTTTCGGCATGACCGATGTGCGTGCGATGAACCGCAAGGCACGCGAATTGCTCGCCGGCTACGGTGTCGATATCGATGTCACCGCCGAACTCAGCCGCTTCTCCGTCGCCGTCCAGCAGGTGGTTGCCATCGCCCGCGCCGTCGATCTCTCCGGCAAGGTGCTGATCCTCGACGAGCCCACGGCAAGCCTCGACAATCAGGAAGTGGCGCTGCTCTTCCGCATCATCGAGGACCTGAAGAAGCGCGGCCTCGGCATCGTCTTCATCACCCATTTTCTCGAGCAGGTCTATGCGATCAGCGACCGGATCACCGTGCTGCGCAACGGCAAGCTCGTCGGCACCCGCGACGCCGCCGATCTGCCGCGCCAGGGGCTGATCGCCATGATGCTCGGCCGCGAATTGGCTTATGTCGAGGAGACGGTGAGGGAACGCAGCCTTGCGGCCGGCGAGGTCCGATACCGTTTCTCAGGCTACGGTAAACGCGGCAAAGTCAAACCCTTCGACCTTGAGGTGCGCGCCGGAGAGGTGGTCGGCATCGCCGGGCTGCTCGGCTCCGGCCGTACCGAAACTGCCGAACTGCTCTTCGGCATCGAACATGCCGATAGCGGCAGCGCCACGATCGATGGCCAGCCGGTGACGCTTTCGAGCCCACGCGCCGCAATCGAAAAAGACTTCGGCTTCTGCCCCGAGGACCGCAAGACCGATGGCATCATCGGCGACCTGTCGATCCGGGAAAACATCGCGCTTGCCCTGCAGGCCCGCCGCGGCTGGACCCGGCCGCTTTCGCGCGCCGAGCAGAATGCGCTCGCCGACCGCTACATCAAGGCGCTCGATATCCGCACCACCGATCGCGAAAAGCCGATCCGGCTGCTCTCCGGCGGCAATCAGCAAAAGGCGATCCTCGCCCGCTGGCTGGCGACCAATCCGAAGTTTCTGATCCTCGACGAGCCGACCCGCGGTATCGATGTCGGCGCCCATGCCGAGATCATCCGGCTGATCGAACAGCTCTGCGCCGAAGGCATGTCGTTGATCGTGATTTCCTCGGAACTTGAAGAGCTTGTCGCCTATAGTTCACGTGTCATCGTGCTTCGCGACCGGCAACATATCGCCGAACTCACGGGCGAACGTATCACGGCGGCCGGCATCGTCGAAGCCATTGCTGCCGCCGAACATAAGATGGAGGAGGCATGAGGTCCTCGCTGAAGGCGCTGGCCTATCGCCTGGCGCCGCAATTGATTGCGCTTGTTGTCATTCTTTTGTTGAATTTCATCACGTCACCGCAGTTTTTTAATGTCGTGGTTCAGAACGACCGGCTTTATGGCAGCCTGATCGACGTGCTCAACCGCGGTGCGCCGGTGGCGCTCCTGGCGATCGGCATGACGCTGGTCATTGCCACCAAGGGCATCGACCTTTCCGTCGGTGCGGTCATTGCGATCTGTGGCGCTGTTGCCGCATCGTCGATTGTATCTGGAAATTCAGTTGCTTATACCGTTATCCTAACACTGGCGATCGGGCTTGCCTGCGGTGTCTGGAACGGTTTCCTGGTGGCCGTCCTCAATATCCAGCCGATCATCGCCACGCTGGTGCTGATGGTCGCCGGCCGCGGCATCGCCCAGCTCATCACCGAAGGCGCCATCCTGACCTTCAACGATGACGGGCTGACCTTCTTCGGCAGCGGTTCCTTCCTGCTTCTGCCGATGCCTGTTATCACCTGGCTTCTCGTCGGCCTGCTCGTCATCCTGCTCGTCCGCCGCACGGCGCTCGGCATGCTGATCGAGGCCGTCGGCATCAATCGCCGCGCCAGCACGCTCTCCGGCATTCAAACGCCGGTGCTACTGATGGCGGTCTACATGCTGAGCGGCCTCTGCGCCTCGATCGCCGGCATCATCGTCGCCGCCGACATCAAGGGCGCCGATGCCAACAATGCCGGCCTCTGGCTGGAACTCGACGCCATCCTCGCCGTCGTCGTCGGCGGCAATTCGCTGCTCGGCGGCCGTTTCAGCATTCTCGGATCGTTGATCGGCGCGATGATCATCCAGGCGGTGAACACAGGCATCCTGTCCTCCGGTTTCCCGCCTGAATTCAACCTGATCATCAAAGCCGTCATTATCATCGTCATCCTCGTCATTCAGTCGCCGGCGGTGCAATCGCTCGCCATCTTCGCCAGCCGCCGGCAGGGCGGAAGGGAGCAGTCGAAATGAACTCCAAATACCTGCCGCTGCTTGCGACCATCGTCATCTTCGTGCTCGCCTATGCCGGCTGCACGCTGCAATATCCGAACATGCTGTCGACGCGCGTCATCGGCAATCTTCTGACCGACAACGCCTTTCTCGGCATCGCTGCCGTCGGCATGACCTTCGTCATCATCTCGGGCGGCATCGATCTGTCGATCGGATCGGTCATCGCCTTCACCGGCGTCTTTCTCGCGGTGATCCTGCAGAAGACCTCGATCCATCCGCTGCTTGCTTTTGCGATCGTGCTGGTCATCACCACCGCCTTTGGCGGCATCATGGGCGCGATCATCCACTATCTCGAAATGCCGGCCTTCATCGTCACGCTCGCCGGCATGTTCCTGGCGCGCGGCATGGCCTTCGTGCTCTCGATCGACAGCATCCCGATCGATCACGAATATTATTCGACGCTGACGAGCCTCTATTGGCGTCTGCCCGGCGGCGGAAGGCTGACGCTGATCGGGGGCATCATGCTTCTGGTCTTTGCCGCCGGCATTTTCCTCGCCCAGCGCACCCGCTTCGGCACCAACGTCTACGCGCTCGGCGGCGGCCCGCAGACGGCTCGGCTGATGGGCGTGCCGGTCGGCCGCACGACAATTCAGATCTATGCGCTGTCGGGCTTTCTTGCAGGTCTATCCGGGATCGTCTTTTCGCTGTACACCTCTGCCGGATATTCTCTTGCAGCAGTCGGCGTCGAACTCGATGCCATTGCGGCGGTCGTCATCGGAGGGACGCTGCTGACCGGAGGAGCGGGATTCGTGGCGGGGACCTTGATCGGTATCCTGATCCAGGGGCTCATTCAGACCTACATCACCTTCGACGGCACCCTGTCGAGCTGGTGGACCAAGATCCTGATTGGCCTTCTGCTGTTTGCATTCATCCTGATGCAGAAAGCCATCCTGTTCGTTTCCAGTCTGAACAAGAGGTACGCTTGAGAGGAGACGGATCGCTTGCGCAACAAATTGGACGAGACACGCAAGACGGGACGCAGAACCCGGACGAGCCACGCGCAGGTGGTCGACGAACTCGGCAAGGCGATCGTGGCCGGCACCTATCCGGTCGGCTCGATCCTGCCGGGTGATACGGAACTGGCGCAACGCTTCAAGGTGTCCCGCACCGTCTTGCGCGAGACGATGAAGACGCTCGCCGCCAAGGGCATGGTCGTCGCCAAGGCGCGGGTCGGTACGCGTGTGACCGAGAAGAACTTCTGGAACATGTTCGACAGCGAGATCATCGCCTGGCACTTCGACAATGGCGTGACGGAAGAATTCCTGCTGCAGCTCTACGATATCCGTCTCGCCGTCGAACCCTTCGCCGCCGGCCTTGTCGCCGAACGGGCGAATGCAGAGGATATCGAGACGCTGCGCGGGCTGGCGCTGGAGATGGCGGCGAGCGGTCACACGGCCGACAGCCTGGCGCTCGCCGACCTGCGTTTTCACCTGGCGCTCGCCGAGGCCTCGCACAATCCCTTTATGCGGACGCTGGGCAGCCTCATCGAAGCGGCTCTCGTCGGCATGTTCCGCATGAGTACGCCGCCGTCGGAAAACGGTTTCGCCAATATCGCCGATACCCATATGCGCATCGTCGATGCGATCGTTTCCGGTGACAGCGCCGCCGCACGCCGTGCGATGGAACTCGTCATTCTGGACGGTCGCGATCACGTGCACCAAGCCTTCGCGGCCCGCGGTTCGACTGCCGTCATGGAGCCTATTTCGTCGGCAATTTCACCTCTGTGAAGCCTTGCTTGCCCGGCAGCGCCGCGCATATTTTCAGGCGCGCAGCCGACGCCCTGACGCTTTGCCTCCGCGCATCGTGCTTTCCGAAAATCGATTCCGATTTCAGGAATTATGCAGTATGAGGCAACAAAGCCGCCTCATGGCGCGGATTCGCGGAGCAGATCATGGAACGTACTTGTCTTGCCGTCATTCTTGCCGCCGGTGACAGCACGCGGATGAAATCCTCGAAATCGAAGGTGCTGCATCCGGTCGCCGGACGGCCGATGATCGCCCATGTGGTCGAGGCGGTCGCCTCCGCCGGCATCTCGTCGGTCGCGCTCGTGGTCGGCCGCGATGCCGAGGATGTGGCAAAGGCCGCAACCATCGCCGGCGTCGGCATCGAATCCTATCTGCAGAAGGAGCGCCTCGGCACCGGTCATGCGGTGCTGGCGGCGCGCGAAGCGATCGCCACGGGTTATGACGATATCCTCGTCACCTATGGCGATGTGCCGCTGCAGACAGACGGACCGCTGAAGGCCGCCCGCCAGGGCCTTGCCGAGGGCAGCGATGTCGTCGTCATCGGCTTCCACACCGACCGTCCGACCGGCTACGGCCGCCTGCTTGTCAAGGACGGAGAACTGATCGCCATCCGCGAGGAGAGGGATGCGACCGATGCCGAGCGCGCCGCGACGTGGTGCAACAGCGGGCTGATGGCGATCAACGGCCGCAAGGCGCTCGATCTTCTCTCACGCATCGGCAATGCCAATGCCAAGGGCGAATTCTATCTGACCGATCTCGTCGAGATCGCCCGGTCGCTCGGCGGCCGCGTCACCGCTGTCGATGCGCCTGAGATCGAGATGACCGGCTGCAACAACCGCGCCGAACTCGCCGTCATCGAGCGTTTCTGGCAGGAGCGCCGCCGCCACGAGATGATGCTGGCCGGCGTCACGATGATCGCGCCGGAAACCGTCTTTCTCTCCTACGATACCGTCATCGGCCAGGATGCGCTGATCGAGCCGAACGTCGTCTTCGGCCCCGGCGCAGTGATCGACAGCGGCGCCGTCATCCATGCCTTCTCGCACATCGAAGGTGCCCATGTCAGCCAGGGTGCCACCGTCGGCCCCTTCGCGCGGCTGCGGCCGGGTGCCGACCTCGGCAACGGTTCGAAGGTCGGCAATTTCTGCGAAGTGAAGAACGGCCGGCTGGGCGAGGGCGCCAAGGTCAATCATCTCACCTATATCGGCGATGCCGTCATCGGCGCCGGAGCCAATATCGGCGCCGGCACGATCACCTGCAATTATGACGGCGTCAACAAGAGCGAGACGGTGATCGGCGAAAATGCTTTCATCGGTTCCAACTCCTCACTGGTCGCGCCGGTGACGATCGGCGACGGCGCCTATATCGGCTCCGGCAGCGTCATCACCGTCGATGTGCCGGCCGATGCGCTGGCGCTCGGCCGTGCCCGGCAGGAGATCAAGCCCGGCCGCGCGACGCTGCTGCGTGAACGCGCGCTCGCCATCAAGGCGGCGAAGAAGGCGAAGAGCTGAGGCTGATTTGCGTAACCGGCGGAAATTCAAAGTGACCGCCGAGGCGATTGAGAAATAAGCGAAAATCGTTAGGACTGGCCTCATTGTCAGAAGTTCATGGGGATATTTTATGTGCGGTATTGTGGGGATCGTCGGAGCTCAGCCTGTTGCCGGGCGCCTGGTCGATGCGCTGAAGCGCCTTGAATATCGCGGTTATGATTCCGCCGGCGTCGCCACCATTCATAACGGCGTGATGGATCGCCGCCGCGCCGAGGGCAAGCTGTTCAATCTGGAAAAGCGCCTCGACACCGAACCGCTGCCCGGCACGACCGGCATCGCCCATACACGCTGGGCGACCCATGGCGTTCCCAATGAGACCAACGCCCATCCGCATTTCGTCGAAGGTGTCGCCGTCGTCCATAACGGCATCATCGAGAATTTCTCCGAGCTGCGCGACGAGTTGACCGAAGGGGGCGCGGTCTTTCAAACCCAGACCGATACCGAAGTCGTCGCCCAGCTGATGGCGAAATATCTGCGCGAGGGCCTGGAGCCGCGCGCCGCCATGCTGAAGATGCTGAACCGGGTGACCGGCGCCTATGCGCTCGCCGTCATGCTCAAGGACGATCCCGGCAAGATCATGGCCGCCCGTTCCGGCCCGCCGCTTGCGGTCGGCTATGGCCGCGGCGAGATGTTCCTCGGTTCGGACGCGATCGCGCTGTCGCCCTTCACCAACGAGATCAGCTATCTCGTCGACGGCGATTGCGCCGTCCTCACCTGCGACGGCGTGTCGGTGCTCGATTTCGCCGGCAAGCCGGTCAAGCGCGCCCGCCAGATCTCGCAGGCGACCGCCTATGTCGTCGACAAGGGCAACCACCGCCATTTCATGGAAAAGGAAATCTACGAGCAGCCGGAGGTCATCTCCCACGCGCTCAGCCACTATGTCGATTTCGCCGAAAACACGATCGGCGCCAATGCCGCCGCGATCGACTTCAAGGCGGCCACCGGCCTGGCGATCTCGGCCTGCGGCACTGCCTATCTGGCCGGCCTCGTCGGCAAGTACTGGTTCGAGCGTTATGCCCGCCTGCCTGTTGAAATCGACGTCGCCTCCGAATTCCGCTACCGCGAAATGCCGCTGTCGCCGTCGCAGGCAGCGCTCTTCATCTCGCAATCCGGCGAGACCGCCGATACGCTGGCATCGCTGCGCTATTGCCGCGACAACGGGTTGAAGATCGGCGCCGTCGTCAATGTCCGCGAATCGACGATCGCCCGCGAATCCGACGCCGTCTTTCCGATCATGGCCGGCCCCGAAATCGGCGTGGCCTCGACCAAGGCCTTCACCTGCCAGCTTGCCGTGCTGGCGTCGCTGGCAATCGGCGCCGGCAAGGCGCGCGGCACGGTGAGTGCCGACGAAGAGAGGGCGCTGGTGCGCCATCTCGCCGAAATGCCGCGCATCATGAGCCGGGTGCTGAACCTGATCCAGCCGCAGATGGAAAGCCTGTCGCGCGAACTGTCGAAGTGCAAGGACGTGCTCTATCTCGGCCGCGGCACCAGCTTTCCGCTTGCCATGGAAGGCGCGCTGAAGCTCAAGGAAATCTCCTATATTCACGCCGAAGGTTATGCCGCCGGCGAATTGAAGCACGGGCCGATCGCGCTGATCGACGAGAACATGCCTGTCATCGTCATCGCTCCCTACGACCGCTTCTTCGAAAAGACCGTTTCGAACATGCAGGAGGTCGCAGCCCGCGGCGGCCGCATCATCTTCATCACCGACGAGGCGGGTGCGGCGGCCTCGAAACTGCCGACCATGGCGACGATCACCCTGCCTGTGGTCGACGAAATCATCGCGCCGATGATCTTCTCTCTGCCGATCCAGCTGCTCGCCTATCACACCGCCGTCTTCATGGGTACCGATGTCGATCAGCCGCGCAACCTGGCGAAATCCGTGACCGTGGAATAAGCCTGCAACGCCGGGATCGTCGCGCCGAAACATATTGTGCGACGCCCCGAATTCTGGCAATTTTGGTTTGCGGACAAGGGGGAAGGGCCGGCGTTCCGGCCTGTCCACGACTGAGATGGAGTTCATCAGGAAACGATGACCGACAACACCCCCAGAATGCCGGTCGCGACCCGGCTGAGGAATAATTTTCTCGCGGGCCTGATCATCTGCGCCCCGATCGCGATCACCATCTGGCTGACGTGGACCTTCATCCACTGGTCGGACAGCTGGGTCAGGCCCTATATTCCGGCGCGCTGGAATCCGGAAAGCTATCTCAATTTCGCCATTCCCGGTTTCGGCCTGCTGACCGCCGTTATCCTGATCACCGTCGTCGGCTTTCTCGGCAAGAACCTGATCGGCCAGAGCATCGTCCGCTTCGGCGAATCGATCGTCCAGCGCATGCCGCTGGTGCGCACCGTCTACCGAAGCGTGAAGCAGATTTTCGAAACCGTGCTGAAGGAGCAGGCGAACTCCTTCAAGAAGGTCGGCCTGATCGAATATCCGGGTCCCGGCCTCTGGGCGCTGGTTTTCATCGCCACCGACGCCAAGGGCGAGATCGCGTCGAAGTTCAACGCCATGGGCCAGGATATGGTCGCCGTCTTCCTGCCGCCGACACCGGTGCCGACGGCTGGTTTTCTCGTCTTCGTGCCGCGCGAAAAAATCGTGTTGCTCGACATGTCGCCGGAAGATGCCGCCAAGTTCCTGATTTCAGGCGGGCTTGTGGCGCCCGAACACAAGCCGGCCGATGCCAAGCAGAAGCATTTGCCGCGGCCAAAGCCGGTGGCGGTGTCCAAGGCGGATTGATGCTTATTGCCCAAAACAGTTCCGCGGTTTTGGGGCGCCGCGGCGCGCTTTAACCTGCTCTCAAAAACCGGATCGCCTCATCGCGGCGGAAGAGATAGAGCAGGGTGCGGATCGCCTCTCCTCTTTCACTCGTCAGTTCGGGATCACGGTCAATCAGATAGGCCGCGTCCTTGCGGGCAATCTCCAGCAGGTCGGCATGCGCCTCGAGGCTGGCGATGCGGAATCCCGGCGTGCCGGATTGCCTGGTGCCGAGCAATTCGCCTTCACCGCGCAGCTTCAGGTCCTCCTCGGCGATGCGGAAACCGTCCTCCGTCTCGCGCATGATCGAGAGCCTGGCATGGCCGGTTTCGCCGAGCGGCCCCTTGTAGAGCAGGATGCAGGTCGAGGCCTCGTCGCCGCGCCCGACGCGGCCGCGCAGCTGATGCAATTGCGCCAGGCCGAAGCGTTCGGCATGTTCGATCACCATGATCGTCGCATCCGGCACGTCGACGCCGACTTCAACGACGGTTGTGGCGACGAGAAGCCGGGTCTCGCCGTTCTTGAACGCCAGCATCGCCGCGTCCTTCTCCGGTCCGCTCATGCGGCCGTGGATCAGGCCGATATCGGGACCGAGTGCGGCGGTGAGCGTCGCATGCCGTTCCTCGGCCGACATCAGGTCGAGCTCTTCGGATTCCTCGACCAGCGGGCAGATCCAATAGGCCTTTTTGCCCTCGGCGATCGCGCTCTGCAGCCGCCCAACGATTTCGCCGGTTCGTTCCATCGGCACGGTGATCGTCTGGATCGGCTTGCGGCCGACCGGTTTCTCGGTGAGCTTGGAGACGTCCATATCGCCGAAGGCGGCAAGCACCAAAGTGCGCGGGATCGGCGTCGCCGTCATGACCAGCATATGCGGCGAGATACCCTTGGCGGTCAGCCGCAGCCGCTGATGCACGCCGAAACGATGCTGCTCGTCGACGACGGCAAGCATCAGATTGGCATAGGCGACGCTGTCCTGGAACAGCGCATGCGTGCCGATAATGATCTGGGCGGCACCCGAGGCGATGCGCTCCTGGATCTCCTCCCTTTCGCGTCCCTTGGTGCGCCCGGTCAACACCTCGATGTTAAGCCCGGCGGAGGCGGCGAATTTCGCGATCGTCGCATGGTGCTGCCGCGCCAGGATTTCGGTCGGCGCCATCAGCACGGCCTGGCCGCCGCTCTCGATCACCGCCGCCATCGCCATCAACGCCACCAGCGTCTTGCCGGAGCCGACATCGCCCTGCAGCAGCCGCAGCATGCGCTCGGTTGCGGCCATGTCCCTCAAAACCTCGGCGATCGCCTCGTTCTGGCTTGTTGTGGGCGAGAAGGGCAAGGATTTCAGGATCTTGCTGCTGATCGCACCCGTCGCATGCACCGGCTGGCCCGCCACCTTGCGCAGCCTCTGCCGCACCAGGCTCAGCGACAGCTGGCCGGCGAGGAACTCGTCATAGGCAAGCCGCCGCCGGGCAGGGGCCTGCGGGTCGATATCTCCGGGGTCGCGCGGCTCGTGCAGCATGTGGAAACTGTCGCGGATTGACGGTAGGCCCTGCTTTTGCGTCAGCGAGAGGTCGATCCATTCCGGCAGCTCGGGGAAGCGCGGCAGGCCAGCGTCGATGATCTTGCGCAGCGTCTTCGGTGAAAGTCCTGCCGTCAGCGGATAGATCGGCTCGACCAGCGGCAGGCTCTCCGCCTCATCCGCCCGGACGATATAGTCGGGATGCACCATCGAGGCGCGGCCGTTGAACCAGTCGATCTTGCCGCTGACCGTCACTTCCGCATCGATCGGCAGCTGCTTTTCCAGCCACGCCGCCTGGCCGCGGAAGAAGACCAGCGTCAGCTCGCCGGTCTCGTCATGCAGGAACACGCGGTAAGGAATATTGCTTTTGCCGCGCGCCGGTACCTGGTGCCGGTCGACGCGCGCCGTGATCGTCACGATCGCGCCTTGCGGTGCCCGTGCTATCCCCGGCTGGTTGCGCCGGTCGATCAGCGAAAAGGGCGCGTGGAAGAGCAGATCGATGACCCGGCAATCCTCCGCCGTGTCGCGCCCGAGCAGCTTGACCAGCAGCTCGGCGATCTTCGGGCCGACGCCCGGAAGGCCGGAAATGGGGGAAAACAGAGGATCGAGAATGGCGGGGCGCATGCGGCCAAAATGCGATGAACAATGCGGCCTTGGCAAGGCTGACAAGCCGCTTTCCAGGGTCTATAGAGGCGCATCAACAGGAAGGTAATGCCATGACAGGTGTCACGCTCACGAGTGCCGGACTCGACCCGCGCCGCCGCCGGATCCTTTTCCGTTGCTGGCATCGCGGCATTCGCGAGATGGATCTGGTCTTCGGCCAGTTTGCCGAAGCCGAGCTCGCAACGCTGTCGGATGCCGAGCTCGACGAGTTCGAGACGATCATGGCCGAAGAGGACAATGATCTCGTCCGCTGGATCATGGGAACCTGGCCGGTGCCCGAGCGTTTCCAGACACCGATGTTTGCCCGCCTGGCCGCCTACACGCCCGATTTCGACAAGCCCCTCAGGACGCCGGAATGATCCCTGGTTTTGATGCGAAGAAACTTGCGGCCATTGCCGAGCCGCTGACGATCGGCAATGTGCCTGCCGGCCTTGAAACGCTGCTGCTCGCCGAACTCGCCCGCACGGGAGAGCCGGTCGCCTATGTCATGTCGGACGGCCACCGCATGGCTGACCTCGAACAGATGCTGGGTTTCGTTGCTCCCGACATTCCGGTTCTCACTCTGCCGGCCTGGGACTGTCTGCCCTATGACCGCGTCTCGCCGAGCGCTGACACCTCGGCCCGCCGGCTGGCGGCACTCGGCGGCCTGATTGCCCATCGCAAGAAGCCGCATGCCGCAATCGTGCTCGTCACCGCCAACGCCATGCTGCAGAAGGTGGCGCCGCAGGATGTGATCGAAAGCTTGAGCTTTTCGGCCCGCCCCGGCAACCAGCTGCGCATGGACGATCTCGCCGGGCGCCTGGAGCGCAACGGTTTCGACCGCGTCGCGACCGTTCGCGAAGTCGGCGAATATGCCGTGCGCGGCGGCATTCTCGACGTCTTCGTGCCGGGTTCCGAAGAGCCGGTCCGTCTCGATTTCTTCGGTGACACGCTGGAATCGATTCGCAGCTTCGATCCGGCCAGCCAGCGCACGACGGGCCAGGTGCGCTCCCTTGATCTCAATCCGATGAGCGAGGTGACGCTGACCCCGGATACGATCAGCCGCTTCCGCAAGAATTACCTCTCGGCTTTCGGCGCCACGACGCGCGACGATGCGCTCTATCTCGCCGTCTCCGAAGGCCGCCGTTATCCCGGAATGGAGCACTGGCTGCCGCTCTTCTACGAGAAGCTCGATACCGTCTTCGATTATCTCAGCGGCTTCCGAGTCGTTACCGACCATACGGTGCGGGAGGCGGCCGAGGAGCGTTCCAAGCTGGTTTTCGATTATTACGACGCCCGCCTCAATTCCGGCCAGCCGGTAAAGAGCCAGATGTCGCAGGGCACGCCCTACAAGCCGGTGACACCGGGCCAGCTCTATCTCGACAGCAAGCTTTTCGCCAAAACCCTCGACGCGCTCGGCGCGATCCGCATCAGCCCCTTCAACGAGCATGAGGGCGAGGCGCGGCGGGTCGTCAATGTTGATGCC
The DNA here is from genome assembly GCF_028994275.1 of Rhizobium binxianense. Lineage (NCBI taxonomy): Bacteria > Pseudomonadati > Pseudomonadota > Alphaproteobacteria > Hyphomicrobiales > Rhizobiaceae > Rhizobium > Rhizobium binxianense. The sequence continues at coordinate 1,784,289 of NZ_CP118713.1, forward strand.
CGCCAGGGCCAGCGCTGGGCCCGCTCGAATGCCGAGGGTGGCGGTGATGCCGAACGCATCAATATCTTCGACGTCGTCGTCAAGCATATTGCCGACCGGCGTGCCGCCGGCGCGAAAGTGCTGGTCACCGCCTGGACCGAAGGTTCGCTGGAACGCCTGCTGCAGGTGCTGAACGAGCACGGCCTGGAAAAGGTCAAGCCGATCGAGGCGCTGAAGGATGTCGGCGCGCTGGCCAGAGGCGAGGCGGCCGCTGCCGTGCTCAGTCTCGAAGCCGGTTTTGAGGCCGGCGATCTCGTCGTCATCGGCGAGCAGGATATATTGGGCGACCGTATGGTGCGCCGCTCCAAGCGCCGCAAACGCGCCGCCGATTTCATCGCCGAGGTCGCGGGCCTCGACGAGGGCTCGATCGTCGTCCACGCCGAACACGGTATCGGCCGCTTCGTCGGGCTGAGGACCATCGAGGCGGCCGGTGCGCCGCACGCCTGCCTGGAACTGCAATATGCCGACGAGGCCAAGCTCTTCCTGCCGGTCGAAAACATCGATCTGCTCTCGCGCTACGGCGGCGAAAGTACCGAGGCCCAGCTCGACAAGCTTGGCGGCGGCGCCTGGCAGATGCGCAAGGCCAAGCTCAAGAAGCGGCTGCTCGACATGGCCGATGCGCTGATCCGCATCGCCGCCGAACGCCTCACGCGCTATGCGCCGATGCTGACGACGCCGGAAGGCCTCTACGATGAATTTGCCGCCCGCTTCCCCTATGATGAGACCGAGGATCAGGACAACGCCATCGAGGCAGTCCGCTCCGATCTCGCTGCCGGCCGGCCGATGGACCGCCTCGTCTGCGGCGACGTTGGTTTCGGCAAGACCGAAGTGGCGCTGCGCGCCGCCTTCGTCGCGGCGATGAACGGCGCCCAGGTTGCTGTCGTCGTGCCGACGACGCTGCTTGCCCGCCAGCATTTCAAGACATTTTCCGAGCGTTTCCGCGGTTTGCCGGTGCGCATCCAGCAGGCCTCGCGCCTCGTCGGCGCCAAGGAACTGGCGCTGACCAAGAAGGAAGTGGCGGACGGCAAGACCGATATCGTCGTCGGCACCCATGCGCTGCTCGGCGCCGGCATCAAATTCGCCAATCTCGGCTTGCTCGTCATCGACGAGGAGCAGCATTTCGGCGTCAAGCACAAGGAGCGGCTGAAGGAGCTGAAGAGCGACGTGCATGTGCTGACGCTGTCGGCAACGCCGATCCCGCGCACGCTGCAGCTTGCCATGACCGGTGTGCGCGAACTGTCGCTGATCACCACGCCGCCGGTCGACCGCATGGCGGTGCGCACCTTCATCTCGCCCTTCGACAGCCTGGTGATCCGCGAGACGCTGATGCGCGAGCATTATCGTGGCGGCCAGAGCTTCTATGTCTGCCCGCGGCTTGCCGATCTCGCCGATATCCATGCCTTCCTGCAGTCGGACGTACCGGAGCTGAAGGTTGCTGTCGCCCATGGCCAGATGCCGGCCGGCGAACTGGAAGACATCATGAATGCCTTTTACGAAGGCCGCTACGACGTGCTGCTGTCCACCACCATCGTCGAATCCGGTCTCGATGTGCCGACAGCCAACACGCTGATCGTCCACCGCGCCGATATGTTCGGCCTGGCCCAGCTCTACCAGCTGCGCGGCCGCGTCGGCCGCTCGAAGGTGCGCGCCTTTGCGCTCTTCACCCTGCCTGTCAACAAGGTGCTGACGGCAACGGCCGAGCGCCGCCTCAAGGTGCTGCAGTCGCTGGATACGCTTGGCGCCGGCTTCCAGCTGGCAAGCCACGACCTCGATATCCGCGGTGCCGGCAACCTGCTCGGTGAGGAGCAATCCGGCCATATCAAGGAGGTCGGCTTCGAGCTTTATCAGCAGATGCTGGAAGAGGCGGTCGCCGAGGTCAAGGGTCTCGACGAGATCCACGATACCGGCTGGTCGCCGCAGATCTCCGTCGGCACCACGGTGATGATCCCCGAGAACTATGTGCCTGACCTGCATCTGCGCATGGCGCTCTACCGCCGCTTGGGCGAAATCACCGAACTCAAGGAGATCGACGGCTTCGGCGCCGAGATGATCGACCGCTTCGGCCCGATGCCGATCGAAGTCCAGCATCTGCTGAAGATCGTCTACATCAAGTCGCTCTGCCGCACCGCCAATGTCGAAAAGCTCGATGCCGGCCCGAAGGGCGTCGTCGTGCAGTTCCGCAACAAGGAATTCCCCAATCCGGCCAACCTCGTCGGTTATATCGGCAAGCAGGGCACGATGGCGAAGATCCGCCCCGATCACAGCCTGTTCCTGACCCGCGACCTGCCGACGCCGGAAAAACGCCTGCAGGGTGCTGCTGTCATCATGACGCAACTGGCCGAGATGGCGAAATAAACGGGAGAAACAGAGATGGCGAAATATGGCGCGACGATCGCCTGGCAGCGGAACGGCGAGACTTTTACCGACAACCGCTATAGCCGCGCCCATCGCTGGACCTTCGACGGCGGTATCGAGGTGAGGGCGTCCTCATCCTCGCATGTCGTTCCGCTGCCCTATTCGGCCGAGGATGCCGTCGATCCGGAAGAGGCCTTCGTCGCCTCGCTCTCGAGCTGCCACATGCTCTGGTTCCTGTCGCTTGCCGCCAAACAGCGATTTTGCGTCGACAGCTACACCGATGCCGCCGAAGGCATCATGGAGAAGAATGCCGACGGCCGCCTCGCCATGACCGTCGTGACCCTCCGCCCGCATGTCGTCTTCAGCGGCGAGAGGGAGCCCTCGCTCAGCGAGCTCGAAGCCCTGCACCATCGCGCCCACGACGAATGTTTCATCGCCAATTCGGTGAAGACCGAGGTGAGATGCGTTCCGGTTCTGGGCTGAAGCTGGAGCCGTCGGCGTCAGTTGAGACCTGATCGCGACTCGGCCTTTGCCTTGGTAATATCACGCAGTGCGTTCGCCAATACGTCGGGCGTCTGTGCGCCGCTGACAGCGTATTGCTGATCGAAGATGAAGAATGGCACGCCGTTGACGCCCATCTCCTGCGCAGCCTTGATCTCGGCGACGATCAGATCGCTATCGGCATCGGAGGCAAGCAGCGAGGCGATGACCGAGTGATCGAGACCGGCCTTTTCGGCGATATCGAGCAGCACGGCATGGTCGCCGACATTGCGGCCTTCCTCGAAATTCGCTTTGAACAGCGCGGCAACGACCTTGTCCTGCTTCTCGCGGCCTTCGATCATCGCCCAGTGAATCAGCCGATGGGCGTCGAGCGTGTTCGGGCCGATCTTGATCGCCTCGAAATCGAAGGCGATGCCGACCTCGCGGCCGTAATCGGTCAGCATCTTGTGTGCCTGCGCCACGCGCTCTTCGCCGCCGAGCTTCTCAGCCAGCGCCTTCTTCTGGTCGACGCCTTCCTTGGGATAGTCGGGATTGAGCCGGTACGGTCGCCAGTTGATGTCGACGCCGATTTTGTCCTGCACCTCGGCGATGGCGAGATCCAGCCGCGCCTTGCCGAGATAGCACCAGGGGCAGACGACATCCGAGACGACGTCGATGGTGATACGTTCCATGAGGGGTTTCCTTATTCTATTCGTCTCTGCAGAGAGACATTGGGCGGCGGCGGTTCGGCTGCGTCTACTGCACACTCGCATCCCACCACACCGGCAGCTGATAGCCGTTGAGCGGCACGCTGTCGGGATGGCCGATGCGCTTGCTGCGCGCCACCCATTGCTGGTCGATGTGGTAGAGCGGCAGCACGTAGTGGCCGGAAAGCAGCAGCCGGTCGTAGGAGCGCACCGCCGCGGTGAAATCTTCTGCCGAACGCGCCCTGAGCAGATGGTCGATCAGGGTATCGATATCGGGGTCGTTGGCGCCGGCAAAGCTGTCCGTACCTTCGCGTGTGCGCGCAGCGGAAGACCAGCGGCCGAGTTGCTCGTTTCCGGGCGACAGCGATGAGGTATAGGACTTGAGGATCATGTCATAGTCGAAGCTGTTCGTCCGGCTCTGATATTGCGAATCGTCGACGGTGCGGATCGTAGCGGCGATGCCGATCGTCTGCAGCGAACGCTGGTAGGCAACGGCGAGCTTCTCCTGGTCGGCATTCTGCGTCATGATCTCGAAGGCGAGCTGGCGGCCGGAGGCATCCAGCATCTTACCGCCCTGGATCGTATAGCCGCCCTGTTTCAGCAATTCGACCGCCTGCTTCAACACATTGCGGTCGCGGCCAGAGCCGTCGGTCACCGGCAGCTTGTAGCTGCCGTCGAGAATCTCCGGCGCAATTTTGTCCTTGATCGGCCCGAGCAGGGCAACTTCCCGATCATTGGCAGGGACGCCGAAGCTTGAAAGCTCGGAATTCTGCCAGAAGCTCTGGGTGCGTTTATAGGCGCCGGAATAGAGGTTCTTGTTCGCCCATTCGAAATCGAACACCAGCGACAGGCCTTCGCGCACCTTGAGATCGGCAAAGATCGGCCGGCGCGTGTTGAACACGAAGCCGAGCATGCCGCTCGGCAGTTTCGGCGTATACATGTCCTTGACGACGGCCCCCGAGGTAACGGCGGGGAAATTATAGGCATTGGCCCAATGGCCGGGATTGCCGTCGGGATAGATGTCGATATCGCCCTTCTTGAAGGCCTCGAACAGCGTCGTGTCCTGCAGGAAATATTGCACGGTGATCTGGTCGTAATTGTCGGTGCCGACTTTGGCGGGAATGTCCTTGCCCCAGTAGTTCGGATCGCGCTCATAGGTGATGCTCTCGCCGGGCTTCACCGTCTTCACCTTATAGGGACCGGAGCCGACCGGCGGCGTCAGCGAAGTGCGGTCGAAGGTCTCGGGATCGATCGCATGTTTCGGCAGCACCGGGAAAAGGCCGAAGATCAAAGGCGTCTCCCGGTCGGCCTTGTCGTTGAAGGTGAAGCGCACGCCGTGCTCGCCGACCTTTTCCATCTTGGCGACGACATTGAGGCGGTTGGCGAAAGGCACGCGGCCCTTGTCGCGCATCAGCTCGAAGGTGAACATCACGTCTTCGGGCGTCACCGGCTGGCCATCGGCCCATTTCGCCCTCGGATTGAGATTGAACTGGATGAAGCTCCTGTCATCGTCCCATTCCACCGTCTCGGCAAGCAGGCCGTATAGCGTGAAGGGCTCGTCTCTGGAACGCTGCATCAGCGATTCGTAGACGAGATTGCCATATTCCGGATCCCACATGCCGCGCGCCGTCGTCCGCATGCTTTTCAGGATGAACGGGTTGAGGCTGTCGAAGGTGCCGACGACGCCGTAGGTGATCTTGCCGCCCTTCTTCACGTCGGGATTGACGTAAGGAAAGTGCTTGTAATCCGGCGGCAAAGCCGGCTCGCCATGCATCGCGATGCCGTGCAGCGGCTCGGCGGCAACAGCTCCGCAGAGCAGCGAGAGGACGAGAGGGACGATGATCCGGAGCATTCGGCAATCCTTGATCCGTGAAAACGGGGCATGATTCACCGCGGAGATTATCATGGGGTCGAGTGATTCCAACACGCTGCGGCGTTTTCTTTGGCCCGGCTTCGAAATTGCCGCTCAAATTGCCAAAGAAAAGCTGGATATCTTGAACGCTGCGATGTAACAGGTGAACCCGAAGTTTCGGGGTCATGCATTTGCCTTATTCTTTTAAGAGGTGGAGTGCCGAACGACCCGATGGTTGGGGCGGCAAAGACGCTGCCCTGAACGGATATCAGGAGACGGAATTCGTTATGATGTTCAAGTCTGAAAAGAAAATGCGGGCAGCACTGTCCGTTCTGGCAGTGATGTTCGGTGCCTCGGCTCCGGTCTCCTCCTTCGCACAGGATGCGGCGGCGCAGGCTCCGGCCGATGCCCCGGCACAGGCCGCAGGAGCGCCGAAGCTCGGCTGGTACAAGACCTGCAGCAAGCAGGAAGACAACGACATCTGTGTTGTCCAGAACCTGATCCTCGCCAATGGCGGCCAGCTGGTCACGGCCGTCGGCCTGATCTCGGTTTCCGGCAAGATCAACCGCAAGCTCCTGCAGGTATCGGTTCCCACGGCACGCCTGATTCCTCCGGGCATCAGCATGCAGATCGATGGCGGCAAGGGCCAGAAGCTCGACTACGCCGTCTGCCTGCCGGACAAGTGCACGGCTGAAATTCCGCTGACCGATGCGATGATCGCCAGCCTCAAGAAGGGCAGCGATGTGATCTTCACGTCGATCAACTTCCGCCGCGCCCCGAACCCGATCAAGATTTCGCTCGAAGGCTTCACCGGCGCTTATGACGGCGAACCGGTTTCTGAATCCAAGCTTGCCGAAAGCCAGCGCAGCCTGCAGGAAGGCATGCAGAAGAAGGCCGAAGAAGCCCGCAAGAAGCTGGAAGACGCCCAGAAGGCAGCCAAGGCGCAGTAATCCTGCCGCCATATTGAACAGAAACCCGGCTGCGCGCCGGGTTTTTTGTTGGTGGACTTTGCACTCTAGCGGCGCGCTAATGGCTGCCCGTCACCCTGGCCCTCTCCCCGTAAACGGGGCGAGGGGACGTGCCCTGTTGGTGGGAACCGAGAGGTGTGCTGCATGTCCCTTCGCCCCGCGCGCGGGGAGACACGTGGCTCGACCCAGGCAGAGAGGGCGGCAGCCGGATGAGGGGCATTCCGCCGGGTTCGGTGCCAAAAGAAAAAGGCCTCGCCGGGATTGCGAGGCCTTTTTTCATGCGGTCGGTCAGCCTGATTTAGTGGGCGAAGCTCATCTTGGGTTTGAACTGCCCTGACGGGGCCTGATCGAAAATCTGGTAGATCTGCGGGTTGCGAAGCGGCGTGCCGCTTTCATCGTTCATCAGGTTCTGCTCGGAGACATAAGCGACATATTCGCTTTCGTCATTTTCGGCGAGCAGGTGATAGAAGGGCTGGTCCCTGCTCGGGCGCACCTCGGCCGGAATGGAATTCCACCATTCCTCCGTATTCGCGAACTCAGGATCAACGTCGAAGATGACGCCGCGAAACGGAAATACCTTGTGCCGAACCACTTCGCCGATACTGAACTTTGCTATTCTTTCTTTCATGGTACGACTTCCTTTCATCACCAAATTTGGTGATTGGTGCCGCGCAAATCAAGATTTTTGCGCGTGTTCGTCACATGAACGTCACATCCTCCTGCTGGCGTCCATGACCGGGGGAGGTGAAAGCCCCGGCGAGCCGGGGCTTTCGGTCTTCGCGGCCGATCAGGCCGAATAATACATGTCGTATTCGACCGGATGCGGCGTCATTTCGAAACGCATCACCTCAGCCATCTTCAGCTCGATGAAGGCATCGATCTGGTCGTCGTCGAAGACGCCGCCAGCCGTCAGGAACTTGCGGTCCTTGTCGAGGCTTTCGAGCGCCTCGCGCAGTGAGCCACAGACCGTCGGGATCTTCTTCAATTCCTTCGGCGGCAGGTCGTAGAGGTCCTTGTCCATGGCCTTGCCGGGATGGATCTTGTTCTTGATGCCGTCGAGGCCGGCCATCAGCATGGCGGCGAAGGCGAGGTAGGGGTTGGCGGTCGGATCCGGGAAACGGACTTCGACGCGCTTAGCCTTCGGGTTGGAGCCGAACGGAATGCGGCAGGAGGCAGAACGGTTGCGGGCAGAATAGGCGAGCAGCACCGGTGCTTCATAACCCGGGACCAGACGCTTGTAGGAATTCGTCGACGGGTTGGTGAAGGCGTTGATCGCCTTGGCATGCTTGATGATGCCGCCGATGTAGAACAGGCAGCTCTCGGAAAGGCCTGCATATTCGTCGCCGGCAAAGGTGGGCTTGCCGCCCTTCCAGATCGACTGGTGCACGTGCATGCCCGAGCCGTTGTCGCCGAAGATCGGCTTCGGCATGAAGGTCGCCGTCTTGCCGTAGGCATTGGCCACCTGGTGCACGACGTATTTGTAGATCTGCATCTTGTCGGCGTTACGCACCAGCGTGTCGAACTTGATGCCGAGTTCGTGCTGGGCGGCGGCGACTTCGTGGTGATGTTTTTCGACCACGACGCCCATTTCGGAGAGCACCGTCAGCATTTCCGAACGCATGTCCTGGGCGCTATCAACCGGCGGAACCGGGAAATAGCCGCCCTTGACGCGCGGGCGATGGCCGAGGTTGCCGGTTTCGTAGTCGGTGTCATCGTTCGACGGCAGTTCCGTCGAATCGAGCTTGAAGCCGGTATTGTAGGGATCGGCCTTGTACTTGACGTCGTCGAAGACGAAGAATTCGGCTTCCGGACCGACGAAGATCGTGTCGCCGATGCCGGATGCCTTGAGATAGGCTTCAGCCTTCTTAGCGGTGCCGCGCGGATCGCGGTTATAGGCTTCGCCGGAAACCGGATCGAGAATATCGCACATGATGACCATGGTCGACTGAGCGAAGAACGGGTCCATATGCACCGTCTCGGTATCGGGCATCAGCACCATGTCGGACTCGTTGATGGCCTTCCAGCCACCGATCGAGGAGCCGTCGAACATCACGCCGTCAGCGAACATGTCTTCGTCGACGCAGACGACGTCCATCGTCACATGCTGCAGCTTGCCCTTCGGGTCGGTGAAGCGCAGATCGACGAACTTCACATCGTTCTCTTTGATCTGCTTCAGAATTTCGCTTGCGGTCGCCATTAAATACCTTCCTCCGATTTGCGATGACAATAGGTGGCTGCGCTGACCGTATCGAACTTTGCGTGGTTGGCAAAGTGGGTCAGATGGCGTCTATGCCGGTCTCGCCGGTGCGGATGCGGATAACCTCTTCGACGTTGGAGACGAAGATCTTTCCGTCGCCAATGCGGCCGGTCTGCGCCGCCTTGCGGATCGCATCGATGACGGCCTCCGCGTTCTCGTCGGCGAGCACAACCTCGACCTTTACCTTCGGCAGGAAATCGACGACGTATTCGGCGCCGCGGTAGAGTTCCGTGTGGCCCTTCTGACGGCCGAAGCCCTTGGCTTCCGTGACCGTGATACCTTGCAGGCCGACTTCCTGAAGGGCTTCCTTCACTTCGTCCAGCTTGAAAGGCTTAATGATCGCTTCGATCTTTTTCATGAGAAAATGTCTCTCCGCTTCTCCCGTTACGGCAGGAATGTTCCCGCTCGCCGGATATGATGCAGATATCGTGCCAGTTTGAAATCCGTCTTATCGAAAAAAGACGTGAATTCTGTCAAAACCGGCGCGTTTGCGGGGAATTCCATGTCGTTTTGGTGACAGAGAAGTGAAAAAACATTGCCCCCAGACCAAAAACGCGTCCAAAACCGAAAAAATTTTGAATATCAGTAACCGCGGATACATGTTGTGGTGGGATTAAAATATGTGCAAATGCACAAACAATGCCATTTTCTTTGTCATCCCAGGCGGTTGTTTTTTAGGCGTTTATTGAATTGAATAGGGCAATGAGCCAACATCTGTCCGACCTTCTTCTGACGCCTGCCGAAATGGCCGCCGTCGATGCGGCCGCTGCCGCATCCGGTATCGATTCCTTCGGCCTGATGGAAAGGGCAGGGGCTGCGGCCGCAGCGGCCGCACTGCGGCTTTACCCGGATGCCCTGCGTTTCGTCCTGCTCTGCGGTCCGGGCAACAATGGCGGCGACGCCTATGTCGCGGCAAGGCATTTGCAGCAGGGCGGGGCGACGGTGGCGCTCTTCCATCTCGGTGATCCCTCAAGGCTGAAGGGCGATGCCGCCCGCGCCCGCGCCGGCTGCGCGCTCCAGGGACAGGGGCTCTCCCTCTACCAGCCCGAAACCGGCGACGTCGTCATCGATGGCCTGTTCGGCGCCGGGCTCGCCCGCGAAGTGCCGGCCGATGTCATCGCGTTGATCGGGCGCGTCACCGAGGCCGGTATACCGGTGCTTTCAATCGATCTGCCCTCCGGCCTCGATGGCCGCACCGGCAAGGTGCTGGGTGCCGCTTTCCGAGCTCGCAACACCATTACCTTCATGACGCGCAAGCCCGGGCATCTGCTGATGCCGGGCAGGCAGCTTTGCGGTGAACTGGAGGTCTTCGATATCGGCATTCCCGCTCGCATCGTCAGGGGCGCGGCAGGCGGCGCCATCGCCGAGAACAGGCCGGATGCCTGGAAGAGCGTGCTGCCGGCCGGGCGGCTGGAAACCCACAAATACAAGCGCGGCCATCTGGTGGTCTTCTCAGGTGCGGCAGACAAGACGGGGGCTGCACGGATGTCGGCGATATCGGGCCTGAAGGCCGGCGCCGGCCTGGTGACGATCGCCGCCCCCCATGCGGCAATGGCCGCCAATGCCGCCCATCTCACAGCCGTCATGCTGCATGCGATCGACGACGAGGAAGACCTCGAAGACTGGCTCTCGGACCGGCGGCTGCAGACATTCGTCCTCGGTCCGGGTTTCGGCATCGGCGCCAGGGCGCGCGGCTTCGTCACCGCGCTTGCCGAGCGCCATCTGGTGCTTGATGCCGATGGCATCTCCTCGTTCAAGGACGATCCGCAGCAGCTGTTTGATCTTTTCCGGGGAAAGCCGCGTCTGGTGCTGACGCCGCACGAAGGTGAGTTCTCGCGGCTCTTTCCCGATATCGGCGGCGACGATGCGCTTGGCAAGGTCGATAAGGCAGTGGCTGCCGCCCGCCGCGCCAATGCAGCGATCGTCTATAAAGGCGCCGATACCGTCATTGCCGCGCCTGATGGACGTGCGCTGATCAATACCAACGCTCCCGTCTGGCTTGCCACCGCCGGTTCCGGGGATGTGCTCGCCGGCATTATCGGTGGATTGCTCGCCCAGGGCCTGCCGGCCTTCGAGGCCGCCGCCGCCGGCGTCTGGCTGCATGGAGAGGCCGGCCATCGCGCCGGCAAAGGCCTGACGGCGGAAGACCTCGCCGCCCACGTCTTACCTCTTTAACCCGCCTGATGCTTTAGCTTCGGGCCACGCCGATGCTCTAGCGTCGCGCCGCCGATTCTGACGTTCCGCGAAAGTCAGCCCGGCCTATTTCGGCAGCGCCTGCTGCAGGGCGATCGCCCCGTGCGGCGCATTGACTTTGCCCTCATGGATCATGAAGGCGAAGACGTCGCGCGGTTCAACCTTCACTTTGCGATCCGCATCGATCAGCGGCAGGTCGTCCGGGATCTTGCCTTCGGCCCAGGTCTCCAGCCGGTTTGCCCAGGCCTTCAGGTCCCTATCCGGATAGCAGGTCGCAATATCGTCCGAGCCCTTCTGCAGCCTGGCATAGACGAAATCGGCCGTGACGTCGGCAATCATCGGATATTCGAAATGTTCGGCACAAACAGGCGCCACCCCGTATTTCGCCAGCAGCGCCACGAATTCCGGCACTTTGAAGGAATCGTGCCGCACCTCGACCACGTGGCGGAGCGCCAGCCCGTCCTGTTTTGCCGGCAGCAGCTTCAGGAAGGCCTCGAAATCGTCCGCATCGAACTTCTTCGTCGGCGCGAACTGCCAGAGCAACGGCCCGAGATGATCGCCGAGTTCGCTGATGCCCGACGACAGAAACCGCTCCATCGATTCACCGGCTTCGGCAAGCACCCGCCGGTTGGTGACGAAACGTGTCGCCTTCAGCGAAAAGATGAAACCGTCGGGCACGTCAGCTGCCCATTTGGCGAAGACCGCAGGCTTTTGCGTGCTGTAATAGGTGCCGTTTACCTCGATGACCTTCAACTGGCGGCTGGCATAATTCAGCTCGTCCTTCTGCTTCAGGTCATCGGGAAAGAAATGCCCGCGCCAGGGCTCGAAGGTCCAGCCGCCGATGCCGGTGCGGATAGTGCCGGATTTCGTCATGTCGTCCTCCTCATTGGCAGCCGCTCAGGCCGCATCGATCTCTTTCACCATGTCGACGAGCGTCCAGCCTGGCCTATAAGGGTTCGGCCGGCGACCCGTTTCCTGAAACCCGAAGGCGCGATAGAGCGCGATATTCCGTTCCATAAGCGCATTCGTATAGAGCCGGATTTCCGGAGCTGCCCATTCCCGCGCCTTGCCTTCCAGCCAGCGCAGCATCGAGAGCCCATGCCCGCCGCCCTGAAAGGCCGGCGAGACCGCGATGCTGAAGAGCATCAAGTGATCGGAATGCTTCTCGATGACCACGAGGCCAGCCGTTTCGCCGCCGATCTCGCGCAGCCAGATCTCGCCGCGGTCGATCCGCGGCGCGTAATCCTCCGTCACCGGGATCGGCGGAGCGCCGAGGAGTTCGGTATAGGGCCGATAGGCGGCTGCTGTCAGCGTCGCGATCGTTTGCAGATCATCGGGCGACGCTGGCCTCATCGTCATTCCGCCGCAACCGCCTTCTTCGCCGGCCGCCGCTCCAGCAATTCCTTGAGGAAATGGCCGGTATAGGAGCGCTTCTCCTTGACGATTGTTTCAGGCGTGCCGACAGCCACGATCTCGCCGCCGCCGTCGCCGCCCTCGGGGCCGAAATCGAGCACCCAGTCAGCCGTCTTGATGACTTCGAGATTGTGCTCGATCACTACCACCGAATTGCCCTGGTTGACCAGTTCGTGCAGCATTTCGAGCAGCTTGGCGACGTCGTGGAAATGCAGGCCGGTCGTCGGTTCGTCGAGAATATAGAGCGTGCGTCCCGTCGAGCGTTTCGACAGCTCCTTGGCGAGCTTGACGCGCTGCGCCTCGCCGCCCGAAAGCGTATTCGCCTGCTGGCCGACCTTGATATAACCGAGGCCGACATCCTTCAGCGATTGCAGCTTGTCGCGTACGGCAGGCACCGCCGCGAAGAAATCGACGCCTTCCTCCACCGTCATGTCGAGGACGTCGGCGATCGACTTCTGCTTGAAGGTGACGTCGAGCGTCTCTCTGTTATAGCGCTTGCCGTGGCAGACATCGCAGGTGACGTAGACATCGGGCAGGAAGTGCATCTCGATCTTGATGACGCCGTCGCCCTGGCAGGCCTCGCAGCGTCCGCCCTTGACGTTGAAGGAGAAGCGGCCCGGCTGGTAGCCGCGCGCCTTGGCTTCCGGCAGACCGGCGAACCAGTCGCGGATCGGCGTGAAGGCGCCGGTATAGGTCGCCGGATTCGAGCGCGGTGTGCGGCCGATCGGCGACTGGTCGATGTCGATCACCTTGTCGATATGCTCGAAGCCGTCGATGCGGTCGTGATCGGCCGGGTTTTCACGCGCGCCCATGACGCGGCGCGCTGCCGATTTATAGAGTGTCTCGATCAGGAAAGTGGATTTGCCGCCGCCGGAAACACCGGTCACCGCCGTGAACACGCCGAGCGGGATCGACGCCGTGACATTCTTCAGATTGTTGCCGCGTGCGCCGACCACCTTGATCTCGCGGCCCTTCTTCTGCTTGCGGCGCTCATGGGGAACCGGCACGCCGAGTTCACCCGAGAGATATTTGCCGGTCAGCGACTGCGGATTGTCCATGATATCCTGCGGCGTACCATGGGCGATGACCTGGCCGCCGTGAATGCCGGCGGCCGGGCCGATATCGACCACGTCGTCGGCCGTCATGATCGCGTCCTCGTCATGTTCGACGACGATGACCGTGTTGCCGATGTCGCGCAGGTGTTTCAGCGTGTCGAGCAGCCGGGCATTGTCGCGCTGATGCAGGCCGATCGACGGTTCGTCGAGCACATAGAGCACGCCCGTCAGCCCCGAACCGATCTGCGAGGCAAGCCGGATGCGCTGGCTTTCGCCGCCCGACAGCGTGCCGGAATTGCGCGACAGGCTGAGATATTCCAGGCCGACATCGTTGAGGAAGCGCAGTCGGTCGCGGATTTCCTTGAGGATGCGCACCGCAATCTCGTTCTGCTTGGCGTTGAAGCTGGCCGGCAGCGTCTCGAACCAGTCGCGGGCGACGCGGATCGACATGCCGGTGACTTCACCGATATGCAGCGTGTCGATCTTCACCGCCAAGGCCTCCGGCTTCAGGCGGAAGCCGTTGCAGGAAGGGCAGGGAGCGGCCGACATGAAGCGCTCGATATCCTCACGCGCCCAGGCGGAATCCGTCTCCTTCCAGCGGCGCTCGAGATTGGTGATGATGCCCTCGAAATTCTTCTGCGTCGTATAGGAGCGGGCGCCGTCGGCGTAATGGAATTCGATCTTGTCGTCGGTGCCGTTGAGGATGACGTCCTTGGCCTCGTCGGACAGATCATTCCAGCGGGTGCCGAGCTTGAAGCCGTAATGTTTGCCGAGCGCTTCCAGCGTCTGATTGTAATAGGGCGAGGTCGACTTCGCCCAGGGCGCGATCGCCCCGTCGCGCAGCGTCCGCTCGGGCTCGGGCACGATCAAATCCGGATCGATCTTCTGCTGGGCGCCGAGGCCGTCGCAGGTCGGGCAGGCGCCGAAGGGATTGTTGAAGGAAAACAGCCGCGGCTCGATCTCGGGTATGGTGAAGCCGGAAACCGGGCAGGCGAATTTCTCCGAAAACAGCACCCGCTCATGCGTCTCGTTCAGCGACTTGTTGGCCGACCCGCCGGCCGACGTCTCTTCGGGCGGCAGCGGCTTGTCGGCGAATTCGGCGATCGCCAGCCCGTCGGCGAGCTTCAGGCAGGTCTCCAGGCTGTCCGCCAGGCGGGCCGAGACATCCGGGCGCACGACGATGCGGTCGACCACCACGTCGATGTCGTGCTTGTATTTCTTGTCGAGCACCGGCGCCTCGGCGATCTCGTAGAACTGACCGTCGACCTTGACGCGCTGGAAGCCCTTCTTCATCAGCTCGGCGAGTTCCTTCTTGTATTCGCCCTTACGGCCGCGCACGAGCGGCGCAAGAATATAAAGACGGGTGCCTTCGCCGAAATCGAGGACGCGGTCGACCATCTGGCTGACCGTCTGGCTCTCGATCGGCAGGCCGGTCGCCGGCGAATAGGGAACGCCGACGCGGGCAAAGAGCAGGCGCATATAGTCGTAGATCTCGGTGACGGTACCGACCGTCGAGCGCGGATTGCGCGAGGTGGTCTTCTGCTCGATCGAGATCGCGGGCGACAGTCCATCGATCTGGTCGACATCGGGCTTCTGCATCATTTCGAGGAACTGCCGGGCATAGGCCGACAGGCTCTCGACATAACGGCGCTGGCCCTCGGCATAGATGGTGTCGAAGGCAAGCGAGGATTTGCCGGAACCCGAAAGCCCGGTCATGACGATCAGCTTGTTGCGCGGCAGATCGAGATCGATGCCTTTGAGATTATGCTCGCGCGCGCCGCGGATGGAGATCGTCTTCAGTTCGCTCATCGTCTCAGCTTTGGTCCTTTGGGATAACAGCCCTTATTTAGTGATGCCGACCGGCGAGTCGAGGCTGAATGTCGGCAACACTGAAGGTTTTCGATTCTGTTGACAGGATCATAGGGATAAACTAGAACAAAGAAAGAACAAAATTCCTGATGGATGCATGCGGCTTTCTGATGGATAAACATGTGGATTAAATGCCGCCCATGCGCATCGGCGGTCCGTGATGGTTTAAGGTGCGCCGATCGATTGAAACGCCGCCGGGCAGGGCGGCAGGCAGGGTGAGAAGCATGGCTGGTAGCGTGAACAAGGTAATTCTGGTTGGAAACGTGGGTGCAGACCCCGAAATCCGCCGTACTCAGGATGGCCGGCCGATCGCCAATCTTCGTATCGCGACCTCGGAGACCTGGCGCGACCGAAATTCCGGCGAGCGTCGTGAAAAGACCGAATGGCACACTGTCGTCGTCTTCAACGAGGGCCTCTGCAAGGTCGTCGAGCAATATGTGAAGAAGGGCGCCAAGCTCTATATCGAAGGCCAGCTGCAGACCCGCAAGTGGCAAGACCAGCAGGGCCAGGACCGCTATTCGACGGAAGTGGTGCTGCAGGGCTTCAGCTCGACGCTGACCATGCTCGACGGCCGCGGCGATGGCGGCGGGGCGAGCGGCGGCCGTGGCGGCAGCAGCAACAATGATTATGGCGACGACTACGGCGCCCCGGCACCCTCTTCATCGCCGAGCCGTGGCGGTGGCGGCGGCAACTTCTCGCGCGATCTCGACGACGACATCCCGTTCTGATCAACCGCTTTTTCTAGCTTGAAAGACCTGAGAGCATGATGCCGTTGACGGCATCATGCTTTTTTGATCTCGCGGCTGATGCCGCCATTTTCAGTGCGGCGTCGCGCTGATGAGATTGAGCGCCGCTTTCGCGCCGTCGACGACGAATTGCACCGCAAGGGCGGCGAGGATGACGCCGAGGAGGCGTGTCAGGATCGCCCGGCCGGTGACGCCGAGGAAACGGTCGAGCCTGTCGGCGATCAGCAGCATCAGCAGTGTCAGCAACAGATTGGCGGCGATGACGGCGATCAGCTGCGCTTTTCCGACGGAGGTCGCCAGCGTCCCGGCCAGCAGGATCGTCGCCGAGATCGCACCCGGACCGGCAATCAGCGGCAATGCGAGGGGAAAGACGGCGATATTTTCGATATGATCCTTGGTGACAGCCGCCTCGGTGGCCTTCTCCTTGCGTTCCTGCCGCCTCTCGAACACCATCTCGAAGGCGATCCAGAAGAGCAGCAGCCCGCCGGCGATGCGGAAGGCGCCGATCGAGATCCCAAGCACGCCGAGCACGCCGGCGCCGAACAGGGCGAAGACGGCGAGGATGATAAAGGCGATGGTCGAGCCGCGTAGCGCCACCTGCGTGCGCTCGGCCCGGCTCATGCCCGCCGTCAGCCCCAGGAAGATCGGTGCAAGCCCCGGCGGATCGATGGTGACGAGCAGCGTCGTGAACGCGTTGATCAATTGGTCGGCGCTTGCCATCGTCTCTCCGAAACCCCATATGGACAGGTGGTTTTTATGATTGTGAAGCGGGGATTCCGATTTGGCAAATATCCCGCGGCTGCCCCGCGATAGATTTGTCCGGTCCGGCCGCCCAGCTTGTATGTTTTACCCTCTTTAAGCCGCAAAAGCCTGTTCAAAACGCGCTCAGAAATTGGCGTGGGAACAGGCTTTCCGCTATAAATCTTCAAGTGATTCTAGAAGAGATCGTGATCTGTTTTGACTGAGCAAACACCCCCCGGCGGCGGGAAGCTCCCGCCAGGCATCGAGCCCATCTCCATCATGGAGGAAATGCAGCGGTCGTATCTCGATTACGCCATGAGCGTCATCGTCAGCCGCGCGCTGCCCGACGTGCGCGACGGCCTGAAGCCCGTGCACCGGCGCATCCTCTACGGCATGTCCGAGCTCGGCATCGACTGGAACAAGAAATACGTCAAATGCGCCCGCGTCACCGGTGACGTGATGGGTAAATACCACCCGCACGGCAATACCGCGATCTATGATGCGCTCGCCCGTATGGCCCAGCCTTGGTCGCTGCGGCTGCCGCTGATCGACGGCCAGGGCAATTTCGGCTCGGTCGATGGCGATCCGCCGGCGGCTGAACGTTACACCGAATGCCGTCTGGAAAAGGCTGCCCATTCGCTGCTCGATGATCTCGACAAGGAGACTGTCGATTTCCGCGACAACTACGACGGCACGCTCTCCGAGCCGGTGGTGGTGCCCGCCAAGTTCCCGAACCTGCTCGTCAACGGCGCCGGCGGCATCGCCGTCGGCATGGCGACCAACATTCCGCCGCACAATCTTTCTGAAGTCATCGACGGCTGCATCGCGCTGATTAACGATCCGGCCATCGAGCTGCCGGAACTGATGCACATCATTCCTGGCCCCGATTTCCCGACGGGTGCGAAGATCCTCGGGCGTGCCGGCATCCGCTCGGCTTACGAGACCGGCCGCGGTTCGGTCATCATGCGCGGCGTCGCCGCCATCGAGCCGATGCGCGGTGATCGCGAGCAGATCATCATCACCGAGATTCCCTACCAGGTGAACAAGGCGACGATGATCGAGAAGATGGCCGAGCTGGTGCGCGACAAGCGCATCGAGGGCATCTCCGACCTGCGCGACGAATCCGACCGCCAGGGTTATCGCGTCGTCGTCGAGCTGAAGCGCGACGCCAATGCCGAGGTGATTCTCAACCAGCTCTATCGTTACACGCCGCTGCAGACCTCCTTCGGCTGCAACATGGTGGCGCTGAACGGCGGCAAGCCCGAGCAGCTGGCGCTGCTCGACATGCTGCGCGCTTTCGTCTCTTTCCGCGAGGAAGTTGTTAGCCGGAGAACGAAATTCCTCCTGCGCAAGGCGCGTGACCGTGCCCATGTGTTGGTTGGTCTGGCCATTGCCGTCGCCAATATCGACGAAGTCATCCGCGTCATCCGCCAGGCGCCCGATCCGCAGTCGGCCCGCGAAGAGCTGATGACCCGCCGCTGGCCGGCCGAAGATGTCGAGAGCCTGATCCGTCTGATCGATGATCCGCGCCACCGCATCAATGAGGACCTGACCTACAATCTATCCGAAGAGCAGGCCCGCGCCATCCTCGAACTGCGCCTTGCCCGCCTGACGGCCCTCGGCCGCGACGAAATCGGCGACGAACTCAACAAAATCGGCGAAGAGATCAAGGATTACCTCGATATTCTCTCCTCGCGCGTCCGCATCCAGACCATCGTCAAGGACGAGCTCATCGCCGTCCGCGACGAATTCGGCACGCCGCGCCGCACCGAGATTGTCGATGGCGGCCTCGAAATGGACGACGAGGATCTCATCGCCCGCGAGGACATGGTCGTCACCGTCTCGCATCTCGGTTACATCAAGCGCGTGCCGCTGACCACCTACCGCGCCCAGCGCCGCGGCGGCAAGGGTCGCTCCGGCATGACCACCCGCGACGAGGATTTTGTTAGCCGGCTATTCGTTGTCAATACCCATACGCCGGTTCTGTTCTTCTCCTCGCGCGGCATCGTCTACAAGGAGAAGGTCTGGCGCCTGCCGATCGGCACGCCGACCTCACGCGGCAAGGCGCTCATCAACATGCTGCCGCTCGAACCCGGCGAGCGCATCACCACCATCCTGCCCTTGCCTGAGGACGAGGCGAGCTGGGACAATCTCGACGTCATGTTCTCGACCACGCGCGGCACGGTTCGCCGCAACAAGCTGTCGGACTTCGTCCAGGTCAACCGCAACGGCAAGATCGCCATGAAGCTCGAGGAGGAGGGCGACGAAATCCTCTCCGTCGAGACCTGCACCGAGAATGACGACGTGCTTTTGACAACGGCGCTCGGCCAGTGCATCCGCTTCTCCGTAGACGACGTTCGCGTCTTTGCCGGCCGCAACTCGATCGGCGTGCGCGGCATCAATCTCGGCGATGGCGACCGCATCATCTCGATGACGATCGTCGGTCATGTCGATGCCGAGCCGTGGGAGCGCGCCGCCTACCTCAAGCGCTCCGCCGCCGAACGTCGGGCGACGGGCGTGGACGAAGAGGACATCGCGCTGGTCGGTGAAGAAGTCACCGAGGAGGGGCAGCTCTCCGACGAGCGCTACGAAGAGTTGAGGGCACGCGAACAATTCGTGCTGACAGTCTCGGAAAAGGGCTTCGGCAAGCGTTCGTCGTCCTACGACTTCCGCATTTCCGGCCGCGGCGGCAAGGGCATCCGCGCCACCGACACGTCGAAAACTGGCGAGATCGGCGAACTGGTCGCGGCCTTCCCCGTCGATGACGGCGACCAGATCATGCTGGTTTCCGATGGCGGCCAGCTGATTCGCGTGCCGGTCGGCGGCATCCGCATCGCCAGCCGCGCCACCAAGGGCGTCACCATCTTCTCGACGCACAAAGACGAAAAGGTCGTCTCGGTCGAGCGCATCAGCGAGCCGGAGGAGGACGAGACGGAGGAGGCTGTCGAAGGCGCCACAGCCGCCGACGAAGGTGCGACCGGCGAGGGCCCGGTCGCTGATGGCGATCCGGCCGGGTCCACCGAGGAATGATCAAATGAAAGGGGCGGCTTCGAGCCGCCCTTTCTTTTTAAGCCCGAGGACAGCTCTATCCAAAGAAAAAGCCGGACGCTTCGTGCATCCGGCTTTGAATGACCCTGGCGACGGAAGGGTGCCGCTCAAGGGTGGGAAGAGAGGAATGTCAGAACGCTCTATGTTTTTCATTCAGTGCCTTCACCTCTTCACCTTCGCGCCGGAGCGCTGAAATCGTCGAGGTCACAGACACGATGAACATGACGCTGATAAGGGCCGTGAGCACTGTCAAGATCGTGAACATAGGCATTCCTTTCCTGGGGAGTTGCGTTTTCGCCCCTCAGTACTGGCCCAGTACGGCCGTCCGGGCCGAAGCATAGGGACCATAAACCTTTGAGGTATCGACCTTCTGATCATAGAGAGCGACAGTTGCGGTCAGCATGCCCGTGACCATTACCATCCAGAGCACGTTAATCATCGTAATCTTGCCGGGCATTTGTAGTCCTTCCTGCCGCGCTAATCGCATCTATGGGTCGGTTGAATGAACGCATCCGTTTTAAAATGGTTCCGCCGGATGTTGAGGGGGTGTTTACCAACGCCGATCTGAAGCCTCCTTGAATGTCTCGTTCATCTGGCGTTCAGATTCGAAGCTCGGTTTTCGCGCAGCCGGCCTTGGGCGCGCACGATGGCCCCATGCTAGGCAAGCTCCGGCCGCACCCAGGTCACCTCGTAGCGATCGGCGAAATAGCCATAGGCCATCTCGGCGGCGAGGGAGGAAACGACGGCAAGTGCAACAAGCACGATCAGCATGGATGTGGTCTTTCGGGGAGCGCCGGATGCCGGAATGGCATCGGCTGCGTGGATGATTTGAGTTAAGCAGATCCTGTCTGAAACCGCCTTGAACGGGCCATTCATCCGCCATTCAACCGTCCGGGACGATTGGCCAAATCACTTGCGGCAAGGCGGCATCCGTGACAAAAGGCGTCAAACCAACGGTCGGGCCAGATGACGACAGCTTTTTATCCGGGGTCTTTCGACCCGATTACCAACGGGCATGTGGATGTTCTGGTCCAGGCGCTGAACGTCGCCGAAAGGGTGATTGTCGCGATCGGCATCCATCCCGGCAAGGCGCCGCTGTTTTCCTTTGAGGAAAAAGCCGAGCTGATCCGCCGTTCGCTGGCTGAAGCACTGCCCGGCAAAACCGGCGATATCACCGTCGTCGCCTTCGACAATCTGGTCGTCGATGCCGCCCGCACCCATGGCGCCACGCTGTTGATCCGCGGTCTTCGCGACGGCACCGATCTTGATTATGAAATGCAGATGGCCGGCATGAACAGGACGATGGCGCCCGATCTCCAGACCATCTTTTTGCCGGCGGGCACGGCCTCTCGGCCCATTACCGCCACATTGGTCCGCCAGATCGCCGCTATGGGCGGCGATGTCAGCGCTTTCGTGCCGGCCGCCGTCTTGCAAGCCCTCGCATCCAAGCGTCAAAACTAACAAGTACAAAGACTTGCAGGCACAAGACCAGCAAGCGCAAAGACCAGGCGGAACCCGCCGCAATGGAGCCCATATGAAACTCTTTTATCTCGCATTTGCCGGCGTGTTGTATCTTGCCTCCTTCGCCGGGGATGCCTTCGCCCAGTCGGCCGATCATTATCTCACCATCCAGCTGAAGGACGGCCCCGTCGTCGTCCAGCTCATGCCTGAGGTGGCGCCGAAGCATGTCGCCCAGATCGAGGCGTTGGCCAAGAAGGGCGAATACGACAACGTCGCCTTCCACCGCGTCATTGACGGCTTCATGGCCCAGACCGGCGACGTCAAATACGGCAACATGGAAAAGGGCTTCGATGCGAGCCTGGCCGGCACCGGCTCCTCGGATCTTCCTGATATTCCGGCGGAATTCTCCAAGACCCCGTTCGTGCGCGGCACGGTCGGCATGGCCCGTTCGCAGGATCCGAATTCCGCCAATTCGCAGTTCTTCATCATGTTCGCCGACGGCTCCTTCCTGAACGGCCAGTACACCGTCGTCGGCAAGGTCGTGTCCGGCATGGAGAATGTCGACAAGATCAAGCGCGGCGAAGGCCAGAACGGCGAAGTCAAAAGTCCCGACCGGATGATCAAGGTCACCCTGGGCAAGAAGTAAGTTACGAGAGAAACAAGAGGAGAAGACAATGGCCGAGATCAAGGATCCGGAAAACACCATCATTCTGGAAACCACCAAGGGCAAGGTTGTCATTCAGCTTCTGCCGCAGGTTGCCCCCGAGCATGTCGCCCGCATCAAGGAACTCGCCCGCGAGAAGGCCTATGACGGCGTCGTCTTCCACCGCGTCATCCAGGATTTCATGGCCCAGACGGGCGATGTCGAATTCGGCAAGAAGGGTTCGGAAACCTTCAATCCCGGCCGCGCCGGCATGGGCGGCTCTTCGAAGCCGGATCTGAAGGCCGAATTCTCCGCGACGACGCATACGCGCGGCACCTGCTCGATGGCCCGTTCGCAGAACCCGAACTCGGCCAATTCGCAGTTCTTCATCTGCTTCACCGACGCGCCCTGGCTGAACAAGCAGTATTCCGTGTGGGGCCAAGTCATCGAAGGCATGGACAACGTCGACAAGATCAAGCGCGGCGAGCCGGTTTCCGATCCGGACTCGATCGTCTCCATGCGGGTTGCCGCCGACGTCTGATTGTGATTTCTGCTGAAACCCGCCCTTGCGTGACTGCGCGAGGGCGGGTTTCGCTTTGAAAGTGCCCTTATGCGCGTAGACCTTTTCGATTTCGATCTGCCCGATGAACGCATCGCGCTGCGGCCCGCCGAGCCGCGCGACAGTGCGCGCCTGCTCGTCGTCGATCCCAATGCTGCAACCAGCCTTTCGGATCACAGCGTCGGCGACCTGCCGTCCTTCCTGCGGGCGGGCGACGCACTGGTCTTCAACGATACCAAGGTCATCCCGGCCCAGCTCGAGGGCATCCGTCATCGCGACGGCGCCGGCGGCCAGCAGGTTTCCGCAACGCTGCACATGCGCGTCGGCCCCAGCCGCTGGAAGGCGTTTGCCAAGCCCGGCAAACGCATCAAGCAGGGTGATCGCATCGCCTTCGGCCATTCCGGCGAAAGCTGCTTCCTCGGCTCGCTCGATGCCACCGTCGAGGAAAAGGGCGAGGCCGGCGAGGTGACGCTGATGTTTGATCTCTCAGGCCCGGCGCTCGACGAGGCGATCGCCGCCGTCGGCCATATTCCGCTGCCGCCCTATATCGCCGCCAAGCGCCGCGAGGACGAACGCGACCGCGCCGATTACCAGACGATCTATGCCCGCGAGGAGGGCGCCGTCGCCGCGCCCACGGCCGGCCTGCATTTTACGCCTGCGCTGTTCGGGGCGCTCGACAAGGCGGGCATTGAACGCCATTTCGTCACATTGCATGTCGGTGCCGGCACCTTCCTGCCTGTGAAGGCCGACGATACCGACGACCACCGCATGCATCTGGAAAGCGGGTATGTCAGCGCCGAAGTCGCTGCCCGGCTGAACGCCGTCAAGGCAAAGGGCGGGCGCATCGTCTGCGTCGGCACAACCTCGTTGCGGCTGATCGAGAGTGCAGCCGGGGAGAGCGGAGAGATCAAGCCTTGGGCCGGCGCCACCGGCATCTTCATCACGCCCGGTTACCGCTTCAAGGCGGTCGACATTCTGATGACCAATTTCCACCTGCCGCGCTCGACGCTCTTCATGCTGGTCTCGGCCTTTTCAGGCTTCGAGGCCATGCAGGCGGCCTATAAACACGCCATTTCGACAGGCTACCGCTTCTACTCTTACGGCGACGCGAGCCTTCTTTTCCGGAAAGACAAATGACAGAGAACTTCCAATTCACGCTTGACAAGACCGATGCCGGCGCTCGCCTCGGCAAAATCTCGATGCCGCGCGGCGAGATTCGCACACCGGCCTTCATGCCGGTCGGCACCGTCGGCACCGTCAAGGCCATGTATCTCGACCAGGTGCGCGAAACCGGCGCCGACATCATCCTCGGCAATACCTATCACCTGATGCTGCGCCCGACCGCCGAGCGCGTCGCCCGCCTCGGCGGCCTGCACAAGCTGATCCGCTGGGAGCACCCAATCCTGACGGATTCCGGCGGTTTCCAGGTCATGTCGCTCTCCGGCCTGCGCAAGCTCGACGAGCAGGGCGTCACCTTCAAGTCGCATGTCGACGGCAGCCTGCACCATATGTCGCCGGAGCGCTCCATCGAAATCCAGGGCCTGCTCGGCTCCGATATCCAGATGCAGCTCGACGAATGCGTGGCGCTGCCGGCTGAGCCGAGGGAGATCGAGCGCGCCATGGAAATGTCGCTGCGCTGGGCCGAGCGCTGCAGGGTCGCCTTCGGCGAGCAGCCGGGCAAGGCGATGTTCGGCATCGTTCAGGGCGGCGACATCCCGGCGCTGCGCATCCGTTCGGCCGAGGCGCTGAGCCAGCTCGACCTAAAGGGTTATGCGATCGGCGGGCTTGCCGTCGGCGAGCCGCAGGACGTCATGCTGCAGATGCTGGAAACGACGCTGCCTGTGCTGCCTCTGGAAAAGCCGCGTTACCTCATGGGTGTCGGCACGCCGGATGATATCCTGAAATCGGTTGCCCGCGGCATCGACATGTTCGACTGCGTCATGCCGACCCGCTCCGGTCGCCACGGCCTGGCCTTTACCCGCCGCGGCAAGGTCAACATCCGCAATGCCCGCCATGCCGAGGATATGCGCCCGCTCGACGAACAGTCGAATTGCCCGGCCTCACGCGATTATTCGCGTGCCTATCTGCACCATCTCGTCCGCTCCAACGAAGCGCTCGGCGGCATGCTGCTCTCCTGGAACAATCTCGCCTATTACCAGGAACTGATGCAGGGCATCCGCAAGGCGATCGCCGAAGGCCGCTTCGCCGATTTCATGGCGGAAACGCAGGAGGAATGGGCGAGGGGCGATCTCCAACCGGTTTGACCAATCAAATAAGGTTTGATCGATCCAGCGAGGTGTTTGATCAGATCGGGATCAGATGCCCTTGCTGTCCGCATCCGGCATGATCTGCACGCCGTTGATCCGGTAGCTGCCATCCGGCTGGCGGGTGATCTGGTAGATCGCCGTCCAGTCCTTGCCGTCGCGGCCCGAGATCAGCACCTCGTGATAGATCAGCGCACCGTTGTCGATCGAGCGGCTGCGGCCGAAGGCGTAGTTGCCGGGATGATAGACCGGTTCGTAGCTCTTCTTCACCATGGCGAAGAACAGGTTCTTGTCGGGATACATCGCCTTGATGCCGGGGGCGGCGAAGGAGTAGGCGGTCTCGGCGTCGTCCTTGAGGAAGGCCTTGATCTGTTCCTCGATCATCGTTCGCGTCGTGTCGATCGGATCTTCGGCACGGGCCGAGAGAGGAGAGAAGGCGGACGCGGCACACAGAATGAGAACTGCGAGAAAGGCGCGCATGGATTGATCTCCGGCTCCGTCGGGAGCGAGCCCCGATAGAGCGGAAGTGTAAGCGAATTTCAGCGCAAGAAAAGCAGACTTTACGACCAGCGGCGGAAGAGGGCGCTGGCATTCACTCCGCCGAAGCCGAAACCGTTGGTGATGGCATAGTCCATGGTGAGCGGCCGCGCCGTCTTACCGACGATATCGATGCCGTCTGCGGCCGGATCGACCTCATCCAGATTGCGGGTCGGCGGCGCGATCTGGTCACGCAGCGCCAGGATGGTGAAGATCGCCTCCAGCCCGCCGGCCGCCCCGAGCAGATGGCCGGTCGCCGATTTCGTCGCGCTGACGGCAATGCCGCCATTGCGGCCGAAGACTGTGCCGATCGCCGCGATCTCACCCCTGTCGCCGACCGGTGTCGAGGTTGCATGCGCGTTCAGGTGTTTGACCTCGGAGGCGGGGATCTTGGCCTGCCGGAGTGCGGCGTCCATCGCCCTGCGGGCGCCATCGCCGTCTTCGGGGCCCGAGGTCATATGATAGGCATCCGCCGCCGTGCCGTAGCCGACGAGTTCGGCAAGCGGCGTGGCGCCACGGGCAAGCGCGTGTTCGAGTGTTTCAATGACCAGGATGCCGGCGCCTTCGCCCATGACGAAACCGTCGCGCGCCGTGTCAAAAGGCCGGGAGGCAAGCTCCGGCGTCTCGTTGAAACCGGTGGAAAGGGCACGCGCAGCCGCAAAGCCGCCGAGGCTCACCTTGTCGATGCAGGCCTCGGCGCCGCCGCAGATCGCCACATCGGCTTCGCCGGAGCGGATCAGCCGCGCCGCATCGCCGATCGCCTGGACGCTTGCCGCACAGGCCGTTACCGGCGCTCCGAGCGGCCCCTTGAAGCCGTAGCGGATGCTGACCTGGCCGGCCGCGAGATTGACGAGGAAGGAGGGCACGGTGAAGGGCGACAGCCGTCGCACGCCGCGCGTTTCGCCGATCCGCACCGCTTCGGCGATGGCCGGAAAGCCGCCGACCCCTGAGGCGATGATCGTCGCGGTGCGCTCGCGCTCGCCCTCGTCGGTCGGCATCCAGCCGGCCTGCCTGACCGCTTCCTCCGTCGCCGCCATGGCGAACTGGATGAAACGGTCCATCTTCTTCTGGTCCTTGGGCGGGATGTAACGGTCGGGATCGAAGCCGGCTTGCGCGTCCTCGGCGATGCCTGGAACGATGCCGCCGACCTTGGCCGAGAGCTCACCGACGACATCATCAGTCAGCACCCTCAGACCGGAGGCGCCGTCGAGAAGATGTTTCCAGGCCGGCTCGACGCCGGTGCCGAGTGGCGAGACAAGTCCCATGCCGGTGACAACAATGCGGTCCATTCTATTCTCCTTTTAGGCGTCGATGCCGAGATACCAGGCGCGCATCCGGGCGATCCGCTCGTGCACCTCGTCGTCGGCTGCAGGGCCTGCCAGCAGGCTGGTATTTTCGGGTGTCACTTCTTCGCCGGTCCGCGCATCCACAAGCGTTGTCTCGCGCTCTTTGCCCGAAGCGGCATCGCCCAAGAGGAAGGCGAGGTCCTCTTCCGGAATATGCCGGCTTCCCCAGGAAAACAGCGTCATCAGCACCGGAAAGAAATCGCGGCCCTTGTCTGTCAGCACATATTCGTAGCGGGCAGGGCGCTGATGGTAGAGACGCCGTTCGAACAGCCCTTCATCCGTCAGATGTTTCAACCGCCGCGTCAGGATATTCGGCGCCACGCCGAGGCTCTTCTGGAAGTCGTCGAAGCGCGACAGCCCCTGGAAGGCGTCGCGCAGGATCAGGATGCTCCACCAGTCGCCGACGCTGTCGAGGGCGCGTGCCGCCGGGCATTTGAATTGACTGAAGCTTGTTCGCTGCATGGCTATGTCATTATATCAGTGACTATCATCATGCAAGTTACTATCGGGCGTCGCCCTCGAAAATCCGGGCGAGCAGGATGCCGGTGACCAACATGCCGGCGGCGGCGAAGATCGTATCACCCGGCGTGCCGATATAGAGCGGCCCGATATTGGCAAACAGCAGGAAGGCGATGAGGAAATTCACCCAGCCCCAGACGACATTGGCTGTCGGCGAGCCGAGCTTTGCCCGCGGCGCAAAAGGGATGCGGAACGGCCGGCCGCTGACGCCGTTGACGAAATGCGGGATGCCGTTCGTCAGAAAGGCTGCGGCGATGAAATGGGCTATATAGGCGATCCAGGGCAAAGGCTTCTCCGCTGCTGCTCGAGTGGCATCAACGGAAGAATGTGGCGGATATCTGCGGCGGCAAGAGGGGCGCGGGAACGCAGCTGGTGGAAGCGGCCGGAACGGCCGCTATCCCGATCAGAGAAGCTGGAAATCGCTGAAGTGAAGTGCGGGAGACTTGTCGAGGTCGGCGACATGGACTGCGCTGCCCGCGGCACTTCCATCCGCGTCAAAGGAGAGAGTGCCGCCGGTCTGATCGTAGATCAGCCTATCATCGGCCTCGAGCGCTTTCGTTCCCAGAACGAAATTCTCATCCGAAAATTTGGATAGGCTGAGTGCGGCGAAAATCGTATGGTCGAACAACAGCTTGTCGCCCGCAGCAGAAGAGAAATCCCGGATCTTGTCGACGCTGAGATTGTCGGGCTTCACGTCGAAGACGAAGGAATCTGCGCCGCCGCCGCCAGTCAGAATGTCCGCACCGGCTTTCCCGATCAGTTTGTCGTTGCCGAGCCCGCCGGTCAGCTGGTCGGCGCCTTTGCCGCCATTGATCGTGTTGCTTCCGTCGTTGCCTGTGAGAACGTTGGCGGTGTTGTTGCCCGTAGCGCTGAGATTGGCCGTTCCGGTCAAGGTCAGATTCTCGATCGTTCCGGCTGTGCGCTGCAAATCGGCGAGGCTGAAGGAGGTCGCAGCCTTGACAGTGTCCCTGCCGGATGCCCCCGTTTCATCGGCAAAATCGCCCGTATTATCGATCACATAGGTATCATTGCCGGCATGCCCCGACATGCGGTCGGCGCCGGTGCTGCCATCAAGGATATTATTGCCGGAATTGCCGACGAGAACATTGGCCAGCGCATTTCCCGTGCCATTGATATTGGTGGCGCCGGTCAGTGTCAGGTTCTCGATGTTTCCGATCGCATGCGCGGTGTCCTTAAGGCTGAAGCTGATCGATGACATGACGGTATCCGTCCCGCCGCCCTTGCTTTCGTCGACGATTTGCGTGGGGTTGGTTACGGTGAATGTGTCGTTGCCCGCGCCGCCATAGACATGACCGGTTGCCGGCGGCGTGCCGCCGCTGCCTGCGACCTCGATGATAACGGGATGGTCGACGAGCTCAACTGTCAGGGACGAGACATTGCTGAGGCTTTTGATCGCGGTCGACCCGGTCAAGGGATCGAAGACCTTAACAGAACCGAACGAGGTCCCGAGATTGACTTTGACGCCTGTCGTCGCGGCCTGAATCGCCGTGTCGGTGGACTGGTTCCAGATATCGGGCTCGTTCCAGATGATGATCTGGTAGCTTCCATCCGATTTTTCCGTAAGCAGGCTGCGGGCCGAGGACGGCAAGCCGTCGATCGAATAGTTGAGGGTTCCGGCGCTGAAGCTTGCCTTCTGAGCGCCGTCGTCCGCAAGGATTTCGGTCAGGTTGTGGATCGCCGTTGCCGCCGGCTTGGCCGAATAGTCGAGGTGAAAAAGACCGAAATGCTTTTCCTGATTGGTGCCTTGCGGATCGGAATAGGCGTCGAGCAGCTCGTAGAGGAAGGTTTGTTTCGATCCGAGTGCCGCGCCGTCCATCAGCGTATTGAGCAGGAGTTTTGCCTGCGCCGCTTCGTTGACGCCTTCCCAGCCGCCATTGGTGTCGGCGGTGAGCGAGGTATGGTAACCGGTCTCGGTGATCGCAAGCGGCTTGCCCGGATCGGCAGCGCGCTGAACGCCGGATTCTCGGGAGAGCCATGAATATGGCTGGTCGCCATCTTTCGCATAGGTATGGATGGTCGTGTAGTCGGAAGCGGAAGCGACCGTATATCCTGTGAAGCCGAGGACCGGGATATCCTTCAGCAAGGGATCGGCGTTGACGGCGGCAGACAGGTCCTTCTGATAGGCGAGTGCTGCGGCCTGGCCGCTCAGGCCGTGATAGCTGACTGGCCAGTTGTTGACTTCGTTCGGGCCTTCAATGCCGACGACCGAGCCGGGATGGGCTTCGACGAAAGCATGCAGCCGCTGGGCCACGGTGGCGGGGTCGACCTCCCGTTGGGCGCTGAAGACGAATTGCACGCCAGCGTCGGCTGCATTGCCGAGATGGGTTTGTCCGTTGGGGTCGGAAGCAGAGTTGGGAGCGTGATCGCGAACCGTATCGAGGCCAAGATAATCGAGCGCCTTAACGACTTCTCCGACATTGGAATATTTTCCGTCGGTGTAGTCGATGTGCGTATCAATGCCAAAAGAACGGATAATATCATTTATTCTAAGGGCTTGAGCCATAAGCTTTTCTCCCGGTTTGCGAGGGAATGGCGATGGGAATAGATCCCCATTTGTTCAGCCAATTCGATTTAATACACGAGGATGGCTGTGCAGCGCGCCCCGTTAACCATGATATATTGTTCCGAATGTGGTCTGTTTCGGGCCGTATTAATTATGAAATCTGTGCTTGCATTTTTACGATCGGCCGGCCGATCATGCCCCGGCGCCAATTTTCGCTGGGGGATCGAGGTGGATCGGCCTGGCGGTTTCGGGGATGGGCGGGCGCTGACCATGTCGTCACTTGCCGGCGCCTTGCAGACAAGTGCGCGATCCAAGATGGTCTACAATCAATCGCACGACGACTGCGGCAATCGCGAGGGATCGGCGCGAACGTCAGTCATCGCGGTCAATTTCGCGCCGGTTGTCGGCGAGACCAGGGCCAGGCCGATGCAAGATCCAGGTTCGCGGCGGCGATGACGCTGCTGTCGGCCGGAACGCCGATGTTTTTCATGGGCAAGGAAATCGGCGCTCAGAAACCGTGTCGCTACAATGATTTCCTGGAAAACCGGGAGAGTATCCTCGGCGAAGCTGACGGCAACGGGGCAGGGATGATCAGCTGTTATCGCGATCTCATCGCCGTCAGCGTCGGAGAGGCAGCCATTCGCTCCCGCAACATCGCCATCCCCTTGGTGCATGACGAAAATCGGGTCATCGCCTTTCATCGATGGAACAACAGCGAGGATTTCCTCGTCGTGGGATCACTCAACGATGCTCCCTTGATGACGGCTACTGGTTGCACAGCGAACGCCTGGGAAATGACCTTTGGCAGGAGATCTTCAATACCGATGCACGCAAATATGGCGGCTGGAACATCGGCAATCGCGGCGAAAAGACAGAGCCACGGCAGGAGCGCTCAATGTCGTCTGCCGGCGTCAGGCGTGCTGGTCTTTCGCAGGCAATAGCGGGAGGCGGGTGCGGTCAGGCGAAGCCAAGCGGCAGCTTGTCCAGTTTCCTGTCGGCGCCGTAATCGCGCTCGTGCGGCGAGCGGCGGGGGCCGTCGCGGCGGCTGGAAAGGTCGATCCGGTTTTCGGCAAACATCCCATCGGGATAAGTGCCGGTATCATGGCAATCGACGTCGATCTTCGGGGCAAGGATTTTCAGCAGCATAGGGGTTCCTCCGCGGCGCACCACCAACACTCGGAAAGGCCGCTTGGTTCCATTTGTAAACCCTGAATTATTAATAAATTAACCATAATCGCCGGCGAAAACGATCATCGCCTGACGTTGAAATGACTGGCCCATGGAACTCCGGATCTTGATCGCCGTTGATGTGGATGAACACAGGAGGTTCCCATGCAGTTGATCGATACTCGGGTGACACGGACCGGTGACATCTTCACCGTCGAATTCCTGGGCGAAGGGGGCGAATCGATTTCCGTCAAGATCGACAACGCCCATGGCGAACTCGACGATTCCACAGCGGTCGACCACGCCAAGGTCATGATGGTCCATCTGACCGCCTTTTCCGGCCATGAAGCCGACGGCAGCATCAACCGTTACGATGCCTTGAGCAACGGCAATTTCGACGAAGGCAGCAAGGGTTTGCTCGGCCAGCCGAGCGCGCGTTCGGCCCATGATCGCGAAACGCTGGAGGAAGAACTGAACGAAGGCCTTGAGGACTCGTTTCCGGCAAGCGACCCTGTCTCGGCAACGGTATCGTCCATTCCCGCCAACACGCCACGGCATTGATTTCACCGCAGTCTCAATTCCAAATGCAGGCGAAAAGCTGCCCCGGTTCCCGCGGGCGGCTTTTTCTTGCATGACAGATTGATGTCAAAACTGAGAAACAGCTGAAAACCGCGGATGTCTGATTGACATGGGAGCCGTCTAGAGAGGGCCCGGGAAGGGAGCGTCCATGACGCGCTTCCAGGTCTCGGAGACGCGCACCCCATGAAAATGATTCAGGCATGAAAATCATTCAGATTACCGACACGCATTTCAGCCCGAACAAGCCGCATTTCAACGGCAACTGGGCGCCGCTTCTGAGCTGGATCGAAGAGACCGGCGCCGATCTGATCATCCATACCGGTGATCTCACCGTCGACGGCGCCGATAAGGACGAAGATATCACCTTCTCGATGGATCTGATGCGCCAGGTGTCGATCCCGATGCTGATCGTCCCCGGCAATCACGATGTCGGTCACTTCAGGGAAACCGACCAGCCCGTCAACGCCGAACGGCTGGCCCGTTGGCGCAGCCTTGCCGGTGACGATCGCTGGCTGGAGGACGCGGCCGGCTGGCGCTTCATCGGCTTGAATTCGCTGCTTCTCGGCCATGAGGATGACGAGGAAGAGGCCCAGTTCGAATGGCTCGCCAAGGCGTTCGAAGACAGGGCGGGGCGGCGTGTGGCGCTCTTCGCGCATAAGCCTCTGTTCGTCGATGCGCCCGATGAAGGCGATACCGGCTATTGGAGCGTTCGCCCGGCGCAGCGCCGGCGGCTATATGATCTGATATCGGCCCATGACGTGGCGCTTTTTGCCAGCGGCCACCTTCACTGGGCCTGGCAAGGTCGTTTCGACAATACCCAGCTGACCTGGGGCCCGTCGGCTGCCTTCATCATCGACAAGATGGAGCGCGAGATGCCGGGCGAGCGCCTGATCGGCGCCGTCGTTCACGAGTTCGATAAATCGGTCGAAAGCGAGATCGTCGCCGTTCCCGGCATGACCGCACATGTGCTCGATGATGTCGTGCTCGAGGTCTATCCCCAGGCGGTCAAGCCGCGCGAGGCCGTCGAATGAGCGCGCTCTCGCTTCGCGGCATCACCAAGGCCTTCGGCGGCAACCAGATCCTCGATGGCGTCAGCCTCGATGTCGGGGCCGGTGAATTCATCGCGCTGGTCGGCCCCTCCGGCTGCGGCAAGAGCACGCTGCTGCGCGTCCTTGCCGGCCTCGACCACGCCGACCGCGGCGAGATCTCGATCGGCGGACGAGATATGTCCGGTTTGGCAGCCGCCGACCGCAACATCGCCATGGTCTTTCAGTCCTACGCGCTCTATCCGCATCTGACGGCCTCTGAAAATATCGCCGTGCCGCTGGCGATGCGCCGGCTTTCGCGGGTGCAGCGGCTGCCCTTTCTGGGATCGCTGATGCCGGGCCAGCGCGCCACCCGCACGGCGATCGCCCGCGACGTCAGGGAGATGGCGACATCGCTGAAGATCGATCACCTGCTTGACCGCAAGCCCGGCCAGATGTCGGGCGGCCAGCGCCAGCGTGTGGCGCTTGCTCGCGCCATGGTGCGCCAGCCGAGCATCTTCCTGATGGACGAGCCGCTCTCCAACCTCGACGCCAATCTGCGCGTCCACGCCCGCGGCGAAATCGTCGACCTGCATCGTCGCGCCGGCGTGCCGACGCTCTATGTCACCCATGACCAGGCGGAAGCGCTGTCGATGGCGGACCGCGTCGCCGTGATGCTGGGCGGAAAGTTGCTGCAGATCGCCAGCCCTGAGCTCATCTACGACGATCCGGCCCATATCGAGGTCGCCCGCTTTATCGGCCAGCCGCGTATCAACCTGCTTCCGGCCTTTGCCGAAGGCGGCGTCATCCTCTGCGGCGGCCTGCGGCTGATGCTTGAAAATGCGCCCGACAGAAAGATGCCGGTCACGCTCGCCATTCGCCCCGAATTCGTCTTTCTGTCCAAGAACCGGCATGACGGCCTTGCCGCCCGGATCGAACGCGTCGAATTCCTGGGCTCCGAAGTCATCCTCTATTGCCGGCTCGAGGCGATAGGCGAGACCATCATCGCCAAGGTTCAACCTGCCGAAGCCTCCGGCCTTGCTGCCGGCGATCCGGTCGGGCTTCGCTTGTCGCCCGGGCGCACGCTGATCTTTGCCGAGGACGGCAGCCGGCTGGCGGGCAGCGTTGCAACAGGTGATGCCGGGCTCAGCGCTGCTGATGCCGTGCTCAGCTCTGCCGGTACCAGCCCCGCTACCGGCGATTCCCAGCGGGAGAGGGCGCATGGCTAGCGTCACCTCGATGGCCATCCTGGACAATTCTGCCATTGCCCATCGCCGCAGCGAAGCCCGTATCGCCTGGATGCTGGTGCTGCCGGCGATGATCCTGCTTTTTCTTTTCGTGTTGTTGCCGGTCGCGGCTGTCGTCGTACTCGGCTTTACCGACTTCGAACTCGGCTACGGCAAGTTTCGTTTCGTCGGATTCGAGAATTACACGCATCTGATCACCGACCGCACATTCCGCAAGTCGCTGTGGAATACGACGGTCTATACGGCAATCGTCGCTCCAATCTCGATTCTTCTCGGCCTTGGCATCGCCATGCTGATCGAAAGTGAGACCAAAGCGCGCAGCTTCTTCCGCACCGCCTATTTCCTGCCGGTCGCCTCGCTGATCGTCGCCATGGCGACAGTCTGGCAATATATGTTCCACCCGACAATCGGCCCGATCAATGCGCTGCTGGCCCTTGTCGGTCTTCCCGGTCCGAACTGGCTCGGCAGCTCCGGCTCGGTGCTTTACAGCCTGTCGATCATCGGCGTCTGGCAATCGGCCGGATTCAACATGGTGCTATTCCTCGCCGGACTGACCGCGATCCCGCGCGAGCTTTACGCCGCCGCCGAAGTGGACGGCGCCAGGTCCTCTCTCGACCGGTTCCTGCTGGTGACCTGGCCGATGCTCGGGCCGACAACGCTATTCGTCATCACCATCAGCATCACCAATTCAGTCAAGGTCTTCGAGACTGTGAAGACGCTGACCGAGGGCGGCCCGAACAAGGCGTCGGAAGTGCTGCTCTTCACGATCTACCAGGAGGGCTTCGTCTATCTGCGCGTCGGTTATGCCTCGGCGATGACGGTGGTCTTTCTGCTGATCCTGGTGGTGCTGATGTTCCTGCAGTACCGCGTTCTCGATCGCCGGGTGCATTACACATGACGAACGCTTTTTCCCTCGGCAGGATCATCCGTCTCACCTTGCTTTCCCTCGGCGCGATGATCTTCCTGTCGCCCTACGTCTTCATGATCTCGACGGCCGGCAAGGCCCAAAGCGACATCTTCACCTCGTCGCTGTCGCTCATCCCAGCGCACCTGACCTATGTCGAGAATTTCACCAAGGCCTTGAGCCGGGTGCCGATGGCGCAGCTCTTGTGGAACGGTGTCGTCGTCTGCGGGCTGATCTTCTTCTTCCAGGTGCTGGTGGCGATTCCTTGTGCCTACGCCATGGCGAAGCTGCGCTTCGGTGCCGCCCGCGCCATGATGGTGCTGGTGATGCTCGGCCTGCTGGTGCCGATCCATGCGACCGCACTGCCGCTTTATGTCGCCCTCGACCGCGCTACGCTGCTCAACAGCTATGCCGCCCTTGTCGCGCCCTTCACCATTTCGGTCTTCGCGATCTTCATGTTCCTGCAGTTCTTCCGCGCCATGCCTGATGACCTCATCCATGCCGCGCGTCTCGATGGCATGTCGGAACTCGGCATCGTCGCCCGCGTCATCGTGCCGAATGCCTGGCCGGCGGTCACCGCCTTTGCCATCTTTTCGGTCGTCGCACATTGGAACGATCTCTACTGGCCGCTGATCGTCATCAGCAAGCAGGACTACGCCACGCCGCCGCTGGGCCTGATGTATTTCCGCGCCGCCGAGGCCGGCGACGACTACGGCGCGCTGATGGCGGCAACCCTCATCATTACCCTTCCCCTCGTCATCGCCTTCCTGCTTGCGCAGAAGCGCTTCGTCGAGGGCATCACCATGACCGGTCTCAAAGGCTGACCGGTTTCAACCCAGGAGAACGAGCGATGAAACATATCACCCAGCTTCTCGCCGCAGCGGCCGTCACGATGGCAATCGCGCTTCCCGCGCATGCCGAGACGACGCTGACGGTTCATTACCCGATGCCGGGCTTCTTCAAGGACGTGATGGACACGATCTCGAAGAAGTTCATGGAAGAAAACCCCGATATCAAGATCCAGTTCGCCAGCCCCTCGGCGACCTACGAAGAAGGCATCCAGACCGTCCTTCGCCAGGTCGGCACCAGCGAGATGCCTGATATCACCTTCATCGGCCTGAACCGCCTGCGCATGCTCGACGAGCGCAACGTTGCCGTCGACCTCACTCCGCTCGTCCAGAAGGACGGCAACATGGCCGAGCAGGGCTTCTCCGACACGATCCTCAAGCTCGCCCAGGTCAAGGGCAAGCAGGTCGGCCTGGCTTTCGCGACCTCCAACCCGATCATGTATTACAACGCCGATCTCGTGAAGGCGGCCGGCGGCGACCCCGAAAATCCGCCGAAGACCTGGGACGAGGTCATTGCGCTCGGCGGCAAGATCAAGGCGCTCGGCAATGGCGTCGACGGCATCGATTTCCGCTGGCAGGGCGACGACTGGATGTTTTCGGCACTGCTCTTCGGCGCCGGCGGCAAGATGCTGAGCGGTGACGAAAGCAAGGTTGCCTTCAACGGCCCGGAAGGCCAGAAGGCCGTCGAAGTCCTGCATCGCCTGGTCAGCGAAGGCGGCATGCCTGTTTTCACCAAGCCCGCCGGCGAACAGGCTTTCGCAGCCGGCAAGGTCGGTTTCGAGTTCCAGACGACAGGCGCGCTGCGCAACACGATCAAGAATGTCGGTAACAAGTTCGATCTGCGCACGGCAAAGATCCCGCTGATCGATCCGGTGAACGGACATCTGCCGACCGGCGGCAACGCCGTCGTCATCCTGACGCATGATGCCGCCAAGCAGGATGCTGCCTGGAAGTTCGCAAAATTCGCCGCCGGCCCTTACGGCGCCTCCGTCGTCGTGCCCGGCACCGGCTATGTCCCGAACAACGAGCTCGCCGCGAAATCGGCCGACTATCTCGGCGACTTCTACAAGCAGAACCCGCTGTTCCAGGCAGGCCTCAGCCAGATGCCGGTGATGATCCCGTGGTATGCCTTCCCCGGCTCGAACGGCGTCAAGGTCACGCAGACAATCGTCGACAACCTCTCGCGCATCGTCGACCAGTCAGCCGAGCCGAAGGAAGCGCTCGATGACGCAGCCGCCGACGTCGAAGGCATGCTGCCGCGCAGCTGATCAGCCTTATCGAGGCATAGGGCAGGGGCCGCCACGCCGAACGCGTGGCGGCCCCTCCTATTTCGCAGGCTTCAGATAGCGCGCACCGTGCCGCCACGGCGCAGCGTATAGGCGACATCGAGATGGCGGGCAGGGGCGGCGTTCTCCGCCATGTCGAGCAGCAGCGAGGCGGCCGTCGCCCCCATGCTGGCATCCGGCATTTCGATTGTTGTCAGCGGCGGATCGATCAGCCGGCCGATGGCGATGCCGTCGAAACCGGCAACCGAAACATCACTTGGCACCGAAAGCCCCTCGCGCTTCAGCGCGCCGATGACGCCGAGCGCCAGGAGATCGTTGGAGGCGATGATCGCCGTCGGCGCAAGCGCTGTCATCGCGGCGCTGAGATCGAGCTGGTCATAACCGCCGACGAAGGGGATCTGCAGGGCATCGAGCGGTGTCAGCCCGTTCTCGGCCATCGCGTCGAGATAACCCTGATAGCGAAGCCGTGCCCGGTCGGAGGCGGCGAAATTGCCGGAGAGAAACAGAATGCGGCAATGGCCGAGGCCAATCAGAAAGGTCGCGATCTCCCGGCCGGCGCCGCGATTGTCGGCGGTAACGGCCGCCGGAAACTGTGCCGTCGGCAGGTTGTGGAGCAGTACGGTCGGCGGCAGCCTGGCCAGCAGCGCCTCGCTGGTCGAGGGATCGCAGACGGTCAGGATCAGCCCGGTCGGCCGGTCGTTCAGGAGGGCCGCGACGGCATCGGCTTCCCGCGCCGGATCGTAATTCGACTGGGCGATCAAAACGCCATGACCGGCCACCAGCATGCGGTTCTGGATGCTCGACAGCGAGGAGGCAAATACCGGATTGGTGATGCTCGGGATCAGTACGCCGACCACCGGCCTGCGTCCGAGCCGGCCGACGGAGTGATAACCGAGTTCGGCGGCGGCGCGTCGCACCTTGCGTACCATCAGGTCGCTGGCCGGTCCGTTGCGGTTGAGAACGCGGCTTGCGGTCGCGAGCGAACATCCGGCCCGGAACGCGACCTGCTGCAATGTCGCCATCGAAAGCGCCTCGCATGAATCAAATTCGGTGCGACGCGCTTTAGAGGGTTTCGATGACATTGTTCTGACACCTGAGTCCGACAATTGGGGAGGCGGCTTTCGGCTTCTTCCTCATTCACACACATGGAAGTTGAAGCGAAATGCAACCCGTGGAACAGTCGGATCAACATATTCACCCTCCTCATGCGCATCGCCCGGACAAGAATGCCTCACAAACACATGGAATGCTCCGCCACCTGGTGGTTTCTCGCTGCGGTCTCTCTTCTCGCAAACTTCGCCTCGCCGGCCTATGCGGACACCCTGTCCACGCCCTGGCCGCAGACGCAAAGCGATCTTAAAGCCGACCCCAACGTCCATTTCGGCACGCTGGCCAACGGTATGCGGTTTGCGATCATGCGCAATGCCACGCCGCCCGGACAGGCAGCGATCCGCTTTCGCATTGGCTCCGGCTCACTTGAGGAAAACGACAACCAGCAGGGTCTGGCGCATTTTCTCGAGCACATGGCCTTCAAGGGTTCGACACATGTCGCCGAAGGCGAGATGATCCGTATCCTGCAGCGCAAGGGCCTGGCCTTCGGACCTGATACCAACGCCCATACTTCTTATGACGAGACTGTCTACGCACTCGATCTGCCCGAGGTCGATGCCGACACGCTTTCGACCGGCCTGATGCTGATGCGCGAGACGGCGAGCGAGCTGACGCTTGATGCCGGCGCGCTTGATCGCGAACGCGGCGTCATCCTGTCGGAAGAGCGGCTGCGGGATACGCCGCAGTACCGCGCCGGGCTCGGAATCATGAATTCGCTGCTCGCCGGCCGGCGCGCGACCATGCGCCCGCCGATCGGCAAGGCCGATATCATCAGCAATGCGCCGGTGGACCTCGTTCGTGATTATTACCGGGCCAATTACCGCCCCGATCGGGCAACGCTGGTGGTGGTGGGCGATATCGACCCGGCCGCGATGGAACGCGAAATCCGGCAGCGCTTCGGCGACTGGAAGGCCGTGGGTCCGGCGCCGGCACAACCGGATCTCGGCACGCTGGAGACCAAAGGCGAAAGCGCCGACGTCCTCGTCGTTCCCGGCGGCATGACCAACATACAGATCGCCTGGACGCGTCCCTATGACGCCGCGCCCGATATGTTCGCCAAACGCCGCACCCAGCTTATCGAAGATCTCGGCCTTATGGTGCTCAAACGCCGGGTGAGCAACCTTGCCAGCAAGGCGGATG
This sequence comes from Rhizobium binxianense, assembly GCF_028994275.1. Lineage (NCBI taxonomy): Bacteria > Pseudomonadati > Pseudomonadota > Alphaproteobacteria > Hyphomicrobiales > Rhizobiaceae > Rhizobium > Rhizobium binxianense. Next base: position 1,823,171 of record NZ_CP118713.1, read on the forward strand.
CGCCTTTCATCAGCGCCGGCGTCGGCTCTCAGGATCTTCTCGATTCCGCGCATGTCATCCTGATCGCGGCGAATTCCGAGCCGGACAAATGGCGGGCGGCGCTGACGGCCATTGACCTGGAACAGCGACGTATTCAAAAGTTCGGCGTTTCGCAGGCTGAGATCGATCGCGAAATCCTCGAATATCGCTCGGCCCTGCAGGCGGCCTTGGCCGGAGCCGCGACGCGCACGACCACCGACATCGCCTCCATGCTCGCGAGCAGCGTCGATGACAATCAGGTTTTCACTTCGCCTGCCGAAGACCTCTCGCTGTTCGAAACGATAACGAACGACGTCACTGCGGCCGAGGTCAATCAGGCCCTGCAACACGCTTTCTCCGGCAACGGTCCGCAGGTCGTGTTGCAGACGGCCCAATCGCCGCAGGGCGGAGCCGAGACGGTTCGGCAAGTCTATGATGCTTCGAAAGCCATTGCCGTTTCGGCACCATCCAGTGCAGCCGACGTCGCATGGCCCTACACCCATTTCGGCGAACCGGGCACTGTGGTCGAACGCCGCGCCGTCGACGATCTCGGCTTGACCATGGTGCGCTTTTCCAACGGTGTACGGTTGACCGTCAAGCCGACCAAGCTGCGCGCCAACGAAGTGCTGGTGCGCGAAGATATCGGCCGTGGTCGGCTGGATTTGCCGCGTGACCGTCCGGCCCCGATCTGGGCATCGCCAGCCGTCGCACTGTCCGGCGTCAACGCCATGGATTACCAGGATATACAGAAGGCGCTGACGGCCAACATCGTCGGCATCGACTTCTCGGTTGGCGACGGCTCCTTCAAATTCGACGGTCGTACACGAACGGAAGATCTTGCGACGCAATTGCAGCTGATGACCGCCTATACCTCGGATCCCGCCTACCGCCCCGAGGCGTTCAAGCGTGTGCAGCAGGCCTATCTGAGCGGCATCGATCAGTATCAGGCGACCCCCGGCGGCGTTGTCAGCCGTGATCTCGGAGGTCTCGTGCATTCGGGCGATCCGCGCTGGACCTTCCCTGGTCGCGCCCAGCTGTCCGCCGCCAAGCCGGAAGATTTCGAGGCGCTGTTCCGGCCTATGGTTTCCAGCGGCCCGATTGATATCACCATCGTCGGCGACGTAACGGTGGACGACGCAATCCGACTGACAGCCGAAACCTTCGGCGCTTTGCCGCCGCGCCTGCAGACGGCGCCGAGCAATGATCAGGGCAATGTGCATTTTCCCGCGAACAACAAGCCCGTAGTGCAGACCCATAGCGGCAGGGCAGATAGTGCCGCCGCCATCGTCGGTGCTCCCGTCGGCGATTTGCTCTCCGATCTGCCGCGATCCTTCACCGCCAATATTGCCGTCCAGATTTTCCAAAACAGGCTGATCGACCAGTTTCGTACTGCAGAAGGAGCAAGCTACGTCCTGGAGGGTGATGTTAACCTGTCAAGGGAGCTCCCTGGCTTTGGCTACGCCTATTTCTACGTCGAGACGAACCCGGCAAAGATCGCGCGCTTCTACGCCCTTGTCGACGAGACCGCAGATGATCTCCGGTCGCATGTCGTCTCCACGGACGAGCTCGCCCGCGCCCGCGGACCGATCATCGAGACGTTGAAGCATCAGCGGCAGGGCAACGAATATTGGATTGAATATCTGCGCGGCGCTCAGACGGATTCGCGTCGTCTAGACCGGATACGCGACAATCTCAGCGGCTACGACAAGGTCACGGCCGGGGATATCCGCGCGTTTGCCGCGACCTATTTCGGCCCGGAAAAATTCTGGAAGTTCGAAGTTCTGCCGGCGGCGGTCCGATAGTCGGCAGGGCTGTGTTGCGACAGGGGGCAGGGCGACACCGGGCAAGCCTTGGTCAGGCCTGCCGTCTCCGAGCGATCAGCGATGGAGAGCGTAAGTGTCGTCCTTAAGCTCTTCCAAAAAGTTCTCAAAAACGTCCAAACGGACTAAACAGGTCAGCATCGAATTTTGCTCCGGTCGCGAGCCCTCGCTACTGCAATTTCAGCCGGATATCATCAGGACTATCAGGAATGACCGCCCCACCTTCTTTTCTCGGCCTTCCCCGTCACCTCGCCGATGGGCGTTTGCCCCGTGCGGTGATTATTGCAGCCGCTCACGGCAGCACCTATCCCGGCAAGGACAGCAGCGGCTATGCCCTGGCCGCTGACGCCATCCGCACTGCCAGTCAGGACGATGCCGGGCTCGTCGAACACTGGGATTTTGATCTCGGTGGCCCGCTATTCGATGGCAGGCCGGTCTCATGCATAGACGCCGGAAACATCGAAACCACCATGCATGACAATGCTGGCAACCGGACGCGGATCGAGGTGAAGACACGCGAGGTGCTGGCCCTGCCGGCCGTACCGATCCTGCTCGGCGGCGATTGTTCCGTGACCATTCCTTTCCTCGCCGGCTTTGCGGATCAAGGGCCGCTCTGGATCCTGCAGATCGACGCCCATATCGACTGGCGCGACGAATTGCATGGCGAACGCTACGGCTATTCAAGTCCGATGCGCCGGGCGAGCGAGATGCCGCATGTCGCCGGCATGGTGCAGGTCGGCCTGCGCAGCGTCGGCAGCGCCCGCGCCGCCGACATAGAGGCGGCGCAGCACTATGGCAGCCGCTTCGTGACCGCTCGCGAGGTTCACGCCGAGGGCGCAGAAGCGGCTCTCCGGCATATTCCGGAAGGCGCCCGGGTCGTTGTCACCCTCGATTGCGACAGCATCGATCCCGGCATCCTGCCTGCTGTGGCGGCGCGTACTCCTGGCGGCCTCACCTACACTGAGGTGATCGACCTGATCGCCGGTCTCGGCAGGCGGGCGAGGATTGCGGGATTCGACCTTGTCGAATTCTATCCTCCTGCCGACATTGAAGGCCTGTCGGCCCTGACCGCCGCGCGCCTCCTCGTCAATGCGATCGGCGCCATCGTCCGGCAGGATTGAAACCTGCTTCCTCTTGCAGTTGGTGCTTTTCAAATTCCAAAATAGGCGACCTTGCCCAGACGTGGCTCCGTCCCAGCCAGCAGCCGCCGAATGTTGGCGCGATGGCGCACAATCACGTAAATGCCGCCTGCGATCACCAGCAGCCGATAGGGCAGCGGCTGCTCCAAGACAAAGACAAGAACGAAGGCCGTCAACGCCGCCAGCATCGAACTTAGGGAAACAATCCGAGAAATGGCCAGCGCAAGGCCAAAAGCCGTCGCAGCGCCTAGACCTACTGGCCATGACATCGCCAGCAACACGCCGAGCCCCGTCGCAACGGATTTGCCACCTGTAAAATTCAACCAGATCGAACGGCCATGCCCCAGCATTACGGCAAGCCCCGCCAGGCAAACAGTCCAAGGCACCAAGCTTTGCAGATCAAGTGCCGCCGGTGGCGTGGCTGAGGCCGTCGAAAGCCAGGGATAAAACCAGCGCGCAAAGACGACGGCTCCCACGCCTTTCAGCACATCGACCAGCAGCACCCCCAAGGCAGGCCATTTGCCGAGCGTTCGCAACACGTTCGTCGCTCCGGTGGATTTGGAGCCATGCTCCCGAATATCGATGCCCTTGAGCAGTTTGCCCGCCAGATAGCCCGTCGGTATGGAGCCAAGGAGATAAGCGATCGCCAATCCCACCAAAATCGCTATCCAAAACACCATGGAAGTCACCTCGATGCTATTTTTCAGGGAGTTATTGATGGTCGTTCTCGTCGTCAGCCGTGCTACCGCTTCATAGGCGCCATAAATCAGTCGGCGGCGCGAAGCGAAAAGCTTTGCCGCTACCCGACAAACCATTGATATCAGTGTTGCCCTTCGTCAACATCAGCAACGATCCCGAGCAGGATTCCTTCGCTGATGGGATGGGATCGAATTCGACCCGAGAGGGTCGGGAAGGGCCTCGAACACATTGCCAAGGCCCTCCGGCTGAACCCGTTTCCGGCAAGCTGGTACGAGCCGCCGTCGAGACATTGCGCCGGGACGAGACCAATCGGACGAGCTCCCGCCGTTTCCTGGCAGCAAGCCTTGCCCAACTCGGCCGGCTCGACGAGGCGCGCGGGGAGGCCGAACTCTTCCTCGTCGCCAACCCCCATTTTTCAACCCGCCACTGGGCGACGACCGAACCCTTCCGCGACACCGCGACGCTTGCGCATTTTGTCGAGGGTTACCGCAAGGCCGGCCTTCCCTGACGCGCCATGTCATCGAGCCGAGAAACGATCACGACAATCATGCGCTTCAAACAGCCATATTCGACGCTGCCGACATCACTTCTCGAGGCGCCGGGCCGCCGAACATATGGCGGCCGCCATCCTCGACTTCGGTGAAGCACCAGCGCACGACACCATCGCGATCGAGCAAGAATTCGCCGACAAGCTGGCCGTGGCCGGTAGCAATCATCTGCGTGTCATCCTCGGTGAATTCATAACCATCCGCCTTGTCGAGATAGTCCACCGCCGCCATCACGTCCATCGGCTCGGGGAGTTCACCCGGCATGTCGATGCGCATCGAGGTCACCGTGCTCATGCTGAGCTTGTGCGGCCAGTCATTCTCGTCTTCCGTGAACTGGACATTCGGCAGGCCGAAGGCCCTGTGCGATACCCGTTCCGGATCCGAGGCCGCCAGCAGATTGGGAAGCGGATGGTAGCGGAAATAGAGGCGGGCGCGCTCGATCGGTGTGTTGACGACGGTCAGGCTGTCGATGCCCTTCTCCTGCAATGCATCGGTGAGTTCCGCCATGGCGGCGATCTGTCTGCGGCAGAAGGGGCAATGCAGTCCGCGGAACAAGCCGACGAGCACCGGCTTCTGGCCGCGAAAATCGTCGATGGCGATCTTGCCTTGGCGGGTGATCGCATCCAGCACCACGTTCGGCGCGCGATCTCCAGGCTGCAACGGTCTTTCCGAGTGGTTCTCCTGCATGTTTAGTTCCTCCCTTTATACGATTGAATTGATTGGATTAAGCGATTCAGGCAATCCTCGATACGAGGACGCTCAGTCGAGAAACGGCAAGACGACCAGTGTGCCTGGATCGAGGTTGTGGCGCATGCACACATCCTGTGCCAGCGTGAAATACCGTTCCGCCTCGTCCATATCGTCATGCTCGAGGCTCAGTGTCGCCAAGCCATCATAACACGGAAACAGCAGTTGCGGCTCGTCAATTTCCTTTGCGACCTCAAGAGCTTCCTCGTAATACTTACGGGCTAGCTTTGGCTGTCCGTGGCATTGATGAATCTGCCCGAGGACGATCAGCGGTACGGAGAGATGGTCGCGCTGATCGAGCGCCCGGTCGATTTCGACGGCCTTTTCGGCTGCCGGCACGCCCTCGGCGGCGCAGCGATCGGTGAAGGTACAGCAGGAAACCGCCAGATTGGCGAGAAGGCGCGCCTGAAAGCCGAGATCACCGATACGGGTCGCAACCTCCAGCCCGCGCCGGCAGATCTTGATGGCGCGGGCCGGATCGACGATCGTGTAGAGAACGCCGAGATTGGAATAGGCGCGACAGGCGGCACTTTGCAGATCGGCCTTTTCGGCAACCGAGAGGCTGTGCTCCACTTCCAGCACGGCATCGCGGCGGCGACCGAGCCGTGCAAGAGCTGCACCCTTGGTATTCAGTGCCTCCGCCATCGCGCGCGCCGCCTCCCGTCCGGCCTCGGTCGTTCCGTCGATCGGCAAGGTTTGCAGGCATTGCAGCGCCTGCGTCGCCCAATCGGCGGCGGCCGCCTGATCGCCCATGCGGAAGGCCAGATGGCCGCGCTCCTGCAGGAGATGCGCATGTTCGACCGGCGCATCGATCGCCGCGATCATCACCTCGGCCGCGGCGCAATGTGTCTCGGCCTGGTCACGGCGCCCTGCATCGAGATGCAAGCGGCCGATCTTGCGCAATATCCTCGCTGCGGCGATCCGGTCGTCTCTGGCGCGATGGATTGCGAGCGCCTGCTGATAGTGGTTCAAGGCATCGTCGCGGCGGCCTGCAGGAGCGCAGAGATCGGCAAGACGCTCCAGCAGCGCCAATTGCTCAGCCGTCGCCTCCGGCTCGTTTGCGAAGACCGCAAGGGCCTGGCGGTAGAGGCGCATGGCATCGTCATTGGCGTAGGTCTTGCGCGCCAGGTCGCCCGCCGCCATCAGATAGCTGGCGCCCTTGGCCTTTTCGGCGGTCAGGCTGAAATGATGGCCGAGCTGGGTCAGATGCTCAGGCCGCTCGGGCGTCAGGCCATATTGGCGCTCCAGAACCCGGCCGATCCGAAGATGAAGCTCCATGCGTCGTTGCAGCAGGAGATTGTGGTAGACGACATCGTGCATCAGCGTCTGGCTGAAGCGGTAGCCCGGCGATATCGCGGCATCGGGCCCGCGCAATTCCTCTGTGATATTGGCATCGCAGAGATAATCCAGCGCCGCGTCGACGGCGGACGGGTCGGCAGTGATGGCGCGGAGCAGGGCGGTATCGAACTTCGGGCCGACCACCGCTGCCTCCTGCGCTAAGCGTCTGATCTCCTGCGGCAGACGATCGACACGGGCAAGCAGCAGTGCTTGCAGGTTGACGGGTATATCGACGTCCGTGTCTTCGGCGGCGAGGTGCCAGCGCTGACCATCATTGTGCAATGTGCCCATGTCGATCAGCGCCCGAAGGATTTCTTCGATGAAAAGCGGATTGCCGCCGGCCCGGTCGAGAATGCGTTTGCGCATCGCGACCGGCAACTTGCCATGACCCTCACCGAAAAGGGCGGCAAGCAGCCTCTGCCCATCGGCTGCGGCAAGGGGGCCGAGGCGTTGTACGGTGACGTTGACGCGATGGGAGTCCAGCGGGTCGGTCTGCGATGTCGGCCGGTAGATCGCCAGCAGCATCAGCCGGCTGCGCTCCAGCCGATCCATCATGAAGCGAAGCACCTCAAGCGAGGCGGCGTCAGCCCAGTGCAGATCCTCGATGACAAGCAGCAGCGGACTTTGCGCCAGCCGCCGCTCGAAGACGGTGCGGACCGCATAGAAGATCTGTCGCCGCAGCTGCTCCGGCTCGATGTGCCGCAACGCACCGTCGGGATCACCGAGACCCAGGACGTGCTGAAACAGCGGCAAAAGTCCCTCGACGTCCTCCTGGGTGAGATCGAGCGCACGGAACCCCGTTGCCAGCAGCTGCCGTGTCCGGTCGAGATCATCCCGCTCGCCGATGCCGTAAGCGCTGCGCACGACCGCGGCGAGCGTGCCATAGGATTGTTCTCCGAGCGGGGAGCAGGTTGCCTTGCGGATGGCAAGGCCCTGGAAACGGTCAGCCGTGCCGGCGATCGCGACGAACTCGTTGGCGAGCCGCGACTTGCCGATACCGGCTTCGCCGATCAGACGGACGAGCTGGGCCGCACCGCCGCAGGCGAGATCGAGGCATGTCAGCAGCCGCGACAGCTCCGTATCCCGTCCGATCATCGGCGCCTGAAGGCCGAGACTTTCCAGCCCGCGCGCCGTATGAGGCGCTTCCAGCAGCCCTGTCAACCGATGGACGAGGACATTTCCGCTTTTGCCGCGCAAGGTCTGCGCACCGAGACTGTCGAAGGCAAAGGCATGGCGGGTGAGGCGATAGGTCAGCGGCCCGACCAGGATATCGTTTTCACCGGCCATGGATTGCAGGCGTTGGGCGGTGTTCACCGTGTCGCCGGTCACAGAGTAGGATTTTGTACTGACCGCGCCGAAACCGCCGGTGACAACAGGGCCGCTGTTGATGCCGATATGCAGACGCAGCGGCACGCCGGCGCGTGCGTGCCAGCGCTCGCCGACCTCAGCGGCCCGACGGATCATATCGAGTGCGGCACCGAGCGCCCGTACCGGATCGTCCTCATGGGCGACCGGTGCGCCGAACAGCGCCAGCAGCGCATCGCCGACGAACTTGTCGACGAAGCCGCCATAGGCCTCGACCGCCTGCGTCATCTCTTCGAACAATTCGTTCTGCAGCACCCGCATCACCTCGGGGTCGATCTGCTCGCTCAGCGTCGTGAAGCCACAGAGATCGGCAAAGAGCACCGTGACCGGCCGCCGGTCGGCATCGCCCGCCGATTTGGACGGCACCGCCTCGACGCTGAGCTTCGATACGGATTGGACCTTGCCTTCGATCGATGCGCCGCATCGGGGGCAGAAGGCGAAATCGGGCTGACAGGGATTGCCGCAGGCAGCGCAGGGGACAGGTTGCCTTGTGCCGCATTGCGGACAGAAAGCAAAACCGCTCTGAATATCGACACCGCAGCCGGCGCACTCCATCGCACGCGTCCCACGAAAGCCCGATCCGTCACGGCGTTTTCACCGGTAACCAGCGGACTTTAAACAGAGGCAGCATGAACCTGCTGCCTGGGGCCTGCAAGCACTAAACAAAGCGGCAGAACGACGATCGGCGTTTGAAGTAAGCCCCGTCTGCCGCACCTCGATCATCGTCACGGTGCCGCCAATGTTCACAGAGCCCTTCGACGCGTCTTTTGGAAAGAGGGCCGCGGTCCGGGCGCGATCCAAAATTAAGCCTGAAAACAAGACGTAGTTGCAAAAGAATGAGCCGAAGTTCTAGTCTGCAGGCGTCTGGGGAACTTCAAATGTCAACTTTGTCTCGCGTAGTTTTAGCTGGCGCCCTGTCCACGGCACTTGCTTCCCATTGCTTTGCCGAGGGCCCGACTTCCTCCGGCACCGGTTTCGCTGTAACCGGTGACGGGTGGCTCATGACAAACGCTCACGTCGTCCAAGGCTGTGAGCGGATCGAAGTGAAAGGGAAGGGCGATGCTTCAGATCCTCGCATTGATGCGACGAATGATCTTGCCCTCGTAAAAGTTCAGTCAAACGCTCCACTCAAACCGGTGGTCTTCCGTCAAGCGCCGACTCGTCTTGGAGAAGACATCGTCGCCGTCGGTTATCCGTTGGCGAGCTTGCTCGCGGATTCCGTCAAGGTCACGACCGGCAACGTCAATGCGCTTGCCGGACTTCGAAACGACACACGCTACATTCAGATTTCAACGCCGATTCAGCCAGGTAATTCCGGCGGCCCGATTGTCGATCGCGACGGATTCTTGCTTGGGATAACAAGCGCTACATTCTCGAAGCAAGCCGCTGACGAAATTGGCATCACGGCGCAGAACGTCAACTTTGCGATCCGCGCATCGGTTGCTGATCTCTTCATGCAATCGCAGAGCATAGTTGGTCAATCCGGTGATCGTGCTGCCGACCAGAAAACGATATCGACGGCCGATCTTTCTGAGAAGGTAACGCCTTCGGTATTTCAGATTCTGTGCTATGGAAAACCCGAGGAGCGGGCGTCGAACATGCCTTCGGAAGCGGCGACAAATTTACCTACGCCGACGGTGCCATCCGCTCTCATAGACGCCCGAGGTTACGACGCAATCGGATTCGACTATCGGACCGTCAAGGACGTGACTTTTGCCGGCTGCCATGAAATCTGCGAAAGCGATCGTCGATGCAAAGCGATCACCTATAACACGAAGTACGGCGTCTGCTTCCTTAAAGACAATGTAGTGGCCCTTATCCGAAACGGCGATGCGGTGGCAGCGTATTCGTCGGTGAAGGCAGCCGACGTTATCATGTCTGACTTCACCAGTTACAGCGGCATGGATCTACCGGGTGGCGACTACAAGCGGCTCCGCGAAAGCAACTATCTCCAATGCTTTACGGCCTGCATTGGGGACAATTCATGCAAAGCCTTTTCTTACGTGCCAAAGAAGTCCGAGTGCTGGCTCAAGGATGCGTTAGGACGTCCTAAGGCAACTAAGGGAGTCGAACTTGGTGTCAAGTGACCCGGCCTTGTGCCGTACCGACGCCGCATCAGTTCCATCCGGTCGTCTCCAGATCTCGTTCAAGCCGGGGAGAGTAACATTCCAACTTTGCAGAAACAGGACACTTCAACTTTGCGGCTACAAACCATGCCATGTCAAAATCGCATAAGACAGATTATGGAACATAAGAATGCTATTTGATTACAATGGCATGCCTTCGTCTTCTCCATCGTCCCGCGCCTGGACGTGCCCTTATAGAGTGGCTCGACGCGGCTATTCCTGCGGTGTTGGGATGACTTTTGATGGCCTCTGGAGTTCCGACGCGGCGGCGGTTGCCGCTGCATCCGTGCCGCTGGAGACATGAACCGTCGGAGTTGCGAACTGGATGCCTTTTTCCGCGAATGTCTTCTTGAGCATGGCGAGTGCCTTTCGGCGAACGGCGAATTGTTCGCCGGGTTTCGCCATGAACTTCAGCCGTATCTGCACACCATAGTCCGCCATCTGCTCAATTCCCTGCATTTTCAAGGGCTCGATGATGTTGGGCCCGAGTTCGGCATCCTCCAGAAGCTCGACGCCGATGCGCTTGATGGTCTTGCGGACCTCCTCGAGGTCGCTGTCATAATTCAGGGTAAGCGTAATGATGTCGATCACCCAGTCGCGGCTGAGGTTTTGCACCGCGCCGAGTTCGCCGAACGGAACGATGGTGACCGGACCGCGGTGGTGTCGCAGGCGGATCGATCGCAGCGAGAAACCTTCGACCGTCCCTTTATATTTCGCCGCTTGAATGTACTCACCGATGCGAAAGGCGTCGTCGAACAGATAAAAGACGCCTGAGATGATGTCCTTGACGAGTGTTTGTGCCCCGAAGCCGACGGCTATGCCGACGACACCGGCGCCCGCCAGCAGCGGTCCGATCTGGACGCCAACGGCATCCAGGATCATCAGGAAACCGACAGCTCCGATCGCCAGGAACAACACGTTGCGAAGAATGGGCAGGAGGGTATTCAACCGCTGACGCCGGCGCACCTCGGGGCCGTCCTGATGCCCCGCCTCTGCGCTTCGCGAGGCCACCGCCATCTGGCTGTCGATGAGGGTGCTTGCGAGTTTCCAGATAACGTCGGTCACCAGCAGCACGATCACGATGCGGATTCCTGCGCGGATCAACCGCGTGGTCACCGTTTCGGCTGCGGCGAGGTCACCGAGATTGACGTTCCACGATCGGGCAATCAGGAGCGCGGCAACCACAATGAGGCCGTTACGCAGCGTTTGCATGATGACGACAGACCATCCGACGATGGTGGGATCTTCGACCGCCTGCCCCTCCCCGGATTGTATGATGCGCCGAATGATATCACGCGCCACCGAAACGGTAAGCGGCAGAAGCGTGATGACGAACACCGTCCAGAATGCACCGCGGAGCCCGGACACCCATAGCAGCCACGATAGGATGATGCTCGCGCTGAAGCCGACACAGACCAGCCGGTTCACGGGTGGCCCGTCGGAACGAAAGTGCCGCAGCCAGATCATGACGATCAAAGCGATTGAAACGACACCGAACCATGCCGCAGTAAAGAGATCGACCAGGATGGGCAAAGCCCCGATCGTCCGGATCACCTCGATAATGGCCCAGCCAGCCGCCAGCACTGCGACGATTGCGAGGAGCCAGTAGTACCAGAACCAGGCAAGCGATGTGACAAGCGTCAGCAGCCGCATATGTGGCAGGCGGGCGCCCGGCGCGATGACGACGCGGCCGATAAGAACGCCAAGGCGCAGCATGAGCGCGGCTGATAGCAGGATGAGCGCGATATCGCGGAACACGGCAGGCCATGGAAAGAGGATAAACGCGCCGAGGCTTCCGATCAGGTAACCGACCAGCGCAAGAAGACCCATTGAAAGCCGGGCAACGTGTAGCTTGATCCGCTGCCGCACGGTGTCGGCAGGCGCGGTCAGCACAAAATGGAGAAGCCCTCGCCCGGACCACCAGGCGAGGCGCTGCGCGACGAATCCGCCTGTAACGAAGAGTGCGACCGCCAAGATCAGGCCGACAGGGTCGATATGATTATCTGTTTGGAAGGCGCGGACCGCCGCCTGGATCTGACCCGGGAGGGTCGGTACGGCATTGACGAGTGCGAGTAGCCTCTGGCGCAAATCCTGTAGCGAAGTGGCAATCGATGGTGGCGGCGTCTCTTGCGAGACCGCTACCGGCTGCGCCGGTTCCTGATTGCCGGGAACGATCCGATTGACCAGCGCGCGTCCAGCCTCATCGTTCGGCAATTCGATCATAACCCGGATCGGCGCCGAACTGGTCGTTTCGGCCGCCGGGGCGGGGTTTGCGCCGGCGAGCAGAAGCGTTGAAAATACCACCGTCAGGAATGTGGATACTCTGCCGAAGAAATGACGGTCGTCGTTGATGCGCATGTAGCCGTGATCCCCGCGAAGTTGTCGTCGCTTCTGCTTGGTTGATGGAAGCTTCGGACTTTGTGAAGCGTTGCACCATCAACGTCAATCGACGAACCTGTCCGGGGGATGCAGACCCGACTGCTGCCTCTGAGCAAATCTGCGGTTGCTCATAACCGCACCGACTTGAACCCTGCCCTGATCTCCTGACTGAAGAGTTCCGGCTCCTCCCAAGCCGCGAAGTGGCCGCCCTTGGAGACGCGGTTGTAATAGATGAGCTTCGGATAGGCCTTGGACAGCCAGTGCTTTGGTGGCTTGTAGACCTCTCCGGGGAATATTGTAACGGCGACCGGCACTTTGACGGCGGTGAGCTTGGCGCCGGACATGGCGTTTTCCCAATAGATACGGCCACTCGAGGGGCCGGTGTTCGTCAGCCAGTACAGCGTGATGTTGTCGAGGATGGCATCCTTGCCAAGCGCCTGTTCGGGATCGCCCGGGGTGAACACCCAGTCGGCGATCTTATCGTAGAGCCAGGCGGCGAGGCCGACCGGAGAATCCGCAATGCCGTAGCCGATCGTCTCCGGGCGCGTGCTCATGATCGCGGCGTAGCCGAAGCCGTTGTTGAGAAAGTCCCGCGCCTCATCGAAGACGATCCTCTCATCCGCAGACAGACTATCGGGAGCCAGCCCCCCATTTTTGAGTGCCTGGGCTACGTCCGATGGGAGCGTCGTGGCCCGCTCGATCCTGTTGACGTGGATTGCGAGCAGCCCATCGGGCGCCTGGCGACCCAAGGCATCGCTGATGATCGCGCCCCAGTCGCCGCCTTGCGCGACGTAGCTGTTATAGTCGAGCCGCTTCATCAGCACGTCCCAGGCAGCCGCTATTCGCTGCGGGTTCCAACCCGTTGCCGGCGGTTTTCCGGAGAAACCGAATCCCGGGATCGACGGTATCACCAGGTGGAAAGCATCATCAGCCGTGCCGCCATGCGCCGTCGGGTCCGTGAGCGGCCCGATGACATCCAGCAGCTCGAATACCGACCCTGGCCAGCCGTGGGTCATGATCAGCGGTAGCGCGTTTTGATGGCGCGAGCGAACGTGGATGAAATGGATGTCCAGTCCATCGATATTGGTGAGAAACTGCGGAAGACTGTTCAGCCTGCTCTCCGCGTTCCGCCAGTCGTGGGACGATTGCCAATAGCGCACCAGTTCCTTCAACCTGTCGGGCTGGACGCCCTGCGAACGATTCATGACGGTTTCGCCGTCGGGCCACCGGGTCTCGGCGAGGCGCCGCCTGAGATCTGCCAGCGCCGCCTCAGGGACCTCAACCTTGAACGGTCGGATCTCCTCGGACGCGGCGCCGACGACGTCAGCAGCGTCGGATGTGCGTGGCAGGAGAGCGGCAGACATGCCGGCCGCCGCACCCCCCAACAGCAGTGAGCGTCGTGACATATGCCCGAGCTTCAAGGAGTGGCTATGTTTCAAAGAGGTCAGTGCCATGACACGTGTCCTTTCATGACATCGAGGGTCAACGGACAGATTTTCGACAAGGGAAGCCACAGGTGACCAATCGGTCGCCACTTCGGACGCCCTGCCCTCGCCGACATCCCTGGCCGAGCGCGCCACACGGTCGGGGATAAATAGCGGCTGACGGGAGTTGAACCTGATCGGTTTGCGCTCCTCGTGCTTGTACTCGATGACTATCAGTTCTTCCTTATATTGTCGCGGACGACAGCCGGCCGGCACCTTGGAAAAGTGAGAGGCACCCTCTCGGTTAGATGCCAGCCTTGGGCAGCCGCGGTGCAGCGCTACCGCCATCGAGAGGGTACCTCTCACTTTCTCCGGCTACTGCGCTCCGACGCCGTGCTCAATTATGTCAGGAGACAACCGGCTTTGAGCTTTGGCTGAGCGCCATTCAGGAAAGGACATACTATGTCTAAGGGCAAAATCGTAAAAACGGCTGCATCGGTCGCAGCAACTCCTTCTTCCTATACGTCTGAAATCGTCGCTTCCGGAGAAGCCGCGCACGACGCTGTCGACTTCATCGAGATCGACGAGATCCTGACGCTGAGAAGGATGATTGTTCGAGCCCCGGCGCCAAAAGGCACCGTGCTTTTCCTGCATGGATTTCCGGAAACGCTGACGGTTTGGAAGGGAATCGCGACCGCGCTTGCGCGCGACTACGATGTCCATGCCTTCGATTGGCCGGGCTATGGGCAGTCGTCGCGCCCGGTTTCTGAACGCTTTTCCTATGCACCGAAGGCCTACGCCCAGGTACTGAGAGCCTATATCGAGCGGGCAGGTATCGACCGATCGAAGCTCGTGATCTATGCGACTGATATCGCCGCCCTCCCCGTCCTGCTGCTCGCTCTCGATGAACCGACGATCGCCAGACGGATCATCGTCGGTGACTTCGCGCCGTTCGACCGGCCGCACTACATGTGGGAGAACCTGCAGAACCTCAAAGCCGAGCCGGCCGCCTCCCCGACCCGCGCCTACATGAACAAGACGAGCGACGAGATCCTTCAGAACGTGCACAGGCGCGGCCTATCTCCTACCGCGCAATTCGATCTACCGACAGACGTGCAGCAAGACATGGCCCGCTCCTGGCGCCTCGATGGCGTCACGTCGGCGGATGCTTTCGCCCACTACTACGCGAATTTCACCCGCGACCAGAACTTCCTCGAGGCAAACCTCCACCGCCTGAAGACGCCCGTGAAGGTGATCTGGGGCGAGAAGGACCTCTACATCAGAAGCGAGATGGGCATCGAGTTCGCCGGCAAGATCGGTGCAAAAGTCGATATCCTCTTGGGTGTCGGGCACTTTCCGCACCTTCAGAACCCGAAACAAACGATTGAAGAGATCCGTACATCATTCGGATAATGCTATATTTTGTTGCGCCCGCAACCGCGGCACCGCCCAATCGACGAAAGCCCGTACCTTCAAGGCGAGAAGCCCCTGGCGCGCGTAGACGATATGAATGGGCTGCGGTGCGCCGTCGAAATCGCGCAAGATGGGAACGAGCGCGCCGGACGCCAGTTCGTCAGAAACCTGATAGTCGAACAGCCGCGCGATCCCCGCCCCGCCGACAGCCGCCGCAACACAGTTCGCTGCGGTATTCACTTCCAGCCGGTTGCGGGGCGCCGCCTCCATAGGCGTGCCGTCGACGTCGAATGTCCAGAAGAACGTTCTCTTGTTGAAGATGATTCCGTCGCGATCGATGAGATCGCCGGGACGCTCCGGCATGCCGTGCCGCTCGAGATAGGCGGGGCTCGCACAGGTCAGCAGCCGGAACTCCCCAACCTTGAGGGCATGGAGCGCGCTGTCGGCGAGGTCCCCGAGACGGATCGCGATATCCACCTGCTCGGAGACGAGATCGACCGCGCGGTCGAGCGACAGAAGGTTCAGCGACACTTCCGGGTATTTTTCCATGAAGCTCAGCGCGACAGGAAGAACGTACCGGTTCCCGTATTCGACCGGCATCGTGATCGTGAGCACACCACGGGGTGTCTGGTATTCCCCGGAAGCCCTTCGTTCGGCCTCCTCGAGATCCGCCATGATCTTTCTGGCAGCATCGACATAGTCGCGTCCGGCATCGGTGAGCTGAAGATTGCGGCTGGTGCGGACGATGAGGTTCGCCCCGAGATGTCGCTCAAGTTCGGCCACCTTCCGGCTGACGCTCGGCAGTGGCGCGCTCAGCTTCCTGCTGCCGGCGGAGATGCTCCCGGCATCGACGACCGCCAGCAATATGCGCATCGCTTCAAGACGATCCATCGGCCACCGCCCGTGAGATACCGCTTCTGTTTCGTGTCTTCGAGAGTCCGATGTTCGCAACGTACTTAACCGCACGTCGCTCAGACTATCACCTTGCGCCGGGCCGCGGACAATCGATTCCTAGTCGAGCAGCTTGCGTATCGCCATGATCCCCTTTGCAGCATCCGACCAGGACTGGCGCCAGATCAGAACGCCGACGCTGAGGATGGTCGCAACAATGAACGGGATTGGCCCGATGAACCAGAAGGCGGCCGCGACGGTGAAGTAGTAGGATCGGACGCCGACGCTGAACGAACGAAGCGCCGGGTTCAACACCAGGGTGAGCGCGTTCGTCCAGCCGGCGATGTCCCTGTCTTCATCACGGGAGGGGCTCGCCCCGATCGCCGCCAGGCAGTAGTTGATCTGCCGCACCGCCCATATGAAATCGGATAGGCCGCGCAGCAGCGTCGCCATGATCAGGAGGACCTTGCACTGGAAAAACCAGGCAGGGTCCTGAGCCGCAAACATCGCGATCAGGCCACCCGATCCATAATTCGGCTCCATGAACAGCGCGCCGCTCAGCCCGACGATGACGATGAGATTGGCGGAGCCGAAGAAGGATGCCGAATTGATCGTGTGCCCGAGGATCGCGGCGTCGCCGATGAAATTATTGTCTCGCGTCAGGACCTCCCGCATCCAGGCCGCGCGAACGCGCACCATGTCGACGGAAAGACTGTCGTTCCTTCTCGGCCACCCTGCTGCCATCAAAGGCTCGACCGCCACCCAGACGAGAAGGAAGAAAACGATCGCCGCAACGTTCAGAAAATCCATGGTGCCCCCGAACTGAAACTGGATTTTCCTGAACAGTACTTCGAGCTAACGGCAGCTCCAAGCGTCTGTCGCCGCCCTGCCCTTCAGATCGACACGCCTATATAAGGGCGTTGCATGGATCGCGGACCGCCGCAAGGTAACGGGACATCGTCGCAGCCCGAAGCCGGATGTGCTCGGTCGCCTGCTGCGGCGTCACGGCCAGGAAACCGACATGGTCGCGTGGGCGCAGCTGAACGAAGGCGTCCAGATCTGAATCCACCACCGTTGCGATCTTGGGATAGCCTCCGGTCGTCTGGTGGTCGGCCAGCAGAATGGTGGCGACGCCGTCTCCAGCCACCTGCACCGAGCCCCGCACGATCGCTTCCGATGGCATGTCCAGCGCGACGCTTGGCGCAAGCGACGGACCTTGGAGGCGCACTCCCATGCGGTCATAGGCGTCGCTCAGGCGGAAAGCCGACGACAGGAAATTCGACAAGGTTTCCTTCGAGAAGAACCGATCCTGCGGACCGACCACCACACGCAGCTCGGATCGCGGTCTTGCTATGACCGGACATGTGATCGGACCATGTCGATCATCGCGCACGTCCGGATCGGCTATAGTGAGCGTCTGCCCGGTTGCAAGGCGCCCGCCGCCGAGGCCGGAGAGGCTGTGAGTCGACATGCTGCCCAGCCAGGTCTTTGCCTCGATGTGACCGGCGAAGGCCAGATAGGTCCAGCTTCCCCAGTGTCCCGGGCGGATCGCCAGCCGCTCCCCGGCCCTCAGCGTGGCGACCATCCATGCGCCACGCTTGTCGCCGGCATGCTCTACGATGAAGCCTCCTCCCGCGACAGCAAACGTAACTTCCCCCGATAGGCAGTCGAGAACCAGGCCGCCCATGGAGACTTCGATTGCCGGCTGACTGGTAGGATTGCCGACGGCGGCGTTGGCGGCTGCAAACGAGGTCCTGTCCATCGGACCGGAGGCCGGAACGCCGTACCGCATCAATCCGTGACGTCCTCCGTCCTGGACCGCGACGTGAGGACCCGCGAAGTTGATTGCAAGGACGGCTTCGCTCATGCGAGGCGCCTCGCGTCGAATTCGGCCCTCGATATGCGGCGGAAACGCACCGCGTCGCCGACGTCGAAAAGGAACGGACGATCGTTGGACGCGGCGTCGAGGATCTTCGTCGGCGAGCGGCCGATGACCCACCAACCGGTCGGCATGGCAAGCGTGCTCACCAGGCACTGCGGACCGGCGATCAGCACGCTTCCGGCGGCGATGCCGCGAATAGGCGCCGGCTTCCTCGGCTGCTGAATGGCTTTGGGCACGCCTGCAAGGTAAGCGTAGCCGGGAGCGAAGCCGTACATGAAGACGCTGTAGTCGCCGGAGAGATGGGCGGATATAACGTCTTCCGGCGATAATCCGCTTGCCTCGGCGACGGCGGCAAGGTCGGGCGCAAGATCAGGATCGTAGCAGACTTCGACTTCGCGCATTGCTCCAATCGTCTCTGGAACCTCAGCTCCCAGACGCTCAGCAATGGCCGCCTCCGTCGTGCGATGATCGGCCACGAGCGGATCGAAGCATACGAGAATGCTGGCATAGGCCGGAACGGCTTCGACGAATCCTTGAAAGGGTGCCGTCTTCAAGGCGGCATCCAGCTTGACGACCTGATCGTGGATCCGTTTGTCGATGGTCGTGCCGAATTCGACGAGCACCGCGTGCCCGCCCACCGGGCGGTAGTTCGGAACGCTGCCGGACGATGCGGACGGGTCCTGTGACAAATCAGTCGGCGCCTTCGATCAGAAGGAAGTCCGCATCCGCAGCCCCTGCTCGAGGCGCCGTGGCTTCCAGATCGGCGACGGTAATCTGGGCGATAAGATAGCCTTTGGCCATCACCTGTTTTCCTGTGTCGGTTGGAGGAATGGTGCCACCTCGATGCCTGCCTTTTGCAGCTCCTGGCGCACGTGGACGGCCATGGCGAGCGCTCCCGGGCTGTCCCCGTGAACGCAGATCGAGTGCGCATAGAGAGGGATCGGAACGCCGTCGACCGTCGGCATGAGGCCGCTGGACAGGTACCCGATCAATCTCGATGCCGCCTGTGCTGGATCATCGATCATCGCTCCCGGCAAGTTGCGCGGTACGAGCCGACCCGTGGAGAGGTAGCCGCGGTCGGCAAAAATCTCGCTGAAGACGGTCATCCCGGCATCGCGGGCCGCATGCTCCAGCTCTGTCCCGGAGATCGCCAGTATGGCAAGTTCCGGCGAGACCGCTCGGCTTGCGCGGATGATGGCGTCGGCGACCGGCCGTTCGTCGGCCGCCCAATTGGCGAGTGCGCCGTGCGGTTTGACGTAACGGACGCGGGCGCCCGCCAGAGCTGCAGCGCCCATCAGCGCGCCGGTCTGCGTCGCCACAAGCTGCTCCACCTCCCGGATGTTCAAGGGGATCAGGCGTCGTCCGAAACCCTCGCGATCCGCGAAACCCGGATGGGCTCCCGCGACGACACCCCGCTCAGCTGCCAGGGCAAGCGTCTCCACCATGGTCGCCGGATCTCCGGCGTGCCCGCCACATGCGATGTTCGCACTGGTGACGACGTCAAGGATCGCCTTGTCGTCGCCCATGCGCCAAGGTCCAAACGCCTCCCCCAGATCAGAATTGAGATCGATCTTCGTCATGATTTCCGTCAACCCTTCGCGCCGGTCTTGTCGGCTTCGTCGCATTCTGGAACGTCGAAGCCGAGGTGAAGCACACCTTCGCCGTACGCGTCAAGAAAACGATGCTGCCGGCTGCGCGCGGCGAGCTTGTGTGGCGATCTCGGGCTGCCTTTCGCGTGGGGCTTCGGTGGCAAACTTACCATTCGTTCGGCACCGATCGAACCCATCAAGCATGCATTCCTGCCAAGCGAGGAATCCTCAAATCGATTCCGATTTGAGGAATTATGCAGTAAGATAAACAGCGAAATGGTTGAGCACGTCGTATCCTCTCAAGAGCCAGGGTGACGTGATCGACCGGCAGCGCTGGCGCGCAGTGGGGATGTGGAATGAACACTGTCAGCAGCATTGGAACGTCCGAATTCTCCGTTGCCGAAGAGCCTGGCATTTTTACCTGGGATTTGGCGACCGACACGGTTTATGCGGATTCGGCGCTGGCAAAGCTCTTTGGGCTTGACCCGGAGCAGACCATCGCGGGGCTGCCGATTATAAAATACCTCGACCGGATTCACCCGGACGACAAGCCATCTGTGGCCAAGGCGATTTCAGACTCGGTGATCACAGGAGATCCGTATCGCCATGACTATCGGGTATTTGATCGAAGCGGGCAAATAGTAAACGTGGCTGCCTTCGGCCGGTGCTTCAAGAATGAAGCTGGAAACCCGTCGCAATATGCGGGCATCGTATTTCCGACGAATGATCACGTCCACCAGGACGAATTGTCTGCTCACTGCAGTGCGGCACTGAAAATTGCGCGGTCATCCGGCCTGCAAACGACGGCCGATGCGCTTGAAGCGATTCTCAAAGAGCTTGCCAACCCGATGCCGCCAGACACCGTGCAGGTTCATTGATTTCATACCAACTGCTGGTTGCCGCATCAGGCATTGGGTGATGGCGATGGGTTTGCGAGCCTTGGATATTTGTCACCCGCAGAGGACGCTCTTCTCTGGAAGCGATCGACGTTGCGGCCATCGGCAACACGCCGCGCGCACCGCAGTTAGTGGCAAAGGACAGTGGGCATTTCGAGGCGGGTCAACAGCGACCGTGTGACCCCTCCCAAGATAAATTCGCGCAGCCTCGAATGACCGAACGCGCCGGCGACGAGCAAATCTGCCTTGCGTTCCAGGGCTGCGCCTTGAATGACGCTGGCCGGTGAGTCGCCCTTCGCTTGCACGGCTGCGACATCGACGGCAAGACCAGCCTTCCGAAGCACAGCCGCAAGGTGATCTCGGCTACGCTCGTCAATCTGCTTATCATCGGTGATGGAAATCAGGACGACGCGCGAAACTTGATCCAGCAAGAACCTGGAACCCGCCAGTGTCCGCGCGACAGTGGCTCCTCCATCCCAGGCGACGGCAATAGCATCGATCCGGCCGCTGAAATTATCCGGGGGAAAAAGCAGGAGCGGTCGACCGCTTTCAAACAGCACGCTCTCGATCAGCGGCCTCATCAGTTCAGATGCTTCCAAAATGGAAAGATCATATGTGCGCGACAGCTCGGCAAGAGTTTGGACGACAAACGGCTGCCTCACATCGAATGGCTGGATCTCGATCTCGACCTCGGCTTTATTCGCATAATCACGGAGCGTCTGCCCGAGAACGGTTCCATTGTCTCTACTCAAGCGCTCCGCCGCCGCCCGCATTTTGTCTATGTCAAGGAGTGATGGAAATCGCGGTTGAACGGGTTCGATCCTGACCAGCGGTATACTCGCCGTCAAACCGGCCTTTTGGTGAAGGGAAACATCGACAGCATTCTGAAGGAGCGAGAAGGAGCTTGCGTCTGGATAGGTGGCCAGCGGTAAATGGAATTGCGCTTTCATGGCTGAAGGCCTCCGAATGGTTGGAGGTATCATAGCTTAAAGGTGTCTCCGGCGCTTGACGAAGATCAAGGTCGTTCCACCGCGAAAGCGCGAGCGTGATACTGAACGTCCTCATGAGGAAGGAAGCGGAATTCGTTGGGCGAAGCGGCAAAGATCTATGCTAAGCGATGAAGTGCGATGCGCGATTGAATATCAGCACTTCGCGGAGCAAACGTGTCCGGACGCCGCTGAGCAGCAGCTTGCGGATGAACAGTTATGGCATATACGGCGCAGCTGCCTTCGATGAATCGGCCGGCTTGCCTGGACCCAACGGATGATGACATCATTGGTGACGACAGAAGCATTCCAGCGCCTCAGTCTGGCACTTGCAATCGGCATTCTTGTCGGCATTGAGCGCGGCTGGCAGGATCGTGAGGTTGCTCCAGGCAAGAGAGTAGCCGGTATCCGCACCTATGGACTGTCAAGCTTCCTCGGCGGCTTCTGCGGTTTCCTGCAGCCTGTGACAGGGCCAATTCTGCCGACAGCTATCTTTATATTCTTTTGCATCACGGTTCTCCTCTTCAGTTGCATGCAGGCGGCGCGAGAGGAGGATTACAGCGCCACCGGCACCATTGCGGCCCTGGCGGTCTTTGCGCTGGGCTTTGGCGCGGTCGTGGCGGATATGACGATAACGGCCGCAAGCGCTGTGGCGATAACCGCCCTTCTTGCAGCGCGGGAGCCGCTGCATGGATTTCTTCGCCGATTGACCTGGCTGGAGCTCAGGGCCGCTTTGATCCTGCTGACGATGACGATCGTCATCCTCCCTATCCTTCCCAATAAGGCGATTGATCCTTGGCAGGCAATCAATCCTTTCGAACTTTGGATGCTGACGATCCTGGTGGGAGCCGTTTCCTTTGCCGGCTATATCCTGATCAAGCTGAGCGGCGCCCGCGCCGGAATATTGCTGACCGGAGCCAGCGGCGGCATCGTCTCCTCCACGGCCCTGACGCTTTCATTCGCCCGTCAGTCGAAGCAGATGCCGGTCCTCTCGCCACTCCTCTCTGCGGGTGCAATGCTTGCGGGAGCCGTTTCTCTCGCCCGCGTACTTTTGATTTGCGGTGCCATTGCACCAGTCGTTTTCACGGAGCTTGCTCTATCTCTCGCTCCGGCTGCTGCCATCCTCGCCATAGCAGGCGGCTTCGCCGCGTTGCTGCAACGCCCGGATGACAGCAGCGACTTTTCACCCCGAAACCCCCTCGAGGTGATGGTTGTGCTTCGTTTCGCACTCCTTCTCGCCGTCGTGACAGTCCTTACACGAATGACCTTGATCGTCTTTGGAACTCAGTCACTGATGGCCCTTGCATTCGTCACAGGACTGGGCGATCTCGATGCGATAACACTTGCCGTTGCGAAATTGTCATCCATCCAGGTACCCGCGGATGCGGCCGCTCGCGCCATAGCGGTCGCGGCCTTCGCCAATCTGCTGGCGAAAGCCGTTCTTGCAGCAAGTATGGGGAGCATCGCTTATGCGGTTCGTTTCGCGATCGCAGGCGGTGTCGCGACCTTGGCGGGAATTGCCGGCACGCTGCTGGTATGAGCTTGCCCGACGCAGAGCATCTTGTCGGGATTGGCCTCATGCGGCCCCTCGCCGGCCGCCAACTCAATCCGCTCAGTCAGCGCTTTGTCGACATCGCCATGGAATTGACGTCGCCAACGCAAAGGCTGGAGTCGGAGCCTCCCGCACACAGCGGTTAGATCTATCGTGCGCGCATGCGGCTTCGGACGTCAAGGCCGTTCTCACCGCCGCCTCGCCTGTGACAGATGAGCGACAGATCCGGCAAGCATGAGGTCGAACGGAAGGCGTCGAACCAGTCTGGTTGCGACGAAGGCCGCGCACATCGCCGCAGCAAGCTTTGCCCAAGGATAGTCGCCGAGTTGGACATGGGCGTTTGCATCGACCGAAGTGGCCTTGGATTTCAACGCCGCTTCCGCGTCCTCGCGCAACATGCCGAGCCGGGCGCTGAGCAACCTGACTTCATGCCGCAGGACGTTCAGATCATGGTCGGCCTTTTCCCGCGCGGTCTCTGCGGCGGCATCGGCAAAAGGCGGTTCGCCTTCGGCGACCAGTTCATCGGGATCGAGCGGAAGGACGCCGTCCCGGTTGATGGATGATTGCATGGACATGTCCTCCAACGAAGAGCAAGAGAAATAAGGCCCGGCATTGCGGCCGGGTCAGGGTTTACATCAGTGATCGCGCCGGAAGCTCTGGCTCTGTTGGCCTCCACCTTGCGACTGGCTCTGCGATTGGCGATCGGCGTCGCTCGATGGCGAGCCGGCGCCGGTGAAGCTATAGGCCCGCACTTTGGCGCTTCCATGCGTGGTGTCGCGGGTTACGACCGGGCGCGCGTCGTCGGAAGTCGCAGGCGAATCCCGGCCTTCGAATGCGCTCTCGGACACGGCAAGGTCTTCCGAGGCTTTGCCGCCCTGAGGCGATCCGGCAAAGCCGGTGTTTGACGCGCCTTCAAATGCGCCTTCCGAGGACCACAGATCCGCCCGCTCGTCCATGTCGATGCTGCCCTCGTGTTCCAGGATATCGTGGACGGCCTCATAGAGCGCGTCATCGATGTCATTGACCTGAACAAGGAAGCCGCCTCGCCGCAGTCCTTCCGCGTAGACCGCACGATCCTCGTCGGGGAACAAGAAGTCTGCCAGCGCGTCGAAAAAGCCGCTGCGGTCGTCGCTCATCACGCCGGCATTTTTTCCATCCGCTTCATATCCCGGCATTAGCCTTATTCTCGCAACCGGCACGCCGGCATCCTCCAGACGGGTGATGGCGGATTCAGCTTCCGATCGGCTGTCGAAAAGTGCGGTGAGGCTGCTGCCGCCCGTCGGGCCTGAGAAGGGCGGATTGGTATCGTTGTAAATGTTGCTCACGGGATTCTCCTCTCGATGCATGGAGCCAGCCGTCGACCCGACGTCTGAATCCCTGACCGGAAAACCGGCGGACAAGAGGAATGTTCCAAGCGAATGCGAGCGATAAGCGCGGACATCAGCTGCAACGCCGGCCCGGGCCGTCGATGGCCGGTGCATATCGAATGGAGGAACGGTTTGACGTCAAGGATCGTTGTCCGGCGGCACCGCTGGCGGTTGACGTCAAACCGTCGAGACGCTAGCACGGCTCTTGACGCATTGGGGATATTTCATATGGACATCTTTACGGCAGCCGGTCTGACGGCTCTGCTGCAGGTCATTGCTATCGACCTCGTTCTCGCTGGCGACAACGCCGTGGTTATCGGTCTTGCCGCTGCCGGCCTCGAGGCGACGCAACGCCGCAAGGCGATCATCGTCGGCATTGCCGCCGCGACCATCCTGCGTATTCTCTTTGCCAGCGTCGCGGTCTATCTGCTGGCGATCGTCGGCCTGCTGCTGGCAGGCGGACTTCTGCTCCTGTGGGTCTGCTGGAAGATGTGGCGCGAACTTCGCGCCGGCCATGGCGAAAACCACGACGCGGCGGGCGCCGAAAGCGCGCCGAAAAAGACCTTCTTCCAGGCGGCCACCCAGATCGTCATCGCCGACGTCTCCATGTCGCTCGACAACGTACTCGCCGTTGCCGGTGCCGCGCGCGAACATCCGAGCGTGCTGATCATCGGTCTTGCTCTGTCGATCGCGCTGATGGGCATCGCTGCCAACCTGATCGCCCGGTTGCTCAACAACCATCGCTGGATCGCCTATGTCGGCCTGCTGATCATCCTCTACGTCTCGCTCGACATGATCCATCGCGGCGGCGTCGAAGTGCTGCCCTATGTGCAAGCGAGCGGGTTCAAGCTTTAGGATCTGTGGACAGTTATCTGAGCCATAGGATTTAGAGCCTGACCTCGGTCTCGAAGCTCATCTGGTCATACGCCGGCACCACATGGTCCGGCGTCTCAGCCATCACCACGTCGTAGTCTAGCGGCGTGTGCATATGGGTGAGGATCGCCTGCTTCGGCTTCAGCCGGCCGATCCAGTCGAGCGACTGTTCCAGCGACAGATGGCTCGGATGATAGGCATATTGAAGTGCGTCGATGATCAGCACGTCGAGATTCTGCAGCTTGTCGACGGTCTGCGGCGGGAAATCGCTGATATCGCTGCAATAAGCCACATCGCCGATCCGGAAGCCGAGCGAGTGAATATCACCGTGCTGCTGGAGATGCGGATAGAAGGCGATCGTGCCTCCCGGACCGCGGATTTCGACGGGGTCGTCGAGATTTTCGATGACAACAGGCAGCACGATCGGCGGATAATTGCTGCCCGGCGGCGTTTCCAGGCAATAGCCGAAGGCGTCCCGCAGCCGGTCCATGGTAAATTGGTCGGCGAAGATCGGCACCCGGCGGCGGGTATTGTGAAAATAACCGCGCAGATCGTCGATGCCATGGATATGATCCGCATGCGGATGGCTGTAGAGCACGGCATCGACATGGTCGGCCCCTGCCCTGATCATCTGTTCGCGAAAATCCGGCCCGGTGTCGATGACGACGGTGGTGACGCCGCCATCCCCCGCAAATTGCTGCACCATGAAGGCGGCGCGCGTGCGCCGGTTCTTCGGATTGTCGGGATTGCAGGCGCCCCAGTCGCCGGTAATGCGCGGCACGCCGGGTGACGACGAACAGCCGAGAATGGTGAAGCGCCGTCGGTAGAGCACGCCGCTAGACCCTCGGCATCTTCGAGAACAGCCGGAAGGCATTCTCTGTCGTGATCCGTGCGACCTCAGCATAGGAAAGGCCGATCGTCTCGGCGAGCACCTCGGCGGTGTTGACGACATAGGACGGTTCATTGCGCTTGCCGCGCCAGCGCTTCGGCGCCAGATACGGCGCGTCCGTTTCCACCAGCAGCCGATCCTGCGGGATCGTCTTGGCGATCTCGCGCAGCTCTTCCGACTTCGGAAAGGTCAGGATTCCCGAAAAGGAGACATAGCCGCCGAGCGCGACGCCGGTCTTCGCCAGTTCCGGGCCGGCCGAGAAGCAGTGGAGGATGAACGGGAAAGCCCCCTTCCCGGTTTCCTCGGTCAGGATCGCAGCCATGTCCTCGTCGGCGCTGCGGCTGTGGATGACGAGCGGCAACCGGGTCTCGCGCGCCGCGGCAATATGGCGGCGAAAACCGGTCTGCTGGTCCTCAGGCTTTTGCGTGTCATAGAAATAGTCGAGACCGGCCTCGCCGATGGCGACGATCTTCTCATGGGCATTGGCGAGACGTACCAGCTCTTCCGTTGGGATATCCAGCTCTTCGTCGGCATTGTTCGGATGCGTGCCGACCGAGCAGAACACCGAGGGATATTTCTCGGTGATGGCAAGTAGCGCGCCGAGCTTGCGCACCCGCGTCGAGATCGTCACCATCTGCGCAACGCCGGCCTGATGGGCGCGCGTGACGATCTCGTCGCGCTCCGCCTCGAAATCGGCGAAATCAAGATGGCAATGCGTATCGATCAGCACGGCTTCAAGCCTCCGGAGCCACGTAGCGCGGGAAGATCGGCGTCGGCGCTTCGAGCGGCGTTCCGGCAACGAGACGGCCGGCTTCACCGAGAGCGGCGAAGTCGCGCTTGCCAGCGGGTGCGGCAACCAGATCGAGCAGCTTGCTGGATGATTCCGGCATGAAGGGCTGCAGCAGGATGGCGATCTGGCGCACGACTTCGGCAGTCACATAGAGCACCGTGCCCATACGCTCCGGATCCGTCTTCTTCAGCGCCCATGGCGCCTGGCCGGCGAAATAACGGTCGGTCTCGGAGACAACAGCGATGATCGAAGCGAGCGCCCGGTGGATCTGCTGCTTGCCCATGTCCTCGCGCGTCGAGGCATGCAGCGCGTCGGCTTGGGCGAGCATCGCCTTGTCCTCGTCGCTGAGCGCCCCGCATTCCGGGATCTTGCCGTCGCAGTTCTTGACGATCATCGACAGCGAGCGGCTGGCGAGATTGCCGATGCCGTTGGCGAGGTCGGAATTGATGCGAATGCCGATCGCCTCTTCGCTATAGCTGCCGTCCTGGCCGAAAGAGACTTCGCGCAGGAAGAAGTAGCGCACTTGGTCGAGGCCGAAATGGTTCACCAGGTTGACGGGATCGACGACGTTGCCGAGCGACTTCGACATCTTCTCGCCCTTGTTGAGCAGGAAGCCATGGGCAAAGACCCGCTTTGGCAGCGGCAGCTTTGCCGACATCAGGAAGGCCGGCCAATAGACGGCATGGAAGCGGATGATGTCCTTGCCGATGATGTGGACGTCGGCCGGCCAGTATTTCGCCCGCGGGCCGTTCCGGTCCTCGATATAGCCGGTCGCGGTGATATAGTTGGTCAGCGCATCGACCCAGACATACATGACGTGGGCGGGATCGTTCGGCACTTTGATGCCCCAGTCGAAGGTCGTGCGCGAGACCGAGAGGTCCTTGAGGCCTGACTTGACGAAGGAGATCACCTCGTTGCGGCGCTCGGCCGGACCGATGAAATCGGGGTTCGCCTCGTAATGGGCCAGCAGCTTCTCCTGGTATTCGGAGAGCTTGAAGAAATAGCTTGCCTCTTCCACCCATTCGACGGGCGTGCCCTGCGGCCCGTAGCGCACGCCGTCGGCGCGCAGCTCCGTCTCGTTTTCCTGGTAATAGGCCTCGTCGCGCACCGAGTACCAGCCGGCATAGCTGTCCTTGTAGATGTCGCCGTTCTCGGCCATCAGGTTCCAGATGTTGCGCGATGTCTCGTGATGGCGCTCCTGCGTGGTGCGGATGAAGTCATCGTTGGAGGCGTTCAGCAGCTTGGCCATCGCCTGGAATTCGCCGGAGTTGCGATCGGCAAGCGCCTGCGCAGTGATCCCCTCGCCGCGCGCCGTCTGCTGCATTTTCTGGCCGTGTTCGTCGGTGCCGGTCAGGAAGAACACATCCTTGCCGTCGAGGCGCTGATAGCGCGCCATCGCATCCGTCGCGATCAGCTCATAGGCATGGCCGATATGCGGCTTGCCGTTGGGATAGGAAATCGCGGTGGTGATGTAGAAGGGTGTCTTGTCTGTCATGGCGGCCAATGTCCGGCTAACTCTATAAAAATGGTCAGCCGCTCTTAGCGCATGTCACCGTCAAGCGAAACATCAAGTTTCACCGCCGCCAATGATTTCCGGGAGGTTAGCACGGTGAACTTTACTCAGCTTCTGCCGCAATCTACCCGTCATGGAAAAGAGGGCGGAACAGAACCAAGTGCCAGTTCTCGTCTACCGGATTTGTCGTGACCGTGCGCCGTCAGGGGCGCTAGTTTGACGTTCGAGCCGCTCTATTCGCTTTCCGGCCTGTCGCAGGCAAGTCGGTGACCGGCTGATCAGAGGCCTGGCTGCTTGATATCGGCGAGAATGCTGATGATCGTCTGCTTGCGGTCGAGGTTGTAGGCATCGGAAATCGTCAGCCGCTCGGTGATCTCCGAATAGAGCCGTGCCAGCCGTTCCGCAGCGGTGATCTGCCCCTCGCCTGCCGCTACGCGCGCGCGGTTCATGATGTCGTCGCCGACATGGCTGACGAAGAAATCGAAGATCGTGTCGCTTTCCCGGCCGGAAAGCGCGTCGGCCAGCCGATGCATGGCCTTGCGGGCGGTCGGCCCCTCGGCCGACAGCATCTCGTCATAGGCGGCAATGATCTCGCCGCCGCCGTAGTTCAACAGTTTCAGCGCCTCGCCGACGCTGCCCTTGGCGGCCGAAAGCACCGCCCCGCCCTCGCCTGATATGCCGAGATGGTCAAGGGCCGCGACCAGCGCGTCGTCGGCAAGCGGTGCCAGTTTCAGCGGCAGGCAGCGCGAGCGGATGGTCGGCAGCAGCTGTCCCGGTGCATGCGAGAGCACCAGGAACAGCGCCCGCTTCGGCGGTTCCTCCAGGATCTTCAGGATGGCGTTGGCCGCATTGCGGTTCATGTCGTCGGCCGGATCGATGATGACGATCCGCCAGTTGCCGGTGCCCGAAGTCTGCGAGAAGAACTTGCCGGCGCGGCGCACCTCGTCGACTGTTATCGCCGATTTCACCTTGCCGGTCTTTTCATCCACCGGCCGGGCCAGATGCAGGAGATTGTGCGAGGCGCCGGAGGCGATCTGCCGGCTGACGGCAGAGGCCGGATCCGGATCGCCGATCGTTTCCGGCGCCCCGTCGGGATCGGGATGCGAAAGCACATGATTGGCGAAGCGGAAGGCGAGCGTCGCCTTGCCGATGCCCTCCGGCCCCTCGATCAGGATGGCGTGGTGGCCCTTGCCGGACCGGTAGGATTGCGCCAGGAAGGCTTCTGCCTCCTCATGGCCGAACAGCCTGGTATTTTCGCCTGGCCAGATAGCGCCGTCGAGCAGTCCGGGCCTCTCTTCACTCATAATGGGCCTCACTCATGATGAGCGGCTTCCGGCATTCGGGCACGGCCTGCAGGCGATAGCAACTGTTTGACGATCGCCAGGATCTCGGCGGAAATCGCCTCCTCGGTCTGCATGGCGTTGACCACGTGGCAGCGCTCCGGCTCGCGGGCGGCGATATCGAGAAAGGCCTCGCGCCGTTTCTCGTGGGTTTCGAGCCGCTCCTTCTCGAAGCGATCGGGAGCGTCGGCGCCGGCGCGCTTCTGCGCCCGCTCCAGCCCGATCTTGGCCGGGATGTCGAGGATCACGGTGCAATCCGGCATGACGCCGTTGATGGCGACGCGCTGCAGCGTCTCGATGAAATCGGGTTCGAGATTGCCGGTGATGCCCTGATAGACGCGGGAGGAATCCATGAAGCGGTCGCAGAGCACGATCTTGCCGGCGCCAAGCGCCGGCCGGATCACCTCTTCGACATGGTCGTTGCGGGCGGCCGCAAAGAGGATCGCCTCCATCCGCGTGCCGAAGGCTTCGGCAGCTCCCGACAACAGCACGTGACGCACGGCCTCCGCGCCCGGCGATCCACCCGGTTCGCGCGTCACCAGCACGTCGTGACCTTCGCCCTTCAGCGCCGCGGCGAGGCGACGGATCTGCGTGGATTTACCAGCGCCTTCCCCGCCTTCAAATGTAACGAACAATCCCATACCGGATGACAATGCCAACTTCCCGCATTCCAGGCGCCCCGCGTGCGCCCCACCTCTTCTATCTATCCGAAGATATCGGGGAGGAAAACCTTTCGCCGCGGCGACATATTCACCTTTCCCAGCAAAACGCATGGGAAGGCCGGCCGTTCAGCCGGGCGCCGACTTGTCCCAGAGCCAGGAGAAAAACAGCGATTCGCCGAGCTCCAGCATGGCGTCCACCGCCCGGCTGCTGAGCGAGCCCTCGCCGACCGCCTGCACGGTATAGAGCGGCACCTCCCTGAGAAGACGGGACCCTGCGAAAATCCTGAGTGTGCCTGCCTGGGTGTCCGGCTCTACCGGCGCCGTCAGCGGCCAGCGATAGACGATGCGCGCCGACAGCCGGTCGGGGTTGCTGATCGGGATATAGACGCTGACCGGCGCCTTGGCGACGAGATCGACGGTGCGCGCCGTGCCGCCATAGACGCTGGCGGCGCCGATCACTTCCTTGTCGGCGAAGATCTGCCGGTTTTCGAAGGCCGTCAGCCCCCACTCGAGCACCCGCTTGGCCTCCTCCGTCCGCTCCTTGTCGGAGGCGATGCCGGCCAGCGCCAGAAACAGCCGCCGGCCGTCGCGCTCAACCGAAGCGACGATCGAATAGCCCTCGCCCTCGGTAAAGCCGGTTGCCAGCCCGTCGGCACCGAGATCGAGCCCGAGCAGCGGGTTGCGGTTGCGCTGGAAGATCTTGTTCCACTCGAAATCCGGCAGGGCGAAATAGGGATAGAGATTGGGATAGGACTGGTGCAGGGCGGTGGCGAGCGTCACCATCTCGCGCGCCGTCACCTTGCTCTTTCCGTCGGGAAGGCCGGTGGAATTGCCGAACTCGGCCTTCTCCATGCCGAGCTCGCGGGCGCGTCGCGTCATCGACACGGCAAATTGCTGCTCGGTTCCGGCCATGCCCTCGGCGAGGATGATGCAGCTGTCATTGGCGCCCTGGACGGCGACACCCTTGATCAGGTCATCGACGCGCACCCGCGATTTGAGGCTGGCAAACATCGTTGCCGTCCGCGATGGCGCGCCGCCGGTTCGCCAGGCATATTCGGAAACCGGATATTCGGTATCGAGGGTGATCTGGCCCTTCGTCAACGCTTCGAAGACGAGATCCATCGTCATCAGCTTGGCGAGCGAGGCCGGCGAAAAACCCTGATCCTCGTTCTTGGCGAGAAGCACGGTGCCGGTGGCGGCCTCGATCATATAGGCCTGCGCCGCCTTGGTGGCGAAGCCGGCGGTACCGCTATCGGCTGCGAATGCGCCGGTGGCGAGCGGCATGATGCATGCAAACAGGCGAAGCAAAGGCTTCAGCATCAAGAATTCCCATCGATCAGGGGGGCGTATTTCAGGAGGTTAGAGCGAGAGGAAATCCGATGCAATTGCCACGCTCAGCGCGCGGCGGTTTTTGCCTGATGACGCTTGGCCGCGGCAAGGATCGACTCCTGCGTCAGCCCGTCATTGCGCACCATCACCGCGTCGAAGGCGAGATCGACGGTCACCGTCTTCACGTCCTCGTCCTGGTAGCCGAGCGCGAGAGAGCCCAGCGGCCGTTCGTAGGGCATCGGACCGATCTCCGGCAGCACGACCATCTGGTCGAAGGACGGCGCGGCATTGTTGATGGACGGGGCTGACGGCGCCACCAGAACATGGGCGGGTGCTGCCAGGGCGGGCGTTGCGGCGGGTGCCGCATTGTAGCGCGCGCTCGGCGTCGAACCGGCATAGGACGTGGCCGACATCGGCACCGGCACGCTGGCCGGCGTCTCATAGTCTTCGGCACTCTGCAGCTGATCGCGGGTGATCTTGCGGCTGTTGGAGGCGACCATCACGCCGGTTGCGATCTGGCCTTCCGGATTGACGCCGGGAATGCGGCTGCCCTTCGGCACGTAGGAGGCCATCAGATAGGGCATGTCGTGGCCGTCCATGCGGGCGCGGCCGACATATTGCACGCGCACCTTGCCGGTGCCGCTGTGCTGCAGATCCAGCATGTCGGCCGTCTTGTTGGACAGGTCGATGATGCGGCCTTCGTGATAGGGGCCGCGATCGTTGACGCGCACGATGACGGAGGAGCCGCTTTCGAGATTGGTGACGCGCGCATAGCTCGGCAGCGGGAAGGTCGGATGCGCGGCGGAAAGATGCATCTGGTCGTAGACTTCGCCATTCGCCGTCAGGCGGCCGTGAAAGGCCGAGCCATACCAGGAGGCGACGCCGACCTTGTTATAGGAGAAGTCCTCCTTCGGATAATACCACTTGCCCTTCACCTCGTAAGGATTGCCGACCATGTAGCGGCCGCCGCCCTTGGGGATGTTGTTGCCGGTGGCGACCCGCGGGCTCGCCTTCACGCCATATTCGGATTCGGAGAAATATTCTTTGCCGTGGGATTTCTTCTTCGGCACCGCCTGTGTCGTGCCGCACGCCGCAACCGTCGCACACATCGCCGAGATTGCCAGCCACCGTGCTGTCGTTGCGAAAGACGCCGCCCCGTATCCCAATTTCATATGCCCCACGCCGCTCAAAGATCGTTATGGTTAAGGAACTCTGCCCCATCTTGGGCCATTACGCCTTATCCCCGCCCGCCTAACGAGACTTTAATCTTGTTAAGTTCGTGGCAAATTTACGAAGGATTTCGCAGCGATAGCGACAAATCTAATGATTATGGTTTATAAATCACTAACGTGAGCCTTGCCGCCCTGCTCATTCCGCCGCCGCAATAAGGCCCTGACGCCTCGTGCCGATGCGGGGCATATGGTAAATCTGAACTCGCTTTCGAATGGCCGAAAAGCCCAAATTGGCACAGGCCGGAGCGGGTTCCCAAGCGGGGCGACGTCCCCTTGCCCCGCCTGGCCAAATGACGCTAAGCATTCTCTGCGCAGGGTTGGGGGATTGCCATGGGCGGAATTTTTAAAAGCTTGATTTTGCTTGTTATAATGACCGTCTCATCGGCCGTCGGCGCCGCCGCGGAAGATTTCCCCGCCTATTGGCGCAAGACGATGACCAATGATCCCACCACGAATTACTATCTTGCCCAGGCCCTGAAGCCCTTACCGAACAAGGATGCCGAAACCATCAGAGTGCTCAGGCTGTCGCTGATCGCCGGCAATTTGTGTCTCGGCGCCACCATCAATACGAGGACAGGCGAGACCTTTCTGCAGCAGGCCGGATATCACCGCCTGCGCGGAAAGGCCTGGGACGAAGCCGCCTTCCTTGCGAACGATTGGTTCAAATACTTCAATTACCGCTCCCTCGCCCATCTCTGCGCCGGCATCGACTACATGTTCGGGCCGGAGGGAAAACTGGCGCCCAATCTGGTAAAACCGGAAAGGGTGAACCAAAGGGATCCTACGACCCTCTGGATTCCTACTACATGCGGCTTCCGCCCTTGCGCAAACCGAACGGGTAAGTCACGTCACCGATTGCATGTGATGCAGTGCGGATCGCGGATTTGACAGCTTCGTGGCTGTATGGGAACGAAATGTCCGCCGCGAGCTTTAAAGGTCTATGCCTTTGGAGGATCACCATGAACGACGAAACCATGACGCAGCTCGACACGATCAGCCAGAAGTTGCATGCCCGATCTCGCCAGCTTTCCCAGCCGGATAACGACAACGACACCGCAATCCTGATGTCGGCACTGGCCGTGACGATGGAGGCAGTTCGCTCTCTCTGCGAGGACATGAACCAACTCAACGGTCCGAAGGGCCTCGGATCTGACGGACACTAAATCTCTGATGTCTCCGGCGCACCCAGACAGCCTGCGCCGAGAACGAGGGAAGCACTGATCTTCAGTGGCCCGCCACCTACGCTGCCGGTGGCCGATACCGAACCGACTTGGCCTTCTTCAAGGCTTCGATCGTATCCTCGACGCTGAGGAGGACAGTGGTCTCCATGGATCTGAGCGCGCCGCCTGCACCGATAGCCAACGCGACCGCCGCCATCGATACGTTGTCGGGCGCCTCCCACAGATTCCAACCGTCATGCTCGCCGAAGGCGTACCAGAACCCATGCAGCTTCCCGCCCACCGATTCAATGTACGTCCGCGCCGCCTCCCGGCGATCTTCGGGGTTTTCGATCATGCGCGCCCACGTCTCGGGCGTGTAGCTGAAGCGCGTGAGATACATGGCCATGTCTCGTCCTCCGCCGAAACAAAACAGTAAACGCCCAAGCCGGGGAGAACGCCAGTTATTTCCATTGTACGAAACGGGCCTGCCGCCCCGGTTTCATTCGCAAAACGGCGAACATCGAAGATGTCGGCAAATGCTGCAGAGTACGTTGACGCTGCGAACAAAGCTGCTAAAAAGCCAGCCATCGAGTGATTGGGTAGCAAATCGGCAGCAAGCGCCGATTTCAGGTAGTCAACAAAATGTTGATTACTCAACCTTTTCAATCAGATGGAAGAGTGTCCGAGTGGTTTAAGGAACCGGTCTTGAAAACCGGCGTGCGGGAAACCGTACCGTGGGTTCGAATCCCACCTCTTCCGCCAGTTCCCATATTTTCGCGAGAACAGGAAGCAGCTCACTGCTGGCAATTCAGCCCTCCAGTTGACCGGGGTTCTCCGTGCGAATCTTGACCAGATGTTCCTTCACGATCTGCACCTTCGGTATCCGGCCAGCCTGATCCTGCCTCGGTAACAAACCCACGCGCTACCAATGCGGCCTCGTGAAACCGGATGCGCTGGTCGAAATCGCGACGTCGCTCAATAGGGTAGGCGGGAGATTGGCGCGTGAGAGCTCTCACGAGAAGTAAGAATATATCAGGAGGCCGACAGAGCCCCAGAAAATAACCGGCGTAAGTATCATTCCCGCAAAGAAAATCTTTGTCACCGCAAACTCCGCAACTGCATTCACGCCGCAAAACCTATTGCAGTGACGTTGGTTTGCTATGGGCATAAAGTCCCGGATAGATCTGACTTTGGTCTGAGTGTTGCGGTAATTCCGAAATGCGATAGCGTCGTTCGTATGGCGGCGATCATTGAACTCCGCCGCAACCGATAGACCTTTCCGCTATGTCTCCGCCTATTTCGCGCGAGAAAGGCTAACCGAAAGCGGCCAGCCGCTCGACGAAGCGCTCCTTCTGAGCATGGCGTTCGCGGATCGAATGCAGGCGGTGGGTGAAATCGGCCGTGCCGCATTTTGTTCGGCGATCGTCTTCAAGTCGGCGAGGCGGCCGGCTGCCGCGTTATAGCCGGAAGCGTTTGCGCCGCACGGTCTCGGTTTCGACCTCGCGCCAGACAGCATCGCCCGGTTGTATGATCGCGTTGAGCCGTGCGCGGCGGGCGCTGCCTCTTTCTCCTCCTGCCTTCTGCCGCCAGCCGCTCGTTCTCCTTGTGTTGGCGGATATCGCGAATCGCGCCGGCACGGGCTCGCAGGTCCGCGGTCGTATGCGTGGCGGCTGCAGAACTCGCGCTCGGAAGGCTCCGGGCCGCCTTGATCAGACCGGATGCAGCACGCCGTCAGTTTCGAGGATTCGCAGCGTCTCGGCAAGCGTTACCCCGGACTGAAGGCGCCACCATTTGCCTGTTGCCGCAATAATACCGGCCGCAGCCCATGACCGTCCGATCCGATCCCAATGGTTGACTATGCCGTGTCGCCATGATTTCCCGTCCGGGATCATCAAAAGAGGACATCATGGCCGACGACATCATCGTAAAGGACAGCAACGGAAGCCAGCTTCATGACGGCGATTCCGTAACCCTGATCAAGGACCTCAAGGTCAAGGGAACCTCGGAGACGCTGAAGCGTGGAACGCTGGTGAAGGGCATTCGCCTGACCGACAATCCCGGTGAGATCGAGTGCAACACCAAGCAGGTCAAAGGCCTGGTGCTGAAAACCGAGTTTTTGAAGAAGGCATAGGGCCACCTCGCCGCATCAATCGCCCTCTTGCGGCACTTCTTCGGTGATCACCTCGAAGCGGGCGAGCGTTGCCGGGCCGAAAGCCGTCGACATTGCGACATCGGTGGCGTCGCGGCCGGTCGCCATCAATATTCTGCCGATGCGCGGCGTGTTGTGGCGGGCATCGACCGTATGCCAGTGGCCGCCGAGAAAGACCTCGAACCAGGCGCTGAAATCCATCGGATTGGGATCGATCGGAACGCCGATATCGCCGAGATAGCCGGTGCAATATCGCGCCGGGATATTCATGCATCGGCAAAGCGCGATGGCGAGATGGGCAAAGTCGCGGCAGACTCCTGCTTTGTCGATGAAGCCGCCATGCGCGGTCCGCAGGAGGTCGGCCTTCAGGTAATCGAAAGTGATGTGGTCATGGACGAAATCGCAAATCGCCTGAACGCGCGCCCAACCGAGCGGCGTCGACGAGAAGGTTGCCCAGGCAAAATCGGCAAGCCTGTCGGTGTCGCAATAGCGGCTGCCGAGCAGGAAGACCAGCACCTCGTCCGGCAGGTCGTTGATCGCGTGCTGGACGGCATCTTCGGGAACGACGTCGGGCTGGCCGCTGTCGTAGATCTCGAACTCCGTAGAGATCGTCGTCACTCCCGCCGGTGCGACGATCCGGCTGCAGGCATTGCCGAAACCATCGGTATATTCCCAGGCCTCGATTGCCCGGTCGAATGTCAGGACCTGCTCGCTGAGAAGATCGGCACGACGGGAGGGGTGGATATTGAGGACGAGCAGCATCGGCGTTGGCTGCACGCATTCGTAGCCCAGATGAAACCCGGCGCGTATCTTCATTGTGGCTTCCTTGTCGCGTCTGCGCTTTGGCAGCGGTGAGTAGAGAACGCTGATCGCGCTACCCGGTTCCCGCAAGACCGGGACTGTCACCGCGTGGCTAGCCAGATTGCCTTGTGGTGACGTTCACCTGCACTGTCATGCTGTCGAAATCCTTCCCATCCCCGTCATAGCTGCCGCTCAATGGGACTGCCTGGCGCGGATCGCGGGCCACCGCGACACGAATGAGATCGCGGTTGCCGACGATCCCATTGGTCGGATCGAACTCCGCCCAGCCGGCGCCTGGAAGATAGATCTGGCACCATGCATGGGTGGAACCGCCGCCGAGCACGGTGGAGCCGTCCCGGTCGGGAACATAGACGTAGCCGGTGACGAAGCGCGCCGCGAGGCCGAGGACGCGTGCCGCCTCCATCATCAGCAGGGCGAAATCCCGGCAGGTGCCGGAACGAAGCTGCAAGGTCTGGACCGGCGTCTGCGTCCCATGTTCCTGGCGCCGCGCATAGACGAAGCTTTCCCGAATGGCGTAACACAGCGTCATCAGCAGATGGCCGGTCTCCGTCGGACGCCCAAGGCGCAAGAACTGGCGCGCCCAGCGTCCGACCTCGTCGTTGGGATCGGGATAATGGCGCTGCATCGCCGGCGTCAGATCGGCAATCTCATCCTTGTCGTAGGAGAATGGATAGATCAGGGCCTCTTCGTCCACCTTGAGATCCAGGGCAACCTGCGGCGTATGATCGAGGGTGATCCAGGTTTCGAAGCGAAGCTCAGCCGACGGTCGTGAAATATCGACGAGCGCCACGCAATTGCCGAAAACATCGTGGATCCAGCGGACATGACTTTCCTCAGGATAGGTCGTCAACGACGCTTCGATCAACCGCTGGTCGAAACTGTCGCGCGGCCGGAACATCAACCGATGCTCGCCGAAATCGACCTCCCTGACGTAGCGATAGGACGTGATGTGGCGGACGGAGAAAATCGTCATCGGCGGCCCTCCGATAATCTGTTCACTGTGCTTCTCCAAGGCGGCGGCGCCGCCTCTCCTCTGCGGAAGCGCCCTGCCCGCTTCCCCGCTCATCCCGATTTCTTGTCATATAAGCACATTCGAAAGATTGCTATTGTACCTTCACCGATCGACGGCAGAGCCGTCCAACCTAAGAGGATAACATGCATATCATCTGGGACGTTCTGACACTTCTGCTGACAATCGGCTCGCTCTATGGCGGGCGCGAATACCGGATTATTCGCGCCCGTGCCCGCGCTCAGAACTGGGGCAATTTCTGATTCGATTCCGATAGACTGGTCGCATCGTCTCGCTGCCGGAAGGGCGCCGGCCGCGGATACGTCGAATGACGTAAAGCCATGTGCTTCAGCAAGTGCTTCATTAGCCGAGACGGCGTCAATCCGTCCATTCTCCTGTGATTGCAAGCCCGCCTCACCCCAGGCGGGCTTTTTTCACGGTAATTCTTCTATCGCGCATATCTTCCTGGCGCCTGCCTCACTTCTTGGCGCCTGCCGAAAGCACCCGATGTGTCGCATTGTCCATTGCGTGGCTCGCCTCCTGTCCATCCTTCTTCAGCCCGTATGCGGTATTGCCGCAGCCGGACAGGGTGAGCAGGCAGATACAGGCGATGGCGATTGTAGCTTTTGACATCAGTGTTCCCTCGGATCGAATGGCTTCTGAATAAAATGATGCGCTTCGCGCCAAAATCAATCCGTCGAAGCCGGCATGAATCGAATGAGCGACGGATTAATCCGCTGAAAACATGCCGCAAACTCTTGAAGTGTAGTCACCCCCATCGCGCCTTCGGTCACCGCTTTTCAAGGTACGAAAAACGTTCTCAAGTCATCTCTCCCGTGATCTGCGGCAGTTATTCGAGTATATATTCTTCCATCCCGCAAAAGAACACATGTACCATTTCGATACTTTAAGTTTACTCAAATGCGGCGCTTAACTATTTATTAGTAATAACCTTGCGAAGCGGAAGCTTAAGTTTATTCTTTTCTCAAAGGGGAGAGAAAAGAATGTTTAGCAAAAGCCTGATCATGCCTTTAGGCTTCGCAATGCTCGCCATATCAGGCCTCCTGTTCCAGCTGGCTATGTACGCGCTGGAGACTCCGGTCACCCAGTTGCACCCGTAAGCCGCTTTAAATTCTGCCAGGAGTGGAATTTCCTTCCGTTTCATGCATTGTTTCGAGTCGGTTTACCAGGAGGGAGCTAACCATGGAAAACGCAGGTGTAGGTTGGATTGCAGCCATCATTATCGGTGGCATCGCCGGATGGCTGGCGGAAAAGGCCATGAGCAGCAACATGGGCTTGCTCATGAACATATTGCTCGGCATTGTCGGCGCCATTGTCGCCAACTGGATCCTGGGTTTCTTGCACATCCAGCCGCTTGCCGGTTGGCTGGGTTATCTGATCACCGGTTTCGTCGGCGCCTGCATTCTGATTTTCGTCGGCCGCCTCATCCGCCGCTGACCCCGGTAAGCGTTAGCTGACCCGGTCGCGGTAGCTGGCCATCGAAACACCAGAAGCCGGGCAATCATGGCGCCCGGCTTTTCATTGTCCTGAAGTCTCTTTCAGCGACGGCTCAGCAGGCCGAAAACATAGGCGATGCCTGCCGTCACGGCGAGGGCGATGAGCGGTTCTTCGCGAACCTTGTCGCGCAGCTGTTCCGTCATCAGCGACGCCTCGTCGGTCACCGCCGACTTTGCCCCCTGCCCGAGCGCGACCACGCTTTCCGTCAGCCGGGAGAGATCGTTGCGAAGGGCTGCGACCTGCGCCGACAGGTCGTCTGCTGCCATATCAGCCTTGACGCGCGCAGCGGTGGATTCGGCGGAAGCGGTTTTCAATTCTGCCATGGTCTGCTCCTGTTTCATGGGATGCCGGTTCAACGAAATGGCGGCCCGAAAGGTTCCGTCGCAACCGATCTTTTGTTGGCCGCAAAGCCGCCTCGGCCGAGCGGCGGCCTTGTGCAGCTTTTCGCGCGACAAACCCTTCATTTCCTGTCGGGTTTGTTTTAAGGAACGTCGAATGTCCGCCCGCGCGCGGCTCTAATGAATACTGCGAGGTTTGCGTTTCGATGTTCCATATCCTGAGAAGAGCTGCTCAGACCTGGGTTGCCAAGCTGCTCCTGCTTCTGCTCGTCGTCTCCTTCGGCGCCTGGGGCGTGTCGCATCAGCTGTTAACGGGCGGCAACAGCACCACGGTTGTGACCGTCGGCGATCAGCATGTGGACGTCAACGAATTCCACCTCGCCTATCAGCGCCAGGTGGCAAGCCTCGGCCAGCAGTTCGGCATGCGCCTCACCCCGGAACAGGCCCGCGCCTTCGGCGTCGAACAGCAGGTGCTCGCCCAACTCGTTGCCGGCGCCTCGCTCGACCAGCTCGCCGAAGATATGAATCTCGGCCTGTCCGAGGATCGCCTCGCCCAGTTGATCGCCGACGATCCGGCTTTCAAGGCCGTCAACGGCAAGTTCGACCGTGAGCTCTTCATCTCGCGCCTGCGCAATGCCAATATCCGCCAGGACGATTACATCAAGGAGCGCAGCAAGGTCGCCGTCCGCAGCCAGGTCGTCGATGCCATCTCGAACGGTTTCACCGCCCCGAAGACGCTGGTCGACGCCCTGAAGCTCTATGGCGATGAAAGCCGCAGCATCGACTATCTCCTGCTCACCAACGCCAATATCGAGCCGATCAAGGCGCCTGCCGACGACGTGCTGGCGACGTGGTTCGACGGCGTCAAGCAGCGCTACCAGGCGCCTGAATACCGCAAGCTCGTCTATCTCAAGCTGCAGCCCGCCGATATCGCTGACGCCGCGACCGTCACCGACGACCAGATCCACGAAGCCTTCGACAAGAGCAAGGATACTTACCGCACGCCGGAGAGCCGCACCATCGAACAGCTGACCTTTGCCAGCAAGGATCTTGCCGCCGCCGCCGAAACAGCGCTGAAGGGCGGCACCAGCTTCGATCAGTTGGTCTCCGACCAGGGCAAAACGGCAAGCGATGTACTGCTCGGCGAATTCACCAAGGACAAGGTTCCCGACCAGGCCGTTGCCGATGCGGCCTTCGCAGTGTCGCGCGATGGCGGCACGACGCCTGTCGTCGAAGGCTCCTTTGGCTCCGTCATCCTGCGCATCACCAACATCAAGCCGGAAACGGTGAAGAATTTCGACGAGGTGAAGGAGGACATCCGCAAGCAGCTGGCGCTGTCCAATGCCTCTCAGGAAGTGATCAACGTTCATGACCGCATCGAGGATCTGCGCGCCGGAGGTTCCACGCTCGAGGATATCGCCGGCCAGCTGAAGCTCCAGGCCGTCACCGTCGGCGCCGTCGACATGACCGGCGCCGACAAGGGCGGCAAAGAGGTCAAGGATATCCCCGTCAAGCAGCAACTGCTCGGCGAAGCCTTCAAGACCGAGGTTGGCGTCGATGCGCCACCGCTGCCGATCGGCAATGACGGTTATGTCTGGTTCAACGTCCGGGAAATCACGCCGACCCGCGAGCGCCCGGTCGCCGAGGTGCGCGAAAAGGCGGTCGAGGACTGGACGGCGGAACAGCAGAAAGCCGAACTCGCCAAGAAGGCCGACGAATTGAAGGCCGCGGCAGCCAAGGGCACCGCGCTTGCCGATATCGCAACGCCGCTCGGCATCGCCGTCGAAAGCAAGAGCGGCCTTACCCGCTCCACCGATGATCCGGTGCTTGGCCGTGCCGCCGTCACCGCCGCCTTCTCCGGGCCCATCGATACGGTTGCGAGCGCCGTCGGCGCCGATCCCTCGACGCAGATCCTGATGAAGGTCACCGAGGTCAACAGTCAGCCGACCGGCGACGTGCTGAACAACCGCGATGCCCAGATCACCGCCATGGCCAATGCCGCCGGCGACGATATTCTCGATCAGATGGTCAACCTGCTGCAGACGCAGTATGGCGCTCAGATCAACCAGACGCTCGCCGAACAGGCAACGACCCGCTAGGAGGCTTTATGACCGATCTGAAGCCGTTCCTGGCCAAGGCCGCAAGCCGTGACCCGCTGACGCGTGACGAGGCTCGCGCCGCCTTCGACATCCTGATGTCGGGCCAGGCGACGCCCTCGCAGATCGGCGGCTTCCTGATGGCGCTGCGCGTGCGCGGTGAAACCGTCGATGAGATCGTCGGCGCCGTCACCGCGATGCGCGCCAAGATGCTGACCGTCGAGGCGCCGGCCGATGCGATCGACATCGTCGGCACCGGCGGCGATGCCAGCGGCACCTACAATATCTCGACGCTGGCGGCGCTGATCGTCGCCGGCGCCGGTGTCCCCGTCGCCAAGCACGGCAACCGTGCGCTGAGTTCGAAATCGGGCGCAGCAGACAATCTGGCCGCCCTCGGCGTCAAGCTTGACGTTGGTCCCGAAATCATCTCCCGCTGCATCGCGGAGGCCGGTGTCGGCTTCATGTTCGCGCAGATGCATCATTCCGCCATGCGCCATGTCAACCCGTCGCGGGTCGAGCTCGGCACGCGCACGATCTTCAATCTGCTCGGGCCGCTTTCCAATCCGGCCGGTGTCCGCCGCCAGTTGCTCGGCGTCTTCTCGCCGCAATGGCTGGTGCCGCTTGCCGAAGTCATGCGCGATCTCGGCTCCGAATGTGTCTGGGTGGTCCATGGCGACGGTCTCGACGAGATCACCACCACCGGCATCACGAAAGTCGCCGCACTCGAAGACGGCAAGATCCGCACCTTCGAACTGTCGCCAGCCGATTTCGGTGTCAGCCCCTGCGTGCTCGCCGACATCAAGGGCGGTGATGGTGTCGCCAACGCCGCAGCGCTTCGCGAGGTCCTCAGCGGCGCAAAGAATGCCTATCGCGATGTCTCGCTCGCCAATGCCGCCGCCTCGCTGGTCATTGCGGGCAAGGCGGAGACGATACGCGACGGCATGACGCTGGCCGCGCAGTCGCTGGATAGCGGCGCCACCGCGCTCGCCCTCGACAAACTCATCGCCGTCTCCAACGATATCGACTAGGATTGGCCGATGACCGATATCCTGAAGAAGATCGAACTTTATAAGCGCGAGGAAATCGCCGCCGCCAAGGCTGCTGTGTCGCTTGGCGATCTGAAGGCGATGCAGGCCGGCCAGTCCGCCCCGCGCGGTTTTCACAAGGCGCTCGTTGCCAAGCGGGAGGCCGGCCATTTCGGTCTGATCGCCGAGATCAAGAAGGCGAGCCCGTCGAAGGGGCTGATCCGCCCGGATTTTGATCCGCCGGCGCTGGCAAGGGCCTATGAAGCCGGTGGCGCGGCATGCCTTTCCGTGTTGACCGACACGCCGAGTTTTCAGGGTGCGCCGGAATTCCTGACGACGGCGCGGGCCGCCTGCGCGCTGCCCGCCCTGCGCAAGGACTTCATGTTCGAGACCTATCAGGTCCATGAGGCGCGCGCCTGGGGTGCTGACTGCATTCTGCTGATCATGGCGTCGCTGAGCGATGACGATGCAGAGCGGCTGCAGGACGAAGCTTTCGCGCTCGGCATGGACGTGCTCGTCGAGGTTCACGACGCGCCTGAGATGGACCGTGCGCTGAAGCTCTCCTCGCCGCTCGTCGGCATCAACAACCGCAATCTTCGCACATTCGAGGTCAGCCTGACGGTCAGCGAGACGCTGGCTGCGATGGTTCCGACGGACCGGTTGCTCATCGGTGAAAGCGGCATCTTCACCCATGCCGATTGCAAACGCCTGCAGGCCGTCGACATCAACACCTTCCTTGTCGGCGAGAGCCTGATGCGCAAGGACGACGTCGCCGCCGCCACCCGTGCGCTGCTCTTTGGCGAAGCCGCCATCGCGGCCGAATGATATGAGTGGCGCAAAGCCCGGCCTGACCCATATCGATGCCTCCGGCGAGGCGCATATGGTCGATGTCTCCGACAAGGCCGAGACGGTGCGCAT
The DNA here is from genome assembly GCF_028994275.1 of Rhizobium binxianense. Lineage (NCBI taxonomy): Bacteria > Pseudomonadati > Pseudomonadota > Alphaproteobacteria > Hyphomicrobiales > Rhizobiaceae > Rhizobium > Rhizobium binxianense. Next base: position 1,867,013 of record NZ_CP118713.1, read on the forward strand.
CGCCACCGCCGAGGGCCATGTGAAGATGGCGCCGCAAACGCTCGCCCTCATCCGTCAAGGCAATGCCAAGAAGGGTGATGTGATCGGCACCGCGCGCCTTGCCGGCATCATGGCGGCAAAACGCACCGCCGATCTCATCCCGCTCTGCCATCCGCTGATGCTGACGAAGGTCACGGTCGAGATCGAGGAGGATGCCGCCCTGCCCGGCCTGCGCGTCACGGCAACCGCCAAGCTGACCGGCAAGACCGGTGTGGAGATGGAGGCGCTGACCGCCGTCTCGGTCGCTTGTCTGACGATATACGACATGGCCAAGGCGGCCGATAAGGCAATGGAGATCGGCGGCATCAGACTTCTTGAAAAGTCCGGCGGAAAATCCGGCGATTTCCGTCATCCGGAGGCAAGATGAACCTTCTCCCGGTCGCCGAGGCCCTGAACCGCTTGCTCTCGCGCGCAAAGCCTGTCGCGGCGTCCGAGACGCTGCCGCTTGCCGAGGCTGAGGGCCGCGTCCTCGCCGTCGATCTGACGGCCGGTCTGACCCAACCGCCCTTCAATGCCTCCGCCATGGATGGTTATGCGCTGCGCCGCGAAGACGCGCCGGAGCCGGGCGCCGTGTTGAAGGTCATCGGCACATCTGCCGCCGGCCACGGCTTCGAGGCAAGCGTTAACAAGGGAGAGGCCGTCCGCATCTTCACCGGCGCGCCTGTCCCGCTGGGCGCCGATAGCGTCCTGCTGCAGGAAGATGCGGAGAAGATCGAAGGCGGCATCCGAACCAATTTCCCCGTCCGGCAGGGCCAGCATATTCGTCCCCGCGGCCAGGATTTCGTCCAGGGCGAAGCTGTGCTCTCTGCCGGCACGGTGCTCGATTTCTCGCGGCTGACGGTCGCTGCCGCCATGAACCGACCTGAGGTCGAGATTTTCCGGCGTCCGCGGATCGCCATCCTCGCAACCGGCGACGAACTGCTGCCGCCCGGAAGCACGCCCGGCCCTTCGCAGATCATTGCCTCCAATACGTTTGGTATTGCAGCCCTTGCCCGCAAAGCCGGCGCCAATGTGCTCGATCTTGGCATCGTGCCGGACGATAAGCCCAGGATCACCGCGGCGATCGACACGGCGCGCGACGCCAAGGTCGATGTCATCGTCACGCTCGGCGGCGCGTCGGTCGGCGACCATGACCTGGTGCAGGCGACGCTTGTTGAGGCCGGCATGCAGCTCGATTTCTGGCGCATCGCCATGCGTCCCGGCAAACCGCTGATGGTCGGCAGCTTCGGCGAAACGCATGTGCTCGGCCTGCCCGGCAATCCGGTCTCGAGCCTCGTCTGCTCGCTGCTGTTCCTCGAGCCGCTGATCCGCAGGCTCGCCTCCCTGCCGCCGGTGCAGCGCGAGACAGTGGTGGAGGCGGCCGTCGCATTGCGCGCCAACGATCACCGGCAGGACTATATCAGGGCGAAACTTTCGAAATCCACGACCGGAAACTGGCTGGCCGAGCCCTTCGGCAAGCAGGATTCCTCGATGATGAAGGTCTTTGCCGAAGCCGACTGCCTCATCGTCCGCCCGCCGCAGGCGCCGGAACTGCCAGCCGGAGCGCCCTGCCCAGTCATGCTGCTGCGGCCGGACCTTCTCGTTTAGCTGCCTCTCCAGCTGTTGCGGAGAGCGAAAAGACACCCGCCTGCACCGCTCCGCCACTCGTGCCCGTGCCGAAATCTGCAACCGCATGGGTCGCGATTCGCCTGAGTTCTCTTTGCGGGAGATAGGCGCGCTCGGGATCGCCGATCAGCACCTCGATGCCGGCGGCCCGGCAACGCCGCAGGAACGCCATCACCCGCAAGGCAAGGGCGGGATGATAGAACAGGTCGCCGACGAGCAGGAGATCCGACACAGGCGGCGGCCCATCGATGATGTCTGCGGCAATGGCCGCAATGTTCACCCCGTTAATTTCTGCGTTAAGGCCGATTGCGGTGATGGCATTGGCATCGATATCGACCGCCGTCACCATGGCTGCTCCGGCCTTTGCCGCCGCGATGGCGACGAGCCCGGAGCCGGCGCCGAGATCGAGGACGTGGCGACCGGCGACCGTTTCCGGCCGATCGAGCAGATGGCGGGCCAGCACGGCGCCGCCGGCCCAGGGATAGGCCCAGTAGGGCGCCGGATCGGCGTCTCCGCGGCCTGCAAGTCGCCAGAGCCCGCTCGCAGGTCCGGCCTGATGAAGCAGGATTTCGGGAATGGAGGCAACCGGCGATATCGGCAGATTGGCCTTGATGAAGGCGGCCGGATCGGGTTGCGGCTGGCTCGCGCGTTTCATCGTCGCCTGCTCCTGCCCGCGCCGAAGCTCAATAATTCTTCATGGCACGATGCACCGCAGCCGGAAGGCCTCGTTGCAGAGCGTACTGAAAACCGGAACGCTGAGGATCGCCGTCTCCGCCATCACCTTTGCCTCCCCGAGAAATACGAGCCACAGCCCCACGCCGGATCGGCGAAGGGCTGCTGGCGAAATCAGCCGGGCTTCTTCTTTGAAAATTTGTTCTTCGGCCCGGCGCCGCCCTTGCCCTCAGATCTGGGACCGTCGAACTTGGCACCTTCGAATTTCGGCTTATCGTATTTGGGCTTGTCCGATTTCGGGCCGTCGAAACCGGGCTTGCCTGGTTTCTTGCTCCAGGGCTTGCTATCCCGTCTCTCCCCGCCGCTATTGTCGGCTGCAGCATATCCGCCGCCTGGACCCTTGCCGAACTTGTTCTTCGGCCGCTCGCCACGGGAGGAGTCATCCGGCCGCTCGTCACGCGATGGCTTGCCGGCATAAGGCTTCGGCGACGGCGCCCGGCTGAAATCCGGTGTGCCGGAAAGCCGGGTCACGCGGATACCGCGTTCGAGCGCCTTGTTCGGCCCGATCGCCGCCTGGAAGCTTTCGGCACTTGCAGCCGCGATCTCCACGAAGGTTTCCTCAGGCTGCATCTTGATGGCGCCGATCTCCCGCTTCGTCACATTGCCGTTGCGGCAGAGCATCGGGATCAGCCAGCGCGGCTCGGCATTCTGCTTGCGCCCGACCGAGACGGAGAACCAGACGCTGGCGCCGAAATCCTCGCGCGGTCCCTTCTGCGCCGGCTCGTAGGGCTCGGCATTGTCGCGGCGCTTGCGGCTGCGATCGTCCTGCACGGTGACCTCGATCAGATCCTCCGGCGCCGAATGATTGGTGCGGTAGAGACGCAGGAAGGCGGCGGCGAGCTTTTCGGCGCCGTGGCTGGAAAGAAGCTGCTGCACCAGTCCCTGTTCTTCTTCCTGCGGTGTTTCGTTGAAGATCGGGTCGGCGAGCAGCCGCTCGTCGTCGCGCTCGTTCACCTCTTCGGCAGACGGCGGCCGCGCCCAGGCGGCCGAAATACCGGCATTCTCGAGCAGGCGCTCTGCCTTGCGCCGTGCATTCAACGGCACGATCATGGCGCTGATGCCTTTGCGCCCGGCCCGGCCGGTGCGGCCGCTGCGGTGCAGCAGCGTTTCCGGATTGGTCGGCAGGTCGGCATGGATGACGAGATCAAGGCCCGGCAGGTCGATGCCGCGGGCGGCGACATCGGTCGCGATGCAGACCCGGGCGCGGCCGTCGCGCATTGCCTGCAGCGCATGGCTGCGCTCGTTCTGCGTCAGTTCGCCGGAAAGCGCCACCACGGCGAAATTGCGGTTGTTGAACCGCGCGGTCAGATGATTGACGGCGGCGCGCGTCGAACAGAAGACGATGGCGTTGGTCGCCTCGTAATAGCGCAGCACGTTGATAATAGCGTTCTCGCGGTCGCTCGGCGCCACCATCAGCGCGCGATATTCGATATCGACATGCTGCTTCTCCTCGGCCGCGGTGCTGATGCGCACGGCGTCGCGCTGGTAGCTTTTGGCCAGCTTGGCGATGGCCGCCGGCACAGTTGCCGAAAACATCAGCGTGCGGCGCTCGTCCGGCGCCGAATCGAGAATGAATTCCAGGTCCTCGCGAAAGCCGAGATCGAGCATCTCGTCGGCCTCGTCGAGCACGGCGGCCTTCAGTTCCGACATATCGAGCGCCCGGCGGCGGATATGGTCGCAGAGCCGGCCGGGGGTGCCGACGACGATATGGGCGCCGCGTTCGAGCGACCGCCGCTCGCTGCGGATGTCCATGCCGCCGACGCAGCTTGATATCACCGCGCCGGTCATTTCGTAGAGCCATTCGAGTTCGCGCTTCACCTGCAGGGCAAGCTCGCGCGTCGGGGCGATGACGAGGGCGAGCGGGGCGCCGGCATTGCCGAAGCGTTCCCTGCCCTCAAGCAGCGTCGGCGCCAGCGCCAGCCCGAAGGCGACGGTCTTGCCGGAACCGGTCTGGGCCGAGACCAGCGCGTCGGAAGCGGCAAGCGCCGGATCGAGCATCGATTTCTGCACCGGGGTGAGTTCGGCGTAACCGCGCTTCTGCAACGCCTTGGCGATCGCCGGAACGACGCCGTTGAATTCTGTCATGAGTTCGATCTTTCGGAGCTGTCAGGCGCGAAATGCGCCATGGCCGGAGCCAGCCGGCGGGGTATTTGCGCCGTTCCTAGCCGCTCCCGCGGCGATTGTCAAAGCGTGCGACTGCGCCACAGCCAGGCGTCGATATGGCTTGCCCGGCCGCGCAGCGTTGTTTCCAGCGGACCCTCCATCCGTCCTGACTGCGTCAGCACGCTATCAGGGCCTGCGGCGCGGACGATTTCGGCGCTCAGCGCCAGCTCGACGCCATGGCGGGCGGCGACCTCCATCAGGCGGCTGCCGACATTGATGGTGTCGCCTGCCGCGGTGATCTGCTGCCGGTCGCCGGTGCCAAGACGCGAGGCGACGATGGGGCCGTAATGGGCGCCGACCTTGAAGCCGATCTTCTTTTGGGCGAAGCCCGCATGGGCGCCAAGCCAGCCGCGTGTCCGCTCGCAGAGGCTGACCGCGCAGGCGGCGGCGCGGGCGGCATCGTCATCGGCGGGCTCCGGCAGTCCGAACAGGATCATCGCCCCGTCGCCCATGAAGCTGGTGATGGCGCCGCCATGGGCGCGCGCCTCCTCGTCGATCAGTTCGAAGAAACCGCTCAGCACTTCGCTCACCTTGACCGGTCCGAGGTTTTCGCTGAGACCGGTGAAACCCGAGAGATCGATGAAGATGACGGCAGCGTTCTGGCGCACCGGCTCAGCCAGGAAATTCGGATCGCGCGCCAGCCATTCGCCGAGGCCGGGCGCCTCGATGCGCTGCAGCAGCGCGCTCTGCTCGGCGAAATGGCGGGCGCGGCCGCGGTCGAGCCAGAGTTCGGCCGCGCCGAGGATCAGCGCCGGCGGCAGCGCGGCTGCGATCGGCAGTGCTGCACTCAGCCAGTAGCCGTGCGCAAAGGCCGATAGATTGAGCATCGCCCAGACGATCAGCGTCAGCACGATGATGACATAGCCTGCCGCACTCCGGCGCCAGGCGATCAGCGACACCAGCACGAGCGTCAGACCGATGGCGATGCCGGCATCGATCAGCCTGATCCTGCGGTCGCGCACCATGCCGTCGCCGGTGACGAGATGGGTGATCGCCGTCGACATCACCTCGACGCCGGGCATGACGGGATCGAACGGCGTCGGGAAGACGTCGCCGCCGCCGGTGACCGTCGAGCCGATGACGACGATGCGACCAGTGACTGCATCCGCCGCCAGCTTGCCGTCGAGCGCATCGGCGGCGCTGAAGGTGGCGATACTGCCGTGCCCACCATAGAAGGTCACCGGCAGGCGCTGGCCGATATCGGTGGGAATGCGCAGCTTGCCGAGCGTGATGGCATCGGGTTCGATGCTGGGATTGACACCGAGCGCCACCGAAGCGGCCCGCAGCGGAAAGGCCGGATCCAGCCGGTCCGCCGCCCGCGAGATCAGCGGTATATAGCGTGGCGTGCCGGTCTGATCGGTTGCGACATTGACGATGCCGACCGCGGCCGCCTCGGCAAAGCGGGGAAGCGGCAAGAGAAGCTGGCTTGCCTCGGGAATGGCGGCAAGCGGATCGCTCGCCGCATCGCTGACCTGCTGGCGGCTTTGCGCGAAAGTGGCGGCCGCGGCAATCACGCTCGGCCCCTGGGCAAGGGCGGTGGCCAACGCCGCATCGCCCTCCTCCGGCCCCGGATCGACCAGCAGAATATCGAGTGCCAGGGCCTTCGGCTTCAGCGCGGCGATCGCGCCGACGAGCCGCGCGAGTGTGGCCCGGTCGAGCGGATAGCCGTGGGCGGCGGCTGTGCGATCGTCGATGGCGACGATCGAGACGACGGGAGGCGGTGTTTTTGCCCCGACGATGGCGCTGCGGATATCGGCAAGCGAAGCCTCCATCCGATCGAGAAGGCCGCTTCCGCCATTGAGATTGGCATAGCCGAGTGCTGCCGCCCAAAGACCGGCGAGCAGCAGCGCGATCACAGTCTGCAGGCGATGGTTCATGGGACTTATTGGCCGAGACGGGCAAGAAGCGCGGCAACGCGCGGCGCCGGCCAGCGACGCACGACGAGCGGCTCGGTTCCGCCTGAGACGTCGACGCCCTCGCCCGGCGACAGCACCACTTGCTCGCCGGCCGGCCGGCGCACCGCGACGCTGCCTCTGACGACCAGCACCGAGGTCTTGCTGCCGGCGACATCGACCGCCCATTGCGTGCCGCGCACGGCAGCGATCGCCTGCGGCGTCACCACCTGGAAACCGCCCGCGTGCTGGCTGCTGTCGACATCGACGAGGATGGCCTTGCGCCGCAGCGATGCCGAATCGGGACTGCCGTCACGATTGCGGTCGGCAAGGCGGAAGGATGCGCCGGCCTCCGCCGTCACCTTGACGCCGCCCGGACAACTGAACACCTGGCGGGCGCCGGCGTCGCGCGAAATCGTGCAGCCGGCAGACTGCGCAAAGGCCGCCCCTTCAGCGAATAGGCCGACCGCGAGTGCGCCGGCAAACAGGCAGCGAAGCGTGATATTCATGGAAAGCCCCCATGACCGTGCGGAGCGGCTCATTTCGAAAGCGCCCGCCAACCGTCTTCTTCCATGCCGGGCATGATAGCCGAATTCGAATATTTCCCTAGGCAAAAAAGCAGGCCGGCTCATCGCAAGCCGATTCTCAAGGAGCGCCTCTTGTTTCGGGCGTCGGCCCGGCATAACGCGCCCGCGGTCGGATCAACTCTCCGCTCCCGATCTGCTCCATCGCATGCGCAAGCCAGCCGGCGGAACGGGCAAGCGAAAAAATAATAATCGGCGCCTCCCGCGGCAGATCGAAGGCGACCGCCATCGCGGCAAGTGCGAAATCGACATTGACCTTTTCGCCGACCATCGCTTCGCCGGCGTCACGGAGGTTTGCAAATTCCGGCGGCAGGGGGAAATGCGAAAGCAGTGCCTGAGCCCTGATATCGCCATCGGGATAGAGAAGATGGCCGAAGGCTGAGAGGTGATTGCCCTGGACAAGCGAGCGGCGGATCGCTTGCTCCGCCCCGAGCGCTGAAGCTGCCTCGATCAGGGCGTCGACACCCTGCCAGGCGGCGCCGTGCAGCGGCCCTGTCAGCGTCGCCAGACCGGACAGCACGGCGGCCGAAAGGGCAGCACCTGCCGATGCCGTGACCCGTGCCGCAAAAGCCGAGGCGTTGAGTTCGTGATCGGCAAGCAGCACCAGAGCGCGGCGCAGGCAATCGGCGGCATCCGGCCGTTCCCAGCTTGCGGCCAGCCGCAGATGCAGCGGCTGCTCCGAAGGCCCCGGCGCCAGCGCATCGGCGATGGTGGAGAGAACGCCGTACGCTTCACGCCGCAGGGCTGCCTGCGATCGGCCGAGTGACGGCAGATCCGTCGTCACCCGCCCCGCAAGCGCCAGGAACGCAGCCTGAAGCGACGGAGCGGCATGCCCGGCCTCGGCGTTGGAGGGCAGCGCTTCAGCACCATTCCAGAGCAGTGCTGCCGTCTGCTCCAGCGTCGCGACCTCGGCAAAATCGGCCACGTCCCGTCCGCGATAGAAAAGCCGTCCATCAATGATGGTGGAGATTGCCGAAGACAGAACCGGATCGCCCCAGCGGATCGTCTCGGCGGCAACCGTTTCGGCTTTACGCCGGCCGGCATGGCGTTCGGCAAGCCGCTTGACGTCGGCAGACTGGTAGAGGCTGCGGCGCGGGTCGGCGGGATCCGGCTTGGCGCGGATGCGCCCGCGGCTGACATTGGCATAGAGCGTCTGCGGCTTGGTTTTCAGCGCTTGCAGCGCCTCCTCGGCAGTGAGCCACGACATCGGATCCTCATATTGATCAATTGCATCAAGATTGACGTCAATGAGACTAGGTCGGATCATTCAAGCCGTAAAGGAGAAAACCACATGAAAAATGGCTTGGAAGACGTCATTGCCGCCGAAACGCAGCTCTCGGATGTCGATGGCGAAGCAGGTCGACTGATCATCCGCGGCGTATCGCTGGATCATCTGGTCGCTGACGCCACCTATGAAGGCGTCGCCGCACTATTGCTCGACGGGCTGATGGAGCGAAGCTTTGGCGAAGCGGAATTGCGCGACTGGCTGGCCAAAGCGCGAACCGGGGTGTTCGACCATATCAAGGCTGCCGATGCCACGCTGCTCGCTTTGCCTCCGGTCGATGCGATGCGGGCGCTGATTGCCCGTCTGCCCGACGGCGAGGATTTCGATACCGCGCTTCGCCTGCTGGCCGCGCCGGCAGTCTTCCTGCCGGCGGTTCTGCGCATGCAGCGCGGCGAAAAACCGATCGCGCCCGACGCCTCGCTGCCGCAGGCGGCCGATATCCTGCGCATGCTGACCGGAAAAGTGCCGACCAGGGGGCAGACGGCCGCACTCGACACCTACCTCGTGACGATATCCGACCACGGCCTCAACGCCTCAACCTTCGCATCGCGCGTCATCGCCTCGACGCAGGCCGGTCTCACCTCCTCGGTGCTCGCAGCGCTGAGCGCGCTGAAGGGACCGCTGCATGGTGGTGCGCCCGGTCCGGTGCTCGACATGCTGGACGCGATCGGAACAGCGGAGAATGCCGGGCCTTGGCTCGGCGAAGCGCTCGACCGCGGCGAAAGGCTGATGGGCTTCGGCCACCGCATCTACCGTGTCCGCGATCCCCGTGCCGATGCGCTGAAAGGCGCGCTGAAGCCGTTGATCGTGTCAGGACAGGTCGACAGCGCCCGTAGCGCCCTGGCAGAGGCCGTGGAGGTCGCGGCATTGGCGATCCTCAAGCTGCGCAAGCCGGACCGGCCGCTCGACGTCAATGTCGAATTCTATACGGCGCTGCTGCTCGAAACGCTCGGCTTCCCGCGCCGGGCCTTCACCGGCGTCTTCGCGATCGGCCGCACCGTCGGATGGCTGGCGCATGCGCGCGAACAGGCACTCGACGGCCGGTTGATTCGCCCGCGCTCGGTCTATATCGGGCCGCTGCCGGCCGCTGCTTGAAGGTTGATCCGGCAGAGCATCCAGATCGCGCATAGCCGCGCGATCTGGTGTCGGCATTCGTCAGACAAGGCGGCTCTGTTCCGTCGCCGCTTCGATGAAGCTGGCAAATAGCGGATGCGGGTCGAGCGGCCGGCTCTTCAGTTCCGGGTGATACTGCACACCGATGAACCAGGGATGATCGGGATATTCGATCGTTTCCGGCAGAACGCCATCCGGCGACATGCCGGAGAAGATGAGGCCGCAGCTCTCGAGCCGATCCTTGTAGTCGACATTGACCTCGTAGCGATGGCGGTGACGCTCGGAAATATCGGTCGAGCCGTAAATCTCCGAGATCTTCGTGCCCTTCTTCAGCGCCGCCTTGTAAGCGCCGAGGCGCATCGTGCCGCCGAGGTCGCCGGCTGCCGTGCGCTTCTGCAACTCGTTGCCCTTGACCCATTCGGTCATCAGGCCGACCACCGGCTCCTTGGTCGGGCCGAATTCGGTCGAGGAGGCGCCGGAGACGTCGGCGAGATTGCGCGCCGCTTCGATGACGGCCATCTGCATGCCGAAGCAGATGCCGAAATACGGCACCTTGCGTTCGCGGGCGAAACGGGCTGCATGGATCTTGCCTTCCGAACCGCGTTCGCCGAAGCCGCCGGGCACGAGGATGCCGTGCACCTTTTCGAGATAGGGCGCCGGATCTTCCTTTTCGAAGACCTCGGACTCGATCCATTCGAGCTTGACCTTGACGCGATTGGCGATGCCGCCGTGATGCAGCGCCTCGATCAGCGATTTATAGGCATCCTTGAGGCCGGTATATTTGCCGACGATCGCGATCGTCACCTCGCCTTCCGGCGTGCGGATGCGGTTGCAGACCTCTTCCCACGGGTCGAGACGCGGCTTCGGCGCCGGCTCGATGCCGAAGGCGGCAAGCACTTCGTCATCAAGGCCTTCCTTGTGGTAGGCGATCGGCACGTCGTAGATGTTGGCGACATCGAGCGCCTGGATGACGGCGGACGGGCGCACGTTGCAGAACAGCGACAGCTTGCGGCGCTCGGCCTCCGGAATTTCGCGGTCGGCGCGCACCAGCAGGATATCGGGATGAATGCCGAGTGCCTGCAACTCCTTGACCGAATGCTGGGTCGGCTTGGTCTTCAGCTCGCCGGCCGCCGGAATATAGGGCATCAGCGTCAGGTGGACGTAGACGGCGGTGCCACGCGGCAGATCGTTGCCGAGCTGGCGGATCGCCTCCATGAACGGCATCGCTTCGATATCGCCGACCGTGCCGCCGATCTCGCAGATGACGAAGTCGTAGTCGTCATTGCCCTCGATAACGAAATCCTTGATCTCGTTGGTGACGTGCGGAATGACCTGCACCGTCGCGCCGAGATAGTCGCCGCGCCGCTCCTTGTCGATGATGTTCTTGTAGATGCGGCCGGTGGTGATATTGTCGGTCTTGGTCGCCGAACGCCCCGTGAAGCGTTCGTAATGACCGAGATCGAGATCGGTTTCCGCGCCGTCGTCGGTGACGAAGACCTCGCCGTGCTGGGTCGGGCTCATCGTGCCCGGGTCCACGTTCAGATAGGGATCGAGCTTGCGAAGCCGGACCCGATATCCACGGGCCTGCAGCAACGCTCCGAGAGCCGCGGCCGCAATTCCTTTTCCGAGAGAGGAAACCACGCCGCCAGTGATGAATACGTATCGCGCCATGGGATTCACCGGATACCTTTTCAAAAACGATTCCACCAGCCCCAAAAATTCTTTTCCGGAACTTTCGGAGCGTGGCGCAGGAATCTGAACAAAAGAAAACCGGCAGACCCTGGGGCCTGCCGGCGGTTTATGTCGAAGCCCGGTTTATTGTCCCGTCGGGACGCCGGAAGGCTGAGCCGGCGCCGGCGTGGCCGGAGCTGCAGGCGCAGTCGTGGCCGGTGCGATCGTTGCCGGTGCGGTGGCAGCAGGCGCCTGAGTGGCCGGAGCAGCCGCTGCCGGCGCTTGAGCGGCGGGAGCCTGCGGTGCGGGCGTTGCCGCCCCGCTGCTCGGAACGCCGTTGCCGGCCGGCTGGGTTGCCGGAGCCTGCGCGCCGCCGCCAAGCGAATCGAGAATGCCGTTGCCCTGGCCGCCTGTTGCCGGAATGCGGTCGAGAATGTCGCTTGGACGGCCCTCGTAACGCGTCAGTATGCCGAGGCCGAGCGAGGTCAGGAAGAACAGCGTCGCAAGGATCGCGGTGGTGCGCGTCAGCGCGTTGGCCGTGCCGCGGGCCGACATGAAGCCCGAACCGCCGCCGATACCAAGGCCGCCGCCTTCAGAGCGCTGGATGAGCACGACGCCAACAAGGGCGAGCACGATCATGAGATGGATGACAATCAATACTGTCTGCATGGGTCCAGTCCTGCCCGCCTGAAGACGGACATAAATAAGAATTCTGGCGGCTCTTTACATGAGGCTTTCATCTATTCCAAGCCCTTCGGCCCGGAATAAACCGAGGAATAAACAATGCCTCAGGCGAGCAGCGCCTCATAGGCCCGGTAGATGGCGAGGAAGTCGGCCGCTTTCAAGCTCGCTCCGCCGATCAGCGCGCCGTCGACATTGGCGATGCCCATCAGTTCATGGGCATTGGCAGGCTTGACCGAGCCGCCGTAGAGTAGACGCATCTTGCGGCCTTCATCGCCAAAGCGGGCCACAAGCTCTGCCCGCATGAAGGCATGCGCCTTTTCGACATCACCTGCCGTCGGCGTCACTCCGGTGCCGATCGCCCAGATCGGCTCATAAGCGACAACGGTATTTTCGGCCGTCGCGCCATCGGGAACGGAGGCGGAAAGCTGACGTTTGATGACGTCAAGCGCCTGGCCTGTCCGGCGTTCATCCGCCGTCTCGCCGATGCAGATGATCGCCGTCAGCTCTGCGGCGAAGGCCGCCTCCGCCTTGGCGCGCACCAGATGATCCGTTTCGGCATGGTCGGTGCGCCGCTCGGAATGGCCGACGATGACATAGGTGCCGAAACAATCGGCAAGCATCTCGGCCGAGATGTCGCCAGTATGCGCACCGGACGGGTTCTGATGGCAGTCCTGAGCACCGATCGCCAGCGGGCTGTCGGTGCACAGCGCCGTCGCCACGTAGAGCAGCGTCGTCGGCGGGCAGATCAGCGCTTCGACCTTGTCGGCCAGCGGCGAGCGAATACCCTCGGCGATCGCCTTGATCTGATCCAGGGAGGCACGCATGCCATTCATTTTCCAGTTTCCCGCCACAAGCGGGCGCACATCAGGTGTCATGCCGGCCTTCCACAATCTGCTTATGCCTTGGGCAATATCAAAAGCTTGCAGCAAAGAAAAGCATCATGCCCTTGACGTAAGGGGAATCTATGCGATCCCGAGCATATTTCTGCCGAATATCATCCGCTCCAGCACCGCGCGTCCTTTTAGACACGTAAAGGTAGCATTTTGAATTCATGCATCGTGCTTTTCGATTTTCCGGCCGATGCGCTAGCCCGCAAGAATCCAGTTCACCACCCTGCGCCAGTCGATCATCCGGATCGGTGTCCCGTGATTGCCGGTCTGAAACAGCGTGAAACGCGCCGGATATTTTGCCTTGTGCAGGCTTTCGAACAGCGCCTGCTGGTCGGAGGCGGCATAGACCGGGTCACGGCTGCCATGGGCGAACCAGAGCGGCAGCTTCGCCCTGTAGAAGGCGCTCTTGATGAAATCCGGATCGGTGACCCCGCTCATAACAAGCATGCCCTTCAGCCGCTTGACGCTGTCACCATCGCGCGCGATGCCCCAGCAGACCTGGCTGCCCATCGAGGCGCAGGAAAGGATGATCGGCCGGCCGGGCGATTGCGCGTTGGCATAGCGGATCAGACCGGCGATCGCCGCAACACCGCTGCTGTCAAAGCTTTTGACGGTGGGTGAATAATATACGCCGCCATTGCCGGCGACAAGGTTCTTCAGCCGGTTGAAATTGCCGCCGAAGCTGTAGTCGTTGGCGCCGAGCCGCCGGTCACCGTCGCGGCCATGGATGAAAATCACCGTGAAAGCGGCACTCTGAGCCGGTCCCACCCTGGTGACATCGAGCTTGATGCCGTCGAGAGACAGTGTTTCGTCCGCCTGGGTCTTGCGGATGCCGAGCGCCACATATTTCTGCTGCACCCGCTTTTGCGGGATCTGGTCGCGGCCGTTGATATCGCGCATTTCGTCATAGCCGATGACCTCGAAGGCGCCGTCATCGCCCGTCTGCAAGATGGTCTGCTTCGAAAACAGATCGTCTTTGAAAGGCGGCAGCGCATCGGCGGCCCGCGCCGGGGCGGCAGCAGAGAGGACGGCTGCGGACAAGAAAAACGCCGCAATTGCGGTGATGATGGTGCAATGACTTGTGGACATTCGCATTCGGATGGTTCCTGAGGCCTGCCGCCGCTTGCCATTCGGCGCCCGGCAACGCAAATCATTTGGGAAAAGCCCGCCAAGTCAGGCGGTGTCGCGTATAGAGGTGCTTTCTGGCAAAATCTGCCTGATTCGCAAACGTGGCATGAAATGCGGTGATTTTGGGTCGGCGGCGGATACCCGCCCAAACCAGACCCAAGACAGGATGAAGATCTGAACGGCCCCATGGACGATAGCAACGACCTCTTTTCCGGAATGCCCCTCTCTGAAAAACGCGAGGAGGCGCAGAAGCCTGCCGCTGCGGCCGAGCGGCCGCCGATGACAGCTGCGCCCGTCGCCGCCGCAGCACCCCCTGCCGGAGCCTCTGCGCGCCCGGCGCCGGCCGCGTCGAACTCCGATGATTATGGCGCCTCGTCGATCCGCGTCCTCGAAGGCCTCGAGCCGGTGCGCATGCGGCCGGGCATGTATATCGGCGGCACCGATGAAAAGGCGCTGCATCACCTCTTTGCCGAAGTCATCGACAATGCGATGGACGAGGCGGTCGCCGGACACGCCAATTTCATCGAGGTCTATCTCGATCTCGCAGGTTATCTCACCGTCTCCGACAACGGCCGCGGCATCCCGGTAGAGAACCATCCGCAGGTGCCGGGCAAATCGACGCTCGAAGTCATCATGACCAAGCTGCATGCCGGCGGCAAATTCGACGGCAAGGCCTACGAGACCTCCGGCGGCCTGCACGGCGTCGGCGTCTCGGTCGTCAATGCGCTTTCCGACGACCTCGAGGTCGAGGTAGCGCGCAACCGCAAGCTATACCGCCAGCGTTTCTCCCGCGGCCTGCCGCAAGGCGGCCTCGAAGAGCTGGGCGACGTGCACAATCGCCGCGGCACCCGCGTGCGCTTCCATCCCGATCCCCAGATCTTTGGGGATCACATGAAGTTCGATGCCGCCCGCGTCTTCCGCATGGCGCGCTCGAAAGCCTATCTGTTCGGCGGCGTCGAAATCCGCTGGAGCTGCGAGGCGGGCGTGCTGCCCGAAGGCTCCGAGGTGCCTGACAAGGCTGTCTTCCACTTCCCCGGCGGCCTGAAGGACTATCTCCAGGCGACGATGGGCAAGGAGTTCACCGTCACCCGCGAGATCTTCGCCGGCAAGACCGAGAAGGTGAGCGGCCACGGCTCGATGGAATGGGCGATCACCTGGTACGGCGGCGATCCGCAGGTGCATTCCTATTGCAACACCATCCCGACCCCCGAAGGCGGCACGCATGAGGCCGGCCTGCGCATCGCGCTGACCAAGGGCCTGAAGGCCTATGCCGAGCTGACGCAGAACAAGCGCGCCGCCCAGATCACCACCGACGACGTGATGATCTCGGCCGTCGGCATGCTGTCGGTTTTCATCCGCGAGCCGGAATTCGTCGGCCAGACCAAGGACAAGCTCGCAACCGTCGAAGCCCAGCGCATCGTCGAGAATGCGCTCCGCGATCCCTTCGATCACTACCTTGCCGACAATCCGAACGAGTCGGCCAAGCTGCTCGACTGGGTGATCGAGCGCGCCGAGGAGCGCCTGCGCCGCCGCAAGGAAAAGGAAGTCAACCGCAAGACGGCGGTGCGCAAATTGCGCCTGCCCGGCAAGCTCGCCGATTGTTCGCAGAACACCGCCGAAGGCGCCGAACTCTTCATCGTCGAGGGCGATTCGGCAGGCGGTTCGGCCAAGCAGGCGCGCAACCGCGCCAACCAGGCCATTCTGCCGCTGCGCGGCAAGATCCTCAACGTTGCCAGCGCCGGCCGTGAAAAGCTCGGCGCCAACCAGCAGCTCGCCGATCTCATCCAGGCGCTCGGCTGCGGCACGCGCTCGAAATACCGCGACGAAGACCTGCGCTACGAGCGCATCATCGTCATGACCGATGCCGACGTCGACGGCGCCCACATCGCCTCGCTGCTCATCACCTTCTTCTATCAGGAGATGCCGGAGCTGGTGCGCGGCGGCCATCTCTTCCTCGCCGTGCCGCCGCTCTATAAGATCACTCAAGGCTCGAAATCCGCCTATGCCCGCGACGACAACCATCGCGCCGAGCTGATGCAGACGGAGTTCAAGGGCAAGGCCAAGGTCGAGATCAGCCGCTTCAAAGGTCTCGGCGAGATGATGCCCGCCCAGCTCAAGGAAACCACCATGGATCCGTCCAAGCGCACCCTGCTCAAGGTGCTGATCGACGAGGTGGATTTCGAAGGCACCCGCAGCGCCGTCGACGATCTGATGGGCACCAAGCCGGAAGCCCGCTTCCGCTTCATCCAGGAACGCGCGGCCTTTGCGGAGAATCTCGATATTTGACAGATGCTGCGGCGGCGCGCCGACCGGTCTAATGGACATGGGTTGGCGCTCCGCATTTTAGCATTTGCGATTTCACGGAACTGACGAAGAACCGTAACAACTCCGTCAAACAACCGGCGCATGACACGGTCGGCGCGCCTTCCCCTTGAGGGAGGGGCGGCGCCGGTTCGAACCGTTTTCAACCCCACGCCGGATTTTGCCATGACCAAGCGTTTTCTCGCGACTGCCGCTTTCGTTCTCCTGTCCAGCACCGTCACCGTCAGCGCCACGGAAATCGGCGCCAAGTTCGAGACCGCCTGCCCTTTCGGCGATTGCGCCGCCGGCATTTCGCTCTCTTACCTCGGTGAATTCGTCATCCCCACAGGCCACATGGAAAACGGCGTCGAGTTCGGCGGCATATCAGGCCTCGATTTCGATGCCGCCACCGGCCACTATATCGCCATCAGCGACGACCGCTCCGAAAGGGCGCCGGCCCGCTTCTATGAACTCGACGTCGATGTCGACGCGTCGGGTCTCAAGGGGGTTTCGGTCGTCAAGCAGGTCACGCTGAAGGATAAGAACGGCGAGCCCTTCGCCGCCAGGACCGTCGATCCGGAATCGATCCGCCTCGGCAAGGACGGCATCTATTGGGGCAGTGAAGGCGATGGCAAGGCGTTGCTTGCGCCCTTCATCCGCGTCGCTTCGCCGGACGGTTCCTTCGTCCGCGAATTCAAGCTGCCAGAGGGCTATGCGCCGACCGCCGACAAGTCGACCGGCATCCGCGACAATCTCGCCTTCGAGGACCTCGCCGTCGCGCCCTCGGGTGATGTTTTCGTCGGTGTCGAAGCCGCCCTCTATCAGGATGGTCCGAAGCCGTCGCTGGCGACGGGCAGCCTGTCGCGCATCATCCGTTATGATGGCGCCACCGGCGAGCCGAAGGCGCAGTATGTCTATCCGGTCTCGCCGATCCCGCAGGCCGCCGCCAAGGCCGACGGCGGCAACGACAACGGCATGTCGGAAATGCTGGCCCTCGACGATCACCGCCTGCTCGCCGTCGAGCGCAGCTACGCCGAAGGCTTCGGCAATAACGTCAAGATCATGATGATGGATCTCGCAGACGCGACCGACATATCCGCCATCGCCTCACTCGCCAAGAACGACCAGCGCGTCGTCCCCGCCCGCAAGAGCCAGATCCTCGATCTTAGGGCGATCGGCCTCGTCCCCGACAATATCGAGGCCATGTCGCTCGGCAAGGCCAAGGACGGCAGCGACGTTCTCATCCTTGGCTCCGACAACAACTTCTCGCCCGCTCAGAAGACGCAGTTCTACGCCTTCAAGATTCTCAGCCGTCCGCAATCGTAAGACGCTGCATCTGACGGTCGAATAGCGACGCTTTGTATACGCTTTCGGGCTACGCACCTTGAAACCGCGGGGGTGATGGCCCATAACCAGAGTACAAGAAAAAGAAGAGGCGCGCGTGGGTGTATTCGACCGTCAGAAAAGCAATCATGAACCGCGATGGCTCGGATCGTCGGCGCAAACGCGCACGCCGCTGATTCCCTCCATCTCGGCGGCGCGCTGGCTGCTGGTCCTGATCGTCGCGGCCGGCGTCTATTTCTTCTACGGCTTCCTCGTGCCGGTGCTCGCCGCCCTCGTCATCGGTTTTGCCAGCTGGCCGCTCTACCGCCAGCTTCTGGCACGCGTCGGCGGCAATACGACGATCGCCGCGACCATCGCCATCCTCATGATCATCACCTTCCTGGTCATCCCGATCGGGCTTGCGATCACCTATACGACGGGCGAAGTGCGCAACTGGGTTGCCTGGGCAATCCATGCCAACCGCGCCGGCGCCCCGACGCCCGACTGGATCGTCGCCCTGCCTTGGGCAGGCGCCTATCTCGATGAAGTCTGGACAAAATATATCGGCAGCCCCGGCGCTCTCGGCGAGGTCATCCAGGCGGTCAGCGGCGCCAATATCGGCAATATCTACCGTGCCGTGCTTGCGGCCGGCGGCGGCGCCTTCCACCTGCTGCTGACGCTGCTCTTCATGCTGATCGCGCTGTTCTTCGTCTATCGCGACGGCTTCTCCTTCTCCAAGCAGATCGACATGCTCGGAGAGCGCATCCTGCCGAACCGCTGGGAGCGTATTTCCCGCGTCGTGCCGGCGACGATCAGCTCCACCGTCATGGGCATGACGCTGATCGCCATCGGCGAAGGCATCGTGCTCGGGGTCGCCTACTGGATCGCCGGCGTGCCCTCGCCCGTCACCCTCGGCGTGCTCACAGGCGTGATGGCGCTGATCCCGGGCGGCGCGCCGCTCTCCTTCACGCTGGTCTCCGTTTATCTGCTGGCCAGCGGCTCGCATGTCGCCGGCATCGGTCTTTTCGTCTGGGGTACGGTCGAACTCTTCATCGTCGATAAGACGCTGCGGCCGAAGCTCGTCGGCGGGCCGATCAAGCTGCCCTTCCTGCCGACTTTTTTCGGCCTCGTCGGCGGCGTCAAGACGATGGGTTTCCTCGGCCTCTTCATCGGCCCGGTGCTGATGGCGCTGATCGTCGCCATCTGGCGCGAATGGATCCACGAAGCCCGCAACGCCGACAAGAGCGAGACGGGCCCGCAGGCACTTATCGACGAACTGGCACCGCCGACTGTCCCCGGACCACCAAAAACGATCCCGCGCGTTGCCGAAGGCTGAACCGGCCTTCGCGGATCGTCACCCCAGCCGCTTTTCCATGAACAGGCTCAGCGGATCCGGCAGATAAGCGCCGAAGGGCTCGATGTCCTGGTAACCGTATTTGCGGTAGAGAGCGATCGCCTCGGGCTGGTAGATGCCGGTTTCGAGCCGGATCGCCGTCAGCCGCTTTTCCCCTGCGATCGCTTCGAGCGCATTCATCAGGCTGCTGGCGATCCTCAGCCCCCTTGCCTCGGGATCGACGAACATCCGCTTGATCTCAGCCGTGCCGTCGCCGGCTTCGACCAGCGCGCAACAGCCGACGATCGTGCCGTCGTTGCGGGCAACCAAGAAGCTCACCGAAGGTTTCTCCAGCACGGAGAGGTCGACCAGATGGTTGCTTTCCGCGGGATAGAGCGACTGCGCATAGGCGTCGGAAAGATCGAGAAGGCGGATGACGCCGTCCTGGCGCGGCGGCTCCTGGGCGATGATGACGGACATGATGATTCCCAATGCTTGCGAAAGGCGCAAATTTTTCCCGAGGTGACGAAGAGTTAATGCCTTCGCCTTCTTTCGGTTGGAATTGCGCCGTCTAAGGCGATGTCAGGTTCCATAGCCAAGGAGACAGAATATGCAAGCGGTGCTCATCGCCATGACCATTCTCGGTTGCGACGATTCCATCAGCCAGTGCAGCTATGTCGCGACGGTCGATAAGCGCTGGGAAACCGTTGCCGCTTGTGATGCCGAAGCCGAACGTCAGCTAAAAACCTATGCCAATGTCAGCTATCCCTCGGTAATTGCGGTGTGCGAGGCGCCGAAGGCCCTCGCTGCCGCCGAGCCGCCGAAGCCGGCGCCTGCTCCCCCGGCTGTCGCTGAAGTGGCCGAACAGCGCCCGCAGGGGCTGCTTGGTTTCGCCGACGACATTGCCCAGCAGGTGCGCGACCATCTGCCCTCCGGCAGGAGCGTCAAGGACACGGTCGCCAAGCCGGTGCATTTCGTCTCCACCAGTTATTCCTGGGTGGTGACGCGGCTCGCCGATTAGGCGGCCGCAAGAGCCGCATAAACGCGGGCCGATTGCCGCTGTTCGGCGACACCAAGCTTTTCCACCATGTCGAGCAGCTCGCCGACGGCACCATGCACCTCGTGATGGCGGAATTTATCGAGAAGACGGCCGCAGATGGTGCCGGTCATGCTGCCCGGTGCTTTTCTGGCGGCGTCACGCCACAGCATCGTCGCCTCGACGAAGATGACGCTGATATCCCTCGGCAGGCCGGCGGATTCGTAGAGCGCGCGCACCGCATGCATGCGCCCGGTTGCCAGGATCGAACGCACCCGGCGCTCGCTGCAGCCTGTGAGATCGACAATCGCGCCGGCGAAGAAATCCACCTTGCCGGCGCAAAGCGCGTGCATCAGGAAAGATGGCGTCAGCCGGCCGTTGAGGCGCAGATGCTGGACGAGGTCGGGTATTTCACGCGGCGCAATGTCGCCGGCAATCGAGACGATCGCAGCCTCGGTCGCCTCGCGGCTGATGCGCTGGAGCCGCTGCAGGCCAATCGCCGCCTGTGCCAGCGGCAGGCCGATCAGCGCATTGCTGACATGCTGGGTCAGCAGCTGGCGGGCGTCGGCGGGAAGATCGCTGCGGTCGAGAAGCAGGTTGCGAATATCGCAGCAGTCACCGAGCCGTTCGGCGATGCGTTTGAGAGATAGGCTGGAGATCACCGCACCGTCATTCTCGAGCAGGCAGAGGAGTTCCTCTTCGTCGCCAACCTCCGCAAGGGCGGCGGAGACAGGGCGCGTCACATGCGCCCTCGCCGCGATCAGCATGCGGGTGGCACCGTTGCCGCGGGCGGCAAGGTCGACGAGATCGGCATCGCTCAAAAGCGGCGAACAGGTCACCGCGTGGCAGGCGACTTCGGGCTGGTCTTCGGCAAGCGAAAGGATCAGGCTGCGCGGCGCATCCGGTGACCAGGCGATCGCCTCGGCCAGCGCCAGCCGCACGCGCGGCGACGGATCGTCGAGCAGGAAGGTCATCGCCATCTCGGCCGCCGCGCGCTCGTCCGCCGTCATCTCGGATTGCAGATAAGCTCGCCCCAGTGCATTTGCGGCCCGGGCCCGGTCACCGGTCTTGGCGGTTTCGATCCAACGAAGGAAAGCTTCTACGATCACGCGACGCCCCAGCACTTGAACGCGATTCCCTCGCGTTTCATTCAATGCTGCGACGGTAGCGGCAAAAGGTTTAAGATTGGTTCACCATGTTTCTTAAGCCTTTGTGCGCCTTGCTCGTTCGCCTCAGCCTTGTTGCGGCTTCGGCCGAAACATCTCGAAGACCTCGCTGGCTTCGCTGTAATCCATATAGCCGAGACGCGCGACCGGCCGGGCGAGCGACATGTCGAGGCGGCCGTCCCGGACGATCGCCTCGTCGATGTGAATGCCGACCACTTCGCCGAAGACGAAGACGTTTTCGGACGGTTCGCCCGACAGCGTCTTCGGCTCGATGATCTCGGTGACCTTGCATTCGAGCACCGCGAAAGCCTCGCCGACATAGGGCGCGTCGATCAGTTCGGCCTGCTTCGCAGTCAGGCCAGCGAAGACGAATTCACTGTCGCCATAGGGCAGCGCCGCCGAGGAAAGGTTCATCTTCTCGGCGAGATTGCGGCTGACGAAACTGCAGGTGAAGACGCCGGTTTCGGCCGCATTGCGCTGGCTGTCCTTGCGACCGCTGGAGGAAAACATCACCAGCTTCGGCCGATCGGAAACGGCATTGAAGAAGGAATAGGGCGCCAGATTGATCGAACCGTCCCTGCCCTTGCTGCCGATCCAGCCGATCGGACGCGGCGAGACGATTGCCTTGAAGGGGTCATGCGCGAGCCCGTGCCGATTGCTGCCGGTGGTGTAGAACATCAGTCCTCTCCGCCGACCCAGGTCACGGTGTCGGCAAGCTCCGGCCGCGGCCGCTCGATCGCCGGAAATGTCGTCGAGCCGATATGGATGAAGCCCGCCACCTTTTCATCCGGCCCGACTCCGAGCAGCGGATAGGCGCGTTCGTCATAGGCGAACCACTCCGTCAGCCAGTTGGCGACATAACCGCTGGCATTGGCGGCGAGGATGACGTTGAGGCAGAGCGCGCCGGCCGACATCAGCTGCTCCCACTCCGGGATCTTGATGTGCGGCCCCGCCTTGCTGACGACGGCGACAACCACGGGCGCGCGGGTGAAACGGGCGCGCTCGACCTCGATCATCTCCTCGGAAAGCTCGGGCTTTGCCTCGAGCGCCAACTTCAGAAGCGCCTCGCCGAGATGGGCGCGGTGCTGTCCGCGATAGACGATGAAGCGCCATGGCGCGATCTTGCCGTGATCGGGGACACGCGAGGCAAGCCGCAATATTTCCTCGATCTCGGCCCTCTCGGGGCCTGGTTCGCACATCTGGAAAGCGGGGATGGAGCGGCGCACGGCGAGGTAGTCGATCAGCTTAATATCGGATTTCATGCGGGAGAAACTCTCATTTTTATGCGGCTGCAAAGGCTGGGTCTTGAATTTGCCATCGCGTTGGTCTTGAAGTGGCCTTTGCGATTTCAGAAGTCAATCGGTTCACGAAACAGATGTTTGGCATTTCGCCCTTTGCACGCATCGGCCTTGCCATCGCCCTGATGATACTGACGCCCTTGGGCGCCGGCGCTCAGGATGCCTTCAAGGAATTCAAACAGCTCGACTCAACGTCGAAGATGCCCAAGCTGAATGCTTTCATCGCGCCCGGCGCGGCGCCCGAAGGCGTCAAGCTGCGTGATGTCCCGCTGGAAGCCAAGCTGACCGCGGACGGCACACCGGTCGAGGAAGGCCTCTCCTGGTACGTCTTCAGCCCGATCGCCGGAACCGACGGCAAGCTGCCGCTGATCGCCAGCGCCAAGGGCGGAACCGCCGCCTTCCAGCTCGCTCCCGGCGATTATTTCGTCAATGTCTCCTTCGGCCGCGCCGGCGTCACCAAGAAACTGACCGTGCCCGCTGATGGCGAAGTCGGCAAACAGGTGATGGTGCTCGATGCCGGCGGCCTGCTGCTCAACGCCGTCTCCGGCACCGATGCCCGCATCCGCCCCGACCAGTTGAGCTTCTCGATCTATTCCTCGGAGGTGCGCGACGACGGCGAGCGCGGCCTCGTCGTGGCCGATGTCTCGCCGAACACCGTCGTCCGCCTCAATGCCGGCACCTATCACATCGTTTCCGAATATGGCAGCGTCAACGCCGTCATTCGCGCCGACATCCAGGTCGAAGCCGGCAAGCTGACCGAGGCGACGATCCAGCATCGCGCCGCGCAGGTTACCTTCAAGCTGGTCTCCGATGCCGGCGGCGAGGCGATCGCCGATACGGCATGGTCGATCCTGACGGCGGCCGGCGACAGCGTCGGCGAAAGCGTCAGCGCCTTCCCGACTATGGTTCTTGCCGAAGGCGGATATTCCGCCGTCGCCCGCAACAAGGACAAGATCTACCAGCGCGATTTCACCGTCGTCGCTGGCAGGAATACCGATGTCGAGGTTCTGATGAAGGACCAGCAGCCGCAGCCGCCGGTGAACGACGCGGCCCGCACGGTGCAGCAGGTGCCTGTGGGCACGCCGCCGCCGCCAGGCGTCCAGCCGGCTCCGGTGGCACCGCTCCCCTCTTACGAACAACTCGCACCGCAGGGCGGCGACGACACCAGCCTCGATTGATTTAGAGTAAGCGGTTTCGGTTTATTTGGAGAAGTGCGCTTCGCCGTCACTGAGAAGACCGCTGGAAAGCCCCTGACGACGCAGATCGGGAACCCTTCAACGCTCGGGATGACGAGTTCCCGTCGTCACAACGACATTGTGATTGTAGATTGGATTTCCGACAGCGCCGAATCCGGCGCTGTCGGAGCCCGGTGGTTTTCAGGCCGCCTTGGCTTTCTTTGCTTCGGCCTTGCGGCGGATGTCGGGAGGCGTCGCCTCGAGGGTAAGGCTCTCGACCGCGGCGTCGAGCCCCATCGAAACCTGGTCCTGGCTGCCGAGGCGCCGGATGTTGACCGTGCGCTCCTCGGCCTCCTTCCTGCCGCAGACGATGATGACGGGAACCTTGGTGACCGAGTGTTCGCGGACCTTGTAGTTGATCTTCTCGTTGCGGAAATCGGTCTCGACGTTGAGACCGGCTTCGCGCAGCGCTTCGGCCACCTCAAGCCCGTAGGCGTCGGCTTCCGAGGTGATCGTTGCTACCACGATCTGCAGCGGCGATACCCAGAGCGGCATGTGGCCGGCGAAGTTCTCGATCAGAATACCGAGGAAGCGCTCCATCGAGCCGCAGATGGCCCGGTGGATCATCACCGGCTGCGTCTTTTCGGAGTTGCTGTCGATGTAGAAGGCGCCGAAACGTTCCGGCAGGTTGAAGTCGACCTGCGTCGTCCCGCACTGCCATTCGCGGCCGATCGCATCCTTCAGCGTATATTCGAACTTCGGCCCGTAGAAGGCGCCCTCGCCCGGCAGGATGCCGGTCTTGATGCGGCCCTCGGATTGCGCCTCGATCGTCTTCAGCACGTCGGTCATGACGGCTTCCGCCCGATCCCAGAGCGCGTCGGAGCCGACACGCTTTTCCGGACGAGTGGAAAGCTTGACGACGATTTCCTTGAAACCGAAGTCTTCATAGACCGACAGGATCAGGTCGTTGATCTTCAGGCACTCGGCGGCCATCTGTTCGTCCGTGCAGAAGATGTGCGCGTCGTCCTGCGTGAAGCCGCGCACGCGCATCAGGCCATGCAGCGCGCCTGAAGGCTCGTAGCGATGCACCAGGCCGAATTCGGCAAGGCGGATCGGCAGTTCGCGATAGGATTTCAGGCCATGCTTGAAGATCTGCACGTGGCCCGGGCAATTCATCGGCTTCAGCGCGAAGACGCGATTATCCGCTTCCTTGTCGTCGGGATGCGTCATCGCATGCGCCGATTTCACGGCGAACATGTTTTCCTGATACCAGCCCCAGTGACCCGAGGTCTCCCAGAGCGAGGTGTCGAGCACCTGCGGCGCGTTGACTTCTTCATAGTCGACGGCAAGCCGGCGGCGCATATAGGCAACGAGCGTCTGGAAGATGCGCCAGCCCTTGCCGTGCCAGAAGACGACACCGGGGCCTTCTTCCTGGAAATGGAACAGGTCCATTTCGCGGCCGAGCTTGCGATGGTCGCGCTTTTCCGCTTCGGCCAGCATATGCAGATAGTTGTCGAGATCAGCTTGATCAGCCCATGCCGTGCCGTAAATGCGCGAGAGCATGGCGTTGTTGCTGTCGCCGCGCCAATAGGCGCCGGCAACCTTCATCAACTTGAAGGCCGTACCGATCTGGCCGGTGGAGGCCATATGCGGGCCGCGGCAGAGATCGAACCAATCGCCCTGATTGTAGATCTTTAGATCCTGCCCTTCGGGAATCGCATCGACGAGCTCGACCTTGTACTGCTCGCCCTTGGCTGCAAAAACCTCCTTGGCCTTCTCGCGCGACCACACCTGCTTGGTGAAAGGCGCATTGCGGGCGATGATCTCCTTCATCTTCTTTTCGATCTTCGGCAGATCGTCGGGCGTGAAGGGCTCGTTCTTGGCGAAGTCGTAATAGAAGCCGTTTTCGATGACCGGGCCGATCGTCACCTGCGTGCCGGGCCAGAGCTCCTGCACCGCTTCGGCCATGACGTGCGCGGCGTCATGGCGGATGAGTTCCAGTGCACGGCCGTCCTTGCGGGTGATGATCTCGATCTTCCCATCGGTGACGGGATCGGAAAGGTCCTGCACGGCGCCGTCAAGCGCAATGGCGACCGCGCTCTTGGCGAGCGACTTGGAAATGGATTCGGCGACATCCCTGCCGGTCGCGCCAGCCTGAAAGCTGCGCACGGAACCATCGGGAAATGTCAGGGAAATAGCGTCAGACATTGAAATTTCTCCTTGTCCAGTCCCGCCAACGAATGCGGGTGGTTGAAATGGAAGCGCCTCCGTTCTTTGGATGCGCCGCCGCCTGATAGCCAGATTTGGTGTGTGAGTAAAGAAGAAGCCGACCTACATGATCATTTCCGCAAGGCCGCACACGGTGTTCCAGTTGCGCATCGTGCCGACGCCGAGCCGCTTGGTCGTCAGCGCCGAAAGCAGTTTGGATTGGCTCGGCTTGCCGGCGAAATCGATCCAGAGATCGCCGCCGACGACGGCGATGCGCTGTCCCTCCGCCATCAGCGGTTTCAGCGCCTCCACCTTCTTCGGGTCGACCGGCAGGCGCATCACTCGGACGATGACCTGGTCACCATCGCCGTCCTTGAAGGGATTGGTGCTGCAAAGCGCCATCCACGTGCAGTCGCTGCGCACGACGATATCGACATGTTTGCCGAACTTTTCTTCAAAGCCCTCTTCCAGCATGACCTCGAGTTCGTGCGGCCGCATATCGTCGGCCTCGAAAACCAGATTGCCGGTGGAAACCAGCGTGCGCGGCTCGCGAAATCCGAGCTCTTCGGCCAGTGTTCGCAAATCCTGCATGATGACGCGGCGATCGGGCGTCAGGACGATGCTGTGCAGAAGGGCGACGAACATGCTCATGACTGCCAGACCTCCTCGGTTGCCCTGGATCCGAGACCACGGTCACCGAATGGTGACCGCACCTTACGCATCGTCGCTGCCCGGCTCTCCGACACGCATGCGTATTCGCAAGGCGTCGTCATGGCGTTTACCCTCTCTTGCGTCCGAGGGAGAGATACCGCCACGGCGTCCACCAGCGGAAGTGTTCGCCGAGTATTTCCGGCACCGGGTCGAGGCCGCTGGTGCCGCCCGGGCCGCAGCGGCCGACGCGAAACAGCGTCATCCAGCCGCCGGCCCACAGGCCGTGGCGGGCGATCGACTCGTAGCCGTATTCGGAACAGGTCGGGATATGCCGGCAGGAATTGCCGACAAAGCCGGAAAGCGTCAGCTGATAGAGGCGGATGACCCCCATGCCGAGCAGGCGGTCCGGGGACTTGCGGAATGGGCCGGTATAATTGCGGGAAGTGCGTGCAGCCTTTTCACGCGGCTTTTCAGGTCCGGCGGCGCCGCCGTCTTCCTCATCGCCTGCCTGCAGGGCGCAGAACTCGCACATGTCAGTTACGCCTCGACAACTTCCGCCCGTTTCGCCTCGATCTGCCCGATCGCATCGACGACGGCGTCGAAGGTCAGCATCGTCGAGGCATGGCGGGCCTTGTAGTCCCGGACCGGCCGGAGATAACGCATGTCTTCGAAACGGCCTTCAGGCCCCGCCCCATCCGCCTTCAGCATGGCAAGCATGTCCTGGCGTGCCTGGCGCAATTCGCCCGATGTGGCGCCGACGACGTGGCGCGCCATGATCGAGGACGAGGCCTGGCCGAGCGCGCAGGCCTTCACGTCATGGGCAAAACCGGTCACGATATTGCCGTCCATCTTCAACCAGATCCTGACCTTCGAGCCGCAAAGCTTCGAATAGGCCTGGGCGCTCGCATCGGCATCATCAAGCGTGCCGGTCAACGGAATATTGCCGGCGAATTCGAGGATCTTGCTGTTGTAGATATCGTCCATGTTGGATTTCCGCTCCCAAATCGCTGCGGATCGGCCTCAATAGGGGCTGTTATTGTTGTTGAAACAAAAAACACACCGTGTCATCTGAGGATACTTACATACGATGGCCGTCTTCCTATATGTATGTCGTTCGAAGGCCATAAAAATGCAATGGCCTCGTGTAAGTTTGATTGGGAAACCGTGCCGGACGGGCGTTGAATGCGCCTTGAAAGCCCCGGAGCCTGCCAAAGGTGCATGAATTCCCGCATGGGATTGACCAGTGGCGATTCCGACAGATCGGTCCGCGGTGCGGACCAGGAGACCATTGTTCATGGACGCCATCGTAAAAAACTTTCCGCAGACGACCCGCGACTCCGATCGTCCCTCCCAGCAGGAGGCGGAGGAAGCCGTTCGCGTCCTGTTGCGCTGGGTCGGTGACGACCCGACGCGCGAAGGCCTGCTCGAAACGCCGGCCCGTGTCGTCAAATCCTACCGCGAGCTTTTTTCCGGTTACGACATGGCGGCGGAAGACGTGCTCGGCCGTACCTTCGAGGAGGTCGCCGGCTACGACGACATGGTCCTCGTCAAGGACATCCCGTTCTTCTCGCATTGCGAACACCACATGGTGCCGATCATCGGCAAGGCCCACGTCGCCTACATGCCGGACGGGCGAGTGCTCGGCCTGTCGAAGATTGCCCGTGTGGTCGAGATCTATGGCCGCCGCCTGCAGACGCAGGAAACGATGACCGCGCAGATCGCCCGGGCCATTGACGATACGCTGAATCCGCGCGGCGTCGCTGTGATGATCGAGGCCGAACATATGTGCATGGCGATGCGCGGCGTTCAGAAGCAGGGCTCGACCACGCTGACGACGACGTTTACGGGTACGTTCAAGACCGAGCCGGCCGATCAGGCCCGTTTCATGAGCATGGTGCGGAGCCGCTGATACCGGCTCCCTCAGGAGGGCCGCGATGAACCAACTGATCTTCAATCAACCATCCGAGGACAAGTCGGCGTTGGAAGACGCCGGCGATTTCACGCCGCGTTTCGATGACCGCGGCCTGATCACCGCCATCGTCACCGACGCCGGCGACGGCGAGTTGCTGATGGTGGCGCATATGAATGCTCAGGCGCTGGCGCTGACCATCCAGACCGGCACGGCCCATTATTTCAGCCGTTCGCGCGGCAAGATCTGGAAGAAGGGCGAGACCTCGGGCAATCTCCAGACGGTGAAGGAAATTCGCACCGATTGCGATCAGGACGCCATCTGGCTGAAGGTCGAGGTCGCCGGCCACGACGCCACCTGTCACACCGGCCGTCGCTCCTGCTTCTATCGGACGATCACGCTTCGGGACGGAAAGCCGATGCTGGATATCGTCGACGACGAGCTACATTTCGATCCACAGGATGTCTACGGAAAATAGCCCGAATTTCTCCGGCATTTGCTCCTTATTGCGCCAGAAATCGCTTCTATATACCATTTGGAAACTGATCGGGCACACTATCGGGAACCAAGTGTTCTGCTGGGAGGGGAGAGCGCCATGCTGAGCTGGAGTCTGCATCGTCAAAGCTCTGAAGGCGAAGGTGCTGGTTCCGGCATGTCGACCACCCTCGAGACGATCCCGCCTCCCGCGCCTGTCAAGAAAATCAAGATTGCGCTTGCGCTCGGCGGCGGCGCTGCCCGCGGCTGGGCCCATATAGGCGTGCTGCGTGCGCTCGACGAGGCAAAGATCGAGATCGGCATGATTGCCGGCACTTCGATCGGCGCGCTGGTCGGCGGCTGCTATCTCGCCGGCAAACTCGATGAACTTGAAAGCTTCGCCCGCTCGCTGACGATGCGCCGGATCGCCAGTCTCCTCGATCTCACCATCGGCGGCAGCGGCCTGTTCGGCGGCATGCGGCTGACCAAGCGCATGCAGGAACATCTCGAAGGCCTGAATGTCGAGGATCTCGACCGGCCGTTCGTGGCGGTCGCCGCCGAGGTCAATACCGGTCACGAGGTCTGGATCGCCAATGGTTCGCTGATTACGGCGTTGCGCGCCTCCTATGCCCTTCCCGGCATCTTCGAGCCGGTGCGCAGCAACCATCGCACGCTGGTCGACGGCGCGCTGGTCAATCCGGTGCCCGTCTCCGTCTGCCGCGCCTATGAGCAGCCGCTGGTCGTCGCCGTCAATCTCAACTACGATCTCTACGGCCGCTCGGCCGTCGTCCGGCACAATGCCAGCCTCTCGCCGCAGGAAGTGCAAAAGCAGGAAGAGGCGCCCTATGCCCGTCTCGGCATGACCGGCGTCATGGTGCAGGCCTTCAACATCATCCAGGACAGGATCGCCCGCGCCCGTCTTGCCGGCGACCCGCCGGACATTTCGCTGCAGCCGCGTCTCAGCTATATCGGCCTTTCCGAATTCCACCGGGCCGGCGAGGCGATCGAACGCGGCTACGAGGAAGCCAGAGCCCGGCTCCCCGAGATCAAACGCATGCAGGAAGTCTATGCCACCCACCCCTGATGCCAGCCACCCCTGATACATGCCGTCCAAAGGCGTGTCGTGGTTTTGCGACGACGTCGGTCAACCCAAACAGACGAAAACCTCAGCCGGCGATATAGGCCTTGATTTCCTCGGTCTCGCGCTCGACTTCGGCGATGCGCGATTTCACCACGTCGCCGATCGAGATGATGCCGGCAAGCTTGCCGTTGCTTTCGACAGGTACGTGCCGGAAACGGCGGCTGGTCATCAGCTCCATCAGCTCGTTGACGGTCGTTTCCTCGTGGCAGCGGTAGACCTTTGCGGTCATAACCTGGGCCAGCGACTGGTCGAGGCCGTCCTTGCCATGTTTGGCGATGGCATGCACGAGATCGCGCTCGGTGAACATTCCGGAAATCCGGTTTTCCATGCCGACGACGACGATGGCGCCGATCTTCTTCTTGCTCAGGATAACGGCCGCCTCGGCGACCGTGGTATTCGGCCCGGCGGTGACGACGTCCCTGCCCTTCAGGTCGAGAATTGCTTTGACTGAACTGGTCATTCGAACCTCCTATGTCCGTGAAACACTTGTCACAGGCATCCGCGGCGGTTTCTCCCCCCAGCGCGGATAGGTCAATCGTGCACTGCCCGGCTCAGGATTGCAACAAATCCTTCTCCGTTCCGGCAGGTTCCGTCACGGGCGGGCGCGGCGCCCGGTCGAACAGCGAAAAGAGGAGGAAGCCGAAGACGAAACCGCCGATATGCGCGTCCCAGGCAATCGCCTGGTCGCTGTCGCCGACGAGCGGAATGCCGATGGCGATCAAGGCGTTGCCGACCAGCCAGAGCAGCATGAAGATGACGACGGTGCGGCTCTTCAGCGCCTCCACGATGGAAAGCCGGGGATTGAGATGGGCCGGCAGCATCGGCCGCCGTTCGGCCGGAAAGGCGAATCGGCAGGCAGCGCCCATCAGCCCGGAGATGACGCCCGACGCACCGATCAGCAGCGTCACATCCCCCCAGTTCAACACCGCGTGCAGGGCGGCGGACGCGACCGCCGAAAAAAGCCAGAAGAGCACGAAACGCAGCGTCCCGATGCGGCGCACGACCGGGGCGCCGAAGGCCATCAGCCAGAAGGCGTTGAAGACGATATGCTGGACGCTGCCGTGCAGCAGAGAATAGGTGACGGGCGTCCAGAACAGCTCCGGCCCTTGTTGCGACAGCGGAATCACATAGCGGGCGGGAACGAAGCCGAAGGTGAAGAGCAGCCAGCTCATCGCATCGTTGGAAAGCACGAGTTCCTGCACCGCATAGATGAGAACCAGCAGGCAAAGGCTGAAGAACAGCGCCGGCGGGAGGTTGAAGACCGGCACGCGCGGCGGCTTTGCCGGCGGCTGGACCTCGGGAGGTTCGGGCGCCTTATGCGGCTCGGCCGTCTGCTCATTCATTTCAATATCGCCTCGTTGAGGCCACAGCCATACAGGAGCACCTGTCAAAAAAAAAGCCGTCCGAAGTGCCGGACGGCGTGACCGGGAGCTCCTGGAAAGACCTGGACCCCGCAGGTTGTGCTGAACTTCGAAAGTCGAAGCGATGAAAGGACAGTGTCACGACAGGCGCCGCACCTCAACCGAAACCGTTTCTTAACCTTAACAGCCTCGGTTTGGCATGAAATCCGCAAGGTAGAGCCTGTACGGGCAATGACTGCCCGAAAATGATCCGGAATGGGACAGGTTGGTGTAAAATGCGTGTGCAAACGACCATCGAAATTTTTGACTACTGGAACCGTATCCGCGGCGCTGCCGATGCGCCGCTGAAATCGCAGGTCGAACCCTCCGCCGTACCCCACCTGCTGCAAAGCCTCTTCATCCTCGAGACGCGCGACGCAGGAAATATCGGCTTCCGGCTCGCCGGCACCCGTATCTGCGATCTGTTCGGGCGGGATCTGCGCGGCGAACGGTTCTCCTCACTCTGGGGAAACGGCCAGCACGCGGATATCGAACGCACGGCGATGGGCGTGATGGACCATACCATGCCGGCCCTGTTCAATGCGACCGGCTACAGCACCGTCGGTCATCAGGCCTCCTTCGAGATCATCATGATGCCGCTGCGCTCGCCGCACGGCGCCTGCGACCGGCTGCTCGGCGCGATCGCACCCACGGCGGCTGCGAGCTGGCTGGAGGTTGTACCGCTCGAATTCCTGGCGCTCGACCGAAGCCGCCTTCTGCCCGGAAAATTCGCCCCCCCCGCGCCGGCCGAACTGCGCCCCATCAATGAAATCGTCGCCGGAAAAAGCGCCGGGTTCGGCCAGGTCATGCGCCGCATGGTGTCGCAGCTGCTGAGTGTGGAGGCGCACTGATCGTTTCGTTTCGGGACATCGGACATACTCGTTTTCGGCTATGTCCGATTGAGGCAAAACAACCTTCTGTTAATGGATTGCGGGTAAAGATCGGTCTCTGCGATTTTGATGAAGAAGCCCCTTGATGCACTCGTTCCAGCCAGCTCAGACGCAACGACCTGCGCCGCGCCCTGAACACGGCGTTTTTCAGCGTGTGCCCATCAATATGCAGGGCCGGCTGATGCTTGCGAACTACGAGGAATTCGAATGCATGGTGATCGACATGTCGCCTGGCGACATGTACGTCACCTGCCCCGGCCGGCCGCGCGCCAACGAACGCGTCGTCGCCTATATCGACCATCTCGGCCGTGTCGAAGGTTATGTCCAGACGCTCGATGGCCGCGGCTTCACCATGTCGATCAATGCCACCGAGCGGAAGCGCGAGAAGCTCGCCGCCCAGCTCACCTGGCTTGCCAACAAGCACGAACTCGGCCTGCCGGAAGATCGTCGCCATGACCGTCTGACGCCGCGCGACACGAAGACCGAGCTGACCCTCGAAGACGGTACACGTTATTCCTGCCGCATCATGGACCTTTCGCTGTCGGGCGCTGCCGTCGACGTCGAGATGCGCCCCTCGATCGGAACGGCGGTGCGCCTCGGCAACATGCGCGGCCGCGTCGTGCGCCATTTCGTCGAAGGTGTGGCGATCGAATTCCTGTCGATCCAGTCCCGCGAGACGCTGCGCGAATTCCTCTGACAGGCTGCTGATCCTGCCGCGCTTGCCGGGTCCGGTGCGCACCCGGTCAGGTCGCGTTGACAGGGCTTGAGCTTCACGGCAAGAGATCTGCAAGCGGCAAGGAATCTGGCTTCGGAAAGCAGGCTCGAAATCCTGTCGCAAGTCGTTCCAACCAGTCGATGGTAACATTATGAGTGGAACGACCTGCGCCACCGATCGGTTTCGCAGCAGCTCGCGCAAACTGCACCGTGGACTTACGGCCGGGCTTGCCGCCCGTCATCCGTCTTCCATTCGTCATGGATATGATGGATAAGGTCCGCCTCGACCGCAGGCGCACCGATGTCAGCTCTCTATCCGGAAATCGCCCCCTATGATCATGGCCTGCTCGACACGGGCGACGGCAATTTGATCTATTGGGAGACCTGCGGCAATCCGGCGGGCCGGCCGGCACTGGTGCTGCATGGCGGGCCGGGCTCCGGCTGTTCGACGACGGCGCGACGCCATTTCGATCCCGATGCCTACCGAATCATTCTGTTCGATCAGCGCAATTGCGGCCGCAGTCTGCCGAGCGCCGCCGATCCGGAAACCGACCTCTCCCTCAACACCACCTGGCATCTCGTTGCCGATATCGAGCGGCTACGGCTCCTTTTCGGTATCGACACCTGGCTCGTCTTCGGCAATTCCTGGGGCTCGACCCTGGCGCTCGCCTATGCCGAAACCCATCCTCAGCACGTCTCCGCGATCGTCATCGCAGGGGTGACCACCACCAGGCGCTCGGAAGTCGACTGGCTCTATCGCGGCATGGCGCCGCTTTTTCCGGAAGAATGGCACCGTTTCCAACAGGCGGTTCCCGCAGGTCACCGGGAACGCGATCAGAACATGGTGGCAGCCTATCATCGTCTGCTCAACGACCCCAGCCCGGACACGCGGCTGAAGGCGTCGCGTGACTGGCATGACTGGGAGGCGGCCTCGATCCTGCTCGCCGATCCCGAGGGGCTGCCGCGCCGCTGGGCCAATCCGACCTATCTGCTTGCCCGCGCCCGCATCATCACCCATTATTTTATCCATGGCGCCTGGCTGAAAGACGGCCAGCTTTTGAAGAACGCCGCGCGCCTGACAGGCATTCCCGCCGTCCTGCTGCAGGGAAGGCTCGACATCGAGGCGCCGCTTGTCACCGCCTGGGAACTTGCGCGCGCCTGGCCACAAAGCGAACTCAAAATCCTCCCGCATGCCGCCCATTCCACTGAAAATCCCGATATGAGTGCGGCGATCGTCGCCGCCACCGATCGGTTTCGCAATTTTCCTCAAAAATAATTTGCCGCCGGAAACGCGGATCTAAGCGAAATTCTGCTTTTGAAGCGGTCGAATCGACCGAGCCCGGCCTGCATCGCCGGCTTTCCCAGCGCAACCCCAAGACATCGGATCTTACCCGGCTCAACGAAAACCCTTAACGCCGGCACGGCAACGCAACCTTTTTGCGGCCGAAAGCCTTGTTGCGCCAATTACATTTTTAATCGATTTCGAGACAAATCCGCTTCAAGTTTTAGTCGCATTCGACTTGGTTTTTAGCCAGATTTTACCGGCATTTGAATCAACTAAGCCTTTAATTCTATTGCGTAATTTTGCGCGGGATAAAAACGTCTGTGCCATTGTCGCCTCAACTTACGGGGAGACGGCAATGACAAGTGCGAACATCCTGAAAGGCGGCCTGCTGGCCGGTGTCCTCATGATGGCAATGGCGGGTTCGGGACAGGCGACGCCCGCCAGCATGGCGCTGGCAGGCAATGCCAGCCCGCCGATCGGACATTATGAATTCTGCAAGGCAAATCCGAAGGAATGCGTCGAGGTCGGCGGCGATGCCGGACCGGCTATCCTCACCGAGGATCGCTGGAAGGAAATTCTCAAGGTCAATTACACGGTCAATTCGACGATTCAGCCGGAGACGGATGAACAGATCTACGGCGTCGAGGAGCGCTGGGCCTATCCCACAACCGTCGGTGACTGTGAGGACTATGCCCTGCTCAAGCGCAAGATGCTGATCGAGGACGGCTTCTCGCCGTCAGACACGCTGATAACAGTCGTGTTGCAGCCGAACGGCGAAGGCCATGCCGTACTGACGGTCCGCACCGATCACGGCGACTTCATCCTCGACAATATGCGCAACAAGGTGCTGCTGTGGTCGGATACCGAATACACCTATCTGAAACGCCAGTCCGCCGACGATCCGGCCCGCTGGTCGAAGCTTCAGGACGGCCGCGCTGTCGCGGTCGGTAGCGTCAAGTAAGAAATACTGCCGGCTCCATGCCGGCTGCAGCCTGCGGCCCGGTCAGTCCCCGCATCCCGTCCCCGACCGGCGCCTCAAGAGCCGTTCCCGCTGTCCCGGGAACGGCTCGTTTTCTTTTGGGACAAGCATTCGTTCCTTCCCCGACATGCTTTAGCGAATTATTAACCATGCCGGTCTGATCCTGCCGATCAGATTCATCATCGGCACCGGCGATTCATGTTTTCCCGCGGCCGAAACGCGAAGAACCGCCATGAGCCATGCCGTGCACAGCGCATCCCAAGAGCAGCCGCTTTTCTCCATGGGGTTTCTCCTTCGCACGATGGCGGTGATTGCGGTCCTTGCAGTGCTGACCGTCGCCATCAGCATCGGCGGGCGCTGGTTCGGCCGGCATATCTCGCTTGCCGGCAACACGGACAGCACTGCCGAGATCTTGCTGACGATCGGCCGCGACAGCGTGAAATTCCCCGAGAATGCCATCCGCTTCCCGAGCCAAAGGCATGAAGGCGCGGCCGAGCGCGTCGATCTCTACCTCGCCTGGCCCGAAATGCAGGGTTACGGCAAGGAAAACCATCTTCGATTCGACGATGTCACCCAATCCTCCGGCCTGCTCTTTCTGCAGATCACCCAGAGCACCATGTCGCGCGACATGTCCGGCCGGCTGGAGCCGATCTATTCGCATCTGCTCGAAGGACCGGCCGAGACTTTCGGCAACGGCCTGACGCTGCATCGTCTTCGCGCCGACGCCGGTTACGGCGACGAGGTGCTGTTGACGGCGCCCGTCAAAGACGGCCCGGATTACGTCGTACGCTGCGTATTGCCTTCAGCCCCGGACAAGGCGACGAGCGGAGATTGCCAGCGCGATATCAAAGTCGGCAACGATCTCAGCGTTCTCTACCGCTTCTCCAGCAGCCATCTCGACGACTGGGAACATATTGATGCCGCTATCCGCACCTTTGTGGAAGCGCGTCTTATGAACCGTTCTGCAACAAGTCCCTAAAATGCTCCCCGGACAGCGAAATAAA
Source organism: Rhizobium binxianense (assembly GCF_028994275.1). Taxonomy (NCBI): domain Bacteria; kingdom Pseudomonadati; phylum Pseudomonadota; class Alphaproteobacteria; order Hyphomicrobiales; family Rhizobiaceae; genus Rhizobium; species Rhizobium binxianense. Next base: position 1,903,086 of record NZ_CP118713.1, read on the forward strand.
CGATTCATCATAAACGGATTGGTAACGCCCAATCGGTAGATTTGAAAGACGAGCTGTGCGGCGGGAGGTGTGCGGTTCCGGCCGAATATCTGAAGTGCCAAATATCTGAAATGCAAAGCGAAGAGTGGAATAGTGTCAAGGTCAGTCTCCTCCGTATCATCGTCCCGATCCGGTAGTTTTTTCGCAAAGCTGCTGGCGATCCTTTCGGTGGCCGTCACGATCGTCCTGGTCGATTCGGTAAGTGCCGAAGCGGAAGCGGCGAATTCGAAATATGCAGGCATCGTCGTCGACGCCAAGACCGGCAATGTTCTCTACAGTGAGAATGCCGACCGGCTGCAATATCCCGCCTCCCTGACCAAGATGATGACCCTCTACATGACCTTCGAGGCGCTGGAACAGGGTCGCATCCGTCTCGATACGCCGGTTCCCTTCTCCGCCCATGCGGCAGCCCAGGCGCCGACCAAGCTCGGCGTTCGCGCCGGCGGCACGATCACCGTCGAGCAAGGCATTCTCGGGCTCGTCACCCTGTCGGCCAATGATGCCGCCACCGCGCTCGGCGAAATGCTCGGCGGCGGCAGCGAGGATCGTTTTGCCCAGCTGATGACCGCCAAGGCGCATGCGCTCGGCATGACGCGCACCACCTATCGCAACGCCAACGGCCTGCCGAATACGGCGCAGATGACAACGGCGCGCGATCAGGCCCGCCTCGGTATCGCTCTTCGTCAGCATTTCCCGCAATATTACGGCTATTTCTCCACCCGCGCCTTCAAGTTCGGCAGTCGCACGATCCGCAGCCACAACCGCCTGGTCGGTTCGGTACGCGGCGTCGACGGCATCAAGACCGGCTACACCAGAGCTGCCGGTTTCAACCTGGTGAGCTCGGTGCAGTTGGACGGCAAGTCGATCGTTGGTGTCGTGCTCGGCGGCGCCTCGACGCCTGCCCGCGATGCCCAGATGCGCAATCTGATCGCCACCTATCTTCCCAAGGCATCGAGCCGTGGTGGATCGTCGGCGCTGATCGCCCAGGCGGCCCCTGCCCCCGCCTCTGCAATGATTGAGACACCTGCGCCGGTCCAGCCGCAGAAGGTCCAGCCGCAAATGGCAAAGACCATCACCGCGGCGCAGCCGCCGGTTTCGGCAGCAGTTGCCGATCTCAGCCTTCCGCACAAAGGCCCGCTGCCGGATGCGCGCGAGGTGGCCGAGACCGAAGTCGCCTATGCCGAGACATCAGCACCGAAATCCGACAATCCGCTGGTCGCGCAGCCGATGCCGTCGCCGACCAAAGTCAAGACCATGACCTTCAAGCAGCAGGCATCGGTCCCCGCACCGAAGCCGGCGCCCGCATCCATGCCGTCGGAAAGCGATACCGGCGTCGACAACGTCACGACGGCCTCGACCAGCCCTGCCTCTGCCAGCCCCGTTTCTGCCAACAATGGCCCCGCCGGCTGGGTCGTGCAGGTCGGCGTCTCGCCGAGCCGGCAGATGGCCATGGACCTTCTCGAGAACGCTAAGGGCAAGGGCGGCAAGGCATTGGCCTCGGCAAAGCCTTTCGCCGTCGCCTACGGCGCTGGTGGTGACCAGCTCTATCGCGCCCGCTTCGGTGGTTTCGATGACCAGCGTGATGCGGTCAACGCCTGCAAGGCCTTGAAGAAGGCCGGCATCAAGTGCTGGGCGGCTGCCCAATGAGCTATTCGATGCTGCCTGCAAAATGGCCGGCGGCATCGGTGACGGCCGGAATCGGTGTTTGCGTTTCCGGCCACTTTTCTTGAACTCGATCAGTATTGCGTACGGGGAAAACAATGGCGATCAATGAGAATGTTCCGGGAATGCCTTCAGACCGCCGTACGACGGCCAAAGGCCGCTCTTCCCTGCATCCGTTGCACGAGGCGGCCATGCGCCTGGCCGAGATCGGCCTGCAGCGACCGAAGCCGAAGTCTCCGAAGACCCGAGATCTCATCAATCTGCTGCTTTGCCATGGCGCCCGCGCCTGGCGTTATTCGCAGCCCGAAGCTCGCATTCACCTGCATGTGACTTCGCCCGACGGTAGCGCGCCGGTGCAACTGCGCCTACGCTGAACGGCAGACATCCGCCTGCAGAAAACCGGTTCTGATTTTCGGGATTAGAGCATGTCGCGCAAAAGTGTGCAGCGGTTTTGCGATAACCGCATGCGTAAAAACAAGGATCTAAAGCGCGAGGAGCGAATCTGAAAGATCGCGACGCGCTTTAGAGCAGGCCAAGCTCGGTCAGCTCGCGGCGAAGGTCCGCAGGCATTTCGACAATACCGGCCCCAAGGCTTGTCAGGTCGCGCGGCACGTCGTCCTCAGTGTAATAACGCCAGCCTTGGAAGGGGCGCTTCGGCTGCGCAGCCGTCTCGATGACCTCCGGGCCGAGCATCAGCCGGCAGCGCGAAATGCCCTCGCCGTCGGTGAAGGTCTGGATGCCGAGCAGTTTCTGCCGCGCCTGCACCTGTCCCTTGATCACCCAGTAGAGCGAGCCGCCATCCAGCAGCTCCTCGATGCGTTTCGGCACCATTCGCGTCGTGTGCACCGAGTGCGGCTCAAGTCCGGCGGCGATGGCGCTGAGCGAGCGTTCCGCCACCCATTCGCGCAGATCGTCTATCGAGTCGGCGCCGACACAGAGTTTGATGAGATGCAATGCCATGCCGCCGTTGAAATCCTTTTGGCAGCGAGCGTCAAGCGTCTAAAGCAATTCCACAAAAAGTGTGAAGCGGTTTTCCCAGGCAAAGCGCGCAGCGCTTTTGCCGGGCAAAGCGCAGCGGTTTTGCCAAGCAAAGCGCTGTCTAGCGCAGGGCGTCCACAAACTCAGCATTCCACGACATTGACGGCAAGACCACCCGTCGAGGTTTCCTTGTATTTTTCGCTCATGTCGTGACCGGTCTGGCGCATCGTCTCGATGCAGGCGTCGAGCGGCACGAAATGCTGGCCGTCGCCCTTGACGGCGAGGGATGCCGCAGTGACCGCTTTGACGGCGCCGAGCGCGTTGCGCTCGATGCAGGGAACCTGCACCAGCCCCGCGACCGGGTCGCAGGTCATGCCGAGATGATGTTCGAGGGCGATCTCGGCGGCGTTCTCGATTTGCTCCGGCGTGCCGCCCATGACCGCGGCAAGGCCGGCGGCCGCCATCGCCGCCGCCGATCCGACCTCGCCCTGACAGCCGACCTCGGCGCCCGAGATCGAGGCATTATGCTTGATGATGCCGCCGATGGCCGCGGCCGTCAGCAGATAATCGCGGATGCCGTTCTGGTCCCAGTCCTCGTGGAAATGCTCGTAATAGCGGATCGTCGCCGGAATGACGCCAGCCGCACCATTGGTCGGTGCGGTGACGACGCGCCCGCCGGCTGCATTCTCCTCGTTGACAGCCATCGCATAGACGGAGAGCCAGTCGTTGGCGAGCAGCGGGTTGACGCGGTTGCTGCGCCACTCCTCCTCCAGCTTGTCGTGAATCCTGCGGGCGCGGCGCTTGACGTTGAGTCCACCCGGCATGATGCCGTCGACCTTGAGGCCACGCTCGATGCAGGAGCGCATCGCTTCCCAGATGCGGTCGAGTCCCTGATCGAGCTCCTCCCGGCTGCGCTGGCTCTCCTCGTTCGCCCGCTTCATCTGCGCGATCGACAGCCCCGAGCGCTCCGCCATATCGAGCATCTGTTTTGCCGTCGAGAACGGATAGGGCACGCGCGTCCCGCTGGCCGCGTTCTTCTTCGCACGCATCTGTTCCAACTCGGTGTCGGTGACGACGAAGCCGCCGCCGACCGAATAGTAGATGCGCTTAAGCAGCAGCCGGCCATCCCTGTCAAAGGCGGAAAAGGACATGCCGTTGGCATGGCCGGGCAACGGCTGCTTCTTGTCGAAGACCAGATCGGTCTTTGGCTGGAACTGGTAGGCGGGATGACCCTCCGGCGTGATGCGCCCGGTGCGCTCGACCATATCGACGATGCCGTCCATCTTGTCGGGATCGACGCTGTCGGGCGCCTCGCCCATCAGGCCGAGAATGACCGCCCTGCCCGTGCCATGGCCGATACCGGTATGGGCAAGCGAGCCGTGCAGGCTGACCTTGATCGCGACGACCTCAGCGCCCGACGATGGGCGCGGCCATTCGTTCGACAGGATCAGTGCGAGAAACCGGTTGGCGGCCGACATCGGACCCATCGTGTGCGAACTCGACGGCCCAACACCGATTTTGAAGACATCGAATACCGAGAGAAACATGGATGCGCCTTCTGATTACGAGGATGCAAGCTTAAGCGACGCCGGTCTTCAATCCGTGCGGCGCACCGACATCGCATGGAGCCGGTGCGACATTGGTAGAACGCCATGCGTCCGATGACGCGCTGAAAGACGCTCCGGCAGCTTGAGTTTGCGCATAATCCCTTTCGAAAATCGAATCCGATTTTCGCGGGTCGGCGCTAAAACCAAGCGGCCGACCTTACCAGTCATTGCAGCATTTCAATGCATATGTAAGGTGGCCGCACTTCACGTGGAGACTGAATCACTGATGACGACGGCGGACTATATCGCTCTGGCCTTCTTTGCCTGTGTCTGGATGGGCTATTCCTGGCTGCTGCATGGCCGCACCTTCTTCGGACGCACCAGCCTCACCCATGCGATGATCGAACGGCGGCGGGAATGGATCTACAATTCGCTGCGCCGCGACCTGAAGATGATCGATACGCAGATCATGGCAGGCCTGCAGAACGGCACCGCCTTCTTCGCTTCGACCTCGATCTTCGCGATCGGCAGTTGCTTCGCGCTGCTCGGGGCAACCGAGAAGGTCGACGCGGTCTTCGCCGACCTGCCCTTCGTCTTCCATAGCGGCCATGCCGTCTTCGAGATGAAGGTCGGCGGGCTGGCAGCGCTTTTCGGTTATGCCTTCTTCAAGTTCGGCTGGTCCTACCGGCTGTTCAACTACTGCACCATCCTGTTCGGCTCGATTCCGATGCTGCGCGATACCGAACGCGACGTCATCGCCGCCGAACGGGCCGCTGAACGCGTCATCCGCATGAACGTCATTGCCGGCAGCAATTTCAACGAAGGGCTGAGGGCGATCTTCCTGTCGATCGGTTATCTCGGCTGGTTCATCAATCCATATGTCTTCATGCTGACGACGGCGACCGTCATCTTCGTGCTGGCGCGGCGGCAATTCTTCTCGCAGGCGCGGCTGGCGATCATGGACGCCGGCCCGCCATCAAATCTCCACCTTTCTGCTATTGGCCGCGACATGCCGTCGAGCGACGGACGTGATTTGCCCGAGGGACTTTGATGACACTGCCGGCAATGCAAGCCGATGCGGCGGCAAGACCGCCGCGCATCGGCCTATTGGACACGGCGCGCGGTCTCGCGCTGATCGCCATGGCGAGCTACCATTTCAGCTGGGATATGGAGTTCATGGGCTATCTCGCGCCGGGCACGGCCGAGACCGGCTGGCTGAAGATCTATGCCCGGGCGATCGCCACGACCTTTCTGTTCATCGTCGGCATCAGCCTGGTGCTCTCAAGCACGCCCGAGATCCGCTGGCCCTCCTTCTGGAAGCGTTTCGGCATGATTGCCGCGGCAGCCGCCGTCATTTCGATCGCCACGCGCATCGCGATGCCGAACGAGTGGATCTATTTCGGCATCCTGCATTGCATCGCGGTGCTGACGCTGATCGGCGTCGTTTTTTTGAGGTTGCCGCTCGCCGTCACGCTCATCACCACGCTGGCACTTTTTGCCGCCTGGATAACCGATAATTTCGGCCCACCCGGCCTGCTTCGGTCATCCTTCTTCGATCCCAGATATCTGGCCTGGATCGGCCTTGCCGCGATGCCGGAACGGTCCAACGACTATGTGCCGCTGTTTCCCTGGGCAACGCCGTTTTTCGCCGGGTTAAGTTTCGCTTCGATCGCGATCAGAACCAGGCTTCTGCATCGGCTTGCCGCTGTCGGCACCGGTTCCTGGTGGCCGGCTAGGCTCGGCCGCCACAGCCTTGCCTTCTACCTCATTCACCAGCCGGTGTTGATCGGCATTGCCTACGGACTTTCCCTCGTCGTGCCGCCACAGGCGCCGGACCCGGTCGCGACTTACCTAAGGCAATGCAACTCCGCTTGCGTCATGCAGCAAGGCGAAGCGCTCTGCCGCAGCTTCTGCCAGTGCACGTTGGAGAAATTGCAGGCTCAAGCCCTGTTCACACCGTTGCAGGCGGGCGCCATCAATATAGAGACGGACGAGCGGGTCCAGACGATTGCCGCCGAATGCAGCGCCGAGGCGCAATAAGCCTAGAGCAATTCCAGGAAAAGTGTGAAGCGGTTTTCCCAGGCAAAGCGCCAAGCGCTTTTGCCGGGAATTGCGTAAAAACAAAGGCTCTCGCCTCAGGTGGTGACGCCGATTTCGGCGAGGCGGCCGAGGCAGGCCTCCTCGATATTGTCGAGTTCCGTCAGCGTGTCGTCGATATCCTTGCGCTTCTGGCGCAGGTCCTCGCGCTTCTCGTCGACGCGCTTCATCAGCAGCTTCAGCTGGCCGAGTTCACCCGGCGGCTCCTTGTAGACCTGAATGATCTCGCGAATCTCCGCGATGGTGAAGCCAATGCGCCGGCCGCGGAGAATTTCGCCGATGAGCCGTCGGTCGGCTTGGCGGAAGAGACGGGTCCGCCCCCGCCGCTCCGGATGGATCAGCCCCTCGTCCTCGTAGAAGCGCAGCGTGCGCGTGGAAACACCGAATTCGCGCGTCAGCTCCGTTATGCTATAAAATTTGTTCACCGGCATGCCTTCCCCGTCTTGAACCGGTGATAATATTGACTTTTACGTAATAGTCAATTTCGTCGGTCAGATGCCGAACCACCATGTGGCGATGCCGAGAAAGGCAAAGAAGCCGGTACAGTCCGTCACCGTCGTAACGAACACCGAGGAGGCGATCGCCGGGTCGGCCCCCACCTTGTCGAGCAGCAGCGGCAGCAGGATGCCGGCAAGGGCTGCCGCCACCAGATTGATGATCATCGCCGCCGCGATCACCCCGCCGAGCTGGTAGTCGTGGAACCACGTGCCGGCGATCAAGCCCATGATCGTCGCGAAGACGACACCGTTGAGGATGCCGACGCCCGCCTCCCTGCGGATGATGCGGCCGGCATTGTAGATGTCGATGTCGCGGGTGGCGAGCGCGCGCACCGTCACCGTCATCGTCTGCGTGCCGGCATTGCCGCCCATCGAGGCGACGATCGGCATCAGCACGGCAAGTGCGATCATCTTCTCGATCGAAGCGTCGAACAGGCCGATGACGCTTGCCGAGAGCATCGCCGTGCCCAGATTGATCAAAAGCCAGAGGAAACGTGAACGCGCCGTCGAGAGCACATTGTCGGACAGTTCTTCGTCGCCGACGCCGCCGAGGCGCTTGATGTCCTCGTCCGCTTCCTCGTGGATGACGTCGACGACGTCGTCAATGGTCAGCACGCCCACAAGCCGGCCGTTCTCGTCGACGACGGCGGCCGAGAGAAGGTCGTACTGCTCGAAGAGCTGGGCCGCCTCCTCCTGGTCCATCTCGGCCGGGACCGGATGGTTGGTCTCGCGCATGATCTGCTCGATCTTCGTCTGCCGCTTGGTGCGCAGGATCTGGTCGAGATCGACGGCGCCGAGCAGCTTGAAGGTCGGATCGATGACGAATATCTGCGAGAAGGAATAGGGCAGATCCTCCTCGTCGCGCATGTAGTCGATCGTCTGTCCCACAGTCCAGAACGGCGGCACGGCGACGAATTCCGTCTGCATGCGGCGCCCGGCCGAACTTTCGGGATAATCGAGCGCCCGGCGCAGTCGCACCCGCTCGGTGAACGGCAGCTGAGCGAGGATTTCTTCCCGATCCTCCTGGTCGAGGTCTTCGAGAATGTAGACCGCGTCGTCCGAATCGAGCTCGCCGATCGCCGCGGCGATCTGCTCGTTCGGCATCTGATCGACGATCTCGCGGCGGATCGCCTCGTCGACCTCGGTCAGCGCCGTCATATCGAAATCTTCGCCGAGCAGCCGCACCAGCGCCAAGCGCTGATCCGGCTGGATCGATTCCAGCAGGTCGCCTATTTCGGATTCATGCAGGCGGGCAACGTTCTGGCGCAGGAACAGCGTATCGCGATCGGCGATCGCGGCGCCGACAAGCGCCAGGAAATCGCTGCGGACATTGCCGTCCTCATCGTAGATATCGGCTTCCTCGTCATCGCGCCTGCGAATGCGGTCTTCCCCGTCGGTCGTCGTCATCTGCCGCCCTCGCATCTGGTTCGAATTTCAACGACTACAGCGCCGCACTCGCAGTGTCGGCGAAAACACATTGTCAACAAGCAGATAAGCAAATCCCGCGCGAGGCTCCCGCGATGGGATTCATGCTTCTGCTAGCCCAAAGCATCCTTGCCGTAAAGCAGCAAACCTGCCGCTTGATGACAATGCCTGCGGCCGGCGATAGTTTCGCCACCCGTCCAAGCAGAACCCGTTCAAGCAGAAAGCTGCCCCATGCCCATCCGTCCGATTCTGCGCTATCCGCATCCTGCCCTGAAGACCATCTGCGCGCCGGTGACGGCCTTCGATTCGTCGCTCGCCGAGCTTGCTGACGACTTGCTGGCGACGATGCGCGCCGCCCCCGGCGTCGGCATCACCGCCGCCCATATTGGCGTCCTCAGCCGCGTGACGGTGCTGGAGCTCGACAAGACCGACGGCGTGCGCCTCTACGTCAACCCGGAGATCACCTGGTTCTCGCAGGAGACGATGAACCACGCCGAAGGCAGCGTCTCCATGCCCGGCGCCACCGACGAGGTCAAACGCCCGCGGGCAATTCGCTTCCGGTACCAGGATGCCGAGGGCATCGTGCACGAGGAAGCCGCCGAAGGTTTCCACGCCATCTGCATCCAGCACGAGGTCGACCAGCTCGACGGCATTTTCTGGCTGCAGCGCCTCTCCCGGCTGAAACGCGACCGTCTCGTGAAACGATGGGAGAAGGCCCAGAACTGACAATCAGAGCGGACTATCACGGCTGACAATCCCTCTGCACACCGAACCATTCGCCGCGGACGGCGTTTCCAGCAAAGAACCCGCAAAGAAACGAGGAGCGACCGCCATGGTAGAGATCGGTGACAAGACGAAGTTTGCCCGGGAGAAGCCTGAGCTTTCCCGGGAGGAAGATTATCGTGACCTCGAGGAACGAAATCTCGACGACGGCTGGCCCTATGCCGACGGCGTCGGCGCCGACCCGTCCAACCGCCCCTATGGCGAGACGGCGGCAAATTTCGACAGCGACCCCAACAAGGGCTTCCGGATCGACGGCACGGATGAAGATGGCAACGAGAACCGCCTCAAGGATTCGCTGCGCCCCGATAGCATCGACCGGGATGAAAGCGACGACCTCGAAGCACGGGTGAACGATCACCTCGAAAACATCCCCGAGGTCGACATCGACAGCCTCGAGGTTCACGCAGATGGCCACGTCGTCACCCTGGAAGGTTCGGTGGAGACGATCGGTATTGCCCGCAAGGTCGAACTCAGCGCGCTTTCGGTCGAGGGCGTGCGCCATGTCCGCAACAAACTGCAGCTGACCGGAGTCGACGCGCATATCCCGAACGAGGACTGATTCACCCACAAGATACGGATATTCCGCGGGAGGCACCCAATGCCTCTCGCCCACCTCCGTCAATTCCGTCCGCCAACATTACCAAAAGTTAACAATTTCAGATTGCATCACAAGATGCTTTTACAGACGCCATATTTTGTCATTTTGCTTAGGCGGCTTCTGTAACGTGAACGTCAATTTCGTTGACAACACTGTGATTTCATTTGGACAAAAGGTCGCGGCCACGCCGCCGTTTGTTCACAAAATTGCCTGAATTGGGGCGCGAACTTGGATGTGCCGAGGGTTAGTTTATGTTGTGAAATTCAACAACAGATTGAGGAGATAGACCCATGCGCATCAAATTTGCCCTTGCCGCGTCGCTGTTCGCCGTCAGCCTTGCAGGCGCTGCCTTCGCCCAGCCGACCTATTCCGACGACTATACCAACGACAGCGACGGTTTCTCCCCGAGCCCGGTGTCGAAGCCGGCCCCGGTCCACTACAGCAACCGCAAGGCCCCGGCCTATTCCAGCGACTACACCAATGACAGCGACGGCTTCGCCCCGAGCGCCATGGCAGCTCCTGCCGTCGACAAGACCGCCACGGCGAGTATCGCCCCCCTGCCTCCGTGCCACAGCATGATTGGCCCGAAGGGCTCCCACACCAAGGGTGCCGACAGCGGCGCCTCCCGCACCGAAGCATGCCGGGCAACGCATTGATCCGACATAAGAGAAGGGCCGGAAATCGGCCCTTCTCTTTTTCAATTACTTGTTCGCCGCTTCAGAAGAGAAATGGAACGAGGCGGTAACGGGTTCTGCCCATGAAAGCCTGGTAAGCAGGATCTTGGCTGAGCAGACGCTCCTCCGCCAGGAGGCGGAAACATTGTGCGGTCAGCGCCGTCGCATAGATGGCAAAATTCCAAAGGCTCGGATGCGCCAGGAAGAAGCCGATATGTGTCATCAGATAACCCGCATACATCGGATGGCGGACAAATTTGTAGGGCCCGCCGATCTTGATCCCGCGATTGGCCGGCACAAGGCCGAAGCTTCGCCGCAATGACAGCTTTGCCGATATCTGCAACACAAAACCGAGCGCCATCACTGTCCCGCAGAGTGCGAGCGGTGCAAGCGGTTGTGTCGCGGAGGGGACGACAAGCAGCGGGAAGAGCGTGCCGATGGCGGTGACCATCCAGTCAAACACACGAAGCGACGCATTTTTCGTCGGCCGGCGCGTCAGGATGAGGAAGGCGGCGGCTCCTTCCGAAACGATCAGCAGGAAGTCGATGATCGCTCGATTGTCCTGCATCTGCGGCAGAATACGCAAGACGATCGCGACAAAGAAATAACCGATGACGACTTTTTCGATGATATCGAGAACGAAATACACATCGAAGAACGACCAGCTTGCCGTTGTCTTTTTTTTCATTGTTCGCAAGTCTTCCGCATCATAAGATTGTGATAACCTATATCTGCGCAATCGCTAATTATCGGTTAAGGCGTGTGCTGACGGGGCGGCGGTTCTTGCTGGCCGATCCTCACGGCAGAATGCGGCAGCAGTGACTGGCCAACGGGTTTCTGCAAGCGATATCAACGCCGTGCGCCTGCCCATTCCGCCGCGACGCATTGGCTCCTGCAAGGCCGAAGCCGGCCATTTCTTCAGATGCAGATTGCCGGAGACAGGTCGCCGTCCTGAACAATCAGGTTTCGCCGGTCGTTTCGCCGAAAACCGCCTCGAAGGCGGTGCGCAGCCGGATATCGACATCAGCCATCATCACAGGCAAGCCGAGATCGACGAGGCTGGTCACGCCATAGGCCGATATCCCGCAGGGCACGATGCCGCTGAAATGGTCGAGATCCGGATCGACGTTGAGCGACAGTCCGTGGAAGGTAACCCATTTCCGCAATCTTATGCCGAGGGCGGCGATCTTGTCCTCGGCCATCGTCCCATCGGCAAGCAACGGCTTTTCCGGACGGCGCACCCAGACGCCGACGCGGTCTTCACGCCGCTCGCCGCGCACATTCATCATGTCGAGCGTGCGGATGACGACATCTTCAAGGGCAGCGACGAAGGCGCGCACGTCCTGGCGTCTGCGCTTCAGGTCGAGCATCACATAGGCGACGCGCTGGCCGGGTCCATGATAGGTATATTCACCGCCGCGCCCCGTCGCAAAGACCGGAAAACGGTCTGGCTGGACGAGGTCGCCGGCATTGGCGCTGGTGCCGGCAGTATAGAGCGGCGGATGTTCGACGAGCCAGACGAGCTCGTCTCCGCCATCCGATATCATCGCCACCTCGCGCTCCATCGTCTCCACGGCCTCCTCATAGGCAACGAGGCCATCGGCGATGCGCCAGCGTACCGGCCGAGTGCCGGGTTGGGGAAGCATGGAGAATTCGAGATCGGTGCGAAGCATGGCCATTCCTTGCCGCTCTCCCCGAAATGCCTGCGAAATTGGAGGGCGGCAGGACAGCTATATGGACCCGTTCCGGGAGCAATTCAAATGCGATGACCGGTTTTTAAAAAAACTGTCATACCGCCCTTGTGCACCCCAAATGCTTTTGCTACATGCTGCCCCGCCGACGCAAATCGGCACCTACCACGATGCGGTCGTGGCGGAATTGGTAGACGCGCAGCGTTGAGGTCGCTGTGGGGCAACCCGTGGAAGTTCGAGTCTTCTCGACCGCACCATTTCCCTTCAGGGAAACGCTTTCTAAGCGACGATTTCGATTTCACCCTCGAAGTTATTTGCGGTTGCTCGGCTTGATCGCCAAGCCATCTCATGGTTGATGGCGTCATCCCCGCAAGAATCGGCAGCCATGTCAGAGCCCCATCAAAATTCCCTGCAGGGCATGGCCATCATGTCGGGCGCCATGCTCATCCTGCCGACCATGGATGCGATCGCCAAATACATGGCGACCTTCGAGGCGATGTCGCCGGGTCAGGTGACCTTCTACCGATTCTTCTTCCAGATTGCCTGCACCCTGCCGATTCTTTTCGCCCTTTTCGGGCTGAAGGCGCTCTCGGCCAAACGGCCATGGATGAATCTGCTGCGCGGTGTGCTGCATGGTGCTGCAAGCCTGCTCTTCTTCGTCGCCGTCAAATACATGCCGCTCGCCGATGTCTTCGCCATCTATTTCGTCGAGCCCTTCATGCTGACCGCCCTGTCGGCGCTGTTTCTCGGTGACAAGGTCGGCTGGCGGCGCTGGACGGCGATCGTCGTCGGTTTCGGCGGCGCGATGATCGTCATTCAACCGAGCTATGAAATCTTCGGCCTGAAGGCGCTGCTGCCGGTCGCCTGCGCCTTCCTGTTCTCACTCTATCTCTTCCTCAACCGCGCCATCGGCGAGGCCGATTCGCCGCTGACCATGCAGACGATGGCCGGCATCGGCGGAACGGTCTTCATGGCGGCCGCCCTTCTCGTCGGCAGCAGTTCCGGCAATGCCGATTTTGCCGTCTCCCTACCCTCCTCCGGCCTCGGCCTTGTCCTGCTTCTCGCCCTCGGCTCGATCTCGGGATATGCACATATGCTCGTGGTCCGGGCTTTCCGGCTTGCGCCGCTGTCGCTGCTTGCGCCGTTCCAGTACTTCGAGATCATCTCGGCGACCGTTCTCGGCTATGCGCTTTTCAACGATTTCCCGAGCTTTTCCAAATGGATCGGCATCTTCATCATCGTTGCTTCAGGGCTCTTCATCATCTGGCGGGAGCGGCTGCAGGCGCAATCGTTAAAATCTTCCTGACCCCGGGAATATCGGATTAACTCCTCTTCTTGAGGGATCGTCAATTCGCAGGCGATAAAACTGTCTCCGGCTTCATGATGAAGCCTGGAGCTAAAACATGAGCGAATTTCGTCTCGCTTTTCCGGCCTGTGTGGTGGCCGGCAAGCATCGGCTGACGGCCGAAGATATATTGCTATTGCGTAAACATGCTTTTCCGGAAGGCATCCGGACGTCCGACGATGTCGTGGCGATGTTGGCGCTGAATAATTCCTGCCCTGAAAAATGTGCCGCCTGGAACGCTTTCTTCGTAGAGCAGCTCGCCGGTTTCATCGTTCATTACACCTATCCGCAGGGCTCCCTTGATGAAATCAACGTCGCCTGGATCATGCGCATGTTCACGACCGACGGTGTCGTCAACTCGGCGCTGGAACTCGAGCTCATTCTCCACGTCATGGAGATTTCGGCCGACGTCCCGGGTGAATTGAGAGCGCTCGCCCTCGATCAGCTCCGTCTGGCGATCACCGACAATATCGGTGGCTACAAGCTGTCGCGTGCCGTCGATCGCCGGGGCATTACCCGCCAGGACGTCGATTTCGCGATGCGAATCTTCAGAAGCGTCGCCGAAAGCGGCATCATTCCCGTTTCCTCGGCCGAATACGGCGTGCTCCAGCAGATCGAGCAGGCAACCCTGCCCGGCGCCAATCATCCCCACTGGGCGGGGATCATGGCCGCCGTCGAGCTGCGTGACTATGCCGAGCCGCGGCGCAGCCGCTGGCTGCGAATCGTCGACGAGGAACCTGTCTGCGAAGCCGCTGTCGCCTGATGCTCCTCAAGCCTGATTGTGCGTTCCGGTGTTTTGTGCGTAAAACTCCGGAACGCATTTCTGGGTGGAGTCTCGATGTTCAAGAAAATCCTGATCGCGAATCGCGGCGAAATCGCCTGCCGCGTGATCAAGACTGCGCGCCGCATGGGCATTCGAACCGTTGCGGTCTATTCGGATGCGGATCGGGACGCGCTGCATGTCGAGATGGCCGACGAGGCCGTGCATATCGGCCCGGCCGCGGCGTCGGAGAGTTATCTGGTGGCCGAAAAGATCATCGCCGCCTGCAAGGCGACGGGTGCGGAGGCGGTTCATCCCGGCTACGGCTTCCTGTCTGAACGCGCCGCCTTCTGCGCTGAACTGGAAAAGCAGGGCATCGTCTTCATCGGCCCCAAGCCGAAGGCCATCATGGCAATGGGCGACAAAATCGAATCGAAGAAATTCGCCAATGCCGCCGGCGTCTCCACCGTGCCCGGCCATCTCGGCATCATCGAGGATGCCGCCAATGCGGAAGCGATCGCAGGTGGCATCGGTTATCCCGTCATGATCAAGGCATCGGCCGGCGGCGGCGGCAAGGGTATGCGCATTGCCTGGAACGAGGCCGAGGTGCGCGACGGCTTCGAGCGCGCCCGCTCGGAGGCGAAAAGCTCGTTCGGCGACGAACGCGTCTTCATCGAGAAATACGTTGTCGAGCCGCGCCATATCGAGATCCAGGTGCTGGCCGATGCGCATGGCAATGTCGTCTATCTCGGCGAGCGCGAATGCTCGATCCAGCGGCGGAACCAGAAGGTGGCGGAAGAGGCGCCCTCGCCCTTCCTCGATGAATCCACCCGCAAAGCGATGGGCGAACAATCGGTGGCGCTGGCGAAAGCCGTCGACTACCAGAGCGCCGGCACCGTCGAATTCATCGTCGACCGCGACCGCAATTTCTATTTCCTCGAAATGAATACCCGCCTGCAGGTCGAACATCCCGTGACCGAACTCGTCACCGGTATCGATCTCGTCGAGCAGATGATCCGGGTGGCAGCGGGAGAGCCCCTTCCCTTTGCTCAGAAGGACATCAGGCTCGACGGCTGGGCGATCGAGAGTCGGCTTTATGCCGAAGATCCCTACCGCAACTTCCTGCCCTCGATCGGCCGCCTGACGCGCTACCGCCCGCCGGCCGAAGGCCGGACCGGCAATGTCGTCATCCGCAACGATACCGGCGTCTTCGAGGGCGCCGAGATCTCGATGTATTACGATCCGATGATCGCCAAGCTCTGCACCTGGGCGCCGACGCGGCTGGAGGCGATCGAGGCCATGGGCAAGGCGCTCGACGGCTTCGTCGTTGACGGCATCGAACACAATGTTCCCTTCCTGTCGGCGTTGATGAAACATCCGCGCTGGCGCGAGGGCAGGCTTTCCACAGGCTTCATCGCCGAGGAATATCCCGATGGTTTTGCGCCGATGAAACCGGAGCAGGCGGAGGAGGCCGTGCTTGCCGCCATCGCCCTCTCCGCATCGCTGATCGAGGCGAACCGCCGCGAACGTTTCGCCGATCGTCTGCGCGCCGCATCGGGCGCGCTGCGCGAGGACTGGGTGGTCAAGATTGGCGACAACCACGTCGCTGCAAGGTTGCTCGACGGCCTTGTCACCATCCCCTTCGATATGGACATGTCGATAGAGGGCGAGAGCCAGAATATTGTCACCGATTGGAGACCTGGCGAACCTGTCTGGAGCGGCAAGGTCGGCGGTCGCGATATCACCGCACAGATTCGCCCCGTTCTGAACGGGTTGCGTATCGACTGGCAGGGGCTCTCTGTCATCGCCAAGGTGTTTTCGCCGCGTCATGCCGAACTCGACAGGCTGATGCCGGTGAAGCTGCCGCCCGATACCTCCAAGCTCCTGCTCTGCCCGATGCCCGGCCTCGTCGTCGCCATAGCGGTTGCCGAGGGCCAGGAGGTCAAGGCCGGCGAGACGCTGGCGATCGTCGAGGCGATGAAGATGGAAAACGTCTTGCGCGCCGACCGCGATCTCGTCGTTTCGAAGATCAATGCCGCGGCCGGCGAAAGCCTGGCCGTCGACGCCGTGATCATGGAATTCGCCTGAGAGGAAAAGACCGGCGGCCGGCCGTTTTCGCTTGAGCCGAGTTCGCCGACCATGCCAAGCTCAGCCCGATAAATCAGCTGGGAACCGACAAAATCAGCAGGGAGACAGGAAGATGGACGTTCGCGCCGCCGTTGCCGTTCAGGCAGGCAAACCGCTTGAGGTGATGACTGTGCAGCTGGAGGGGCCGAAGGCCGGCGAAGTGCTGGTGGAAGTCAAGGCGACGGGCATCTGCCACACCGACGATTTCACCCTGTCGGGCGCCGATCCGGAAGGCCTGTTTCCGGCCATCCTCGGCCATGAGGGCGCCGGCATCGTCGTCGATGTCGGCCCCGGCGTCACCTCGGTGAAGAAGGGCGATCACGTCATTCCGCTTTACACGCCGGAATGCCGCGAATGCTATTCCTGCCTTTCCCGCAAGACCAATCTCTGCACCTCGATCCGCGCGACCCAGGGCCAGGGGCTGATGCCGGATGGTACGAGCCGCTTCTCGATCGGCAAGGACAAGATCCACCATTATATGGGCTGCTCGACCTTTTCGAACTTCACCGTGCTGCCGGAGATCGCCCTTGCCAAGGTCAATCCCGACGCCCCCTTCGACAAGATCTGCTACATCGGCTGCGGCGTCACCACAGGCATCGGCGCGGTCATCAACACCGCCAAGGTGGAGATCGGTTCGACGGCGATCGTCTTCGGTCTCGGCGGCATCGGCCTCAACGTGCTGCAGGGGCTGCGGCTTGCCGGCGCCGACATGATCATCGGCGTCGACATCAACAATGACCGCAAGGCCTGGGGCGAAAAGTTTGGCATGACCCATTTCGTCAATCCGAAGGAGGTCGGCGACGACATCGTGCCCTATCTCGTCAACCTGACCAAACGCAACGGCGACCTGATCGGCGGCGCCGACTATACGTTCGACTGCACCGGCAACACCAAGGTGATGCGCCAGGCGCTGGAGGCCAGCCATCGCGGCTGGGGCAAGTCTATCATCATCGGCGTGGCCGGCGCCGGCCAGGAGATCTCCACCCGCCCGTTCCAGCTGGTCACCGGCCGCAACTGGATGGGCACGGCCTTCGGCGGCGCCCGCGGCCGCACCGACGTCCCGAAGATCGTCGACTGGTACATGCAGGGCAAGATCCAGATCGACCCGATGATCACCCACACCATGCCGCTCGAAGACATCAACAAGGGCTTCGAGCTGATGAACAAGGGCAAGAGCATCCGCGGCGTGGTGGTCTACTGATGGCTGCAGCCAACTACAGGGTCGATCTCAGGAGGCTCGACGAGCTCCCCGCGCGGGAGCTCTACGACCTGATGAGAATGCGCGTCGATGTTTTTGTCGTCGAGCAGAACTGCCCGTATCCGGAACTCGACGGCAAGGATATCGATGCTCTGCATTTGCGGCTGCTGGAGGGCGCTGAGCTCCTGGGCGCAGCGCGAATCCTGAAACCGTATGAGCCGCGGGATCCGTCAAAGATCGGCCGCGTCGTCGTCTCGCCTGCCCACCGCGGCAAGCGGCTGGGCGATGCATTGATGCGCGAAGCGATCACCGCCTGTGAGCGGCTTTATCCGGCAAGTCCGATCGCCTTGTCGGCGCAAGCCCATCTGCGCCGTTTCTACGAATCCTTCGGCTTTGTCGGGATATCGCAGGAATATCTGGAAGACGGCATTCCCCATATCGATATGATCAGACAGCCGGCATGAGGATTTCGCCATGATCTATGTCGACGCCGACGCTTGCCCGGTGAAGCCGGAAATCTTGAAGGTTGCCGAACGCCACGGCCTCGAAGTCACCTTCGTCGCCAATTCCGGCCTGCGCCCCTCGCGCGATCCGATGATCCACAACGTCATCGTATCCAACGCTTTCGACGCCGCCGACAACTGGATCGCCGAGCGCGCCGGCGCCGGCGATGTCGTCGTCACCGCCGATGTACCGCTCGCCGTGCGTTGCGTCGCGACCGGCGCCTTCGTCAGCGGCCCCACGGGACGCGTCTTCGACGAGACGAATATCGGTATGGCGAGCGCCATGCGCGATCTCGGCGCGCATTTGCGCGAAACCGGCGAGAGCAAGGGCTACAACGCCGCCTTCAGCCCGAAAGACCGCTCACGCTTCCTCGAAACCTTCGACCGCCTCTGCCGCCGCACCAAGAACCTTGCCGCGGAAGCCGGCGGGCAAGGCTGATCCCGTACCTTGAACCTGCAAAACCGGTGCGCAAGAAACGGGTGGTATGGCGGCCGTGCCGATTCCTACCTTGAAGTCAGCCGTCGCCTCGCGCATATAGGCGCTATCGCAGACGACTGCGGCATCCCAAGGATGCAACCGTCGCGGGGACGGCCTCGCTCTTGAACAAGGAGAGTCGCATGGCCTGGTTTCTGCTTTTTCTCGCCGGTCTTTTCGAATGCGGTTGGGCGATCGGCCTTAAATACACCGAGGGTTTCACGCGACCGCTGCCGACGACGCTGACTGTCATATCGATGGCGGTCAGCATCGTGCTGCTCGGCCTCGCGGTGAAGCATCTGCCGATCGGCACTGCCTACGCGGTCTGGACCGGCATCGGCACGGTGGGCACCGTGCTCCTCGGCATCTGGGTGCTGGGCGATGAGGCAAGTGTCTCCCGCCTTGCCTGCATCATGCTGATCGTCGGCGGTATCGCCGGTCTCAAGCTCACCGCCTGATATGAGGCTGAGGGGCGTCGCCGACGCCCCTCAGTTTATCGTTCAGGCTGACTTGCGGTTATCGACGGCAAAAGCGCCGGGACCGGAGAAGAACAGGTAGAGGAAGACGAAGCAGAACAGGATCGCGGCGTCGCCCTGGTTGACGGCCGGGAAGAAGCTGTTCGGGGCATGCGCCATGAAATAGGCGACGGCCATTTCGCCGGCGAGCAGGAAGGCGACAGGGCGCGTCAGCAGGCCAACGAGAATGAGGATGCCGCCAATAAGCTCGAGAAGGGCGGCAAACAGTATCAGCGGCGGCAGCGGGCCGGCCATCTGCGCAGCCGGGAAAGCGAACAGCTTCATCGTGCCGTGTTCGATAAAGAGCAGCGCGGTGATGATTCTGAGAGCGGCCAGCCCATAGGGGCGATAGGCAGAAAGACGCTCGAAACTTGACATTAAACCTCTCCATTTAAAACAATACGGCCGAGCGTTAGCCTGTCATCGACACGGATTGAACACACGGATTGCTGACAGCCGTTCACTTTTTCGACAGCAGGTAAACACGTGAGCTGGCGGTTTTATTCGCCCGCAAATGTCAGAGCGGGATGTTGTCGTGTTTCTTCCAGGGATTGGCGAGATCCTTATTGCGCAGCATCTTCAATCCGCGGGCCAGCCGCCGGCGGGTCGAATGCGGCATGATCACCTCGTCGACATAACCGCGCTCGGCGGCGACGAAGGGTGAAAGGAACCGGTCCTCGTACATTTTCGTATGCGCGGCGATCTTTTCCGGATCGGCAATATCCTTGCGGAAGATGATCTCGACCGCACCCTTGGCGCCCATCACGGCGATCTGCGCTGTCGGCCAGGCATAGTTGAGGTCGCCGCGCAGATGTTTCGACGCCATCACGTCATAGGCGCCGCCGAAGGCCTTGCGGGTGATGACGGTGAGTTTCGGCACCGTCGCCTCGGCATAGGCAAAGAGCAGCTTGGCGCCATGCTTGATCAGGCCGCCATATTCCTGCGCCGTGCCCGGCAGGAAGCCGGGGACGTCGACGAAGGTGACGATCGGAATGTTGAAGCAGTCGCAGAAGCGCACGAAGCGCGCCGCCTTGCGCGACGCGTCGCTGTCGAGCACCCCGGCCAGCACCATCGGCTGGTTGGCGACAAAACCGACGGTCGAGCCTTCGACGCGGCCGAAGCCGCAGACGATATTTCCGGCAAAACTTTGCTGGATCTCGAAGAAATCCCCCTCGTCCGCCACCTTCCGGATCAACTCCTTGATGTCGTATGGCTTGTTGGCGCTGGCCGGCACCAGCGTATCGAGCGACATATCGACATCTGTCACCGACTGATAACACTCGATCTCGGGCAGCGGCGCGGTATTCGAAAGCGGCAGGAAATCGATCAGCCGGCGCACCTGCAGCAAGGTTTCGACATCATTCTCGTAGGCACCGTCGGCAATCGACGAGCGCACCGTGTGGACCACGGCACCGCCGAGTTCCTCTGCCGTCACCGTCTCGTTGGTCACGGTTTTCACCACGTCGGGGCCGGTGACGAACATGTAGGAGGTGTCGCGCACCATGAAGATGAAATCGGTCATGGCCGGCGAATAGACGTCGCCGCCGGCGCAGGGACCCATGATCACCGAGATCTGCGGAATGACGCCGGAGGCAAGCACATTGCGCTGGAATACCTCGGCATAACCGCCGAGCGCCGCCACACCCTCCTGGATGCGGGCGCCGCCGGCATCGTAGATACCGATAACAGGCGCGCGATTCTTCAGCGCCATGTCCTGCACCTTCATGATCTTCTCGGCATGCGCTTCCGACAGCGAGCCGCCGAAGACGGTGAAGTCCTTGGCAAAGACGAACACCGTGCGGCCGTTGACGGTGCCCCACCCGGTGACGACCCCGTCCCCGGCAATACGGCTCTTGTCCATCCCGAAATCGGTGGAGCGATGTTCGACGAACATGTCGAACTCCTCGAAGGAGCCTTCGTCGAGGAAGAGGTCGATGCGCTCACGTGCCGTCAGCTTGCCGCGCTTGTGCTGGGCGTCGATGCGTGCTTCACCGCCGCCGAGGCGGGCTACGTCGCGGCGCCGTTCCAGTTCTTCGAGAATTTCCTTCATACGATCTCCTCACCGCAGCAGGCGGCAATCCGGCAGTAAATGCTAGAGCAATTCCGGGACAAGTGCGAAGCGGTTTTCCCGGAATTGCGTAAAAACAACAGGATAGAGCGGTTCTGCGCTTCCGTTAAAAGCTGAATCGCTCTATCGCCCGCGCCCGCTGAGTGAGAAAACCGAGCGAATCCTTGCTGCGACGTCCTCGGCCAAGATCTCGTCGGCAAGCTTGGGGTCGGCGGCGATGCTGGTCACGTCGAAGGCGCTGACGGCGATGACCGAGCCGTCCTCGACGGAGGCGGCGTCGATGCTGATCTTCGCGACATTGCGGTCCTTCTGAAAGCCGAGGCCTTTCTCGATGGACACCACGCGGATCGTCAGCACCACCCGCGGCAGCACAGTATCGCGCACGGTGACGTTGATCGCAGCGTTGACGCGGTCGTTGATGCCGGCAAGCAGCTCGGCCGGCATGTTCGGGCCGGAGACAACGACGGCGCTGCGCACGTCGTACATCGGGGCCTCCGGCTTCGTGGCCGAGAGGCTGGCGCAGGCCGTGAGCGCGACACAAAAGAGTGCGGCCCGGCAAAAACACGACCTCAGCCAATTCATTGCAAAATCCCGCACCACCCCGTTGGAGTCGCAGATTTCGTCATAATGTCCGAGAAGGCAATATGTTTCAGGCGCTTAGGGCGAAAAAAACCTCCGTCGCCGCCTTGAACTCGGCAAAGCGCTTGGCGCGGCGCTCCTCGGCTTCCTCGTCGCTGCCCCAATGCTCGATCGTCCAGTCCTCGTCGAGATGAGCAAGCGACCAGACCTCCTCCCTCGGCACCCGGCCGCAGGCAAAGGCGAGCGCCAGGATCGCCGAACCTGTGAGCGTGGTAACCGTGTGGAGTGCGGCAAGCGCCATCGGGCTATCAAATCTGGCGAGCGTGACGGCGAAGGCGGCAGTCGCTTCGCGCGGCTGCTCTTGCGGCATCACACCTTCGATGAGGATGAAGCGGGCGCCGAGATCGTTGGCCGCCCAGTCGACCACTGGATCCCAACGCTCGGCCTGGCGCTCGACCAGCGGTTCCGGCCCATCGGCGCGGTAGCAGATGAGATCGCTGGAGGAAAAGCGCAGGATATCCTCGAAGATCGCCTGCGCATTGGCGGTCACGCCGTCGAGTGCCGTGTTGACGAGCCGCGTCACCGGCATCGTCACGGGATTGATCTCTTCGCCCTGCGCCTGCCATTCGGCGGCGACAAGCCGAGCCAGCGCCTCCGTGGGAACCGCCAGAACCTGCCGAGCCGGCGTGCGCACCATCTTGCCGTCGAGCGTGATCGCAAAACCGTCCTCGTGCTCGGCAACCGAGACGTCGTTATAGAAACGCTTCGGCAGCGGCTTCTTCATCTGGATCTGCGCGCGGCGGATGGGATCGGGATGACTCAGGCCTTCGGAAAGGTCGTTCAGCAGATCGCGCATGGGTTCACCTCAGGAAAAATGACGCAATATCTCGTTGGGATGGTAAGCGATCGCATCGGCGCCGTTGGCGATCAGCTCATCCACGCTGGCATAGCCCCAGGCAACGCCGATCGCCTTGGCGCCGGCAGCCTTTGCCATCTGCATATCGTAAATCGCATCGCCGATGACAATGGCATCAGTGGCATTGATGCCGGTTTCGTCACAGCATTCCGTCACCATGGCCGGATGCGGCTTGGAAGGGCAATCGTCTGCGGTGCGCGCAACGATGAAATATGGGTCGAAGCCGTGCGTCTCCATCACGAGGTTCAGCCCGCGCCTGGATTTGCCTGTCACTGCGCCGATCAGCAGATCCTCGCGCCCGCTGATTGCGTCGATCATCTCGCGAATGCCGGGAAACAGCGGCTCCCTGTAGTCGAGATCCCTGCGCACGACCGAGAACAGCGATTTGTAATGCGCCGTCATATCGATATCTTCCGGCTCGACATGCGGCTTGCCCTGCATGCGGGCGATCGCGATATCGAGGGACAGGCCGATAATGGACTTGGTGTCCTCAAATCGCGGTTCCGGCTTGCCGAATTTCTCGAAGGTCCTACGCATGGTTTCGTGGATCAGGCCGGCGCTATCGACCAGCGTGCCGTCGCAATCGAAAAGCGCGAGTTTCATTCGCTGTCCCTTTCAGCGCCGGCAAGGTCGAGGCCGAGCAGATTCCAGGTCTGCACCATATGGGCCGGCAGCGGCGCACTGACGCGCAGCCGCCCGCCAGAGGGGTGCGGGATGTCGATGTGGCGCGCGTGCAGGTGCAGCTTCTTCTGGACGCCGCCCGGAAAATCCCAATTCGGATCATCGTCGAAATATTTCGGGTCACCGATGATCGGATGGCCGATATGCAGGGCATGGACGCGCAATTGGTGGGTGCGGCCGGTATAGGGCTCCATCTCCAGCCATGCGAGGTTCTGTGCCGCCGTCTCCAGCACGCGGTAGAAGGAAATCGCATGGTCGGCGCCGTCCTCGCCGTGTTTGGCGATGCGCATCCGGTCGCCATCGGCCGTCGGTTCCTTGACGAGCCAGGTCGAGATCTTGTCCTCGTGCTTGCGCGGCACGCCCTTGACCAGCGCCCAGTAGGTCTTCTTGGTGTCGCGCTCGCGAAAGGCCGCCGTCAGCTTCTGTGCGGCGCCGCGGGTGCGGGCGATGACGAGAACACCTGAGGTGTCGCGGTCGAGGCGATGCACGAGCCGCGGCTTTTCGCCCTTCGGGCTGGTCCAGGCTTCGAGCATCTGGTCGATATGCCGGGCGACACCGGAGCCGCCCTGCACCGCAATACCGGGCGGCTTGTTGAGCACGATGACCTTATCGTCCTCATGCAGCACCATGCGCGACAACAGTTCGAAATCGGACGAATGCTTGAGATCCCTACCGGCGATCGGTCCGGATTTGACCTTGGCATCGACATCCAGCGGCGGAACCCGCACCGTTTGGCCGGGCTGCACGCGCGCATCCGATTTGACCCGCCCGCCGTCGACACGCACCTGGCCGGAGCGCAACAGCTTCTGCAGCGGACCGAAACCGAGCCCGGGAAAATGCACCTTGAACCAGCGATCGAGCCGCATGCCGGCTTCGTCGGGTTCAACCTTGATATGTTCTATGCCAGCCATAAAAAATCTTTCGGAAATTGCAGCGCGGGCCTAGCCGGCGTTCTTGCCGCAGCCTTTAGAGCATTTTCACGCAAAACGGAAACCGGAAAAGAAATCAGGCCAACGCGCGCATGATAGCGAGGCCTGCGATGACGGCCGCCATCGAAAGTCCGACGCTCGCAGCGATATAAATGCCGCCGGCGACAGCCTCGCCGCGTTCGAACAGCGAGATCGCATCCAGCGAGAAGGCCGAAAAAGTGGTGAAGCCACCGAGCAAGCCGGTGATCAGCAACAGGCGCAGTTCCGCCGAGGCATTGAATTTCCGCGCGATCAGCTCGGCGAAGACGCCGATGACGAAGCAGCCGACGACATTGACGGCGAGCGTGCCCCAGGGAAAGGCCGGGCCGAGGAGCCGCAGCGACCACTGGCCGACATAATATCTGAGAACGGAACCGATAGCGCCGCCGACAGCGACGAGAAGAGCCTGGATCATCAGCCGGATTTATCGCAACTCCGCGGAGATTCCAATCGTGACGGAATGAATTCTTACCATCCGGTAAAATGCCGATGATTTTGTTATGATGGCGCCAAGATCATGCCGATACGGTGACGGCATGACCCAGCTCCTGTCCGTATCGGCCAACACCGCTGCCATTGCCTTCGAATCGCTGAGAATCCCTCAGCGTGTGGCAACGAGCACCGCTGCGCGTGATGCACGGCGCATTGCCGACCGGCAATTGAAGGCCGAAAACCCCGATCAAGCCGATGAGCCCTCCAGCATCATCCAGTCGACGGAGGTGGCGCTCGACCTGATGGCCAAGGGCAACCGCCAGCCGCAGGCCGGCCTGAAGCAGGCGCTGCGATCCTACGAAGATTTCTGACCACCGCCGTCCACACAAAAAGCCCGTGACTGAAATCACAGTCGCGGGCTTCTCTGTCTCAACAGCCGCTGCCCTACTTGCCCTGGGCCGACAACACCTGCAGCACCATGTCGACCTTACCGGCCTTTTCGAAGGTCAGCGTCACCGGAACCGTATCGCCCTGCTTGAACGGCGTCTTCACCTTCTGGAACATCAGATGCAGGTTGCCGGGCTCGAGCTTGACCGTCTCGCCGGCGGCAATCGCGATGCCGTCCTTCAGCTGTCGCATCCGCATGACATTGTCCTTGGTCTCCATTTCGTGGATCTGAACCTCGCCTGATGCGGGCGAGGTCACCGACACCAGCCTATCGTCCGTCTGACCATTGTTCTTCACCGTGAAGAAGCCGCCGCCGACCGGCTGGCCGGGCAGCATCGCCTTGGCGAAACCGCCGGAGATTTCGAGATCGCCGGCCTTGACCGTTTCACCGGCCGGAGCGGCAGCGCCCGCCATGCCGGTCATGTCCATGCCGGTTTTACCGGTCATGTCCATCCCGGCCATGTCGTCATGATCGTGGCCATGGCCTTCGCCGGCGACGACCTTCAAGAGCGGCGCCGGGCTTTTCAGGCCATGCGCGTCGCCGCCCTCCTTCGCCAGCTGATCCCAGGCTTGGACGGTATCGCCGCACATCTGCGTCACCGGAAAGGCGAGCGAAGTGCCGGCCTCAACACCCGAAACTTTCCCCTGGATGACGAAGGTGTCGTAAAAGTCGTCGGAGAGATTGCCGTTCTTCCAGCGGATCTCGACCGCACCTGTCTTCACCTTGTCGCCGTGATTATCATAGGTCCTCAGGTAATCGCCCTTGATCACCTCGAGCTCCCAGCCGGCCTTCGGCTGCGGCTTGGCGAAGACGAAACCTTCCGGCAGCTTGACCCGCACCTCGGTGGTCGCCTTGCCGTCGCAGCCATGCGGCAGCTGCAATGTGGCGAGAATGGTGCTGTCCTGCGTCGCCTGCTTGTCGAGGAAGGTCACATGTGCCTCGGCGCCGGCAAAGGCGGTCGCGGAAATAAGGACGGCAAGCCCGAATGTCTTGCCAAATGTCTTCATAGTCTTCATCGGATATCTCCTCGCCGGCCGCGGACTTCTCTCGGGCGGACCGGCATGCTGCGTCATGGGTTACGGAGGCAGATCAGGCGAGGACAGGAGGCGCACGGGAATTCGGCCGGATGACCGCACTTGCGTCGGCAACGGCTGAGGTTTCGATCGGCGAATTGATGAGCGAGCCGAGCTTGCGTTCGAGCCAGGAGCCCGCATCCGGCGTCGGCAGAATAACCGAGGCCGACAGTCGGCAGGCTTCGCAATTCGGCTTGAAAGCGACGGTCTTGCCGTCTGTGTCCTTCACCGTGACGCAGAGCGAGGCGAAGCTGCCGTCCGGCAGCAGATAGGCGGCGGCATCGTAGCCTTCGGAAGCAACGGCCAGCGGCGCCTGGTGGGCAAGACCGAGCAAAGCCAGGCTCAATGCGCAAAGCATGCGCAGAAAGAGCGTCGCTTTCAATTCGGTCCGCCGCATGAGATCCCCTTCAACAGCAGCCGCGATAGCCGGTTTCCCCAAGGAATGCAAAAGCAGATTTGCCGCAGTTTAAGGCCTTATTGGAATAAGACGACAAAAATTTGCTCGGTGACGACATTTGGCGCTTGCCAACTGCCGCAGCCGCCGGATAATTGCGCCAACCTTGTTGGGAGAATCCGGTGCTTTCGCCACCGGTGCCGAAGGAGCAACCGCCCCGGAAACTCTCAGGCAAAAGGACCAGCAAGGGGCAGACGGAACTCTGGAGAGAAGCGTTTACGAAACGCTCGCCGAAGGGATAACAATCTCAGGCATCAAGGACAGAGGGGGCTCAGGAGAGAAGTGCGCAGCCGCGCCTTCAGATTTGAGCCCGCGCCTTCCTGAAGAAGGCGCAAACCCCGGAGGCGTCTTTTGGACGATACTGCTGCCCTGAAGAAAACCCCGCTGCATGGCCTGCATCTCCAGCTCGGCGCCCGCATGGTGCCGTTCGCGGGTTACGACATGCCGGTGCAATATCCCGCCGGCGTGATGAAGGAACATCTTCATACCCGCACCGAGGCCGGCCTGTTCGATGTCTCCCATATGGGCCAGGTCATCGTGAAGGCGAAGTCGGGCAGCTACGAGGATGCAGCCCTCGCGCTCGAAAGCCTGGTGCCCGTCGACATATTAGGCCTTGCCGAAGGCCGCCAGCGCTACGGCTTCTTCACCGACGACAGCGGCTGCATTCTCGACGACCTGATGATCTCCCATCTCGACAATCATCTTTTCGTCGTCGTCAACGCGTCCTGCAAGGAAGCCGATCTCGCCCATCTGCAGGCCCATATCGGCGACCAATGCGACATTACCCTCTTGAACCGCGCTTTGATCGCGCTGCAGGGACCGCGTGCCGTCGAGGTGCTCGCCGAACTCTGGGCCGACGTCGCGGCAATGAAATTCATGGATGTGCGCCACTGCCGCCTGCACGACGTTTCTTGTCTTGTCTCGCGCTCCGGCTATAGCGGCGAGGACGGCTTCGAAATCTCGGTTCCATCGGACAAGGCTGTTGATGTCACCATGCGGTTGCTCGAGCATCCCGATGTTCAGGCGATCGGCCTCGGCGCCCGCGATTCGCTGCGCCTTGAAGCCGGTCTCTGCCTCTACGGCAATGATATCGACACCACCACCTCGCCGGTCGAGGCGGCGCTGGAATGGGCGATGCAGAAGGCAAGGCGCGGCGGTGGTGCACGCGCCGGCGGCTTCCCCGGCTCCGGCCGCATCCTTTCCGAACTCGAAAACGGCGCCGCCCGCCGCCGCGTCGGCCTGAAGCCGGAGGGCAAAGCGCCGGTGCGCGGCCATGCCAAGCTCTATGCCGATGCCGAGGGCAAGGTCGAGATCGGCGAAGTCACCTCGGGCGGCTTCGGCCCGAGCGTCGAAGGCCCCGTCGCCATGGGCTACGTGCCGGTCTCCCATGCTGCGGCCGGCACCCTCGTCTACGCCGAGGTGCGCGGCAAATATCTGCCGATCACCGTCAGCGCCCTGCCCTTCGTTACCCCGACCTACAAACGCTAAATCTTTCCAGAGAGGACGAACAATGCTGAAATTCACTGAAGAACACGAATGGCTGCAGATCGAAGGCGGCGTTGCGACGGTCGGCATCACCAATTATGCCGTCGATCAGCTCGGCGACCTGGTTTTCGTCGAACTGCCGGAAGTCGGCGCGACCTTCTCCAAGAACGGCAATGCCGCCACCGTAGAATCCGTCAAGGCTGCTTCCGACGTCTATTGTCCGCTTGATGGCGAGATCACCGAGGTCAATGCGGCCATCGTTGCCGATCCGTCGCTGGTCAATTCCGATCCTCAGGGCGCCGGCTGGTTCTTCAAGCTGAAGCTTGCCAATGCCGCCGACGCCGACGGCCTGCTCGACGAGGCGGCCTACAAGGAGCTCACTGCGTAATGACGACGCCGACAGAATTCCAGTTCACCGACTACCAGCCTTACGATTTCGCCAATCGCCGCCATATCGGCCCCTCGCCGGCTGAAATGACCGAGATGCTGAAGGTGATCGGCTATAACAGCCTCGACAGGCTGATCGACGCCACGCTGCCGCCCTCGATCCGCCAGAAGGCGCCGCTTGTCTGGGGCGCGCCGATGACCGAGCGCGAGGCGCTCGATAAGCTGCGCGACACCGCCAACAAGAACAAGGTGCTGGTGTCGCTGATCGGCCAGGGTTACTACGGCACGATCACACCGCCCGTCATCCAGCGCAACATCCTGGAGAACCCCGCCTGGTACACGGCCTATACGCCCTATCAGCCGGAGATCAGCCAGGGTCGCCTGGAAGCGCTGTTGAACTACCAGACGATGATCTCAGACCTCACCGGCCTCGACGTCGCCAATGCCTCACTGCTCGACGAGGCGACTGCTGCCGCCGAAGGCATGGCGATGGCCGAGCGCGTCTCCAAGTCGAAGGCCAAGGCCTTCTTCGTCGATGCCGACTGCCACCCGCAGACCATCGCCCTCATCCGCACCCGCGCCGAGCCGCTCGGCTGGAGCGTCATCGTCGGCAATCCTTTCACCGATCTCGATCCCGTCGATGTCTTCGGCGCGATCTTCCAATATCCCGGCACGCATGGCCACGTGCATGATTTCACCGGCCTGATCGCCCGCCTGCACCAGGCCGGCGCCGTCGCCGTCGTTGCCGCCGATATCCTGGCGCTGACGCTGCTGAAATCGCCCGGTGAGATGGGTGCCGATATCGCCATCGGCTCCTCGCAGCGCTTCGGCGTCCCGGTCGGCTATGGCGGCCCGCATGCGGCCTATATGGCTGTGAAAGACGCCATTAAGCGTTCCATGCCCGGCCGCCTCGTCGGCGTTTCCGTCGATGCCCGCGGCAACCGCGCCTATCGCCTGTCGCTGCAGACCCGCGAGCAGCATATCCGCCGCGAGAAGGCGACCTCGAACATCTGCACCGCCCAGGTGCTGCTCGCCGTCATGGCCTCGATGTATGCCGTCTTCCACGGCCCGAAAGGTATCAAGGCGATTGCCCAGCAGGTGCACCAGAAGGCCGTGCTGATGGCCAAGGGCCTGGAAAAGCTCGGCTATAAGGTCGAGCCGGACAGTTTCTTCGACACGATCACCGTCGACGTCGGCCACATGCAGGGGCTCATCCTGCGCGCCGCCGTCGCCGAAGGCGTCAATCTGCGCAAGGTCGGGGAAACCAGGATCGGCATGAGCCTCGATGAGCGCACGCGGCCCGCGACGCTCGAAGCCGTCTGGCGCGCCTTCGGCGGCAATTTTACCATTGCCGATTTCGAGCCTTCCTACCGCTTGCCGAAGGGCCTGCTCCGCACCAGCGATTACCTCACCCATCCGATCTTTCACATGAACCGCGCCGAAAGCGAGATGACGCGTTACATCCGCCGGCTCTCCGACCGCGATCTGGCGCTCGACCGCTCGATGATCCCGCTCGGCTCCTGCACGATGAAGCTGAATGCGACGGCGGAGATGCTGCCGATCACCTGGCCGGAATTTTCCGACATCCATCCCTTCGTGCCATCAGACCAGGCGCTCGGCTACCGCGAGATGATCGACGATCTGATCGAGAAGCTCTGCGCCGTCACCGGCTACGACGCCTTCTCCATGCAGCCGAATTCCGGCGCCCAAGGCGAATATGCCGGCCTGCTGACGATCCGAAACTTTCATATCGCCAATGGCGAGGGCCATCGCGACGTCTGCCTGATCCCAACCTCTGCGCATGGCACCAACCCGGCCTCGGCCCAGATGGTCGGCATGAAGGTGGTGGTCGTCAAGGTGCGTGAAAACGGCGATATCGATCTCGACGATTTCCGCGCCAAGGCTGAGGAGCATGCGGCAAACCTCTCCTGCTGCATGATCACCTACCCCTCGACGCACGGCGTGTTCGAGGAAACCGTCAAGGAAATCTGTGATCTCGTGCATGCCAACGGCGGCCAGGTCTATCTCGACGGCGCCAACATGAATGCCATGGTCGGCCTGTCCCGCCCCGGTGACATCGGCTCCGACGTCAGCCACCTGAACCTCCACAAGACCTTCTGCATCCCGCATGGCGGCGGCGGTCCCGGCATGGGCCCGATCGGGGTCAAGGCGCACCTGGCGGCGCACCTGCCTGGCCATCCCGAGACCGACGGCCGTTCCGGGGCGGTTTCGGCAGCGGCCTTCGGCTCGGCCTCGATCCTGCCGATCTCCTGGAGCTATTGCCTGATGATGGGCGGCGAAGGACTGACGCAGGCAACCAAGGTGGCGATCCTCAACGCCAACTATATCGCCACCCGGCTGAAGGGCGCCTATGACGTGCTCTACAAGTCGAAGACCGGCCGCGTCGCGCATGAATGCATCATCGACACCCGCCCGCTGGTCGACAGCGCAGGCGTCACCGTCGACGATGTCGCCAAGCGTCTGATCGACTGCGGCTTCCATGCGCCGACGATGAGCTGGCCGGTCGCCGGCACGCTGATGATCGAGCCGACGGAAAGCGAGACCAAGGCCGAACTCGACCGTTTCTGCGAGGCGATGCTGGCAATCCGCGAGGAAGCCCGCGCCATCGAAGACGGCCGCATGGACAAGGCCAACAACCCGCTGAAGAACGCCCCGCACACGGTGGAAGACCTCGTCGGCGAATGGGATCGCCCCTATAGCCGAGAACAGGCCTGCTTCCCGCCCGGCGCCTTCCGCGTCGACAAATACTGGTCGCCTGTTAATCGCGTCGACAACGTCTACGGCGACCGCAACCTGATCTGCACCTGCCCGCCGGTCGAGGCCTACGCTGAGGCCGCCGAGTAGCGCTCAAGCCTGAAGCTGTAGCGAAAGGCTGGACAATCCAAGCCCCTTCCGTCATGGGAGGGGCTTTCCCAATTCTGATAGAAATGTGCGAAAGAAGGTCACCTCATGCCCCAGGATCAAAGCGAAGCAAGAATGCAGGCGCCCTGGTCGAAGCCTGTGCTCATCGCTTTCGAAGAGCCAGGCCAATACGTGACCATCGATAACACCCAGGCCGCCTCCTGGGCGATGATCGAGGATTGGCCGACGGAAGATGGCGCCGCACTCGACCAGGCGCTACTGATCTGCGCCGACGTCATCAAGGGCAAGCGCACCGGCGAGGATGCACGCAAGGCATTCATCGCCGCCGCAGTCGAAGCGGACCTCGACATAAAGGCTTGAACGGCGGCGATCGACAAAGAACCGCTGGGATGGACGATGAACACGCGACGCCCGTGTGGCTCAACCAGGTTCGATGCCTGGACAGGGGGCACCGGTCCGGTCCCCTGCTCTCTTTCAGCATCAAAGCGTGCCGGTTTAAAGCGCTAGAAGCGCTCGCCGACCATATCCTCGCTTTTGACCCACAATGCTCTGGCGGTCTCGGGATCGAGCGCGTAGCTGCGCACGCCTTCGGAAATCGGGCTGACCTCCGCATCCGTCACCTCGGAGATATGGCAATTCTCGCAATATCTGCCGCCGACCGCGTCTGCCGGGGCGACGAAACCTGCCCAGACGGAGGTAGCCGCACCCTGAGGGATCGTCTTCCGCTGGAAGGGCGGCTTGCCCTCGGCGGCGAGTGCCGCGTTGATCTGCGCCATTATGCCTTCGATCATGCCCGGGTCGAGATGACGGCCAAGCTCGGTCTGGATGCCGCCGGGATGCAGTGCCGTCGCACGGATACCGCGCTCCTGGAGGCGCCGGTCGAGTTCCACCGCGAACAGGATATTTGCGGTTTTCGACTGGGCATAGGCCGCCCAGGGCTCATAGGCCTTGCTCTCGAAATTGAGGTCTTCGAGGCTGAAAGGCGCCATGCGATGGCCCGAGGATGCGACGATCACCACACGGCCGCCGGATTTGACGAGCGGTACGATGCGGTTGACCAGCACGAAATGACCAAGATGGTTGGTGCCGAACTGCGTTTCGAAACCATCGGCGGTGCGCCCGAAGGGAGCAGCCATCACGCCGGCATTGGCAATGACGACATCGCGGCCATCCGCGATGAGCGCATCGGCGCAGGTGCGCACGCTTGCCAGAGAGGCAAGATCGAGCGCGACGATATCGAGGCTGCCGCCATTGGCCGCATCGGCGCGCACGACTTCCGTTGCCGCTCTCGCCTTTGCAAGATCACGGGCCGTACCCACCACCTGCGCTCCGTGGGCTGCCAGCACACGCGCGGTTTCTACGCCGAGGCCGGCCGAAACACCCGTCACCAGCACGCGTTTGCCCTTGAGATCGACGCCGGCGAGCACCTCGTCGGTGGTCGATGTAGCGCCAAAAACTCCACTCATGATTATCTCCTTGATCATGGACGCACCGCTCCGGACTGGTGAACCATTGCCCACCGGCCTCAAATGGAATAAAAGGAGGATGCCTCCAGATAAATACGGAGGGTTCCTCCGTTTATCAAGGGGACTTCTCGTTAATGGCCGAAAAAAGTGACGGGCCCACCGTCCGAAAGCCGCGTGCGGATGCCGAACGCAACCGCCTTCTATTGATGGAAACGGCAAAGACCGTCTTTGCCGACAAGGGTTCCAGCGCCAGCCTGGAGGAAATCGCCCGCATCGCCGGCGTCGGCATCGGCACGCTTTATCGCCATTTCCCGACGCGCGACGCACTGGTTTCCGCCATCTACCGCAACGAGACGACGCAACTGGCCGCTACCGCCAAAAGCCTCGCCGAGACACATCCGCCTGTCGAAGCGCTTCGCCTGTGGCTGGTGCAGTTCGTCGATTATGTCGTGACGAAACGCGGCATGTCCGAGGTGCTGGACTCTTTGGTCGGCGGCACCTCCGAGCTCTATGCCGATTCTGCCGATTTGATCATAGGTGCCGTCAATCTGCTGGTGGATCGCGCGGTCGCCGCCGGCGAAATCCGTCTGGCCATGGACCCGCTCGATATCCTGCGCGCGCTGGCGGGCGGCGCAAGCATCAGCTGCGGCCCCGCCTGGCGGGATGCGGCAAGGCAACTCATCGATATTCTGATTGCGGGCATGCGAGCCGGTCGCTGAGGCTGTGGCGACGTCGACATGGAGAATTTCCGCGCCAAACTTCGATGCGCGGCGCGAACTCGGTCATCTCAGTTTTGAGGCATCGGTCAAATTTAACCTTTCTTAGCAAGTCTCTGTTAGCAATTCATAAAGGCGGCTTCCATCAACATGGATCACCGTCGATCCCTTGTTTTGCGTGCAGGTTCTCATGCGTCCATCGGCTGTGCCAGCAATCCTCCTCGCCGCCCTGATTCTTTCGGGATGCGCCGCCAGTTCCGGCGCCGAAGATGTGCTGACCCCTGTGCCGTCGCGGGAAACGACCAACGCCATCACCCAGCCGAGCGGCCCGATACCGGCTGCTGCCGTGGGTGATCCCGCGCCGCAGGCAAGTCCGCCGCAGCAGCCGTTGAGCTGGGCTGGGCAGGTTCCGGAGCCGCAGGCTCTCGTGCCCGCAGACAGGCCGGTCGGGATGCCGATGCCGACGGAAAGGCCGGTGGCGATGCTCATGCCCGCCAACCCGGGGATCGATCCCGACGTCGGTACGAAATCGCCGACACGCTCGCGAATTTACGGTCACCGCTTCCGCGACGCCAAGCCGATCAATTTCGGCTCCACGTCACCCAGAAAGCTAGCCGTGCACGGCGTCGACGTGTCGCGTTGGCAAGGCGAGATCGACTGGGAAACGCTGCGGCAGCAGGGCGCGAACTTCGTCTACATCAAGGCGACCGATGGTGGCGATCACCTCGACCCGATGTTCAAGAAGAACTGGCGCCGGGCCAAGGAAGCCGGTCTGAAACACGGCGCCTATCACTTCTTCTATTGGTGCCGGACAGCCGGCGAGCAGGCCGACTGGTTCATCCGCAACGTGCCGAGGGAAGCCAACGCACTTCCGCCCGTTATCGATGTCGAATGGAACGGCGAATCCAGCTGCAAGCGGCGCATTTCTCCCGCCCGCGTCCGGGAAAAAATGCAGGTCTTCATGGACAAGCTGGAACGCTATTACGGGCAGCGCCCGATCATCTACACGGCGCCGGACTTCTACCGCGACAATTTGAAGGGCCAAATGCTCGACTATCCCTTCTGGCTGCGCTCGGTGGCCGCTCACCCCTCCAAGGTCTATCCGGGCCGCAAGTGGCTGTTCTGGCAATATTCCGGCTCAGGCCTTTCCGATGGCGTCGACGGCAAGATCGACCTCAACGTCTTCAACGGCAATGAAAGCGACTGGCACGACTGGGTGGCGTCGCGATAGCGAAGCTGCTTCATGGTTCTGCGCCCCGCCTATCTTGTTCCGTGCCAATCCGGAACAGATGGATAGCAATACGCCCTCACCGATAGGTCTTTGCTAACGCAACGCCTTCAGCATTCTCTAAACCCTTGCATGTACAAGACTTTCATCCAGTTCTGGGGAAACGGCTGATGAGCATATCGGGCATTGCGAGCACTGCTCTTTCGGGAATGCGGGCACAGACGACGCGGGTCGGCGCGATTGCCAACAACATCGCAAACAGCAGCACGCCGGGTTATGCCAGGCTGAACACCAGCCTTGCCTCCGTTGAACCAGGCGGCGTCCAAGCGGTCGTCAGCCCGACGGCGTCGGATGTCGATCCCACCACCGAACTGACCGACCTGATCGAAGCCGAGCAGAGCTACAAGGCAAA
This sequence comes from Rhizobium binxianense, assembly GCF_028994275.1. Classification (NCBI taxonomy): domain Bacteria; kingdom Pseudomonadati; phylum Pseudomonadota; class Alphaproteobacteria; order Hyphomicrobiales; family Rhizobiaceae; genus Rhizobium; species Rhizobium binxianense. The sequence continues at coordinate 1,938,196 of NZ_CP118713.1, forward strand.
CGCCGTGGTCTTCGAGACGGGCGCCGACATGTGGGAAATGCTCATGAGCATCAAGCGCGACTGAACTCGCCCGATTTCACCGGAAACGTGCTGGCGGAAAATTTTCCGCCGGCCTGAAGGCTGTCAGTTAATGCGCCGGCTCACCCTGGCGCTGTGCGGCAAGGGCCGCGAGATCGGCAGGTTTCAGCTCGACGGATTCGCCGCAGCCGCAGGCCGATGTCTGGTTCGGGTTGGTGAAGGTGAAGCCGGAGCGCAGCGTGGTCTGCTCGAAGCCCATTTCGGTGCCGAGAAGATAGAGCACGGCCGATGGTTCGACCCAGACCTTGGCTCCGTCGCGCTCGATCAGATCGTCCTTGGCATTGGGCTCGGTCACCAGGTCGATGGTATATTCCATCCCGGCGCAACCGCCCTTCTTGATGCCGACGCGCACACCCTTGGCCTCCGGGCCAGAACTTTCGACGATCGCCTTGACGCGGGCCGCAGCCCCGTCCGTCATGCTCATGATTGCAAAGCCCATCGGCTCATTCTCCTTCCACAACCGGGGTCAAGATCCGGTGCTTCGTGATTCAAAATGTAGTCTTCCGAGGTAAACGGATCAATACCGGCTCTATCAATACCAGCCGACCGCGACCTGCGCCTCTTCGGACATACGGTCCGGCGTCCACGGCGGATCGAAAGTCATTGCGACCTCGACGCCCGACACACCTTCGACGGCGCCGACGGCATTTTCGACCCAGCCGGGCATCTCGCCGGCAACCGGGCAGCCGGGCGCTGTCAGCGTCATCATGATCTTCACCATCCGGTCATCCTCGATGTCGATTTTGTAGATCAGACCGAGTTCGAAGATGTCGGCGGGGATTTCCGGGTCGTAGACGGTCTTCAACGCACTGATGACGTCGTCGCTGAGCCGAGCCAGCTCATCGGCCGGAATGCTGGAATGCACGATGCCTTCGCGCACGTCGATCTTCTGTTCGCTTTCGTCCAGGCTCATCACGGACACTCCTCAAGCAAAGAACTTGCGCGCATATTCAAGCGCATCGGCCAGGGCATCGACCTCGGCGCGGGTATTATACATGCCGAAGGATGCACGGCATGTGGATGTGACGCCGAAGCGTTTCAAGAGCGGCATGGCACAATGCGTGCCGGCCCTGACCGCAACACCCTGCCGGTCGATCACCATCGAGACGTCATGGGCATGGATTCCGGCAAGCTCGAAGGAAAAGATACTGCCCTTATCGGGCGCCGTCCCGAACACCCGCAGCGAATTGACCGACTTCAGGCGCTCGACAGCATAAGCCGCAAGATCGGCCTCATGCCTGGAGATCGCCTCGCGACCAATCTTCTCCATGTAGTCGAGCGCATAGCCCAGCCCGATCGCCTGTACGATCGGCGGCGTGCCGGCCTCGAAGCGATGTGGCGGGTCGTTATAGGTGACGGTGTCCTCGGCGACTTCGAAGATCATCTCGCCGCCGCCCTGGAACGGACGCATCTCCTGCAGCCGCTCCTTCTTGCCGTAGAGTACGCCGATGCCGGATGGGCCGTAGAGCTTGTGGCCGGTCATGACATACCAGTCGCAACCGATATCCTGCACGTCGACGGGCAGATGCACCGCACCCTGGCTGCCGTCGATCAGCACCGGGATACCGCGCTCATGCGCGATCCGGCAGACTTCCTTGACGGGAACGATCGTGCCGAGCGCATTCGACATATGGGTGATGGCGACGAGCTTGGTGCGCTCCGTCAGGCTCTTCTCGAAATCCTCGATATGGAAGGCGCCCTCGTCGTCGACAGGCACCCAGACGAGTTTGGCGCCCTGCCGCTCGCGGATGAAGTGCCAGGGCACGATGTTGGAATGGTGCTCCATGATCGTCAGGACGATCTCGTCGCCCTCGCCGATTTTGGGCATGCCCCAGCCATAGGCGACGGTATTGATCGCTTCCGTCGAATTCTTGGTGAAGACGATATCATCAACCGAGGGCGCATTGAGGAAACGGCGGACTTTCTCGCGCGCTGCCTCATAGGCATCCGTCGCCGCATTGGAGAGATAGTGCAGGCCGCGATGCACATTGGCATATTCGTGGGCGTAGGCATGCGAGATGGCGTCGATCACCACCTGCGGCTTTTGGGCCGAAGCGCCGTTGTCGAGATAGACCAGCGGCTTGCCGTGCACCTTCTCCGCCAGGATCGGAAAATCCCGGCGGATGGCTTCGACGTCGTACTCAGTGGCCGGCACGATCTTGTCCATTGATGTATCCGATCAGGCGTGCTTTTCGAGCCAGGCCGAAATCACGCCTTCCAGCGCTTCGACCAGGGCCTCGTCTTCCAGTTCCTCGACGATCTCGGCGACGAACGCGTTGACCAGCATGGCCCGCGCGATCTTCTCCGGAATACCGCGCGCCATCAGATAGTAAAGATGATTGGCGTCGATATCGGTCACCGTCGCCCCATGGCCGCACTGCACATCGTCGGCGAAGATTTCGAGCTCGGGCTTGACCGAGAATTCGGCATCGTCGGACATCAGCAAGGTGTTGCAGGCCATCTTGGCATCGGTCTTCTGCGCATCGGGCGCCACCCGGATCATCCCCTGGAAGACGCCCTTGGCCCGGTCGAAGACGACGTTGCGGATCACTTCTGTCGAGCCGGTATGCGGCACGTCGTGGCCGAGCACCATCGTTACGTCGGTATGGCTTTCTGCCCCAAGCAGGTTGATACCGCGCAGGGTCAGATCAGCGCCCTCGCCCGTCACCTTGATATGCAACTCCTGGCGCACCAGCCTGCCGCCGGCGTTGATGACGAACAGCCGGAGCTTCGCATCGGCGCCGAGATCGACGCGGATCTGGCCGAGATGCGTATCGTCGCCCCCCTGCTGCTGCAGGATGATCCAGGTCAGCTCGGCGCCTTCGCCGACAGCAATGTCGCTGACGTGAGACACGAGCGCGGCATCGCCTGATACCGCAAGGTGACGCTCGATGAAGGTCGCCTTGACGCCGGCGCCGAAGGACACGGGAAGGCGCGTATGTGCCTGCCCGCCGGCATGGACGAACTGGATTTCAACGGGATTTTCAAGCTCGGTATCGGCAGGCACGTCGACGACATAGCCGTCGCGCACGAAGCTGCCGTTGATGCGGCCGACCGCGTCGTCGCTGCCGAGCGCATCGAGCCTGTCCGCGGCGGAGCCGTCGAGCAGACGTTCGGAATAGGCCGAAACGCCAAGACCGTCGACCGTCGCCTTCTGGTTGGAATGGCCCTGGATCACCGTCAGCACTGCGGAATCAGCAACGAGCGGCTCCAAAGCCTCCGAGCCGGCATCACCCGCCTGCGGCGGGACAGTGCGCAGAAGATTCTTGAGGTCGGTATAGTGCCAGGCTTCGATGCGGCGCGTCGGCAGGCCGGCCTTCTTCAGGTCGTCGAGAAGCTGGTCGCGCAGAGCCGTCACCGCACCGTTGCCCGGCAAATCGCCGATCTGATGGTTGAAGGCCTCGATCAGCGCCGTCTCGGCCGCAGTCAGGCGGCTCGTCGTCTGCATGTTCATGGACGTCGTCCTTTCCACCCGAACTCAGGCCGCCGCGCCGATGATGTCGGCATAGCCGTTGGCCTCAAGCTCATGCGCCAGCGTCTTGTCGCCCGACTTGATCACCTGGCCCTTGTAGAGCACGTGAACCGTATCCGGCACGATATAGTCGAGCAGGCGCTGGTAATGGGTGATGACCACGACCGCGCGATCCGGCGAGCGCAGCGCGTTGACGCCGTCGGCAACGATCTTCAGCGCGTCGATGTCGAGACCGGAATCGGTTTCGTCGAGCACGCAGAGTTTCGGCTCCAGCAGCGCCATCTGCAGGATCTCGGCGCGCTTCTTCTCGCCGCCGGAAAAGCCGACATTCAGCGGCCGCTTCAGCATCTCGGTATTGATCTGCAGCTTGCCCGCGGCATCCTTGACGCGGCGCATGAAGTCAGGCGTCGTCAGCTCGTCTTCGCCGCGCGCCTTGCGCTGCTCGTTCATCGCCACCTTGAGGAACTGCATGGTGGCGACACCCGGAATTTCGACAGGATACTGGAAGGCCAGGAAAATGCCCTTGGCGGCGCGCTCGGCCGGATCGAGCTCGAGAATGCTCTCGCCGTTATAGAGAATGTCGCCCTCGGTGACCTCGTAGTCGCTGCGGCCGGACAGCACATAGGAGAGCGTCGATTTGCCGGAGCCGTTCGGCCCCATGATCGCGGCAACTTCGCCGGCCTTCACCGTCAGGTTCAGACCACGGATGATCTCGGTGCCGTCCTCGGCGATGCGGGCATGAAGGTTTCTGATTTCAAGCATCTTTGTTTCCTGCGTTTTCTCTGCGCAGCTCATCAGAGCCTCGCATAATTTCTAAGGACATCAACATGTTGGGCTCGGTGCTATCGCCAAAAGAAACGGATGACACGGAAAACCGCGACCGTTACGAGCCAAAGCCATTCGAGAAATTCCGGGATCCCCTGAACGATCTTTCCCGGCTTTTCCATGCGCTGCTGGAGAAACACATAGGGCTGCTCCGGCGGCTTCTCGGTTTCATATCTCTGCTCGCGGGGGCGAATTTTCGCCAATATCTCTCCGCGCATATTCTCCAGACGTCCAAGAATGCGCTTCTTGTCCGTCTCGTTCATGTTAGCCGACCGAGCCTTCCAGCGAGATGCTAATCAGCTTCTGCGCCTCGACCGCAAACTCCATCGGCAGTTCCTGCAGGACTTCCTTGACGAAGCCGTTGACGATCAGCGCGATCGCCGCTTCGGTGGGGATACCGCGCTGCAGGCAGTAAAACAGCTGGTCCTCGGAAATCTTCGAGGTCGTCGCTTCATGCTCGAACTGCGCCGTCGAGTTCTTCGCCTCGATGTAGGGCACGGTATGAGCGCCGCACTTGTCGCCGATCAAGAGCGAATCGCACTGGGTGAAGTTGCGTGCGTTCGAAGCCTTGCGGTGGGCCGAGACCTGGCCGCGATAGGTGTTGTTGGAAACACCGGCCGCGATGCCCTTGGAGACGATGCGGCTCGACGTGTTCTTGCCGAGATGGATCATCTTGGTGCCGCTGTCGATCTGCTGGTGGCCGTTGGAGACGGCGATCGAATAGAACTCGCCGCGGCTATCGTCGCCGCGCAGGATGCAGGACGGATATTTCCAGGTGATCGCCGAGCCGGTTTCGACCTGCGTCCAGGAGATCTTCGAGCGGTCGCCGCGGCAATCGCCGCGCTTGGTGACAAAGTTGTAGATGCCGCCCTTGCCGTTCTTGTCGCCCGGATACCAGTTCTGCACCGTCGAATATTTGATCTCGGCGTCATCGAGCGCAACGAGTTCGACCACGGCGGCATGAAGCTGGTTTTCGTCGCGCTGCGGGGCCGTGCAGCCTTCGAGATAGGAGACGTAGGCGCCCTCTTCCGCGATGATCAGCGTGCGCTCGAACTGGCCGGTGCCCTTCTCGTTGATGCGGAAATAGGTGGAAAGCTCCATCGGGCAACGAACGCCCTTCGGAACGAACACGAAGGAACCATCGGTGAAGACGGCCGAATTCAGCGTCGCATAATAGTTGTCGCTCGTCGGAACGACGGAGCCGAGATACTTCTGCACCAGTTCCGGATGCTCGCGGATCGCTTCCGAGATCGACATGAAGATCACGCCGGCCTTCTTCAGCTCTGCCTTGAAGGTGGTGACCACCGAAACGCTGTCGAAGACGGCGTCGACGGCGATCCTCGGCTTCTCGACGCCAGCCAGGATTTCCTGCTCCTTCAACGGAATGCCGAGCTTTTCATAGACCTTCAGCAGTTCCGGATCGACCTCGTCGAGCGACTTCGGACCGGGCGTGCTCTTCGGCGCGGCGTAAAAATAGATGTCGTTGAAATCGATCTTCGGATAATTGACGCGCGCCCAGGTCGGCTCTTCCAGCGTCAGCCAGCGCCGATAGGCCTCGAGACGCCATTCCAGCATCCATTCCGGCTCCTGCTTCTTGGCAGAAATGAAGCGGATGATATCCTCGGACAGGCCCTTGGGCGCCTTGTCCATTTCGATGACGGTCTCGAAACCGTATTTGTACTGGTCCACATCGATCAGGCGGACCTGGTCGATTGTTTCCTGCACCGCAGCCATTTCATTCTCCAATCTCGCCGGATACAAGGTCCGGCAGCTTGTAGCGTCTGGGCAATTCACTTGCCCTTCTCGTCGGGCAAGTACTTAGCCTGATGTAAGAGGCCAAAAGGGACTTTTCAGCCCGATTGGCAAGCGGAAATTTGCGTTTCCGCAAGTTTGTGAGGCGGTCAGGCCGCCTCGCCCGCCAGCTTGCGCCGGCAGGCAATCTTCGCGAAAGCCGCAATCGCCCTGTCGACATCCTCTTCGGTCGTCGAAAAGCCGAGTGAGATGCGCAGCGCCCCGAGCTTGGCGTCGCGGCCCATCGCCGTCAGCACATGGCTTTCGCCGAGCCGACCGGACGAGCAGGCCGAACCCGCAGAAAGTGCCACGCCTTCGAGATCGAAAGCGATCTGCCCGGTCTCAGCCTTCAACCCCGGCAGGGTGAAGAAAATGGTATTGGCGACGCGCTCGCCGCCCTCGCCATGGATCATCACATCGCAGGCCACCTGGCGCATGCCGGCTTCCAGCCGCTCGCGCATGGCACCGATCGCCGCGTTGCGCGTCTCGAGTTCCTCTACCGCAGCCTCAGCCGCCGCGCCGAAGCCGATCAGCGCCAGTGAATTCTGTGTCCCCGAGCGGTGACCTCGCTCCTGCCCGCCGCCCTGGATCAGCGGCCGCGGCATCAGCGCCTCGCCGCGCGCAATGAGCGCGCCCGCACCCTTCGGCCCGCCGATCTTGTGCGAGGAGACGATCATAAAATCGGCGCCGATCCGGTTGATGTCGAGCGCGATGCGCCCGGCCGCCTGCACGGCATCGACGACGAAGAGCCCGCCATGGGCGTGCACGATCTTTGCCGCTGCCTCGACAGGCTGGACGATGCCCGTCTCGTTATTGACCAGCATGATGGCGACCATCGGCAGGCCGGCGGCCTTATCATGAGCGTCGAGCAATGCGCCGAGCGCGTCGAGATCGACGATGCCGGCTTCCGTCACCGGGATTTCCGTCATCTTCTCTCTGGCGAAGCGGCCGCCCTCGCGCACCGCCGGATGTTCGATCGCCGAAAAATACAGACGGCCGAGTTGAAGCGGCGTCCGGCCCATGCGGAAATCCGGCGTCAGCACCAGATTGGCGGCCTCGGTCGCGCCGCTGGTAAAGACCACATTGCCGGCGTCGGTGCCGACCAGAGCCGCCACTTTGCGCCGTGCGCCTTCGATCGCGGCGCGGGCGGCGCGGCCTTCGCCGTGAACCGAATTTGGATTGCCGAAAATGTCGATGGCGCGCATGATCGCCTCGCGCGCTGCGGGGTGCAGCGGCGCTGTGGCATTCCAGTCGAGATAAAGGCGTGGCGGCGCCATGATCTTCAGTCCTGCGCTTGACGAGCTTGCTTCAGCACCCGCGGCTCATTTTTCTTGAAATTTCCGCCGGGCTTGCCTTATGACACATTCCACGATGCGTGGATCGCCATGCAAGTTTCGAATTGTTCTAAACTGCGTTTTAGAAAAGCTGACAACACTAGTCAAGTCATGTTGTCGTCCAACGCAGCGCGAACGCGAAATAAACCCGGAGTACCAATGCCCGAAGTTATTTTCAACGGCCCAGCCGGCCGTCTTGAAGGCCGCTACCAGCCCTCCAAGGAAAAAAGCGCGCCCATCGCCCTGATCCTGCATCCGCATCCGCAGTTCGGCGGCACGATGAACAATCAGATCGTCTACCAGCTCTTCTACATGTTCCAGAAGCGCGGGTTCACGACGCTGCGCTTCAATTTCCGGGGCATCGGCCGCAGCCAGGGCGAATTCGACCATGGCGCCGGCGAACTCTCGGATGCAGCCTCCGCGCTCGACTGGGTGCAGAGCCTGCATCCCGATTCGAAGACCTGCTGGGTCGCCGGTTATTCCTTCGGGTCCTGGATCGGCATGCAACTCCTGATGCGCCGGCCGGAGATCGAGGGCTTCATGTCGATTGCCCCACAGCCGAACACCTACGACTTCTCCTTCCTGGCGCCCTGCCCTTCTTCCGGCCTGATCATCAACGGCGAGGCAGACAAGGTGGCACCGGAAAAGGATGTCAACGGCCTGGTGGAGAAACTGAAGACCCAGAAGGGCATTCTCATCACCCACCGCACCGTTGCCAACGCCAACCACTTCTTCAACGGCCAGGTGAAAACGCTGATGGGCGAATGCGAGGATTACCTCGACCGTCGCCTCAACGGTGAATTGGTGCCGGAACCGGCCGCCAAGCGGATCCGCTGACGCCATAACACGAGCCCGTCTTCTCCCTGTGGAGACGGGCCGTACACAACCCCGCCGGCTGTGCCAGAACAGATCACCTATCGTGTTGCAATATATATTGCAGTGCGGTAGGGTCCTCGCGATCCTAACTAAAGCGAGGTCCGCAATGACCAAGTCGTTCGGGGAAGTCCTGGATAAGTATAGGGGTATCGGTCCGGGGTTCGACTTTCTTCGAATTGGACTCGCCTTTTCTATCGTATTAACGCATTCGTTTTTGCTGACGCGGAATGATGCCTTCATCAGAGGGTCGGTATTCTGGTTCACCGAATACGCTCTTGTTCCGATGTTTTTCGCTTTGAGCGGATTTCTGATTGCCGGCAGCGCCCAGCGCCTGAGCCTGGGGAATTTTCTGATCAATCGCGGCTTGCGCATCGTTCCGGCACTTGCCGTCGATATCGTCGTTTGTTCGCTGATCATCGGACCGATCGTAACGATCGTCTATCACGCCGAATATTTTACCGATCCGCGGTTTTTCAAATACTTCCTGAATATCGTCGGCTGGATCCATTACGAGCTGCCGGGCGTCTTCCAGGATAATCCGAGCCAGCGTGTCAACGGCGCTCTCTGGACGGTTCCCTGGGAGATCTTCTGCTACATCATCATGTCATTCCTGATGATCACCGCCATCGTGAAGACGCGTTACAAGCTGCTCGGCGTGACGATCGCCTACATCGTCATCGGTCTCATCGTACAGAAGATGCCCTATCTGTTGCCCGGTTCAATCAAGCCGATCGCGCGCTTCCTGTTCATGAGCCGCGGCTCCCAGCTGATAACGGCCTTCATGATGGGCATCGTCGTCTTTCAGTTCAAATCGGTCGTTCCGCATTCCCGCTGGCTTTTCGCCGCCGCCTGCCTGGTTTGCATCGTCGCCATCCTCACCCTCGACAGCCGATCGATCGAGTCGGTGATCAACAGGCCGATCGTCATCACCTCGCTCGTCTACATCACGGTCTACATCGGCCTGTCGGAGGTGCCCATTCCGGCCTTTTTCAGGAAAGGCGACTATTCCTACGGCGTCTATCTCTATCATGATCCGTTCTTGCAGATCTGGATCAGCGCGTTCCCCTCAATCTTTCTCTACCCGAAATATGGTGCGCTGGCGCTCTATCTGGTCGGCCTGCCCTCGGCTCTCGCCGTTGCGGTGCTGTCCTGGCATTTCATCGAGAAACCCATCCTCGGCCTGCGCAAGAAATTCTCGTTCATCGCCCAGGTCAGGGGAGTCGAGGATGGCAATCACGCTGGGCACGGATCCAATGTCCGGCCAGTCGCCGTCAAAAGTTAGGGCTTCGCCAGCCGCATATCGGCGGTGAGTTCAAAAGCCGTGTCAAGCACTCCATCGATCAGGATCGGCGCGCGTTCGCGCATGCCGATCTTTTGGAGGACGCGCTGCGAGGCGATGTTTTCGGGATGCGTGAAGGCGATGAAGCCGGATGCCAACTGCCTGTCGAAGAACCAGTCGGAAAGCGCGATTGCCGCCTCGGTTGCCATGCCCTTGCCCCACGCTTCCTCGCGCAGGGAATAACCAAGTTCGAACTGCTCGCCCCTGAACTTTGAAATGCCGGCGCGACCGAGGAAACCGCCGTCCTCGGCGACGATCTTGTATTTAGTCGTGCCGTCGCGTGCCTGTTCCACGAACCAGCCCCGCTCTTCGGCCTTCTCCAGGCTCCATGGCGCCTGGCCGGGAAGATATCGGGTCGTCGCCATGGTCGAATGCAGCTGCTGCACCAGGGCCGCATCGCCTTCGTCCCACATGACAAAGCTGAGCCGTGGCGTCTTCAGTATGACCTGCTGCTGTCTCATGGCGTTGCCAGCACCCCACCGCTGACGGCGGCGCCCACCCCCGTCGTGCCGGGAAATGTCAGCGGCAGCCCGTCCAGCGAGCGCACGGCGAGATAGGCCCAGGCCTCGGCCTCCATCGCATCGCCGTCAAAGCCGGCCTGTTCGGCCGTCAATACCTTCGAGCCCAGCCTTTCGGCCATAGCCGAAAACTCCGCCATCACGGTGGCGTTCAGCCGCCCGCCGCCGCAGACGATATAGATCGATGGGTTCTCGGGCAGGAAGCCGGCAGATTTGATCATCGAGGCGGCGGCGATATGCGCCAGCGTGCGGGCGCCGTCCTCGAGGCTCGCCTCCTCGGGCCGCAGCGGCGCGAAATCGCCGCGATCGAGCGAACGGCGAACATTGCCGCGGAAGAACGGGCTTTGCAGATACCGTTCCGCGAGAGCGGCCACGACCTTGCCGCGCCCGCCGATCTCGCCGCCGGGATCATAAGTTTTGCCGGTCTGCATCTCCACCCACTGGTCGATCAGCGTATTGCCCGGACCGCTGTCGAAGGCCGCGATCCGGCCATCCGTACCAATGAATGTCAGATTGGAGATACCACCGATATTGACGAAACACACCGCCTGTCCCGCCTGCTGGAATTTTCCTGCGAGTGCCGCGTGATAGGCCGGCACCAGCGGCGCACCCTGCCCGCCATGAACCATGTCGTTGGCGCGCATGTCATAGACCACCGATATGCCGGTCCGGCGCGCCAATTCCCCCCCGTCGCCGATCTGGATCGTCAATCCTTCATCCGGGCGATGAAGCACGGTCTGGCCATGAAAACCGAGAACATCGACGGCATCGGCAGAAAGCTCGAAACGCTCCAGAAATGCCGTAACGGCAGTTGCATGCCGCAAGGTCAGCTCAAGTTCGATCCGGCGAAGCTCCTCCGGCCGTTCACGCCTGTCGCGAAGCGGCCGCGCCAGTTCCAGCGCTCGTTTCAGCCGCCGGCGAAAATCGGCGTCATAGGGCACGCCCATGAACGGCCCGCGCTCGATGAAGCCGCGGCCGTCGGTCCTGATCAGCGCGACGTCGATTCCGTCCATCGACGTTCCGCTCATCAGGCCGATCGCAGTCCTGATGACATCCATGAGGCTTGCCTCCCATGCGATTCCCGGATGCACTTTTATAAAAACAGTGCTAAACGCGCCGCGACAGATCAACAACAACGAACTTGCGCGAGCCCCACGGGTCGAACGCAGATATCAAGAGACGAAACCCATGTCCGAGTTCAAGTCCGATTTCCTCCGCACGCTGAAAGAGCGCGGCTTCATTCATCAGATCTCTGATGAAAGCGGCCTCGACGACCTGTTCGCCAAGGAAACCGTGACGGCCTATATCGGCTATGACCCGACGGCATCCAGCCTCCATGTCGGCCATCTCACGCAGATCATGATGCTGCACTGGCTGCAGGCGACGGGCCATCGCCCGATCTCGCTGATGGGCGGCGGCACCGGCATGGTCGGCGATCCTTCCTTCAAGGAGGAGGCCCGCAAGCTGATGACGATCGAGACGATCGAAGAAAATATCGCGTCGATCAAGCGCTGCTTTTCGAACTATCTCGATTACGGCAAGCCTGGCAACGCCGCACTGATGATCAACAATGCCGAATGGCTGCGTACGTTGAATTACCTGGAGTTCCTGCGCGATGTCGGCCGCCATTTCTCGGTCAACCGCATGCTGTCCTTCGACAGTGTGAAGACGCGCCTCGACCGCGAGCAGTCATTGTCCTTCCTGGAATTCAACTACATGATCCTCCAGGCCTACGACTTCGTCGAGCTTGCCAAGCGCTACGACTGCCGCCTGCAGATGGGTGGTTCGGACCAGTGGGGCAATATCGTCAACGGCATCGATCTCGGTCACCGCATGGGGACGCAGCAGCTCTATGCGCTGACCTCGCCGCTGTTGACGACGTCTTCGGGCGCCAAGATGGGTAAATCGGCATCCGGCGCGGTCTGGCTGAATGCCGATCTGCTGCCTGTCTATGACTTCTGGCAATATTGGCGCAATACCGAAGACGCCGATGTGCCGCGCTTCCTTAAGCTCTTCACCACTCTGCCGATGGATGAAGTCGCCCGGCTTTCGGCGATCGGCGGGTCGGAACTGAACGAGGTCAAGAAGATCCTGGCGACCGAAGTCACCGCGATCCTCCATGGCCGCCCGGCCGCTGAACAGGCCGCCGAAACGGCGCGCAAGACCTTCGAGGAAGGTGGCCTCTCGGAAAACCTGCCTTCGGTCGACGTGCCCGCCTCCGAACTCGACGCGGGCATCGGCCTGCTGTCGCTGATCGTCCGTGCCGGCCTTGCCGCGTCGAATGGCGAAGCTCGCCGTCACGTCCAGGGCGGCGCTGTCCGCATCAACGACGAGGCGGTCAGCGACGAACGCAAGATGATCGGCAGCGGCGAAATCACCGCCGACGGCATCATCAAGCTCTCGCTCGGCAAGAAGAAGCACATCCTGATCCGCCGCGCGGCGTAAACGGCCTCAATTCCGAACAGATACCAAAGCCGGCGTCCACGCCGGCTTTTTCTTTGTTTAGCCACGGCGGCGAGATGATCATTCAGCTCTTTGCTGGTTTTCAGCGTCATTCCGTTTGGTCTCTCGAACAAGATAGCCCGGCGGATTGACGTTTGAAGCCGGTTTCACCCGCGACCACCAACTGATCGAGAAGATCGGCGGCGTCACCGTCGCGTCGAGGGGAACCGCAAGGATATGGCCGGAGCGGATGCTCTCGGGCGGCTTTGGCCGCGCGCCCTTCTCCGCAGAATACGAAGCCTGATGGCCGATCGAGACGACGATCATCACGACCGATGAGAAAGAGACTGTCCGGGAGCACTGCATGGCATTCTCCGACGGCCGTTGTTTCCGGGCTGAGACCGCAGCATACATCAGAATGCACTAAAATACGCCCTTCAGCGATACCGAAATTGCCGGCAGGTGGAGGCCTCGACCATCTCCTCAGGTGAAAACTCTCCTGCCTTGGCTGCTTCACTGGAATTCGAAGATCTGCCGGAAAACACCGGGCGCGATGATCGACAACGGGTTGATCTGCAGGTTCGGCTGGTCGAACTTGCCCGTCAGCTTGAAGGTGATGCCGATCAGGCCGCGGTCGCTGCCGTTGCCGAGGATGACGCCGATCAGCGGCAGTTCAGCAAAGAGCCGGTTGAGGCCGTAGGCCGGCATGAAGGTGCCGGTCATGTCCATATTGCCCTTGCGGTCACGCACGATGCCTTGGAAGGTTGCGCCGATCTGGTCGCCGCGCAGCACGCCGTTCTCGATGCCGACCATACCATTGCGCGAGACGACACGGGCAAAGCCACGCTGGAAGCGCTGCGACGAGGTATCGATATCGCGCTTGACGGCTTCGTTGAGGCTGCGCTGCTCGCTTCCCACAGGCGTCGAAACGATCGAGCGCAGGCGTTGTTCGTTGACGATCGCGAAGCGGCGGACGTCGAGCGAACCATCCCAGCCGCCCTCTGCCCCCAGCCGGATCGCCAGATTGAGCAGGCCGCCCTGCATGTGCTGGTAGAGGTCGGCGAAACGCGACACCGCGCCGGCATCGCCGCTGGTGATGTTGATGACGCCGCCGTCCTTCATCTGGCTGACCACGGCCTCGCCGCTGTCGGTAACGGCGGAGAAATTGAGCGTCTGCAGCTTGTCGCCGCGCAGTGATATCTGCGCCTGGAAATTGCCGATCTTCTCGTCGTTGAAGCCGATGACGTTTTTCAGCCTGGCGCGCACCGATACGCCGGTGTCGCCGGCATCGCCACCACCATCGCCGTCAGAGCCCGATTTCAACCGCGCGATGACAGGCCGTGCATCGGCGCTGTCGCCGGAGACCGAGACGTCGAAATTGCCCTTGCTGCGTTTCACCGACAGGGCGAAATCGTCGAGCGAGGAGAGCTTGACGCTGTCGAAATCAGCCGAGATCAGCCCGCCTTTGCCAATGTTCAGCGATCCGTTGGCACCGAAGCCGTCGCCCTTCAGCCGGAAGTTCTTGATCTCGGTATTGTCGGCCGGGCCGGAGGTTTCGAATTCGGCCGTGGCCGCAATGCCGCTGCCCTTCGACCAGCCGATCCACGGCAGGTCGAGTTGCGACTTGGTGAGGTCGAGCTGGACGTCCTGCCGGTCGTCGTCGATCCGCGTCAGCACCATCTTCACGCTGCCGCCGATGATGCCGGAAAGGCCGGGTATCAGCTTGTTGCGCTGGTCTTCGGACAGCGTCGCGGTGATCACCCGCTGCCGCTTCGCGCTGTCGGATGCCTCGACCGGCTCAGTAAGATCGATATCGGCCGGGACGCCGTCGATCTGGGCCTTGGCGTCAAGGGTGATCTGTTTCGGATTGCCGTTCAGCGTGCCGTCGAGATTGCTGATCGTGCGGCCGGAAAACGGCTTGGCAAGATCAATATCGGTGAGCTTCATTGCCGCCGTCCATTCGGCCGGCGGTGGGTTCTGCGAGGAGAGCAGGCCGAAATGCGCCTTCACATGCGCCTCGATCCGCCCCTTGAGATCGTCGGGCGTAAAGCCGGCGCGCTGCAGCACCCGCACCGGCCGGTAGGTCAGAAGCTCGCCAACGGCGTCCGCTGCCCCGGAGACCGCGAGATCGATATCCGCCATCAGCGGCTTGTCGTAGGTGGCAGGCATGATGAACGTCCCCTGCCCGAGACCGACGGAACGGCCGGAGGGGAAATAGGACGTGCCGCTCTTGATCGCGATCGTCGCGACGGGGCCGGTCAGGTCGAAATGGGCTGACGTGTCGCGGATCGGCGGAATGTCGCCGGCGACGTTCATCCGCGCGCCCGCGATGTCGAAGCCGATGCGGATCTGGTTGGCGTCGAGCTTCAACCCCCTGCCGCCGGCCGCCTCGTCCAGCCTGCCGAAGGGAATGAAGACTGATATGGCGGCGTTGGTGACGGTGCCGCCGAAGAGGTTGCCGTGTACCCAGGTGCGCACCTTGGGCGCCATCCAGAAGGGCCAGAGCTGCTTGATCGCCGTCGTCTGCAGTTGTGCTGACTGGCCGGCAAAGCTGATCTCCGGCGATTTGTCCCCGAGCTTGACATCAAGTGATCCGTAAAGCGCGCCGAGTGGGCTGGAGACAGTCATGTTGGGAAACTGGAATTCCCGCCCAGCGACCATGTAGCGACCGGTCGCCTGGATGTCGAAGGAGAGCGGCTGCTCGCCGGAGCCGCCTGGGGCTGCCGTGCCGCCGCTGACGAGGAGGTCGATGCCGAAGCCTTTGCCGGCCTGCGGATCGAGCTTGTCGAGATCGATGAGCGCACCGTTGATCGGGACCGTGGTCGCGCCGAACCGGGCGTTCGACCGGGCGATTTCGAGCGTCTGCTTGTCGAAATCGTAGACGAGGTTGATTTGCCCGCCCGACAGTTCCTGCGGATCGCCATCCGCATAGATCAGGCCGGCACCGATGTCGACCGTCGCCGCCAGCGCCGGCTGCACGCCATCGCGCCCCCGGGTGGCCGACACCGTGAGGTCGGCAAAGGCGTTGAGCCCCTGGCGTATGGCGCCCTGATCGTTGCGTTTCAGCCCGAAGGGCGTGAGGTCGGCATGCCTCAGCGTCGCCACGACCTTCGACACGTGGCCGTCTTCCTTCTCGGCCAGCACGTCGAGCTCCGCCACCTCACCGTTGAGCGCGACTTCGCCGGTCAATTGCAACGAGGACGGGCCGGCATGGGCAAAGACGAGATTGTCGATGACGAGCGACAGCGGACCGTTGGCGGTATCGGCAAGCTTGATGTCGATGCCGGAGATGCGCACCGAATTGGTCGAGCCGCGGGTCACGATACTGTCGAATATGTCGAACTGCGAGAAGATCTTCTCCATCGCCGCCGGCATAGCGTCGATGCGCAGGTCGTCGAGCTTGACGGGATTGCCGGACGGCAGAAGCGCGGTATCGAGCGCGATATCCTCCGCCTCGATGTCCGCGACGGCGATGCGGCCGCGGAAAAGCTGCAGCGGATCGAGCCCCAGGCGCACCGAACCCGTCGTCGACAGGTGCTGGCCACTCTCCTGGTCGATCATGTTAACGTTGCGCGCTTCAAGCGCCAGCCGAAAGTCCGAGGTGAAGCGGATGACGGTGGAGCCGACCTCGGCACGGTAGCGCGGTCCGGCCACGCTATTCAGCGCCGCCTGCGCCTGCTGCGACAGCGGCTTGTCGAACATGCCGCTCTCGACGGTGAAGACGATCGCCGCGAGAATAAGCAGAATCAGCCCCAGAAATCCGAGCGTCAGCTTCGCCGTGCGTCGCATTGGCGAACGCGGCGGCGGGCAATGGACGATGATCGGATCCTCGGCCTGGGCGGACGGCAAGCGGTCCAGCGCAACGATATCCTTCTTGCGAAACGTGACCTTTTCGCCGCGGATGGCTGACATGCGCCTTCGGGCTCTCCCTTTAAGTGAGAATTGAACCCGGCCATGCTGGACGGGTTTCCATCCACTATATAATTCGGGGAGAGAAAGTGTCATCCACAAACCCGGCAAAAGAAAGGTTTTCCCTATGGCGGTTCCCGGCATCGGCGCCACGGCTCCTGATTTCAACCTTCCCCGCGACGGCGGCGGCCGTGTCTCGCTGGCCGAATTCCACGGCAGGCCGCTCGTCCTGTTCTTCTACCCCAAGGACGACACGACCGGCTGCACCGCTGAATCATTGGCTTTTACCGCGTTGGCAAGCGAGTTCGAGGCGGCCGGTGCTGCTGTCATCGGCATGTCACCCGATTCGGCTGCCTGCCATGACAAGTTCATCAGGAAGCACCGCCTTTCGGTGGCGCTTGCGTCGGACGAGGAAAAGACCACGCTGCAGGCCTATGGCGTCTGGAAGGAAAAGAGCATGTACGGCCGCAACTTCATGGGCGTCGAGCGCACCACTTTCCTGATCCGCCAGGACGGCACGATCGCCACCATCTGGCAGAAGGTGAAGGTGCAGGGCCATGCCGAAACCGTGCTCGAGGCCGTGCGGAATCTGGCGGCGTGACCGGGCATCTCGCGATAACATCGCTGCGCGGCGGCGCCATCGAGGCGATCTCTTCCGCCGATCTCGACCACAAGACGGCGCTTGCGCAGGAAAGCGCCACCCGCTGGTTTGAACGCCGGGTGTCGCTGCGCTCGCCGCTCGATCCCGCCCTGCCCGAGAGGCCCGGCCATCCTGACAGGCCGGTGCTGACGCCGCCGACCCAGGTCGAAAAGCGCTCGCTGCATACGCTGAAAGGCCGGATCGCCCTGCTCCATGCCATCGCCCATATCGAGCTCAATGCCGTCGATCTGGCGCTCGATATCGTTGCCCGTTTCGCGACAGAGCAGGTGCCGAACTCCTTTTTCGACGGTTGGATGCAGGTCGCCTTCGAAGAGGCAAAGCATTTCCGCATGGTGCGCGCCCGCCTCAAGGATCTCGGCGCCGATTACGGCGATCTTCCCGCCCATGACGGGCTCTGGCAGGCAGCCCATTCGACGCGCAACGATCTGACGGCAAGGCTCGCCGTCGTGCCGCTGATTCTCGAAGCCCGCGGCCTCGACGTCACGCCGTCACTGCAGGCAAAGATGCGCCAGACCGGCGATCTCGAAAGTGCCGCTGTTCTCGACGTCATCTACAACGACGAGAAAGGCCATGTCGCCGTCGGCGCCAAATGGTTCCGCTTTCTTTGCGCGCGAGAGAAGCGTGACCCGGCAAAGGCCTTCCAGGAGCTGGTGCGCGCCAATTTCCGCGGGCCGCTGAAGCCGCCCTTCAATGATCTCGCCCGCGCCGAGGCCGGGCTGACGCCGTCCTTCTACCGCGCGCTGGCATCGATCAGCCACGCGTGAAGTCCCTGAAATTTATGATCCGGCGAGTGCAATGAAAGCATTCATTAACCATAAGCGTGTCTAATTTTCCGAAAGAGGCGTAGAGCATCAATCGGGAGAGCCTGCGTGAACAGCGGACATCAGCACCGGGTATTCGGCAGGCCGGCGCAGGAACATATCCTCATCCTGGCCAGCGGCGACAAGGTCCGTCACATGACGGTCCGGCCATGGATGGCAGCCCTTGCCTTCTGCCTCGTCGGCGTCTTCTCGATCGGCTACCTCTTGGCCACCTCCTATCTCGTGCTGCGCGACGATCTGATCGGCGCCACCATGGCGCGGCAAGCCCGCATGCAGCACGACTATGAGGATCGCATCGCCGCCCTTCGCGCTCAGGTCGACCGCATCACGTCCCGCCAGCTTCTCGACCAGCAGGTGGTCGATGATAAGGTGGACAAGCTGATGGAACAGCAAATGGCGCTGACCTCGCGCCACGGCAAGCTCGACAATCTGCTCGACCGGGCCGAAAGCTCCGGCCTGACCGACAAGGACAGCGCCCCGTCTTCACCCGTCCAGTCCTTTGCCCCTGACATCAAAGACAAGCGCGCTTCGCTGAGCGGCGGCGGCATCGAGGCGATCGAGAAACAGTTGGCGAGCGGCCCACCCGCCGATGCGACGCCCGACAACTCGACGCTTGCCTACGTGCCGTCCGCTGAAACCGTCGGCGACCGCGCCGACCGGATCTTCTCCAAGGTGACGCTGTCGCTGAAGGGTGTCGAACAAGACCAGCGCAACCGCGTCGAGCAGTTGACGAGCGATGCCGGCAATGCCGCCAATGCCATTGCGACCGTGCTGACCCGCTTCAAGATCCCGATGCCGGCAGAGACCGCTGCTAGAAAAGACGATGATGATGCCGTCGGCGGCCCCTATGTCGAGCCTGAAAGCAACGACGACTTCAACAATTCTCTGGTTGCGCTCGACGGCGCCCTGACGAGGCTCGAAGCGGTGCGCAGCGCTGCCGAATCCCTGCCCTTCCGCAATCCCGCCGTCGGCAAGGAAGTGACCAGCCCCTTCGGCAATCGCCGTGATCCTTTCCTCGGCCGCCTCGCGCTCCATTCCGGAATCGACTTCCGCTTTTCGCCGGGCGAAAGGATTCGCCCGACCGCCCCCGGCAAGGTGATTGCGGCCGGCTGGACCGGCGGCTACGGCAACATGGTCGAAGTCGATCACGGCAACGGCATCTCGACGCGCTACGGGCATATGTCAGAGGTGCTGGTCAAGGTCGGCGACACGGTCGGCCGCAACGACGTCATCGGCCTTGCCGGCAGTACCGGCCGCTCGACGGGGACGCACCTGCACTATGAAGTGCGCCAGGACGGCCACGCCGTCGATCCAGTATATTTCATGAATGCCGGCCTTAAACTCGCCACCTATATCAAGTAATGGCCGTCAGGTAACCATCGCTTCACTCTACACGGGGTGCGGCCTCTCTATTTCTTGACTTGCCGGCCATTCAGGGTTATGTCGCGCTGCATTGCGGCATGCAATCCCGCCGACTCGTTCAGAGCTCGGCCGAACCGGAACGGAAACAGTTTTCCCTTTGACGACATTCGCTGACCTTGGCTTGAGCCAAAAAGTGCTATCCGCTGTTACCGACGCGGGCTACACGATCCCCACGCCTATTCAGGCGGGAGCCATTCCCTTTGCGCTCGAGCGTCGCGATATTTGCGGCATCGCGCAGACGGGCACCGGCAAGACGGCATCCTTCGTTCTGCCGATGCTGTCGCTTCTGGAGAAGGGGCGCGCCCGCGCCCGCATGCCCCGTACGCTGATCCTCGAGCCGACGCGCGAACTCGCCGCCCAGGTCGCCGAGAATTTCGAAAAATACGGCAAGAACCACCGCCTCAACGTTGCCCTGCTGATCGGCGGCGTTTCCTTCGAGGACCAGGACCGCAAGCTCGAGCGCGGCGCCGATGTGCTGATCTGCACGCCCGGCCGCCTGCTCGACCATTTCGAGCGCGGCAAGCTGTTGATGAGCGGCGTCGAGATCCTCGTCATCGACGAGGCCGACCGCATGCTCGACATGGGGTTCATTCCCGATATCGAGCGCATCGCCAAGATGATCCCGTTCACCCGCCAGACGCTGTTCTTCTCGGCAACCATGCCGCCTGAGATCCAGAAGCTCGCCGACCGTTTCCTGCAGAATCCCGAGCGCATCGAGGTGGCAAAGCCCGCATCGGCGGCAAAGACCGTGACGCAGCGCTTCGTCGCCTCGCACGGCAAGGATTACGAGAAGCGCGCGGTTCTGCGTGAACTCGTCCGGGCCCAGACCGAACTCAAGAACGCCATCGTCTTCTGCAACCGCAAGAAGGATGTGGCCGATCTCTTCCGGTCGCTGGAGCGCCACGGCTTCTCGGTGGGCGCCCTGCATGGCGACATGGATCAGCGCTCCCGCACCATGACGCTGCAGAGCTTCCGTGACGGCAATCTCCAGCTGCTGGTTGCGTCCGACGTCGCAGCCCGCGGCCTCGACATTCCCGATGTCAGCCACGTCTTCAATTTCGACGTGCCGATCCATTCGGAAGATTACGTTCACCGCATCGGCCGCACCGGCCGTGCCGGCCGCTCAGGCGCCGCCTTCACGCTCGTCACCAAGCGCGACACCAAATTCGTCGATGCGATCGAAAAGCTGATCGGCGAAAAGGTCGAATGGCTGAGCGGCGATGTGAACTCCCTGCCGCCGGCAGAAGAAAGCGCCGACAGCGAGCGCCCGCGGCGCAACAGCCGCGAGCGTGGCGCAAAGGGTGAACGAGGCGAGCGGGATCGCGCACGCGGGCGCGGCAATCGCAGCGCCGCGGGTCATAAATCTGATAACGACATACAGGATACTGACGTCCAAGTGATTCAGGCAGCACCAGTAAAGGCCGACATCGTGAAGAACGAGCGCAAAGCAGAGCAGAAGCCGCAAAACAATGCGCGCAACAGCCGGCCTTATCCGGCAAACGACGACAGCCGCGACCGCCGCCGCCATCGCGACCATGATGACGGCCCGACCCCGGTCGGCTTCGGCGACGATATCCCCGCCTTCATGCTGATCGCCGGCAGCGCCAAGGTCTGAGCATCCAATGGCCAGGCCCGGTCTCGATTTTCGGGGCTTCGGCGTCGGCCTGGTGATTCTGCGCGACGCCAGGATCCTTCTCTACAAGCGCATGCGCCCGCCTGAAGCCGGCTACTGGAATATCGTCGGCGGCAAGGTCGATCATATGGAGCCGGCCGAGCAAGCCGCACGCCGCGAGGCCGAAGAAGAAACCGGCCTCAAGATCGGCCGCATCGAGCGCATCGGCATGACCGAGCAGATCATCGATACTGACCGCCAGCACTGGATTTCGCTTCTCTATCTCGCCCGCGATGTCGAAGGTGAGCCGCAATTGACCGAACCGGACAAGCTGTCGGATTTCGGCTGGTTTCCCCTGACAGATTTGCCGGAACCGCTGTCAGCCTTCACCAAGGCGGCAATAGCAGCCTTGCCGGCGAGCAAACGAAGCGAATAGTCATTCGGCGCGAAGCGATGCCTCATAGGCAAGCCGCACCCATTTCGCCATCAGATCGGGATCGTCATAGGCCTCGTCGGGGATCGACCAGTAGGGCATTTTCACCGGCTTGCCCTTCTTGCCCTCATAGGTCCACTGCGTGGCGCCGGCGGCGACAAATTCCGGGGCGCTCGTCTCGTCCGCCTTCAGCAGCATCTCGTCGCGCACTTCGAGCGCGATGATGCGCCCGAGATGATAGATGCCCTTGCCGCCGAACATGCGCTTGACCGTGACGGGGCCAAGCCCCTGAAACATTTCCTCGATCCCGGCATTGTCCATTCTGTTCCTCCCGAAATTCCGGCCGCCCCGATCAAAGCGCGTGATAATCCCGGTTCATATAGATGAGCGCCGGATGCTTTTCGCTGAAGCGGACGGCCGCAACCTCGCCGAAGATGACATTGTGCGTCGGCATTTCCTTGATGTCGGTCACCCGGCAATCGAAAGCAGCGAGCGCATCGGCGAGCACCGGCGCGCCGGTGACGAGCGTCTCGAAACGGGCGCTGGCGAAACGCTCGTCATCGGCAAGCGACGTGCGCCCGGAAAAGGCGTCGGCAACGCCCTGATGATGGGCGCCCAGCGTGTTGAGCACGAAGATGCCGCTGCGGAAAAAGATCTCGTTCTTCGGATTGGTGTTGTTGAGGCAGATCAGCACCGAGGCCGGATTGTCCGAGACCGAGCAGGCGGCCGTGATGGTGACGCCGCGGCGCAAGCCTTCCATAGCCGTCGTCACGAGCTGCACATGGCCGGCATAACGGCTCATGGCGTCGCGATAAAGGCCGGGGTCGATATGCTGCCTGTTCAACACCTGCTTCTCCGTCCGCGGTTTTACATGCCTGCAGCGTCTTGCTATCGCGCCAATATGGCGAGCATCGGTTACCTTTTCTACAATAGGAGGGGTGAAAAGCGCTGCGTTACGCTTGTTTTTCTTTGACGATTGCGGCCTTGCGGATAAAAGGGCATGGACGATGGCTAGGGATCTCCGCCTTTCATGATCAACCTGCGTGGCATAGCAGCCTTTCTGACGCTGCTGGGAGCGGCGGTGCCGGGCCATGCGGCCGGCGTGACGATCGGCGTTGTCGCCCCTCAGAACGGTTCGCTCGCCCTGCTCGGCAGCCAGATTGCCGCCGGCGCCGGTTTCGAGATCCAGCAGTCCGGAAACACCCTCGTCGCCGTCAACGAGACCTGCGAGGAGAATAGCGGTGCCGCGGTTGCCGATGCGCTTGTCAATGCCAAGGTGCAGGTCGCAGTCGGCTTTCTCTGCAGCGAGACGCTGGAAGGCGCGCTGCCGAAGCTGAAGGACGCCGGCATCCCCGCCATCACCGTCTCGGTGCGCTCCCGCATCCTGATGGAGGATGCGCTGAAAAACGGTTGGCCGCTCTTCCGCCTGGCGCCCGCCGACGGCACCGAGGCGGCAAAGGTCATCGAGGTGATCCTCAAGGACTGGGCGGCCGATCCGATCGCCCTGATCGAGGACGGCACCATCCATGGCCGCGAACTGACGGAAGCGGTGCGCAATGCGCTGGAGCAGAACGGCCTGAAGCCGGTCTTTACCGACACCTATCGGCCGGGACAGGAGCAGCAGATTGCCCTTGTCCGCCGTTTGAAACGGGCCGGTGCTACCAGGGTTTTCATCGGCGGCGACCGCAACGATGTCGCCGTCATCGCCCGCGACGCCAAGGCAGAGAACATCCCGCTCTCCATTCTCGGCGGCGATGCCATGCGCGCCGCCGACCAGCCGCTGCCGCTTGGTACAGGCGTGCGCGCCGTCGCCCTGCCGGAATATGCCCTGCTTCAGGAGGGCGCAGCTGCGGCCGAGACGCTGCGCGGCAAAGGCATCGAGCCGGAAGGTTATGTCCTGCCGTCGCTGGCCGCGGCCCGCATTGCCGGCCAGGCCGCGGAAGCCGCCGCTGCGGCAGGCAAGCCGCTGCAGGAGACGCTTCTCGGCACGACATTCCAGACGCCGGTCGGCCCTATTGCCTTCACCGACGCGCATGAGCTTTCGCAAAACCCCTACCGCCTGCTCGAATGGCGGGGCAACGGCTTTTTTCCACCTGCCGGGCCGACGCAATGAGCGGCGGCGCGCCAGCCTTGAATCCGGCCGCCACGGTCAAATGGCAGCCCATACGGAGTGAGATTTGATGACGCTGCCCATTCGCATTGCCCCTTCGATCCTCGCGGCGGATTTCGCCAGGCTCGGCGAGGAGGTGCGCGACGTGACGGCCGCCGGCGCCGACTGGATCCATCTCGACGTGATGGACGGGCATTTCGTGCCGAATATCTCCTTCGGCCCCGACGTCATCAAGTCACTGCGCTCCTATACATCAGCCACTTTCGACTGCCATCTGATGATCTCGCCGGTTGACGATTATCTCGAAGCCTTCGCCAAGGCGGACTGCGACCGGATCACCGTCCATGCCGAAGCCGGGCCGCATCTGCACCGCTCGCTGCAGACCATCCGCAATCTCGGCAAGAAGGTCGGGGTGACGATCAACCCGGCGACACCGCTCAGCGCCATCGAGAACGTGCTCGACGATGTCGACCTCATCCTGATCATGTCGGTCAATCCCGGTTTCGGCGGACAGAAGTTCATTCCGGCGATGGCGGCCAAGATTGCCGCGGCGAAGTCACTGATCGGCGACCGGCCGATCGAACTTCAGGTCGACGGCGGCGTCACGGTGGAAACGGCGCCGGCGATTGCGCGCGCCGGCGGCAACGTCCTCGTCGCCGGCTCGGCCATTTTCAAGGGCGATACGGTCGAGGATTATCGCCGGACCGTCGCCGATCTGCGTCAGGCAGCCGAGGGGGCACGAACATGATAAAACGTCTGATTATCGGCGGCGTGTTTGCCGCCACACTTGCCGGCCTGCCCGGCCTGTCACTTGCCGGCGACATCGCCAATATCCAGCCGCTCGGCTTCTCGGCCGACGGCAAGGTCTTCGGATTTCAGGAATTCGGCATCAAGGAGGAGAGCGGCAATGTCCCCTACTCCAACACCTATTTCGTCGATACCGACAGCGGTCAGTATATCGAGGGCACGCCCTTCCGCACCGAACTGACCGATAAGGATGCCAATCTTTCCAAGGCGCGGCGGCAGAACCTGACGGCGGCGCGCAGCCAGATGGACAAATACGATCTCCTGACCAATCCCGGCCTGATCGCGGCCTTCAATCCGCCGACCGAACTCGGCTCGCCGACGAAGACGATCCGCTACACCACACTTGCGACCGATGGTCCGCCGAAATCGCCCTATACGCTCTCGCTGGGTGAGATGCCGGTGCCGACATCGAAGGACTGCACGGCGCTCGACAAGCGCGTCATCGGTTTCAGCCTGCAGATGATCGAGAAGGAAGGCGCTCCGAACCGCCAGGCCGCGCGCCAGGCAACGACGGTTCCGGCCGAGCGCATCTGTTCGGTAGAATACCGGATCGGCGGCGCCATGGTCTACCAGCCGGAGGGCGCAAACCCGGTTCACATCGCCCTGGTCCTCGCCTTCGATGCGGCAAGAAACGGACGCTGGATCGCCGTTCCGGTTCATCCCTGAACCCGGATTGCCGGAGACGGATTGCCAGGATGGATCGTCTAAGAGCTGCAAAGCCGCCCTACCCCGATCTGATTGCCGGCGCGTTGCTTTGGGGCATGCAGATGCTCGCCGCCGCCATGCTCGGCCTTTATCTCCGCAACGGACTGCAGACGAGCCGGCTGGCCGAGATCGCCGCACTTTATTTCCTCGGCGGCCTGCTCTCCTGGCCCTTCGCCCTGCCGGTCGCCCGCTTCTTTGCCTATGACCGAGCGCCGGAAGCGCGTTTTGCCGCATTTTTCGTGACGTTGACCGCGGCGACGATCCTGATGACTGCCTTTCTCTTCGCCATGGAATACCGGCTCTTCTATTCGCGCTGGCACGCCCCCTTCGGCAGTTTCGTCTGGGCCTTCCAGTTCGTCTTCACCAGTATCAGCGCCGTCTACCAGTTCCTGGTGATCGGCCTGCGCCTTTTCCTGCCGCTCGGCCTCGTCTGCCTTGTCGTTAGCAGCTATCATCTTGCCAAACGCATGCGTTGAGATTGCCGCCGGTCTTTGCTACAGGGGCGCTAACCTCGATGAATCCTCTTTGAAGTGAAGGCAGCCGCCCATGATCCCGCGTTATTCCCGGCCTGAAATGGTCGCCATCTGGTCTCCCGAAACCAAGTTCCGCATCTGGTTCGAGATCGAGGCGCATGCCTGCGACGCGCTGGCCGAGCTCGGCGTCATCCCGAAATCGGCGGCAAAGACGATCTGGGAAAAAGGCGGCGCCGCCACCTTCGACGTCAACCGCATCGACGAGATCGAGGCCGTCACCAAGCATGACGTCATCGCCTTCCTCACCCATCTCGCCGAGATCGTCGGCCCGGATGCGCGCTTTGTCCATCAGGGCATGACTTCGTCCGACGTGCTCGACACCTGCTTCAACGTCCAGCTGGTACGCGCCACCGACATCCTCATCGCCGATCTCGACCGCCTGCTCGCAGCGCTGAAAACCCGCGCCTTCGAACACAAGGACACCGTCACCATCGGCCGCTCGCACGGCATCCATGCCGAGCCGACGACCTTCGGCGTCAAGCTGGCGCTGGCCTATGCCGAATTCGAGCGCTGCCGCCAGCGCCTCGTCGCCGCCCGCGAGGAAGTCGCGACCTGCGCCATCTCGGGCGCCGTCGGCACCTTCGCCAATATCGATCCGCGCGTCGAGGAACATGTCGCCGCAGCACTGGGCCTGAAGGCCGAGCCGGTCTCGACCCAGGTCATCCCGCGTGACCGCCACGCCATGTATTTTGCCACCCTGGGCGTCGTCGCCTCGTCGATCGAGCGGCTGGCGACCGAAATCCGCCACCTGCAGCGCACCGAGGTGCTGGAGGCCGAAGAATATTTCTCGCCCGGCCAGAAGGGCTCTTCGGCCATGCCGCACAAGCGCAACCCGGTTCTGACCGAAAACCTGACCGGCCTTGCCCGCATGGTCCGCTCCTACGCCCTGCCGGCGATGGAAAACGTCGCCCTCTGGCACGAGCGCGATATCTCGCATTCCTCAGTCGAGCGCATGATCGGCCCCGATGCCACAGTCACCCTCGATTTCGCCCTGTCCAGGCTTGCCGGCGTCATCGAGAAGCTGCTGGTCTATCCCGAGAATATGGAGAAGAACCTCAACAAATTCCGCGGCCTCGTCCACTCCCAGCGCGTCCTCCTGGCGCTGACCCAGGCCGGCACCTCCCGCGAGGATGCCTATCGCCTCGTCCAGCGCAATGCCATGAAGGTCTGGGAACAGGGCAAGGATTTTTTGGAGGAGCTGCTGGCGGATGCGGAGGTCCGCACGGCGCTTTCGGAGGAAGACATCCGGGAGAAGTTCGATCTCGGCTACCATACCAAACACGTCGACACGATCTTCCGGCGGGTGTTTGGCGAGGCGTGAACGATCTGCAATAAACGATACGGCGGCGCCCTTGCAGGCGCCGTTTTTCTGCCGGCATACCTCTCCGTCAGAATCTGTCGGGTGGCTTTTCCCCTTAGTCGCAGCCTGATGTTCAGCTTTTCTCAAGCGGCCGCTGTTTTTGCTTCGGCGCTTTAGCAACCACAGAACGTTTGCGTGCCTCCGCCTTTTTCAACGGCGCCGCTTTCACCACTTCCTCTGTCCTACATACCTCCGTCTCGCCCCGGCCCTTGGCGGCCTTGGCGACCAACTCGTCGAGACGCTTCAACTCCTCTTCATCGAGATTTTCGATGCCGATGAAACGGTTCTCGGCATGGCTCGTCAGGATGATTTCATTGAGCTTGGCCTGGATCGCCCTTGTGTCACGCGTCTGGGCGTTCTGCAGCACGAAAACCATCAGGAAGGTGACGATCGTTGTGGCGGTATTGATGACCAGCTGCCAGGTTTCCGAATAATCGAAGAAAGGGCCAAGTAAGGCCCAGAGGATGACGGCGGTCAGCGCCAGAATGAAGATGACGGGTTTGCCTGCCCATTCCGATGTCTTGGTCGCGAAGTGGGCGAACAGATGCTTCATCGTAACCTCTGAATCCTTCCTCGAACTCCGCTTTCTAAAAACGCCGAGGCCGGCTTGAGGTTCCCCCGGGGATCCGAGATTCCCGGGGGCACGCACTTGCGATTACGCGGCTTCCCGCGCAATCAGCTTGCGATAGAGATGCCAGGTCGCATGGCCGAGGATCGGGATGACGAGCGCAAGCCCGGCAAAGACCGGGATCGTACCGATGACGAGCAGCGCTGCGACGATGAGGCCCCAGAGCAGCACCGGCACCGGATTGGCGACCGTGGCGCGGATCGAGGCGACGACGGCGGAAACGGCACCGACATCACGGTCGAGCAACAGCGGAAAGGTGATGACTGAAATCGCCAGCACGACGAGCGCAAAGACGAAGCCGATCAGATTGCCCCAGATGATCAACTGCATGCCTTCGGGCGTGCCGAAGACCTGGCGGAAGAAATCCGCCATGCTGCGCGGAAACACTTCGCCGAGCAGATTGCTGTAGAGAGTCTGCGCCGTCACCAGCCAGACGACGAAAAGGCCGCAAAGCATCAGCCCGACCGCGATGATCGATGGCAGCGCCGGCGAATGGCGCACGTCGAGCGCATGCGTCCAGGACGTGTCGAGGCCGGCCTCGCGCCGGCGGCTGATTTCATAGAGGCCAATCGCTGCAATCGGGCCGATCAGCACGAAACCCGCCATAAGCGGGAAGACCATCGGTAGGAGGTTGGCGCCCGAGGTCCACAGCGTCAGGAAGACGCCGGCGATCGGATACATCAGGCACAGGAACACGTAATGGGACGGTTTCTCCATAAAATCCTCGTATCCGCGCTTCAGCGCGTCGAAGACGTCGGCGATACCGATGCGATTGACCACGGGCCGCGCGAAGCTTTCGCCAGCACCCGTCATGACATGAAATGCCGCCATGGCTTTCTCCTCCTCAGCCGAGACCTGGTCGGCGGCGGACGCGCATCGGCGGGCAAGCCGACACGAAATCCGCAACCGGCACTGGAGCAATATAGCAAAGCTCAGCGCCCGTGTCGCTCTCTCCCTTTCACATCCCCTCTTGACATCTTGGGCAAGCTTTCTCACATCGGCGGCACTATGAAAGCCTCAGACGCAGATATCCTCATCATCCCCGGCTACACCAATTCCGGCCCGAGCCACTGGCAGAGCCGCTGGGAGGCAAAACTCAGCACGGCGCGGCGCGTCGAACAGGCCGAATGGACGAAGCCGGTCCGCGAAGACTGGATCGCCCGTATCGCCGAGGAGGTGAACGCCTCGACCCGCCCGGTCATCCTCGTCGCCCATTCGCTCGGCGTGGCCTCGGCCATTCATGCCATCCCGCATTTCCGCAAGCCGGTGGCGGGCGCCTTCTTCGTTGCCCCGCCGGATGTCGCCAATCCCAACATCCGCCCGAAGCACCTGATGACCTTCGGACCCTATCCGCGCGATCCGCTGCCCTTCCCCTCGATCACGGTGGCCAGCCGCAACGATCCGTTCGGCTCTTACGAACATGCCGACGAAATCGCCAGCAGCTGGGGCTCCTTCCTCGTCGATGCCGGGGAAGCCGGTCATATCAACGCTGATTCCGGTCATGGCCCCTGGCCGGAAGGCACGATGGTCTTCGCCCAGTTCCTCAGCCGGCTCTCCATCTGATTGAAGGAAAACCCGCCTCCTCGCTAGTTCAGCAAGTGCTTTCTAAGTCTTTCTTAATGGAATGACAGCAGACTGCACGAAGATTGAAATAAGCGAGAATGCCCGTGAAGAAAGCCCATCCAAAGGCCGAGGATCCGCATGGCGAGGCCGCAGCGGCTGAGACAGGCGTCGGCAACGGGGCGGCCGACGAATCCGATCTTGCGGATCAGGAAAGTCGATGGAACCATGCGCTCGTCGGCTCGGGCCTCGGCGTATGGGATCACAACTTTCGTCTCGGCCGGAAATATTACTCGCAGACGTGGAAGACCATGCGCGGCATGGCGCCCGACGAGGAGACCGCCGGCGATTACGAGGCCTGGCTGCAGCTCGTCCACCCCGATGATCGCGATTTCGTCGTCCATGCCATCGAGCGGCAAAATGCCGGCGACCGGGATTTCCAGATTTTCGAATATCGCGAACGCCACCGGGACGGCCACTGGATCTGGATCGACTGCCGCGGCGCCTGCGTGGAATGGGACGAGAACGGCGTGCCGACGCGCATCGTCGGCACGGATACCGATATTACCGCCCGCAAGGAGGCCGAGGAGACGCTGTCGCGTCTGTCGCGCCGGCTCGAACTGGCGCTGGAGATTTCCCGCATCGGCGTTTTCGAGGCGGATATCGACAATGATACGGTCGAATGGGACGACCGCCTCATCGCCATTTACGGACTGCAGGGCGCCGCGCGCCAGATCGCCAGCGACGCCTGGGCGAAAAGTCTGCATCCCGAGGACCGCGAGCGCGTGCTGGGCCTGTCCGACCGTAGCGTCGAAAGCGGCAGTGATTTCCAGCAGGAATACCGCATCATTCGCGGCGACGGCGTCGAACGTGTCATCCGCGCCCGCTCGGCCTTCTTCATCGACGGCAACGGCCACCGCAAGCTGATCGGCGCCAATTGGGACGTCACCGCGGAGGTCGCGCTCCGAAACGAGTTGCAGCGCGCCAAGGATCTGGCCGAGGCCCGCAATCGCGAACTCGAAGCCGCCAAGGAGAGCATCGAGCACCTGGCGCTGCACGATTATCTCACCAGCCTGCCGAACCGCCGCTATCTCGACAAGATGCTGGATGAGCGCTCGGCCGAGTGCCGGGCCAAGGGGCTTGGGCTGGCGATCCTGCATATCGATCTCGACCGTTTCAAGCAGATCAACGACACGCTCGGCCACCGGGCGGGCGACGCCATGCTCAAGCATGCCGCAAGCGTGCTCGGAAATTCCGTCCGCGCCGCCGATTTCGTCGCCCGCATCGGCGGTGACGAGTTCGTCATCCTCTGCACCGTCGATCCCGGGTCGAAGAAGATCGCCGGCCTTGCTCAACGTATCATTCGCGAATTGCGCAAACCCGTCCGGTACGAGGGGCACGACTGCCGTTTCGGCGCCAGTATCGGCATTGCCATCGACAGCGGGCCGAAGCTCGATGCCAAGCAGACGCTGCTCGATGCCGATATCGCGCTTTATCGCGCCAAGGGCCTCGGTCGCAACCGCTTCGAGTTTTTCTCGGCCGCTGCCCGCCGCGACATCATCTCCGCCAAGCACCTTGCCGACGAGATCCTGATCGGCCTCGAGCGCAATGAATTCGTGCCCTTCTATCAGCTGCAGTTCGATGCCCGCACGCTCGATGTCGTGGGCGTCGAAACACTTGCCCGCTGGCAGCACCCAGCGCACGGGCTGCTGACGCCCGATCGCTTCCTCGATATCGCCGAGGATCTCGACGTCGTTTCGACCATCGATGCCCTGATCCTGGAGCGCGCCCTTGCCGACCGCCGCGCCTGGATCAAGGACGGGCTGCCGGTGCCGAAAATATCGGTCAACGTTTCCGCCAGGCGGCTTGCCGATCCCGATCTCGGCAAGAAGCTCCGCGCCCTGAAGATCACGCCTGGCACCATCTCCTTCGAACTGCTGGAATCGATCTCGCTCGACGATTGCGATGAGGCGGTGGCCGCCAATCTGAAAAAGCTGCGCAAACTCGGCATCGACATCCAGATCGATGATTTCGGCACCGGCCACGCCTCGATCGTCAGCCTGCTGCGCTTGAGTCCGAAGACGCTGAAGATCGACCGCGAGCTGATCCGCATGCTGCCGCAATCGGCCGAGCAGCGCAAACTGGTCGGCTCGATCATCGATATCGGCCGCTCGCTTGGCATTCTCGTCATCGCCGAGGGTGTTGAGACGGCGGATCATATCCGCATTCTCGAAGAGCTCGACTGCGACACGCTGCAGGGCTACGCGCTCGCCCGGCCGATGCCGGCCATGCAGATCCCCTCCTTCATCCGCGGCGGAAGCTGGCGCCACGGGCAAACCGCCGCTCGCGCCTTGCAGACGCAGCTTCGTCGCGCGCTGCGAAGCAGAGCTGCCAAATAAAAACCTGCCACAAGCAGCCCGCCATTTCGCCGTCATTTCACCGTAGAGGAAAAGGCGCTAGACTCATCTTGCGAATTCATTCGATTCTCTTGGCGGTATTCCGTAGAATCGGAAACCGGGGCCAGGAAATTCGGAAACCGGGGCCAAGAAAATCCGAAACCGGGGCCAAGAAAATCCGAAACCGGGGCCAAGAAAATCCGAAACCGGGGCCAAGAAAATCCGAAACCGGGGCCAAGAGAATCCGAAACCGGAGAAGGAGCGACAGGCGGATTGTGAAACCCACTCTTTTCCTTTAAGGGGACGCCACGAGATCGATCCACTCGCGCTATCCCAAGAGCGCCAACAACAGAGAATGACCACGATGAACCGTCGCCGCCGTATCTACGAGGGCAAGGCAAAGATTCTGTATGAGGGCCCCGAACCGGGCACTTTGATCCAGTTTTTCAAGGACGATGCCACTGCCTTCAACAAGAAGAAACACGAAGTCATCGATGGCAAGGGCGTCCTCAACAATCGCATTTCCGAATATATCTTCAGCCATCTGAACAAGATCGGCATCCCCACTCATTTCATCCGCCGGCTCAACATGCGCGAGCAGCTGATCAAGGAAGTGGAGATGATCCCGCTGGAGATCGTCGTGCGCAACGTCGCCGCCGGTTCGCTCGCCAAGCGCCTCGGGATCGATGAAGGCGTGGTCCTGCCGCGCTCGATCATCGAATTCTATTACAAGTCCGACGCGCTCGACGATCCGATGGTCTCCGAAGAGCACATCACTGCCTTCGGCTGGGCTAACCCCGCCGAGCTCGACGACATCATGGCGCTTGCCATCCGCGTCAACGACTTCATGACCGGCCTGTTCCTCGGCGTCGGCATCCAGCTCGTCGACTTCAAGATCGAATGCGGCCGCCTGTTCGAAGGCGATCTGATGCGCATCATCCTCGCCGACGAGATCTCGCCGGACAGCTGCCGGCTCTGGGATATCGAGACCCACGAGAAGATGGACAAGGATCGTTTCCGCCGCGATCTCGGCGGACTGCTCGAAGCCTATTCCGAAGTTGCGCGCCGTCTCGGCATCATCAATGAAAACGAGCCTGTGCGCGGCACCGGTCCCGTTTTGGTTAAGTAAAAGATCGTCTGGTCAAGTAAGGCAGGAAAGACAAAGTGATCAAGGCTCGTGTCACCGTCACGCTGAAAAACGGCGTTCTCGATCCGCAGGGCAAGGCTATCGAGGGTGCGCTCAGTGCCCTCGGCTTCTCGGGCGTCGGCCATGTCAGACAGGGCAAGGTCTTCGACCTTGAACTGGAGGGCGCCGACAAGGCCAAGGCGGAAGCCGACCTCAAGGCCATGTGCGAAAAACTGCTCGCCAATACGGTGATCGAGAATTACGCGATCGCGATCGATTGACGATCACAGCCCCGTCGTCCGGCGGACTTTGAGGATTTGGCGTCATGATGGAAGCAAAGCTGGAGACGGAAGTCTCGAAATATATGAGCTATGTTTTGCGTCATGCGCCGGAATCTGCGGGCTTGACGCTTGATGCCGAGGGCTGGGTGTCGTTCGATGCGCTCGAAAAAGCTCTGACGTCGAAATATGAGGTTTCCCGCGCCGATATTATCGAGATTGTCGAAAACAATCCGAAGAAGCGCTTCACCCTCGCCGATAACAGAATTCGCGCCAACCAAGGTCATAGTGTCGACGTCGATCTCGCATTGAACCGGGTTGAGCCGCCTGCCGCTCTTTTTCACGGCACGTCTCTGACGAGCTGGCCGTCGATCGAGCGCGAAGGCTTGAAGAAGATGCAACGGCACCACGTTCATCTCTCAGCGGATGTCGAAACCGCGAAAATCGTCGCAATGCGCCGCAAGGGTGAACATCTCATCCTGCGCGTCGATGCGGCCCGCATGTTTTCTGAGGGTCATTCTTTCTTTGTCTCCGACAATGGAGTATGGCTCGCCGAAAGCGTTCCAGTTCAATATCTTTCGCTAGACGCAGGGACCCCATGAAATCAGCCGTCGTTCAACTTCCGGGCCTCAACCGCGACCGCGACATGATCGCCGCCTTGACCAAGATCTCCGGCCAGCCACCGGTGACGATCTGGCAGACGGAGACCGAGATCCCCGATGTCGACCTGATCGTCATCCCCGGCGGCTTCTCTTACGGCGACTATCTGCGCTGCGGCGCGATTGCCGCCCGCATGCCGGTCATGCAGGCGATCATCGACAAGGCTGCAAAGGGCGTGAAGGTGCTCGGTGTCTGCAATGGCTTCCAGATTCTCGTCGAGGCCGGCCTGCTGCCCGGCGCGCTGATGCGCAATTCCTCGCTGAAATTCGTTTGCCGCGAGATCAAGCTCGAAGTCGTCAATGCCGAGACGGATTTCACCCGCGCCTATGCGCAGGGTCAAGTCATCCGCTGCCCGGTCGCCCATCACGACGGCAATTATTTCGCCGACGAAGCGACGCTGGCTGCGATCGAAGGCAATGGCCAGGTGGTCTTCCGTTATGCCGAGGGCACCAATCCGAACGGCTCGATCAACGATATCGCCGCCGTCATGAATGAAAAGGGCAACGTGCTCGGCATGATGCCGCATCCCGAGAACCTGATCGAGGCCGCCCATGGCGGTTCGGACGGCCGTGGCCTCTTTGCTTCGGCGCTCGACGTCATCGCCGCCTGAGCCCTGAACTCAAAATCTCTCATCCGGATCTGGAGCAAGATCGATGCGCCCTCGCCTCGCAAACGCCGCCCTGCTGACCGCTCTCGCAGCCACGGTGACAGCCTGCCAGACGCCGGCGCCGACGACGGGCCCGAACCGCAGCGCGCTGCCGACGATGGAACGCGTGGCGCTCGGCGCCAATGCCTGCTGGTTCAAATCGGGCGATCCGGCTTTTGCTGCCTATAAGCTGGCGCCGGAGCTCAATTCCTTCTCCGGCCGGCCGCGCATCCTGCTCGTCCACAAGGGCAGCCCGGAAAGCCGGCCATTGCTCGTCGTGCAGGCCGAGGGAAGCCCGTCGCACCTGCAGGCTTTCGGTCCGATGATGCAGGAGCCGGTCGCCGGCCGCATCACCGCCGACGTCAATCGCTGGTCGGCAGGCAACAAGGCCTGCAGCTGATCGCTCCGATCACGATCAATCCCAGAAAAACGACTTGCTGACTTCGCGTGCCGCATCCGACTGCGACACCCCGATATCCTTGAGCTCGGTCGCCGTCAGGCCCCTCAGTGCGCGCCGGCCTTCCCGCTTCTGATGCCAGAGAAGAATGGCGGCCCAGATCCGACCGAGACGCGTCGGCTCCTCGGCAGGCGTGGTCGGCAGGACAATTTGTCTCCTGTCTTCGTAGGAAACAATCGGTACAATCGGCATTTTCATCTCAGGTAAGGCAGACATTCCAGAATCCTCTTGGTTCGTCCGTTGGATTGTCTCTTACTCTTGACAGGTACAATGTGACAATATATGCAATTGTCACCATGACAAATTGGCTTCCCGATATTTCCCGAGGGTCCGGGCCGGTCTATCTCCGGCTGGCGGACAGCATC
Organism: Rhizobium binxianense; assembly: GCF_028994275.1. Classification (NCBI taxonomy): domain Bacteria; kingdom Pseudomonadati; phylum Pseudomonadota; class Alphaproteobacteria; order Hyphomicrobiales; family Rhizobiaceae; genus Rhizobium; species Rhizobium binxianense. Next base: position 1,973,360 of record NZ_CP118713.1, read on the forward strand.
GAAACCGCCATATCAAGCGGCGCCCTGCCCGCCGGCAGCAAACTGCCGCCGCAGCGCAACCTCGCTTATGATATCGGCGTGACGATCGGCACGATCGGCCGCGCCTACGCGCTGGTGCACGAGCGCGGCCTGGTCGCTGGCGAAGTGGGGCGCGGCACCTATGTGCTGAACCGCTCCGAGACGCCGCCCGGCGAACAGATCGATCCGCTGACCATCTCGCTTGGCGGTACCCGCGTCCAGGATGCGCCGCCAAACAAGATCCGCTTCGATACGACAGCCGCCCCCGATCTCGGCCAGGGCAAGGTCATCGCGGGTATCCTTGCCGAGATCGGCGAGCAGCATTTCTCCGAGATCTCCTCCTATTCGCGCAATTTTCCGCAGAATTGGTTCGAGGCTGGCCGCCTCTGGCTTGCCCGCAGCGGCTGGACGCCGGAGACCGCAAACATCGTACCGACTCTCGGCGCCCATGCGGCGGCAATATCAGTCATCGCCGCCGTCTCGGCGCCCGGCGACAAGATCGTCTTCGAGAATCTCACCTATACCCAGGTCAGCCGCAGCGCCCGCCTTATCGGCCGGCGCACGCTGACTGTTGATTCCGATGAGCTCGGTGTCATCCCCGAGGATTTCGAGCGGCTCTGCCAGCAGCAGCACCCGAAGATCGCCTTCCTGATGCCGACCGTCCACAATCCGACGGTGTCGATCATGCCTTATGAGCGGCGCGCGGCAATCGCGGCAATCGCCAGGAAACACGGCGTCTGGCTGATCGAGGACGACCTTTATGGCGGCATGGCCGGCGACGACACACCGCTTCTCGCCTCGCTGGCGCCCGACCGCACCTTCCTCGTCAACGGACTGTCGAAATCGGTCGCCGCCGGCGTACGCGGCGGCTGGGTCGCCTGCCCGCCGCATTTTGCCCAGCGCATCAGGGTGACGCACAGGATGATCACCGGCGGCCTGCCCTTCATCCTGGCCGAGACCTGCGCCCGCTTGGTCGAAAGCGGCATGGCGCACGAGATCCGCAAGGCAAGTGTCGAGGAGCTCTCCAGGCGCGTCCGGCTCGCCCGCGAACAGTTGCAGGGCTTCGATTTCGAATCGCACCCGCATGCGCCCTTCCTCTGGCTGAAACTGCCGGAACCCTGGATGTCCGGCACCTTCAAGAACGCCGCCTACCGCGACGGCGTGCTGGTCGACGACGAGGACGAGTTCAAGGCGGCGCGCGGCGAGAAGACCTATCACCGCGTTCGCATCGGTTTTTCCTCTCCGAAGACGGGACAGGAGCTGGTCTCCGGCCTGATGATCCTGCGCCGGCTATTGGAAAACGGCGGCTCCGCCTATGACGGTGAAATATGACCTGTTGCAAATACACGTCATAAATCGAAAAAAATGCCTGAGCCTGCCCCGAATACGTCGCGAATCGGACCTTCGTGTTAGCTCTTTGTCATTCCGCCGGGTGAACGGAATCATAAGGACAGCAGATGAGGATCGACTTCGGAAGGGTCGCTCTGCGCTTGTTGGGTATTGCGTCAGTGGCAGTGGTGGTCGGCATGCCGACAATGGCCGGCTCGGCAAATGCCGGCGAGCAGATATTCGATGAATTGCGCTTCGGCGCCTCGACCTCGGTACAATCGGGCCATTCCAGGGAAGACGGCGTCTTTCCGGAGATTACCGCTCTCTTCGATCCCTTCGGCTACGATACGGCGGTCGGCTGGCAGCAACAGCTACTGCATCCTCGTGTGCATCTCGGCACCTCGATCGGCACGTCAGGCGAGGCCAGCCAGTTCTTCAGCGGCTTCACCTGGACGGTCGATTTCAACGAGAAGCTTTTTGCCGAAGCCGGTTTCGGCGGCGTCATCCATACCGGCGATCTCGAGGGCGATGATGACGGCCCGGAACTCGGCTGTCGCGTCCTCTTCCACGAATATCTGGGCGCCGGCTATCGTTTCGACGCGCACTGGAACGTCATGGCCCAGATCGCCCACTCCTCGCATGCCAATCTCTGCGACGGGCCGAACGACGGCATGACGCGCGCCGGTCTGCAGATCGGCTATAAATTCTAAAGCGTGTCGCAATCTTTCAGATTCGCTCCTTACGCTTTAGGTCTTGCTTTTGCGCATGTCGTTATCGCAAAACCGCTGCACGCTTTTGCGCGACATGCTTTAGGCAGCGACCGCTTTTCATCGTAAGGAAGAAGTTGCCTGCCCGCTGTTGACGGCGGGCATTTTCCTGTCGCGCGCCGTCCCTACATAGGCTAAAGAGCGGAAAACGCGCAACGGCAGGGACTTTCGAGAGCTCATGACCATTCCAAACACCATCCCGATCACGCCGGAACTCATTGCAAGCCATGGCCTGAAGCCAGACGAGTACCAGCGTATTCTGGATCTGATCGGCCGCGAACCGAGCTTCACCGAGCTCGGCATCTTCTCGGCCATGTGGAACGAGCACTGCTCCTACAAATCCTCGAAGAAATGGCTGCGCACGCTGCCGACCAAGGGGCCGCGCGTCATCCAGGGCCCGGGTGAAAATGCCGGTGTTGTCGATATCGATGACGGCGATTGCGTCGTCTTCAAGATGGAGAGCCACAACCACCCCTCCTATATCGAACCTTATCAGGGTGCTGCGACCGGCGTCGGCGGCATCCTGCGCGACGTCTTCACCATGGGCGCCCGCCCGATTGCCGCGATGAACGCGTTGCGCTTCGGCGAGCCGGATCATCCGAAAACCCGCCACCTCGTTTCCGGCGTCGTCTCCGGCGTCGGCGGTTACGGCAATTCCTTCGGCGTGCCGACGGTCGGTGGCGAAGTCGAGTTCGATGCCCGCTACAACGGCAACATCCTCGTCAACGCCTTTGCCGCCGGCATTGCGAAGTCGAATGCCATCTTCCTGTCCGAAGCCAAGGGCGTCGGTTTGCCTGTGGTTTATCTCGGCGCCAAGACCGGCCGCGACGGCGTCGGCGGCGCGACGATGGCCTCGGCCGAATTCGACGAATCGATCGAGGAAAAGCGCCCGACCGTTCAGGTCGGCGACCCCTTCACCGAAAAGTGCCTGCTGGAAGCCTGCCTGGAATTGATGAAAACCGGCGCCGTCATCGCCATCCAGGACATGGGTGCGGCCGGCCTCACCTGCTCGGCCGTCGAAATGGGCGCCAAGGGCGATCTCGGCATCCTGCTTGAGCTCGACAAGGTGCCGGTTCGCGAAGAGAGAATGACGGCCTACGAAATGATGTTGTCGGAAAGCCAGGAGCGCATGCTCATGGTATTGCAGCCGGAGAAGGAAGAGGAAGCCAAGGCAATCTTCGTCAAGTGGGGCCTCGATTTCGCCATCGTCGGCAAGACGACCGACGATCTGCGCTTCCGCGTCATGCATCAGGGCGAGGAAGTCGCCAACCTGCCGATCAAGGATCTCGGCGACCAGGCGCCGGAATATGACCGCCCCTGGCGCGAATCCGGCAAGCAGGCGCCCCTGCCCGCCAATCTCGTCGCCGCACCTGAGGATTACGGCCAGGCGCTGCTTCAGCTCGTCGGCTCCGCCAACCAGTCGAGCCGCCGCTGGGTCTATGAGCAATACGACACGCTGATCCAAGGCAATTCGCTGCAGCTTCCGGGCGGCGATGCCGGTGTCGTGCGCGTCGACGGCCATCCCTCCAAGGCGCTCGCCTTCTCTTCCGACGTCACTCCGCGTTATGTCGAGGCAGACCCCTTCGAAGGCGGCAAGCAGGCGGTCGCCGAATGCTGGCGCAACATCACCGCAACAGGCGCCGAACCGCTCGCCGCCACCGACAACCTCAATTTCGGCAATCCCGAAAAGCCCGAGATCATGGGCCAGTTCGTTCAGGCGGTGAAGGGCATCGGCGAGGCCTGCCGCGCGCTCGACTTCCCGATCGTGTCAGGCAACGTCTCGCTCTACAACGAGACCAACGGCGTCGCCATCCTGCCGACCCCGACGATCGCAGGCGTCGGCCTGCTGCCGGACTGGCGCAAGATGGCCCGCATCGGCGCCGCCAACGATGGCGATAGGGTCATCATGATCGGTGTCGACGGCAGCCATCTCGGCCAGTCCGTCTATGTCAGAGACGTGCTTTCCAGCCGCGAAGGTCCGGCGCCGGAGGTGGATCTGTTTGCCGAGCGCCGCAACGGCGATTTCGTCCGCTCCGTCATCCGCAACGGCCAGGCGACCGCTTGCCACGACATCTCCTCTGGCGGCCTTGCCGTGGCGCTCGCTGAAATGGCGATGGCCTCGGGCAAAGGCCTGACGATTGATCTGAGCGAAGGCAAGGGCGCGCCGCATGCGCTGCTCTTCGGCGAGGATCAGGCGCGCTACGTGCTGACGTTGCCTGCCGATGTCGCCGATTTCGTCTGCGTCAATGCCGAAGGTGGCGGCGTTCCCTTCCGCCGTCTCGGCACGGTCGGGGGAACGGCGCTCATCGTCGGCGATCTCATCTCGCTGCCGATTCAGCAATTGCGCGATGCCCATGAATCGTGGTTCCCTGATTTCATGGAAGGCCGCGGCGAACTCGCTGCGGAATGATGCGCAAGGAGTAACGATCATGGCCATGAAACCCGGCGATATCGAAGACATGATCAAGGCTGGGATTCCCGGTGCCAAGGTGACGATCCGCGATTTGGCGGGCGACGGCGATCATTACGCCGCCGAAGTCGTCGCCGAAGCCTTCCGCGGCAAGAGCCGCGTGCAGCAGCACCAGATGGTCTACGAGGCGCTGAAGGGCAATATGGGCGGCATACTGCACGCGCTGGCGTTGCAGACCTCCGCGCCGGATTGACATGCCAGCTTCGGCCGGTTGAAGCTTTGAAATGAAACAGACCCGGGTGGAAGGATTCCTTCCTGCCGGGTCTTTGGTTCTCTGCAAAGCGGTTCCAGATGACAAAGGCGTCCGGACTCGTTGTGCGCCGTACTTCAACCTCCCCGTTCCTGTACCTGTCACAGCGCGCGCGTGTCCTTATGCTCAAGGGTATCCTCGCGGCGTCGCGCCCGTCCATAAGGATGACGGACCTGTGCCCGTGTTCCAGAAAGGTCCAGCATCACCTCACGCGAGATGGCGTAAGATCGTTCGCGCGAGTTGCGACCGCCTTAAGCTGGCGCGCAACCATTTAGATCAGGCTGATACGCTGACCCGCTGCGGCGGATCGCTTCACGGCGTCGATAACCTTCAAGGTTTCCAGTCCCTCACGTCCGCTGACCAGCGGTGCTTCCTCGCCTCTGATGACCCTGCAAAGCTGGCGTATCTGCAGGACGAGCGGATCCTCGTTCTCAATTTTGGCGCGATTACATTCGAACGGTTCCATCCAGCCCCTGTTGCCGGGATTGCTCCACATGTTGAGTGACGGCACCGACAGCGACCCGTGGGTGCCGCCGATCATGTAGCAGGCCTCCTCAGTTTTAGGATAAGCGGGGTTTTCGCCGGTCGTCATCTCCCAACTCCAGGGCGCGACAACGGAATCCGAAACGGAAGCAGAACCGAGAATTCCGTTCTTGAACTCGATGAGGATCACCGCGGTCTCCTCAACGGCGTTTCCGCGAACTGCGTTGGATTCGCGTGCCTGGACCGCAGTGACCTCCCCGAATAAGTAGCGAAGGTTGTCGATGTCGTGGATCAGATTGAGAAAGATTGGCCCCGCTCCGCGTTCGCGCCGCCAGGCAATATCGAAGTATTCGTCCGGCTTGAATAGCCAGAACATCGCATTCACGACCAGTATCCGCCCGAGCTTTCCGCTTTCGATGATCTGTTTAGCTTTTTGCATCATCGGATTATGTCGGCGATGATGTCCGGTCAGCAACGGGATTCCTTTGGCCGCCGCCGCCGCGATGAGCTCTTCGCCGGCGGCAATGTCGTCGGCGATTGGCTTCTCGATCAATGCCGGGATGCCGGCCTCTACGGCCTCAAAGCCGTTCCTGACATGGATCTGGTTGGGCGTCGCGATGATGACGCCGTCAGGGCGAGCTGCGGCGATCATTTCAGCGAAGGTCGAAAACCATTTAGCGCCGACCTCACTTGCGATCACCTTTCCAACCGGGGTCGGATCGACGATTGCGACAAGCTCCGCCGTCGGTTCGTCCAGCACGTGTTTGATGTGACGCCTTCCGATAAGCCCCGCGCCGAGGACCGCCAGTTTGACTGCGGGAGCCATTGTCAGTCCTTCTTCGGCGCCTTGAGCATCGATGCGACGCGGCGGATTCCGAGCTGATAGCCTTCCGTACCAAGACCGGCGATGACGCCGTCGGCGCGGTGGGAAACGAAAGAATGATGACGGAAGCTTTCGCGCTTATGCACGTTGGAGATATGGATCTCAATGACGGGACCCTCGAACGTGTTCAAGGCGTCGAGGATGGCAAGCGACGTGTGCGTGAATGCAGCCGGATTGATGACGATGCCGACTCCGTCTTCCCGCGCTTCGTGGATCCAGTCGATGATTTCATATTCACGGTTGCTCTGGTGGAAGCGGATCTCGTGGCCGAGTTCCGAGGCCAGTTTCCGGCAGTCTGCCTCGACGTCGGCCAGCGTCTCGTGACCATAGATGTCAGGCTGACGCTTGCCGAGCAAATTCAGGTTTGGGCCGTTGAGAACGTAGATCAGGCTCATTGCAATTGTCCTTGTGAGGGGCGTTGCCAAGCTCAGGCAAACGCTATTTCCTGGAATGCGAAATCCGGATCGGATTCGTAAAGATCGGCCCGCAGCCCCAGCCGGCCCGCTTGCAGCGCGGGGGCCGCGACATCGCGCGCCGCTTCGAGGACAGCCTTCAACAACTCCCGCTTCGTCTCAGCCGGCCGGCCAGGCGCCACGCGGACGACTATCTGGATGAAGTGATTGTCCGGATGTTCGTCCCCGACGCAGGAGAAGGTCGCCTCCCTGGCGAAGGTCCGCACGGCAGTGGGCTTGACCAGGCCTCCGTCGCGCACCCGATGGTGGACCGCTCTGGTCAATTCATCGATCGCCCCCCGTTCGGCAGCACCCTGGCTATAGTCGATAATGATGTGCGGCAAGGCATGTTCTCCCGGTCAGGCTGGAGCTCGGCACAATTCTTCGAAGTGACGCGACATGCGTTCCGCATCCGGTTTTACACCCGTGAACAGTTCAAAGGCCGCCGCGGCCTGGAACACGGTCATGCCGCCGCCCGGCAAGGTCCTGCACCCCCTCTTCTCTGCCAGGGCCAGAAGTTCGGTCACGAGCGGCATGTAGACGATATCGGCGACCCAGTGACGTGGATGAAGCCATTCCGGTTCGATCGGGAGACCCGGATGACTTCGCATGCCCGTCGGCGTAGCGTGAATCAGCCCGTCGGCCGAAGCGAGCGCCGCACCGACTTCCCTGACCGGCTGCGCGCAGGTTCTTGAAAAGCGTCGGTTGAGCTGATCGGCAAGCGCGGCGGCGCGATTTGTGTCCTGGTCGAAGATCGAGAGCATCGCGATACCGAGCTTGATTGCCGCGTGCGCTACGGCGACCCCTGCGCCGCCTGCGCCGAGCAGGACGGCATGAGTTTTGGCGACACCGGGCATACCGCGCTCGAAATTCTTGTAGAAGCCATACCAGTCCGTATTGTGCCCGATCCGCTCTCCATCCCGAAACACGACTGTGTTGACTGCTCCGAGCATCTCGGCGTCCTCGGACAGGCTGCTAAGATGGGCGATGACCGTCTGCTTGCACGGGTGCGTGATGTTGCTTCCTGCGAAGCCGCGGTCTTCGAGTTCTACGAGCAATTCAGGCAGCGCAGAAGCGGGTAAACTGCGCACGGCGAAATCGACGAGCTCGTAATGGTAATCCAGTTCCAAGTGCCGCGCCTCGGTTTCGTGCAGTGCGGGCGACTTCGACATCTGGATGTCGGCCCCGATCAGACCGACGAGGAATTTGTTGTTGTTCATTTCGATAGCCCCATCAGCTCAGTGATGTGCGAGGATCTCGCCAAGGAAAGCCTTGGTGCGCTCATGCTTCGGAGACTTGAAGAAGACCTCGGGCTCGGCCTCCTCTATGATCTCGCCGGAAGCCATGAAGATGACCCTGTCTGCAACCTGACGGGCGAAGCCCATTTCATGGGTGACGCAGATCATGGTCATGCCGTCGCGTGCGAGACCGATCATCGTGTCCAGCACTTCCTTCACCATTTCCGGATCGAGCGCCGATGTCGGTTCGTCGAACAACATCGCCTTGGGTTCCATGCAGAGCGCCCGGGCAATGGCGACACGCTGTTGCTGCCCTCCGCTGAGCTGAGCGGGATACTTCTCCGCCTGATCAAGGATTCGAACCCGTTCGAGGTACTTTCTCGCCAGCCTCTCGGCGTCGGCCCGGCTGGTTCCGCGGACCCTCATAGGCGCAAGCGCGCAGTTCTGCAGAACGGTCATGTGCGGGAACAAATTGAAGGTCTGGAACACCATCCCGACTTCGCGCCGAATGGCATCAACCGCCTTGCTTGTGCCGTCGAGCAACTGTCCCTCGACGACAATCCTGCCTTCCTGGATCAGCTCGAGAGCGTTGATGCAGCGTATCAACGTCGACTTGCCGGAACCCGAAGGTCCGCAAAGTACGATCTTCTCGCCTTTGCGAACCGACAGGCTGATGTTTTTCAGCGCATGGAAGGAGCCGTACCATTTCTCCACTTTATCAAGAGATATCAATGTCGACTGATCATTAGCGGAACTGAGCACGGCGCCCTCCATATATGCTTCACTTGACGGTGAACGGGATGTTGGGGATGGATTCCGGGAACGTCGGCAGATCGATGTTCATCCACTTCTTGGTGATGGCTGCAAGTTCACCATTAGCCTTGATCTTGTCGAGGAAGGCATTGACGGCCTCGTTCCAGTCCTTCTCGCCCAGTCGCGTCCCAACGCCATTGTAAGTCGTCAGGAAGTCGATCTTGCGCTCGTAGGTGCCGGCGCTGGCGGCATCGAGCCGCTGTCCGTAGAACATGTTGCCCCCGACGGCCTTGACCTGTCCGGAGACCAGCGCCTGAATGGTTGCGGCGTCGTCGTCGAAGCGGCGGATGGTGGCCGTCGACCCCATCGCGTCGGTAATGGCCTTGTCCTGCGAGCTGGACTTCGGCACGCCGATTTCCCAGCCGGCAACATCGGCAGGCGTTTTTGCGCTATCGGCCTTTGCCGCATAAAGTGAGATCGTGTTCGCCGCGTATGGCTTGCTGTACTGGATTGATTTGGCGCGCTCTTCCGTCATGGCCATGGTGGCGAACAGGATGTCGACCTTGCCGGTGGTCAGGGCCGGAATGCGGTTGGCGACGGCAAGCGGTTGGAACTGGACCTTAACTCCGAGCTCCTTGGCGAAGAGTGTCGCGACATCGGCGTCGAATCCGTCCTGCTTGCCGCTCGTGTTGACGAAGCCCCATGGCGCGTTGTCGCCCTGAATGCCGACGACGATCGTGCCCTTGGCCTTGATCTCCTCGACAGTCGCTGCGGAAGCTGCAGCCGCGCCGACCGTGGCGAAGGCGGCCGTAGCCAGGGCCATTCCAAGAATTTGTCTGCGATTGCTATACATTCCATTCTCCTCCTCTGTGGTCTTTGCTTCGGGCGAAGCAAGGTTATCGGACAGCTTTCGCCATCCGTTTTTCGAGGCCGCTCCCGATGTGGGAGAGAGGCCAACAAATGATGAAGTAGATTATTCCGACGATCCCAAAGACGAGCAGCGGGCGGTAGGTCTGGTTCGAAATGATCTGTCCGGCACGGGTCAGCTCTATGAAGCCGACGATTGCGGCGAGCGATGTTCCCTTGATCAGCTGAACGAGAAATCCGATGGTTGCAGGCATGGAAATCTTCAGCGCCTGCGGCAGGATAACGTCCCTCATTCGGGAGATGTAATGCAGCCCGAGTGCGTTCGCGGCTTCGGTCTGGCCCTTCGGAACGGCTTCGATCGAGCCCCGCCAGATCTCGCCCAGGAAGGCGCTCGCATGGAGGGTGAACGCGATTGCCACAGCGATCCATGCATTGACGTCGACGCCCAATAGCGCGACGCCGTAGTAGACGACGAAGAGCTGCATCAGGAGCGGCGTGCCCTGGAAGAGCGCGATGTAGCCCGACGATACGAAACGTGCGAAGCGGTTCTTCGACGTGCGCACCAGAGCGATCAGGATTCCAAATACACCTCCGCCGACGAAGCCGATGATGGCCAGCAGCACAGTCCACTTCAGACCCTGCAAGAGGAAGAACAGCTCGTTTTCGCCGATGGGACCCATGAACGCCTCCTATCGGGTTGGGTAGTTGAAGTAGTAACGGGAGATGAGGGCGAAGATGCCCATCATCAGGCTCGAGATGACCAGGTAGATTGCGGTCACGCTGAAATAGACCTCGAAGCTTCGGAAAGTGTCGGATTCGATCCGTTGGGCCGCCGAGGTCAACTCGTAGGCGGCGATCGAAGTGCAGACCGAAGTCGTCAAGGTCAGCATCACGAACTGGCTGGTCAGGGACGGATAGATCGCCCGCAGAGCCGGCTTCAGAACGATCAGCCGGAACACATCGGCCTTATGCAAGCCCAACGCAAAGCCTGCCTCAACCTGTCCCTTGTTCACGCTTTCGACGCCGCCTCGAATGATCTCAATCGCATAGGCGCCGCCATTGATCCCCAGCGCGATGATAGCGGTAGCGGTGGGGTTCAGTCGGATGCCCATGAGCGGAAGTGCGAAGTAGATGAAGAATATCTGCACCAGGAACGGTGTGTTTCGGACAATCTCGACGAAGGTAATCACCGGAGCTCGAACGAGTTTGTTCTTGGATGTTCTTGCAGCGACGCCGAGAATACCGATCGCGAGCGCAAGGATCATTCCGGCAACCGCAAGACCGAGCGTCCCAAGCGAACCCCAAAACAATTCTGGGGCGCGGTCGAAGACCGCACCAAAATCGAACGTATAACCCATATGTTGACTTCCTCCCTCCGACGCGGCTCACGCCGCGCCGGCGCCGGATCAGCGAACCGGCCCGAATAATCCTTCGGCCTTGTCGTACAGTTGTTTCAAATGCGTCTCATGCGGGGCGGACCCTGCGAGTGGGACTTCCACCGAGATCGCCGCGGAGCTAGCGACCGCTGCGACGAGTTCCTTCAACGGCAATTCGCCCTCCCCCGGTGCGAACCGCCCGCCTCTAGCTTCAGCGATCATCTCCTCTGGTGTCACCGGCGCCGCTCCAGCGACATCGCACAACTGAACGTGCTTTACCCAGCCGATCTCGGTTCGGAGCGAGGCGAGCGTGCCGCCATTCCTGAAGAAATGTACTCCGTCGACAAGGACGCCGGCATTGCGGGCACCACTCGCCTTCACAAGGCCGACGCTGTCCTGGAAGGTTTTAATCACCCGCCAACCCATGTTCTCGATGTCGACAGCCAACCCGTAGCGGTCCGCAAGGCCGCAGAGATCCGAGAAGTTCGATGCCAATCTGGCTTGGTCAGGATCATCTCCGCAGACACTGAGCCGGCGTGCTCCAATGTTCGCAGCCGCGGCGACTGTGGCCTCCACCGACGACGCGTCGAAGGAGGGGTCGATTACGAAGAACTCGATATCGAAAACCTCGACGCCTTCACCCGTAAGCACGGATTTCAGCTCGCCTGCAGCTGAACTACCGACAGGCAATTCGTAGTAAGGCGCACCAGGGAACGCCGGATTCAGTCTGAGCCCGATCCTGGAAAATCCCGCGCGCGCTGCGGCCTTCGCAAATTCCACGGGAGACAGCAATATTGATGAGAAGTGCGCGACGCCAATCAGGCGCGCCGATTTCGATGTTGCGGGGGCCATCACGCGATTCCCTTCGTCGCGAGATGGTTGCGAAGATTGGTGCCGGTGCGATGAATGTGCTGGCGGAGCTTTTCGCAGGCATAGTCGACATCACGCGCGACCGCTCCCTGGGCAATCTCGCTGTGCTCCTGCCCTACATTGCGGTCCCCCGACGTACGGATCAGGAAGACCCGGCGATATCGGTCGTTGAGATTCAGCAGAAGACTGCAGAAGTGAAGTAGCAGAGGTTTGCCACAGCCCGAGATCAAGGTGAGGTGGAATTCGCGGTGAAGCGCTTCCCAGTGCTCCAGCGTTTCCGGACGCGCGGCGTCGCGCTCCGTGCGGTTTAGACGATGAAGCGCACGCATAATGTTGCCCTCCCATTCGACGTCGCCAAGACGCATGGATTCACGCAGCGCGAAAACCTCGAGCTCCTCGCGCAGGCTCGTGACCTCTTCGAGATTAGCCAGCGAGATCGGCGCGACGCGGTAGCCTCTGTTGTCCTGAAACTCGACCAGGCCGTCTGAAATGAGCCGGGCTAGGCCCTCCCGCAACGGGCTCAGACTGACATTGAAAGTCTTCCGCGCCTTGTCGAGATTGATCTTGCTGCCCGCTTCCAGTTCACCGGAGATGATCGCCTCCCGAAGACGCGATGCGAGCTGACTGCCGATGGTGTTCTTGCCATCGTCGAGGAAGCCGGCTGACGGCCCGTCTTCTGTCAACGGCCCAAGAGAGCGGTCGTCGGCCGAGTCCATCTTTCCTCCAAGCAATTCAACCAAGTTTCGATGACCGATATAATAAACGATTATCTATGTCAACTTGATATGGTCAAAAAGCACTGAATGCCCACGTCTTTGCCTGTGGAAATTCGTGTTAATCAAGTCATTACAGTTAGTTATTTGCCATAAGGCACGATTCCGTCTCTGCCATGAGCGTTGAAAATTCAATGAATGGCTTGACCGATAATCGATTATTCTGATAGTCGAGCCTCATTGGGAGGTAGCCTTATGGCAATCAGGACCGAAAGCGAGTTGACGCCTGCCGTCCTCGCCGTGATGAACCGCACCGAAGATCCACGGTTGCGAGATATACTCGTTGCGATGGTGAAGCATCTCCACGCATTCGTGAGGGAAGTCAGGCTGTCGGAAGTCGAGTTTCGCGAAGCGACCGCCATCCTCAACGAAATTGGCCAGCTGAAGACCGACAGCCACAACGAATTCGTGCTCATGGCAGGATCGCTTGGCGTCTCCTCGCTTGTATGCCTGCTCAACAACGGCGACAACGGGCAGACAGAGACTTCACAGTCGCTGCTCGGGCCGTTCTGGCGGCTCAACTCTCCGCGGGTCGAAAACGGCGGAACCATCATCCGGTCGGAAACTCCGGGAACACCCTTGTTCGTCCACGCGAAGGTGGTTGATCGGGGAGGTAAGCCCATCCCAGGCGCCGAGATAGACGTATGGCACGCCTCTCCTGTCGGCCTTTACGAGAACCAGGATCCTGATCAGGCGGAAATGAACCTGCGCGGCAAGTTCACTACGGACGACGAGGGTCGGTTCTGGTTTAGAACGGTCAAGATGGTCGGCTATCCCATCCCTGTCGACGGAGTCGTAGGTCGGCTTCTCCAAGCGCAAGGCCGCCACCCCTACCGACCTGCTCATCTGCACGCGCTGATCTTCAAAGAGGGATACAAAACCCTCATTTCCCAGGTCTTCGACCCGAGCGATCCGAACATTGAATCCGATGTGCAGTTTGGCGTCACCGCGGCTTTGACAGGCGACTTTGTCCGTCATGACGAGCCGCACCCATCCGACATGGACGTCAGTGGCCCGTGGTTCTCGCTCGACTACACCTACGTCATGGAGCCGGGCGAGGCCATTCTGCCGCGTCCCCCGATCAAGTAACGAAACCAGCAGAGCCACATCATGATTACGGAAAAAGAACGCCAGGCGGCAGCCGACGCACTGCTGAAGGCAGAAACCGAACGCAAGCCCATCGTCCAGCCGAGCAGGACATATCCGAATTTGGAACTTGAAGACGCTTACAAGATCCAAGCACTTTGGGCGCAGGCGCGGATTGCAAAGGGCGCGCGGATCGCGGGTCATAAGATCGGACTGACATCGCGGGCGATGCAGATGGCCTCGAAAATGACCGAGCCCGACTACGGCGTCATTCTCGACGACGCCCTTTTTAACGACGGAGCGCAGATCAAGGCGGAGCTCTTTATCAAGCCTCGCCTCGAAGTCGAACTCGCCTTCGTGATGGGTGAGGATCTCGAGGGACCGGGCACTCGGATCTATGATGTCATGCGCGCGACGGAGTTTGTCGTCCCTGCGCTTGAGATCATCGATTACCGAACCGAAGTGCCCAGAGCGATCACCGATACGATCGCCGACAACGCTGCTTTTGGAGCGATCGTCGTGGGTGGTCGTATCATCCGGCCAATGGATATTGACATCCGCTGGGTCGGCGCGACCCTTTCGAAAAACGGCATCATCGAGGAATCGGGTGTTTCCGCAGCTATAATGGGGCATCCGGCCGCGGGTATCGCCTGGCTTGTGAACAAGCTCCATGCCATCGGAGGCGGCTTGAAGAAGGGCCAGATTGTGCTTGCCGGCTCGTTCACCCGCCCCGTGGACATCGTCAAGGGCGATGTCATCCAAGCCGACTACGGTCCGGTCGGCTCCATCGGCGTCTCGTTCGTGTGAGGCGCCGATGGAACTTCCCGTCAATCACTTCAAACGGAAACTGAGAGCCGGTAAAAGCCAGATCGGTCTCTGGTGCGGCCTTCCCGGAAGCTACGCGGCAGAAATCGTCGCGCCGTCGGGCTTCGACTGGCTGCTGTTCGATACCGAGCACTCTCCAAGCGACGTCCTCACCGTCCTACCGCAATTGCAGGCGGTCGCGCCTTACGACGTTTCCCCAGTCGTACGCCCGGCATTCAACGATCCCGTGCTGATCAAACGCTTTTTGGACATCGGCGTTCAGACGCTCCTCGTTCCCTATGTGCAGAACGAAGAGGAAGCGAAGGCAGCGGTCGCCGCCATACGGTATCCGCCGCACGGCGTTCGCGGGGTCTCCGCCTTGACGCGCGCCACCCGCTTCGGGCGCGTGCCGAACTACGCGCGGATTGCCGAACAGGAGATCTGCCTGCTTCTGCAGATCGAGACCCGAGAGGCACTCGGTCGGCTAGAGGCCATCGCAGCGACCGAAGGCGTCGACGGCGTCTTCATCGGCCCCGCCGATCTGGCGGCCAGCTTCGGTCATCCCGGCCAACCGGGGCATCCTGAGGTGGTCGCGGCGATCGAAGACGCGATCGGACGCCTGAAAATTCTTGGAAAGCCGGCAGGCATCCTCACGCCGGACGAGACGTTTGCAGCCCGCTGCATTTCGCTCGGGACGTTGTTCACCGCCGTTGGCGTAGACGTCGCCCTTCTTGCGAGAGGATCCGAGGCGCTGGCAGCCCGGTTTGCATCTTAGGGAGTTCGCGCCGATGTCGACGCGGAAGAAAGTTCTGTCCGAGATAGCGCCCGCGGGCGTAATCCGGGCCGCCGTCAACATGTCGAATGCAGCCTTGGTCCGGTGGGACGATCAGGCGGCCGCATTGATCGGTCCAAGCGCTCTGATCGGACACAAAATTGCCGAGCAACTGGATTGCGGACTGTCGCTGATCCAGTACGGCTCGGCCGCCGACATCCTCGCCGCTGCGGATCGCGGCGAGTGGGACATTGCTTTCATTGCCTCGGATGCATCCAGAGCCGACCGGTTCTCCTTTTCACCCCCCTATATGTCCGTCAAAGCGACCTATATGGTGGCTGAGGCTTCAGCGTTCCGGACGGTCGGAGACCTCGACATTGAAAGCGTGCAAATCGCCTCCGCAAGAAGTGCCGCCTATACGAAGCAGCTCGAACGTATCCTTGAAAAGGCCACTGTCTCGCATACTGACAGCCCGGCAGCTGCCATCGATCTCCTTGTCGGGTCGCAATGCGACGCGGCTGCGGGGTTGACCGAATTCCTCGTTCAGACTTCGGAGCGGATTTCCGGCTTCCGACTAGTGGAGGGAGCGTTCTCCGAAATTCCCCAGACGATCGCCGTGCACCGAAGATCCGTTCATGCCTCGGCCTTCTTTGCGGATTTCATACGCCGTCTGAGCGAAACTGCTGCGGGAGACGTTGACTTGGCCGGCGACGGTGAAGAGAATCTCCCATGATGGCGGCGTGCGAAATGGGTCGAGCTTGATCCCGCGCTCGCCGAGCGGCAAAAACTCTGCAATATCTACAACAAGTTCAGATCTTCGACCAGAACGACGTTTCCTTCCTCTCTTTCACGTAGCAATTCAACACCACCACATCGCCCTCAATCTACGCTGCCGACGGAACCCAGCCCTCAAGCCGGCAGCTTGTTCTGCTCCGGAGAGGCAAAGACCGACGCCGGCATCGGCCCCGAGGTCATCAGTGTGAAATCGAACGGCGCCTTCAGATCAGGCCCTAGCACATATTGCCGATGAACGCGCAGCTGGTCTTTGCGAATCTTGCGGTAATGTTCGCGCGTCAGCATCTGCTTGACACGAATGAGCAGGATCTTCGCCGGAGGCGAACCCTCATGCCCTGAGACCGCCACAACCGGCACCTTGTAGAAATTGATCGAATCCGTCAGGCACTGCACATCGAGCCAGGAAATCTCGGGACAGCGGGCGATCAGCCCGACGCGGGCGCGAAGCAGTGTTGCCGATGATATGAGCGCACATTGCAGGATAGCGCTGCCGAGTGTGGCAAACACCACACGCTTGCCCTTGAAGATCTCCGGCTCCCTTTCCAGCAATATGCCGATGACATGCGCGGCAACGCTCGACCCCATGCTGTGTGAGGAGATCACGTATTCGTCGGCCTCCTCATCAAGCGCTTTGCGCACGGCAGTGGCTCGGTCTTCCAGCCAGTCGTTGAAATCGGTCCTATCCATGCGGCCGAGCGCCACCGCCATTTCCCAATCGGCAAAGAGATGCAGCGTATGGAAACGTTCGGAAAACGGCAGGAAGGCGAAGATGAAGAAGCAAAGCCCCAGCGGCCCGCTCCAGAGCAAGTGCCAAGCTGAAAAACCGAGCACATAGGGCAGGATGGCGATCTGCGCCGTCAGCGCAATCGCCAGCGCCGTCAGCAGGAAAGGAAAAAGGAAGAACAGGCCGAAGCGCCAGGCGTGGCGGAAATATCTCCGCATGCCGCCTTCGAGCATGATCTGAGCGCAGCTTCGGAAGCCTACCATGATCTGGCTCAGCGTGTTGCCGTCGCGCAGCCTGCTTACCAGCGCATCATGATCGACCATGTGGATCCGGCTCTTCGTCTGCCAGCCCGGGGAACCGGTCTCTTCGCCGGCCGCCGCTTTGTCGGCGCCCACGGGCGCCGCTTTTGCGGCTGCCCGTTCGCCCGTCGTGACCACGAAACTGAGGGGATCACTTCCTGCCTCCGGCGCGCCCGTTTCAACCGAATAGCCCCAGACGGCGGCACTCTGCCTGGCCGAACGCTCGTAGCGTGCTCTGTGGGCAACGCCATCGAGCGGCTCGAAGCCCGTGAAATGCAGGACGACCCGCTTCTCGATCAGTTTCATTCCACTCTTCCGGCCGGACGAATGGCCGGCATGTTCCTGCGATCCGGCTGCTGCGCCCTGATAGGGGCAAAAAAGCAGCCATGGTCTCGAAGCCGTCTTGCTAACCGAACTCTTCCGGAATTCAATAGCATCCATGTCGTTTGCATCACGAACGGAGGGGTTTTGTGGCCGACCTAGTCAAAGAATTGATATCAGGCGTCGTCGACAGCGTGCTGAAGGAGATCCTGAAAAAAACCACCGGCCGCGCCACGACGAAGCGCAGGAGGCGTAAGACACGCCCCGCGGCGACGACGAAGGTTGCACGCAAGACGACCTCGGCCAAGCCTAAGCCCGCCCGCAAACAGGTCAGTAAGCGCCGCACCGCCGCTGGCCGCAGCCGCCAGCGACGCAGCTAAGGCACGATCAAATGTGAGCGGTTTCGGACGAATTCTGCGGTGCTCTTGGGGAGTTATGAACCGACGATGCGCATTTTGAAAATCATTATCGCGGCCGTCGTCGCGATCTGTCTCATCGCCGTTGCCGGCGTCTACGCCCTGTCGGAGATGCGCCTTTCCAGGACCTACGACGTTGCGGTTGCCGATTTCACCGTCAAGACGACGCTGCCTGCCGCGGAAACCGAACGTCGCGCCCGCACGCTGATGTGCGGCGGCTGTCATCACGATGCCGGTAACGTGCTCATCGACGAGCCGGGCGTCGGCCGCATCGTCGCGCCGAACCTGACCCGCTTCGTACCCATGTACAGCGATGCTGAGCTCGTGCGCCTCATCCGCCATGGCGTCAAGAAGGACGGTATCGGCGCCTTCATCATGCCGGCTAGCAACTTCGCCAATATCACCGATGATGACATGGCGGCGATCATTGCCTGGTTGCGCAGCCTGAAGCAGCTTCCCGATGCGGTGGCCGGAACGACGCGATGGGGGCCGCTCGGGCGAATCGGCCTGGCGCTCGACAAGATCCCCTTCGAGGCCGATCTGGTGCCTGCCCTCATCACCCCTGCCGCGACGCGTCCGGCCGATATCGGCGAATATGCCTTCAGGACCGGTTGCAGCCACTGTCATAATCTCGATACGGCAAAGCAGTCGGAAGCCTTCCTGGCGCCGGCGCTTAAGCCCCTGGCGCAATCCTATTCGGCTGCCGATTTCAAGACGCTGCTGCGCACCGGCAAGGGTGTCGGCGGCCGCGATCTCGGCGTGATGACACAGGTTTCACAATGGGATTTCAGCCATTTCACCGATGCCGAAATCGAGCAGATTCAGACCTATCTCACCAATCGACCGTAACGCGACGGCAACAACCCCGGCAACGGCCTGCGCGAACTGGTCTTTTTTTGGTTCGGGCGGCTGGAATTCCTGCTGTTGCATGCTATCTAAAGGCAACGATTGAAACGGTGGGCCTTTAACCCGCCTGTTGAAAGGATTAGGTCCCATGAGCGGCATTCACGAATTCATCGGCAACGAAATCAAGACCAACGACGTCGTCCTCTTCATGAAGGGCACGCCGCAGTTTCCGCAGTGCGGTTTCTCCGGCCAGGTGGTGCAAATTCTTGATTACATCGGCGTCGACTACAAGAGCGTCAACGTGCTCGCCGATTCGGAAATCCGCCAGGGCATCAAGGATTATTCCAACTGGCCGACGATCCCGCAGCTTTACATAAAGGGCGAGTTCGTCGGCGGCTGCGACATCGTCCGGGAAATGTTCCAGGCTGGTGAGTTGCAGCAGCATCTCCAGGAAAACGGCATCACCGTGCGCGGCGCCGCCTGACCGGTCACCGGGCGTCCGCCCGGTTTCCAAATCTGTAATCTTGAGTCCGAGGCGCTGCGGCCAGCAGCGCCTTAGCCTGTTTGTGGGAATTTCATTGTGACAGATTCATCACAAGCCGTGTCCGCGGGCCGCTTGCCCATGGGCAGGCGAGAGTTTATCGCGCTCGCCGCCTTCCTGATGGCCGTCAACTCTCTGGCGATCGATATCATGCTGCCCGCCTTGCAGCAGATCGGCGCGAGCCTGGGCGTCGAGAGCGAGAATCATCGCCAATTCGTCGTCTCCACCTATCTGCTCGGCTTCGGTTGCGCCCAGTTGTTCTACGGACCGCTGTCTGACCGTTTCGGCCGCCGCACGCCGCTTCTGATCGGTCTCGTCATCTACATTCTCTCCGCCATCAGTATCGTCTTCGTGCCTTCCTTCGCAGGCCTGCTCGCCCTGCGCTTCGTGCAAGGCGTCGGCTCAGCCGCAACCCGCGTCATCACTGTGTCCATCGTTCGCGATATCTATGGCGGCCGGCAGATGGCCGAAGTCATGTCGCTGATCATGATGGTCTTCATGATCGTACCGGTGATTGCGCCCGGCACCGGCCAGATCGTCATGTTCTTCGGCAACTGGCATCTGATCTTTCTCTTCATCGCTGCAATGGCGACTGCTATCGCCGTCTGGGCCTATCTGCGTCTGCCGGAAACCCTGCATCCCGGCAATGTCCGCCCCTTCACCGCCCGCTCGATCTTCGGCGCCTTCAAGCTGGTGCTGACCAATCGCGTGGCGCTCTGCTACACCATTGCCAGCACCTTCATCTTCGGCGCGCTGTTCGGCTTCATCAATTCGGCCCAACAGGTTTATGTCGGCATCTACGATCTCGGCGTCTACTTCCCCTTCGCCTTCGCCGGCGTGGCGATCTTCATGTCGCTGTCGTCCTTCTTCAATTCGCGCTTTGTCGGCAAGCTTGGCATGCGCCGGCTGTCGCACGGTTCGCTCATCGGCTTTATCGCCATCAACACGATCTGGCTGATCGTCCAGATGGCCAGCACCGAGCCGATGCCCTTCGCCCTGTTCATCTCCTTCTTCGGCCTTGCGATGTTCCAGTTCGGCTGGATCGGCTCGAACTTCAATTCGCTCGCCATGGAGCCGCTCGGCCATGTCGCAGGCACCGCCTCGTCCGTGCTCGGCTTCATGAGCACGGTCGGCGGCGCCTTGATCGGCGCCGGCATCGGCCAAGCCTTCGACGGCACGGCGCTGCCGATGGTCGCCGGCTATTTCACTGTGTCGCTCATCGGGCTGGTCTTCGTGCTGGTCGCCGAGAAGGGCCGCCTCTTCCAACAGCAGAATCCGGCCGTCTGAACGGCCGGCCTTCTCCGCATCCGGGATCTCACCACATGACGCCGCCGCATAAACTGCACCAGGAGAACCAGGGCTCCCGCCGCATCGGCATGGGCTTTGGCGAATTCGTCGTCACCGTCGCCATCATGACCGCCAGCATCGCCATGGCGATCGACAGCATGCTGCCGGCATTGCCCAATATCGGCCACTCCCTCGGCGTCACCAATACCAACGACGCGCAGCTCATCATCGGCGTGTTCTTCCTAGGCTTCGGCTTCTCGCAGATCTTCTTCGGCAGCCTTTCGGATACGTTCGGACGCCGCAATATCCTGCTCGGTGGCCTGGCCTGCTACGTCCTCGGCATGTTTGCCGCCGCAGCGACCGGCAGCTTCGAAATGCTGCTGGTCATGCGCTTCGTTCAGGGCATCGGCGGTGCGGCCGTACGCATCACCACCATGGCCATCGTCCGCGACTGCTTCGGCGGCCGAGAAATGGCCCGCGTGATGTCCTATGTCATGATCGTCTTCATGATCGTGCCGATCGTTGCTCCCTCCATCGGCCAGCTCATCATCACCTATGCCGACTGGCACTGGATCTTCATCCTGCTTGGCATCGTCGCCACCATCCTGTTCGTCTGGGCTCTTCTGCGGCTGAAGGAATCGCTGCCGCCGGAAGAGCGACTGCCGCTGTCGGTCGGCTCTGTCGTGGATGGCTTCAAGACCGTGCTCACGAACCGTATCACCTGCGGCTACATGATCGGCCTCACCATGTTTACCGGCGTCATCAGCGCCTATGTGATCTCGGTGCAGCAGGTCTTCGGCGAGGTCTATGGCCTTGGCGACTGGCTGCCGATCGCCTTTGCGGCCACCGCCGGCGGCATCGCCGTCGCCAATTTCGCCAATGGATTCTTCGTGCGCAAATTCGGCATGCGCCGCATCTCGCACACAGCCCTGCTGATCTTCACGGCGCTGTCGGCTGTCGGCTTTTTCCTCTCGCTGGCCGGCAAAGCGGATTTCGCCATCGCTTACTGCATCTTCTCAATCGTCTTGATGATGTTTGCCGTGATCGCCACCAATTTCACGGCCATCAGCCTCGAGCCGATGGGCAATCTCGCCGGAACGGCCACCGCCATCACCGGCTTCGTCTCCACCACATTAGGCGCCATCCTGGGCGGCCTGGTCGGCCAGCTGTTCAACGGCACGGTCCAACCCCTCTTCGGCGGCTTCGCCCTCTTCGGCGTGGTAACCATCGCAGCCACGCTCTGGGCCGAAAACGGCAAACTCTTCACCCATCCCGGCGACAGTCCGCAACTCGATCCGGGTGCGGCGCATTTCTGAAATAGGCCCGCTAGGCCGGTTCAAGGCATTCCAGATGGATGAGCGAATTTTGATCAACCGGGCGACGCGGACGCGACGATCGAAATTTTCCAGCGCGCCATTCGCGAGGTATCCTCGAAACACTATTTGCCGACTCAGATAGAAGCTTGGGCACAGGTGGAAGATCGCAGCCTATGGGCGGAGCGGAGAATAAGCAGGCCTGCCTGGATCGCAGAAATTGAGGGAGAGCCTGTAGGCTTTTCTGATCTGACCAGCGAGGGATGCTTGGACATGATGTTCGTTCACCCCGAATTTCAGGGGCTCGGAATTGCAAGCCGTCTATTGAGCCGGGTCGAAGAGGAAGCCCTGAAGCTGGGATTTAGCCAAATTTATACGGAAGCCAGCCGAACCGCCCGACCGTTTTTCGAGCGCAGAGGGTTTCGCTTGGTAAAGAAGCAGGTCGTCGAGAAGCGTGGCCAAAGCCTGGAAAACTTCCTGATGGAAAAACTCTACGGCTGAGCCGCGGCAACAGGCGAAGCCGGCATCCTAGAGCAATTCCAGCAAAAGTGCGCAGCGGTTTTGCGTTCGGAATTGCGCAAAAACAAAGAGATAGGGCATTTTCGTGATTCGAAGAAAAACGGAAATACTCTAGCCGTGAACCCGGCCGCAAAATCCGAGCTGTGCGGCCGGCTTTCATGTCTTCAGACCGTAAAAACCTCACGCCGCAGCACCTCCCATGATGCCCTGTCGGGGGCAATCAGCAGACCGCCGTCAAGATGGTGCGGCAGATAGGGCGAGCCGTCGAAGCGAGCCGCATAAGCGCCTGATTCCTGCGAGATCAGCGTGCCGGCAAGGTGGTCCCAGGGCATCAGCTTGTTATACATGAGGTAGTGCACATGGCCGCCGGCAAAGGTGCGGTATTCATGGGCGGCGCAGCGGTAATTGGTGAGGAAGCGCACCTTGGCGAGATTGCCGAGGATCTCGGCCCGCTTCTCCAGCGGCAGGTAGCCGGTCGAGGCCATGCCGACCATCTGGTCGAGGGCAACCGGCTCGGCCGTGCGCAGCCGCTGTGCTTCGCCATCCGGCCGGCGCAGCCAGGCGCCGCCGCCCTTTTCCGCCATCACCCAGTCGTCGCCCATCGGATCGTAGATGATGCCGGCAATGGTCTCACCGCCTGAAACGACGGAGGCCATGACGCCGAAGGCCGGGATGCCGGCGGCGAAATTGAACGTGCCGTCGACAGGATCGACGACGATGGCGAGATCGGCATGTTCGAGGCTTCCGAGCAAGGCAGGCTCGGCTGCGACCGATTCTTCACCAAGGAACAGCGCACCCGGCCAGAGCCGCTGAGATTCCGCCTTGATCATCCGCTCAGCCTGCTCGTCGGCCTCGGTGACGAGATCGGTCGCCTCGCTCTTGGCGCGCACGTCATCCTGGCCAAGCCGGCGGAAGCGCGGCAGGATCTCCGCCTTCGCCGCACGCCGCAGCAGATCGGCAAGAACGGTCAAGTCAACGGTCGAAGTCATGTCAAATCCCCACGCTTAGGTCTCTCAGGAGAACCTTGAATCAGATGCCGACGATCTCGCGCCGGATCAGCTGCCAGCTGTCCCTATCGGGTGCGGAGATGATGCCGCCCGTCGTCTCGCCGGGGCGATAGGGCGTGCCGTCGAATTTCGCCGTATGACCGCCGGCCTCCTGATGTGCGAGCACGCCGGCCAGGTGATCCCAGGGCATCAGCTTCGCATGGCCGATGAAATGCAGCTTGCCCGAGGCGACCATCCAATATTCATAGGCCGAGCAGTTGAAGGCGAAGGTCATCCGGATCTTCGCCATGTTGGCGCAGACGCGCGAGCGATCCGGCTCGTCCATATGGCTCCATGACATGCCGCCGACCATCTGGTTCAGGTTAGCAGGCTCCGCCACCCTCAGTCTGCTCGATTGCCCATCCTGCCGCGTCAGGAAAGCGCCCGCGCCTTTGATCGCGGTCACCGTGTCGCCAAGAACGGGATCGTAAATGATGCCGGCGACCGTCTCGCCTTTGACTGTCACTGCCAGCATCGTCCCGAAGACCGGAAGCCCGGCGGCGAAATTGAAGGTCCCATCGACAGGGTCGATGACAAAGGCAAGTTCGGCATCGGCAAGTGCCGGCACGACGGACCGGTCGGCATCATAGGCCTCCTCGCCGACGACGAGTGCTGCGGGAAAGCGCTCTTTCAGCGCCGCGGTGATCCGGTGTTCGGCAAGCACATCTGCCTGCGTCACAAGGTCGGTTGCCGAGGTCTTTTCCGAAACGTCGGCAGCACCGAGATTGCGGAAACGCGGCATGATCTCGGCTTGCGCCGCTTCCCTGACGCAGTCGCCGAGAAAGAGAATATCCTGATCTGAAATTGTCATGCGAATTCCTGTTCTTCATGCAAATAGCCAGCCTGCTTAGCCGGCTTTTCATGAAGGATCGGTGACACCGAGGGTGGAAAAGTCGAAGAGTCTCGGGTCGAGCAGATGCGACGGGTTCACATGCGAAAGCGCCCGCAGCATCGTGTCTTTGCGTCCCGGCATGCGCCGCTCGATATCGGCGAGCATATCCTTCATCGCATTGCGCTGCAGCCCGTCCTGCGAGCCGCAGAGATCGCAGGGGATGATCGGAAACTGCATGGCGGCGGCGAATTTCGCGAGGTCGTCCTCGGCGGCATAGGCAAGCGGCCGAAGCACCATCAGGTCGCCCTCGTCGTTCAGCAGTTTCGCCGGCATCGAGGCAAGCCGCCCGCCGTGAAAGAAATTCATGAAGAAGGTTTCAAGAATGTCCTCACGGTGGTGGCCGAGCACCAGTGCATCGCAGCCCTCTTCCCGGGCGACACGGTAGAGGTTGCCGCGCCGCAGCCGCGAACAGAGCGAGCAATAGGTGGCACCTTCCGGCACCTTCTCCTTCACGATCGAATAGGTATCCCGATATTCGATCCGATGCCGCACACCGATTTTGGTCAGATAATCCGGCAGCACATGCTTGGGAAAGTTCGGCTGCCCCTGGTCGAGATTGCAGGCCACGAGCTCGACCGGCAGCAGGCCGCGCCATTGCAGATCGAGCAGCAATGCCAGCAGGCCGTAGGAATCCTTGCCCCCGGAAAGGCCGACCAGCCAGCGCTTCTGCCCCTTCAGCATGTCGAAATCGTCAAAGGCCTGGCGCACCTGCCGCAGCAACCGCTTGCGCAGCTTGTTGAAGGAGACGGAACGTGGTGCATCGGCAAACAGCGCATGGCCGATGCCGCTGTCGGCTTCGCCGCTATCCAGGTCGTCAGCGATATTGGCTGCGATATTCATTGCTTCGTCCTATCGAGGATTCATGCTTGCCTTAGCAGAAAGCCCTTCGCCAACACAGTCTCAATCGCCGAAAACCGACCAGCCGGTGCGCGCCGCCAGCATCTCCAGCGCCACCGCGCCGAGCTGCGAATTGCCGACCTTGTTGAGCCCCGGTGACCACACTGCGATCGAGGCGATGCCGGGCGCAACCGCGAAGATGCCGCCGCCGACGCCGCTCTTGCCGGGCAGGCCGACATGATAGGCGAAATCGCCCGAGCCGTCGTAATGGCCGCAGGTCAACATCAGCGCGTTGATGCGCCGCGCCCGCTTCGGCGAGACCACCGAATGGCCGGTCATCGGATTGCTGCCGCGCGCCGCCAGGAACAGCCCGGCACGTGCCAGCTGCTCACAGCTCATCGACAGCGCGCATTGATGGAAATAGACGCCGAGCACGTGATCGACGGGATGGTCGAGATTGCGGTAGGCGCGCATGAAATTGGCAAGCGCGACATTGCGGTAACCCGTCTGCGTTTCCGAGCGCGCCACCTTGTCGTCGATGGTGATCGATTCGTCATCAGCGAGATAACGCACGAAGCGCAGCAATTCGCCGATCGCCTCGCGCGGCGCATGGCCGGCCATGACCACGTCGCTGACGGCGATGGCGCCGGCATTGATGAAGGGATTGCGCGGGATGCCGCTCTCGTGTTCGAGCTGGACGATCGAGTTAAAAGCCGATCCGGACGGTTCGCGCCCGACACGCTTCCATAAGCCTTCGCCGACCTTGCCGAGCGCCAGCGTCAGCATGAAGACCTTGGATATGCTCTGGATCGAGAAGGCGATGTCGGCATCGCCGACACGGTAGACCTTGCCGTCGACGGTGACAATCGCCATGCCGAACTGCCGCGGATCGACCTTGGCGAGCTCGGGAATATAGTCGGCCACCTTACCCTCGCCGATCCGCGGCAGGATATCGGTGTAGATGCTATCGAGGGTCGCCTGCAAATCCGCCATCGCTTCTCTCCGGATAACAAAAAAGCCGCCCGAAAGAGCGGCTTTTCCATAAGCGAAAACGCCTGGTTCTTCTTAACGCGAATAGAATTCGACGACCAGATGCGGCTCCATGACGACCGGGAACGGAACGTCGCTGAGCGTCGGAACGCGGCCGAAGGTGGCGACCATCTTGTTGTGATCGACTTCGATGTAATCAGGAACGTCGCGCTCGGCGAGGCTGACGGCTTCCAGAACGGTCACCAGCTGCTTCGACTTCTCGCGAACTTCGATGACGTCGCCGGCCTTGCAGCGGTAGGAACCGATGTTGACGCGCACGCCGTTGACGGTCACGTGGCCATGGTTGACGAACTGACGGGCAGCAAAGACCGTCGGAACGAACTTGGCGCGATAGACGATGGCGTCGAGACGCGATTCCAGCAGGCCGATCAGGTTTTCAGAGGTGTCGCCCTTGCGGCGGTCGGCTTCGGCGAAGATCGCGCGGAACTGCTTTTCGCGCAGGTCGCCGTAGTAACCCTTGAGCTTCTGCTTGGCGCGCAGCTGCACACCGAAGTCCGAAAGCTTGCCCTTGCGGCGCTGGCCGTGCTGGCCCGGGCCGTATTCGCGGCGGTTCACCGGGGACTTCGGACGACCCCAGATGTTTTCGCCCATGCGGCGGTCGATTTTGTACTTGGACGATTCGCGCTTGCTCATCGTATTTCCTTTCAAAGGTTTATGACGGTTTGTTACCAAACCGCACGAAGGAAACACGCCCTCCTCTGATCTCTGCCGAGATCTGACAGGATGTTCCGGTTAGCGAACAGGAACGATCCACGGGACATGTCAAATGAAACACCGGACATTGCTGCCCGGTGCTTGGCGCGGTCTTTAGAGGGCCGTCATGAAAATGTCAACAGCGGCAAAGCCTGAACGCGCCACTATTCCGCCGCCAAGGGCTGGTCGCCGCCTGTATCAGGCGCGTTGGCGTCGCCCGGCGCCGTCTGGCAATTCATATCGGGAAAAGCCACGATGCGCTTTCCGGCAAAGTCGGTGTGCACGACGACGATCCCCTGCTCCTCGAAATAGCCGAGCAGGCGCCGCGCACGGCGGGCGGAATGGGTGCCGTAGGCGCGGGCGATGCGGGCGTCCGACGGACAAGCCTCACCGCAGACGGCAGCCTTGGCGAGCATCAGGAAGACACCCTGCAGGTCGTCGGTGACACCTGATGACAGCGACAGAGCCGTCGTCCAGGCATCGCTCGCGGCCGTTTCCGCATCGACGCCCGAGCGCGAGATCGCCACGCGCCGGCGAAAATCCGGCAACGCGATCGGCGGTCCCGGCACGCGGCGCATGCGCAGCCGCACGAGGAAATCCTGGTAAAGCACCGAATCGGTGCGGAAGGCGGCGGTGGGATCGTCGAGGATTTCGGCAAGCACGCCGGCCAGGCGCTCCTCCCGTTCCTCGGCGGAGACTTCCACCTGGCTCGCCCTCGCCTCGGCAGGTGCGGTTGACGCCGCCGGCGTCGAGCGCGAGAGTTCGGCCAGAATGTCGGTCGTCGGCCGCGGCGCCGACGGCGCGCGGCGGACCGGCGGACGCTGGAATTCTTCCGGATCGGGCGTGAAGATCAGGTCCTCGACATCCTGTGGCGCATCCGGCAGCGGCATCAGCTTCGGACTGGACGAGCGCGCCGAGGTCTCCACCGCGCCGATCTGGATCGGCAGCGGCCGGCGCGACAGCGCCGGTCCGAGAGCGACGAAATTGCCGCGCTTCAGGTCGCGAAACATCTCGGCCTGGCGCCGGTCCATGCCGAGCAGGTCGGCGGCGCGGGCCATATCGATATCGAGAAAGGTGCGGCCCATCAGGAAGTTCGAGGCCTCGGCGGCGACGTTCTTGGCAAGCTTGGCAAGTCGCTGTGTCGCGATCACGCCGGCAAGGCCGCGCTTACGGCCGCGGCACATCAGGTTGGTCATCGCGCCGAGCGACATCTTGCGCGCATCTTCCGAGACATCGCCGCCGACCGACGGCGCAAACATCTGCGCCTCGTCGACGACGACGAGAACCGGATACCAATATTCGCGATCGGCATCGAACATGCCGTTGAGGAAGGCGGCTGCAGCACGCATCTGCTGCTCGATGTCGAGACCTTCGAGCGTCAGTACGCAGGAAACCCGATGCTGGCGGATGCGGTTGGCAATGCCCGCAAGCTCCGCCTCGGTCCTCTCGCCGTCGACGACGACATGGCCGAACCTGTCGCTGAGCGTGACGAAATCACCCTCGGGATCGATGATGACCTGCTGCACCCATTGCGCGGATTGCTCGAGCAGACGGCGCAAAAGATGCGACTTGCCCGATCCGGAGTTGCCCTGCACCAGCAGACGGGTCGCCAGCAGCTCCTCGATATCGAGCGTCGCCGGGCTGCCGGACGCCAATCCCATATCGATGCCAACCTGCAATGCTGATCCTCGCGGCGAAGAGACTCACATGAACGAAGCGCCATTCTTCCGAAACGGCAGCGCCCCGTCTATCAAAGAATGCGCTAGCTTTCAGGACCGGATTTCGCCAACCCACAGGACAATTCAAGGCATCACCCGAGAAGACGCTCCGGCGCCGTCATCGCGCATCCCTTCGCCAAGCTACGCCCGCAAGCCAAACCCCTGCATCAGCCGCCGCGTTGCGAAATCCTGCTGGCCTGATGTAAAGACCGCGAAGTCGAAATTGTCAGGATGCACAGCATCGGCGACCAGCGGCACCAGCGTGCGGGCGCGCCGCGCGATCGCTTCGGCGGGGTCGAGCCAATCGACCGGCCAGGGCGCAAGCCGGCGGAAGAGGTTGGCCATGAAAGGATAGTGGGTGCAGGCGAGCACGACGATATCGGTCTTCTGACCATCCTTCTCGACGAAACATTGGTCGATTTCGCCAAGCACGGCATCGTCGGAGACGGCATCACCGCGAATATAGGCCTCCGCCATGCGGGCAAGGTTCTCTGAGCCGACAAGACGGACATGGCATTGCTGGGCGAAGGACTGGATGAGATCGCGAGTGTAGGCCCGTCTCACCGTGCCGGGGGTGGCGAGCACCGAGACCAGGCCCGAGCGCGTGCGCTCCGCCGCCGGCTTGATCGCCGGCACGGTGCCGACGAAGGTCATCTGCGGAAAGGCGGCGCGCAGGTCGGCGCCAACAAGCGTGAAGGCGGTGTTGCAGGCGATGATGCAGACCTCGGGATCGTGATCCGCCAAGAGTTTGCTGAAAAGCCCGATGATCCGCTCTTTCAGTGCCTGCTCCTCCCAGCCGCCATAGGGAAAGCCGGCATCGTCGGCGACATAGATGAAGCCGCGTTCGGGCATCAGCACACGCGCCTCGCGCAAGACGGTCAGCCCGCCGATGCCGGAATCGAAGAGAAGAATAGGCTTCAGTTCATGCGTCGGCGCTGTCATCTGGCGGTGTTTCCTTGGCCGCTGTCGGGAACCGGCCGCCGCGCGGGCTCTTGCGCGAGAAGCGGTCGAGGGAGGAGATGACGCCGCGCAACACGCTGATTTCCTGCTCCGTGAAGGCCCGGCGAGATAGAACAGCGCGCAGATTGTCGACCATTTTCGGCTTTTTCCCGGCAGGATGGAAATATCCGCGCGCATCGAGCGCCTCTTCCAACTGGTCAAACAGGCCGAAGAGCTGCTCTTTGGTCGAAGGCGTCTGCCCCATCGCCTGGAAGGGCACGGCGCCGACATCCTCCATGCCGGATTTCATCCATTCATAGGACATCAGCAGCACGGCCTGGGCAATGTTCAGCGAGGCAAAGGCCGGGTTGACGGGAAAGGTGACGATCTCGTCGGCAAGCGCCACCTCCTCGTTGGTCAGCCCCCAGCGCTCGCGCCCGAAGAGGATGCCGGTGCCCTCGCCCGCCCGGAACCTCGCCCTGAGCGTTTCCGCGGCAACGACCGGAGAGCGCACCGGCTTATAACCGTCGCGCTCGCGCGCCGTCGTCGCATAGACGAAATTGAGGTCGGCGACGGCCTGCTCCAGCGTGTCGTAGACCTTGGTCGCCTCGATCACGTGATCGGCCTTGGAGGCGGTCGCCAATGCTTTCTCATTCGGCCAGCCGTCGCGCGGATTGACGAGCCGCAGTTCGGCGAGGCCGAAATTCGCCATGGCGCGCGCCACCATGCCGATATTCTCACCCATCTGCGGCTCGACCAGTATGATGGCCGGCCCTTCGGCCAGAAGTTGACGTTCGCTGTTCGTGCCTGCCATGGTCCTATCCCTGTTTCGAGCGCGCAATAGCCTCGCCCGCTGCAAACGGCAAGACATCGGCCTGCGGATAGAGCCTTTCCAGCGCCGAACCGATCATTTCAAGCCCGAGTCTCGCGCCCTCCCGCAACAGCGGCAGGTGTCGTCCCGTTGTCCGTGACGCCTTGCGCCTGATCAGGAAACAAGCCGAACCGCGCGGCGCGGCGCTGTCGATCAGCGCCAGATCCGCCGCGATCAGCCTGTTCAGATTGTCGTCAGCGACCGGCGTTTCGTAACTCTTCGCCAAAATACGCGCCCAATAGGTGCAGGACAGGAAGATCGCCAGCGTCTGGCGGATCTGACCGGGCCGCGTCACCACCGACCAGGAGGAGCCGAGAGGCCGCGCCGTCACCGTCACATCGCGGTAGCAGGCATCGATCTTCTGCGACAGCGCAATCAGCTCGAAACTGCTTTTGCCCTCGCCGAGCGCGCCAAGCAGCTCGCGCAGCGCCTGGAACCAGCGCGCGAGTGCGACATCGAGCGCGCCGCGCGTGCGCGTGGGGAAGACGATAAAGGCGACCGCCGTTCCGGCGACCGCGCCGATCACGGTCTCGCCGATGCGCAGCTTCAACAGGTCGAGTGTCAGCACGCCGGTCATGCCGTAGACCAGGCAGAGCACGATCGAGATGAAGAAGGTCATTGTCGCGTAGGAGACCTGCAGGAAATAAAAGGCGAGGAAGATGCAGACCGCCGCAACGGGAATGGCGATATCAGGCTCGCCCGAAATCAGCGTCGCCAGCCCAAGGCCGATTGCAATGCCGAACACCGTGCCGAGTGAGCGCGACAGCGCCTTCATCGCCGTATCGCCACGCGAATTTGTGTTGGTGAAGACCAGGAAAGAGGCAAGCACGGCCCAGAACCAGCGCTCGCGCGACAAGAGCAGGCCGAAGCCCATGGCGATTGCCGAGGCGAGCGTGATCTGCAGCGCCGAGCGCAGCAGCGGATTGCCGAATGAAAAGTCGATCGGCTGGGATTGCGCCGTGTCCTTGCCGGCGTCGATGCCGGAGAAACTGGAAACCTGTCCCTCATCGATCGCCTGCGTCAGTTGCTGCCGCGCCTCGCCGAGCCAAAGCAGTGCCCGCACGGTTTCGCCTTGCGGCTGGTCCTTGATGGCTTCCGCCATTCCCTCAAATCTTGCAAGCTCCGCCGCATCCGCCTGGATCACGGCATGGACGAGCGCAAAAGGCGCCGGGCTCTGGAGGCTCAGCACGATCGCGCTCTCGGCGGCTAGATGTGCATCGAAAAGCCGGATCGCCAGCTCGGCGGCAGGGTCGGCGGCACCGTCGAAGACGCCGGCCGGCGGGCGCGGGATGAAGGTCTCCGCCATCAGCACCACCTCCTTCAGCCGGTCTTCCAGCTGGCGCAGTTCCTGCCGGTCGGCTTCACCGATCTCGGCGCCGCCGGCCAGCGCCGCGAGCTTGAAGAGGATCTGGTTGATCCGCCCCCTGACGCTTTCGAGCGAGCGCAGCAGGTCGCGCCGCCAATCGTCGGGCAAGAGCACCGCCCGCACCAGATGACCGAGGAGCACGGAGACGACGGGGCCGATTGCCACCTCCGGCAGATCGGCCAACGAAGGCCGGAAATAGGCGCCCATGAAATAGGAGGTGAAGGCGAACATGCCGATGGCAAAACCGCGCGGCCCGAACACGCGTGCCGCCGATGCAAGCGCGATCACCACCAGGAAGACGAGATCGGAGAGAAAACGGCTGTCCTCGAGCCCCGCCGCGACGGCGACGACGGCAAGGCTTGCGCCGCAGCCGAAGAGCCGCGTCACCAGCTGGCGCGCATTGCCTTTGTCGCGCACAGCGATCCCACCTTCGATCGACAGCACGATGCCGAGGCCAAAAGCCGCGGTCGGCAGCGACAGAACAAGGGCGTGGATGGCAAGCAGGATCAAGAACGAAAGGACGATCGTCAGCGTCACCCGCGAGGCCATGCGCAGGCGCGAAAGCGCCGGATCGTTGGCAAGCAGCCAGTCGCGAAGCTGAAAACCGGAAAACAAATGCGGAGCCCTCATGCCACGGAAGGATCGACAGATACCGCCGCAAGAGCGGAAATCAAACCATCGCAGAACCGATCGGAACAATCGCCCGGGATCGATTCCCCGGTATCGATCGAATGTCGCGCGCCTATTGGCCCTTGGCAATCAGCGCCATCGTCGCCTTCAGGGAATCACGGCCCTGCGTTTCGATATTCTCGGTGACGATATCGTCGATCACTGGTGTACCGTCTTCTTCGATCACTTCGAAACGAACGGTCGTGTAGTCCTTGGCATCGGGCGCATCCGAGCAGGCGGATTTCTTGAAGCGCACCGTCACCTCAGCCGTCCGGTTGACCACAGGCGCCGCCGCCATCGTCAGATCCTCCAGCGGGCATGCATCCTGACCGTTGATGATGACGTCGTAGTCGAACGGCGATATGCCATCGTCATCGACCGCGGGAAATTGCGCGGCGGCCTGGTACTTGGCGACGAAATCCTTGCTGTAGAGATGGGCGAGCCGGCTCGCATCGAAGATGTCGGTCCAGTCGCCGTTGTTGTCGGCCCAGTTGCTCCTGGTCGCGGCCATGATCTCCTTCACCGGCGCAGTGGCATCGGCGGCACGGGCGGCACCTGAAAAGGCGATAAGGCTTGCGATAACAGCGGCGATTGTCTTCATGGTCGAATGTTCCGGGCGGGCAAATCAAGGCGGACACTAGCCGGATTTCAGCGCTTGGCAATGCCGGCAAAAACGCATTCTCAAACCCGTTGCAGCTTTGCGTTCCCGGTTCACAATGCTATAGCGCTCCTCATCACGTCACCCACCGGGACCCCGTCCCCATTTAAGCTCGAACGAGGCAGATACATGAACAAGATCAAGGTCGCCAATCCCGTCGCCGATCTCGACGGCGATGAAATGACGCGCATCATCTGGCAGCTCATCAAGGATAAGCTGATCCATCCGTATCTCGACCTCGACATCGACTATTTCGATCTGTCGGTCGAAAACCGCGACGCCACCAACGACCAGGTCACTGTCGACGCCGCCAACGCCATCAAGAAATACGGCGTCGGCATCAAGTGCGCGACGATCACGCCGGACGAAGCCCGCGTCAAGGAATTCAACCTCAAGGAAATGTGGAAGAGCCCGAACGGCACGATCCGCAACATTCTCGGCGGCGTCATCTTCCGCGAGCCGATTATCTGCAAGAACGTACCGCGCCTGGTTCCCGGCTGGACCAAGCCGATCGTCGTCGGCCGCCACGCCTTCGGCGACCAGTACCGCGCCACCGATTTCAAATTCCCCGGCAAGGGCAAGCTGACGATCAAGTTCGTCGGCGAAGACGGCACCGTCATCGAGAAGGAAGTCTTCAACGCACCGGGCGCCGGCGTCGCCATGGCCATGTACAACCTCGACGAATCGATCCGCGAATTCGCCCGCGCCTCGATGATGTACGGCCTGATGCGCAAGTGGCCGGTCTATCTGTCGACCAAGAACACCATCCTCAAGGCCTATGACGGCCGCTTCAAGGACATTTTCGAGGAAGTCTACGAGACCGAATTCAAGGATCAGTTCAAGGAAGCCGGCATCACCTACGAACACCGCCTGATCGACGACATGGTCGCTTCGGCGCTGAAGTGGTCTGGCGGCTACGTCTGGGCCTGCAAGAACTATGACGGCGACGTCCAGTCCGACACCGTTGCCCAGGGCTTCGGTTCGCTCGGCCTGATGACCTCGGTTCTGCTGACGCCAGACGGCAAGACCGTCGAAGCCGAAGCCGCCCACGGCACGGTCACCCGCCACTACCGCCAGCACCAGAAGGGCCAGGAAACCTCGACGAACTCGATCGCCTCGATCTTCGCCTGGACCCGTGGCCTGGCGCATCGCGCCAAGCTCGACGACAATGCCGAGCTCGCCAAGTTCGCTTCCACGCTGGAAAAGGTCTGCGTCGACACCGTCGAATCCGGTTTCATGACCAAGGACCTGGCGCTCCTGATCGGCCCCGACCAGCCGTGGCTCTCGACCACCGCCTTCCTCGACAAGATCGACCAGAACCTGCAGAAGGCCATGGCATAAGCCGGTCTTTCCGAGATAGCATCGAAGCGGCGGGGATTTCCCCGCCGTTTTCATTTTGGGAGAATGAACCGATGACGGCCATCCAGCGACCGCTTGAACCCTCGGACCGCGCCGCTTGGGAACCTCTGTGGGAGGCTTATCAGCGCTTCTACGAAGTGGTCATCCCGCCCGAAACCACGGATCTCACCTGGGCTCGCTTCCATGATCCTGAGGAACCGATGCATGCGCTCGGCGCCTTCGACGATGACGGTCGCCTCGTCGGCATCGTCCATGCGATCTTTCACCGTTCCTGCTGGCTGCCGCAATGGACCTGCTATCTGCAGGATCTCTATGTCGAAGACAGCCAACGCGGGCTCGGCACCGGTGCCGCACTGATCGAGGCTGTCGCCGATCTCGCCCGCGCCAATGGTGCAGGCCGGCTCTATTGGATGACTCATGAAACCAATGCGACGGCACGGCGGCTTTACGACAGGATCGCCGAGCGCTCGGGCTTCATTCAGTACCGCAAGGCGCTCTAACGGTCGGGACTTGCAGGCGACCATCGCTGCGCTATTGATTCCGTGGGACCAAAAAAGGCAACACGAGGAGGACGTCATGACCGAAGAATTGGTATTCTATACGAACCCGATGTCGCGCGGCCGCATCGCGCGCTGGATGCTGGAGGAGATCGGCCAGCCCTACCGCACCGAACTCCTGACCTTTGGCGAAACGATGAAGGCGCCGGAATACCTTTCGGTCAATCCGATGGGCAAGGTGCCGGCGATCCGCCACGGCGATACCGTCGTCACCGAATGCGCGGCGATCTGCGCCTATCTCGCCGAGACCTTCCCTGACAAGGCGCTGGCGCCGAGGCCGGAGGAGCGCGCCCGGTATTACCGCTGGATGTTCTTTGCCGCCGGTCCGCTCGAGTCGGCGGTGACGATGAAGGCCCTCGGCTTCGAAATTCCGCAGGAACGCCTGCGCATGGCCGGCTGCGGCGGTTTCGGCGATGTCATGAACACGCTTGAAATGGCGGTCTCCGGCTCGACCTACGTCACCGGCGAGCGTTTCACCGCCGCCGACGTCTATGTCGGCTCCCATGTCGGCTGGGGCCTCGGCTTCGGCAGCATCGAAAAACGCCAGGCCTTCGTCGATTATTTCGGCCGCATCAGCGAGCGTGAGGCCTATAAGCGCGCGAATGCACTGGACGACGAGGCCGGCAAGACGATGCAGGCTGCTTAGTCTGTAAAACACGGCGCGGCGGCCAGGCCGCCGCCCCGGGAGATATCCGCCGTCAGACAAGCGGCATGTGAATGTCCGTCAGAAGCTCGGTCGGCGACACTTCACGCGGATTGTTGAGATATTCCTCGAACATGACCCTGTCCTTCAACTGCCGGCCGGACTTCGGCAGCCATTCGGCAAACAGCCACTGATAGGACTTGGGCATATTCGCATAGGGGCCCTTGTGGCGCAGCACGGCATAATCGCCGCCGTCGATCGTGCGCCGCTCGAACGGCGCATCGGCCGGCACGTCGGCAGCGCCGGTAACGCAGGCGATCGAGCGCAGCTTTTCCTCCGGCACGATGTCGGGATCGTCGAGATAGATACCGATCATCCGCATGTCGGGCTTGGCGAGGCCGCGGGCATAAAGCGTGCCGAACAGCGTCTCAAAGGCCTTGTCGATATGCATGTAGGAACCGGTATGGGGAACGCCGATCAGCTCGATCGGCCCGATCTCGCGTATGGTAACGTCTAACATGACTTTGGTCTTTCCGTTAGGTGAGGGTTCAAAGGCTGTGTGGCTTCCCTCTTTCCGGTAGCGGGCCGGCGGCATGCCGTAGACCGACTTGAAGATGCGATTGAAGGATTGGAGATTGGGATAGCCTGATCGCTTGGCAATTTCGCTGACGGCAAGGTCCGTGCGGACGATCTCGCCCGCCGCGTGATGCAGCCTGAGCCGCTTGACGGTGGCCGCCAGCGTCTCGCCGTAAATCGCCCGGTAGATCCTGTGCCAGTGATAGCTGGACATGCAGGCGATTTCGGCAAGGCGCTCCATATCCAGCTCCTCGTCGAGGTGGTCGTGAATATAGGCCGAAACCCGCCTCAGACGGTTTTCATAAAGTGCCCATGCCGTTTCGCCGTTCATGCCAAACCTCGTGCAAATCGATCGACCGCAGAGAACCATATCCCGATTTGACAAATCCTGCGGAAATTGGCTTCCGAGCATCGCCCAAGAGAGCCTCATCCCGAGGGGCCGAAGGGCCTCGAAGGACGGGGCGGGTGCTCCGGCATCATTCCAACCTCCCTCATTCCTGTGCTCGTCACAGGAATCCAGCCACGGCGCGTCCGCGCCGTGAATGAATCAGTACCCAAAGAGGAAAAAGTCTTTCGCGCCCAAGGACTTGGGCGCGCTGGATTCCTGTGACGAGCACAGGGAATGAGGGAGGCTGGGGGGAAAGCCCAGTAAATATCAACAAAGTAAAGGCGGAAGCTAAGCCTCCGCCTTTCGAAACGCATTGATAAACCGACAGATCACCCGGCAAGCGCCAAGGCCACCGCCTCGATCGCCTCATCTGCCTTGGCGCCATCAGGGCCGCCAGCCTGCGCCATGTCCGGTCGCCCGCCGCCGCCCTTGCCGCCAAGCGCGGCAGAAGCGACACGCACCAGATCAACGGCGCTGAAGCGGTCGACCAGATCCGGCGTCACCGCGACGACCGCACTTGCCTTGCCATCCTCGGAAACGCCGATGAGCGTTACGACACCGGAACCGATGCTGGTCTTGCCGTCATCGGCAAGGCCCTTCAGGTCCTTGGGATCGACGCCTGAAATCGCCTTGCCGAGGAACTTGACGCCGGCGACTTCGCGCACGGCATCGCCCGAACCACCCTGCCCGCCGCCCATGGCGAGCTTGCGCTTGGCGTCAGCCAGTTCCTTCTCCAGTTTGCGGCGCTCGTCCATCAACGCTTCGACGCGCGACAGCACTTCGCCCGGCTGCACCTTGAGCGAGGCGGCAAGCGCCTTCACACGTTCGTCCTGTTCGGCCAGATATTCGCGCGCCGATTCGCCCGTGACGGCTTCGATACGGCGAACGCCGGCGCCGACGGCACTGTCGCCGAGAACGCGGATCAGGCCGATCTGGCCGGTCGCTCCCACATGCGTGCCGCCGCAGAGTTCGATCGAATAGGGTTTGCCGGCCTTGGCGCCACGCACACCTTCGCCCATCGCCACGACGCGCACTTCATCGCCGTATTTCTCGCCGAACAGCGCCATCGCGCCTTCGGCGATCGCATCGTCGACGCTCATCAGCCTCGTGGTAACCGGCGAATTCTGCAGCACGATCTCGTTGGCCATATCCTCGACGATTTTCAGCTCTTCGGCTGACATCGGCTTCGGATGCGAGACGTCGAAACGCAGGCGCTCGGGTGCGACCAGCGAACCCTTCTGTGCCACATGGGTGCCGAGCACTTCGCGCAGCGCCTCATGCAGCAAGTGGGTTGCCGAGTGATTGGCGCGCAGGCGCGAACGGCGAGCATGATCGACCGTCAACGCGACAGCATCGCCATCCCTGACCACGCCGTCGATGACAGTACCCAGATGCACGAACAGGCCTTCGCCCCTCTTCTGCGTATCTGAAATCTCAACCTTGCCGTGGTCGGACGAGATCACCCCGGTATCGCCCATCTGGCCACCCGATTCGCCGTAGAACGGCGTCTGGCTGACGACGATCTGCACCTTGTCGCCGGCCTTGGCCTCGGTCGAAACCGCGCCGTCCTTGACGATCGCCTGGACGACGCCTTCAGCCGTTTCGGTGTCGTAGCCCAGGAATTCGGTCGCGCCGTGTTTTTCCCTGAGCTCGAACCAGACGGTTTCGGTCGCCTTCTCGCCGGAACCGGCCCAGTGCGAGCGGGCTTCGGCCTTCTGGCGCTGCATCGCATCGGTGAAGCCGGAGATGTCGACGCCGATCTCGCGGGCGCGCAGCGCATCCTGCGTCAGATCGAGCGGGAAACCATAGGTGTCGTAGAGCTTGAAGGCGGTCTCGCCATCCAGCATGTCGCCCTTGGCAAGGTCCGCGGTCGCGTCGGAGAGAAGCGACAGGCCGCGCTCCAGCGTCTTGCGGAAACGGTTTTCCTCAAGCTTCAGCGTCTCCGAGATCAGCGGCTCGGCACGCACCAGCTCCGGATAGGCGCGGCCCATCTGCTGCACCAGTGTCGGCAGCAGCTTGTACATCAGCGGTTCCTTGGCGCCGAGAAGCTGCGCATGACGCATGGCGCGGCGCATGATACGGCGCAGCACATAGCCGCGGCCTTCATTCGACGGCAACACCCCGTCCGCGATCAGGAAGGCAGAGGAGCGCAGGTGGTCGGCGATGACGCGGTGGCTGGCGCTGCCCTCCGCCTTGACGCCTATCGTATCCTCGATGGTGCCGGTCAGCGTGCGGAAGAGGTCGGTATCGAATACGCTCTGGACGCCCTGGAGAATGCAGGCCATGCGCTCCAGGCCCATGCCGGTGTCGATCGACGGGCGCGGCAGTGGCGTGCGTTCACCGGGTGCGGTCTGCTCGAACTGCATGAAGACGAGGTTCCAGAACTCCAGGAATCGATCGCCATCTTCCTCAGGCGAACCGGGAGGGCCGCCCCAGACATTCTCGCCCTGGTCGATGAAGATTTCAGAGCACGGGCCGCAGGGGCCGGTATCGCCCATCTGCCAGAAATTGTCCGAGGTCGGGATGCGGATTATCTTGTCGTCGGAGAAACCGGCGATCTTCTTCCACAGCGTCGCTGCTTCTTCGTCTTCGGAGTAGACGGTCACCAGCAGGCGGCTCTTCGGCAGATCGAAACCTTCGGTGACGAGCTTCCAGGCAAGCTCGATCGCATTCTCCTTGAAATAGTCGCCGAAGGAGAAGTTGCCGAGCATTTCGAAGAAGGTCAGGTGCCGGGCGGTATAGCCGACATTGTCGAGGTCATTGTGCTTGCCGCCGGCGCGCACGCATTTCTGCGAGGTTGTCGCAGTCGAATAAGGACGCTTCTCAAGGCCGGTGAAGACGTTCTTGAACTGCACCATGCCGGCATTGGTGAACATCAGCGTCGGGTCGTTGCGCGGCACGAGCGGGCTCGACGGAACGATCTCGTGGCCGTTCTTCTTGAAATAGTCGAGGAAGGTCGACCGGATATCGTTCACACCGCTCATGCTATGCCCTTCAATGCTGCCGAAGGCAGGTAAATTTAAATTCATCGGCTTTTAACGTTCGCCTCCGCCACTGTCCAGCAGACAAACAAAACCGGCCGCATTCTCATCAGGAATGCGGCCGGCTTGGACTTTCAAAGGGACTGGCAGAAAAACTCACATCTCGGCGGCGGTATCACCGTCATCGGGATCCGGTCCGCCGTTCTGCAGGAAGCGGTCGGCGATAAGCCCGGCATTCTGGCGCAGCGACAGCTCGATCTCGCGCGCAAGATCCGGATTGTCGCGCAGGAAGGTCTTGGCATTTTCGCGGCCCTGGCCGAGACGCTGGCTGTTATAGGAGAACCAGGCGCCTGATTTTTCGACGATGCCGGCCTTGACGCCGAGATCGACCAGTTCGCCGGTCTTGGAAACACCCTCGCCATACATGATGTCGAACTCGACCTGCTTGAAGGGCGGCGCCATCTTGTTCTTGACGACCTTGACGCGGGTCTGATTGCCGATCACCTCTTCGCGCTCCTTGACCGCGCCGATGCGGCGGATGTCGAGGCGCACGGAGGCATAAAACTTCAGCGCATTGCCGCCCGTCGTTGTCTCAGGCGAACCGAACATGACGCCAATCTTCATGCGGATCTGGTTGATGAAGATCACCATGGTGTTCGACTTGGAAATCGAAGCGGTAAGCTTGCGCAACGCCTGGCTCATCAGGCGCGCCTGCAGGCCGGGAAGGCTGTCGCCCATCTCGCCTTCGATTTCGGCGCGCGGCGTCAGTGCGGCAACCGAATCGACGACGAGAACGTCGACGGCGCCGGAGCGCACCAGCGTATCGGTGATTTCGAGCGCCTGCTCGCCGGTATCGGGCTGCGAGATCAGAAGGTTCTGCAGATCGACGCCGAGCTTGCGGGCATAGACGGGATCGAGCGCATGTTCGGCATCGACGAAAGCGCAGATGCCGCCCTTCTTCTGCGCTTCGGCAATGGTCTGCAGCGCAAGCGTCGTCTTACCGGAGCTTTCCGGCCCATAAATTTCGATGATACGGCCCCGCGGCAGACCGCCAACGCCGAGGGCGATATCGAGACCAAGCGAGCCGGTCGAGATCGTCTCGATCTCAACAACATTCTCGTTGGAGCCGAGTTTCATGATCGAGCCCTTGCCGAACGACCGCTCTATCTGTGAGAGTGCCGCTTCAAGCGCCTTGCTTTTGTCCACCGATTTGTCCTCTACCAGCCGCAATGAATTTTGAGACATCCGATCCACCTTTAGGTTATTGAAGCCGCTCAAGCAATGTCGAGTTTGTACCCTATTTGTTCTATTCTCGCAATAGGCGATCAAACAATTGAAAGAAAAAGGTAAAACGGCCCGTGTTCTATATTTGTTTTATCGATGAAAAGCAACGACTTAGGCCTGAAGCACCGACACGCGTGCAACAAAACGCATCCTATCGATTCGTACTTCGGGCCGCAGGAGAGCGGCTGAAATGAAGAAAAAGATTCTCGTTCTCGGCGGTGCCCATATCGATCGACGCGGCCGCATCTCCGGCGAAACGGCGCCTGGCGCCAGCAATCCCGGCACCTGGTTCGAGGAGCCGGGCGGAGGCGGCTTCAATGCGGCGCGCAACCTTGCAAGGCTCGGTTTCCAGGTAACGATGATTTCGCCGCGCGGCGGCGATCCCATCGGCGAGATGGTCGGCGAAGCCGCCGATGTCGCCGGTATCGACGACCGCCCCTTCGTCTTCCTCGACCGCAAGACGCCGAGCTACACGGCGATCATCGAAAGGGACGGCAATCTGGTGATCGCCCTTGCCGACATGGATCTTTACCGCTTCTTCGTGCCGCGGCGTCTCTCGATCCGCTGGGTGCGAGAGGCCTTCGCCGCCCATGATTTGATTCTTTTCGATGCCAACCTGCCGGAAGAGACGATCGCGGAAATCGTCGCCAAGGCGCGTTCCCTTGCGAAGCCCGCTGCGGCAATCGCCATCTCGCCGGCCAAGGTCGTCAGGCTGAAACCCTGCATCGGGGATATAGACTACCTCTTCCTCAACGAGGCAGAAGCGGGAGCTCTGACCGGGCGGCAGCCGGAGAATGCCGCCGGCTGGCCGCCGCTTCTGAACGAGATCGGCATCAGGAACGCCGTCGTCACCCGCGGCCGCCGTGAACTGGTCGCACTATGCGACGGCCGCGCTGTGACGCTGCAGCCGCCGATCGCCGAGACCGTCGCCGATGTCACGGGTGCCGGCGATTCTCTTGCCGCCGGCACGATTGCCGCCTTGATGCTCGGCCTGCCGCTCGAAGAAGCCGTGCGCCACGGCACCGCGGCCGCGACGCTGACGGTGCAGTCGCGGCACGCCGTCAACGAAAATCTGACGCCAGATCTCTTGAATGAGGCGCTTGCCCTTGTTCCCGAGGTCAGAATTCTGCATTGAAACGGCGAATTGAAGAATTGAGCATGATGTCGTCCGAAAACCGCTCGCACTTTTCGGCATCATGCTCTGTCGATCACAGGACAAGACCATGACCAAACCCATCTCTCCTCTTCTGCCGATCGCCTATTCGAAGGAGGTATCGAGCGCCAAGCAGCGCGGCGCGGCGCTGGTGGCGCTGGAATCGACGATCATCACCCACGGCATGCCCTATCCCGGCAATATCGAGATGGCCCGTAGCGTCGAGACGATCATTCGCGAACAGGGTGCGGTGCCGGCAACGATCGCCGTCATCCACGGCACCCTGCATATCGGCCTTGAAGCCGGCGAACTGGAGCAGCTCGCCAAGGCGACCGAAGTGATGAAGGTGTCGCGCGCTGATCTTGCCTTCGCGATCGCCGAGCGCCGCACCGGCGCCACCACCGTCGCGGCGACGATGATTGCGGCCGCCCGCGCTGGTATCCGCGTCTTTGCCACGGGCGGCATTGGCGGCGTGCATCGCGGCGCCGAGGAAAGCTTCGATATCTCGGCCGATCTCGAGGAGCTCGCCCGCACCGGCGTCATCGTCGTCTGCGCCGGCGCCAAGGCGATCCTCGATATTCCGAAGACGCTGGAAGTGCTGGAAACCCGCGGCGTTCCCGTCGTCACCTATGAAAGCGAAGAATTCCCCGCTTTCTGGTCGCGCTCCTCGGGCATCCGTAGCCCGCTGGCGCTGAACAGCCCGGCGGCAATCGCCAATTTCCAGACGGTACGCGAACAGCTCGGCATCGACGGCGGCATGCTGGTTGCCAATCCGGTGCCGGAGGCCGACGAGATCGCGCGCGAGGAGATGGAAATCTATATCGAGCGGGCTCTTGATAGCGCCGAACGCGACGAGATCACCGGCAAGGCGGTAACGCCGTATTTGCTCTCGACCATCTTCGACCTGACGGACGGCCAGAGCCTCAAGACGAATATTGCGCTGGTTGAGAATAACGCGCGGCTTGCGGCTGAGATTGCGGTGGCGCTGGGTGAGTGAGGGTTGACGGGGCCGAACGGAATGCCTTACCAGATAGGTGGTGCCGTTCCAGCCCCCCTCTGCCCTGCCGGGCATCTCCCCACGGGTGGGGAGATTGGCTGGGTGCGCTGGCTTCCCCAACAATATCCGTTGCAGCTCGGCGAAACGTTGATTTGATGCGAAGGTGTCGCCGCTTGTGATCTCCCCACCTGTGGGGGAGATGCCCGACAGGGCAGAGGGGGGCTTACACGGCACAACACCCACGCTCACCCTCGGACAAGCGTCACTCACCCTTCCAACGTCTCCTTCACCACCACCGCCAGCTGCTTCAGCGAAAACGGTTTCGGCAAAAACCCGAATTTCGACTCCGGCGGCAGGTTGCGGGCAAAGGCGTCTTCGGCATAGCCGGAAACGAAGATGAATTTCATGTCGGGATAGGTCTTGCGCAGCTCGCGCAGCAGCGTCGGCCCGTCCATTTCGGGCATCACCACGTCGGAAACGACGATATCGACCTTGCCTTCCAATTCTTCCATGATGGCGAGCGCCTCGACGCCGGAGCCCGCCTCATGCACGGTATAGCCGCGCGTTTCCAGCATGCGCTTGCCGCCGCGGCGCACCGCTTCCTCGTCCTCGACGAGAAGGATGACTGCCGATCCCGTCAGGTCCTCCGGCTGCTGCGGCTGTTGGGCTGCGGGCTGCGGGCTGGCCCCGGCGATGGCACCATCGATCGAACCCGCTTCTGCGGTCACCGCCGGCTCCGGGATGTGGCGCGGCAGGAAAACACGGAACGTCGTGCCTTTGCCGACTTCTGATTCCGGCTGGATGTAGCCGCCCGATTGCTTGACGATGCCGTAGACCATGGCGAGGCCGAGGCCGGTGCCCTTGCCGACATCCTTGGTGGTGAAGAAGGGCTCGAAGATCTTGTCCATGATCTCCGGCGCGATACCCGTGCCGTTATCGGCAACTTCGACCAGCACCATGTCTTCGGCCGGCATGTAGGAATAGTTGAAGGCGGAGACTTCGGCGGCGGTCAGGTTTTTGGTACGCAACGTCAGCGTGCCGCCCTCCGGCATCGCGTCGCGCGCATTGACGCACAGATTGATCAGCACCTGCTCGAATTGCGAGAGGTCTGTTTTGACAGGCCAGAGGTCGCGGCCATATTGCACGTCGAGCTTGACGTTGGTGCCGGAGAGCAGCCGGTCGACCAGCATGCGCAGGTCGCCGACGACATCGGTGAGGTTCAGCACCGAGGGCCGCATCGTCTGCTTGCGCGAGAAGGCGAGAAGCTGGCGCACCAGCACGGCAGCGCGGTTGGCATTGCGCTTGATCTCCATCAGGTCGGCGAAACTGGCATCGGCGGGCCGTGCCTGTAGCAGCAGATGATCGGAGGAAAGCAGGATCGCCGTCAGCACGTTGTTGAAATCATGCGCGATGCCGCCGGCAAGCGTGCCGACTGCATTCATCTTCTGTGTCTGCGCCATCTGTGCTTCCAGCGCTTTCTGCTCGGTCACCTCGACGGCATAGACGATTGCCGCTTCCTCGGGCGCCTCGTCGCTCTGATCGATGACCGCATTGACATAGAAGCGGAAATAGCGCGCCTCGTCGGTCGGCG
Source organism: Rhizobium binxianense (assembly GCF_028994275.1). Classification (NCBI taxonomy): domain Bacteria; kingdom Pseudomonadati; phylum Pseudomonadota; class Alphaproteobacteria; order Hyphomicrobiales; family Rhizobiaceae; genus Rhizobium; species Rhizobium binxianense. Next base: position 2,017,880 of record NZ_CP118713.1, read on the forward strand.
TACGGGTGTCGAGGGGCGCGATGTCGCCCTGCCGGTCCTTGGCCGCCGCCAGCGCCTCGGCCAGTTGCGGCCGGTCGCTCTCCTGGACGATGGTTTCGAGATGCGGCGCCTTTTCGAGGTCGTCACGCGAGACGACGCCGGAGAACAGCTTCAGGAACGGCGCATTGGTCCGCAGGATACGCCCGTCACCGTCGACCGAGGCGATCGCCATCGGCGTGTTGTTGAAGAAGCGGGTAAAGCGCATGGCAGCGGCCGAAGCGGACTGGCCGCCGGCATCGCTCTTTTCACGCGCCAGCACGATCGTCCGGCTTTCGCCGGGTGCGCCGTCGCGCATCGAGGTGACGCTATGGATGATCTGCACCGGCAGGCTCTGGCCGTTGGTCTTGCGCAGATCGAGATCGAGCGTCACCGTCTTTTTCAGCCCCGGTTCGGCCTGCACCGACTGAATCAGCGCCAGCCCCTCGCCCGCCACGACGTCGCCGATCGTCATCGAGCCCGGCACGAACTTGGTGAGGTCGAGACCCAGCCACTCGGCAAGCGTCGCATTGAGATAGAAAATCTCGCCCTTCCGGCCGGCGGAAAAGAACCCGGCCGGCGCATGGTCGAGATAGTCGATCGCGTTCTGCAACTCCTTGAAGAACCGCTCCTGGTCATCGCGCTCGGTGGTGATATCGGTGATCTGCCAGATCTGCAGCGGCTTGCCGCCGTTTTCCTCCGGCTGCAACAGCCGCGCCTTCAGCCGGTACCAATGGGCGCCGGAACTGTTGCTGCCGGGCCCGACGGCGCGCAGCAGGCGGAACTCTTCCCGGCCTTCCTTGCCCTCGCGCAGGCCGTTGACCAGCCGGTAGAGCGCCTCGTTCGATTCGCGGTGGCGCGACAGCAGCGTTTCCAGCGTCTGCACCTCGGTCGCCTTGCGCGCCCCGGTCAGGGCGCCGTAGGCGGCATTGGCATAGATGATCCGACCCTTTTCGTCGGTGATCAAAGTCCCGTCGGGATGGCTGTTGAGGAAGGCGCGCGCCAGGCTGTCGGACTGGCGCTGCGGCATCACCTCGATGAAGCCGATGACTGAGGATACCAGAAAGAAGATGCCGACCATGGCAAGCACACCAAGGCCGCCGAGCACGATCTCGTTGTCGAGTGATTTTTTGAAGAAGACGAAGCCGCCGGCGGCTGCGATCAACACGAGCGCCAGCAAAAGGATGCGCAAAACCGTGCCAGAACGCCCCCCACGATCCACAAGCGGTGCGTTATAGTCGTCGGCCTGACGCGGTTTCGTCATGTATTCCTCGCATAAGCCCCTCCCACTTCCTAGCACGAACACGAAGCGGGAATCAGGCACTCTTTCCTTCTTAGCAATTTGCCGCGTCGGCAAAAACACCGGTGGCCGGCAAGACTGCTTGAATTCACAGGCAACAGCGCCATCTGCCCCTGAAGCCCGACGCGGCGCCCGTGAGCAAGATCGCCGCGCGCCAGGCAGCGGAACACGAAATCGGGTTCTCCCGTCACTGGACAGCGCCGGCGGCCCTTGCCTAAGGAACGGAAAAGTCGTCAATATGTGCCGAATGCGAAATGGAGTGAGTGATTATGTTGGATGATGTTGTCGGAGCTTATGGCAGCCGTTTCCTGCTTGCCGCCGGTGGCGTCGGTCTGGCGCTTCTCCTCCTCATCCTCGTGCTCTGGGTCATCCGCCGCCGGGCGCCCTCGCCCTTCGTGCGCGGCGGCCGCAACCGCCAGCCCCGCCTGCAGGTGTTGGATGCCGCAGCTGTCGATGCCCGTCGCCGGCTGGTGCTGGTCCGCCGCGATGACGTCGAACACCTGATCATGATCGGCGGCCCGAGCGATATCGTCATCGAAAGCCGCATCCTGCCCGAAGCGGCTGACCAGCCGGAAAGCGTCAATCGCCCGCAACCGGTCGAGCAGCGTCCGATATCCCCAGCGCGGCCGGAAACGCCACCGGTTTCTCCGCCCCGCGCCCCAGTCGCAGCCCCTGTTGCCGCTCCAGTTGCAGCCCGAATCGAGCCGGCCGCCGAGCCTTCCTTCTCCGCGCCGGCTTCGCCAGAGCCGCGCCCGCGCCCAGAACCGTTAGCCCAACCGCCTGCCCCGCCGGCCGCGGCACCGCCGGTGGCCACGAGCCCCCTTCCGGCAACCCCTGCGACAGCGCCGCTGTCGGCCGAACGCGACATTCCTCTGCCTGCCGCCCCGCGCCCGCCGGAGCGCGCCGTCGTTCCCCCAGCCGCGCAGCCCGCACCGTTTCACGATACCGTAAGTGCGGCCGAGATCCTCGATGCCGCCCGCCAGCGTGTGCTTCCGCAGCAGCGCATCGAACCCGAGGTCTCTACCCCGCCTGTCCAGCACATGCCTGCGGCCGCGCGCGCCGCACCTGGTACGGCCGAAGACGATGTGGCTACGCAGTCGGCAGCGGGGATCCGCCATGATTTCCAGCGGGTGCTGGAACAGGAGATGTCGAACAATCTGACAGCCGAGGGCATCGTGCCGCCGCCGGCGAACCAGGCGCCCCGCCAAGCCGTATCGCAGCCGGGCAACCTGCCGCGCCGCGATCCCGAGCTTGCTCCCATCACCGGCGCCGATACGGAACTGCAGAAGGAAGTCGCCCGGATTTTCGGCGAAATGAGCGTCAATCGCGATAAATGAGGAAAACCGCGCTCGTCGGGTTGCCGCGCCGTCGCATTCATCATAAAGTTGCATAAAAGCCGCAATGCCGCGGCTTTTCAGATCGAGGATGCCCTGGGCCTCCCCCATCATGCCGATCATCTGGTATCGGTCAGGGTGAAGAGCGTTGGCGCATTCGAGGTTACACTTTGCCTAAGTAAATACCGGTCTCAGTCCAGTTTCACCCCTGCCGCATAGCGACACGCTGGCGGCATGCGAACATGTTCATCGGGTGGTGGCGAGAGACCGGTTTGGCATTGTTACAATGTGCCATGTGCAGCTCCGCTGTCTCAGCTCTTCAGCCGCCCACAACATCGCCACACCGCGCCCGCAGGGGTTTTCTCACGCACCATCTTGGTGGACTTCCGAACGGAAGACCAAGACGATATGTGCGATACGCTTCGGGTCCGATGGACCATTATTCCCAAAACAGCTCCCCAGCCTTGGATTGCATGCGGTGGATGCGGAGGCATGAGAGCCTTCCAGTCCAGCGGCAAGATCCGGCTCAACGCCAACGGCCGCAAGCTGGACGCTTGGCTTATCTACAAATGCCTGACCTGCGAAAGGACATGGAACCGGCCGATCCTCGAGCGCCGGAATGTCCGCGACATCGATCCTGCAATCCTTGAAGCGCTGCAATCCAACGATCCGGACTGGATCCGGGCAGAGACCTTCAACCTCGATGCTCTCCGACACAAATCGCTGCGTGTGGATGAGTTTGCCGAATTTGAAATCGCAAAGGAGATGCAACACGAAGCTGCAGATTGGACGAGACTAGCAATCGAACTTGCGGTCCCGTTCCCAACAAGCACACGCCTCGACCGTCTGCTGGCGTCCGAGCTGACGGTTTCACGTTCGAGACTGCAGGCCCTGCACGCGGAAGGCATGGTCCGGACGGATCCTGAGCGAGCAGACATCATGCGGCGACGGATCAGGAATGGCACCCTTGTGGTGATCGACCTCTCCATGGAGGCCGAGCGAGAGCAATCGTGGAAACCTCTGGCGACAGGAGATCCGCTGTAATCGCGGAAGCCACCTTCCTCTCCGGTACACCGGATGATGGCTCAACGAAAAAGCGCCGCGATCAGATCGCGGCGCTTGTTCTGCTCATGTCTGCATGAAAACCATTATTCGTCGCGATAGACTTTTTCGCGGCGTTCGTGGCGCTCCTGCGCCTCGATCGACAGCGTCGCGATCGGGCGGGCGTCGAGACGCTTGAGGCCGATCGGTTCGCCGGTTTCCTCGCAATAGCCGTAGGTGCCGTCTTCGATGCGCTGCAGTGCTGCGTCGATCTTGGAAATCAGCTTTCTCTGCCGATCACGGGCGCGAAGTTCGATCGCCCGGTCGGTTTCCGACGACGCCCGGTCGGCGAGGTCGGGATGGTTTGCGCTTTCCTCGGCCAGATGGTCGAGGGTTTCGCGCGCTTCTCTAAGGATATCATTTCTCCATGCAACCAGCTTGGTCCTGAAGTAGGCACGCTGGTTTACGTTCATGAACTCTTCCTCTTCCGAGGGAACGTAATTGCTAAGATCGATCTTCTCACTCAACGCGATTCTCCTGAAGAACATCTCATCTGGCGGGTGTATATCCCAAGCGCTAGTCGCGATTCAAGCCAAATACGACAGGTAAACAGATTTTTAAATCTGTTACAATTTTCGGCTAACGATCTATTTTGTCATGGTTATTCCGGCCACCGTTTTTCTCTTCGCCTTCAAAACGCCGTGTTATCGGCCAGGTTTTAGGCAGCTATGGCACGGCTGGCGATTGACGGCAGCCGATCGCAACCGCTACTGAAAAGACCCGCCCGATCCTGGATTTTGCCCATGACCGTACCGCTGCCTCCGCCCAACCGCATCTATCTCCTGCGCCATGCCGAGGCCGCCTGGGCCGAACCCGGACAGCGCGATTTCGACCGGCCGCTCAACGAAAAAGGCTTTGGCGATGCCGAGATCATCGCCGACAAGGCTGCCGACAAGGGCTATCGCCCCGATCTTCTGATCAGCTCAACGGCATTGCGCTGCCGCGATACGGCCGATGCGGTGTATAGGGCGATCGGCCTCTCGCTCGAGGTTCGTTATGTCGACGCGCTCTACAACGCCACTGTTGATAACTATATCGAGATCGTCGATTCGCAGGAGGTGGCCGCCGTCATGCTGGTCGGCCACAATCCGACCATGGAACAGGCGCTGGAGGTGCTGATCGGCCATGAGGCTATGGTCCGCGCCCTTCCCGGCGGCTTCCCGACGGCGGGCCTTGCCGTCGTCGATTACGACGCTTCCGCCACCGCCTGGCGCCTCACGGATTTCGTGGTCGTCTGAAGTCTTTCGCGCCGCTCTTCTTTTGCGGGCGGCGGACCCTTCCTATATTGCCGGCAGTCACCAACCGGAATCGTGCCTTGCCGCCACGCCTGACATCCTTTGCCGATGACGCCCGCATCGCCTTCGACAATCTCGCCGACCGGGCGAACGGCCTTGTCAATCCGACCGTGCGGCTTGGCGTCACCGGCCTCTCCCGCTCCGGCAAGACGGTCTTCATTTCCTCGCTGGTCCACAATCTGCTGCATGGCGGCCGCCTGCCGCTGTTCGAGCCGGTGCAGTCGGGCCGCGTCTCGGCGGTACGGCTGGAGCCGCAGCCCGATGATGCCGTGCCGCGTTTCCAGTACGAGGACCATATCCGCGCGCTGGTGAAGGACCGTATCTGGCCGGATTCGACCCGCGCCATATCGGAACTGCGAATCACGCTTGATTATCAGAGCGCCAGCGGCTGGAACCGTCTGTTTTCGCCCGGCCGCCTGTCGATCGACATCGTCGATTATCCCGGCGAATGGCTGCTCGACCTGCCGCTGCTCGGCAAGGACTACCGCACCTTCAGCGAGGAAACGATCGCGCTTGCCGAATCCGGCGTCCGTTCCGAACTGTCGCGGGGGTGGCTGGCGCTGACGCGTGCTGCCGATATCCAGGCCGGCGCCGACGAGATGGTCGCCCGCGACCTCGCCGTGGCCTTTGCCGATTATCTCAAGGCCTGCAAGGCCGACGAACGCTCGCTCTCCACCTTGCCGCCCGGCCGTTTGCTTCTGCCCGGCGATCTCGACGGATCGCCGGCGCTGACCTTCGCGCCGTTGGCGCTGCCACCGGACGGGCGTCCCGGCCGCGGCTCGCTGTGGACAATGATGGAGCGGCGCTACGAGGCCTATAAATCGGTCGTCGTGAAACCCTTCTTCCGCGAGCATTTCGCCCGCCTCGACCGCCAGATCGTGCTGGTCGATGCGCTGCAGGCGATGAACCGCGGCCCCGAAGCCGTGCAGGATCTGGAGCGGGCGCTGACCGATGTGCTCGCCTGTTTCCGCCCCGGCACCAATTCGCTGCTCTCCTCGCTGCTCGGGCGGCGCATCGACCGCGTGCTGGTCGCCGCCACCAAAGCCGATCATCTCCACCATGAAAGCCACGACCGGCTCGACGCGCTGACCCGCCGCCTCGTCGATCGCGCCATCGAGCGAATCGGCATGGCCGGCGCCGGCATCGACGTCATGGCGCTCGCCTCGGTGCGCGCCACCCGCGAGGCATCCGTCAAGCGCGACGGTCATGACCTGCCTGTTATCGTCGGCACGCCAATGGAGGGCGAAACCATCGGGGCCGAGCGCTTCGACGGCCTGAGAAAGACCGCGATCTTCCCCGGCGACCTGCCGGAGGATCCGGAGAGCCTGTTCGACCGCATCGCCTCGGGTGCAACAGGCCTGCAGCTGCCGGATGTCAATGTCGTCAGATTCCGCCCGCCGCAGCTTGAGGAAACCGGCGGCGGCATCAAACTGTCGGTGCCGCATATCCGCCTCGATCGCGCCATGCAGTTCCTGTTCGGAGACCGTCTCGCATGAGCAAGCCCCCGTCCGATCCGCCGCGCCGGCCACCTGCCGCCTTCACCTATGAGGATCAGGCCACCGAGCGGCGCGACAGCAGCCGCCACGGAGGTGAGCGGCGCAAGCCGGAAAGCTTCGCTGAACATATCGTCGTCACGGCAGATGAGGACGATCCCTTCCTCAATCCCGACAAGGATCTGAGCGCAGTTCCCGTTGCCGCGCCGCGCAAGCGCCGGACCTCCTTCGGCAAGATCGCCGCCGGCGCCTTCGGCATCCTGCTGTCTCTCGCCATCGGCCTCTGGACCGACAGCCTGATCCGCGATCTCTTCACCCGCGCCGACTGGCTAGGTTACGCCGCCCTTGCCATGCTCGCGGTCGGCATCCTCGCCGTGCTCGCCCTCGTCATCCGCGAGACAGCAGGCATGATGCGCCTTGCCGCCGTCCAGGCAATCAAGGCCGAAGCGGAAGCTGCGATTGCCGAAACCCGGCCGGCCAAGGCCCGCGCCGTCGTCGTGCGGCTCTCCACTCTGCTTTCCGCCAATCCCGAGACATCGAAGGGCCGTGCGACACTGAAGGCGACCGAGGGCGAGGTCATCGATCCCCCGCATCTGATCGCCTTGGCCGAGCGTGAATTGCTCGCTCCCCTCGACCGCAAGGCTCGCGCCCTGATCGTCAACGCCTCGAAGCGCGTCTCCATCGTCACCGCCGTCAGCCCGCGCGCCGTCGTCGACCTGCTCTACGTGCTTTATGAGGCCGTGCGCCTGATCCGCGCCATGGCCGAGCTATACGGCGGCCGCCCCGGTACGCTCGGCATGTTTCGTCTACTGCGTGATGTGCTCGCGCATCTCGCCGTCACCGGCTCGATCGCCGTCGGCGACAGCCTGGTCCAGCAGGTGCTCGGCCATGGGCTGGCCTCCAGGCTCTCGGCCCGGCTGGGCGAAGGCGTCATCAACGGTCTGATGACCGCCCGCATTGGAATCGCGGCGATGGATCTCTGCCGCCCGCTCGCCTTCCACGCCCTGAAGCGGCCGGGAATCGGTGATTTCATCGGCGATCTCACGCCCTCCATGTCACCGCGCAACAACAATCCTTGACCGACCACGCGATTCCGCAGCCTTCACCTTCCCCCGCGTAATGCCGAAATACTTACAGCAAATTCAAGGATATAGCGATGACAGTTTGAAATTGTCGCCGCGCGAAAACCCTGTATCGCCGAGCATTTCGGCACAATCGAAAGGAAGGATTAACCATTATTCGGCAAAACTTGCAGCCAGTTCGTGACTGGTGTTTGCCAAGGAAAATCCATGTATTCGCGCAAGTTTCTCATTATATGCGGTCTGGCCGCCGCGGCATTGTCTCCCGTCGCAGATGTCGCTCCGGCAGCCACTGCCGCAACCCGTGACAAGGCGTTCTTCGATTCCGTCGCCGGTTCATGGAAGGGCCCGGGCGAAATCGTCGCCGGCAAATACAAGGGCACAAAGTTCACCTGTAACCTGATCGGCGAGCCGACAGGCGACAGCAGCGCCGGCATCAAGCTCGACGGCACCTGCCGCGTCGGTGTCTTCAAGCAGCCGATGACCGCGGTCATCTCGCAGTCGGGCTCGACCTACAAGGGCAAGTTCCTCGACGGCGCGGCCGGCAAGGGTCTTGACGTCGTCTCCGGCGCCGTCAGCGAAGATACCGTCGTCGTCGGCATCAACCGCGCCAAGCTGAACGGCGCGATGATCGCCCGCGTGCGCGACGACAAGACGATGAACGTCACCGTTTCGGTCAAGGTCGAAAGCCAGATGATCCCGGTCATCGGCCTGACGCTGACCCGTCAGGTCGACGAGATGGCCGTCGGCTCCATCCAGTAGATAAATCGCACAGCGGATTTTCCTGAAGCGGCGGGTTTCCCGCCGTTTTCCGTTTCAGCTTCTCTGCTTCAGGCGTTCCGCCACCAGTCGCGGCTGTCGTCGGCGACCTCGATGCCGGTGACCTCGGCATCACTAAGCCAGTCATTGACCGCCCTGCCCCTGACGAGCAGGCCCGGCGCGATATCGGCGAGCGGCATCAGCACGAAACCGCGATCGGTCATGCGCGGATGCGGCAGCTCCAGCCGCGGCGCCTCCTGGACGACGTCGCCATAAGTCAGCACATCGATATCGAGCGTGCGCGGTCCCCAGCGCTCGATACGCTCACGCTTCATCTCGCGCTCTATGGACAGGCAGACATCGAGCAACGCTTCCGGATCGAGCCTGGTTTCGACGGCAGCGCAGGCGTTGAAGAAGAAGGATTGGTCCGTCTTGCCCCAGGGCGGCGTGCGATAGAGCCGCGAGACCGCCGTCACCCGGCAGTCATCCCGTTCGTCCAGCCGCTGCAATGCGGCCGCCATCGCCTTGACGGGATCGCCGATATTACCGCCGAGGCCGAGTGTGGCCGATTGCGATGTAGCCTCAGGCAAAGTGTTCAATGCTCACCTGCACGAAATCGAGCACGCCGGGCACCGGCGCGTTCGGCTTGCGCACCGTGATCTTCGCCCGCCGGACCTGCGGGAATGTCTCGCAAAGCCCCTTGGCGATATCAAGCGCCAGGGCCTCGATCAGGTAGCGCCGCTTGCCCGTGACGATCTGCTCGATCACGGCAAAGGCGATGCCGTAATTGACGGTATCGTTGATCGAATCGCTTTCCAGCGCCTCGCCAGCAACGACGTCGAGCTCGGCATCGACGAAGAAGCGCTGACCGAGGAATTCCTCCTCGTCATGCACGCCGTGGCGCGCAAAGAAGGCGCAGTTCTGCAGCGTGATCGTGTAGGTGGTCATGTCGGCCGCTTCCTCTCGAATTCCTGGCGCGCATTCAGCATAGCATCGGCGATGTCGAGCGCATCCCTGTTGATTGCGACATTGTGCACCCGGAAAACCGCGGCCCCCTGAAGCCTGAGCAGAGCGCTTGATGCAGCCGTCGCTGAATCCCTGTCCTGCGCTTCACGTCCCGTCACCGCGCCGAGGAAGCGCTTGCGTGAGGTGCCGGCGAGCAGCGGCAGGCCGAAGCGGGAAAGTTCGGAAAACCGCGCCATCAGTTCCAAATTCTCCTCCGCCGTCTCCTTGGCGAAGCCGAAGCCCGGATCGAGCACGATACGGTCGCTGTTGACGCCTGATGCCGCAGCGATCGCCAGCGACCGTTTGAGAAAATGCACCTGGTCGGCAATGACATCGGGAAGCTTCGCCCTGTCGCGGCCGGTATGCATGATGCAGAGCCCGGCCCCGGTGGCCGCGGCGATGTCGGCGATATCGGGCTCCTTCTGCAGCCCGAACACATCGTTGACGATATGGGCGCCGGCGCCAACCGCAAGCCGTGCCGTCTCGGCACGATAGGTATCGATCGAGATCAGCGCCTGGGTGCGCCCGCGCAGCGCCTCGATGACGGGCAGCACGCGGGCCTGCTCCTCGGAAGGGCTGACTGTTGCAGCGTTCGGCCGGGTCGATTCGCCGCCGATGTCGATAATCCCCGCGCCCTCGTCCACCGCCAGGAGCGCCTGTTCGACCGCCGCATCGACGGTTTCAAAACGTCCGCCGTCGGAAAAGGAGTCCGGCGTCACGTTGATGATCGCCATGATCACCGAACGGCGGCCGAGTTCGATCTCCCGGCCATGGCCGACACGCCATAAACTGCCTTCGCGCCCTGTCACCAGACTTATCCTATTGATCGCGAAAAAAGCGCCATCCGATATTGCGCTTGTGGTGGCTATGCCCCAAGCTCCTGTCGATTTCAACACGGGTTGCGTTCAGAATGCCGCTTGCAGTGCGTTATATGGTCCTTCCTATTGCCTTTTCCATTGCTCTTTCCGTCTGCAGCCCGGTGGCGGCAGAAGTGATCGCATCGAAAAGCTATTCCTATTTCAGCATCAGCGGCAAAACCGCCGATGAGCTCGACCGTGAACTCAGCCGGCGCGGCCCGACGTCGAGCGGCTCCTCGGCGCGCCATCCCGGCGCAACGAAGATCCGCTTTGGCGGTGAAGCCACCTATATCCAGGATAACGGGCGTTGCCGCGTTGGCAACGTCAAGGTCACGGTCCACACCCAGATCATCCTGCCGCGATGGAGCAGCCGCAAGGGCGCCAGCAAGGAGCTGTCGATGATCTGGGATGCCCTGTCGAGCGATATCAAGCGCCACGAGGAGCGTCATGCCGAAATCGCCCGCGATCAGGCCCGCGCCATGGAACGCGCCATTCGCGCGCTGCCGCAACAGCGCAGTTGCGAAGCCATGCAGGAACTCGTCTCCGACGAATCAGCTCGCGGTATAGAAGAGCACGATCGGCAGCAGGCCCGATTCGACCGGGTCGAGGCGGTCAATTTCCAGAAGCGCATGCTGAGATTGCTGAACAATCGAATCAACGGCCGAGCCGGCGAAAAATAAGGTTTTTTCAGTCGGGACGCGAGCGAAAACCTTAGCTGCCCAACGAAACTTGTGCGAAACCTGCCCCCTCCCCAGCGATTGAATGGTCATTTTTCATCCTGGCAGACTCAACCGGAACGCGTTAATATAAACACATTCGAAAGTGCAGCTACGGCAACTGGACTTTCATCGCTGGGTTCTCCTGGCGCGTTCCGAAGCCGCGGATGTTCCTCCCTCATCCGTAGGTAATGCGCCCGCCTCGCCTCGCTCGCTCTAGCGCGCGAGGCGTCTTTTTTGTGAGATCCACATCTGCAGATTTTCTGTCAGCAAAGCGCAGCGCGCTTAGGCTTGACGTTCCGGCACGTGCACCACGAGCCCGTCATAGGCAGCCTTCATGCGGATCTGGCAGGACAGCCGCGAGGTGGGGCGCACATCGAAGGCGAAGTCGAGCATATCCTCTTCCATCGCTTCCGGCTGACCGACCTGTTCGGTCCATGCCTCGTCGACATAGACATGACAGGTCGCGCAGGCGCATGCGCCGCCGCATTCGGCCTCAATGCCGGGCACCGAATTGCGCACGGCATTCTCCATTACGGTGGAGCCTTGGTCGACGTCGAGGTCGAAGCGCGTGCCGTCGAAAGCAACGATGGTAAGTTTTGGCATCAGGACTATTTCCGGTCTTCAAATGATGGGCGGATTTTCTTCCGACAATTCGACGCATCAGTCAACATTGCGGAAATTCGTCATAGCGTCGCAGATCGGGCTTTCGCCCGCCGTCTTCAAAGCGTCATGGAGCAGGTCGCAAAAAGACCCGAGGTTCCGCAATGGAACAACGGGCCTCGTTCGAACGGCATCTTAGTCATGTCGCCCAAAACTGCGCATCGGTTTTGGGACAACGACATGCATAGACGAAAGACTTGGAGATCAGCCGCGGCAGAGCTTCAGGATAAAATTCTCGGCGTCGATGACGGCGGCACCCAGCGCTGCCGTCGCGCCGGCATCGCCGCCGGTTTCCTCGACGACCTCGGCCGTCTGCGACACACGGAACGCGCCGACCGAGCTTGCCGCGCCCTTCAGGCGGTGCGCGGCCGCGCCGACGCGGATGGTTTCACCGCTCGCAATATCCTGCAGACATGCGCGCGCCTGGCGCGCAAACATCTGAAGGACTTCGATTTCCAGCGTCTTGTCGCCCATGGTCTGCTTTGCGAGATGGACCAGATCGATCGGCCGGACCTTTGAGGGACAGGGTCCCTTTGCATTATCCGGCGCCTCGAATACGATGTTCAATGCTGCCATCTGAGCTGCCATTGCCAATTCTCCCGTCTCTATCGTCCGCAGTTGCAACAGTTCTGCGTCAGGAGGGTGGCCATCCCGTTAAATTCCGGCACATTCGGAGCGGAAATCTCGCCATATGGTTAACGTCCGTTAAATATCCCTAAATTATTGGTTTTTAACCGGTGTCGCAGATTCAAAGGTGTTAACAACAGGTTAACGAGCCGTGAATCTCAAGCCTTCATTAATTGTGTGAAGAGCCCAGATGTGTCACTACGATACTGGTGGAGCGGGTTTATGGTACGCGCCTTTGCCGAGCGAGTGGATAATGGTAGTGTTTTGATACCTTCCGTTTGAAAAAGCGGCTATCTACTCTGAAATGACATGCTTATCCGTCCGTCATTGGGATGGAAGGCTGGAACGGCAAAGTTGTCCCCCGGTGAGGCGGAAGCCCGGGATGTGCTACCGGACCGGCCGGATGTAACGAGGCATACCGAATGGCGAACAACAAATATAACGAGTCGATTGAGGACAAAGCGTTCAAGGCATTGGACGAAGCGCTCCAAATCGACTTCGGCAAAGATAACGTGCCGTCTCGCCGCGGCGACGCGCCAGGGGCTCCGGAGGCTAATGTGTCTGATCCAGTAAATGCGCGCAACCAGCAGGCCCAGGAAGAAGCGCAACGCCGCAGCCGCCGCGGTGCCGCCGGCGAGCCGGCGTCCAGGGGGCCGACCTTTGCGCCCGCCAACGATGCCAGCCGCAATACGCCCGCCTCGATCCTGAAATCCTTCGACGGCGCCTCCAGCCGCTCGGCGGTGCGCACCGCCACGCTCTTCTCCGTGCTTTGGGTCATGGCCGGTCTCGGCCTGATGTCGCTGCTTTATGCTCCCGAGATCTGGCAGATCCGTTCAGTCGCCGATCTCGTCGCCCTGCCCGGCGTCATCGCCGGCCTCGTCGGCATCATCATTCCCGTGATGATGTTCTATGCTTTCGCCATCATGATCTCGCGCGCCCAGGATATGCGCAACGCTGCCCGTTCCATGGCAGAGGTGGCCTTGCGCCTGGCAGAGCCGGAAACCATCGCTTCCGAGCGCATCATGACCGTCGGCCAGGCCGTGCGCCGTGAGGTCTCGGCCATGAATGAAGGCATCGAGCGCACCATCGCACGTGCCTCCGAGCTGGAAACGCTCGTCCATTCCGAAGTCAATGCACTTGAACGTTCCTATGCCGACAACGAGTTGCGCGTCCGCGGTCTCGTCCACGAACTCGGTTCCGAGCGTGAGGCGATCGTCAACCATGCCGACCGCATCCGCACCTCGATCGGCAGCGTCCACGATCAGTTGAAGGAAGAGCTGTCGCTTGCGACCGAAGAGATCGCGGTGCGGCTTGCCACATCGGGCGAAGCCTTCGCCTCGCTGATCGATACGCGCGCCGCGACGATCCTGGAGAAATCGGACAGCGCCCTGCAGTCGATGGGCAGCCTGCTCGCCGCCAAGACCGACAGCCTGCTGCAGACGCTGAACGCTTCCGGTTTCGCGCTCGCCACCGAATTCGACAACCGCCTCGAAGCCCTCTCCGTCAATCTCAACGACCATGGCGAAAGACTGCTCAGCCAGTTCGAGACGCGTGCCTCGACTATGGACAGCAGCACCGAAAAGCTGAACGCGGCGCTGAACGAGCGCACCCATCAGCTCAATGAGATCCTGATCGCCCGCACCCGCGAGATCAATGAGAGCCTGACGTCAGGCGGACGCACCATCGGCGGGACGCTCGACGATGTGCTGTCGAAGCTGAACAGCGCGCTCGACGAAAAGGGCGCGAGCTTCCGCCAGAGCCTGCAGACCAGCGCCGACGACGCCGTCATGGATCTCGACGTGCGCTCCGGTTTCTTCGAAGAACGGCTGCAGACGACTGTCGCCCAGCTGTCGACCGCCTTCGACGAACGCGTCGCCGAATTCACCAGCGCTTTCGACAAACGCACCGGCTCGCTCGACACCAAGCTGATGGAGAGCCTCGCCCGCATCAACGAGACGCTGACCGGCGGTTCGGATTCGATCGACGGCATCCTGAGTTCCGGCATCGACCGGCTCGGGTCGTCGATAACAGACCAGTCGCTGGCGCTCGCCACGGCACTCGCCACCGGCCATGAAATGCTGGAAAGCACGGTCGGTGCCCGGGCGGAAGAAATCACCACCGCGCTCACCAGCCGCACCGGTGAACTGACCTCGGCGTTGCAGAGCGCTACCTCCGAAATCGCGCTGGCGCTTGCATCCGGCACCTCCGATCTACAGAACAATCTGCAGACACGCTCGGCCGAATTCCGCGACACGCTGCGCGCCACCACCACTGAGTTGACGACCGCCGTTGCCGAAGGCACCGAGCAGGTGACCGCTGCCTTCGGCGGTCGCGCCGAGGAGCTGAGCGGCGCGCTTGCAGCGCGTGCAGCTGAGATCACCGAGGCGCTCGGCACGGCCCACGGCCGCATCGACAGCGTCATGGCCGAGCGCGGCGGCGCACTGATCGAGGCGCTCACCAGCCATCACGGCCGCTTCGAGGAAGCGCTGACGTCCCGTTCCGACGCCATCATCAACGCCGTTTCCGGCACCCATGACCGCCTTGCCGAGACGCTCGACGAAAAGGCGATGGCGCTCGCTATCTCCCTGAACGAGAGCCAGGCCCGCATCGAGGATACGCTCGAGAGCCGTTCCGCAGCGCTACTGAATGCGGTCTCCGGCACCCATGACCGCCTCTCCGAGACGCTCGATGAAAAGGCGATGGCGCTCGCCATTTCGCTCAATGAAAACCAGGCCCGCATCGAGGATACGCTCGAGACCCGCTCCGCGGCCCTGCTGAATGCCGTCTCCGGCACCCATGACCGCCTGTCCCAAACACTGGACAGCAAGGCGGCGGCC
The DNA here is from genome assembly GCF_028994275.1 of Rhizobium binxianense. Classification (NCBI taxonomy): domain Bacteria; kingdom Pseudomonadati; phylum Pseudomonadota; class Alphaproteobacteria; order Hyphomicrobiales; family Rhizobiaceae; genus Rhizobium; species Rhizobium binxianense. The sequence goes on from NZ_CP118713.1 coordinate 2,032,961, forward strand.
CTGACGACCTCACTCGACGAGCGCCATGCCCGCATCGAGGATGCGCTTGGAACACGTGCCGAGGCGCTGCTGAACACTGTTTCCGGCACGCGCGACCGTCTTGCCGAGACCCTCGACGAAAAGACGACGGCGCTTGCCACGTCCTTGAACGAGAGCCAGGCTCGCATCGAAGATACGCTCAAAACCCGTTCCGCGGCCCTGCTGAACTCGGTCTCCGGCACCCATGACCGCCTGTCCGAGACACTGGACGGCAAGGCGGCAGCTTTTGCCACCTCGCTCAGTGAAGGCCATGCCCGCATCGAGGAGACGCTCGAAACCCGCTCCGCAGCCCTGTTGAATGCCGTCTCCGGCACCCATGAGCGCTTGTCCGAAACGCTGGACGAGAAGGCGATGACGCTCGCCATCTCGCTCAATGAGAGCCAGTCGCGAATCGAAGACACGCTGGAAGCACGCTCCGAAGCCTTCCTCAAATCCGTGTCCGGCACGCATGACCGCCTTTCGCAGACGCTCGACGAAAAGTCGGCGGCGCTTGCCGCCTCCCTGAACGAGGGTCAGAGCCGCCTGCAGGACACGCTGGAGAGCCGTTCGGAATCCTTCCTCAACGCGGTGGCCGCCACTCACGACCGCCTGTCCGAGACACTCGACGACCGGGCCATGGCGCTTGCCATTTCGCTGAACGAGAGCCAGAGCCGTCTCGAGGAGACGCTGACGACGGGCGCCGATGCGATCACCAATGCGGTCTCCGGCACGCATGAAGGCCTGAACGGTGTGCTCGACCAGAAGGCCGCCGCCCTTGCCACCTCGCTGAGCCAAGGCCAGGCCCGCCTCGAGGAAGCCTTGGGGCACCGCACGGCTGCGATCATCGGCGCCGTAACGGCAAGTCACGACCGGCTCACCGATGCGCTCGACGAAAAGACCATGGCGCTCGCAATTTCGCTCGACGATAACCAGAGCCGCTTCGACAGCGCACTTGAAGCCCGCAGCAACTCCATGATGGAAGCCGTTGCCAATGCCGAGACGCGCGTCGCCGGCGCCTTCGCCGACAAGACTGATGCGATCCGTACCGCCTATACCGATAATCAGCAGCGGCTGGAGAATGCACTCTCCCAGCATAGCGCTGCCCTCTCCGGCGTTCTTGATGCCGGCGGCTCGCGCTTCGAAGATATCGTCGGCGGCTTGACCAGCCGCATCGAAGGCCGGTTGAGCGATGCCCATGCGCGACTCGGCGGCCTCGCCGACGAGGCCGCCGCACGCATCGAGCGCGGGCTCGACTCCGCCCATGAACGCATTCGCACGACGCTCGAGGACCGCGCCAACGCCATCGACCTGTCGCTGAACCAGGCCCACGCGCTGATCAGCGATACGCTGACCGAGCAGGCGACCAGCATCGGCACCTCGGTGGCGACCAGCGTCAGCATGCTCGAGATGTCGCTGGAGGAGCGCGAAGCGGCGATCCGCCAGGCCATCGATGCCGGCGCCCAGACATTGGAAGATCGCATGCATGCCGGCGCCGGCCAGATCGCCGGTCGCTTCCAGGAGGCGGCAAACGCGATTTCAAGCTCCACCCAGAACTTCTCCACTCATCTCGATCGGTCGGTCGAAAGCCTGACCGGCCGTTTTGAAGAAACCGGATCGCGGGTGGAAGCCGGCCTTGCGGCGATCGAGACCCGCATCCGCGACGGCGTCGGCGGCGTTGCCGACAAGGTCGAAACGGCCAGCAGCCAGCTCTCCGGCGTGCTCGCCGACGGCATTTCCCGCCTCGGCGCGCTCAGCAACGACGCCACGCAGCGCATCTCGGCGACGCTCGAAGGCAGCGCCGCAAACCTCACCGAGGCGATCGATAGCCGCACCGCCAATCTGGCCGAGACGCTGGACAGCCGGGCCACGAGCCTGACCGGCGCCATCGAAGGCCGCACGGCGCGCCTCGGCGAAACCCTCGACCGCGGCAATGAACGCATCGAGGAACGCCTTTCCACCATGGACCGCGCGTTGACCGTCGGCCTCGAAGCCGTCAACCGCACCATCGAAGGCAAGGCCGCCGGCCTCGCCTCGACGTTGCGCAGCGCCGTAGCCGAAGCAGCCCAGGGAATGGAAGGCGAAGCGACGAGAACCACCGAACTGCTCGGCAAGACCGGCCAGCAATTCGCTGAGGATCTCAATACGAAAAGCGACGAATTCACGCGCACCATGGATGAGCGCTCGTCGCAGATCGTCACCCGCGTCGCCGAAGCCCAGAACCGGCTGGCGAGCCAGGCCGCTGCCGTCGCCCAGACCTTCTCGGAAGCCGGCAACGCCATCGTCAACAAGGTCGCCGAAGCCGAGACCATCGTCGGTACCCAGGTCAACGCCATCTCCAAGGCGTTGTCGGATGCCGGCCAGTCGCTGGAAGCACGCGGCGATGCCATCCGCTCGACGCTGTCGGGAGCCGGCAGCGAGATTTCCGCCACCATGGCGGATGTCGACCGGGCGCTCGAAGCCCGCAGCAGCGCCATTCGCTCCAATCTCGAGGAGCGTGCCCGCGAGATCGACACGACCTTCTCCGAGATCGACCGGGCGCTCGAAGCGCGCGGCAATTCGATCCGCTCGACGCTCGAAGAACGCACCCGCGATCTCAATTCGATGCTATCAGGACGCTCGGTCGAACTGACGCGCATCCTCGACGAAACGGCTCGCCCGATCATCGATCGCTACACCGATGCCGGCGAGCAGGCAGCCGCCCGCATCACCGCCGCGGCCAACCTCAGCGCCGACCGTCTGCGGGCCGAAAACGAAGCGCTCGCCAGCGCCGTTGCCGCCCGCACCGAAAACGTCGCCAATGCCGTAAGCGCCATCGAAAACAGCCTGGTCGGCAACGTCAACGGCCTCGTCCAGCGCATGTCGGAAAGCAGCGCGGCAATGGCGATGATGATGAACCGCGCCGCCGAGCAGCTGGCCAGCGTCGACGGCCGTCTCGGCGACACGACCACGCGCTTTGCCGACTCCGCCACCAAGGCCGCTGAAATGGTCTCCGCCTCGACCAGGCTGCTCGAAGGCAAGGTCGACCGCCTCTCCGACATTTCGGGCCAGACGCTGTCGCAGGTCGGCGGCATCATCGGCCGCTTCGACGAACACTCCAAGGTCCTGACCCAGGCCTCGCAGCTTCTCGGTGCTGCCCAGTCCAACCTCGCCTCGACGCTCGAGGAGCGCGAGAGCGCTCTGCAGACGCTCTCCGTCGGCCTCGTCCAGCGTTCCGCCGAGATCGAAAAGACCATGCAAGGCCTCGGCGGCATGATCGAGACTGTGTTCGAGCAGGCAGAGCAACGCTCCAACCAGGTCTCCGGCAATCTGCGCCAGGGCGTGCAGTCCTCCCTAGCGGATATCGGCCGCATTCTCACCGAAACCGAGAAGCGCGCCCAGGAAGCGGCGGAGACGATGCGCGAGGCGATCACGCGGGCCGGCGACGAGGCCAATACGACGATCGACGGCACCTTCGCCAATGTCGAGCGTCGCTCCGGCGATCTCTCCAACCGCATTCGCGGTGGTCTGACGGCCTCGCTGTCGGAAGTCGAGCGCATGCTCGGCGAAGCCGGCCGCGCTTCCGATGGTGCCGCCCAGAACATGCGGGAAGCGTTGCGCGAAGCGATCGATGAAGCCGTCGGCCGCTTCTCCGGCGCCACCGATGATATTCGCCGCTCCGCCGCCGATATCCGCAACGAGCTCGACGCCACCCGCGCCGAATTGAAGCGCGGCGCCTTCGATCTTCCCGAGGAAGCCAAGGAAAGCGCTTCGGCCATGCGCCGGGCCGTCGCCGAGCAGATCAAGGCGCTGCAGGATATCTCCCAGCTTGTCGGGCGCTCCAGCCAGCAGCTTGAGATCTCCCAGCCCGTCGCCCGCACCCTCGCCCAGGCGCAGCCGGCCCCGCGTCCCGCGCAACCGGCTGTCACCCAGCAAGTCGCAGCTCAGCCGCAGCAGCCGGTAGTGCCCCCTTCGATCGAAGCGACGGGCCTGCGCGGAACGATCGCGCCGGCAGCACCCGCTGCCGCCCCTCAGCGCGCCGCCCCGCAGCCTGCCCCCGCTCGCCAGGAAGCAGTCCGCCAGGAGCCTGCTCGCCCGGAAAGCGGCGGCTGGATCAGCGATCTGCTGCGCGGCGCATCGCGTGAGGAGGCCGCCGACGAGGCGTCTGCTCGTGCCCCGGCCCGGCCGGTGGAAACCGCCGCACCGGCCGCGCGCAGCAACGACAGCCGCAATCCGCGCCACGTCGTCGAATCGCTGAATTCCCTCTCGGTCGATATCGCCCGCGCCATCGATCATGACGCCTCGGTCGATCTGTGGCGCCGTTACCAGCGCGGCGAGCGCGACGTCTTCACCCGTCGCCTCTACACGCTGAAGGGCCAGCAGACTTTCGATGAGATCAAGCGTAAATACGACCGCGAACCGGAATTCCGCACCGCCGTCGACCGCTACATCGGTGATTTCGAAAAGCTGCTCGCCGACGTCGCCCGCACCGATCCGAACCAGACGGTGACGCAATCCTACCTCACCTCGGATACGGGCAAGGTCTACACCATGCTCGCCCATGCAGCAGGCAGGCTCGGCTGAGCCTGCTTGTAACCATCGATCGCACTTGACCGAATTGGACGGGAAGCCACCGCCACACATGTCGAGCGGCTTTCGTTTGTCGGAAGGGCGCGACCGAGAAACCCTCATCGTGCGGCGTTCGAAATGACCAAGGCCTTGCTGATCATCGATGTGCAGAATGCAATTCTCTCCGGCAAAGCCACGCCGGAGCGCCAGCCGCATGTCGATGCCGCACTTGACGAGACCGTCGCTCGGCTCGCAACGCTCCAGGAAAAGGCGAGGCGGACAGGCGCGCCGGTCGTGCTGGTGCAACATGACGGCGACAGGGGCCATCGATTGGCCGTCGGCACGGAAGGATGGGCGCTGCGCGACGAGATCGCACCGAAACAAGGCGAGGTCGTCATCAGCAAGAAAAGCGCCGACTCCTTCTTCGAGACAGATCTCACCGAACGTCTCAACGAACAGTCGGTCACCCACCTCGTCATCGGCGGCTGCATGTCTCAATTCTGCGTCGACACGACGGTCAGACGCGCCGTTTCCCTCGGCTATGACGTGACGCTGATTGCCGATGGTCACACCACCGGCGATACGGCGACCCTGACCTTCTCAGAGATTATCGCCCACCACAATGAAACGCTCGACGGTTTTGACGCGGGCAAGGCGATGGTAGAAATCCGCCCCACCGCCGAGATCGCCTTTTCATAGAGCTCCAGCAGCAACAGCCGACATCGAATCAGAAGCAGGACCGTCTCGCGAGCGCGCGGGCAACAGTCGTTTTTCCGAAGACAATCACATAGCTTCTCCCCCTTGTTCAATGAATGCACGTCAGGCAAGGAGATACGACTGTCTTTGCCTCAGAGGCCGGCGCAGGTCATTTTACTGCTGATATCTTCTATTGTGCATTGCCGGCAGCAGTCCCGGTAAGATCATCTGACGCCCAAGCCTGGATGGCCTGATTGAACACACGTTCACCGTCGGCGCCCTTTTCAAGCGTCAGCAGTGCTCGTTTGCCGTCCTGATAGGAAATCGGCAAATCGATCCATTGGCGTTCAAGCAGTTCAAGGTTCTTGGCACGAGCCTCAGGCAGATCATTGAGCGCCAGCATGTAAAGATTGTCCGTGACCTTGGCGGGGACGGCTATCAATGTGTCACCGCGATCGCCTTCCGTCGCCTTCATTGACATGGACCGGAGACTGTAAATTCCGCCTCCCTTAAATCCCGGCGCGATCCGAAACGACAATTCAACGAGGTGGCTTGCGGAAACGGAGGGATCTGCATTCCGTTCCAGTGTCAGCACTGCAGTGAGGTGACGCTTCGGCACCGCGATGTGCGCTTGGATAACAGGATCGGAATGTCCGCTGGCGTCGGTGCGCATATCGATTGACCAGGTGACAGAACCGGGAACCGTCGTCGGCTGTGCCTTCTCCGGTTTCTCCTCATACAGAAACATCTGAGGAACTAGCGAACGCGGAACGGAGCGTCCGGATGACGCAAAGGCGGAAAAGGGTGAGAAAACGAGCACACATATGCCGACGACCAAAACCATTGCCGAGCGCATCATAGAAATCCCACCCCTCGCAGCGTAACGCTGCTATCGTATAATTTCTTAAATCGGAATTATGCAGCAATTCAAAGTGCTGCGGAAATTCGTGAACAACTGTAGCGGCGAAAACCGGGACCGCAATGCGGCCCCGGCTTCCCATCTACCGATCGGCCGCTATGCCCCAGTTGTAAACGCAGCGATCGAGGCCGATGGCGATTTCGAGGACGAGAACGTCATGGTCGACAGCCGCTCCCTTCTTCGGCTGCGACCGGTAGCGCTGCGGAAAGTCCGTGCGCCGCGAGATCGAGCAGACCTCCATCCATTTGTCGCCATTGTCGACCTCGATATCCATCGTCACCTCGGAATAGGCCGGCAGCCGGTCGGAGGGCACGATGCGCGTCGGCAGATGGATCAGCGAGGCGATCATCCGGCGCACCGGTTCGAGGCAGACGGCATGATAGTCGTTGCCGCTGTCGGCCGTGAAGGCGCATTGGAATTCGAGCTGCCAGAACTCCTTCAGCCGCACATGTTTCGTCGGCTGCTCCTGTTCACGCCGGTAGGACCGGCCCGCCTGCCAGACGCAGAGCGGCAGCTGCGTCTTCGAGTGATTGCCGAGAATATGCTGCATATAGGCATAGGTCGACGGCGTGGTCTCCGGTCTCAGCACCAGCGCGGTATCGCCGGCGGAAAGCTGTTCCTGCACCCAGATATCGGCATTCGAATAGGCGTTTGAGACCAGCGATCGCGGCATCAGCGCCGGCGCCTCGACCCTTCGCACATCCCAGGCGGGATTGACCGATCTCAGAAAACCGCGGACCTCTTGCGAGAAGAAGCCGATCATATGGTCGCGCAGATGGATCTCGCGCTCCTCCCAATGGACGAGCGAATTGACATGATAAAGATTGAGCACGGTGCCTGTCTCCTTGGGCAGCCTTGATTGACCTGGTGAGGGGGCTTTACGTCCAGCAGCGCGCCGGACGCCGATAGCGCCCTGACGTCACGGCTGGACGTGGAGACCTCGTCCGCCAAAAGCGCGCGCAATCGCAACCTGCACGCAGGTGCGGATATAACGGAAGAAAGGCGCGCTCTTCATGCTCATGGGAATTTTCTAAGTGCGATGCGTCCCATTGTCAAAACCGACGACGGTGAGACAAAAGCAATCAGTTGTGGATAGGCCTCTTTTTATTGCCCCTTGTCCTTCATTCCGTCACAAACTTTCTAGATCGGCTTGCGTTTAGGCCAACAACACCGTCCAACGACAGAGACTGCAATTGATGATCAAGACGACCTCCCGGCTCCTTGCCACCGCGCTCTCTTCCGCCTTGCTGATGGGCGCTTTCACGTTGGCTCAAGCCGGCCAGGCAAGTTTCGTCGTCGATGCGCAGTCCGGTCAGGTTCTCGAAGCCTCCAATCAGGATGAGCTGAATTATCCGGCATCGCTGACCAAGATGATGACGCTCTATCTCGCCTTCGAAGCCCTGCACGAGGGACGCCTCACCTGGGACCAGAAGCTGACCATGTCGGAAAACGCCGAGAGCAAGGAGCCCTTCAAACTCGCCGTCGGCGCCGGCCGCCAGGTGACGTTGCGCGAAGCGGTCGAAAGCATCGTCGTTCTGTCTGCCAACGACTCTGCCGTGGCGATCGCCGAACAGCTCGGCGGCTCCGAACAGGCTTTTGCCAAGGCGATGACCGACAAGGCAGGCCAGCTCGGCATGACGAATACCGTCTTCAAGAATCCTTCGGGCCTCCCCGATCCGGAGCAGGTCACCTCGGCGCGTGATATGGCGACCCTCGGCATTTCGCTGATGCGGGACTTCCCCGAGGAGTTCAAGCTGTTCTCGATGCGCGGCTTCCAGTTCCGCGGCATGAAGCTGCGCGGCCACAACAACCTGATGTATCGCTATGACGGCGTCGACGGCATCAAGACCGGCTATACCGATGCATCCGGCTACAATGTCGTGACCTCGGCGCTGAAGGACGGCCGCCGCGTTGTCGGCGTCGTCATGGGCGAAAAGACCGCGAGCCTGCGCGACGACAAGATGGCAAGCCTGCTGGACAGCGCGCTGCCGTCGTCCTCGACCGCCACAGCATCCACCACGCCAGTCAAACAGCCCGGAGCGACGATGACGGACACGCAGCCGACGAAGTAGGGCTGCTTTCTATCTAAAGGCTACTTCCAGGTGCTGCCGGTCTTGGGCGATTACCCTGCAATTCGTTTCGAACCCTTCTCCTTTGATGGCAAGGATGAATTCCGAAGGAATACCTGCCGTATTGGAGACCGAAATGCCTGCACTCTCCGAGCCGATGGATTTGACAGTGCAGTCGATGGTCGAGCGGCGATCGTTGAACAATATCGAACCTGCCTTCAGGACACGCCGCCGAGCGCCGATGGCGTGATCGGCATGAATGGAACTCCATGATACGCAGCGATTCCGGCCAGCATGTTTGGCCTGATACATCGCGGCATCCGCCTGAGCCAGCAGGGTCTCGATCTCCTTGCTGACGATCGAGAGCGCCGAGCTTCCCAAGCTAGCCGTCACGTGGAGAACGCCATGATCACCGCGGATCGGCTGTGAGGCGATGGCGGTTCTGAGTTTTTCGGCGACAGCGACAGCCCCCTCCCGATCGACATGCGGCAGGACGACGGCGAATTCCTCGCCTCCGATCCGCCCGAACAGATCGCCGGCGCGAAGGGTCGTCTTGCAGATTGACGCAACCGCCTTGAGAACCTCATCTCCCGCAGCGTGCCCATGCGTATCGTTCACCCGCTTGAAATGGTCGATATCGAAGACGATGCATGACAGGTCATGCTGGTGCCGCAGGGCGAGCGAAATCAGCTGATCGGCTTCCTGCTTGAAGGCACGCCGCGTCATCGCCTCGGTCAGGCTGTCGGTGGCGGCCGACTGCATGAGCTCGATGCGGTCCATCGCCGCTCCCGCCAGCTCCTCGAGAATGCTGAGGTCTCTGGTGCCGAACGATCTTGGCCGGCGGTCGATCGCACAGACCGTTCCGATCATGTGCCCGGCTTTCGTCCTCAACGGCACGCCGGCATAGAAGCGGATATGATCCTCGCCGGTCACCGCGGAATGTTTTGAAAAGCGTGTATCCTTGGTGGCATCCTGGACGATAACAGGCTCGTCACAATCCACCACGCAGCGGCAGAACGTGTCTTCGAGCGACACCTCGTCGGCCGACAGGCCGGAGCAGGCCTTGTACCATTGCCGGTGCCCATCGATCAGCGATACGATGCCGATGTCGATGGAAAATATCTGCTTTATCAGCCGGACGATCCGCTCGAAGCCTTCGTCCCTCGGCGTGTCGAGAAGGTCGAGTTGCTGCAGCGCGGCCAGGCGAGCATTTTCGCGCTGGAGCGCTTCCGATGACGACTTTCCGAATACTCGTGCGACCACCATGCAGCATGCCTCCTGACAGCGATAACATGATGCGTTCCACAAATTCGTGAAAAAATTGAATACGATGGCAACCCCATTCTGACGGGACCAAATATTTTTCGAAATCAGCAACCCTTGATGTCGACGCAGCGGTCGCGAAACGCCATCTCAGATTGAGCGCAGTGTCCAGCTGACGATCTCGGAAACCACCGTGGAAAAGGCGCGATCGAGACCCTTGACGAAGCCAACATTGTCGCCGCCGGCCGGCGCCGTGGCGCGGAATAGCTTCTGGGCACGCACCGAACCGTTGCGGTCGTTGAGGATCTTGGCGGAGATTTCGACCACCGCCTGATTGCCGTTGGAGGCGTCGATCTCGAATGAGCGGATATCGGTGACGACCTGGTAATCGATCGCCAGCCCCTGCCCCGGCATGCCGACCCCGCCGAGCTTGCCGGAATTCTCGAAGGCCTCGACCAGCTTCGACTGCACGATGCGCGGCAGCTTGTCGCCCCACTGCGCCCGCGACAGATACTGGATTTCCGAGGACGAGACGCGGATGACGATCTGCTCGCTGTCGAGCGCCTTCAGCGCCGTCGGGCTGGCGATCAGGACCTGGCGGGATTTGGCCGCGGGTCCGTCGCCGTCGACGGCAGCGGACAGGTCATAGGTATCGTTCTTGGCCGCGGTGCCGCACCCGGAAAGGATCAGCGCCGTCAGCGGCAGCGCGATCACCGTTCCTCTGATCCATGAACGGCGCGACAACAGATGCGATGCGACCATATTAGGCTACCCCTGACTTCCCAGTTAACGCCGCGTCCGGCCGTCATATTGCTTGACCGTGTCCCCGCCGAAGATCAGGCGTTGCGGATTGCGGTCGAAGTTGGTGATCGTATCGTTCAGATTATTCACGGTTCCGCGCATGTCGTTGACGAGCGTCTGCACGTCGCGCAAGCCGCCGCTCGAGAATTTCTGCAGATTGTCGGCGATCGGCCCGATGCGCGCATTCAGGTTGTCGGCGACTTTCTTGAAGGATTCCAGCGTATCGCGCGCCTCGGTGAACAGCGATTGTGTGTTATCGGTTCCGAGCAGCGCATCGACTTTGATAAGAATGCCGTCGATGCGGGTCGAGGCCGAATTCAGCTTGTTGGTAAGCTGCGAGACGTCCTGGATCGTCTGGTCGATATCTTTCTTGCGGGCCGAAACCGTATCGGCGACATCGCGGATCGAGGCGACGGCGGTGCGCGCATCCTTGGTCGCCTGCGCGATGTCATCGACGGAACCCTTCACCTTGGCGGGGTCGATCTGGGCGACGAGCGTGTCGACGCGGTCGAGCGTCGCCTGTGCCTGCTTGCCGAAATCGTTGAAGGTGGTGGCCGTCTGGTCGAACTTCTGGATCGCCCCCTTGAGGTCGCCCGAGGCATCGGCGACGTTGGCGGTGATCTTCTCGGCGTTGGAAACGATATTGTTGATCTTCTGAGCGTCAACAGCCTTGACCAGCGATTCCACAGCTTGAAGCGTCGAATCGACACGGCCGGACACTGCTTTCACCGTATTGGAGAGCTCACCGACGCTTTGCAGGAAGGCATCGATATTGCCGGAATTCTTGGCCAGCGCATCCGAAAACGTCTCGGCATTCTTGAACGTCTCGGTCAGCGGAGCGCGTGAATCCTGGATGAAGCCCTGGAGTTCGCCGACCGCGTCGTTGGCGCGATCGAGAATCTTGTCGGCGGTCGCCAGCAGGTTGGTGACGCTCGACTGGTCGGCGACGATGACGGCGCGTTTGCCGTTGTCGATCGCATGTTGAAGGATGCTTTCCTCGCCCTTGCGGCCACCCGACAGTTCGATATAGGCAGCTCCGGTCAGGCCCTGGATTTCTAGGGCGGCCTTGGTGGAGGGGTAGATCGGCGCATCGGTGCGCACCTGGGTGAAGGCCAGCGAATATTGCGGATCGTCGGCATCGATCGACAATGTCTGCACCGAGCCGATCTGGATGCCGTTGAAGCGCACCGGTGAGCCGACGCTGAGGCCGTTGGCGGAACCCGGAATACGCACGATCAGTTCCGTCATCGGGCCGCCGCGGCCATATTCGGCCATCCAGTAGACGAAGCCGAAGGCCGCCGCGATCACCAGCACCGTGAAAAAACCGACAATTGTGTAATTGGCTTTGGTTTCCATTTATCCGGTCACTTCCCGCTCACGCCGTGGCGCGCGCCATCGTCCTGCGGCACGATCGAGCGCGCCCGCTTACCCTTGAAGTAGGCTTGCACCCACGGATCGTCATAGGCCAGCATGTCGTCGATCGTGCCTTCCACCATTACCCGTTTCTTTCCGAGCACGGCAATACGGTCGCAGACCGAAAACAGGCTGTCGAGGTCATGTGTGACCATATACACGGTCAGTCCCAGACTATCGCGCAGGTTGGCGATCAGTTCATCGAATTCGGCCGCACCAATCGGATCGAGACCCGAGGTCGGCTCGTCGAGGAAGACGAGTTCGGGATCGAGCGCCAACGCCCGGGCAAGGGCGGCGCGCTTGATCATGCCGCCTGACAGTTCGGACGGGTATTTGTCGGCGGCATCGGCCGCCAGACCCACCATGCGGATTTTCAGATGCGCCAGTTCGTCCATCAGCGAGCGCGGCAGGTCGAGATATTCGCGCATCGGCACCTGGATGTTTTCCTTGACCGTCAGCGACGAAAACAGCGCCCCCTGCTGGAACAGCACTCCGAGCCGCATGTCCAGCGCGTTGCGCTGCGGTTCGTCGAGCTCGTCGAAATCTTGGCCGAGGATCTTGATCGTGCCGGAGCGGCGCGGCAAGAGCCGGAGCACCGTGCGCATCAGCACCGATTTGCCGGTGCCCGACGCACCGACAAAACCGAGGATCTCGCCGCGGTAGATATTCAGATTGAGATTGTCGAGCACGACCTTGGAGCCGAAGGCGACGGTGACGTCGCGCGCCGAAAGCACGATGTCCCTGCCCTCGCCGTCTTTCTCGATTTCGTTCGATTGCTCGTCCACGCGGTCCGCCATGCTAGAAATCGATCGCTGCATAGAACATCGCAAAAAGCCCGTCCATCAGGATGACGACGAAAATCGCCTTCACCACCGCGGCCGTTACGTGCTGGCCGAGCGATTCGGCGCTGCCGCCGACCTTCAGCCCTTCGACGGCGGCAACGATACCGATGACAAGCGCCATGAACGGCGCCTTGATCATGCCTGAGAGCACCGTCGACAGCGTCACCGCCTCGTGCAGGCGCGACAGGAAGTTGGCGAAGGTGATGCCGGAATAACCCCAGGCGACGGCGGCCGCGCCAGCAAGCGAGGCGAAATTTGCGAGCACCGTCAGAAGCGGCAGCGCGATGGTCAGCGCTACCAGCCGCGGGAAGATCAGCACGCCGATCGGGTTCAGCCCCATCACCTTCAGCGCGTCGATCTCCTCGCGCATCTTCATCGAGCCGATTTCGGCGGTGATCGCGCTGCCCGAACGGCCGGCGATCATGATCGAGGTCAACAGCACCCCGATTTCGCGCAATTGCAGGATGCCGACAAGATCGACGACGAAGACCTCCGCACCGAAGTAGCGCAACTGGAAGGCGCCCTGCTGGGCAATGATCGCTCCGATCAGAAACGACATCAAAAGAATGATCGGAACGGCGCGAACGCCCATATGGTCGATCTGGTTGACGATCGAGGCCGGCGAAACGCCGCTGCCGCGACCGAACTTCATCTGCGCCCCGCGCACCGCCGAGCCGAGGATATACATGGAGGCGGCGAAATTGTCCCAGAGGTCGTAGGTCATCCTGCCCACAGGCGCGAAGATGCGCGCGACAAGCGAGACCTTCTCCTGCTGCTCCGGTTCGGGTTTGGCCGGCTCCTCGGAAAACATCGCAAGCATTTCGTCGATATGCGGATTGGTGCCTTCGAAGCGAACCGTCCGTCCAGCCGCCTCCGCTTCCTTCTTCAGCCGGCACAGCAGCCAGATTCCGGCGGTGTCGATATCCGAAATATCAGAGAGGTCGACCGTCAGGTCGCCGGTCTTCTGATGGAGGAGCTTTTCGAAGTCGCGCAGCACGAGATGGATATAGGCGCTGCGCCAATTGCCGCTGAGACGCACATGCTGCCCCGAACCATCGGCCTGGTCGTCCACGTCAAGCGAGGCAGCGTTGCGATTCTCTGCGTTCAAGATACTTATGTCTTTCAAGGCTTGCGGCGACATTGCCGAATCGCGAACGGATCGTTCGACGCCGACGCGCCAATATACAGAAGCAAGCTGCAATTTCCATGCTCGCAGGACAGCAATAATGCCGCGCACCCTTGATATCCAGATGAATTCCTTTCCGATTGCCGGGACCTTCACCATCTCGCGCGGCGCAAAGACCGAGGCCGAAGTAATCACCTGTATGCTCATCGAAAACGGTGCGCGGGGGCTCGGAGAATGCGTGCCCTACCGCCGTTATGGCGAGACCATGGAGAGCGTTTTCGCCCAGATCGAGGCGACGCGTCCGCTTGTTGAAGCCGGCATCTCGCGCCACGACCTGCTCTCGGCAATGCCGCCGGGCGCTGCCCGCAACGCCGTCGACTGCGCCCTCTGGGACCTGGAAGCGAAACGAACGGGTGAAAGCGTCGCGGCTCGTCTCGGCTTTGCCAAATTGAGGCCGCTCACCACCGCCTACACCATCTCGCTCGGCGAACCGGAGGTAATGGCCGCCCAGGCGCGCGAACATGCCGGCCGCGCGCTGCTCAAGGTCAAGGTCGGAACCGGCGACGATGAAAGCCGTATCCGCGCCGTCCGCGCCGCGGCGCCCGATGCCGCCATCATCCTCGATGCCAATGAAGGCTGGCCGGAAGCGGTGCTGGAGCGCCATCTCCATATTGCCGCGCAAGCTGGTGTAACCCTCGTCGAGCAGCCGCTGCCGGCCGGCCGCGATGGAATGCTCGCCGAAATCCGCCGGCCGCTACTGGTCTGCGCCGACGAAAGCGTCCACCATACCGGCGATCTCGCAAGCCTTGCCGACCGCTACGACGCGATCAACATCAAGCTCGACAAGACGGGTGGGCTGACGGAGGCGCTGGTGATGAAGGCCGAGGCCGAACGGCTCGGGTTCAGCATTATGATCGGCTGCATGGTCGGCACCTCGCTCGCCATGGCGCCCGCCGTGCTGCTCGCCCAGAATGCCGATTTCGTCGATCTCGATGGCCCGCTGCTGCTGGCCCGCGACCGAGAGCTCGGCCTGCGCTACGCCGCTTCCCTGGTCTTTCCGCCCGAAAGCGCGCTCTGGGGTTGAAGGTAGTAGGCCGAGATGACAAGACCGAGGCCGGAGAACGCCACCAGCGCCATGACGTAATAGCTGACGACCCCGAGCCAGGCATAGAGATAACCCGATGCCAGCGTCATCAGCGCCATCGCCATGCCGACATAGAAGAAATAGGCGCCTTGCGCCGAGGATTCCTGTGTCTCCTGCACCGTCGCCACGATCCGCCGCTGCACCCCGGTATGCACGAAGGCGTAGGTGAAGCCGTGGAAACATTGCAGCAGGAAGAAACCGGCAAAGCCGGTATTCATCGGAAACAGTATCCAGCGGCAGACGCTGACGGCGCAGCCGAAGCGGATCAGCGTCCAGGCGCTGAAGCGCCGGTTGAGACGCTTCGACAAAAAGAACACTGTCACCTCCGAAGCGACGCCGGCGCTCCAGAGCAGGCCGACCTCAGTGCCGGAAAAGCCGAGATGGTGCCAGTAGATCGACGAAAACGCGTTGAGCACCGCATGGCTCGACTGCTGAATGGCGACGCCGATCAGCAGCAGCAACAGGTGCGGTTCCCGCAACCCGCTGCCGGTGGCGGCTGGAATATTGACCGGCTGGCCGCGGCGCCGCGTCGGCCCGATGCGCGGACAGAAGATCGCCATGACCACGGTCATGGCAAAGCCGAACAGCATGATATCAAGCACCATCTCGCCGCCCCACCGGCTGATCAGCTGGCCGCCGACCAGCGTCGAGACGATGAAGGCGATCGAGCCCCACACGCGCATCGACCCGTAATCGAGCCCCCAGCGGCGCACGCCCGAGATGACGATGGATTCGACGACCGGCAGATAGGGCGCGAAAGTGGCGCCCTGCAGCGCATAGACGATCGTCACCGGCCAGAAACTCGTCGTCCAGAAGAGCGCGATCGCCGTCAGCAGCGACAGGCCGCCCGACCAGAGCAGCACGTCGGCGCGCTCCTTCAAACGGTCGGCGATCATGGCGACGACAGGCGCCACCAGCACGCGAACCACCATCGGTATGGCAAGGATGATGCCGATCTCATGGTCGCTGAAGCTGTGGGTTGCGAGCCAGACGGGAAAGAACGGCAGAACGATGCCGTTGACGAGCAGCGGCGCGCAATAGGAAAGCGCGCTGAGCAGCCGGAAGCGCGGCGGCGCTCCCTCACCTGTCGGAGAATGTTGAACGGGAATCATGGGGGACCTGAAGGAAACTCGACGTTGTCCTAACACACCACCCTGGAGGCGACTATTGCGAGAAATAGCCGTCCTGTAACGTTTTAGAAAATAAATTGGGCGGTCGCCCCGACGGTAACGGCTAAATTCGCGAGAGCGCGGGCGATGCGCTGACGGCAAAATCAGGCGGTCAAAATCAAGCAGCCAAAATCAAGCAGCTTGGGGGGCCAGTTCGCCTTCGTTATGCATTTCCATGGCGGCAACCGCCGGCACGCCGCTGGCGAGCGCCCGCCAGGTGATCAGCTCGAAGGTGCCATCCTCATGCTCGGCGACTGCCGTGCAGCTTTCCACCCAATCGCCCGTATTGATGTAGCGGATGCCGTCCATGTCCTGGATGATGGCATGATGGATGTGTCCGCAGATCACGCCGTCGGCGCCGCTTTTGCGGGCCTCCTCCGCCACGACGCGCTCGAACTCGCCAATGAAGTTGACGGCATGCTTGACCTGGAGCTTCGCCCAGGCCGAGAACGACCAGTAGGGCATGCCGAGCCGGCGGCGCACGGCCGCCAGCAGGATGTTGATGCGGATCGCGGTATCGTAGGCCCAGTCGCCGAGATAGGCGAGCAGGCGGGCATTGCGGACGACGACGTCGAACTCGTCGCCGTGCAGGATCAGGTATTTCTTGCCGTCGGCACCATCATGCATCATGCGTTCGACGACCTCGATGCCGCCGAAATGCATCCCCGGGAAGTCGCGCAGGAATTCGTCGTGATTGCCGGGAATATAGACCACACGCGTGCCCTTGCGCGCCTTGCGCAGCAGCTTCTGGACGACGTCGTTGCAGACCTGCGGCCAGTACCAGCTGCGCTTCAGCCGCCAACCGTCGACGATGTCGCCGACGAGCACGATCGTATCGGCCTCGTGGTGGCGCAGGAAATCCAAGAGGAAATCGGCCTTCGCGGCCTTCGAGCCGAGATGGACATCGGAAATGAAGAGCGTGCGGAAATGTCTGGGTTCCATCATGTCTATCATGAGCTACGGCTCATGCCCCATCTTTCATCTAGCCTTCCAAAACCAGACTCGTGTTTCAGGAAGATGACAAGCCGGGGAAAAGCCCCGCAAACTGTTCATCCCACGCGGACAGAATGCCCGTCGTCGCGCGGGCAGCATGCCCGTCGTCGCGCAGGCAGAATGCCTGTCGCCACGTCGGCAGAATACGTGTCGCCGTCCGGTGCGACGGCGATGTTGCCCTCCGCATCGAGCGCGTTCATGATGACGGCGATTCCATATCCGACCATGCGGGATGGCTGATGCGTCTCTTTCTCGTTCGCCACGGCGAATCCCTCGGCAACATCAACGAACAGGCCTATCGCCAATTCGGCGATCACAACGTGCCGCTGACGCAATGGGGCCATCGCCAGGCTGTAGAAGCCGGCGGCGCAATCGCCTCCTATTTGAAGGCGTTGCCGAGCGCGGATTTCGGCAGGCTGCAGATCTGGTACTCGCCGTTCCTCAGGACGCGGCAGAGCAAGGATGCCTTGCTCTCGGCCCTGCCGGAAAGCGTTGTCGGCGATGTCAGGGAGGATTATCTGCTGCGCGAGCAGGATTTCGGTCTCTTCACCGAAATCTATGACCACGCCGAACAGAAACAGAAATTTCCCGAGGAATTCGAAAAATGGGCGAGGCTGCGCAGCAACAGCGGCAAATTTTACGCACGTCCGCCGGATGGCGAGAGCCGGGCGGATGTGGCCCAGCGGGTGCGCCTGTTCCTGCAGACCGTCATGAACGACGCCGAAAATAGCGACCACAACGTCGTCATCGTCGGTCATGGCGTCACCAACCGGGCGGTCGAAATGAATTTTCTGCACCGCCCCGTCGAGTGGTTCGAGCGCTCCGACAACCCTGGGAATGCGGATATCACCCTGATCGAGGGGACGCGCTCGCAAGGATACGAGACGATCCTGCTGCACCAGGCCGCCGACCGGCAGCCGGGACAGGAAGGTGAACTGCGCGATGCCTATGGCGCCGACGTGACGATCACGCCGAAGACTGGTGGATAGGTCTTCGGCGGGTTACGTCGATTGGTTCAAGCGCTGCGACAATCCCGGAAATGCCGACCACAAAACCTGTCGACCATGTCACCGGTCCATACTGTCCAATATGTAGCCGGTTCGGACCCGGATAGGCCCTCCCCACAAGGGGGAGGGATTTCGACCGCCGGGGTTCCCTATCGATCCCCTCAGGCAGCCCGCACGGCCGCCGTGGGTTTGACGTTCTGGTTCATCCGAAACAGATTGTTCGGATCGTAACGCCGTTTGATTTCGGCAAGGCGGCTGTAATTGGCGCCGTAAGCGCTTTCGACCCGATCGGTCTCGTCCTCCGGCATGAAGTTGATATAGGCAGTGCCGACGGAATGCGGTTTGGTTGCCTCGAACAGCTCCCGCGCCCAGTCGATGCAGCTTCCGTCCATCCCGGTCTCCCGCCAGCGCGCATGCACATTCATGACGAAATGCGAACTGCGCTGCGGAAACGCGGTAGCCTCGGTGGGCACGCGCCCGGCCGCACCACCGACATGGCCGATAAAGATCTCGCATTCCGGCCCCGGCAATTTGCGCACGGCGTTGAGCAGCACGTCGATTGCCGCATCCGAGAGCGAAGCGAAATCCTGGCTTTTCCAGTAATTGCGCGCACCTGGCGTCAGCAGCGGATCAAATGCCTGCTGCCAGCCGGTAAACGGCACCGGGCCGACGACGTCGGCAATCGGATTTCCGATCGCACGCAATCTGGCCGCAGCCTTCTCTCCCGCGGCAATGTCTCCGCAATAGCACATGGCAAGCACCAGGATCTCCTTGCCGTGCCATTCGGCCGGCAGGAAAGGCAGCGGCGGCGCCTGGCGCATCACCACCCAGCAGGTCAGTTCATCGGGTGCCGCTTCCAGCGCCTGCCGATATTCCCTCAGCACCTTTTCCGCATCGGCAAAGGGATGCACGACCAGCCCGGCCAGAACCTCTGGGTTGAGCGGGTTGAGCTTGAACTCGAAGGAGGTGACGACGCCGAAATTGCCGCCGCCGCCGCGCAACGCCCAGAAGAGGTCCGGCCTTTCCGTCTCGCTCGCCTTCACCAACTCGCCATCGGCCGTCACCACATCGACTGAAAGCAGATTGTCGAGCGTCAGCCCGAATTTGCGGGTCAGCCAGCCGAAACCGCCGCCGAGCGTCAGGCCGGCAATGCCGGTGGTGGAATTGATGCCGGTCGGCAACACCAGACCGAAAGCCAGCGTTTCCTTGTCGACATCGGCAAGCGTTGCGCCCGGCTCGATCCTGGCGCGCTTGGTCTGCGGATCGACCCGCACCGATTTCATCGCCGACAGGTCGATGACGATACCGCCCTCGCAGACGGCGTTGCCGGCAATGCCGTGCCCGCCGCCGCGTACCGAAACGAGCAGATTGTTGTCGCGCGCAAACCGCACCGCCCGCACGACATCGGCAGCACCGGCGCAACGCGCGATAAGCCCGGGTCGGCGGTCGATCATCGCATTCCAGATCGCCCGCGCCTCGTTGTAATCCATATCTTTGTTGGTCAGGAGACTGCCGCGAAATCCGGCGGCAAAGGCATCGATAGCCACGTCATTGACCATCGTCTGACCCCTTTGCAGGGTCGTCAGGTTCAAATTGTCCATGATTTCCTCCATGCGACCGGCGCCCCGCACCGTCGCGGCGGCATCCTGCGCCCGTTGAGGTCGTCAAACAAGTTTCCCCAAAAGGATTAGCTCACTGCGGCTGCTGCTTGGCATGAAAGCCGAATGGCCATGGCGTGGATACCCCCTCTGCCCACCTCATGAAAACTTCGCCCTTCCCCCATTTCCATACTGTCCCCCGTAGCCGATTGATGTATGGAGGAAACTCCAAAAAAGACGTGCACGGAGGCGGCGATGGATCACCCGGAAAAATCCAAGACGGAAAAGAATCTGACGAGCGGCGATCTCGACGAACAGGCGCTCTTCTTCCACCGCTATCCCCGCCCCGGCAAGCTGGAGATCCAGGCGACCAAGCCGCTCGGCAACCAGCGCGACCTGGCGCTTGCCTATTCGCCCGGCGTTGCCGCCCCCTGCCTCGCTATCCGCGACAATCCCGAGATGGCGGCAGAATATACCTCGCGCGCCAATCTCGTCGCCGTCATCTCCAACGGCACCGCCGTGCTCGGCCTCGGCAATATCGGCCCGCTGGCCTCCAAGCCTGTTATGGAGGGCAAGGCCGTGCTCTTCAAGAAATTCGCCGGCATCGACGTCTTCGATATCGAGATCGATGCGGCAAGCGTCGACCAGATGGTTTCGACCGTCGCCTCGCTGGAGCCAACCTTCGGCGGCATCAACCTCGAAGACATCAAGGCGCCGGAATGTTTCGAGGTCGAGCGTCGCCTGCGCGAAAAGATGAAGATCCCCGTCTTCCACGACGATCAGCACGGCACGGCGATCATCGTCGCCGCGGCGATCCTGAACGGGCTGGAACTTGCCGGCAAGAACATCGCCGACGTCAAGATCGTCGCCTCCGGCGCGGGTGCTGCCGCCCTCGCTTGCCTCAACCTGCTGGTGATTCTCGGGGCAAAACGCGAAAACATCTGGGTCCACGATCTCGAAGGCCTCGTCTATGAGGGTCGCACCGAGCTGATGGACGAATGGAAATCCGTCTATGCCCAGAAGAGCGACACCCGCACGCTGGCTGAAAATATCGGCGGCGCCGACGTTTTCCTCGGCCTGTCGGCCGCCGGCGTGCTGAAACCGGAATTGCTGGCGCAGATGGCCGACAAGCCGCTGATCATGGCGCTCGCCAATCCGACGCCGGAGATCATGCCGGATCTCGCTCGTGCTGCCCGTCCTGACGCGATGATCTGCACCGGCCGCTCGGATTTCGCCAACCAGGTCAACAACGTCCTCTGCTTCCCTTATATCTTCCGTGGCGCGCTCGATTGCGGCGCCGAGACGATCAACGAGGAAATGAAGATGGCGGCCGTGCGCGCCATTGCTGCCCTTGCCCGCGAAGAACCCTCCGACGTCGCCGCGCGTGCCTATTCCGGCGAGACCCCGGTCTTCGGCCCTGACTATCTCATCCCCTCGCCCTTCGATCCGCGCCTGATCCTGCGCATCGCGCCCGCAGTCGCCAAGGCCGCCGAGCAGAGCGGCGTCGCGCGCCGCCCGATCCAGGATTTCGACGCCTATCTCGACCAGCTGAACCGCTTCGTTTTCCGCTCCGGCTTCGTCATGAAGCCGATCTTCACGGCAGCCAAGGCCGCCGAACGCAAGCGTGTCATCTTCTCGGAAGGAGAAGACGAACGCGTGCTGCGCGCCGCCCAGGTGCTGCTCGAAGAAGGTCTCGCCGACCCGATCCTCATCGGCCGTCCGCAGGTCATCGAAACGCGCCTCAAGCGCTACGGCCTGCGCATCCGCCCGCTGCAGGATTTCGAAGTGATCAACCCGGAAGACGATCCGCGCTTCCGCGAATATGTCGATCTCTATTTCTCCCTCGTCGGCCGTCGCGGCGTCATTCCGGAGGCTGCGCGCACCATCGTGCGCACCAACACCACCGTCATCGGCGCGCTGGCGTTGCGGCGCGGCGAGGCCGATGCGCTGATCTGCGGCCTCGAAGGCCGCTATGAGAAACATCTGCGCGATGTCCGCCAGATCATCGGCAAGCGCAAGGATGTCCGCGATTTCTCCGCACTCAGCCTGATGATCTCGCAGCGCGGCGCCACCTTCTTCACCGACACCTACGTCACCTTCAATCCGAGCGCCGAGGAAGTCGCCGAGTCGACGGTACTGGCGGCCGAGGAAATCCGCCGTTTCGGCATCACCCCGCGTGCTGCCCTCGTCTCGCATTCCAATTTCGGCTCACGCGAATCCGAAAGCGCCACGAAGATGCGCAATGCCCTGCAGCTCGTGCGCGACGCCGCGCCCGATCTTGAGGTCGACGGCGAGATGCATGGCGAAAGCGCCATCACCGAGGCGCTGCGCAAACGCGTCATGCCGCACACGACGCTGCACGACGAGGCGAACCTGTTGGTCTTCCCGAACCTCGACGCCGCCAACATCACGCTCGGCGTCGTCAAGTCGATGACCGACGGCCTGCATGTCGGCCCGATCCTGCTCGGCGCCGCCCTGCCCGCCCACATCCTCGCCCCCTCGGTCACCTCCCGCGGCGTCGTCAACATGGCAGCCCTCGCTGTCGTCGAAGCATCGCAGCCGGCATAGCAGGTTTCTCATCTTGTCATGCTCGGGCTTGTCCCGAGCATCTGCAACCGGTTGATATGCAACAGTTATCGGGCGCCCTGCATCGACAGGCGCCCTTTATCCGCAAGCGTATCCGCGCGTTCGTTGCCGGCAACGCCGGAATGACCCTTGCACCAGGCAACGGTCACCAGGGCGTTCCGGGATAGCTGACGATCGACTGCCTTCCACAGTTCCGCATTGGCGATCGTTCGCCTCCGGGCATTCCCATTCGGGCTGCTTTTCTTCCAGCCGTTGTTCTTCCAGATATGTCGCCTGACATTGCAGCCTTTGACGGCATAGATGGAATCCGACCAGATGATGACGGCTTCGCCCGTTGCTTCACTATTGATCCACAGGACTGCCTTAAGCACGGCGATCAATTCCATTGAATTATTGGCGGAATCTTCGACGCCACCAAATCCGCACGCGATTTCCACGGCATCGCGATAAGCGACAAAAGCCCAGCCCCCCTGCCCGGAACCGGGTTCGTAGCAACCGTCGACGAAGAGGTGGAGGCCGCGTTGGGCTTCCGATATTCCGACTGTTGTCGCGGGGACGTGAAGCTCGTTGGAAATGCTCGTCATGTTCTCCGCTCTTTTCGCCTTCGCTGCGCCAGCGCGATTTGCGACTGCCTGCCCGCCCCGAAGCGGACATTCGAATTGTACCTCATCCGTTGTGTCAACCATTGACGATGGTGGCGGCAACAGTGCCTATTGCCGACAGGGAACTGTGGGGCAACGTGGATCATGGACAATCCGTCAAGCAGTGCCGGTAAGCGCGCAGTAACCGTTCGTCGTATTCTCAAGGTCAATCATGCCGGCGAGTTCGGCGCAATTCGTATCTACAGGGCACAGATCTGGATGGCCCGCCGGCTGTTTCCTGACATCGTGCCGGCGCTTTGTGACATGCGGAACGACGAAATCGAGCATTGCCGCCTGGTTCGCGACGCAATGCCCTCAAGGCATGCCAAGCCATGCCGCGTCATGGCATTCTGGAGCCTCGGAGGGTATCTGCTCGGTTTCCTGACAGCCCTCGGTGGGCGCAACATGGTCTGGATCTGTACCGAGGCGGTTGAAAGCACGGTTCACCGTCATCTGGAAGATCAATTGGCATTCCTGGACACCCGCGATCCACAGTTGCATGGCCTTATTGCCTCGATTCAGGAAGAGGAATTGGCTCACCTTAGGGAAGCCGAGAAAAATCAGACACGGCGCGGCGTCGGCTATGCGCTGCTTCTGCCCATCGTCGCCGCGCTCACCGATCTGATGATCTGGCTCTCTACATGGGGAGACTCAAGCTGGATGCGCGCCGAAATGGCGCGCTCCAGGCAGATCTAGCGCAAAGCTGTCCCGACCTCCCCTTACGGAAGATTGCCCGCATCTGCTGGATAAGCTCGCGAAAATGCGCTAGGATTTTCTCCAAGCTTATTAAGAGAAACACCTTAAGAGACAACGCGCGGCGATCGAGGCCGCAATCGACCGATCGACTTTTTGCTCACCCCGGACGACGCCGTGAAACGCCGAAACCTGTCTCTTGCTCTCCTCCTTGCCTTCGCGACGCCTGCCGCCGCGCAGACGAATGCCGTCTGCGAGGATCTGCGCGGCCGCCTAGCCGACCTGCCGCGATCGATCGGCAATAGCAACGGCCCGGAAGCGCGCCAATATGCCAGTGCCATGGCCGAGCAGAACCTCGAGCTGCGCAAGGTCCGCAACGAGCTGCGCAGCAATGGCTGCACCTCGGGCAGCATGGTCGTGATCGGCGGCGAGAATGACGATTATTGCGCCGAGCTGTCGCAGGCCGAAGCCCGCATGATCGACAATATCGGTTATCTCCAGGACCGCCGCAACGAGCTGGCCGGCCAGAAGGGCGATGATGGCGAGCGCCGCGAACTGATTGCCGCTCTCGACAGCAATGGCTGCAACATCGAAAACTTCTATGCGCCGAGCGACCGCAACGCCGCCGACCCTGCCCCGAGCATCGAGGAGCAGGCGATGCGCAACGATACCTTCATTCCGCTCGGCGGCGGTGAAGAGATCGATCCGCGTTACGGCCTGCCGCGGGCCGAGATGCTCTCGCCGGTCAGCACCATGTGCGTGCGCAGCTGCGACGGCGGCTTCTTCCCGATCAGCTCGAACGCCACTTCGGTCGATTTCGGCCGCGACGCTGAGACCTGCGCCAAGATGTGCCCGGGGATCGAGACGGAACTGTTCTATCGTGACGTGACGAGCACCGAAGCCTCGAACATGATCTCGGTCGCAACCGGCACGCCCTACAGCGCCATGAAGAACGCTTTTGCCTATAAGAACCGCACGCCTGGCGAAAAGTCCTCCTGCGCCTGCAATCTCACCGCCTATTACGACGAGATGCGCGGCAAGCAAGCCTTGAGCGAACCGCCGCAACAGGGCTCGATCACATCAATCCGAACCAATCCGCCGGCGAAGGCTGCCACCGCTGCCGTGCCGCAGCCATCCGTTCCCGACCGTCCTTACGATCCCGCACAGAACAAGGTCCGCCAGGTCGGCCCGCAATTCCTCGCCGGCGATCAGGGCTCGATCGACCTCGCCAATCCGGCAACGCCGGGCCCGCAGCCACAACAGCAGTGATTGGCCGAGCCGGGTTCGAGGCGACGCTGTTCAGCGCTCTCGCCGTCCCCAACCGTCGTGAAACACGAGCTCCTCGAGCGGCAGTCGCTGCCGCCAGCCTTTGACGGAGAGTTCCGGCTCGTCGTAGAGCTTGTCGACGAAACCGGCGCAGAGCCAGGCGACCACCTCGACATGCTCGGGTATGCCGAGAATGCTCTTCAGGTCACCCTCGCGAAAGATACTGACCCATCCGATACCGATCCCTTCGGCGCGGGCCGCAAGCCAGAGATTCTGTATGGCGCAGACTGTGGAATAGCTATCCATCCTGGGATTGTGCGTGCGCCCCAGCACCACGCTGCCGCTGCGGGTGGGATCGCAGGTTACGCATATGCCGAGCGGCGCCTCGACGATGCCTTCGAGCTTGAGGGAACGGTAGACCTGCCGCCGCTCGCCCTCAAACATCAAAGCCGCTTCCTCGTTGGCCTTCGAAAAAGCATGCTGGATGCGCGCTCGCACGGTTGGACTTTTCACCAGAATGAAATTCCACGGCTGCATGAAGCCGACAGAGGGCGCATGATGAGCAGCCGTCAGCAGCCGCTCCACGACATGGTCGGGCAAGGGATCGGGCAGGAACTGACTGCGCACGTCACGCCGCGTCATGATCGCGTGATAAACGGCCTCGCGTTCGGCCAGCGAAAAACCGGACGCCGCCAAAAGGGCATCCTCATCAAAGGGTCGCATCGTCAAATCCCCAACAACGCAACCGCCCGCCGTCCGCGCGGGTTGGGTCTATCTTGCCAGGCCGGTCTTCTGACTTGGCGTCATCCGTCTGCCGCAGCCTTCCCGGCAAAAGCCAGTGGCGTAGTGATGCGGCAAGCGTCGGCCTTACAGCGTTGGGCACGTTCCGGTCTTGCACCGGATTCCCGATTCTCCCGCCTCATCGGCGGGCACCTGACAGCGCATGTATTTCAGGAAAGTGCGGTGGCGGCAAGCCGCGAGCAGGCGGCGCCGGCACGCGGTCGAGAGGACGGCGCGGCATCCGCCGCGATTCCTCATCCTGAGGTGCCCCGTAGGGGCCTCGAAGGACACGCCGCAGCGCCGCTTCTTTCGTCGTTCACTATTTCGCGTCCACGCCGGTGCACCCGCCTCGCCCTTCGAGGCTCCGGCCTTTGGCCTGCGCACCTCAGGATGAGGCTCTCTTGGGCGTTGGTGCACCCGGCTAAGATGACCGTGCGGCTGCCTGGTTTTGTTGCTTGCCCTTGAAGCGTCTGTCTCCAACGCACCGCCCGCCCCGCGTCGGTTTGAAGCGGCTCGGCAAACCCCTTCATCGATAGTTTCTATGGCCCTATCGCCACCGAAGGCGTATGGACGATATAGTCCCTCACAGCATCCCGGTTGCCCGTGCCCCGCCTCACGCCCATGATCCTCGCGGTCGCCCTGTTCATGGAACAGATGGATTCGACCGTGATCGCCACCAGCCTGCCGGCTATCGCGGCCGATATCGGCACCTCGCCGATCGCGCTGAAGCTGGCCGTCACCAGCTATCTCGTGGCGCTGGCGATCTTCATTCCGATCAGCGGCTGGATGTCCGATCGTTTCGGCGCACGCAATGTCTTCCGCCTGGCGATCTTCGTCTTCATGATCGGCTCGATTGCCTGCGCCTTTTCCCATTCGATCGCGGCCTTCGTCGTCTCGCGGCTGATCCAGGGCGCCGGCGGCTCGATGATGACGCCGGTCAGCCGCCTGCTTTTGGTCCGGGGAACACCGCGCCACGAGCTCGTCGATGCCATGGCCTGGCTCACCATTCCGGCGCTGATCGGCCCGATCATGGGGCCGCCGATCGGCGGTTTCCTCACCACCTATCTCACCTGGCACTGGATCTTCTGGATCAACGTCCCGATCGGCGTGCTCGGCATCATCCTCGTCACGCGCTTCCTGCCGGCGGTCGAGCCGCGCAGTCCGCGGCCGATGGATTTTCCCGGCTTCTTCCTCTGCGGCATCGGCTTTTCCGGCGTCGTCTTCGGCCTGTCGGTCATCAGCCTGCCGGCCGTGCCCGTCGTCTACGGCTACGTCACGGTGGCGATCGGCGTTCTTGCCGGCCTCCTCTATCTCCTGCATGCCCGCCGCGCGCCCTATCCGCTTCTCGATCCGAAAATGTTCCGCTATCCCCTGTTCCGGGCGGCGATCCTCGGCGCTTCGAACTTCCGCATGGGGCTCGGCGCTCTGCCGTTTTTGATGCCGCTGATGCTGCAGCTCGGCTTCGGCCTGACGCCGCTGCAATCGGGTTCGGTCACCTTCGTCAGCGCGCTCGGCTCGATGGGATCGAAATTCGCCGCCTCGCACACCTTCAATGCCTTCGGCTTCCGGACCGTCATATCGATCACCACCTTGCTGGCGGCGATCTTCCTCGGCATCAACGGCCTGTTCACCGCCGAAACGCCGCTGTTCCTGATCATGGCCTGCCTGCTGATCGGCGGCCTGTTCCGCTCCATGGCTTTCTCGGGCGTCAACGCCATGGCCTTCGGCGATATCGACAATGCCGACAGCAGCCAGGCGACCGCGATCAATGCCGTTGCCCAGCGCATCTCCATGGCGATGGGTGTGGCGATTGCCGGCGGCATCCTCGAAATTTCCAGCAGCTTCCATGGCGGCAGGCTGCTGGTTTTGGATTTCCACATCGCCTTCTTCAGCGTCTCGGCAATTTCGGCGCTGGCCTGCATCACCTTCCTGCGCCTGCCGCGCGATGCCGGCGCAGAACTGACGACGCGCCGCCGCAAACACCGGCAGGCCGAGCCCGAAGAGGCGATCGCGGAAAACAGCTGATCGAGGCAGATCTCCAGTGGGCGTGATAGCGAAATAACACGCGTGTGCTCCGGCATCCCATTCTACTTTATGATTTCAGCGCCTTGCAGAAAGGCGACTAGGCCTTTCCCGGGCCGCTGCCGAGCAGAGCGCCTCGTTCGACGCCGAAAGGGCTCGCAACGCACTGTTGACGGAGGAGGCGAGCAAGTTCCCAAGATCCTTCGGCGCCGGCAAGGACATGGTCTTCGTCGATGAGATCGAAAAGGACGAATCGACCTAGACGCTGCAGTCGCAGGCAAGCGTCACAATATCGGATGACAAGGGAAGGCCGATCGGCGCCATCACCGTCGGCCTGAACGTCGAGGCTCTCTGATCTCAGCTTCTGCGTTCATATCGCCCAGAAGCAGCGCGCTTTTGGGCGATATGCTTTTTGCCTCCTGCGGTAACGATTGGTCGTCCCGCAGGAGCCGGATTTTCAGGCCGCAAATTCTGCGTGACATCATGCGGTTGCGACGCTACATACGCCTGATGTCGACCACTTCGATCTACGCCTCGCGATTTTATTGGTACCGCTGCTTCCAGCGGATGCGGGTCTATGCGTAACTGAAGTCGACGCGACGACAACCCGAACAGCCGCTAGTCTACCTGGCGGCTTTTTTGTTCCACCCGGTATGACCAAACAGGAGCCATACCGTGTCCGATACCATTGACGATCTGCGAATTCTCGAGATCACGCCCCTCACCAAACCCGCCGATATCCTCGCGGAAATCCACCGCGACGCTGTTGTCACCGAAACCGTGACCAGCAATCGCGATGCGATCCATAAAATTCTCCAGGGCGAAGGCGATCGCCTGGTCGTCGTCATCGGCCCCTGCTCCATCCACGACCCCGTTGCCGCCCGGGAATATGCCGCGCGGCTCCAGGAGCAACGACATCGCTTTTCCGACGACCTCGAAATCGTCATGCGCGTCTACTTCGAAAAGCCTCGCACCACCGTCGGCTGGAAGGGCCTGATAAACGACCCGCATCTCGACGGCAGCTATCGCATCGAGGAAGGCTTGAGGATTGCCAGGCGCCTGCTGCTCGACATCAATGCCATGAGCCTTCCGGCCGGCGTGGAATTCCTCGACACGATCACGCCGCAATACATTGCCGACCTCGTCAGCTGGGGCGCGATCGGCGCTCGCACGACCGAAAGCCAGATCCATCGGCAGCTCGCCTCCGGCCTCTCCTGCCCGATCGGCTTCAAGAACGGCACCGACGGGAGCGCCCGCGTCGCACTCGATGCGATCCTGGCCGCATCGCAGCCGCATCACTTCCCCGCCGTCACCAAGGACGGACAGGCGGCGATCGCCTCGACGAAGGGCAATGAGGACTGCCACATCATCCTGCGCGGCGGCAAACAGCCGAACTATGAGGCGGCCGATGTCGAAGCGGTGACCACCGAAGCCGTCAAGCTCGGCGTCGCCCCGCGCATTCTCGTCGATGCCAGCCATGCCAACAGCGGCAAGGACCCGATGAACCAGCCGCGCGTCGTCAAATCCGTCGCCGCGCAGATCGCCGCCGGAAACCGCGACATCAAGGGCATGATGATCGAAAGCAACCTTGTTGCCGGCCGCCAGGATCTCCTTCCCGGCAAGCCGTTGGTCTACGGCCAGTCGATCACCGATGGCTGCATCAACTGGGATATGTCGGTCGCGGTGCTGGAAGACCTGGCACAATCCGCCCGCGAGCGGCGCCGGATTCGCGTTTAGGCGGTCGGGAAATAGCGCACATAGGCGAATTCTTCGCCATCAGGAGACCAGCAGGGCACGTTGATGGTGCCCTGCCCGCCGAACAGCTCGAACAGCGTCTTCAGATTGCCGCCGTCCATGTCCATCAGCCGCAGCCGCACGTCGAGATCGCGGGGATGATCGAAGATCGAGGGGTCGTAGGACAGGATCAGCACCTTGTCGTTTTTGGGCGACGGATGGGCGAACCAGTTGCCCTGATTGTCCGAGGTGACCTGCTCCAGCCCGGTGCCGTCGGGGTGAATGCGCCAGATCTGCATCAAACCGGTGCGGCTGGAATTGAAATAGATCCATTGCCCGTCGGCGGAATAATCCGGTCCGTCATTACGGCCCTCGCCATGCGTCAGCCGCGTCTCGGCGCCGCCGTCGACAGAGATCGTAAAGATGTCGAAAAGGTCGTCGCGGATGCCACAATAGGCAAGCTGGCGGCCATCCGGCGACCAGCCATGCCAGTAGGATGGCAGGTTTTGCGTGACGAGCCGCGGCGTACCGCCTTCGATCGGCAGGACGTAGATCGCCGACTTGCCGAATTCGGTCTTGTCGGAGATGACAATCTGAGTGCCATCGGGCGAAATGCCGTGATCATTGTTGCAGTTGACGGCAAAGCCGGTATCGACCTTGGTGACCTCGCCGCCATCGAGCGGCAGCCGGTAGAGCAGCCCGTCGCCGTTCAGCAGCAGATAGGAACCATCAGGCGAAAAGTTCGGCGCTTCAACCAGCCTGTCCGTCTGCCAGACTTCGCGCGCCCTGCCCGTCCTGACATTATAGATCTCGACCGAGCTGCGCATGTTTCCTCCCAAAAATCTCCACGCCGTCAGCGATCCCGATTGCGCTAGCGATCCCGGAACCGGTTGGTGATCGGATAGCGCCGGTCGCGCCCGAAATTCTTCTTGGTGATCTTCACGCCCGGCGCCGATTGCCGGCGCTTGTATTCGGCGAGATAGAGCAGGTGCTCGACGCGGTGAACGGTCGCCACGTCATGGCCGCGCGCGACGATCTCTTCGACCGCCATCTCCTTTTCCACCAGGCATTCGAGGATATCGTCGAGAACGGGATAGGGCGGCAGCGAATCCTGATCCTTCTGGTCGGGACGCAGTTCGGCCGACGGCGCCTTGTCGATGATGTTCCGCGGGATCACCTCGCCGGAGGGACCGAGCGCACCCGGCGGCACATTCTCATTGCGCCAGCGCGACAGCGCATAGACCTGCATCTTGTAGAGGTCCTTGATCGGATTGAAGCCACCGTTCATGTCGCCGTAGAGTGTGGCGTAGCCGACCGACATCTCCGACTTGTTGCCCGTCGTCACCACCATCGAGCCGAACTTGTTGGAGATCGCCATCAGGATGACGCCGCGGGCACGGCTCTGCAGGTTCTCCTCGGTGATGCCGCTGTCCGTGCCCTCGAAAAGGCTGGCGAGCGCACCGCTGAATCCCGTCACCGGCTCTTCGATCGGCACGATGTCGTACCGGCAGCCGAGCGCTTTGGCGCAATCGGCCGCGTCCTTCAGCGAATCCTCGGACGTATAGCGGTAGGGCAGCATGACGGTGCGCACCCGCTCCTCGCCTAGCGCGTCGACGGCGATGGCCGCGCAGATCGCCGAGTCGATGCCGCCGGAAAGGCCGAGCACGACTGTTTTGAAGCCGTTCTTGTTGACGTAGTCGCGAAAGCCGAGCAGGCAGGCGCGGTAATCGGCCTCCTCGCCTTCAGGGATATGCGCCATCGGCCCTTCGGCGCAATGCCAGCCGGCCTCGCCGCGCTTCCAGGTGGTCACCGCAAGCGCGGTCTCGAACTGGCTCATCTGGAAGGCCAAAGACTTATCGGCGTTGAAGGCGAAGCTCGCCCCGTCGAAGACCAGTTCGTCCTGGCCGCCGAGCTGTGCGGCGTAGACCAGTGGCAGGCCCGTCTCGATCACCTGCTTCAGCACCACCTGATGGCGGATATCGACCTTGCCGCGATAATAAGGCGAACCGTTCGGCGACAGCAGGATCTCGGCCCCGCTTTCGGCCAGCGTCTCGCACACGCCGAGATCGCCCCAGATATCCTCGCAGATCGGAATGCCGATCCGCACGCCGCGGAAATTCACCGGCCCCGGCATGGCGCCTTGGTTGAAGACCCGCTTCTCGTCGAATTCGCCGTAATTCGGCAGGTCGATCTTGTCGCGCACAGCAATCACCTTGCCGCCGTCGAGCACGGCGACGGAATTGTAGCGCCCGGTCTCATCCTGCCGGGGAAAGCCGATGAGGACGCCGGGCCCGTCATCGGCGGTATCGGCGGCCAGGCTCTCGACCGCTTTCCAGCAGGCCCGGATGAAGGCCGGCTTCAGCACCAGATCCTCCGGCGGGTAGCCGGAGATGAAAAGCTCGGTCAGGACGAGCAGATGTGCGCCCTCCCGGGCAGCGTCAGCGCGCGCCTCACGCGCTTTGGCGAGATTGGCTGCGACGTCGCCGACCGTTGGATTGAGCTGGCCGATGGCGATGCGGAAGATATCAGAGAGAGCGTTTTCCTGTGTCATGTCATTTATTTAGCCTGCAGCTTCCGCAACGGCAACATGTTCGCTGCGAAAGCACCACCCGGCAGTGGCGAAATTTTTATGAAGGGTGCGCCAGAGCGCCGCGGGACTCGATACACATTGCAATTTACAGACGGAGCGGAATACTGCGCCGGAAGCGATAGCAGGAAACACAGCCATGAATAACTTTTCGAACTTCGTGCACCATCATTTCGACAAGCCAGCCGAAGAGCTCGGCACGATCGAGAAGCGCGTGCTGGCAAAAGCGCACGCGCGCAAGATCATCTCGACCGACGTCAATGCCGCCTTCTCCGCCGAAGCCTCATTCGGCGAGCGTGTCGCCGACGGCATCGCCCGCGTCGGTGGCTCCTGGTCCTTCATCATCGCCTTCCTCGCCTTTCTCGTCGTCTGGACTGTGATCAACACCATCATCCTGGCGACCGGCGCCTTCGACCCCTATCCCTTCGTCTTCCTGAACCTGATCCTGTCGATGATCGCCGCCATCCAGGCGCCGATCATCATGATGTCGCAGAACCGCCAGGCCGAACGCGACCGCTTCGAGGCCGCCAAGGATTACGAAGTCAATCTCAAGGCCGAGCTCGAAGTGCTCTCCCTGCACCAGAAGATCGACATGAGCGTGCTGACCGAACTGACGGCACTGCGCGAGGATGTGGCTCGCCTCAGTGCTGCGCTTGCCGCCAAAGGCTAATGCATGTCGCCCAAAAGTGTGCAGCGGTTTTGGGGCAACGACATGCATCTGATAAAAACTTAAAGCGCATAGCATCAATCCGATATGACGCGCTTTAACTCGGATTTACCGCATATTGCGGCAGGCCATCCGTTATCTCGTAGAAATCGCCCTTGTCGGCGCAGTAGATGTGGTGGCCGAAGGCAAGCCCGCTCGGTTCGTCGAAAGCGCCCGCCATGATCGAAATCTCTGCCGATCGGTCGCCCTGCCAGAACAGCGCGGAGCCGCAATTCCCGCAGAAGCCGCGCTGCGCCTCTTCACTTGAGCGGTACCAGCGGATCGCTTCAGCGCCTTCGATCGAAAGAGCGGGACGCGGCACGTTGACCGCGGCGTAATACAGCCCCGTCTGCCGGCGGCACTGCGAGCAATGGCAGCCGACCACAGGTCCTGGCCTCGCCGTAGTCGAAAATCGCACGGCGCCGCAAAGACAGGCGCCTGTATGCCGTTCGGTCATGATCGCTCTCCCGTTTATGACTGAACGTTGCCGCCGATCACCGCTGGCGTCAAATCCAAACCGCTCAACAAAATCATCAGAAATCTTGAAGGTCGCTGGTGATTTTGGCTTGAGCCACCCTGTTGCCTGCCGACAACACTCGGCAACGTCCTCCCATCGCCGGTTGAATCGATCGCCGTTGTCGGCGATAATCCGCATCTATTCATACAACCTCCGGGAGACTGACATGAGAGCGACCCTGTCCGTACAGAAAGGAAAAATCCCCCACAAGGACATTCAGCTTCATGAACATTTCGTTCTCCCGCGCGAGGAAAAGCTCGCGACGCCATAACGCCTTCCTGAACCTTTTCCGCGGCGATCCCGCCGCCGACCGCGGCCGGCGTTGGTTGCGCATGCGCAAATTCCTCTCTTATTACCGCCCGCATCTGCCTTTGCTGCTGGCGGATCTGCTGTGCGCCATCCTCGTCGCCGGCACCGCGATCGCCCTGCCGCTCTGCGCCAACATCGTCACCAGCAGGCTTCTGGCGCTGCCCGACGCGCCGCAGGCCTTCGCACAGATCCTGGCAATGGGCGGCATCATGCTGGCCGTTCTGGCGGTCCAGATCGCTGCGATCTTCTTCGTCGACTATCGCGGCCACGTCATGGGCGCCCGCATCGAGGCCACGGTCCGGCAGGAACTCTTCGAGCATTGCCAGAAGCTCTCGTTCGCGTTCTACGACGGCCAGCGCACCGGTCAGTTGATGAGCCGTATCACCAATGACTCTCTGTGGCTCGGCGAACTCTTTCACCATGGCCCCGAGGATCTCTCGATCGCTCTGCTGAAATATGGCGGGGCCATGCTGGTGCTGTTCTTCATCGATCCGCCATTGGCAGGCATCATCCTGCTGCTCACCCCGGTGGCGATGGCCTATGCGCTCTATTTCAACCGGCGCATGAACCGGGCGCTCGAGGCGAGCAAACGGCAGATCGCCGCCGTCAACGAGCGGGTGGAGGATGCTCTAGCCGGCATCCGCGTCGTCCAGTCCTTCGCCAACGAAGCACTGGAGCGCGAACGCTTCGCCGAGCAGAACCGGCGCTTCCTGCAAAGCCGGGCCGAAGGCTACCGCAGCGAAGCGTGGTTTTCGGTCGGCACCGAAACCTTCGCCCAGCTCATCACCATATTGGTGATCATCGTCGGGGGCTTACGCATCCTGGCGGCCGAACTGACCGTCCCCGATATGCTGACCTTCCTGCTCTGCGTCGCCGTGCTGGTCGATCCGGTTAAGCGGCTCGCCAATTTCGTGCGCCTCTGGCAAGAGGGTTATACCGGCTTCATCAGAGCCATGGAGATCCTGGAGATCGCCCCCGATATCACCGATCGGCCGGAAGCCCGGCCGATGCCGGCGCCAAGGGGTGAAATCAGCTTTACCGATGTCGCCTTCGGCTATGAGGCCGACGGCCCGCGCGTGCTCGAACGGCTGTCGCTCACCATCGCACCCGGGGAGTTCGTTGCCCTGGTCGGCCCTTCAGGGGTCGGCAAGAGCACGCTTTGTGCGCTCATACCGCGCTTCTACGATGTCGAGGCGGGTGCCATCCGTATCGACGGCACCGATATCCGCGAGGTGACGCTGGCCTCACTCCGAAGCCATGTCGGGGTGGTGCAGCAGGATGTCTACCTCTTTGCGGGCACCGTCGCGGAAAACCTGCGCTACGGCAGACCCGGCGCCAGCGACGCCGAACTGGAAGCGGCTGCGCGTGCGGCCAACGCGCACGACTTCATCATGGCTCTGCCCCAGGGCTACGACACCGATATCGGCCAGCGCGGCGTCAAGCTCTCGGGCGGCCAGCGCCAGCGCATCACCATCGCCCGCGCCTTCCTCAAAGATCCCGAAATCCTGATCTTCGACGAGGCGACCAGCGCGCTCGACAACGAGAGCGAGCGCGCGGTGCAGCAGGCACTGCTCAGCCTGGCGAATGGCAGAACCACCCTGGTCATCGCCCATCGCCTGTCGACCGTCCGCCATGCCGACCGCATCCTGGTTCTGACGGCTGACGGCATCGTCGAACAGGGCACCCATGACGAACTCATGGCGCAGGACGGAGTCTACGCCAATCTGCACAGCGTGCAGGCCAGCATCTGAGCGGTTGGACACCTCCGCAGCAATAAAAAACCCGGCATCGCGCCGGGTTTTTCGTCATTCCTTCAGCGGCTGGTTTCAGCCGTTGGCAACCAGGCGTTTCTCGTCGCGGCCGCCCTTCATGCGCTCGGCCAGCAGGAAGGCAAGCTCGAGCGCCTGGTCGGAGTTAAGGCGCGGGTCGCAATGGGTATGGTAGCGATCCTGCAGGTCGTCGGCGGTAACGGCGCGGGCGCCGCCGGTGCACTCCGTCACGTCCTTGCCGGTCATCTCGATATGGATGCCGCCGGGATGCGTGCCCTCGGCACGGTGGATCTGGAAGAAGCTTTCGACTTCCGACAGGATCCGCTCGAAGGGACGGGTCTTGTAGTTGTTGAGCGTGATCGTGTTTCCGTGCATCGGGTCGCAGGACCAGACGACCTTGCGGCCTTCGCGCTCGACGGCGCGGATGAGCCGCGGCAGGTTCTCGGCGACCTTCTCGTGGCCGAAGCGGCAGATCAGCGTCAGACGCCCGGCTTCGTTCGCCGGATTCAGTATGTCGATCAGCTGCAGCAGATCGTCCGCCTGCAACGACGGACCGCATTTCAGGCCGATCGGATTCTTGATGCCGCGGCAATATTCGACATGCGCATGGTCGGCCTGGCGGGTGCGGTCGCCGATCCAGATCATGTGGCCTGACGTGGCATACCAGTCGCCCGAGGTGGAATCGACGCGGGTCAGCGCTTCCTCGTAGCCGAGCAGCAGCGCCTCATGGCTGGTGAAGAAATCGGTCTCGCGCAAGCTCGGATGATTTTCCGAGGTGATGCCGATCGCCTTCATGAAATCCATGGTTTCGCTGATGCGGTCGGCAAGCTTGCGGTAGCGCTCGCCCTGCGGGCTGTCCTTGACGAAGCCGAGCATCCACTGATGCACGTTTTCGAGATTGGCGTAACCGCCCATCGCGAAGGCGCGCAGAAGGTTCAGCGTCGCTGCCGACTGGCGATAGGCCATGGCCTGGCGTTCCGGGTTCGGAATGCGCGACTCCTCGGTGAATTCGATGCCGTTGATGATGTCGCCGCGATAGGCCGGCAGCGTCACGTCGCCCTGTTTCTCGACATTCGACGAACGCGGCTTGGCGAACTGGCCGGCGATGCGGCCGACCTTGACGACCGGCAGCTGCGCGCCGAAGGTCAGCACGACCGCCATCTGCAAGAAGGCGCGGAAGAAGTCGCGAATATTGTCTGCGCCGTGCTCGGCAAAGCTCTCGGCGCAGTCGCCGCCCTGCAGCAGGAAGCCGTTGCCTTCGGCGACATTGGCAAGATGCTTTTTCAGGCGGCGCGCTTCACCGGCAAAAACGAGCGGCGGATAGCTGGCGAGCGTGGCTTCCGTTGCCGCCAAAGCGGCTGCGTCGGGATATTCCGGAACCTGCAGGATCGGCTTTTGCCGCCAGCTGCTCGGGGTCCAATTCTCTGCCATTTCACTCACCTCACTCGCACCCGTCCCCGGGATGTCCCTATCCTTAATTGCGGCGGCTTATAGACCTTTAGATCGGCCTTGCAAAGGCCAATCACCCAAAGCGCGATCGCCCGCGCTGTCGCCGCCGACGAAAGCTCGCATATAGGTAGCAAAAGCCGTCAACTCTACCATTAAACCAGCATATACTATGTCGATTTCCCTATATTTTAGACTTTGCATGTAAAACCGCAGAAGGGTTTCAACATTGGG
Source organism: Rhizobium binxianense (assembly GCF_028994275.1). Classification (NCBI taxonomy): domain Bacteria; kingdom Pseudomonadati; phylum Pseudomonadota; class Alphaproteobacteria; order Hyphomicrobiales; family Rhizobiaceae; genus Rhizobium; species Rhizobium binxianense. Next base: position 2,069,854 of record NZ_CP118713.1, read on the forward strand.
GACATGTCATGGCGATCCTTCTGCCCGGTTTCATAGCGGACCGCTCGGGCAATTTCGGTATCATGACCGCATTGCTGATGGTGCCGCTCCTCGGTACGGCAGGCATGGCGGTGGATTTCGCCCACGCGCTGAGCCTGAGGACGCAGCTTTACACCGCCGCCGATGCCGCCGCCGTCGGCTCGATCGCCGAAAAATCCGGCGCGGTCGCCGCCGCCATGACGATGAGCGGCAACGGCACGATCTCGCTTGGCAAGACCGACGCCCGCAACATCTTCATGTCGCAGATGTCAGGCGAGCTGGCCGATGTTAAGGTCGATCTCGGCATTGACGTCACCAAGGCCGCCAACAGGCTGAGCTCCCAGGTTTCCTTCACGGCGACCGTGCCCACCACCTTCATGCGCGTTCTCGGCAGGGATTCGATTACGATCTCGGGCACGGCAACGGCCGAATACCAGACCGCCTCCTTCATGGATTTCTACATCCTGCTCGACAACACCCCCTCGATGGGTGTCGGCGCCACCGCGACCGACGTCGCGACGATGGAAAAGAACACCAGCGATAGCTGCGCCTTCGCCTGCCACGAAACGGAAAACAAAAACAACTACTACAATCTTGCCAAGAAGCTCGGCGTCAGCATGCGCATCGACGTCGTGCGCCAGGCGACCAAGGAGTTGACGCTGACCGCGAAGTCCACGCGGGTTTCCAACAACCAGTTCCGCATGGGCGTTTATACCTTCGGCACTAAGGCCGAAGATGCAAGGCTGACCACCATATCCGATCCGACGGACGATCTCGACCAGGTGCGCAGCTATACCGACGCCGTTGACCTGATGACCATCCCGAAGCAGGGTTATAACAACGACCAGCAGACGAGCTTCGACAACGCGCTGACGCAGATGAAAACCATCATCACGACGCCCGGCGACGGCAGCACGTCCGCGACCCCGCAGAAAATCCTGTTCTTCGTTTCGGACGGCGTCGGCGACAGCGAAAAGCCGAAGGGCTGTACCAAGAAGCTCACCGGCAACCGCTGCCAGGAGCCGATCGACACGTCTTTCTGCCAGCCGCTAAAGGACAAGGGTATCAGGATCGCGGTGCTCTACACCACCTACCTGCCTCTGCCAAAAAACAGTTGGTACAATACGTGGATCAGCCCCTTCCAAAGCCAGATCCCGACGAAGATGCAGGAATGCGCCTCGCCCGGCCTCTATTTCGAGGTGACGCCGACCCAAGGTATCACCGACGCGATGAAGGCGCTTTTCCTTAAGGTTATCCGTGCGCCGCGCATCACCAGCTGAGCGCGCCGAGAGGGCTCAGACGCGCTGCCCGTCACGAATGCGATAGCTCGGCGCATACATGGTGACGAGCTCTTCAGCCGCCGTCGGATGCAGCGCCATCGTCCGGTCGAAATCGTCCTTGGTGCAGCCGGCCTTCAGCGTGATGCCGAGCAGCTGCGCCATCTCGCCGGCATCATGGCCGAGGATATGGGCGCCCACCACCTTGCGGCTCGCCGCATCGACGAGCAGCTTCATGATCATCCGCTCGGGCCGGCCGGAAAGTGTCGCCTTCAGCGGCCGGAACTGGGCGCGGTAGACTTCGAGCTCGACGTAACGCTTGCCCGCCTCCTCTTCCGAAAGGCCGACGGTACCGATCTCCGGCTGCGAGAAGACGGCGGTCGGGATCAGCTCGTGGTCGGGCCGGGTCGGATTGTTCTTGTACTCGGTCTCGATGAAGCACATCGCCTCGTGGATCGCCACCGGCGTCAACTGTACCCGGTTGGTGACATCGCCAAGCGCATAGATGTTTTCGACATTGGTGCGGGAATATTCGTCGACGATGATCGCGCCGCGCTCGTCGACGGCGACGCCGGCCGCCTCGAGGCCGAGGCCCTCGGTGTTCGGATCGCGCCCGAGCGCCAGCATGACCACATCGGCCTGTAGCGTGCCGCTGTTCAGCGTCTCCAGAATGAGCCCGTCCTCCTCCTTCGAAACCTTCTGCAGCGTGTCGTGGCAGAGGATGCGGATGCCCTTGGCGACCATTGCCTCGTGCAGCCCGCGCCTGAGATCTTCGTCGAAACGCGACAGGATCTCGGCACCGCGATAGATCAGTGTCGTCTCGACGCCGAGGCCATGGAAGATATTGGCGAACTCGACGGCGATATAACCGCCGCCTGCGATGACGATCGATTTCGGCAGTTCTTCGAGATCAAAGGCTTCGTTGGAGGAGATGCAGAACTCGTGGCCGGGAAGGGCTGCGTGCGGGTTCGGTCGTCCGCCGGTGGCGATCACGATCGTCTTTGCCGTCACCGTCTGACCTGTTTTCACGAGCCGCACCGTATGAGCATCGACGAGTTCGGCGCGCGTTTCGAGGATCTCGGCCTTGGCGCCGGCGAGCCCCTTCTTGTAGAGGCCTTCCAGCCGGGCGATCTCGGCATCTTTTGCCGCCACCAGCTTTTTCCAATCGAAGCTGCTTTCGCCGACCGTCCAGCCGAAGCCGGCGGCATCCTCGAAATGCTCATGGAACTGCGAGGCATAGACGAAAAGCTTCTTCGGCACGCAGCCGCGGATAACGCATGTTCCGCCATAGCGATACTCCTCGGCGATCGCCACCTTTTTGCCGAGCGAGGCGGCGACACGTGCGCCGCGCACACCTCCGGAACCGCCACCGATGACGAAGAGGTCGTAGTCGTAGGAAGACATGAGGAGCTCCGGAAGGGAATCGCAGGAAGGATGCTCCTGATATAGGGGCGATCGCCCTGAAAACAAAAGCCCACTCCTGCGTCATCCCGTTCCGAATCTTCCCGGCAAACGGTTGACCCGATCGCCTGAGGCTGGCAGGCAATCCACTGAGTAGAACAGAAGCCGGAGCAAAAGATGGATCAAACTCTCTTCGCCAACCTGTGCAAGGCTGGCAAATTCAAGGAAGCGCTCGGCCTCGCCATCCAAGGCCACGAGGACGAAAAATTCACGCCGAGCCGCTTCGCGATGGACAAGAAAACAGGACTGCCGATCTTCTACCGCGGCAACAAGCGCGTCGAGCCGGATGAAACGGGCGTATGGCAATTGGCCAAGAGCTCGAAGGATTGGGGCTGAGCGTCCGCCGCATCCGAGATGCGCATCCTTGGCGGATTGCCGCTTTCAACCGGTGATGCTGAAATCCGTCAGGTTCTTCTCAGACTCGGCTGCCTCAGTCTCGACGCCCGCGAGCCAGGATCCCGCAGGCCCGTGGTTGAAACGTTCGATCATCGTCGAGATCGCGGTATCGGATCCGGCGATCAAAGCGACGACCGCCCCGTCCTCTTCGTTGCGAACCCAGCCCGTCAAACCGAGCCGTACCGCCTCGCTGCGCGTCCACATGCGAAAGCCGACACCCTGGACCTTGCCTGATATCCGCACTCGGACAGCCTTGTAACGATCGGGCATATCTGCAGTCACCTGAAGCCTCACCGACAGTATTTGCCACATCATAACAAAAAAGCCCGGACGATGCCGGGCTTTCGCAATTTGATGGGGTAGGCCTTACTGCTGGGCAGCCGGTGCGGGAGCCGGAGCGGCCGGGCTGTCGGGTGCCGGCGGCGGCGCCTTGATGACTTTGGAAAGCTCGGCGTTGCTCTGCTTTTCCAGGTCGCGGGAGATGCCCTGCGCCCAGATGTCGGCAGCCTTCGCCGTCTCGCGCGAGGCGACCGGGCCGTCGCGCAGCAGCTTCTTGCCGACGTCGGAATTATAGAAGTCGGCGATCGCCTTCAGCTCGTCGGCGGTGAAGGTCTTGGCATAGGTGAGTGCCGCCTCCTTCTCCAGATCGCCGCGGCGCGGCGCCAGCTTCAGCGCCTGTGCGTCGACCGTCGAGGAAATGATGTCCTGATAGTTCGGCGAATCCTGGATCAGGCCGGCTTTCAGGCGCTCGGCGAGACCGGGCAGGATGTTGTCGAACTGGGCCGTGGCGCCGATGGCGTCGATCGCCGCGCGAGACGCCTTCAGTTGCTCCTCGGAGACCTCCTGCGCCTTGACGGCGGAGCCGAAGGCAAGCCCGGAAAGAACGACGGTCGCAGCGGCAAAACGGCCAAGACCTGCAATGTTCATCATGAGTGTATGCTCCTGTTATCTGTTTGCCTGCAGCGTGCGCGCACCCGCAGGACCGGCAATGATCGCAAGTGCCGCCATATTGATAAAGAGCCCGTGTTCGACGACGCCGGGTATGGAATTCAGCTCGCTCGAAAGCGCCTCTGCATCAGGAATGCGGCCAAAAGATGCATCGATGATGTGATGGCCGCCATCCGTGGTAAACTCTCCGTCACCGGACTGGCGCAGGGTGAGTTCACCGGAAAGACCGAGCCGGGCCGCGACCTTCTCGATCGCCATCCGCGTCGAGACAAGTCCGAACGGATTGACCTCGATCGGCAGCGCGTAGGCGCCGAGCGTGTCGACCAGCTTGCTCTCGTCGGCGATGACGATCATCCGCTCGGAAGCGGCCGCGACGATCTTTTCGCGCAGCAGCGCGCCGCCGCCACCCTTGATCAATCTAAGCGCCTGATCGACCTCGTCGGCGCCGTCGATCGTCAGATCGAGTGCCGGCAGTTCGTCGAGCGACTTCAGCGGCACACCGAGTTCGACGCAGAGCCGCGCCGTTCTTTCAGACGTCGGGACGCCCTCGACCTTGAAGCCGCCCGCAACCTTCTCCGCCAGCAGACGAACGAATTCTTCCGCCGTGCTGCCCGTACCGATGCCGAGACGCATCCCGCTTTCGACATGGGCGAGTGCGGCCTCGGCGGCCTTGATCTTCATTTCGCGGGCATCCATGCGCCGCCAGCTCCGAATTGTTGCGTTGGATGTGCTGTTTACACGGCTCGCCTGGCAAACGAAAGTCAAAATCATCACGGAAAATGAAAAGCCGAAACAGAGGCCTGCGGCCTCCCCGGCCGTCACAGGTCGTTGCTTTCCGGCCCGCGATCGCTTACCTCAGAAACGATCATTCCAAGGACGACACGTCGTCCTCCTCCTGGGGCGATCCATCCCCAGGACGCCCCATCGCTCAAAGAGGCAAGCCTTGACCCCTGCTCCCGTTCGCCCGGCGCTCATCGTCTTCGATCTCGACGGTACCCTTCTCGACACCCACGCGGACCTGGTCGAGAGCCTGAACCATACGATCGCAGCCCTCAGCCTCGCACCGGTCAGCTATGACGACCTCACCCATCTCGTCGGCCAGGGCGCGCGCGTGATGATCGAGCGCGCCTGCCGGCTGCGCGGCCACCCGCTCGAAGGTGACGCCCTGCCGATGCTGGTCGAGCGTTTCGTCGCCCATTATGCCGGCAACATGCCCGGCCGTACCGAGCCCTATCCCGGCCTGGTCGCCGCGATGGACCGGCTTAAATCTGCCGGCTACCGCCTCGCCGTCTGCACCAACAAGATGGAGAGCCTGGCGCTCGGTCTGCTCGACAAGCTGGATCTCACCGGCTATTTCGCCGCCATATCAGGTGGCGACACCTTCCCGGTGCGCAAACCCGACGCCCGCCACTTGACCGGCACCATCGACCGCGCCGGCGCCGACATCGCCCGCACCGTGATGATAGGCGACAGCATCAACGACATCGCCGTCGCCAGGAATGCGGGAGTCCCGTCGATTGCCGTGCCCTTTGGTTATTCGGATGTGCCGGTCTCAAGCCTCGATCCGGATAAGATCATTATGCATTACGATGAGTTGACGCCGGAACTGGTGGAGAGACTGTTGCGGGAATTTGCGGCGAAGGTCGCGGTCTGAGACGACCAGGCCGATGCCTTTGCGATTGTGGTCCTCTCCTCTTATTTCTTGCACGCAGACACCGCCAAACAAAACGGGCGGCCCGAAGACCGCCCGCTCCATAAGCGAATAAACCTTGCGTCAGATCTGCGCGCCGCGCGCCTTGCTCGTCGCGTCGAAAGCTTTGTCGACATAGGCGTCGCGACCATAGACGTCGTCGAAATATTCCACCACGCCGTCCTTGTTCGGCCAGGCGGTGAAATAGGAGACGTAAACTGGGATCTTCTGCGGCACCTTCACCGCATGGTTCTGCCCCGTGGCGATCTGCTTGGCGACGTCGTCAACCGTCGTGCCGAGTACCGCGGCTGCCATCGCGCGCGGATTGGACAGGCGCACGCAACCGTGGCTCAAAGCCCGCATGTCACGCTTGAAGAAGCTCTTCGCCGGCGTGTCGTGCATATAGATCGCGTGGCTGTTCGGGAACAGGATCTTCAGTTCGCCGAGCGCATTGTCGCTGCTCGGCGGCTGGCGCACCGAAACATTGTCGGTCGAACCGTACCAGTCGACGCTAGATGAGGCGACGGCATGGCCATTCACCTCGACTTCATAGCCGAGCTGGTCGAGATAGTTCGGATCCGAGCGCAGCTTCGGCAGCATCTCGTTGATGATGATCGACTGCGGCACGCCCCAGAACGGATTGAACTCGACCGTCTCGATTTCGTCGTCGAAGAAATAGGTCTGGTTGTTCTTGCCGCCGACCACGACGCGCATGGACAGCTGTTCCTTGCCGTCATTGTGGTAGTAGGCCATGAAGGCCGGCTGATTGATCATCACGTAGCGGGAACCGAGATCCTCCGGCAGCCAGCGCGCCTGCTCCATGGCGACGACGAGCTTGTCGATTTTCGAGGCATTGGTATCGCCGCCTGTCATGGCGCGCACCGTCGCCTGGCCGATGACGCCATCGGCCTTCAGTCCACGCTCCTTCTGGAAATCCTCGACCAGCGAGACGATATCGGGCGAATAGTCGATGCTGCCTGCATAAGCAGCAAGCGTTGCCGCGTGATCCGTCTTCAGCGTTTCGGAACCGTGCTTGCCGATCGCCTTGACGATATTAGCGATCTCCGGCGAGCTTTCACCGGGCTTCAGCAGCTTGTCGAGCGAAACAACGATTCGCTCCTCATTGCCGCCGTCGGCGGCGCGAAGCTTGGCAAGCTCCGCCTTCAGCGTCTGGAATTGCGGGCTATCGGGCGATCGGTTGGCGATGTAGGCGCCGACATCGGGGCTCATGCGGGCAAGCTTCAGCACCGGCGCCAGATTGACCGCCTTGCGCTGGAAGTCGTGGTAGCCGGAGATCTTGTTCGGATCGATGCGGCCGCGCTCAGTGTCCTGCACGAAAGCCAGAACCTTGGCGGAGAGTTCGAGCTCGAACTGCGTCAGCGCCCGGTCGCGGAAGGCGGGATCGGGATTGGCCGGATCGATATCAGGCGTCTGGACGGCGTAATCCGCAGGGTCGAGACCGACGGAGGCTGCACCGGCAAGGGCCGCCATCGCCGCCTTTGCGCGTTCGTTGATCTGGTTGCCCTCGATCCAGACGAGCGGATTGCGGCTGTCGCTGTAATAGGCTTCGAGTGCCTTTGCGACGTCCACATTGGCACGCACCTTGGCCTGCGCCAGGAAACGGCGCTGCACCGCGGGTTCGGCGTTGGCATCGCCGCTCGCCGAAACGTCGGCGACCGCGCCGGTGACGACGGGATCGGCGAACTTGCCGGTATCGACGAACTGCAGCGTTTCGGTTTTATAGGTGTAGTAACGCGGGCCGCTCACCTTCGGCAGCGGCGCTTCCGGATCGAGCCCGCCGAGCGAGCCGCCGACGGCGCCGCGCGGCACCGGACGGCCGGGCGCCTGATCCATAAAGATGGTGCTCTGGCTCCGCTGCCTGTCGCCGCGCAGCATATCCATCAGCGTATAAGCATGCGCGGGTACGGCACTCATCACTGCTAATCCGCAGGATATTGCCAATGCGGATGCCGCGCTTTTCAAAACGAACGTCATATATCTTCCAGTCCCGGTCATGCTGTTCTCAGATCAAATCCCGCGAAACTCAAGCAGCGTAGGGCCTCATTGATCAGAAACCGGGCTGCGCCGCCAGCGCCGGCGGACTCAATTTTGTGTGACGGAGATCCTGCGCGGCGCCGCACAGCAGTTCACACAAAATTATGAAATTATTAGTTAATTTTTTACCGAATTTTCGCCGCCAGACCAGTGAGGCGAAAACGCCCGGACGCATAAAATTTTGAAAGTGGCCTAAAAGGCACGCCGCCGGACCGGCAAAAACATGACATAATCCCTCAATATTTAACGCGACATACGGTTTTCTTGTAGGGGTTTCCGACCTATAAGACCTCACCTGTCGAAGATGCCAGAAAATAGCATGTAAAGGGAAGGCAAAGCTCATGACCGCAACCCGCACCGAAACAGATACTTTTGGCCCCATCGACGTCGCCGCCGACCGATATTGGGGCGCCCAGGCCGAGCGTTCGCTCGGCAATTTCAAGATCGGCTGGGAAAAGCAGCCACTGTCGATCGTACGTGCGCTCGGCATCGTCAAACAGGCGGCGGCCCGTGCCAACATGTCGCTCGGCCAGCTCGATCCGGCCCTCGGCAAAGCCATTGTCGACGCCGCCCAGGAAGTGATCGACGGCAAGCTCGACGAACATTTTCCGCTGGTGGTCTGGCAGACCGGTTCGGGCACGCAATCCAACATGAATGCCAATGAGGTGATCTCCAATCGTGCCATAGAAATGCTCGGCGGCGTCATGGGTTCCAAGAAGCCGGTGCATCCGAACGATCACGTCAATATGAGCCAATCGTCGAACGACACCTATCCCACGGCGATGCACATCGCCTGCGCCGAACGGATCGCTCATCACCTTCTGCCGTCGCTGAAGCACCTGCATGCCGCCCTCGACATGAAAGTCACCGAATTCAGCCACATCATCAAGATCGGCCGCACTCACACCCAGGATGCGACGCCGCTGACGCTCGGCCAGGAATTTTCGGGTTACGCCGCCCAGGTCGGCTCCGCCATCAAGCGCATCGAGATGACGCTGCCCGGCCTCTGTGAACTCGCCCAGGGCGGTACCGCCGTCGGCACCGGCCTCAATGCGCCTGTTGGTTTTGCCGAAAAGGTCGCCCAGGAGATCGCCAATATAACAGGCATGCCCTTCGTCACCGCGCCGAACAAGTTCGAGGCGCTCGCCTCGCATGACAGCATGGTGTTCAGCCACGGCGCCATCAATGCCGCCGCCGCCGCTCTCTTCAAGATCGCCAACGATATCCGCCTGCTCGGCTCCGGCCCGCGCTCCGGCCTCGGCGAGCTGGCGCTGCCGGAAAACGAACCCGGCTCCTCGATCATGCCCGGCAAGGTCAACCCGACCCAGTGCGAGGCGATGACGCAGGTCTGCATCCACATCTTCGGCAACAACGCGGCACTCACCTTCGCCGACAGCCAGGGCCATTTCGAGCTCAACGTCTACAATCCGATGATGGCCTATAATTTCCTGCAGTCGGTGCAGCTGCTCGCCGACGCCGCCGTCTCCTTCACCGACAATTGCGTCGTCGGCATCGAGGCGCGCGAGGACAACATCAAGGCCGGCCTCGAACGCTCGCTGATGCTGGTGACAGCACTCGCCCCGAAGATCGGCTACGACGCAGCCGCCAAGATCGCCAAGACCGCGCACAAGAACGGTACGACGCTGAAAGAAGAGGCGCTCGCCAGCGGGTTGGTGACGTCGGAAGAGTATGACGCGATCGTGCGGCCGGAAACGATGATCGGGCCGAAGTAGGAAGGTCGCATAGGCCACAGCCCCTCATCCGGCTGCCGCCACCAACCGGGGTCGAGCCACAGGTCTCGACCCGTCTTTCGGCCCCCCGCTCGCGGGGAGAAGGTGATATGCCGCAACGCCTCGACTCCCTCCAGCCTATAGCAAGGCAAACAGCGAAAAATTGTCCATCACGACAGAATTGCCCATGAAGTCGAAACGGATTTCTTCGATGTCTTCGAGATTGACCTCGAGATTGGGGCCGGTGACCTCAAGCTCCTGTTGATAGACGATCTGGCCATCGTTCAGGGCGGTGAGCGTCAGGTGAAAGGGCGCTGCCGACAATTCGGCAATCGAAACGCTCTGAAAGGTGAATTCCCCGCCATCGAGCATTTTCAAGCTTACGGGCGCAGAACCGGGCGATAGGACCGTATCGCTGAAACCGTCCTCGGTGATGGCGTCGACGCCCGGGATGGTATCATAGACATACCCGTTCAGAAGCGTCAGGTCGTGGCTGCCGTTCACCGAAAGTGCAAAGTTGCGGTAGTCAGGCAGAGAGAAATTATCCGCCCTCGAGGTGACGCCCATGTCGTCGAAATCCAGGACTTCGTGGTATTTTTCGCCTACGTCGACGCCGTCGATCGCAAGGGTCAGCACGCCGACGTCCGTGCCCCCTGAGCCATCGGACATCTTGAAGCTCAGCGTCTCGATGAGCTGATCGTATTTCCCTAAATTTTTCACGACGTCGAGCGTGTAGTCCAACTCATATTCGAAGTGGCCGTCTGGCTTCACTCTGAAGGTTCCGTACTCGCCCTTGATGATCGTTTCATGGTCAGGTCCATGTTTGGCGTCGATACGCACGCCATTGACGAAGCGAGCATACATGTTCGCTCCCTCGGGATCGCTGGACAGACGCAGCAGATTCCCGCGGATCCAATTGTCTTCGAAAAAAACGAGAAGGTCGTCGACAGCAGTTGGCTTTGCATTTGTCATTGGAAGCCCCGGCAGGTTAACGCTGCCGGGAATATGAACTGGCCTCGACCGGAAGGCAACTTTGAGTCGTCTTTTATCGAGGCTCGTGCCGATTTCGCTATTTCGCCTCATCCGCCGCACGTGCCGCACCAGCTGCGAAAGCACATGCGACCATGGTCTCAACCGGCCGAACTCCGGCCGCATCCCGATTGCATTTGCCCCGCGCCGGATTTAGACCGGTTCCAATCTAGCGACGCACGCCCAGCAGAAAGGTCACTTCGATGGCTGACGATCTCTTCCCCCTCGGCAAGGATGCCACCCCTTACCGCAAGATCAGCGGCGACCATGTCTCGGTCGATACGTTCAAGGGCCAGGAGATCCTGACCGTCGAGCCGGAGGGCATTCGCCTGCTCGCCGAAACCGCCTTTGCCGACATCAACCATCTCCTGCGCCCCGGCCATCTGAAGCAGCTCGCCTCGATCCTCGACGACCCCGAAGCGACCGACAATGACCGCTTCGTTGCCTACGACCTGTTGAAGAACGCCAATATCGCTGCCGGCGGCGTGCTGCCCATGTGCCAGGATACCGGCACGGCGATCATCATGGGCAAGAAGGGCCGCAGGGTCTGGACCGAAGGCGGGGATTCGGCCGCCCTCGCCCGCGGTGTCATGGATGCCTATGAGAAGAAGAACCTGCGTTATTCGCAGCTGGCGCCGATCAAGATGTTCGAAGAGAAGAACACCAAGAACAATCTGCCGGCCCAGATCGACATCTATGAGGAAGGCACCGACGCCTATGAATTCCTCTTCGTCGCCAAGGGCGGAGGATCGGCCAACAAGACCTTCCTCTTCCAGGGCACGCCCTCGCTTCTGACCCACGACCGGATGATCGACTTCCTCAAGGAGAAGATCCTGACGTTAGGGACGGCAGCCTGTCCCCCCTATCATCTGGCGATCGTCATCGGCGGCACCTCCGCCGAGATGAACCTCAAAACCGTCAAGCTCGCTTCGACCCGCTATCTCGACGAGCTGCCGACCGAGGGCTCGGACAGCGGCCACGCCTTCCGCGACATCGAGATGGAGAAGGAAATCCACAAGCTGACGCAACAGATGGGCGTCGGCGCCCAGTTCGGCGGCAAGTATTTCTGTCATGACGTCCGGGTCATCCGCCTGCCCCGCCACGGCGCTTCGCTGCCGATCGGCCTCGGCGTCTCCTGTTCCGCCGACCGCCAGGCCAAGGGCCGCATCACCCGCGACGGCATCTTCATCGAGCAGCTGGAAACCGATCCGTCGAAATACATGCCCGAGATCGATGAAGCGAAACTGTCGGAATCGACGGTGCGCATCGATCTCAACCGGCCGATGACGGACGTGCTCGCCGAGCTTTCCAGGCATCCCGTCAAGACGCGCCTGTCGCTGTCAGGCACCATCATCGTCGCCCGCGACCTGGCGCACGCCAAGATCCGCGAGCGGCTGGAAAAGGGCGAAGGCATGCCCGATTACCTCAAGAACCACCCGGTCTATTACGCCGGCCCCGCCAAGACGCCGGCCGGTTACGCCTCCGGCTCCTTCGGCCCGACGACGGCCGGGCGCATGGACAGCTATGTCGACCAGTTCCAATCCTTCGGCGGCTCGATGGTGATGCTCGCCAAGGGCAACCGCTCGCGCGCCGTGCGCGAGGCCTGCAAGAAGCATGGCGGCTTCTACCTCGGCTCGATCGGCGGCCCCGCCGCCCGCCTCGCCCAGGACTGTATCCGCAAGGTCGAAGTGTTCGAATATCCCGAACTCGGCATGGAAGCCGTTTGGAAGATCGACGTCGAAGACTTCCCCGCCTTCATCGTCATCGACGACAAGGGCAATGACTTTTTCCAGGAACTGAATCTGGGGTGATTGGTGGCTGCTTGCTCCCTCTTCTCCCCAGCGGGGAGGGTCCGAAGGACGGGTCGAGACCCGCGGCTCGACCCAGGTCGGTGGCCCGCAGGGTCGGATGAAGGGGGCCGCACGGCACAACGACGCCAAGTGGCAACCGCACCAACCAAGCCACCCCTCCGCAGCCGGTCCCTACCGTATCGCCCCGTCCACGATATCCGCAGCATTCACCACATCCCCGTCATCCACCCTCGCCAGGATCTCCGTGCGGAAAGCTCCGGCGAAGACGCCGGTATGTTCCAGCAGCAAGGCACTTGCGGCCATGACGGCGACGGCGAGGATGGCAAAGGAAATACGACGCGGCGTTTTCATGATCTCACGGCGGATTTTGCAGGCTGTGATCCGGTCCCGCCGCCAGGAAATATCGTTGCAAAATACCCGTTCTGAAATACCAGGCGGCCAAAACCAACTGTCGACAAGATGAATATGATCCCCGGCGCAGACAAGAACTGTAAGTTTTTCAGACACCGCTCCCGCGTAACGAGCATGCACTGTCTCGCCAAAGATACGTTTTTCCGTGGAGAATCATAGGCCTGCCTGAGGTATTGGCCTATGGTGCAGTTGTCGTATGTAATCTTTGGTATATGTCGCTTTAATCTTTTCCCAAGAAATTTAAGCTACCAAATGGAATATTGCCTTTGAATATATGAGGAGTATCGCCGGATGAATACGGCTGTCGCGCCCAAGGTGCAGGTTCCCGACGTAGCGGGACAGATCACCTATGCCATGCGCTCGATGGGCGTTGCGCCGATACCCCGCAATTACGAACTGTTCTACGAGGCCTACATCGGCTCCAATCCGGCGCTCACTCGGGAACTTGCAGCCCTCGGCGCTCAGGTGACGCAGGCCGAACTCGACGCGCTCGGCGCGAAATATTTCACCAACAGCCCGGTCCGCGTCTTCGACGACGCCCATTCGCGCATATCAGGCGAGCTGGATGGCCTGTTGCGGGTCCTGCGACAGGAGCAAAGCTCGCTGGAAAGCTATACAAGGCTGCTCGGCGAGACTCATAAGCGCATCACCTCCAAGAGCAATGCCAGCGTCGAATTGATCGAAAACGCCATCGAACTTTTGAGCCAGGCGACCGGCGACACCATGGCGCATGGCGAACGCACTGTCGAGGATGTTGTCCAGCGCTCGCAGGAGATGGACCAGGTCCGCAGGGAACTCGACGAATACAAGCGTATCGCCAATACCGATTCGCTGACGCGCCTTTCCAACCGCCGCGCCTTCGACGAGCGCCTCGCCGCCGTCTTCAACAATCCCGGCATGCGGCCGGTGACGGCGCTGCTGCTCGCCGACATCGACAATTTCAAGAAGATCAACGACACCTACGGCCATCCGGTCGGCGACAAGATCCTTGCCACCGTCGCCTCCGTCATCCGCAGCAACGTCCGGCGCGACGTCTTCGTCGCCCGCGCCGGTGGCGAGGAATTTGCTCTCATCATCGACGGCAATACATCAGAGGAAATCACGGCGATCGCCGAACGCATCCGCCGGACGCTGGAAACGACCCCGTTCAAGAATTCCCGCACGCGGGTGAACTACGGCCCGATTACCGTCTCGATCGGCATCTGCATGGCTTCCAGCGCCGAGGATGCAGGGGAACTCTACAGCAAGACCGACATCGCCCTTTACGGCGCTAAGAATGCCGGCCGCAACTGCACCATCCTCTATCAGGACGGCATGCAGAAGGATTTCACCAAGAGCTGGCTGATTTATAAGACATGAGGGTAATCGGTCGCAGGCAGCGAGTTTGCCTTGAGCCTGGGATCCATGCCCCTGCTGATGGACGCCGCGTGGATGCTCGGCTCAAGGCCGAGCATGCGGGGTGGCGGAAGGAGCCGATCATGGCGCAGACACTCATGTCGGGAATGCTATCCGCCAGCGAACCCGCAATGTCGGCCATCGGCTGAACTGACTTGATGAGGGAGGAGAGGTGGACGGCCACCTCTCAACATCACACCCTCTACCACATCGTCTTTGCCGCCCGCCCCGGCCATTCCCGATCATAAGTCTCCTCGTCGAAATCCCCCACCGCCGCCTTCAGCATCTGCCCCGGGGTCGGCAGTTTGGCCGGATCGGCGAAGTGTTCTCCATTCCAGAGCTCGGCCCGCATCACGGCGCGCGCGCACTGGAAATAGACCTCGTCGATCGAAATGACGACGACGGTGCGCGGATGTTTGCCGTCCATCACGAAGCTCGAAAGCAGCGCCTCGTCATCGGAGACGACGCCGCGGCCATTGATGCGCATCGTCGTGTTCGAGCCGGGGATCAGGAACATCAGCGCAAGCCTCGGATCGCGCACGATGTTGGAAAGCGAATCGACGCGGTTATTGCCGCGCCAGTCCGGCAGATGCAGCGTCTCGTCATCGACGACGCGCACCACGCCGCCGAGATCGCCGCGCGGCGAACAGTCGAGACCTTCCGGCCCGACGGTCGCCAGCGCCGCGAAGGGCGAGATCTCGATCATCTCACGATAGAGCGGCGTCAGCCGCTGCGTCACCTTGCTGACGGAGGCCGGTGACAGCCCGGCGCCATAGATCGTGTTGAGCTCTTCAATACTGCTGATGATTTTCATGAAGCGTCCCGCCGCGGCTGATATCCGGGCGGACGCTACAATGCCGCGCGCCTCGCCGGAAGCTCAAAAAGTGGAATGATCTCCGCATCTTTTTTGATGCGTTCGTCGTTGGCGTCACCCTCTTCCAGAAACGCCGTGATCGCGGCAAAGACAGGGGCAGCACTCACGATGCGCCGGTGGCCGAAGCCATTGGCCCAGAGAAGCCGCACACTCTCGCCCGCAGCAGCATAGCGCCTGGCATGGAGAGGCGGCACCTCCTTGTCGTCCTCGGCATGGATGACGAGCACCGGCCGGCCGATCGCACCCGCCGCCTCGCCGGCATTGAAATCCTCAAGTCTCCGCCCGGCGACAAGATGGACTACATTTTCCAACGCCGCTTGCGCCGCAGGGCGAAGGCCGATCATCCGGCCGAAATCGGTAAACAGCCAGCGCATCTCGCTCGGCGCGCCGATCAGTGCAAGTCTCCTGGCCGTGACGGGTGCCGCGTCGGGCAGCATGCCCGCCGCCGAGACCATCAGCGCCGCACCGCCGAAGGAATGGCCGATCGCCGCATCGAATGCGCCGAACCGCGCCTCGGCCGCCGCGATGGTTTCCACCGCAAGCCCCATATGCAGGAAGCGCCCGCCCGAGCGGCCGTGGCCGGGAAAATCGAGCGCCACGACCTCCGCCCCCGTTGCCGCCAGCATCGAAACGAGATCGGCCATATAGTCGGCGCTCGAGCCCCAGCCATGCGTCACCAGATAGCGCTTGCGCCTGCCCCTCGCCCCGCCGTTCAGCCGGGTGGCATGCGCCTTGCGCCCGCCGGCAAGCGTCAGCGTGAAGCGCTCGGCATGGGCAAGCCGGGCTGCACCCGCAGCAAGTGCGGCCTTCGCCTTCTCCCCCTTCGGCCGTGCCGATGGCGTCCGGCAGAACAGGCGGAATGCCGCCCTGCCCGCCAGTTCAGGCGAAACCGCCTGCAAAGCCGAAAATCCGAGGCGGGTGACCTTGAGCGCGAAATTTGCCATAGTGGGAATCCAAAAATCTGTTCAACACTGAACAATAAAGTACAACGATGAACAAAAATCAATCCCTTCCCTGGGATCATCCGCGTTTTCGCAGCTGGATCGCGGTGGCGCGCGCCTGCCAGCTGATGCAGCAATCGCTCGCCCGGTCGCTTGCCGATCTCGACATCAAGCCGCCGCATCTCGATATCCTGGTCAATCTTTACCGCTTCGAAGGCATCTCGCAGCAGGAGCTGGCGCGCAAGCTGCTGGTCGGCCGCTCCAATATGAGCATGCTGCTGCCGCAGATGGAAAAGCGCGGCCTGATCGAACGGCGCAGCGACGAGCGGGACAAGCGTGTGCTGCGCCTCCATCTCAGTCCCGAGGGCCGCAAGCTGACCGAGGCGGCCATGGCGATCCAGACCGACCTCATCGAACGCACGCTGTCCGAAGAGCCGATCGAACAATGCATGGCAACCGCCCAATCGATGGAGCGCCTGATTACCGTGCTGCTGAGAGATTTGCGTGACGGTTGAGACTGGAGCTATCTTCGAGGCCTGCAGCACACAAGCGGGGGTGGCGACAATGCCGGCATGGGATGACAAACTTGCAATAAACGAGCTTCTTCAGAACTGGGCGGTCTGGCGGGATGCCGGTCACTGGGAACGTTTCCAGACCGTATGGCACGACGACGCCTGGATGATGGCGACCTGGTTCCAGGGGCCGGCGACGGAGTTTATCCGTGTCAGCAGGGAGGGCTGGAACAAAAGCGTCAGCATCCTCCATTTTCTCGGAGGCAGTTCGATCGACATCAGAGCGCACCGGGCGATAGCTCAGACCAAGATGACGATCTCACAGCGGGCATCGGTTCACGGTTGCCCTTGCGACGTGGTTTGCACCGGGCGCTTCTACGATTTCCTCGAAAAGAGAAATGGCCGCTGGGCAATCGTCATCCGGCAGCCGATCTATGAGAAAGACAGGATCGATCCTCTTTCGCCCGCTGATATACCCGAGATCGACCGGGAGATGCTGCAGGCATTTCCCGAAGGATATCGGCATCTCGCCTATATACAGGAACAGATCGGCTATCGCGTAAAGCGCGACATGCCGGGTCTCAAGGGCAAGCAGGTGAAAGCTCTCTATGAGCGCGGCAATCGCTGGCTGGAAGGGCTTGCCGTTACGCCGCAGGAGTTTCTGTCTGATGCATGATCTTTTGCGACGCCGACTCTCTAATGCAGCGCCGGTCCCGCCTCTGTACCAGTCAGCGAGCGATATTCCCAAGCCGCGACGACGATCAGCACCAGCGTTGCCAGCACGCCCATCAGATAGACCTCGATGAACGGCGCGACGAAGGCAAGCAGGAGCAGCAGCACGAGACCTGCCAGATGCGAGAGCGGCAGCTGGCCGCTGGTCGCACCCTTGAACCAGAGATTGCCGAGCAGGAACAGGCCGGAACCGCCGAGCACTGCGGCGGCGATGCCGAGATCGCCCGTCTCATGCGGATGGGAGAACATGAACTCGACCGCCACCGCATGGACGATAATGCCGGCAAGGATGGGAATATGCCCATAGGTGAAGGCCTGCCGCGCCAAGCTCCCCGGCGTCTCTTCATGTTCGATGCGGTGGGCGGCGCGGCCGTGGCCGAAGCGGAAATACAGCCACCACATGGCGACCGTGCCGATGAAGGCGGTGACGAAGACGATGCTGGTCAGCCCCGAAAACGGCAGCTCCGAAAAGGTGCGGCCGGAAACGAGGATCGCTTCGCCGAGGCAGATGATGACGAAGAGCGCGCAGCGCTCGGCCATGTGCGCGCCGGAAACATCCCAGTCGCTTGGCCTCGAGCGGCCGAGCCCCGGCACGGCAAAACCCGCGGCCGGCCCGATATATTCGATTGCGAGCGCGATCACCCAGGCGATCAGCCGGGCTTCGTGCTCGAGCAGCCCGCCGGCGATCCAGAAGACGCCTGCCGCCACGAGCCAGGCGGTGATGCGGACGAAATTCAAGGTGTTGGCGCGGTCGACGCGGGTCATCGCATAGGTCGTGAACAGCGAGCGCCCGACCTGCATCGCCACGTAGGCGCCGGCAAACAGCAGCCCCTTGTCGCCGAAGGCCTCAGGAATGGAGGCCGACAGCAGCAGCCCGAGCATCATCAGCGCCACCAACATGCCGCGCACCGGCATTTTCTCAGGGTCGAGCCAGTTCGTCACCCAGGTGGTGAAGATCCACACCCACCAGACGGCGAAGGTCATCAGCGCCGCCTCGGCCGCACCCAGCGGCGTGTAGTGGGCGTCGAGCGCATGCGAAAGCTGCGAGATCGAAAAGACGAAAACAAGGTCGAAGAACAGTTCGAGGAAGCTTACCTTGCTGCCGCCAGCGCTGCCCTTGGCGCGCAGCCAGTTCTTTCCGTTCGTCTTCGCCATATGGCCCCCCGATGGCTGGAATTATGCGTCGATTGAAAATGATAGCGACGATCAGCTGACCGTCAGCGCGGCTTTTCCGCTGTGTCGCGGTTCATGCCCTTTTCCCTCAGTTCATCCTCATAGGCCGAAAACAGCTCAGCGCCCCGTTCGCCGAGTTCGCGCAGATAGGTCCAGGTGTAGATACCGGTGTCGTGCATGTCGTCGAAGCCGATGCGGACGGCATAATTGCCGGTCGGCATCATCGAGATGATCGCGACATTGCGTTTGCCCGGTACCGTCACTTTCTGCCCCGGTCCGTGGCCCTGCACCTCGGCCGAGGGCGACAGCACGCGCAGGAGTTCGGCCGACAGGTCGAAACTCTGACCGTCGTTGAAGGTCACCGCCAGCCGCTGCCGGTCTTTCGAAACGCGGAGTTCGCTCGGCCAGATATCGCTCATCATTTTGTCCTCTTCTCATGCGAGGAGTAGGCGTTGATCTTTTTCAGCGCAAGCTGAAATTGGCATGCGCGTATGGGCTGTTTCCCTTGACGCGACAATAGCATATGCCCACATTGACTGGAGTACGGAGATACAGGTGAACAGCAGAGTTGGAACGATAGGCGATGCATCGCCGCTGGCGGCGGATGCGCACCCCATGATCGACCCTTTCGGGCGGGCGGTCACCTATCTCCGCGTCTCCGTCACCGACCGCTGCGATTTCCGCTGCACCTATTGCATGGCGGAGAATATGACCTTCCTGCCGAAGAAGGATCTGTTGACGCTGGAAGAGCTCGACCGGCTCTGTTCCGCCTTCATCGCCAAGGGTGTCAGCAAGATCAGGCTGACCGGCGGCGAGCCCTTGGTGCGCAAGAACATCATGTATCTGGTGCGCCAGCTCGGCCAGAAGATCGGCTCCGGCCTCGACGAATTGACGCTGACGACCAACGGTTCGCAGCTTTCACGCCATGCCGAGGAGCTCTATGATTGCGGCGTGCGCCGGATCAACGTCTCGCTGGATACGCTCGACCCCGACAAATTCCGCAAGATCACCCGCTGGGGTGATTTTGCCAAGGTCATGGAAGGCATCGACGCGGCGCAGAAAGCCGGGCTGAAAATTAAGCTCAACGCCGTGGCGCTGAAGGATTTCAACGATGCCGAGATGCCGGAGCTTCTGCGCTTCGCCCATGGCCGCGGCATGGATTTGACCGTTATCGAAACCATGCCGATGGGCGAGATCGAAGAAGACCGCACGGATCAATACCTGCCGCTCTCCGAGCTTCGCGCCGATCTGGAGAAGCAGTTCACGCTGACTGATATCGACTACCACACCGGCGGCCCGGCGCGTTATGCCAGGGTCGAAGAAACCGGCGGCCGCCTCGGCTTCATCACGCCGATGACCCATAATTTCTGCGAAAGCTGCAACCGCGTCCGCCTCACCTGCACCGGTACGCTCTATATGTGCCTCGGCCAGAACGACGCCGCTGACCTGCGCGCGGCCCTGCGCGCCACCGAAGACGACGCCCTCCTCCACGCCGCCATCGACGAAGCCATCACCCGCAAACCCAAAGGCCACGATTTCATCATCGACCGCACGCATAACAGGCCGGCGGTGGCCAGGCATATGAGTGTTACGGGTGGGTGAGAAGCGGTCCCGCACAGCGGGAGCAATCGATCCAGTGAATCGATTGCAGCTTCGAACGCCCTGAGCCCCGCGAAGGGCCGGGATACGGTGCGGCTTGCTCCCTCTTCTCTCCCCAGCGGGGAGAAGATGCCCTTCAGGGCAGATGAGGGGGTGAGCGGCAACGCCGCGAATGCACTGAGCGTAAGCGAAGGGCAACAATGGATGGTGTGCCGTGCGGCCCCCTCATCCGACCCTGCGGGGCCACCTTCTCCCCGCTGGGGAGAAGGGGAAACCCCATCACCCAGGCTTACGCGCACAAATCGCAAACCGATCCTGCACCAACCGTTCGAGCCCACGCAGAAACGGCATCTTCCGAGCTTGCGCCCAATGGATGTCACTAAGCTTCCGGTCGACAACAATATCCGTAAAGCCCGCCTTACGCAGAAGATCGACAACCGCTTCGGCCGGCATCTCCTTGGCGAAATGCACGCGTGAGCGGATCTTCTGGTGCCGCGCCATCATTTCAGGCGACATGTGGCTCGCCGCCGGCCTGCCGGTCACCTTCGTCCAAAACTTCTGCAGGTCCTTGACCCAGGTTTCCCTGCCCATATTGCCATCGACGATCAGCACCTTGCCGCCCGGCTTCAGTACGGAAAACCATTCCTTGAAGGCAGACGCCGGGTCAACCAGCGTCCAGACGAGATGCCGGTTGGTAATGGCGTCGTAGCTGTTCTTGGGCTCCATGGTGTTTTCGGCATCGCCGGAAACGAAGCGGATATCGGTGCCGCGCTTCTTCGCCTTGGCGCGCGCCTGCGCCAGCATCGCATCCGACCAGTCGAGGCCGGTGACTGCAAAGCCGGCATCATGCATCAGATGCGAAATGACGGCCGTGCCGCAGGCGAGATCGAGGGCCGCGCGTCCCTGCCCTTCGCCGAGATGTTTTCTGATCAGCCGCTGCCAGCCTTTGCGCTCGGCTTCCGAAAAGATTTCATGGCCGACGCTTTGGTCGAAGGTCGCTGCCCTTTCCGACCAGAAGTCGCGAATTTCGTCGCGGATGGAGTAGTTCGTATTCATGGAATTCATCTTGGGCATCCCGGCTTTGGATCACTTTGGAAACGCTCTAAAACATAAAACTTGATTCACAAAGTCATATTTCATATGGCTGCGGACATTATTCAGACATCGGGGGAATTTCCAGATGAATTTCGTGAAAATGCTCGCAGTCTCCGCGGCTGCGATTGCCGCCCTCATGCCGCTTTCGGCATGGGCGCAGTCCTTCACCATCAAGGATGTGGCGGGCCGTGAAGTGACCTTCGACAAGCCGGTCGAGCGTGTGATCCTTGGGGAAGGCCGCATGCTCTACGCTGTCGCCCCGATCGAGAAGGAAGATCCCTTCGCCAAGATCGTCGGCTGGCGCAACGATCTATGGACCACCGACAAGGATGGCTTCAACGTCTATGTCGAGAAGTTTCCGAAGGGCAAGGACCTGCCCTTCCTCGGCAACCTGACCGATGGCACGCTGCAGACTGAGACCGTCGTCAAGCTGCATCCCGACGTGCTGCTGCTGCCGATCGGCAACAAGACGGCGGCCGACGAGGTGAAGCTCGAGGAGATGCTGAACGGCATCGGCGTGAAGATCGTCTATATCGATTTCCGCGAGCACATTCTCGCCAACACCGAACCGAGCCTGGAGATACTCGGCAAGCTCTTCGGCCATGAGGACCGTGCCGAAGCGGTCGCCGCCTTCTGGAAAGAGCAGATGGCACGCGTCACCGACAGGCTGAAGGCCGCCCATCCGCCCAAGCCCAACGTCTTCATGTACCGCGCCGCCGGTCTTGTGGAATGCTGCGGCACCTTCGGTCCCGATAATTTCGGCCTGATGGTCGATTGGGCCGGCGGCCACAATCTCGGCTCCGATTTCCTGCCCGGCTACACCGGCTCCATCAACGCCGAGCAGGTCGTCGCCTCCAATCCTGAGGTCATCGTCGTCACCGGTTCCAACTGGAGCCAGACCAAGAACGCCAAGGATTATGTGAATGTCGGCCCGACCGCCGCCGCGACCCTCGATGACAGCCGCAAGGTCCTGAACACGCTGATGGAAAACCCGGCCTTCACCGGCTCCAAGGCAGTTGCCGGCGGCAATGTCCACGCGATCTGGCACCAGTTCTACACCAGCCCCTACCAGTTCGTCGCCGTCCAGCAGCTGGCCAAATGGTTCCACCCGAACCTCTTTGCCGATCTGGATCCCGATGCCACCTTCAAGGAATTCCACGAGAAATTCCTGCCGGTCGGCTATCAGCCGGGTTACTGGGTCGACGCCAAGGCCGGTCAGTAATCGGGATGGCCGAGATCGCCACACGATCGATCGAAGTGGAAGCCGGGAGAGAGCGCTACCGCGCGCTTGCCCGGCGCAAGCTTCTGATCCTGTTTGCCATGACGGCAGCGCTTTGTCTGTCCTTCGCCGTCGATCTCGCCTGGGGGCCGGCCCGCTATAATCTCGGCGAGGTCGTCTCCGCCCTCCTCGACCCCTCCTCCGTTTCGGATCAGATCCGCGCCGTCGTCTGGGGCATCCGCATGCCTGTCGCCGTGATGGCGATCGTCGTCGGCGCCTCGCTCTCCGTTGCCGGCGCGCAGATGCAGACGATTCTCGCCAATCCGCTCGCCAGCCCCTTCACGCTCGGCATTTCGGCGGCGGCAAGCTTCGGCGCGGCGCTGGCGATCGTCACCAGCGTTCCGCTTCTGCCTGTCGCGGCCGGGCTGCTGGTGCCGGTCAACGCCTTCGTCATGGCGCTGATCGCCACCCTCTTCATCCATTTCATCTCGCAGGCCCGCGGCGTCTCGGTGCAGACAGTGGTGCTGCTCGGCATTGCCCTGGTCTTCACCTTCAATGCGGCTCTCGCCTTCCTGCAATATCTGGCCTCCGAACAGGCGCTGTCGGCCGTGGTCTTCTGGACGATGGGCAGCCTCACCAAGGCCACCTGGACGAAGATCTGGGTGACGCTTGCCGTTCTGCTGGCAGCACTGCCGCTCTTTGCCCGCAATGCCTGGGCGCTGACCGCGATCCGCCTCGGCGAAGACAAGGCCGCCAGCTTCGGCGTCAATGTCCGCCGCATCCGGCTGGAGACCATGCTCGTCGTCTCGCTGCTTGCCGCCGTCCCCGTCAGCTTCGTCGGCACGATCGGCTTCGTCGGTCTCGTCGGGCCGCATATC
Source organism: Rhizobium binxianense (assembly GCF_028994275.1). NCBI lineage: Bacteria > Pseudomonadati > Pseudomonadota > Alphaproteobacteria > Hyphomicrobiales > Rhizobiaceae > Rhizobium > Rhizobium binxianense. Next base: position 2,093,098 of record NZ_CP118713.1, read on the forward strand.
GCGCGCATGATCCTCGGCGAGGATCAGCGTTTCTTCTTGCCGGGTTCGATCCTGTCCGGCGCGCTGCTGCTGTCGCTGACCTCGATTGCCTCGAAATCGATCATCCCCGGCGTCGTCTTTCCGATCGGCATCATCACCGCGCTGGTCGGCGTACCCTTCTTCTTCTCGCTCATCCTCTCGAACAGGAGCCGGTCATGGTAGAGCTTCAGTTGCAGTCGGTCGGCGCCTATCATGGCCGCAAGCTCTTCGTCGAAGACGTGACGACACCTGTCATGACCTCAGGTGAGGTCGTGGCGGTGATCGGTCCGAACGCCGCCGGCAAGTCGACGCTTTTCAAGCGCATCACCGGCCTGCTCAAGGGGCCGGGCCATGTCGTCGTCGAAGGCTCGAAGACGAAAAACGCCATCAGCTACATGCCGCAGGATATCTCGGCCAATGCGGTGCTGACGGTCTACGAATCCATCCTGCTCGCCCGCAAGCAGGGCCAGTCCTGGGCCGTCGGCGACAGCGACCTGCGATTCATCGACCAGATCATGGCAGCGCTCGATATCACGGCCATTGCCTTCCGCGATCTCGGCGCGCTGTCCGGCGGCCAGCGCCAGCTCGTCTCGATCGCCCAGGCGCTGGTCCGCGAGCCGGAGATCATGCTGATGGACGAACCCACAAGCGCGCTCGACCTGCACCGCCAGGTCGAGGTTCTCGATTTTATGCGCCGCCAGGCCCGCGCCAAGGGCATGCTCGTCCTCATCGCCATCCACGACCTCAACCAGGCGCTCCGCTTCGCCGACAAAGTCCTCGTCATCGCCAACGGCCGCATGCGCGCCTGCGGCACCCCAAGGGACGTCGTCACCGCCGAGATGCTGCGGGAAATCTACAGGGTCGAGGCGCGGGTGGAGAAATGCTCGATGGACCATGATCACGTGATTGTGGATGGAACGGCGCATTGAGGTTGGCAGGGCCAACGTGAAAGAAGCGTATCTTGAAGCGCCATGCCCAAGAGAACCTTATCCTGAGGTACCGACACCCGAGAGAGCCTCATCCTGAAGTGCGCAGCCCAGATGGCGGAGCCTCGAAGGACGAGGCGGGGGCTCCACCCTGCCCCGTCAGTCGATCAATCGCTGCGCGGTAAACTTGTCCGTAACCAGCATGTCGATGACCCCCACGCGGAGCGCGCCGGCGATGGCTTCGGTCTTTTTGGATCCGCCGGCAAGCGCAATAACCCGGTCCACCCGTTCGAGATCCTCAAGCGGAAGGCCTATGACCCGGTCATCCAGGGGTGTCTTGACCGGCTTGCCGTTTTTATCGAAGAAGCGAAGCGAGATATCACCGACGGCTCCCGCTTCCGCGAGATCGGACAGTTCGCGAGATGAAAAGATGTTGCCGGAGCGTGCCAGAAGTTCGGACGGTTCGACGGCGCCGATTCCGACGATCGCAAGCGTTATGCTGCCGAACAGGTCCATCGTCTCGCGGACGAACGGGTCGGCCTGCATCAGAAGTTTTGCCTCTCTGGACGACGTAACGCCTTGCACAGGCAGCAGCTTCGGCTCGGCGCCAGTCAACCGCGCAAGTCGCGTGGTCAGCTGCGTCGCATGCGTCTGCACGGAAGGATCGCCCATGCCGCCAAGGGTCTGGACGACGTATTTCACCTGAGCGCTCTTCTGAGGATGAATGTTCTCGACCATCTTGAAAATGGTCTGGCTCCAGCTCGAAACGCCGATGATCTCCCCTGGCGCAAGCGTCACCTCCAGGAGATGAGCCGCGGCCTCTCCGATACGGGCCATGATGGCTCCGTCCCGATCTTCCGTGCACTCGACGACGATCGCCTCCGGCAGATCGTATTTCTCGCGAAGCGCGCCCTCGAGCTCGCTGTAGGTGCCGACGGGAGGGATCACGCTGGTTCGCACGATATCTTCAGCCTCGGCACGCTTGAGCATGCGCGACACCGTCGCCTGCGACAGGCGAAGATGCTGGGCGATATCCGCCTGTCGCCGTCCCTCCATATGGTACATCTGGGCGACCCTTGAAATGAGGCGGAGTTCGTTGAGGCGAGTCATCGCTAATCCCAGAGTGAATTTTTATTCACCTTTAGCCGTTGTTTCGCGGGACGTCGAGCGGGCGAGCGCATCATTCCAGGTATCGAGAAGGACCGCGCGATCCACGGGTTGCGGCTCGATGGTTTGCGTGTTTCGCGGCAGCTCCGCGACATCGAGATCGCTCCACAAGCCGAGTGACAGCCCCGCCAGATAAGCAGCGCCCAAAGCCGACGCCTCGGGTGCTTCGCATTGGATCACCGGATGGTCGATGAGGTTGGCGACACACTGCATCAGGAAGCGGTTCTGGCTTGGTCCGCCGTCCACATAGAGCGCGCCGAGCGCGCCGCCGCTCTGCGTCCGCATGGCCGCGATCACGTCATGCACCTGGAAGGCGATGGAGTCGGTTACCGACCGAGCCATTTGCGCACGTGTCGTGTTGAAGTTGATCTGGGAGAACAGGGCACGGGCGTCGGAGTTCCAATAGGGTGCGCCCAGTCCCACGAATGCCGGCACGAAGCCGGGTCCGCCCGGCTCGGCGCTCGCCGCAAGTTCGACAAGGGCCGCCACATCCGCAAGGCCGAGAATATCAGCCATCCAGGGAAGACTGGCGGCGCAGACGAGAATATTGCCTTCGAAAGCGAAAGTCGGTCTTCCCCCGATACGCCAGGCGACGGTGGTTGTGACGCCGTTGCGCGGGGGAATGAATCGCGCAAGCGTCGTCATCACCGAAGAGCCGGTTCCGAAGGTCACCTTGCCGTCGCCCGGCTTGAATGCTCCGTGACCGAACAGGGCGGCATGGCTGTCTCCGATCGCGGCCATGATGGGAGTGCCATCAGGCACTCCCGGCAATCCCAGCGTTCTGCCGAAATCGGCAGAACTGTCGAGCACCTCGGGCAGCAGCGCGATATCGACGCCGAAAATCTCGCCGAGCTCCTCGCTCCATCTCTGCTCCCGGAGATCGAACAACTGGCTCCTGGCGGCATTGGAAGCATCGCAGGCATGCCGGCGCCCGCCCGTCAGGCAGTGGACGAGCCAGCTGTCGATCGTTCCCAGCCGCACCGATCGCCCGGCCGGAATACGGTCGAGCAGCCATCGGAATTTCGAACCCGGGAACATCGGATCCAATGGCAGGCCCGTCAGCGCTTGCACCCGGTCAAGGTGGCCTTCGGCTATGAGAGCTTCGCAATCCGGTGCCGTCCGGCGGCACTGCCAGCTTACCACCGGCCCGAGCGCCTCTCCCGTGTCGGCATCCCAGGCCGTGACGGACTCGCGCTGGTTGGAAATGGCCACGGCCTCGATAACCACATCGGGGCCGGCTTTCAGGCAGGCGTCGACCGCTTCGCAGACCGATGCGTAGAGCCGGCGTGGGTCTTGTTCGACCCAGCCCGGCTTCGGATAGGAGATGCCGACAGGAGCCGAACCTCTGCCGACGATCTCTCCCTTTTCGGAAACGAGAACTGCCTTTGAATTGGTCGTGCCCTGGTCGATTGCCAGAATTGCCCGCATTCCATCCTCCTCAGATCGGTGCCGGCCGGGACGGCGAAAAAGCGTCCCGGCTGGTCACGCGATCCCAGTTACTTGCGCCTGATCAGCGACTCCGCCGCGTCGGCAATTGCGGACGGCGCCATCCCGAATTCATCGAGCAGGAACTCTGCCGAACCGGTCGGAGCGTAGACGCCGGGAACGCCGAGACGTTTCATCGGGACCGGAGCATTGTCGACCACCACTTCGGCGACCGCGGAGCCGAGCCCGCCGAAGATCGAATGTTCTTCGGCCGTGACGATCGCTCCGGTTTCCTTCGCCGCGGCGATGATAGCCTCCTCGTCGATCGGACGCACCGTTGCAAGGTTGAGCACTCTGGCATCGATGCCGCGGCCTGCGAGGATTTCGGCAGCCTTCAAAATTCGATGAGTCAAAGTGCCGTTGGCGATAAGGGTGACTTGGGAACCCTGGCGAAGGAGATTTGCCTTGCCAAGTTCGAACTTATGGCCTTCCGGAAGGAGGTCGGGCACCCCTACCCGCGACAGACGCAGGAAACAGGGCCCGTCATAGGTCGCTGCCCAGGCAACAGCGGCAGCGGTTTCGATGCGGTCACAAGGTGCAATCACCGGCAGATTGGGCAGGACCCGCGTCCAGGCGAAGTCTTCGATCGAGTGATGGGTCGGACCGAGTTCGCCATAGGCCATTCCGGAAGAAATGCCGACCAGTTTGACGTTGGCATTCGAATAGGAAATATCGGCCTTGATCTGCTCCAGGGACCGCCCCGTCAGAAACGGAGCAGCGGCGCACACGAATGGAAGACGTCCGCCGTTGGCAAGGCCTGCTCCAACGCCGACCATGTTCTGCTCGGCGATGCCGACGTTTACGAGGCGATCCGGAAATTTCGACTTGAAGCCGCCGAGCTTGGAGGAACCGACCGAGTCGTTGCAGACTGCAACGATCGTTTCGTTTTCAGCAGCCAGCCGCTCAAGCGTGGCAGCGAATGCATCGCGGCAATCGTAAAGCTTGGGTGGGTTTATTGGCGCGTTCATTACAGGGCCTCCGACAATTCTGCCAATGCGATTTCGTATTGTTCCTTGCTCGGTACCTTGTGGTGCCAGTCGACCCGGTCCTGCATGAACGAGATTCCATGGCCCTTGTTGGTATGGGCAACGATGCAATGTGGTCTTGCCCCCCGGCGTTCGAGAGCGGGAACGACTTCGCTCATATTGTTCCCGTTGATTTCGGTGACCTCCCAATCGAACGCCTCCAGCTTCGGACGCAGCGGCGCGAGATCATTGGTTTCGGCCAGCGCCGCGCCCTGCTGGAACCTGTTGTGGTCGATGACCAGCGTCAAATTGTCGAGCTTGAACTGGGCGGCCGCCATGATCGCTTCCCAGTTGGAACCCTCCTGCATCTCACCGTCCCCGGTGACGACATAGGTGTGATATTTCGCGCCTGAGAGCTTGGCGGCTTTCGCCATTCCTATGGCGACCGGAAGACCGTGACCGAGCGGCCCGGTATTCGTTTCGACGCCCGGAACCTTGTTGCAATTTGGATGCCCGTTCAGCCTCGAATGCGGCTGCAAAAAGGTGGAAATCTCCTCCTCCGGGATAAAGCCACGTTTGGCGAGCGTCACATACAGAGCGCATGCCGTATGTCCCTTTGAAAGAACGAACCTGTCGCGGCCTGGATGTTTGGGCTGATCCGGCCAGACATTCAGCACCCTGAAATAGAGCGCCGTCAAAATGTCGATGACCGACATTTCCCCGCCAATATGGCCGGCGCCCGCTTCGAAGACCGCCTGAAGATCGCGCAATCGGATTTCGCGGGCGATGCGCTCAAGTTCTGTCGTATCCATGAGTTCCTCTTGCATAAATATTCATTCATCAATATTTTTGCACAAGAAGCCGATTAGTCAAGCCCTTAAGCGAGCCTGACAGCAGCTGACGCCAGAGCAAATCCTATTGACAGCCGGAAAGCAAGTTGTTAATGAATTTTCCAGCAGGTGTGAATATTTATTCCCTCCTGAACGAATATCGGATACAAGCCTACGCAGAGGGAGGAGCAATGGTGGCGCTCGATATCAATGAACACAGGCTTTCCTCCGGTGCGTGGTTGAGCAAGCTCAAGGGAGCGACCGGTCCACTCGTGGGACTGCTCGTGCTGTGCGTCTTTCTGAGCTTCAGCACAGACACGTTTCTTTCGGTTCGAAACGGCCTCAACATCCTCGACCAGATCACTGTTCTCGGCATCATGGCCGTGGGAATGACGTTCGTCATCCTCATCGGCGGCATCGATCTCTCCGTCGGCTCGGCACTTGCCCTAGCGATGATGGTCATGGGCTGGACCGCCAATGTCGCCGGCCTGCCGCTGCCTGTCGGCATCGCCTTTGCGCTGATCGCCTCGGCGGTATCAGGCCTGATCGTCGGACTTCTGGTGACGCAGTTCAGGGTTCCAGCCTTTATTGCCACGCTTGCAATGATGTCTGCAGCTCGCGGCGTTGCAAACATGATCACGGACGGCCAGCAGATCGTCGGATTCCCCGACTGGTTCATGATGCTGGCGATCGATCGCCATTTCGGCGTCATGACAGCCACGGTGTTTCTGATGCTTGCGGTTGTTCTCGCGGCCTGGCTTTTCCTGCACTTCCGATCCGAAGGGCGCATGCTCTATGCGGTGGGCGGAAACTCCGAAGTCGCGCGCCTGGCCGGCATCAACGTCCCGCTCGTGACGATCGGCGTCTATGTCATGAGTGCCGTCCTTGCGGGGCTTGCCGGCGTCGTGCTCGCCGCCCGACTGGATTCCGTCCAGCCATCCAGTGGCCTTGGTTATGAACTGGACACCATCGCCGCGGTCGTCATCGGCGGGACTTCGCTCTCCGGCGGCGCGGGCGGCATCGGGGGAACGCTGATCGGCGTTCTAATCATCGGTGTGCTTCGCAACGGCCTCAACCTTCTCAACGTCTCACCGTTTCTTCAGCAGGTGATCATCGGCATCGTCATCGTGCTCGCGGTCGGCGCGGAGACCATTCGTCGGCGTCGCGCCTGACGAGCAGGGTCCGCCGTGTTGGCGGACCCGGAATTCCGCCCCGGAATGTTGGGGCGGATCAATACCCCGAGGGGGAGGACATACCCGAGGGTTCCATCAAACAACGGAGGAAATACAATGAAAATTGCGCGCACCATGCTCGCGTCTGCTGCACTTCTCGGCCTCATGCTCGGTCCCGTACACGCGGCGGAACTGAAGAAGCTCGGCCTGGCCGTTGCCAATCTTCAGGCAAACTTCTTCAACCAGATCAAGCAATCGGTCGAAGCCGAAGCCAAGAAGCGCGGCATCGAAGTCATCACGGTTGACGCCAAGGGCGACGGCCCGACACAGGTCAACCAGATCCAGGACCTCCTGACTCAGAAAATCGACGCGCTGATCTACATTCCGGCAGGTGCGGCGGCTGCGACCGTTCCGGTCAAGCTCGCGAAGAGCGCTGGTATTCCGGTCGTGAACGTTGACCGCAACGCCGAGGGAGCGCCCGGCGATACCTTCCTTGCAACGGATTCCGTCGCCTCTGCCAAGGCGGTGTGCGACTACATCCTGAAGGAAGCCGGCGGCAAGGGAAAGATGGTCATCATCCACGGCCAGAAGGGCACGACGCCGGAGGTCGATCGCTCGAAGGGCTGTGCTGAATCTCTGAAAGCATATCCTGATGTCAAGGTTGTCGCCGAGCAGTTCTCGAACATCTGGAGCCAGGACGAAGGCTTCCAGATCATGCAGAATATGCTGCAGGCAAATCCGGACGTTTCGATCGTGTTCGCCCAGGCCGACGGTCTCGCCCTTGGCGCCGCCCAGGCGATCAAGGTCGCCAATCCATCGCAGAAGATCGTGGTTGGTGGTTTCGATGGCGACACCGCAGCTCTCGAAGCCCTCAGCAAGGGCGTCTTCAACGTAACTGCGACCCAGCAGACACAGAAAATGGGCCGCGATGCGGTTGAAAATGCCGCCAAGCTTGTCGCCGGAGAAAAGGTGCCGCCGGTCCAGCTCATGGATGCCACGTTGACGACCAAGGAAAACGTCGCAGGCTTCATCGCCAACCATCCGTAACGCATCGGCCCGAAAATCGGAATCGATTTTCGGAAAGCACGATGCGTAGATTCAAGCGTTAGAGCGTCCTTTGTGCGTCCAAACGGACGCACGGCGCTCTAATAAGTCGAGGTCTTGAGGAGGTGTGCCATGACTGACCCGGTTCTTTCCCTGAGGGGCATATCCAAGTGGTATGGGCCGCTCCAGGTTCTGAAGAATGTCAGCTTGGACGTCTATCCGGGCGAAGTGGTTGCACTTCTCGGTGAAAACGGAGCGGGCAAGTCGACGCTATCGGGCATCATCGCCGGGTCCCGCACACCGTCCGAAGGATCAATGACATGGCTGGGGCAGCCTTATGCCCCGGCCACCCCTAGGGAAGCGATCGACAAGGGCGTCGTCCTGATCCACCAGGAACTGCAGCTTCTGCCGCAGCTGTCGATCGCGGAAAACGTCTTCATCGGGCGCTGGCCGATGAAGAATGGCGTCGTCGACCGTGCCCAGATGGTTCGCCGGGCCCAGGACCAGCTGGCACGCTTGAACCTTCACATACCCGCAACGCGAACGGTCGCCGGCCTTTCGACAGCAAATCAGCAGCTCATCGAGATCGCCAAGGCGCTGGCTCTCAACGCAAAGCTGCTGATCCTCGATGAGCCGACAGCCGCGCTTGGCGGCGCGGAGACGGAAGCTCTCTTCGAACAGGTGCGGAAGCTTCGCTCAGAGGGCGTCGGCATCGTCTACATCTCCCACCGCATGGAAGAGATCAAGCAGATAACCGACCGGATCGTCGTTCTTCGCGACGGTGAGCGCGTGCAGGAATTCTCAGACAGCGCGACCCCGGTGCGCACGATCGTCGAGAGCATGGTCGGACGCCCGCTTGACCGCTTGTTCCCCACCCTGCCCGTTCCGACAGACCGTCCGGTACTCCAGGTATCCGGGCTGAGCTCGCCTGATAACGCGTTCCGTGACGTTAACTTCGAGGTGCGGGCCGGGGAAATTCTCGGGATTGCCGGATTGGTCGGCGCCGGCCGCACCGAACTGGTGCGCGCCATTTCGGGCGCGGACCCAATCAGTGCAGGTTCGATCAAGCTGGAAGGCGAAGAACTCAGGCTGCGCGATCCGGCGGACGCCATCGCTAGGGGTATCGTGATGGTTCCGGAAGACCGCAAGGAGCAGGGCCTGATCGTCGGCCACCGGATCAGCGAGAACATTATCTACGCCAATCTCGACAAGCTGGGCGGGCGTTGGATTACGCCGCGCATCAAGCGCTCGTTTGCAGAAAAGGCAGTTGCCAAGTTCGGCGTAAAGGGCCGTGCCGAGCAATACGCCTCGGACCTTTCCGGCGGCAACCAGCAAAAGGTCGTGATCGCCAAGTGGCTTATGCGCGATCCCAAGGTCGTCGTGCTCGACGAACCGACGAGAGGCATCGACGTCGGCGCCCGGGCGGGCATCTACGACATCATCGTCAATCTTGCCAAACAGGGCGTGGCGGTCATCGTCGTCAGCTCGGATCTCGAGGAAGTTCTCGGAGTCTCCAATCGCATTCTCGTACTTGCCCAGGGCAAGCAGGCGGGGATCCTCAATCGTGACCAGGCAAATGACGTTTCGGTCATGGAGCTAGCCACCATCTAAACAGACAGAGAAAGGAAGAGCGGTGTCCGACATCACTCTGAACGCCCCGAAGCTTTTCGATCTCAGCGGCCAGGTCGCCATCGTTACCGGAGCCGGGAGCGGCATTGGGCAGCGCATTGCCATCGGCCTTGCGCAATGCGGCGCCGACGTGGCGCTGCTCGACCGCCGGACCGACGACGGATTGGCCAGGACGGCCGAACATATTCGCGCCGCCGGCCGCCGCTCGATCCAGATCGCAGCTGACGTCACAAGCAAATTGTCCCTTGGAGAGGCCGTCGCACGTACCGAAGCAGATCTCGGCCTGTTGACGCTTGCCGTCAACGCTGCAGGCATCGCTAACGCGAACCCGGCGGAAGAGATGGAGGAGGATCAATATCAGACGTTGATGGATATCAACCTCAAAGGCATATTCCTTTCCTGCCAGGCCGAGGCTCGCGCCATGCTGAAGAATGGACGCGGTTCCATCGTCAACATCGCCTCCATGTCCGGCGTGATCGTAAACCGGGGGCTGAGCCAGGCGCATTACAACGCCTCCAAGGCGGGCGTCATCCATATGTCGAAGTCTCTGGCGATGGAATGGGTCGACCGCGGTATCCGCGTCAACACCATCTCCCCCGGATACACGGCAACGCCGATGAACACCCGTCCGGAGATGGTTCATCAGACCAAGCTCTTCGAAGAGCAGACGCCGATGCAGCGTATGGCATCGGTCGACGAGATGGTCGGACCGGCGGTGTTCTTGCTGTCGAATGCAGCAAGTTTCGTGACCGGCGTCGATCTTCTCGTCGACGGCGGCTTCTGCTGCTGGTGATAACTGAAAAAATGAACGGTCTCGCTTCCTCCCTGGCTGAGATCGAGGCGCTGAAGGAACGGGCAAGACGGCGTGCGATATCGTCGTCTTGCCCGCCCTTCACGCCGATAGAACGGGTAGAGGAGTCGGGCGTCGCCATCGGCGCTCAAGACGGCCTGAATTCCCCGAGATTATCTCGGGCAGCCGTTCGAGCTCCAATAAGCATCACAGCGCAGATCGCACCCAGATTTGCTGTTTGTTGACGGATACCGGGAAGGAAAGAGCATGAAACGCTTTGAGCAAAAGACTGTCGTCATTACCGGGGCTAGCCGCGGCATCGGCGCGGCGATCGCCAGGCGCTTTGCGCGCGAAGGCGCCAATCTCGTGGTCTCGGCCAACGAGGAGCTGGTCCACGGCGTTGCCGATGGGATCCGGGCCGAAGGCGGCAAGGCAATCTCCTTCATCGGCGACGTCACCGACAAGGCGGGCGTCATTGCCCTCTATGATGCCGCCGAGAAGGAATTCGGCGCGGTCGACGTCTCGATCCAGAATGCCGGCGTCATCACCATCGCCCGCATCGAGGATCTGACCGAAAACGAGTGGGACAAGGTCATGGCCGTCAACACCAAGGGCGTCTTCCTCTGCGCCCAGGAGGCCATTCTGCGCATGCGCAAACACAAGCGCGGCGGCCGCATCATCAACACCGCCTCCGGCCAGGCCCGCGACGGCTTCATCTACACGCCCCACTATGCCGCCTCGAAAATGGGCGTCGTCGGCATCACCCAGAGCCTGGCCAAAGAAGTCGCCACCGAGAAGATCACCGTCAACGCCTTCTGCCCCGGCATCATCGAAACGGATATGTGGGCCTATAACGACCAGGCCTGGGGCAAACTGCTCGGCAACTACGCTCCCGGCGAATTGATGAAGGAATGGGTCGAGGGCATTCCGATGAAGCGCGCCGGCTCCGGAGAAGACGTCGCCGGCCTGGTCACCTTCCTCGCCAGCGACGACGCCGCCTACATCACCGGCCAGACGATCAATGTCGACGGTGGTTTGATCATGTCCTGAGCCTTCTGGAGCAACGGTGGCCAGTCCCGTCTTCGGGGCTCCTTCGGGGGGGCCAGGACGAGGCTGGAGAGAGGTCGCAGCCGGCGGCACCCCCGATCAGCCCTCATCCTGAGGTGTGGAGGCCGGAGCCTCGAAGGATGAGGGCGGGTGGCTGGGCACCCGCGATCACATCCGTCGCCGGAGGAGCTACCAGTGGCTCGACCTCATGCCTGCCGATCCCCGCCTCTTCCTCACACTTTACGTCCGGCTGATCGACACCCCGCCATCCGCCAGCATCGCCGTCCCCGTCACGAAGCTCGACATGTCGGACGCCAGGAACATCGCCGCATTGGCGATCTCTTCCGGTTGCGCCATGCGCTTCAGCGAATGCAGCCCCTCGACGAAGGCGAGCACCTCAGGCGTGGCATCAGGCGCGTTGGTGATGCTGGCGGGTGTGTCCGTGCCGCCGGGAAGCAGGGCGTTGACGCGGATGTTCTGTCGGCCGAGTTCGGCGGCGAGCACCTGCACGAAGCCGATCAGCCCCGCCTTACCAGCCGCATAGGCGGCCATGCCGGGCATGCCGGCGGTGTGGCCGACGAAGCTGGAGGTGAAGATCAACGATCCGCCGCCTTTTCCCATCGCTGCCGACTGGTGTTTGGCGCCGAGGAAAGCGGCGGTGAGATTGGTCTCGATCGTCTCGCGCCAGCCTTCCAGCGAGAGGCCGGCAACCGGCCCCATCTCGCCAAGGATGCCGGCATTGTTGAAGGCGATGTCGAGCCCGCCGAAGCGCGAGACCGCCATGTCGGCAAGCCTTGCCTGCAGCGCCTCGTCCCTGACGTCGCCCGATATGGCGACAGCCTGTCCGCCCTCCGCCTCGATTTCGGCGATGACGGCGTCGAGCGCCTGCTGTCGCCTTGCGGTGACCACGAGCTTCGCGCCCTCTCGCGCAAAGAGCTTCGCCGCCGCGCGGCCGATGCCCGAGCTTGCGCCGGTGATGATCGCGACCTTGTCGTTCAGAAGTGTCATGTCCGTTTCTCCTCAGTTGTCGAGGCATCCGAGATCTCAAAGATCGGGCCGTGCAGCCACCCGTTTCCCGCGTGGACGGCCGAAAACCGCCGACAGTCGATGCTTCGGCCGGCGATCCGTTCGCCAGCCGAGGGCGGATGGAAGCCTGGATCGTCCGTGAGAAATCGGAATTCACATTATAAAACGGTGCCTTGCCGTGGCCTCCAAACACGCGCCTGCCGCTGCGTCAGCACCGTTGTGCGCCGCATCATCGATTTATCCCGGGTGTGACATTCATCCGATTCCCTTCATGTATCTTCCCGACTAAGAAGGGGCGCACAGGTAACGGGAATCTCTTCATGCCGCGGTCACGCAATACTGAGGGCGCCATCTATATGAGCATGGCGATGGCCGGCTTTTCCGCAAGCGATGCTCTGTCCAAATCGGTGGTCGCCTATATGAACGCCGGCGAGATCATGTTCCTGCGCGGCCTCTTCACCAGCCTGCTCGTCTATCTGATCGCCAGGAAAATGGGCGCTCTGCGCTCCTGGCGCATCGTGCTGCAGCCGATCATCCTCGTCCGCATCATCTGCGAGATGTTTTCCGCCGTCACCTATATCACCGCGCTCGGCATGATGCCGATCGCCAATGCCTCGGCGATCCTGCAATCGCTGCCGCTGGTCGTCACTTTCGGTGCCGCCCTCTTCTTCCGCGAGCCCGTCGGCTGGCGGCGCTGGTCGGCGATCCTCGTCGGCCTCGTCGGCGTGATGATCATCATCCGCCCCGGACCGGAAGGTTTCACCGCCGCCGCCCTGCTCTGCGTCGGCGCCGTGCTGACGACGGCCGGCCGCGATCTCGCCACCCGCTCGATCGACCCGGAGATTCCCTCGCTGATGATCACCGTCATCACCGCCATCTCCATCTCCTTCTTCGGCGCCTTGCTGATCCCGGTACTCGGCGGCTGGCAGCCGGTCAGTGCGACTTCGCTCGGGCATCTGCTGCTCGCTTCGGTGCTGGTGCTCGTCGGCTACCAGTCGGTCATCCTCGCCATGCGCACCGGCGAAATCTCCTTCGTCGCACCGTTCCGCTATACCAGCCTGATCTTCTCCTCGCTGCTCGGTTTTTTCTTCTTCGCCGAAGTGCCCGACAGCTGGACGCTCCTCGGCGCTGCAATCGTCATCGCTTCCGGCCTCTATACGTTCTATCGTGAAGCCAAGCGCCGCGTACCCCCGATCGCGCAGGAATCCGCGCCGCGCTCACCGGTTTGAGGCAGGATGATGACTGAATTCCCGCTCGACACATCCGATATAGCAGGCGTCGTGCTGGCCGGCGGCCGCTCGCAACGCATGGGCCACGACAAGGCGGGCGCAATGCTCGGGGCCGAAAGCCTGCTGCGCCATGTGCTGACCCGCCTTTCGCAGCAGGTTGCCCTCATTGCGGTCAATGCCGATGCCGCCGCCGAGGATGTGCCTGTGGTCCCCGACCGTTTTCCCGGCAAGGCGGGGCCACTGGCCGGCATTCATGCGGCCATGGTCTATGCCGCCGGCCTTCCCGCGATCAGCCATGTCGTCACCGTCTCGGTCGACTGCCCGTTCTTCCCGACCGATCTCGTCGCCCGGCTGGCGGCATCGCTCGAACGCCCGCCGCAGATTGCCATCGCCGCCTCCGAAGGCCGCAGCCATCCGGTCTTCGGGCTGTGGCCGGTGACGCTCGCCGCCGATCTCGAAGCCTGGATCGCCACCGACGAGAAGCGCCGCGTGCGCGACTTCCTGTTGCGGCATGACGTTACGGAAGTAGTGTTTCCGCTGCATCCGACCCGCGCCAGCCTGCTCGATCCCTTCTTCAACATCAACACGCCTGACGATCTTGTCGAGGCGGAACGCTGGCTGGAGGCCCTTCGCGCATGACCGCACCGAAAATCTTCGGCATTGCCGGCTGGAAGAACTCGGGCAAAACCGGGCTCGCCGTCCGGCTGGTGACGGAGTTCACCCGCCGCGGCTATAGGATCTCGACGATCAAGCACGCCCATCATGATTTCGACATCGACAAGGTGGGCGCCGACAGCTACCGCCACCGGCAGGCCGGCGCCCACGAGGTCACGATCGTTTCCGGCACCCGCTACGCCATCATGCACGAGCTGCGCGGCGCGCCCGAACCTGCGTTCGAGGAGATCCTCGCCCGTCTTGCCCCCTGCGATCTCGTGCTCATCGAAGGTTACAAGCGCGAACCGATCCCGAAGATCGAGGCGCGCCGCCTGGAGGCCGCCAATCGTCAACCGCTGGCGCCGAGCGATCCCCATATCTGCGCCATCGCCGCCGATCATGCCGTCACGGATACGGCCCTACCGGTCTTCGATCTAGACGACACAGGCGCCATCGCCGATTTCATCGCTGATATCGTCGGGCTTGGAGAGGCGATGTCCTGAAGCGCCGCCGCCGCTGGCTGATCTGGGAACCGGAACCGCTTCGCCTGCCATCGCCTTGCTGATTTCCCTGGCAAGCTGCGCCTGATTATAGGGCTTTCCCAATCTCGGAAGATCGATATCGGTGCCGGCGGGAAGATCGGCATAGCCGGTGGCCAGCACGATTGGCAGCGCTGGCAAAATGTCCCGCGCGGCCTCAGCGAGCTGTGCACCGGTCATACCAGGCATCGAATAGTCGGTGATGACAAGGTCGAAATGCTGGCCGCCCCTGATCAGCTCGAGCGCCTCCGAGCCGGAATTTGCCTCGACCACCTCGTGGCCGAGATCTTCGAGCATGTCGACTGAACTCATGGCGATCAAGGCATCATCATCGACCAGAAGGATCTTCAGCCTGGATGCAGCCTGCGGGACGGTAAACTCCGCCTCTGCCAGCCGCTCGGGGCGCCGTTCGGTCGCCGGAAGCCACAATTCGGCTGTCGTTCCCACCCCAGGCTGGCTTGTCAGAAGAAGTGCGCCATTGAGCTGAACGGCAAGTCCGTGGATCATCGATAGACCCAGGCCCGTGCCCTTTCCGAGTTCCTTGGTCGAGAAAAACGGATCGACGGCCTTCTTCAGCGTCTCCGCGTCCATGCCGGTGCCGCTGTCGGCCACCGCCAATACGAGATAGGCTCCCTCGCCGAGATCGCCGCCATTGCCGGCAACCTGTTCCTCGCGCAGCGAAATAGACAGCGTCCCCCCGTCCGGCATCGCATCACGGGCATTGACCGCAAGGTTGAGCAGCGCCAATTCGAGCTGGTTCGCATCGACCAGCGCCGGCGGCAGGGTCGCCGGCAGCATGGTCTCGATGCTGACCGAGGATCCAACCGAACGCCGCAGCAGGTCGTTCATGCCGGAGACCAGCTCGGCCAGGTCGACAGGCTTGACCTGCAGATCCTGCTGCCTGGCAAAAGCCAACAGCCGCTGGGTCAGCGCCGCCCCGCGCCGCGCGCCTTGAAGCGCCCCGTCGATCAGACGCATCGCTTTGGCATCTCCGGCCACGTGCTTGCCGAGCAGCTCCAGATTTCCGAGAACGACCATCAGCAGGTTGTTGAAGTCATGGGCGACGCCGCCCGTCAGTTGGCCGATTGCCTCCATCTTCTGCGATTGACGAAGCTGCTCCTCGGCTCTTTCACGCTGGGCGACTTCCTCAAGCAAGGTCTGGTGAGCGGCGTTGACCTCCCTGGTCCGTTCCCTGACGCGCTCTTCGAGGTTTTCATTGAGCCGTCGCAGATTTTCCTCGATGGTCTTGCGGGCAGTGGTATCGGAGCAGACGCCGACGAGCTTCCTGGCGGAACCATATCTGTCGGTGTAGAGCTGCGCATGAACCTCGGTCCAATGCAGTGATCCATCCGGCCAGATCGTCCTGTGCTCGATCGAATAGTCGTGCCCGGTATCGATGGTCCGGCGCAGACTTGCGAGCACACCGTCCCGGTCATCGGGGTGGATGCTTGCGATCAGATCGTCGCGCGTCACATCATCATCCGCTCCTCGGCCGAAGACTGCCTTGCAGGTCGCCGAGGCGGACAAGGCCATCGAGGAGAGCTCCAGCTCCCAGGCTCCCAGACGACCGGCAGCGAGCGCCGTCTGCAACCGTCGCTCCCCTTCGCCGAGAGCTTCAAGCCGGGCTCGCGCTTCATATTGGCGCAGGCGCCCCTTTAAGGCAGTCCGGGCAACGCTGATGAAGGAGGTCGCATGGAACGGCCGTTCCAGAAAGGTGACGTTGCCAAGAACCTCGGAAAGCCTGGCAGCGGCCGGATTTCGTTCAGGCCCGCCGCCACGTATGGTGAGCACGATGAATGGCAGATCTGACCAGCTCGGTTGGGCCGAAACCCAGGCGGCGATCGGCTTGAGATCGCTCGAGCGAACGGCCTCTTCCGTCAGCACACCAAGCGCGATGTCCTCGCTGAGCGATGACGCGAACATAGACAGATCGGCGGCGGCAATCGACGTCAACCCGGCCTCATCGACCAGCGATCTCGCCACCCAGGCATCGCGACCTGCGGGGGCGTAGATCAACGCTTTCGGTTTGCTGGAATTAGGAATTGCCGCTATCCCCGCTATCGGTCGCGAGGAGCGGCGTTGAGGTCGTGACAAATTCGGGAACGCCGCGAAGCACGCCCTGAAACCCGACGAGAGGATCGCCGAACCTCAAGCCGGAAGCGTCTATCCGATACTCCCGGATGGTATCCTCGTGAAAGCCGGTCCTCTTCTTGATCACCGAGACTGCCCTCCGCACCTTTCCCGCCGCCTCGAAGTAACGCAGCAGAATGACGGTATCGGCGAGATAGGTAACGTCGACAGGTGCCTTCATGTCGCCGACCAGCCCGTGCTGGGCAACGGTGAGAAAGGTGTTGGCGCCCTGCCTGTTCAAATATTGCAGCAGCTCATGCATATGAAGGATCAGCGAATTCTCATCTGGCATCGAAGCCTGATAACCGTTGATACTGTCGATGATCACGGTTTTCGCATCCGACTTGTCGACGCAGTTGCGCACGCGGTGGGCGAATTCGCCCGGCGACAGTTCGGCGGCATCGAGCTGTTCGATGTGGATATGACCCGCGTTCCGCATGGCTTCGAGATCCATTCCGAGCGCCTTCAGCCGCGTGAAGAGCAGGCCCAGCTCCTCGTCAAAAATGAAGGCCGCCACTTTCTCGCCGCGCGCGACCGCAGCCACCAGGAATTGAAACGAGAACGTGCTTTTGCCAGTGCCGGCAGGACCAAGGATGAGTGTACTGGAACCTCGCTCGAGGCCACCTCCCAGAAGAAGGTCCAGTTCCGCAATATTGCAGGAAATCTGATCGCGGGCGTAACTCGACCTGTGTTCGGCGGCGACGAGCCGCGGAAAGACGATCACGCCGCCAGTCTGGATGATGAAATCGTGATAGCCGCCGCGGAAGGCCTGTCCGCGATATTTTATGACCCTGAGACGTCGGCGTTCGGAGCCGTAGCTCGGCGCCATCTCTTCGAGATGGATGACACCGTGCACAACGCTGTGCACCGTCTTGTCGAGCACCTCGGACGTCAGATCATCGAGCAGAAGCACTGTCGCTCCTTGTCGGGCAAAATAATGTTTGAGCGCGAGGATCTGTCGGCGGTAGCGCAACGAGCTTTGCGCGAGCAGCCTTATCTCCGACAGACTATCGAGAACCACGCGACGTGGCTTGATCCGCTCGAAAGCGGCAAAGATTTCCTTTGTTGTCTCTCCGAGTTCAAGATCCGACGAATAAAGCAGGCTCTGCTGTTGGTCGGCGTCCAGCAGGCTTTCCGGAGGCACGACCTCGAAGACCTCGATATTGCCGTCGATCACCATGCCATGCGATGCAGCACCGGCCCGAAGCTCGCTCTCGGTTTCCGAAAGAGTGATGTAGAGCCCCTGCTCGCCGAGCCGTGCACCTTCGATCAGGAACTGCAGCGCAATCGTTGTCTTGCCCGCCCCCGGATTTCCCTCCAGGAGAAACACGTGCCCCGGCGAAAGGCCCCCCGCCAGAACTGTATCCAAACCGGACACGCCGGTCCGAGCTTTCGTGGCAGGTGCCGCAGTATTCATTCACTGTTTCCTTCAATTTCAAGTGTGAATTAGCGGCGAGTGATCGAATGTCAAATCACTGGCAGGCATGATTTCGCTTCCGGCAAGAGCCGATCGTTTGAACGTCGCAATGGCTCGGATATCTGCCGGTCTGCGCAGCTCGAGCGATGGGCGGCTATCCCCGATAGCGAAGCGCATCGACAACGAGGGCGAAGGCTGGCGACGTATGCCGGCGGCTTGGATAGTAGAGATGGTAGCCGGAAAACGGCGGGCACCAGTCCTCGAGGACCCGCACCAGCCGTCCATCGGCAAGATGCGCCTCGACCAGGTTCTCCGGCATATAGGCCAGCCCAAGACCAGCCAGCACTGCGTTCAGCCGCAGGGCTATATTGTTGAAAACCAGTTGGCCTTCGACGCGAACCCTGAGCTCGCGCCCGTCCTTTTCGAACTCCCAGGCATAGACGCTGCCATAGGTCGGCAGGCGCAGATTGATGCAATTGTGATCGGTAAGATCCTGCGGCGTCAGCGGCTTCGGCCTGGTGGCGAAATAGGCGGGAGTGCCGACCACGGCCATGCGCATGTCGGGGCCGATGCGCACCGCAATCATGTCCCTCGCCACCTGTTCCCCTAGCCGCACGCCCGCATCGTAACGTTCCGCGACGATGTCGGTCAGACCGTAATCGACGATGATCTCGACATTGATATCGGGATAATCGGGCAGCAGCTTTTCCAGGGCGGGCCAGAGAACGGCATCGGCCGCATGCTCGCCGGCATTGATGCGGATCGTGCCTGCCGGCTTCTCCCGAAACGCGCTCAAGGCAGCCAGTTCGCTCTCGATCTCGTCGAGCCGCGGTCCAATGGAAACGAGCAGGCGTTCGCCGGCCTCCGTCGGCGAGACGCTGCGCGTCGTGCGTGTCAGCAATCGCAGCCCAAGCCGCTCCTCGAGCCCGCGGATGGTGTGGCTGAGCGCCGATTGCGACACACCCAGCTTGCCCGCCGCCTTAGTGAAGCTCTGTGCACGCGCAACGGCGAGGAAGGCAATGAGGTCGTTGACGGCGGGGCGTGGCATTTATGAAACTTTCTCATGGGTTCTTGCCGT
The DNA here is from genome assembly GCF_028994275.1 of Rhizobium binxianense. NCBI lineage: Bacteria > Pseudomonadati > Pseudomonadota > Alphaproteobacteria > Hyphomicrobiales > Rhizobiaceae > Rhizobium > Rhizobium binxianense. The sequence goes on from NZ_CP118713.1 coordinate 2,112,244, forward strand.
TTATACCATCTAATCGTGGCCAGGCGCACGCCCTAAATACCTTGTCACTCGAGTGGACACGTCCACCCCGACATCGAAAGGAAGACAAATGGACATCAAGCGAAACGGTTCGCAGCCTTCGGCCAAGGGAGCGGCCGATTGGTTCACCGGCAGCGTGCGTGTCGACCCGCTGTTTGCCGTGACCAGCCCCGCACGTGCGGCTGGCGCCAGCGTCACCTTCGAGCCCGGCGCTCGCACCGCCTGGCACACCCATCCGCTCGGCCAGACGCTGATCGTCACATCGGGCTGCGGTCGCGTGCAACGCGAAGGTGGCCCGGTCGAGGAGGTCCGCGCCGGCGACGTTGTCTGCTTCGCACCGGGTGAACGCCATTGGCACGGCGCATCGCCGACGACGGCCATGACCCATATCGCCATTCAGGAACAGCTCGACGGCAAGGTCGTCGACTGGATGGAGCACGTCATCGACACGCAGTACCAAGGTTAGAAAAGGAAACGGCAATGCAGAAACGTGAACTCGGAAAGAGCGGACTTCGTGTCTCGGCCATCGGTCTCGGCTGCATGGGACTGAGTTATGGTTATGGCCCGGCAACAGCGATTCCGGAAGCGATCGCGCTGATCCGCCGCGCATTCGAACGCGGCGTGACCTTCTTCGACACCGCCGAGGCCTATGGTCCCTACAAGAACGAAGAGCTTCTCGGAGAAGCCCTGGCGCCCTTCCGCGACGAGGTGGTGATTGCCACGAAATTCGGCTTCAACTTCGATGCCAACGGCGGCCAGAGTGGCATGAACAGCCGGCCGGAGCAGATCCGCGCGGTGGCCGACCAGGCGTTGAAGCGTTTGAAGACCGATGTCATCGACCTCTTCTATCAGCATCGTGTCGACCCCGATGTCCCGATCGAAGATGTGGCCGGCACGGTCAAGGCGCTGATCGCCGAGGGTAAGGTCAGGCATTTCGGTCTCTCGGAAGCGGGCGCCCAGACGATCCGCCGCGCCCACGCCGTCCAGCCGGTGACGGCGCTGCAGAGCGAATATTCGCTGTGGTGGCGCGAACCCGAGCAGGAAATCCTGCCGGCGCTCGAAGAACTCGGCATCGGTTTCGTGCCCTTCAGCCCGCTCGGCAAAGGCTTTCTCACCGGCGCGATCAGCGAGACGACCACCTTCGACAGCAAGGACTTCCGCAACATCGTGCCGCGCTTTTCACCAGAAGCGCGAAAAGCCAACCAGGCGCTCGTCGATCTTCTCGTAGAGATCGCCAGGCGCAAAAACGCCACCTCGGCCCAGATCGCCCTGGCCTGGCTGCTGGCGCAAAAACCCTGGATCGTGCCGATCCCCGGCACCACCAAGCTGCATCGCCTCGAGGAGAACATCCGGGCCGCCCAGGTCGAACTGACGGCCGAGGATCTCGGCAATATCGAAAGCGCGCTCGCCACCATCAAGGTGGAAGGCGATCGATATCCCGCGCATCTGCAGGCAAGGGTTAACCGCTGAGAAAAGAAACGACCGCCATGGTTTGCGGTCGCTTCTTCATTGATCGCATCATCGTCTCGGCGCCGGCGCATTCTCCTGGAAAGCCGGGATCGCCTCGAGCCTGCCCACAATCTCCGCGATATTGGGCCACCGGGCGAGATCGAAGCCCATGCGCCGGGCGCTGATCGCCTGCGGGAAGAGAAAGATATCGGCAATACCAGGCCGGTCGCCGATGGCGAAGGCGCCTTGCCTGCGGCCGGCGATCATCGTCTCTACAGCGGCCATTCCCTCGCCGACCCAGTGACGGCTCCAGGCGGCAATGGCATCGGCATCCGCCTGGAAGGCCGTTTTGAGGTGCAGGCCGATGCGTGGCGGCAGCAGCGCATGGATCTCGGCTGCGATTGCAAGCGCGATCGACCGCGCCAGCGCCCTGCCCTCCGCCGTGTCGGGCAGCAGCGGCGGTTCGGGGTGAAGTTCGTCGAGATATTCGACGATCGCCAGTGACTGGGTGATGAGAACGCCGCCATCCGTCAGCAAGGCCGGCACCAGCCCTTGCGGATTGACGCTGCGATATCCGGCCTGCCGGCTCTCGGCCTCTTCGCCGAGGATGGTCACCGGCAGTGTTTCCGCCGTCAATCCCTTCAGGGCGAGCGCGATGCGGACTCGCGACGTCGCCGAGGAAATTTCATTCTGATAGAGCTTCACGGTCTTTCTCTCCCTGGTGACTTTAAAAGGGGGCCTGGAACGGCGGCCGCTCCCCGGATGACGACGCTGCGGATGCTGCCGTTATGAGGCCCGCTAGCGGCGAAGGCTCCTGCGAGCTTACGTCGTAGATGCAGGGCGCGGCGAAAACCGTCGCGCCCAGAATGCAGATGATCATCAATCTCATCAAATCCTCCATCGACGAGGCCCGATCGGCCTCGTCCTGTTTGCTTTCGGCTCCTGTTCCCTGCCCGCCGCAACCAATGGCCGGCGAGAAATCCATCCATCAGGCAACGGTCAATTCGACATGGATATTGCCGCGCGTGGCCTTCGAATAGGGGCAGGTCTGGTGAGCCTCCTCAATGAGGGCTCGTGCCACATCCGCTTCGATCCCCGGCAAGCTGACCTTGAGACGGGCCTGCAGGAAATAGCCGCCATCGGCCGTTCCCAAATCGACCTCGGTGTCGACGGCAAGATCGGCGGGGAGCCTGACCTTTTGATTGGCCGCGGCAAAGCCGATCGCGCCGATGAAGCAGGCAGACCAGCCGGCGGCGAAAAGCTGTTCGGGATTGGTGCCGGCGCGGTTGCTGCCCGGAGGCGAAAGCTTGATCTCCAGCTGGCCGTCGTCGCTGTGCGACGCGCCGTCGCGCCCGCCCGTCGTGTGGGTCTTGCCGGTATAGAGAACCTTGTCGATCTTTGTCATGGAACACTCCTTTTGTTGCGTCGCTCCAGGCGACTGCCGCGCTGCGCGGCCGGGTTGACGGAGTGTGGTTTGACCGACGGATATATCCGCCATGTTTCCGAAATCGCCCGAAATGTCACAAAACGTAGCATCCGAGATCGAAGACATCTTTACATACAAACATCTCGAAATTTTGCGGTGACTGCCGACGTCAACGAATGGTGACTTCCGCCGCCAGACCGCCACCGGCGCGATTGTAGAGCCGGAGCGATCCGCCGATCTTGGCCGTCAGTTGCTGGGCGATAGCAAGACCGAGACCGGTACCGCCGGTCTCCCGGTTGCGGGATTGCTCCAGCCGGAAGAAAGGCTGCATGGCGGCTTCCAGCATATCGTCCGGAATTCCCGGGCCGCGATCCATGACCGATATGACGATATCGTTTTCGGCGCTACGCTCGACGCTGATCTCGGCAGCGCCTGCAAACTTCAGCGCATTGTCGACGAAATTCGACAGGATGCGACGAAGCGCATGCGGCTTGGTGAAGGCCGCACCCTGAACCAGGCCGACGACGGTGACGGCCTTTCCGGTATCCTGGTAGTCATAGGCGATGCTGTCGATGAACGAGGCGAGATCGATCCGGGCGTTCTTCTCGCCGTTGCCATGCGCGCTGCGCGCATAGGCTATTCCGTCCTGAACGAGACGCTGGATCTCGCCGAGATCATGCACCAGCTTGTCCTTCTCCGGCGAATCCTCCGCCATGTCGGCGCGCAACCGCATGCGGGTGATCGGCGTCTGCAGATCATGCGAGATGGCCGCCAGGATCTGGACGCGCTCTTCGAGGTAGTGGGCAATCCTCTCCCGCATCTTATTGAACGCTCTTGCCGCATGCGCGACCTCGCTCGGCCCCGCCTCGCTCAAGGCCGGACCGTCCTTGTTCGGGTCGAGAGCATCGGCGGCGGCGGCAAGCTCGCCGAGCGGCCGGATCGCCTGGCGAACCGCAAACCAGGTACAGAGGATCAGCAGCGCCATCTGGACGATGAAGACATAGGGCAGCCACGCGGCGATCGGCATGACGCCCTTAGGCGTGACGTCGATCGTCAAGGGGCTTCCGTCGCTCAGCGTCAGATGCGCCTGCAACCGGTTCACATCGCCAGGAATTCGTTCGATCCGGATCGGAAAGCGGTGCCCGATAGCCTCCTCGATCTCCCCTGAGATTTCCGCCCCTTTGCTTGATGTGTCAGGCACGCCGGGAAGGCCGGGCCCGAGCACGAAACGATAGTTGCCGCGGCCAAGCCGGTCCAGGAGACCGCCGCGTTCGCCTGGCGGAAGCCGGTCGAGAACGGCAATCGAGGTCGCGACGTCGTTCTCCAGCGTGCCGAGCATCACTGCTTTGGCCGACATATAGCGCTCCATATAGAGCACGCTGAAGGACAGGCCGTAGGCCAGCGCCAGTCCGATCAGCAGGATCAGGAAGATCCGCGACCGCAACGTGCTCGGCCACATCAAACCCGAGAACAAGGGTATCCCCGCCCTCATTGGCGCAGCTCCGAGATTTCGACCGGAACCGAAAACACATAACCTTCGCTCCGCACCGTCTTGATGTAGGTCGGTTCGCGTGCATCGTCGCCCAGGCGCTGGCGCAGCCGGCTGACCAGGAGATCGATGGAACGATCGAACAGATCGGCGTCGCGGCCCTGTGTCATGCTCAGAAGCTGGTCGCGATTGAGCACCCGCTGGGGGTGGTCGATGAAGACGCGAAGCAGACGGTATTCGGCGCCGCTCAGCGCAATCGCGGTCCCTTCCTTGTCGAGAAGGTGCCGGGCGACCGTATCGAGCCGCCAGTCGCCGAAGCTCAGCAACTGTCCAGCCTCGCTGATCTGCAGATTGGGCGGCAGCATCCGCGTCCGCCGCAGCACCGCCTTGATGCGGGCGAGCAGCTCACGCGCGGCAAAGGGCTTGGCAAGATAGTCGTCGGCGCCCATCTCCAGGCCGAGGATCCGGTCCATCTCGTCGGTGCGGGCCGTCAGCATTAGGATCGGGATCGCCTTGTGCCGGCCGGAGCGCAGTTCGCGGCACAGCACCAGCCCGTCGTCGCCGGGCATCATCACATCGAGCACGATCAGGTCGACCGCATTGGCCTCGAGAAAACTGCGCATCTGGCGCCCGTCCGCGGCAACGCTCGTCCTCAGACCGTTCTTCTGCAGATAACCCGAGACCAGCTCGCGGATTTCGCGATCGTCGTCGACGATTAGGATGTGATCGACATGATCCATATGTCCATGTTCCCTTACCGATAGAAGGGCCGCGCCCTCCTCCTCGACATCGAGGCGGCTGACGCGACCTACGCATATTCGGCCGGCCGGAGCAACGATGCTCTGCGGCCGGCCTCATCGATCAGAAGCGATCGACATCGATGACAGCCTGTGCGAAGGCCTGGGGCGCCTCCTGCGGCAGGTTGTGGCCGATGCCGCCGCCGATCGTGCGATGCTCGTATCTGCCGGAGAATTTCCCGGCATAGGCGGAGGGCTCCGGATGCGGCGCACCGTTTGCATCGCCCTCCATGGTGATCGTCGGCACTGATATCATCGGCAATGCGGCAAGCGTCTTCTCATAGGCATCGTATTTGGCCTCACCTTCGACAAGTCCCAGGCGCCAACGATAGTTGTGAATGACGATGGCGACGTGGTCGGGATTGTCGAAGGCGGCGGCCGACCTGTCGAATGTCGCATCGTCGAAGTTCCACTTCGGCGAAGCCGTCTGCCAGATGAGCTTTGCAAAATCATGGGTATTGCTCTCGTAACCCAGACGACCGCGTTCGGTGGCGAAATAGAACTGGTACCACCAGGCAAGTTCGGCCTTCGGCGGCAGCGGCTTCAAGTTGGCCTCCTGGCTGCCGATCAGGTAGCCGCTCACCGAGACCATCGCCTTGCAGCGCTCCGGCCAGAGCGCCGCCATGATGTTGGCGGTTCGCCCGCCCCAGTCGTAGCCAGCAATGACCGCCTTCTCGATATCGAGCGCGTCGAGCAGCGCGATCATATCGGCAGCCAGCGCTGACGGCTGGCCGTTGCGCGGCGTCTGGTCGTCCAGGAAGCGGGTCGTCCCGTAACCGCGCAGATAGGGCACGATCACCCTATAGCCTGCCGAGGCAAGCAGCGGTGCGACATCGACGAAACTGTAGATGTCATAGGGCCAGCCATGCAGCAGCAATACGACAGGGGCATCCGCCTTCCCCGCCTCGGCATAGCCGATGTCGAGCACGCCGGCCTTCACCTGCTTCAGCGCTTCGAAGGATGTATTGGTTCCGGCCTTCGCGGCAGGCAGAGATATGGCAGGCGCCGATTGCGCGGCGGCCGTGCCGGCCACGCCGAACTCGACCGCAGCAAGGGCGACTGCCGTCATCCCGAAAAAGCGGCGGCGGTGATGGTTGATTTGCTCTGACATCGGTCTCTCCTGTCGAATGGATCACGGTGCTGATATGAGTTGGCGCTTGTATCCCCCATATGTCGCGGGCCGTCGGTTTTTGAATGCGCATGTAACTTCCGGCCGCCGCGATACATTCTGATACAATCGTGCCGACCGAGCAAAGCCTCTCACCGGCCACGGCGCTTTCGCCACAGGCCACCGCCGGGCGGCAGTTTGTATCGCTTTGTATCGCCCGCCCCGGCCGCAATAGTTCGGTACATTTCCCCGCCAAACCGGACACATCGAGGATACGTCCGCCCGGCATATCCCCGCCATTGCTGGTTCAGGCCCCATCGCCGTCCAGAGCCCGATCAATCGGTTTCAAAGGAAACGATGATGACACTGCTGATCATTGCCTATCTCGGAGGCGCGCTGACGATCCTCAGCCCGTGTATCCTGCCCATCCTCCCCTTCGTCTTCGCCCGCGCCGGACAGCCCTTCGTCAGAAGCACGCTGCCGATGCTGGCGGGCATGGCCGCCACCTTCGCGCTGGTCGCCACACTTGCCGCAGTCGGTGGCAGCTGGGCCATTCGCGCCAATGAGTATGGCCGGCTTGCTGCGATCGTCCTGCTTGCCCTCTTTGGCGCAAGCCTGCTTTCACCGCGCATCGCAGGCACGCTTGCCCGGCCGGTCGTCGATCTCGGCAACAACCTTGTGAACGCTACGGGCAACGGACAAGCCGCGCCGACGGTTAAGAGCGCCCTTATACTCGGCGTTGCCACCGGCCTGCTCTGGGCGCCCTGCGCCGGGCCGATCCTCGGCCTTGTTCTGACGGGGGCGGCCTTGCAGGGCGCCAATCTACAGACAACCTTGCTGCTGATCGCCTATGCCGCCGGTGCTGCGACTTCACTTGCCGTCGCCTTGCTGGTCGGCGGTAGGGTATTCACCGCCATGAAGCGTTCGCTGGGCCTCGGCGACCGGATTCGTAAAGCGCTCGGCGCTGCCGTGCTGGCGGGCGTCGCCATCATCGCGCTCGGCCTCGATACCAGCCTGCTCGCCCGGCTCTCCTATGCCAGCACCGCATCGCTGGAACAGGCCGTGCTTGACAGGCTACACGCAAAGCCGCTGAGTGGCGCATCCTCCGAGCTGGCGAGCAACGGCATGGTGATCGCCGCGGCCGATGCGAAGAGGCCTTTCCGCAGCGATTTGCCCGTCGAAGGCTATGCGCCTTCGCTTGACGGTGCCGTCGAGTGGCTGAATTCCAAACCGCTGACCACGGAGCAGCTGCGCGGCAAGGTGGTGCTCGTCGATTTTTGGACGTATTCCTGCATCAACTGCATTCGCACGATCCCCTATGTCAGGGCCTGGGCGGAAAAATATGCCGATCAGGGTCTCGTCGTGATCGGCGTCCACGCTCCGGAATTCGCCTTCGAAAAGAAGATCGACAACGTCAGGAAGGCGGTCAGCGACTTCAAGCTCGGTTATCCCGTCGCGATCGACAATGATTACAAAATCTGGCGGGCCTTCGAAAACAGCTACTGGCCGGCCGGCTATCTCATCGACGCCGAGGGCCATATCCGCTATCGCCATTTCGGCGAAGGCAACTATGTCAGGACCGAAAAAGCCATTCAGGACCTGCTGCGCGAGGCCGGCAGCCATATGCCTTCAAGTGCGCCGGTCGCACCGGATGCCAAAGGCGTGGAGGCAGGTCCGGACCTTGGCAACATCCGCTCCGGCGAAACCTATCTCGGCTACGAACAGGCGGCGAATTTTGCCTCGCCCGAAGGGCTGCAAGCCGACGCGCCCCATAACTATTCGATCGCCGAACCCGGCCTCAACGGCTGGGGCCTGTCCGGAACCTGGACCGTCGGCAAGGATCAGGCGACGCTTGATCAGGCCGGCGGCGGCATTACCTATCGCTTCAGCGCCCGCGATCTGCATCTCGTTCTCGGACCCGGCGCCAACGGCAAACCGATCCGCTTCCAGGTGACGGTCGACGGCAAGGCGCCCGGGCCGGACCACGGCTCCGATATCGATGCCGATGGCAAAGGCACGGTGATCGCCACAAGGCTTTACCAGCTCGTCCGCCAGTCCGGCACGGTCGGCGCCCGCAATTTCGAGATCCACTTCCTCGATTCCGGGGTGCAAGCCTACGCCTTCACCTTCGGCTGAGCCGCAGACTGATCAATTCCGACCCTCAACAACGACCAAAGGAGTCATACCCATGAGCAGACGTCTTCTTTTCACGGCAGCCCTTGCCTTCGCCACCACCGCCATCGCCTGTGCAGCAGAGGCTGCCGCGGTGAAGAACATCGTGATCGTCCACGGCGCATTGGCCGACGGCTCGGGATGGCGCAAGACGACCGAGATTCTCGAAAAGCGCGGCTTCAACGTCACCATTGTCCAGCAGCCCATCACCTCGCTCGACGACGATGTGGCGGCGACGAAGCGCGTTCTCGACCTCCAGCAAGGACCGAGCCTGCTCGTCGGCCACAGCTATGGCGGCATGGTCATTACCGAAGCCGGCAACGATCCCAATGTCGCAGGCCTCGTCTATGTCGCGGCCTTCCAGCCCGACAAGGGCGAAAGCCTGCTCGGTCTCGCCAGCTCGAAGCCCGCCGGCAGCATGGATATCAAGGAAACCAAGGACGGCAAGTATCTCTATCTCGATCCGGGCGCCTTCGCCGCGGCTTTCGCCGCCGACCTGCCGAAAGCCGAAGCCGCTTTCATGGCAAGATCACAGGTCTTCGCCTCGAAGCAGGCTTTCTCGGCCAAGATCACCCAGCCGGCATGGCGGACAAAGAAAAGCTGGTCGATCGTTGCCACCGAGGATCGCTCTATCAATCCCGAGCTGGAGCGTGACATGGCAAAACGCGCCGGCAGCGACGTGACCGAGATCAAGGCCAGCCACGCCGTCTTCGCCTCCCAAGCGGAAAAGGTCGCCAATGTAATCGAAAAGGCAGCCAAGCAGGCCGGTGGGTAGAGGAGACGAAGCGCTGCTCCGAGTCTCTCCTCCCCAGCCGGGAGAAGAGGGAGCAAGAAAAGTGCCCCTCCCCACGAATGGAGAGGGGCAACGCTATTACTGGTTGGCTGCGACCGGGCGGACCAATGCGGTGACGCGGCGGATGGTCACGCGGCGGTTTTCCTGTTCGGGGCCTGCCGTGTTGACCTTCAGATACTGCTCGCCGTAGCCCTGCGTTGCCAGGTTCTCCGGCGGAATGCCGTAGACATCGGAAAGCACGTTGGCGACCGATTCGGCCCGCTGGTCGGAGAGAACCAGATTGCTCTGTTCAGTCCCGACGGCATCCGTATGGCCCTCGATCAGGAAGGTCTCGCTCGGATCCTTCTTCAGCACCTGGCTGATCGCGTCGGCGACCTTGCGCAGGGTGCGCGCCTGGGTCATCGGGATCTCGGCGCTGCCGGTCGCAAAGGTCACCGTGTCGAGGTCGATGCGGCGCACCTTGTCGCGGATACGGGCGGAATATTTCACCTCGTCCAGCGAATAGACACGCTCCACCGGCTCGACGGGCGGCTCGCTCAGGAACTCGTAGTAATCCCGGTCCGGGTCGCTGCGGGTGTCGATGATATAGTCGCTGAGCGGCACGCGCAGCCGCATCGGCGGCAGGTCGGCGCCCGGATCCTCGAAATAGTCGCGGTCCGGATCCTCATAGAGGTCCTGCGAGTAATAGAGCACGTGCTCGCGTCCGCGGGCATCGACGCGCGACCGCTGGATGATGTCACCGTAGCGATTGCGGATCGTGACGATGCGGTAGCCCTCCGGCCGCATGATCGTCTCACGGTAGCGATCGCCCGACAGTTCCTCGTAGGTCGGCCGCTCGCCGTCACGCAGGAACCGCCTGTCGTCGTCGCCGCGTACGATCACCCGGTTATCGTACTGGATGATCACCCGGCTGTTGTCTTGGCTGTCGCTGAACTGCGCACCATCCGGGCGGGCAAATCGCGGCCGCTCATCGAGCTTCCTGCCCTTCTCGCTGGTCACAGCTTCGAGCTTGACCGGCGCCGGCGCTTTGGCGCCGGTAGCGGCCTGCGCATCGGCATCCGAGGTCGGCACCTTGACGTCCTGGCTGTCGGCGCGTTGCCTGTCGCGGTCGCGGCGGCCTTCCCGGCCCTTGCTGCGGTCGGCATCCTTGTCGCTATCGAGTACGGCAGCACCGTTCTCGACCGGCAGCACGACGGTCTCATTGCTCTTGGCCGGATCTGCGGCAATCTTCTTGCGGCGCTCCAGCTCCTCGGGCGATGCTTTTTCAGGCGCCGGAATGGCCTGCTCCACCTGCTGGCCGCCGCTGGCATCCGGCAGCGGCTTGGCAGTGTCGGTCGCCGGCGCGGCCGGCTGCTCGCCGGCGGGCTGTTCACCGGCAGGTTTTGCCGCGGTGCCGTCCTTCGGCTTCTCTGCGGGCGCGGCTTCCGGGGCGGCCGCCTTGTCTTCGGTCGTCTTGCCTTCGATCGTTTTATCCGCGGGTGCTGCGGCCTCGCCCTTTGTCGGCTTCTTTTCGGCCGGCGCCTCGGCGGCAGGTTTTGCCTCCGGCTTGGCTTCGGGCTTGGCTTCAGGCTTGGCCTGCTCTTCGCTCGGCGTCACCGCGTCGGGAGCGGCAGTCTCGGTCTTGCCTTTGCCTTTATCCCGGCCCTGGGCCTTATCCTGCCCTTTTTCCCGCTTGCCGCCTTCCGGCTTGGCTTCAGGTTGTGTCTGTTCCGTTTCCGGCTGAGCTTTGTTTGCTGCCGGCTGCTGTTCGGGCTGCGGCTGAGCCTCCGGCTCGGCCTGCTGGGCTTCTGGCTTCTTCGGCTTCCTGGGCTTTTCCTGCGTTACCGGCTGCTCTTCCTGCTGCGGCGCGGCCTCCGGCTTTGCCTCGGGCTGGGCCTGTTGTTTGGCCTTCCGCTCGGGCTTGCTTTCAGGCTGCTCCGCAGGCGCGGCCTTGGGTGCTTCCGCCTTCGGCGCTTCCGGCTCTGCCTTGGGTTCAGGCGCTTCCTTCCGCTCGGCCTTCGGCTTTTCGGCGGGCGCTTCCTGCTGCGCCGGCTTCTCAGCGGCCGGCGCCTGTTCAGCCGGAGCCTCTTCCTTCTGCTTCTTCTTTTTCTTCAGCAGTTCCTCCTCGGAAGGCGCGTCCTGCGCCACCTCGAAGCTGCCCTGTTCGACCTGCCGCATAGCCGCAGCCTGCGTCTCAACGCCGTGCGCAGCCGCCATCGCCGAGACCGGCTGCAAAGCCAGCGAGAAGGAAAGCAGCGGAAAAGCTGCGCTTGCGAACAATCTTGATTTCATGCCCATCGGGTTTCCTCGATCCTGTTTGAGCTTCCTGAAGGCCGACAGGCCCTGGTTCCGCCCCTAGCGTTGCAATGAGGCGAAATGGCAATCGCCGAGTCGCCGATTTGTTCCGGTTCTAGGAAGCCCGAGATTAACCTCGCGTGAATGTTGCAATCTGCCGGCGTTCATCTCGTCCGTTATTTGCACGCTCAATTGCGATGGGATTTGTGTTGCAATTCCATGAAAAAAAGTCTGATTATCGCCGCAAGGCGGTCTTGGACCGTTGAGCTGCGGCCGTCAGCCCACGAGAAAAAGAGCGACGGCTACCAACAGAGAGGATCTTCATGCATATCTCCACCCGTATTTTCGCGGCAGCCTCGATCGCGGCGATATCCCTTTTCGCCGGTTCGGCCATGGCCGATGGCGAGAAGTATGTGATCGGCACCGATTCGACCTATCCGCCCTTCGAATTCGTCGATGCCAGCGGCACGATCCAGGGCTTCGACATCGACATCACCAAGGCACTCTGTGCCGAGATGAAGGCCGAATGCTCCTTCGTCAGCACCGATTGGGACGGCATCATCCCGGCACTCAACGCCAAGAAATTCGACATGATCGTTTCCTCCATGTCGATCACGCCGGAGCGCCTCAAACTCGTCGACTTCTCCAACAAGTACTACAACACCCCGCCGGCCGTTGCCGTGCCGAAGGATTCGACGATCACTGACGTTGCCGGCCTGAAGGGCAAGGTGATCGGTGCGCAGACCTCGACGACACATGCCAACTACGCCGAGAAGCATCTCGCCGACACCGAGCTGAAGCTCTATCCGACGGCTGACGAATACAAGCTCGACGTTGCCAGCGGCCGCGTCGATGCCGTCATCGACGACGTCGTGGTGCTCTCCGAGTGGGTCAAATCCGACGCCGGCGCCTGCTGCAAGATCCTGACGACCCTGCCGGTCGACAAGGAAATCAACGGCAACGGCGCAGGCATCGCCATTCGGAAGGGCGATCCGCTCAAGGAAAAGCTCAACACCGCGATCGCCGCGATCCGCGCCAGCGGTGAGTACAAGAAGATCCAGGACAAGTACTTCGATTTCGACGTTTACGGCGAATAAGAAATTCGTTATCTGGCCGATGAAAGCTACTGCATAATTCCTTAAATCGGAATCGATTTAAGGATAAAATTATGCAGCCATTCAAAATGTTACAGCGTCCTTTGCGCGTCTGAAAAGACGCGCGGCGGTGTAATGGCGGAAGGCTTGCTCTTCCGCCATTTTTGTTTGACAAAGGTGGCAAGATCAAAACGGCAAAAGCCGTGAGGGGAATTCTCGCATGGGCGGATTGTTTTCCGCGCTTGGCTCCTTCTGGAGCTCACTTGTGCACATTTTCGATCCGCTATGCGGACCCGTTGGCATCTTTACCTGGTTTGGTCAGTCGACGCTTCTTGCGTGTGGCGATACCGGCTGGGGCGACGAGATCGCGCTCGGCTTGCAGGTTACCGTTTCGGTGGCGATCGTCACCTTGCCGATCGGCCTCATCATCGGTTTTCTCGTGGCGCTGGGCCAGCAGTCCGAGGAAAAGCCGCTGCGGCTGGCGGCCGGCATCTACACCACGATCTTCCGCGGCCTGCCGGAGCTTCTGACGCTCTTCATCATCTATTACGGCATGCAGATGCTGATCCAGTCTTTGCTGACCTTCGTCGGTTATGACGGACCGCCGGTCGAGATCAACGCCTTCTTTGCCGGCGTCATCGCGCTTTCGGTGGTCTTCTCCGCCTATTGTTCGGAAGTGCTGCTCTCGGCCTTTCGCGCCATTCCCAAGGGGCAATATGAGGCGGGCGACGCGCTTGGGCTGCATCACGGCCGCACGCTGCGCCTGATCATCCTGCCGCAGCTCGTGCGCATCGCGCTGCCGGGCCTGACGAACCTCTGGATGGTGCTCCTGAAGGACACCTCCTACGTCTCGATCATCAGTCTTGCCGATATCCTGCGCCAGACGAGCGTCGCAGTGCGTGTTACCAAGGAACCCTTCTTCTTTTATGGCCTGGCTTGTTGCCTCTATCTGGTGCTCGCCGTCCTCTCCTCCTTTCTGCTTGTCTATGTCGACCGCTGGGCCAAGCGTTCGGAGGTCCGGCGATGAGCTACGCTGAAACATTGATCCCGCCGCAGCCCGCGCCCCGTAAAGTGGCCAAGCCGATAACGACCGCCCGCCTCGCCGGCTATATCTTCGTTGCTATTTGGGCGCTATTTGCCGCGCTGCTGGTCTACACCGTCATCAATGGCTGGGATCTTGAGAAGTTCACCCGCTACGGGCCGCGCTACCTGCACGGTCTCGGAATAACACTGAGCCTCGTTGCCATCTCCGTCGTCTGCGGCGCCCTGCTGTCGCTGCCGCTCGCCATGGCGCGCCTGTCGAGCAGCCGGGTGCTGAACTGGCTGGCCTACGGCTACATCTACTTCTTCCGCGGCACGCCGCTGCTTGCCCAGCTGTTCCTGGTCTATTACGGCCTCGGCATATTCCGGCCGCAGCTGGAGGCCGTCGGCATCTGGTGGTTCTTCCGCGACGCCTGGTATTGCGGCCTTTTTGCCATGACCATCAATACCGCGGCCTACCAGGCGGAAATCCTGCGCGGCGCTATCGAAAGCGTACCGCACGGCCAGCGCGAGGCGGCCGCGGCACTCGGCATCCACAAGTTCATCGCCTTCCGCAAGATCATCCTGCCGCAGGCTCTCATCGTCGCACTTCGCCCTTATGGCAACGAGATCATCCTGCTGATCAAGGGCTCGGCAGTCGTCGCCATTATCACTGTGCTCGACCTTATGGGCGAAACCCGCTACGCCTTCTCCCGCACCTTCGACTACCAGACCTATCTTTGGGCGGCGATCTTCTACCTCTCCATCGTCGAGGCATTGCGCCATCTCTGGGCCTGGATCGAGCGTCGCCTGACCCGGCATCTCAAGCGCTGATGCGTGACAGCCAAACGTGTGTCGCGGTTTTGGGATAACGGCATGCATTGACAAGAAGCGACTGGCAGCACTCTCTGCATCGTGCTGCCAAGCCTTTGATATTAAAAATCAATTGTTCTTTCATGAGGTATCTGTAAAGTTTCCGTTAACCACTCGCATGTTTCCATATCACGTGGCGCTGATAAGCGCGCGAGTGGGAACGAGAAGAAGCGGAATACGATGCACAAGGACATGGAAAAACAACTGCAAGGCTACGGTCTAACGACAGCCCAGATCCTCTACCACCTGCCGGATCACCCGGCGATCCTGCAAAGCTACGTCTGGCAGGAGTACGATCTCGCCCCCGATTTTCCCGAAATGCGCGGCTTCCTGAAATTCTGGGAAGAAAAGCTCGACGGGCCCTTGCATTCGGTGCGCTACGTCCACCGCAAGCTGATCTCGGCAACCGAGTGGCGGGCGCTGAAAGGCGAGTTCATCCTGCACTGATCGGAGCTCGCTACGTCAGACATGCGCCTCGCCATGACCGAATTCGCCTTCGTCGCGGTCCGGGCGAAGCGCGAAAGCGAGCATGCCGAGATAGAAAACGACGACGGTGGCAATGACGGCAAGGCCGGGAACCGGCCCGAGCACGGCATTGTCGATGACATAGGCCCATGACTGCGCCTGAAGCCCCGGCATGCCCTCCGTCTGCAGTTTCGGCGTCGAGATCTTCAGGCACCAGGCGAGCAACAGGATGAAATACATCCAGCCGTAATTGCGTTTGAGCCGGCGATGCATCGCCTCCTGATAGCTGAGCAGGAAGCGCGGTTTGCGCAGGCTGCGGGCGACCACCATCGCCCATTCGCCGCCGTTCCTGGCCTCGGGCGCCAGAATCTCGGCGAAATAGCAACGCTCGATCTGGCGGATGCGGGCGCGGTAGATATCGAAGAAACGGTAGCGCCGCGCCTCGATCATCAGCAACAGCGTCACCAGCATCATCCCGAAAAGCAGCACTCCGTGATGCGAGGTCGGCGTCGACAGCGACACCGAGAGCAGCGCCGCGACGACGGTGATCGCCCAGTTGGAGGTCCGGTCGATGCGGTCGCGCCAACTCGTCATCCGTCCGAGTTCGCCGCGATAATAGTGAATGAGCGTGTTGGTAACCTCGCCCGGTGTACTTGGCAGTAGCAATGGCCGCGCCCCCTCTCCTTCCCGTACCGATGACGTCTTGTCTTCCTCCATTTTCATGGCTCGTTCCTCCCTTCGTCTTCTTTTCGGCCATTCTGCGCCTGCAAACGCGCCATTGCAAAACATCGAAAGCGGCCTTAGAGCCATGCCTGAAACAAAGAGACGGTGAATTGCGATGGCAAAGAAGATCGACGAAGAAGCCCTCGGTGAAGCCTATAACCGCGCGCTGGCGCTGGAAAAGGCCGGCGATGTCGACGCGGCCGTGGCAGCCTATGAGGAAGTCCTGGCAATCGACCCCGACGATCACGGTGGCGCCGCCGTGCGCATCGCCGCGATGGGTCGCGGCGAAACACCGGTCAGGGCGCCCGACGCCTATGTCGAGACCTTGTTCGACCAGCATGCCGAGGTTTTCGAGGACGTGCTCGTCGAGCAGCTCGGCTATCACGTGCCGATGCTGGTGCGCCAGCGACTGCAGGCGCTGAAGCTCGGGCCGTTCAAGCGGCTGCTCGATCTCGGCTGCGGTACGGGCCTGACCGGCGGCGCCCTGCGCGATCTCTGCGCTGACATGACCGGCATCGATCTATCGGAGAAAATGGTCGAGATCGCCCATGAGAAAGATCTCTACGAGACGCTCTTCGTTGCCGAGGTCGAGGATTTCCTCGACGACAACGACGAGGAAGCCTTCGACATCATCACCGCCACCGACGTGCTGCCCTATCTCGGCGCGCTCGAACCGCTGTTTTTCGGCGCCGCCGAGAATCTGGCGCCGGGCGGCCTGTTCATCTTCTCGTCGGAGACCCTGCCCGAGGAGACCCTCGCCGGCCGCGCCTACATGGTCGGCCCGCACCAGCGCTTCGCCCATGCCGACGCCTATATGAGAGAACGTCTGGCAGCCACCGGTTTCGAACTTGTCGAAATAACCGATATCAACGTGCGCATGGAAGACGGCCAGCCCACTCCCGGCCATCTGGTGATCGCCAGATATATCGGCTGACGGAATAGTTGCGCGATTGGCAAAGTATCCGTTGCGCAATTTCTTCCGACCTGATACTTAGTCGATCGGTAAAGTTTACCGCAACGATAGGAAAGGTCGCCGCATGTCGCTCGTTTTCTATGGACATCCGCTCGCCTCCTTCTGCCACAAAGTGCTGATCGCGCTTTATGAAAACGGCACGCCATTCGACAATCGCATCGTCGATCTATCCGACGAGAACTCGCGCGCCGATCTCTTCCGCTTCTGGCCGATCGGCAAGATGCCGCTGCTCAGGGACGAGGCGCGCGACAGCACCATTCCCGAGACCTCGATCATCATCGAATATCTCGAGCACTATTATCCCGGCCCCGTTCGCCTGCTGCCGCTGGAGCTCGACCGGGCGCTGCAGGTCCGCCTCTGGGACCGGTTCTTCGACCACTATGTCCAGACGCCGATGCAGGCGCTCGTCAGCAATCGCCGGCGCCCCGAGGGCACCGCAGACGAGATCGAGATCGGCGCCGCCAGGGCGATGCTCGCCACCGCCTATGCGATGATCGAAAAACAGCTCGCCGACAAGCCGTGGATCACGGGCGACGACTTCACGATGGCCGATTGCGCCGCAGCGCCCGCCCTCTTCTATGCCGAGACGCTGGTCCCGCTTTCACGGGATCAGCCGAACCTTCGTGGCTACTACGATCGGCTGCTGGCGCGCCCGTCCTTTGCAAGGGCGCTGGAAGAGGCTCGCCCCTACTTCAAATTCTACCCCTATCACGACAGGCTGCCGGCCCGCTTCCAGGATGCGGCGGGATGATCGACAGCCAGGCCGATCTCGACCGCATGTTCCACGCGCTTTCCGACCGCAGCCGCCGCGGCATGATCGACCGCCTCGGCCGCGGGCCGGCTTCGGTCACCGAGCTGGCAGCGCCGCTTGCGGTCGCCCTGCCGACGGTGATGAAACATCTCCAGGTTCTGGAGGAGAGCGGCCTCGTGTTCTCGGAAAAATCCGGCCGGGTGCGGACCTACCGCCTGCAGCAGGATGCGCTTGCTGCCGTCGAACGCTGGGTGGAACAGCGAAAAACCCGCTGGAGCGCCGCCTTTGACAGGCTGGATCAATATCTCGCTGAGGAAAAGGAAACGCTTCCCGAATGACGACACGATCCGCCGAACACGCCACTTTCATCATCGAGCGCCGCCTGAAGGTGCCGATCGCCCGGGTCTTCCGCGCCTGGTCGACGCCGGAGGCCAAACGTCAGTGGTTCGCCTGCCACGGTGAATGGGTGCAGCTGGACTACCGGCTCGATTTCCGCCCGGGCGGCACGGAAAGGAACCACGTCGCCGATACCGACGGCCTCCTGCACGCCTACGACGCCCATTATATCGATGTCGTGCCCGATGCCCGCATCATCTATGCCTATGAGATGAAACTCGGGCAAACCCGCATCTCCGCCTCCCTCGCAACCGTCGCTTTCGAAGCCGAACCCGCCGGCACCAGGATGGTCTTCACCGAGCAGGCGGTCTTCCTCGACGGCTACGCCGACAATGGCGCCCGCCTCCAGGGCACCCAGATCGGCCTCGATAATCTCGAACTTTTTCTCGAGCGCGAGGCAGGCCCGATCCATTAGGCGATCTTGGCCTCAGCCGCTTGATTTCTTTCGGGAACCGGCAGCCTTTGCTGAGCTATTCAGCCCTGCGGCGGCGCGAATAAGCGCCTTCAACGCCTCCTCGTCGATCTCGTCACCCTCATGAAAATCGATGGCGCGCCTGGTGTTGCCTTCGAGGCTGGAGTTGAAAAGGCCCGAAGGGTCTTCCAGTGAGGCGCCCTTGGCGAAGGTCAGCTTCACCGCGCTCTTATAGGTCTCGCCGGTGCAGATGATGCCGGAACGCTCCCACACCGGAACCCCTCGCCACTTCCATTCCTCGATCACCTCCGGCTCGGCCTGTTTGATGAGCACTCGAACCCGGGCGAGCATCGCGCCGCGCCAATCGCCGAGTTCCTTGATCCGGTCGTCGATTCGTTGAGAGGGAGAAGCTCCCTCGTTTTCGTCCCCGGCTTCACCCTTCTTCATGGTTACCGTCGCTTTCTTCATGATTGTCCCGCCCCTCGCTCCGGTGCTGAAACCTAACGTCCGCTTACATCCGTTCGCCTGGCAATCGGCTGGCCTGCTCCACCCAGGCGGCGATCTGGGCCTCGTCGAATGGGTCCTCCTCGCGGATATCGAGATAGCGGACCTCTTTCTGCTTGGATTCTCCTGGCGGCAGGGGATGCAACGACGTGCCGCGAAAGAAAGCCAGCTTGACGTATTTCGTAAAGCAATGAACACCGAGGAACCAGCCCTCACCCTCGATGCCGTAGAAGGGCGAGTTCCATTTGATCGCCTTATACACATTGGGCACGGTGCGCGTGATCAGCGCATCGAGACGACGACCGATGTCGCTCTTCCAGCCCGGCATGGCGGCGATATAGGCCTGCACCGGAGCATCGCCATAGCCCTTGGGAATCTGAGGATTGCCGCCCGAGAGAAGGGGTGGTTCACCACTGGCCGGCCTGACGGCGGCCTTCTTCGTGACTTTCTCCCCGATCTTAGGCGTCTTGCCGGTCATCGCCCTTCACTCCCATCCGCCGTTGCGCTCTGCCCAAGGGCAGCATGAACAGGTAAAGACCGGTCACCAGAAGCAGGCCGAGCGGCAGCATTGCCAAGACCCCGCCCAGCAGGAGCCCCACCCGGACGGCCGATCTCTGCTGCACCATGGCGATGATATTGGTGATGGCGGCCAGCGTAAAGGCAATGGAAAGCCAGCGGTGGATCCGCCGAAAGCGGGTTCCACTTGAATGCGACCTCCTCCTCTTGAAAATGGACGATCCGCGCGACAGCCTCACGCCAGCCGCGCCAGCACCTGCTCCAGCTTTTCGAAGAACTGCGGCCAGCCGCTCCTGGCGCCACCATAGGCCTGCCGCTGATCCCGTCCGAAGCCCGATTGCTCCATGCGCAGATGTGTGCCGCCGCTCGTCGGCGTGAGCGTCCAGGTGACGACGGTTTCGAGGCCATAGGCGTCCCAGCTATAAGCGAGCGTCTTGTTCGGCTCGACCTCCAGCACCCGGCAATCGACGGAGCCCCAATCGGCATTGAAGTTGAAGCGATGGTCGACGATCGGCTTAAAGTCACTCTTCATCAGCCACTCCTCAATCAGATGCGGCTGGGTCAGCGCCCGCCAAATCTTCTCGGCCGGAAAAGGAATGTCCCGTTCGATGACAACGGAACGCGTTTCGGTCGATATATCGGTCATTGATCCATCCTCTTCAGCAAATCCTCAAGGGCATCGAAACGGCTTTGCCAGAAGCCCGCCATCTCGCTTGTCCAGTCGATCAGCGGTGCCAGCGCGCCGAGCTGCGCGCTATAATGCGTCTGCCTGCCTTCGTGGCGGTCGCGCACCAATCCGGCCTGCTTCAGGATACCGAGATGTTTTGAGACGACCGGTTGCGAGACCCCGGCTCCGGCGGTCAGAGCCCCGACCGTCTTCTCCCCTTCCCGGCACAGCCGCTCGAAAAGAGCCCGCCGGGTTGGGTCAGCGAGTGTTCTGAAGAGCACGTCCTGAGCGTCCGTCATCCAATCCATATCCCAGCGGCTATAGATTAACGCATAGCCATCAAGGTATGAGTGAGTCAAGCTTGGACCAAGGCGACTTGAGGCTATTATTGCCGAATTCCGCGCATGCAACGGCAGGCCTGGCAGAGACACGAAAGCCTCTCATAGCCAAACGAATATGCATTTTCACATTCGGTCATGGCCCGCGTCGACACATGCCGAGATCATGCGGCTTTGCCAACAGCGCTGGGATCAATGGCCGCCGTCGGTGCCGAGGATCGCGGCAAGCAGCCGGCCTTCGAGTTCGGCGAGGCCGGGATGGCCGTGCCGGCGGGGATGCGGATAAGGAATGGGAAGATCGAGCGCGATCCGCCCCTCGTCGAGCACGATGACCCGATCGGCGAGATGCACCGCTTCGCTGACATCATGGGTTACGAGCACGGCAGTGAATCCGAGTTCGCGCCACACGCGATTGATGAGTTCCTGCATGCTGATCCGCGTCAGCGCATCGAGCGCGCCGAGCGGTTCGTCGAGCGCCAGCACGCCCGGCCGGCTCACCAATGCCCGTGCCAGCGCCACACGCTGCCGCTGACCGCCGGAGAGCCGCGCCGGCCATTCGCCGGCCTTCTCCCCAAGCTGAACTTCGGCAAGCACGGCCTCCGTCGCCTTCAGCGCCGCCCGCCTGTCGATGCCGTCGCCAAGCCCAACCACCACATTGTCGGCGACGCTGAGCCAGGGCAGCAACCGCGGCTCCTGGAAGACGATACGCGCATTCGGGCTCGCCTGTACGCCGTCAGCATCCTCGAAATGCAATTCGCCGTCACTCGGCTCGTCGAGGCCCATCAGGATGCGCAGCAGCGTACTCTTGCCGCAGCCACTCTTGCCGATCGCGGCAACGAACTGGCCGGCCGGAATATGCAGGTTGATGCCGCGCAACACGCGGTTGGTCCCAAAACTCTTTTCAAGCCCCTTCAGGCTGATCGCCGCTGGCGCGATGCGCTCCGTCGCAGGTGCATAGGCTGGCTCAGCGGCGGCGACGTGAAAACGCTCATGCGCGATCGATGTCATCGCGTCTCTCCTATTTCTGATAGACCGGGTTCCAGACGAGCATCCGCCTCTCCAGCGTCCGGGCGATGACATCGGCAAGCTTGCCGAGCACGGCATAGATGACGAGGGCGAGCACGACGACGTCAGTCATCATGAATTCGCGGGCTTCGTTGGCCATGTGACCGATGCCTGAGGATGCGGCGATCGATTCCGATACGATCAGCGTCAGCCACATGATGCCGAGCGCATATCTCAAGCCGACGAAGATCGACGGCAGCGCGCCCGGAAAGATCACCTTGCGGAACAGCGTCCAGTTGCCCATGCCATAGACCTTGCCCATCTCGATCAGATCGCGATCGACATTGCGCACTCCGTGATAGGTATTGAGATAAACGGGGAAGAGCACGCCGAGCGAGGTCAGAAACAGCTTCGATTCCTCGCCGATCCCGAACCACAGAATGATGAGCGGGATCATCGCCAGATGCGGAATGGTGCGCAGCATCTGCAACGTCGTATCGGTCAGTTGCTCGGAAATGCGCGATACGCCGTTGGCGATGCCGAGCAGGAAGCCGATCGAGCCGCCGACGAGAAGGCCGGCAAAGGCGCGGCCGGCACTCACCAACACGTCGTTCGGCAACTGGCCGGAAACCGTCGTCGACCAGAAGGCGAGGCCGACATCGGCCGGCGACGGCATGATGCGCGACGAGATCCAGCCGACAGAGGAGGCAAGCTGCCAGAACGCCACGATCGCCACCGGCACCAAATAAGGCGTCAGCTTCTCCAGCCCGGGCAGCGGCAGGCGTAAACCCGCCTTCCCGACCTTTTCGGAAGCGACAGGCCTTACGAACGGAGTATCGAAAGTCGACATGCATTGTCCTCGCGCTTATCGAAAGCAGGATGTCGCAAGCCGTAAGCGGCTTGCGACGATGTCACGCTCTGTTCGAGCTCAGGAACCGGAGACGACCTTCAGATTGCCGCCATGGCTGCCGCCGGCGAAGACCTGCTTACGGCCGAACTCATTGTTGAAGCCCAGGCGCTGCTGTTCGCGGGTGATGCCGAGTTCGGGGAAAAGCAGCTCGGCGACGCGATAGGCTTCTTCGAGATGCGGATAGCCGGAACCGATTACCGTATCGATGCCGATCTCCTGATATTCGCGAAGGCGCGCAGCCACCGTCTTCGGTGACCCGACAAGCGCCGTGCCCGCGCCGGCGCGCACCAGGCCGACACCGGCCCAGAGATTCGGCGAGACTTCGAGCTTGTCGCGGCGCCCGCCATGAAGGGCAGCCATGCGCTTCTGGCCGACCGAGTCGGACTCGTGGACGAAACGCTCCTGCGCCTCGCGGATCGTATCGTCGTCGAGATGGCGGATCAGCCGTTCGGCCGCCTCCCATGCCTCCTCATCGGTTTCGCGGACGATGAAATGCAGGCGGATGCCGAAGCTCACCTCGCGGCCGCGCTCGCCGGCAGCCTTGCGCACCTTGGCGACCTTTTCGGCCACCTGTGCCGGCGGCTCGCCCCAGGTCAGGTACTTGTCGACGCGGCCGACGGAGAAATCGATACCCGCATCCGACGACCCGCCGAAATAGAGCGGTGGGCGCGGGTTCTGCACCGAGGGGAAGCCGAGGCGCGCATTGGTCGCCTTGATGTATTTGCCGTCGAAGCTTGCCGTTCCCTTTTCCAGCAGCTCCTCGAAGACGGTGAAGAACTCCTCGGCATGGGCGTAGCGCTCGTCATGCTCGAGATGGATGCCGTCGCCGGCAAGCTCCGCCGGGCTGCCGCCGACAACGATGTTGAGCAGCAAGCGGCCGTTGGAGATGCGGTCGAGCGTCGTCGCAAGACGCGCGTAATAAGCAGGCGACGCCGTGCCGGGGCGGATCGCCACCAGGAACTGCAGCTTCTCGGTCTTGGCGGCGAGGGCTGCCGCCGTCACGAAGGATTCCTCGCAGGCAACCCCGGTCGGCAGCAGCACGCCGGAATAGCCGAGCCGGTCGACGGCCTGAGCGATCTGCGTGAGATAGCCGATCTCGGGCGCTCGGTTGAGCTCGGAGGAGCCGAGATAGGTGCCGTCGCCCGAGGTCGGGATGAACCAGAGGAAATTGATGGGATTTGAGGTGGCGGTCATGGAAGACGGTCCTTTGCTGCGAATTCGAAAATCAACTCACGCGGTCGAGATGGCCCCTGGCCAGCGACGACACACGTAAACCGTCTGCCTGCGCGGCGCCGCCGCCGCGCGGATGCTTGGGAGGATCGCGGTGGCGGCGGAGGTCGTGAGAAGGCCGGGTGGCTGTCTGTGCGTGAGCATCTGAAATATTCCTGTCGATCGGATGGATACCTTCCCGGCATCCACCCACGGATCGTGAGAATAGTGACATAGACCACTAATTAGATCGACAATATCAATTTGCTATTGTAGTCCATTTTGGAGAATATTTTTCCGGATCGGCGACATGGAGGCCCTCTCCATGTCGCCGCGCGAAAAACTTGGCCCCGGCCGAAAAATCAGCTCGCCTTAGGACGCCAGACGATATCGCCTGTCGTAAGCTTCTTCGGCAGGATGCCGAGCCCGTAGAACTCGTCGGCGAGCGACTGCTGATAAGCGGCTGCGGCATCGCTGATGGTCGCGACGCTGCCAAGATCGGCGCCCTTGCGCGTTAATGTCACGCGCGTTACCTCAGCCGGCACACCGGTGATTTCGGAAAGCTCCTTCACCGTCGCTTCGAGATTGCCTTGTGCCGACTTGCCGACCTTTGCAAGCTCATCGATCACGTCGACGATTACCTGCCCGTTCGCTTCGGTGAAATCACGGTTGGCGAGGAAGAAACTGTAGGAGTCGACAATGCCTTCGGCGGTCGTCAGGATACGCGTCTCCGGATCGGCTTCGGCAATCGCCAGATAAGGATCCCAGATCGACCAGGCGTCAATACTGCCGTTCTTGAAGGCGGCGGCGGCATCCGGCGGCGAAAGGTCGACCTGCTCGACATCTTCAGGCTTCAGGCCCGCCTTACGCAGAACCTTGACAGTGACGTTGTGGGCGCTGGAGCCGCGTTTGAAGGCGACCTTCTTACCCTTGAGGTCTTCAAGCGTCTTGATCGGCGAATCCTTGCGCACGACGATGGCCGAGGCTGCCGGGCTGCCCTTGTAGAGACCGACATAATAGAGCCGCCCGCCGGCCGCCTGGGCAAACAGCGGCGGCACATCGCCGGTCGCGCCGAAATCGAGGGCGCCGGCGCCCAGTGCTTCAAGAAGCGGCGGGCCGGAGGTGAATTCCGACCAGCTGACGGTAATGCCGCGATCGGCAAGCCGCTTCTCAAGTGCGCTGCGACGCTTGGCGAGCGCCAGCACGCCGTTCTTCTGCCAGCCGATACGGAACTCGCTGGCGGCAGCACGCGCCGGCCTGACGGCTGGCAGGATTGCCGTGGCCGCGGCGGCTGCGAAAAGCCCGAGCGTTTGTCGACGTGAAATCATGACTTTCCCCTTTTTGATGGTGCCGAGCCTGTTTTCGGCTGGCCGACCTGTCAGCGATGAGTGCATGATGATGAAATCTATAATTTATATCGACAATTTTATTTGCGATATTCGGCCTTTGTTGAAATTTTGCGGCCCGGAAATCGCCTTTAAGCGGATTTTTTTCGCGCATCCGTTATGCCGTTACTATTCCGCCTCCGCCCCAACCTTCGGCGGCCAGACGCTCCCGGATGAAGGTGGGGCCGCCGGCAAGACGCTTGGCAAGCAGGTTTGCGGGATCGACCATGCGCCAATAGGGCGAGACCGTCGAAACCGGTTCGCCCTTTTCCAGCGCACTGAAAGACAGCTCCCCTTTGCGCCGCGGCTTGATCGTCGGAATTTCGCTCATGTCACCGTCCGGAAACATTGTGCCCTCTCTCCGATCGAGGGTTTCCGAACGGTGGCCAGCCTCATATGCAGCAATCGGAAGGAAGTGTCGGCACGGGCTTTTCTGCTCCCGCCGTTTCAGTTAATCCTCGGGCCTGCACTTGAGGTAAAGGATAGGACATATGGCTAAAGTCGCATTCATCGGTCTCGGCGTCATGGGTTTTCCCATGGCCGGTCATCTGAAGACGAAGGGCGGCCACGATGTTACCGTCTACAACAGGACCGCCGAAAAAGCCGCCGCCTGGGCCGAGAAATTCTCCGGCAAATCCGCCCCTACTCCGGCCGAGGCCGCCGCCGGGGCCGACTTCGTCTTCGTCTGCGTCGGCAATGACGAAGATCTCCGATCGGTGACATCGGGCAAGGACGGCGCCCTGCACGGCATGAAGCCGGGTTCGGTGTTGATCGACAACACCACCGCCAGCGCCGAGGTCGCCCGCGAGCTTTATGCCGCGGCAAAGGAAAAAGGCGTCGACTTCATCGATGCTCCCGTCTCCGGCGGCCAGGCCGGCGCCGAAAACGGCATCCTCACAGTCATGTGCGGCGGTGACGAGGCCGTCTTCGAACGCGCCAGGCCGGTCATCGACGCCTATGCCCGCATGGTCGGTCTGATGGGGCCTGCAGGCTCGGGCCAATTGACCAAGATGGTCAACCAGATCTGCATCGCCGGCCTCGTCCAGGGGCTTGCCGAAGCGCTGCATTTCGGCAAGCGCGCCGGTCTCGATATCGAAAAGGTCGTCGAGGTGATCTCCAAGGGGGCGGCCGGCTCCTGGCAGATGGAAAACCGTCACAAGACCATGAACGCCGGCAAATATGATTTCGGCTTCGCGGTCGATTGGATGCGCAAGGATCTCGGCATCGTGCTCACCGAAGCTCGCCGCAACGGCGCCAAGCTGCCGGTCACCGCCGTCGTCGACCAGTTCTACGGCGACGTCCAGGCGATGGGCGGCAATCGCTGGGATACATCCTCCTTGCTCGCCCGCCTCGAAAAATGATCACGCCCGCCTCCGACGCAGCCGAACTGATCGCGCATCTCGAAACGCTGCGTTCGGAGGAAAATATCGCCGGCATGGCGCGCTTCGGCATCGTCACCGATCGCGCCTTCGGTATCTCCAATCCCGATATCAAGGCGGTCGCCAGACTGGCGAAGAAGGATCACGTCAGGGCAATGCAACTCTGGCGAAGTGATATCCGCGAAGCCCGCCTGCTTGCCCTCTACACGGCCGAGACGAAGCGGTTGACGACGGAAGAAGCCCGAAATTGGGCCGATGATTTCAGCTCCTGGGAGATCGTCGATTGCGCCGCCGATCTCTTCGTTGAAGCCCGGCTGGATGAACTCATCTCAGACTTCGCCGCCGACGAGCGTGAATTTATCAGGCGCACCGCCTTCGCCATGATGGCCGGTGCCGCGGTTCACTTGAAGAAGGAACCTGATGCGACCATCCTCGCTTGGTTGCCGCTGATCGAGGCCCATGCCGGCGACCCGCGAAACTTCGTGCGCAAGGCGGTCAACTGGGCGCTGCGCAGCATCGGCAAGCGCAATCTCGCCTGCCATGCGCCGGCACTGGCGCTCGCAAAGGCCCTGGCGGAAAGCCCCGACAAAACCGCCCGCTGGATCGGCAAAGATGCCGCCAGGGAACTGACCAGCGAAAAGCTATTGGCACGGTTGAGATAAGGAGAATACCGGCTCGAATAGAGATGCCTGGTGCTGCGTGTCAATGATGTCTGGATTTTTCGACCAGGAAATCGATCAGCACCCGAACCGCCGGCGGCATGCCCTTGGCGGTCGTGAAGACGATATAGAACTGGCTCTCCTCTGATTGCCACTCCGGCAGCACCCGCACCAGATTCCCGGCCTGGAGGTCCGCCTCGCAGGCACTTTCGAGCAGAAGCCCGAAGCCGAGACCGGCACGGGCCGCGTCGAGGATGGCGGTCATGCTGCGGCAGGTGAGCCGCGGCTGATGCCGAATCACCTGTTTGGCATCATTCGGGCCGATCAATTCCCAGGTGTGGAACGACACCCATGACGTCATTGCCAGCGTCGGCAGGTCGGCGAGCTCGTCCACGCAATTCAGGTCGCCGGTACGCTCGACGAGCGAGGGACTGGCGACCAGGATACGCCTGATACGGTCGAGCTTGCGCATCGTCAGGCTCGTCTGCGTCTCCGGCTCGTTGGTCGCCCTCACCTCAAGATCGATGCGTTCGTTGATCAGATCGGCACGCCGGTCGGAGCCGATGATCTGCAGCTTGATCTTCGGATAACGCTCCAGGAATTCAGGCAGGATTCCGCCGACCGAAATGTCGACGAGACCGAGCGGACAAGCCATCCGAACCACGCCTTGCGGGTCGGACTGAGCTTCGCTGACGATTGACTTGGCGCGATCGGCCTCCTGCAGGATGGTCTGGCATCTTTCGTAGAAAGCTTGACCGATCTCCGTCACCCGGAAGTGACGAGTCGAGCGTTCTATCAGCCTTGCGCCAAGCCCGTCTTCCAGCCGGCTGACACGCCTGCTCAGCTTCGAACGCGGTATCTTGAGATCGCGACTTGCAGAAGCAAAACCGCCGCTGGAGACGACAGCGGCGAAATAATAGTAATCGTTGAGATCGTCCATAAGAACAAGCTATCCGAGCAAAGGAATGAATGCCAGCCCCCCCGCAGGGCTTGTATCCCCTCTCCCCAAAAGCTGTAATCACATTGTCGGCATTGGATTTTCTTTTCGCGACCTGTTGCGGCAAACGGCGAACAGGAGAATCGGCCAACAGCTGCCGTCCGCACGATGATGCTGTCGATCGATCCAGCGCGCTTGAAAATTGAAAAAGGAAGTTCAGCGAGAAACGGTGTTGCCAAAAAGCCGACGTGCACGCAAACGTGCCGCTTCTACCCACCTGAAAAGGCTATCCTGAAAGATGCCTTGAAGACTGCGTGCTAAAAACGCTGCAAGGACGGCCCGGCAGGGAAGACCGGACCCGTCCCCGTAGCTGATCGGAGGTCACTCGGATCAGAAACTGATTTGAAGTGCCCCCGGCCCGAAAACCGGGGGCATCCACTAAGTGGATTAGAACGAACGCTGCAGGCGGAAGTAGCCCGAAGTGGAGTCGTCGCCTTCATCCGGATCGAGGTACTGAACCGAAGCCTTGGCGTAGAAGTTGTCGACGATCTGGTAATCAACCGTCAGACCGACCTTCCAGGCATCGTTGTCGCTGAAGTCGTCGCCAGCAGTATAGACGTCACCGTAGTACTGAACACCAGGGGTGATCTTGAGCTTGTCGGTTGCCTTGATTGCGTATTCGGCAGCGACAGCCCATTCGGCTGCGGAGTAGTAGGAGTTCGGGCCGGAAGAGTATACGGCAGCGAGGCCAAGCGTACCCGGACCGATGTCAACCGTACCCATTGCACGGACGGCGCCTTCTTCGTTGTCGAAGTCATAGCCACCGGTGATCTGGTAGCTGAACGCGCCGGCAGTGCCGCCGAGGCCGAACGCGACGCCGACGTTGTTCGGGCCTTCATCCGACTTGAAGAAGCCGTCTTCCAGCTCGTCGACGCTGATACCAGCGTAGAAAGTGCCGCTTTCGTACTGATAGCGGAGGGAGTTATGCAGCGTTACGATGGAGCCGATGTCGTCGGTTTCACCCGAGAGACCATCGTCCCACCAGCTGTAGAACAGACCAGCGCGGAAGCCCGCGACGTCGAGATAAGCGGAGTCGAGGATGGCATCCTGGTCGGTGGCATTGTCAGCATTGAACTGCATGACGATGACGCCGGTCAGCGGACCGTACTCGGTGTCGCTCTTGGCCGTGAACTGAACCTGACCGCGGGTCTTGGCATCCCAATCCGAATCGTTGCTGGCCGAGCCATTGAGGGGCTGATCACCAACGTCGACCTGGAAACGGATGTAGCCTTCGATCTTGAGGCAGGTTTCGGTGCCCGGGATGTAGAAATAGCCGGTGCCGTAAGCGTCGCAGACGCGAACATATTCAACCGGTTCCGGCTCAGCAGCAACGATAGCGTCAGCTGCAAGAACCGGCGTCGATGCAGCAAATGCTGCTGCTGATGCAAGCAAAACCATTCTGATGTTCATTTACCAATCCATTCCTTTGTCGATCGGGGCTGGCTTCCAATCGGGTAGTCGATTTGAAGCCGGCCCAGTTTGAACAGCCATCTCGGCGTGCGGATCGATCGAACCGCCAAACCGTCATCCCATACACCGCCTTATCAAGCAATTCTCGATACACGTGAGATGGGGCTACCGACGCTACTTTCCCCGTAGGCGTGATTTTTATACAACAATTTCAACTATTTATACGAAAAAACACAACAAACGGCTCCGCGACGGAAATCTTCCATCGCAAGCCGCAAAACCCTATGCCCCATTTGTCAAATTCTCCACCGCTCGACCCCCGTCGAACATAATGGTGAAGTACATAAAAACTCTACCGCCGGCTAATCAACACATACAAGGCAGCAGTTTAGAACATGGTGTCCTGAATTCGATACCAATGAGACGAAATGATGACAGACCACTCACCGGTTCTGCTCAACATAGCCTCGTATTTGTTACCAGGCTATTTATTTTTGAGAATTTGGCGCGATTCAAGCGTTTTTTCGCTATTTCTAGGGCTTTTCTGCAGTCGCAACCACATTCTGCCTGCCGCTACACTCGCTAGATCGGCGCTCAAATGTGGTCGGATTGCATCTGCCGGCACAATCCTCGCGCGATTGCGCCATGCGGCCTCGCGCGATTGCACCATGCGGCCGCAGGCCGCATGGTGGTCTCAGTCCTCGTTGGATTTGGCATTCTCCAGAATCATGTAGTCGAGCGGCAGCTGCGTCGAATACTTGATCTGCTCCATTGCAAAGGCTGAGGAGACGTCGCGAATCTCGATCTTGGCGATCATCCGCTTATAAAAAGCGTCATAGGCGGCAATATCGGGGACGACGACTCGCAGGAGGTAGTCGACATCCCCGCTCATCCGGTAGAATTCAACCACCTCGGGGAATTCAGCAACGACCTCGGAAAAGCGTCGCAGCCATTCGATCGAATGTGTGGCCGTGCGAATCGACACGAAGACGGTGACTTTGGTGTTGACCTTCTCCGGATCAAGGATGGCGACTCGCCGCTTGATGACGCCGTCTTCCTCCATCTTCTGGATGCGCCGCCAGCAGGGCGTCGTCGAAAGCCCGACTTTCTTTGCGAGATCGGCGACTGCAAGGGTCGAATCTTCTTGCAGCAGACGCAGTATTTTGCGGTCGAGGCGGTCCATGCGCACAACAGTCCTTTCGAATTATTTTTCTTTGTATAACGCGATTCCGCGCAACGAAAAGAATTTTGTTTCAGGAAAGCAGTATTTTCGTCCGCACTCGCAAGACCGGGAGCAGTTCGTTCTCAAACCAGGGATTACGCTTCAGCCAGCCGCTGTTGCGCCAGCTCGGATGCGGCAGCGGCAGCACCGCCGGTGACCGGCCGGACAGAAGGGCGTCGCGCCATGCGCGGACCGTCTCGGTCATATTGTCCTGCCTTTGGTCAGCCATATGCCAAGCCTGCGCATACTGGCCGATGACCAGCACCAATTCGATCTGCGGCATCGCCGAAATCACCCTTTGCCGCCAGAACGGCGCGCATTCGCGGCGCGGCGGCAAATCCGCGCCGTTCTCGTCGTAGCCGGGAAAGCAGAAGCCCATCGGCACGATGGCGAATCGGTCGCGGTCGTAGAAGCTTGCCCTGTCAACGCCGAGCCAGGACCGCAGCCGGTCACCCGAGGCATCATCAAACGGCAGGCCGCTCTCATGCACACGGAGCCCCGGTGCTTGCCCGGCGATCAGGATGCGTGCCCTTGAGGAGATCACGACCACCGGCCGCGGCTCGTGCGGCAGCCGATATTCAGGACCTTTCGCTGGCCTGTCACGACAGATGCGGCAGGAGGCGATCTGGCCCCGTAGCGTCTCCAGCGTGGCTTCGTCGGTCATGGCACTTACTCCCACCCGGCGATCTGCCGGATGAACCTGAGGACGCCGTCGAAAGCGGAATTCCGGCGCGCGTGATCGCGCACATCACGCGGTCGCTCGAAAGCTCCGGCCCAGAGGCCCGCCTTCGCGGCCCTCGCCTCGGCCTCCTCCTTGCCATACCCGCCATAGGAGATGGCCATGCCCCGGCGCACCATGGCGGCGTTGATGTCGACGCCCGCCTCGCTCCGGCAGATGACAAGCAGCCTGTCATAGCGGTCGCGCCGGCTGCCCTGGCAAAGCGTTCCCGATGCCAGGAAGCCCTGCAACGCCTCGCGCGCCGCCCGCCCGCAGGCCCAGGCCTTGCCTGCCCGTTCGCAGCTCTGGTTGAGCTCCGGTGCATCGATGCCTTCGAGCCGCAACCGTTCGCCTCCCAATGTCAGACTGTCGCCGTCGGCAGCATGAAAAGCACCCGCACGTTCAATTCTTGCTGCATCGTTGAGCTTGGCGGCAATCAGCGCCAAGAGCGCCAGCAGAGCAAAAGCGGTGACGCCGTCGCGAATCAGGCGCAGGCTCCGTGTCACGCTTTCGCCTCCTTAAAAAACAAATCCTTGGCAAAGATGGCAAACATCTTCTTAAGAATTGCCGGTTAAGCTCTTATCCACCCTGGGATGAAGTTTCAACGTGCACATGAGTACCGGCGTCAGCACATCGACCGACAAGATTATCGTCGACAGGTCGCGCAGCCACCGCAACAAGGCCGTTTCCAAGGCCGTGCGGCAGACGCGCGAACGTCTTCAGTCCGGACATGCGTCCAATTCCTCCTTCGACCGTGACGTGCTCAACATGTATGTGGCGTCGATGCTGCAGGGCGCGACGATCATGCCGCTCTTCGTCGTCATCATCACCGCGCTTGGCGTCTATTTCACTCAAAACACGCAATTGCTCTTCTGGGCGCTGCTGACGCTCACCTGTCACACCGGCAATATCCTGCTTGCGCGGCGCGCGCGCCGGCAGGAAATCACCCCCGAGAGCGCCCGGAAGTGGCGCCGCTTGCTGCTCGCCGGCCAATTCCTGCTCGGCTGCTGCTGGGCCATCTTCGCGCTGCAGGGCTGCGACACCTGCGAGCCGTCGAGCTTCATTCTTTATAAGGGTGCGACGCTGCTGATCGCGCTCTCCGTCACGGCGATGTCGAACTTCATGCTGACGCCCGCCGTGCTCGCCGCCTTCTCGCCGGCGGTCCTGGCGCTCGCCGCCAAGAGCGGCGTGTCGCGCGACCTCCTCGAAATCAGCCTGACGGGACTTTTCACCACCACCCTCGTCTTCTTCAACTATATCAGCGACCGGCTCTTCAAGTCGAACCTCAGGATCCTCTCCTACCAGTCGGAGAAGGACGACCTGATCGCCGAGCTCGAAGTGGCGAAATCGATGTCGGATGAGGCGCGCCGCCGCGCCGAAGAGGCAAACCTCGCCAAGTCCCGTTTCCTTGCCTCCATGTCGCACGAGCTCAGGACCCCGCTCAACGCCATCCTCGGCTTCTCCGAGGTGATGACGGCAGAAGTCATGGGACCGCTCGCCAATCCGACCTACAAGGAATATGCTGGCGATATCCACCGTTCCGGCCAGCATCTGCTCGATCTCATCAACGAGATCCTCGATCTCTCCCGCATCGAGGCCGGCAAATACGAACTGAGCGAGGAGGCGATCTCTCTTCTCGATATCACCGAAGATTGCATCGGCATGGTCCAGCTGCGCGCCCGCGCCAAGAACATCGCCATTTCGGATCAATTCGAGCGGCAACTGCCGGCCATCTGGGCAGACGAGAAGTCGATGCGCCAGGTGGTGCTGAACCTTCTCTCCAATGCCGTCAAGTTCACGCCGCAGGGCGGCGAGATCCACGTCAAGGTCGGCTGGACGGCCGGCGGCGGACAGTACATCTCGATCAAGGACAACGGCCCCGGCATTCCGGAAGAAGAGATACCCGTCGTGCTGTCGGCCTTCGGCCAGGGCTCGATCGCCATCAAGAGCGCCGAACAGGGCACCGGCCTCGGCCTGCCGATCGTCCAGGCGATTCTTGCCAAGCATGACGGGCAGTTCCTGCTGAAATCGAAGCTGCGCGAAGGCACCGAGGTCATCGCCATCCTGCCCGCCAAACGCGTGCTGCAGAGCCTGCCGGCCGTCGAAGAAGCTCAGGCCGTCGCGCGCAAGCGCAAGAGTTTTGCCTAAATCAGCCGAAAAACAGGTGCTTGCCGAGCACGAAGCCGAGATAGAGGCAGCAGGCGGCGATCATGCAGGTCACCGCGAAGGAGCCGAGATCTTTGGCATGTTTGCCGACGATCGAAATCTCCGGCGAAATCCGGTCGATCACCTCTTCGACGGCGGTATTCATCGCCTCCATCGAAAACAGCCCAAGAAACAGAAGCACCGCGACGACGATCTCGCCGACACTTGCGCCAACGAGCGCCAGCGCGGCGATGGAAACGACGAAGAATCCGAGTTCCTGACGGAAGGCCGCCTCTTTCAGCACCCGCAGGAAGCCCGCCCAGGAATAGCTGGCCGCGGCGAGGAAATGCCGAAATCCGGTCTCTTTCGTCACCGCAGGCTTGGTCAAGACGCCCTCTCCTCTTGCCGTTGCGTCACAGACCCGGGAAGTCTTGCCGTCTCCCCTCGATGAGCGAATACGCAAATAGCGAATCCCCCTCGGCGGCGCAAGCGAACGCAGGCGGATCGGCAGTGCCGACCGCGGGATCGGCAGTGCCGACCGCGGCCTCAATGTTTGTTGGTCACACCCGCCTGGGCGAAGGTCGCCATGCCGGAATGGCAGGCCGCCGCCGCCTTGACGATGCCGGCGGCCAGCGCCGCACCGGTGCCTTCGCCGAGCCGCATTCCGAGCGCCAGAAGCGGCGTCTTGCCGAGCATTTCGATGGCGCGCAAATGTCCGGGCTCGCCGGAGACATGGCCGATCAGGCAATGATCGAGCGCGGACGGATTGGCGGCTTTCAGGATCGCCGCCGCAGCGGTTGCGACATAACCGTCGATCAGCACCGGAATGCGCTCCATGCGGGCGGCAAGAATGGCGCCCGCCATCGCCGCGATCTCGCGGCCGCCGAGCCGGCGCATGATCTCCAGCGGATCGTCGAGATGATCGCTGTGCAGCGCCACCGCCTTTTCCACCGCCGCGATCTTGCGCTCCAGCATCTCGCCTTCCGAACCGGTGCCGGGCCCCACCCAGTCGCGTGCCGAACCGCCGTAGAGCGCATAGTTGATCGCCGCGGCGATCGTCGTGTTGCCGATGCCCATCTCGCCGATGCAGAGCAGATCGGTGCCGCCGGCGATCGCCTCCATGCCGAAGGCCATGGTGGCGGCGCAATCGCGCTCGGAAAGTGCGGCCTCTTCGGTGATGTCGCCGGTGGGATAATCGAGCGCCAGATCGAAGACCTTTAGCCCGAGATCATAGGCGACGCAGATCTGGTTGATCGCAGCGCCCCCGGCGGCGAAGTTCTCGACCATCTGCTGTGTCACCGCCGGCGGAAAGGGCGTGATGCCCTGCCTGGTGACACCGTGATTGCCGGCAAAGATTGCCACCAGCGGCCGGTTGACGGCAGGTGTGCGGCCCGTCCAGGCGGCAAGCCAGAAGGCGATTTCCTCGAGCCGCCCGAGCGCGCCTGGCGGCTTGGTCAGCTGCGCGTCGCGTTCGCGCGCGGCCACCAGCGCCCGGGCATCCGGCCCCGGCAGGTCACGAAGCAGAGTACGGAAATCGTCGAACGGCAGGCCTGAAACGCTCATCTGTGCGGTTTTCCTATGAATCCGGTATTCTTGTCTTTTCCACGCAAATCAGCTTCCTTGCGGGTGGCAACTCTCTTAAAGCGGGCGGACGAGGCGAACAACTCCAAAAGCGCCGCCGCGACCATAAGCCGAGACCACAAGCCGAAACCTCTGGCAGAACGAAGCAGAATGAAGATCAAGGACCATGCGGTCGACACCGCCCGCGCCGTCGCCTTTCTCAGCCGGATTCCGATGCCGCAATCGCTGTTCAAAGGCTATGACGGCAGGCTCGGCCGGCTGGTGCGCGCATTTCCCTTTGCCGGCATCGTCATCGGCGTCGTTCCCGCGCTCGCCCTCCTGCTGCTTTTGGGGCTCGGCGCCGATCCGCTGATGGCCGCCCTGATCGCGCTTTCCGTCCAGGTCCTTATCACCGGCGCACTGCACGAGGACGGCCTGGCAGACACGGCCGATGGCATCGGTGGCGGCAAGAGCCGCGAGCAGAGCCTCGTCATCATGAAGGACAGCCGGATCGGCACCTATGGCGCGATAGCGCTGATCCTCTCTTTCGCGATCCGTGCAGCCGCGCTTGCCGCCATCGCCCGCCATTCCTCGCCGCTCGCTGCGGCCCTTGCCGTCCCGGCCGTCGCGGCGCTGAGCCGCGGCGCCATCGCCTGGCACTGGCAGCGGCTGCCGCCGGCCAAGGCCGATGGCGTGGCCGCCTCCACCGGCCAGCCGGACGAGGCGGCGATGCAGTTTGCGCTCGCCTCAGCTGGCCTCACCGCAGCGCTTCTGATCTGGCCCGCCTTCGGCCTGCGCCCACTCGTTTCAAGCCTGCTCGCCACCGGCATCGCCGGGCTAGCCTTCACTGCCTTCATCCGCCGCAAGCTTGCCGGCCACACCGGCGACACGCTGGGCGCGACGCAGCAGATTTGTGAAATCGCCACCCTTTGCGCCCTTGCCACGGCTCTTTGAAACTCCGATATATCGCTCATGCAAACACCCTGCATTCACGTCTGCTCCCTGGTTTCAGCCACCGGATTTTGCGCCGGATGCGGCCGGACTCTTCAGGAAATCGGCAGCTGGATGAGTTACTCCGACACCGAGCGAAGGCGGATCATGGCGCTGCTGCCGGCAAGGCTTGCAGGCGTTGCCGCCGCGTCAAACCACATGAAAACAACTCTCGCCGGGCCGGAGCGGTCTTTATGATCCGTCTCATCGTCTTCCTCGTCGTCATCGGCATCGGCCTTGCCGTGCTGATCGTCAACAATGACAGCGGCCGCATCCTCGGCCTGCAGAGCGATGATTTCGGCCGTGTCGTCTATCTCCTGCCGATCGCGCTGATGCTGTCGGCCGGCATCTGGGCGAGCCGGCGCAGCGTTGGCGAAACAATGCGCCAGATGATAATCTGGCTGGTCCTCATCCTGGCGCTCGCCACTGTCTATCTCTATCGCCAGGAAGCGCTCGGCGTCGGCAACCGGCTGCTCGCCGGCCTCGTTCCCGGCCACGCCGTCGTCGTCACGACAAGCGAGGGCGGCCAGGAGATCATCCTGCACAAGCTGCTGAACGGCCATTTCGAAGCCGATGTCGCGGTCAATGGCCAGACGATCGAGATGCTCGTCGATACCGGCGCCAGCATGGTGGCGCTGTCGCACGAAGATGCCGAGCGGATCGGCATCGACCTCTCCCGCCTCACCTATTCCATGACCGTCATGACCGCCAACGGCCGCGGCCGCGCGGCACCCGTCACACTCGACCAGGTGGCGATCGGCCCGATCGTCCGCAACAATGTCGCAGCCAGCGTCTCCGAAGACGGCCGGCTCGACCAGAGCCTGCTCGGCATGAGCTTCCTGGAAACCCTGGGCTCGCTGCAGATGCAGACTGACGAACTCCGCATGCGCGACTAATTGCGGCCCGCCGCTTTACGGCGGAGACCGGATCTGCCAGCTTGAGCGCAAGAACAACAAGACCACAAAGAGCAAAAAGAAACTCCTAGTCTGGTGGCACCGCATGTTCGACCGGCCTTTGCCCGCGGCGAGGTCTTGACCCATGGGTGCGACAGGAGTTTCGCGATGAGTTCACTCTGGCCGATCGTCATCGGCGGCATTCTGCCCGCCCTGTTCTGGGGCATCACCGCCATCTTTCAGAAGCAGAGCGCTGTAGCCGCCACCGGTTCTGCCGTCTATCTGATCGCCTTCGGCGCCGCCTGCGCGCTCGCCGGCCTGATCGCCGCACTCATCTGGCGCCCTGCCCCCTGGACCGCCGAAGGTCTCGGTTTTGCCGCCACATCAGGCGCCTGCTTTGCCGTCGGCACCGGCCTCATCAGCTTTGCGCTTTTCATTTATGGTGTCCCGGTCTCAAAACTCGCCCCGATCTGGAGCTGCAACGTCCTGGTGACGCTGGCAATCGGCGCCGTCTTTCTCGGCGAAGCCTCCGAGCTCGACACAATGAAGCTCGTCGCCGGCACCCTCCTCATCATCTCGGGCGCCCTGCTCGTCAGCAGCGCCTGACGGGAAACTGGCGCAATACGCAGCAGCACAAGATGAGCAGTTCGCCGCCAAATGCTCCTGCATTGCAGCGCGTTCTGCTTTGTTGATATCCTGCGTCACAGCGCCTCTGCGCGCCGTACCGGAGCCCGACATGAACCCACGACAATTGCAGACATTCCTTGCGGTGATCCGGCACGAAAATCTCACGCGCGCCGCTGCCGAGGTCAATCTCGCTCAGTCGAGCCTCAGCGACCAGATACAGGCGCTGGAAGAGGAACTGGGCGCAGAACTCTTCCTCCGCTCCCGACAGGGCGTCGTCCCGACAGCCGCAGGCGCGGTCCTCAAGGCCTATGCCGAAGAGATACTGGCGCTAAACGACGAGGCGAAGGCAGCCATCAGTGCTGCAGCCGGCAATGCCGAACATTCCGTCACCTTGGGTACGCTCGAGACCATCGCCGCCGAGCGGCTGGCGCCCTGGTTGTCACTCTTTCGTAAGAAGAACCCAGAAGTCGGCCTCAAGATCAAGATCGGTAACAGCAACGAATTGCTGACGCAATTGCAGCACGGCTCGATCGATGTCGCCTTCACCTTCGATCGCGGACAGCAGGATGAACGCTTCTTGACGCGCCGAATCTGCAGCGAACCGCTGGTGCTGATTGCCGGCGGCGATTCGCAAGCCCGGCCACCCGCAAGCCTCGCGGCACTGAGCACCGTAACCTTCGTCGCCACCGAAACCGGCTGCGTCTACCGTCACCTGTTCGACACTGCCTTTGCCGAAGCGCAGATTGCAGCACCATCAATCGTCACGGAAGCCGACAGCATCGCGACGATCATCCGACTCGTTGCATCCGGCACCGGTTATGGCCTCGTCCCGCGCCTTGCGGTCGGCCCTGCCGCAACGCGGGGCGACGTCGTCGAACTGCCATGGCCGGGCAAACCACCCGCAGCCTCGCTGGTGATGATGTGGCGGCGCAGGCGCGTGCAGCCGCCGGCGCTTACCCTCCTGCTGCAATCGGCAAGCCAAGAACTCTCGCCGCTCAGACCAGCCGATGCCCGCCTTCGACATGCAGGATAGTGCCTGTCGTGAAGCCGTTGCCGATCAGGAAGCGGATCGCATCGGCAATATCATCGGGCCGTCCAACGCGTCCGGCCGGCAGGCGCTGCGCCATCGCATCAAGCGTCGCCTGCTTGGCGTCGCCGGCGACGAAGCTCCAGATCGGCGTATCCACCCATCCGGGCGACACCGCGTTGATCCGGATCGGCGCCAGCTCGATCGCCAGCGCTCTGACCAGGCCTTCCAGCGCCGCATTGACGGCTGCGACCACCGATCCACGCGCCGCCGGCCGGTAGGCCGCGACACCTGACGTATAGGTAATCGATCCTGAGGGCGGCAGACGGACGGCACCATATTTCGCCAGCAGCAGCGGCCCGTAGAACTTGCTTTCGACCACCCGTTGTGCCGCCGTTAGCTCGATCGAAGGCAGCAACTGATAGGAGCCTTCGATATCGGCCGCCGTGCTGACGATGTGATCGACCGGCCCGCTATTGCGGAAGAGCGCCGCGACCTCTTCCTCGCGCGATATATCGACGGCAACCGTCGCCAATCCAGGATGCTCGCCGAGATCGCGGCGAGCCGCCGTAAGCTTATCGTCGCTGCGTCCTGCGATCGTCACCGCCGCCCCTTCCCCGAGCAAACGCCTCGCCAGCGCCAGTCCCATTCCGGAACTGCCGCCAACAATAATGATCTTCGCGCCTTCGATCCTGATATCCGTCATCTGCCATCTCCTTCTCGGCTGATACAGCAGATGCTTCCGATCAGAGCGGAAGAAAAACGGAAGAAACCGATGGTGTCTTCGGGTTTTCCGATGGCGCGTGTTCGGGCGATTGATCAGTTCCGCAGCCGGTAACCGGTCTTGAAGATTCCAGCCGAGCGTTCCCAGGCAGATCACCAGGAACACCGTGATCATCGCCAGGCTGATCGCCGGGTTGACGTCGGCGATCCCGTAAAAACTCCAGGAAGCCACGGACGAGATAGAGCACCGGGTTGAGGTGGCTGACCGCCTGCCAGAAGGGCGGCAGCATACTGACCGAATAGAAGCTGCCACCAAGGAAGGTCAGCGGCGGCGGCGAAGCCTCCGAGCTTGACATAATGAAGCTCGCAGCCGGCACCCTCCTGATCATCTCCGGCGCTCTTCTCGTCAGCAGCGCCTGACGGGAAACGGGGCAATGCGCTCAGTACGAGATGAGGACTTCACCGATCCTCGGGCGTCGCCTTACAACCAGCAGAGTCGTGACACCAGAGTCAGCCTCACCGGACAAAATATCGACAGTAGCACGCCGACCGAAGAACTCGATCCGTGATCGCAAATTCTGGAAGGAACAAGGATTGGGCGAGCAATAGATGCTCAATTCACCATGCGTCTCTGAGCCCGGAAACACTGTAATTGCAAGATCAATGCCGAGATCGTCATGCTTGGCGAGACTGCATGCGTCGTCCGGAAGGCATGACACCTCGGCAGAGAAAGGCTCCTTCCCCTCCATCACCACGGCATAGGTAACCTTGATGGGATGGGCGGTCTCCTGCGACAGGCTTTGCTGCGGGATTAGACAATAGATCGAAGCGATTGCGACACATCCAAGCACATTGCTGCTGACCATCATCAGATTGCCCCATGACCGATGACGTCTTGCTGAGCAATCCTTCATGTTGAAATTGCGGCATTTCTGCCGGATCAGTTGCGCAGTCGGTAGCCGGTCTTGAAGATCCAGCCGAGCGTCCCCAGGCAGATCGCCAGGAACCCAGTAATCATCGCCAGGCTGATCGCCGGATTGACGTCGGCGATTCCGTAAAAACTCCAGCGGAAGCCACTGACGAGATAGAGCACGGGGTTGAGGTGGCTGACCGCCTGCCAGAAGGGCGGCAGCATGCTGACGGAATAGAAGCTGCCGCCAAGAAAGGTCAGCGGCGGCACGACCAGCATGGGAATGAGGTTCAACTGTTCGAAATTGCCGGCCCAGATGCCGATCATGAAGCCGAACAGGCTGAAGGTGATCGCCGTCAGCAGGAAGAACAGGATCATCATGAAGGGATGCTCGATCCTGACGTCGACGAAGAGATTGGCTGTGAGGAGAATGATGAAGCCGATGAGCATCCCCTTGGTCGCCGCCGCCCCGACATAACCGAGCAGGATTTCGGTCATCGCCACCGGCGCCGAAAGCACCTCGTAGATCGTGCCGGTGAATTTGGGGAAATAGATGCCGAACGAGCCGTTGCTGATGCACTGGCCGAGCAGCGTCAGCATGATCAGGCCGGGCGTGATGAAAGCGCCGTAGGACACGCCCTCCACCTCCTGAATGCGTGAGCCGACTGCGGCGCCGAAGACGATGAAATAGAGCGAGGTCGAGATGACGGGCGAGATGACGCTCTGCAGCAGCGTGCGGCGCGTGCGCGCCATCTCGAAGAAATAGATCGATTTGACCGCTTCGACGTTCATTTGCCCGCTCCCACCAGCGCCACGAAGATATCTTCGAGCGAACTCTGCCGCGTCGACAGATCCTTGAAATGGATATTGTTCTCGCCGAGCCGCGTCAGCAGTGCCGCGATGCTCTCCTGCTCGTTGCCGGCGTCGAAATCATAGGTCAGCCGATTGCCGTCTGCTTCGAGCGTCAATCCGTTGCCGGCAAAACAATCCGGCAAGCGGCCCAGCGGTTCAGTAAGATCGAGAATGAGCTGCTTGCGGCCGAGCTTGGCCATCAGCGCCGCCTTGTCCTCGACAAGCAGCAATTGCCCGCCATTGATGACGCCGACGCGGTCGGCGATTTCCTCGGCCTCTTCGATATAATGGGTGGTCAGGATGATGGTGACGCCGGAGGCGCGAAGCTCTTCGACGACATGCCACATGTCTTTGCGCAGCGTCACGTCGACGCCGGCTGTGGGTTCGTCGAGGAAAAGGATATCCGGCTCATGCGACAGCGCCTTGGCGATCAGCACCCGCCGCTTCATCCCGCCGGAGAGCTGGCGCAGCATATTGTCCTTCTTGTCCCAGAGCGAGAGCGCGCGCAGCACCTTCTCGATATGGGCAGGATTGGCTTTCTTGCCGTGCAGGCCGCGCGAAAAACTCACGGTATTGAACACCGTCTCGAACTGGTCGGTGGTCAGTTCCTGCGGCACCAGCCCTATCATTCGCCGCGTAGCGCGGAAATCCTTCACGACGTCGTGGCCCGCGACCAACACCCGGCCGCCGCTCGGATTGGCGATGCCGCAGATGATCGAGATCAGCGTCGTCTTGCCCGCACCGTTCGGCCCAAGCAGCGCCAGGATCTCACCTTTTTCGACGTCGAGATTGATGCCCTTCAGCGCCTCGAACCCGTTGGCGTAGGTCTTGGTGAGGTTCTGAACGGAAATAATGGGGGCCATGCGGTACTCTTGAGAATTATCCAAGTATTTCACTCGCTATATAGTGCCTTGATGACGCTTTAACATCCTTAGGAACGTGAACAGTGCATTCGCGCCTTGCTAACACCGTTGACGGCGAGGGCGGCGCGCTGACGCGGAAGGGCCCGCTAACGCGGGCGGGTTAGCCGGCATTCGATCTTTGCGAAAAGCCGCCCCCCGCTGAAAAGAAAGACCGCCGCCGGTTTCGGATGTCATCATCCGGTGATCTTAATGCCCGATAAGAAAGCCGAGGCCAGCACCGGCATCCGCCCCGCCGCCCACCCCTTTGCGGAGCCGTCTCCGGGTGTTCTCGTTGCGCCCCTTTTTTTGCTGCCTCGGCATGTAGTGAAAGTTATTGTTCAGTCACGAAGTGCTTGGAACCGGCTAGTATCCCCTGTCCAGCCGCGTTCGTCTTTAGCCGGCCTTGCGCCGGCTTTCTTTTTGTGTCCTGGGGTTGAGGCACGGATTGGACACCTGCAATGGAGTGGCCGCCCTCGCCCTTCGAGGCCCCTGCGGGGCACCTCAGGATGAGGCTGGAGAGAGGGCATCGGATGGTCAAGCGCCCCCTCACAATTCGTCATAAACAAACCAGTCGAAATCAGCTGTCTTCGCCCGACCCGATGTATCGAAAGCAAACACGCCCGCAAAAGCGCCGGTGAAGGAGCCGTGTTCACCGCGTCCGCCTTCGTCGGAAATCACGCCGGCGTCGAGGATCGGGCCGATCGGCTGCCAGGCGCCCTTGCCTTCGGTCTGCCAGAAGA
Source organism: Rhizobium binxianense (assembly GCF_028994275.1). Taxonomy (NCBI): domain Bacteria; kingdom Pseudomonadati; phylum Pseudomonadota; class Alphaproteobacteria; order Hyphomicrobiales; family Rhizobiaceae; genus Rhizobium; species Rhizobium binxianense. The sequence goes on from NZ_CP118713.1 coordinate 2,154,765, forward strand.
ATTGTAGGTCGTTCTCGCGGATTTCCATGGCGAGCTGGACACGGCCCTCGCTGGCAATCGGAACCCCGCCTTCGGCGGGAAAGCTGAGGCGTCCGTTGGGATAGTCGCCATTGCAGGAGAGGATGGTGACGCAGCGGCCGAGTGTTTCGTGCAGCGTCACGGCAACAGCGTGGAATTTGTGGCGGTTGTAATAATGTGTCAACCCGGCAACCTGCTGATAGGTGTCGGGCGCGAATTCGACCACGGTCTCGGCGCGGAAACTGTGATGCTCCTGTCGGCGGGCAACCAGCGACTGCTCGAACCAGGAGCCGATGCTCTCACGCGCAATCAGACGCAAATGGCCGGGACGATCCGTCAGGTTGAAGATGCGCGCAGGCTCCGGCGTGCGCAGCCACTGGAAATCCGCCGGCAGTGTGCCGCCGTCGAAGTTGTATTCGCTGCGCATCGGCTTTTCCACCGGCACCGCGCCAAAAAGGCCCGGCACGTCGACATCAGGTACGCTGGTGCCATTTTCGAGATAAAGCCAGCCGTCGCCGCGCCAGACGCATTTCTGCAAGGAGGTCTCGCGTCCCAGCGTGCAGCGCCGTTTCGGCGGCAGCGGCCGGCCACAAAGATGGGTGTGATAGGCCTGGCCATCTGGTGTCTCGACATATTGGCCGTGCCCTGCCCTCTGCAGTATCGCGCCCGGATGATCCTTGGAGGTGATGAGGTGCATGTTCGGATGCATCTCATAGGGGCCTTCGATGCTGCGAGAGCGCGCCATGGTGACGGCGTGGTCGTAGCCGGTGCCGCCCTCGGCGGTGGTCAGATAATACCAGCCGTCGCGCTTGAAGAGATGCGGCCCTTCGACCAGGCCGAGCGGACTGCCGGCGAAGATGTTCTTGATCGGGCCTTTCAGCGCCTTCGTTGCCGGGTCCCATTCCTGCAGCAGGATGCCGTCGAAGGCCGGCGATTTCGGCGAGCCGCCGAAGCTCTCGGTGCGGTGGTTCCACTGCATGTTGACGAACCACTTGCGGCCGTCGTCGTCGTGGAACAGCGAAGGATCGAAGCCCGAGGAATTGACATAGACGGGCTCGGACCATTCGCCCTCGATCGAAGGTGAAGTCACGATGTAATTATGCGCATCCTTGAAATTGCCGTCGAAGCGCTTGACGTCGGTATAGACCAGCCAGAATTGCCCGTCGGCATAGGACAGGCACGGCGCCCAGATGCCGCAGCTATCGGGATTGCCGCGCATATCGAGCTGCGATCTCCGCTCCAGCGGCCGGCGCACCAGCGTCCAGTCCACCAGGTCGCGCGAATGATGGATCTGCACGCCGGGATACCATTCGAAGGTCGACGTGGCGATGTAATAATCCGCGCCGACGCGGCATATCGACGGATCGGGATTGAACCCCGGCAGGATGGGATTGCGGATCATGGAAGCGGCCTCCTCCGAGTGGTGGTGCGATTTGCTGTACGTACATCAGATCATAGCAGAAAAGAGCCCGGAAGGCTTTCCTCCGGGCCTGGATGTGATTATGCGCGTTCGGCCGACTTGGCCCAGAGGTTGATGTCGGCCTCGCGGGCGTAGACGTCGATCTCAGCAAGCTCCTCGGCCGAAAATTCAAGATTATCCAGCGCCTTGGCGCAATCGATAATCTGCGACGAGCGGCTGGCGCCGATCAGCGCCGAGGTCACGCGGCCGCCGCGCAGCACCCAGGCGATCGCCATCTGCGCCAGCGTCTGGCCGCGCTTTTCGGCGATCCCGTTGAGCTTGCGGATATTGTCGATGATCGAAGGGCGGATGAAATCGCGCTTGAGGAAGTGGTTCTGCGCCGCGCGGCTGTCTTCGGGAATGCCGCCGAGATATTTCGTCGACAGCATGCCCTGGGCAAGTGGCGAGAATACGATCGAGCCCATGCCGATCTCATCAAGCGTATCGAGCAGCTTGTCATCCTCGACCCAGCGGTTGAGCATGGAATAGCTCGGCTGGTGGATCAGGCACGGCGTGCCCAAGTCCTTGAGGATCTTTGCGGCTTCACGCGAGCGCTGCGAATTGTACGAGGAGATGCCGACATAGAGCGCCCGGCCGGAGCGGACGATATGGTCAAGCGCGCCGCAGGTCTCTTCCAGCGGCGTTTCCGGATCGAAACGATGCGAATAAAAGATGTCGACATAGTCGAGGCCCATGCGCTTCAGGCTCTGGTCGCAGGAGGCGATCAGATATTTGCGACTGCCCCATTCGCCATAGGGTCCCGGCCACATGTCGTAGCCGGCTTTCGAAGAGATGATCAGCTCGTCGCGGAGCCCTGAAAATTCGGTGCGTAGAATCTCGCCGAAGGCGGTCTCGGCGCTGCCGGGCGGCGGGCCGTAATGTTGGCGAGATCGAAATGGGTGATGCCAAGGTCGAAGGCCGTGCGGCACATGTCGATCTTGCGGTCGTGCGGCGTGTCACCGCCGAAATTGTGCCAGAGGCCGAGGGAGACGGCCGGCAGCTTCAGGCCGGAACGACCCGTGCGATTATATTTCATTTTCGAATAACGGTCTGCGGCCGGTTGCCAGCTCATCTGAATAACTCCTTCAAAGTATCTCTATGATCGTCATGCTCGGCCTTGTGCCGAGCATCTGCCACGCTGCTTGCGGATCCTCGGACCAAGCCCAGGCATGACAGAGCTATTGGAACAAGCGCGCTGAAACGGCAAGCGAACGCGCGAGTTCTTGACGACTTCAAGAGTGCCTGCGATCAATCGATACCGAGCATTCGCCGCCTGGTTTGCAGATCCTCGGCACAAGGCCGAGGATGACGTTCGGAGGGCGTACCTGGCGATCCGCAGACCCCAGGCGTACCCTATCACTTCAACAGCGCCTGCGCCTCTTCGATACCCAGCGCCGCCGGCTGCGTGCAGGTCGTCGTCAGCTCGATGAAACGGCCCTCCTCGCCCGACTTCAGGATCGAGGTCATGACGTCGACGCCGTGCAGCGTGCGGTCGAGCGAGCAGCGCGCGTCGCGGCCTTCGATCAGCGCCATCGCCATGTCGGCAAGGCCGGCGGTGCGGTAGTTGGCGCGCGATCCGTTCGGGCTTTCCTGGTTAATCTTGCCGAACGGATGGTCCCAGGCCTCGAGCGGCTTGATGTCCTTGTCGCGGCCGCTTGCCTCGACGGTGCCGCCGAAGAAGTTCGGATCCGGCACATAGAGCGAGCCGTCGGTGCCGTAGAGCTCCATATTGGCATGGCGATGCGACCACACGTCCCAGCTCGCCGCCAGCGTCACCGTGGCGCCGTTGACGAATTCAAGCAGCGCCTGGATCGTCGTCGGTGTCTTGACCGGGATGACTTCGCCGTGACGCGGTTGGCTGGTGATGGTGCGGGTCGGCGATGCCATCGAGGTGATGGCGCCGACGCGCTTCACCGGGCCGATCAGATTGATCAGGTTGGCGACGTAATAGGGGCCGAGATCGAGGATCGGGCCGCCGCCCGGCAGGAAGAAGAAATCCGGGTTCGGATGCCACATCTCCATGCCGGGGCTCATGACGTAGCAGGCGCCCGAGGTCACCCGGCCAATGCCGCCGTCGTCGATGAACTTGCGGGCGAGCTGATGGGCTCCGCCGAGGAAAGTGTCGGGCGCGCAGCCGACGGCAAGGCTCTTCGCCTTGGCGATGCGGCGAAGCTCCTCGCCCTGCTCCAGCGAAAGCACCAGCGGTTTTTCCGAATAGACATGTTTGCCGGCCTCGAGGATCGCCTTCGACACCGGAAAATGCGCGTCCGGGATCGTCAGGTTGACGACGACGTCGAGCTCGTCATTGGCGAGAAGCGCCTCGATCGTCTGTGCCTTGACGCCATATTCCTTGGCGCGGGCCTCGGCTGCCTGCACGTTGATATCCGCGCAGGCCAGCACCTTCAGCCCCTTGAAGAGCGGTGCGAGCGAGAAGTAGGTGGTGGAGATGTTGCCGCATCCGATGATGCCGACGCCAAGTTCCCTGGTCATGATGTGCCTCAATAAGTCTGGAAGGATGCAATCGAGCGGCTGATGTTGCGGTCGATATCTTTGGGATTGTCGTGTTCGACGACGAAGTGCTTCGCCTTGGTGGCGCGCAGCGCCGCAATCAGCTTGGTCCACTCGACCTTGCCGTGGCCGACATCGGCCCAGCCGTCCTCATCCGTCGCTTCGCCGGCCGGCGCGATGTCCTTGACGTGCACGGCGGTGATGCGCGGTCCGAGCTTCTCGACCCAGGCGAAGGGATCGGCGCCGCCACGGATGACCCAGGCGATGTCGGCTTCCCAGGAAATGTCGGGGGCGCCTTCGAAGATGCGCTCGATCGGCAGCGAGCCGTCAGCCAGCTTGACGAATTCGAAATCGTGATTGTGCCAGCCGAATTCGTAGCCGGCATCCTTGTAGGGCTTGGCGATCTTCTGCAGACGCTTGCCGAAGGCGAGCCAACCGGCTCCGTCCGTAGGGCGCTGGTCGGCGGCCAGATGGGGCGCATAGATCGAATCCATGCCGAGAATCTCCGCGATGTTGAGCGACTTCTGCACTTCCTTCTCCAGGAAATCGGGGCTGAAATGGCCACTCGCCATCACCAGGCCATTCTTGTCGAGCTCGGCGCGAAGGCTGTTCAGGCCGGCATCGTCGAGATCGGCATAGATGCCGCCGAAGCCCTCGACTTCGGCATAACCAGCTTTTCCGAGCTTTTCGAAAATCACAGAATAGGGCTGGAAGTTGCGGGCGCTGTAGAGCTGGTAGCTGAGTTTCGTCATCATGGTCTCCTTGGGCCTCGTGCCCATTCTTGGAAGGATCAATCCGCCGATTGGCAGGAATGCAGGTCGTAGAAGCGGAATTCCGGCAATCTGCCTCGTTCGAGCTGTTGTGCCGGGGTGAAGGTGATGCGGCGGCTCTCGCCTGATGCAAGGTCGAAGGCGTTGTCGGAATATTTGCCGTCCGTCTCGCTCTCGATCATCACGAAGAGCGCAAGTCCCCCGGCGGTGACGTTGATGTCGACGGCGCCGCTCGCCTCGACATATTCGTGGGTAACGGTCAGACCCGAGGGCTCCAGCTCCAGCGCCTTATAGGTGCCGCTGACATAGTGCCCCTCGCCGCCCATGCCGTTCGACGCGGTGAACTGCCAGGCCAGCAGCGTACCCTCGGCAATTTCGGAGACATCGATCGTCGCAGCCGTGACCGCCGCATCCGGCGAACATACGGCCTGCACGTCTTTCAAGTGCTTCCGCTCGCCCTTCATCGTCAGGATCGAGATCGAAAGATCGGCGCTGACATCGGCCAACGTGTCGTTGACAAACGAGAAGCGGATCGTCTTGCCGTCGTCGGAAGGAATGGCGGCGACCGCCACCGGCTGGAAGAAGCGCTTGACGAGGTAGTGCATCGCCTTCCAGCGGCCGCCGTAGTCGAGGCTCGACCAGGAGGCGACCGGCCAGGTGTCATTGAGCTGCCAGTAGATCGTGCCCATGCAATGGGGTTTGAGCGACCGCCAGTATTCCACAGCGGTCTTGATCGCCAGCCCCTGCTGGATCTGGGAGAGATAGACGAAGTTCGGGAAATCCTTGGGGAAGCGGAAATAGCGGAACATCGTGCCGGCGATGCGCTCATTGCCGCCGGCATTCTTCTGGTGCAGCTCCATGACCGGGGAAGCGACGTTCATGTCCTTTTCCTCGGCATAGGTCCTGATGACGGGAAGCGAGGTATAGGACTGGAAGCCGAACTCCGAGCAGAAGCGCGGGCGCACCGAACGGTAATTGTCGAACGACTTGTTCTCGTGCCAGACCGACCAGTAATGCATGTCGCCGGAGCCGTCGGCATGCCAGGCGTCGCCGAAATCGAGATAGCCGGACGCCGGGCTAGACGGCCACCAGAGCGCTCCGGGCAGCGCCTTTTTCACCGCCTGCTCGATGGTGCGGTTGAGGCGATCATAGGAAACGAGATAGCGGTCGCGGTCCTTCCGCGATTCCTCGAACCAGGTCAGCGCCCCCACCAACTCGTTGTCGCCGCACCAGAGCGCGATCGAGGGATGCGAGGAAAGCCGGCGCACCTGGTAATCGACCTCGATCGTCACATTCTCGAGGAAGTCCTCGGTCGAGGGATAGAGGTTGCAGGCGAACATGAAGTCCTGCCAGACCATCAGGCCCAGCCGGTCGCAGAGATCATAGAAATGATCCTGCTCATAGAAGCCGCCGCCCCAGACGCGGATCATGTTCATGTTGGCGGCCTTGGCCGATTGCAGCAGGTCCTCGGTCTTTTCGGGCGAAGACAGCGAATAGAGCGCGTCGGCCGGGATCCAGTTGGCGCCACGGCAGAAGATCTCGCGGCCGTTGACCTTGAAGGCAAAACGGCTGCCAGCCGCGTCCGGCGTGGTGATCAGCTCGATGGAGCGCAGGCCGATCTGCTTGATCACGTCATCCGTCGGCGTTTCGACGGAAAGCCTGTAGAGCGCCTGCTCGCCGCTGCCGGAGGGCCACCAGAGACGCGGATTGTCGATATGGAAGAGATGGTGGACATCCGTCTCGCCCTTGACGCCGACATCGAGACGCACGCGCTCGCCGTCGAGATCGAAATAGACCTGGGCGATGCCGGCATGCTTGGCAAACAGGCTCGCCGTCACCATGAGGTCGACCGAGCCGTCATTATTGTGGGTCTGGCGGGTGACGACATGTTCGATGCGAGCCGTCTCGAGCTTCTTGAGCGCGATCGTACCGTAAAGGCCGAACGGCGCGATCGCGATGTTCCAGTCCCAGCCGAAATGGCATTGCGGCTTGCGCAGCATGTTGCCGTCGGGGATCGGCGAATTGCCGGTGCTGTAGGGAATGTAGAAGGGCTGCTGCTTCTGCCGCGCGGCGCCGACGGCGACATTGGAGGCAAAGACGATGCGGATCGAGTTGTCGCCTGGTTTCAGCATGCTCGACACGTCGGGCCGGTAGCGGCGGAAACTGTTGTCGGCTTCGAGCGCCAGGAAGCCGTTGACGTAGATGCTGGCGACCGTGTCGAGATAGTCGATATCGAGATACCAGTCGCCCTCGACCTCCTGCAGCGTGAAGCTGCGCTCCACCGCCCATTCCCGCTCGGCAACCCACTGCACCTTCTCCTCGTTGCGGCCGAAATAGGGATCTGGGATCAGCTTTGCGCGGTGGAGCGCGGTGTGCACGTCGCCTGGCAGAACGATCGCGGTGCGGATCTCGCCGTCGACGGAGGCAAGCTGCCACGAACCGGAAAGGTCGATGTTGGAGGGGGTCGATTGTTGCGTCACGTTGTCATTTCCGAATTATGATTCTGAAAAGGACGGCGTTTGGTTGCCGTCCGAATGTCCAACCCCAAGCGCCTGCTCCGTGAACGGGCTCCTTCCGCCCGCCCCACTCTCCGTCATCCTCGGGCTTGACCCGAGGATCCAAACCGCTTCCACCAGCAGCGAGCATAGATCCTCGGGTCAAGTCCGCGGATGACGGAGGGTGGGTTAGCGCTCTCGCCAAACTCGCTCTAAAGACGCAACTCGCTCTCGGCATCGAACACCGAGGCGACCGTCATGTCGAAGCTGAGCTTCACCTTGGCGCCGACATTGAAGCGGCGCGCGCCGTTGACACGTACCGACATCGTATGACCGGCATGTTTCAGCCACAGAAGATTGTCCGCGCCCATCGGCTCCTCGATATCGACGGTGGCGTCATGCTCTTCGCCGCCGGTATTCTCGTTGACCTTGATATGCTCGGGGCGAACGCCGAGCACCACCTTGCGGCCGGGCTGCAGCGTCTCGGAGGCGTCGTAGCCGGCGAGCGAGAAATTGACGCCGTTGGCTGTAAACGCGATGCCCTCGCCCACTTTCGTCAATTCGCCGTGCAGGAAATTCATCGACGGCGAGCCGATGAAGCCGGCGACGAAGAGATTGCGCGGCCGGTTGTAGATCGTCGTCGGGTCGTCGAGCTGCTGGATGATGCCGCTCTTCATGATGGCGATGCGGTCGGCGAGCGTCAGTGCCTCGATCTGGTCGTGGGTGACGTAGATCATCGTATTCTCAAGCGACTGGTGCAGGCGCTTGATCTCGACGCGCAGCTCCGAGCGAAGCTTGGCGTCGAGGTTGGACAACGGCTCATCGAACAGGAAGACATCAACATCGCGCACCAGTGCCCGGCCGATCGCCACACGCTGGCGCTGGCCGCCGGAAAGCTCGGCCGGCTTGCGCTTCAGAAGCGGCTGGATCTGCAGGATCTCGGCCGCACGCGCCACGCGCTTGTCGATCTCGGCCTGCGGCACCTTGGCGACGCGAAGGCCGAAGGAGAGGTTCTTTTCAACAGTCATCTGCGGATAGAGCGCATAGGACTGGAACACCATGCCGATGCCGCGGTCCTTCGGCTCTTCCCAGGTAACGTTCTTGCCCTTGATGAAGATCTGCCCTTCCGAGGCGTCGAGCAGGCCGGCGATGCAATTCAGCAAGGTCGACTTGCCGCAGCCGGACGAGCCGAGCAGCACGAGGAATTCGCCGTCGTTGATGTCGAGGTTCAGATCCTTCAGCACGCTGACCGCGCCGAAGTTCAGCGACAGATCCTTGATGGAGACGCTCGCATTGGAGACACTGGAATTCATGTTCATGTGATCACCCCTTCACTGCGCCGGCGGCGATGCCGCGTACGAAAAGCCGCCCGGAGACGAAATAAACGATCAACGGCACCAGGCCGGTCAGGATCGTTGCTGCCATGTTGACGTTGTATTCCTTCACGCCCTGAACGGAATTGACGATGTTGTTGAGCTGCACGGTCATCGGATAGGTATCCGGCCGGGTGAAGACCACGCCGAACAGGAAGTCGTTCCAGATGCCGGTCACCTGCAGGATCATCGCCACAACGAAGATCGGCAGCGACATCGGCAGCATGATCCTCAGGAAGATCTGCCAGAAGCCCGCCCCGTCGACGCGCGCCGCCTTGAACAGTTCCTCCGGCAGCGACACGAAGTAGTTGCGGAAGAGCAGCGTCAGGATCGGCATGCCGAAGATCGAATGGACGATGACGAGGCCGGTCAGCGTACCGTAGATGCCGATTTCGCGCAGGATGATGACGATCGGATAGATCATCACCTGATAGGGAATGAACGCCCCGATGATCAGGATCGAGAAGAAAAGCTCGGATCCCTTGAAGCGCCAGTTTGCCAGCGCATAACCGTTCACCGAAGCAATCGCGATCGAGATGATGACCGACGGCACGGTGATGCGCACCGAATTCCAGAAACCGCGCGACAGGCCATCGCAATTGAGCCCGGTGCAGGCCTGCGCCCAGGCTTTCACCCACGGTTCGAAGGTGATCTCCATCGGCGGCGAAAAGATGTTGCCGAGACGGATTTCCGGCATGCCCTTCAGCGAAGTCACCACCATCACATAGAGCGGCAACAGATAGTAGAGCGCTGCGATGATAAGCGTGCCGTAGAGCATGATGTTGCGCGCCGACACCGCCGGGCGCGGCCTGGGGCCGCTGGGGCCTTCGGCGAGTTTAGGCGCGACGGCGTCGATGCCGGCGGCAGTGGTGTTGAGAGTTCCTACATCAGCCACGCTTGCGCCCTCCACCGAATTCCAGATAGGCCCACGGAACGACAATGATCGCGACTGTGACGAGCATCATGGTCGAGGCGGCAAAGCCCTGCCCCAGGTTCTGCGCCTGGAACATGTAGTCGTAGACATATTTCGCCGGCACTTCCGAGGAGATGCCCGGTCCGCCCGATGTCTGCGCGACCACGAGGTCGTAGACCTTGACGATGCCGGAGGCGATGATGACGATCGTCGTGATGAAGACCGGCCGCATCATCGGGATGACGATGAAGAGATAGGTCCTCCACATCGGAATGCCGTCCACGCGTGCCGCTTTCCAGATGTCCTCGTCGATCCCACGCAGGCCGGCAAGCATCAGGCACATGACGAGACCCGTTCCCTGCCACAGCGCCGCGATCAGAATGCCGTAGATGACGATTTCAGGCGTATAGAGCGGATTGAAGGTGAAACTCGTCCACCCGATCGAGCGCACCACTGCCTGAATGCCGAAATCGGGATTCAGAACCCATTGCCAGACGAGGCCTGTCACGATGAAGGACAGCGCGAAGGGATAGAGAAAGATGGTGCGGAAGGTGTTTTCGAAACGGATCTTCTGGTCCATCAGCGCGGCGAGCATGAAACCGATGACCAGGCTGAAGATCAGCGAGAGGATGCCGTAGACAGCCAGATTCTCGATCGCCGTCACCCAGCGGGGTGCCGCCCAGAGGCGCTGGTATTGATCGAAACCGACAAAGCTCAACCGCGGAAGGAGCTTGGAATTGGTGAAAGAATAAAAGATCGTCCAAAACGTGCCGCCGACAAAGATCACCAGCGCCGTCAGGATCATCGGGATGGACGCAATCTTGGCATTCAGATTGCGCAGCAACTTATTTGGCCGGCCTGCTCGCGCTTGACCCGTCATGAATACTCCTCCTCAAATCGCAACTGCGACCTGTGACGAAACGGCAGGCGCCGCCTGTCGTCCCCACGTCCGAAATCTGCTGAAGATACCGGAGAGACCTCGCTGCCGCCCGGACGACCAAAATCGTCCGGCCGGCAGCGAATCTACCGATCAGTCAGCCGAAGCGATGATCCCGGCGAAACGCTTCTGAGCGTCTTCCGGCGTCATCGACGGATTGGCGAAGAATTCGGAGAAGAGATCTTCCTTCTGCTTCTGGCTGTCGGCCGAAAGCAGCTGGTCGGTGCCTTGGATCACGTTGCCCTTGGCCAGGATGTCTAGACCCTTCTTCATGCAGTCATTGGCGGCGGCGAGATCGACGTCGCCGCGAACCGGCAGTGAGCCCTTCTTCAGGTTGAAAGCAACCTGGGTCTTGGGATCGAGCAGGGTCTTGGCAAGCACAGCCTGCGCCTTGGACTTCTCTTCGTCCTTCAGCAACGGGAAGTAGAAGGCGTCGCCGCCAGTCGAGATGATCTCGTTCACGCCGAGGCCCGGCAGGCAGGTATAGTCGGTACCAGCCTTCTGACCGGCGAGCGCGAACTCACCCTGCGCCCAATCACCCATGATCTGTCCGCCGGCCTTGCCCGTGATGACAAGGTTGGTCGCTTGGTTCCAATCCTGGACGTTGCTGCCCTTGGACATTTTACGAGCATCGTCGGCCGCCTTGAACACCTTGGCGATCTCGGGACCGGCGGCAACTTCCGCATCCTTGTCCTTGAAGACCTTGTTGAAGGTATCCTTGCCGGCGACCGCGACCATCAGCACGTCGAAGGCGCCTGTCGCCTGCCACGGCTGACCGCCGACGGCGAGCGGAATGATGCCGGCCTTTTCGAGAGCCGGAGCGGCAGCGACGAACTCGTCCCAGTTCTTCGGAACCTCGACGCCGGCCTTCTTGAAGGCGGCGTTCGAAAGCCACAACCACTGCCAGGAGTGGATATTGACTGGAGCGCAGTAGATCTTGCCGTCGATCGTGCAGGAATCGAGCAGGCTCGACGGACGAACGATGTCCTTCCAGTGCTCGGCGGTCGCCACGTCGGTCAGGTCGCGCATCAGGCCGGCCTGGACGAGTTCCTCGGCCTGGCGGCCATGGTTGAACTGGGTGGCGCCCATCGGGTCGCCGCCGGTAATGCGGCTGATCATGATCGGACGGGCCGTACCGCCGGAACCGGCGATAGCGCCGTCGACCCAGTGGTTGCCGGTGGCGTCGAATGCCTTTGCCAGCTCGGCGACGGCAGCGGATTCACCACCCGATGTCCACCAGTGCGTGACTTCGAGATCGGTGGCATTGGCGGCGCTGAACGGAAGCGCGACCGAAGCGGCAAGCATGGCCGCCATTATACGGATTTTCATGAGTTCTCCTCCCTCACTGAAACGTTGCCGGAAAAACTTAGATCAATCGATTTCTCCACGCAACTGCCCGCGGGCAAATTTTTCCGGATCGACTGGAATTGCAGCTTCTGCCTGTTTTCAATCGAAGCGCCACACCCTCTTCACCGATAGTCGATCAGCTCTTTTCGCACGTGCGTTTCCGACATATTCAATTGAATAAGTTCGATAATTTTTATTCATTAGCGTCACCGTCCATATTACCCCTTTCGCAGGTGCAGAAAAACGGGGGACGAATCGCCGATTCAACCTAAGCGCACAATGCCGCAATGCACACAAGAAAAAGCACTCGACATTTCTACTGTATCGTTACAGATTTGCCTTTCTTAGGGAGGCGCGATTTTGGCAGGCGGCGGGCTTACGGCGCTTGAAAAAGCCTCTATAAGCGAAACCAATTCGCGCGAGGCAGGCCTACAGGAATGGAAAACAAGGGAAATTTCGGGCAAACGGCATCGGCGCCGGCGACGCGCGAGCGTCCGACATTGAAGACCATCGCCTTCATGACCGGCCTTGGTGTCACGACGGTGTCGCGCGCACTGAAAGATGCGCCCGACATCGGGGCGGAAACCAAGGAGCGGGTGCGCATGGTGGCCCGCCAGCTCGGCTACCAGCCGAACAGAGCGGGCGTGCGCCTGCGCACCGGCAAGACCAATGTCATCGCCCTCGTCCTCAGCATTGACGAGGAGATCATGGGCTTCTCGAGCCAGATGGTCTTCGGCATCTCCGAGGTCCTGTCCGGCACGCCCTATCATATCGTCATCACGCCGCATTCCCACAGCAAGGACCCGATGCTGCCGGTGCGCTATATCCTCGATACCGGCTCGGCCGACGGCGTCATCATCTCGCGCATCGAGCCGGACGATCCGCGCGTGCGGCTCTTGAGCGAGCGCGGCATGCCCTTTGCCACGCATGGGCGCACCGATGCGGGTCTGACGCACCCTTTCCACGATTTCGACAACGAGGCCTTCGCCCATCAGGCGGTGGAAAAGCTCGTCAAGCGCGACCGGCGCCGCATCGCCCTGCTGCAGCCGCCGAGCAAGCTCACCTACTACGCCCATATCCGCATCGGCTTCCAGACCGGACTGCACGATTACGGCGCCGAGGAAGTGCCGCTACGCATCAACACCGACGCCCCGCTCGCCGACATCCGCGACGTCGTCGAGGTGATGATGCGCTCGGCCAACGCGCCTGACGGCATCGTCTGTTCCGCCGGCAGCGCAGCCATCGCCGTCAATGCCGGCATCGAAGCCGCCGGCAAGGCGCTCGGCCGCGACCTCGACATGGTCTCCAAGCAATCGGTACCGATCCTCAACTGGATCCGCCCCGAGATCATCACCGCCCAGGAAGACGTGCGCCAGGCCGGCCGCGAAATGGCCAAGGCTGTCATCGCCCGCATCGACGGCATCGAACCGGAACTGCTGCAGAGCATCAGTCAGCCGACCTGGCCGGAAAGTGGGAGGTAGGCGATGGTGAGAAAGGACATAAGCGGGATGGCAATTGGCGAAGCGACGCCACCATTGAAAACACGTAGGATTAGCGCCCTACCCTTGAGCGCGGCCCCTCAACATCCCTCATCCTGAGGCCCGCAGCCGCAGGGCGGAGCCTCGAAGGACACGCCGCGACGCTGCTTCTTGCATCAACGTTACCGCCACGCCGAGCACCCGCTCGCGCAATGGCTGGAACATACCCTGCCTTGGGATTCGCAAGAACACATCGGCTCGAAAAAACCAAGATTGCCGGCCATTCCATGAGATGTGTCACGGGGGATATCGATAATGCAGCAGAGCGGCGTGCCCTATTTCAGCCAATGGGAAACACCCGGGATGACGCTGCCGGTGCTGGCCGAAGGATCACAGGCCTTGTTCGGCGACCCGCTCTGGCATCAATCGGGCGCCGCGACGATCGAGGAATATGCGCGCTGGGCAGTCAATGTCTGCGGCATGGCCTGCCTGAAGATGATCCTTGCCGCCCGCGGCGAGATCCATCCGACTTTCGAGCTTGCCCGCGCCTGCACGCGTTATGGCGGTTATGTCGTCAACGAGATCGACGCTTCGATCAAGGGGCTGATCTATGCACCCTTCGTCCGCTTCGTCGCCGACCATTTCGGGCTCGGCGCGGAGACGATGACCAATGTCGAGACATCGGCCATTCCGGAGCTTTTGTCGAAGCGCCGCTTCTTCATCGCCTCGGTGCATTCGGCCATCCGGTGGCCGGAGCGCGAACCGCCGTCAAAGGGCGGGCATCTGGTGCTGGTGACGGCCGCCAGCGAGGAGGCGATCCGCTTCCACAATCCCTCCGGCCACGACGCGGCGAGCCAGGCTGATGTCACCCTGCCGCTTGCCGTCTTCGACCGCTTCTTTGCGGGTCGCGGCATTTCGGTAGGTGCCTGACCTTTTCAACACCAGATCGTTTCGGAGGCTTTCATGACCCCTTCCCCAAACAGGCTGCGCATTGCCGTGCTCTTCGGCGGCCGCTCGGCCGAGCACGACGTCTCCGTGCTCTCGGCAACCAATGTCATGGGAGCGCTCAAGCCCGAGAAATACGACGCCGTCCCCATCTTCATCACCAAAGAGGGACAATGGCTGCTGAGCAGTTTTGAGGACGGCGCGCTGGCGACACCTTCGTCAGGAACGGAAATCTGCCTCGTGCCGGGGGGACAGGGCCGGATGCTGGCGATGCCTGCCCATGGCGCACCGCATGAGCTGGTAAGGATCGACATCCTGTTTCCCGTGCTGCACGGCCCGCATGGCGAAGACGGCTCAGTGCAAGGCGTGGCGGAGGTGGCCCGCGTTCCGTTCGCCGGCTGCGGCATCCTCGGCTCGGCCGCAGCACTCGACAAGGACATCGCCAAACGCCTGCTGAGGGCCGCGGGCCTGCCGGTGGCGCGTGCGGTGACCGTCCACAAGGGTGCCGCCCCTTCGCTGGCAGCCCTCGAAGCCGAGCTCGGCCTGCCGCTGTTCATCAAGCCGGCGCGGCAAGGATCGTCGGTCGGCGTCGCCAAGGTCCATGCCAGCCAGGAATTCGCGCCCGCCCTTACTGAGGCCTTCCGCCATGATCGCACGCTGCTTGCCGAAGAATTCGTGCGCGGCCGCGAGATCGAATTCAGCGTGCTGGAAGATGCGGCTGGAGAACTCTTCGTCTCCCGGCCGGGCGAGATCGTGCCTGCGGAAAGCCACGGCTTCTACAGTTACGATGCCAAATATATCGACGAGAAGGGCGCGGCGCTGAAAGTCCCGGCCGAACTGCCGCAGGAGGTCGAGACGGCTATGCGCGACCTGGCCGCCAGAGCCTTCCGGGCCGTCGGCTGCGACGGCATGGCCCGCGTCGACTTCTTCCTGACGGATGACATGCGGTTCCTGGTCAACGAGATCAACACCATCCCCGGCTTTACCGATATCAGCATGTATTCCAAGGCGATGGCGGCAAGCGGCGTTCCTTACAGCGACATCATCGACGGGCTCGTCGATCACGGCCTGGCGCGCGCCGGCCGAGCCGGCTGAGGGGGCGGCGCGTTTAGCGCCTCCTAAAGACGCACCACTGGAAGGATTGCCGGCCACCAGCGGGTGTTGCGTGGTCCTCGCGCCAGTCGCGCTGAAGCGTGAAGGCGGGCGAGAATTCTGCCGCAAGGGCGGCCGCGTCGTAACGCTGGACCGGCAAGCCACTGCACCGTTCCGGCCCATCCGGGGCGAAGGTCGCGATGATCACGAAACTGCCCGGCGCCGTGCCGATTTCGAGCGCACGACGATAAGCCAGCCGCTGCTCGGGCTCGGTGAGAAAGTGAAAGACGGCACGGTCATGCCACACATCGTAATGGCGATCGGGCTGCCATGCCGTGACGTCGGCAACCACCCAAGTAACCCGGCCGGCATCATTCTGCAGCCGCGCCTTGGCGACCTCGAGCGCCGGCGCGGCGATGTCGAGAACGGTGAGATCAGACCACCCGCGCTCGACAAGCCGGTCGACAAGGTTCGATGCGCCGCCGCCCACGTCGATCAGCGAGGTCGTGGCCGGCAGGTGCAGCTCGTCAAGCGCTCGCAAGGAAGGCCCTGGCGTCGGCTGATACCAACTGACGCTATCGGCAGCTTTCGTACGGTAGACATCGTCCCAGTGTTCCCGCGTCGCGCCCGTCATCCGATATCACCATCTCTTGCGAAGCCCGTTGTCTGGCCGATTGACATGTAAGAACTGAGACGCCTGCAACCAATCGCACGGCGCCACCGACCCATGTTCTCTTTTCAGAAAGGCAGGTGACGGTAGACGAGATCCTTGGGATCACTTCGGGCCGCGGTGAGATCAAGGCGCGCACCCAGCCGTTCCGCAACGGCAACGGAAGCAGCATTGCCGGGAGCGATATAGCTGACGAGTGATGGTAGCTTCAGCGTCGCAAAGGCCCAGTCGCGCAACGCCAAGGCTGCTTCGGTGGCATAACCCTTGCCCTCATATTCCTCATAGACGAACCAACCGAGCTCCTTCTCAGGAAAAAGCGGTCCATGATTGATCCCCACCTGACCGACGCATTCGCCGGTTTCGCCGAGCTCGATCGTCAGTGCCCCGTGGCCGAAAAGCTGCCAGAGAGCGACGTCATGACAGAACATCCCCCACGCCGCGCGCAGATCAAACGGCCCGCCCATTCCGACCGATCGCGGCGACGCCATCAGCTGCGCATAGGCGGCGAAATCGTCGATCTCGGGCATGCGAAGCCTGAGACGCTCGGTTCGAATGGTCATCGCGCCCGTTTCGGACATGCCGTCGCCTTCTCTGTCAGCTTGGGTTTGGAGTTTCGACCCTTGAAGGGAATATCCTAGCTTTCAAATGCCGGGGCGAATTGCAACGTCCCGCTTGGCGGGGATCCGCAAAAAACAATCCGCTGCACGAGCCGCGTATCGAGGTCGAGGTACTTCAGTTGCCCGTCACTGCTGAAACCGGCACGGCTATAGATGTCGGGATTGCCGATCAGGGCACATCCGCTGGCATCCTTTTCGTTCAGCAGTTCGAGACCCCTGGCAATCAGCGCCTTGCCGATCCCCTGCCGCTGTCTCTCCGGCTTCACCGATATCGGCCCCAGCCCGAACCAGCCATCATGCGCGCCGTCGATCGTAACAGGTGAAAACGCGACATGCCCCAGCATCTCGCCGTCCTGCGCAGCGACCAGCGATATCGTTAGATCGCCGTTTTGGCGAAGTCTTCGGACAATCTCCGCTTCCGTCCCGTCGCTGTAAGGCATCGGCTTGAAGGCGGTCCAGGTCAGATCATGGATCGCGTCGATATCCTCCGGCGTTTCGTCTCGGATAAGCATCTCTATCAATCCTCAATCGCGATAGCTCACAGGTTCTATGCAAGGAAAGTCGAAGACCAGCAAGCCGGGCTCCTCCAGAGGCAGCTGCGCCACGACCTGCCCTTCCGGATTCAGCACCGCCGTCGGCCCCCAGGCGATGCGCCCGTCGCGCTCGCCTGTCACGTCGGACGATATCAGCCACAGGCCCGTTTCGCGGCATCGTTCGCCGCGAACCGCGTTGTGCCGCTCCCTGAATATTTCCGCCTTGTCCCTTGGCATCATGTTGTTGGCGAGGCATAGAATCAGGGATGCGCCGGACGCGGCGATCGTTCCGGCTGCTTCAGGAAAGTTCGTGTCGTAGCAGATGTTTATCCCGAAGCGCAGATCTCCGATCGCAAAGAGCGGGCTTTCCTTTCCCGCCTCGAAAGCCCGTTCGCCGCGCAGCAGGTGGGCTTTCCGGTAGCGGCCAACGAGAACGCCGCGCTCGATGACAACAGCGGTGTTGAACAATCGCCCGTCATCGACCTCAATGAGCCCCAAGACCAGCACCAGTCCCGACTTCGGCAGCCGATCCAGGATCGCGGCGAACTCGGGCGACGCGAGATCGAGGGCGATCCGCCGCGCCGATCGTTCATCGGTCAGATAGCCCTGCAAAAAACCTTCGGGAAAGACCAGCAGGGCCGCACCATCAGCCTCAGCAAGCGCTGCGACCTTGACGGCATAATCCAACGCTGTCCGGACATTCTCCCGAAATTCCGGCGTCTGCGCGGCGGCTATCCGAATACTCTTCACCTTGATCTCCGCGTTTGGACGTCTTGCAAACTATCCGATCAGGCTTGCGCGGGAGCGCCACACCAGCGGATTGCCGGCCGTCGTTCAGGTGTCGTGACCGATAGCATTTTTGTCACGACACACGGTGGCACTGGCGGATACTATCTCCTCCGCGAGCACGTGACTGAGAATGGAGGGATTCGTGGCAGCTGGCGCGCCTGTTTTATTCATTCCCGGCATCAATTGCTCGGCGCGACTTTTCCTATCGCAGATTCCGGCGATCTGGAAACATCGGCCGGTCATGATTGCCGACCACAGAACGGGAAGCTCAATCGGAGAGATCGCCGACAATATTCTGACGGCATCCCCGCCCCGCTTCTGCCTGGTTGGATTTTCCATGGGAGGCTATGTCGCCCTCGATATCATGCGCAGAGCCGGCGACCGCGTCGAGAAACTGGCCCTTATCAGCACCAGCGCCAGGCCCGACGACGCATCGCAAGCTGCCGGCCGGGCTGAGCGGATTGCCAGACTGTCGGCAGATGACTCCGACACATGGATCGAGCAGCGATTTCGCCAGTTGGTCGACCCAGCTCGAATCGACGATCGAAATCTTCTGGGCTTCTATCGGCAGATGGCTCTGGAGGATGTAGGGCGAGACGTGGCGGTGCGCCATTTGATCGCCACGCTCGATCGGCCGGATGCACGCCCCACCTTGTCAGCATCTCGTGTCCGACGGCAATTCTCGTCGGCGAGGCGGACAGGATTACGCCCCCGGCGCTCTCTGAGGAGATTGCGGACAGCATTCCAGCCTCGCGGCTGACGGTCATACCCGACTGCGGACATCTATCGCCGATAGAGCAGCCCGAAGCCGTGACGCAGGCTCTCTTGTTGTGGCTAAACGCAGATCAGCGCACGCATTAATCAGCTATTGGCCGCATGAAAAAGCCCGGTACGACGGCCGGGCTCTTCCTTGATCTCTTCTCGGCGAACCTCAGAAGGTTGACGCGCCGCTGCCCCAGGGGCCGTGGTGGAAATCCTTGCCATCCAGGCGGTCGAAGCCGTGGGCGCCGAAGAAGTCGCGCTGGGCCTGGATGAGGTTTGCCGTTCCCCTGCCCTGGCGATAGGCGTCGAAATAGGTCAGCGCCGAGGTCAGTGCCGGCACCGGCAGGCCGGCCGAAATGGCGGCAGCGACGACGCGGCGAAGCGCCGGGATCGATTCCTTGACCATTTCCGAGAAGGCCGGCGTGACGATCAGGTTCGCGGCATCGGGGGCCTTGGTGAAGGCCGAGGTGATCTCGTCGAGGAACTGCGAGCGGATGATGCAGCCGGCGCGCCAGATACGGGCGATCGTCGGCATCGGCAGCGACCAGTTGAACTCGCGCGAGGCTTCCGCCATCACCGCGAAGCCCTGCGCATAGGCGCCGATCTTGGCGGCGAACAGCGCCAGCTCCAGATCCTTGTTGAGCTCGGGACCGTAGGCGATCGGGAAGGACACAGCCTGGGTGCCGAAGATCTTTTCGGCGGCTTCGCGCTGCGACTTCATCGAGGAAAGGCTGCGGGCAGCGACCGCGGCTTCGATCGCCGTTGCCGGAATGCCCATATTCTGCGCCTCGATTGCCGACCATTTGCCGGTGCCCTTCTGGCCCGCTTTGTCGAGGATCATATCGACCATCGGACCGCCGGAGACGGGGTCGTTGGCGGCAAGCACCTTCTCGGAGATCTCGATCAGGTAGGAGTTCAGCCGGCCCTTGTTCCACTCGCCGAAGATGCCGGAGATGTCGGAGGCACTCTTGCCGAGGCCGTCACGCAGGATGCCGTAGATTTCGGCGATCATCTGCATATCGGCATATTCGATGCCGTTATGAATGGTCTTGACGAAATGGCCGGCACCGTCATTGCCGAGCCAGGCGACGCAGGGCTCGTCATTGTAGCGGGCGGCAATCGAGGTCAGCACCTTCTCGACACGCTTCCAGGATTCCTCGGTGCCGCCGACCATGATCGACGGGCCGTGACGTGCACCTTCCTCGCCGCCGGAAACACCCATGCCGATGAAGGTCAGATCGGTATTCTTCAGGCGGTCGAAGCGGGCGACGGTGTCGCGGAAATTGGCGTTGCCGGCATCGATCATGATGTCGCCCTTGGAAAGATGCGGACGTAGCGCCTCCATCTGCTGGTCGACGGCATCGCCCGCCTTGATCATGATGATGATCGGGCGCGGCGGCCGGATCGCATCGACGAATTCTTCGATGGTCTTGCAGGGAATGATCTGCTTCTTCAGATCGCCGGCGCTCTCGTAGAATTCGTCGGTTTTCTCCGGCGTGCGGTTGAACACCGCGATTTTATTGCCTTTTTCCGCGATGTTGAGCGCCAGGTTGGAGCCCATGACCGCAAGGCCGATCAGTCCGATTTCTGCCTTTTCCACGACAAACCTCCGATGTGTCATTTGGACCGGTGTTGTGGCACTGTCTCGGTCAAACGGCAAGTCTGCCAAGGGTCTAATCGGTTCGCAAAAGCCAATGAAATGAGGCTTGCAACGCCGACTTGTCCGACAACTGGCCGGCGGCAAGCTGATCGGCGGACAGCAGGTTTTTGCGCGACCTGCCCTCAACGCCCTATCTGATGGTATCATCGGCGTTTCGGGAGATATCGCATTGGCATCGGAAAGACGGAAAGATACGGCACTGCTGGCGGCCCGCGCCGGCCGCTACCGCGAGTATGCGCCACCGCCGCCGCTCAGACGCCATTTCAGCCGGCTCTGGTCGCATGCGCTGCATGACGGACCGCCGGCAATGGTGGCGATCGTGCCGGACGGCTATTGCGACCTCCTCTTGATCGACGACCGGCTGGTCGTCGCCGGTCCCGACAGGACGGCGGCCTTTCCCGTTCTCCGACCCGGCACGATCGTCATCGGCGCACGTTTTGCGCCTGGGGCCGCGGCACCCTGGCTGAAGACACCGCTCTCGGCGCTGGTCGGCTGTTCGGTACCGCTCGGCGACATCGGCCGGAAGGATACGGCGGAATTCGAGGCGCGGCTTGGTGATTGTCCCGATCCTTCGACAGCCATGGCGCTGTTTGGCCGCCTGCTCGAAAAGGCGGCCGGCGATGAGGAAGAACCCGCCCGCGACGCCGCCATGATCTTCGCCGCCGCCGATAGCGGTCACCCGGCGTCCGGTCTGCTCGATCGGCTTGGCATGAGCGAAAGGCAGCTGCGCCGCCGCTGCCACCACCATTTCGGCTATGGCGCCAAGACGTTGGAACGCATCCGCCGGTTTCAGCGTTTCCTCGACCTCTGCCGCAGGTCGGACGTGATGCCGCTTGCCCGGCTTGCACTCGAAGCGGGCTTTGCCGACCAGCCCCACATGACGCGCGAGGTCGGCGAACTGTCGACACTGACGCCCGCCGTCATTCTCGGCCAGCTCGGCCAACTCGACCAGTTCAGCAAGTGAGAAAGGCCGGGCTGACCGTTTTGTTCAAGACGCTGCCGGCCGGTCTGTTATTCTGACGAAACCAAATGCCAAGGACCTGCAAGCCATGCCGACAATGTCCGCGAAAATCATCCACCTGTCGATCGAGCGCGACTGGCGCGACGTCTATGATTTCGCCGGCAAGCCGGAGAATATGCCGCTCTGGGCCTCCGGCCTCGCAACCGGCCTCGAGCCTCACGGTGCCGATTGGATCGCCCACGGCGCTCTTGGCAGCGTCAAGGTGAGCTTCGTGCCGACCAATGAATTCGGCGTGATCGACCATACGGTGACGATCGAATCCGGTCTCAGGGTCTATAATGCGCTGCGCATCGTGCCGAACGGCGATGGCTGCGAGGTCATGTTCACGCTGTTGCGCCTACCCGGCATGACCGATGCGCAGTTTGCCGCCGATGCCGCCCATGTCGAGAAGGATCTCGCCATGCTGAAAGCCCTGATGGAGAGATAGATGGCCGATAAATCAGAAAACCACGATCGCCGCATCGATTATGTCGAATTCAACGTCGCCGACATCGCCGCCGCCAAAGCCTTTTACGGCTCGGCCTTCGGCTGGCGTTTCACCGATTACGGCCCGAACTATTGCGAATTCGACGATGGCCGGCTGAAGGGCGGTTTCACCGATTTCGGCCCCGTGCGGCCGGGCGGCCCGCTTGTCGTCGTCTATGCCAAGGATCTGGAAGAGGTGCTGACCTCGGTCGAAAGGGCCGGCGGCACGATCTGCCGGCCGATTACCGATTTTCCCGGCGGTCGCCGCTTCCACTTCCTCGACCGCGACGGTTACGAACTGGCCGTCTGGGCGACCGCCTGAGGGCAAAGTCGATGATCAGGCAGCCGCAGGCAGGCATCGGATCAGCCAGCCTGCGGCTGCCGATCGATATCTCCCATGACGATCAGCGCGCCGATCACCGTGCCGCCGGCGTCGCGCAGCGGTGACATGCGACAGCGCACCTGCCGCGATCCGGCGTTGCCGGCCGAGCGCTCATAGGTGTAGTCGATCTGGCCGCCGGCAAAACAGGTGTCGAGCTTGTGCTTGGCGCATTCGGCAAACCGCTCCTCGCCGATGAATTCGGAAAGATGACGGCCGATCAGTTCCATCGGCTTTCTGTCGAGATGGGCGCTGTTGGCGGGATTGGAATAGAGGTAGCGATAATCCCTTGTCAGCACCGCCACCCGATCCGGCATGCTGTCAAGGATCACCGCGTTGAGGAACTGGCCGTTATCGGTATCCGGGACATAGGCCGCCGGCGGCTCGATGCGCGCATCCTGCGGCGAAGGCACGCGCCAGTCCGGCCCATGTGTCCCGAAATAACGGTCGAGCAGGAAGGAAAGCACCGTCGTGTGGTCGGTGACGCTGGCGCTGTCGTCGGCGTCCTGGCCGATCAGATGCGTCACAAACTGCAGTTGCATGTAGACTTCGAGCAGATTGACCGCCCGGTGGGCGAGGATGGCCTCGACCAGTGGCTCGACATGGCGGTCGAGCGCCGTGACGCGCTGATCGTCGCCGAGGCGTATGGCGTCCTCGATTTGCGTACAACGCAAGGAAAAAGCTCGAAAAAGCTCCAACAAGACGCCTCCAACTCCCATTGTCCCAAGAGACGAGTCCGAAACCTGACCTGGCTACACCTCTAAAATGCGCCCTGCAGTAGACATTATTCGCGCCTTAGTGGTGACGGGTAACATGAAGTGTTCCCGGTTTCAATCCGACAGGACCTGCCGCTTTTCACCGCTGATAAATGAGGGTGGACCTTTTTCATTTGGAACAGATTCCAGATTCCAGCCCCGACGCGACTCCCTTTCTAAGGCGCGAGCGTCTGCTTGATTTGCCAGCGATCGTGATACCAGAGCCACTGTTCCGGATATTCCCGCACCCAGCTTTCCACCTTGTCGTTGAGCAGCTGGGCGGCCGCCGGCAGGTCGAGATTGCCCTTGGCGTCGCGCGGCATATCCAGCCGCGGCTCGATTTCCAGCCGGTAGCGATTTCCGGGCAGCCGGATGCAGCGCGCCGGATAGACCTCGCAATCGAACTGGCGCACCAGCTTCGGCAGCAGCGGATTGGTCTTGACCTCGCGTCCGAAGAAGGTGCCCTTCAGCCCCTTGCGGAATTTCTGGTCGACGAGCACGCCCACGCCCTGGCCTGCTTCCAGCTGCCGGGCGAGCGCGAAGGAGGAGCCGGCATGCGAGGGCACCAGCTTGCCCATGCGCGCGCTCCTGAAGTCGAACACCTTCTTAGCGACATAAGGATTGTTCGGCGGCCGGAAGAGCACGGTCACATGAAGCCCGAAGGCAGCGCCCGCCACCGGCAACAGTTCGAAGTTGGCGGTATGGCCGGTGAAAACGATGAAGGGCCGCGGATTGTCACGCAGGTCGAGAAAGACAGGGATGCCCGACACCTCCACCCTGCCCGGCTCCAACTTTTCGGGATCGAAATCGAACAACTGGTCGAGGAAGACATATTCGGCGGCCAGCCGACCCATATTGCCCCAGCTGCCGAGTGCGATCTCCTCGATCTCAGCCTCGCTCTTCTCGGGGAAGGCGTTGCGCAGATTGGTCAGCATCAGCCTGTGGCGGCGGGTCCGCCGGCCGAGGCGGCGCATCAGCCTGTCGGCGAAGCGGATCGCGCCATCGGCCGGAAACAGCTTCAGCACATTCAGGAAACCGAACATTACCTGGGCCACCAGCCATTGCTGGAAATTCCTCAGCGCCAGAACGATTCGGGTGATGAAGAGCTTCACGCGGTCAATCCATCTTCAGGATGATCTTGCCGAAGATCTGGCGCGATTCCATCCGTTCCAATGCCCGGTCGATATCGCTGAAGCTGACCTCGGTGTCGATGACGGGACGGACGAGTCCACGGCCCATTTTCTGCATCGCATCCGCCATGTTCTCCATGCGGCAGCCGAAGGAGCCGAAGAGCTTCAATTGCTGCTGAAACAGCATCATCAGGTTCATCTCGGTGGAAACACCTGAGGTCGACCCGCAGGTGACGAGCCGCCCGCCGCGCTTCATGCAGAGCATCGAGCCGGCCCAGGTATCCTTGCCGACATGTTCGAAGACGACGTCGACACCCTTCTTCTTGGTGAGCTTGCGCACCACGCCCTCGAAGCGTTCGGTGCGGTAGTTGATGACGTGATCGGCGCCGAGCGCCTTGGCCTTTTCGATCTTGTCGTCGGATCCGACCGTAGTGATGACGGTGCAGCCGATCTTCTTGGCAAGCTGGATCGCCGCCGTTCCGATGCCGGAGCCGCCGGCATGGACGAGGATCGTCTCGCCGGGCTCGAGCTTGGCATTGTCGAACAGCATGTGCTCGACGGTGCCGAAGGTAACGGGCGCAAGCGCCGCGCCGATCGCGTCGACGCCGGGAGGGGCCGGTACTAACAGACGCGAGGGAAGGTTGACCTTCTCCTGCGCAAAGCCATCGAGATGGAAGCCGTGCACGCCGGAAACATGTTCGCAGAGATTGTCGCGGCCTTCGCGGCAGGGACGGCAGAGGCCGCAGGTGCGCGCGCCGTAAATGGAGACGAGCTGGCCCGGCAGCACGTTGGCGACGCCCGGCCCGATCGCCTCGACGACGCCAGAAGCTTCCGCACCGATGACCAGCGGCATCTTGCGCTTGGCAAAAGCCATGCCGCGCCAGCCCCAGACGTCGATATGATTGAGCGCCACCGCCTTGACACGCAACGTCACCTCGCCGGCGGCAGGCGCGTCCGGTTCCGGCAGGTCGGTGATCTCAAGTTTGCGGTCATCGATCAGTTGCAAAGCGCGCATGGCAAAATCCCTCGCCTTCAAGACGGTCTTCTTGTTTTGAAATTGTCGCGAACCGCTTAAGCCGGTTCGAGCGCCATGACAAGGCTGGCATTCTGCCCCCCGAAGCCGAAGGAGTTGGAAAGCACGGCTGAAACCTGAGCTTCCCGCTTTTTGTTCGGCACGACATCCAGAACGATCGACGGATCGGGGTTGTTATAGTTGATGGTCGGCGGCAGCGTCCCGGTCAGCATCGTCTGCAGCGAGAACACCGCCTCGACGGCGCCGGCCGCCGTCAGCGTGTGGCCGATCATCGACTTGTTCGACGAGACCGGAATGCCGACCAGCTTCTCACCGAAGACGGCTGACATCGAACCATATTCCATCTTGTCGTTCTCAGGCGTCGAGGTGCCGTGGGCATTGATATAGCCGATATCGCCCTCGCTCATGCCGGCATCGGCGAGCGCTGCGCGGATCGTCGCAATCGCCGGGCCGCCGTCAGGCGACGACCGGGTGCGGTGGAAGCTATCGGCCTTGTCGCCGGCGCCCTTCATGATGCCGAGCACCTTGGCGCCGCGGGCAACCGCTGATTCCAGCGATTCCAGCACCAGCGTCGCCGCGCCTTCGGCGATGACGAAGCCGTCGCGATCCTTGCTGAATGGCTTGGAGGCCTTGGTCGGCGGATCGTTCTGGGTCGAAAGCGCAGACAGCAGCGAGAAGCGGATCAGCGCTTCGGCGCTCAGCGAGCCGTCGGTCGCAACCGTCAGCGCCCGGGTCGTACGGCCCTGGCGGATTGCCTCGATGCCGAGCTGGATCGCCGTGACGCCGGAAGCGCAGGCGGTCGACAGCGTCACGGGAAGGCCGCGGGTGCCGAACCGGTCGGCAAGGCGCTCGGAAATAGCGCCGAACAGTGCTGCCTCATGGAACGCCGGGTCCGGCCGCTGGCGCAGCGCCGTCAGGAAGCGCTCATAGGCATCCCCCGGATGATCGGATGCCGGCGAACGGTCGGCAAGCTCGAAACGCGCGCTCCATTCCGGCTCGATCGGCGGGGCGGCGAGGAACAGCGGGCCGTTGAAATCGCCGGAAAGGCCGGCATCGGCCAGCGCCTCGATCGTCGTTTCGCGGGCGAAGGCATAGGAACGCTCGACGGCGTTCGGCGCCGGAATGCCGATGAAATCGACCGTGCCGGCAATGCGCGTCGACAGTCCCTCGGTCGGGAAGCGGTTGATCTCGTGGATGCCCGACGTTCCGGAGGTCAGGGCCGACCAGTTGTCGCTGAGGCCCTGGCCGAGCGAGGTGATGATGCCCATGCCTGTGACGGCAACGATCGGACGGCCGAGATGATCCCTGTAAGCGGAAGCTGTCATGTCCTTACTCCTCACGCATCTGCGGAAAGAACGGCAACGCCCTCGCCGCGCTGGTGGCCGACCGTGGTCACGATGGCGGCAGTGGCGCCTGCCCGCATCGGCGCCTCATGGGCGGCATCGAAGGGCGGAACCTTGGCCTTGCCGTCGACGGCAAGGGCTGCGAGCGCCAGACCCAGCGTGAACTGCGTCTCGATCGTATGGCCGGTGACGCCGCCGAAGCCGCGGATTGCAACGTCGGGCAATTGATGTTCGAGCACCGCCCGCTCGCGGGCGGCAAGATCGTGCATGCCGGTCGAACCGGAAAAGATCGCCGTGCTCTCGGCGGCAAGGCCGGCGGCCGGCGCCAGGAGGCGCTCCAGCCTGACTTCGAAATTACCGGCATTACGATTGCCGCGGTCGCCCTCGACGGCGTCGATGACGGCATAGATATGGGCGCCGCGGGCTCTAGCATGCTGGCGCGATTCAAGCACCAGGAAGGCGCCTGCCGAACCGGTGATCATGCCGCCGCCGTCGCTGGGTCTGCGCGACCAGAGCGGCACCCAGTCGCCGCGCGCATGGGCGCCGATCGCCTCTGTGAGCAGGATCATGTCGGGCCGCTCGGCCGCAAAGGCGCCGCCAACCAGCGCATGCGAGGATTCGCCGGACTTGATGCGGTAGAAGGCGGTCTCGACGGCCGAAATGCCAGCCGCTTCTTCACCCATGAAGGTGCGTGACGAGCCGGTGACCTTGTGCACGATCGAAATATTGCCGGCGAGCAGGTTGGAAAGCTGGGCGAGAAACAGCGTCGGCCTGAGTTCGGTCGTCAGCTTCTCGTTCAAAAGCAGCTCGCGGTCATTGCGCTTCAGCGCCTCGTCGACGATCAGCGTATCGACATTGATGTCGCGCTCGCCGCCCCCGGCCGCCACAATCATGTCCATCGTGCCGCAGGCCTCGATATCGTCCTTGAAACCGGCATCATCGAGCGCAAGGCCGGCGGCGAAGACGCCGATGCGCTGCCAGTTCTCCATCTGGCGCTGGTCGCCGCGCTTGGCGATCTGCTGCGACCAGTCGATCTCCGGCAGCGGATGCACCGGATAGGGCTTGAATTTCTCGGTCTCGACGATCGCCTTGGGCGCGCTTGCGGCCGAAAGCAGCGCGATATGCGCATCCTTGCCGACGCCCTGACAGGTGACGATGCCGATGCCCGAGATGACGACGTCGTTTGCAGCCTTGCTCATCCAATCACTCCCTGAGCCGCGATCGCTTCCAAAAGCCCGATCTCGCCGGCACGTTTCTTCACGATATCGCCGAGCGGCACCTCGGAAAACGGCATGGTGCGAAGCTTCAGCTGCGCATCGCAGACCTTCTTGCCGCCGCTGGTGATTTTAGCCTTGGTGACCGCAAAACCCGAACCATCGTGCTCGAGCACCGCCTCGATGTCGAGCACGGCTTCCGGTTCGACGAAGGTGCGCATCTTGGCGCCGTCGACCGTCATCAGGAAGGGCATGGCGGCGAAATTGGTGACGGCGAGCACCAGCATGCCGGAGGCCTGCGCCATGGTCTCGATCAGGAGCACGCCGGGAACCAGCGGCATGCCGGGAAAATGGCCCTCGAAGACGGGGCTCTTGGCCGGCACGACGGATCGCGCCTTGAGCGTGCCCTTCTTCAGGTCCACCGCTTCGACGCGGTCAATCATCTGGAAATATTCCAGCAGCATTCGGATCCTCCGGCCCGACAGGCCAGATCCGCCCGCCGGTGACGCCTGAAGCGCGTCGCACTTCAGGTCTTTGCTCTTGTACATGCCGTTGTCCCAAAACCGCTGCACACATTTGGGCGGCGTGCACTAGTTAGGAACGAAACCGCCCGGCCGCCATATCAAGGGCGGCAGGGCGTTCAAATAGAGACTATTATATCGCTCAGGCCTTGGCTGCTTTGAGCTCGTCGATCTTGGCGCAGAGGTTCTTCAGCACGAAATATTCTTCGGTGGAAACCTTGCCCTCGTTGACTTCCTGCGTCCACTTTTCGAGCGGAATCTTGATGCCGAATTCCTTGTCGATCGCAAAGACGATATCGAGGAAATCGAGACTGTCGATACCGAGGTCGTCGATCGTATGGCTCTCCGGCGTGATCGTCGCGCGGTCGATCTCGCTGGTTTCTGCAATAATGTCGGCAACTTTATCGAATGTAGCGGTCACGCGCTGTACCTCATGAAATGACGATTTAAACCTCCTCATAGGCAAATCCATTTCAAAAGCCAATGCTTTCGTCCGGGCGTTGCGGCAATTTGCCGGCCGGGTGTTGCCTAAACAGCAATGGAATGCAGGCCTTTGCCATCATCGGGGCTACAGGCGATGCCGGTGCCGGAAGCCCGCTGCGCCAGCGGAGCGACCAAACCGTCCGAATCAAAACCGCGTGCGGCCTTCCCCTCTCGCAAACGCCTCCCCGCAGGAACCGCAGGCACCGACAGTTGATCTGGATCAAATCGCGATCCCGGCAAAATTGATAATGATCAAACGGCGCGGGAAGAAATCGGGATAGCCGAACCCGCGATCGCGGCGTAATCGTCGGGGAGATGCCCGGCATGCTGGTCATGCCCGGCATGGCCGGGGGGCATCAGGATTTCGAAGGGATCACGGTATGGACGTCGCACATGGTGAGGTTCTCGAGCTTGGCATCCCCGTCGCCTGCCGGTCCTGCCAGGCGCGGCAGGGCGTCGTCTGCGGCGCCTTGTCGAGCAGCCAGCTGCGTGAACTCGGCCGCCACTCGCTGCGCCGCAAGGTCGATGCCGGCTGCGAGATCGTCGCCCAAGGGTCGGAAAGCTCTTTCTATTCGAACATCATGCGCGGCGTGGTGAAGCTCTGCAAGGTGATGCCAGACGGGCGCCAGCAGATCGTCGGCCTGCAATTCGCCCCCGATTTCATCGGCAGGCCTTTCGTGCGCGAAAGCACGCTGTCGGCCGAGGCTGCGACCGATGCCGAAATCTGCGTCTTCCCCCGCAACCTGCTCGACCGCATGATATCGGAGACGCCGGAGCTGCAGCGCAGTCTGCACGATCAGGCGCTGAAGGAGCTGGATGCCGCGCGCGAATGGATGCTGACGCTCGGCCGGCGCACTGCCGAGGAAAAGGTCGCAAGCCTGCTCCACCTCATCGCCACCCATGCCGAGCCGCAAAGGGCAACGAGCGCCGCCTTCGACCTGCCGCTGTCACGCGCCGAGATCGCCGATTTCCTGGGGCTGACGATCGAAACCGTCAGCCGCCAGATGACCAGGCTGCGCAAGAGCGGCGTCATCCGCATCGAGAATTTCCGACATATCATCGTCCCCGACATGGATGAGCTGGAAAAGAAAATCAGCACGTAAACGGGAGCGCCTATCCGGAGTTGGCGCGGCACTAACCTTGCGATTAGCACGGCGCATAACCTTGCGGTTAGCGCGGGTTAGCGCGTAATGACCACGCGGGTATTGGCAAGACCAGCTTGGCGCGCCAGCGAGAAGAACTGGGCTGCATTGTCGGGATGCAAGCGGACGCAGCCGTGCGAGGCAGGCCGGCCCAGGCGCTTCAGGTCGTAGGTGGCGTGAACGGCATAACCACCGTTGAAGAACACCGCATAGGGCATTGGTGCATTGTCGTATTTCCGCGAACGATGATCGCGCGACAGCCACTTGGCGCTCCATGAACCCGTCGGCGTGACATAGCCGTTGCGCGCAGTCGAGACCTTCCAGCGATACTTCACCCAACCGTTCTCGGTGACGGTCATCGTCTGCTTGCCGATGCTGATATTGGCAACCAGGGTTGCGGCTTGAGCGGCAACCGGAGAAAACTGCAGCAATAAACTTGCGGCCGCAGCCGCCAAAATCGTCTTCATGATAACCCCTCTTCGCACCCGCGCAGTTTTAACTGCGCCCTCACGACAGAGAGACTAGGGAAATACTTTCTATTTAGCTTTAACCCGAATGGTAATCACAATTTTAACAGGTTTCAGCCGAAAACGGCACCGCAAGACAGCGGCCACCTCACTGCAGCTTGCGTGCCGCCGAAGGCTGCTTGAGCTGCTGGTAGGCCTTGTTCATTTTCTGGCGGATCGAGGCCATGGTGCCGAGATTATGACCGCAGGCGGCACAGGTGATGATGTCGGTCTCGCGGATCTCGGCACGCTCGAACTTCATCTTGGTGCTTTTGCACTTCGGGCACGGTAGTTCAACCTGGACTGTCATTGCTCTGCTTCCGGACTGATGGAGGTATGAGGCGGTCGGAATAAACGTTTGAGTGAGGGCTGTCTACCGGGGAGCGTGGGTGCGCCGTGGGATACCCTTTCTGCCCCGCCGGGCAGAGAGGGCATTCTCACGGCACGCGCTACAGAAAACACAAGAACAACCCGAACGTAACACCGGCGAGCACCATGCAGCTCGCATTAAACACCGACACGCCGTCGTCGATATCGCCTGCGGTTGCCACGTCCCGGCCGGCATCGTTGATCATCGGCTCGGTTACGATGACACCGCCGTAGATGCGGGGGCCGGCGAGCTGGACGTTAAGAGCACCGGCCATCGCCGCCTCCGGCCGGCCGGAATTCGGCGAACGGTGCAGGCCACCATCGCGCATCCCCACCCGGATCGCCTCGCGGCAGGGGCTGATGCCCCGCCGGATCCAGGCGCCGGCGGCAATCAGCAGGATGGAGAGCCGGGCGGCCGGCCAGTTGGCGATATCGTCGAGCCGGGCGGCCGCCCATCCGAAATCGATGTATTTTTCCGACCTGTGGCCGATCATCGAATCCGCCGTGTTCAACATTTTGTAGGCAATCAGTCCCGGCAGGCCGAAGACGGCATACCAGAGCGCCGGGGCCACCACGCCGTCGGAGAAGTTTTCGGCAAGGCTTTCGATCGCCGCGCGGCAGACGGCCGGCTCGTCCAGCGTCTCCGGATCGCGCCCGACGATGCGCGAAACAGCGGCTCGCCCGCCGGCAAGCCCGTGGTCGCGCAGAGCGGTAGCGACGGCCGCGACATGATCGGCAAGGCTCTTCTGCGCCAGGAAGATCGCCACAAGACCGGCCTCCAGCACGATGCCGGCAAGGCCGAAGAGCGCGAAGAACCGGTCGAACACGAAGCCTGCGGCGATCGACAGAAGCAGCAGCGTCAGGATCGCGGCAACGCCGTTCATCCGGCGTTGGGAGCCCGTCAGGCTTGAGGGATTGAGCTGTTGGTCGGCATAGGAGATCGCCGCGCCGAAGATGACGACGGGATGCGGCACCCGCGACCACAGCCATTGCGGATCGCCGGCGATCCGGTCGAGCAGTAGCGCCAGAAGCAGCACGAGAAGGTTTTCGTCGATCGTCATCGCTCAAATCCCTGAAGGGCTTCGCCAAGCCGCCTGTCCGCCGCCGGATCGGGCGTCAGCCCGAAACGCAGCCACTCCGGCGCATAATCGAACTTGCGGACGAGAATATGATGGCGGCACAGATGCGTGTAAATGTCGTTCGCCCTCGTATCGGCGACAAGGGTGAAGAGCGCCGTCCCTCCTGCTATTCGCAACCCGGCACCCTCCAGCGCCGCATGCAGGCCGGCGCAACGTTCATCGATGCGGCTGCCGATAGTCGAAGCGTCCGAACGCAGCAGCGAGGCAGCAATCGACAGCGCCGGGCCGGAGACCGCCCAAGGGCCTAGCCAATCCTCGAAACGTGCGAGGATATCCTCCCGTGCAACAGCAAAGCCGAGTCGCAGGCCGGCAAGCCCGAAAAACTTGCCGAAGGACCGGAAGATGATCAGGTTGGAAAGCTGCTGCGCACGGCTCGCGAGGCTGAGCCACTGATCAGTATCGCCGAAGGCCTCGTCGACGACGAGAAGCCCACCTGCTGCCTTCATCCTGTCATGCAAGGCAACCAGCGTTTCAACCGGCCAGGCGCGTCCATCGGGATTGTTCGGATTGACGACGACCGCAAGCCGATGCCCAGCTCCAATCGAGGCGACATCATTGACCGCATCAACGGCAAAACCCGCCGCAGTGAAGGCGCGCGCATATTCGCCATAGGTCGGCGACACCACGGCGACCTTGTCGTCCGCCACGGCGACCCGTTCGTCCGTCACGGCAACTTGCCTGCCCTGTCGAAGCAGGCGCGGCAGCAACTGGATCACCGATTGCGTGCCGGGCACCGGCAACGGCAGGATCTCGCCGGTGCCATAATGATCACGCGCAGCTACCCTTGCCTCATCGACGAGATCGCGGTCCGGCAAGCGGTGCCAGGCCCTTGCCGGAATGTCAGGCAGGGCGACGGGGCACGGATTGATGCCTGTGGAAAGATCGAGCCAGTCTTCCGGCCTGCCGCCGAAGGCCGCGGCAGCGGCGGTGATGCCGCCGCCATGGGCGATCGGTGCGCTCATGTGGCCGCTCCGGCCAGATCGATCAGATGCATGTAGGAGCCCGCCACCTGGTCGCGCCTCAGCCCGACAGCACCGAGATCGGTTCCGAGTGCATCCTGCGCCGCAAACAGCCGCTTTCCCTCACCCTCGGAAACGACAGTGGAATAGTGGAATTCATGCGCCGTCATCGTCCGTGCGAAGAAAGCGCCGTCGAGGGGCGTCACACGGCGATAGCCGAGATGGCGCCGGCGCTCGGCATAGCTGGTGACGACGGGCAGTAGGCCGAGCATTTCGTGGCGCTTCCCCCCAGCATCGATCACCCCATCGCCGAGCACCATGTAGCCGCCGCACTCGCCATAGATCCTGACGTCGCGTGCTGCCGCATCGAGCATGCCGGCGCGGAAATTCTGCGCCTCGGCTAACCGTCCGGCATGCAGCTCGGGATAGCCGCCGGGCAGATAGATCGCATCGGCGTCACCTGCCGGCGCCTCGTCCGCAAGCGGCGAGAAAAAGGAGATCGCAGCACCCCGACGCCGCCAGCCGAGCAGCATGTGCTCATAGGAAAAGGCAAAGGCGACATCGCGTGCCACCGCGATACGGGCGCCCAGCGGCATCAGCCGGTCGATATTGGCGGACGATGGCCGATTGAGCCCCTGCCTGGCAATGCGCAGCAGGAATTCGAAATTACACTCCTCGGAGACGGCATCCGCCGCGTGATCGATAAAGCTTTCAAGGGTCGCATGTTCACCGGCCTGGACAAGACCGAGATGACGCTCCGGCAGGGAAAGCGCCTTGTCGCTGCCGATCACGGCGACAACAGGCATGCGGATAGCTTCAAGGGCCTGACGCAGCATCGCCTCGTGCCGTTCGCTACCGACCTTGTTGAGGATGACGCCGGCAACGCGGACATCGGCGCGGAAACCGGCAAAGCCGGCAACCAGCGGCGCCACCGACTGCGACATGCGCGAGGCATCGACGACGAGCACCACGGACAGGCCGAGCTGGGCGGCAAGATCGGCCGCCGTTCCTCTTCCGTCTGCCGCTCCGTCGAAAAGCCCCATCATCGCCTCGATGACGAGGATGCGGTCGCCGGAGCGGTGAAGAGCTGAGTTGGCCGAGATCAGTTCGGGGCGCATCGCCCAAGGGTCGAAATTCAGGCACGGCGCGCCGCTTGCGGCCGCATGAAAGGCCGGGTCGATGTAGTCAGGACCTGCCTTGCCGGGCGCGACCGCGATGCCGCGCCGGCGAAGCGCCCTGAGCAATCCGAGCGTCACCGTCGTCTTGCCGGCGCCGGAGGACGGCGCTGCGATCAGGAGGCCGCTCATATCAGCACCTTGCCGGACCGGCGGAACGGATCGGGCAGCAAGCGCCGCCCGCCGAGCGCGCCGAGCCAATCGAGCGAGGCCCGGAGCCGCACCACCTCGCCGACGACGACCACTGCCGGCGGTTCCAGCCCGGAGGCGGCGACGGTCTCGGTCGCCTCCCCGAGCGTCGTTTCCAGCACCTGCTGCCGGCCGGTGGCGGCATTGCAGACGAAGGCGACGGGTTCGGATGGCGACCGGCCGGCGGCGATGAGATTGGCGCTGATCTCGGCGATATGTTTCATCGCCATATACATGACGATGACGGGCGAGCCCCGGCCGATCGCCTCCCAGTTGATCCTGTCGGGCACGATGCCGGAAGAATCATGGCCGGTGAGGAAGGTGACGGCGTGGTTGATGTCACGATGCGTCACCGGGATGCCGGCATAGGCAAGCCCGCCGATGCCTGCGGTGATGCCCGGCACGATGCGGAAGGGGATGTTGTGCTCGACCAGCGTCAGCGCCTCTTCGCCGCCACGGCCGAAGACGAAGGGATCGCCGCCTTTCAGCCGCAGCACCCGCT
This sequence comes from Rhizobium binxianense, assembly GCF_028994275.1. Classification (NCBI taxonomy): domain Bacteria; kingdom Pseudomonadati; phylum Pseudomonadota; class Alphaproteobacteria; order Hyphomicrobiales; family Rhizobiaceae; genus Rhizobium; species Rhizobium binxianense. The sequence continues at coordinate 2,189,456 of NZ_CP118713.1, forward strand.
TGCCGGCCCGCGCCAACTCCACCAGCCGCAGCGAAATATCCCGCTGCTTGGCCGAGGGCTTGCCGCCGCGTTTCCCGGCATATTCCAACTCGGCACCGCGATGCGCGAGCTTCAGGCATTCCTCATTGACCAGCGCATCGTGGACGATCACATCCGCCTCGGCGAGCCCCTTGGCGGCAAGCAGCGTCAGCAGCCCGGGATCACCCGGACCGGCTCCGACGAGCCAGACGCTGCCCGGCTCCAGTGCCGGAAGATGGGAGAATGCGGCATCGATCATCCTGCTGATCTAGGCCCAGCAAGGGGCAAGGTCAACGCCGCGCCCGTCACCTCACTGGAAGTTGCTAAGATTGCTATGACTCACTTCACGAAGAGGCGGATTCGATTTGGCAACAAACCCGCCCAACAATATGAATACATTATAATATCATCACAAAGGCCAGCCGCGGCGCAGCCGGCCTTCCAGGCCGTCAAGCGGCAAGCAGCGTGTTGCGAATGAGGTCGAGGACCTTCTCCGATTCGATGCCGGTGCAGACGATCTGGCTCGGCAGACCATCCCAGTCACCGGGCGGGAAACGGCGGCTATCCGGCTTGACGACCGTCTGCCCATCGGCGATGCCACCGCAGACGACGCGCACTGCGCCCGTGATCGTGGTAAACAGCTCGGGCGCCACGACATAGACCGAGGCGCAGCTATCATGCACCATCATGCCGTCCTCGACCGCATGCTTGTAGAAATCGATGTAGGACTGCGACAGTGCGTCGAGCAGCTTCACCGCCCCGTCTCCGCTGGCCGCCATCTCGCCGAGATAGCGGCGGCTCATCGCCGTGATCGAGGTGACGTCGAGACCGATCACCGCCACCTTCCAGGGTGCGGTCATAACGATGTCGGCAGCTTCGGGATCGCCGTGGATATTGGCTTCGGCGACCGGCGAGACGTTGCCCGGCACATAGAAATTGCCGCCCATGATGACGACGTCCTTGACCAGGCTCGCAATCTCCGGGTCTTCCTTCAGCGCCCGCGCCAGATTGGTCATCCGCCCGACAGCGACCAGCCGCACTTCGCCGGGATTGGCGCGCACGGTGTCGATGATGAAGCGATGCGCCGGGCGCGGATCGAGCGGCAGGTCGATCGTCTCAGGCACCTCGATATCGCCGAGGCCGTTGTTGCCATGCACCATGGCCGGCCATTCCCGCTCGGCGCGCGAGGGATCGATGGTGACGCTGGCGCCCTTGGCGACGGGTGCCGGAATATTCCATTCGCGCTTGAGGAAGAGCGCATTGCGCGTCGTCGTCTCGACCGAGGCATTGCCGAAAACGGTGGTGATGCCGACCAGATCGATTTCGGGATGGCGGTGCAGGAAAAGAAGCGCCATGGCGTCATCGACGCCCGGATCCGTGTCATAAATGACCTTGTGCATGTGTATCCTCAATAGAGCAATTCCAGCAGTGTGCAGCGGTTTTGCGTCCGTAATTGCGTTTAACAAAGATGTGAATCGCTGGGCTGCCGAACGGCGCCGCGAGATCGACCACCATAGCGCCCCTCAGGCTTTCTGCAACCCGGCGCGAGCAATCGCCGCCGTCGCATGCGCGGATTTGATCTTGCCGAGCAGCAGCTCCGCATCCGCGCCGGCAGCCGCAAGTGCTGCCGATTCCGCCACGCCGTGACAGCCGACACGGGCAAAGACGATCGCGGAGGGATTTTTGAGCCGCGGCGTTTCCTGTTCAAGCCGCGGCGCATCGAAGAACACCGCCGGCACGGCAAAATGGCTGGCAACCGCAAGGATCGCCGCCTCGTGCCTGCGGCTGTCGATCGAAGCAATGGCCACGAGATCCGCTCCATCGATGCCGGCTGCCCTCAACGCCTCGACGGCAAGCGCCAGCACCTCTGCAGGCGGCGTCCCGCGCTCGCAGCCGAGCCCGAGAACATGCCGCTCTGCCGTCTCGAAGGAAATATCGCTCATGGAAGCCGTCGAATGCGCCCCGCTGTGTCCCCGCAGCCATTGCAGCTTGGGACGGCAAATGCAACAACGCCGCCAGAAAGCCTCCTGGAATACCGTCTTGCCCGACATTGCCCTCCATCTTCTGCTGCTGCTCTGTGTGGCCGCCTTCTTTGCCGGTTTCGTCGATGCCATTGCCGGCGGCGGCGGCCTGATCACCGTTCCCGCCATGCTGATCGCAGGCATTCCGCCGCTGCAGACGCTCGGTACCAACAAGGTGCAGTCGATCTTCGGCGCCGCCTCGGCAACGATCGCCTATGCCCGCAAGGGCCACGTGCAGCTCAACAAACAATTGCCGATGGTACTGATGGCCGTCATGGGCGGGGCGCTCGGCGCCGCGCTCGCCACGATCGTGCCCGGACAGGTGCTGCAGGCGATCATGCCGGTGCTGCTGTTGGCGATCGCCATCTTCTTTGCCGTCAAGCCTAATCTCAACGACCTCGACACCCACCGTCTCATGACGCCCTTCGCCTTCGGCCTGACGCTGGTGCCGGTTATCGGCTTCTATGATGGCGTCTTCGGCCCCGGCACCGGTTCCTTTTTCATGCTGGCCTTCGTCACACTCGCCGGCTTCGGCGTGCTGAAGGCCACCGCCCACACCAAACTTCTCAATTTCGGCTCGAACCTCGGGGCGCTGATCGTCTTTGCAAGCTTCGGCGCCATTCTCTGGAAGATCGGCCTGTTGATGGGTGTCTGCCAGTTCCTCGGCGCACAGCTTGGTTCGCGGCTCGCCATGCGCATCGGCGCAAAGCTCATCAAGCCGCTGCTCGTGATCGTCTGCGTCGCCCTTGCGGTCAAGCTGCTCTCCGATCCGGCAAATCCGCTGCGTGTCTGGCTCGGCATCTGAAGCAGACCAGCTTCCATTACCTCTGACGTAATTGATAGGGTGCACCGCCTTCCCGCATGATCGCGCTGCCTGGAACTGACAGGCGATCAAAAGGAGATGACCCGATGAACGACGCAAAGACCAATGCCGAGCGCTACCTCGCCATCTGGAACGAGACGGACGCCGCCCGCCGCCGTGCTCTCATCGCCGAGAGCTGGAGCGAAGCCGCAACCTACATTGATCCGCTGATGCGCGGCGAAGGCCATGAGCAGATCAATTCGCTGGTCGAAGCCGTGCAGAGCCGATTCCCCGGTTTCCGCTTTGAGCTGATCGGCGCGGCCGACGGCTATGGCGAGGTCATGCGCTTTTCCTGGGGGCTCGGCCCTGAAAATGGCGAAGCGCTGATCAAGGGCACGGATTTCGCCGAACTCGAAGGCGGTAAGCTGAAATCCGTCCGCGGCTTCATCGACCAATTGCCGGAAGCCGCCTGATGCCGCCGACCGCCCGTTCCGTTGGAGATCATCTGCGCGAATGGCGCCAGCGACGCCGCATGAGCCAGCTCGACCTTGCGCTTGAGGCCGATATCTCACAACGGCATCTGAGCTTCATCGAGAGCGGGCGCTCGACACCGAGCCGCGACATGCTGCTGCATCTTGCCGAACGCCTCGGCGTGCCGTTGCGCGACCGGAACCCGCTGCTGCTGGCGGCGGGTTTCGCCCCCGTCTTTGCCGAACGCAGGCTGGATGATCCCGCCCTTGAGCCCGCGCGCCGCGCCATCGATAGGGTGCTGAAAGGCCACGAGCCCTTCCCGGCTATCGCCATCGACCGCCACTGGACGCTTGTCGCCGTCAATGCCGCCATCGCACCGCTGCTCGAAGCCGTTGCCGATCCATCCCTGCTGGAACCGCCGGTCAATGTGCTGCGCCTCAGCCTGCATCCACAGGGGCTGGCACCGCACATCATCAATCTCTCGGAATGGCGCGCCCATCTCCTTGATCGGTTGCGTCAGCAGATTTCGGTCTCGGGCGATCCGGTACTGGATAAGCTGTTGAAGGAACTGCTGTCCTATCCCGCGCCTGAAGCTACGACCAAGCAACATACCGACCTTGCCGGCATCGCCGTTCCCTTGCAGCTTTCAACGAGGGCCGGCCTTCTCTCCTTCATCTCGACAACAACAGTCTTCGGCACGCCTGTCGATATCACTCTGTCGGAACTCGCAATCGAGACGCTCTTCCCGGCCGATGAGGAAACGGCCGCGATCCTGCGCGGCCATCTCGCCAATTGAAGCTTTCCATCTCGGTCACCAGATCGGCGATCTCGATCAGTTCCTCCTTGGTGTTTATTTATCGAATTTGATCTCGTCGATCGCTGTCAGCGTCGTCTTGGCCGAAACGCCGGGCGCATTGGCGAAATGCCAGGCGACATACTGCTCGGCATAGGGATTGGTGGAGGACATGCCGTCGACCGGCAGGATGACGTTCATGCCCTTGAGCGCCGCATAGGCGGCTGTGTTCAGCACCGCCCCTTCCGAGGCCGTGCCCGTGACGATGACCGTCTTGATGCCCTTATCCTTCAGGATGTTTTCGAGATCGGTATTGATGAACTTGTTGGCGCCGGATTGCACGACCGGATCGCCCTCCTTTGGCGCCAGCACGTTGGCGATGTCACCTGCCGTCGCGCCACCGGTGATGCTGTAGACGACGGGAACGCCGCTTGCGCGCGCCTCTTTCATCAGCTTTTCGACCTTCGGCAACGAAGCGATGCAGCGCTGCTTGGTCTTGGTGTTGCAGGGCCCCTTCTCCGGGTTCTGCGCACCGTTGAAATCGAGGAGCAGAAGCGCCGTCTCCGAGGCCTTCACATCGACCGGTTTCAAAGCAGGGGCAGCCGGCGCCTTCACTGTGCTCCAGTCGTCGATGATCGTCGCCTTGGCGGCGGATGCGCCGAGAGCGGCAATCAAAAGAAAGCCGGCGAATGCGGCTGCGGCCTTGGTTTTCATGATGGTATTCTCCGGGGGCAAAGGGTCGCGGCAAATCTCCGGATAGGCCATCCGCCTGTCAAATCACCAAGCCGCGACCGGTATGTGATCGGCGTTCGATTACCGCTTGGGATGGATGTCGCCTGCCTCTCAGAACTCGACGCCCGGCTGACCCCTGATACCGGAGCGGAAGGGGTGTTTGACCAGTTCCATCTCGGTGACCAGATCGGCGATCTCGATCAGCTCTTCCTTGGCATTGCGACCGGTCAGCACGACATGCGTCATGGCGGGCTTCTCGCTCTTCAGGAAGGTGACGACATCGTTGATGTCGAGATAGTCGTAGCGCAGCGCGATATTGATCTCGTCGAGCAGCACCATGGAATTGCGCTCGTCGCGGATCAGCTCCTTGGCCTTTTCCCAGGCGGCCGAGGCTGCGGCGACATCGCGGGCGCGGTCTTGCGTTTCCCAGGTGAAACCCTCGCCCATCGTGTGGAACTGGCAGAGATCGGAGAAATGCTTCTCGATCAGATCGCGCTCGCCGGTCCACATCGCGCCCTTGATGAACTGCACGACGGCGGACGGCTTGCCATGGGCGATGTGGCGGAAGATCATCCCAAAGGCAGACGACGACTTGCCCTTGCCTTTGCCGGTATGGACGATGATCAGGCCCTTGCCATCGGTCTTGGTCGCCATGATCTTGTCGCGCGCGACCTTCTTCTTCGCCATTTTCTCGGCGTGCCGCGCATCGTCCTTGCCGCCCGCGTTGTTGTCCGGGGTCTCGTCGCTCATCAGTTTACCTCATTGCGTTGTATGGCGGCCAAGTCGAACCGGGCCGAATTGCTGCGCGGCGTCCAGAGGCTGCGGTCGATCGCTTCGCTGAGCCGCTCCCGCATCTCGTCGAATGCCGCCGGGTTCTTCTCCATCATGAAGCTGCGCACAGTGGGATCGGCGACGAAGGCTTGGTAGACGGCCTCGAAATGATGTTCGCCGACCGCCCCCGTCGTCGCCGAAAAAGCGAAGAGATAATCGACGGTGGCGGCGATCTCGGCCGCGCCCTTGTAACCGTGGCGCATGACGCCCGCTATCCATTTCGGATTGACGACGCGGCCGCGCACGACGCGGCCGATCTCCTCTTCCAACGACCGGATCACCGGCTTTTCCGGCCTCGAATGGTCGTTATGATAGATCGAAGGGCGCGCGCCGGCGAGCTGTTCGGCCGCCGCTGCCATGCCGCCCTCGAACTGGTAATAATCGTCGCTGTCGAGCAGATCGTGCTCGCGATTGTCCTGGTTCTGAATGACCGCCTGCACCGAGCGCAGCCGTTCCTCGAACAAGCCGCGTTCGGCCTTGCCCTCCTCGCCGGCCCCATAAGCATAGCTGCCCCAGACGAGATAGGCCTCGGCAAGATCGGCGCGCCGCTCCCAGCCCTTTTGGTCGATCAGCGCCTGCAATCCGGCGCCGTAAGCGCCGGGCTTCGAGCCGAAAACCCGGTAGCCCGCCCGGCGTTTCGCCGAGGCCGCGTCGAGACCGGCGGCGGCAAGCCTTGCCATCTCACCGCGCATGCGCGCTGCAATCGGGTTGTCCGTCTCGTCCTCTTCGAGCGCGCCGACGGCGCGGACCGCCTTGTCGAACAGGGCGATCTGCTCGGGAAAGGCATCGCGGAAGAAGCCGGAGATCCGGAGCGTCACGTCGACGCGCGGCCGCCCGAGCATCGCCGGCGCGATGATCTCATAGCCGGTGACCCGGCGCGAACTCATGTCCCAGAGCGGCTTGACGCCGATCAATGCCAAAGCCTGGGCGATATCATCGCCGCCGGTGCGCATGTTCGAGGTGCCCCAGGCCGTCAAGCCGAAGGAAACCGGCCATTCGCCGTGATCCTGCACGTAACGGCGCACCAAAAGCTCGGCGGATTTCTTGCCGAGCTCGTAAGCCGCCGGCGTCGGCACGGCGCGGCTGTCGACCGAATAAAAGTTGCGGCCGGTGGGCAGCACATCAGGCCGGCCGCGGGTCGGGGCGCCGGAGGGACCGGGTACGACGAACCGGCCATCGAGGCCTCTGAGCAGCCCTTCGATTTCCGCGGCGCCGCAAGCGAGGATGGAAGGCTTGAGACGGGTTTCGATCTCCGCGAGCACCGATCTGGTTTGGGACCAGAGGAGCGGGCACGCCATCTCGCCGGAAACGAACTTTGCGGCGAGCAGTTCGATGCGCTCGACGGTGTCGCCGTGGGTGCGCCAAAGGGTGTCGCGAATTTCTGCGAGGATATCCGGCCGTGGGCCGCTCCAAACGGCTGCCATATCGGTGTCGAGAGGGTCGAAGGAAGACCCCTCCCCAACCCCTCCCCACAGGTGGGAGGGGCTTATCGCTGCACTCGCGGCAACCTCTGCGACCAAAGCTGATGCAGAGACGGCGCGCCCAGCAAGCCCCTCCCCCTTGTGGGGAGGGGTTGGGGCGGGGTCTTTTGGCTGAAAGGGGTTTCCGAACGCATCCCCAGCGATCGCCCGCTGCAAGCTCGCATCCCCGCCCTCACCCAGTCCGCGCGGCACCCGCGCCAGCGCCACGGTCAGATCGGTCAGCAACCGTCCCTCGGGCGACACGCCGAACACATGCAAGCCATCGCGGATCTGCATTTCCTTGAGATCGCAGAGATAGGCGTCAAGCTTCTTCAGCGCCTCGCCTTCGCTCTCGCCCTTGGCAATGCCCGCATCCCGGTCGAGTCCGATATCGGTCACAAGATCAAGAATCTGTCGGCTGAGCAGGCGGATGCGGCGGGGATCGCCGCCGGAGGCCTCGTAATATTCGTCGACCAGCGCTTCCAGGTCCTTGAGCGGTCCGTAGCTCTCGGCCCGCGTCAAAGGCGGCGTCAGATGATCGATGATGACGGCGGCAGTCCGGCGCTTGGCCTGTGTGCCCTCGCCCGGATCGTTGACGATGAAGGGATAGAGATGCGGCAGCGGCCCAAGGATCGCCTCGGGATAGCAGTTCTCCGACAGCGCCAGCGCCTTGCCCGGCAGCCATTCGAGATTGCCGTGTTTGCCCATGTGAATGACCGCATGGGCCGCGAATTCACGGCGCAGGAAGGCATAGAAAGCGAGATAACCGTGCGGCGGTACGAGATCCGGCGAATGATAGCTCTCCTTTGGATCGATATTGTAGCCCCGCGCCGGCTGGATGCCGACGAGCACCCCGCCGAAGCGGGCGAAAGGCAGGGCGAAGACGCCCTCGCGAAAATACGGATCGTCCTCGGGATTACCCCAGCGGGCTCGCACCTCATCCTGAATCTGATTGGGAAGAGATTCCAGGAAGCCGTTGTAGCGACTCAGGGAAAGTGTCTCGCGGATGACCCTGCCGTCGCGTCCCGAGTTGGTCGGCCCCTCCATCAGATGCCGGATCAGCGCGTCGCCGTTGGCCGGAATATCGGCGGCCGGATAACCCGCTGCCTCCATCGCGCGAAGCACCTCGATGGTTCCGGCCGGCGTATCGAGGCCGACGCCGTTGCCGAGCCGGCCATCACGGTTCGGATAGTTCGCCATGACAAGCGCGATGCGCCGGCCCTGCGCCGGTGTCCCGCGCAGCCGCGCCCAGTTGGCGGCAAGCTCCGCCGTATAACGCACCCGGCCGGCATCCGGTTCGCTGGCGACGATATTCGTTTCGACCGCCGCGTCGTAGCGCGCCGCCGTCTTGAAGGAGACAGCCCGCGCCAGCACTCGGCCGTCAACCTCGGGCAGCGCAACGTTCATGCCGAGATCACGCGCCGAAAGGCCCTGAGAGGAAGCGGCCCAGGCATCCCTCGACGAGGCCGAGAGGATCGCCTGCAGCACGATCGCCCCATTCGCCTCCAGCACCGTCGGCTGCCGGTCCGCACCCGGCGCGGAGACCGCAAAGCCGGTGGTATTGATGACCACATCGGGCTTCAGCGCCGAAAACACGCTTTCGAGAATGCCTTTGGAAATCGGATCCTTGAGGCTATAGGCAAAGACCGGCAGTGGCCGAAGGCCGAGTGCGGCCAGCGCCTCGACCAGTGCCTCGATCGGCCCGGTCTCGCCGCTTTGAACGAGGGCGCGGTAGAAGCTGATGGCGACTGTCGGGGGTTCAAATCCCTCCTCCGCGACCATCGCCACACCCGAAGACACCTCCGCAGCAACAACCGGCAGCCATTCCTCAACCCCGATCAGCCCTCGCCCCGGCCACCAGATCCCCGCCTTCATCAAAGGCACCGCCGGTGCCGGCTTCTCGGCACCCGACAACATCGCCCCGGCATAATCGAGAAAAGCCCGCGCATTGGCATCGCCGCCCTCGATCAGATAGGCCCAGAGCGCATTGAGATCGTCGAGATCAACATTGGAAAAAGAAACCAGTCCCGCATCCGGCTTGGCATCGCCCGGCAGCACTGCAATCAGCGCCCCGCTGCGAGCCGCGACCGCATGCAACGCCTCCAGCGCATAGTGGAAATAGCTCGCTCCGCCCAGCGCCCGCACGATGATCAGCTTCGCATGCCGCGCCGTCCGCTCGACATAGGTATCGACCGACATCGGATGCTTCAGGCTCATCAGGCTGGCAAGCCTCAGCGCATATCCGCTCGCCCCGCCGGCATGAGCCGCGGCGATTGCCGCAAGCTCGGTGTCGGCGGCCGAGAGGAACAGGACATCGCCCGGCGACTGGCCGAGGTCGATGGCCTCGTCGCCGTCACTGATCGTCCCCTGCTGGGCCAGAAGCAGATGCATTCTCTATCCTCGGACCAGCGCTTCGATCGCCTTGCGCACCGCGTCCTGATCCATCTCGTGGAGGCCGATGACGACGAGACGCGTGTTGCGCGCTTCACCCGGTGCCCAGGCGCGGTCGAAATATTGGTCGATGCGCGCACCCACGGCCTGCAGCTGCAGGCGCATGGGCTTGCCGGAAACCTCGATGAAGCCCTTGAGGCGCAGCACATCATGCTCAGCGATGATGCCCTTCAGCTTCTCGACGAAACCTGATGTATCCGCAATCGCACCAAGCTCGACGACGAAACTGTCGAATTCGTCGTGACCGTGCGGCTCGCCGTCCTCATGCTCCAGCTCGTGATGGGACTTGCGGTTGGCGATATCGTCTTCCGCGCCGATGCCGAGGCCGAGCAGCACGCTTGCCGGCACCTCGCCATTCCTGGCTTCGATCATCACGGGCTTGCGGGCAATGCGCGAGGCGACCTCGCTCTTCACGCGGCCAAGGCCGGCGACGTCGATCAGGTCGGTCTTGTTGAGAACGATGAGATCGGCGCAGGTGAGCTGATCCTCGAACAGCTCCTCGATCGGGCTTTCGTGATCGAGCGATTCATCCTCGGCGCGGCGCGCATCGACGGCATCATGGTCGTCGGCAAAACGCCCGGCGGCCACGGCCGCACTGTCAACCACAGTGATGACGCCATCGACGGTCACCTGGGTGCGAATATCGGGCCAGTTGAAGGCAGCGACCAGCGGCTGCGGCAAGGCGAGGCCCGAGGTTTCGATGACGATATGGTCGGGCCGCTGTTGGCGCTCGAGCAGCTTCGTCATCGTCGGAATAAAATCGTCGGCGACGGTGCAGCAGATGCAGCCGTTGGTGAGCTCGATGATATCGTCCTCGCTACAATTCTCCGCACCGCAGCCTTTCAGCACGTCGCCGTCGACACCGAGATCGCCGAATTCGTTGATGATGAGCGCGATCTTTTTGCCGCCGGCATTGGTGAGCAGGTTGCGGATCATTGTCGTCTTGCCGGCGCCGAGGAAGCCGGTGATGACGGTTGCGGGAATCTTCTGCTGGTTCATGGACTTAACCCTTCATTTTCAGCGGCAGGCCTGCCGCGATGAAATAGACTTCAGCGGCCTTCGCCGCGATCGATTGGTGCAGCCGGCCTGCATGATCGCGAAAATCCCGCGCCATGCGATTGTCGGGCACGATGCCGAGGCCGACCTCGTTGGAAACGAAAACGAGCCGCGCTTTGGCGCCGGGCAGGAAATCGGCAAGGGCGGCAAATTCCGCCGCCATGTCGCGCTGCTCCATCATCAGATTGGTAACCCAGAGCGTCAGGCAGTCGATCAGCACGATGCGCCCTTCGCCGTCGATGGCGGCAAGCTTGCCGACCAGATCGAGCGGCTCCTCATGCGTCGCCCAGGACGGGCCGCGATCGACCTTGTGCTTGATGATGCGCGCCTGCATCTCCTCGTCCCAGGCGCGGCCGGTGGCGAGGTAGTGGCGATCGAGGCCGGTGGCGACGACAAGAGATTCGGCGAAGCGGGACTTGCCGGAGCGGGCGCCGCCGAGGATGAAGACGGTGTTGGATGGGACGCTTGTCATATGCAGACCGTCGCCAGAGGAAACGCGACGTTCCGCCACCCTCCCTCATTCCCTTCCTCGGGCTTTGCACGAGGGATCTCACAGGAATCCAGCCACGGCGCGTCCGCGCCGTGAATGACTCGGTTAAAGGGGAGTCCTCCGCGCCCAAGGACTTGGGCGCACTGGATTCCTGTGACGAGCACAGGAATGAGGGAGGAGAGGAATGTACCCACCAAACACGCCGCAACGGAAGGCGCCGACACCTGTAAGGTCCCGCCAAACCGCGCCGCACCAGGCCGCGCTGAATTCAATCGTTCAGCCAAGACAACCTCCGTGCTGGCAGCGGGCATAGCGCCCAGGGTTGGGCTTCTCGCCCGGCACGGGATGGCAGGTCTCCTGGCTCGCGGTTGTCGGCCGATCGGGGCGGACCGGAAACCGGTCGCCCTGATCCTGCCGGCGGATCTGCCTCGCCTTCCCGGCTGCATCGGTGAAAGAGTGGACGATTCGTAGATATAGAGGCGTCCGACCCCGGTTGATCACCATGCATGTCCAGTGGCTTTTCCGGCATATCGCCCATCCGTCCCGCCTGCACCATTGCAGGGGCCGGCCGGAAGCGCTCGATGCCGGATGGAAGACCCTGACCGCTCTACAGTCGCGGGGTCGGCTGTGATAAAGGCGCCCGGCTTGGGTCCGCCCCGTCACATTCCCTTTTCATCCGGAAGGGCGCTACACCGATCCGGAACCATCCGTTATATCAGGATGGTCAGGTGACCATCCGTTGAGGGATGGTTAGGCAAGCCCGGGAGTGAAGTCAACCGGCCTTGACGGCCGCCCGATCGCCGGTAAGGCGGCGCACTCATTCAAACATGACTTACTCCACCAGAAATATCGTCTTTTATCAGAGACTTACGTCATAAATATTTGACCCGAACGCCGGCTTTTCGCCGCAATTGCACTGCAAGCGGACTGCGCCACCGCCCTTGACCGAGCCTCTCCCCGCCTAGTTGTCTGGCCATGCTTATGAAATTGGATCGGCGCCGTCTGCGCGCGCTGCGTGTTTTCTTTGATCCGGGGCGGCTGCGTGCGCTGACCCGCCGCAGCGAGGTCGGCCTGTCGCTTGCGGGCGCTGTCGTCGGCATCGCCTCGGGGCTTGCCGTCACCGGCATGAGCTTCGTCTCCAATGAATTGCACCGGCTGGTCTTCGGCATCGCCGACGACGAAAGGCTGAGCTCGTCCGACATCGACGACAAGCTGCTGCTGCTCGCGGCCCCTGTCGTCGGCGGCATCCTGCTCGGGCTGTTGCTTTTCATCTTGGCGAAACGACGCAAGAAGCCGATGGTCGATCCAATCGAGGCCAATGCTCTGCATGGCGGCCGCCTGTCCTTGACCGACAGCATCATCGTTGCCGTGCAGAACCTGATCTCCAACGGCTTCGGCGCCTCCGTCGGGCTCGAGGCCGGCTATACCCAGCTTGCCGCCGGCATCGCCTCGAAATTCGGCCTGAAGCTGCAGCTTCGCCGCTCTGATCTGCGCGTGCTCGTCGGTTGCGGGGCGGCCGGCGCTATCGCCGCCGCCTTCAACGCGCCGCTGACCGGCGCCTTCTATGCCTTCGAGCTGATCATCGGCACCTATACGATCGTCTCGCTGACCCCCGTGGTTGTCTCGGCCCTTGTCTCCACTCTCATTGCAAGGCTGCTTGCCGACGGCGATTTCGCCATCGATATCGGCAGCTTCGGCACGGTCGTGCCGGCCGATTATATCCCGGCCCTGCTGCTCGGCGCCTTTTGCGCCGGTGTCGGCATCCTGATCATGCAGGGCGTCGCCTTCGTCGAGGAACTGGCGCGCAAGAGTGCGATCGCTCCGCCCTTCCGCCCGGCGCTTGGCGGCATCGTCGTCGGACTGCTGGCGATGATCTCTCCGCAGGTGCTTTCGGCCGGCCACGGCGCGCTGCATCTCAACCTCTCCCGCGATGTGGCGATCCCGACGCTGATCGGCCTCTTCCTCTTGAAATCCTTTGCCTCGGCGATCTCGATCGGCTCCGGCTTCAGAGGCGGCCTGTTCTTCGCCTCGCTGTTCATGGGTGCCCTGCTCGGCAAGCTCTTTGCCTATTGCGGCCCCTATTTCGCCGATGCGACGCTGACGCCTGTTATCTATGCCGTGGTCGGCATGAGTTCGCTCGCCGTCGCCGTCATCGGCGGGCCGCTGACGATGACCTTCCTGGCGCTGGAAATCACCGGCGATTTCCCGATTACCGCACTGGTGCTTGCCGCCGTCATCACCTCGTCGCTCGTGGTGCGCTCGACCTTCGGCTACTCCTTCGCCACGTGGCGCTTCCACTTGCGCGGCGAGAGCATCCGCAGCGCCCACGACGTGGGCTGGATTCGCAACCTGACCGTCAACAAGCTGATGCGATCAGACGTCAAGACCGCCAAATCAGGCATCTCGCTGGAAGAATTCAAGCAGGCCTTCCCGATCGGCTCGACCCAACGCGTCATCCTTGTCGAGGAGAGCGACAAATATGCGGGCCTGCTGCTGGTGCCGGAGATCTACGCCAATCCGACCGACGCCCAGGACGAGGGCAAGTCGCTTGCCGACTTCATCCGCTACCGCAACGATTTCCTGCAGCCGCAGATGAATGCCAGGCAAGCGGCGGCGATCTTCGACAAGAGCGAAAGCGAAGCGCTCGCCGTCGTCAACAATCTGATCGAACGCAAGGTGATCGGCCAGCTCAGCGAAAGCTACACGCTGCGCCGCTACAGCGAAGAACTCGACCGCCGCCGCCGCGAAGTGTCAGGCGAGATCTGAGCCGCTCCGACCGACAGCGCCCCACGTCTTTTCAGACGCTCAAAGGACGCTGCTGCACTTTGAATTATTCAGCGGCGTCGGCGAGCCTGAAGACATCAGCCCGCTTCGAAACCCCGCGCAGCTCGAACGATCCGAGATATTGGCAAGGCGCGGCGCAGGTCGTCGCGAAGCTCTCCGACATCAACAGGGGTTGATCCAGCGTGCCGCAGAGCTTTTCGAGCCGTGAGGCCTCGTTGACCGCCCTGCCGATCACCGTGAAATCGAGCCTGCCATGGGCGCCGACATTTCCGTAGAAAACCTCGCCGAGATGCAGAACGACGTCGACGCCGATATCGGGGCCGCCATTGCCCGTCCGCTCGCGATTGAGCGCCTCGTTTGCCTTCAGCAGGTTCCTCGCCGAAGCGAGTGCCGCCACGCAGGCCCGTTGCGGATCGTCCGCATCGGTCGGAAAGATCGCCAGCACGCTGTCGCCCATGAACTTCAGGATCTCGCCGGAATTTTCCTCGACATGCCGGTCGATCAGTTCGAAATGTTCGTTCAGAAAGCCGACGATCTCTTCGGGCTGATAGGCTTCGGTCAGGGCGGTGAAATTCCTGAGGTCCGCAAGCAGGATCGCGGCATTGATGGAGCCGCCCGTTCCCCGCTGGGTTTCGCCGGCGAGAATGCGCGCACTCGTCCTGGCGCCGGTATAGACGGCGAGGATATCGGTCGCGGTCTTCGATGCCGCCACGCGGTAGGCCGCAAGCCCCAGCGCCGGGAAGAGCGCTTCGACAACCCCAAGTTGTTGATCGGAAAATCCGCCCGGCGCGTCGCTGGTCAGCGAAAAACCAAATCCGCGCAACGCAACCTCCTTCGGGAATTCGAAAAGGCTGATGACGTGATCCGTGCCTCCGGCGAGCGCGAATTCGTGAAGCTCGCTGTAGGCGAGGCCCTCGCCTCTCTCCAAGCTCCACCGCCCTCTTCTTTCGCCACGGTTCAAAAGATAGAATATCGGCGTCTCCTCGAAGATGCGCTCCCCCGCAATGCCGTGTTCGGCATTTTCGATGGTCGTGACGCCGCCCCTGATGAAATTGGCCGAGATGCCGCGATACATGGGATGGATGGACGGCATTCGGATGCTCGCCCGCCAGATCGGAAATCCCTCGGCGATCAGCCGGTCGCACAGCCCGGCGACGAGATCGCCAATATGCTCGCTGGTGATTCCCTGCTCTATAAGCCAGTGAATATGATCGTTAATTTTCAAAACCTCCGCATCGGGCCAAGAGCCGCAGAAGCCGTTTTCACGATCGAGGCCAGGCACCGGGAACCGCAAGACAGGGGCTGAAAGAGCCATGTCGCGCATGCCATTCATTAGCCTGCTTCGCGTCGCGATACCACTCCCGGGCGAATGAGAGATGCGGAATTCGAGAGCGACAAACGCCGGTGTCACGGATGACAAATTGCCTCAGTCTCCCCGGCGATTGGCGAAACCTGCTGCAGTTTGCCTCTTGGGAGGCGATAAAAGGGATCTCGCCTCGCCACGCGGCGATGTCCTTCGGCATGGGATCCCCAGCCGCTCACATCCTGACCGTCATGCCGCCATCGACGGTCAGCACGTGGCCGTTGACGAAGGAGGCGGCGCCGCTTGCCAGAAACAACGCCGCGCCGGCGATCTCGTCCGGGCGTCCCCAGCGTTGGACCGGGATGCGCTGGCGTACGAAGGGCATCAATTCCTCATTCTGCGCCATCGCCGCATTCGTCTCGGTGGCGAACCAGCCGGGCGCAATTGCGTTGCTGGTGATCCCGTACGGGCCGAATTCGACCGCCATGCCACGCATCAGGCCGGTCAGTCCCTGCTTGGCGGCAGGATAGACGCAGTCGCCGGGCATGACGACATGGCCGCTGATCGAGGTCACCGCGATCAGGCGGCCGTGATTGCGTCGCTTCATCAGCACGGCAGCGTCGCGCGAAAGCGTCATCGCCGCCGCCAGGTCGGTGCGCAGCAGCTCGATGATCGCATCATCGTCGAATTCGGCCAGCGGCCGCCGGTCGCGGGCGCCGACATTGTTGATCAGGATATCGAGACGACCATGGATCTTGTCGATATCGGCCATCACAGCACGCTGTGCCTCCCGGTCGGCTACGTCGAACGCAGCCGCCTCAGCCGTCCCGCCCGCGGCACGGATGGTCCTGACGGCGCCTTCCAGCGTCGCCGCCGTGCGTCCGTTGACGATAACATGGGCGCCCGCCTCGGCAAGGGCGCGCGCCATTTCGAAGCCCAGACCACGGCCACCGCCGGTCACCAGCGCCACCTGACCTACCAGTGAAAATCTATCCAATACGCTCATGGTTTTCGTCGCTCTCAACCGGGTCCGCCGCGACAATTAATGGACTCAGTCAACTAATTTGGCAATAGCAGCGAGATGCCCAATGAATCGCAGGTTTTCACCCGCATCATCTCCTCTGGCAAGGCGCCTCACTTGTCCTTCGTCATTCCTGTGCTCGTCACAGGAATCCACCCACGGCGCGTCTGCGCCGTGATTGATTCTCATCCAAACAGGATGTCTTCCGCGCCCAGAGACTTGGGCGCACTGGATTCCTGTGACAGGCCCAGGAATGATGGAGGTTGGGGTGACCGGTGTGCTGTGTCGCTGACAGCCCCGCCCAGAGCACATCGGGTCTACCCAAGCAGCCCGGCCAGCCAGCGCGGGTCGAGATGTCTCTGCAGGCCACTCGCGACTTCGTCCAACGCCCGATCGACGCTCTCGCGGTAATTCCTCCGCTCAGCCGAGAGCCCGAAACTTTGAAGCAGCCGAGCGCGGTAGCTGTCGCTGCCGAACAGCCCGTGCAGGTAGGTGCCCATGATCCGGCCGTCGGCCGACAGCGCGCCGTCGGGCGCGCCGTCGATGATCGCCGAAGGCCTGATACAATCCGGGCCGCGGGTGATGCCGAGGTGGATCTGGTAGCCGGCAAGCGGCGTATCATATTCGGTCGAGCGGGCCTGGCTGTTGCGCACGGTTTTCTCCGGCGCCATCTCGGTCTCGACATCGAGAAAGCCAAGCCCCGGCGTCTCCAGTGCCCCGCCCTCGAGCCCAAGCGGATCGCGCACAGTCCGCCCGAGCATCTGATAGCCGCCGCAAATGCCGATCACCCTGCCGCCGCGCCTGACATGCGCCTGGAGATCGCGGTCCCAGCCCGCAGCCCTGAAATCGGCGAGATCCGATATCGTCGATTTCGAGCCGGGAAGCACAACGAGGCTCGCATCGGCAGGTATCCGCTCGCCTGATCGCACGAAGACCAGCTCGACATCCGGCTCGGTCCGCAGCGGGTCGAGATCATCGAAATTGGCGATGCGCGGCAGCACCGGCACGGCGATCTTCAGCGCCCCTGCTCCGCCCCGCGCCAGCCGTTCGAGCACCACCGAATCTTCGGCCGGCAGGCGCCCAGCGCCCGGCAGCCACGGCACGACGCCGAAACACGGCCAGCCGGTAAAGCCTTCGATGGCCCGGATGCCGTCGTCAAACAGCGAGATGTCGCCGCGGAACTTGTTGATGATATAGCCGGCAATCATCGCCCGGTCGCCCTCGTCGAGGATCGCATGCGTACCCACAAGTGAAGCGATAACGCCGCCGCGGTCGATATCGCCGACGAGCACGACGGGCACGCCGGCCCGCGTCGCAAAGCCCATATTGGCGATATCGCCCGGCCTGAGATTGATCTCGGCCGGCGATCCCGCACCTTCGACGATAACGAGATCGGCACCCGCAGCCACTTTCTCGAAGCTTTCGAGCACGGCGCCGAGCAGCTGCGGCTTCAGCCGCTGGTAGTCGCGCCCCTTGGCTTGGCTGAACACCCTGCCCTGCACGATAATCTGGCTGCCGTTGTCCGATTGCGGCTTGAGCAGCACCGGGTTCATGTGCACCGAGGATGGCGTGCGAGCCGCCAGCGACTGCAGCCACTGCGCCCGGCCGATCTCGCCGCCATCGTCGGCAACTGCCGCATTGTTCGACATGTTCTGTGGCTTGAACGGCCGAACCGTCAGCCCACGATTGGCCGCCAGCCGGCAGAGGCCCGCGACCAGCACCGTCTTGCCGACGTCCGAGCCGGTTCCCTGCAGCATGATCGCTCTTGCCATGGTGGCCGCCTTTCGCTGAGGCGACGCCTACAATGGGTGTCGATACAAGGTCAAGGCTTGGTCCGGGTCTGGCTGCGCGCATAAACGCGAAAACCGCGCATCGCCTTGGCTCTGCGCGGTTTGCCGAAAACTCAGGCGTCTTCACCACTACACGGCGAAGCTCGCTCTCTCCGGTACGCACTACCTGAACCAGAGAAGCGGCGGTCATTCCCGCCACGACCCAACTGATAACGGCACATTCTTACCGGAGAGTTATTGAAGGCTTACGCAAATGTTAATTTCGATCTTTTTTGACATTCTCGCCGAAATTTCTGCCGAAGCTCCGCCGGCGATCGCCAAGAGCGTGCGTTTCGCCCGAGGGCGCCATTCGGGGGATACTGACATAAATTCTTCGAATTCAACTATTTAGAGACGCAACCATGAGCAGAAGACGGTTGATTTCTGCGAGCGAACGCGTAGGCTTCGCCAAAATGCGCCATTGTTGACCATCGCCTGCGACGAGCCGCCGGACAGCCTTGTCGGTGGATTGCAAATCCGGCCGCGCGTCCGCCTAAGAATTCGGGGAATGACGATGAAGACGTATCTGATGACGGCCGTCTTTGCCGCGGCTCTTTCTACCATCGCGCCGGCCGAAGCCGCAGAGTGCGGCAAGGTTTCGATCGCCGAGATGAAATGGGCCTCGGCAGGTATAGCGGCAAACTTCGACAGGATCATCCTGGAAAAGGGCTACGGCTGCTCCGTCACCATCGTCGACGGCGACACCCTTCCGACCTTCGCCTCGATGAACGAGAAAGGCACCCCCGACGTCGCCTCGGAATATTGGATCAATTCCGTCCGGGCCCTGCTCGATCAGGCCGTCAACAGCGGCCGGCTGGTGCAGGGAGCCGAGATTCTTGCCGATGGCGCGGTCGAGGGCTGGTGGATCCCGAAATTCATCGCCGACGCCCACCCCGACATCCGTTCGGTCGAAGATGCGCTGAAACATCCCGAACTCTTCCCGGCCGAGGACGATGCGTCCAAGGGCGCAGTCTACAATTGCCCTGCCGACTGGAGCTGCCAGATATCGACCACCAATCTGTTCAAGGCACTCGCAGCGGACAAGAAGGACTTCGAGCTTGTGGAAACCGGCAGCCCCGAACAGCTCGATGCCTCGATTGCCCGCGCCTTCGACAACAAGGTCGGCTGGCTGGGATACTACTGGGCGCCGACTGCGGTCCTTGGCAAATACGACATGACGCGGCTGAGCTTCGGCGTCGGTCATGACAAGAGCGAGTGGGACCGCTGTACGGCGGTTGCCGGCTGCAACAGGCCCCAGCTCAATTCCTACCCCGTCTCGCGCGCGTTCACGTTGATGACCAGATCCTTTGCCAGCCGCGCCGGGCCTGTCACCACCTATCTCAAAACCCGCAAATGGGACAATGGCACGATCAATCAGGTGCTCGCCTGGCAAGACGAAAACCGCGAGAGCAACGAGGATGCCGCGATCTATTTCCTTCGCAATTACGAGGGCCTGTGGATGAAATGGGTGCCAATCGATGTAGCCGAGAAGGTCAAGGCGAGCTTATAAGGTCAGGAGACGATCAACGACCGGACGATTCGACATGACTGGCAACGTTCCCTTTCCCGACCGCGATACCGTTGCGGAAAAGCTTGCCGCGCTGTCGGAGGCCGACAAGTCATACTTGGCGCTGCTCATGGAAAACGCCGCGCAGGACGACAATCTGCTGGAAGGCTTGCGCCGCCATCTCGATCTTGCCGCCGGATCGCGGTTGCTGAACTCGCTGAAGCTCGAAAACCTCGGACTGTGGCTGGGGACCGAGGCGCCCGACCGTCTGCAGATCAGGCTGATGGAAACCGCCCGCTCCAGCCAGCACCCCGCCTATCAAGCCTTCCGGACCGGCCTCAGCCGATCCGGCGGCCTCGAAAAGGCTTATCCCTCGGCCATTTTATAATGGTCCGACCGGTCGTCGGTTGGGCCCCGGTCACCCGATAGGGTGGTCCGGACCCGGTCATCCCCCGGTCATCCGAAGGATGATCCGGTCAGGATCATCCCGATCAAGCAAACCTCTCAGCCGATCACTTCTTCGCAGCACGATCGACCGAGCGGCCGGCGTCCTGGGTGGCGTTCACGGTGTTTGCCGTATCCTTTCCTATGCCGCGGATCGTGTTGCCGCAGGAGGAAAGGGCAAGAAGAACCATAAAAGCTGCGGCAATTTTGGCCGTTGTCGTCATTTCGAATATCCTTGTTTGAAATCAACCCCGAACGGCACTTATGCCGTTCGCGCCGATAACGCACAAGTGAAGAAAAGGTTCAACGGTTGAAGACATCGTCAGGCAGCGACCGCCTTCGCTCTTTCGGCAAAAGCGCTGCGAATGCTGTCGGCCACCGTCTCGATCGGCCCCGACATCTGCGAAGCGGTCAGCAGGCGGATGTCGAAGGCGCCGAGTTCCGGCAGCCCTTCATTCGGGCCGAGGAGCGCCATGTCCTCGTTGACATAGGAAAGCGGCAGCGGCGCGATGGCGAGATCGGAGAGCACGGCGGCGCGCTGCGCCATCGTGTGGCCGCTGAGATAGGCGACGCGATAGGGCCGCTTGTTGCGCTCGAGCTGGGTGAGTGCCTCCTGACGCCAGATACAGCCATCCTCCCAGATCGAGATCGGCAGGGGATCGCGGCGATGCGCCGAACCGCACCTAGCGCCGGCCCAGACCAGCCGCTCGCGGTAAACCACCTCGCCGCCGGTCGGGAACGGCCGCGTCGCACAGTTGATCAACGCCAGATCGAGCCGTTGCTCCTCCATGCGCTTCTTCAACCCGATGCTCATGTCGATCGTCACGTCGACCATGATGCCGGGATAGCTTTCGGCGAAACTCTTCAGGATGCTCGGCAGCAGCCGTTCGCCAATATCCTCCGGCGCGCCGAGCCGCACGACGCCGCTGAGTTCGGGCATGATGAAGCGCGACACCGCCTCGTTCGATAGCGCCAGGATGTTGCGGGCGTAGGATAGCAGCATCTCGCCATGCCGCGTCAGGGATACCGAGCGGGCGTCGCGCAAAAACAGCGTCGCGCCGAGCTGCTCCTCAAGCTTCTTGATCTGCATTGACACTGCCGACGGCGTGCGGAAGACCGCTTCGGCCGCGGTCGAAAAATTGCCCGTCTCGGCGATGGCGACAAAGGTACGCAGCACATCGTTGTCAAGCAGCGGAATGGGACGGCGAAAGGGAATGCTCATCGTCACATCTTTCAATTTTTCTGATTTATAACCCCATATCATTTTGTTTGATTGAATGTCAATCGGCCGCATATCTTCAGTGTCAGCAGCAATGATGCCAGCAAAGGAGGCCGGACATGACGCAATCAAGCATCTGGAATATCGTACAGGCCCTTTCCGCATTCAAGTCGCAGAGGCGCCGGGATGCGAACCATGCGTATGCGATCCGGCAGCTAAAGCGGTTTCCGTCGCATCTGCTGGCGGATTGTCAGCGCGAAATGGAGTTGAACACCTCGGCTGCTGAAGCGGATGATCGACGATGGAACGGCGGTCACATGCCGCCCAACAGCTTGAAGGCGATGACCCACATCGTGAATGCGACGAGCGTTTCCAGCATCCGCCAGGACGAAGGCTTCGAGAAGATCGGCCGCAACCATGTTGCGCCATATCCGAGCGAAAAGAAGAACAGGAAGGAACCCGTCACCGCGCCGGCGGCAAACGAAGTCTGCTGCCCGGGATAGCGTGTCGATATGGTGCCGAGCAGCACGACCGTATCGAGATAGACATGCGGATTGAGCCAGGTGAGCGCGAGGCAGGTCATGAGCGTCTGACGGAAACTCGCCGTTCTGGCCTCCGCCGCCGTGAGGGTAGCGGAAGACCGCAAGGCGGAGTAGAGGCTCTTGGCACCGTACCAGACCAGAAACGCTGCCCCTCCATAACGCATGACGGGATCGAGCCAGGGCATCAACCCGGCGATCTGCTGCAGGCTGGTCACCCCGAGCACGATCAGCGCGGCATCGGAGACCGCGCATGCGAGGCAAACGGCGAAGACATGTTCGTTGCGCAAGCCCTGGCGGAGGATGAAGGCGTTCTGTGCACCGATGGCGACAATCAGGCTGAGGCCCATCATCAGGCCGGTTATATAAATTGAAACATTCATCGCTTCGGCCAACGCCCCTCATTTCGGTGAGGTTGTGCTAGCGCGATTAGGAGATTTAGACTAGTTAATCCAGCTTATTCCGATTAAGTGAAACTAATCCATGCTCGATTATCCCGCGCTGCGCGCCGTCGCAACCATTGTCCAGACAGGTAGTTTCGAAAGAGCGGCGGCCGTCCTGAACGTCACCCCTTCGGCCATTTCTCAGCGCGTGAAACAGCTGGAAGAGCGTCTCGGCGTCGTCCTCATCGTCAGAGGCACGCCGTGCACGGCGACGGAAAAGGGAGAATGGCTCTGTCGCCATATGGAGAATGTCGGCATGCTCGAAGCCGAACTCTTCGGGCAGTTGCCGGCCCTCGTCGACCCCGACGAACCACGCCAGAGGGTCACGCTTCAGATTGCAACGAATGCCGACAGCCTCGGGACATGGTTCGTCGAGGCCATGTCGAATTTCGCCAAAAGCTCTTCCTATCTGCTGAACATTGCCGTCGATGATCAGGACCACACCGCCGAATGGCTGCAGCGCGGGCGGGTGATCGCCGCCGTCACCAGCCTGGAAAAACCGGTCCGCGGATGCCGGCGTTTTGCCCTTGGGGTTCTGCGTTACCACGCCACGGCAACGCCCGATTTCGTGGCACGCCACTTTCCGCAGGGCGTAACCTCAGAGGCGATCCGCAATGCTCCGGCCCTGACCTTCAACCAGAAAGACAGGCTGCAGAGCAGCTGGATACGTAAAACGTTCGGGCGCGATCTCGATTATCCCACCCACTGGCTGCCCTCACCGCAGAGCTTCGTCGAGGCGAGCCTCTCCGGCATGTGCTGGGGAATGAACCCGACCCAATTGACCCGCGAGCATCTCGCATCCGGACGGCTGGTCGAGCTGGTGCCCGACACGCCGCTCGATGTTCCGCTCTACTGGCAGATAAACCGCCTCGCCGCCGACCGCCTGGCGGATCTGACGCGCGAAGTCGTCGCAGTGGCCAAGCGCCGTCTTTGATGCATCACTTAAATATGCAGCAGGACCGGCTCGCCTTGTTAGACGTAAGCCGTGCGGCTGCCGAAGTCGCTGGTCTCGTCTGAGCGTCACTTTCGATGATGGAATGTCATCGTTCTAGCCACGGACGGTAAAGCTTCGATAAATAAAGTACCCAATGGTACTAAAATAATGGGAAAGGCTATACAAATATCGCTCTCTTACGCGATAGCGATGATCTCCAGCTCCTGGCCGCCCGCCTCCACGACATCGCCGACAGCCTTGCCCATCAGCAACCGCGCCACCGGCGAGACGTAGGAAATCGATCCGGCCTTGGGATCGGCTTCGTCCTCCCCGACGATGCGATAGGTCTGCACGCGCGCGTCGTCGCGACGGAAAGTCACCGTATTGCCGAAGGTGACGGTGTCGCTTGACGTGGGGTAAGGCACAAGCTGGGCAGTACGAAGTCTTGCCGCTAAGTAACGAAGATCACGCAAGGGATTGGCCGTCTGCCGCCGCCGTTCGTTCACGTCTTCGATGATGCTCGCGGCATCATAGGCCTCGCGGGCCTGCTGAAGTTGCAGCTCCAGAGCCTTCAACCCCGCCTCCGTGACAAGGTTCGGGTGCGGCGACACCGGACGGTCGGGCAGCAGGGTTTCCGAAGCCGTTTCAAAACTCTCTTCCTTGGTAAAGGCGACGGCCAATCTCGGACTCCGTTTTAGGCGCAGTGCGCACTTGTAGCTGATGGGCAATTGCCCCAAATCTCTGTCGAAACCATACATCGACCGCGCACGAACCGCCAATCCTGCTTCATCGGCAGCCGCTTTCAAGGATCATGACTCCGCAGATTGGGAGCGACGGGAAGGTCCGACACCGCATGGCGGGGCTCGAATACCTTTATTTCGACACGTGCTCGGGCTTGCCCTTCCTCTTGGTTGATGCGAATTCCTCGAGCTGTTTTTCGCTCATGGATTCGACCATCTGTTTCGAGGCGCCTTTGAGTTCGCTCTTCGGCGTCTCGCCACGCTTGGCAGAAAGTGCGGCGCCTGCCGCCTTTTGCTGTGCCTTGGACTTGGCTGGCATATCGATCTCCTTTTTCTTGAGTGGGAGCCCCCGCGTCAAACTATCTTGAGTTCGTCAGGCCTGCGTATAGCGCGTTGGCTCCCTTGCAGGGAGGCTGCGGCTCGTAGGCCGCAGCCGACCGGCTGTCAGTTGATGGTGGCCCATTGCATCCGGACATCCCTGGCATTCTTCGACAAATGGACGTGTGCATCGACGTGATCGACCCAATCGATCGGGATCAAGTGGTGCTTGCCGTCTTCCGAATCGAGCTTCGTCAGCTTGATGCGCGTGGGACCGTCGAGATGATCGACTGTACCGACTTGGGTGCCGTCGGCAGCCCGTACTTCCATATGTTCGCGGATCTGATCTGCGGAAATCATCGTTTCCTCCTTTGCATCATTGTCGGGTACGAAGCGGCAACGAGGTGGAGCAGACTTGGTTCCGAGGCATCCTGTCGCGCACCGAATTATGCTCGTCGGCCCGATGTTGAGGCCAGCCTAGGACCGCCGGGCACGCTCCGATCATTCAATAACTCTGATGTTATCCATAAGCCCTATTCGTTTGAATGATGAGTGGTCCGGGCCCATATTGGCATCACGGACATGGACGAACCTCCCATCGATCCCCATGTCCCTGACCTAAGAAAGGAACCGGAAAATGACCACGCTCACCTATCGAGGTGGTGGCAAGACCCTCACCTCCAGCGACAGCCGCTTCGATCTGGCACATTATGCCCGCAAGCTCACGCTCGCCTGGACACGCTGGCAGACGGCCCGCGAAATCGAAGCCATGCCCTTCGACATCCGCAAGGACATCGGCTGGCCGAGCACGGACGACAGCAAACACCGGACCATGTAATGAATGCGACATTCCACCAGGATAAGGGCGGCGTCTGCTTTGCGCAACGCCGCCTTTTTCGTCTTTCGAATTCCCGAATCTGCTGGTCGATTGTCGTTCGCCTTTCCGGCATTGGATGGCCCCGCAACTGCATATCAGGCGCAAACGCGCTGCGGCAGGTTGGGAGCCCGCATCAGGCTTTCCCAATTACTCCCACCGGCTAATTCTATCGGTTTTCCTTGTAAACGCGGAAGCGAATGACTTCGCGCGGAATTGGAGCAGTTTCAGGCGACCCTGGGCACTGCGCGTGTATACAAGTTCCGAATAACCCACGTAACGATTCCACAGCTGGGCGAAATATATGGCATCCTCCCTTTTCCGGCCGATGATCGACGGGACTGCATGATAATCCACCCGGTTCAGCCGCCAGAATTTTGACGACCTGACGAGAATGTAGCGGGGATTCTGTGGGGGAACGAGGACTTCCCGTAGAGTGTCGAGAAAGCGGGACCGCTCAATTGTCGTGGCACCCTCAAGCCGGCAGTAA
Source organism: Rhizobium binxianense (assembly GCF_028994275.1). NCBI lineage: Bacteria > Pseudomonadati > Pseudomonadota > Alphaproteobacteria > Hyphomicrobiales > Rhizobiaceae > Rhizobium > Rhizobium binxianense. The sequence goes on from NZ_CP118713.1 coordinate 2,215,026, forward strand.
ATCATGCCGTTTTGGTCGAGCGTCGCCACGACACTCACATTTCCCAACTCGGTCCTTATGACGCCCATATGATGCAGCGTCTCCAGAACGGTTATTCCCACTTGCTTCATGCTCCCTTCCAGGGAGCCGTTCCGCAGCAGCAACAGACTAGCTTTGAGTGCGCCCGGCAAGCAGAAGATGGCCAGTAATGCGAACATAACGAACAGGACCAACTCCAGTTGTTGGAGCGATCGGATGTGCGTAGCGCGAAAGCTGTGCAGGAATCCGTTCAAGATCATGCCGGCGAGCGCGGCGCTGTGCGCAAACAGAAACTTTGTCGTATTCCAGTTAACCAGCCCCTTAGGGGCATAGTTGCTCTCCAATGTTTCTTGCATCCTCGCAACGGCGCGTTTGCTGTGCAGCGCGCTATGCCAGCGGGATTTCAGTGATTTGCGGTCTGCAGCCCTCCGTTCCATCATTTTGTTGATGTCATCAACACCGCGCGCATTCCATTTGGCAGTACCCAGCATCAATCGTTGAAAACCGCTTTGGATCAGCGGAGGCTCGCCAAAGGACAAAGCCTCAAACGCATAAAATCGGCGTTTCAGCGCATCGACGTCGCTGCCCAAGTCTATTGTCATGGTGTCAGAGGGGTCGGGCGCTTTTCTATCGGTCGATTTCCTCCCGAAGCGTAACGGTATTCTCTGCTCGAGCTTTTCAGGGTCGATGACCGCCAGATGCCAGACGTTCGCAGCCTTCTGAGGGCTTCGAGGATCGATGCGAATGGCACGACCGCGTATCTGATTGGAGAGCACGTATGATCCCACCGTACTTGCCAGGATCAAAGTGTTTACGGACGGTGCGTCCCATCCTTCACCCAGCAATGCCTGGGTGCCGACCAGGACCGTGATCCCGCCGCCACTGAACAGTTCAGTGATCATATGGACAATATTGCGGCTCAGCTCGCCGCCAAGTTCCACGCTCAGAAAGCCGGTATCGAATGCTGTTGGCTGATAACGGATGTGTTCGGCACCTATGCCAAGACGGTCTGCGATCTCGTCAAGAATTCCTTTTGACCCCGCCGGAATGACAACCAGACTCCCGGTCAGAATTCCAAGCTTGAGATCAAGTTCGGATCGCCGCAGCGTCTCGAAGATCGGCACGACGCCCATTCTCTCGATGGGCTGAAGGTCCGCGGGGGCAGTGGGCAGCGCATCCTTCCTTATATAGTCGGAAAGGATAACCATACGGAGTTCGTCACGCATCGACGCGCTTTCGAGCCGGGCAATATCGACGATCGCGTTGAGCTTGCTCACGCTTGACACCAGCAGCTTCTGAACCGATCGTGGATCAGTCAGTCGCACTCTGCTGTGCTCCACTGCCCTAATTTCCCTCAGCCTGTCTTGCTGGCAGCGGATTGCCTGTTCAGCTTGTTCGAAATCATTGCGATAGGTGTAGATAGCGCCGTTCAGCAATACCTCTATCCATTCAAGCGTCAGATCCGGTATTTCACGCGCCTTGACGCCGAGAATGTCGAGAGTCGACTGCGGCAGGTCGACATATTGTGAATTCAGGAAGATCAGCATGCTGGAGAAAAAGCGTGCATCGTCCAGTATTTGCTCCACATTCTCGATCGGCTGCGTAATCCATGGATGGCGCAGAATTGCCTCCTTGAATTCTGCACTCTCAAGCAGCGTTTCGATGAAGTCCCCGATCTGCGCGCGAAACTCGGCCAGCTTCTGTGCTTCCAATGCACTCGGCAGGCTGAAGTGGACATAATCCTGATGCGGGCAAAGATCGCCTTGCAACACGAGTTCCGGCACGGAAATTTCACCGTCGATCGGCCCGCAAAGCGCCTGATAGCGGTCCCATTCCTGAGGATCTACATCATAAGGAGGCGTGGCTGTCAGCGCGACGACTGTGGGCTGGCCTAGTGCTTCCTTGAGCATCGTCAGCGCCTTCCACCACTCGTTTCTAAGATGGTGCGCTTCATCCAGCACAAGGGTGCGAACCTTCTCCTCGCGCAGCTTCGCGATGATTTTCTTTCTCGCCTTCTCCGTTTCCTGCTTGCCTGGTTCACCGGATTGCGCCCCGTCGCTGCCCTCCTCTTCACCGATGGGGATTTCTTCTTCGTACGGATGGCCCGAGAACGCCGCATGCAGAGCTTGATAGGTGATGATCGTGACGGTTCCGGGCGCTCTCACATCGTGGGAAATCCACTCCGGTTCGGCAAGGTCGGCGGGCAGGAACATCGTGCGCAGCCGATGCGCCCATTGGTCCCGGATGGTCTTGCTCGGAGCCAGAATCAAAGTCGCCTCACCGAGCCTGCGCATCACTTCAAGACCTAAAACCGTTTTACCGGAGCCGGGTGCCGCGACGATATGCAAACCGTCATCGCCTATGAGATTTGCAAGATCATCAAGTATCTTCTGCTGATATGCTCGCCACGTGCCCTGAAAAGCGAGGTCCTTCATTCAATGCTGCCTTTTGGATTAAATGCGACGAGTCGTTGTGGAAGCTGCGACTAAAATACTCTTCAGGAAACACTGCACCCATCTGGGTCAGGCAGCGCCAGTCATGCTTCCCGCACGTCTTTTGACGAAATTTCAACGACAGCGCAATGACACCCGTTGGCTGTCGTGAATGCGACATTCCTCCCAAGATAAGGGGGCGTCTGCGTTGCGCAACGCCGCCCCTTTCGTCTCTTGACCCCGCGTTTTCGATCTATTTTCAGCGTTGAATTTCAGTCGCCTATCAGCCGGTCATCCGCCCTATCCGCAGCCATTCCGGCAGTTTGACCGGCCAAATCGTGGCCGATGTCGCATATTTGCTCTTCCCGGCCGCATTTTTCCATGCCAGTGTCGCTTTCAGGACATCGGCGCGACGCATTCCGCGCAACGAATGTGTCATCGCCCCTCGAGCATGGATTTCGCTATGAACAGGATGCAGATCAAGAAGCGTTCGGTAGTCTTCTTTATGGTACCGCAATTCACCATGCTGCCCTTTTCGGCGGCCGTGGACACCTTGCGCATCGCCAATCGCATGCTCGGCTATCAGGCCTATACTTGGCGGCTGACCTCCGTCGACGGGGAAAAGGTCTATTCCTCCTGCGGCATCGGCGTCGAAGCCAATTCCTCGCTCGCCGAGGAACGCCGCCATCTCGGCGGCGAAAACCGGCCGGGCATGGTGCTCGTCTGTTCCGGCATCGATGTCGAGCAGTTCAACAACAAATCGGTCAATGCCTGGCTGCGTGAATCCTACAATCGCGGCGTTGCCGTCGGCAGCCTCTGTACGGGCGCGCATCTGCTTGCCCAGGCCGGTCTCCTGAACGGCAAGCGCTGCGCCATCCATTGGGAAAACCTGCCGGGCTTTTCGGAAGCCTTCCCGCAGGCGGAGGTCTATGCCGATCTCTACGAGATCGACGGCAATCTCTATACCTGCGCCGGCGGCACCGCATCGCTAGACATGATGCTGAACCTCGTCGGCGAGGATTTCGGCGAAAGCCTTGTCAACCGCATCTGCGAGCAGCACCTGACCGATCGCGTGCGCAACCCGCACGACCGCCAGCGTCTGCCGCTGCGCGCCCGCCTCGGCGTGCAGAACGCCAAGGTGCTGTCGATCATCGAGTTGATGGAAGGCAATCTCGCCGAGCCCCTGTCGCTGATCGAGATCGCCGACGGCGCCGGCCTATCCCGTCGCCAGATCGAACGGCTGTTCCGCCAGGAGATGGGCCGCTCGCCGGCCCGCTACTATCTGGAAATCCGCCTCGACCGTGCGCGCCACCTCCTGGTGCAGTCCTCGATGCCCGTCGTCGAGGTCGCCGTCGCCTGCGGCTTCGTCTCGGCCTCGCATTTCTCCAAGTGTTATCGCGAACTCTACCATCGCTCGCCGCAGCAGGAGCGCGCCGAGCGCAAATTGACCATGGCGACGGCAAGGCAGGCGGTTGCCGCTTGAGACAATAAGAAGGCGTCGCCGCTTGAGACGTCGGAAAGGCCTGTCGCCGCCTGATGTGAAAGGCAGCGGCTTGGCTCCGCCCTTCGGATGGCGTTATTGCGCCGCCTCTTCCGTCATCCTGGCGTCGGAATAGACCTGGTTTCGGCCGCGGTGTTTGGCCATGTAGAGGAACTGGTCGGCGGCATTGAGGTAGTTCTCGAAGGTCTCGTAACCGCCGATCTCGGCGATGCCGATCGAAATCGTAACACCGAGTTCCTCATCGTCGGCCGTCACCTTCAGCCGCGAAATGTCCGAGCGGATCTCGTCGCAGAGTTTGGTCGCGGCAGCCGAATCCATCTGCGGGAAGAGGATGGCGAATTCCTCGCCCCCGAGGCGCGAGAGAAGATTGTCGCTGCCGTCGAAGATCGTAAACAGCCTGTTTGCGACAGCCTTCAGCACCTTGTCGCCGATCTCATGGCCATAGGTATCGTTCAGCCGCTTGAAATGGTCGATATCGAGAATGGCAACGGAACTCGGCACCTTCAGCCGCAGGCACTCATTCACCAGCTTCGGGCCATTGTCATAGAAATAGCGGCGGTTATAGAGACCTGTCAGATAGTCGCAGGCCGCCGCCGCCCTCAGCTGCCGCATCTGCGCCAGCGTCTCGGCATTGTTGGCGATGCGGCATTGCAACTCCTCGGCGACGAAGGGCCGGTAGACGAAATCGCTGGCGCCGGCCTTGAGGAAACTCGCCGACAGCATGCGGTCGTTGGAGGCGGAAACGCCGATGACACGCAGTCTGTCCGAACCGAAGCGATGGCGGATGCGCCGCGTCAGTTCGTAGCCGCTCATATCGGGCATATGGTGGTCGGTGACGACGAGTTCGATATCGCTGTAGGCTTCGAGCGCTGCCAGCGCCTCGAGCCCCGAACTTGCCTCGACGACGAGATATTGCTGTGCCTTGAGCAGGTCGACGAGCACTTGGCGCGCCGAGGCGACATCATCGACGACAAGCACCCGCGTCTTGCGGTTGGAGATCGCCCGCCGGACGGTGGCGACCAGATTGTCGAGCGCGAATTCATTGTCCTTCAGCACGTAATCGATGACATTGCGCTCCATGATCTTGTTGCGCGTGTTGAGATCGAATGTCGCGGTGAAGACGATCGCCGGGATATCGTGCTCGATCGTGCAGTCGAGCGCTTCGCCATAGGGCGAATCCGGCAGGTTGAGATCGACGACGGCCATGGTGTAGCCGTGACCGTCCTCGGCAAGCTCTTTGCGAAGAGCCTTCAGAGATGGGCAGGATTTGACGGCAAGACCGAGTTCGGTCTGGAACCGGTGACAGAGTACGGCGGAAAACATCCGGGAATCTTCAACCAGAAGTATTTTTAACCCGCCGGAGCGCAGCCCGATGCCATCTCGCTGAAAATCCGCTTGAAAAGCCACGGCCGCTACTCCCCCATACGTCCGACGGGCTCGAATCGGCCCTCTCCCCGGGGCGAACGATAGCCGAGAGGCTTATGCGCGTGAAGGGGACAAATGAAGGCGGAATTACCTCTAATTGCAAAAATTCGACGACTGTTCCCGACCGCCATCTCCGGGCGCCTGGCGATACCGATGCTGGAGGAGCCGTCAGGCAACCGCCCGCTCCTTGCGCATCGATTGGATCTGCAGCAGCGTATCGAGGTTCTGGTTGACGCGGCAGTAGAATTCCTCGTCGATGAAGGGACGCAGCATGAAATCATTGCCGCCGGCCTTCAGGAACCGCGCCGACAGCAGCCGGTTCGAGGAGGAGGACACGCCGATGATGCGCAGTTCGTGCGAGCCGATATTGGAGCGGATGCGCCGCGTCAGCTCGAAGCCGTCAATGTCGGGCATGTTGTAATCGGTGATCATCAGGCCGATATCGCGGTTGGCCTTCAGGATCTCCAGCGCCTTGGCGCCGTTGTCGGCGGTACTGACACGGAAATTGTAGCGTTTCAGCCGGCTCGACAGCAGGGCGCGCGCCGTTGCACTGTCGTCGACGATCAGCACGTGATGGCGATGATTGGTCAGGAACCGGCAAATCGATTCCGCCAGAAGGTCGACGGCGAAGATATTGTCCTTGAGGATATAATCGACGATATCCTTGGCCATCAGCTTGTCGCGCATGCCTTCATGGAAGGTGCCGGTAAAGACGATTGTGGGTATGGAGAGATCGACCAGATATTCGAGCGCTTCGCCGTTTTCAGCGCCGGGCAGGTTGATGTTCGAGATCGCCAGCGTGATCGGGTCGGAAGACTTGTCGTAGGAAAACTGCAGATCCTCGAAGGTGCGGCAGATCTCGACATCAATGTCGAACAGCTCCTTGAGGCGTTTGCTGATCATCGAGGTGAATACGTTGGAATCTTCCGCGACAATAATGCGCGCGCCGGCAAACATTTCCCCGGAATATTGCATCCCCGAAATACCTAGAAACGCCATAGCAAACCTTTGATGTAAAAAACTGTCCCCGGGTCAAATCGATACATCAATTGATTTGAATAATTATTAATCAGTGGGCCTGGATATGAAACGAACAAGCGACCCGACGGGGCCGCCTCCGATTTCTTGCAGATATGATTAAGAAATCAGGCGCGAAGCGCCGCATTCTCAGCATCGAACGGGCTTTCGCCGACGACCGTCGCATTATAGGTCGCCCCGAGGATCTTGATCTTCAGCTTCGTGCTTTCCTGAGCGTGATCCAGCCGCCGCATGCAGGTGGATTCGCTCACCGCTTCAGCGTCGATTTTCCATGCCGCAGGTTGTTCCCCCTATAATGTTAAATCTCCTACTGGTTGGACGGACTTGCGACAGGATTTCCGCCTTGTTTTCCAAAGCCAATTTCCTTGCCGCTTGTGGGTCTTTCGCTGTCGATGCCAGGCTTTTCAACACGACCTGCCCGGGTGCAAGCCACATTTGGCAGGCGCCTTTCGCCATCATCCTTTGCTCTCGCAACGACGCGACGACGCGATACCGGCTCTCAATCAATGCCCGACCGCAAACCCAGCGCGCGCAGGAAATGCGCCTCGATCGCGCGCAGCAATTCGGCGCGGGCCGAGGGCGTCTCGGCAATGCCGGGCTGATCGACGACGCCGTGCAGGGCGTTGAACAGGAACACCGCCGTAAAGCCGGGATCGTCGGCCGACCAAGCGTTCTCTCCTGCCCCGTCGGCGATGAGTTCTCTCAGATGGTCGATCAGGATGTTGCGCGAAAGCCCTACCCTTGTTGCGGGGGCTGCCGCCACGAAGGCGAGATGATGCAGCCCGGCCGCATCGAGATATCCGGTGGCGCATGCCGTCGACCAGGCGACCAGCTTGCTGCGCCAGTCCTCTTGCCTGCATCCCCCGACGGCCGCGACGATGCCATCCAGCACAACTTGCACAAAGCGGGCGCGCAGTGCCTGGAGAAGATCGGCCTTCGAGGAAAAATGCAGATAGAAGGTGCCTTTGGCCACCCCTGCCCCCGTCGTAATCTCCTCGATCGTGGTCTGCTCAACACCCTTTTCCAGAAACAGCCGCTCGGCCGCGGTCATGAGCTCGTCGCGCCGCTCCTCGGGAGGCTTGGTTCTCGGTTTTGAAACAGAGTTCTCAGGCATCGGCAGGACTGGTCCCTCACTGACGGCGCGCGGGATCGGTCCTGTGCAGGTAGCCGGTAAACACGTCGCGCATCGCGGTGCTCTCGATATCAGGCAGCAGGCGACCCACTTCCCCACGATGATAACCGCTATGCGTCACCACATGGGCCAGCATCTCTTCGCGGGACATGCGCCCCCGCCCACCATCGGTGAAGGTGAAGTCGACGACTTCCTCCAACTCATGAAGGCTTATATGCGAGGTGTAGTCGGTGTACCAACGGTCCGTTTCCCGGATATCGGCCGACAGCTGCGCCAAAGGCGGCGCTTCGCTGCTCCAGCTCGCCGTATAAGAATGATCCAGCCGCTGCAGGTTAGCGGCGAAGATGCGATCGACGAGATGAGCGTGATTGAGTACGCGAAGGGCTGAGCGAAAATTGTCGGAGCGTGTCTCGGCGCCGAGCCCGTTCAAGGCGTCGAGAAGCTCGTCGTCGACGCTGGCTTTGTATCGGAACAGAGAGTTCAACAGGGTCTGCGCGCTCATTGCGGTCTCCGTACGTAAACGGGTGGCGCCGGCATCACGCCGACGATCTCCATTTACGTGGCTGACTGGCGGTCAGTCAACGGGTTTACAAAAGATCTAACCGCCACCTGTGCATCTGCCGCGCAATCTCGTATCACGCGCAGCAGCCGCCAGTTGCCGCTGCCGGCCCGCAGCAAGCCGCTGCCCTGCTGTTTTCCTCCGCCAGCCAGCGATCGCGCGGCTTGCAGCTTGCCGGCCGCGGCGATAGCGCGACATACACGGCGCCGGCGCTGAGAATCGGTGTCGCGGCACAATAGAGCTGCATCGGCCGTACTCCGTCGCTGACCTCGAAGGTCAGTTTGGCCGAACCGTCAAGCTGCACATGCTCCGTCACCTTGCGGATGATGGAATAAAACCTGCCGGCCGGCATATGTGTGCGGTCGCCCTCCTCAATGTCCCAGAGCTGGATGAAGATCTCCGTCCACGCTTCGGGATTGGCGCCGCAATCGAGGCCCGAGAATTGGCCCGCCTTGACCTCGGTGATATGATAGCCCGGCTTCACCGGCTGGCCGTTGTAGTAGAAAACCAGCGGCGCATCCTTTTCCCCGGCGAGCGTATCGAGCAGCAGACCGAGACTGATGTCGTCCTCTTGAATTTTCCCGTTGTCGATCGCGTTCATATCGGCTAATCCTCGTTTCAATAATTCAAGGATCATTGAAATATGGACCAGCGTCAAGCCCTCGCCGCATTCAGCGCGCTGTCGCAGGAAACACGCCTGCATATCATCCGCATGCTTGTCGTGTCGGGGCCGGATGGGATGGCGGCGGGCGCCATCGCTGAAAAGGCGGAGGTCTCCCCGTCCAATGTCTCCTTCCACCTGAAGGAACTCGAGCGCTCCGGTCTGATTGCTCAGCAGCGGGAGTCCCGCTCGATCATCTACACCGCCAATTACGAGACGCTTGGCGGTCTGATCCGTTTTCTGATGGAGGATTGCTGCGGCGGGAACCCGGAGATCTGTGCTCCGGCTGCTGCCGTCGCCGCATGCTGTAGACCCGCAACCAAGGAGGAACTGCAATGACTACAGACCGCGTTTACAATGTGCTCTTTCTTTGCACCGCCAATTCTTCCCGCTCGATCCTGGCGGAATCCATCCTGGAAACCGAAGGCAAGGGCCGGTTCAAGGCCTATTCGGCCGGCAGCCAGCCGAAGGGCGAGGTCAATCCCCATGCACTGAAGGAGCTTGCGGCACAGGGTTACCCCACGGCCGGCTTCCGCTCGAAGAGCTGGGACGAGTTCGCCGAGCCTGGCGCTCCGGAGATGGACTTCATCTTCACCGTCTGCGACACCGCCCATGGCGAAGCCTGCCCGGTCTGGATCGGCCATCCGATGACTGCCCATTGGGGCGTCGAGGATCCGGCCGCCGTCGAGGGCAGCGAAGTCGAGAAGGGCCGCGCCTTCGCGCAGGCCGCCCGCTTTCTGAAGAACCGGATCAGTGCCTTTTTGAGCCTGCCGCTGACCTCGATCGACAAGCTGGCGCTGGAATCGCACCTGCGTCAGATCGGCGCCATGGAAGGCGCCAGCACAAAGCCGGCGGCCGGCTGATGGCGTCTTTCGATCTGCCGCGCCGTCTGGTCGCAGAGGCCCTCGGCACCGCCATGCTGGTGGCGACCGTCGTCGGCTCCGGCATCATGGCGGCATCGCTGACCGGGGATACGGCGCTTGCCCTGCTCGGCAATACGCTGGCGACGGGCGCCATTCTGGTGGTGCTGATCACCGTGCTCGGACCGATCTCCGGCGCCCACTTCAACCCGGCGGTATCGCTGGTCTTTGCCATGTCGCGCACGCTGACGAAACGCGATCTCGCGGGATACATCGCTGCGCAGATCTTCGGCGGCATCATCGGGACCGTCGCCGCCCACCTGATGTTTGCCCTGCCGCTTCTGGAAATGTCGAGCAAGGTGCGCACCGGCGGCGCGCAATGGTTTTCCGAAGGCGTAGCCACCTTCGGCCTAGTGGCGGTGATCCTCGCCGGCATCAGGTTCGAGCAGAAGGCGGTGCCGTGGCTGGTCGGTCTTTATATCACCGCCGCCTACTGGTTCACCGCCTCGACCTCCTTCGCCAACCCGGCGGTCGCTTTGGCCCGGTCGCTGACCGACACCTTCTCCGGCATCCGCCCGATCGATCTTCCAGGCTTCTGGATCGTCGAAATATCAGGCGCGATCGCAGCCCTTCTCCTCTTCACCTGGCTGTTGCAGCCGGGCGCTTCTTCAACCCTGTCGTCAGAGGCAAAACTATGAACGTCACCATCTATCACAACCCTGCCTGCGGCACCTCGCGCAACACGCTGGCGATGATCCGCAATGCCGGCATCGAACCTGATATCATCGACTATCTCGAGACCCCGCCGTCACGTCAGGAACTGGTCAGGATGATCGCCGATGCCGGCCTGACCGTGCGCGATGCCATTCGCCAGAGGGATACGCCTTACAGCGAACTCGGCCTCGACAACCCGGAACTCAGCGACGACCAGCTTCTCGACGCCATGCTGGTGCAGCCGATCCTGATCAATCGCCCGTTCGTCGTCACGCCGATCGGCACGCGCCTTGCTCGGCCTTCCGAAGTCGTGCTCGATATCCTGCCGGAAACCCACAAGGGCGCCTTCACCAAGGAAGATGGCGAGAAGGTGCTCGATGCCGAAGGCAAGCGCATTGTCTGACCTGCCCGCAGCTTCTCCGATGCATCTGCATCAGCCGAATATGGATGCACTCAGGCCGACGTTCTCGACGCACAAGCCGCGCATCCTGATCCTTTATGGCTCCCTGCGAACAGTGTCCTACAGCCGCCTCCTCGCGCAGGAGGCCTCACGGCTGCTCGAATATTTCGGCTGCGACGTGCGGATCTTCAATCCGGAAGGCCTGCCGCTGCCCGACGCGGAACCGGCGAGCCACCCAAAGGTCCAAGAGCTGCGTGAATTGTCTGCATGGTCGGAAGGCCAGGTGTGGGTCAGCCCTGAACGGCATGGCGCAATGAGCGGCATCATGAAAGCGCAGATCGACTGGATTCCACTGTCGGTCGGCTCGATCAGGCCGACACAGGGCAAGACGCTGGCGGTGATGCAGGTCTCCGGCGGCTCCCAATCCTTCAACGCAGTAGGTCAGCTCCGCATTCTTGGCCGCTGGATGCGGATGATCACCATCCCCAATCAGTCCTCGGTCGCCAGAGCGTTTCAGGAATTCGACGCGAATGGTCGAATGAAACCGTCATCCTATTACGACCGCGTCGTCGACGTCTGCGAGGAACTGGTGAAGTTCACGCTGCTGACCCGTAATGCCTCGAGCTATCTGACCGATCGCTACAGCGAGCGGAAAGAGGAGGCTGAGAAGCTGGAGCAGCGCGTGAGCCTCAAATCCCTATGACGACGAACGACACCGAAAGGGCGCCGGTGGCCGCCATCGCCGGGCTCGGTCTGACGCAGATCATCGGCTATGGGACACTCTACTACAGCTTCAGCATTCTTGCGCCCGACATGGCCCGTGGTCTTGACTGGTCATCGGAGTGGATCTTCGGCGCGCTCTCGGCCGCCCTTCTGATCGGCGGCCTGGCCGCCCCTCTCATGGGCACGTGGATCGATCGCTTCGGCGCCGGCCGCATCATGACGGCGGGCTCGGCGATTGCCGCCACAGCCCTTGCCGCCTGCGCCTTCGCGCCAGGAAAAATTGCCTTCGTCGCCGCCCTGATCGCCATTGAGACGGCCTCGAACCTCGTGCAATATGCCGCCGCCTTCGCCCTGCTCGTCCAGATCAGGCCGCGTGTCGCCCAGCGCAGCATCACCTACCTGACCCTGATCGCCGGCTTCGCCTCGACCATCTTCTGGCCGATCACCACGGCGCTGCATGCGCACCTCTCCTGGCAGGACGTCTATCTCGTCTTCGCCGCCCTCAACTTGGCGGTCTGCCTTCCCATTCATGCCTGGCTGGCGCGCAGCACCGGCGACATCGGCAGACGCGAGGCGAGCAGCGAGACAAGGCGCATCGAGCCCAGCCTTCCCGCGTCGATCCGAACGCCGGCCTTCATTCTGATGGTCGCGGGCTTTGCCCTGCAAAGCTTCGTCAACGCAGCACTTCTGGTCCACATGGTGCCCGTCATGTCGGCCCTCGGCCTTGGCGCCATGGCGGTGATGGTTGGCACCCTCTTCGGCCCGTCGCAGGTGCTGAGCCGCTTCGTCAACATGGTCTTCGGCAGCGGCCTGCCGCAGCTGACGCTCGCCCTCATTTCCGCCGTACTGTTGCCGGCAGCCCTTGCCCTGCTTGTCTTAACCGCGCCATCGGTGCCGGGCGCGCTGGTCTTCGCCGTCGTCTTCGGCCTCGGCTCGGGCCTCAGCAGCATCGTCCAAGGCACCTTGCCCCTGGCGCTGTTCGGAAGCGAAGGTTATGGCCGGCGCCAGGGACAGGTGCTGTCTGTCCGCCTTGTCGTCTCGTCGACGGCGCCTTTTGCGCTCGCCTTCATGATGGGAACGATCGGCGTGTCGTGGTCGCTCACAGTCGCAGCGCTGCTCGGCAGCGTCGCCGTTGCCGCTTTCCTCGCCATCTTGCGGCTGACGCGCCCGGTTGCCCGGTCGGAAACTCTTCCCAAAGCAGGAGAAGCGTGAGCCCGGTCATCGCAGCATCATTTGACGACGGCCGAACCCTTGACGATGTCGATCGTCTCGCCGCCATCGAGGCCGATGCGGTCGCCGTCGGGCGTCGTCATGAAGCAGCCGGACGGGCAGAGGCTCTCCGAAGCACCGGCATCGACCACGACCTCGACGCGCTGGCCGCTCTCGGTGATAACAAGCACCACGGCGGCGGGGTCGGTGTTGGTGATGGATGCCGCCTCGGCCGCGGGCGCGGCAAGCAGCGGGACAAGCAGAACGGCGGCAAATCTTGCCATCATGTGCGGCGGCGCGAACGCGCCCTCCCCTCGAACGACCGGTGCTGCCCTCGGCAGCGATCCCGATGGTGGAGATGATGCACATGGATCTGTGAATGATGGCTGAATGAGCCGTTCAGCTCTTCAAGCTGCCATCCGCCCTGCGCCCGCGCAATTGCCGCACGGGCCGCTCTTCCTCCTCCATGGACTTGTCCCCTGGAATCTCCTGGCCATCCGACAGATCCCTGCCCGCATCGGCAAACGCGGGACGAGCGTCCCGGTGGATGGTAAGATCGGTCTGTGGCAGCGGGATCTCGATGCCCTCGGCCTTGAAGCGCTTGAGGATCTCGATCCTCAGATTGTTGCGCACCGTCATGCCGTCGCCCATGTCGGCGAGGAAGAAGCGCAGCTCGAAATCCAGCGAATAAGGCCCGAAGCGCAGGAATTCGACATGTGGCTCCGGGTTGCGCATGACGAGCGGAATCTTCGCCGTCAGTTCGAGCAGGATGTCCATCACCTGCTGCGGATCGGCGTTATAGGCGACGGAAACCGGGATTTCCGAGCGGCCGATCTTGTTGCGGTGCGTCCAGTTGCCGACGAGGCCGTTGATCAGCTCCGAATTCGGCACGATGATCGCTTGCTTGCGGAAGGTCTCGATCTCGGTGGCGCGCACCGAGATGCGCTTGACGATGCCTTCGGCCGTACCCGAGACGACATGATCGCCGACCTTGAATGGCCGCTCGACGAGCAGGATCAGGCCGGAGACGAAGTTGGAAACGATGTTCTGCAGGCCGAAACCGATACCGACCGACAGCGCCGAGGCGACGAGCGCGAAGCTCGACAGGTCGATGCCGGCGGCCGAAACGCCGATGATTGCCGCAATGCCGACGCCGAGATAACCGATGCCCGTCTTGACCGAATTGCGCACGCCGAGATCGACATGGCTTCGCGCCATCACATTGCCGTCGAGCCAGCGCTGCAGCCAGCGCGTCAGCAGGTAGACGCCGGCAAACAGCAGGATGCCGGTGCAGATGCCGAGCAGCGAAATGCTGATGCCGCCAAGCCTCACCTCCGTGAACAGCCGGTAGGCGATGAGCTGCAGGTCCTGCACATGGAAACCCCAGAGCAGCAGGATCAGCGGGATGCCGACGAGCAGCGCCACCGCATAGATGGCAAGGCCGACGACCAGGCCGGCCTGGTCGATCGCCACCGGCCCAAGCTTGAAGCGGCGCGTCAGGAAGCTTGCAAAGAAGGTGTCGCCGAAGCTTTCCTGCTTTGATATCGCCTTGCCGGAGAGCAGACCGACATACATGGTGGCAACGACCGCGCCGGTGATGATCAGCTGTGTGGCGACGAAGCGCGCCAGCCCGACATAACCGGTCAGCGCGGTTAGGATGAGGCCGGCGCCGACCACGCGCAGGATGATCCCCATGCCGCGCGGCCAATGCCGGCCCGGCGCGTCGGGATCGCCGTTCTTCGCCAGCATCGGTTTTCCGAACGAGGCCGCGATCAAGATCAGGCCGATGATCAGCGCGGCAATCAGGCTCCTGACCACGGTCAGCACCAGCGGCGAGCCCATCGCCTCGCCGATCGTACCGAACAGATAATCAAGCGCGTTGACGATCGCCATCGCCAGCACGCAATAGCCGATCGAGCGCGCGCCGAGATTGGAAAGCCGGACGAGCCGCCAGTGCGGTTCGTTCGGTGCAAAGATGGCGTTGACGAAACGGCCGACGAAATAGACGAGCCCGATCGCCGCGAACAGGGCGCCGATGACAGGTGCGATGTCGGGCCGCAGAACATTGAAACTATTGAGGAAGAAGAACGAGGTGACCAGCAGTACGGAGAGCGCCAGCGTACGGATCAGCGTCGACCAGAAGGCGATCGACAGCCGGCCGATATAGGACGGGTTCTCGATCGCCTCGTCCCGGCGCAGATACGAGCCGAACAGCCGATAGCTGCCGGATAGCAGAATGAGCGCCGACGCAAGCGATAGGAAGATCGCGGCAAACAGTGGGAACCGCTTGAACTTCCAGACGAAAGAGGCCCAGCTCGACAAAGCCTGCGAGAATTCGCTGGCCTCGTGCACGAAGGCGCTCACGGCATCGTCGAGCACCGAGACGGAGATCTCGGTGCGCCTGAAAAGCGTGTCGGCGAAAAGCCGCCGCCGCATCTCGATGATTTCGTTGAGGAGCTTCGTCACCGCGATCGACAGATTTTCGGCGTCACCGGTCACCGCGTTGATTTGCGCACGCTCGGCAGTCAGCGCATTGCGCTCGTCCGTGACAATCTTCGCCTCGGGCGGCTGCCCATCCTTCGGCGGATCGCCGATCTCGGCAAGCCGGTTCTTGATCTGGTCGAACCGCGGCCGGAGATTAACCGATATGGTGATGACAGCGCGGCTGAGCTCGTCGGCCTTGGTCGCAAGCCCGACCAGGGCATCGTCATTGTCGGCATTTTGCTTGGCGCCGTCCTGAAGCGCCGTCAGTTGGACCTTCGCCTTGTCGATCTCCTTCGCCGCCTGATCGAAGGGCGTATCGGCAAGCGGCGCCTGAGCCGCCGCCGCCGGTGCCTGCGGCTCCTGGGCGAAGGCCGCGGCACCCCTGAAATGCGCGCCGGCGACCGCCAGCGTCAGCAGAAGAATGGTGCGAAGCAGGATCGGTCTCAGCCGCAAAAGCGCCTCCGGAAAGGTTGTCGTCAGGATAGAATGCCTGCTTGTCATAGCAAACAAAGGCGACAGAAAGGCGGAATATCCCCGGAAAGCCTTAGAAGCCGGCATCGGGCCTGGAGAGATAGTCGCGCTCCGCCGCCGTCGACTCCCGCCCGAGCATGGCATTGCGGTGTGGAAAACGGCCATAGGCGGCGATCACGTCGCGGTGGCGGATCGCATAATCTAGATATTCCTCATCGCCAAGCGCGGTGAACAGCGCCACCGAACGTTCCTGCTCGTCAAGGTCTTCGGCATGTTCGAAAGGCATGTAGAAAAAGGTGCGGCAGGCTGCTTCAACCGCCTGGTCGGCGCCTGCTGCGAGCGCGAGCTTGGCTTCCCGAAGCGCCAGCCCGTCGGTCGCAACGGCAAGCGGGGTGCCGCGATAGATATTGCGGGGAAACTGGTCGAGCACGATCATAGCCGCCAGCCGGCTTGCCGGGTCGGCGCGCCATTCGTTCTCGACGCCCGCGGCGAGGGCCAGATGGGTATCACGAAAGTTCGCACGAATCTCCGCGTCGAGTTCCGGCGTCGCACGGAACCACAGCTCCCGGCCGCATCTGACGAACCAGAAATCATAGACTTCCCCAGGTCGGCGGATCGTCGTCATGCTTCCTTCCCTAGCGTGAGCGGATACAATTAAATCACTTAAATTATTGTAAATACTAGAAAATTTCGATAAAATCAACCCTTCGTCCATCCTGCCGGCACCTTTCCCGCTTGCGGGGAGAAGGGGATTTGCCGCAACCTCCCCATCCCCCGCCCTCGCCTCGTTCGGCACTCCCCTCGCCCCGTTTACGGGCTAAGGGATGTACACATCTCGCAAGGCCCAACCTGCGCTACATGCTTTGATGTATTGTAGGCCATTGAAGAAGGTGATGGGGCCCGGCGGCTTGGAGGAGGAGTAGCCGTTCCAGCCTCCGATTGGCAATGATCCGGGCTTCGCTCTATTGCACAGGCAGGCCAGCGGCTTCAATTCCCGAAATAAAACGCTTTTGATCTTCGGTCCGCGCCAGCCGCCTGGCGACCTCCTGCCTGATGTTCGGGATCAATGCGGGTGACTCGCGCCTGATCCAATCAAGCTGTTCCTCTGCTTCCTGCTTTTTTCCGAGCGTGCCGAGAATGGAGAGCAATACGAGACGATGCATCGGATTGTAATTGAGGTCCGACATGCGCGACCATAGTTCCGCAGCCTGCGTATCGCCCCGCATGAAGGCACAGAGCGCCATTCCGACCTCGTAATATCCGCGTGGTCCGGCATTCTTGCCGACTGCCTCTGAAATCAGTGTGCAGCCTCTATCCCATTCTCCCGACATCGACAGGCGCAGGCCGTATTCACCCGCCACCTCGGTATCGTTCGGATTGTTGGCATAGGCGGCGGCGCCGGCGCTGAGGGCCCCGGCCGGATCATTGCCGAAAAAGTTGGCGAGCATCAGTGCCTGAAGGGCGCGTGCATTCTTCGGGTCGAGCCGCACGGCCTGCTCGGCAAGTTCCTTCGCGAGGTCGAGCGTGGCGGCCGTCGATTTCGTGTGAAGTTGGTATGAAAAGCGGAACTCGTCGAGATGGATCAACGAAAGAAGGGCGAAGATATTGGAATCGGCCGGCATCTTTTTCACGGCCTGCTGCAGGCAGGATTTTGCCACCTGGTGAGCCTGCACGGTCATTTCGCTACGGTAGCTATAATAGGATAGCACGCATGAAAAAACGTGCGTGCTTCCGGCGATGGTCGCGGTATCGGTCTGGAACATGACGCCGAACGGACGCGCGACCGCCGTGGCGATATCCCCGGCAAGGCTCGCTTGCGTTTGCGGGATGCCTTGCACCTTCATGTCGGCATCATAATTGCTTGCCCAGATGACGGCGGCATCCGCCCGCCGCACGAGTCTGGCTGTCGAGCGCAGCCTGCTGCCTTCGAGCCGCACACTTCCTTGGAGGGCATAGAGCGGCTGCGACGAAGCTTCGCCGGTTTTATTCCGCGGCATGGCGGTGACGACAACGATATCATTGAAACGGACCAGCTTCTCGATGATGTCGTCGGTCATGCCGCGAGAGATGTCGGAGGCAAGGCTCCCGTCAGAGGCGCTTTCAAAACGCTCGACGATAATGGTAGGGCGATTATCAGCTCCTGATGTCGTTTCACGCTCCGTGCTCGGCGATCCGACCTGCCGAAGAAGAGCCGCTGCAGAGGCCAGGACAATCACCGCGCCCGCCGCAAAAAGCCAATATCGGCCCGGCGATAAGCGCCGGTCCGCCTGGTCGGGGCTGATCGTATCCGAGGCCGCACTGATCTGAGCGTTATCGTCGCCTGACGAGCTTGCCCGATCGGACTGCTTGAGCGGTGACATATCAGCGGGTGCAGCGCTGCTGATGACATCGAAGACTGGCGCGTAGCCGCCCTTGGGGATGGTGATGATGATCCGGTCCGCGTCGCCGGCGGTCAGGTAGTAGTGTTCCAGTTCTCGTCTCAGCCGGCCGGCTTCGATGCGAACGCAGGGATCCTGTTGGGCATCGAAGTTCGCGTCTCTGCC
Organism: Rhizobium binxianense; assembly: GCF_028994275.1. Taxonomy (NCBI): domain Bacteria; kingdom Pseudomonadati; phylum Pseudomonadota; class Alphaproteobacteria; order Hyphomicrobiales; family Rhizobiaceae; genus Rhizobium; species Rhizobium binxianense. Next base: position 2,233,196 of record NZ_CP118713.1, read on the forward strand.
AAAAACGGCCTGTGCGATGGTAAAGGCCTTCAGGTGGTCGCGACGGCCTGCGAGCGTTTCCGTGACCACGAATTCAAGGAATTTTCTTGCCCGTTCGGGAAGGCGGAACTCCCGGCTGGAAAGAATGCGCTCAAGTTGCTGCTGCACCTCCTCCTGTGAGGCGGTGACCCTGTTTATGCCTGCACTCGTCATCGGTTCCCCCAGACTCCGATTGCGAACAACCAGCAGCACGCAGTCCTAAACAATAGTCCCCGTCAGGCGTGACGGCAATGCCGCCCAGCCGAATAACCTAACCAACGCTGACCGAATCCCATGAATAGCCAAATGACGGACGTAAGTCACAGTTTACGAAATGCCCGCGTAGGATACCGTATTCTACCTGTGCCGACATGTATTTTACTGCCTTAGTCTCCAGGCGCGCTCTATCATCGCCGTGTATTCTGGAGGAGCCTGCGATGACATCACCTGAGACCTCTACACCTCATCCCATGACAAGCGCAGAGGAACTGCGCAAACGCGCTCTGGAGCTTCAGCTTGTCGAGATGGAGCGCAGCGAAAAGATCAAGGCGCGTGAAGCAAAGAAACACGCGGAGTTCGTCGAGGATTTTTTCCGCAAGCACATTGGCGAAGCGGAACGCGCCGTCATCAAGAGGCTGGTCATGAAAGCGGCCGCAGACGGCAAATACGAGGCGCTGATCTACAGCTTTCCGTCGACGTTCTGCACGGACAGCGGCCGGGCCATCAACAACAACCTGTCCGGATGGCAGAAGACGCTGCAGGGAAAGGCAAAGGAACTCCTCGAACTCTTCGAGGAAGTTGCCAGGCCGCAGGGTTACGGGTTGAAGGCCATGGTCATCAACTTCCCGGACGGCATGCCGGGAGATGTCGGCTTCTTCCTCACTTGGGAGCCGCCCGTCGAGTGACCGGCAGCAGATAGAGGCGATCAAATTGAAAGCAATCGAGATCGAGCGCAAGTTCCTCGTGCGTAACGATAGCTGGCGCGATTGCGCCGGCATGTCGCATGTCCTGCAGCAGGCTTATCTGTCTCGAGATAAGAACTCGGTACGTGTTCGCTTGATTGACGACCGTTCTGCTTGCCTGACGATCAAATTCCGCACAGTAGGGCTCGCCAAGGACGAATATGAATACGAGATTCCTGTTGAGGAGGCACGGGACCTGCTTCTCCATGCGACGGGCCACGTCATTGAAAAGACCCGCTACCCGGTCCCGCACGAGGGCAGAACCTGGGACGTAGACGTCTTTGCCGGAGCCTATGAAGGATTGACGCTCGCCGAGATCGAGATAGCAAGCGAAGATGATCGTCCGGCCCTGCCGAAATGGCTTGGGCGGGAAGTCACGGGCAACAAACGCTATTCCAATCGCGCCATGGCGGTTGCATCATGCCGCCGCCCGCAGATGCATGGGGCGCCTGACCACGGCGCCGCGCTTTAGAGCAATTCCAGGAAAAGTGCGAAGCGGTTTTTCCAGGCAAAACGCGAAGCGCTTTTGCCGGGAATTGCGTAAAAACAAAAGGTGAGCTGAGCTTCCATCAGAAGCTCAACCGCTCTAAGATCCTATTCGCTTACAATCGTCCAATTGGTGTCCGGATTGAATTCCTTGATCGCGGCAGCGCGCTGTTCCGTTTGCGGCCCCAAATCGCGTTGATAGATGACGCTCATCCCGTTGACGACAAAGGTCTGCACGCCGGTCACCCGGTATGTGACCGGCCAGGCGACGAGCGCAAAGCCACCGGTCATATAACCATTGATGACGTAGCTTTGTTTGCCGCCCAGTACGTTGTCGCCCTGAGCGGTCAGGATGCGATAGCGATATCCGAAATAACCTTCCCCGCGTTTGGCGGCGCCGAAGGCGGCTGTCTCGACCAGCGCGCTTGCCGGGCTTTCCTCCGCATAGACGCTCGGGTCCCAGTAGAGGCCGTCCAGCTTGCCCGGACTGCTGATCAATTTCTTCGCGAATTCGTAAATACCGTCACCGTCTCGGTCATCGGATGCATATTGATACTGTGCAGCCACATATTCATGCATCGTGTCGATCGTCGCGAGTTCGTTTTCGCCGATGCGCCGATTGATGATCTCCTCGAGGCCGCGCTGCGTGTCGAAGGACCATTTCCCGTCTTTGTCCTCAGTCAGCGGAAACGGCAGAGGCCAGAGCCGATCGCCAATCGCGACGATCTTGGCACCTTCGACGTCTTTCAAGATCATCTGTCGCTCGGCGCCTTCCCGGATCAATCCATAAGCGATCATGGCCTCGTTGCTCGAGCGCAGCTTGTCTGCGTTCAGACCGAGCAGATCCCCAAGATCCCCGATATTATTGGAACCGAGCACCGATTTCAGCCGATCGAGTGCCAGAGACGGGCTATCGAATTTCGGTGCGGGCGTTGCCGCCTTGTATTCGGCGAGATCCGTCTGTACCTGCGAGAGCGCCGGCGTCGTCGGCATCGTGCAAAGCGCTGTCGCAAGCATGAACGAGATTACCATCGATTGACGTCTCATGATGTAACTCCATGGGCTCGTAAGGGGTGTCATCGCCGCCCGCCGCCACCGCGGCCACCACCACCGCGGCCGCCGCCGCCGCCGCGAGACGGCATCGGGCGCGAGTGCTGAACGGGACGGGCTGCCGGGCGGTGAGCGCCCATGCTTTGCGCGCCTCGTTTCGAGGCGACGGTCTGCTGGCGGCCGGACTGCACGTTGCCAAGTGCGCTCGACTGGCGTCCGCGATTGTCGGGCCGGGCAGCCATCTGCGGTTTGCTGGGTTTCTTGACGGATTTCTGTGCGGGCTTGGTGGAGGGGCGATTAGCCGAATTTTGAGAACGGGTTTCGGGCCGGGATACGTTCTGACGATTGGCCGCCGTCGGCCTGTTTGCCTGCGGTTTGGCCTTCAGCCCTTGCGCCGTGTTTTTTCGGATATCTTCCGCGCGAGCGGCCGTCCCGCGATTGCCCGGCCTCTGACCCGCCTGCATATCTGCGGCCTTGTTGCGCAGTTGATTGCGATTGTCGGCCTGAAGTCCAGACTTGATCGCCGACCGGTCCAGCTTGGCAAGTTGGTCTTTGCCGATGCTCAGCTTGCTGCGGTCGACATTCGCCCAGTCGACGTCGTTCCACTTCAATTTTCCGTTGAAGTTGCGATCATTCAGGCAATTGTTGCAATCGATGTCGATATCGCCGTCCCAGCGACCACCCCATACGCCCCAGTCGTCCCAATTGACGACGGCCGCCCAGGCAAGCCCGGTGACCGCGCCGGCAAAGAACGCTGCGCCCGGATAGTAATAGCTGTCGTAATAATCGGGATAATAGGAGATCGGCGCCGCGGCATAGTCCGGTTCATAAAGCATTTCCGGCGGATATTGGGGGATATAGATCTTCTCGGGATCGGTCGGCCGGATAATGACGTTGTCGTTTTCGGTGACGACCGTCACCTTGTCATCCGTCTTGATGATGTTCTTTGCCACCGCCTCGTCGCGAAGCTGCTGGATGGCAATCAGCACGTCCTTCTGCTGATTGGCGAGCGCATCGGCGAGTGATTGAGTCCAATCGAGATCCTCGCTCATCATCTTGATGATGTCAGGGTAGTTGAGCAGCGAAACGACGCTGCCGTCCCAATCGCTTTTGGGCTTGAGATCGGAATTTTTCTTTTTCGCTTCCAGGAAACGCTGCGCTTCGATAATCTGCAGGGGAAAGAGGGAGGCGGCCGAAATCGCCGCGACCAGTTCGTCGGGATAAAGCGCGATCCGCGCCACCAGCACCTCGAGATCATCCTCCGAAAGAAGGGTAGCCGCGGGCTGCTCTGCGCCCGTCTGGGTGGGCGCCGCAGCCGGCGCAGGGGCCTGTGCTCGCACGGGGAAGGCTGGCTGCAGCGCAATGATCGCCAGAGCCGACAACCCACCAAGCAGTTTGCGGGAAATTGCTTTCATCGCACATGGACCTCCCTAGAATCAGTTGAATGACGGATGCGTTCACGGAGATTTCGGGCCGATGACGGGTGACCGCCGGAGCATCACAATTTTCGATTGTAAAATCGCCTCCCTCATCTCTTTTAACAGGGCATCGACCAGGCCTGCATATTCCAGCCGCCGCGCTTCTCTCAACGTGTCGGGCAACTGTTCGACATGCGCCAGAGCCTGCGCTGCGGCAGCGAGATCCTCGCACATGCTGTGAAAGGCCTCATCGACGTAGAAAAGCCGCTGCACCAGCCTCGCCTGGTCGGGAAAATAAGCCTCTGCCGTTTCAAGGACGGACAAATATGTCGAACCAGTTTCTCCCGACGCCATCTCCGCCCCCGCCGACGAAACTGCACTAAGCAGTCCGGAAACTATATAACAGGCGAACCGTCTGGAGACGTAAAATACGCGATCCTACGGCAGCCGGCTTCCGCAAGGCGCATCCCATCCGAGACGGCGAACGGGATTCGTCGCCGATCTCGCACCTTTCCTTCCCACGCTGACAAATTCCCCGGCGGATCGTCCGCGAACGCCCCGATAGAGATTACGCGATGCTACGGGCCTTTGCCCCGAAACGGGCCTACAATTCCCCCTTCGCTTGCGATCGACGGCTCGGGGAGACCAAGCCGGAAGGGAGGGGTCGTGTTTCTCGACTATTTTGCCTTGGGCGTATTGGCCTTTGTCGTGGTCACCCTTTTCTATGCCGTGATTGCCATTCACGACATTCCACATCTGATCGCTAAGGCGCGCAATCACCCCCATCAGGATGCCATCCATGTCGCCGGATGGGTCAGCCTCTTCACGCTTCATGCGATCTGGCCGTTTCTGTTCATCTGGGCAACGCTTTACCGTGAAGACCGCGGCTGGGGTATCCGGCAGGACGGAAAATTATCGGCGGAAGGCGAAGCGAATGCGGAAATTGCTCGTCTCCATGCCCGGATCTCCGAGCTCGAGGCGCAAACGCCGGAGAAGGAGACCGCCTGATGGATCTGCTCCTCATACTGACCTATGCCGCGATCTGCTGGACGATCTTCAAAGTATTCAGGATTCCGGTGAACCAGTGGACGCTCGCGACGGCCGTCCTCGGCGGGATCTTCCTCATCTCCACCCTGCTGCTGTTGATGAGCTACAATCATCCCTATTCGAGCGACGGGCGCATCTATTTCACCTCGGCTCCCGTTATTCCCGTCGTCGGGGGGCAGGTCGTCGAGGTGCCGGTGACACCGAATGCACCCTTGAAGAAGGGCGACATCCTCTTTCGCATCGATCCCCGGCCCTATCAGTTCGTGGTCGATCAGAAGAAAGCCGCACTCGCCGAAGCCGAGCAGTCGGTTCTGCAATTGAAAGCGGCCGTGGACGCAGCCAATGCGGCGGTCACCGGCGCCGAGGCCTCGAGGGACAGGTCCCTGCAGGCCTTCGAAAAATTCCAGCAGTCGAACGAGAATGCAAAGTCGAGCGGCAGGGGCGCGGTCTTTTCCGAACTCGAGGTCGAAAACCGGCGCGGCATCTATCTGACGTCGGAAGCTACGGTCGACACCGCACGCGCACAAGCCGCGCAGGCAAGACTCGCCTACGAGTCTGACATCAACGGAACCAACCCGACGGTTGCAAGGCTGCAGGCGGAACTGAACAATGCCGAATACGAGCTTGATCAGACGGTGGTGCGGGCGCCGACCGACGGCTACGTCACGCAGGTCTTCCTCCGCCCTGGAATGATGGCCAATCCCCTTCCGCTGCGGCCCGTCATGGTCTTCATCGACAGTCAGGACCGCATGCTGGGTGCAGCCTTCATCCAGAATTCGCTGCAGCGCGTCCACGTCGGCGACGAGGCCGAGGTTGCCTTCAAAGCCGTACCCGGCAAGATATTCAAGGCGCGGGTGCAAGAGGTCATCGATGTGATGGCCCAGGGCCAGTTGCAGCCGAGCGGCGCGCTGATCGACCCGCAATCGCCCGAGCGCCTATCACCCGGACAAACACTGGCTCGGATCGAGCTGCTCGAAAACACCGATGATTATCAACTGCCGGGCGGCGTGGTCGCGGAGGTCGCGGTCTACACCCACCATTGGCACCATGTCGCCGTCCTGCGCAAGGTGCTGCTGCGCATGAGCAGCTGGATGAACTACGTGTTCCTCGAACATTGATGCGTGCCAGCAGCAAAGGATAAGGAGCCAGCGGTGATAGGAAGTCTTCCGATGATGAGGGGCTTGGCCGGCTTCAACAGAGACTGGCTCCGCAGTGACATCCCGGCCGGGCTGTCGATCGCCGCAGTCGGCTTGCCGAGCGCCATCGCCTATCCCGCCATCGCCGGCCTGCCGCCGGAGACCGGCATTTATGCCAGCATCGTCGCCCCGATCGCCTATGCGATCTTTGGTCCTTCCCGGCTTTTGGTCGTCGGGCCCGACGCCGCGACCATGACCGTCCTGGCCGCCGCCATGGGCGCCATCATCGCGGCCGAACCCACGGCGGCAGGTGCCGACAGGGTCGCCATCGCGTCCGCCCTTGCGCTTGGCGTCGGCGTCTTCTGCATCGCGGCGAAATTGCTGAGGCTCGGCGTTCTCGCGAGCTTTCTGTCCCGTCCAATTCTGGTGGGCTTCTTCGCCGGCGTATCGCTCTCGATCCTTGTCGGACAAATCGGTCGCTTCACCGGAGTGAAGATCGAATCGGACGGACTGATCCCGCCGCTTGTCGAAATGCTCGCCAAGAGCAGCTTGATCCACTGGCCTTCGCTCGTTCTCGGCCTCATCATGTTCGCCCTGTTATGGATCGTCCGAGCCTTCCGGTTCAGAGTTCCGGGCCCTGTCCTGGTGGTTGTCCTCTCGGTCGTCCTTTCAGCGATCTTCGACTTCCAAGGCCGGGGGATTGCCGTTGTCGGCGATATCCCAAGCGGACTGCCGAGCCTATCCCTGCCTGCATTGCATCAGATGCCTCTCGATAAGATCGTTCTCGGTTCGGCCGCGATCTTTCTCGTCAGCTTCGGCGCAGGCATCGTCGCGGCAAGAAGCTTCGGGTCACGGACCGGAGAGGAGGTCGACGCCAATCAAGAATTGATCGGACTTGGCGCCGCCAATATCGCGCCCGGCTTGTTCGGTTCGTTTCCCGTCAGCGTCTCGGATTCCCGAACCGCGATAAACTTGTCGACGGGCGGCGTCTCTCAGGTGGCAGGGCTGGTATCGGCCGCGACGCTGATCGCCGCGCTTGTTTTCCTTCAGGGTGCGCTGCGGATACTCCCCATTCCCGCGCTCGCCGCAATCCTCGCGACAGCGGCGATCAGCCTCATCGATATTCACGAATTGAAAAAGATCTGGCGCATCAGCCGCATGGAATTCATTTTTGCGCTGATCGCCATGTGGGGCGCAATCAGCTTCGGTGTTCTCAACGGCGTCATCGTCGCGGTTGCGGCAACGCTCGTCTATCTATTGCGTCAGACGATGTTTCCCCGCGACGGTCTTCTTGGCCGTATCGAAGGGCGGCACGGCTTTTTCGATCTCGCCCGCTTTCCGGAAGCTCGCCCCATCGAGGGGGCCGCCGTCTTCGCCATCCAGGGCAGCATTCTGTTTTACAACGCCGATTACGTGCGCATGCGGCTGACGTCGGTAGCGAAGGGACTTCCTGCCGAAACCAGATGCCTCGTGCTCGATGCCAGCGCCATCACGCATATCGACAGCACCGGCGCAGCCGCGCTGGATGCCGTGGCCGAGATCCTGGCAAAGCGGAATATCGTCTTCGCAATGAGCGACCTCGGCGAACAAAGCCGCGGCATCCTTGAGCGCGCGGGGGTCGTCGAAGCGATCGGCGTCCACAATCTTTTCAACGGCAGGGAAGAGGCCTTGCGAGCGCTGATCGGAAGTGGCGGCGAGGCCGGCGGCACCGCGTCGGCAGGCTAGGATATGTTCGCGCAAGGGAGAGAGAAATGGACGAGAATTACGAGCCCGCAAAGGCGGATGGAGGGGCAGATCGCGTCGGAAAGGATAAGAAGAAAAAGAAATCATGGAATTATGACAAGGAAATCGAGCGCCTGCAGGTCGAGTTGGCTCATTTGCAAGCCTGGATCAAGAAATCCGGCGCGAGAGTCGTCATCGTCTTCGAGGGGCGGGATGCCGCCGGCAAAGGCGGCATGATCAAGCGTATAACGGAAAGAGTCAGTCCGCGGGTCTTTCGGGTCGTGGCATTGCCGGCGCCCACCGACCGCGAGAAATCTCAGATCTACATGCAGCGTTATATCGCTCATATGCCGGCCGCCGGCGAAATCGTCATATTCGACCGCAGTTGGTACAACCGCGCCGGCGTCGATCGTGTTATGGGATTCTGCAGCGAAAAGAAGGCGCAGCGCTTTCTTGAACTGGCGCCCCGCTTCGAGGCTGCGATCGTCGAAAGCGGCGTCGTTCTGCTGAAATACTTCCTGACGGTCAGCGAGGAAGAGCAGGAACGCCGTTTCAGGCGCCGGATCGACGACCCGATGCGACAGTGGAAACTCAGCCCCATGGATGTTGAATCCTATCAGCGCTGGTGGGACTACACGCGTGTCTATGACGAGATGCTGCGGATGACCGACAGCAACCATGCGCCGTGGTGGGTGGTGCCCTCGGACGATAAGAAACGTGCCCGGGTCAATTGCATCTCGCACATCCTGCAGTCCATCCCTTATGAGCGAGTGAAGTTTGAAGCACCCGATCTCGGCAAACGTCAGAAGCGGCCGGCGGATTTCGTGGAGGACCGCAGCATCCGCCATGTTGTGCCGGACGCGACGTCATAAGACGACCTCAGCCTGGAGCAATTCCAGGAAAAGTGCGAAGCGGTTTTCCCAGGCAAAGCGCAAAGCGCTTTTGCCGGGAATTGCGTCAGAACAAAAGGTTAGAGCGGTTCTGCGTTTCCGCGAAAAGCTGAACCGCTCTCGAACATGGCGGACGGGACGCAACGATGGAGAAAACAGGCGATACGGCGGCGCAGGGAGCCGGGTCAGGGCAGATTTCGATAGAGGCGAGAATAAGCGATCTTGTCCGATTGGGCATCGTCGGGCTTTTTGCCTACTGGACGGTCGTTCTGATTGCTCCCTTTGCGCTGATCGTCATCTGGTCGGCCATCCTTGCAGTTGCCCTTTTCCCGATATTCGAGGCGCTTTCCAGGCTGATCGGAAACAGGCCCGTTATCGCGGCCGTCATCATCGTCGTCTTTTGTCTCGTGCTGATCATCGCGCCCCTGGCCCTCGTTGCGGTCAATTTTGCCGACACCGCGCAGGCGTTGATCGGCGAGTTACGGGCGGGGAACTTCACGCTCCCCTCAGCGCCGGCCGCTATTCGGGAATGGCCTGTCGTTGGCGAGCGGATCCACGACGCCTGGAATAAGATCGCAAGCGATCTGGCCGCTACCATCATCAAGTTTCAGGCGCCCATTCGTGAAGTGACGGGCGTTGTCGTCACGAAGCTTGCCTCGATCGGCGGCGGTGTTTTGAGCTTTGTCGTTTCGATCATTCTTTCGGGCGTATTGCTCACGCAGTCAGCACGCCTGGCTGCAACCATACAGGTGCTGGCAAGCCGGATTGCCGGTGAAAAGGGTGTTGGCTTTGCCCGGCTGGCGGGAGCCACGGTACGCAATGTATCGCGAGGCGTCATTGGCGTTGCCTTCCTGCAAGCGCTGTTATGCGGACTGTGTTTTACCGTTTTTGGCGTTCCGGCGGGCGGGCCTTTGACCTTTCTTGTGTTCGCCCTGTGCCTGATGCAGCTCGGGCCTGCACTTATTCTTTTGCCGGTGATCGTTTGGGCATGGTTCTCCTGGCCCCTGTGGATCGCCTTGGCTTTCACCGCCGTTGCGATCCCCATCATGATCGTCGACAACATACTGAAACCGATCTTGATGGCGCGCGGCCTCTCCACTCCAATGCCGGTGATACTGATCGGCGTCATCGGCGGCACTTTGTCACAAGGCCTTCTGGGGCTGTTTTTGGGGCCGGTCGTTCTCGGTGTCTTCTACGAACTGCTGAAAGCCTGGGCCTGGCCTTCGGTTTCGACCGGATCGGAAAATAGCCGCCCCCCGAGATTCGATGCTCAACCGGAACGCATCGAACACACGCAATGACGGTCCGTCGAGGCGCCAGCGGCGCCTGGCGGGACTCACCTATTCTTGCAGTAGACGACAACCTCCTGCTCGATTTCGCGGCAGAGCTGTTCATACTCGATGATGAGCTTCTCCTCCCTCGGGCTCTTACTTCGGAACCGCTCCAGCGCATCGACAGCAAGATCGTAGGATTCAAACATCTCCGCGAGCGCTTCACTGGTCATGCTCTCCAGAAGATGCCGGATATCGGGGAGCCGCAACATCAGTTTTCTGCGGCCACGCTCTTTGCTCATGGATCAGCTCCGCATTCAACGCACCCCTGCAACGGATACGAAGTCACCAAGGGATCGTTCCCCGAGATCACGAATAAATGTACGAGAGCCCGGCGGTGCCGGCAATCTGACCCGGAGAGGTCTAGCTGCTGTCTCGGTCCGTCATGCTCAAGGCCTTTACCGTGATGGCGGCAATGACGCCGGTCAGCACGATCCCTGCAAACCCGATGACCAAAGCCAGTATTCGTGCCGAAACATGTTTGGGCGTGAAGTCGCCATAGCCGATGGTAAGTCCCGTCACGAAGGTAAAATAAAGCGCTTCATCGATCCGCCAATTCTCGATCCGCCAAATTGCAAGTCCGGATGCGACCATGATCGACACGATGCCGGAGAGGATCGGCCAGATGACACGAAGCTGCTTTGCAAGTGCGACGAAGAATAGCCTTCTCACCTGCCGGGTATGCGGTCCGCCGCCCGATCGCTCCTGTTTGGGAACGCGGGATCTCATCGCACTGCCGGCGGCAGGACGTACAGCGTTATGGCGAAAATCATGTACACCATCAGCACCAGGACGCCGACAAACCATGCCGATCGCCCGCTGTTGGTGACGAACATCGCAGTCACCGTCGCAAGGAACATCATCGTCACGGCACCTGGCCAGAATTGCAGATCCATCGGTGACGGACCGATGATATAACTCATCAAGACCAGAACGGGCGCAACGAATAGGGCAATCTGGGAAGCGCTCCCGAGGGCGATGCCCACGCTCAGATCCAGCCGGTTCTTGCGCGCGCCGGCAAACGCCGAGGCCATTTCGGCGGCGCCGCCGACCAAGGCGACGACGATGAAACCGACAAAGGCGGGAGTCATTCCGAAGGCTTCGGCCGCTTCCTGCACGGACTCGACGAAAATCTCGCTCACCAAGGCCACGATTATGGTGACGCCGGCAAGCGTAGCCAGAGCAAGGCCGATCGGCCACGGCGCTTCGCCAGCCTCGGCATGTTCCGTTGAAGAAAAAAATTCCCGGTGCGTCCCAAGCGTGAACAACAGCCCAAGCCCGTACCCGACGATCAGCAAGGCAGCCAGGCTGAGACTGAGCGTTTGCGTGACTGGTGCGACCGAGGCCGCGTCCAATCCGCCAAGCGCCGAAGGCATCAGCAGGGCGATTGTGGCCAGGAAAAGCAGGCCGGATTGAATACGCGCGCTGGCCCGGTTGAACTCCTGAATGTGGTATTTGAGCCCGCCGAGCAGAAACGAAGCGCCCAGCATGAACAGCGTGTTGGTGACGATCGCTCCGGCGATGGATGCCTTGACCAGCGTATATTCTCCGGCCTGCAGGGCAGCCAGCGCGATGACTAGTTCCGTAAGGTTGCCGAGGGTCGCATTCAGCAGCCCGCCCGCGGCGTCACCCGTCTTGGCGGCAACGGATTCGGTCGCATGACTAAGCAGGCCGGCCAACGGGACGATGGCCAGCACCGACAGGACGAAAAGCGCCGTGTGGGCCTCGGGGAAGAGCGCCGCAGCTGCGAACACCACCGGCACGGCGGCCAGCAGCCAGAGTATGGGGCTATCGCGAATCTCTTTGAAAAGAAGGCTCAACCTTCACTCCCCTCTGATCACCTGGCCTCTGATCATCTGGCCCCTGATTACCTGGATCGCGATGATCTGTTGCCGCTCGCTCCCGGCCGACGCCGATGATCCCTGTCTTGCTCATCTTCCCTCTGCGCTCGCGGCCTCATTCCGGAAGAGCCATCTGCTGGAAGAAGGTCACGACCGCATCGTCAGGCTGGCCAAACCATGTTGTAAAAAACAACCGGAAATTCTGCGCCGCATAGGGAACAGCGCCTGCGCCACCTGGCCGACGGCCTGATAGGTCGTACGCTCGCCCCTGCCGATCAGGACCGTGCCGTTGCCGATCGGCATGACATCGCCTCCCTCCATCGAGGCATTGGCGAACTGATGGTCTGAATCGCCCCACCAGATCTGGAAATCGCCGCCGAGGAAGATCTGATGAAACTTGTAGATCGCACGCTGGATCAGCGTTTCCGCGCGTCTTGCCGGCCAGAACATCGGGTTGCAGGTCACGCCGCCGTAAATCCAGCAAGAAGGGTCGCGCTGGAACAGAGTGTTCGGAATCGGCGGAATGACGAAATCCGTCTCCGGCAAGGCGCTGAGCATCAGCGACTTCGCCTTGACCTCAGGCAGGTCGGAGATTGCGACGCCGCCGATCATGAATGCGGCAAGCTGCGTGGGCGGCATTTCGTCAAGCCAAGGTCGCATCGCCTCGGCGATCTGCGAGCCGAGCACATTCGGGGTAATGCGCCGGTCCAATACGAAATCGCGCGCCTGTTTGTTGGCAAGCGCCTGGCCAAGCAAGTCGTGGAGCTCGAGAACTTCAACGCCCCGTTCCTGCATCTTCAGCACAAAGTCAAAGTGATCTTTCTGAGCCTCATGTACCCATAGGACATCGTCAAAAAGCAGATCATGGCAGTTGGCAGGTGTCAGGCGCTGATGAGCCAAAGACGGTCTGCAAACCATGACGGTTCTCAATTTCCCGACCTCCGAGTGAACCCCGAAACCACGCATGTGGTCCTCCTTCCAGCTTTCCGGATCGCGGCCGCGTCGGCCGTTCTTCGAAAACCAGACTATTTCGGCCCGATCGGTCGTGTCATTGATCGCAGACAATCCGCGGCACAGTATGTTGCGGCGCTTCCGCCAGCTGTGGCGCGGGAGTTCATTGAAGACCCGGAACATCGCAGCGATGGATTTGCCATAAGCGCCAATGGGTAGGATGAATGTCGAGCGCGTCGCCGGTCACCGCATTGATCCAGCCATCGGGTAGACGCTGGCAGGGGAAAACCAGGGCATGGACGCCTTCGTCGTCGATGACGGCGAGCTCTATATCCTGTTCGAACGGAGCTTCGATTGGCAATCGCCACATCACCAAACCCTCCCGATGACCCACTCAACCGGACACGAGGTTGTCATTCCGGCACGGCAATCATCCAACCGGCGTGTTTTGGCCTGACCGGCCATCAGCCGGAAATTGTGGATCTTGTCTGCAGAAATAGATCAGACGAGCTTTGGCCATCACTCGATCGCCGATATTCCTTGCGGCTCATCCGCCCACGGGCGGCAAGGGCGTCCCTATCCTTTGACTCCCTCAAAACGGCCACTTGCCCTCTGTTCCCCACCATAGCGGAACAATGAGGCGGAGGCATTGAGCCGGATCAACGCCCGCTGTGGGTTTGCGCCGAAGGTTGGCGAGGCAAGACCAATAGAGGCTACGCGATACTACACGGACTACCCGCCCATTGGTGGTATTGTAACGTCATTCTGGAGGACAAAAAAAACGGTCCATGGGCCAAGACTTCTCAAGGGACGGAGGAGACCATCATGTCCATCAAGATGGAGGCGCCGCGTGTCGCCGCCGAAGCCGGTTCCACCGTCGCGGTCATGGCAGGACAAGTCCCATCCGGAACGTCGCAGACGCTGTCTCGCGAGCCGGCGCGCGGTTTGCGCGAAGGAGACGGCGGACTGCGGATGGACTGGATCCGGCAACTCCACGAACACATGCCGGACGCGGTGTTTTTTTTCGGTGACCGCCATAGAATTTCAGCTTGCAACAAGGCTGCGGTCGCCATGTTCGGTTATGAAGAGCCCGAATTGATAGGCCGAGAGATCAGCTTCGTCTGGCGTCCGACACCGAATGTTCGATTGAATGGGCGCTGGGCAGATCATGGGGCGGTGCGTGCCGGTCTGGCGATCACCAAGAGCGGAGTTCAATTTCCGACCGCCCTTACCATTATCAGGACGCATGATGAAAAAGGCGTCTTCACTGCGGCGATTTTTGAGGACTTTCGAACCGAACGCGAGACTTTGCAGCAAGTTCAGGAGCTGCAGCAAGAGATTGCCCGTCTTGCAAGAATGACTGAACTCGGAGAGATGGCGTCCACACTTGCCCATGAACTTTCCCAGCCGCTGTCGTCTATCGCAGCCTATTCAGAGGGGTGCGGGCGCCTTGTCAGGGGCAACCGTCGCCGGCGCGGTGAAGAGCTTCGCGAAGCGCTGCTGGAAATTACGCAGCAGGCGCTCTGGGCAGGAAGTATCGTCCAGAACGTCAGAGAATTCGTCGAGCGTGGCGCTTCCGAGAGGAAGCCGGAGGCGATGCACGACCTGATCCATAGGGCAACAAGGCTCGCGCTGATTGGGGCGCGGCGAAAAGACCTTCGCACCGACTTTCGGCTCGAAGCATCACAGAACACTGTCCTTGGAAACCGCGTTCAGATCGTGCAGGTGCTGACGAACCTCGTTCGCAACGCCCTGGAGGCGACCGAGTGTGTCGAGCAGCCCTCGATTGCGATCCGGACAACACTGGAGAATTCCTCGCATGTCGTTGTTGACGTGTCCGACAATGGCTGCGGGATTGCAGCCGAGATGGAAGAGTCGTTGTTTCGTCCCTTCGTGACCGGCAAGCCGCATGGCCTTGGCATGGGCTTGGCATTGTCCAAGCGCATTATCGAGGCGCATGGAGGCCGCATAAGCGCGCGCAGAAGAACAGAGAATGGTTCAGTCTTCTCTTTCTCGCTTCCTTTGGTGGAGACCGAAATCGATGACGAACGACCTTACGATCCATCTCGTCGATGACGAGGAGGTATTGAGACGATCTTTGACATTCTTGCTGGTATCGGCAGGTTTTGCCGTGCGAGCGCATAGCTGCGCAAAGGCATTTCTGGATATTCTGCCTCTTTCGGGCAGAAACTGCCTGGTGACGGATCTGCGCATGCCTGATGTCAACGGCATCGAATTGCTCCACCGTCTGCGCCGGTTCAGCGCGGACGTTCCGGCGATCGTCATTACCGGCCAGGGCGATATAGCTGCGGCCGTTCAAGCAATGAAGGCAGGAGCGTCGGACTTCCTGGAAAAGCCCCTTGGGGAGGAAGCGTTGATCGCGGCGATCAATCTGGCGATGGGACAAAGGCGGCCAGGCTGCGCAGTCGCCGATTCCGAAAGCGTCGCAGCACGAGTTCGTCAGCTCACGGACCGCGAACATCAGGTTCTGAACGGCGTGCTCGATGGTCTGCAGAACAAGATGATCGCCTATCATCTCGGCATCAGCTCGCGCACGGTGGAGGTCCATCGCGCCAATGTGATGGCGAAGATGGGAGCTCGCAATCTTGCAGAACTCATGCGCATGGCCATCGCCATCGACGCGGTTGAGCAGCCTACCGAAACCGGCCGGATCTCACCGGCCGACACCTGGCCAGCCTGCGCCCGATAATTCGAAAAGCGATGCTTGCAACTGGACGCCCCTAAGATATTGTGCTTTAGAAGATGCTTATATAATTGCGTGATCTAGTCGTAGGGGCGATCATGAGAAACGCAACAAAGATCGATGTATTCAGCAGTCTTGGACCGACGGCTGAGGAAATCTGCCGGCAAGTCGAACGAATTCTCGCGAGTGAAGAATTTCACGCGCCGAAGCGCGGGCGAAATTTTTTGGAATTTGTTGTCAGTGAGACGCTCGCTGGCCGATCAAGCTTCCTGAAGGCGTTTACCATCGCAAATATGGTTTTTGGTCGGGAAGCGTCATTCGACCCGCGGAATGATCCGGTCGTCAGGATCGAGGCGGGCCGAATACGAAAGGCCCTGGAACGTTATTATCTCGTCGCAGGCCAGGCGGATGACGTCATTATTACCGTGCCGAAAGGCGGATACGTGCCGCATTTCGAATATACCCGCGACGCGCCGGTGCCGGCTCGGCCAGAAGAAGACCCGGAAAATCCGCGGATCGGAGAATTTGCAGATCAAGATCAATCGCCTCAGGAGACGCGCCGTCCGCAGCCGCCGGTCGCTCGTAGTCCCAGAACCGGTCTGCTGGCCATCCTTCTTCTTCTTCTTCTTCTTCTTCTTCTCGTCCTCGCATTGGCATTTTTTGTGACGGGAAGTGCCCTTATCAGGCCATTGCCGTCGGAAGCCTCCCCGCCGACGGTTGCTGTCGAGGTTTTTGCAGAGAGCAGCTCCGTCGATTCCGCTTCGGATATCGCCCACGGCCTCAGGGACGATATTATCGGCCAGCTTGCCCAGCTCGATGACATCGTCGTGGTCGCCGATCCCGATCCGCCGACGGGTGATCATGTCGCTGCTGCCGACTACGCGCTTCAGGGCAACGTCCAGACGGACGGAAGCCGGTTGCGCTCCGTTGCCAGGCTGGTGCGTCGGGCAGACGGGGCGGTCATCTGGGCCAATAATTTCGATGCCGATCTTCGCGCTCAGAACAAGCTCTGGATTCAAACAAATGTCGCCCGGCAAATCGCCGGTGCGATAGCGCAGCCTCACGGCGCCATCTTTCAAGCCGAAACAGCCATGATCGCTCAGCCGGCGCAGAAGGCAGACCAGGATGCCCATGCCTGTATCCCGGCCTACTATAGCTATCTCCAGGCGATGACTGCGCAAAGCCATGGTGCGGTGCGCGAATGCCTGCAACAGGCGATCCAGCGCACACCCGATAATGCGACGTCATGGGCGCTCTTGTCCCTGGTCTATCTTGACGAAATGAGATTTCGCTACAGGCTCGGCACACCATCTTCGGCCGAGGCCCTCGCATTGGCAACGGCTTCGGCGCAGCGGGCGGCATCGCTGGCGCCGGATAATCCCCGCGTGCTTCGCGCCGTTATGCTAGTGAACTTCTTCCGGGGAGATATCGACAAGGCACTGGCGGCCGGGACGGCAGCCTATGCCGCGGATCCCGACGATGTGGAAGTTGCGGGCGAGTACGGCTTGCGATTGGCGATGTCGGGAAAATGGCAATCGGGTTGCGAGTTGATATCGATCGCGCTTGACAAAAATGCCGGCCCCAGTGGCTATTACGAGGCGGGTATGGCGATGTGCGCATTTATGAGAGGCGATATCGAAGCGGCGGAACAATGGTCGCGAATATCAGATCTCGATTGCAACCCCATGCGCCACCTTGCCTTGCTGTCCATTCTCGGAACCGCGGGCAAAATGGACGAAGCCAAGTTGGAGCAGGATTGGCTGCAGTCCCACGCGCCGGCATTGATGACGAACATCCGCCAGGAGATTTCGCTGCGCTTGCAGCGCCCGGCGGATCGCGAAAGGTTCTTTGCCGGCCTGCGCGCCGCGGGGGTGGCCGTTGACTTGCCATCGGGAGGATAGAGCCTTTCCGGGTTAGATTGAAGCATTCTGCCGGAGCAGGTTTTCGTCAGGGCAGAGGCGATTGGCGAAGGGCATACCCCTTGGTACGTCCGAGCCGATCGCCTTTGATCCTGGTTAGAGATGCCCGGCCCACCGGCCGCACCGCTTCGCCATGGCGAAGCGACAAGTGCGCCCGGCGATTCTTAAGTCTTGCGGATTTGCCAGGCAAATCTGCGGGAGGGTTGGCTGAAACAGGCCGGCTGATCGACCGGCCATCCGACTCCGTTTGAGCCAACAGAATGCTTCAATCTAACCCGGAAAGGCTCTAACGGCGCGAACGATCCCGAGTGGGCGGTCCCGGCCGCGATCCGAGGCGCGATCGCTTGCGATGCGCCTATGGAATCGGGTCTGCGCCGCTCAGTTTGCGGTCGCCAGAAATTTCCATGATGATTTGAGCGGCAATTTCGTCCTCGACATCGAGAATGGTTTGATCGCGCAGCTCGCGGTCATATTGGTTTGCCCAGACGACCGCGCCGTCGGCGCCGTTGATCAGGCGGACATGCAGATGCAGGACCGTGCCCTCGACAAGGACGCTTCCCTGCAGATTGAATAGCGAGCCGGTCGTCTCCATGCCGGATCGATCGGGAGCAAGCACGACAAGGTTGTCCACTTTTATGAGCTTTGCGATCAGCTGATCGGCCAGCCCCTTGGCAAAATCCGCGCCGCGCGCAGTACCGCCGAGGGCAGCGAAGGGTTCGACAACGATCCTGGTTTTGCTTTTCAATGTCGAGGCGGCAGCCGGCGGCGTTTTCGGCGGCGAGAGGTAGGATTCGAGCGGACGGATGAGGGCGAGTACCGCCATTGCACCGAAGAGGGCGGGAATGCCGATCGGCAGGAGAAGATCGCGATATCGCATCGATCGCTCATGCCCGGGATGGCGGCGCTTGTTCTCCGGATTTGGTACATCGGCGGCCTTGACGTTCGAAGTGTCTTCATCGCTCGAAAAATGTGGAGCATAGCCCCCTTTGGGAATGGTGATTTGTATCGGGTCACTGCTTCCGCAGACAAGATAGTATCGTTCAAGGGCGCGACGGATACGCCCCGCTTCGATACGGACAACCGGATCGTTCTGTGCATCGAAGGAGGCATCACGGCCGAACACCGCCTGTGCAATCGTAAAGGCCTTGAGCTGTCCGGCATGCCCTTCAAGCGTCTCTTCCACAATATATTGCAGGAAGCGGCGCCCGCGTTCAGGCGCGAGAAATTCCGGGCTTGCGAGTATACGATCAAGCTGCGCGCGAACGCTTTCGTTGTCTTGACGTGCCTGGCTGCCCCCTCCCTCTTCCGGTGCCATCTAGACCTCCCGCGATACCGCCGTATCACTCTCAAGGGGTGGAAGCATTATACACCCGTCGGCGGTCGCTTGCTTCCGTAGCAATACGTAAGGGGTATCTCGAATACCGAGGCAAGCAACGATTGCTTATGATGGACGCGGATGGGGGACGACGCACATGTTCCAGGGTCACGCGATCGGAAAATACGCAACGGTTCCCGGCCACCACCATGGAACGGTCGCGATAGCCAAAGATCAGTCGATCAAACTCAGCGCCGACGAAACGATCTACAGCGAAGGCGAATACGCCCTTGCCATCTACCAGGTCGAGGCAGGCGCCGTGCGGATTTACCGCCTGACGTCGAACGGCCAGCGGCATATCCTATCCTTCTGCGGCAAGGGCGAATGGTTCGGGCTCGAAAACGGGAATGTCCGAACCGATTTCGCAGAGGCCATCTGCGAAACGCGCGTAAGGCCGTTTCGCACCAATCAGGACGCAGTCGTCCCCATCGATCTTTTGCACATTGCCCTGACGAACCTGGCAAAGGCGCAATGCAAACAACTCATCATCAGCGAGCAAAGCGCCTTGAAGCGCCTTGCAGCCTTCGTTCAGGAGATGGCCGACCGCCATCCCGACGATCCGGAATTCGATATGATGATGTCTCGCAGCGATATTGCCGACTATCTCGGGCTGACAGTCGAAACGGTTGCCCGCTCCTTTACGAAGCTCCGGGAAAAACGCATCCTTCGTCTTGCCGGCAAATCACAACGGATTGTTCGGCTTCTCGATCGCGATGCGCTCGTCGCCTTGACGATTTAGCAATGCAGAGTGTGACAGCGTCCTTGCGGATCTGACGACACGCGCGGCGCTGCAGGCCACGATAGAGGGATTGAACCATGACATATGCGTCCCGCCGAAAATCGATCGCATTGCCCAAAAGAGTTCTTGCCGGCTTGGTCGCCGCCCCAACTCTGGTGGCAGTTTTTCCACTGCACGCCGTCCATGCCGAGGATGATCCCTTCTCTCAGTTTCCGTTGGTCATCCATTGCAAGTACAACGAAACCTACCATGCCTTTTACATATCGCGTGTCTCGCAAGACGGCGTGGCGACCTATGTCGCATCCGACCGGATCGCCGGGACGATCACGCTCGATGGACAGGCAAAGGCGATCGGCGGTGCCGGCGGCGGCAGCTGTGTCGGCAAGACGCTGGTGGAGCTTCGTGCGTCTCAGCAGGCCTATGATCTGAAACCTTAGCGCCGTTCATCTGCCTTGGCCGACGAGGTCACTTTGCCGGCGTCGCTGCGCTTGCCGCCTGCTGCGCAAGGATCGCTTGAGCGGCCGCCGCGCCGCCGCCCTTGTCGTCGCCTCCGACTTGCACCGTTGGCTGTGCGAATGCGATGCCGTTTGCCAGGAACAGTTCGCGAATCTTGGCATAGGCTTTGCGACGGATATAGGTCTGCATGCCTGGAACCGTAGTCATGGCGAAGCTCAACACGATGCCGTAGTCGCCGAACTGCTCGACGCCCTTCATTTTCAGCGGCTCGATGAAGTGTTGGCCGAGTTCCGGATCTTCCATCAGATCGGCTCCAACCTTCTTGGTCAGCTTGCGGGCCTTGTCTATGTCGGTATCGAATCCGACGGTGATCCTGAACTTGTCGATCACCCAGTCGCGGCTCATGTTCTCGACAGCACCCAACTCACTGAACGGCACCGTGAACACCGGGCCGCGATGATGGCGCAGACGCACCGAGCGCAGGCTGAAGCTTTCCACCGTCCCCTTGTAGTCCTTGGCCTGGATGTATTCACCCACACGGAAGGCGTCGTCGAACATGTAGAAGAAACCGTTGATGACGTCCTTGACCAAAGTCTGCGAGCCGAAACCGATGGCGACTCCGAAGATGCCCGCTCCCGCGATCAGCGGTCCGATCTGCACGCCCAATTGCGCCAGGACGATCAGCCCCGCCATGACCGCGACAGCAACGGCCAATGCATTGCGAAAGATCGGGAGAAGCGTCCGAAACCGCGCGCGCCGGGCGGCGTCGGCCGGGGCAAGCGATGTCGTGCCGGTCGATGCGCTCAGCGTTCGGTCGATCCAGCCCCGCGCCACTTGCCAAAGAAGGTCCGCGACCACGAGGATCAGGACGCTCTTCAGGCAGCCGTAAAACAGAGCCGCGATCATCGGGTCGCGCCGACCCAGCGTGTCTGGATTGAGATGCCAGACAAGCGCCAGCCATCCCACGGCGAGCGCGATAACCGCGGCGCGCGCACCGCGGGCGACCAGGATACTGCGCAGGCTACCGGGATCGCTGGTGAAGGATAGCGCCATGCGGCCGACGGCATTCAGGATCGCCGGCAACACCAGCGCGTAAATGCCGATCCAGAACAGGCCCTTCATATTGAGGCACCAGACGAGCCACAGGACGACGAGGAAGGCCGTTATCGCCGCCTTCCAGGCGCGCCTTCCTTCCAAGATCGACCATACGGCCTCGATGGCAAGAAGCAGTCCAATCACGGAGAAGCAGTAGCTGATTGCGTTGCTGACTTCAGGGGAAACGCCGAGCGGCTCGCCGACGGCTGCTGTCGCGATCGCAAAACTGATGACCCCGAACAGGATCAATAGCCTCATCCGCAGCGACGAGCCCATCGCCGCCGCGGACAGGAGCGCAGCCGCCAATCGAAACAGGATGAAGGCCGAGAGATAGGCAAGGAGCGTCACTCGCGCGAGCGGCGGCCATTCGACCGCGAAAAAGACGATGCCCATCGCGCCGGCGAATATGCCGACTGGGATAAGCCGGCCGAACAACGCCTCGCGGCGCGCGGCAAACCTGCGATACACCGCCTCGGCGGTAAGACCAAAAGCGACTAGGCCGCCGAATATGACGAATACGGGCGCATAGCCTCTGCCGGCAGCTTCGCGCCTTGCTCTTGTTGCTGCCGCCGTCACCTCTGCCGGAATCGCCGGGATTGCCGCCAGAATCGCGTTCACACGCCCCCGCGCATCGGCCTCCCACCTGGCCAAGGCCGAGCGGCCGGGCGGTGAAACGGATGGCACGGCCCCACTCTCCTGCTTGCGGCTATCAAGCCAGACCTTCACTTCGGGATCCTGTAGCAGGCGCACGAGTTCGTCGATCTTCTGCTGAGGGCTCACCGGCGGCGTTTGCGCCAAAGCACTCAGCGCGAAGAGAAAAACGGCGGTGAAGGAAAGCAGCCATTTCAACCTGAAACTCCTCATTGCGTCAGTGTCTGTTGTTTCAGGTCGCCGTCGAGCGTCTCGTTGGCGGATCGTGGCGGTCTCTTCCGCGTGATGGGCTGCTCGATGATCGCAACCGGCACCGCGACGGCGGTAGCAGCTACAGTGCCGATATTTGCCACCGTGCCGCCGACGACAGCCGTAATGCCCTGGCCCAGCGTGACCTTGGAATCGGTAAGGGGCTGGCCGGTCATAAGGCGCTGGCCGATGAGTTGGACAATCTCGGGACTTTCCGCAAATTTGCCGTGATTGAGCCTGTCGTTGGTCTTCACCTTCGTCAGGTCGATGGCGGTGATACCGGCCTTTTCCAGTTTCGAGCGGTAGGGCTCCTCAGCAGGGTTGATCGCGCCGAGACGGGATACACGTCCGGTGAGGAAGCTGGAGATTGCGAGAGCCTTGTCATCCTGGGAGATGAAGATCGTGAATTTCGGACGCGGCTCGCCCATCTCCACATATTGTTTGGCGAATACCTGAATGTCGATGTCGGGCGAGGCCAGGATGACATTGTGGATTTTCGAATTGACGCGGCCGTCGCGTATCCCCATCTGCCGCAGGGATTCCATGGCAAGCCAGGTCCCCATCGAGTGGGCCATGACGGTGATGTCCTTGACGTTGGCATCGGCCGCCAGCGTGCGAAGCGCCTGCTCCAGCGCCGTGCGCGAATAGTTCGTACTTTCCTTATCGTACTGGTAGGCAGTGATTTCCGCCCGCGACGGCCAAGTGAACAGGACGGGCGTCGCCTGCATCTTGCTGTCGTGCACGATCTGCGCCAGCCGGAAGACGGAATCCTCATAGGTGTTGTTGAAGCCATGAATGAAGACGAGTGCATGCCCGCCGTTCACGTGCTGCCGGAACCAGACGCGGCCTTGCGCGACGGTGTCGATCTGCTGAACGTTCGTTACGGCAAAGTCGGTGGCAGGATCGGGGGGAAGGCGTTTAGGCCACTGAACCGTGCCGGCTTCGCGCTTCGCCGGGATTGAAACAGAGATCTGGGTCAGATGTGGCTTTGAACTGCGCTCGCCGTTGAAGAGTGTGGCCGGGTTTCCCGAAGGCTCGCGCGTGGTCGCAACCAGCATGTCGACCCTTGATGTCGGCGGCGTCGGCGATGAAATTGAAACGGATGCCATCACGCCGCCCGGATGCCCGCAACTCGTTAGAAGAAGAAAAAGAGCCACGCTACGCTTTGCCATCCACGCATCCAGCAATCGCCCAGGAGGAGGCTTTGGAGCGGGAATACTAGCAGGTGGGTCGCAGCGGCGCCTGTAGCATCACGTAATATCTGTACGCTTTGGAAGCGATCGGTACCAGGCGTGGATAGGAGTCACGTCCCGCACAGGCCGTCCGAGCGCAGCGAAAGGAAACTTTGGCGGCAGGTGTCGGATATATAGTATAGTGTGCGGCTATCCGACGGCTGCGGGTCGCCCACCAGCAGATCATCGCGCTCTGGAGCCCGGGCGCTGCTTCAGAGCGCACAACCTTACAAGAAAAGATCGGCCGGCAAGCCTTTCCTTTACCGCAGACGAGATCGACACGCTCGCCGCCCTCGAGCAAAGCTTCAAGGGCAAGACCAAGCTGTAATCCAATCCCCATCCCAAGGCCTCACTGGCCTGGGCCGCCTGGATCATCGCCAAGCTCGGAGGCTGAAACGGCTATGCCTCCTCCAAGCCGCCAGGCCCCATCACCTTCTTCAATGGCCGCCTACAATACTTCAAAGCATGTGCCGCAGGTTGGGCCTTGCGAGATGTGTAATCCCTTAGCGTTTTTGCGGGGGTCCGAAGGACGGGTCGAACCCGTGGCGTAACCCCGGCAAGGTTAGGGTCAGGCGCAGT
Source organism: Rhizobium binxianense (assembly GCF_028994275.1). Lineage (NCBI taxonomy): Bacteria > Pseudomonadati > Pseudomonadota > Alphaproteobacteria > Hyphomicrobiales > Rhizobiaceae > Rhizobium > Rhizobium binxianense. The sequence goes on from NZ_CP118713.1 coordinate 2,257,047, forward strand.
CTTCTTGGACTATAGACTCCATCGCGCAAAATTTCGGCTGCACAAACCCTACTTCCCCTCATGCAACGATAACACCAATGTCGCCTTGGTTCCGTCATGTCCGGGATCATAAGCGAAATCCGATTTCAAACTCGCGGCCATGGCCGTCAGTATCCGCGTGCCGAGGCCGGTTCCCCTCGCCGGGTTCGACGGGTCGAAACCAGCGCCGTCATCCTCGACGATGACCCTCAACGCCTCGTCCGCCTGGTCCACGAAGACGCGTATTTCGCCCGGCACGCTGTCCGGATAGGCATATTTGAAGGCATTGGTAACGAGTTCGCTGACGATCAGCCCGAGCGTGATCACCTTGTCGGTCGCCAGATTGACCGGCTCGGCGGTCAACACGATGCGGTGCGGCCGCTTGTCGTCGCGCATCGAGGTTTCGAGTTCGGTGAGCAGGCTGTTCAGATATTCGTCGACCTGCACCGAGCCGACCTGCCGATTGGTATAGAGCCGCCGGTGCACGCTGGCGATGGCGTTGATGCGCATCTGCGTTTCGTGCAGCGCGTCGATCGCCACCTGGTCCTTGGTCATCGAGGATTGCATGCGGATCAGCGCCCCGACCAGACCGAGGCTGTTGGCAATGCGGTGATTGACCTCGGCAAGTAGCATCTCGGCAAGGTCGCGCTGCTGGCGGATCACTTCCTGTGCCTGTGCCGTCTCGCGGCGGAAGCGCGCCCGCTCCAGCGCCTGTTCGAGGGCGGCGGCCAGCAGGTCGAAATAATCCGCCGAGATCCCCTTGAGCATATAGTCGTCAGCGCCCGCCTTCAGCGCCGCGACCGCGATTCCGGTATCGTCCGAACCGGTGGCGTAGATGACAGGCGGATGATCCCGCATCGCCGTGATGCAGGGCAGAATGTCGAGACCGGTCTCGTCGGCTAGGATATGATCGAGCACGACGGCATCGATGCCGCCTTCACGGAGCCTGGCAAGACCGGCAGCGCCGTTCCGCGCCCACTCGACAGAAAAGCCGCGCCGACTGAGGTTCTTCTGCATCAGCAGGGCCAGCCCTTCGTCATCGTCGATATAGAGGATGCGGAACAGGGCATCCGCATCGCCGCTAGAATTGCTCATTCCGTCTCCCGGCGTTCTCTCTGAGCGACGAACGCCCGCAAGCGTCCGAGTCGTCCGCATGGCAATGTGGTATTGCATTGGCCCCCTGAGGTAAACAGCGGCTATTCCTCGCTCTCGGCGCAGGCGGGGCGGAAGGAGGATGTCGGGCAGCCGGCATTTTCAGAACATGACCCTGGCCTGGGGAGGACCCCATCAAAGCCGTTGAAAGAGGTTGGGAAACGAAAACCCTGAAATGAAATTCATGAACGCCGAACGGCCCGATTGGTTCCGCAGGCCAAGCTAATTCTTCTGGAATTTCCGATGGCCGGATACTTCGGCCCCAGCCTCTACCGGCAATTGCAGGAAGCGCAGCGACGAGGCGACGCCGATCGCGCCGACCACGACGAAGGCCCAGCGGAAATCGGCAAGAACGGGATTGTCGGCGCCCCTCAGGGCCGAGGAAATATTGAGCACGGCGGCCGCCACCGCGACGCCGAGCAGCATCGACACCTGCTGCAGCATGCTCGACAGCGTCGAGGCCGAGCTTCTCTGCGCCGGGCCAATATCGGCGAAAGCGAGCGTGTTGAGCGCCGTGAACTCCATCGACCGCGACAGGCCGGCAACAAAAAGCAGCGCATGGATGAAAAACTGCGGCGTGTCAGGCGAAAGGAAGGCGCAGGCGAGGATCGAAAACGCGGCGATCAACCCGTTCAACACCAGCACCGTGCGGAAGCCGAAAAAGCGCAGGAGCGGCGTCGTCACCGTCTTCATGCCGAGATTGCCGAGGAAATAGACGAGCAGATAGGCGCCGGCGGCAATCGAACTCAGCCCGAAGCCGAGCTGGAACAGGAGCGGCAATAGGAACGGCGTCGCATTGATCGCCGTCCGGCAGGCCGTGCCCGCCGACAGCGTCGACATCGAGAAGGTCTGCACGCGGAAGGCGGAGAGATCGAGCAGCGGATTGTCGACGGCAAGGAAATGCCGCGTCGCCAGGAAGGACAGCACGATCCCCGCCGCCAGCATCGCGATGACAGGCAGAAGCCCGCCGTCCCATTTGACCGAGAGCTCCAGGGCGGCAAGCAGGAAGGTCAGCCCTGCCGCACTCAGGATGAAACCGAGGATATCCAGCCGGCCGGGATCGGACTCGCGTTGCTCTGGAACGAAGCGCAGCACCAGACCCATGCCGATGACGCCGATCGGGATGTTGATCAGGAAGTTCCAGTGCCAGCTGGCATAGGTGGTGATGAAGCTGCCAAGCACCGGGCCGATGACGGGCGCCGTCAGCGCCGGCCATGTGATCAGCGCGATCGCCTGGACGAGTTCGGACTTGCGGGCGTACTTCAGCACGATGATGCGCCCGACCGGCGTCATCAGTGCGCTGCCCGCCCCCTGGACGGCGCGCCAGAGCACGAATTCCGCAAGGCTGCCGGAGAACGCGCAGAACAGCGAGGCAACCGTGAAGACGCCGATCGACGTCAGGAAGACACGCCGCGCGCCGAACCGGTCGCCGAGCCAGCCCGACAGAGGAATGAAGGCGGCCATCGTCAGCATGTAGACGGTGATGCCGATGCTCATCGATACCGGCTGCACGCCGAAGCTCGCCGCCATCTGCGGCAGCGACGTGGCGACGATCGTGCCGTCGAGGATCTGCATGAAGAAGGAAACGGCAACGACCAGCGCCACGATCTTCGCCTGGCGGCCGCGTGCCGCCTCTTGCCCCTGCTCGCTCGTCTCTGCCGTGGTCATCGATCTGCCAATGGAAATTCCGGGTGTCGCGACAGGGAACGGGAAGGAAGCTGATTGGAGATCTGCCGCGGGAGGCGCGGACAAACCGCGCACTGGCTGAATACGCCCGTTGCATCAGGCCGGAAAGGCTAAATCTCGCACTGCGACGGAATATTCCCGAGGTGGCGCGTCCACTTAAGAAAAAGGCCCCACCGAAGCGAGGCCAAGTTTGAACCGCTCCGGGAAAACAGGAGCGGCGTGGAGGTCCATATCCTGCGAGCCCTCCGGCAGCGAGGCCAGATTTCGCCGTATCGGTACGCTTGGGAATGAAATCCCCGGATCGCCCGAAAGACCGCTCCCAAAGAAAGGCGAAACGCCTGTGCACTGCAGCAACGATTGCCACTTGCAATGTTTATAAAAGAGGATATCACTAAACATATTGCTAAACATGATAAATGAGGAGTTCATGTGAGCATTCTCTGAAGTGGGTGAACATGCGACGCCGGCGGGGAGCCGGCTTTTGGTTCTGGGAGGAACTTATGCAGAAAACATCGAAAGCCCTTTTGGGGCTGGCCACGGCATTCGTCATGTCGTCGGCATTGCCCAATCTCGCCAAAGCCGATGAACTGACGCTGTGCTGGGCCGCATGGGATCCCGCGAATGCGCTGGTCGAGCTGTCGAAGGATTTCACCGCCAAGACTGGCACGCAGATGAAGTTCGAATTCGTTCCCTGGACGAGTTATGCCGACCGCTTCCTCAACGAGCTGAATTCCCACGGCAAGCTCTGCGATCTCATCATCGGCGACAGCCAGTGGATCGGCGGCTCGGCCGAGAACGGCCATTACGTCAAGCTCAACGACTTCTTCGACAAGGAAGGCATCAAGATGGATGACTTCGTGCCGGCGACGGTCGTCGGTTACTCGGAATGGCCGAAGAACACGCCGAACTACTGGGCGCTGCCCGCCATGGGCGACGTCGTCGGCTGGACCTACCGCAAGGACTGGTTCGAGAAGCCGGAACTGCAGAAGGAATTCAAGGCGAAATACGGCCACGATCTCGCAGCCCCGAAGACCTATGACGAGCTGAAGCAAATTGCCGAGTTCTTCCAGAAGCGTCAGATCGACGGCAAGACCGTCTATGGCGCCTCGATCTATACCGAGCGCGGCTCCGAAGGCATCACCATGGGCGTGACCAACGTCCTCTATGACTGGGGCTTCCAGTACGAGAACCCGAAGAAGCCTTACGACATGGAAGGTTTCGTCAACTCGGCCGACGCGGTCAAGGGCCTCGAATTCTACAAGTCCCTCTACGACTGCTGCACCCCGCCCGGCAGCTCCAATGTCTACATGGTCGAATCCGCCGATGCCTTCAAATCCGGCCAGGTCGCCATGCAGATGAACTTCGCCTTCACCTGGCCCGGCCTCTACAAGGACGAGAAGGTCGGCGGCGACAGGATCGGCTTCTTCCCCAATCCTGCTGAAAAGGCGCACTTCGCCCAGCTCGGCGGCCAGGGCATCTCGGTGGTCTCCTACTCCGACAAGCGCGATGCCGCCCTGCAATACATCAAGTGGTTCGCACAGCCCGACGTGCAGGCCAAATGGTGGGAACTCGGCGGTTTCTCCTGCCTGAATTCGGTCGTCAACGCGCCCGATTTCGCCAAGAGCCAGCCCTATGCCCAGGCCTTCCTGGACTCGATGGCGATCGTCAAGGACTTCTGGGCCGAGCCGAGCTATGCTTCGCTGCTGCAGGCCATGCAGAAGCGCGTCCATAACTACGTGGTCGCAGGCAACGGCACCGCCAAGGAAGCGCTCGACGGCCTGGTGAAGGACTGGAGCGACGTCTTCAAGGACGACGGCAAGATCTAGTGCCGGACGACGGGACGGGCGGCATCCCTCTCTGCGCGCCATCCTCGCCAGGATGGCGGCCCGGATCGGCAAACGAGCCGGGCCGCCGGATCTCTCATATCCTAAAAGACCGGGTGAAGACTTGACCATTTCCCATTCCTCCATCGTCGAGAAGGCAGCCGACGCGACAGCAAGAGCAACGCCGGTCTCGGTCGCCCGGCGCGTCCGCGGTCTCTCCGACAGGGCGATCGCCTGGCTGTTCATTGCCCCCGCCATCAGCCTGCTTTTGGCGATCAACATCTTTCCGCTGCTTTGGGCGGTCTATCTCTCCTTCACCAATTACCGCGCCAACCGGCCGAATGCGCCGGTCCAAGGTGTCGGCCTTGGAAATTACCAGCGCGTCCTCAACGATCCCGATATCTGGCAGGCGATGCAGACCACCGCGCATTTCGTTTTCTGGACGATCGTGCTGCAGACGGTAATCGGCTTCACGCTGGCTTATCTAATCGATCGCAAGTTTCGCGGCCATGCCTTCTGGACGACGATCATCCTGATCCCGATGATGCTGTCGCCCGCCGTGGTCGGCAATTTCTGGCGCTTTCTCTACGAACCGCAGATCGGCCTCTTCGCCTATGCCGTGTCGCTGGTCTCTGGCATTCCGACTTCCGATATCCAGATGCTCGGCAACGTCTCTCTGGCGCCCTGGGCAATCATCATCGTCGATACCTGGATGTGGACGCCCTATGTGATGTTGATCTGCCTCGCCGGCCTGCGCTCGATCCCCGACTATATCTACGAGGCCGCCGAGGTCGACCGCGCTTCGCCCTGGCGCCAGTTCTGGTCGATCACCGTGCCGATGGCCCTGCCCTTCATCATGCTCGCCGTACTTTTCCGCGGCATCGAGAATTTCAAGATGTTCGACATGGTGACGCTGCTCACCGGCGGCGGACCGGGCTCAGTCACCGAGGTCGCCTCGATCACGCTGAAACGCGCCGCCTTCGAAAGCTGGGCGACCGGCCGAGCCTCGGCCTTCGCCATCATCCTCTTCGTCGCGGTGTTCGGCCTCGCCAACATCTACGTCAAGGCATTGAACAAGGTGAAGCAACGATGAGCGCCGCCAACTCCGCCCATTCGGTCGTCGAACCGAGCCTCAACAGCAAGCGCATCGCCGGCACGATCGTCGTCCTCTACGCGCTGATCACCCTCATTCCGCTCGTCTGGATCTTCCTGACCAGCATCAAGTCGCCACCGGATTCGATCAGCTATCCACCCAAGATCGTCTTCACGCCGTCGCTCGAAGGCTACTGCAACCTGTTCACCACACGCACGCGGCAGACGCCTGATTATATCGCCTCGCTGCCGGCGCCGGTCGGCACCTGCGATGAGGTGACGCGCAAGCGCAATATGGTGATAGCGGGCCCGTCGAACTTCGTGCCGCGCTTCGTCAATTCGCTTGTCATCGCCTTCGGCTCCACCTTCCTCGCGGTCTTCCTCGGCACGCTCGCCGCCTATGGCTTTTCCCGCTTCAAGGTGCCGCTCGCCGACGACCTGCTGTTCTTCATCCTGTCGACGCGCATGATGCCGCCGATCGCCGTCGCCATCCCGATCTACCTGATGTATCGCGAGCTCGGCCTGTCGGACACGGCACTCGGCATGATCCTGCTCTACACCGCCGTCAATGTCTCGCTCGCCGTCTGGCTGCTCAAGGGCTTCATCGACGAAATCCCGCGCGAATACGAGGAAGCGGCAATGATCGACGGCTATACGAGACTGCAGGCCTTCCGCAAGGTCGTGCTGCCGCAGGCAACGACCGGCATTGCCGCGACCGCGATCTTCTGCCTGATCTTCGCCTGGAACGAATATGCCTTCGCCGCCCTTCTGACCTCGGGCGAGGCCCAGACCGCGCCGCCCTTCATCCCGACGATCATCGGCGAAGGCGGACAGGACTGGCCGGCCGTTGCCGCCGGCACGACGATCTTCCTGATCCCGATCCTCGTCTTCACCATTCTCCTGCGCAAGCAGCTGCTGCGCGGCATCACCTTCGGAGCCGTCCGCAAATGAGCCATCTGATCGAGACACGCACCCGCACCCCTCCTCGCCCGAAGCGGCCCTTCTTTCTCCGGCGTGGCCCGATGGAGGCCATCGCCACCATGCTGATCGGGCTCGGCTTCCTCATGCTGTTCCAGCCCTTCCTGCTGGTGCTCTACACCTATTCGCTGGTCATCCTGCTTGCAGGCACCGTCATGTTCATCATCGTTTCGAAATTCCCGGAGTGAGCCATGGCGGATATCCGGATTGAAAATCTCCGCAAGGAATTCGGCAGCTTCGTCGCCGTTCAGGATTCGAGCTTCACCGTCCATGACGGCGAATTCCTGGCGCTGCTCGGTCCATCAGGCTGCGGTAAGACGACGACGCTTCGCATGATCGCCGGCCTCGAGCTGCCCTCGAGCGGCAAGATCTATCTCGACGGCGAGGACGTCACCTTCAACCGCGCCAGCGCCCGCGACATCGCCTTCGTCTTCCAGCTCTTCGCGCTCTATCCGCATATGAATGTGCGCAAAAATATCGGCTTCCCGCTGCTGTCGCAGGGCATGCCCAGGGCCGAGATCCGTCAGCGCGTCGAAGAGACGGCCCGCCTGCTGCAGATCGATCATATTCTCGACCGCTCGGTTTCCGGCCTTGCCGGCGGCGACCGGCAGCGTGTGGCGCTCGGCCGCGCCATCGTCCGGCGTCCGAAATGCTTTCTGATGGACGAGCCGCTCGGCACACTCGACGCCGAGTTCCGCGAGATCATGGTCCATGAGCTGCGCGAACTGCACAACCGCATCCACGCGACCACCGTCTACGTCACCCATGACCAGCATGAGGCGATGGCAATGGCCGACAAGATCGCCGTCATGAACCATGGCGTCATCGAGCAGTTCGGCACGCCGCAGGAGATCTATGCGAAGCCGGCGACCATGTATGTCGCCGATTTCATCGGCTCGCCGCCGATGAACTTCATGCGCTTCACCTCCGGCCTGAAGAGCGGCGACCGTTCCATCCTGCTCGACGGCGTCGATGTCGCCGTCCCCGAAATCCATAAGGATATGGCCGAAGGCGAGCTGGCGCTCGGCGTGCGGCCGGAGCATATCCGCTTCAGCGACGCCTCGCGGCTGCGCGGCGCCGTCTACGGCAGCGAATATCTCGGCACCAACCAGGTCGTGGCTGTGGAAACCCCGGGCGGCCTGATCAAGGCCCGCGTTCCCGCCAATCGCAGCTTCCGGATCGGCGAGACCGTCGGCCTGGAATTCAACCCGGCGAAACTCGCGCTCTTCGACTGCACGTCGGGCCGTGCCGTACCGTCCTCGCTCTATCAGGAGACCCGGCATGGCTGATGTCGTTCTCAGGAACCTCGCCAAGCGCTTCGGCGACACCCAGGCTCTTGATGAGCTCGATCTTTTTATCCGAGACGGCGAGTTCGTCGTGCTGCTCGGTCCCACCGGCGCCGGCAAGACCACGACGCTGCGGTTGATCGCCGGCTTGGAAAAGCCCGATAGCGGCCGCATCGAGATTGGCGGCCGCAATGTCGCCGCCGAAGCCCCCGCCGAGCGCGACGTTGCCTTCGTCTTCCAGCAATATTCGCTTTATCCGCACATGACGGTTTACGAGAACCTCGCCTTTCCGCTGAAGGCGCCGGTCCGCAAGCTGAGCGCCGAGGAGATCGACCGTCGCGTGCGCGAGGTCGCGCGCATGGTTCGGATCGACCACAAGCTGGAGAACCGTTCGACCAGGCTTTCCGGCGGCGAGATGCAGCGTGTCGCGATCGGCCGGGCGCTGGTGCGCCGGCCGGCGATCTATCTGATGGACGAGCCGCTGTCCTCGCTCGACGCTAAACTTCGCGCCGAACTGCGCCTGGAGCTGAAGCGCATCCAGAAGGAACTGGGCTCGACGCTGCTCTATGTTACCCACGACCAGGTGGAAGCCATGACCATGGCCGACCGTATCGGCATCGTCGCCGAGGGCCGGCTGATGCAAGTGGGAACGCCGCGCGAGATCTACGGCAATCCCGCCAACCTGCATGTCGCCGCCCGCCTCGGCCAGCCGCACATCAACCTGTTGCCGGCAGATCTGCTTCCCGGCGGCCGGCCGCCGGCCGGTACGAAAACGGTCGGCGCCCGCACCGAACATCTCGATATCGTCGTCGGCCGGGATGCCAATGCCGAGATCGACTGGATCGAGCATCTCGGTGACCAGAACCATCTACACATCAGGGCTGGCAATCACAAGCTCGTCACACTTGCAGATCCATATCTGGCGATCGCGCCGGGCGACCGGATCAACCTGACCCTGCGCGATCCGCTTTACTTCGATGCGGCTGGACAGCGCCTGGCCTGACCGGCAAACAGACATGACGATGGCATGAAAAACAAACAGACGGGTCTCAATCGATGAAACACTTCTTCAACCGCAGGGAAAACATCGTCACCGAAGCTCTGGACGGTCTGCTTCTGACGAGCGGTGCCGGCCGTCTTGCCCGCCTCGACAGCTATCCCGACATCAAGGTGATCCTGCGCGCGGACTGGGACAAGTCGAAAGTGGCGATCATCTCAGGCGGCGGCGCCGGTCATGAGCCCTCCCATGCCGGCTTCGTCGGTAAGGGCATGCTGACGGCTGCCGTCTCCGGCGAGATTTTCGCCTCGCCGAGCGTCGATGCCGTTCTGACGGCGATCCGTGCCGTTGCGGGCCCGAAGGGCGCGCTGCTGATCGTCAAGAACTACACCGGCGACCGCCTGAATTTCGGCCTCGCCGCCGAAAAGGCGCGCGCCGAGGGCTTCGATGTCGAGATGGTCATTGTCGCCGATGACATCGCCATCCCCGGCATCAACCAGCCGCGCGGCCTCGCCGGCACGCTGTTCGTCCACAAGATATCAGGCTATCACGCCGAAAGGGGCGAAGACCTGAAGACCGTCGCAGCCCATGCTGCAGCAGCAGCCGGCGACATCGTCTCGCTCGGCATGTCGCTGTCCACCTGCAGCGTGCCCGGCCAGGCGCATGAGGACCGTCTCGGCGCTGATGAAGGCGAACTCGGCCTCGGCATCCATGGCGAACCGGGCGTCGAACGTATCGCGCTGCAGCCGGTCGCCGATATCGTCGCCACCATGGTAGCGCGCCTGACCCCGGCCTTGCGCGAAGGAGCAAGCCACGCCCTCCTGATCAACAATCTCGGCGCCGTGCCGCCGCTCGAAATGACCGTGATCGCGAATGCCGTGCTGTCCTCGCCGCTTGGCCGCCGCGTCCGGCTAATCATCGGCCCGGCGGCGATGATGACCGCGCTCAACATGAACGGTTTCTCTTTGTCGCTGATCCGGCTGGACGCCGCGCGCGAGGCGGCGCTAACGGCAGCGGTCGAGCCGCACGCCTGGATGCCGGCCGTCGAACGCCACGAAATCCAGATCATCGCCGCACCGAGAACATCAGCCGCCTTGAACGGCGCCAATGGCACAGCCGGGGAAAATGAACGCAACCGGCGCCTGATTACGGCGCTCTGCGAGCATCTGATCTCGCAGGAAAGCGAACTCAACCGGCTGGACGGCCGCGTCGGCGACGGCGATACCGGTTCGACGGTGGCGACAGGCGCCCGCAGCGTGCTGGCCCGCCTCGATACCTTGCCGCTCGACCGGCCGGCGGCAACGTTTGCCTCACTCGGCGATATCCTCGGCACCAGCATGGGCGGATCGAGCGGCGTGCTGCTGTCGATCTTCTTCACCGCGGCGGCAAAGGCGATGGCCGACAAAGCCGATATATCGGCGGCCCTTCTTGCCGGGCTCGCCAGGATGACGTTCTATGGCGGAGCCGCAGTCGGCGACCGGACGATGGTCGATGCGCTCTCACCTGCCCTGCATGCGCTCGCATCCGGCGATGTCGCCGCCGCGGCAAGGGCAGCGGCAGCGGGTGCGGAGTCGACCAGGACGATGACGAAGGCGAGAGCCGGACGCGCCTCCTATGTCGGCGAAAGGGATCTGGCGGGTGTTGCCGATCCCGGTGCGGTCGCCGTTGCCGGCGCGTTCGGCGTGGTGGCAAGCTTCGCCTGACCGGCGTAAAGTTTGAGAGCCGCGCGGGAGACGCGGCGACAGGGAGGATCGCAGTGCAGGCGGAACCGGTGCTGGTGGCAGGATTGATCGAGGTGTGCCGCGCAACGATCGCGGCAAACAGCGATCATCTCTGCGCGCTCGATCGCGCCATCGGCGATGGCGATCACGGGACCAACATGCGGCGCGGCTGCGAGGCAGTGAGCGCCGAAGGCGAAAGCCTGTCCAGCCTGCCCTTTCCCGACGCCGTGGAAAAGATCGGCCTGACGCTGGTGATGAATGTCGGGGGGGCGGCCGGGCCGCTCTACGGCACGCTGCTGATGGAGATCGGCCGCGAGCTTCGCAAAAGTGAGGAAACGGCCGATTTTCCGCAGGTGCTGAAACAGGCGATCGACGCGGTGGCAAGACGCGGACGCGCCCATGCCGGCGACAAGACGCTGCTCGACGTGCTCTATCCCGTGCATGCGGCACTGGCGAAGAGGTCACCGCTCGGCGACATCGCCCGCAAGGCCGAGCGGTCCGCCGACAGGACCGCCGCGATGAAGGCGATGCGCGGGCGCGCGGCCTATCTCGGCGATCGTTCGATTGGCCATGTCGATCCCGGCGCGTCGAGCTGCGCACTGTTGACCACGGCGATCTGCCGCTATCTCGGGGAGCATCGCCCCCAATGAATGCAAGGACCGACATGACTGCAAAGACCGCAAACGTGGGCATCGTGATCGTCTCCCACTCGCCGCTGGTGGCACGGGGCATCGCCGACATGGTGCGGCAGATGGTCGGCGACTGCGTGCCGATCGCCTGGTCGGGCGGTAACGTCCATGGCGAGCTCGGCACCGATGCCGGCGGCATCCTGCGGGCGATCGAGGCCGCTTGGTCCGATGCCGGCGTCGCTGTCTTCGTCGATCTCGGCGGCGCCGAAACCAACAGCGAGATGGCGATCGAAATGCTGGGCCTTCCACGCGCGGCCCTCGTCTCCATCTGCAACGCGCCTTTGGTCGAAGGCGCCGTCATCGCCGCTGCCGAGGCGTCGGGGGGCGCGTCGCTGGCCAAAGTCGTCGCCACAGCCGAGGAACTGTCCCCCTGATGACGAGCGGATTGCATAGTGAAAGACAGGAGCCCGATCCATTGCACGTGAATTGCCAGACGGAGGTGGAAGTCAAGCACGGTGTCGGGCTGCATGCCCGCCCCTCCGTCACCTTCACCCGGCTTGCCAAGTCCTTCCCCTGTTCGATCGAGATCGCTGTCAACGGCAGCGACGTCTGGCTGAACGGCAAGAGCATCATCAAGATCATGGGCGCGAGAATCCGCAAAGGGTCGATCCTCAGGATCCGCGCCGACGGCATTCTCGCCGAAGAGGCGATCCGCGCGCTGAAGGAACTCATCGAGCGCAACTTCGATGAGGAAAAGAAACATGGCCGAACCGCTTAGGCTGAAAGCAAAGAGCGCATCCCCCGGCGTCGCATCCGGCCCGGCCTTTCTGGCCGAGCGGCCAGGCGGCGCCCCTGCGCCTAGAACTGCCGGCGGATACGGCGCGCTGGAGACGGCGATCTATATCTCGATCGGCGAACTCGAGCGCCTTGCCGAGGGCGCCGATGCCGAAAGCCGCGATATCATCGATTTCCAGATCGAGGTGTTGCGCGATCCGACAATCGCGGAGGCGACCGGCGCACGCATGCTGGCCGATGAGAACGTCGTCTTCGCCTGGGTCGCCACCCTCGACGCCTATATCGGCGAACTCGAAGCGGCCGACGAGGAACAGATGCGGGCGCGCGCCGTCGATATTCTCGACATCAAGAACCGCGTGCTCGGCGCACTCGCCGGCACCCCGATCGCCGATTTCCCGCCCGGCTCGGTCTTCGTCGGCAAGGACATGGAACCGAGCCGTTTTCTCGCCCATGACTGGTCGAAAGGCGGCGGCATCGCGTTGTTTGCAGGCAGCACCGCCGGCCACGTCGCCCTGCTCGCCCGGGCGAAATCGGTACCGATGGTGGTCGGCACCGGCCGCTTTTCGGCAGCAGACGGAGATCCTGTCAGCGTGGATGGCGACGCCGGCGCGGTCATCCTGAAAGCCGGCGGCAAGCTGATCCCGCCGCTCGCACCCGCTCAAGCGCCTGCTAGTGACGCGCAAATTGTAAGCGGCGAGCTACGCACGGCGGACGGCGTGCCGATCCTCATCTCCATCAACATCAACGATCCCGCCGAGATCGATGCCCTCGATCCGGCAACGGCGGGCGTCGGCCTGATGCGCTCGGAATTCTCGGTCACCTCACTCGCCGATGCCGCCAATGAGGAGCGCCAGCTGGCGATCTATCGCCGCGTGCTGGAGCAGGCGGGCGACAAGCCGGTGATCATTAGAATGCTCGACATCGGCGGCGACAAGCCGCTTGCCGGCCTGGAAGACCTGCCGGCTCCCTCCAATTCGGGCCTGCGCGGCATCCGGCTACTGCTTGCCCGGCCGGAAATCGCCCGGGTGCAGGCGCGCGCCCTGCTGCGCGCCGCTGTCTTCGGCAAGCTGTCGGTGATGCTGCCGATGGTGACCTTTCCCGACGAGATCGACAGGATGCGCGAGCTGTTCCGCGAAGAAGCCGAAAAGCTCGGCCGCCGCGCCCTGCTCCACCGGATGCCGCCGATCGGCATGATGGTGGAGGTGCCATCGGCCGCATTGATGCTCGACACGTTCGGGTCGGCGGCATTCTTCTCGTTCGGAACCAACGATCTGACCCAGTACCTCGCCGCATCCACCCGCGACGACCTCGACGCCGATGCCGGCAAGGCAGCGCCCGCCGTGCTCCGGCTGATTGCCCAGGCGGTGAAGCTTGCCGCCGGCAAGCCCACCAGCATCTGCGGCGACATGGCCGGCGATCCCCGCTATCTCTCGGGGTTGCTCGCCGCCGGCCTCCGGCATTTTTCCGTGGCGCCGGCCCGGCGTCCCGCGATAAGATCGGCGATCATCGGTCTCAATGCCGATGGCACAAAGGCAGCCGGAGAATAGAATGGCGCGCGAAGACACCGAAGACGCCATTATCGCCTACAAGTCCATTCTGGCGCAGATCATCGACAACAGGCCATCGGGCACGCGCCAGCGGCTGGCGACGGCGCTTGGCAAACATCGCAGCTTCGTCACCCAGATCACCAGCCCGACCTATGCGACACCGCTGCCGGCGCGCCATCTGGCCACCATCGTCGGCGTCTGCCATTTCAGCGCGGCCGAACAGGAGCGCTTTCTCGAAGCCTACCAGGCCGCCCATCCCGGCAAGCTGCCGGATCTCGGCCATTCCGAGAAATTGCGGCACCTGTCGCTGATGGTGCCCGACTTCGGCGACGACAGGAAAAACCGCCTGCTGGAAGAGGCGATTTCCGATCTGGTGCAGAAGATCGTCGCGATATCGGGTGCGGAATGACGCGTGAGTCGCTTAACGTAACGTAATGCTTTTGGCCTTGGGAGGGGCTTGATGAAGAAGTTCATGAACACTGCGGAAACCATGGTCGCCGAAAGCGTCGAAGGCTTCGTGCGCGCCCATGAGGCCTTCGTGGTGTTCGGGGCCGAGCGCAAATCCATCCGCCGCCGCCATCTCACCCCAGGCAAGGTGGCGCTGATATCAGGCGGCGGCGCCGGCCACGAACCGATGCATATCGGCTTCGTCGGCCACGGCATGCTGGATGCCGCCTGTGTCGGCCATATCTTCACCTCGCCGACACCGAGCCAGATCATCGCCGCCATCGAGGAGGCCGATACCGGCGTCGGCTGCCTGCTCGTGGTCAAGAACTACGACGGCGACCTGATGAATTTCGAAATGGCGATCGAGATGGCCGGCAACCGCCACAGCCTCGACATGGTGGTCGTCAGCGACGATATCGAGACATCGAGAACAGGCGAAGGCCGCGGCCGGCGCGGCGTCGCCGGAACGCTGATCGTCGAAAAACTCCTGGGGGCAGCAGCCGAGCGCGGCATGTCGCTTGCCGAATTGAAGCAGCTTGGCGAGGGGTTGAACACACGCATCCGCTCGATGGGTGTGGCGCTCAACGGCGTGACGGTGCCGCAGACCGAGCGCACGACGTTTGCGCTCGGACCCGACGAAATGGAAATGGGCGTCGGCATCCATGGCGAGCCCGGCCATGCCAGGCAGCCCTTCGCCGCCGCCGACGCCATCATCGGACATCTCTGCGAAACCATCGCCGCTGACATCGCGGCAGCGCCGGGCATGCGAGCCTTGCTGTTCGTCAACGGCCTCGGCGGCACGCCACCGGCCGAACTCTACCTCGCCTATAACGGCGCCCGCCGTTTCATCGAGGAAAGAGGCATTCCGATCGAGCGCTCGCTGGTTGGAACCTACGTCACCTCGCTCGACATGCAGGGGCTGTCCGTCACCCTTGCCTTGCTGACCGACGAGGAGATCGCGCTCTGGGACGCGCCGGTGGCGACGGCGGCACTGCGTTGGCCGTGACGGCATCCCAAGGGTGTCAGATGTAAAGCGCTGCCATCTTCCTCCAGGCGCCGGCGCGGTGGGCGCGTCCGTCCCAGACATGTAACTGATGGCCGACATTCTTCTCGCCCAGCAGCCGGCTGAGATAGCGGTTGTTGTCGAGGAAAGGGTCGGCATCACCGATGGTGAGAACGATATCGATCTCGCGCAGCCTGTCGAGCCGCCAGTCGGAGCCGAGGCCGGGCAGGAAATGCGTCGGCGTGTGGAAGTAGACGCTGTCGTCGTAATAGCCGTCGAATAAGTCGCCGAAGGATTCCACCTTCATCGTCAGGTCGTAGCGGCCGGAAAAGGCGACGAGCTTACGGAAGAGATGCGGGTGGCGGAAGACGAGGCTCGCCGCCTGGAAGGCGCCGAGGCTGCATCCATGCACGATGGTGCAGTCATGCGCATTCTTCGCCGCCATCAGCGGCAGCACCTCGTTGAGGATATAATCCTCCAGCGCCGCATGCCGGCGGATGCGCTCGGCCGGGTGGTGGTGGAAGCCATAGAGGCTGTCGGCGGCCAGGCCCTCGATGCAATAGAGCTGGAGATGACCGGCCTGCAGCTTGTCGGCAAGGCTCGCGACCAGGCCGAGCTGTCATATTCGAAAAAGCGCCCTTCCCGCGTCGGAAACACCAGCACCTTGGCGCCGGCATGTCCGAACACGAGCATCTCCATGTCTCGATGCAGCCGCTGACTGTACCAGCGCAGATATTCGCGGTTCATGGCACCCTGAAAAATTGTCCGATCTTGTTGCGGAGAACCGCCTCTTGGTCAGCACTTCCAGGGTAATCGAAATGCCCTGCATCCAGGATGAAGATTTCATTAAATTTCGGTATCGCATTGGCGACAGCGAACTGGCAGGGCGGCGCGACCGAAGGATCGAAAAGCGCAACGGCCGTCAGCATCGGCACCTTGATCCGGCGGGCAGCGGTCGCCGCATCATAAAGGCGCAGCGTCTCGAGCGCATTTCCATGCTCCGCCTGATATTGCTGCACCGATTGCGCGCTGCCGACGCTCGGCAGCTTGAGGCGCAGCGGCTGGTGGCCGAAGCTCGGCAGCGCGAGGTGCCCGCGGTCGATGCGCTCGTCAGAGGCAATGACCATTGCCCCGATGCCGCCGCCGAAGCTGATGCCGCTATAGCCGATATGCCCAGAAAGCCAGGGATAGAACGCGACGAGCGTCGAGACGGCCAGCCAGATATCTTCGACGCAGCCGCCAATGATATAGGCCTCCGGCTTATCGATATCGTGCAGCACATGCCAGGAGGGATTCTCGGAAATCGGCGGATGAGCGCTGCGCGACAGCCCGCGACAGCAGGGAAAAAGCACTGCTGTTTCCTTGACCGGCAAATCGAATTCAGGCCGATCGCGCCCGCCGTAACCATGCCCGACGACGCGACCGCGCCTCACCTCCTGCCCGCGCGGCAGAAGCAGCCAGCCGCCGATCCGGAACGCATCCGTGGAGAGATAGACGAGGTCGAGCACGTGCCAATCGGGATGGGTGAGTTCGCTGCGGGAAAGCACCGGCTGCGGATCAATCGTCAACGCCTTGCGATACCGCGCGCCCCAGAACGCGTCGAAACCGTCAGGCTCCTCCGGCGGCCCGATCGCCAGAAGCTCTTCGAGCCGCATGCCGTAGGTCGGATCGAAATCGAAGGGATGTGTCGTCGGAATGCTCATCCGGCTTTGTCCCGTGAAACGGTCGGTTGCGCAAGGCTCTGGCTGCACCACGGGCAAAAGCCGCCCGTCACGCGCCAAGACTCGACAGCGACTTGCGCGCCTGCCGGCGTCAACAATGCTCACGGGCGCCGGAAAGCGCCGACAGACCCCGCGGCCGCGTAGGCTGGCAAGGTTCATGTTCGGCCAACCGGCCCGTTGCCGAAACAAGCCGCCGATCGCTCAGCGCAACGGCTTCACCGCCCCGGCTCAGTCCGCGTTCTGCCCCGCCGCTTCGAGGATCAGCCGGGTGATCTCGTCGGGATGGGAAATCAGCGAGAGGTGGCTGGCCTTCAGCTCTATCGTCTTTGCGCCCATGCGCTTGGCCATGAAGCGTTCGAGATCGGGATCGATCGTCCGATCCTCCGTCGAGACGGCATACCAGCTCGGCTTCGAACGCCAGGCAGCCGCGGTGGTCTTGCCGGTCAGCAGCGGCTTCTGGAACGGTTGCTGCACGGCATAGAGCACTTTCGCCCTCGCCTCCGGCAGGTCGCCGGCGAAATCACGCAGGAAAGCCGCTTCGCTCAGACGCCCCTCGTCGCCATCGAAGACGATGCCGGCGGACGCAGGCGGCGTTGGGAAGGTCTTGGCAAGAGCGGTATAATCCTCACCCGCATCCGGTGCCCGCGCAGCGACATAGACGAGCGCCGAAACGTTGGGATGCACGCCGGCCTCCGTGACCATCATGCCGGAAAACGAATGCCCGACCAGAACCGTCGGGCCATCCTGCCGATCGAGCACCCGCTTTACCGAAGCGACGGCCTCGGGCAATGTCGTCAGCGGGTTCTGCACCGCCGTGGCGTTCAGCCCGGCCGCCTGCAGGCGCGTGATCACCTCGGTCCAGCACGAACCGTCGGCAAACAGCCCATGCGCCAGCACGATATTGCGTGCTTTGACGGGAGCTGATGTCGCGGCGATGCCGCGGGTGGTTAGTAGAGAGGCGGCGGCGCCGGCAACGAGGGCAGCCGAGAAAGCGCGTCTGTTGATCATCATGATCTGGTTTCCTTCCGAATGGAGAGCATTGAAGGATCGAAAGCATGCTGGCTCGAGGCCGGAGCTCCCGCGCCGCTGAAAATCGGTGGGTCTATGACGCTGTGTCGGGCGGCTGATCCCACCCGGCGTTACGCGAGCTCTCATGCGTATTTCAATTCGGCATTGCAGCGGCCTGCCAATGCGCAAGCCCGCCTGCTGAAGATATATCTATTCCCGATATCCAGAAAGTCACCTCGCTTAGCCGCTTCATCGAAGCCGGCAAGCTGGCGTGACTTGCGGGCCAGATACTCGTCCCTGTTCCATTTATCGAACCAACCGGCTACGTATCCGACGACAAATTGCCGCGAACCGCTGCAATCGGAATAAAGCAGGTCACCGCTGGAAAACCCGGCGGGAATCTTTGCTGAAACCGTTGCCAACAAAGTGGCGATAAGAATGCCCGACATCACACTTTCCAAGCGCTCGACGGAGCGGAGCTTTGATCGGGAAAGTGTCGGAAATTAGCTTCAACCTGTCATCTTTGCTGGCCGTCGATCGGCCGATCATTGCCCGATCGAAACCGCACCGGAAAGTTAAACTTTGGCAATCATCGCCATTGTCCGTTCCCCCACGGTTGCACATGCCGCCATCGTCGGTTACATCAAACCTCAATGGTCGGGTCACCCGGCCACGTAAGCGTTAACGTCACTCAACGCGTATGATCGAACGGCTTTGCGGCTTCGATCTGCGCGACTGTGTCCTGCGGATCGAGCTTTCAAGTTCCTGAGGATACATGGATAACAATCACTTCAAAGAACAGGTTTCACCTGCCCCCGCCATCGAACGGGTCCGCCACGACACCCGGCGGCGCACGCTCTCGGTCGAAAGCGTCGTCGATATCACCCCCGGCATGCGCCGTATCAGTTTGGCCGGCGACGATCTTGCCGATTTCACCAGCCTGGCGCCCGACGACCACATCAAGATCTTCATTCCCGGTGCCGATGGCGACGAAGAACGCCGTGACTACACCCCGCGCCGCTACGACAATGCCGAGCGGAGATTGACCATCGACTTCGCCTTGCACGAGGCAGGCCCGGTGACGCGATGGGCGATCGGCGCGCGCCTCGGCGACAGGCTCGATATCGGCGGCCCCAGAGGCTCCGCCGTAGTTTCGCCGACGGTCAAACGCTGGCTGCTGATCGGCGATGAAACGGCGCTGCCGGCGATCGGTCGGCGCATCGAGGAGAGCGGTGCCGGAACCGTCATCACCACCATCGCCGCCGTCGCCGGCCCGCAGGACGAGCAGAGCTTCGACACCCGTGCCGAACTTGATGTCCCGCTGGGCACACCGACCTCTCTCGCAGGCAATCGATGCCGCAGCGCTGCTGAAGCTGTTGAGCACAGTCGATATCCAGCCGGAGACCTTCGTCTGGGTCGCGGCGGAGGCCTCAGTGACACGCGCTGTCCGCGCCCATTTGCTTGAACGAGGCTATCCGCTGAGCTGGATCAAGGCATCCGGCTACTGGGTATTCGGCAAGGCCGATACGACGGAAAAATTCGGCTGAGGGGTCAATCCACATTCGAGATTCCATTTGCCGACGAGAGATCTGACACTTCGTTCCGGATTTTTATGATCCGGAACGATCAGGCGGACATGAAGTGTATGAATTGAGCGAAGTCCCACGTCTGCCGGAACACACCGGACGCCAGCCACCGACCTATTGAAAGAGATCGACCACGCGGCGGGCAGAGCCCAATGCGAGCGTCCATCCCAACATGCCGTGACCGGCATTGATGTAGAGACCTTTGATGCGTCGGGAGGCGGCGATAATGGGCTTGGAGGTCGGAGTCATAGGCCTCTCGCCCGACCATCTCATCAGTTCGTCCGATCGCTCGAAAAGGTCGGGCAGCACTGCAGACGCGGCCAGCTTGAGCGTGTCGAAACGTCTGGCATCAAAACCGGCCCCGGGACGCTCGATGTCTGCCAGTCCGGCGACACGAAAACGGTCGCCGATGGCTGCAAAGGCAAGCTTTCGCTTGACGTCCGTCAGGCTGATACTGGGTGCTAGGCCAGTTCTCGGAATGGTGAGCGAGTAGCCTCTCACGGGGCGTATGTCCCGGGCCTCAGGCAAATCGGATATGAGGGAACCGATCTGCGGTCCTGCGGCAACTATGGCTGCGTCGACGCGAAGCTCGTCGCGGTCCTCGAACCTCAATCCTGTCAGCACGCCTCCCGTTTGGACGAAGCTCGAGACCTTCCTGCCGAAAAGCACCGACACCTGCCGGCGCTCGATCATCCAGGCGGTGAGCTGGCGGCAATATCCGGCCGCATCCCCGAGGGCATCACTTGGAGTGTAAACGGCCCCGGCAATCTCTCCCTGATACGCGGCGAGCGCAGGTTCGATCTCTTCCGCCTCCACCCGCGTCAGCAGGCGCTGTTCGAAGCCAAGGGCGTTCTTGCGCGCGACACCGGAATCGGCGGCAGCAAAACTTTGCCGATCGGCGTAGAGATGCAGTTTTCCGGCGACACGGTAATCGAATTCGACATCGGTTTCCTTCAGCAGGATTGCGAGCTCGTGACGGGATTGTTCGGCAAGGCGCAGGATGTCCTGCGTATTGTTCCACCAACATCTGAACGGGGCATTGGCAATAAATTTCAGGCCCCAGCAGAGAAAGTCCCGGTCGAGTTGCCACTGGATGCGGAAGGCCGGATCGCGGCCCATCGCAATGGCAGGCAGATGCTTCAGCAGGGCTGGTGATGCCATAGCATCACCATAGGCCCAGGACAGCTGCGCGGCGTTGCCGGCACTCGCCCCCATGCCCGGCTCACTTGCCGCATCGATAAGTGTCACATCATGCCCCGCCCGGGCCAGAAGATAGGCCGACGATACGCCGATGACGCCGGCGCCGATCACCGCAACGCGCGCCATCTCAAGCCTCGTCGCCGACGACGGCCGCCAACTCGACCTCAACGGGAACCCCGCGCGGCAGGGACGTTACGCCGATCGCGATACGGGCATGCGCCCATCGATCCGGGAAAAGCTCTCGGAGCAGTTCCGAAGCGCCATCGACGACGGCGCCGTGGCGCTCGAAAGCAGCATCCGCCGCGACATAGCCCGCCAGCCGGACGAAGCCCAGAATGTTGTCAAAGCCGCCCGCAGCCCCCTCCAGCTGCGCAAGCGCATTGAGAAGCGCCCAGCGCGCGCATTCTCGCCCCTCTTCGATGGAGACGTCCGCTCCGAGGTGTCCGGTCTGCAGCACTACGCCGTCCTTCAGCGGCACCTGACCGGAAACGGTGATGACATTGCCGGTCCGCACAGCCCCGGAAAATGCACCTGGCGGCGAGGATGCTTCCGGCAGAGCAAGCTCGAGCTGTGCCAGCCGTTGGCGTACGCGATCGCTTCCAGCCGATGAAGCATCGCGTGCCTTGCGGACCGCCGCTTCTGCGCTGCGGTCGACGAAGGCCGCTATGATATTCCTGTCGAGTTCGGTCAACCGGTATTCAGGGTGCCACTGGATACCGAGGCAAAAGCCGTCCGTCTCCCCTTCGAATGCTTCGATAGTGCCGTCCGGCGCCCTTGCAGCGATACGGAAGCGCCCGTAGCCAGCCAACGCATGGCGGTGCAGGCTATTGACGCGTGCCGGCCCCTTCCCCACCCAATCGGTCAGCACGCTGCCCGGCTCGACGATGATCTCGTGCGCCAAAACGTCGGGGATATCTTGCGGGATGTGGGATACGGCGGCGGCCGGCAGTTCGGTTTGAAATTTGCCTCCAAGGCATTCACCGATCAGTTGCATGCCGTGGCATATGCCAAGAAGCGGCTTGCCCGTTTTCAAGGCCTGCTCGACCAGCTGAATTTCGAACTGTCTGCGCGCGCCTGTCACCTCAGTCCCCGGCCGCGCACCGGTGAGGACGATCCCATCGGCGAGCGCCAACGCCGATGCCAGGTTCTCGGTGTTGTAAGGCAGGATCAACGGAATTCCCCCGGCCTCGGCTATGGCGTCCGCATAGTTGGCACGCACCACATACTCCGTTTCGGTCGGCGCATCAGGCGCCTCGCTAACATCGGGCGTCATGAGGATCACCGGCCAACGCGGTTCATGCGATTGCGTTGCATGCCGACGTGCGTTGCCCGTGGCAACGGTCGTTTCAATGGTCATGGTCTTGGCCTTGTGATGACGAGTTAGCGGGCGGCCGGAAGGGCTAGCCGGCGCGCGAGGACCGAGAAAGGCCAGGCTATCGCGAAATAGCAGAGGCCGACGGCAATGTAGATTTGCAAGGGCAGGAAATACTCGGTCGCCATTGACCGCCCGGTGAGGACCAGTTCGTTGACGGTAATCAGCGAAGCGAGAGAAGAATCCTTGAGCAACGAGACGAAGGTGATGATCATCGGCGCCAGAATGACACGCGCGACCTGCGGCAGGATGATCAGGACGAAGCTCTGGGCCGGGGTGAAGCCCGCAGCCAACGCTGCCTCGCTTTGGCCGGCCGGTATAGCCTTCAGGCCGGCGCGGAAAAGCTCTGCGACCTGAGCCGCGAAACACAACGCCAGGCCTGCAATCGCCGCGCCGAAAGCATCAAAGACGATTCCGATACCCGGCAAGCCGAAATAAAGCAGAAACAGAACCGCCAGCAGCGGCACGCCACGCACGATCGTCACGTAAAGGGCCGCAAGATACCTTAGCGCCGCGAAACTGGATTTCTGGCAGAGCGACAGCAGCAGGCCAAAAACGAATGCCAGGGCAAAGGCACAAACGGAAAGCAGGGCCGTATTCACCATCGCCCGCAGCAGCAGAGGCAGCCATTCGACACCATAATCGCCATAGGGCGCTAGAAAAGCGCTCATCCTTTCAATCTCCCGTAACGTCTTTCGAGGAACCGCGTTGCCTGCATCAATGGCAAGCTCAGCAACAGGTAGAGTGCCGCCGCCGTCGCGTAGATCATTGTTGTCTGGAAGGACGACGTCACCATTGAACGGGCAAAGAACATGATTTCCGGCGCCGCAATGGCCGAGACGACGGATGTATCCTTGAGAAGCTGCACCGCGTAGTTCCCGAGCCCTGGAAGCGCTATCCGCATGGCCTGCGGCGTCAGGATCTCAAAGATCGTCTGGAGCGGGGTCAGCCCTGCGGCAAGCGCCGCCTCCGCCTGCCCACCCGGCAGCGCGGCGAAACCGGCGCGAAAGATTGCGCAGGTGATCGCCGCGCCGATGAGCCCGAGGCCGAGGATGGCCGCCGTGATCGACGTCAATTTCACGCCGAGGCTGGCAAGCCCGAAATAGAGGATGAACAGATGCGTCAAGGCCGGCACATTGCAGAGAATCTCGCAGCAGGCATCGATCGCCAGATCGATGAATTTGATCCCGGCAAATTGCCTGAGCAGGGCGAGAAGGAACCCGAAAGCGGCTGCGAGCGCCAGTGAGGCGACCGTGACGAAAACGGTTACGCCAAGCCCGGCGACGAGCCCCTCGACGACCGAGAAGAATAGGGAAAATCCGGTCATGACGCGCCTAGTGCCGGATCTTGTTGAGAAACGCTTGCGTGCGCGCTTCGCGGGGTGCGGTTATGACCTGGCGTGCCGGCCCGGTTTCGACGATGGTGCCGCCGTCAAGAAACAGGACGCGGTCGGCAATGTCGCGCGCAAACGCGATCTCGTGCGTGACGATCAGCATCGTGCGTCCTTCGGCCGCCAACTCCTCCATCACTTTCAGAACCTCCTGGACCAGTTCGGGATCGAGTGCGGATGTCGGCTCGTCGAACAGCATGAGCTTTGGCTTCTGGGCAAGCGCTCGCGCAATCGCGACACGTTGCTGCTGGCCGCCGGACAGCTCGAGCGGCGAGGCGTCGGCGCGGTGTGTCATATGGACTTTGGCCAACATCTCCAAAGCCAGTTCGCGGGCCTCGGCAGCAGGCAGACCGCGCACCTTGCGCGCCGCGATCGCCACGTTTTCCGTCACCGATAGATGCGGCCAGAGATTGAAGAGCTGGAAGACCATGCCCATCTCGGCGCGCTGCGGTGCAAGTTGCCGGTCGCTCATAACCTGGCCGTTGCGCACGCCGATCCGCTCGCCATCGAGGCGGATCTCGCCGGCACTGGGCTTTTCCAGAAAATTCATGCAGCGCAGACAGGTGGATTTCCCGGAGCCGGACGGACCGATCAGGGCAATCTTCTCACCCGGCGCGACATCGAAATCGATGCCTTTGAGAACTTCGATAGGACCATAGCTCTTGCGCAGGCCTGCAACGCTGAGAAGCGCGTTCATCGCCGTTTCCTTATGTGATCATATCTACAGCGCCGCGCGTCTTTTCAGACGCGCCAAGGACGCTGTAGCACTTTGAATTGCTGCATAATTTTCTCCTGAAATCGATTCCGATTGAAGGAATTATGCAGTAGGCGAAGAGGGTGGACGAAAGCCGCCGATTGCAGCTTCCGTCCACACCGCCGTTCAGCCGCCAGCTGCGCAGGACGGCAGCTTGTAATCTGCGGGGCGATCGACGCCGGCGCGGAAGTTTTGACCCACGGGCTTGAACCAGACATCCGACGACAATCCGTAGCGGGCGCCGATTTCCTTCATCTCGCAGGTCTTCCACATGTCGGCGATGATGGCGTCCATCTTCTGGCGCAGATCGTCGTTCTTCTGGTTGAGGCCATAGACGACCTGGCCGAGACCGGTCAGCAGCGGAAAATCCGGACTGTTATCGGTGAAGGCGAGGAAGTGCATATTCCAATCGGGGTTCTGCTTGATGGCGTAGGAGATCACCGGCGGATCGCCGATGACAGCGTCGATGCGCCCGGCGATAAGATCGCGCACAGCCGCATCGGAAGTGTCGTAGAGCGAGAGCTGGAGATCTTTGATGCTCTTCAATTCCGGAATGAACGAAAAGCCGGTGATCGTACCGATCTTCTTGCCTTCCAGGTCGGAAAGCTTGTCCCAGCTCGTCTTCGTCGATTGCATGATGCCGTTCTTGAAGTAGTGGATCGGCTCGGACAGAGTCATGATTTTCGTACGTTTTTCGGTCCAGCCCATGGTGCCGAGCATGACGTCGACGCGGCCCGACTGAACGGAGGCGATCGTACCCGACCATTCCATGAGCGCAGGCTGAATCTTGAGGCCGAGCTTGTCGGCAATGCGCTGCATGATTTCACCGTCATAGCCTACCAGCTTCCCGTCCTGCCAGCCGGAGCCGGGCATGTCGCCGGTGAAGGCAACCGTCAGCTTGCCCTGCTCGGCAAGTTCGAAAGCATTGGCGATAGATGAAAGGGACATGAAGCTGCCTGCCAGCAGAGCGCACGTCACCATCCTTCTCGAAAGAGAAAGTGCCATTGTTCTGATCCTTGATTTGTTGGTTCCCCGGTCCGGTGGTTTCTGTCCCCGGATGTCGCGTTCGACGAGAGCAAACTTGACACTGAAGACTGCCGCTGAATTTTATAAATCAGACATTTTCTTTGAAAAAAGGACATGGTTGTTCTATCATTGCCGTGCGCCATGATCACATCCGAGGAACCTTCCGAAATATCTGCCAACGAGCCGGACTATGTGCGCTGGCTCGACGATCTTTGGGCCGAGCGGCTTCTGGTCGCACGCGACCGAAAGGCCGATCTCTCTGTCGGCATTCTCCTCTGGCCGACCTTCCCGATGATGTCGCTGACGGGTATCGTCGAGCCTCTCAGGCATGCGGCGGACTTTGCCGACAATTCCCGTCCACTGCATTGTCGCTGGTCGATCATGGGGGCTCCGGGCCATGCGGCGGTCGCCAGCTGCGGCATCCGGGTTCACGCCGATGCGCCCTACATTAACCCGACCGACTTCGACTACGTCGTGGTTATCGGTGGCCTCCTGCCACATCTGCGCGCCGCACCTAGCAAGCATCGCGACTATCTCAGGGTGGCGGCATCGGCAGGTGTGCCGGTAATTGGCGTCTGCACCGGCGCCTTCATATTGGCGCAGGAAGGACTGCTCGCCGGACGCAAGGCGTGCGTTCATCCCTTTCACGCGGAGGATTTCCGGATTGCCTTCCCGGGCCTTGCCTTCTCCACGCGCGATGACTTCCTGATCGAAAACGGCCGCATTACCGTGCCCGGCGGCGTATCGATCCTGTCGCTGATGACTGAACTCATCCGCACGCATTGCGGACCGGATCGGGCGGCCAAGGCCGTGCACCAGCTTTCGCTCTCGGAGCAGAAGCACATGAGCGCCTTCGATCACGGCCGCGCCACGACATTTCGCCGCACAGAAGATTCGCGCATACAGCGAGCCGTCGTGCTCATCGAGAGTCGGAAGGGTCGCGACGTCTCACCGGAACAGGTGGCCTCTCTGGTCGGCCTGTCACCACGCCAGTTCGCGCGTCTGTTCCAGGACAATATCGGCATGACTCCGAAGCGCTTTATCGTCGAGACGAGATTGCGCTATGGCCGGTTTCTGGTCGAAAACAGCACACTGCCCATGACGGCGATCGCCTTTGAAATCGGATTCTCCGACTCCGCCCATTTCGCGACCGCTTTTCGCAAGAAGTATGGGAAGCCTCCCAGGAGTTTCCGCTGATCTTTGTCGAGTCACCACAAACGGCAGGATCGAAAACCGACTTCGACGCTATTGCGATTTAATCGGATGCGATTTATATAGAGATCATCGTCAGAAAGCTTCGACAGGATGGACCGATGCCGACATCTAAAGCAGCTAAGGGGCCGGATATGCCTGCGCCCACTTCCTCGCCAGCGGGCAAGGAAGGCAGGAAACTTTCGAATTTCCTGTGCTTCGCGGTCTATTCGGCAAATCTCGCCTTCGGCCGCGCCTATAAGCCGATCCTGGATGAGCTTGGCCTGACCTATACCCAGTATATCGCCATTGTGGCCCTCTCCGAGGAGGACGACCAAACGGTCGGCATGCTGGGGGAAAAATTGTTCCTCGAATCCAACACGCTGACGCCGATTCTCAAGAAGCTGGAGTCGGTCGGCTTTATCACCCGCCATCGCGATCCCGCCGATGAACGGCAGGTGCGCGTGAGCCTGACGACGGCGGGACGCGATCTCCTCGAAACCGATCCCAGCTCCGAGCTGATCACCGCCACCGGTCTCGGCGAAGACTTTCCCGTCGTACAACAATCGGTGACGCGGCTGCGCGACAACCTGTTGCGGGCGCCGGTCGAACCGGCAAAATCGTGATCGCGGCACATGTCAGCGCCTGGTGACATGCCCGAAATCGCAATAGGCGCCCTGATCGGGAATGGGACCGTCCTTCTGGCCAGGCGAAATTCGCAGCGCCGGACGCACCCCGATCGTTGGAGCCTGCCGGGCGGCCATGTCGAAGACGGCGAAGATGCCGAGACGGCAATGCGCCGGGAATTGCTGGAAGAAATCGGCGTAACGCGACAGCACTGGCAGTTGGCCGCAAAGTTCCGGTCGGAAGGCCCGCCCGGGGCATCCGCCACCTTCCATGTCTATATCGTAGACCGCTGGCATGGTGTCCCAAGGCTTGTCGATGATGAACACACCTCACTGCGATGGTTTACCGCCGCCGAGATAGAATGCGAAACCGAGTTGGCATTGCCGCAGCTCAGCAAAATACTCGCAAACCTTGCCTCGCAGGGCAGCAAAGACTGAAACCGCGTCGCACGAAGCCGATTCCGCACAACGCAGCTTTGCCTTACTGGCGTAAGGTCCGGAACGCCGTCCTGAGCTCAGCCGTCATGGCCATGGGCTGTTCCCAGGCGGCAAAGTGACCACCCTTCTCGAGCCTGTTGTAGTGAATGAGCTTCGGATAGGCCTTCTCCGCCCAGCTGCGCGGCGCCGCATAGATCTCGTCGGGAAAAACGCTCACGGCAGCCGGGATCTTCACGCCCCTGGGATCGAAGAAGCCTCCCGACGGGAAATGCGCGTTGTCCCAGTAGAGTCGCGCCGAGGAGATTGCGGTATTCGTCAGCCAGTAGAGCGTGACGTTGTCGAGGATGTCGTCCTGCGTCAGCCCTTCCGGTTTTCCATCAAAAACGCGGGCGATCATCTGGTAGCTGCGAATGTCGTGGTCGAGCATCCATGCCGCCAGGCCGACCGGCGAGTCGACGATCCCGTAGAGCGTCTGCGGCCGGTTGTTCATCTCGATGGCATAGCCGAGCCCGTTCTTGTAGAAGTCGTCGAGCTGGTCCCAGGCTTGCTTTTCCTCTGGCGAAAGACCCGCGGGCGGCGGCCCGCCGGAACCGAGCGCCTTGGCGATATCGGCCGGAACCGTGGCCGCCATGTTCGTGTGGATGCCGAGCAATCCCGGCGGCTCCTGCAGAGCCATCAGCTCGGTGACCGCGTTGCCCCAGTCGCCGCCCTGCGCCACGAATTTCGTGTAGCCGAGGCGCTGCATCAGCGTCGCCCAGGCGCGTGCGATGCGAGGAGGATTCCACCCCGGCGCCGTCGGCTTGCCGGAGAAACCGTAACCCGGCAGCGACGGGATCACCACGTCAAACGCGTCCGCTTCGCTCCCGCCATGCGCGGTCGGATCGGTGAGCGGCTCGATGATCTTCAGCTGCTCGACGATCGATCCCGGCCAGCCATGGGTGACGATCAAGGGCAACGCATTGTTGTGCTTCGAGCGGACGTGGATGAAATGAATATCCAACCCGTCGATCTCGGTGACGAATTGCGGCAAAGCATTGAGCCGCGCCTCCATTTTGCGCCAGTCGTAATCCGCCGCCCAGTGGTTCGCCAGCTTCTGGATCGTCGCGAGCCGCACGCCCTGCGTGTCGTCCGTGACCGTCTCCTTATCGGGCCAACGGGTCGCCGCCACGCGCCGGCGCAGGTCGTCCAGCTGCTCTTGGGGGAAGTTGACGCTGAAGGGGCTGATCGCATCGCCGTTCGCCTGCGCGCCGCCCGCCGCAGCAAGCAGGCTGACGGCCCCGGCGGCGGCCGTCGCCGCAAGCAGCTCGCGCCTTGTAGGCGATGATAGGGATGTCGGTGACATGACGCTCTCCTCTCCGTTCGATCTGTTGAATGGGACGAGGGGACTGGCCGACCTCGTTGTTAGGGCAGGTCATTCGCGTCTGGCCGGGACTATGCGCCTGGGCAATCCCTGGGTCAACTTGCCCGGTCAGGCTATGCGACAGTCGCCACGACCGGCCTTTCCGGCCGGCGCGATGACCGCGCGGCCACTACGCCCTCCTCCATCATCTCGGCCGCCTTGGCATAACCGCCGCCCATTCCGTCGAGGAAATGCAGGTGTGACTCCGACCGGCCGGATGGCACGAGGCAGGTCATCAGCGCATGCGACTGGCGGTGCAGCCCGAAATCGATTTCGCCGCGCTCCCTTGCCGCAACGAGGATGGCTTCGACGCTGTCGATCTGGTCCGCCGTGCAATCCAGCGTCAGGCGCAGGCCGTCGTCGAATTTGCGGAAATCCGAATTGGAGGCGACCTCCGACCAGCGTTGCGCATCGACCTGCCCCCCGCTGATACCCGCGACATCCCCGGGCAGCGGATGAGATCGGCGCGGCGCGGCATCGAAAACCTCGAGCAAGCGCTTCGCCAATGCCGCAAAGACGTTGGGATTCGTGTGGTCGCGCGGCTCGACCAGCAGCGACAGGATCTCGCCGCGCTGGCTCGGGAACGGCGCCCAGTCGCAGCTCAAGCCTCTGAGGTCAGGCCTCATTGCATAACGGCCGGGCTTGATGAGAAAGCGGCCGTTCTTGATCTGCTGCTCCGCCCATTTGAGCCCGCCTCCGGCAAACATCGCATAGATCGCGCTCTCGGAAGCGGCATAGCGCGCGGTCCTGACGTCGCGCCCGTTCGCGCGGATTTCGCCGACGGTGACGAGCCCGACACGCAAGTCGAGATGAAGATCGGTTTTGGCGAAGCCCGCCACATCACGCAAGGCCGATGTCGCGGCCATGATGCCGTTCGCCGGCAAGGCGAAGGCTGCCCCGTCTCCGCGAAACACGAAGGGAAAATCGAACGAACCCCAGGCATTGCCGAGGGCGGCAATGATTGATGCACCGGCATAATTGACGTCTTCATAGCGCCCCGATCGGATCGCCGCGGTCGAGCTGACGACGTCGGTGATGCCGATCAGCCAATCGTCCGGCAGCGGCTCGTAGACATCGGGATCGAGCACAAGCGAAAACTCGTCATAGGCCTGGCGCGGCTCCGCGTGGCTGTTGGTCATGGCATGTTCTCCGGATCGGCAGCTTTGGCTGCTGGCTCAGAAACGGGCCTACCGCCTTTCGGCAGACCCCCGCTTGAAGATGACGGCGACGAGGCCGCCCTTCCCGTTCAGACAAGCCTGGTGTCGACGTCGATATTGCCGTGGGTCGCCTTGGAATAGGGGCAAATGCCATGGGCTGCCTCGATCAGTTCCTGAGCGATGGCGCGATCAATACCCGGCAGGCTGACATCAAGGCGTGCGCGCAGGAAGAAAGAACCGTTATCGGCATGGAGAGAGATCTCGGCATCGACCTCGGGACCGGCCGGCAGCGCGATCTTCCGCTGCGCGGCGGCGAGCTCGATGGCGCCGATATAGCAGGCCGACCAGGCGGCGCCGAACAGGTTTTCGGCCGCCGGATGCGGCTGCGGCAGTTTGATGTCGAGCGTGCCGTCGCTGCTGCGTGCATAGCCGTTGCGGCCGCCGGCGATGTGGGTCTTGCCGGTGAAAAGAAGCTTCTCGGTCATTGTCGTATCCTTTCGGCTTGATCAATTATAACGCATCCGCTTAAATCGGATGCGCCTTAATATGCCGAGATGAATTCGATGTCAACAACATTCCGATTTAATCGGATACGATTTGTTTCGCTCGCGAACGAAGGACGCGGATAGTGCTGTCTTGCCTGGGAACGAGGCCCTCTATAGGCTCCGCCTTGGCTCCTGAGATTTGACTGGGAAGGCGGAGAATTGAGATGTCCTCCATAGACGGGCTGACAGGATGCAGCTGCCCATGACACATTCCGCATCCGGTAAAACGCGACACGCTTTAGCGCCCCCGGGCGAGGCTCAAACCTTCTCTTTTTTCCTGGTCTTTTCCTTCGGCTCGACCGGCGCATCGGGCGTCGGGGCCAGAAGCTTGCGCAGCGACGCGATCTTGTCCTTCACCAGCGGTCGGAAGCGCGTCGCGCGATAGGGCATGTCGGCGGCACCGTAACCTTCCGGCCCGTCATCATTGCCGCGATGGATTTCCGCGAGCTTTACCCCGATGAAGGTGCCGTCGACATAATGGGTATATTCGCCCACCCAGCGGATCGTATAGATCTCGCCCTTGCGGATGAGCTGGTCGATGCTGACATGCTTGAAGGTATCGTTGATGCAGACGACCTTCTGGCCGACGTGAAAATCATAGCTCATGGATCAAACTCTCAAACGGCAATCCGCCCCACCGATCTATACCGCGCCCGGCCCGGCCGGGTCTAGCCGCCGCGACAACAGCCGCACCGCGCCGACGGTTTAAGGCGAATGCATCAGTCGCAATAGACCTTGCCGCCCTTGCGGGAGCGCAGGTCGAAGTGGAAGTGGTTCCAGTGTTCCGGGTTGCTGCCCGGCCCGAGCACGGTATTGAAATAGCGGCAGCTATCGGTGCGCACTGCCTTCAGCAGCCGGCCCTCGCGCAGCGAGAACAAGCCCTTCTTGCGCACGTCGATCTCGTGGCCGTTCTTCAGCACGA
Organism: Rhizobium binxianense; assembly: GCF_028994275.1. Lineage (NCBI taxonomy): Bacteria > Pseudomonadati > Pseudomonadota > Alphaproteobacteria > Hyphomicrobiales > Rhizobiaceae > Rhizobium > Rhizobium binxianense. The sequence goes on from NZ_CP118713.1 coordinate 2,288,556, forward strand.
ACTTGCCGACGTCGATGGCGTTGCCGCGGGCGTGTTCCGACATCGGATTGTATCGCTGCCGGCTGTTGTTCATGCGCCGGCAGGAATAGCCGCCGAGCGGCTGGATCGTCCTGATGCCGCTCCAATAGCGATAGCGCGCCGACGGCGCCAGCTCGTTCTTCACCCATTTGGCGAAGGCGAGCGTTACCTGGCAGTTCAGCGTCACGGCCGGCTGCACGCCGATATTGCCGGAGAGCCCCTTCAGCGACACCGGATACGGCACCTGGCAGGCCGGGCCTTGCGAGATCGGCGGCTTGTCGTCGAAGAGCACGCCCATGCGCTTCAGCTCGCGCCGGCAGGCAAGCTCGGAGGCCGGCATGACGCTGGGATCGACGGGTGCTGCCGGTTCGCTCATCATCGGATTGTTCGGCCGCAGCATCGCGACCTCTTCGCTCTCATCCTCTTCGGGAACACGGGCCGGCGCCACGACCGGGCTGCCGTCGCTCCAGGCAGGCGCCCGGCTCATCTGCGCTTCTGCCGCCGGCTGCGGCATGGGTTGCCGCAGGGCCCGCGGTGCGGGCTGGCGCCCGGGCTGGTTCAGCTGCATCGGATTGTCGGTGCCGATGCCGTCGACGACGGGTTCGGTGGCGTTGCCCTCGGCGATCTGCTGCTGTTGCTCCTGCGCCAGGCCGACGACCGGCTCGGCTCCGAGCTCGTCATCCATGTTGACGCCGCCGGAAGGGATCGCAAGGTTCTGCGTGCCGCCCCAGTTGCCGCTCGGCTGGCCTGCAGCCAGCGCCTCGTCGCTGTCGATCATCGGCAGTCCGCGCGCACCCCGTGCGCCCGCCGACCCCGGCGCGCTGCGCGCCGCCGGGGCTGCATGGCCGGTGCCGGCAAGGTTCGGCGTATCGAGATAATCGACGGAACCCTGGCTATTGCCGACAGGCGCGCTGGAAACGGGATAGGAGGCCTGGCTCTCCACCGGCGCCATCCGGACGGAAGGCGCCATGCGCGCCGCCCCCCGTGCCGGCGAGATCGAGCTGACCCTGGTGCCGCTGTCGACATTGGCCGGCGGCACCAGCCCATCGCTGATCGAACAGGTCGTCAGCGCCACCGAAAGCAGCACAGGCAAAAGGGATCGCCGAGGAAAGGAAACAAACGCCATACTCTTATCGCTTCCGCAGGCCGGCAGTGACCAAAAAAACTCGGTCCAATTTTAATTAAAAACGGTGAACGAAAACTTACCGGCACAATCTGAACGCGACGGAAATGAAAAAGGCCGCTTCCGCGGCCTTTCATCTGTCGTTTCATCTGTCTTTAACTCACGCTGCCCGTGTGTATCGGGCTTCAAGCGATTGCCCTGCCCCACGCAGGCGGAAGTTCGACAGCAGCGTCTTCAGCTGGGTGCTCTCATCGGCGAGTGTGCGGCTTGCCGCCGTCGTCTCCTCGACCATGGCCGCATTCTGCTGCGTCATCTGGTCCATATGGTTGACGGAACCATTGATCTCGTTGAGCCCCGTCGACTGTTCGCGCGCCGCCGTCGCAATCGAGGCGACGTGGTCGTTGACCTTATTGACCAGCGACTCGATCTCCAGTAGCGCGTCGCCGGTCGAGCGCACCAGTGCCACCCCGCCCTCGACTTCCGCCGCCGAGCGGCTGATCAGTTCCTTGATCTCCTTGGCCGCATTGGCCGAACGCTGGGCGAGTTCGCGCACTTCCTGGGCGACGACCGCAAAGCCGCGGCCCGCCTCACCTGCCCGCGCCGCCTCGACCCCGGCATTCAGCGCCAGCAGGTTCGTCTGGAAGGCGATCTCGTCGATCACCGAGATGATCTGGTTGATGCGGCTCGACGATTCCTCGATCCGGCCCATCGCCGTCACCGCATTGCGGACGATATCGCCGGAGCGGCCGGCGCTCGCTTTGGTTTCGGCCACCATCTCGCGCGCCTCGTTCGCCCGCTCGGATGCCGTTTTGACCGTCGCGGTGATCTCGTCGAGCGCTGCCGCCGTCTCTTCGAGAGCCGCCGCCTGCTGTTCCGTCCGCTTCGACAGATTGCCGGTCGCCTCGCTGATATCGGAAGCACTTTCGTTGACGACATGGCTCGATTCGGCGATTGCATGGATGACGCCGTTCAGCGCATCGACGGCGGCGTTGAAATCGCCCCTGAGCTTGGCGTAATCCTCGCCGATATCGCCGATCGCAACCGTCAGGTCGCCGCCTGCGAGCTTCTCCAGGCCGACGCCGATCGCCTGCATCGCACGGGTCTGCCGCTCGGAAGCCGAACGCAGGCTTGCCTCGTTGCCGCGGCGTTCTTCTTCGATCTGCTGCTGCCGTTCGTCTTCCCGTCCGCGCAACGCGCTGCGCTCGTCGACGGAATCGCGCAGCACCAGCAGCGCCTTGGCCATCTGGCCGATCTCGTCGCGGCACTCGCTGCCGGCGATTTCCACCGATGCTTCTTCTTCCGCAATCGCATTCATCGCCGTCTTCAGCCGGGCGATCGGCGCCGTCACGCTGCGCACGATGGCATAGGCGATGGCAACCGTGGCGGCCGCGCCAAGCAGGCAGAGGACCGCCGCCCAGATCGCATTCTGGCGATAGAGCGCGGCAAGGTCATCGGCGTAAACGCCGGTGCCGACGATCCAGCCCCAGGGCTCGAAACCGGCAACATAGGAATATTTGAGAACCGGCTCATCGGCGCCCGGCTTCGGCCAATAATAATCGACGAAGCCCTTGCCGTCCTTCTTGACCTTGTTGACGAATTCGACGAACAGGAACTTGCCGTTCGGGTCCTTCATCTGCGAGATGTCGGTGCCGTTCAACTGCGGCTTGATGGGGTGCATCACCATGGCGGGACGCATGTCGTTGATCCAGAAGTAACCGTCCGTGCCATAGCGCATCGCACCGATCACGTCCTTGGCCGCTGCCTGCGCCTGCTCGCGGGTCATCACGCCCGCCTGCTCCATCTTGTAATATTTGTCGAAGATACCGAGCGCCGTCGCCTCCATCTTCTCCAGCCCCGCCTTCCGCTCCGCTTGCAGCTCGGAATAGGAATAATTCAGAAAGAAGACCATGGTCGCCGCAAGCACGGCAAGCGTGAAGCCGACGAGGCAGTAAAGGCGGGTGGAAATCTTGACGTTGCGCATGAGGTTCCCGGCGATTCTAATGTGAAATCCATCACATTCTGAACCACCGGAATTACTGGAGCGTAAAGCTTAATTAGGAGATGATCAAATAACGTAAGGTGAGGTGCCGGTTGTAAAATTCAACCAGTTGAAATCGAACCAAAATAAATCGGTGCGGCTCACCGTCTTTTACAGCTCACGGTCTTTGCACTAGGCTGCTCTCCAGTGAATCGCCCCCCTCAGATGGAGAACCCTTGATGACCGATGCCGCCAAGCCGAGAGGCGAACTGACGCTGCGCACGCTTGCGATGCCCGGCGATGCCAATCCGGCCGGCGATATCTTCGGCGGCTGGGTCATGGCGCAGATGGACCTTGCCTCCGGCATCCGCGCCGCCGAGCGCGCCAAAGGCCGGGTCGTCACCGCCGCGGTCAAGGAAATGGCCTTCGAGCTGCCGGTCAAGATCGGCGATACGCTGTCGGTCTATACCGATGTCGAGCGTGTCGGGCGCACCTCGATCACGCTGATCGTCGAAGCCTGGGCGCACCGCTCGCGTTACGCCAAGATGGAAAAGGTCACGGCCGGCACCTTCATCATGGTGGCGCTCGACGAAGAGGGAAAGCCGAAGCAAGTCCCCGAAGAGTGACAGACCGGGGATCGACAGCATGGAAACGGTCAGCTCGCCGGAGGTCTTCCTTCACATCAAGGTGGTGATGGGCATGGTCATCAGCCTTTCGCTCGCCAGGGTGCTGACCGGCGTTGCCGGCATCGTCCAGCATCCCGGCAAGGCGAAAGTCTACCCCGTCCATCTCGGCTGGGCGCTGTCTCTGTTCCTGTTCATCATCCATATCTGGTGGTGGGAATATCGCCTGCAGGCCGTGCCGGTCATCGGTTTCGGCATCTATCTCTTCCTCGTCTGCTTCTGCAGCCTGTTCTTCCTGCTCTGCGCCCTGCTCTTCCCGGCGAGCCTCGACGAATATGGCGGCTACGAGGAATATTTCATTTCCCGGCGCAAATGGTTCTTCGGCATCCTCGGCCTCACCTACGCCATCGATATCCTCGACACCGCGATCAAAGGCCACGAGCGCATCCTCTCGCTCGGCTGGGAATATCCCGCCCGCAACATCGTCTACATCCTGCTCTGCGCCATCGCTGCCTGGACCCCGAACCGCCGCTTCCACACCGCCTTCGTCATCGTCAACCTGATCTATCAGGTGAGCTTCATCTTCCGGCTTTATGATGTGCTGGGGTGAGATACGATCCCGCGAAGCGGGAGCAATCGATCCAGTGAATCGTTTGCAGCAACGAACGCCCTGAGCCCAGCCGAAGGGCCGGCCAGCAACAACTCCATAGCCTTCACCTCAAAGCCCGCACCCTCTCTCGAGCCTCGTCCTGAGGTGCCCCGCAGGGGCCTCGAAGGACGAGGCTGGCCACCCGCCTCGGAAAATACGGATGCCGGCGTAGCGTCCAGCCACCGCCCCCGTGGTTCGAAACGGCCCTTCAGACCTCCTCACCATGCGGGCTGGTCGGTGTGCCGCGGCACCTCCGCTCCTCACGCCTTCAAAAATTGCGAGCCCTTATCAAACCCCAATCCCGGAAAAATCTTCCCCGTCAGGTCATCCACGCCAACATCGAACTGCCTGTAAAGCATCGCCGCCGCCACCTCGCGCACGTCCGCCGTCGGCATCAAATCGCGGTCGTCAAGCAACTGGCCATCCCCAACTCCGGGCCAGCGGCCGAGGATGCGGCCGCCGTTGATGGCGCCGCCTGATAACAGCGCGCAGCCGCCGGTGCCGTGGTCGGTGCCCGCTGAGCCGTTCTGGCGGACGGTGCGGCCGAATTCGGTCATGGCAAGCACCACCGTTTTTGACCAGATCTCCGGCCCGAGCGTGGTCTTCAGCGTGTTGATCGCCTGCGCAAGGTCCTGCACCGGCCGCTTGAACTGGCCGGCCTGGCCGATATGCGTGTCCCAGCCTGATATCGAGAAACTGGCGATGCGGTAATCGCCCTTCAGCATGTGGGCCGCGAGTGCTGCCACATCCGCAACCTTCTCGCCGCGCTGGCCGTCCGGCTCGACCATCATCGAAGCGGTGTCGGCCCGCGTCGCCTCGGCGAGGGCAGCGGCAAACGGCGGATCGCCGGCATAGAGCCGCGCCAGGAACTGCATCTCGTCGCGCGCCGGTGCCAGATTGGAATCCGAGGCCCAGACGTCGACATTGTTCGGCCCGGAGAGGATCAGCTCGGTCGAAGTGTTGACGTCGATCGCCCTGCGCGCATCCAAGCGCGGAATGACAGCGAGCGCCCGGTTCAGCCAGCCGGTCTTTTCCTCGGCGACATGCTCCCCGCCTGACTCCAGCATGTCCTGCCCGTCGAAATGGCTGCGCTGGTCGCGATAAGGCGTCGAGACGGCGTGCACGAAGGCGAGTTCCCGGCTCTTCCACAGCGGCATCAGTTCGGCGCCGGCGGGATTGAGGCCGAAATGCCCGTCGAGATCGAGAAGCCCGGTGTCGGGCGTCAGCGCCAGGGTCGGCCTGAGCGCGGCAAAACCGGCATCGCCATAGGGCTGCACCAGGTCCAGCCCGTCCATCGCGCCGCGCAGCACGATGGTGACGAAACGGTTGTCACCCGGCATCGCCGCGAAGGTGACCGGCGTGAAGGCGGGGGCGGCGGCGAGACAGCAGGCCGACGTCAGAAAGCCGCGGCGGGAAAGCAGGATCTGGCTCATGGGCAGACGCTCCTATCGGCGATTGAATTCGGGGGATGCCAGCACCAGCGTCAGCCCGCTGATCTTGTTCGGCGCCTGCGACACCACGCGGATCGTCTCGTCGCGCGCCGCATCGGCAAGCGTCGACTTGAGGAACTCGCGCGGATCTTCGTCGCGGCCGAACTGCGCTGCGGCCCGCCTTGCCCAGGCCAGCCGCTCGGCGAGCTGGCTGCCGGTGATCCAGGCCGAAAAACCTTCCTCGAAGCCGGCCGGGCTCGGCGGCAGCCAGGTCGGCTGGCCCATGCGCTTCAACGCGCCCGGCCCCAGCGCCCGCGCCGCACGGAAGGCCTTAAGGCGCTTATCCCTTGCCTCGCCGGCGGGATCCGTCGTCACCGGCGCCCCTGCCATGCCAGGCGTATTCGCCGCCATGTCTCCCTCTTCAGTGCCCTGCTGGTTGGCAGCCAGGAAGCTGCCGACGACGCCGTTGACCGGCCCCGCATTCAACGCCCTGAGACCGGCGACGACATAATCGAAGGGTTGGCGCGCCTTGGCGCCCTCGTCGCGCCAAGCGGCGGGATGGTCGAGCATGGCGGTATAGACGGCCGTCAAATCGCCGCCCGTCTTCTTCCAGGCCGCAGCCATATCGGACACCATCCCTTCATCGGGCTGGTCGGAGACGAAATGCACCGCCAGTTTGCGGCTGATATGCGCCGCCGTTTTCGGATGGACGGCGAGATCGTCGAGCATATCGAGATAATCGTCGCGCGAGCGCCTGCGCCCGCCGTAGCTGACGCCGAGCACCGCATGGGTGCCGGGCTCGGAAATATTCGGCCGGAAGGCGATGTCCATCTCCTTGCGGTCGATGGTGAGCCCCGTCAGCACCATCGCCGCCGCCGTGACATCCGCCTGGGTATAACCGCTGCCGGCGCCGAGCGTGTGCAGCTCCAGCAGCTCGCGGCCGAGATTTTCGTTCAGCCCCTTGTTGCGCTTGATGCCGCCGGCCGAATCCGGCCCGAGCGACTCCGCCTGGTCGAGATAGATCAGCATGGCGGGGTGAGCGGTGGCGCTTCGCAGCAGATCGCCGAACCTGCCCGATATGAACGGCCGGATCGCCTCAGCCTCGTAGAGCGGCACGATGAGACGCATCGGCAGGCTCTTGTTGGCGCTGGTGGAGAAGTGATCGGTCCAGAAGGTCGCCAGCCGCTCGTAAAAACCGTAGGGCGACAGCACCGCCTGCATCAGCCGCAGGTTCGAATCGTGCTGGAACTGCTGCTGCGCCTGCCGCTGCACGCCCTTGCGCATCTCGCGCTGCGTCGTGTCGTCGGTCACCGTTTTGGCATCCTCCCGAATCTGCGCCAGTTGCGACTGCAGGCTGAGGATCGCCCGATGGCGCATGTCGGGGCCGCCCATGGGAAAGTCCGGCATCGCGGCCGCACCCTCGCGCAGCTGGCCGATGAGCTCGTCCTTGCTCTCAGGCGGCGCCTCGCCCGGCCGGAAGCCATAGCCGAACCGGATCGCCGCCATAGTCGGGAAAGACAGGCTCATGGCAGTTCACCTCCTGATCACTGCTGAAGCAATTCCAGCAAAAGTGCACAGCGGTTTTGCGCCCGGAATTGCGCAAAACAAAAAGCTAGAGGTGACAGGCTGCCAGCCGATTGCGACCGCAATCTGTAGGAAATGCGGCGATATCGAGACATGGACGATTTGTAATCTATTGAAAAGGCTAAATTTTATGCACGGAAGATGAAGGATGCTCCGATTGCGATCAGGGCGAAGCCGATCGCGTGGTTCCAGGTCAGGTTCTCGCCGAGCCAGAAGATCGAGAAGCCGGAAAAGACGATCAGCGTGATCACCTCCTGCATCGTCTTCAGCTGCGCCGTCGTATAGACCGCCGAGCCGATACGGTTGGCCGGCACCGCCAGGCAATATTCGAAGAATGCGATCCCCCAGCTGACGATGATGGCCAGGAAGATCGCGCTGCTTTTATGCTTGAGATGCCCGTACCAAGCAAAGGTCATGAAGATGTTGGAGGCAAACAGCATGACGACGGGCCAGACGGCGGCGGGAGAAAAGGACATGGGCTAACTCGGGGGCTGTGAAGGAAAACTGATCCGGCGAGATACCGGCGGGCCTTACCTAGCACGCTGTCGTTCGGCGGCAAGTCCCGGGGCGCGGACCGATCGTTTCATGCCATCGAGGCGGCAGGCATCGCCGGCGACAGCAAGGCCGAATTGCCTGCCCCGAAGCATTCGGGGAGACGAGAACGCAAAAGCGCCTGTATCAATCACCTCGAAATTTGCTACTTCATGTTGAAAGGACTCTATGCGCCTGACCAGGCTGCGTCGATGTTATCAGGGGAGCACATGGATAATACAGCCGAGATGCCGCAATCCATGACTTTACCTTTCCGCCACTTCTGGCGGCGCTTCGCGGCTTTCGCTGTCGACATCATCATCTTTCAGGCCGCCATCCTCATAGCAGTCCACTACATTTCAACGGTTTTCCCGCTGGACTTCCGTTTTCCCGGCCGGACATCCACTTGGTGCACCGAAGCGATCCCCAGTCAGCTTGCACAGCGAATTGAAGCGGGATGGCCGTTGCCAACAGACGAAATTCGTACCAGCGAGATCTGCGAGGTAGGTCAAATCGGTTCGACGACGGAGAGATATCTACGGACAGGCAACAAAACCGAAGATGACTTTTGGACATCAGGCCAGGAGTTGACCATCCCTCTAGATGCAGACAACAATCCGGTGGTCCAGCCCATGCCTGCCTATTCCAGCTTGATATCAGGCATAGCCAACACCGTGCTGATCGCGCTAGCTTTCGCCTGCTTTTCGGCGAATGGCCGCCGCACATTCGGAAAGGCGGTTTTCTTCCTGAGAGTACAGTCAGTCGACGGTAAATATCCCGACATCGGCGCCGCGTTTAAACGCGAAATCCTCAAATTTAGCCCGTTTCTCCTTATTAGCGCTGTCGTTTTCGTAATCTCGCTGTTTCCGATCTATCCGACGCAAGATTTCGAGGCATTGCTTGACATGGTCCGCGACGGATATACGCCTCCGGACAATGACACTACCGAGCTGTACGTCATCTGGGCAACGGCGGCCATGGCCTGGTGGCTCTTGCCGTTCGTCTGGCGAGGACATGCATTTTACGATCACATCTGCGCCTGCGAGGTGGTGAATGCTTGAAAGGCGTTCGCAATCAGGCGGCCAGGCAAAAGAAAGCCCGGCGACACCAGCCGCCGGCCTCTTTAGCTCTTGCCCGGCACCCTGCCCCGGCACGCCCACGCCACCGACGCAAACGATCGCGGCCCGTCCGGCTCGCCCGCCTCATATGCCGCCCTGACCGCATCGCCGACGGCCTTCCGCTTGGCCGGGTCCAGACCGGCGACATATTTGCCGAGCGGCCCCTCGCCGGCAGCGATTGGTTGCCAGTAGTCCTCGAAGGAGCCGTATTCCATCCGGATCAGCAGCGACGTCTCCTCGACGTCGACAAGGCCCTGGCTAACAAAGCTCTCCCTCATCTCCCCAGGCCGCATCATCGGCTGGAAACAATATTTGCGCCGCAACGGCAATGCATGCTCGTCAAGCATCGCCGCCGTGTCCCACATCATCCGCATACCTGACATGCCGCCATAATGATCCCAGACGGCTGCCGCGACCATGCCGCCCGGGCGCACGACACGGGCCATCTCGGACACCGCCTTTCCCGCTTCGGGCACGAAATGCAGCACGAGCAGCGACATCGCCCGGTCGAAGCGGCCGTCCTCGAAGGGGAGCGCGCAGGCATCGGCCTGCCGTATCGTGATCCGTGGATCGGTATTGCGCCGTTTCGCCGCCTCGACGAAAACCGGCGAATAGTCGACGGCGACGATCTCTCGCAGGCCAGGCGTTTCCGCCAAAGTAAATGTCAGGCTGCCGGTGCCGCAGCCGACATCGAGCACACGATCACCGCCCGCAAGGCCGGCGAAATTGATCAGCATCGGCGCCAGCCTCCTGCTCCAGCGCCCCATCAGCCGTTCATAACCATCAGCACTTTCGACATTGAAACTCGACGGCATCAAAGCCTCCCTTTCAAGGACGCAGGTCTGCCGTCAAACAATAGGATTCGCCGGCGACTGTGCAAGCGGGCTTCTCCCAGGTGGAAGCGGTCAGGCTAGGCGCCCAGGCGCCCGCCTGCGGAGGAGGCGCCAAGCGCCGCCTCTGTTCCGAAGCGGCCGTGAAGCAACCCCCGATCGATCCGCTTCCAGCAAATATCACCAAGCGGCGACATCGCCGACGCGACGACTAACTCAGCCCGCCGCCTTACCGAGCACACTCCAATCGAAGCCCCGCGCCCAGTCGGCGTAGCTGTGCCAACCGACCTCAGGAAAGTCGCGGCGCAGGGCGGCGATATCGGCGTCGTAGCCTGTACGGTCGAACCATTCGAACATCAGCGCCGTATCCTCGCTCTGCTGCCGTATCGCCGCTATCGGCAATTCCCGGTAAGTGATTGGGCGGCCGAGCACCTCGGACAAGATGTTCGCCTGCTGTTCGCCCGACAATTCGTCGCCGGCAATATCGAAACGCTTGCCGAACACCTGTTCGCGCCGTTCGGCCAATGCCGTGACGAAAGCGCCGATGTCATCGATGGTGATCTGCTGCAGCACGCGCGCCGGCGCCAGCGCGGCGGCGTAGACGCCCTGGCGCAGCCCGTCGATCGCCCAGGGCGCCACGGTGTTCTCCATGAAGGCGACGGGCGCACTGATTGTATAGGGAATGCCGAGGCCGGCGATATGCTTCTCGATCAGATATTTGCTGTCGAAATGCGGAATGCCGGTCTTCTTGTCGGCATCGGCGACGGAGGAATAGATCAGGTGGCCGATGCCGGCGGCCTTTGCCGCATCCGCGACCGTGATGCCCTGGCGGGTTTCCGCCTCCGTCCCGGCCTCGTAGCTGCTGCCCATCAGGAACATCGTGTCGATGCCGCTTGCGGCTTTGACGACGGATGTTGCATCATCGAGATCGCCGGCGACGACCTCGACGCCTGCAGCATCAAGCCGTTTCGCGCCTTCGCTGTCCGGCCGGCGGCTGATAGCCTTGACGCGGTGTCCCCGCGCGATCAGCGCGCGCACGACCGCGCCGCCCTGCTGGCCGGTGGCGCCTGTGACCAGAACGTTTCGTGTGTTGCTCATCTGTCTGCTCCTTGTTGTGACGGATGCAGCAAAGTTAGGGCCTGTCGCATTGAACCATAATGGCATATAGTTGGGAAACATCGTGCCATCCCAGGATACAATGCTCGATCTCAACGATATCATGATCTTCGCCCGCGTCATCGAGGCAGGCAGCTTTACTGCCGCGGCGCGCCTGCTCGGCATGCCGAAGACGACGGTCAGCCGCCGCATCGCCACCCTCGAGCGCGAACTCGGCGTCCGGCTACTGCAGCGCACCACCCGCAGCCTCAACCTGACCGATGCGGGCCGCCTCTATTATGAAGAAAGCAGCCAGGCGCTGCGCACGATCGAGGGCGCCAACCTGCGGCTTGCCGAAGCGCGGGCCGAGCCCGCCGGCACGATCCGCATATCGGCGCCCGTCGGCTTCGGCGGTCCCTTCCTTCAGGAGGCGATCTTCGATTTTCTTTCGACCTACCCGAAGACGAGGGTCGAACTGCGGCTGACCGACGACAGGCTGAACCTTGTCGAAAACGGCATAGACCTCGCCTTCCGCACCGGCATCCTCGAGGATTCGACGCTGATCGCCCGCAAGCTCGGCTCCACGCACAGAATCCTCTGCGCCAGCCCCGAATACGTAGCCCGCTGCGGCACGCCCGACCACCCGGCGGATCTCACCCGCCACGACTGCGTCATCGCCGGCCAATCCGCCCATACGCCGTGGCTGCTCGAAGGCCCGCACGGCCGGGAGACGATCTCGGTCTCGGGACGTTTCGCCGCCAATGAAATGCAAGCGGTGATGGCCGCCGCGATCGCCGGCTACGGCATCGCCCAATTGCCCTACCGAGTCGGCCAGACCTGCATCAAGGACGGCCGGCTGTGCCGCGTTCTCGACGGTTACGCGACCCCGGTCGGCGGCCTGTACGTCGTTTATCCCAGCAGCCGGCACCTGCCGCCTTTGGTCAAGTCCTTCATCGAACTTGCGGCCAGCCGGCTGGATGCGGGAACCGACGGCAACGACGAATTTGTGATCGTGTCGCCTTAGCCCCGACATCCGCCGGGATGTCGCTATCCTCTCTCACTGCCAAAGGAAGTCCGGCCCCGTGCTCTGGGACGTCAGCTTGAGCGTCCCGTCAGGCTGAACGACGTAGGTCTCGAAGACGCGATAACCGAAATCGCCAAGAAAGGTATTCTTGACCACCGTTCCGGGACGATAGGGCGAATGGACGACTTTCCCGCCATAGGTCAGGCTACCCGGAAGAGGCTGCGGGTTTCCTGAGCTGGCGCAGGCCGCAAGGGCGGCGAAGAGAACGGCCATGAGCACGTGCTTCACAGGACTATCTCCTCCAAAAGGCATCGGTCGCCGAGCGCGGCCGATTTCACTATGACAGCACGGCCTTGCTGCTGTCGAAATCTTTGCGTCGGGCAGCCTCCGCCCGCGAGAGCGCGCCGACGATCCTCTCATCGGTGAAGGGCTTGGAGATCACGTCAAGCGCGCCTTCGATGCCGTGACCGACATTCTCGGGACGACCGGTCACGAAGATGACGTCGACCCGGTGGCGGTCGATCAGCCGGCGCGCAAGCTGGGCGCCGGTCATCCCATCGGAGAGACTGAGATCGACGAGCGCAACATCGCTTCTTTGCGCGTGGGCGAGAGCCTGCTCCATCGTCGAGACCGGCCCGATTGTCTGGTGCCCGGCCTCCTGCGCAATGCGTTCGAGTTCCAGCGCGATAATATTCTCATCTTCAACGATCAGGACGTTCATGTTTAGCCTCCCTCATCAACATTGCGGGCAAGCTGCCGGCAACCGGTACAACGCATTCTCCGCCGAATGTTTCCACTTTGCATTGAATTTCTTTCACGGCGTCATGTGCCACCGTTCAGTGATGCCGTTGCGCCTGTTCGCATCTGAAATCGAACAGAGGGTAGTAACAAGTGTGACCGTATTCCCCGGAACCGTCGGTCGCAGCCGTGGCGCGTGAGTGGTGTTGCCTGGGCGAGCGTCCATTAGCACAATCTTGTTTACGAATGGGACGCGTGCTAAAACGCCACAAACGGCGCATGCAAACCCCAATCAAGCCGAGATCGTGCCCGTGAATATTCATATCGCGACTTTGGCTGCGCTTCTCATCGGCGCCGTGCCATCATCGGCTGGCCCTTTGGATGAAGCGGCCAAGGACGGCGATCTCGCCCGCGTCGAACAGTTGCTCGACCGAGGCGCCGATGTGTCGGAGGCCGATGAGGCGGGTGAGCCGGCGCTGATCATAGCGGCTTTGGCGGGGCATGCCGATGTCGTGGCTCTTTTGCTGGACCGCGGCGCCGACATTGAAGCTCGCAACAAAGGCGGGCTGACTGCATTGCATGCTGCAGCCTATGCAGGAAATCTGAAGGTGGTGGAACTGCTTGTCGCAGACGGGGCTGATGTCAACGACAGCAAGAATTTCTATCAGATGTCGCCCTTGCATGGTGCCGCCGAGGAGGGCCACGCCGACGTTGTCGCCTTTCTGTTGACGAAGGATGCAGACGTCGAAGCGACCGAAAGAAACGGCTATACGCCCCTCACTCAGGCCGGGTGGCGGGCGCATTGGGATACGGCAAAATTACTCATGGAAGCGGGAGCAGTCTGCCAGAAAGCCGAGCTTGTTGGCGAACCGCTCTACAAGGAATGCACCAAACGGCAATAGGCTTTCGCCGGAGTAAAAGACCGCATCCGGAAACGGAGCATCTTATGTCTTACCATATGCAAAAATGCGGAATGCTGACGGCAGTGGCTCTGGGCGCTGCAGTCATGCTGCTCTCCTTCACGCGGCCCGCGGGGGCCGAAGATTTGGTCAATACCGGCTATTTCGGCGATATCGCGATCAAGGGCTACGACCCGGTCGCCTATTTCACCGAAAACCAGGCCGTCGAAGGGTCCGAGGACTATTCCTACCGCTGGCTTGGCGCCACCTGGCATTTTTCCAGTGCTGAAAATCGCGACCTCTTCAAGAGCGATCCTTCCAGATACGCGCCGCAATATGGCGGCTATTGCGCCGATGGAGTGTCCTTTGGAACGGTGACCACCAATATCGATCCGAAAGCCTGGCGGATCATCGATGGCAAACTGTATCTCAGCTATGATCCCGGCGCGGCGGAAGGCATGGAGAAAAACCCGACCAAGGTGACCGACTCCAAGAAGCATTGGTCCGAAGTTCAACAGACGCTGATTTCGGAGAAGATGCACACCGTCTGGCAGCAACCGGCGACGAAATGAAGCCGCATCGCCCGGCACGTCAGGGTGCTGACGAAAAGAACGTCAGGGCACGCGGCGTGACGTGGATGTAGGGCCTGTCGCCCTGCTCGCCTGTGGTGTTGCGGTAAACATATCCACACACCATCCGGTCGAGGAAATAGCCGTCGAATTTTTCGCAGATTCTGTCGCCTCGCACCTCGATCGTGCCGGTGATGTTGGTATTGGCACTGCGATAGGCGGTATTTCCGTCCTTGTCGAAATACTGGATGAAATCCGTGCCGTTCTTGTGTTTGCCGGTCCAGCTCTTGCCATCGACGAGAGTGCGCAGCTCCGCCTCGCCGAGCCTGTCGGCTTGATTGCCCGTAAAACCGAAGGGCCATTCCGGAATGCCGGCCTTTCGCAATCCGGCCAGATGACGCTGAAGATCGCCGTCCCGCCAATAATCATAGAGATAGCCGTAATAGGTCAGATTGCTTTCCGGGAAGAGCTCCAGCAGCTTTGCCCTCTCCGTCGCGGCCCTGGTTTCATTGCCCTGATCCGCATAGGCAGCCGCCAGATATTCACGCGCCGGCTCGACCTTCGGCAGGCTGCCGAGCGTCGGCTCTATCAGCGAGATCGCCCGCTGGTCGTCGCCTGCGGTATAAAAGACGATCCCCGCCAGCAGTTGAAAACTCGACGCCGGCGATGGGTCGAGCCGCAAGGCCTTTTCCATCTCGGTGACGGCCTGGCCGCTATCTCCGGTGTGGACCAGAATGAGCGCGAGATTGGCGGCGGCCTCGGCATCGTTCGGCTGCATCGCGACGGCCATATTGGCGGAATTCCTGGCCTCCGTCTCACGCCCATCCACCCATTGCAGCAGGGCAAGGACCGTATGCGCCCTGGCATTGTTGGGATCGAGCTTGAGCGCCTGTCCGGCGGCGTCATAGGCGATCTTGCGGGCAACGGCGGCCGACCAGAGGTAGTTGTAGTCGTTGCGCCAGACATCGACGGCGACGCGCGCAATTCCCGCATGGGCATTGGCAAAGCCCGGATCGAGGTCGATCGCCTTCTGATAGAAGGACAGCGTCCGGCGATAGGTATCGACATCCCTGAAAATGAAGCCCTCCTGCTCGGCCCTCATGTAATAATCATAGGCTTCGAGATTTTCGGTCGGGATTCGGGCCAGTTGGTCGCGCTCGCGCGCGCTGAGCTTGACCGACAGGGCGGCGATGATCTTGCCGATCACATCGTCCTGAACGGCAAAGAGGTCGGCATACTGGCGATCGTAGCGCTCCGCCCAGAGCGACAGGCCGGTGACCGCGTCGATCAGCTTGACATTGATCCGCAGCTGCGGCCCGGCCCGCTGCAATGTCCCTTCGAGCACATAGTGAACGCCGAGTTCGGCGGCCACATCCTGGATCTTGCCGACGGAGCCCTGGAGGGCGAAGACGGAATGGCGGGCGATGACGAAGAGGCCCGATACTTTCGACAATTCGGTGATCAGATCATCCGTCAATCCCTCGGCGAGATGGTCGTGCTCGGTATCGCCGCTGACATTGATAAAGGGCAGAACTGCGACCGACGGCTTGTCCGGCAGCGGATAGGCGAAACGTTCGCCGAGCCCCGGGGATCTTGCCGGGATCCACGGCTGCCACCAGAGCGCCGCTCCGGCGAGAGCGAGGATGACGGCCGCCGCGATGCCTGCAACGAGGGGCCGCATCGGCAGGCGCCGGCGGGTCCTCAGCGTTTTGCCGGCGGCGACGGGATCGAGCAGGACGCGATAGACCCGGACCGGTTCGGTTATGCCCTTCAACCGCTGCTCGCCGAGCGAAGCGAAACCGACCGGGACTTTCGATTTCACCTGGTCGTAGGTCGTTCCCGATATGACGATGCCGCCCGGTTCCGCCAGCGCCTGCACGCGATCGGCGATATTGACGCCGTCGCCCTGAATATCCCAGCCCTCGACGATGATATCGCCGAGATTGATGCCGATCCGGAACTCGAGCCGGTGTTGCAGGAGGGCTGCGGCATTGCGGGTGGCTTTCCGTTGCTGAACCTCCGCCGCGCAACGCAAGGCATCGACCACACTCTGGAATTCGACCAGCAAACCATCGCCCATGGTTTTGACCAGCCGGCCGTGATGTCGCTCGATCGCCGGCTCGAAGACATCATCCTGATCCGCCTGAAAACGCGCACGCGTGCCCTCCTCGTCGATCCGGCTCAATCGACTGTAACCGACGACATCGGCGATCAGGATTGCTGCAAGACGGCGCTCCATCCCCGGTCTTTCCTGGAGAGCGAAGGTATTGTTAACAACATCCTACAGTAGGTACCATCACGATGCTATCGCCGGGTCGCGTGATATTCGACCTGGCGGTGATCTGCCCGATAAGAATGGGCCGCACGAAATAATTCGAGCCATCGTCGACTTCGATGATCGGGAGAGTTGCCAAAAGCAGGCGAGTAGCGGAAGCTTGTTCCTTGGCGAGAACAAGATGATTTTAGGTCGGGTCGGCCTGAAGTCTTCCTGTTCCACATTAGATAGTGAGAGCATGATGTCATGAGAAAACCGCTCTCACGTTCCGGCATCATGCTCTGGGCGACGGATTGTTCGATATGACGACAGCCTCAACAAATGAGCCGGCCAGGCACGGCAGCGCCAGAATCTGCCGCGGCTGTTGGGACCAGATGCATATGCCGATCCCGATCGGCGGCCCGCTCGCGCTTCCCTTCCGCGCCTTCGGCATCACCCGCAGCAAGATGAACCCCGATATCTGCACGATCTGCGAGCGCTCCTTCCAGTATGTGAAGAAGCAGCGCCAGATCACCGTCGAGGCCACCATCCTGTTTGCCGATATCAGGGGCTTTACCGATCTTTCCGAGCGCATCGAGGCGGTGCAGCTCAGCGAAATCGTCCGCCTGTTCCAGGATCGCTGCGCCCAGGCGATCTGGGCGCATCACGGTATCGTCAACAAGCAGATGGGCGACGGCCTGATGGCGATCTTCAATTTCCCGATCGTCAGCAGGGATCACGCCGCCGCCGCAATCTTGGCCGGGCAGCAAATACAGCGCAATTGCGCCGCCGCGCTGAACGACCTGGCGCTTGATCTAGTGCCCGGCCGGACCCTCGGCGTCGGCGTCGGCATCCATTCCGGCGAGGTCCAGATCGGCGAATTCTCCAGCTTCCGCAGCGATTTCACCGCGATCGGCGGCGTCGTCAACCAAGCCGCACGGCTGGAATCCCAGGCCGCCGCCGGGGAGATCCTGATCTCGGCCGAGACGGCCGCCAAGGCTCCCGACCTCGCGGCGGGCGCAGAAACGCGTATGCTGGCGCTGAAGGGCATCGAGCAGCCGGTGCAGGCAAGCGTGCTGCTCAAGCGCTGAGCGACGGCGATTGCGGCCGTCTCAAAGCATCATCGCGCCGCCAACATGGCAGCCGCAATTTCACAAGCTGTGATTGCGAAACACATCGGATCACAAGCAAGTTAATCCTCCGGAAACAAACATCGCTTATCTCTAAGCTGTTCTAACAGCTGGGGTATCTCATGGGCAGTTTTTCTCTGTTTCACTGGTTGATCGTCTTGATCCTGATCGGCGTGCCATTGATCTTCATCTTCAGAAAACCGCCGGCCGGGCCGAACCGCTTCGGCGGCCTGCCGCAGGCCATGGGTTTCGGCCAGGCGATCGCAAGCTACTTCAAGAATTATGTGACCTTCAGCGGCAGAGCGAGCCGATCGGAGTTCTGGTATTCGACGCTCTTCGTCCTTCTCGTCGGGATCGCTTTGTATGTCGTCGATCGGAGCGAAACCTTGAATCGGATCTGGTCTCTGGCCACGTTTCTTCCGTCGATCGCCATGGCGGCACGACGCCTTCACGACGTCAACCGGAGCGGATGGCACCAGCTTCTCGGACTATTAGCTCCCATCGGAACGATTGCAGTGCTGGTGTGGTATTGCAAAGCGCCGACGGCGGATCATTCCAGGGAAGCCGTGTTTGCCTGAGCAAAGTGTGCCTCGCGGACTGCGCAATGCGCAGTTCGCTTAGGGACCGCCTCCTACACCCACTCCGGCAAGAAACCCGTCGCTCGAAATACTGTTTTGCCCGGCCGTCAACCAGCGGCCCCGGAACTCGCCGCCGACTGCCGATCGACCATTTCGATGGCCTCGACACATTCGACGACATCCCTCGATGGCCGTTGCGTGAGGTATCTCTGATTTTGATGGCGTCCGAAAGGGACCGGCGAGGCTGGCAAAGACCCCCGCCTCTGCTTCAGTACTTCATGTTCCGCAGTTCCGGAAAATCATAGTAACGCAGCCGCTTGTCGTGGCAGCGGTAGTCGTCCTTTTTCAGGTACAATATCATGTCGTGCTGCAAGCCCACGCCGATATAGGACCAGTTTGGGTAGGCACGTTCCGTCGTCCGCGTACAATAAGCATATATCTGCTTTTGCGGATCAAGCAAAACCACGCTGGATATCTCGGCCTTTACGAAGTTCCCCGCTTTAATGGTTCCCCGCAGAGCATCGACGTACTCGCGTCGGACCGCGTTGGAGGGCGGACGCTGGGAATCTGCAACGGATTGCGGCGCAGGAGTTTGGCAGCCGGCCAGTGCCAGCAGGGCAGCGTAAGCAATGAATTTGATCTTCATTCAGTTGAATCTCCTATTTCGACGTCGATAGATCGGCCTTTTCCAAGAGGCGATGGCTGCAAGCAGCAACGTCACATCCCGTACTTCGAGGCTCCGCCCTGCGGCTAAGCACTCCGCATGAGGAAGGTTGGAGAATGCCGCGCCCCCGCAATGCTGGAAGCATGTCGCGCCGCCGCTCAACAAAGCCTCGAACGGCGACGCGGCCGGAGCCCTCGCCCTGTCAGGTCTTCATGCCGTTCATCTCAGGAAACGGGTAGTAACGCAGCCGCTTGTCGCGGCAGCGATTATCATTCACCGTCGCGCCTAATATTTTGTCATCCGTGAAGGAGACGCCGAGATAGGCCCAGTCTCCCCAGCTGCGCTTGGGCACCACCCGCACACAGTAAGCGTAGATCTTTTTTTCAGGATCGAGCAGAACCACACTGGAGATGCGGGCCCATACGACTTCTCCCGCTTCGTGCCGGTAGGTTCTCTTGAACACGATGTTGATGAACTTCTGCCGGACGTCACTCGAGGGAGGACGCTGCGAATCCGCAACGGATTGCGACACCGGCGCATTGCAGCCGGCGAGAGCCAGCAGCGCGGCGCAAACAAGGACTTTCAATTTCATTTAGCTAAATCCCTAAAAGAATCGGAGCGCAAACGCTGCCTATTCCTACAAACACAGCGAGAATAATATTTGCAATACATCGTGGGAATATTGCTGCTGCTGCGGGATACCGGCTGCGTGACGCGGATATATCAGCGTTGGCTCATCTACACTGAGGGATTCAAAACAGAGCTTCCGGCCCCATCTTCATCATCATCGTGGATCGCCACCCCGGCTTCCAGCGCCGCCAGGATAAAGGCCTGCCGCACCGTCTCGGCCGGCATACGGCCGGCAAGCCAGGCACGGCAGAAATCGACCGCCCGCTGCTGATGGACGCCGCCCTTGACCGGCCAGTCGGAGACGAGTGCGTAAAGTGCATCCTGCGGCGATCGGAGAACCATTCGTTCGCCGCTATCGAGATCGATGGTGATCGGTTTTTTCCAGAAGGCGGAATGGTCGCTAATGGCAGTCGCACCTGCAGCTCAATTGACAGGAAACTAACTGCGGAAGGCTGATTTCGGTTCCAGTGCGGGGCCGGTCGATGATGCGCCGGCAGTTGATGGATGCAAGGAGTAGCCCTCGAGCGCGTGCTTCGAGGCTCCGCCCTGCGGGCTGCGCGCCTCAGCATGAGGGGCTTGGGAGGATGCCGCATCGATAAGCGGAAAAGCCACCGTTCGCTGGGTAGGCTATAGGGAGATCGCGCCAACGCCTGAGAGAGCCTCACCCTCAGGTGCCCCGCCAGGGGCCTCGAAGGGCAATGCGGATGGCGCCCCGACTGTCAGCCTGACAGCTTGCAGCCCTTGCTCATGCCAGCGGACTGCATGGCCGAGACCTTGCCTTTAGAAGCGGCAATTTCCCCTTCCTTGTCGCCTCCGGCGACGCTGCCGATAGGGACGCCAACGAGGAAGACGCCGAAAGCATCGCCGTTCGCTGCGCTGATCTGCTGCTTGGAAAGGTCGTCGAGCTTGGCCTTCTCTTTCTTGAGTTCCACGCCGAGCGCCTGGCAACTGAGATTTGTATAGGCCGCCATCGGAATATCGACCTGGACGATGGCGTCAGGACGTTTGGCGCAGCCGGCAAGTGCCGCGGTCGCTGCGAATGCAATGATGATCTTGTTCATGAAATTTTCGGTCCCCAATTCCCGCAGCAGCTGTAACATCGCCGCGCGCGTTGCGGGAGGCGGCCCATCCTTCAACCACAGACTTTTATTTGTGGGTCGGTACTTCCGAAAGCGGATTCGATTCCGGTAACCGGGGTCAGCACTCTCAGCCTGATTGACAGCTCGCTTTTCGCCTGACCTGGGCAATGGCGAACAAGGGAAACGCGCTTTCCGTGCAGATATCATCCGTCAGAGCGCGGCAGTCAAAGCTGCGTCGGAGAGCTTCCCACAATTGATAGCCGGAGTTTTGCATGATAGCGGGCACGCCTACCGCCCCGTTAGTTTCCGCGCTTGACCTCCGCGCACGGCCTCTACCTAAAAGCCCGACTGCTATGCAAAGGAGGCTCCGGTGTCGGTACCCATTGAGGACTACGCGCTCATCGGCGATTGCGAAACCGCCGCACTCGTCTCGAAGAACGGCTCGATCGACTGGCTCTGTTTTCCGCGCTTCGATTCCCCCTCCTGTTTTGCCGCCCTGCTCGGCGCTGGGGATAACGGCTTCTGGTCGCTGTCACCGTCAGGTGAAAATGTCCGCGTCACGCGCCGCTACCGCAACGATACGCTCATTCTCGAAACCGAGTTTCAGACCGAGACCGGCACCGCCGTTCTCATCGACTTCATGCCGCTTCGCGATGGCACGAGCGATCTGATGCGCATCGTCGAGGGTAAGAGCGGCACTGTCGCCTTCGATATGGAGCTCAACCTTCGCTTCGATTACGGCCGAACCGTTCCCTGGGTCACGCATGGCGAGGATGGCGGCATCACCGCCATTGCCGGCCCGGACAGGCTAACCCTGAATTGCGCCGTCCCGCTCGAAGGCCGCGGCCTGAGCACGGTCGGCTCCTTCCAGGTTGCCGCTGGCGAGAGCCAGATCTTCACCCTGACCTGGTCCCCCTCGCATATGCCGCAGCCGGCTCAGCGGCAGGTGGAATATGCGCTGCCGGACACGGAGGAATTCTGGTTATCCTTTGCCGCGACCTGCCCGAAGGTCGGCCAGTGGACGGAACAGGTCAAACGCTCGCTCATCACGCTCAAGGCACTGACCTACATGCCGACGGGCGGCATCATCGCCGCGGCGACGACCTCCCTGCCGGAAAAGATCGGCGGGCCGCGCAACTGGGACTATCGCTATTGCTGGCTGCGCGACGCGACGCTGACCCTGCTCGCCCTGATGAAACTCGGCTACTACGAGGAAGCCAGCGCCTGGCGCAAGTGGCTGCTGCGGGCGGTCGCCGGCGCCCCGGCGCAGATGCAGATCATGTATGGCGTCGCCGGCGAGCGCAATCTGCTGGAATGGCAGGTTCCCTGGCTGAGTGGCTACGAGGGCTCGACACCCGTGCGCATCGGCAATGCCGCTGCCGAACAGGTGCAGCTCGATGTCTATGGCGAGGTAGCCGACGCCATGCTGCAGGCCCGCAAGGGCGGGCTTCCGCCGCATCACCGCGAACGCGAACTGGCGGCGGCCATTCTGCCCTATCTCGAAAAAATCTGGGTGGAGCCCGATGAAGGCATCTGGGAGGTGCGCGGCCAGCGCCAGCATTTCACCTATTCGAAGGTCATGGCCTGGGTGGCCTTCGACCGCGCCGTCCAGATTGCAGAGGCGGACGGCGAGCCCGAGGCCGCCGCACGTTGGCGCACGCTCGCAGATCACATCCATGCCGAGGTTTGCGAGAAGGCTTTCGATCCCGAACTCGGCTGCTTTACGCAGGCCTATGGCTCCAAGGCGATGGATGCCAGCCTGCTGCAGCTCGGCATGGTCGGCTTCATCCCGCCTGATGATCCGCGCTATGTCGCGACAGTCGAGGCGATCGAGCGCAAGCTGCTGCGCGATGGCCTGCTGCTGCGCTACGAGACGCAGGAGGTGGACGACGGCCTGCCGCCCGGCGAAGGCGCCTTTCTGGCCTGCAGCTTCTGGCTCGTCGACGCCCTCGGCATGATCGGCCGCCGCGACGATGCGCTGCGCCTGTTCGAGCGGCTGCTTAATATCTGCAACGATGTCGGGCTTCTGGCGGAAGAATATGATCCCGCCGCCCGCCGCATGCTCGGCAACTTCCCGCAGGCCTTCAGCCATATCGGGTTGATCAACAGTGCGTTGAACCTCGCGCGGCTGGAGGGGCCGGCGGACCAGCGTTCGGCTTGATGAGTGTAGAACCGCTGAAGAAAGACCCCGCCCCAACCCCGCCCCACAGGTGGGAGGGGCTTAACCTACTGCGCCGGCTTTCCAAAGCCTCAACGTTTCGGAAGAGGCAAGGCGGTGCCGCCGGATTAGCCCCTCCCACCTGTGAGGAGGGGTTGGGGCGGGGTCTTTTAGTATCACGCGACCGGGAGACTATTCATAAATCCGAACGATTCATTCGTTTCCCTTTTGTACTCTTTCCCTCTTCCCTTTCGCACTGACTCTCTCCATATTCCCGCCATGGCCAAATCTCCGAAGAAATCCCCCGCCCCGAACGGCTTCGAGGAAGCCCCGCAATCGTCCTTCGAGGGCGCGCCGCTCTCCGGCTCGGTTGCCGATTGGGTGAAGCAGTTGGAGGCCGATGCGGAAGCCTCGGGCGTCGAGACGCAGCGCCAGATCGCCTCCAAGGCCGGCAAGCATCGCAAGAAGGTGGAGATCGCCGCCTCGAAATCGGCGCGCGGCACCTCCATGGGCGGCTCCACCGATCCGAAGACGCGCGCGGCGGCCGGGCTCAATCCCGTCTCGGGCATGGATACGACGCTGGAGGAAGCCTCGTCGCTGCAGGCAGGCACCGCCGTCACCGCCACCGTCGAGGCGCTGTCGGCGCTGATCGAGAGCGGCAATCCGCTGCACAAGAACGGCAAGATCTGGACACCGCACCGCCCTGCCCGGCCGGAAAAATCCGAAGGCGGCATCCGTATCCGCATGCAGTCGGATTACGAGCCGGCCGGCGACCAGCCCACCGCCATCCGCGACCTCGTCGAGGGCCTGGAGAACGGCGACCGCAGCCAGGTGCTGCTCGGTGTCACCGGCTCCGGCAAGACCTTCACCATGGCCAAGGTGATCGAGGCGACGCAGCGCCCGGCCGTGATCCTGGCGCCGAACAAGACGCTGGCCGCGCAGCTCTATTCCGAATTCAAGAACTTCTTCCCCGACAATGCGGTGGAGTATTTCGTTTCCTACTATGATTATTACCAGCCGGAAGCCTATGTGCCGCGCTCCGACACCTATATCGAGAAGGAATCCTCGATCAACGAGCAGATCGACCGCATGCGCCACTCGGCGACGCGCTCGCTGCTCGAACGCGACGACTGCATCATCGTCGCCTCGGTTTCCTGCATCTACGGTATCGGCTCGGTCGAGACCTATACGGCGATGACCTTCCAGATGTCGGTCGGCGACCGGCTCGACCAGCGCCAGCTGCTGGCCGACCTCGTCGCCCAGCAATACAAGCGCCGCGACATGGATTTCACCCGTGGCAGCTTCCGGGTGCGCGGCGACACGATCGAGCTCTTCCCTGCCCACTTGGAAGATGCCGCCTGGCGTATCTCGATGTTCGGCGACGAGATCGACGCCATCACCGAGTTCGACCCACTCACCGGCCAGAAGGTCGGCGACCTGAAATCGGTGAAGATCTACGCCAATTCGCACTATGTCACCCCGCGCCCGACGCTGAACGGCGCCATCAAGTCGATCAAGGAGGAGCTCAGGCTGCGCCTCGCCGAGCTGGAGAAGGCCGGCCGTCTGCTGGAGGCCCAGCGCCTGGAGCAGCGCACCCGCTACGATATCGAAATGCTCGAAGCCACAGGCTCCTGCCAGGGCATCGAGAACTATTCGCGCTATCTCACCGGCCGTGACCCCGGCGATCCCCCGCCGACGCTGTTCGAATATATCCCCGACAACGCCCTCGTCTTCATCGACGAAAGCCATGTCACCGTGCCGCAGATCGGCGGCATGTACCGGGGCGACTTCAGGCGCAAGGCGACGCTGGCCGAATACGGCTTCCGCCTGCCCTCCTGCATGGACAACCGGCCGCTGCGCTTCGAGGAATGGGACGCCATGCGCCCCGACACCATCGCCGTTTCGGCCACCCCCGGCGCCTGGGAGATGGACCAGTCCGGCGGCGTCTTCGCCGAACAGGTGATCCGCCCGACCGGCCTGATCGACCCGCCGGTCGAGGTCCGATCGGCCCGCACTCAGGTGGACGACGTGCTCGGCGAGATCCGCGAGACATCGGCCAAGGGCTACCGCACCCTCTGCACCGTGCTGACCAAGCGCATGGCCGAGGACCTGACCGAATATCTGCATGAGCAGGGCGTGCGCGTCCGCTACATGCACTCCGACATCGACACGCTGGAGCGTATCGAGATCCTCCGCGATCTCCGCCTCGGCGCCTTCGACGTGCTCGTCGGCATCAACCTTTTGCGTGAAGGCCTCGACATTCCCGAATGCGGCTTCGTCGCCATCCTCGACGCCGACAAGGAAGGCTTCCTGCGCTCCGAGACCTCGCTGATCCAGACGATCGGCCGCGCCGCACGCAACGTCGACGGCAAGGTCATCCTCTATGCCGACAATGTCACCGGCTCGATGAAGCGGGCGATGGAGGAAACCAGCCGCCGCCGCGAAAAGCAGATGGTCTACAACGCCGAACACGGCATCACCCCGGAATCGGTCAAGGCCAGGATCTCCGACATTCTCGACAGCGTCTACGAACGCGACCACGTCCGCGCCGATATTTCGGGCGTCTCGGGCAAGGGCTTCGCCGATGGCGGCAACCTCGTCGGCAACAACCTGCAGACCCATCTCAACGCGCTCGAAAAAAGCATGCGCGACGCCGCCGCCGACCTCGACTTCGAAAAAGCCGCCCGCCTCCGCGACGAAATCAAACGCCTCAAGGCCGTGGAACTCGCCGCCATGGACGACCCGATGGCGCGCGAGGAAGCGAAGGCGATGGAAGGAAAAGCGCGCGGCTCCGCCGCTCCTCCGTCATCCCAGGGCTTGACCCGAGGATCCAAGCCGGCAACCGAGACGCAAGCCTCCTACTTCTCCAGACCCAGCCTCGACGACATGGGCCCAGGCACCGACACCGCCACCCCTCTCTTCCGCAAACCGGATCTGGACGACATGGGCCGCGACATCGCCGAACCCGCCAGAAAGAGCCTCTTCCGCAAAAACGACCTCGACGAAATGACCGTCGGGCGGACGGAAAAGCCGGTCATCGGCCACGTGCCGGAAAAGCCGGATGCCGCCAAGGGCACCAAGCGGTTTTCACCATTGCTTGAAGGGCAGCCGGAACGCGATGACGTGCGGCCGGTCGTGCGTGGGAAGACGGGTGTCGGGAGCTATGAGGACCCGGGTGAGCAGAAGCGCAAGGGGCGGACGAAGGGGAAGACTGGGCGGCCGGGCCGGTGATGAGAAGAAAGCCGTGCTAAACTAATGGCGCGCGACGATCTGCCCGAGCACCGGCACAGGGACCTAATAAATGAGAGTCTTTGCCGCAGCCTTGATTGTCATTAAAGATGGGATAAACATTGTCACAAGTCCTCCCCCAAAACATGCTGCGACCAAATATCTGACCAGAACGAAACGTCGATCATTAGCCAGATAATAGAGTCTGGCTATATTGATCAATTGATCGCTCATTTCTGGAAGACTAAATTTATCATTCTCCAAGACAGATATCGCCGTGGAAATAGCGCCACCGTATCATTGAACGACTTGCGGTATGTCTGGCCCGCCGCGTTCGGCCGCTTTGCTCTCGAGGCGCACAATCCAGGCATCGGCAATACCACTGAGGAGCAGGACCGAAAAATGGCTGAATGCCTTGGAACGCCACTGCGGAAAATATGGGCGCATGTTTAGCTTATCCCCGCTCCTCTTTTTATGAAGCCAACCAACAGGGCGAGGAACCATGGAGTTGAGCGCGTTTCTGGCTGATGTGGAGTAGTGGAGGCATGCCCTCTCTTCCCTCATTCCTGTGCTCGTCACAGGAATCCAGCCACCGCGCGTCCGCGCGGTGAATGACCTCACCTCGGTAAAGGCTTCTCCCGCGCCCAAGGACTTGGGCGCACTGAATTCCTGTGACGAGCACAGGAATGTCGAAGGGGAGGTGGTCGCTCTGCCGCGATCCTGGCGAAGGAGTCAGCAACTCCACCTAAACGCCCCATGCCCTTCCCGCTCACCCAAACACAACTCTCCCCTCCCCAGCCACCAGCGCAAAATAAATCCGCTCCACCCGACAGGCCGCGCTCCTGGCGCTCGCCTCATAGCCTGCCGCCGGCCATCCCAGCCGTGGGCTGCCGTCGGCCGCGATCAGCCAGTACCAGCGCTCGTCGGACCCTGTCAGATCGATCCTGAAAATCCGCCCCATGCAGGCATCACCGTCAAAGCCGATGAAATCGTCGCCCGGCTTTTCCTTCCACGCGTGACGCCATTGTCCCTTCGGCTGCTCGCCGCTGACAATCATCTCCCAGCTCTTCCAGCCATTATAGTCCGACCGCGCCGTCAGCGAGCCGTCATAGGGTTTCCGATCGAACTCCATGCCGCCTTCCAGAAAGACAGCGACCGACTCGCAGACAACACTCCACGCTTCGTCCTGGCGTGATGTCAGCCTGTAGGCGAGTTCATCGGACACATTCCGCAACGCCTGTGCGATCGCCAAGGCGACACCTTCCCTGGTGGCCGGCCGGCCGTTCGCCTTGATGTCGAGATAGGTGCAGAGGAAATCGGCCGCGTCGCCGGCAATCGCGTCGATGACATCAAGCTTCCGGCGCTTGCCGATCTCATAGCCGCCGAAATCCCGTATCCGGCGCTGTGTCTGGCGGCGAAGGACATTGTTGAGGAACGACCTTAACAGCGTTCCGATATCGTCTTGCATGCGTGGTCCTCTCCTCGCGAGGATGTTTTCTGCCGCATGGTTTCGTGAATGGCTCCCGCCCGAGCCAGTGAGAGTCAGAGCAATTGCGGACGCAAACTGCGACGTGCCATTGCCTGATTTGTTTAGATCAGCGTCGGTTCCGGATCGTCCTCGACTTCCTCGATGATCTCAGGCCCGTCATTCCTCGGCGAGCCGACGCCGCGGCCGATCTTCCACATCGTCATCAGCTCGGCCGGGAACGGTGTCATGAGATCTCCGGGATCGGGCTCAGCTGACAGCCACCGCTCGTAATCCTCGCGATGCAGAATGACGGGCATGCGGTCGTGAATCGCCGCCATCATCTCGTTCGGCTCGCAGGTAACGATGGCGAAGTTGCGGATCGACACCGCATTGTCGTCCTTCCACGTCTCCCAGATCCCGGCGAGCGCAAAGGCAGAGCCGTCCTTCATCGCGATGGCATAGGGTTGCTTGTTCTTGCCGGTGCCGTGAATGTCCTTCCATTCGAAGAAGCCGTTGATCGGCACGAGGCAGCGGCGCGACCGGTATGCCGAACGGGACATGCCGTTGGAGCCGATCGTCTCGCATCGAACATTGACCGGCGGCGGCCTGCCGCCGGGCTTGGCCCAGGGAGGCATCAAACCCCAGCGCGCAGTCACGAATATCGGGCCTGACGTATCGGGTTCGCGGACGATGTCCCTGATGATGATAGGATAATCTTGCGACGGGGCGCCATTCCAACGGGGAAAGCGGTTTCCAAGCCCGTCGATATCCCCGCCCTTGACGGCAAGGGCGAAATTGCTGATCAGTTCTTCAAGCGATGTCTTGACGAAGATGCGTCCGCACATAAGCCCTCCCTACCGGCTGAGAATGCTGGATGTTCTGATTATGTTCTCATCCGGGACATCGTCAACAAAGCGTCAGTTGTGTTCCATCAACAATGCCCTTAGCCGCTCGGATCGGACGTGAGATCCTGTTGCGTTGACGAGAGCCGTTCACCGCACAGAAGGGCAATGGCTGCATTCCTGTGACAAGCTCGGGAACCACCGACCAGAAGTTGGCGGCCTTTGTGTCGAGGCTGAAAGGAGCCGGTTCGACGCAACAA
Source organism: Rhizobium binxianense (assembly GCF_028994275.1). Classification (NCBI taxonomy): domain Bacteria; kingdom Pseudomonadati; phylum Pseudomonadota; class Alphaproteobacteria; order Hyphomicrobiales; family Rhizobiaceae; genus Rhizobium; species Rhizobium binxianense. The sequence goes on from NZ_CP118713.1 coordinate 2,317,056, forward strand.
TCAACCCATTGCGAAACCGGCAAAACTGGCGGAGAAGCAATCCCGGAGAGTTTCTCGATGAAGGAAGCGGAACGCCCATGCCAGAACTCCGCATCGACCCCTTCCCCTCCGCCGCCGAATTGAACGCCCTCTTTTCCGCCGCCTGGGGCACCCTGGCGCCGCGCGACTTCACGCCCATCCTGTCCCGCAGCCTCGCCCATATCGGCGCCTACCACGACGACAGGCTTGTCGGCTTCATCAACGTCGCCTGGGATGGCGGCGTCCATGCCTTCATCCTCGATACTTCGGTCCACCCCGACATGCGAAGGCAAGGCATCGCCACACGGCTGGTCCGGGAGGCGACAAGGGTTGCGCGGGAGCGCGGCGCCGCGTGGCTGCATGTCGATTTCGAGCCGCACCTGACCGGCTTCTACCGCGCCTGCGGTTTCAGGCCGACGAAGGCAGGACTCATCAAGTTGGCCTAAGCCCGAAACACTGGCCCCGAAAATGCCGCTGCACCTCGACGCCGTTTCAGCTATGATTCCTCGCTCATCGGAGGAGAGCCCGCATGCGTCTGCCCACATTCATCCTCGCCCTCGCCGTGTCGGCGCTCGCCGCCTTGCCCGCGTCGGCAGAGACCTACAAGACACCGAAGGCGCTGCTCAAGGCGCTCTACAGCTACAACACCGACAACAGCGATGCCGAGGCGCCCTCGCCCTATTCGATCTTCTTCTCCGACCATCTGAACGGGCTCCTCCAGGCCGATCTCGACAACACGCCGGAAGGTGGTGCCGGCGCCATCGATTTCGATCCTGTCATCGCGGGCCAGGATGGCGTGGCCAGCGACGTCAGGATCGGCCAGCCGATCCTGCTGGATGACAAGGCCGAGGTGGAAGTGGAGTTCGAAAACGGCCAGGAGGTCACACTCTTCTATAGCCTGGTGCGCGAACACGGCGGCTGGAAAGTGGACGACATCGCCAACCAGAAGGGCGATAATCCGTGGAGCCTGAGCGGGTTGCTGGGGGATGCGCAGTAAGGGGCTGATGAGGGCTGGTCTTCTGTCTGCTGCCACGTCTCTCCGCCTCATACTGAGGTGCCCCGTAAGGGGCCTCGAAGGACGGGGCGGCCACCTGCGTCTCATCTCCGATATCGGCATACACCCGCCCTCGTCGTTCGAGACAGACCCTACGTTCATCGATTCACTGGATCGATCGCTCCGCTTCGCGGATCGCTTCTCACCCTCACCATGAGGGCTGATCGCGGTGCCTCTATATTCCCGACAGGCCCCGGCAAAATCCGCCTCCGGCTATCGAATCTGCCGCTCATCTCATTCCGGCACAGAATCCCGATATGGCACAGCCGTGCAAGGAACCGCTAACTCTTCCTCAAGTATCTGAATCTTCGGCATTTCCTGACATCGATGCAGGCATGCCAAAATAATCCCGCTTGCCTTTTGCCCGAAAAGCTGGCACCAATTCACCTACTCGGGCATTTGCATGCCGGTGACTGGACTGATGTGGTAATCCCTTCCGTTTGGAAGGCGGCGCGGGACTACCCGCCTACGTAGACGTTCTTTCCCCGTACGTGACTTCTCCGACTGACCCTTCGTCCCAATCGATCGGGGCGAAAGCTAAAGCCGTCCGCTTCCTCTCGGGGGCGCGGATACTACACAGACTAAGGGAAAAGGACGATCCCAATGGCCACCAAGGGCACCGTAAAATTCTTCAACCAGGACAAGGGTTTTGGTTTCATCACGCCGGACGGCGGCGCTAAGGACGTTTTCGTCCATATTTCTGCGCTGCAGGCTTCTGGCATCCAGTCGCTGCGCGAAGGCCAGCAGGTTACCTTCGACACCGAGCCGGACCGCATGGGCAAGGGCCCGAAGGCCGTCAACATCTCGGCTTCGTAAGTCAGATTTCCGCTCAGGCGGCATAAACGGCGCTCCGCAAGGGGCGCCGTTTCTGTTTGGTGTCGAGCGGCAGTCATTTGTCGATCGCGCGGCCAAGTGTTATATGCGCGCGGATGGATGATCCCGCCCATAGGGCGTAGACCGCGCGATGCAATGGCACCACACGAACCAAGGAACAATGGAACGTCGATGACCTATAGCAGGCCGATTTTCGCCGTGGCCCCGATGATCGACTGGACGGATCGGCATTGCCGCTATTTCCACCGGCAGATCAGCCGGCAGGCGCTGCTCTATACCGAGATGGTGGTGGCCGATGCGATCATCCACGGCCCGCGCGACCGGCTGCTCGGCCATGACGCCGCGGAGCACCCGCTGGCGCTGCAGCTCGGCGGGTCGGACCCGGCAAAGCTTGCCGAGGCGGTGACGATCGCCGAGCCCTATGGCTATGACGAGATCAACCTCAATGTCGGCTGCCCCTCCGACCGCGTGCAGTCCGGCACCTTCGGCGCCTGCCTGATGCTGACGCCGGACACGGTGGCCGAGTGCATCGCCGCGATGAAGAGGGTTGCGACCGTGCCGGTGACGGTGAAATGCCGGATCGGCGTCGACGAGCAGGAGCCGGAACAGGCGCTGCCCGAGCTGATCACCCGCGTCCTCGATGCCGGCGCCGACGCAATCTGGATCCATGCGCGCAAGGCCTGGCTGAAGGGCCTGAGCCCCAAGGAGAACCGCGAGATCCCGCCGCTCGATTATCAGATCGTCTACCGGATGAAACAGCGCTGGCCGGATGTCTTCATCGGCATCAATGGCGGCATCCGCACGCTGGATGAAGCCGCAGCCCACCTCGAACAGGTCGACGGCGTCATGCTCGGCCGCGCCGCCTACCAGAATGCTGCAATCCTTGCCGACATCGACCAGCGCTTCTTCGGCGCGCCGGCGGTCGAGCCGGACTGGGAGGCGCTCTGCGGCCGGATGATGGCCTATGCCGAACGCCATATCGCCAGCGGCGGCCGGCTGCAGCACGTGGCCCGCCACATGGTCGGCCTCTTCACCGGCCTGCCCGGTGCCAGGCGCTACCGCCAGATCCTCTCGACCGACGCGGCCAAAAACGGTGCCGGGCCGGAGGTGCTGGCCGCAGCCTTTGCCGCAGTGGATTTTTCAGGAACGGAGCAGGAGGCGGTCAGCGCCTGACGCGACGTGATGTCTCGTCATGGCGCCGATGCGCGGCGTCATGAGCGCGCCATCGGCAGCAAGATCTTCTGCTCGATCCGGCCCGCCACCGAAAACACCAGGATCTCCGTCTCCCTGCCGATCCGGCTGCCATCCATCAATCGGACGATATCATCGACGCCGCCGACCGGGCTGCCGTCGATGGCGAGGATATAATCGCCTTCCTGCAACCCGCCCTTTGCCGCCGGCCCCTCCGGCTCGACCCGGCGGATGCGAACGGAGGTCGTCTGCACCGTGCCCGCGGCAAGCGCCACCCGGCGCGGCAGTACGATGGTGTCGCCTGATATGCCGATGAAGGCACGCCGCACCTGCCCATAGCGGAGAATTTCCGAAACCACGAAATTGGCCGTGTTCGACGCCATGGCAAAGGCGATGCTCTGCGCACCCTGGATGACGGCGGTATTGACGCCGATGACTTCGCCGCTCGAAGACACCAGCGGCCCGCCCGAATTGCCGGGATTGAGCGCCGCATCGGTCTGGATGACATCGTCCATCAGCCGGCCGCTGGCCGCCCGCATCGACCGGCCGAGCGCCGAGACGATGCCGGCGGTAACAGTCCATTCGAAGCCGAGCGGGTTTCCGATCGCGATGGCGATATGGCCCCGGCGCAAGCGCTGGGAATCTCCGAGCTTCGCCCAGGCGCCGGTGCTGGTATTGGCGCGAATGAGGGCGATATCGGTATCCACATCGCGGCCGAGCACCCGACCCTCGGTGACGAAGCCATCGGGCGTGGTGATGCGAACGGCCTTGGCGTCGTCGACGACGTGGCTGTTGGTGATGATCAGGCCGTCAGGCGAAATGGCGAAGCCCGAACCGTGCCCCTGCCGGCCACCTACCCTCTCGATCCGGCTGACCGCCGGCCCGACGATATCGACTGCTGCTGCGATCGATTGCGAATAGGCATCGATCAGCGCCCCGTCATTCTGGGGCGCGATGTCCTTGTCCATGTAACCCATTGTTTGATCCTCAGGCGGCAGTAACGGCCGTTCCGCCGCCGGCGAAGCGGTCGCGGTTGCGACGGTTCGCCATTGTGCTGTTGTGTAAGGATTAGATGGTTGGGCGTCGATCCGCGTTCAAGTGAGCGCCGGCGGCGGGCCTGCAATGCAGCATCCTCCAACGTCCCCCATCCCGCGCGCAGCCCGCAGGCGAAGCCTCGAGGGACATGCCGCAGCGCCGCTTCGCGCATATCGCCTCTGACAGCCGAGGACCCGCCTCGCCCTTCGAGGCTCCGGCCCTTGGCCTGCGCACCTCAGGGGGAGGCTCTGTTGAGCGAAGAATTCCCTGGCCTAGACAAAATTCTGTTGTCAATTGAATATAAAGAATAGCTTGATGATAACATCAGCATATACCAACCTGACCGTGCGCAACCGTGCCCATGGCCTTGTCAATTTTGCCGGCAACGGCGCAAATTCACCCCGCCTTCATCCAATCCAACCCAACCAAGGGAATCAAAAGATGAGCACAGTCACCACCAAGGACGGCGTCGAGATCTTCTACAAGGATTGGGGGCCGAAGACCGCCCAGCCGATCATGTTCCATCACGGCTGGCCGCTCTGCTCCGATGATTGGGACGCCCAGATGCTGTTCTTCCTCGATAAGGGCTACCGCGTCGTCGCCCATGACCGGCGCGGCCACGGCCGCTCCACCCAGGTGGGCGACGGTCACGACATGGATCATTACGCCGCCGATGCCGCGGCTGTCGTCGAACATCTCGATCTCAGGAACACCGTCCATATCGGCCACTCCACCGGCGGCGGCGAGGCGACCCATTATGTCGCCCGCCATGGCCAGCCGCAGGGCCGCGTCGCCAAGCTCGTCATCATCGGCGCCGTGCCGCCCATCATGGTGAAAACCGATGCGAATCCCGGCGGCCTGCCGATCGAGGTCTTCGACGACCTGCGCCGGCAGCTTGCCGCCAACCGCTCGCAATTCTATCGCGACCTGCCGGCCGGCCCGTTCTACAGCTTCAACCGGCCGGGCACGAAAGTGTCGGAGCCGATCATCAACAATTGGTGGCGCCAGGGCATGATCGGCGGCGCCAAGGCGCATTACGACGGCATCAAGGCCTTTTCGGAAACCGACTTCACTGAAGATCTCAAGATCATCACCGTGCCGACCTTCGTCATGCACGGCGACGACGACCAGATCGTGCCGATCGCCGACTCCGCCCTGCTCTCGTCCAAGCTGCTGCAGAACGCGACACTGAAGGTCTACGAGAAATTTCCGCACGGCATGTGCACCACCCATGCCGACATCATCAATCCCGACATCCTCGCCTTCATCAAGGGCTGATCCGTGATGTCACCGGGCGCCGACGAGGGCGCCCGGCGGCCACGATGGCTTTGATACGGGCCACGTCGATCGATTGACGGCCAGTTACGCATTTTCCCATGAAACCGTTTTCGCCGATTTGCGTTTAGCGGCCATGACAAGAGAACGTGAACCCTCATCAAAGGCTTATCGGCAGGATCGCTTCGAAAACACCGAGCGAGCCGCCAAGGAAACCATCGAGGCGGAGCAGAGGGCTCGCCGGGAGAAAACCAAGCGGCTGAAGGAGCTGCGCCTGTCGCAGCAGAGCGGCAAGGACCCCGCAACCAAGTAGATCTCCCCCCTGTCGCGCCGATGCGCCCATGGATCTGATACTCATGCCGCCCCCCTTGTCGGCATCTTTCCGCGCGTCACGAATTGTTTTTGTATTTCGGACCTTCGCCCGTCTTGCAGAGCCAAGATCGCGAAATTATCTTTTTTTCGATAGCGATTCACGGCATCGAAAAGGGGCAGATCGCGATGTCAGACAAGCTGTTCAGTACGCGTGACGAACCGCTCGCATCCGAAGACCTCGATGTGTGCAGGCGTGTCCACGAAGCCCTCTGTAACGGGCTCGATATCGACAGATCAGGCGCGGAAGCCGACCGCCTTGGCGCTCTCATCATCGAGCTTTACCGGCAAGGTGTGCATGACGAGAACCAGCTTCGATTGCTGGCCGGCGGAAGATGAGGCTGATAACGCGCCGTCCGCTGACGCGCAAATTCAGCATTTGCTCCAGTCTCCGGCAGGGACGCGCCTCTGCATCGACCGGCGACGGCCAAGCGCCGCCTTCGCCCATGCGTTAGCATATACGCACATACATCGACCCTCGCATCCTAATGAACCTATTGCCTTTCCCTGCGTTATCCCTCCGATACATCCGTTGACCCAGGTGAGTGAAATGAACAGATTCGCCATTATTGCTCTGTCGATAGCGACGGCCTTCTCCGGAATGCCGGCCTCGGCAGGTCCGGCTTTCGTGCCGAGCCCGGTACAATCGGCGCAGCCGTCGTCTCAAAATACCGACGCCCGTATCATCACCGTCGGCTGCAATAACTTCACGAACTGCCCGGGTCAGTTCGGGAACGATGATCGCAGGTGGTATCGCCACCGCCACCACTATCGCGATCGGGACTACTACCGCGACGACCGCTATGGCTGGGATCGCCGCTACGATCGCCGATATCGACATCATGACAATACCGGCGCCATCATCGGCGGCTTGGCGGCCGGTGCCCTCATCGGCGGCATCATCGCTTCGCAACCGCGCGCCTATTCGGCACGTGGCTACAGCTCGCACGCAGACTATTGCTACAGCCGCTACCGGTCCTACCGCGCTTATGACAACACTTACCAGCCGAACTACGGCCCGCGCCGCCAGTGCCGCTAGAGCAATTTCAGGAAAAGTGCGAAGCGGTTTTCCGTCCGGAATTGCGTAAAACAAAAGGATAGAGCGGTTCTGCGCTGCCGTTATAAGCTGAACCGCAGTCCGGTCCATCCATCAGAGCAAGCCCCGCATGAAGATGCGGGGCTTTTTGATGGCCGAAGGCCCCTTGCACGGCTTCTGCGCGGCCAAGATTGTTGTAGGCGACACGAACCTAGGTGCGAAATGACATCTGGAAATACAGCAAAGCCCGCCGGCCGCGTCGTCCTGCTGCCGCCGGATCAGGAAAACCTGTCGGGCTTCGAAGCGGCGCTCGCCGCCGGCTGGTCTCTCGATCCGCGCCGCGCCGGCGACGCGGCCTATAACCGCGGCGAGCTTCAACGGCTGCGCCAGGACAGATCGAGGTTTCTCGACGATCTCATTGCGGATGGCAGGCGGCGCACCGGATCGGGACCGCCGCCGCTGACCACCCGTCTGTTCTGGATCTCAGACGGCGAATTCTGCGGCAGCATCAGCCTGCGTTTTCAAGCAGGCACCGAGGCGCTGCCGCCCAACGTGTCAGGCCATGTGGGTTATTCCGTCGTGCCGTGGAAACAGCGCAATGGCCACGCGACGACGGCCCTCGCTCTTCTGCTGGCCGTGGCGGCAAAGGAAGGCCTCAACCGTCTCACCATCCTCTGCAACGAGGACAACGACGCCTCGCGGCGCGTGATCAAGCGCAATGGCGGTGAATTGTTCATGCGCGGCCCGCATTCCTCCGACAGGCCCGATCAGATCAAACTGTATTTCTGGCTGAAGCCCGGAACCGCCGGCTGACGTGAAACCCGCGACGAATTTCCAGACGGACGGAGCGCACCGCAAGCGGCCACGCCGTCGAAGATCGAAATCTCGATCTCTTCAGGCGCAACGGCGCGCACGGCCCGCAGCATTGATGTATTGGTGGACTTGCGCCGGGCGCTGCCGGATATTCCGTGAATCTTCATGTTCCCTAACAGGAATCGGTTGATCATGGCTGTCAACGCAAAATGCTACAGCGCCTGCAGGACTCTGAATTGCTCAATTGAGTCACGGCCAAAAGCGACTTTTGCTTGCACTGTCTTCGCCCCGCGTTAGCCTGAGTTCCCAATCCTCGCAGCTGCCGAATCGGCGGGAAACACACATGACGGCTTTGATCGAGGCACGGGGCGTCAGCAAACGCTTCCGGCAGCACAAGAGATTTCCGGGCCTGCTCGGCGCCCTGAAGACGTTGGTGACCAACGAATACACCGAAGTTGTGGCGGTTTCCGACATTGGTTTCGACATCACGGCAGGCGAAGCCGTTGGTTATCTCGGCCCCAATGGCGCCGGCAAATCGACGATGATCAAAATGATGACCGGCATCCTGGTGCCGAGCGCCGGCACGCTCTCGGTGCTCGGGCGCACGCCGCATCTCAAGCGGATGGACAATGCGCGGGAGATCGGCGTCGTTTTCGGCCAGCGCAGCCAGCTGTGGTGGGATCTGCCGCTGGTTGACAGTTTTACCTTGCACCAGCGCATCTATGACATCCCCCACGCCCGCTATGCGGACAATCTCCGGCGCTTCAGTGAGTTGCTCGACCTCACGCCCTTTCTCGACCGCGCGGTGCGCCAACTCAGCCTGGGCCAGCGCATGCGCGCCGAGATCGTCATGTCGCTGCTGCACGACCCCAAGATCCTCTTTCTCGACGAACCCACAATCGGGCTCGATGTGGTCGCCAAGGATGCGGTGCGGCGCTTCCTCGCCGAGATCAACCGCGAGCGCGGCGTCACCATCATTCTCACCACCCATGACCTTCAGGACATCGAAACCATCTGCCCGCGGCTGATCATGGTCGATCATAGCAGGCTCATCTTCGACGGCGAGTTGAGGAGCCTGCGCACGGCCCTGGGCTCTGCCCGGCGGCTGACGCTCGAATTTGCCAGCGACCCTGGACCGCTGCCGTTGCGCACCGCGGCCCTCGTCAGCGACGAGGGCTTGCGCAAGAACTATCTTATCGAGCGGGAAGATATTTCGCTGGTCGCAATCCTGCAGGAGGTCGGCAGCGGGCGCAGCCTCAAGGACGTGGCGTTGCACGAGCCCGACATCGAAGAGGTCATCCGCACCTTCTACCAGCGCCGCAACGCCGACCAGCGTAGCAATCCCAAGGCCCGGGCATCATGAGCGCCTATTTCGCCTTCGCGCGCAGTTCCTTCCATTCGCAACTCGCCTACCGCAACGAAGTATGGGCCAATATCTTCGGCAAACTCGTGCAGGTCTTTGCGCGTGTCGCCATCTGGCAGGCGGCCTATGCCGGCGTCGGCGCAATCGTGGTCGACGGGGTCTCCCTGCAGCAGATGGTCACCTATGCCCTGCTGGGCGGCGCCGTGATGGGCGCAACCCGCCCCGAAAGGATCATCGGCGAGATCGGCCGGTCGCTCAAGACCGGCGATGTCGCGATCTGGCTGCTCAAGCCCTTGTCCTATCCGCTCTACCTCTTCGCCAACGAATGCGGCAGCTTTGGTTATCGCCTGATGACCCAGGTCATTCCGACCGTCGCCTTCACCGCGTTGTTTTACGGCATGCTGCCGCCGGCAAGCCTGTTCGATGGCCTGATGTTCATCGCCTTCTGGGCGCTGTCCTTTACGCTGCTGTTCCTGATGTCGGCGTTTTTGGGCCTCATCGCCTTCTGGCTGATGACGAGCTTCTCGCTCGACTGGATCCTGGGCGCCCTGCTGCAATTATTCTCGGGCCTGCTGGTGCCTTTCTGGTTCTTCCCCGAACCGCTGGCCACGATTGCCCGCCATCTGCCCTTTGCCTGGATCGTCTATTACCCCAATGCCGTCTATCTCGGCAGGCTTTCCACGGCCGAGATCGGGCTTCATCTCGGCCTGGGGCTCGGCTGGGCCGCCTTGTTCCTTGCCGGGTTCCTCTGGCTGTGGCGCTGCGCCTCCGGCCGCATCACCGTGCAGGGAGGTTGATCATGCTCATGCATCACCTGCGTGTCCTGCCGCTGCTGGTGCGGATGCACGTCCGCTCCAAGATGGAATATCGCGGCGCTTTCTGGCTCGACCGTTTTGCGCAGATCCTCTCCTATGGCAGCGTCTTCGCCACCATCGGCATCCTGCTTGCCCGCTTCGACTCGCTCGGCGGCTGGACCTGGCCGGAGCTTGCGCTGCTGTTCAGTTTCCAGCTGCTGGCTTATTCGCTCGGCGCTGCGATGAGCTTCGTGCAATTGCGCGAGCTTGAAGAACTGGTGCGGCTCGGGACTTACGACACGTTGCTGGTCAAGCCTTTCAGCCCTTGGGCCTATCTGGTCTTTTCCGGCCTCAATATCGGCTATGCCGGCCACATCATCCTCGCCGTGGCGCTGATGATGTGGGCGGTTCTGTCCGTCGACTTCGTTTGGTCGGTCTGGTCCGCGTCATTCTTCATTGCGGCACTTATCAGCGCGACACTGCTGACGGGTGCGCTCATCACCATGATCGGCGCCACCGCGCTGATCTGGGTGCGGTCCAACCACTTGTTCTCGATCTTCTTCGGCTTTTGGGAATTGAACCGCTACCCGCTCAATATTTTCCCTGGTGGCATACAGCTCATCCTCATAACCGCAGTCCCGCTGGCGCTGACCAGTTCCGTTCCCGTCGGCGCCCTGCTCGGCAAGCCTATCCCGATCCTCGGGAGCTGCGCCGGGCCGGTGTCTCTTGTCGCCGGGCCGATCTGGGTGTTGCTGGCAATCGCTCACTGGCGATACGCCACCGGCAAATATCAGGGCGCCGGCGGCTGATCGGGCCAGCCGGCGTCACGGCGCCTGCAACGACAATCTCGCGCGGACCTCGAGGAATGCCGCCGTCAGCTTCGCCAGCACCGGTGAGGTGCATGTGCCATTGGCGCCGCCGATCGGATCGACGATATGGATCTGCCGGAGATCCTCCATGAACTCGTCCCAGAGCGGCGGCCCGCCTTCCTCGAGAAGCTCAGCGCGGATGCTGAGCTCCTCGCTCACCGGCAGATGGCGCCGCCCCCAGGCGCCGATCATGGCGAAGATGGGCACGAGCTGGATCGCCGGCTCCGTCAGGCTGTAGATTGTTTTCTGGCTGTGGCTCGGGTCGTCCCGCTTGCTGATGAACCCGAGCGAGAGCAGACGCTTCAATCTGGCGGCGAGAATGTTGGAGGCAATTCCCTCCTCCGAATGGGTCAGAAGCTCGCGGAAATGGCGGCGGTTGCCGAACATGATGTCCCTGATGATGATGAGGCTCCACCGGTCGCCCAGCACTTCCATCGTCAGGTTGATCGGGCAGCCCGACCGCAGTTCGATATCCACGAAACTCTCTCCTATAAAAACCAGTTGCAATATAGGATCACTTATGCGACAACGCAACCAGTTTCAAAACGAAACCAGATGGAGGAAAGCATGTCCAAAGTGCGTGTTGCAGCGTTTTCCCTTTCCGTGGATGGCTTCGGCGCCGGGCCGGAGCAGAGCATGAACGATCCGCTCGGACAGCGGGGGCCGGAAATGTTCCAATGGTTCTTCCCCACCCGCACCTTCCGGGCGATGATCGGAAAGGACGACGGCTCTTCAGGTGTCGACGACGATTACGCCGCCCGCGGCATGGCCAATTTCGGCGCCTTCATCCTCGGACGGAACATGTTCGGCCCCATTCGCGGCGATTGGCCCGACGAGGCCTGGAAGGGCTGGTGGGGGCCGAACCCGCCCTACCACGCACCGACCTTTATCCTGACGCATTACCCGCGCGAACCGATCGTGATGGAGGGCGGCACGACGTTCCACTTCGTCACCGGTGGCATCCATGAGGCCCTCGACAAGGCGAAAGCGGCCGCAGGCGACAGGGACGTCAAGATCGGCGGCGGCGTCAGCACCGTCCGCCAATATCTGCAGGCCGGTCTGATCGACGAATTGCATTTTGCGATCTCGCCCGTCGTGCTCGGCAAGGGCGAAGCAATGTTCACAGGCATCGACTTGCCCGCCCTCGGCTTCCGCGTCGTCGAACATGTCGCAACCGAACACGCCACGCATATCGTACTGGCGAAATAACCAGCGGCCGATCGGGATCGGTATGCTTCACGCCAGTGCATGCCGCAGGGTGCCAGTGGCGGCAACGGCAATGATGACGGTCGGAAGCACCGGCAGTCAGGCTGCCGCCAGCATCGTCAGCACAAGAGCAATCGGATCCGCCGGCCGGCCGGTCACGAAGTCGGGCGCGATGACGCGCAGGCGCGGGCCGAGCGTGCGGTTGCGCAGGAAGAGATAATGCGCGTGAGATAGGTGATCGTCGCCATCCCGTTTTAGACGATCAAGCAGTCCTGGCAGGTGCCGGTCTGATGGCCCTCCGTTCGATGGCGCCGGGCCGCCCCCGGGGACACCGGGCCGGCGCCAAACCGTGTCAAAATAGCTGTGGTGTTGTTGGGAAATGGGCGTAAAGTGAACGCCATCGGCCCATCGGCATCGGCACGACCGCTTGAGAGACCATAGGTGCTCTTGCCGCTTCATGGAGGGCACGACGATGCTTTTATCACTCATTTCACTCAACGATGATGAAATAACAATCGTCACCGATGCCGTTCGGCAATGGTGCTGCGAGAGGAAGCTCGACATCGACAGCATCGAAGGACGCCGCGCCATCACCATTGCCGTCGATCTCGTCCAGATGAACACCGACCACAACAAGCTTTTTGTCGAGCTATCGAAGCAGTTGAGCCACCAGTAGGGCCATTGAACCGTCCCAGAGAGATGTAGGGAGCAACGCTGCGCACGCCAGCATGTAAAGAGAGCCTGATCCCGAGCTGCCCCGCAGGGGCCTCGAAGGGCGAGGCGGGCACTCAGCCCGATCGAATTTGTTTGGCTAAAGGCGCTTCTCGAAGAATGTGTCCGGGTACGGATCGTCGTTGAAACGGTCGATCTCATTCCAGCCGGTTCCGCGATAGAGCTTCTGCGCCTCCGGCAGCGCGCTGTTCGTATCCAGACGCAGGCGCTTGACACCCAGCTCGCGGGCAATGTTCTCGGCTGATGTCATCAGGCGTTTTGCGAGCCCAAGGCCGCGCGCGGACGGGGCAACCCATAGCCTTTTGATTTCCGCGACCGCGCCACCACTGCCCTTCAACCCGACGCAGCCGATCGGCAGCTCATCTAATATCGCCACCAGGAACGCCCCACGCGGACGCACCATATCCCCGGCATCGGGATCGCGCGAAAGCGATACCTCGAAACCTTTCTCGAAACGGCGCGCAAGTTCGCCGTAATATTCGCTCAGGCAATAGCTGGCATCCGGGTGGCGAGGGTCTTTCTCCTCAAGCACGATCCGGTCGCGTCTCAGCGAGGAAGCAACGATATCCATGGCGCGCAGAAGTTCTTCCGGGTGGCGATGCCGCGCCAGAAATGATGTCGCCTGCGCATTGGAAAGTGCTTCATAGGCCTGAAACTCGGACCGGCCGGTTTCGGTCAATCTTGCGACGCGGCGACGCGCGTCCTGAGGGTTCGGCACCGTCTCGATGAGCCCCTCTTCTTCCAGGCCGCGCAGCAGACGGCTCATCAAGCCCGAGTCGAGGCCGAGATAATCGCGGATCACCGCAACATCCGATTGTCCCCGGCCGATCGAGTTAAGCACGCGAGCTGCACCCAGCGGACGCCCGCGCCCGAGGAAAGACGTATCGAGAGCGCCGACTTCGGAGGTGACGGCACGGTTGAAGCGACGGACGCGAGAGACGGGGTCGTAAACCATATTACCTGACTTAAGTCAGATAAATTCCCCTGTCAATTCACAGCACCAAAGGCGGACTTGCAGCGAGCCGAACTCTTCCATGGGTGAGGCGGGTGTGCCGGCTAGTTGATGCCTGCAAGGAGCGGCGCTGTGGCGCGTGCTTCGAGAGGCTACCACCTCACAGCAGGCGGGGCATTGGAGAATGCCGGCCTCGAAGGGCGAGGCGGGGCGCCGACCACCTTGCGCATCTCCACTCCCTCACCTATGGCAATGCAACTTCCCTAGCGCAAGGCTGCCCGGTGCTCCGCTTTATCCTCCACGCCCTAATTGTCGTCATCCTGACGCTGCTCACCCAGATCGGCGGCCTCGCCTATCTCATCGCGCTGGCCGCGGCGCGCGCCTGCTGCATCCGGCGCTTTCCGGCGAAGCTCGCCATCTTCATGCTTTGTTATGCCGGTGTGTCGTTCGCAGCAGGCCTCGCCGCTCCGATGTTCGGGCGGGTTCCCCTCTCCTGCGTGTCAAGCAGCACAGACAGGCTCGTGGTCCGCTCCCCGATCTATTGCCTGCTGAACCGCAACTACGTCACCTCAGGGGTACGCGACCTGGCAAAGGCGCTGGCTGCCCACATGGACGAGGAATTTCCCGGAACTGTCACCATTGCGCTGGATGCAAATTTCCCCTTCCTGAACGGCTTTCCGCTGCTGCCGCATCTGTCGCATGCCGATGGCAAGAAGCTCGACTTCGCCTATTATTACAAGGATGCGGACGGCGCCTTCCTGAATGGCGTCACCCGCTCCCCAATCGGCTATTTCGCCTTCGAAGAGCCCGCGCCGGGCGATGAATTGCCATGCGAAGGCCGCCATGACTGGCTCACCACCCGCTGGGATTTCGACGCGCTGCAGCCGTTGTTTCCCACCTATCGGCTCGAAGAGCAGCGGATGTCAGCCGCGGTTCGCTGGCTGACCAGCGAAGGCGTCGCGCGCTTCGGCCTGCAGAAGATCTTCATCGAGCCGCATCTGAAGAATGCGCTGGGGATTACCGACAGTCATGTCCGCTTCCAAGGCTGCCGCGCTGCCCGCCACGACGACCATATTCATATCCAGGTCGAGTGATCTTAAAACCCGCGTTGCACCAAACCGTCAAGCCGCATGGGTTTGGTCATAAGCGCGTTGTGCCGCAACGATGGCATCCATATTCTTCTCCGCCCAGTGGGCAAGGGCGGAAACGGTGTCCGTCAGGGTGCTCCCCAGCGGCATCAGCGCATATTCGACGGTCACCGGCACGGTCGGGAAGATCGTGCGCGAGATCAACCCATCGCGCTCCAGCTTCCGCAGCGTCTGCGAAAGAACCTTCTGCGATATGCCCTTGATGTCGCGGCGGATGTGATTGAAACGCACCGGCCCGCCTTCCAGCCGGTCGAGAATGAGCAGTGCCCATTTATCCGCCAGCCGGTCCAGCACCAGCCGCGTCGGGCAGCGATCCTCATAAACATCGTAAGCCTGTTGTATCGCCGTCATCTCTTTTCCTTCCCGCCCGGTTTCCAGGAGGAAACCAGGTGACAAAAAAGTGCTCTCTTTTCCAATCCGAATTTACCTGTATCTATCCCACAGTAAGATAGTTTCCAATAGATACCAAGGAGAGTGACATGAGCAACAAGATTCTCGTTGTCGGCGCGACGGGCACAGTCGGCAGGCATGTGGTGGATGGGCTTCTGGCCAAGGGCGAGACCGTCAAGGCCGCCTCCCGCACGGGCAAGCCCGTGACCGGCGCCGAAGGCGTTGTCTTCGACCATGGCAAACCGGAAACCCATGGCCCAGCCTTCGAGGGCGTCGACCGCGCCTATGTGCTGCTGCCTTCCGGCTATGTCGATGCCAAGGGCCTGCTGCTGCCCGTCATCGAAGCGGCCGCCAGCCGCAAGGTCAAGGTCGTGTTCCAGAGCGTTTTCGGCGTCGACGCCGATGACTCCATTCCCTATCGCCAGGTCGAGATCGCGCTGGAGAAATCAGGAA
This sequence comes from Rhizobium binxianense, assembly GCF_028994275.1. NCBI lineage: Bacteria > Pseudomonadati > Pseudomonadota > Alphaproteobacteria > Hyphomicrobiales > Rhizobiaceae > Rhizobium > Rhizobium binxianense. The sequence continues at coordinate 2,332,588 of NZ_CP118713.1, forward strand.
CACCTTACGTCATCCTGCGCCCGAACTGGTTCGCCGACAATTTCCACACGTTCTGGAAACCAGGCATCGACCATGGCCAGATCGCGCTTCCGGCGGCCGAGGGCAAGTCGAGCTTCATCGACGCCCGCGACATCGCGGCAAGCGGCGTCGCCGCCCTCACCTCCGCGGCGTTCGACGGCAAGGCGTTCAACCTGACCGGACCGGAAGCCCTCTCCTATACGCAAGCCGCAGCAATCCTTTCCGAGGTCACCGGCAAGCCGATCGCTTACAACGCCATCATGGACGAAGCCTTCATCGGCATTCTCACCGGCGCCGGCGTGCCGGCCGACTATGCGAGCTTCCTCGCTTCGATCTTCTATCCGGTCCGCCAGGGCTGGACGGCCGTCGTTACCGGCGATGTCGAGACGCTGACCGGCAAGGCACCGCGCTCGCTGAAGACTTACGCAGCTGATTATGCCGCGGCGCTGAAGGCGTAACCGCGAGAACGAAGCGCAGACGGCGGTGTCTGCCGTCTGCGCTGCTGCAATGATAATGAAGTCCGGCAATCGCCGCTGCTGCCGCTCCAGGCGATATCCCGCAGGGAGCAGCAGGCCGTGCCGTAAGCCGAACTGCCGTCTCTCTCCAGCCTCATCCTGAGGCGCCCCCGCAAGGGGCCTCAATGACGCCTATCGCAACGGCAGTTCGTAGCTCCGCTTCAGCGTTTCCATCGGCACGTCGGTCTTGACGCTGAGGACGCTCGGGATGCGCGTCAGGTGATCGGCCTGGAAACGCCAGTAGCTGTGCAGATCGGTGGTGACGATCCGAAGCACGGCATCGCATTCCCCCGTCGTCAGGTAACATTCCATCACCTCGGGAAACCGCCTGACGGCTTCTCCGAAGCGGAGCGTCACCTCAGCGTCCTGGGTCTTGAACCACACGCGTGCGAAAACCGTCAGCCCCGCCCCAACCTTTGCCGGGTCCAGCACGGCGACGTAGCGATCGATGATCCCGGCCTCTTCCAAGAGGCGCACGCGGCGCAGGCAGGGCGAAGGCGAGAGCCCCACTTCCTTTGCCAGTTCGACATTCGAAATACGCCCGTCGCGCTGAAGCACGCGCAGAATATGGCGATCGATCGCGTCCAACATGTCTGGCATTTCATGGCTCCAAATTTTCACAAAATGGCATAATATGCCAAAAATTTACATTTTTGAAGAAGATTTGCAAGCTCATTGCGTATGAACTGGCCTATCGTTCTTCTCGTTAAATCGGAGATGGGCTGGTGGCAAAAAACATAAAGAAAATCGTGCTCGCTTATTCGGGCGGGCTGGATACCTCGATCATCCTCAAATGGTTGCAGGAGACTTACGGATGCGAGGTCGTGACCTTCACCGCCGATCTCGGCCAGGGCGAGGAGCTCGAGCCGGCGCGGGCAAAGGCGGGAGTGTCCGGGGTCAAGGACATCCGCATTGTCGATCTACGGGAGGAATTCGTCCGCGATTTCGTCTTTCCGATGCTGCGGGCCAACACGCTCTATGAGGGACAATATCTCCTCGGCAGTTCCATCGCACGGCCGCTGATTGCCAAGCATCTGGTCGCCATAGCCCGGCAGGTTGGCGCGGATGCCGTTGCCCACGGTGCCACAGGCAAGGGCAATGACCAGGTCCGGTTCGAGCTGGCCGTCAATGCGCTCGATCCGTCGCTTCAGGTCATTGCTCCCTGGCGCCAATGGAACATCCGCTCCCGCACGCAGCTTCTCGAATATGCCGAGAAGCATCAGATCCCGGTGCCGAGCGACAAACGCGGCGAGGCGCCGTTCTCGACCGACGCCAACCTGCTGCACACCTCGACCGAAGGCAAGATCCTCGAAGATCCGGCGGAAGTGGCGCCCGATTATATCTATCAGCGCACGGTCGATCCCCTCGACGCTCCCGATGTCCCCGAGAGCGTCACCATCGGCTTCGAAAGCGGCAACCCGGTTTCCCTGAACGGCCAGGCGATGACGCCGGCAACATTGCTCACCGAACTCAATGGCCTCGGCGGCCGACATGGCGTCGGACGGCTCGATCTCGTCGAAAACCGCTTCATCGGCATGAAGTCGAGGGGCGTCTACGAGACGCCGGGAGGCACGATCCTGCTTGCGGCGCATCGCGGCATTGAATCGATCACGCTCGATCGTGCCGCCGGACATCTGAAGGATGAGATCATGCCCCGCTACGCCGAGCTGATCTACAACGGCTTCTGGTTCGCGCCCGAGCGGGACATGTTGCAGGCGTTGATCGACCGAAGCCAGGCCTTCGTCAGCGGCGAAGTGACGGTCAGGCTCTATAAGGGAAGCGCCTCGGTCATTTCCCGCACCTCGCCCTGCTCACTCTATTCCGCCGATCTCGTCACCTTCGAGGAAAGCGCCGTCGCCTATGATCATCATGATGCCGAAGGCTTTATCAGGCTCAATGGCTTGCGGCTCAGGAGCTGGGCGGCCCGCAACGGACGATGACCACTCGATCTCACGTCAGCCAGATGGGCCGATAGGTCAATGCCCACATCGGCACCTCCCTCTCTCGGAGGGCGGAGCAGTCAAGACATCCGCGGAGAAGCACCGCACCAAACTTCAAACGATTTAAAATCAGCGACCCGAGAATTAATCGATTTTAATTTTATCGTTAAAATTTTCTTGTTGCACCGCGAAAGAATTTAGACATTAATTTTTGCGGATGCTCAGTTTATTCGTTGGAGAATCGCATGACTGTGACATTTCCGCTGACCGAAAAGCGCGACCCGGAGACATTGCTGAAACACTTGACGTTGCACAAGCTAAGCGTTCCGGGAAACTGCGTCGTGTCGCTCAAAGCCAACGTCGCCCACGTCTCATCCTCCCATACCACCGCGCTCGGCACCGCCCGTACCGCCTGGTAGGGATCGGGTGGCATTCTCCAGTTCCCTCATCCTTGAGGGGCGATTCGTAGGATCGCCTCGAAGGACGCGCGCAACGCTGCTTCCTGCATGTCGGACGCCTGCGGCGCCGATCCCCATGGCAGGGCAAATTGAACATTCCCCGAGACATCGGAGAGTGGCAATCGAGCTGACCTCAGCCGTCGTAGACGACAGCCGCCCCATCAACTATTGCAATCCGACAAACAGACGCTTCATTGGCGATATAGAGGAGCGGATGTAGCCCCAATGACCTGTCTCAAACACGGCTTACTCGCCGCGGCCATCATACTGGCAGCAACGCTGACATCGCTGCATCAGGCAGATGCGCAACCATGCGAGCAGCAAACCTTTGAAGAAGCAAAATACGTCGTCTGCACGCTGGAACCGGGCAAAGCCGACCTGCGATTGTTCTGGAAGAACGCCAACGGCGCGCCCTACCGCGCGTTTTCAAGCCTTGCCGAAGCCGTGCGCGCCGAGGGGAAAACCCTGGCTTTCGCCGTCAATGCCGGGATGTATCGAGCCGATTTTTCGCCGATGGGACTTTATGTCGAGAACGCCAGGGAATTGCAGCCCGCCAATACGACGAAGGCCGAAAGCAGCGCCGGTCAGGTGCCGAATTTCTACAAGAAACCGAACGGCGTGTTCTTTCTGGGTGAAGCAGGCGCCGGCATACTCCCGACAGCTGAATTTCTAAAGAGTCGGCCCAAGGTGCGGTTCGCCACACAGTCCGGCCCGATGCTTGTTATCGCCAACAAGCTGAACCCGATCTTCATCGTCGGCTCGACGGACCGAACCCGCCGAAGCGGTGTCGGCGTCTGTACGGGCGGTATAATTCGCTTCGCAATCAGCGAAGACGGGGTCAATTTCCACGATTTCGCACGGCTCTTTCGCGACCATCTGAAATGCCCCGACGCGTTGTTTCTCGATGGTGGACGCGGTGTTGGGCTTTACTATCCGGCATTGGGCCACAACGACTGGTCCTGGCACGGCGGCTACGGCCCCATCTTGGGGCTTGTCGAATAGCGCAAGGAAAAGCCGGCTTCTAGCAGGCCCACGATCCTGTCAGTCGACCTTTCACTGCCAAGCCAAAGCCTGATGCATCCAGCCTTGGATGACGAGCCCTTTCAAAAACCGCCAGCCGCGCATAGGCTCACGGCCAGCAACTTTGAGAAAGCCGGATGGAATATATCGATTCACTCGCATTGCTCGTCAGCGTCTACGTCGCCTCCCTTGTCAGCCCCGGACCGAATTTCATCATCGTCACCAACACCAGCATGACGGTGTCGCGCGCGGCCGGGCTCTTTGCGGGTCTCGGACTTGCGATCGCATCCCTGACCTGGGCAGTCTTGGCGATGGCGGGGCTCGGCTTTCTCCTGACGCATTTCGAATGGCTGCATATAACGTTGCAGGTGGTCGGCGCGCTGTATCTGATCTGGCTGGGTCTGAAGATGATCCGCGGCGCGACCAAGCCCCTAAAAGCGACGGGGCCGACTGAGGCCACATGGCGCTCCGCCATGCGCCGCGCTTACGTCGTCGGCATGACCAATCCGAAATCGGTGGCTTTCTTCGGCAGTATCTTTGCGCTTGTCATCATGCGCCTGTCTGGCTCTATTGCGTCATCGCCCTGACCTGCTTGCTGCTTTCGGCTGTCTGGTATTGCGGCCTGGCCTTTTTCTTCTCCAACCCCCGCGTATCCGCCGGCTTCCTGCGGTTCAAGGCCGGCATCGAGCGCGTGATGGGCGCCGCCCTCATCCTCATCGGCGGTCGCCTGCTCTGGGCTCGCTGACGTCACCCCGGCGTACGGCTTATCCCGGCAAAGCTTCGTCGATCTCCTCTGGAATGAAGCCGCTGGTCTGGCGTTTCCACAGGCGGGCAAACAGGCCGTCCTGTTCGACCAGTTCGTCCGGCCTGCCCTCCTCCACGATCCGCCCGCGATCGAGCACGATGATCCGGTCCATCCTGGCAATGGTCGACAGGCGGTGCGCAATGGCGATCACCGTCTTTCCCTCCATGACGAGGTTCAGCCTTTCCTGGATGGCGGCTTCGGATTCGCTGTCGAGAGCCGAAGTCGCCTCGTCGAGCACCAGGATCGGCGCGTCCTTCAGGAGAACCCGGGCGATGGCGACCCGCTGCCGCTGGCCGCCGGAAAGTTTGATGCCGCGGTCGCCGACAAAAGCATCATAACCCCTGCGGCCCTCGCCATCGGCAAGATCGGCAATGAAGGCATCGGCGCTGGCCAACTTCGCCACCGCTTCGATCTCGTCCGTCGCCGCCTCCGGCCGGCCGTAGCGGATATTGTCGCCGACAGAACGGTGCAGCAGCGCGACATCCTGCGCGATGACGCCGATGGCGCGGCGAAGGCTTGTCTGCGTGACCGCGCGGATGTCCTGCCCGTCGATCAGGATCGCGCCGTTGCCGATGTCGTAAAAGCGCAACAGCAGGTTTGCGAGCGTCGTCTTGCCAGCCCCGGAGAGACCGACCAGACCCACCTTTTCGCCGGGCCGGATCGTCAGCGACAACTCATCGATGACAGGTTTGCCGGACTTGTAGGCGAAGCCGACATCTTCGAAACGGATTTCACCACGCTCGACCACGAGGTCCTTCGCATCCGTCCGGTCGGTGATGGTGGGCGGTGTCGTCATAACAGGCATGGCGTCCTTGATCGTGCCGATCGCCTGGAAGATCTGTTGGCCCATCTGCAGGAAAACGAAGATCTGCGACGACAGCCGGTTGAGAATGTAGACGGCGCCGACGAATTCGCCGACCGTGAGAAAGCCTTTGACGAGGCCGGAAAATCCGATCGCCAGCATGGTCAGCCACAGCAGCGTGTTGAGAACCACGACCGTCAATTCCGACGAACGATAGATGCGCTGTTCGCTGTGCTGCGTCTGCACAGCCTTTCCTATGATGCGGCGGATCGCGCCTGCCTCGCTATCTTCAGCCGCAAACTGCTTGATCATCTGCATGTTGGTATAGAGATCGGTGATGGCGCCGGCCACCAGGCTGCGCTGCTTCGCGGTGCGGCGCGAGCGCTCGACGAAGATCGGCACGATCCTGGCGGTGAATATGACATTGAGCACGATCCAGATGACAACAGGCAGGGCAAGCTGCCACGCCAGCGCGCTCAGCAGGATCACGGAGCCGACCAACTGCGTCAGGAAGCGCGGGATGGACTGGAAGGCCGCGAGGATCTGCTGCTGGACGGCGGAAGAGACCTGCTGCAGCCGTGAGGAAACCTGGCCGGCATAGAGATCATGGAAGAAGGCAAGGTCCTGCCGCTCGACAGCCTTGTGGCCCTGCCACTGAATGGCGGCCGGCATGCCGATGCCGAGCGTGTGCGAGTTCAGCGTATTGAGCATGAAGGACACGATCGGCATGACCGGAAAGATCAGAAAGCCGAGAATGGTCAGCAGCAGCCATTCATCGCGCAGGAAGGTGGAAGCGCCCTGTTGCGTCACACCATCGACGATGACCGAAAGTCCCCAGACGATCGTCAGGTTGATCACCTCGAACACCATGGAGCAAAATGCCAGCGCAATCAGCACACCCCGAAACATCGAGATGAAATGCAGGAGCACCATGACTGGCCCCTTCGACGGCAGCGGCCGGTAGGGGATATCGAGCGGCCGGATCAAGGTTTCGAAGGGACGATAGATCGCATCTGAAATCGACATGGGCCGCTCGGATCAAAATCGGGAGGAGGCGTGGAGTCAGCTACGCTGGGTCGCAGAAAATCATCTTCTGCCCGTTATCTCAATTAGAAATTTCAGAAAATCTCCCAAACAGACGTTTGTCGCAAAAGTTCGGTCCGCGAGCGCGAGGAAGCAAGCCACCCATTCAGCCGATCGTTTCAATCCGATGAACGCCACTGCGCCGAAGGCAGCAATGCGGGACGAAGGGGTGGCCTGGCTCGCAAGCCTCCTGCGGGCATCCATGGATAAACGCGATCGATAAACCCGTGCTCGCAGCAAAAGTCGAACAGCCCCGCCAGAGACGGGCACGGGAACCGCCGACCTTCGCACCCGGATCGCCCAATTGCGATCATCGCGCCGTTGAGGCAGGATGCCGTCATGGAACAGGAAGCAGGATCGGACGGACCATCATGCTGACGGGCTCATGTCATTGCGGCAAGGCGAGTTGGACACTTAAGGGTGATCCGGGCTCGATCACCGCCTGCAACTGCACGCTCTGCCGGCGTTACGGCACGCTGTGGGCCTATGATTACGAAGGAGAGCGTATCGCTCTCGCCGGTGAGACCGCCTCCTACACCCGCGCCGACAGGGACGAGCCGTCTCTCGAAATATTGTTCTGCCCATCCTGCGCCTGTGTCTCGAGCTGGCGCGGCCTGCGGCTTCGAAAGGATGGCCGCCGGCGCATGGCCGTCAACATGCGGCTTGCGCCGCCGGATCTCGTTCAGGATCTGGCTATCGATCATTTCGACGGTCTGGAAACGTTTGAAGACCTTCCGTCCAAAGGGCGCTGCGTGCGCGACCTCTGGTTCTGACAGCCTGCCGCGTGCAGACCTCCGGCCGATTGCGAAGATCGCCACCTGGCCGGAGCGCACCGGCTACGGCGCTCTGACAAAAAACGTTCCGCGCGAGGCTACCTCAGCCCCGCCGGGCGGCCTCGATCGCCGCGACGTCAATCTTCCTCATGGTCATCATCGCATCGAAAGCACGCTTTGCCTGACCGCCACCCGCGGCAAGCGCCTCGGAGAGGATGCGCGGCGTAATCTGCCAGGACACACCCCACTTGTCCTTGCACCATCCGCACTCGCTTTCCTGGCCGCCATTGCCGACGATGGCGTTCCAGTAACGATCGGTTTCTTCCTGATCGTCGGTTGCGATCTGAAAGGAGAAGGCTTCGTTGTGTTTGAACACGGGACCGCCGTTCAGGCCGATGCAGGGAATACCCGCAACGGTGAATTCCACGACCAGGACGTCTCCCTGCTTCCCATCGGGATAATCCCCCGGCGCACGAATGACGGCGCCGACGGCGCTGTCGGGAAACGTCGCGGCATAAAAGCGGGCTGCAGCCTCGGCGTCCTTGTCGTACCATACGCAGATCGTGTTCTTTGCCATTGCGTGATCCTCTCGCATTTCGTTCGGCATTTCCGTTCTGAAATAAGAGGCAAACCGTCTTTCTCCAGCCCGGTCCGAGCGATTTCATCCGGGCCACTGCCGAGCGCTGCCGAACGGTCGAAGTACCTCGCATCACCTGGCTGCAGAAACCGCGCCTCGGGCGGGCAGATCAGCCAATTGTTTCATCAATTCATTTAGGACAACACCAATGATTTACCTGCTTCGCCATGGCGAGACCATTTGGAACACCTTGGGTCGGTTCCAGGGCCAAAAAGATTCACCGCTGACAGAGCGCGGTATCGAACAGGCCGAACAAATGGCGAGGCTTCTGAGGAAGGAAATTGCAGGCAGCGAACCATCGTTCCAGCTCCACGTCAGCCCTCTTGGCAGAACGCAGGAGACTGCGGCCCGCATCGGCCGGGTATTGCCGCTGGCGGCTCGTCCGGAACCGCGGCTCATGGAGGTGACCATCGGTTCTTGGGACGGCATGACCAAGTTCGAGATCGACAACGAGTTTCCGGGAATGCTGGACGGGTCCGACGCATTTGATTGGTATTTCAAATCTCCCGACGGAGAGAGCTTCGACGACGCCTGTGCGCGAGCAAAGGACTGGATCGCGGGCATACATGGACCAACCGTTGCGATTTCTCACGGGCTGTTTGGCAGATTGGTACGCGGCGTATATTCCGGCCTTTCAAAACGGGAAATGTTGGAACTGCCCGTTCCTCAAAACGGATTCTATCACCTTTGCGATCGTGAATTCTGTCTGGTAAGCGCTTCGGCCGATGCGATATCCCTCCTGAGTCCATAATCACCGGGTGACCGCAGCGGCCTGCTAAGGTCATTGCCGATTATGGCGCGGCTTGATGTCGGAGATCGACACATGCGGCTACATCGGCGTCGCGGCGGGCGCCGAGATCCCTAGTCGGACCTGCGGCCTTGATCCACCCGCCACGGCGGATCGACGCGGTTCGATCCCGCAAAATAAAGGATGATGCGGTTGCCGCCGGGATCGAGGAGCTCTGCCTCGCGCCAGAGCCAACTCTTATCCTCGGGGCCGCTTACGAAGGGAAGGCCGGCCTCGCCGAGACTGCGGACCGTTTCGTCCAGGCTCTCGCACTCGAAATAGACTGTGGTTCCACCACCGCCACTTTCGCCCTGATGCAGGGAAAAGGTGCTGTCCCCATCCGGGCAGACGAAGCGCGCATACCGCGGACGGGAGTCAACGACAGGCTTGAGACCGAGGGCGCAGTAGAAGTTCCAGCCTGCATCGAGGTCAGGCATGGTAACGGTCACTTGGTTCAGGCGCATGATCTCTCCTTCTCGGCTGAGTTCACCCAAAGGGTGCAGCGGTCCGCTACGACGGCTTGTATAAAAACAAAGACCTGCGACCGTCGCATGAATCAAATTCTAAACGACGCGCTTTTTGTGTCCTTGACACAAAACTCGTGGCAAACTGCACAGACGCCTGCGCGACGCTCGAGAAGGCCCGAAGCCATGCACAAGTTCACCGTCACCATCACCCGGGAAATCGAGGCCGACACCGCCGAGGAAGCCGCGTTGCTCATGTACCAGGAATTATCAACGGGGCCGATCCCTGACCGCTACTCCGTCACCGACGAGACGAAGGCTACCACGGAGGTGAAGCTGGACCGGGAAGAGGCCGACGAATTCGCCACCATCGATCACACCGCCGACCCCGGCAACTGGTAAGCCTCAGCTGACCCGCTGGGACCGGCCGACATCCCATCGATAGCAGTCTTTGAGAAAACCTGATGGAATATGATCCGCATTACCCGACAATCCTGCCGGAGTTCATCGCGCTTTCGCTTGTCTTCGTTTTGAACGTCCTCATCCCTGCTTCAGCAATTTTCATTGCGCGAAGGCTCAAACGGCGTAGATGGCTACCACACACAATCGCATTTCTTTGGGTGTTCTTCTCGCCATTGACGCTCGCCATACTGGCGACGCCAACGATGGCGCCAGATGAAGTTGGCGGACCTGGCGATGGCTTCATCATACTTCCGATCTTGGGGGAAACACCAATCGTACTCGTTATTTATGCTATCGTTTTGCTTGGTCTGCGTGCAAAACGCCAAAGCTCCTCCGCACCACACCTGCCCTCCTGAGTTAGGAAAGACCGTGAGCCCACCAATCAAAATAGCCGTCGCCGGCGCGAACGGGCGCATGGGTCGCGCGATCCTGCCGCTGCTGGCCGCCGATCCGGCTTTTGTCTTCGTCGGCGGCATCGGCCGTGAGGGCTCCATGGGTGCCGGGCTGATCGATCGATCGGCTGCGATCGCCCAAGCCGACGTGATCCTGGATTTCACGACGGGAAGTGCTGCGGCCGAACTTGCCGGCTTCTGCGCTTCGGCCGGCGGGCCGGCGCTGGTGATCGGGGCGACAGGTTTCGAGCCGGATGAACTGGAACGGATCGCGGGCGCCGCCCGGACGATTCCGATCCTGCGCTCCGGCAACTTCTCCATCGGCGTCAACATGCTGGTCGGCCTTGTCGCCCAGGCCGCGCGCGCCCTTTCCGCTGAAGGCTGGGATATCGAAATCCTCGAAGCCCATCACAGCAGGAAGATCGATGCGCCGTCCGGCACGGCGTTGATGCTCGGCGAAGCGGCCGCCGAGGGCCGCGGCGTTTCCCTTTCATCCGTCGAGCGGCGCGGGCGCGACGGCATCACCGGCGAGCGGCCGCCCGGCGAGATCGGCTTCGCCGTCTTGCGCGCCGGCGGGCTTGTCGGCGAACACAGCGTGCTCTTTGCCGCCGCCGAGGAAGTCGTGACGCTCTCGCATTCGGCGCTCGATCGCGGCATGTTTGCCTGCGGCGCACTTGCCGCCGCCCGTTGGATCGCAGGGCGCGCACCCGGCGAATACGGCATGCGGGATGTCCTGGGCCTAGCGGCAGAAGGGGCGAACAGAGCGAGTGAACAGCGTCTTCAAGCGCGTCTTTGAATCAAATTCTAGGCGCATCGCCAATTCGGGGATGGCGGCGGATGAATGCCGGGAGCAGCGCTGCGGCGCGTCCTTCGAGGCTCCGCCCTGTGGGCTGCGTGTTTCAGGACGAGAGGCGTGGCGGATGCCGCGCCCTCCATTTGAGGTCGTCGATTTCCCTGCCCTTGTCCCAAATCCTGCGACCTAGAATCCCCACGATGACCTGTATGAAAAACAAGGACTTGAAGCCCGCTCCTGAATCAAAATCTACCCCGGCACACTCAACCTATCGAGGATCGCAGAGGCGACGATGACTTCGGTTCCGGCGAGGCCTACGGAGCAAAACAGCGTTATCTCCTCGGGCGATTCCCGCCCGGCCGTTTTCCGGGCAATGATGTCGGCAAGGTCGGCCATGCGAACTTCGTTGCCGGAACCGGCGAGGAAAAAGGGCGAAGCGTAGGCATGCGCCTGTTCGGGAGAATCCGTCGCGATCACGGCGGCGGCATCGGCGACATCCAGGCTGAGCTCGTGTCCCTGAAGCGTTTTCGGGCCGACGGTGTTGACATGCACGCCGGGCTTCAAATCACGCGCGTGGACGACGGGCGTTTGGCTGGTCGTCGCGCAGATGATGATGTCGGCGTCGGCAACGGCTTCCCGGGCGCTGTCGGCAGGCTCGATATCAAGTCCCAAGGCGTGATGCATCTCGCTTGCGAAGGCGAGACGATTTTTCTCGTCGCGGCTGTAGACGCGGGCGTGATCCAGTTTTCGAACGGCGGCGGCCGCGGCAAGCTGGGTTCGCGCTTGCGCTCCGCTGCCGAGAATCCCGACGATCCTGGCATCCGGCGCGCTGAGATGTCGGATGGCGAGACCTCCGATCGCGCCGGTCCTGAGGTTGCCGAGCCGTTCTCCGAGAACAATGCCCTTGAGCCTGGCGTCGTCGGCCGACCAGACCGCGACGATCTGCGAATGCTCCGCCCCTTCGAATGTTTCGTAGACCCGGAAGCCCGCGAGCGGTTTGTCGCCAAGGATGCCGCCGACGGTGAAGACGAGATCGCCGCGATCGGGAAACGAGACATGATGCCGGGGCGGAGACATCAGCCGATTGCCGGCTCTCGCGAGAAAAGCGCTCTCGAGCGCATCGATCGCCACCGCCATTAACCCGCCGTCCGCAAGATCCTCATCGCTCAAAATTTTCGTCACCGCCGAACCTCCAGTTGGTGCCGGGCATGCTGCAACCCCAACCCCGCTTAAGGTCAAGAGATCGGGTAAATCCATGCGCCTCCGTCCCTGGGCATGGCATGCTCGAACGCCTCTCGTTGGGTGAGGCATGCTGGATGAGGCTCTCTGGAGTGTCTGCGCAGAGCGGTGGCATAGCGGCGACGGCAAACAAAATCCGCAGCATCAACCGACCGTCCCTGGTCCTATCCGCTCAAACGCCGCGCCATCATGACGTCGTCTATCTCCCTGCCCTCCTCCAAAACCCCACCCGGGATTCGGCCGATCTCGGCAAAGCCCTGCCGCTGATAGAACCGTATCGCCGCCGGGTTCTCCGCGCTGACGAAGAGTTCCAGCTGCCGGACGCCGATACCGCGTGCGTGGTCGGAAACCACCTCCAGCAGCTTCCCGGCAAGTCCCGTTCCACGCAGGTTGGCACGGACATAGACCATGACGATCGTGGCGCGATGGACCATCTTGCTCGGCCGCTGCCGAAACAGTCCCATGATGCCGACCGGGGCGCCGTCCTGGAACGCGATGAAAACCGGCTCGTTCAGACGATTGGCCCACTCCTCGTCGGGCAAGACCTCCCAATCTTCGTAGCGGCTCGCAAAAGAGGAAGGCTCGGCGCGCAGCGCTTCCAGACGGATACGCCGGAAAACCTCCACTTCATCTACCTGGATAAGCCTGATCGTCGCGCCGCCTGCATCCATCGGGGACCTCGTGGGATATCTCAGTTATCGTCATTGCAGAGAGCTTCGGCCGATGCAAGAAGCAGCGCTGCGGCGTGCCCTTCGGGCTCTGCCCGATGGGCTACGCGCCTCAGGATGAGGGACGTTGGAAGATACCGCGCTTCAATAACAGGCGGTGGATTGCCGCGGTTTGCTCCGGGCGACGATTACGCCACCGGCTCGCGCCAGCGCCAAGAGAGCCTCATCCTGAGGCGCCTCGCAGGGGCCTCGAAGGACGAGGCGGGTGCTCCGCTTGCAACTACTGAGCCGGAGTTCCCACCCGGCCGCCCTTGCGGACGCCCGGTTGATCGGAGGGCTGGGCCGGTTGGTTCGTTGGCCGAAGGTTCCATTGATCGGGCGGCTGAGCACCCGTTCGCTCACTCGGTTCGCGCGTCGAGCGCACGACCAGATTATCCGGCTGATCGGTTGACCCCGTCGCGGTTTCATCGGGAGACCCGGTCGCCGATTTATCGGCTGACCAATCGGTCGCTTGATCGTTCGGTCCGTCCATTTTGAAGGGTGTAACCTGATGGATGAAGACGAGAAGAACTATCCCGACCACAGAGCACACCAGCGCGTAGAGAACGAAATACTTCAGTGCATATCCCTCGCTGATTGACATAGCGGCCTCGACAGCGGCGCGAATGATATTTCCAAATTATTGAACGATACTTAGATAAAATGCAATAGATTTTAGACAAATGTTAGTATTTTTAGAAATTGACGGCAGATTACAAGTTGTTATTGGAGAGAATTAGGAAACAACTCCCGCATTGCTCGATTTATCTTAAGTATCCCGGCAAAGGCGAGACGCCCGATGGCGGCTGCCGCGGTCACGAGATCCTCCAGTATCGCGCCTGGAATTCGAAACCCGGCGAGTTCCGCGACGCCTCGCCGTGCGCTGGCGCGGGGGCTTATTCCAGGCTGCCCCATTGGCGGGAGGCTCGGCCAAGACAGCGCCGGCTATATCGGCTAGATTGCATATCGTCGACAGCCAGCTTCGAGGGGGCAGGCCCTGCGGGATCGGCGGCGGCAAGGGGGATCCGATGTCGGCAATTGCATCTCTGTTTCAGGAAGCCGCCCGGCTTGCGGCGGGGTTCAGGCAGGCAGCACCTCGCCGCCATGTACCCACGCACGACTACGCAACCTCGCTTGCCTGTTTCGACGAGCCGCTGCCGGCCGCCGGTTCCGATATGCTTGACGTCATCAAGCAGCTGGCGAATGACGCCGAACCGGGGTTGCATGCAACGACAGGCCCGCGTTTTTTCGGCTGGGTCATCGGCGGCTCCCATCCGGTCGGCGTCGCCGCCGATTTCCTCACCAGCGCCTGGGGCCAGAATGCCGGAAACCATACCGCCGCTCCGGCCGCGGCCGCCGTCGAGACTGTCGCGGCGAGATGGCTGCTTGATCTCCTGAAGCTGCCGGCCGAAAGCTCGGTCGGCTTCGTGACGGGCGCGACGGTGGCGAACTTCACCTGCATTGCCGCCGCGCGTGGCGAGGTGCTGCGCCAAGTGGGCTGGGATGCCGATGCCAACGGCCTGTTCGGGGCGCCCGAGATCACCGTGCTGATCGGCGACGACGCCCACACGACGGTGTTCTCCGCGCTGCAATTCCTGGGCCTCGGGCACGATCGCGTGCGGCGTCTGCGCACCGATCCGGTGGGGCGGATAGACCCGGCCGCGCTGCTGGGCACGCTCGATACGGTCTCTGGTCCCGTCATCGCCATTCTCCAGGCGGGGCAGATCAATACCGGCGCCTTCGACGATTTCGCCGCCATCATCCCGCTGTTGAAGGCGAAGCGTGCCTGGGTGCATGTCGACAGTGCCTTCGGCCTCTGGGCGCAGGCATCGGGGAAGACCAGCCATCTCAGCCGTGGCATCGAAGCGGCCGACAGCTGGGCCACCGACGGCCACAAATGGCTGCAGACGCCCTATGATTGCGGCTATGCGATCGTCCGCGACGAGCTCGCTCATCGCCGCGCCATGACGATTGCCGCAAGCTATCTGCCGCTCGCCGGCGAAGGCGAACGCGATCCGTCCCATTACGTGCCGGAGCTTTCGAGAAGGGCGCGCGGCTTTGCCACCTGGGCGATGCTGAAACATCTCGGCCGCGAAGGTGTGGCCGCCCTCATCGATCAGTGCTGCGCCTCGGCGCACGAGGTGGCCGATCTGCTCGCCCGCGAGCCCGGCATCGCCATTCTGAACGAGGTGACGCTGAACCAGCTCGTCATCCGCTTCGGCGCCGACCTGCCCGCCGAAGACGGCGACGCCCTGACCCGAAAGACGATCGAGAAGATCCAGGCGGACGGCATGATCTTTGCCGGCGGCGCCAAATGGCGCGGCCGCGACGTGCTGCGCCTTTCCGTCACCAATTTCCAAACGACATCCGATCAGGCGCAACTCGCCGCACACAGCATCATTGCCGCGTTCAAGAGTGTCAGCTAGGGCTGATGTCGTTAATTGGATCCATGGCAGCACGTGAGGCGCTTGGGTTCGACGAGCACAAGGACGGCCACCTCGTGGAGTGAGCGTGGATGCAAGAAGCAGCGCTGCGGGCGCCGCTTGGTGCGCCAACGCCCAAGAGAGAACGCCCAAGAGAGCCTCATCCTGGGGCGTCCCGCAGCGGCCTCGAAGGACGATGCGGACGCTCGCCCGTCTTCCCATTGTCACCCGCTCCGCCTATAGCTCCCTGCCCGTCCCGATCGAGCAAGGAGCAGAGCCATGAACGCCAACGATGTCGCCGCCCATTGGGAGAGCAATGCCGAGACCTGGACGATTTATAGCCGCGCCGGCTACGACAGATATCGTGACGCGCTGAACACGCCGGCCTTCCTCGAGATTCTGCCGCCAGTGGCAGGCCTTACCGGGCTCGACCTTGGCTGTGGCGAGGGCTCAAATACCCGCACCGTCGCCCGTCTCGGTGCCCGCATGACCGGCCTCGACATTGCGCCGACCTTCATTCGCTATGCCCGCGAGAGCGAGGCAGAAGCGCCGCTCGGCATAAATTACGTGCTCGGCGACGGCCAGAGTATCGATTTCCCCGAGGCGAGTTTCGATTTCGTCACCGCCTTCATGTCGATGATGGACATGGCCGACCAGCGCGAGGTGCTGAAGGGCATCCACCGCATCCTGAAACCCGGCGGCTTCCTGCAGTTTTCGATCCTGCATCCCTGCTTCATGCCGCCGACGCGGCGCAATATCCGCAACGAGGCGGGCGAGCGCGTCGCGGTCGAGATCGCCGATTATTTCGACGAGAGCGACGGCCGCATCGAGCGCTGGATCTTTTCCTCCATCCCTGAGGCCGAACGCGCGACGCTAACGCCGTTTGCCATCCCGCGCTTTCACCGCACGCTGTCGACCTGGGTGTCGATGATCGTCGAAGCGGGGCTTGCGATCGAGGCCTTCGGCGAGCCGAGGGCTTCAGTCGAGGTGGCGCTGGCCGAACCAATCGTCGCCGACACCCGCATTGCGCCGATCTTCCTGCATATCAGGGCACGCAAGGCATAGGGCCTGTTTCCCACCGCCGTCGAGGTTTGACCGGCTTCATCGTCGCACGGCGACCACCGAACTGGCACGATAACGCGACAGTTGAACCCGGTTGGATTGGTTGCCGCCGAACAGATAGACATATTGCCGGCGCTGGTCGATGTGATCGAACAGGCTGACATGAAAGCGCCGGCCGGTGCGGATCACCACGACATCCCCTCGCCTGGCGGCGCGGAAGAACACCGGCTTGCCGAATTTCCTCCAGGACGCCGCCATGTTGGGGTTGGGCGGCGGCTGCCGGAACGATCGCTTGGCGACAAAGGCCAGGAACGCCCCGCACCACGATACTCTGCGCGGATTGATGCTGAGGAAGGAGATCGAACGTTCGTGCATGCTTTTATACCTGGATGCCGTGCCCAGCATGTCCGCCTCACAGGGCACGGCAAGTGCCGTGAGGACGATGACGAGAATAACCTTCATAGTTACCCACCATTGTTTGTATAATGTTGAAATTCCGAAATGTGGCGAAGAATAAAACAGGCGCGGCAACGTAGATGCGAATTATGGCGTGATTTAGAAACAACTAATACTGGCATTTTGACGGCGAAAGCATGTCTGAACAAAGGCGCAGCCGGTAGCCGACAAGCCTCTTTTTTCGGCCTGACGAGACCATCGAAAACCCATGGAACCCTTGCCTTCCGGGCCGAAGGACTTGAGTGTCGCTACCCAAACCAAGTTCATTCAGAGAATGATTGACCATGCCCGCAAGTGCTTGAGCGGCAAGACTATTCGCCAAGAATTGAAGACAGTGCGAGACCCACGCCCTCACCTATATGAGCTATAGTTACAACGGCTGTTAGTAATACTTAGAGATGGTGGGAAATACATTGCTCCCTCCATTCACCAGCGAAAGCCGGTGGTCACCCCTGCCGGTTGCAGACCTGAAGGACTTGAGGACGCCGCGGCGCGTCAACCGTGTGGCTGCGCCGGTTCGGGCTGGCCGGTGACCGGGGCAGAAGCAGCGGCAAGCGCCCTGGTGACCAGGAGTGCGGCGGCGATGACCGGGACGACAACCCAGTAGGAAAAGCGGATACCGAAGTGTTCGGCGACGAAACCGAGCAGCGGCGGCCCGGCGAAAAACACCAGGAACGTCGTTTGCCCGAGCGCTGCAACGCTGACCGATACGGGTCGATCCGTGCGCCGGGCCGCTGCCGAGATGGCAAGCGGATAGACCGAAGAGCAGCCGATCCCTGTCAGGCCAAAGCCTGCGAGCGCGACAACAGGGTGTGCCGCCATCGCAACCATGACAAGACCGATGGCCGCGATCCCGAGGAGAGTCATTGTGACCGGGCGCGGATTGAAGCGGTCGATGACAGGGTCCATAGCCAACCGTCCGATGGCGATGAACGCGGAGAAAATGGCCACGCTGAGCCCGCCGATGAATGGCTCGGCCGCGAATACGTCGCGCATATAGATCGCCGACCAATCGACGCTCGCGCCTTCGGCGAGAAGCGGAGCTGCGCCGATGAGGCAAAGGGGCAGCAGCCCGATCGTCGGAAAAGCGACGAGCGGAGCATCGCCGGGGTGAGCGTCATGCCGCCGGGGCGCATTCTCGATCCCGGAGAAAACGATCGATCCCGCAATCAAGACCGTCACGAGGACGATAAAACTATGCAGTTCGATGGAGACGGCGGCCTGCCGCATGCCAGCGGCAACGAGGGCGGTGATGCAGAAGCCGAGGCTCCACATGCCGTGAGCCCGGCTCATGATGCGGTAGCCGAGCAGCGCCTCATGGCGATCGGTTTCGATATTGGCGTTGATTTCGAATGCCCCGGCGAAAACGCCTGAAATAAAGAACAATGGCATCGCCAGGGGAACTGAAGGCATCCAGGGGATCAGCGCATAAAACAACGCCGCACCAAAGACGGTGACGAAAGCCGTTGCGCGCGCGCCAAGCCTCTCGGTAAACCTCGCCGCGAACGTCAAGCCGCAGAGAACCCCGAGGGACATGATGGCGAGCAAAAGACCCAGCCCTCCTTCGGTCAGGCTAAACTTGAGCTGGAGGTCAGGCAACCGTGAGAGAAACGCACCTACGGAAAGGGCCACGGCGAACTGAATGAAGAAAATACGATGGTGCGGCTTCATCTCGGGGGACTCTGCTCCGATTGGCGGGATTAAGCTCAACTATCCCCCGTGGGATAGCTGGACATTCCGACGAAATGGCGACTGGCTCGGAAACCCGCGGTTCCGCATTGTCGACCACCATTGCTGACAGCCCCTGTCATCATGATGATGACGCCGCTGATTGAAGGAGAACGTGCGCTTCTTGCCGACGGACAGCCGGATGACGCCATCCTGGACGTCGGCGTACCAAGCTGCGTTGCCTCGCCGTTTACGCTGGCGCCGTTCATCCGCAAACCTCCGCCGACGATCAATACACCCGCCCCTCCCCACGCCGCTCCGCCCCACAAAAAATTCACACCCGCATCAATTTACTTGCCGTTCTGCAATGCGGCATATGTTTGTGTTCATAGGCAAGGGGCATAAGCGGGGAACCATGGCGTCGACGCATAGAGACAATACGGGTGAAGGTGCCGACCGAAAGGGCTTTATCGGACTGGTCGTCGGCGCGGTCGGCGTGGTCTATGGCGATATCGGCACCAGCCCGCTCTATGCGTTTCGCGAGGCACTGAGGCCCTTTGCCGCCGATGGCGTACACGAGGCCGAAGTCATCGGTCTCATTTCGCTGATGGTCTGGACTCTGACGATCATCGTGACCTTCAAATATGTGCTGTTCCTGCTGCGGGCAGACAATGACGGCGAAGGCGGCGCGCTTTCACTCCTCGCCCTCCTGATGAAGAAGATGGGGCGAAATGTGCCGGTGCTCTTCTTCGCCGGCCTGATCGGCGCAGCCCTCTTCATCGGCGATGCGATGATTACGCCTGCCCTGTCCGTCATGTCGGCGCTCGAAGGCTTGAAATTGGTCACACCCGCCTTTGCCGAATACGTCCCACTTGCGTCGGCGGGGATCATGATCGTTCTCTTTGCAGTCCAGTCGAGGGGAACTGCTGCTGTTTCGACGTTTTTCGGTCCGATCACGGTGTTGTGGTTCCTGGCCATGGCAGCGGGCGGCCTGATCCATATCGGCGACGACTGGAGAATTCTGGCCGCGCTCAATCCGGTCAATGCACTCCTGTTCCTAACCCATGCCGGCAGCGTCGGCCTCATCGTGCTCGGCGCCGTCTTTCTGACAGTGACGGGCGCCGAAGCGCTCTATGCCGACCTCGGGCATTTCGGCCGCCGCCCGATCCAGATGGCATGGTTCGTGCTCGTCTTTCCGGCACTGTTGTTGAACTACCTTGGACAAGGGGCGCTCGTTCTCGCTCATCCCGAAACGGCCGGCAATCCTTTCTTCCTGATGTATCCCGACTGGGCCTTGCCGCCGATGGTTCTTCTGGCGACGATGGCAACGATCATCGCCAGCCAGGCGGTGATAACAGGCGCATTTTCGCTGTCCCGCTCGGCGGTTCACCTCGGCTTCCTGCCGCGGCTCAGGATCAAGTTCACGTCGGAAACGAACACCGGCCAGATCTACGTGCCGGCCGTCAATCTTCTCCTGCTGGTCGGCGTCTTGATGCTGATCTTTTCCTTCGGCGACTCCGAGTCTCTGGCGACGGCCTACGGCATCTCGGTGACGGGAACCATGGTCATCTCGACCATGCTGGTCTTCCAGTTCCTTCGGGTCGTCTGGGGCTACTCCCTCGTGCTCGCCGCCGCCTGGCTACTGCCGCTCTTCACCATCGAAGTCATGTTCCTGGCGGCCAATCTGCTGAAGATCTACGATGGCGGCTGGGTCCCGGTCGCTCTTGCGCTGGCGATCATGATCCTCATGTGGACATGGACCCGAGGCCAAGCCTATCTGAAGAGACTGCGGGCCAACAACGAGATCCCGCTCGAGTCCTTCATCCGGTCGATCGAGCGAAAATCGGACCATTCGCCGGTCACCGTTCCGGGAACGGCAGTCTTCCTGACCAGCGTCCCGGATCGCACGCCGAATGTTCTGCTCCACAATCTCAAGCACAACCACGTGCTCCACGAACAGAACGTCATCCTGACCGTGTGGACCGAAGACGAACCTTATGTTCCCGACAGCCGCCGCATCAAGATCAGCCAGCTGTCGCCGCGTTTCGTCCGTCTGGACATCACCTTCGGCTTCATGGACGACCCTGATGTCACCAGGGCATTGGCTCTCTGTCGTGAGGGCGGCTTCAAGTTCGAGATCATGAGGACCTCCTTCTATCTCGGCCGCCGGAACCTCGTCAGGACGCCGAACACCGGGCTGCCCGCCTGGCAGGAGCGCATATTCATGGCGCTGGAGGGCTTGGCCATCGATCCTTCCGACTATTTCAACCTGCCGTCCAACCGCGTCGTCGAACTCGGCGAGCAGATCGCCATTTAGAGCAATTCCAGCAAAAGTGTGCAGCGGTTTTGCCAGGCAAAGCGTGAAACGCTTTTGCCGGGAATTGCGTGAAAACAAAGAGATAGAGCATTTTCGTGATTCGAAGAAAAACGGAAATGCTCTAGAGCATGATGACGGTGCCCCTCAGGCCTTGGCCGAGATCGCGCTCAGTTCCTCGAGATCGAGATCCCGTTCCAGCTCCCGCAACGTCTCGTCATCGATCTCGCCGGCGCGGTGGAGGCGGATGAGTTCCCGGCGTCCCGTTGCAACCGCTTCGAGAACGACGTCGAAATGCGCATGCAGCACCGGTATGTAGTGCTCGGTTCTCTCGGCATAGTCGACGATCGACGTAGCCCGGCGCTGGTAACGCTCCAGCAATTGCGGATGGATGAGTTTCCCCTCTGCGTCATATGCCAGGTTTTGGACGGTCCCGAACTGCGCCTGCGCCATGGCGGCTTCGGCCTGGCTCATGGTCAGGCGCGCTCTTTCCGTCTCCGGCGCCAGCCGCGCCCAGGCAATCACCCGCCCCAATGTCGTGCCCTGCACGAGCACGGTTCCGAGAATGACGGCAAATGCGGTGGCGAGGATGAAGTCACGGCCCGCAAATCCCTCAGGCAGGCTCAGCGCCAGGGCGAGCGTGACCACGCCGCGCACGCCCGCCCAGCTGAGCACGGTCGCACCACCCACACCGAGCGGTTGGGCGCGGGTGAACCCCAGGGCAGCACAGAACCTGATGACGGAGTCGGAGGCGAAGACCCAGGCAAAACGCGCAACCACCAGCGTGATGAGGATCGCCAGCATCGGCAGTCCCAGCGTCGCGATCACGGTGGTCAAGCCGCCACCGCGTTCGACGACATCCCGGAGCGACAGCCCGATCAAGGTGAAGACCGCAGCCTCCATCAGGAAGATCATCACCGTCCAGAACGATGTGCCGCGCATGCGCGTTGCCGCTGAAAATACGGTGTGCTGGTGCCAGGAGGCGATCAAGCCGGTGGTAACGGTGGCGATGACGCCGGAAACATGCAGCAGCTCGCCGAGCAGATAGGAAATCCAGCCGAGCAGCACGGTGGCTGCGATGATGAGATAGTCGTCGCCGAGATGCCGGATGAGTTTGACCCATGCCGCTCCGACCACGATGCCGACGATGGCGCCGCCGAGCGCCAGCACGAAGAAGCTGCCAACGGCCTCCCCCGCGCTGAACGCTCCCGTTGCGGCGGCGGCAACGGCAAAACGGAAGAGAACCAGGCCGCTCGCATCGTTGAGCAGGCTCTCGCCTTCCAGCAAAATCTGTAGCCGCCGCGGCAGCCTGACGCGCTCCAGCACGGCGCGGGCCGAAACCGCGTCCGGCGGCGCAACGATGGCGCCAAGTGCCGCGCAGGCCGCCCAGGGAAGTGAGGGAAAGAGGAAATGGGCCACAACCGCGACGACGGCACAGGTGAAGAGCACCGCGCCGACGGCGAGCGAGGCGATGCCGATCATATGACGCCGCAGCCGCGCCAGCGCGATCGACCAGGCGCCGTCCATCAACAGCGGCGGCAGGAAGATGACCAGCACCAGCCCGGGATCGACCGATATCGCCGGCAGCCCCGGCACAAAGGCCAGCAAGGAGCCACCGGTCAGCAGCGCGACGGACGGCGGCAATCCAAGCCTGTGGGCGGCATAATGCAGCGCGATGATCGCGAGAAACATCGCGATGACAAGCTCGAATAAGTGGGTTGGTTCCATCTGCCTCTGCCCCCGCTCAGCAACGGATGTCGGATGCCTGCTGCATAATTCAAATCTGGAGTCGATTCAAAGAATTATACAATAATTCAAAGCGTTACCCTGTATATTCGCGACGAACCCGGTGGACGCCTTAGAAACCGTCCATGTGCTAGCATCGGCAGAATACGCTTTCTCGTCAATGCGCCGCGTGGAATGCCGCTCGGGACCGCAGCCTACTGTCTCGGCAGGCATTTGATGCCAGACATCGCGTTGCCGTCGACATTGCCTGGATTTAATTGGAGTTTGCTGGGCATCCTCCTTACACCGGCGTCTTGAGGCAAAGGAGGAAGATATATGAAGAGGCGGACCCTCGTGCTTGGGGGCGCGGCCATTGTCGCTTCCTCCGTGGCTGCGGTGGCGATCTGGCCACGGCGGCATATCACCGTCGCCGCCAGGGCATTCGACTGGAAGGGAACGGATTTCCTGAGCGGCGGCACAAAGTCGATCGCCTTGGAAAAACTGCCCGCGCCGCTCTTCCGCACCCATCCGAATTGCGTCGCGCCCCTCGTCCAGACCCTTGGTCCCTGCCACGTGAATAATATTCCCGTCCGTCAGGACGTCTCGGAAGGAAAGGCCGGACTGCCCTTGCGGCTGGCCGTTAGGATCGTTCATGCAGCCGATTGCCGGCCGGTCGAAAACGCCGATATCGAAATCTGGCATACCGATCGCCGTGGCGTCTATTCCGGCCGCGAGGCTGCGGAGATGTGTACACTCGGCGATGCCGAGGCGATCAGCGGGCTCGCCTTCCGCGGCCGCCAGTTGACTGACGGGAACGGCCAGGCGAGCTTCCTGACGGCCTATCCCGGATGGTACAAGGGCCGCACGCCGCATGTTCACTGTCGCATCCTGTTCGACGGCAAGGAGCTTCTCGTCAGGCAGATCTATTTCGACGATACGCTGAGCGACATCATCTATGGCGAGCATCCCGATTATCTCGGGCGCCCTGCCCGCGATATCCGCAATGACGAGGACGGCATCTTCCCCGAGGACGCCGCCGATCACATATTCGATTTCGAGAAACTCGACGGCGGCGTGCTGTCCGCCACCATCACCATCGGCCTCTCTTCCTGAGCCGATAGCGGCTGAGAAAGCCGACAATCGCCGGCTGCGGCCTTCCGTGTCGCCATGCCAAGCGCAGCGGAAGACGCGTGGCAGTCGCATCAATCCTGCATCCGGCATGAAACCAGATGCAGTATTCGTGCGTACTAACCCTCAGGACAGGAGAACGAAGGCGAGGGTTGATGGCATGGTCAGGAGAGAAGGCCGAGCACACATTCCCCGGCAGGCCGCCGAACAGGGGCTGGCCAGGCTGATGATGCGGCTGCCCGCGACGCGGGCAACGATCAGGGTGACCGCGGCGAGGCGGCCCCATCTTTACGAACTGTGCGCAGCCTATGGCGAGGCCTGCGCCGCCCTAGATCGCATGCGTAGGGATATGTCGGCCGATCCAGCGATCATCACCGAATACGAGATCATCTGCGCCGAAATCGAAATCGACGTCACCAGGATCCTGTTCGACGACCGGTGAGACATGTGCTCTCCACCGCCGCGCCTCGAACCGGGCGAGGCGCCGTTTGCTGCCGGCATCCCTGTTCAGGTCAGCACGTCATCCACATGGATGGAGATGCTCAGCGTATCCGTGTCGAAATGATGCGCGGCCCCATCGGAGATCTTATACTGGAAGGTCTCGCTCACCTCACCGCTAAGCCCGGCGAGCTTCGTCGCGTCGATCGTGTAGCTATAGTCGCCGTGATCGTCGACATGGATGGTGCCGTATTGGCCGGTCAGCGTCAGACCGTTCTTGTTGACCAATTCGCCGTCGAAGCGGCGAAGGAGCAGGATCCCATTGGCCGAGCTGTCGTTTTCGAGGAGATTGCCGTGATGGGCGCCGTCCGTTTCGGCTGAGATTTTCAGGCTGTCATGCGTTGCGACGATCGTCGGGGTCGCGTCCGCATGCGTAGTATCTCCCGCAACGTGGCTATCAAGGATCGCAAGCTGGGCCTCATCGAGCGTCGTATTGTTGCTGACGGGAAAGGTGTTCGCGGCGATGATGGCCGGCGATATGCTGTAGGGCGTAACATCGCTGGCGATGACATTATCATGAAAAGAGCCCGATGCCGGTCTGTCGACCTTCAGCGCCGCCTGCGACAGGTCGTCGAAGACGTTGCCGTAGATCTCGATACCCTCGCGAACGTAACTGGTCGTGCCGGCAGAGCTGACCGCCACGCCCCATACGCCGTCATGGATATAGTTGCCTGATATATCGTAGTCGCGCGTATTGCCCTGGTCGCCGAGACCGATGGCGTAGGACCAGCTGTAACCGCCATAGCCCGAAATATCATTGTCGTGGATGGCGATATTCGTACCCGCTTGGGCGCTGACCCCGAAGCCGCCACCAATCAGCGTATTATCCTCGACCACGGCATTCACCGGCCGGACGAGCGTAATGACGCCCTTCGGCGTCGCGGCGCCCGTCTGGTCGAGGTAATTGCCGCTGATGACGATATTGCTGCTGTCGTTCATCTGCACGGCATCTGCCGCGGTGCCGTGGGCGTTGGTGACGGTGTTGTTGAGAAAATTGACACCGTTGACCTTTTCGATCCAGACGCCGTCGCCGTTGACGCCCGTGATCGTGCTGTTTTCGATGGTGATGTTCGAACCGGTCCTGAAGGTGACGGAGCCGGACTTGGTGGAACTGCCGGTATTTTCCACCTCTACATTGCGGACGGTCCAGTTCGAAACATAGCCGCCATAGATGGCCGCGCCCGCCGTGTCCGAGATCTTGAGGTTCTCAATGACGATGTTCGATGCATAGAGGCTGTGAATGCCGTCGCCGGGGCTATGGATAACAGGCGCATCGCCGACCCCATAGCTGCCGATGGTGATCGGGGCGCTGGCGGTGCCGGAATATTTCAGGTCGAGCTGGTCGTTGAACACGCTTCCGGCGGCGAGCAGCACGCTGTCGCCGGGCTGCAGCTTCAAGTTTTCCACCGCCCAGAAGGATGCAAACGGCGTGTCTTCGCTCGTTCCATTGTTGCCGTTGGAGCCTATCGCAGGATTCACATAATAGATTGCCATATCGCCTTGTTCTCGAATTGCCGCGCAGCCGTCTGGAGCGGCTGCAACGCGTGGATCGGATGCGGTCGGGGTTAAAGGCCATCAAGAGGGCCTTCGGTATTGCCTTCACGGCGGTTGACAGACCCTATGGGCCTGCCTTGCTCCCGAGAAACGCCTGGCGGTGGCGGTATATTAGAGACTACAACTTATACGAAAACAATCTACAGAACAACGATCGAAAGGTGAACGAACCGTATCGCAGACCGCGACCAATGGTCACCTGAGATGACAATGAACACGCTTTTGCAGGCTTTCCGGTGCATTTGAATGCAGCGGCGGTTCATCATGAGACACTGCAACGTTCCGCGGGCAAGGACGAGGTGCGCGCCCTGGAAGGCGGTACTCCGCCAATGCGCGATCGGGTTGCAGCTGCGGTGAAGGTTGTGCTCATTCGGTCGCTGCCTGAATCCAATCCCGCAGCAATGAAGCGGCCAGCGAAAACTTACGGTTGAGCTTGAAAAAACGCGTCTGCGCTCCGGACGGGGGCTGACGGCGGCCCATGAAATCCCGGAATTTTTCCGGGATTTCTCTTTGTGTCAATTGCAGCCCGCACTCTCACCTCAGCAGGCCATCCAGATGGATGTAGACTGTCAGCGTATCCCCATCACTATGCTGCGAGGTTCCATCGTTGACCCCGTAGCTGAAGGTCTCGCTCACATGTCCGCCATGGTCAGGGAGCTTCGTTTCATCGAGCGTGTAGGCATAGTTGCCTTCCCGGTCCACGTGGATGTCACCGTACTCTCCGGCGAGCGTCAGGCCGTGCTTGCCGACGCTTTCATCCCCGAAGCGGCGCAGCGCCAGGGTTCCATTATCGGAGCTGTCGTTTTCGAGAAGATTGCCGCGATGGGCCTCGCCCGTATCGGTGAAGATCTTCAAATTGTCATGGACGGCGACAACAGCCGGATCCGCGGACGCCTCCGTGACTCCGGCAGTCTTCGCAACCGGGCTCGCCAGTGCCGTCTCGACATTGGCGACCGTATGGTTGTTGCTGACGGTGAAGGTGTGCGCGTCGACGATGGAAGGCGATATGGCGGTGGCCTTGGTGCCGGTCTCGATCGTATTGTTGGTGAAGGAGCCGGAAGCCGGCCTATCGACCTTCAGCGCCGCCTGCGAGAGGTCGTCGAAGACATTGTCGTGGATCTTGATATTCGTGCGGCTATAGCTGGTGCCGCTGGCGTCGCTGATGGCAACACCCCATGCGCCGTCGTGAATGTGGTTGCCTGAAATATCATAGTCCCGCGCATTGCCCTGATCGCCGAGGCCGACGGCGAAGGACCAGCTGTAACCGTGAAATCCGGATATGTCGTTGTCGCGGATAGCGACGTTCTTGCCGGCCGGCGCGCTGATACCGAAGCCGCCGCCGGTGAGCACATTGTCCTCGACCACGGCATTGGTGGCCCGCACCAGCGCGATCACGCCCTTGGGGCTATCGGCGTTGGTCTGGTCGAGATGGTTGCCCTTGATCAGTATATTGCTGCTGTCGTTTACCTGCACGGCATCGGCGGTCGAGCCGTTCGCGCTGGTGACGGTGTTGTCGAGAAGCTTGACACCGGCAACCTTCTCGATCCAGAAGCCGTCGCCCTTGACCCCGGTTATCTTGCTGTCTTCGACCGTGATGTTCGTGCTGCTGCGGAAGGTGACGGCGCCGGCATTTTCCGACATTCCCGTCTTGGTGATCTCGACATTGCGGACCGTCCAGTTCGTGACGCTGCCGCCATAAATGCCGGCGGTCCCGGTATTCGATATTTTGAGGTTCTCGATGACGATGTTCGAGGCATAAAGACTGTGAATGCCGTCGCCGCCGCTGTGAATGACGGGCGCTGTCCCCGTCCCGTAACTGCCGATCTTGATCGGCGCGCTTTCGGTGCCGGAATATTTGATATCAAACTGCTCGTTGAACACGCTTCCCTTGGCAAGAAGCACGCTGTCGCCCGGTTTCAGCTTAAGTGATTCCACTTTGGACAAAGTCGCAAAAGCCGAGTTCTGGCCGGTTCCGTTGTTGCGGTCGGAGCCAGTCGCTGAGTTCACATAGTAGATTGTCATATCGCCAATGTTGCCCTGTTCGTCGGATCGCTATGTCGCCGTGAAGATCGACCGGGATCGGCCGATCGGACGCGGCGGGAGCAACCGTCCACGGCAAGAAAGGCGACAAAATGTTGTCAATGGGGCAGCGGCCGGTTCTTGGGCCGTCTTCCACAGCGGGCGCCGGTCGGAGGCTCGAAAGTTTCAACTTCGGCCGAGAAACAGCGACTTCGAGGCGAATAAATCGAGGAAGCTGGGAGGAACGCACCTCATCTTCAGGCTGTGCGGCAGGTGATTCTGCCCTTTGCTTGCGCTCATCTCACAGCGGCATGGCACACCGATCAGCCCTCATGGTGAGGGTGAGAAGCGATCCGCGAAGCGGAGCAATCGATCCAGTGAATCGATTGCTGTGACGAACGAAGGGCCGTCTCGAACCAAGAGGGCGGGTGATAATCACGAGGCGATTTCACCCCCTCGCCCGCAACGCCGCCCCCAACGGCTGCCGCGTCGCCGCCAGCGCCGGCAAAGCGCCGCCGATCAGCCCGACCGCCAGCCCCAACAGCCCGGCGGTTATAATCACATCAGGCGTCACCTCGAGCTGAAAGGCCATCTTCGTATTGTTGGCGCCCATCGTGCTCGCCTGCCAGCCATCGAAAGCGAGCCGCGAGCCCATCACGCCGACGACCGCCCCCGCCGCCGACAAGAGCATCGCCTCCATCCAGGTCGCGGCAAAGGCCGGCAGGCGGGAAAAGCCTAAGAGTCGCAGCGTGGCCATTTCGACGGCGCGGTCGGAAACCGAGCTCATCATCGTATTCAGCGCGCCTGCCGTGGCACCCACCGCCATCAAGAGCGCGATCGGCCAGCCGAACAGGCGGATCAGACTCTCGGTACGCGCAGCCTGCGCCGCATAAAGATCGGCCTCGGAAACGGCAGCGAGCGCCGGACCGGAAAGACCCGAAAGCCGCCCACGCAATGCCGCCATCCCGCCGGCGCCATCGAGCCGCACCCGCAGGCTCTGCACCTGCCCTTGCCGGTCGAAGGCCGATTGCACCGCTTCGAGATCGGCCCAGATCTCGGACTCGAAGGCGCTGCCGCCGGAACTGAAATGGCCGGCGACCGTCCAGTCGACCGCGCCGAGCCGCACCTTCTCACCCACGGCAAAGCCGGAAAACATCTCGGCGATGCGGGCGCCGACGACGAGCTCGCGTGCGCCTGGCGAAAACAGCCGGCCTTGAGAAAGCCGGGCGCGCTCGCGCAGGCCAGGCCCTCCCGCATCCATGCCCCTGAGCGACAGCGTCTGCTCGCCGCCGTCGCTTCCCCTGATATCGATCGGAACGACCGTCTCGCGCGACAGCGAAAGCCCGCCCGCACTGTTGCGCGCATTCCCGGGGTTGCGAGCAATCCCCATATCGCCGCTCATGGCGGCAAGGCTGCGGATCGCATCGGCCGGCACGTCCGAGCCGCTTTCCTGGTTGGTGCCGCCGCCGAGGATGACGGCGATATCGGGCGAGCCGGCCCCGGCAAGGGCGGCCTCGAAGCCGCGCGCCATCGCCAGAAAGCCCGACAGCACTGCTACTACGAGGGCGACCGACAGCACCACCGACAGCGATATCCACAGCCGCCTGGGCAGGCTGCCGAGATTGCCTCTGATCATGAGAAAGGTCTGCTTGAGCGCTGATGACATTGGTTTATCTCGTTCTGAAGGCGTTGACGATGGGCAGCCGCATGGCGTTGGCGGCGGGGAGCAGGCCGGTCAGCAAGCCAAGCCCCGCAATGATCGCGGCGGACTTCAGCAGCACCTCACGGCTGAAGACGAGGCCGAATTCCGGCCCGATCACCAGCGTTGCGAGCTTTGCCAGAATGAGCCCGCCCGCCCCGCCGACGGCAAAGATAAACAGCGTCTCGCCGAGAATGAGCGCCACGATCCGCCCGCGGGAAAAGCCCAGCACCTTCATCACGCCGATCTCGAAGCGGCGCTCGCTGATGGCGAAGAGCATGGTGTTGACCGATATCATCAGGATCGTCACGAAGGCGGCGCCGACGACGAGGCTGACGATCAGGCCGACATCGGCGAACTGCCGGAGAAACGCTTCGAGGAACTGCTTTTCCGATTGCGTCCTGGTCTGCGTCGCCGAATTGGCAAACAGCGCGTCGATGCGCGCCGCCAGCACGCCGGATGATACTCCCTCGCGCGGGCGCACCACGAAGGCGTCGACCGTATCCTTGTCCCGCGCGCGGGCCGCATTGACCATGTCGTAGCGGGCCAGCATGAAATAGGTGTCGGTGCTGGCATCGGCACCATCGAAGATGCCCGATATGGTGAAACTCCAGTTCCGATTACCGTCGGCCTTCATGATCTGGCTGGTGACGCCGATGCGCTGGCCGATCGACCAGCCCTGCGCCTCAGCCAACACCCTGCCGACGAGCACCCGGTCGCCCCCCTCTTCCAGCGCCGCGATCAGATCAGGCGTCAGCCCGATTTCGGCACCGTTGGCGGCGGCAATCGCCCGCGGATCGACCGCGCTGATGGCCACGACATTCTTCTCGACCTCGACGAAGCCCCGCATGCGCGCGGTATAGGCGACGGCCGCGACATCGCCCTCCGCCGCGATCCGATGGAGATAGGCAAGCGGCAGCGGCAGCCCCCGGCCCGATCTGTTGAACACGCCGAGCAGGTCGTCGCTGGCGCCGGCCGCCCCCTGGCTGCCGCTGACGAAACTCGCCGTCAGGCCGTAGATCAGGAAGGCGACGCCGACCGAAAACATCAGCAAAATGGCCCGCAGCCGCTTGCGCCAGGCATTGCGCCGCATGAGCTGGAAGAAGGTCATCGGCCCCTCCCTTGCTGCTCGACGAATTCGCCCTTGTTGAGATGCAGCGTGCGCCGGGAAAAGGCGGCGGCCTCGGGATCATGGGTGACCATGATGATGGTCTTCTCAAGCTCACGATTGAGGAAGCCCAGCATCTCCAGAATATCATTGGCCGATTTCCGGTCGAGATCACCGGTCGGCTCATCGCAGAGAATGAGATCGGGATCGGCGACGATGGCGCGGGCAATGCCGACACGCTGCTGTTGGCCGCCCGACATGCTCGACGGAAACTGCCGCTGCCGCCCGGCGAGCCCCACCAGATCCATCACCGTATCGACGCGCGCCCGCCGCTCCTTGCGCCCGAGCCGCTTGAGCAGCAGCGGCAGCTCGATATTCTCCGCCGCATTCAGCATCGGCAGCAGATTGTAGAATTGGAAGACGATGCCCATGCTGTGCGCCCGCCAGGCAGCCCTTGCGCCTTCACCCATCTGCTCGAGATGACTGCGCCCGATGCGGATCTCGCCCCCATCGGGGCTGTCGATGCCGCCGAGCATATTCAGCAGCGTCGATTTCCCCGAACCAGACGGTCCCATGACCGCGACGAAATCGCCGCGCGGTATGGAAAGGTCGAGCCCGGAAAAGATCGGTATCGTCTCCGTGCCGATCCTGAATGCCTTCCTGACGCCCCTCAAGGCGATGTAGGATTCCCCAATGTCTGTCACTGCTCTGCTCCTTACTGATGGGTTATCGATGTCGCGGCCGGAGTCTCTCGGCCTGAAAACCGGAGGCCGACCTCGTCCTTTGAGCCCCTGCGGGGCGCCCCAGGATGAGGTCGGAGAGACGGCCTGCCGATCAGCCCTCATCCCGAGGCGCGGCGGCCAAAGGCCGAAATCTCGAAGGACCAAGGGCGGGTGACTGGGCGCCCAAGCCGGCCTCTTCCCCCACCACCAACCGGATGCGCGCGGCCATCGCAGGGCGCATGCCGGATGGCGGCGAAGACAGCGACAGGCGAAGCGTCACTGTTCCCTTCTCCCGCGAAATCATGGGCGCGATCTTCGACACTTCGACCGCAAAGGGCCGATCGGGAAAGCCGTCGAGCACCGCCTCACCGGACAGGCCTGGCCGGATCTGCGCGATATTGGTCTCCGCCACATCGGCATCGATGACCATGTTGGCCGTGTCGGTAATCGCAAGCAGGCTTTCATTCTCCCGCACACTGTCCTCGCGCGACAGCACGGTGTCGCCGGCATGCACGTCGAGCCGCGTGACGGTGCCGGAGATCGGCGCCCGCACGGTCAGCGCCTCCACCTGCTCGCGTGCTCTGTCGATATCGAGATCCGCCTTGGCGACATTCTGGCGTGCCTGCAGGGTGGCATTTTCGGCCCTGTCGGCGGCCGTTTTCGCCTCCTCCAGCGCCTGCGCCGACATGGCATCGCGCCCGGCCAGCCGCTCGGTGCGCGTCAGGGAAGACCGCGCTTGCGCGAGATCGATATTCTTTGCATCAAGCGCCAAAGCCGCCGCCCGCCCGGCAATCTCCGCCCCCCGAAGCGCAAAGCGCGCGCCGGCATCGTCGAGCCGCACCAGCACCTGCCCCGCCGCCACCCTGTCCCCCGCCTCCACCTCGACCGCGACGATCCGGCCCTCATATTTCGAAAAGACGGTGGCGATATCGGGTGCGACGACGTAGCCGGAGCCGGTGATTTCCCGGGCCGACGAGGCCGGAGCCACCAGCCCGTCCGCAACACGTGACTGTACCTGCTCGGAAACGACACCCTCGGCAGGCGCCTCCGCTCCGTCCATCGATGTCGTCGCCCCAGGCTTGCCCGTGAAGCTCGCAAGCACGGTTTCGATGCGCTCCGGCGTTTGGGACCGAGAAAGAAGAACCACCGCAAGCGATACGGTCGCGGCAAGCGCCAGCATAACCAGCGGCATCACACGCCGCCGGGCTTGGCGCTCCGGCAGCTCTGTCTTGAAGGCCGCGGACTCGATCGAAAGCGATCTCAGCTTGGCGGCGAGGTTTCGGTCATGTTCTGATGTCGTGTTCATGCCGACAGAATGGCCGACGGTAGCAAAACCGCGACCTCGAACATGTTTCTGGCCGTCTTTGATCGCGATTGTGTACGTGGTGCGGCAATGCCCCCGGGTCAGTCCTCATGGTGAGGGTGAGAAGCGATCCGCGAAGCGGAGCAAGCGATCCAGTGAATCGATTGCAGTGACGAACGAGGGGCCGTCTCGAACCACGATGGCGGGCGATTGCCTGAATGTAGACTGAGGGAGATACGCCACTTCAGGAAGCCGGAGGGCCCCCCGCCCCGCCCTTCCTCTCCCGCCAGGCAAGCGGCGTCATATCGGTCACCCGCCGGAATTCGCGGTTGAAGTTGGATTTGGTCTGGAAGCCGACCTCGAACATGACCTCGGTCACCGATTTCTGGGTCGCGGCAAGCAGCCGGCAGGCCTCGCCGATCCTGTAATCATTGACATATTGCGAGACGTTCTTGTCCATCGCCCGGTTGATTGCCACCGAGATCTGGCGGGCGGGGATGCCGGCCTTGCGTGCCAGCCTGTCGAGATTGAGATTGGCGTCGCGATAGAGTTTGCGGGTCTCCATCAGCGCATCGACCGTGGCGATCGTCTGCTTGTCCTCGCTCGTTTCCGGCCGCGGACCCGTCTCCACCATCTCAGCCGGCGCCCGGCTTCGGCTGGCGGCGGCCGCCGCGGTACCGAGGATGACGAGCGCGGCAAGATTGCTGACACTGATCAGCGTCAGCGCATGCTCGCCATGCGCCCAGGTGAAATCGAGAAAGACGAAGATATCGACTGCGGCCGAGAGAGACAGGGCGGCGGCCGTAAAGATGATCGCCCGATAGGCCGGCACCGCCCCTTCGAAGGGCGCCAGCCGCAGCGCATCGGCGCCGGGTCGCATCAGAAGCAGGATCGCCAGGGCATAGCCGACAAAGATCAGCACCAGTGCGATATCGATCGCCTCCCGCCAGACGGCCATCAACGCCAGGATAAGGGCGGTGGGAACGGCATGCAGCGCGATCCGTAGCGGCAGCGGCCTCCGGCTCGTCCTCACCAACCTGGAGACCCCGGCATAGGCAAGCGGCGGCACCAGCGCCGCGATCACAGGCATGATCACGCCTATTGCCTGCACCTCATAGCCCCAGCGCAGGCCGGAGAGGACGGATTGCAGCGCGGCGAGCAGGATGAGCACCAGAAACGGCCGATTGGGCTCATCCTCTTCGTCGCGTCTGAGGACGACGACGAAGAGGATGAGCAGCAAAAGGGCGACGACAAAGGGAAGTGGAATGAAGATCATGGCCTGGCAGGTCGGGGTGACGAATAGGTGGCCATCATTGCCGAGATCGCCACCCGGCGCGACCTCCATCATGTTTTAGGACCTGTTTTCGGATGGGATTTTTTTGATGGCCGACATGTCTTGTCGGCCCATCTGGCTTTGAGGCGCACCTTCTCCGACCAACTCCTTCCCCCCGAAAGCCTCCACGGGAGATTCGCCAGGGACCGCGGCAAGGACAACTGGCCAAAGGCCGGAATTCGCCCGTGGGATGTTGCGGCGACCGCTTTTCACGTGCCGGCACCTTCGAAGGCAGATGAAAATATTTCTAAAAATGGACATTCTTTGGAATTTGATATTCCGATCGCCGGTCAAATCGGACGGTCAGCTCATTGCCAGTAATCTAGTTAATTTATAGGTTTTATGCATTGGAGGATCCCATGCACAAACTGCGCATCGTCGGAATATCAGGAAACGTAAAGGCGCCATCCCGCACATCGGCGCTGGTCGCGTCCGTCCTTCGACGCATCGAGTCCGAACTTGGCCTCCCTGGACGGCACATTGACTTGGCTGTCTCTGCACCAGCGCTGTTTCGAGCCTTGCGGGCTGACCAACTGGATGAGGAAGGCGCGGAGATCGTGCGCACGGTTGAGAGCGCCGATGTCCTCATCGTCGGCTCCCCGGTCTATCGCGCTTCGTATAGCGGGGCGTTCAAGCATCTGTTCGACCTGGTTCATTATGAGGCGCTGATCGGCAAGCCGGTGATCCTCGCCGCAACGGGCGGAACGCCGTTGCACGGTTTGATGATCGACCATCAGCTCCGGCCCCTGTTCAGCTTCTTCAAGGCACTGCCGCTGCCAACTTCGGTCTATGCACTCGAAAGCGAGTTCGACTCCTATGCCGTTGCAAGTTCAGACATCCAGAAACGGATCAGAGCGGCCGTGCGCGAGTTGGAACTGATCCTTCCGCACGCCAGGACACTCGCCTTGTCCCGCGCAGAAGAACAATCGCGGCTAACCGCCTGACAAATCACGAATAAGCACGGAGAGACCGATGTCACAATCGAAGAAAGAACCCTTGAAATTTGCCTACTGGGTGCCGAACGTATCGGGCGGCCTAGTCATCAGCTCGGTCGAACAACGCACCGATTGGGGCATCGACTACAATCGCAAGCTCGCCCAAATCGCCGAACAGTCGGGATTCGAGTTTGCCTTGAGCCAGATTCGCTTCACGGCCGGATATGGCGCCGACAACCAGCACGAGTCGGTCTCCTTTTCCCACGCCCTTCTTGCGGCCACCGAAAAGCTCCGCGTCATTGCCGCCGTCCTGCCCGGGCCATGGAATCCGGCGCTGCTTGCCAAGCAGATCGCCACCATCAGCCACCTCACCAACGGCCGTGTCGACGTCAATATCGTCTCCGGCTGGTTCCGCGGCGAGTTCGCCGCCATTGGCGAGCCCTGGCTGGACCATGACGAACGCTACCGTCGCTCCGAGGAGTTCATCCGTGCGATCCGCGGCATCTGGACGGAAGACGTCTATAATCTGCGCGGCGATTTCTATCGCTTCACGGATTATTCGATGAAGCCGAAGCCGATCGGCGGCATTCCGCAGGTATTCCAGGGCGGTTCCTCGCGCGCGGCCCGCGACATGGCGGCACGCGTGTCCGACTGGTACTTCACCAATGGCAATACGCCGGAAGGTCTGAAGGCCCAGGTGGATGACATCCGCACCAAGGAAAAGGCTTTCGGCAAGAGCTGGCGCACGAAGATCGGCATGAATGCCTTCGGCATCGTCCGCTCTTCGGAGAAGGAAGCGCAGGAGGTCCTCCAGGAGATCCTCGACAAGGCCATTCCGGAAGCGGTCAAGGGTTTCCATCACGAGGTCCAGAATGCCGGGAATTCCTCGCCGGAGCGCGAAGGCAACTGGGCGAAGTCCACCTTCCAGGATCTGGTGCAATACAATGACGGGTTCCGTTCGAACCTGATCGGCACGCCGGAACAGGTGGCCGAACGCATCATCGGTCACAAGCGGGCGGGCGCGGACCTCATTCTCCTTGGCTTCCTGCATTTCCAGGAAGAGGTGGAATACTTCGGCAAGCACGTCCTGCCGATCGTTCGCGAACTGGAAGCGATCGAAGATCAGCGGCTGGAAGCCGCCGAGTAACGGCTTCCTTCCCAAATTGAAATCGCGAACGGCTCCCCATTCCAGGGGAGCCGGATGGTGGCGCGTGTCTGCAGGCAAGGCCCTGCGGTTCCTGCGCACAACGGAGCAGACGATGGTGAATGCGCATTACACGGCACTTGATGAGACCTCTGCGGTGAGGGAATATTCCCCGCTGCCAGTGTCCGGTCCATCGACCCGTCGCGTGGCGAATGTCGACAGCAATGCGCTGAGCCAGCCGCCGATATTGGCGCTCGCGGGTATCACGCTCTCCTTCGGAGGCGTCACGGCGATCGTCAATGTCGATCTTGCGGTCCAGCCGGGCGAGATTCGCGCGATCATCGGCCCGAACGGCGCCGGCAAAAGCTCGTTGATCAATGTGATTTCAGGGCAATACCGGCCGGATGCCGGCGATGTCAGCCTCAATGGCAAGACCTATAAGCAGGTGCCGGCGCAAAAAGCCGCACGGCTGGGCATCGCCCGCACCTTCCAGAACCTTGCCCTGTTCAAAGGGCTGACGGTTCTTGAAAACGTCATGACCGGGCTGACATTCCAGCGCCGCTCGACGTTCATCGGCCAGGCGTTCGGTTCGCCCCGCGCCCGCCGCGAAGAGCGCGAGGCGCGCGAACGGGCACGGCAGGTCATCGATTTCCTGCGTCTCGGCCATGTGCATGACCGGCTGGCCGGCTCGCTGCCCTATGGCCTGCAGAAGCGCGTCGAACTTGCTCGCGCACTCGTGCCCGATCCGCAGATCCTGCTGCTCGACGAGCCGATGGCCGGCATGACCGCCACCGAAAAGCAGGAAATGGCCGGCTTCGTCCGCGCCGCGCGGGAGGATTACGGCACGACGATCATCCTGATCGAACACGATATCGGCGTGGTCATGGGACTTTCCGACCGAATCGCCGTGCTCGATTACGGCCGCAAGATCGCCGACGGCACGCCGGCGGAAGTCCGCGCCGACCAGGCCGTCATCGACGCCTATCTCGGCGTTGCCCGCGAAGACCAGGAAGAGGCAGACGTGTGATGGAAAGTTTCGACTATCTCTTCTTCGTCGAGGTGCTGACCGGCGGATTGCTTTCCGGCGTCATGTATTCGCTCGTCGCGATTGGCTTCGTGCTGATCTACAAGACCTCGGGTGTCTTGAATTTTGCACAGGGGGCATTGCTCCTGTTTGCCGCTCTCACATTCGTTTCGCTGGTCGAGCGCGGAGTGCCTTTCTATCTCGCACTTGTGCTCACCTTCGCCATCATGGTGCTGCTGGGCATCGGTATCGAACGCGCCGTGCTTCGGCCGCTCGTCAACAAACCGCCGATCACGCTGTTCATGGCGACGCTCGGGCTTTCCTACGTCATCGAGGGTGCTGCCCAGCTTCTCTGGGGCACGCAGGTCCATGCCCTGGAACTCGGCATCGAGGACGTGCCCTTCGAATTTTATGGTGTCTTCATCTCGCAGTTCGATCTCTTCGCTTCGGCGGTCGCAGCGCTCATGGTCATCGGGCTGACGCTCTTCTTTCGCTATACCCGGGTCGGCCTGACCTTCCGCGCGGTGGCGGACGACCAGTTCGCGGCACTCGCCGTCGGGCTTCGCCTGCCGCGCATCTGGGCCACGGTCTGGGCAACCTCGGGTCTCGTTGCCCTGGTCGCAGGCCTTCTCTGGGGTGCGCGCAGCGGCGTGCAGTTCTCGCTGTCGCTGGTGGTGCTGAAGGCCCTGCCGGTGCTCGTGCTCGGCGGTTTCGATTCAATTGCCGGCGCCATCGTCGGCGGCCTGTTGATCGGCGCCTCGGAAAAGCTCGCCGAAGTCTATATCGGCGAATATTTCGGCGGCGGCATCGAGGGCTGGTTCGCCTACGCCATCGCGCTGGTCTTCCTGCTCATCCGCCCATCCGGCCTGTTCGGCCAGAAGCTCGTGGAAAGGGTCTGAGCCATGGCTGCCATCACCTCCCAACCCATCGTTTCGGCAAAATTTCCGGGCTGGATCGCGCCGCTTGTCATCCTCGTCTTCGCCTTCGGCATCGTGCCCTTTATCGGCTCGAGCTATCTGATCGAAGCGCTGCTGCTGCCGTTCCTGGCTTTGTCGCTGGCTGGCGTCGGCGTTAACCTGCTGACCGGCTATGCCGGGCAGGTATCGCTCGGCAGTGCGGCCTTCATGGCCGTCGGCGCCTTCGCCGCCTTCAATTTCAATCTGCGTGTCGAAGGCTTGCCGCTTCTTGTCTCCATCGCGCTCGCCGGCGGCATCGCCGCTGCGGTCGGCATCGTCTTCGGCCTGCCAAGCCTGCGCCTGCGCGGCTTCTATCTCGCCGTTTCCACGCTTGCAGCACAGTTCTTCGTGCAGTGGGCGCTGACCAAGTTCGGCTGGTTCTCCAACGACAACCCGTCAGGCGTGATCGACGCGCCGAAGCTCACCATCGCCGGCATCGATTTCGACAGTTCGACCGGACGCTACTATTTCGCGCTGATCGTCGTCACTGCGCTGACCTTCTTCGCCTGGCGCGTCGCATCCTCGCAGACCGGCCGCAACTTCATCGCCATTCGCGACAACGAGACGGCGGCCCGGATCATTGGCGTGCCGGTGCTGCGCACCAAGCTGCTCGCCTTCGCACTTTCGTCCTTCATCATCGGGGTCGCCGGTGTGCTCTGGGCCTTTGCCTATCTGCGCACGGTGGAGCCGGCCGGCTTCAATCTCGACCGGTCGTTCCAGATTCTGTTCATCGTCATCATCGGCGGGCTGGCGACGATCCGCGGCGCCTTCCTGGGCGCGGCGCTGATGGTGGTCTTTCCGGTCGTGCTGTCGCGGGTCGGATCGTTCTTCCTGGGCGATCTGTTCGATTCCGGCGTGCTCGACATGAGCCAGCGCATCGTCATCGGCGCACTCATCATTGCCTTCCTGATCCTCGAACCCGATGGGCTCGCTGCGCTCGCAAGGCGGCTGACCGGACGGTTCAGGCCCAACACGCCCGAACCCGTCGGCTGAGCTGCCACATCATCATCATCTTTTAACGCATTGGAACGCCGGCGGCGCCGGTCAACAGAGGGAGTTTGTCCAATGAAAAGTCTGAAAACCACAGTCAAGGCGGCGGTCGCAGCGCTTGCCATCATCGGCGGGGTCGGTCTGGCGCCTGCCCATGCCGATGAGCAATATTTCCCGCTGCAGAGCTATCGCGTCGGACCTTATGCCGCCGGCGGCACCGGATTCTTCGGTGGCTTCATCGACTACCTGAACCTGATCAACACCCGCGATGGCGGCGTGAACGGCGTCAAGCTCACCTGGGACGAATGCGAAACCCAGTACGAGGTCGAGCGCGGCGTCGAATGCTACGAGCGCCAGAAGAGCCACCCGAACGCGGCGGCCTGGAACCCGCTTTCGGTCGGCATCGCCTATGCCATGATCGACCGCATCACCGGCGACAAGGTGCCGCTGATCACGGTGAACCATGGCCGTACCGACTCTACCGACGGACGCGTCTTCCCCTACGTCTTCCCGCTGTTGCTCAACCCCTATTCGGAAACGTCCGGTATCGTGAACTACCTTGCCTCTAGGGAAGGTGGTCTCGAAAAGCTCAAGGGCAAGAAAATCGTCGTGCTCTATCACGGCTCGCCCTATGGCAAGGAAACCATTCCGATCTATGACTTGCTGGCCGAGAAGTATGGCTTCACGGTTCAGCAGATCGAAGTGCCGCATCCCGGCAACGAGCAGCAGTCGCAGTGGCTGACGATCCGTCGCGCCAAGCCGGACTACGTCGTTCTGCGCGGCTGGGGCGTGATGAACCCGGTGGCGCTGAAGACGGCGGCCAAGGTCGGCTTCCCCGCCTCCAAGATCGTCGGCAATGTCTGGTCGAATTCGGAAGAAGACGTGATCCCCGCCGGCGAGGCGGCGGTCGGCTATACCGCGATCACCACCCAGGCTTCGGGTCAGCAGTATCCAGTCCTGCAGGAGATCGTGAAGACGCTCTACGATCAAGGCAAGGGTAATCTCGAAGACAAGAAGCGCATCGGCTCGGTCTACCACAACCTCGGCATCGTCAATGGCATCCTGAACGTCGAGGCGATCCGCACCGCACAGGAAAAATTCGGCAAGCGTACGCTGACCGGCGACGAAGTGCGCTGGGGCTTCGAGCACCTGAAGCTCGATGAGGCCAAGGTCGCAGCACTGGGCGCCAAGGACCTGTTCCACTCCATCAACGTCTCCTGGGATAACCATGAAGGCGATGGCTATGTGACCTTCCAGCAATGGGACGGCAAGAAGTGGAACGTCGTCTCCGACTGGATCGCGCCGGACTGGAAGCTGCTGCGTCCGATCATCGAAAAGTCCTCGGAGGCCTACGCCAAGGAAAAGGGCATCAAGCTGCGCACGGCGGCCGATGCCGAAGGCATCGCGACCACGAACTGACGAGTCAAGGGATGGCGCAAGCCGCCATCCCTCATCCCATGGTGCGGCGGATCCGGTTGCTACGCCGCGCCTCTCTTGCCGATTGATTTTGGAACGAGCGACATGTCCGACGAAACGATCCTTCTTGATATCAAGTCCGTGCATGCCGTCTACAACAAGACGATCAAGGCCCTGAACGGCGTGAGCTTTCAGTTGCGGCGCGGAGAAATCCTCGCCCTGCTCGGATCGAATGGTGCGGGTAAGACGACGGCGCTGAAGGCTATCTCGAACCTGTTGCCGGCCGAACGAGGCCAGGTGACATCGGGCACGATCCGTTTCGAAGGCCGCGATGTGCTGAGCGAGAAGCCCGCCAATCTGGTGCGATCGGGCCTGGTACAGGTGCTCGAAGGGCGGCATTGCTTCAAAAGCCTGTCGGTCGAGGAAAATCTCATCTCCGGCGGTCTCGGGCGCTCGTCATCCAGGCGCGAGATCGCTGCCGACCTCGAGCGCATCTATGCCGTTTTCCCCCGGCTCAAGGAGAAGCGCCGTGCGGCGTCAGGGCTTACTTCAGGCGGCGAGCAGCAGATGACGGCGATCGGCCGCGCGCTGATGTCGCGACCGCGGCTGCTTGTTCTCGACGAGCCCTCGATGGGTCTGGCACCGCTGGTGATCAAGGATATCTTCCGTTCGCTCAAGGCGCTCAACCGGGAGGACGGGCTTTCCATCCTAGTTGCCGAACAGAATTCGACGGTGGCGCTTCAATACGCCGACCATGCCACCGTCATCGAAAACGGCGTCGCCGTGCTGTCGGGTTCCGCGGCCGAATTGCGCAGCCGTGACGACATCAAGGCTTTTTATCTCGGCGAAGGCGCGGCCTTCGCCCATGACAGGCCGGCGGCCTGATCCACCCTCATATCCATCATTCAGAAGGGAGACCGAAATGAACGTCATCGCTAAAACAGACAGGGTTGCCGTACCCGGTGTCAAACGCCCGGAAAAACCTGCGCATATCATCAAGGACGACGCAGAAGCGATCGCGGTCGCCCACCGGCTCGCCGCGGAGTTCGTCAAGGGCTCAGCAGAGCGTGACCGCGAGCGGATTTGGCCGGCGGAAGAGTTGGATGCCTTCTCGCAGAGCGGGCTCTGGTCGATCAATGTGCCCAAGGCGTTCGGTGGACCGGAGGTCTCCTACGTCACGCTTGCAAAGGTGGTCGAGATCATCTCCGAGGCGGATTCGTCGATCGGCCAGATCTCGCAGAACCATCTCGGCGTCGTAGCGGCAATCCGTACGGCTTCGGACAAAGCGCAGCAGGAATTGCTGTTCGGCGAAATCCTCAAGGGCACCCGCTTCGGCAATGCCTTTTCGGAATTCGGCTCCAAGCGCGCGGTCGATTTCGAAACCAAGTTTGTCGACCATGGCGACCACGTGGTGGTGACCGGTCGGAAATTCTATTCGTCCGGCGCCTTGCTTGCCCATAAGGTGCCGATCGTCGCGCTCGATGACGAGGGCCGCGCCTGGTACGCGATCGCCGATCGCGATGCGCCGGGTCTGACCGTCATCGACGACTGGTCGAGCTTCGGCCAGCGAACCACGCTCTCGGGCACCGTCATCCTCGACAATGTCAAAGTCGACAAGACCTGGCTGGTGCCGGGATACAAGGGGTACGACAAGCCGACGGCGGACGGCGCCATCTTCCAGATCATCCAGGTTGCCGTCGATACCGG
Organism: Rhizobium binxianense; assembly: GCF_028994275.1. Lineage (NCBI taxonomy): Bacteria > Pseudomonadati > Pseudomonadota > Alphaproteobacteria > Hyphomicrobiales > Rhizobiaceae > Rhizobium > Rhizobium binxianense. The sequence goes on from NZ_CP118713.1 coordinate 2,374,667, forward strand.
CATCGCATCGGCAGCGATCAAGGAGACGATCGACTTCGTTCGGACCAAGTCCCGCGCCTGGGTGGACAGTGGTCTCGACCACGCCTGGGACGATCCCTACACGATCCAGGCAGTCGGCGCCCTCCAACTCCGCCTGCATGCGGCGCAGGCGCTGCTCGACAAAGCCGGACATGCGATCGACCGGGCGGTTGCCGATCCCACTGCCGATACCGTGGCGGAAGCCCAGGTCTTCACGGCCGAGGCCAAGATCCTCTCGACCGAGATCGCTATCGAGGCGACCAACAAGCTGTTCGAGCTGGCGGGCACGCGCTCGACGCTTGCCGAACACAATCTCGACCGCCACTGGCGCAATGCCCGGACGCATACGCTGCACGATCCGGTGCGGTGGAAATACTCGATCCTCGGCAAATACTTCCTCAATGGAGAGAAGCCGCCGCTGCACGCCTGGAGTTAAACCAGGCTGTCATTCGCGCTTCGAAAATCAGAATATTGCAGTGGCGAGAGGAACCTCATCGCCACTGTATATATACCGAGATCGTTCAGGGAGCTCGACGTTTCGAAATGATCTGCTCCCTGGAATGTCAGCGGTTTGAGGTCAGCCGCCGTTCAACCGCTCGAACATTCCCTCACGGTGCTTTCGCGCGTGGACCGACGTGCCGACCAGCAGCTCGTCCTGGTCATTCTCCAGCTGGGCAAGCGCCTCCATGGCGAATTCCTCCGGCGACATCATGTATTGCCGCTTCGCACCCCCGGCACGCACGCCGCCGCCGAGGTTGGTGTCGACCATCGGCGGAGCCATCTCGACCACCCTCACCCCGTCGCTTTGCCCTACGGCCTCAGCCAGACGTGTCCTCCAAGGCGTCCAGGAACGCGAGCACTCGGCTGGTGAGGAGCGCGGTCGCATCCGCGTCATAGGACGGGAGCGAGCTGTCGGCGAAATAATGCTGATCGCCGGGGTAGAGGAAAAGCTCGGCATTCTCGACCGTCTCGACGATCTCGCGGGCGGCATCGATGTCGCCCTCGCCAACGAAAATCGGATCGTTGTCCATACCGTGGATCTGGACCGGCACTCCATCCGGCCAGGGTCCGAAGGCCCACTCGCCACGGATCGGCAGACAGGAATAGAAGAGCAGAGCCCCGCGGGCGCCAGACCGCGTCTGCGCCAGCTTCTGCGCCGGCAGCACACCGAACGAAAACCCGGCATAGACGAGCTCGGCTGGCAGTTCGTCGGCGACGCGGACGCCACGCTCCCTGATGGCGTCGAACCCGATCTCACCGATATAGGCGAGCCCTTCTTCGATGCTTGGGAATGTGCGCCCGTCGAACAGATCAGGCATGTGCACGATGTGGCCGGCTGCCCGTAAAGCGTCGGCGAACGTACGCACACCTGGGGTCAGCCCCTGTGCGTGGTGAAACAACAAGACCTCAGCCATACCGAGCCTTCCACCGATGATCGCTATCTACGGTGTCGTACCAAAGAAGGCGAGCCGGGTGAAGATCGTATAATCCGCTTCCGAGACCATCAGCGCCACGAAAACCAGCACCAGCACCGGCGGCAGCAGGATGGCGTAGACGAGCGCCAGCCTTTCCCAGGCCATGTGCATGAAGACGGCGACGATCAGCCCGGCCTTCAGCATCATGAACAGCAGGATCAGCGTCCATCTCAGATAGCCTTGGACGCCGAGATAATCGACCATGTAGGACGCCGCACTGAGCACGAAGAGCAGGCCCCAGACGAAGAAATAGAGCCCGATCGGGTGCTGCTGCCCGGTATGTGGTGCCTCAGCATGCGCCGTTTGGACTTGTGCATGCGCCGTTGTCTCGCTCATGACGACCTCACCACAGATAGAAAAATGCGAAGATGAAGACCCAGACCAGGTCGACGAAGTGCCAGTAGAGGCCCATGATCTCGACGGCCTCGTAGCGGCCTTTCCGGCTGGTGAAGAAGCCGCGCCGTTCCACGTCGAAATCGCCGCGCCACACCTTGCGGGCGACGATGAGGAGGAAGATGACGCCGATCGTGACATGGGTGCCGTGAAAGCCGGTGATCATGAAGAAGGTCGATCCGAACTGTGCCGCCCCCCACGGGTTTTCCCAGGGGCGCACGCCTTCGGTGATCAGCTTCGTCCATTCGAAGGCCTGCATGCTGACGAAGGTTGCGCCGAGAAGAGCCGTCAGCAGCATCAGGATCGCGGTCGTGCGGCGGTCGCGGCGATAGCCGAAATTGACCGCCATCGCCATGGTGCCGCTGCTCGAGATCAGCACGAAAGTCATGATCGCAATCAGGATCAGCGGCACGTCCTGCCCGCCGATATGCAGCGCGAAGACCTCGCTCGGATTGGGCCATGGGACTGGCGTCGACATGCGGGCGGTCATATAGGCGATCAGGAAACAGCCGAACACGAAGGTGTCACTGAGCAGAAAGATCCACATCATCGCCTTGCCCCAGGAGGCGGTCTTGAAGGCGCGCTGATCCGAGCTGAAATCGGCGGCGACACCGCGAAGGCCCGCCGGCCTGAGGTCCGCCCCGCTGTGTGTCTCGATAGTCTGTGCCATCTGCACCCCCTAGCTAATCAACGTGCGGCAGAGATCGACGAAGTCATTGGCCCAGCCGGCAAAGAGCGCGAAGAGCAGCAGCCAGACGGCGAGCATGAAATGCGAATAGATGGCGGAAAGATCGACGCTGAGGCGCAGCCTCTCCGGCGCGACGTCGGCTGAAAATGCCCTGACCGTCGTGTGCGCGAGCACGGCAAGCCCGCCGAGGATATGCAACCCGTGCAGGCCGGTCAGCATGTAGAAGAAACTGTTGGAAGGGTTGTCGGCAAGCACATAGCCGGCCGCCGTCAGCTCCCGCCATGCCTGGATCTGCCCGGCGAGAAAGAAGACGGCAAGCGCAAGTGCCGTAACGAGCGCCGGCCGCAGGCTTTCCATGCGGCCCTGCCCCGCTTCTCGTTTCGCCCATTGCAGCGCCGCACTGCTCAAGGCCAGTGCCGCAGTATTCACCCAGAGCAACCGCGGAACCGGTGTGGCCCACCAGTCGGCCGACGCCGCACGCATGAAATAGGCGCTGACGGCAAGGCTGAAGACGGCGCCGACGACGCCGAGAAACACGAAGAGGCCGATCTTCACCGCCGGCACCGGCGGCCGCTCAGTGCCGTCATGAACCGGCATCTGCACCGAGCCGGTCTCCAGCCAGGGCTTCGAAGTCAGCCGCTGCCCGGAGAGCCACCAGATCATGATGGCGGCGATGGCGGCCAGAAAGATCAATACGACGCTCATGCCGGGGCCTCGCGGGTGACGCCATCGCTTGACGGCACATTCTGCGGGATGAAATCTTCGGCGGCCCCTGGCACGCTGTAATCATAGGCCCAGCGATAAACGACGGGCAGGTCCCTGCCCCAGTTGCCGTGCGCCGGTGGCGTCTGCGGCGTCTGCCATTCCAGCGTCGTTGCCCGCCATGGATTGCCGCCGGCCTCCCTGCCCCGGAAAAGGCTCCAGACCAGATTGAACAGGAAGACCATCTGCCCGGCGCCGACGACGAGGGCCATGACTGTTATGAAGATATTCAGCGTATGGGCCGAAGGCGGAACGAAGGCCGTCTCTCCCATCTCGAAATAGCGGCGCGGCACGCCGAGCAGGCCGAGATAATGCATCGGAAAGAAGATCGCATAGGTGCCGAGGAAGGTGATCCAGAAGTGGATCTGGCCGAGCACCTCGTCCAGCATGCGTCCCGTCACCTTCGGATACCAGTGATAGATCGCCCCGAAGATGACGAGGATCGGCGCAACCCCCATGACCATGTGGAAGTGGGCCACGACGAACATCGTATCCGACAGTGGCACGTCGACAACGACATTGCCGAGGAAGAGGCCGGTCAACCCGCCATTGACGAAGGTGACGATGAAGGCGAGCGCAAAGAGCATCGGCAGCGTCAGGTGGATATCGCCGCGCCAGAGCGTCAGCACCCAGTTGTAGACCTTGATCGCCGTCGGGATGGCGATGATCAGCGTCGTGGTGGCGAAAAAGAAGCCGAAGGCCGGGTGCATGCCGCTGACATACATGTGGTGCGCCCAGACGACGAAACTCAGCGCCCCGATGACGACGATCGCCCAGACCATCATCCGGTAACCGAAGATGTTCTTGCGCGCATGCGTGCTGATCAGGTCTGAAACGATGCCGAAGGCCGGCAGCGCCACGATATAGACCTCGGGATGGCCGAAGAACCAGAAGAGGTGTTGGAAGAGGATCGGGCTTCCGCCGCTGTGCTGCAGCTGCGTGCCCATCTCGACGATGGCGGGCATGAAGAAGCTGGTGCCGAGCACGCGGTCGAACAGCATCATGACGCAGGCGACGAAGAGGGCGGGAAAGGCGAGCAGCGCCATCACAGTCGCGGTGAAGATGCCCCAGACGGTGAGCGGCATCCGCATCAGCGTCATGCCCCGCGCCCGCCCCTGCAGCACCGTTACCACATAATTCAGCCCGCCCATGGTGAAGCCGATGATGAAGACGATCAGCGAGGTGAGCATCAGCAGGATGCCCCAGTCCTTGCCGCCCGGTGTGCCTGACAGAACTGATTGCGGCGGATAAAGTGTCCAGCCGGCCCCCGTCGGGCCGCCGGGAGCGAAAAAGCCGGCGGCGAGGATCAGCACCGCAAGCAGATAGATCCAGTAGCTCAGCATGTTGGCATAAGGAAACACCATGTCGCGGGCGCCGACCATCAGCGGAATGAGGTAGTTGCCGAAGCCGCCGAGGAAGAGCGCGGTCAGCAGATAGATCACCATGATCATGCCGTGCATGGTGATGAACTGGTAATAGTGATCGGCATCGATAAAGGCGAAAGTGCCGGGAAAGGCGAGTTGAATCCGCATCAGCCAGGAGAGCACCAGCGCCACCAGGCCGATCGCAATGGCGGTGATCGAATATTGCACGGCGATGATCTTGGCATCCTGGCTGAACACATATTTCGTCCACCAGCTGTGCGGGTGATAAAGCTCGACATCCTCGACTTCGGCGGAGGGGATGCTGCCGGATGGAATCTCGACCATGATCTCTCTTCCCTTTCCCCGCCGGTTCCTTGAACCGGCTGCCGTCTGCGACTGCTTCTCCGGTTCGTTGAACCGGCACGCGGCCTCCAGGCCGCAGCGCCACGTCAGTTGACCGGCGGCGGCTCTCCCGAAGACGCCGTCAACTGGGTGAATGTCTGCTGCTGCCCGAGCCAGGTCTGGTAGTCCGCCTCGTTATCGACGACAACCGTGCCGCGCATCTGCGGATGGCCGACGCCGCAGAGTTCGGCGCAGAGGATCTCGAAGGTCCCCGTGCGCGTCGGCGTCAGCCAGAAATAGGTGACCATACCGGGGATCATGTCCATCTTGGCGCGAAACTCGGGCACGTAGAAATCGTGGAGCACATCGATCGAGCGTAGCAAAATGTGCACCGGTTTGCCGATCGGCAGATGCAACTCGCCGCCCTCGACGATCACATCGTCCAGACCGCTCGCGTCGTTCTTGTCGAGGCCGAGCGGGTTTTCGGGCGTGACGTCGCGTGTCTCGGCGCGGCCGAGCTTCCCGTCCGCCCCCGGCAGGCGGAAGCTCCACAGCCATTGCTGGCTGACGACCTCCACCGAAGCGGCATCGGCGGGCACCGTGATGAACTGGTTCCAGACAATGAGGCCGGGCGCCAGCATGGCGGCGACGCCGACCGCCGTTCCCGAGGCGAGTATCACCTCCAGCCTGCGGTTCTCAGGTTCGTAATGCGCCCGGTTGCCCGGCTTGTGACGAAAACGGTAGACGCAATAGGCCATGAACAAGACCACCGCCACGAAGACGATGCCGGTGATCCAGAAGGTAATGACGAGAGTGCTGTCGATATAAGTCCAGTTGGACGCGATCGGCGTCCACCACCACGGGCTCAGCACATGGAACAGCACGGAGCCGACGACAATCAGGACGAGGATCAGCACGACAGCCATGTCCGCTCCTCCTCGAGCAGGTTGACCCGTGAAACCACATTCCGCAAAAAGTTCGTCTTTATTATCGCACAGATAGAAAATATCGGCAATTACGGCGATTTAGGCATGCGACGCCGATCAAAGGCCCGTCGTTTGGAGTATTGCCCATCACTGAGAATATTGTTTGAGGTAGGCGATGAGATCGGTGATCTCCTGATCGTCCTTCACGCCGACAAAGGCCATCTTCGTGCCCTTCACCTTTGCTTTCGGATTGTGCAGATAGTCGCGCAATACTGTCTCGTCCCAGACGAGACCGCCTTCGCCGGCAGCCTTCATTCCGGCCGAATAGGCGAAATTAGGATGCGTCCCGGCCTTCCTGCCGAACAGCTTGTTCAGCGACGGACCGACCTTGTTCGTATCGGAATCGGCGACATGACAGGTCGCGCATTTCTTGAAAACGACGGCACCGGCCGTCGCATCACCCTCCTGCGCCCCGGCGCTACCAGGGAAAAGGGCAATGACGGATGTGGCGATCAGCAGAACAATACGGTAATCCACGGCAAACCTCATCCTCCTCAAGGTCGCCAGCCACTCGCACCCTCTGCGATCTCTCGCGTATGGGTAGTGGTTGTTATTGCTAAAGCTTAGTCCTTCGCGGCCGCAAGTCAATCCGTTCCACAATTGGGGCTACCTGAACGCGATCTGATCTTCGGTGGATCCGGCGTGGATGACCTGCCTGAGCTTCCGCCATTCGACCTACATCCCGATCGAGAGCGCCTCATCTACCGCCAACTCGGCCATGGCAATCGCCGCCTCGCGGGTCCTGGCAGCGGCGATGAAGCGGCCGTTGTGGCAGAAGCTCGCGCCCTCTATGCCGCACGCCGCCTCCAGCGCGCCATTGGTCAGGCCGGCCCAAGCCGCCGGCAGATCGGCCCTGAGCTCGAAGCCCTCCTCGGCGCGGCGGATGCCGGTCACACACCAATCCTTTTCGCGCGGGTGGACGACGAACAGCAGATGATCGGCGCCCGCCTTGACGATGGCTGGACGAAAGGGCATTCCCCTCGGCAACTCCAGCACACGCCCCTGCCCCGTAGCCTCGATTGCCCGGTGCACGATCGCCTCGGCCCGCAATTTTGCGGCACTTTGAGCGATCCTGGCCTCGACGAAACTGCGGGCGATGGCCAAGGCAGCGTGGAAGGCGCGATCGTCGGCCTCCGGCTCCGCTTCATCGAAAACCGGTTTCAGGGTTTCCAGCAGCACCGGCAGCGTCAAGCCGGCCAAAGGCCCTGAGGGGCTGAGCGCGCCATTGTCGGTCAGATCGATCGGCAGCACGAAGCTGGCGTCGAAAGAGCCATGCATCGCCTCGACATGTGCCTCTGGAAGACCGGTGGCTGCAAGATAATCACGGCCGTAGTGCTTCCAGATCAGGCCGAACGAGCTGTAGGGCTGGCCATCTTCGCGCAGCGGCGCGCCGCGCTGATGGTGATCGAATATCCCGGCAGCAGGGTCATAGGTTCCGCCGACATCGTAGATGATGCGGTCTTCGCCCGGCGTGATCCATTCCGGCGCGCGGCTGCGGACGATACGCGCCTGCGGGAAAAGCCGGCTCAGGACGACGCTCGACAGCAATTCGTCGGCATGAAAGCCACCGGAATGGGTGACGAGGAAATCGGGGATCATGAAAGGCCTTATCGTTTTCGGCGGGTTCGCCTGGGTCAGCACCAGATAGCGGTTGGCGGATATGACGACAAGTCTCTCTAGGATGAGGCTCTTGGACTTCGGCCTTGGTTGTGTCTCGGATGCGCCATTTGCAGCCCTCGCAAAACTGCCTATTCTGCGGCCATCAGAAGTGAACGGCGACATTTGCGAAAACGAAAAGAGGCAGAGCTTGGAGATTCCTCCGCACTTTCATGTTGCCGAAACGTCCGGCTGGCTGGTGAACCACCGGATGGACTCCGCCCTTCCCGGCTATCTCATGATCAGCTCCAAGACCAACACCAACGATCTGTGGAATTTGTCCGTAGACGCCTTGGCCGAATTCGGCCCGTTGCTCGCAAGGGCTCAGAGCGCTCTGAAACGGGAACTGAATGCGCAGCGCGTCTATATCGGCCGATATGGGCACACGCCCGGTTATCCGATCCATTTCCATGTGATCCCGATATATGACTGGGTGGAAGAGTTATTCTGGAAGGATGCTCGCTATCGCCTGCTCCGGAATTTTGCGGAGGGACCGGGGGAAACCGCAACGGATGGCGCGGAACTGACGCTGTTTGTCTGGCGCGAGTTCTGCGAACGTGCAGAGCCGCCGCCGGTTAAAGGGCCATCGGTCTCAGAGGTCATCCAGTTGTTGCGGGAAGCAATGTGGTTTCAGCCGCCTCAAGCTTGAGACAGCGCCGGTCCCGGCTGGCGTACGACGAACGCACGGCCGACTGCCGCGCCGGCATGCAGGCAGATCAGCCCGATCGCGGCCAGGGAATTGATCAGCAGGACATCGGCCACGACGGATGCCGAAAACGCGCCCTCGCCTGACGGAAGCACCGCCGTGGCGGCAAAGAGCACACCTTCATAGGTTATGAAGCCGGCCAGGAAAGCGCCGGCCATGGTGACGGCAAGGTCGGCCGCGAGACGCAGCACCCCAAGCGCTGCGGCGAGCGCTGCAAATGCCGCAACACCGATCGCCAGACCCCAGGCACAGCTGTCCCAGGTCTGGGGATAGCCGAGCACGAGATATCCGACCATCTGGTTGGCGAGCCAGGCCAGCGGGGCCGCCGTTACCGCCATCCGCCGGGGAAGAATGACCGCCGATACCGCCGCCAGGGCCACGAAGGGCGTGACGCAGGCAAAAAGCAGGCTGAGGGCGACGCTCGCACCTGAAATGACGACGACCCAGGCGACAGCAAAGCCGGGGACGACGGGGCGCAGGGGAAACTGATTTCGTTCGAGCATCTCGAAACTCCGTTCGACCGGGCGCGCGGGCGGCGCTCAGAAATCATACGCCAGTCCAGGAAAAAGGCCAGTGAGGTCGCGCCGCCGCCTTAAGGTCGAATTCCCGGCAGAAAATGCGCCTTGAACGATTCGGCTGTTGCCAGCACCAGCCGCCCCTACAACGCATCCAGCGGAATCTTCAGATATCGCCGGCCGTTCTCCTCCGGCTCGGGCAGCCTCCCGCCGCGGATATTGACCTGCAGCGCGTGCAGCATCAGCTTCGGCTTCGGCAGCGTGCGGTCGCGCGCCTGGCGCAGCGCCACGAAGCCGGCCTCGTCGATGCCCGATATATGCGGATTGGTGCGTTTCTGGGCGGCAACCGTGCTTTCCCAGCGCGGGTGGCGGCCGCCAGGCTGATAGTCGTGACCGGAAAAGAGCCGTGTCTCCTCAGGCAGCGACAGGATTGCCTGGATCGAGTGCCAGAGGGCGGCAGCACTGCCGCCCGGGAAATCCGTGCGCGCGGTGCCGGAATCCGGCGTGAACACCGTATCGTGCACGAAGGCGGCGTCGCCGATGACATAGGTGATCGAGGCAAGCGTATGGCCAGGTGAGAACATCACGCGGGCTCCAAGCGCACCGATCTCGAAGGTGTCGCCTTCGGCAAACAGCCGGTCCCATTGCGAGCCGTCGGTTGCGAGTGCCGGCCAGTTGTAGATCTCCTTCCAGAGCGCCTGCACATCGGTGACATGGGCGCCGATTGCCGTCGCCGCACCGGTCTTTCCTTGGAGGTAATGTGCGGCGGAGAAATGATCGGCATGCGGATGCGTGTCGAGGATCCACTCGACGGTCAGCCCTTCGCTCTCGATATGGGCGAGGATGGCGTCGGCATTGACCGTGCCCGTCGCCCCGGACATCTCATCGAAATCGAGCACGGGGTCGATGATGGCGCAGCGCTTCGTCACCGGGTCGGCAACGACATATTGCACGCTGCAGGTGCGGGGTTCGAAGAAGGCCTTCACATCAGCCGCCTGCCCTGTCCGCTTCTCCAGCCAGCGGCGCGCGCTGGCAAGATCGAAGCCGAGGTTTTGACCGAAAGTCTCGACATCCCCGGGTTTCATCCGCCCGTCGAGCACCTCGCCCAGCGCATAGAGCGTCAGCGCCCGCATGCCGCTCTTGCAATGGGCGACAACCGGCCCCCTGGCCTCGGCCATCGCTGTCTGGAAGGCGCGGATGTCGGCCTCGGTAATCTCCTGCCCCTTCACCGGTATGAAGCTGTAGGAAAGCCCGGCAGCGGCGGCGGAAGCCCTTTCCGCCGCATTGCCGGGCTGCCCCGGCTCCTCGCCATCCGGCCGGGCATTGATGACGCCGGCAAAGCCGTCTGCCGCAAAAGCGGCAAAGCCCGCGGCATCGGGCTGTCCCGCCACCGATATCAGCTCATTGACCCTCACGGATGTCATCGAAGCCCCCGCGCTGCCCTGATCAGGCATTATCGCATGTATATCGATACAATCTCACAAGTATATTGCCGAGCGCAAGAATAGACGCTTGGCACTCCCTGCGCTTGCAGCCCAGCCGGAAAGCCCGACGATACCGGCGAGAGGCTTTTCCCAAACTCCCGCCCGGCCCCGGCTCCCCGGTCAAAACGACAGCGTCGCAGCCAGTCTTTCGGGATCGCTGCAATTCTGCTTAATGCCGACCGGCGATTGGACCGATGCCGCGCCGTCGCTGGCCAGTCTTTCAACGAGACGGCATGCTGGTGCTGCCGACCAGCGACCTGCCGCAGAAGCCGTGGCGTGAGATTCCCGTGCTCCGCCGCGGCGTTCATACCCAAGAGAGCCTCATCCTGCGGTGTCCCGGAGGGGCTCGAGGGACGAGGCGGGTGCGTCAGCGTCCGACGCATGCGACGCATACGGCCTTGATGTTGCCGTCGCGGTGCGCGCTTCAGGGCTGCCCCTTTCTACCAAGGTCTGCCGACGCCAAATGGCGGATTGTCGAGCCCGCCGGGCAGCAGCATGTCATTGTGTGCCCGGCCGCTGCGGATCATCGGCAGGCAATTGGCGAGTTCTGCGACGCGGCAGTCAAACAGAACAGGCATGTCGACCTCGATCATCTCCAGGATCGCGTCGTCGAGTTCGCCGGGTTTCTCGCAACGAATGCCGTGTCCGCCATAGGCTTCCGCAAGTTTCACGAAATCCGGGTTTCCGTGCTGCCGCTGCCGAACCGTTCCCGAACAGCCATTGTTGAGAATGAAGATCTTGATCGGCGCCTCGTACTGCACGGCGGCCGACATTTCCTTCATCGTCAGTTGCACGCAGGCATCGCCCGCTATGTCGATGACGAGGCTGTTGGGATTGGCGATCTGCACGCCGAGGGCGGCGGGCAGCCCGTATCCCATGGTCCCCAGGCCGCCTGATGTCATCCAGCGGTTCGGCCGCTCGAAGTCGTAATATTGCGCCGCCCAGATCCGATGCTGGCCGACCTCCGTCGTGATGTAAGTATCCCGATCCTTCGTCAGCTGATGGAGCCGCTCGATGGCATATTGCGGCATGATGACGTCGTCGCGCATCGCGTAGGAAAACGATCGCCGCGCCCGCCAGCCCGCAATCGTGCCCCACCACTCGGTCAGTCCCGCCCGCTCCGGCGCCTGCGGCAGCGCCCGCCACAGACGAACGAGGTCGGCGAGCACGTGGGCGGCATCGCCCCGGATGCCGATATCGGCGCGCACAGTCTTGTTGAGCGAGGAAGCATCGATATCGATATGAATCTTCCGGGAATTCGGCGAGAAGCTATCGATGCTGGAGGTGACCCCACCGTCGAAGCGCGCCCCGATGCAGAGCATGAGGTCGCAGTCGTGCATCGCCATATTGGCCTCATAGGAACCGTGAAGCCCGGCCATCTTCAGCCAGTTCGGGCTGGAAGCCGGATAGGCGCCGAGCCCCATCAGCGTCGACGTGACGGGGAAGCCGGAGAGATCGACGAGCTCCCGCAACAGCTTTACCGCTTCAGGGCCGGAATTGATCATGCCGCCGCCCACGCAGATGACCGGCCGGCGCGCCGTCGCCATCAGAGCGACGGCAGCCTCGATCTTCCCGATGTCGCCGCGACGGTCCGGCTGGTAGCTCACTCTCGGGGCGACGGCCTCCGGCGGCGTGTAGCTGCCGCTCGCAAACAGCACGTCCTTGGGCATGTCGACCAGAACGGGGCCGGGCCGGCCGGATCGGGCAATGCGAAAGGCCTCGTGGATGGTCGCCGCAAGGTCGTTGACGTCGCCGACCAGCCGATTGTGTTTCGTGCAGGCTCGGGTGATGCCGACGGTATCGCATTCCTGGAACGCATCGGACCCGATCAGCGTCGTCGGTACCTGGCCGGACAGGCAGACGAGCGGGACGGAATCCATCAAGGCATCCTGGAGGGGCGTGATCGCGTTGGTGACGCCGGGACCCGACGTGACCAGCATGACGCCGACCTTGCCCGTCGAGCGGGCATATCCCTCGGCGGCATGGCCGGCGCCCTGCTCATGGCGAACCAGAATGTGCCTGATGTCTTCCTGCTGGAAAAGCTCGTCGTAGATCGGCAGCACGGCAGCGCCGGGATAGCCGAAAATATGCCGGACGCCGTTGTCTCTCAGCGCCTGGAGAACGATTTCCGCGCCTGTCATCTGCGCGCGCGGGATGTCGATGGAATGACGGGATCTCATGGTTCCGTTCCTTGATCAGTGTGATGATGTGTGGAAAGTCCGACGAGGCGCGCGCCCGGATTCAGGGCATAAAAAAAGGCCCCGTCAGGAGCCTGCTTACCGCGCATGGGTGCCTTCGCCGGATGGTTACACCACCCTGCCCATGCGCCCGATCACCACTGTCAGAACCATTGCGATTTTCATGGCAGCATAGCTAAATGCAAATTGGGGCGTCGTCAATGCTCCCGGAGAAATTGTACTTGAGGAGCCCGACAGCCGGTCGGAAGCGGGAGACCCGAGACGCGGTTGGTCGCATCGTCGCCGGCATCCCGTTTCACGCGCGGATGAGCAAGGTTAATCCTGGCCCTGCAAACGATCCATCACCTGCAGCAGCAGATCGGCGCAAGCCTTCATCGGTTCGTCCTCGGCGCATTGCAGATCGATCCGGGTGTTCCCGTCCTCGATCCGGAAATGCGCTGCCTTGGACAGCGGCGGTGGCGGGTGATGGCCCCGGAAACCACGAAAGCCCATGTGGCCTCTCGAACCGTGCCATCGGTAATCGGGACGGTCTCTCGGCGGCCCATCCGGCCCGCCCCGCATCACCCCCTCATCGCCGGATGCAGGCGGAGGCGGAGAGCTTGGCTCGGCCGCCGCGGGCGGCGTCCCGGCGGATGGCGGGGCGGACGGCTCTTGCGCGAAGGCAGCGCCGGCTAGCGCCGCAAGGGCAAGGCCCGATAGAAGAAGACTTTGCATGGGAACCGTCCTTTCGGGAGATATGAGACATGTCGGTAAACACCCCGGCGCGGCTTTGGTTCACGCCCCGTCGGGGCTTTTGTCGAAATCCGCAACTCATTCGTGCGGCGGGCTTTCGACGGCGGCCCCTAAGACTTCTTTCGCCTCGCCTCTGCCTTGTTGGGCGGCTATCCTAAGCGCCGATTCGCTGGCCACGACGAGGGCGTGGCGTGAACGAAGCATCAAAGGAGAGTGCGATGACGGACGCCAAGAGCGGCATTTCGGGACTGCGGCCGCATATTACAGTCATCGGCGTCGGCGGCGGTGGCGGCAATGCGATCAACAATATGATCGCGGAGAAGCTGGCAGGCGTTGAATTCATCGCCGCAAATACCGACGCCCAGGTCCTCGCCACGTCCAAGGCGACGCGGCGCATTCAACTCGGCGCGAACGTGACGGAGGGTCTCGGCGCCGGGTCACTGCCTGAGATCGGCCATGCGGCGGCCGAGGAGTCGATCGATGAAATCATGGATCACCTGGCAGGATCGCACATGTGCTTCGTCACCGCCGGCATGGGCGGCGGGACGGGCACAGGTGCTGCACCTGTCATCGCGCGCGCCGCACGTGCCGCCGGCATCCTGACGGTCGGCGTCGTCACCAAGCCCTTTACCTTTGAGGGCAATCGCCGCATGCGGACCGCCGAAGTCGGCATCGAGGCACTCCGTCAGGCAGCCGATACCGTCATCGTTATTCCCAATCAGAACCTTTTCCGCATCGCCGACGCGAAAACGACTTTCGCCGAGGCGTTCATGACGGCCGACCGCGTGCTCTATGCCGGCGTCGGCTGCATTACCGATCTCATCGTCAAGGAAGGCCTGATCAACCTCGATTTTGCCGACGTGAAGTCGGTCATGCAAGGCATGGGCCGCGCCATGATGGGCACTGGCGAAGCCTCCGGCGAGAGCCGCGCGATGAAGGCGGCGGAAGCGGCAATCGCCAACCCGCTTCTCGACGATATCTCGATGAGAGGCGCCAAAGGCGTGCTGATCTCGATATCGGGCGGATCGGATATGACGCTGTTCGAAGTGGACGAAGCGGCAAGCCGCATTCGCGACGAGGTGCAGGATGACGCCGATATCGTCGTCGGCGCCATCTTCGACCGCAGCCTTGACGGCAAGTTCCGCGTCTCGGTCGTTGCGACCGGCCTGGAAGGCAGCTCCCTGCCCGCATCCGCTTCTCACGCGCCGGCTGAACAGGTCCAGACGCGTACGCTGCAGTAAGCGGCCACTGTTATATTGGTCTGTTCACCACGACACTGAGCGGATAAACGCCACCCCACCCTGTGGAAAACGGGCGGGGCGGCGTCACTCTTGGGCCAGTAAAGACCGTCAGGCGAAGAGTATGTTCGAAACGTTGTGCACCACGGAGATTTCGTCGGTCATGCTGTTGGTGATGTAGAGATTATCCGCTGCTGAGTCATAGACTACATTGGTGGTGGAGTCGTCTCCTGATGTGGCGATATTGACATCGACTGCAGTCTTGACCCCGGTCGCAAAGTCGAATGCCGTGCCGATATGCTCGCTGCCGGAGGAATCGCCGAAGAAGAACGTGCCGTTGACGGCAAAGCCGTATCCGAGCCCGCCGGCCGAAAAGGTCTTGGATTCGATCGGGTTCAGCGTATTGGGATCGATTTTGGAGACCTGCCAGGTGGAATCATTGATGCGGCCGACGACGTAAATGCCGGTCGAATCCTGCATCGTATTGACCGCGGTGAATCCGCCCCAGTCGAACGTACCCGCCCCATTCTCACCGATAAGGCCGGGAATCGAAGCACCCTTCTGATCGAGCGAGCCGTCGGCGGCATCCCACTTTGCGAGATAGGTCTGATCGGGGAAAGGGTCCTCCTCGCCTCTCGCCTCGTTGGTTCGGCCGATGATCTCGCCGCCGCGGACCGAAAAATAGGTTCCGCCGATGTCATATTCGCCCTTGTCATAGTCGCCGAGAGAGGTGGCGCCGCTGGCCTTGCCGGCCTCGAATGCGGCGGCGTTGTCGTAAATGCTCACCATGGAATCATCCGGGAAACCATGGCCGGAGCTGACGTAAAATTTGCCCGTCAGCGGATCAATCGCCACCCCCTGGATTTCGTAGTGGTCATCGAAGGGGCGCACGACATCGGCCTGGGCCTCGACATGATCCGTATTCAACGACTTCCCGTCCGTCGCGCCGTCGACGGTCAGCGTGATCACGCCGGCATCCGCATGGCCGGCGCCATCGGAGACCTTGTACTGGAGCTTCTCCGTGACATGCTCGCCGTCGTCGAGGCCGCCCTTCACTGCCGGATCGAGATCGTAGGTAAAGCTTCCATCGCCTGCGAAATGGAAGGTGCCGAATTCCCCCGCCACGTCGGTCGTCTGGCCCTGCCCGGCAGCAATGCTGGTGCCGTTGACCGAGCGCAAGAAGAGCGCATCCACCTCTCCCGCGCGATCATTGGCAAGCACGTTGCGGGCCATCTCGCTTCCCTCGTGAAAGGAGAAGCCGTCATCGACCGCGACCGGCGGGCTCGTGACGCCGTGAATGTCGAGCTTGAAGTGGCCGACATCGGTATTGCCGGCGCCGTCGGAAATCTTGTAGCCGATCGTCTCGGTCAGCGTCATCCCCTGGAGAAAACCCGCCTTGGAGGCCTCGTTCAGCGTATAGCTGTAGGAGCCGTCAGCCCTGACGTGAAACGTGCCGTGTTCTCCCTCGATATCAGTGATCGCACCACCCTTCTTGGCAAGCACCCGCTCGCCGTCGAAGAAGCTGAGAAACAGGTTCCCGGAGCCTCCGGCCAGATCATTATCCAGCAGATTGCCTGAAATCACATCATTCTCGGAAGCGCTCCCGACATCATCGACCGCCACAGGTTTTGCAAGCTCTGTCATGGATATCTCCTTCAAGATCCATTCGCCTCTGTCTATCGGGAGGAAAGCAGCCAGGACCGGGCAGGTCAACAGATTTTCTATCAGGAGTAGTATTTTAGAGTTTCACAGCTTTGTCACGCAAAAGAGCTCGGAGGATGCCTGCGCCCACGCTCAGGACAGCCTCATCCTGAAGCCGAAGGCTGCAGCTTTGAGGCGGGCGCGCCCATCCTCAGAGGCGATGATGATCGCTATATCATCGATGGACGATTGCCCTCACCTCTCGGCCAGCAACCCCTTGATCTTCGCCGCATCCTCCGCCGTCGCCGGGTTATACACCACCATGCTGAGATCCGGCCGGCCATCCACCTGGAAGGCGGAATATTCGAAAGCGAGTGGGCCGAGGATGGGGTGTTTGATGTGCTTGGCACCCTCGCCGTGGGTGCGCACGTCGTTGTCACGCCACATCGCCAGGAATTCGGGGCTCTTGCGGCAGAGTTCGTCGACGAGGGGCTCGACCTCGGCCGCGGCGCCCGCGCGGGCCGCATCCACGCGGAAGGCGGCGACGACGAAGCGGGCGACACTTTCCCAGTCGTACTGGGCAGCGCGCACGCGGGGATCGAGGAAGATGAAGCGCAGCACGTTGCGCTCTTCCGGCGGCAGCGCGCCGTAATCGGTCAAAAGCACGGTTGCCGCCCGGTTCCAGGCAATCACGTCCCAGATGGCGTTGCGGATCAGCGCCGGGCTTGGGTCCAGCGCATCGAGCACGCCCTGCAACCTCGGCGTCACGCCCTCTTGCCTGTGGTAGCGCACCTCGGGCGGCCGGCCGAGACCGATGAGGAAGAGATGCTCGCGCTCGACATCAGTCAGCATCAGCGCGCGAGAAATCCGGTCGAGCACGTCGGCAGACGGCGCCCCGCCGCGCCCCTGCTCCAGCCAGGTGTACCAGGTCGGGCTGATATTGGCGCGGCTCGCCACCTCCTCGCGCCGCAGACCCGGCGTGCGCCGCCGCTCCCCCGCAAAACCGAGGGCGGCGGGATCGAGCCTGACGCGGCGATCCTTCAGATAGGCGCCGAGCCGGTTCTCCGAGGTGACGAATTCACCCATCCTGTTAGCCTTTATACCATGATAATGTCACTACTTTACCATGATATAGGCAGGGCCGATATGTGTCTCCGGCAAAAACTGGAGATACCACATGCTCGTATTCGTCACTGGAGCCGCCGGCTGGGTCGGCTCGGCCGTCGTCAATGAATTGATCGCCGCCGGCCATCAGGTGCTCGGCCTCACCCGCTCGGACAAGGGAGCGGATCAACTGGCGGCAGCCGGTGCTGCGGTCCATCGCGGCACGCTCGACGACCTGGGCAGTCTGAAGAGCGGTGCAGCTGGGGCGGACGCCGTGATCCATACGGCTTTCAACCACGATTTCTCGAAATTCGCCGAAAACTGCGCCGCCGACCGGCGCGCCATCGAGGCGCTCGGCGAAGCCCTCCAAGGCTCCGATCGTCCGCTGCTGGTCACAGCCGGCCTCGGCTTTGCCCCCGGCCGCGTTGGCACCGAGAAGGATCCGCCCATGCCGACGTCGCAGACCTACCCTCGCGCCTCCGAAATCACCGCAGTATCGCTTGTCGCGCGTGGCGTGCGCGCCTCCACCGTCCGGCTGCCGCCCTCGGTGCATGGCCATGGGGACCACGGCTTCGT
The DNA here is from genome assembly GCF_028994275.1 of Rhizobium binxianense. Taxonomy (NCBI): domain Bacteria; kingdom Pseudomonadati; phylum Pseudomonadota; class Alphaproteobacteria; order Hyphomicrobiales; family Rhizobiaceae; genus Rhizobium; species Rhizobium binxianense. The sequence continues at coordinate 2,392,545 of NZ_CP118713.1, forward strand.
GCCGATCCTGATCGATCTGGCCCGGCGCAAGGGCGTCTCGGCCTATATCGGCGAAGGGCAGAACCGCTGGCCGGCCGTACACCGGCTCGATGCCGCCCGCGTCTATCGCCTGGCGCTGGAGCGCGGTGCCGTCGGCGGCCCGTTCCTGGCAGTCGCGGAAGAGGGAGTTTCCTTCAGGCAGATTGCCGAGGTCATCGGCCGGCGTCTCGATGTGCCCGCTGTCTCGCTCTCACGAGAAGAAGCGGCCGAGCATTTTGGCTGGTTCGGCATGTTCGCCGGCTTCGACGTCCCGACATCGAGCGAGCATACCCGCGCGCTGCTCAGCTGGCAGCCAAAGCAGCCCGGCCTCCTCGCCGATATCGATCATCCCGCCTATTTCGGGGGATAAGAACAGGTGTCTAGATATGATTGGAGCAATTTCCGTGACTGGAGAAAACGGAAATACCTCGCGGCGTGGCTCGTGAGGAGAAGCAGCGACAGCCGGAGCTAGTGCTAACGGCTCTCGTTCCTGTCGGCCGGATCGTAGTTGATATCCCAATCCTTCTCGGGTTTCTTCTTGCCGGGCGGGTTCTTTTTCACCGTGGCATCTTCCGACCCGGTGATGACGGTCGGTTTGGCGGAGGCCACACCGCTGCTTTTCCGGTCGGCCTGGGATTTGGCGAACTGGCCGGCTGCGTCTTTTTTGGGATCAGCCATCTCATTCGCCCTTCTGCTTCAGTCCATCGCTGATATTCTTCGTTTCGGGATCGCGGTTGTTTTCGCCCTTCGCGTCGCGATCGCGATCCGGATCATCCTTGGCTTTCATGTAGCCGCGCGGCCTATTGCCCTTCGGACCCTCCCAGCGGGGGGACTGGTCGGTGGTGCCGGGAGCGCCATCCCTCGGTGTCGTCATTCCCATCTTCGTTCTCCTTGGTTTGAGTAAGGAAAACCGCAAAGAGCCGGAACTGTTCCACGCTTTTGCGAGATCACGGCGGGGAGTTGGCACAGAAAATATGGAACAGTGGCGCCGCCCATCGGTTGGTGTGAGGTCGCAACCTGAAACATGGAGCCGAAGATGAGCAAGACCAACGTTCGTGACCTTCAGAAACGCGCCGAGCGACAGGTCAGAAATACCAGCGCCGGCGGCCACCTTGGTGGCACCTATTTCGGCCAACAGCCGGACGGGAAAACCGCCTCGGACAGCAGCAATGACAGCGCCAAAGCACGGCCAAACGACGGCAGCAATTGAGGTCGGCAGGCTGCCGCAACGCGTGTGACCTGATGCTCACCCGATGAATCCTTCGCGCCCAGCGCGCTGGGCGCACAAACTTCCGGGACCTCCCCGTCAGGCCCGAGCACGGGAATGAGTGCAGAATCTCGCTGCTGTCGGAAGACACCTGCCCGCGCCGCCGATGGATCCTGTCATTGACGCCGCAGTCGAGTGATCACAGCTCGCCTCAGCTAAACAAGAAGTCGCCCGAGTTGAAGTTTGAAAGCCCGCCGAGGGTGGTGACGTTGTCGAATTCAGCGACCAGCACCGCTCCGCCGGCTGAACTTGGGTTCTGATCGTAGTAGACCGCCGCATGGCCGAGATCCGTGTTGTGGAACACGAACAATGCCCCTGTGGTTATGTTGCTGTAACTATTGATGGTGCTCTGGACGGTCGCGTTCGTGACGCTCACGTCCGTTTTGACGGCAACCTCCGTTCCGGCAACATTGATCGTGCCGTTGTTTCCCACCTTCACGTTGTCCACGCTTGTATTGTTGTTGCCGACGGCGAACTCGAACGTGCCGCCTCCAACGTCCAATTGGAACCTGTCCACGGTTGTGCTATTCGTCCCAGCATTGAAGTCAGTCATATGGTTCGTGGTGGTGGCAAATCTTTGGAAAAAGAAGGTGTCATTTCCCACGCCCCCGGTCAGGGTGTTGTTGCCAACACCACCGTTTAGGGTGTCATTGCCGTCTTGGCCAAAAAGAGTGTCGTCACCTCCGAGCCCGAACATCATATCGTTACCGCCACCGCCGTAGAGCACATCGTCGCCCGTTCCACCGCTCGGATCGTCCTGTGTATTGCCATTGCCACCGGTGATAATCGCGAACGTCTCGGTCTTTTCGAAGGTCGGCCCAATAGGATCACCGGTCTGCGTCGCCATTACCGTCACTGAAAACGAACCGTTCGTCGATAGCTCACCCGAACTAAGCGTATTGCCGGTTATCGAAAACAAGCCCGGATTCGACTGCGAGGCAATGCTGAAGCTGAACCCACCTGTGTCGGGATCAGTCGCCGACAGCAAACCACTGAACTCAAAATTATTGAAGTTGACGCTGTCCGCCGGAACGACAGGCGTCAGCTTAATGTCGGTCGGTGCCTGCCTATCTGGTCCATCGTTGGCGCCGGTGATGGCGACGACGATGTTGTGGCTGGCCGTGCCGTCGAGCGAGCTGACGCTCAGCGTGTCGCTGACGGCGTCGCCCTGGTTGAGCGCCTGCGTCGCTGCCCGGCTGTTGTCGAGCGCATAGGTCCAGCTGCCGCTGGCGGCATTGAAGGTGAAGCTGCCATAGATGCCGTTGAGGGAGGCCGGGACGGCAAACGCCGCCTCGCCGTCGTCGACATCGCTGACCGTCAGCTTGCCGGAGGCACTCGCATCGCCGCTGCCGGCCGCACCCGCCTCGACCGTCGCCCGATCGTCGGTGACCGTCGCATCGACGACGATCGAAGCCGCATCGTTGGCGCCGGTGATGGCGACGACGATGTTGTGGCTGGCCGTGCCGTCGAGCGAGCTGACGCTCAGCGTGTCGCTGACGGCGTCGCCCTGGTTGAGCGCCTGCGTCGCTGCCCGGCTGTTGTCGAGCGCATAGGTCCAGCTGCCGCTGGCGGCATTGAAGGTGAAGCTGCCATAGATGCCGTTGAGGGAGGCCGGGACGGCAAACGCCGCCTCGCCGTCGTCGACATCGCTGACCGTCAGCTTGCCGGAGGCACTCGCATCGCCGCTGCCGGCCGCACCCGCCTCGACCGTCGCCCGATCGTCGGTGACCGTCGCATCGACGACGATCGAAGCCGCATCGTTGGCGCCGGTGATGGCGACGACGATGTTGTGGCTGGCCGTGCCGTCGAGCGAGCTGACGCTCAGCGTGTCGCTGACGGCGTCGCCCTGGTTGAGCGCCTGCGTCGCTGCCCGGCTGTTGTCGAGCGCATAGGTCCAGCTGCCGCTGGCGGCATTGAAGGTGAAGCTGCCATAGATGCCGTTGAGGGAGGCCGGGACGGCAAACGCCGCCTCGCCGTCGTCGACATCGCTGACCGTCAGCTTGCCGGAGGCACTCGCATCGCCGCTGCCGGCCGCACCCGCCTCGACCGTCGCCCGATCGTCGGTGACCGTCGCATCGACGACGATCGAAGCCGCATCGTTGGCGCCGGTGATGGCGACGACGATGTTGTGGCTGGCCGTGCCGTCGAGCGAGCTGACGCTCAGCGTGTCGCTGACGGCGTCGCCCTGGTTGAGCGCCTGCGTCGCTGCCCGGCTGTTGTCGAGCGCATAGGTCCAGCTGCCGCTGGCGGCATTGAAGGTGAAGCTGCCATAGATGCCGTTGAGGGAGGCCGGGACGGCAAACGCCGCCTCGCCGTCGTCGACATCGCTGACCGTCAGCTTGCCGGAGGCACTCGCATCGCCGCTGCCGGCCGCACCCGCCTCGACCGTCGCCCGATCGTCGGTGACCGTCGCATCGACGACGATCGAAGCCGCATCGTTGGCGCCGGTGATGGCGACGACGATGTTGTGGCTGGCCGTGCCGTCGAGCGAGCTGACGCTCAGCGTGTCGCTGACGGCGTCGCCCTGGTTGAGCGCCTGCGTCGCGGCCCGGCTGTTGTCGAGCGTATAGGTCCAGCTGCCGCTGGCGGCATTGAAGGTGAAGCTGCCATAGATGCCGTTGAGGGAGGCCGGGACGGCAAACGCCGCCTCGCCGTCGTCGACATCGCTGACCGTCAGCTTGCCGGAGGCACTCGCATCGCCGCTGCCGGCCGCACCCGCCTCGACCGTCGCCCGATCGTCGGTGACCGTCGCATCGACGACGATCGAAGCCGCATCGTTGGCGCCGGTGATGGCGACGACGATGTTGTGGCTGGCCGTGCCGTCGAGCGAGCTGACGCTCAGCGTGTCGCTGACGGCGTCGCCCTGGTTGAGCGCCTGCGTCGCGGCCCGGCTGTTGTCGAGCGTATAGGTCCAGCTGCCGCTGGCGGCATTGAAGGTGAAGCTGCCATAGATGCCGTTGAGGGAGGCCGGGACGGCAAACGCCGCCTCGCCGTCGTCGACATCGCTGACCGTCAGCTTGCCGGAGGCACTCGCATCGCCGCTGCCGGCCGCACCCGCCTCGACCGTCGCCCGATCGTCGGTGACCGTCGCATCGACGACGATCGAAGCCGCATCGTTGGCGCCGGTGATGGCGACGACGATGTTGTGGCTGGCCGTGCCGTCGAGCGAGCTGACGCTCAGCGTGTCGCTGACGGCGTCGCCCTGGTTGAGCGCCTGCGTCGCTGCCCGGCTGTTGTCGAGCGCATAGGTCCAGCTGCCGCTGGCGGCATTGAAGGTGAAGCTGCCATAGATGCCGTTGAGGGAGGCCGGGACGGCAAACGCCGCCTCGCCGTCGTCGACATCGCTGACCGTCAGCTTGCCGGAGGCACTCGCATCGCCGCTGCCGGCCGCACCCGCCTCGACCGTCGCCCGATCGTCGGTGACCGTCGCATCGACGACGATCGAAGCCGCATCGTTGGCGCCGGTGATGGCGACGACGATGTTGTGGCTGGCCGTGCCGTCGAGCGAGCTGACGCTCAGCGTGTCGCTGACGGCGTCGCCCTGGTTGAGCGCCTGCGTCGCTGCCCGGCTGTTGTCGAGCGCATAGGTCCAGCTGCCGCTGGCGGCATTGAAGGTGAAGCTGCCATAGATGCCGTTGAGGGAGGCCGGGACGGCAAACGCCGCCTCGCCGTCGTCGACATCGCTGACCGTCAGCTTGCCGGAGGCACTCGCATCGCCGCTGCCGGCCGCACCCGCCTCGACCGTCGCCCGATCGTCGGTGACCGTCGCATCGACGACGATCGAAGCCGCATCGTTGGCGCCGGTGATGGCGACGACGATGTTGTGGCTGGCCGTGCCGTCGAGCGAGCTGACGCTCAGCGTGTCGCTGACGGCGTCGCCCTGGTTGAGCGCCTGCGTCGCTGCCCGGCTGTTGTCGAGCGCATAGGTCCAGCTGCCGCTGGCGGCATTGAAGGTGAAGCTGCCATAGATGCCGTTGAGGGAGGCCGGGACGGCAAACGCCGCCTCGCCGTCGTCGACATCGCTGACCGTCAGCTTGCCGGAGGCACTCGCATCGCCGCTGCCGGCCGCACCCGCCTCGACCGTCGCCCGATCGTCGGTGACCGTCGCATCGACGACGATCGAAGCCGCATCGTTGGCGCCGGTGATGGCGACGACGATGTTGTGGCTGGCCGTGCCGTCGAGCGAGCTGACGCTCAGCGTGTCGCTGACGGCGTCGCCCTGGTTGAGCGCCTGCGTCGCTGCCCGGCTGTTGTCGAGCGCATAGGTCCAGCTGCCGCTGGCGGCATTGAAGGTGAAGCTGCCATAGATGCCGTTGAGGGAGGCCGGGACGGCAAACGCCGCCTCGCCGTCGTCGACATCGCTGACCGTCAGCTTGCCGGAGGCACTCGCATCGCCGCTGCCGGCCGCACCCGCCTCGACCGTCGCCCGATCGTCGGTGACCGTCGCATCGACGACGATCGAAGCCGCATCGTTGGCGCCGGTGATGGCGACGACGATGTTGTGGCTGGCCGTGCCGTCGAGCGAGCTGACGCTCAGCGTGTCGCTGACGGCGTCGCCCTGGTTGAGCGCCTGCGTCGCTGCCCGGCTGTTGTCGAGCGCATAGGTCCAGCTGCCGCTGGCGGCATTGAAGGTGAAGCTGCCATAGATGCCGTTGAGGGAGGCCGGGACGGCAAACGCCGCCTCGCCGTCGTCGACATCGCTGACCGTCAGCTTGCCGGAGGCACTCGCATCGCCGCTGCCGGCCGCACCCGCCTCGACCGTCGCCCGATCGTCGGTGACCGTCGCATCGACGACGATCGAAGCCGCATCGTTGGCGCCGGTGATGGCGACGACGATGTTGTGGCTGGCCGTGCCGTCGAGCGAGCTGACGCTCAGCGTGTCGCTGACGGCGTCGCCCTGGTTGAGCGCCTGCGTCGCGGCCCGGCTGTTGTCGAGCGTATAGGTCCAGCTGCCGCTGGCGGCATTGAAGGTGAAGCTGCCATAGATGCCGTTGAGGGAGGCCGGGACGGCAAACGCCGCCTCGCCGTCGTCGACATCGCTGACCGTCAGCTTGCCGGAGGCACTCGCATCGCCGCTGCCGGCCGCACCCGCCTCGACCGTCGCCCGATCGTCGGTGACCGTCGCATCGACGACGATCGAAGCCGCATCGTTGGCGCCGGTGATGGCGACGACGATGTTGTGGCTGGCCGTGCCGTCGAGCGAGCTGACGCTCAGCGTGTCGCTGACGGCGTCGCCCTGGTTGAGCGCCTGCGTCGCGGCCCGGCTGTTGTCGAGCGTATAGGTCCAGCTGCCGCTGGCGGCATTGAAGGTGAAGCTGCCATAGATGCCGTTGAGGGAGGCCGGGACGGCAAACGCCGCCTCGCCGTCGTCGACATCGCTGACCGTCAGCTTGCCGGAGGCACTCGCATCGCCGCTGCCGGCCGCACCCGCCTCGACCGTCGCCCGATCGTCGGTGACCGTCGCATCGACGACGATCGAAGCCGCATCGTTGGCGCCGGTGATGGCGACGACGATGTTGTGGCTGGCCGTGCCGTCGAGCGAGCTGACGCTCAGCGTGTCGCTGACGGCGTCGCCCTGGTTGAGCGCCTGCGTCGCTGCCCGGCTGTTGTCGAGCGCATAGGTCCAGCTGCCGCTGGCGGCATTGAAGGTGAAGCTGCCATAGATGCCGTTGAGGGAGGCCGGGACGGCAAACGCCGCCTCGCCGTCGTCGACATCGCTGACCGTCAGCTTGCCGGAGGCACTCGCATCGCCGCTGCCGGCCGCACCCGCCTCGACCGTCGCCCGATCGTCGGTGACCGTCGCATCGACGACGATCGAAGCCGCATCGTTGGCGCCGGTGATGGCGACGACGATGTTGTGGCTGGCCGTGCCGTCGAGCGAGCTGACGCTCAGCGTGTCGCTGACGGCGTCGCCCTGGTTGAGCGCCTGCGTCGCTGCCCGGCTGTTGTCGAGCGTATAGGTCCAGCTGCCGCTGGCGGCATTGAAGGTGAAGCTGCCATAGATGCCGTTGAGGGAGGCCGGGACGGCAAACGCCGCCTCGCCGTCGTCGACATCGCTGACCGTCAGCTTGCCGGAGGCACTCGCATCGCCGCTGCCGGCCGCACCCGCCTCGACCGTCGCCCGATCGTCGGTGACCGTCGCATCGACGACGATCGAAGCCGCATCGTTGGCGCCGGTGATGGCGACGACGATGTTGTGGCTGGCCGTGCCGTCGAGCGAGCTGACGCTCAGCGTGTCGCTGACGGCGTCGCCCTGGTTGAGCGCCTGCGTCGCGGCCCGGCTGTTGTCGAGCGCATAGGTCCAGCTGCCGCTGGCGGCATTGAAGGTGAAGCTGCCATAGATGCCGTTGAGGGAGGCCGGGACGGCAAACGCCGCCTCGCCGTCGTCGACATCGCTGACCGTCAGCTTGCCGGAGGCACTCGCATCGCCGCTGCCGGCCGCACCCGCCTCGACCGTCGCCCGATCGTCGGTGACCGTCGCATCGACGACGATCGAAGCCGCATCGTTGGCGCCGGTGATGGCGACGACGATGTTGTGGCTGGCCGTGCCGTCGAGCGAGCTGACGCTCAGCGTGTCGCTGACGGCGTCGCCCTGGTTGAGCGCCTGCGTCGCGGCCCGGCTGTTGTCGAGCGCATAGGTCCAGCTGCCGCTGGCGGCATTGAAGGTGAAGCTGCCATAGATGCCGTTGAGGGAGGCCGGGACGGCAAACGCCGCCTCGCCGTCGTCGACATCGCTGACCGTCAGCTTGCCGGAGGCACTCGCATCGCCGCTGCCGGCCGCACCCGCCTCGACCGTCGCCCGATCGTCGGTGACCGTCGCATCGACGACGATCGAAGCCGCATCGTTGGCGCCGGTGATGGCGACGACGATGTTGTGGCTGGCCGTGCCGTCGAGCGAGCTGACGCTCAGCGTGTCGCTGACGGCGTCGCCCTGGTTGAGCGCCTGCGTCGCTGCCCGGCTGTTGTCGAGCGCATAGGTCCAGCTGCCGCTGGCGGCATTGAAGGTGAAGCTGCCATAGATGCCGTTGAGGGAGGCCGGGACGGCAAACGCCGCCTCGCCGTCGTCGACATCGCTGACCGTCAGCTTGCCGGAGGCACTCGCATCGCCGCCGCCGGCCGCACCCGCCTCGACCGTCGCCCGATCGTCGGTGACCGTCGCATCGACGACGATCGAAGCCGCATCGTTGGCGCCGGTGATGGCGACGACGATGTTGTGGCTGGCCGTGCCGTCGAGCGAGCTGACGCTCAGCGTGTCGCTGACGGCGTCGCCCTGGTTGAGCGCCTGCGTCGCGGCCCGGCTGTTGTCGAGCGCATAGGTCCAGCTGCCGCTGGCGGCATTGAAGGTGAAGCTGCCATAGATGCCGTTGAGGGAGGCCGGGACGGCAAACGCCGCCTCGCCGTCGTCGACATCGCTGACCGTCAGCTTGCCGGAGGCACTCGCATCGCCGCTGCCGGCCGCACCCGCCTCGACCGTCGCCCGATCGTCGGTGACCGTCGCATCGACGACGATCGAAGCCGCATCGTTGGCGCCGGTGATGGCGACGACGATGTTGTGGCTGGCCGTGCCGTCGAGCGAGCTGACGCTCAGCGTGTCGCTGACGGCGTCGCCCTGGTTGAGCGCCTGCGTCGCGGCCCGGCTGTTGTCGAGCGCATAGGTCCAGCTGCCGCTGGCGGCATTGAAGGTGAAGCTGCCATAGATGCCGTTGAGGGAGGCCGGGACGGCAAACGCCGCCTCGCCGTCGTCGACATCGCTGACCGTCAGCTTGCCGGAGGCACTCGCATCGCCGCCGCCGGCCGCACCCGCCTCGACCGTCGCCCGATCGTCGGTGACCGTCGCATCGACGACGATCGAAGCCGCATCGTTGGCGCCGGTGAGCGAGATCGAGACATTTGCCTCGCTTAGTGTGCCATTGCCGAGCCGTATCGCGTAGACAAAACTATCTTTGAGGATTTCACCGGCAGACAGCGTGTTGATATCCGCGCCCGAGCCCGCGATGCCGCTTCCATCACTAAGACGGTATTCGATCTTTGCATTATTGATCCTGACCCAATTGCCGAGCAGGGTCTTCTCCCAGGCAGATGTCCCATTCGTTCCGACGTCTTTCGCAAGAAGCTCATAGTCGGTGGTAATTGGATTGCCATCTCCGTCGTCGACCGAAAAGAGGGATTTGGCATTCCCGCCAAGATCGTTCGACATCACGTCAAGGGTTATGGTTTTGGTAGCCGCATTGTAAAGCTGGAGACTGAGCAGTTGGTCTTCTGTCCAGATGTAAGAGTCATCCTTCGCCTGCGGCGTATTGGAGAAAGAAGTCGTGCTGCCGCCGCCGGTGCTTTGCGTACCCATCAAAATACTCCCATAACACAAAACAAGTAACCCGGCGATGATTCAAGACTATCAAACCAGAACGACACGCGTGAATACGCGGCCGCGCCGGCACTATCGGCAACAACGCCAATTTTTCTTAAATTATAGCCGGAATACTCCCCATCCCTAATAAAGTGTTAACACATATACTGTGAAATGAAAGACGATTTTCTTGCGATGGTAAATTTATCCAGGAATTCGCCGCGAGAGACGCCGAAGTCGCAGACCTCGATCCTGACGAGCAGTGGGGGTGGGATGGCGGCGCGCAAGCCGCTTGCGAAGCGCAGGCCCAAACTTTAGAGCCTTTCCGCTTTTCCCCGATTAGGTCAGCACCGGCTGCTTCACGCCGATCATTTCATCGGGATGTTGTCCCGGATCGGCTTTCTACAACGAAGCAAAAAGAAGGAGCTCCAAATGTCCGACGAAGCCGAAAATAATGGTACAACCGCCATCATTCCAGCTTAGAACGCGTCACCAGCCGAACAAGCAGCCACCGCGTCCGTGCTCGAAGATATGCGAAAGACTGGACACCCCGCCCGCGCTGTTCTCCTGGGAGCTCGATCCGCAGGGAATGGCCAAGCTGGTCTCTGAGATGATGACACTGCCGATGATCGTGTGGTCGACGGGCATGTCCCTGGCGTATTCCCTCTGGTTAACGTCGCTGCTTCCCGCACGCGAGACGATCGATCAGAGCGCGGATTATGCTTAACAAATCGATCGATGCCGTCGGGTCGCACCCCAGCCACCTCTGGAACGCTCAACTCTCCGCCCAGAATTCCGAGGATATTCGCGGAATGACGGGCGGAGGCAGAGGGCCGAGCCATGCGCAGACGCAGCAAGCGGCTGCGAGCGGCTATGCTTCAACCTGACGAAACTTAATCGTTGATATCCGGCTCGATGACCCGGGCAAGATTGCGCAGCGACTCCTGCCAGCCGAGGTAGCAGGCTTCGGGCGGGATGACGTCGGGCACGCCGGCCTGGGTGATGTCCACCTCGGTGCCGACCGAGACTTTCTTCAGCGTCACGGTGACTTCCATTTCGCCCGGCAGGTTGGGGTCGTCGAACTTGTCGGTGTAGCGGACGCGTTCGCCAGGGACGAGTTCGAGAAATTCGCCGCCGAAGGCGTGGCTGTTACCCGTCGTGAAGTTGCGGAACGACATTTTGAAGGTGCCGCCGACGGCCGGCTCCAGATGATGCACGGTGCAGAGGAAGCCGTTCGGCGGAAGCCATTTGGCAAGCGCGTCGGCCTCGATGAAGGCGCGATAGACCTTTTCCGGGCTGGTCGCGAGAACACGGTGCAGGCGTATGGTGTTCGGCATGATCGTAATCCTTTGAATGAACGGAATGGACGAAGCTAGGACGGGTGTGGTTTGGCTGATCCGACACCGGATCGAATATTTCTTCAAGAAAGTTGCTCGGCGCGCGCCACGTTCACTGCGCATGCAGTCGAGCAGTTCAGCCGGGCATGCCGTCGAATTGCGGGAGATCGAGCGGCCTTGCCCATTTCAGCCGGCGCCTGATGAACATCTCGACCCCCGGCTCGATCAGTTCAGGTCGGTCAAGGCTGCCAAGCGTCACGAAGACAAGGCCGGGAAAGCTTTCCAGGTTGCTGCTGAACAATCTGGCGCCACAATCCGGGCAGAAATTGCGGTCGAGTCCCTTGCCGGAAGCGGCGATGTAATGAAACGCTTTCGGCCGGCCGGCGATCAAGGTGAAATCATCCTGCGGTATGGCGAAGAATGTCGCCGCCTCGCCGCCCGACGCCTTCTTGCAATCCAGGCAATGGCAGTTGGCGACAAAATTCGGGTCGGTACCGAATGCAAATTTCACCGCGCCGCAGGCGCACTGCCCCGTATATTTCCCGGTCATGTCAGGCGCCTTTCATCAGTTCGCGCGTCTTACGATTGGCTGCCGAGGCCGTCATGCCGCAGGCCGTCGTGGAGACGTCCCTGCGGCCCGGCCGACGAGCCGAATGAACGATTGTCTATGATTCGCCGAGCGGTCGCCGCCTAAGCCGCATCTTGTTTTTTCAACGCCTCAAGGAGCGTTCTGGCGCCCTCTTTCGACGAAGCCGGATTCTGGCCGGTGATCAGCAGACCATCCTGAACGACATGCACGCCCCAATCCGCCGTCTTCGAAAACTTTGCGCCCTGCTCTTTCAGCACGTCCTCGAGCAGATAGGGAACAACGTCGACAAGGTGCATGGCTTCTTCTTCGGAATCGGTGAACCCCGTGACGGCCCGGCCCTTGGCGATGGGCGTTCCATCCGGCGCCTTCACATTCGTCAGGATACCGGGGGCGTGGCAGACGAGCGCCACGGGTTTTCCCGCTGAAAGCATGTCCTCGATGAGCGACAGCGCATAACGGTCGTTCGTCAGGTCCCAAAGCGGGCCGTGCCCTCCGGGAAAGAATACGCTGTCATAGTCCCCCTGGTTGATTTCGGACAGCTTCACGGTGTTGGCGAGCCCAGCCTTTGCGGCCGTGTCTTGTTCAAACCGTCGCGTCGCTTCCGTCTGGAAGGCCGGCTCATTGCTCTTTGGATCGAGCGGAGGCTGACCGCCCTTCGGCGAAGCGAGCGTGATGTCGACCCCGGCATCACGGAAAACGAAGTAAGGAGCGGCAAGCTCCTCGAGCCAGAAACCCGTCTTCTTGCCGGTGTTTCCCAACTGATCATGCGATGTGAGAACCATGAGAATTTTCATTGCTCAGCTCCTTCAAAGCCGGCCGGCGGACAAACCGTCGGCACCCGGATTTACGGTGAAATACTGCCTGCAATCTCATGCTGAAACCGGAGGGGACATAGAGCGGCTGCGCCGCGAAACAAGCTCTCTCGCATGGTGTTTGCGGGAATTGCTTTAGGCAACCTCACCAAGAACCGGTGTCGCGCGCCCCTTAGCCTCTGTGAGATTTGAGGCTAAGGTGTATGAAGAGGAAACGACGTCGCGTAAGGCCATTCGAGGGACCTGGAAAGTGAGCAAGCCGAATTACCGGGACATCGCCCGCCATGCCGGCGTGGGAACAGCCACGGTCGAGCGGGTGCTGAACGGGCGTGGGGGCGTTCGCCCCGAACTGGTCGAGAAAGTCGTATCCGCCGCACGTCGCCTGGATTACCCGCGCAAGCTTCCCGAAACCCATCGCGGCCTGCTCAGGATAGAAGTGCTGATGGTTCGCCCGGAGACGAGCTTCTACCGTCGCCTTTCGCATGCTTTCGAAAGAATAGCCGCTACCCTCGACCCGCTGGTCGTCGTGCACCGCAGCTTCACCGACGAACTCAATCCGGAGGCAATTACGCGGCGTATCCTGTCGACCGACCTTTCCCGCGCCGGTCTGATCCTTGCTGTGCCGAGCAGCCCGGTGATCAGTGCCGCAGTGGAAAAGGTAAATGCGCAAGGTCTGCCGGTCGTGCACGTCGTGACACGCGCGTCCGAGCGCGTCGGCGAATTTATCGGCATCGACAACAATGCCGCCGGCCGGACGGCCGCGCTCTACATCAGCCGAATGGCTGCCCGGACCGGGCCTGTCGTTGCAATCTGCCACCCCATCTATCAGGTGCACCGCGATCGGATCCGCGGGTTTTCAGCCTATTTTCATGAACATCCCGGCGCCTCCAGCTTCGAATGGCTGGGATTCGGCGGCGATGAGGAGCGCTCCAGCGCCGATCTCCTGTGGTCGGCCCTGGAGATGTATCCCAGCCTTGCCGGTCTCTACAATGCCGGCGGCGCCAATTCCGCCCTCATCAAGGTGCTTCGCCGGCATCCGCGCGGCCGCGACGTGTTCTTCGTCGGGCACGAGTTGACGGAATACACGCGCGCAGCCCTGCTGGATGGCATCATGGATGTGGTGCTGGATCAGGCGCCGGAGGCGCAGGCGCGCCGCGCACTCGACGTCATCCTGCGCCGCATCGGTTTGACCGATATCGAGCCGGACCGGGCTCCCATTCACTTCATCACCATCACCAAGGAAGGCCTTTGATCTAATCAGATCAAAGAAGGCTTCGGCGTTCGCAAGCGCCCCTGCTACTCTCCCGTCGGGGAGGAGACCCGGCGCGAGACGAGCGACACCGGATCACCCCACCAGAGATATGTGGGGGCACGGAGATCTCCGGCGCCCGGAGGAGATGCCAATGGATGATATGAAATTCGGTAAGCGCAACAAGCGCGGCGACTGGGCGCCGGACCAGCCGGCCGAGACCGCGCCGCTTTTTGCCTTTCCGCCGCGGCTGACGGCGATCCTGAAATGGCTGCCGCACTACTTCCTTCCCTGGAACGTGATTTTTGCCCTGTCTGCGCTCGCCTACTGGGCCTGGGTCATTCCCCCGGTCGATACGATGAAATCGCTGAGCTTGGGCTGGGTCGCGTGGCTCTATGCCGTCAACGCCGTCTCGGTCTTCCTGTTCTACGGCGCTTTCGAGCTTCATCTTTATGTGTTGAAGCGCCAGGAAAACCGCTTCAAATACAATGGCAAATTCCCGGCCGAGCAGAAGAGCAAGGCGTTCTGGTTCGAAAGTCAGAACCTCGACAACATCCTGCGCACCTTCCTGTCCGGCGTGGTGATCTGGACCGCCATCGAGGTGGGGATGCTTTGGGCCTATGCCAATGGCTACGCGCCGTGGCTGAGCTTCGCGGAAAACCCGTGGACGCTGGCGCTCGTCGCGCTCGTGGTGCCGATCATTCACGAGTTCCACTTTTTCTGCATTCACCGGCTCATCCACACACCTCTCCTCTACAAGTGGGTGCACTCGGTTCACCACAATTCGGTGAACCCCTCGCCCTGGTCATCGCTGTCGATGCACCCTGTCGAGCATCTGCTCTATTTCGGAACGGCCCTCTACCACCTGTTCCTGCCCTCCAACCCGATCATCATGCTCTACCAGATCCACTATGCGGGTTTCGGGGCAATTCCCGGCCATGTCGGCTTCGACAAGGTCGAGATCGGCAAGGACGGGCTGGTCGATAGCCACGCCTATGCACATTACCTCCACCACAAATACTTCGAGGTGAATTACGGCGACGCCCTGATCCCGCTCGATAAATGGTTCGGCACCTGGCACGACGGCTCCCCCGAAGGCGAAGCACAGATGCAGGAGCGCTACCGCAGACGGAAGGAAAGGCTTGCGGCTCGCAAGGCCCGCCTGGAAGTCGGAGGGACGGCCGAATGACCTGGGTTTCAGTTGGCAAACTCGACGATATCGAACAGGAAGGGGCCATCCGCTTCGACCACGGCGGGCGCACCTACGCGATCTACCGTGGGCCTGACGACAGCGTCTACTGCACCGCCGGCCTCTGCACCCACGAGGCGATCCACCTCGCGGAAGGCCTGGTCATGGATTTCGAAGTGGAATGTCCAAAACATTCCGGCGCCTTCGACTATCGCACCGGCGAGGCCCTCAGGCTTCCGGCCTGCGAAAACCTGAAGACCTATCCGGCAGAGGTGATCGACGGAGAGGTTCGCGTCGCCCTCGGCTAGGCCGCGCGTATCGGATGGCCCCGATGCCCTTCGGGAGGAAGCCGGGTGACCCGGCGTTTTTATGGAGAAAACATGGACGGCATCGTCATCATCGGCGCGGGCGAATCCGGCACCCGGGCGGCCTTTGCCCTGCGCGAGGCGGGCTATTCCAGGTCCGTCACACTGGTCGGAACCGAGCCTCACTTGCCTTATGAACGGCCTCCTTTGTCGAAGACCGTCAACGATGCGGTGCAGATGAAGCTGATCTGCGCGGCAGAAGCGCTGGATGCGGCCGGCATCGCCTATCTCAAAGGGGTGTCGGCATCGAGGCTGGATACCGGCGCAG
This sequence comes from Rhizobium binxianense, assembly GCF_028994275.1. NCBI lineage: Bacteria > Pseudomonadati > Pseudomonadota > Alphaproteobacteria > Hyphomicrobiales > Rhizobiaceae > Rhizobium > Rhizobium binxianense. The sequence goes on from NZ_CP118713.1 coordinate 2,407,986, forward strand.
CAATGGTGACCTTGAGCGATGGGCGGGCGTTGCGTTACGAAAAGCTGCTTCTCACCACCGGCGCGCGGCCAAGACGGCTCACATGCCCCGGGGCAGAGCGCGCGCTCGACTTCCGTACCCACGCCGACGCCGAAGCGATCTTCTTCAATATTGCGCCGGGCCGGAGTGTGGCGATCATCGGCGCGGGTCTGATCGGGATGGAACTTGCATCGGTCCTTCGCGGAAAGGACGTTGAGGTCAGCGTGATCGAAGCCGCGCCGAAACCTTTGGGCCGCGCCGTCCCTGCCCGTTTTGCCGAAAAGCTCCATGCCAGACATGCTGCCGAAGGCGTGCGCTTTCACCTCGATCGCGGCGTTGCTGCAATCGGCGATGATGGCGTCACCCTGACCGATGGCAGCCTGGTGGCCGCCGATCTTGTCGTCGGTGCGATCGGCGTCCTGCCGGAAACAGCCCTCGCGGAAGCGGCCGGATTGGCCACGGGCAACGGAATTCTGACAGACATCTGTCTTCGCACCAGCGCACCGAATGTTTTCGCCGCAGGCGATTGCGCGGCGGTGGCCCAACCCGGCGGCGGACATATTCGTTTTGAAAGCTGGCGGAACGCCAGGACGCAGGCCGAGACCGCAGCGCGGAACATGCTCGGTGCCGCCGAGAATTTTACCGCCCTCCCCTGGTTCTGGTCCGACCAGTATGATCTCGGCCTCCAGGTGGCGGGGCGGCCGCAGCCCGCGCATCAGATCATTCTGCGTTCGATCGCCGACGGCGAGCTTGAATTCTATCTGGACGATGGGCGTCTGGTGGCTGCGGCGGGTCTCGGCATCGGCAATAGCCTCGCCAAGGACATCAAACTCGCCGAGATGCTGATTGCCGCAGGTATCAGCCCCAGCCCTGTGGAACTGGCCGACCCCGGCATAAACCTCAAAACGCTTCTGAAGAGCGCGCGGGCCGCATGATGCAGAAGCTGCTGATCTTCCAGTCGCTCTGGGCCATGGAGCGCCGGCACACAGACGGGTTCGAGCGCAGTCTCGACGAGAACATCGCAATGATCTCCGAGGCCGGGTTCGACGGCATCAGTGCGCACTACACGAACCGCCGGGATGTCATTCGTCTGAACGACGCAACCCGGGGCACCGGCTTGAAGATCGAGGCGGTCTGCTTCCCTCGCTGCGTCGACGACCTGCGTCTGCCACTGGAACTTGCCGCGGAATTTCCGGTCAGCCACATCAACCTGCAGCCTGATATCCGTCCGCGCCGCATCGAGGCCTGCCTGCCGCTCCTCGACGGCTGGATGCGGCTCGCGGGAGAAGCCGGCATTCCGGTGTTCATCGAAACCCATCGCGACAGGATGACGACGGACCTGTTCTTCACGCTGGATCTTTTGGACCGGCGTCCCGAGCTGCCGCTATTGGCCGACCTGTCGCACTACCTCGTCGGCCGCGAATTCGCCTTTCCCGTCGACGAGGAAAACCACGTGCTGATCCACCGCATTCTGCAGAACGCCCACGCATTTCACGGCCGGGTCGCCTCGCGCGAGCAGGTGCAGATCGAGATCTCCTTTCCGCATCACCGGACCTGGGTCGATCTCTTCCTGCAGTGGTGGGAATATGGCTTTCGCCATTGGCGATCACGCGCCGCCGATGACGCCGAGCTGGTCTTCACCTGTGAACTGGGGCCAAAACCCTATGCGATCACCGGCAGAGACGGCAACGACCAGACGGACCGGTGGGCGGAGGCCTTGGCGCTTCGGCAGATGATCCGTGAACTTTGGGTAGCGACTGGCCTCGAGGCTGCTGCGCCTTAAATCGGGGCCGGCGTCCCGAGATTCGCGAAAGCCATGGTCGACGGACCCGCGCATGAGATTGCCGCCTATGGCCGCGAAAAACTCCGCTGTCTGCAACAGCCGCGGACGAAACATTTTCTACAAATTCAGTAGAAAAAGAACGACCTGTCTTTCTCGACATCTCTCAATCCTCTAGCTTTCGCATGACAAATCGAGCGGAATCATCTGCCAACGGTCGATAGGGAGTGCCAAGCGAGACGAAAAACAAAAACGACCTGTTCCTTAAGGACTCCACCGGTCGAAGGCAGCATAGCCAAACCTTTGACTTCTCGGTTTCTCGTCCGTTCGACGCAACCGATCGCCAAACAATGCACCGAACCCCGGCAGGAACGCTTGCAATGGCCTGATGATATAGGCTTGCTGATCCCATGAGACATTCCCAACCCGAAGCGATCCAATGAAAGAGCCTATATCAGATCAGATCCTGACCGCCGCCAGCGCGCTTTTTTACAGCGAGGGCATTCGCGCCGTCGGCATAGATCGAATCATCGAAGAAGCGAATGTTGCCAAGGCGACACTCTATCGACACTTCCCCTCCAAGGACCATCTCGTGGCAGCCTATCTCCAGGATCGCCACGACCGCGTCATCCGGTCGCTACGGGAGGTTTTGGATGCGGCGAGCGCTCCGAGGGATCAGATCAAACTGATTTTCGAACGCTTGTACGAAAAGGCCGATAGCCCGGAGTTTCGGGGCTGCGCCTTTGCACTTGCCGTCGCCGAGCACGGCGATTCCGAACGTGTCCTGACCGTCGCGCGAACGCACAAGAAGGTCGTGAGGGACATATTTCGCACCATCCTGTCGAAGGCCGATGTCAGGCCCGATCAAGCGGCGGCTCACCTTTCCCTTCTCTATGAGGGCGCCCTTGCCACGGTCGCGGTCGGACGCGATCCCCAGGCCGTTCTCGTCGCCCGGGACTGCGCACTTTCCGTATTCGACGCGGCAATCTACTCGACCACATCTCCTAAGAAGAACTGAACATGACAAAGACCATCGATTACTTCTTCGGCATTGGCTCTCCTTGGGCTTTTATCGGCCTCGAGCCGTTTGCAGCTCTCGCCTCGGAGCATGGGGCATCGATCCGCCCCTATGTGATCCCTTTGATCGAGGATAATGGCGCGATCTATTCACGCAACCGGCCGGAAGCGCGCCGCGCCTATTGGGTTAAGGACCTGAAACGTTGGGCCGCGCTGCGGGGCAAGGTGCTCAACTTCGAAAACCGCGCCGCCCTGTCTGATCCGACGCCCGCCGGTTTCCTGGTCATTGCCGCCATCGATGCGGGGCAGGATTGGCTCAGGCTGACAAAGGCTCTTCAGGAGGCCTTCTGGACGCGTGGCGACGATATCGGCCGAGCCGAGGTTCGTCGCGCAATTGCGGATAAGGCAGGGTTCGACGGCGCAACTCTGGAGCAACGCGCTCAAGCCGAGAACACCCAGGCGATCTGGAAATCAAACGCCGAGACCGCCAAGGCCGCCGGCGTTTTCGGGCTTCCGACCTTCCGATACGAGGATGAACTGTACTGGGGGCAGGACAGCCTGCCATTCCTCGAGCGCCATCTCAACGGCGACAAAATCGCCGCCTGACCCACAACCGTGCAGGTCGGCGCCAGACGGCTACGGCCCGTTCGCCCGCACGCCAGAGCACATCCGGAGCACTCCATGTCCATCATCTCCACCGAATGGCCGGTGGCGCATCCGGATCATCCGAACCTCATCATTCCTGACGGGCGCGGAGACGGCAAATGAGTGCATTCTCTCCCGCTCTTTCCGAAACGCTTCGCATCCGTTTCGGCGATCGCTTCTCCACCTCGCGGGCCTTGCGCGAACAGCACGGCCGCGGTGAATCTCACCACACACCCGCCATCCCGGATGCCGTCGTGTTTGCGGAAACAACCGAGGACGTGGCCGAGATCGTCCGGCTCTGCGCGGCGGAAGACGTGCCGGTGATCGCCTTTGGCGCGGGCACCTCGCTCGAAGGCCATCTGACGGCGGTGCGCGGCGGCGTCTCGATCGATCTCTCCCGCATGTCGCAGATCGTCCGCGTCAGCGCCGAGGATCTCGATTGTACCGTCGAGGCCGGGGTGAGCCGCGAGCAACTGAACACATATTTGCGCGATATGGGCCTGTTCTTCCCGATCGATCCCGGCGCCAACGCCTCGATCGGCGGCATGGCCGCAACGCGGGCATCGGGGACGAACGCCGTGCGCTACGGCACCATGCGCGAAAACGTCCTGTCGATGACCGTCGTCCTGCCGAGCGGCCAGGTCATCCGCACCGGCGGCCGGGCGCGCAAATCGTCGGCCGGCTACGATCTGACCCGACTGTTCGTCGGTTCCGAGGGCACGCTCGGCATCATCACCGAAGTGACACTCAGGCTCTACGGTCTCCCGGAGACGATTTCCGCAGCACTCTGCTCGTTCGAAAGCGTCGAGCAGGCGGTCAATGCGGCGATTGCGGTCGTGCAGCTCGGCATACCGGTTGCCCGCATGGAGTTGATGGACCGCGGCCTGATCGCGGCCATCAATGCCTATTCCAATCTGTCGCTGGAGATCGAGGACACGCTCGCCTTCGAATTCCATGGCTTTCCGGCTGGGGTTCAGGAGCAGGTCGAGATGGTCAAGGCCATCGTCGAGGAGAATGGCGGCAAGGATTTCGAATGGGCAAACGCAGCCGAAGAGCGCAACCGGCTGTGGAAGGCGCGTCACAACGCGTTCTACGCGGTCGTCTCCCAGCGACAGAACGCCAAAGGCTGGTCATCCGACGTTTGCGTCCCTGTCTCACAGCTCAGCAACTGCATTCTGAAGACGCGCGAGCTTCTGCGCGACTGCAGCGTTCCCGCCGCCATTCTCGGCCATGTCGGCGATGGCAATTACCACGTCGTCTTCGCCGTCGATCCGACGAACCAAGTTGAACTCGATGAGGTCGCAGCCATCAACAAAAAGATGGTGCAACATGCGATTTCGGTAGGCGGCACCTCTACCGGCGAACACGGCGTGGGCACCGGCAAGATCGGTTATCTGCGCGGGGAATACGGCGATGCCGTGGATCTGATGGCCGTCATCAAGAATGCCGTCGATCCGACAGGCATCATGAACCCGGGCAAAGTCTTGCCCGGATAGACGCCGGCGGCTCGTTGAAACCCTTGTTTGCCTGGAGCTTTACAGATGAGTTCGTTTCAGACCCATAGCTCCCACTGGGGCGCCTTTTCCGGCCGCTACGAAGACGGAAAGCTCGAAATTCGGCCCCATCCGGCCGACCCGCATCCATCGCCCCTGCTGGGCAATCTGCCGGCTGTCGCTCATAGCCCCGCGCGCATCAGGCGTCCGGCCGTCCGGCGCGGCTGGCTCGAGGGCAGCACCGGAAACGCACAAAATCGCGGAGCGGACGATTATGTCGAACTCAGCTGGCCGCAGGCGCTGGACCTCGTTTCGAAGGAGCTTCGGCGCGTTTATGCAGATTTCGGCCCGCAAGCCGTGTTCGGCGGGTCCTATGGCTGGTCGAGCGCTGGACGCTTCCATCATGCACAGAGCCAGATCCACCAGTTTTTGAATGTGTTGGGTGGATATGTGCGATCCGTCAACACTTACAGCTCCGGCGCGGCGATGGTCATCATCCCGCACGTCTTGGGACCATATGACCATTTCGACCGCAAGAGCGTCACCTGGGACGCCATCGAGCGGAGCAGCGAACTGGTCGTCGCCTTCGGCGGAATGGCGCTCAAGAACACCGATGTGCATGGCGGCGGCATCAGCGCCCATATCGTGCCCCGGACGCTGAACGGCGCGCACGCGCGAGGTGCGCGTTTTGTCCTCGTCAGCCCTCTGAAAGACGATTTTCCTGCTGAGGTGAATGCACAGTGGCTGCCGATCATGCCACGCACCGATGTCGCGCTGATGCTCGGTCTTGCGCATGTATTGGTCAGCGAGGGATTGCACGACCGTGGATTCCTCGACCGTTACACGGTGGGCTACGAACGATTTGAAGATTACCTGCTTGGCCGGATCGATGGTGTCGAAAAAAGCCCGGAATGGGCGTCCCACATTTGCGGCATCGGCGTTGACACCATCAGGAAGCTCGCGCTTTCCATGGCGCGCGCCAGGACGCTGATCACCGTCAGCCATTCCCTGCAGCGTGCCGACCATGGCGAACAGCCGGTCTGGATGGGCATCGTGCTCGCCGCCATGCTCGGCCAGATCGGGTTGGATGGCGGCGGCTATTCCTATTCCCTTGGGGCATTGGGCAATATCGGCAAACACCAGCTCGCCGTCCCGCTGCCGACCTTTAGCCAGTTCAAAAATCCGGTGCCGGATTTCATTCCCGTCGCGCGCATCGCCGACATGCTCCTCAATCCGGGCGACCCATTCCACTATAACGGCCACGCGATGCGGTATCCCGATATCCGCCTCGTCTATTGGGCAGGAGGCAACCCGTTCCATCACCATCAGGATCTCAACAGGCTGCGGGCGGCGTTCAGGAGGCCGGAGACCATCATCGTGCATGAGACGGCCTGGACGTCCTCCGCCCGCCACGCCGATATCGTGCTGCCGGCAACGACCACGCTCGAGCGGGACGACATCGGCGCGGCGGACCGCGATCCGCTGATGATCGCCATGAAGAAGCTGATCGAGCCGGTCGGCGAAGCGCGGGACGACTATGAGATCTTCTCCGAGATAGCCCGCCGTCTCGGCAAATTCGAAGAGTTCACCGAAAACCGCACCAGCCGGGAATGGCTAACCTTCCTTTTCGAAACAACGCGCAAGGCGCTCATCGCCGGTGGACACGAAGCTCCGGACTTCGAGACGTTCTGGGAACGCGGAGAGATACGCCTGCCGCTCAAACCCGACGACGGCGGACCGGCGCGTGCCTTTCGCGATGATCCGCTTGCATCTCCGCTGCAAACGCCATCCGGAAAAATCGAGATCTTTTCCGAGACGATCGAGAGCTTCGGTTACGACGACTGCCGCGGCCATCCGCGATGGTATCCTGCCAAGGTGGAGGCAGAGGCCGACGAGAGCCGCTACCCGCTCCATCTGGTCTGCAACCAGCCGCATCAGCGGCTGCACAGCCAGCTGGACTATGGCGATTTCAGTCGTTCCACCAAGATCAAAGGCCGGGAACCGGTCCGGATCAGCCCAGCCGACGCGGCCGAGCGCGGCATCGCCCATGGCGACATCCTGAGGCTCTTCAACGCCCGCGGCAGCTGCCTTGCGGCAGCGGTGATCAGCGAGGACGTGCGAAAAGGCGTGATGCAGCTTGCGACGGGTGCATGGTTCGAGCCCGACGGCCCGACTGCCGAGAAGTCCATGTGCATCCACGGCAACCCGAACATCCTCACCCGCGACGTCGGAACCTCGCAATTGGCTCAGGGCTCGACCGGACAGCTTACCAGGGTTGAGGCGGAGCGGTTCGCCGGCGAACCGCCTCCGGTGCGGATATTCGAGGGAATGACGTTTTTGGACCAAGCTGAGAAGTCTCCGGAAAAGCTGATCCGCACACACCCGGAAACCGAACAAAATAATCCATAAATTTAGTAGAAAAAGAACAACTGGTCTTTCTCCCTCCTGTTGCCCTGCTTAGGCTATGCGTCGTGATCTCCTCGGCAAACAATACAGGACCGCATTATGATCGAACGCTTTTCCCCGTTCTCCCTTCCCCGGCGTCGTCTGCTGATCGCCACCTCTGCACTGGCAATCGCCGCCTTGGTGGTAACGGCGGAGTTCAATCCGGCTCTGAGTGCCGATAGCCCGCACAATGGCGGTGACATCACCTTCCTTATCGACTCGCTGGGCGATACCTGGATCCCGAACAACAGCGCGATCTCAAGCTTCCAGGGCCATATCTGGGGCCACGTGACCGATAAGCTCCTTTACGTCGATGCCGACGGCAAGGTCAGCCCCTGGATCGCCGAGCGCTGGGAGCAGAACGACAAAGCCACCGAGTTCACCCTACACCTGAAGAGCGGCGTGACCTTCTCGGACGGCACGCCACTTGACGCATCAGCCGTCGTCGCCAACCTCGACATCTGGTACGCCGGCCGCAAGAGCGAAGGCATCAACCCGATCGGCCTCTTCCCGAAAACCTACGACCACGCCGAGGCCGTCGACGCGAGCACAGTGAAGGTCTTCTTCAAGAAGCCGACGCTCGGCTTCATCCCGACGCTCGGCTACCACGGCTCGATCCTGATCTCTCCCAAGACCCTCGCGCAGCCTGCCGCCCAACAGGCCGACCTCAGCAAGACCTCCGGCAGCGGCCCCTATGTGGTCGATTCCTGGAAGGAAGGCGACTTCGTCAAGCTGGTCAAGCGCAAGGATTACAACTGGGGTCCCTCAGCGGTCGGCCATACCGGCCCGGCCTACCTCGACACGATCACCTATAAGCTGGTGTCCGAGCCGTCGCTGCGCGTGGCTGCTGTCCAGTCGGGCCAGGCCGACGTCGCCTACAACGCCTCGCCGCAGGAGCTGGAGTCTCTGAAGGCAGAGGGCTTCACCGTCGCGACACCACGCTATCTCGGCTTCGTCAACGGCTGGGCTGTCAACACCAAGCTTGCGCCATATGACGACGTGAAAGTACGCCAGGCCCTGCAGGCCGGCATCAATCGCCAGGAGATCATCGACACCGTCTATACATCAGACTGGAAACTGGCGACCTCCTTCATCCAGAGCAACGTGCCGGGAGCGACCGACCAAAGCGCGCTTTTGGCCTACAACCCCGAAAAGGCCGAGAAGCTTCTGGACGAAGCGGGCTGGACAAAGGGCGCCGACGGCATCCGCACCAAGAACGGCGAGCCGCTGGTGCTGACGCTGAATTCCAACCCCTACCTCGCAACCTCGAAATCGGTCGATGAGCTTATCGCCCAGCAACTCGGCAAGATCGGCTGGAAAGTCGCTATCCGTTCCTACGATGTCGTCACCTACGGCCAAAAGGTCAAATACGGCAGCCCCGCCGTGCCGGCCTACGAGGTGACCCGCAGCTTCATCGACGCAGGCACCGTCGCCAGTATCCTGACGAACGCCAACAACGGCGAGAATTGGTTCGCCCTCGACGAGAGCGACAAGACCCTCAACGAACTCCGCGACAAGATCGCCGGCGCCGGTTCCATCGAAAGCCGCAAACCGCTCCTCGACGAACTGCAGAAATACATCCTTGAGCAGGGCTACTTCATCCCGCGCACGCAGATTGTCCAGCGGATCTATGTGCAGTCTCCGAAGCTCAAGGGCGAGGTCTATAACGGTGTCGCCTATGCCAGCTACTACACGGCCACGAAAAGCGAATAACCCGCAATTCCACCGAGCAACGTAAGAGGGTGACGGCATGAGCAAAGCCTACCTAAACTACGCCGCAAAACGCCTCGTACAGGCGATCGTCGTGATCCTGCTGGCTTATGTCTTCACCTTCGTCGTCGTCAGCATCCTGCCCGGCGACCCGATCACCAATGTCCTGAACAACCCTCAGAACGGCTTCACGCCGGATGAGATCAAGGAGATCATCGCCGCCCAGGGTCTGGATAAGCCGATCCCCGTTCAGCTATGGACGTCGTTTTCCGGCTTCGTGACCGGCGATCTCGGCCTGTCGATGCGGACCAATCGGCCCGTATCGACCCTGATCGCCGAAGTGCTGCCGTCGACCTTGGTCCTTGCTTCCGCAGGCCTCGTCGTCGCACTGCTGCTGTCGGCGGTGATCGCCTATGGCACGCAGTTTCTGCCAAAACGGTTCGGCCAAGGCCTGCTGCGCGGTTTCCCGTCCCTGTTCCTGTCGGTGCCGAACTTCGTGATCGGCCTGGTGCTGATCCATCTCTTCGGTTTCCAGCTCGGCGTCTTTCGCGTGATCGAGCCTGACAGCTTCTGGGCAACCCTTTTTGCGGCCATCGCGCTCGGCATCCCCATCTCCGCGCAAATCGCCGAAGTGCTGATCGCCAACCTCGATCATGAGTCCGGGCAGGAATACGCCGCCGTCGCAAGGGGCCGCGGCCTCGGGCAAATGCGCCTGTTCGCCAAGCACCTGCTCAAGCCGTCATCGCTGCCGGTTATCACCGTCATCGCGCTGACGATCGGCGAACTGCTCGGCGGCTCGCTGATCACCGAGACGGTGTTCGGACGCACCGGTCTCGGCAGCCTGGTGCAGCGGTCGGTGAGCACGCAGGACCTGCCCGTCCTCCAGGCGGTCGTCTCGCTGGCGGCGGTGGTCTTCGTGATCGCCAACCTGATCGCCGATCTTACCTACCCGCTGCTCGACCCGCGCGTGAAACTGCTTGGCGCTCCCGAGCGCCGTCCAACCACGGCTGACGAAGGCTCCGCCGGCATCCCCAAGGCGGTGACGTCATGACCCTCGCTTCCGCATACTCCAGCTCGCGCGCCACGGCGATCAGCCGGCTGACGGCCCTGCGCGTGCCACCGGTCGTCGCGCTGTCTTTCGCTATCGTCGCGCTTGCCATCGCCTGGTCGCTCGCCCCGGGCCTGTTCACGATCTATGACCCGGTCAACGGCGTTCCCGCTCAAAAGCTGCTCGGCCCCAGTGCGGCGCACTGGTTCGGCACCGATCACCTCGGCCGCGACCTCTACACCCGCGTCGTCTTTGGCACGGCCTCCTCCGTGGCGAGCGCGTTGATCGCCGTCGTCATCGGCGTTGTCGCCGGTGGCCTCATCGGCCTCCTGGCCGGCTTCTTCGGCGGCTGGGTGGACATCCTGTTCGCCCGCCTGGTCGACGTGCTGCTTGCCATTCCAAAATTCCTGCTGGCCGTCATCGTCGTCACCGCGATCGGCTTCGACACCACGAATGCCGCCATCGCAACCGGCGTTTCGGCCGTCGCCCTGTTCGCCCGGGTGATGCGCTCGGAAGTGATCAAGACCCGGCAGGCGACATTCGTCGAGTCTTCCTTTCTGCTCGGTGGATCACGCTGGCACATCCTGTGGCGCCACGTGCTGCCGAACGCCTCGCGCTCGGTGCTGCCGCTTGCCGTGCTGCAGTTCGGCGACTCGATCCTGGTGATCGCCAGTCTCGCCTTCCTCGGCTACGGCGACCCGCCGCCGGCTTCCGACTGGGGCCTGCTGATCTCGATCGGCAAGGACTATCTCAAATGGCCGTGGCTGGTTTACGCGCCCGCCTTCGTCACGATCGCAACCGTCCTCTCCGTGAACAGGATCAGCCGATGGCTTCGCAAGACAGACTGACTGAGCTTTTCGCCCGCAACGACGCCGGCTCGGCACCCCAGCGATCAGCCCCCCTGCTCCGGATCGACGGGTTGTCGGTTTCCTACGGACCGCACGAAGTCGTCAGCAACGTCGGGTTTGAACTCGGCCGCGGCAAGAGCCTTGCCCTCATCGGCGAGTCGGGCTCGGGCAAGTCGACCATCGCCCGCGCTGTGTTGCGGCTGCTCCCCGGCGGTGGACGCGCTGCCGGCCGCGTCGAGTTCGACGGGCAGGAGGTGCTAAGCCTCCCGGAGCGCCATTTCCGGCCGCTCAGAGGACGGGCGATCGGGTTCGTCCCGCAGGATCCCGGCAACTCGCTCAACCCGGTGCGGACAATCGGCGCCCAGGCGATGGAAGCGGCCGCACTCCTCGACGAGCCCAATAAGGCAATCCGCAAGGCGCTCATCCTGGAAACCTTCGCCCAGGTCGGGCTCGACAACCCTCAGCGTGTCTACGACTCCTACCCGCACCAACTCTCCGGCGGGATGCTGCAGCGTGTGCTGATCGGCCTTGCTGTCCTGCCACGGCCATCGCTGCTGGTCGCGGACGAGCCGACCTCTGCGCTCGACGTCACGATCCAGAAGCGTATCCTCGACCTGCTTTCCAAGTTGCAGCACGAGCTTGAGATCAGCCTGCTTCTCATCACCCACGACCTGGCGATCGCCGCCGAGCGGGCGGACTCGCTGGTGGTGCTCAAGGACGGCGTCGTCCAGGAAGCCGGCAGCACCGCTTCCGTCTTCTCCGCGCCCACCTCGGCATACGCCAGGAAGCTGCACGCCGACGTCCCTGCCCTCAACCCCGATCGCTACTGTGCGCTGCGCGACCCCGGCTTCCGTTTCCTCGGGACCAAGGCCGGCAAGGCACCGAAGATCGAGGTCAGCGGCGTCACCAAGACTTTCACGGTGGACGGCAAGATTCTCACCGCCGTCAATGACGTGTCGTTTGCCGTCCCGGCTGGCACCACACACGCGCTGGTCGGCGAATCCGGTTCGGGCAAGACAACGGCAATCCGGCTGCTGCTCGGGCTCGAGCAACCCGACACCGGCAATATCGCTGTCGCCGGCGAGCAGCTCGCCGGTCGCTCGCCCGAGTCCCTGCGCGCGGTATGGCGTCACCTTCAGCTTGTTTACCAGAACCCGTTCACGTCACTGGACCCGACCTGGAAAGTCGAGCAGCTGGTGCGAGAACCGCTCGACCGGTTCAAGATCGGAACCAGCGAGGAGCGGTCCGCGCGGGTGCGCGAAGCGCTGGAGAATGTCGGGCTCGGCGAGCACCTACTCTTGCGCAAGCCGGAAGCCCTGTCAGGTGGCCAGCGCCAGCGCGTCGCCATCGCCCGTTCGCTGGTGCTCAAGCCTGATGTGATCGTGCTCGACGAGCCGACCTCCGCGCTCGACGTCAGCGTCCAGGCCGACATCGTCGAGGTACTACTGTCGCTGCAAGCCAGGCTCGGCCTGACCTATGTCTTCGTCTCCCACGACCTGGCTCTGGTGCGCCAGCTCGCCCACACAGTCTCGGTGATGCAGCGCGGGCGCATCGTCGAACATGGGACCGTCACCGACATCTTCGAACGCCCCCGGGAGCCGTACACACGCTCGCTGCTGGAGTCGATCCCATCAGGCGCCGCCGGTATCGCCCGCGTGCCCAACCCTAGACCGCAGCGTTTCGTCAACGAGGAAAAGATCGCATGACCATCGCCGCGCCTGCCGTCCCCCTGCCCGCGCCGTTCCGTCCGAAGCAGCGGCTCGGCTTCAACACCCGGGTGTCCTTCAACGACGACGCCGGGCCGGCGCAGGGGTTGCGCGACGGGATCGAGCTGTTCAAGGCCGCCGAGCGGCTGGGTTATCAGTCGGGCTGGGCCTACCAGCGGCACTTCGACCACTACCTCTCTTCACCGCTTCCGTTCTTCGCCGCGGCCGGCCAGCATACAAAGCATATCACGCTCGGCTCGGCTGTTATCCCGATGCGCTACCAGGACCCGATCCTGCTCGCCGAAGCGGCCGGCACGACCGACTTGCTGATCGGCGGCCGCTTGGAACTGGCCATCTCGACCGGCGCCAATGCGGCGTTCGACGCTGTCTTCGGTGCGGTTGACACCGATGCCCGGACGGAAGCCAAGCGCCGCCAGGCGCGCTTCCTTGCCGCGATCTCGGGCGAAGTCCTCCACACCGTAGCCGGGCAAGCCCAAGGCGCTCCGGAAGGCACCGAACTGCGGGTGACGCCGCACAGTCCGACCCTGCGGTCCCGGATCAGGCAGGGCTCGGCGAGCCTGGATTCCGCAGTGCAGGCTGCCAAGCTCGGGATCGGGCTGATCTCAGGGACCGTACAGCACGACCATGACGAGGGCGAAACCTTCGGGGAGTATCAGGCCCGCTGCATCGCGGCTTACCGTGCGACCTGGCGCGAGACCTGGGCTACCCAGCCGCCGCCGGTCGCCGTTGCCGCCTCGATCCTGGTCGGCACCACGGCCGAGCTTCGGGAAAAATACGCCGCCTACGACCTCGAGCGCCGCACCCAGGGAATTGCCGCGTCCCGTCCCAAGGGCGCGCTGACGCCGGCCGCGCCAGTCAATCAGCCGCCCGGCATCCAGATTTCCCCTGTCTTCCAAGGCACGCCCGACCAGGTGCTTCAGGCTGTGCTTGACGACCCGGGCCTTGCCGCCGCTGACGAGGTTGTGCTCTTCCTTCCCCCCGCCTTCGACCTTGCCGAAAACGTACGGCTGCTGACGGACCTGGCAGACACGGTGGCCCCCAACCTCGGCTGGTCGCCTAACGTTTGAACCACACTCTTCTCCGCCCGGCAGCGGCGCGCGAATATTTTCTACAGTTTTAGTAGAAAAAGAAAGACCTGTCTTCCTATTGGATTTCTCGCGCCATAACGTGAAAGCATGTTCGGCAACCCCGGGAGAAACGCTCACATGGCCGCGGAATTCATCAGCGCAAGCTTTGCCAATGCCTCCAATGACCTCAACCCCATTCCCGACGCGCCGGTGGATGCGCGTTTTCTGGAGCGGTACGCACGCGCGCTCGACGATTATGGCTTCAACTACACGCTGATCCCCTATTCCTCGTCCTCCTTTGATCCGTTCACGCTCGGAGCGACGATCCTCGCCCATACGAAAAAGCTCAGCATCATCGTCGCGCTACGTCCGAACACTGTCTATCCGACGGTCGCGGCGAAGTCGCTGGCGACGCTCGATCAGTTGAGTGGCGGGCGTGTCGTCGTTCACTTCATTGCCGGCGGCAGCGACGAGGAGCAGGCGCGTGAAGGCGACTTCCTCAACAAGGAAGAGCGTTACGAGCGGCAGGAGGAATATATTCGCATCCTGCGTCTGGCCTGGACGTCGACCGAGCCCTTCGATTTCGATGGGAAATACTACCAGTTCAAGCAGTTTCGCAGCGCCGTGCGTCCCACCAAGGGCCTCATCCCCATCTCGCTCGGCGGCTCGTCGGATGCGGCTTACCGGATCGGCGGTTCGCTGTGCGACATTTTCGGCCTATGGGGTGAGCCGCTTGCCGAGACCAAGCAGCAGATCGACCGGATTTACGACGAAGCCGCCAAGGCCGGCCGCGCAGACCGTCCGCGCATCTGGGTCACCTTCCGACCGATCGTGGCCGAGACCGACGAATTGGCCTGGGCGAAGGCGCAGAAGGTTCTGGAGCGGCTGAACGAGAACCGCGAGAAGGGTTTGAGCCGCGCGCCGCTTTCGGCTCCACGTCCGGCAAATGTCGGCTCGCAGCGGCTGCTGGACATTGCGGCGCGCGGCCATGTGCAGGACCGCGCCCTGTGGTATCCGACTGTGACCGCCACCAATGCCAGCGGCGCCACCACCGCGCTGGTGGGTTCGCCGCGCACCATCGCCGATTCCATCCTCGATTATATCGATCTTGGCGCCGATCTGATCTCGATCCGCGGCTACGACAATTACAACGATGCCGTCGATTATGGCCGCTATATCCTGCCGCTCGTGCGCGAAGGTATCCGCGAGCGGGAAGAGGCCAAGAAGAAGGCGGCCGCCTGATGATCGCGGTCCGGTACGGTAGGACCGTGCATTCAATCCCCGAACGGGCAGGCGACGCTACCTTCATCGCGTCGGAGGATATCGCTCGGGCGTCCATCAGAAGGCTTCAACGACATGCCCCATGACACAAGCGTCCTGAACGCAACCGCGCGGGTTCTAGCCGAGGCTGCTCCGGAAGCGGATCGTACTGGTCAGTTTCCATGGACGGGTATTCGTGCCGTTCATGAAAGCGGCCTTCTGGAAAGCACCGTCGCCGTCCGCTACGGCGGAGGTGGTGCCACCCTTGCCGACACGGCTCACATCTTAGCCGCTCTCGGGCGGGGCGATCCGTCCGTCGCGCTGATCAGCGCCATGACGATCTTCACCCATCTCGGCCAGGCGGGAAAAAACCATTGGCCGGAAGATCTCTACACCAGCCTGCTCGCGGAGGGGAAGCAGCGCCCGCTGCTGCTCAACGCCGCCCGCGTCGAGCCGGAACTGGGGTCGCCGGCGCGTGGCGGTCTGCCGGCAACGCGCGCCCGTCGTACGGCGAACGGCTGGTCGATCACCGGTCGCAAGCGCTTCGTAACAGGCGCGCATGGCCTCACGCATTTCCTCGTCTGGGCGCATACCGATGAAACCCCAACGCGGGTTGGAACCTTCGTCGTGCCGAATGGACTGCCTGGCATTCGCGTGATCGAAAACTGGAACAGCCTCGGCATGCGCGCCACAGGTTCGCATGACGTCGAATATATCGACGTCGAAATCCCGGCAGAAGACGTGCTTGATCTCACCGACGCCACAGTGGCGCAACAGGACAATCGCGCCCATGCGGCGCTCACGCTGGCGCTGACCGCGCTCTATCTTGGCGTGGCCGAAGCCGCGCAGGCCGCCTTCATCCGCTTCGCGCATGAGCGGGTGCCGACCAATCTCGGCCATCCCATTGCCCGCACGGAGCGTTTCGTGACGCTTTCGGGCGAAATCGACCTGCTTGTCTCCGGCGCCCGCCAGATCATTTTTGGCCCGCTCGAAGCCGGCCAAAGTGACGCGGAAAAATTCATAAGAGCCCGGCTTATTGCCGGCCGGCAGTTGCGTGAGGCCGTCCAGATCGCGGTGCGCGGCATCGGCAATCCGGGCCTTAACGCCGAGCTGGGGCTTGAACGGCATTTCCGGGACATCCAGTCCGTGCTCGTCCACGCTCCGCAGGAAGACGTATCGATTTCCATTTTGGGGCGCGCCGCCTTCGACCGTTGGAACCGGGATGAGGCCGCTCTATCGACCTATTCGACAGGCGTCCCCGTCCTTAAAACTGCCTGACGCGACAGGACCTCTCAACTCAATTTGCAGCGGACCTACATGACACGTTACATCATCATCGGCGCCGGCGCGGTCGGTGCCAGCCTTGCCGCCGAGTTCGAAACCCGCGACATTCCTTACGTTCTGGTGGGACGCGGCGCGCAGATCGCTCATATCGCAGCCCATGGGCTTTCTTATCGCCGCCCGAGGGAAACCCGGCTGGTTCAACTCAACGTGGTCGACACCGCAACGCCGCCCGCTCTGAAGCCGGACGATATCCTGATCCTCACAGTCAAGGCGCAGGATGTCGAGGCGGCAACCGATTTCTGGGCCTGGCGCGATGTGGACGGCGCGGGCCTCGCATCCGATCTGCCGCTGGTCACGTTCCAAAACGGGCTGGCCGCCGAGGATATCGCGCTGCGGCGCTTCCATCATGTCTATGCGGCCAGCATTCTCATTCCCGCGCGCTACACCGTGACCGGTGAGGTCGTCGTCGGCGGTGAACCGAATCTCGGCGTTGTCACGCTCGGACGCTATCCGCACGGGCTGGACGATACCGCATCGGCAATTGTCTCCGACCTGACGAAGGCGGGATATCTGGCCGAAGCCCGTGCGGACATTCGCCGCTGGAAGGCCGCGAAGCTGCAGCACAATGCCACCAACGCGGTCGAGCTTTTCGCCGGCACGCCGGAGGCTCGCGCAAAAGCAGCCGCCGAATTGGCAGAGGAAGCGCGCACCGTCCTGAAGGCGGCGGGATACGATCTGGCGGCTCCTTCGGAACGGAGGGTCGACATATCGGGCTGGCGCGTCGCCGAAGACAGCGGCATCGAACGCGGCCAGCAATCGACATGGCAGAGCTTCGTGCGCGGCACGTCAAGTGAGGTTGATTACCTGAACGGTGAGATCGTGCGGCTCGGACGTCTTCACGGCGTGGCCGCCCCCCTCAACGCGGCCTTCCAACGAGCGGCGGCAAGGCTCGCACGCGATGGGGGCAAGCCGGGTTCGCTGGGCATTGAAGAGGTAGGACGGTTCGCATGACCAAGGGATCGATAAACGAGGGCGGCTCTTCTTCCGAATGACAGAACAGAGAAAATATGTGGTCGGAATTACCGACCACATGATCGGCACGCCGGACCTCGAGGCCGAGGTGCTCGGCAAGGATGTCGAGATCGACTTCTTCGCCACCACGGATGAAACGCTTTTCGCTGCCGATCGCCTCGCCCGGCTCGACGCCCTGATGGTCTGGGGCGCACGGCTCGGGCGGCGAAGCATCGCTCATCTCACCCGCTGCAGGGGCGTCGTGCGTTACGGTGTCGGTTACGAGAAGATCGATATCGCGGCCTTGGCGGACGCCGGCATCCCCTTCGCCAACAACCCGGACTATGGCACCGAGGAGGTTGCCGACCACGCGGTCGCGATGATCCTGTCTCTGCAAAGACGGCTGTGGGAACATGACGCGCGCGCCCGTGGCTATACGTCCGGCTGGCAGGTCCACAGCCTCAAGCCGCTTTCCCGCGCAAACCGGGCCACTGTGGGCGTCGTCGGTGTCGGACGGATCGGAACGGCGGTCGTCAACCGCCTGAAGCCGTTCGGCTTTCGCATCCTCGGCTATGATCCCGGCCAACCGCCTGGTCACGAAAAGGCGGTGGGGTACGAGCGCACCGACAATCCGAGCGATCTTTTCGCACGGTCTCACATCGTCACGCTCCATTGTCCGGCCACGGACGAGACACGCGGCATGCTGGACGGCGACGGGCTGGCCCGGATGAAACCCGGAGCCATTTTGGTCAATACGGCCCGCGGCGAACTTATCGATGATCTCGATGCGCTTGAAGCGTCCCTGAGGAGCGGTCACCTGGCAGCGGCCGCGATTGACACGCTGGTGCAGGAGCCGCCAGGCGACCATCCGCTGCTTTCGGCCTGGCGCAACCGCGAAGACTGGCTCGCAGGACGGTTGGTGATAACCCCGCACAATGCCTTTTACTCCGATCACGCCGCGGTCGAGATGCGCCAAAACGCAGCGCGGACGGTGAGAATATTGCTCGATGAAGGCAGGCTTCGAAATCGGATCACCGCGTGACGGCCTCCCGTGGTCCTGTCCTTCAGAGACCGGCGTGAGGGCGATCGATTGCTTCTTCTTATCCGTGACATAAGTGTATCTCAATGCTGCGGTTGGGGATTGTTAATCAGAAATGCCTAATGTAAATCTTAACGTGCACAAGTTGTGTGGGAGTCGAACTGCTACGATAACTGATTAGGACCTGCGGCGAGGGAGAGCCTTGGACATGCGGAAAATTCGTGCGGCCCGCTCGGCCGGCGGAAAAACGGAGGCAAAAGTTTTGAGCTCGATCGACCGGCTTTTGTTCTTTGACCGCGATTTCAATCCCGTCGAGAATTTGCTGGGCAATGAGCTGCCTGCTTCGGTCAAACCAGCAGCGTCGTTTTGGGAGCATTTTACAGAATTAGACAAATCGGAAATTACCCTCGCTTTCGCTTCCATGGGCGATGGTACCCAGCCTTTGCGGATATTTGGCGATCCCAGCAGGTCTGGGTGGCGCGGACTGACGATTTACAAGATCGGAGATCTGTTTGCCGTGGTTCGGTCCGAGGAACCTATCGACGAGGAGCGGGCAACCCTTTTGCATCTCGCCACCCACGATCCACTGACTGGACTGCCGAACCGACGCCAGTTCAGCGACGACCTCACCGAGTTGTTACAGGAGACAGCAGCCTCGAACGAGACCCTGTCCCTGATGCAGCTCGACCTTGACGATTTCAAGCCCGTGAACGACACGCTCGGGCATCCGGCCGGAGACAAGCTTCTTCAATTCGCAGCAAGGCGTATTCAAGGCTGCCTGACCGCTGATGACAGAGCCTATCGACTGGCGGGTGACGAATTCACCGTCATATCGACGGGCTCGGGGCATCCGGCCAAAGCACACCACCTGGCAGAAGCTTTGGTTGCCGCATTCAAAAAGCCCTTCACCATAGATGGCATCACGGTATTTGTTGGTTCCAGCATTGGCATATCGACCGCTCCACCTGATGGAACAACTCCGGAGCAGCTGATGAAAGCCTCCGACCTCGCACTCTACGCTGCGAAGAAAGAGGGGCGCGGCCGCGCCAGCGCGTTTGATCCCTCAATGCTTGAATTGCTGGAGCAACGCGAACTGCTGCGCCGCAGCCTTCGCATGGCCTTGGTCCAACAGGAATTCTCCGTCGAATACCAACCCATCGCAGAGGGCGGCTGCATTGTCGGCTTCGAAGCATTGCTGAGGTGGCACCACCCTCTCCTTGGAAATATTCCCCCCGTGACATTTATTCCGATGGCCGAGGCCGATGGACTGATGCCCGAAATAGGTGCATGGGTTTTGGAGCAGGCATGCCGCGAGGCAATGAAGTGGCCGCAGAACTACCTCGTCGCCGTCAATGTGTCGGCGGCTGAATTTTTGACGAGCGGCCTCACCGATCGGATATCCCAGACGCTCGACCTGGTCGGGTTGCCGCCCGATCGTCTGGAACTCGAGATAACCGAAAGCGTGCTGCTTGAGCGGACCGTCAATAACATCGATACCTTGAATACGCTCAACGTGCTGGGGCTACGAATCTCGCTGGATGATTTCGGGACCGAATATTCTTCGCTGAGCTATCTGAAGACATTCCCTTTCGACACGATCAAAATCGACAAATACTTTATCACCGATCTCGAAAGCGATCCGAAAAGTCAGACAATCGTCCGCTGTATTGTGGACCTGGCACATGGTCTCGACATGCAGGTGACAGCCGAAGGTGTTGAAACGCCGGCTCAAGCGGAATGGCTGCGCAACGTGGGCTGCGACAGACTTCAAGGCTATTTGGTGAGCAGGCCGCTACCGGTCGAGGCAATCGACGAGTTCATCGCCCGGGCGGAAACATCTGTGCGGCACGCTCTGCCATAACGAACAACCGATTTTTTGCCGTGCCTTCAACTGTCGCAAGCATTAGCCTGACGCCCCGGGCAAAACTGATGGAGGGTGGATTGGAAGAGGAAGCATCTGGCTTCGACGACCACGCATTCGTGCCGATGGTATCGCTGGAAATGAACCTTGCGATGTTCAAATCCCGGTGGCAGCTTTGCGACGGGATTACCGAATATCTCTCGGAAATTCTGGGGCAAAGCCACAGCGATCCCGCTCGATATTCCAATTTTCTTTCCGTCGCGGCAAACGAACTCGTGGAACTTGCTTTCCGTTCGACCAGAGCGCCTGGAAGGATCAGGTTCGGTCTCTATCGCAGCGCGACATTCAATCGGCTGAGAATTGCGTTTCCTCGCGAGGACGCATTTGACCGTCAGCCTGTCGCCGGCTCCGCAGACCTGGTCACGAAGTCCGAAGAAACAGTCTTGCTCCGAGATTTGGCGACAATATTCCGCGCCGCTATCCGTATTGAAGAAGACGACGTGCACGGGATGCAAATCATCGCGGATTTCCCCTCCAGGGAGGACTTCCAATGAACCTGCTTCCCCTGCCCTTCACCGCGCATTTCGATCCGACAAATCAGGAACTTTTGCTGGCTGGCAAGATGCGGCCCGAAAGCGCCGGTGAGATTGCCGATGTCCTGAAGCTCGTGCGGCAAAGTTTGGAAAAATACAGCGGGGTCGTTTACCTCAATGTCAAACGGCTGACGCACATCAACATGACGGCCTTCGCCGCCCTGTCCGATGTCCTGACGGCAAGCTGCCGGGCCAGGCCGGAACGCAGGATCGTCATCATTACGTCGAGCGTGGTGGCATGGTCGACCTCGTTGTTCGAGACCTTGGTCGCCTCACAACCAAACTTGTCGGTCGAAGTCTACGATTCGGCATTTTATCCGGGCCAGACCTTCGTCGAGGATGAGAGTTTCATTCCCATTCTGCGCACCCAGACGAAAATGACATGGAGGCACGAACGCGAACTGCTGCCTCGCCATGGCCTGCGCAACGGCCTTGTCATCGCCGATATCTGCTGCGGAATTGGTGATTTTGCCGCCCTGGTTCAGCGGGAGTTCAAACCGGCACGCCTTGTCGCGCTGGATCATTCCGTGCGCAGCCTCGACTATGCCCGCAAGGTCGCTGCCGATTTCGATCTGCAGGGAATCGAGTACACCTATGGTGACGCCTCGCAAATGCTGCTTCGAGACAACCAATTTGACTTTGTCACCTGCCGACATTCGCTGCAGATTTTCGACCGTCCCGAGATGCTGCTGCGGGAGCTTTACCGAATCTGCAAACCAGGCGGCCGCGTCTACATCACCAACGAGAAAAATTCGCATTGCCTGGGCGAGCCACATGCTGAAACAATAAAATGGACTTACGAGGAGGTCGCCAAACTGTTCAGGCATTTCCACATGGATGTCGAAATGGGGCCGAAAAGCCGCCATCTCCTCGCCGATGCGGGGTTCGATGACATCAAGGTCGACTGCTTCATGGTGACCAACCTTGATGGGGATCCCCAGGACTTCGCAGACATCATCGAAGCTTGGGAAAATGTCTACGCCGGTGAGATGGCCGTCCGACGGGGCGACTCCGTGGATTTCATTCGCAGGTTCCGGCAGGGATTCAAGGATCACATCTTTGCCGCTCTTCACCCCAAGGGTTACGCAGGCTGGCCGATCTGGGCTGCATCCGGAAGAAAGCCGCTGTAATGGACGCGCAATTATCGAAAAGACCGGCAGGATTGGCCTCGTTTCGGGCAAAGTTCATCCTGGTCGTCGGCGGAGCCGTCCTCTTTGACCTGCTGGTCAGCGGTGGACTGGCACTTTGGAACGTTCAGAGGCTATCGCGTGACGCAACGCTCGAGGTCGGCCAGGGTCTTGAAGCTGCAAGCCAGGAATACATCCGCACCTATGCCGATTCCACAGCAGCCCAGGTGAGCCTGCTCCTGCGGCAGGTTCATAGCGACGTCGGTACCCTGGCAGGTGTGCTCCAGGCGCAGATCGACGATCCCGAGCGGAATTCGGACGTCGGCGCGGCAATCGCTCGCACTTCTCCCGGCAGCGTCAGCCTGTCCTACGATCAGAAGGGGAAGTGGTCCCAGAACGCTCCGGGTTCTGTCTCTGTCGTGAGCGTCTGGGGGTACTTGCTCGGACAAGATCATAGACCGAGGCCCGCTGTGGAGAGCGATATCCAGGCGAGCGCTGTTCTGGATCTTATTGCGCCGAGCCTGATGCAGCACGGTGCTTCAAAGCTGCAGATGTATTATATCGGGTCGAAAGCACGACCGATCTTCAGGACCGCGCCCTACACCGACCAGGCTCAGACCTTCGACCGGCTTTATCCCGGTCACAACGAGGCCGATTTCTGGGACTTCTTTTTTCCCGGACTTTATGAGTCCTGGCAGGGCTGGGCCAAGGATATGAAAACGCGTCCGGTCGCCGACGATATAACCCAGACAGCGCCCTATACCGATGCTATTACCGGCAAGCTGATCGTCAGTTTCTTCCATCCATTGTGGACAGCCGACAGGAAGGACGTTGCCGGGACGGCCGGCGCCGACATCACACTCGACCAGCTCGCACAGATTGTCGAGAATGTGAAAGTGGCCCAGTCCGGCTTTGGATTTCTGGCAATGTCCGACGGAAACGTCGTGGCGATCAACGGCACAGGAGAAAAAACCCTCGGTCTGCGTTCTGCGAGCGATGCGGGCGGCGCCGGCGCCGGCGCCTTGACCGGCCTGCAGCGCTCGCTGAAGGGAAGCTCCCAGCCTGCCATCGCCAAACTGGCTCTTGACCGAGAACAGGGCATTCAGCACCTGCTGTTGCAGCAGGACGGCAACGAGGTCCCCTATATCGTTATCGTCAAGAAACTGCCGGCGACCAATCTCTGGGTCAGTGGCCCGGTTCGGCAAGAGGCGATGTTGCTGGGGGTGGTTGTGCCCGAGCGAGAAATCGAGGCCTCGCTCTATGCTGCCCAGGCCAAGATTTCCGAGGCGACGAACCGGATCGTGCTCTACCAAATCCTAGCGATTTTGATGTCATTGCTGATCGTGACCATCGCGGTATTTGCCGCCTCGAAACGAATAACCGGCGGCATCAGTGCACTGGCAGGTGCCGCCAAACGTATTCAGGCGAAGGATTATTCGGTCAGGGTGGCCATAACAAGCAAGGATGAAGTCGGCGCGGCTGGCGAAGCATTCAATCGGATGGCCCAAGAGATCAGCTATCACACGGAAAATCTCGAACAGCTCGTCGAGGAGCGAACCGCTCAGATCGCAGATGCAAAGGAAGAGATTTCGATGCTGAATTCACAACTTCAGCGAGAAAACAGGCGTCTCGGAACAGAGCTGGCCGTCGCCGAGAGAATCCAGTTGATGGTTCTTCCGCTGCATCAGGAGCTTGAGGACTTTCAGGCGCTCGAGATCGCCGCCTATATGAGACCGGCGGAAGAAGTCGGCGGCGATTATTACGACGTTTTGAAGAGCGGAAGCCGGTTGAAGATCGGCATCGGCGACGTCACCGGACACGGGCTGGAAAGCGGCGTGTTGATGCTGATGGTTCAGTCCGTCGCCCGCGCCCTGCAGGAAGCCGGAAATACCGATGCGGTGAAATTTCTCACCAATCTGAACAGCGCCCTGTTTAAGAATATCGTCAGGACGAAAATCGATAAGCACCTCACTCTGGCGTTTCTTGACTACGACGGGAAAGAGATGATCCTGTCGGGACAACACGAGGAAGTTGTCGTCGTGCGGGCGAACGGCGAGGTCGAGCGCATAGACACCATGGATCTGGGCATTCCGATCGGGCTGGAAGCCGATATTTCCGCTTTCATCAAAACCCGTGAAATCGCGTTCGAGACGGGAGACCTCATACTTTTGCATACCGACGGCGTAACAGAAGCCGCAAACGACGCGGGAGAACTCTTCGGCATCGAACGTCTCTGCCGCGAAGCACTTCGATTGAAGGGTCAGGATGCCGAGAAAGTCGTTTCAGGAATTGTAGCGGCATTGATGCGCTTTGTCGGATCGCAGAAGATTTACGACGACATCACCCTTCTCGCCGTGCGGCATAGGTGAACCAATGACGCCAACGGTATATGGCATGGAATCTCTGGCTGATATAAGCTTAGGCTCGGGCACCCGCCTCACGTTAAGCGACGGACCGCTTCAGCTGAGATGGAAGCACTCGGGAATGACGGCGGACTTCATAGCGGAAGTCATGGCTCTGCCGTATTCACGTTCAAAGAAAGACTACGTGCAGGCGCATCATGACATCGAATATCTCAGCAACGAATTGATTGAAAATGCCGTCAAGTTTCGACAGCCTGGCGAGATCCTCATTGAAGCCGGCATATTCGACGGAGCTTTTCTGATAAGGGTGAAGAACACGATCGATGGCGTGACATCGTCCCGCTTCCAGCAACTGCTGCATCGCCTCCAATCGAAAGACCCGGGGGAACTTCTTCTTGAGCAAATCGAAACCAATGCCATATCGACAACGAGCGGTTCGGGCTTGGGATTGCTCACCCTTCTGAGCGACTACGAGGCAAAAATGGCTTGGGCGTTCGAAGAGAACAATGACCAGCGGATCATACTGACGACGACTGCAGCCGTGGCGATGCCGCCCTCCTCCAATCCGTGAGCGAAGAATGGAAATCAGCGACGAAAATTTCCGCGTATGGGCGGAAAGAAACCAGGTATATTTCGACGGCGTATTCCGGCTGGCAGGACCGGACGCCTATGCACCCATTTATTCATTGATTTCAGGCCTGCTTCATGAGGGGCACGAACAGGTGACGTTCAACCTGACCGGTCTCGAGTTTCTCAATTCCTCGGGCATAAATCTCCTGGCCAAATTGACGATCGAAGCTAGAAAGATCGGCGACCTGCTGCTCGTCATCAAAGGCACCAATCAATATCCCTGGCAGGCCAAGTCGCTGCCGAACCTCAAGAAGCTACACCCGCTTCTCGATTTGCGCCTGGCGTGATTCTCCTTCGGTCCAATCGGGACGCTTGCGTGAGGGCATCGGTCTCCGCTGACCCGCGCGGATATCGCCTGACGCCGGCCCGGGTGATGATATGGATTTGTTAAGTACTTCCATTTGTTTAGGACCATAGTCCGACCGACATCCGGACCTCGGGCCGATGTGCAAGACGCAATCAAGGTCTAACCTCTGACATCTCCAGACGCGGTGCACTCACACCGCGCTTGATGAGCCGATCCGGAGGAAAATGATGCGGATAGCAACTTTGGCGTCCTTGGCCGCACTCTCGCTGGCCCTTGCAGCAAGCCCGGCAACCATTGCAGGCTTCGACATATCAGCGCTCGCAAAGGACGGCGGCAACGGCGGCGGAAATGGTGGTGGCAACGGCGGCGGCAATGGCGGCGGTAACGGCGGCGGCAATGGAAACAGCGGCAGCCACGGCAGCAGCAACCAGGGCAACGGCTCAAGCCATCACAGCGGTGCAACCCATGGCAGCGCCAAATCCTCAGGCCTGAAAGGCAAATCCGCTGACGCAGGCAGCAAGTCCAAGGCGGATGAGACCAAAACCGTCAAGAAAGAGAAGAACCTGTCGGCGCAACTTGCGGGCCTGAACTCTCTGAAGCGGAATTACAGGGCGTTGATGCATACGTCGGACCCACGCATGACCGCCATCGCGGCCTATGCCGTGGCTTATGCCCAATACGAACTCGACAATGGAACCGAGCCCGCAGCCGATGACCCTCTGTTGGGGGACGAGGCGCTGGAGGAGGCATTGGCGTCCGCAACGAAAACCGGTCAGGTCAGCCCGGCCGTTCTTGACCAAGCCAAGACCATCCTTGGCGTTGGCGACGCGAACGGAAAGATCGATCAAATCCGCACCTCGCTGGAAAAACGTCCCCCGGCAACGTCAGACGAATAGCCGCGAGTGAGGTGCAGGCGGTGCGAAGCGCCCCAGAATGGCTCCGCACTAAATTAAGAGAGCATTTCCGTTTGTTTGAGTAACGGAAATGCTCTTTTTTTGCGATTTCCGGCTCAAACCTGCTGTAGGAGATGGATGAGGACGTCCCTCATCCGGCTGCCGCCACCGACCGGGGTCGAGCCACGGGTCTCGACCCGTCCTTCGGACCCCCGTAAACGGGGCGAAGGAACTAAGCCGCAACCTCTCCGCTCCCGTCCGCCTTTACTGTTCAAGCCGCCTTTTCGATCGACGGCGCGCGCATCGCCTGCGGCCTTCCGAGCAGATAACCTTGTGCCTCGTCGCACTGCTCTTCTAAAAGCGTATCCAACTGCGCCTGCGTTTCCACGCCTTCCGCCAGCACCGGCACCTCCAGGCTGCGGCCGAGCGCCAGAATGGCCCGGACGATCGCCTTGGATTGGGCGTTGCTTTCGACCTCGGCCATGAAACTCTTGTCGAGCTTGATCTTGTCGAAGGGGAAGGAGCGCAGCGTCTCCAGCGAGGAGTAGCCGGTGCCGAAATCGTCGATGGCGATCGAGACGCCGAGCGCCTTCATCTCCCGCATGGTGCGCAGCGCCTTGTCCTTGTCGATGATGATGGAGCTTTCGGTGATCTCGATTTCGAGACGCCGCGGGTCGAGGCCGGTTTCGGCGAGGATGCCTGATATCACGGCCGCCATGTCGGCATGGCCGAGCTGGACCGGCGAGAGGTTGACGGCGATCTTGTGGCCGTTGCTCCAGCTCGCCGCCTCCCGGCAGGCTTCCCGCAGCACCCATTCGCCGATCGGCAGGATCGCGCCGCATTCCTCGGCAAGGCCGATGAAATCCATCGGCGGGATATTGCCGCGCTCGGGATGGCGCCAGCGCAAGAGAACCTCGTAGCCGGTGATCTCTCCCGTCCGCACCGATTTCTGCACCTGATAGTGCAGATGAAGCTCGTTGCGATCGATTGAGGCCCAGAGGTCGTTGGCGAGCGCGCGGCGGTGGCGCGCGGTCTCGTCCATATCGGCCTCATAGAAGCAGACCCTCTGCAGCAGGGTGTGCTTGGCGCGGTACATGGCCAGGTCGGCATTGGCGAGAAGCCCATCGACGCTCTCGGCATCGTTCGGATAGATCGCAACGCCGAGGCTGGCGCCGGTCTTGATCTCGAAGCCGTCGACGGTGACCGTGCCGCCGAGCGCGCTTTCGAGCCGGCTGATGAAATCGTGCAGCGCGCTCAAATCGTCGAAGCGCTTGGTTGCGGCGAACTCGTCGCCGCCGAAGCGGGCGATGAACTCGCCCTCCTGCCGCGCCGCGCCGAGACGCCGGGTGAGCTCGACGAGAACGATGTCGCCGGTGGCGTGCCCGTGCTGGTCGTTGACCTCCTTGAACTTGTCGAGATCGATGCCGATGACGGCGACATGGCCGCTCACCCGGTCCGCGACCATCAGTTCCTCGGAAACGCGCTCGCCGAACTGCAGCCGGTTCGGCAGGCCCGTCAGCCCATCGTGCTTGGCGAGGAAGGCGACCTGCTCCTCGGATTTCAGCCGGTCGGTGATGTCTTCGAAGGTGACGACCCAGCCGCCATTGGCCAGCATGTTGACATTCTGCTGGATCGACTTACCGCTCGCATATGTGTGCACCGCGCTGCCGGCGCCGGCCCGGATCAGCGCCATGTTCCTGATGTAATGCGCCTCGGCTTGGGCAGCCGCTTCCGCCGCATCCTCGGTGTTGGCGGCATAGCCGATTTCGACAATCTGCCGGTAGGGCATGCCCGGCCGAACCGAACCCTCGGGGAAGCGGAAGATATCGAGATAACGCTTGTTGCAGAGCACCAGGCGCTCGTCTCCGTCGAACATGCAGATACCCTGCCCCATATTCTGGAGCGCCACGTCGAGATTGCGGGTCACCTCCTCGATCCGGTCGGCATCGGCCTTCTGCTTGCTGTTGTCCTTGGTGATCTTGGCAAAGCCGATCAGCGCGCCGGCTTCGTCACGGATCGCGTCGATCACGACATCGGCCCAGAAGGAGGAGCCGTCCTTGCGATAGCGCCAGCCCTGCGCTTCGAACTTGCCCTCGGTGCGGGCGGTCGCGAGCGCCCGCTGCGGCAGGCCTTTCCGGCAGTCTTCCGCCGAATAGAACAGCGAGAAATCCTTGCCGACGATCTCCTCGGCGCGATAGCCCTTGGCGCGCTCGGCGCCGGCATTCCAGTTGCTGACCTTGCCGTCGGGATCGAGCATACAGATGGCGTAGTCGGTGACGCCCTGCACGAGCAGCTTGAAATTGCGCTCCGCCTTGGCGGTCTTGGCCTCCGAGCGCACGGCGAAAATGGCCGCCGCAAAACCCGCTGCCAGCAGTGAAAAGGTGACGGCGGCGATCGTCACCACCATGACCGCGGGCGAAAGCAGCGTCGCGGGATCGAGCGCCACAATGCCGGGCGTGACGGTGACACCGGCCATCGCGGTGAAATGCAGGGCGACCACACCTGATGTCAACAGAAGCGTCGGCGCGAGCCTGCCGAGAAGCGACCGCTCGCCCCTGCCCGCAAACCGAAAGGCCGCGACCGAAAAGGCGATGCCGAGTGCGACCGACACCGCCACGAACCCGCCATCCCACGAAATATCGCCCGGGAATTCGATGGCGAGCATTCCGGAAAAATGCATCGACCCGATGCCGGCGCCGAAGAGCACGCCCGCCAGAATATTCGCCACCCACCTGCTATAGCCGATCTTGGCTGCGATCGCGCCTGTGGTCGCGACGATCGCCACCAGCAGCGAAACCAGCGTCAAGCCGGCATGATAACCCACGACGACACCGGGGTCGTAAGCCAGCATGGCGACGAAATGCGTCGCCCAGATCCCAAAGCCGCCAGCCGCCCCCGCCGTCCCGATCCACACCCACCGGGCAGCGCCATCGGATGACATCGCCCGATCGAGCAGAACCATGGCGCAAAGGCTGGCGAGAAAGCAGATCAAACCCGCGAGACCGACCAGCGTGAGATTATGCTGCTCGGTAACGCATGTCAGAACGGTGAACATGGAAGTGGCCCTCGATTTGCGGGGTCACGCTAATCAGCGGGCGCTTAAGGAAGGTTGAAGTGGGCGGGGCGGATGGCGGGGAAATGCGGGTGTTTGGGCGGGTT
The DNA here is from genome assembly GCF_028994275.1 of Rhizobium binxianense. NCBI lineage: Bacteria > Pseudomonadati > Pseudomonadota > Alphaproteobacteria > Hyphomicrobiales > Rhizobiaceae > Rhizobium > Rhizobium binxianense. Next base: position 2,437,311 of record NZ_CP118713.1, read on the forward strand.
GGCGGCCGGTTGTGGGATTAGGGTTTATGGGGGGTGTCTTGGTATGGTGAATGGATTTTCGACTGTGGGCCAGCTCCGGGCCGGCGACTTCGATCTCCCTAATTTCACCCAAGCACTGAGGTAGCGGACTTGGATGAAGGGAATCCGGGATGTCGATCTTGCTAAGAAATCTGTCGTTACTGGTCGGAATAACATTGGCGGTGCCGGCCTTTGGCAATTGCTTAACCGCCAATGAGACCAAACAGGGCGTGCTGCTGACCAGAGAAGCGCCTTTCTATTCCGTCTTCTACAAGCCGGACGGCCCGAGTCTCACCGAACAACGGCTGATGGAGCGAGACGGTTCACTGCAGCCGGTGTCGGCTGTCTATCTGCACCCGTTGCTCGTCGAAAAGAGAGTGAGTGCCAGCGGTACGCATGAGCTGAAATACGCGAATGCGATTGCGTTGGACGATCTACCAGAGAAGAAGAACTGGCAATCCGACACCACGCTTTTCATCAATGGCAAAAAATCCGATTCGGGCACGACTTTTATTCGGTTCGACGGCTTGGGAGAGGAAACGATTGCATCTTGTTCCTACAAAGTTTGGGCCATCAACAGCCGTCTGAAACTGACGGAATTGCCGCCGATTATTTTCGAACAATACTATTCCCCCGAGCTTCATCTCGTTCTTCGTTCGGTAAGGTTAGGCCCCTCCAACCAGCCGTTGAGCGAGGTTCGATTTGATCGGTTCGAAGTTGGCTGGGGCAACTGATTGATCGTGAGATCCCGTTGCCGGCACACTCGACGCACTTTCACATATCCCCCTTAGGCCCGCCCAGCTCACCCTCCAGCTCCACAATCGCACACCCATACCACTCCAGCTCCAGCCTCCCCCTCACCGGCTTCTGTGGCTCTGCCCCAGGGGTTGTGGCGATGTAACTAGCCTGTATTTCGTGCAACCCTCCTAGTCTAAACCGAGTTCCCGGAAGTCCCTTCCGAAACTTCGTGCCAATCGAACTAGCGCACTGGACAACTAAGAGTCGTTGCTCAATTGTCTCCAACGTGGGGGAGCAATTGATGACAGAGAAGCAAAGCACGACCAGGGAGCTTCATCTCCTTACGACGGACGTACTGCTCGCAGATCTTGTGAGCGGCCGATCCATTGCATTGACCGATGGTAAGACCCTCGAGATCGAGTCCGACGACGCTCGAGCGATCTTAGATTGGTATCGCCGAAATCCGAACAAGTGGGTCGCGAACCAGAACACACCCGACACCGATGCGGTCATTAATCTGATCGGTTCAAAACCTCCAATCGTTGCGCTGCATGCAGGTGGACCGGCCTCTAAGTCGAAGCTGCTTCTTCACCTCGTGCAGGTGAAGGCGCACCGCTTCGCCGGTCTGCACGTCTATGGCCTCACCAATGAACCGCCCGAGGATTTCGACTTCTGTCCTAGAAAAAACGTAACCCTGCTTGAAGGCGCTAACGGGTCCGGCAAGACCTCCATCGCCAATGCGATCGTCTGGTGCCTGACAGGCCATCTGATTCGGTCCCAACGCCAGCCGGAGGCCGGTCCGACCGAGTTCTACTGCGAGGTGAAGCGCAGCGATACGGAAACATCGACACATGCGATGTCAGCGATCACTCCAATGCCCCTCGCCGACAGCGATCTGCCCGCGGACGGTTCACCGATCCCGGCGGACACATGGGTGGAGCTCACATTCAGCGATGGCGATGGCAACTTGCTGCCCCCGCTTCGACGTTCGCAGGTTCGCACGCCGAGAGGCAAGATCACCGAGACGCCACCTGATCTTGAAGCAATTGGTCTGGACCCAGTTGCATGGCGGATAGCAACTACAATGCCCGCGCTCCTGCCGTTCCTGTCTGTCGGCTCCGTCTCCCAATTGGGTGAAGCCGTTGCTCGCCTCACCGGATTGTCTGATCTCGTCGATCTGGCCAAGCATTCCGAGAGACTTTCCGAGCGCATCGAGAAACGCAGCGTCCCGGATCTCGAAGCACTCTCTGCGAAGGTCCAAACTCGATATCGCGAACCTGCCGACGACCTCGCTCGAGAACTTTTGGAGTACGAGGCGATGGCATTGGATGAACCGGTGCCAAGCATTCACCAAGCTGATTGCAAAACCCGTCTTGAGACCATCTCTAAGCATTTTACCGATCTAAAGGCGGCAGGGCTGGCTTCCGCCACCAAGGTTCTCGGCAGCGACTTCGACCCGGAGAACAAGCAATCTCGAGACGATCTCGAGAAGAGCATCCACCCGGCTATCGAACAACTGAACCACGTCAAGACTTTGCCGGCCATCGCAAAGCTGTCAGCACTGAAGATGGAGGATGACGACAGAGAGACAATCCGAGGTCTCGTCGCAGAAGTCCAAGCCCAGGCTGCAATGCTGAGCCAGTTGGCACTCGACCCCAATCGGGCACGCCGTGCCCAGCTTTATGCCAGGGTTTCCGCATGGATGCACCAGCATTCCCTTGAGAACGAAACCGAGTGTCCGATCTGCACCAGGTCTCTGGATGGGATTCAGGATCCGGTAACCGGCAATTTGATTCGCAAGGACCTTGAGGAGGCTGCCAAGGACAGGGAGACGACAGCACGGACGATTAGAGAGTGGTCGTCTTACTGGGTTGGCCGGCTCCTGCAGGAGCTACCGGATGGCATCAAACGCGAGGTGGAGGCCGACCTGCCGGCCGCGCCGATCGATCTCCTGCGAACCGGCTTCATCGACGAATTGTTCGCGACAGATGTGTTCGCAGAGGCCCTGCACGCGCTCAAGGCGGACACCGCCCAGCTGTTCGACAAGCGAGCAGCTGTAATGCCGGCATTCAAAGAGCCAGAAACACCGATCTTCCCCGATGGCCTGTCGGATGCAAGGCCACTCCAGCAGATGCTTGGCAGGATCGTGCGGGCGTCGGCCTTCGCCGAGTGGCGCGCCTCGAGCGCGGCGGATATTCGCATGATCTGGACGATCGTATTGAAGGGCGACCCCCAAGACGTCGATGTTGAGCGAGCGGTCGGAAGGAGGCTGGCGAAGCTCCTTTCGATCGTCGAGGGCGTGGCTCCTCTCAGCAAGGCCATGGGACATGTTGAGCGGATGGAGCGAGCACGCGCCGAATACATGAACGGATTGGACCGCATAGAAGCGTGCCGGAAAGCTGTAAAGGCGCTCGCGTTCATCAAACCACTCGGAGCACTTGCCCACTCCCAGGTGGATGGCCTGCGATCCAGGCTCCACAATCGCTCGGAGTTCTGGCGCAAGGAAATGTTCAGAAATGCAACAGATTTCGCCCCGGACCTAACTGGAACCGCCATGGATGCCAGGGGTATTCTCGATCTTCGGGTGGGCCGGCAAGGTGTAGAAGCGCCGGCGCAGCACATCTCCAATGCATCCTCGCTTCGAGCCGCCCTGCTTGGATTCTTCCTAGCATTCAGAGAGCACGTCCTGAGGACCCGAGGCGGTCTGCGAACACTGGTCCTCGATGATCCCCAAGAACTGCTCGATAACGACAACCGCGAGCGGCTGGCACGAGGCTTGTCGAAGTTGGCGGCCACCCAAGCTCAGTTGCTGGTGACAACGCACGACCGAAAGTTCGCACGCTCCCTTGTGGCCGAGAACCGCCCAAGGGATTCCGTAGAACACCTATCGGTCCATCCGGTTAATCGCGTCCGTCCAAAGCTCGGCATATCGCTGGCGATAGAGGAGGTCGATCGAAAAAGAGATGAATTCGTCAACAGCCCGGACGATGCGGTGAAGGCGCAGGACTATGCCTCCGCGCTGCGGGTCTTCCTCGAGGTCCGGCTGGGCGACCTATTCGACGAGACAACGCATCCAGCCTTCACAACTGCAACCCACGCACTCACCCTTTCGCCACTCGTCGATCGATTGAGGGGATTGATCGCCTCCAACCAGGGAGAACTGTTTCGCAATCCCATCCTTAAGCGATTCGTCGACCATCCCGGCCTAGCCTCCGACGCGGAGGCGAAGCGTATCCTCAATGCCTCACATCATCAGAAGCCATCCATCAGCTATGGCGACGTGAAAGCCGTTGCTGCCCATTTTGCCCAGTTGCGCACCGCCATCGAGGACGTCCACCAACAGTTTCGCCTCTACCGCTGGCGCGAGCCGCTCACTGACGCAGCAGCTGCAAGCAACATCGTACCGTTGAAGACAATGTCGGTGCCGGATTTCGTGGTACCGCTCTTCCCTGACATCGCCGCATTCGTCGGCAACGCGCCGGAGGGCGGATCGCAGGACGTTCCCGACGAGCAGGTGATCGGCAACTGGTTTCAGAACAAGGCGCTCTATTACGTTCGGGGCGAAACATTGGGATTTGCCATTCCTTCTGGGTCGGTGGCGATCGTCGACGTGGAGCCATATCCCGGGAGTGATCGAAATCTCGTTATCGCACGCCCGAAGGGCCAGGTACTGGCGCGGCGTCTTGTAAAGTCGACCGGCTCGATCGGAGTTTCGCTCGCGGCCCAGATGCCCGATCCACGCGTTCCCCGACCAACTTTGACCTTCGATGAGAGCCAGATCCGGTTGCACAGAATCGTCGGCGCGATCTTCAGCGACATGCCCCCACCGCCTGGTGGCAACGAAGCGATCCAGATTGAAGAGGTGCCCGAACTGGAAGAGGTCGCAGTCGCTTATCGCGTGAAAGAGGAGAGCGCCATTCCACTAGCACTGCCAGGTCAGATCATCCTCGGCGGCGCGGAACTTTCGGCGCAGGATCTGGATGCCTGGGAAGGGCGTCTCGTTGCGGTAGCTCTGGATGACGGCGCTAACGTGTTCAAGAGGGTCGGTGCTCGTCTGCCCGGCAAGTTGAACCACTTGCGGCAGTTGGAAACGATTGGCGGGCTAGGATCTTCGTTGGTCGTTGCGACTGTATCCTCGGAGGCCGCGCATGACGTCCCCACCATGGTAACCGCGCGCAAGGTCATCGGTGTGCTGTACTCCTAGTCTCGCACTGGAGCACGCACTCATTTATTTACTTTCCCAGCCGTGGTTAAGATTTGAGCTCAGGGACCAAAATGACGAAATATCTGCAGTACTTTCCAAGACCCATTGCTTGATGATTTAGTGAAAGGTCGATGGCTACCTGTCGTTGGAGTAGGTATGTCGCTGAATGCAGTCTTGCCCGCTGGCAAAAAGATGCCTTTATGGGACGATCTTGGCAAAGCGTTTGAGGACGACCTTACGGATTTCGCAGCAAAGAATCCTGTCGACGCGATGTCCGCTTATGAACATGAGCTTGGCCGAGCACGTCTAATTGAGAGGCTCTCCGAAATTCTACATCAGCGGGATGCTCTGCCTGGCGAAGCGCACCGCGCTTTTTGCACGATTAAGTTCGACCTGGTTTGCACCACGAATTTCGATTTCCTCCTAGAAAAGCAGTATGATCTCATCCCTAGGTATGTGAACCCCGTGGTCGATGCGAGGCTGCAAGATCGATTGTCGAAGGCGTTCTCGCTTTGATTGAGCAGGCAATATAGACTAGGCGTCCGCCTGAACGACCGAGATGGGGTGCAAAGCAGCCTTGTCCTTCAATAACTACAAAAAATCCGCTTAGGGTCGACGGTGGCGACCGGCCGAAGTCGACAAGACCCATCGAACCAAAATGCTATTTTGATTTGAAGCGCGGTTAGTGCAGCAAAGCCATCGTAATGTCCGCGCGTCAAGAACATGCGCGGACACCTTTCTTCATCGCCCCCGTATGCCCATCCCCTCACCCCTCCAACTTCACAATCGCACACCCATACCCCTCCAGCTCCAGCCTGCCCCTCACAGGCTTCTCCCCATCCAGCAAATCCCGCCCAGCCGGCACCCCACCCACCGTCACCGCCTGATCCATATAATTCTGCACAAACAGCCGCCACCGCTCCTCCTTCATCCGCATCGTCACCTCCACGCCCTCCGGCAGCCCGCCGACCAGCGGCTCGATGCCGGCAGGCGCAAACAGGCGTTCGGTGAGCGCCTCGGTCAGATCAGGCTTGAGATAGGTGCCGAGATAGACCACCTTGCAGAAGCCCGGCTGGCTGCCGAAGCCCGATTGCTGCTCGGGCACGATGTAGTTGCCGGAAAAGGCGCGGCAGATATCGAGATGCAGCGCCTGCACCTTGGCGTGATTTCCGAGCCGCTGGAACTCGTCATAGAGCAAGGGATAGATGTCGTAGGCCACTTCCGCGGGCCGTTGCATTTCGCGCTCACGCGACTACCTTTCATACGAGGCCGCTCTCCCCTCAGTGGCAAAGATAAACGACCGTGAGCAAGCCATGTGCCGAAACATAAAACCTCTGTTCAATTTCGATCCGCCAGCGACGGACGAAGAGATTCACGATGCCGCGCTCCAGTTCGTGCGCAAGCTGAGCGGAGCGACCAAGCCATCGAAGCGCAATGAGGCCGCGTTCGAACGTGCGGTCAGTTCGATCGCTGCCTGCGCCCGCGAACTGCTCGATTCACTGGAGACGTCTCAACCGCCTCGCGACCGCGAGGAAGCAGCGGCGAAGGCGCGCGCGAAAAGCGCGATCCGGTTCGCGTAAGCAAAGCCGGTCCTCGCAGGAGAGTCAGGTCCGCAGATACACTCGCTTACAAAAATGGGGGGTTCCGGACACATCCCTGGTTCAATCATCGACTGAAATACCGGTGCGGCCAATGCGCCGACAAATGGTCAATTCAGGAAGGATGACAAGATGAAAATGATCCAGGCTATGGCGCTCGCTTTTGTTCTCGGTGGGGCGGCAGCAGCGCATGCGGAACAGCCGATAGAGCGCACCGATCTCATCAAGAACGATATCGACGTCCCCGGCCACGAGGTCGTCCAGGTCCGCGTCGATATCGCCCCAGGCGTTCTCGCACCGAACCATTCGCATCCCGGCGAGGAAGTTGCCTTCGTCATCGAGGGCACGCTGGAATACCAACTCGAAGGCAGGCAACCGGTGATCCTCAAGGCCGGCCAATCCCTGTTCATTCCCTCCGGCACCGTTCACTCGGCGAAGAACGTCGGCAGCGGCAAGGCGTCGGAATTGGCGACCTACATCGTCCGCAAGGGCGAGGCGCTCGTCGTGCCTGCCAAGTGAGCCATTGGTAGAAACGCTCACTCGGATCGGGGGCAGCCGCGGCAGGAGCGACCTCCGGCGGCCAGCCACGCGATTGCGCTGGGAGCCGAGGTGGAGGCCTGCGGAGATGCCCGGCCGCTTGCGTGAGTTCAGGCAATATGGGGATCGACCACCGGGATGAAACGGCCTCGGCCAGCCTTGCCCTTGTCGACGGCGGCGTTGCTTGGCTCATAGTCTTCATTTGGAGTGCTCGATGTGTTGGATACTTCCTCGAACTTATCGACCAAATTGGTGAGGGCAACGTCGACCATGAAGACCGCCATCATATTCGACTGTGAATTTCTTTGCCTCGAAGGCTCGCAGCGCAGGTTTTGGTGCGCGGCCCATGATCCCGATCCCGTGATCGCGCAGATCGGAGCCGTCAAGCTCGGCCTCGAAGGCGAGTTTCCGATCCTTGGTACGTACAAATCCTATATCAGACCCATCGATCGCTTCGGCAAGCGGTATCCGCTCGATCCTTACTTCACCCATCTGACCGGCATCACTGACGAGGATATCGACGCTCATGGCGTGGCGCTGGAGGATGCCCTTTCCGATGTCGACAGCTTCTCGGGCGGCGCCCGGTTCTGGTCCTGGGGCAAGGATGAGATGAACATGGTGGCCGTCAGCTGCTATGTCGCAGGCGTCCAGCCTTCCATCCCGGCCCGCCGGTTCGATAATGCCGTCAAGCTTCTCATTGCTGCGGGCATGCCGATCGAGGATTTGGCAAAGACGCCCAGCAACAAGCTGGCCGACTACTACAACGTCGACCATCCTCCCTTGCAGGCGCATGATGGGCTGGACGACGCTCTGTCGCTATCATACACGCTGCAGCATCTGATGAAGATCGGGCAATTGCAGCCCGAGGTTTTCGATCGGCTCTGAAGGCACGACACAAGCAAGGCTTGAAGCAGCGCCCGGCCAAACGGCGGGCACTGCTTCCTTGGGGCGGGCGGCTTATTGCTGCTGTTGCGCTGGCGCCGCCGGCGGCGGAGTGCCGATCTTTTCCAGAACCTTCTTGGCCAGGGCCGGGTCGCTCTGCGCGGCGGTCAGGATCGAGGAATATTCCTCGACGGAGATGCCGTTAGAGGCTTCGACGGTGTCGACCATCTGCTTCTTGGCTTCTTGCTGCAGCTTTTGCTTGGCAGCCTCGTCCTTCGTCGCGCCGATCTTGGCAGAATATTCCTGCCTGACCTTGTCGACCTGCAGATAGGCAACGGCAAAGGCCTCGATTTTCTGATCGCTGACGGGAGCGGCCGCACCGTTGCCACCGCTCTGTCCCTGCATCGGCGCCTGGCCTTGTGCCGGCGGTTGCGCTTGTGCCGGCTGCTGCTGAGCGGATGCCGGGCTGAAAGCAAGCAGGCTGAAGACCGCAGCGGTCATCGTTGCGACGGGTGTGTAACGAGTGATCATATTCGTTCCTTTTCACGTGCATGATTTGAGCGGCAGCAGGACCGCCTCGGTCGATCGCTCAGCCGCTGGGGCTGGCGAGGTCGCGACGATGAACCTTGAAGAGGGCACGGTGCGGCGGTAACGGGGCGATTTGCTGACGATTGAGCGGCGGCTTTGTGACCGTCGACATGTCGGCTGGTGGTCAGCGCGCCTCCACCCCAACGCCTGGCGCGACCGGGTCAACCACCCTATTTCGCGAACCGCCGGGCGCCGGCCACGCATAGGATGACGGCGACGGTGACGGCGAGCATGGCCCAGGTGACAGGCTCGTGCAGCAGGGTGGCGGCAAGCGCCAGGCCGAAGAACGGCTGGAGCAGCTGCAGCTGGCCGACGGCGGCGATGCCGCCCTGCGACAGGCCGCGATACCAGAAGATGAAGCCGATCAGCATCGAAAACAGCGAGACATAGGCAAGGCCGAGCAGCGCCGGCATTTCAATGCCGGAGAAGGTTGCCGGCCGATGCAAAAGCGCAACCGCGACCATCACCGGCAGCGACAGCACCAGCGCCCAGGAAATCACCTGCCAGCCGCCGAGTGTGCGCGAAAGCCGGCCGCCTTCGGCATAACCGAGGCCGCAGACGATGATCGCCGCCAGCATCAACAGGTCACCGACCGGTGACGCCGTCAGCCCTTGTGTCAGTGCGAAGCCCGCCACCAGCGCGCTGCCCAGGATGGAAAACAGCCAGAATGCCGGCTTCGGCCGTTCTCCGCCGCGGACCACGCCGAAGATCGCCGTTGCCAGCGGCAAGAGACCGACGAAGACAATCGAATGGGCTGACGTGACGTGCTGCAGCGCCAGCGCCGTCAGCAGGGGGAAGCCGACGACGACGCCGAGCGCGACGACGGCAAGGGAGAGCAGATCGCGCCCGCTCGGCCGCTTCTCCCTGAAGATGATCAGCAGGCCAAGCGCCAGAATGCCGGCAATTGCCGCGCGCGCCACGGTCAGGAAGACCGGATCGAACTGCATCACCGCCACCCGCGTCGCCGGCAGTGATCCGCTGAAGATCACCACCCCGATAAAACCATTGATCCATCCCGATGCCATGCGGTCCATGATGCGCTGCGCTCCTTCAATATCTAGCCCTTATCGGCCAACAGCGATGGCCATGACAGTGACAGTCTGATACGATTTTGCCAAACTGTAATGGTTCAGAAAGCAATACAGATGAACGAAGGACGCACCCGCGTGGAGATGGTCGTCGCGACGATCAGACAACGCATCGCCGGGCGCAGCCTGACGCCGGGCGCCAAGCTGCCTTCGGTCCGGGGACTGGCAGCAACGTTGAAGCTGTCGACATCGACCGTCGTCGACGCCTATGAGCGGTTGGTCGCCGAAGGCGCCATCCTGGCAAGACCGGGTTCGGGGTTCTACGTCGCCAATCAGGCAGCCCCCTTTGCGCTTGCCGCGGCCGGGCCGAGGCTCGACCGCGCCGTCGATCCGTTCTGGATATCGCGGCAATCGCTGGAGGCTGATGAAACCGACCTGAAGCCCGGCTGCGGCTGGCTGCCGCCCTCCTGGCTGCCGGGCGATGGCATGCGCCGCGGGCTGAGGACGCTTGCCCGCGCCGACGGGGCAGCACTTGCCGATTACAGCTCGCCGCTCGGCCTGCCGCAGCTGCGCCAGCTGATTTCGCGGCGCATGGGCGAACGGGGGATCGAAGCCTCCCCTGAACAAATCATGCTGGCCGATTCCGGCACGCAGGCAATCGATCTGCTCTGCCGTTTCCTGCTGGAACCCGGCGACACGGTACTGGTCGACGACCCCTGCTATTTCAACTTCCATGCGCTGCTGCGCGCCCATCGGGCAAAGATCGTCGGTGTCCCCTACACGCCGTCCGGTCCCGATATCGAGCGGTTCGCGCAAGTGGTCGCCGATGAGCGGCCGCGGCTCTACATCACCAACTCCGCCATCCACAATCCCACAGGCGCAACGTTGTCTCCTGTTGCGGCCCACCGCGTTCTAAAACTCGCCGACCAGTTCGATCTGACCATCATCGAGGACGATATCTTCGCCGATTTCGAATATACGCCGGCGCCCCGCCTTGCCGCCTTCGACGGGCTGGAGCGGGTCATCCATATCGGCAGTTTTTCAAAAACTCTGTCGGCCTCGGCCCGCTGCGGCTTCGTCGCGGCGAAACCCGAATGGATCGACGGCCTGACCGACCTCAAGATCGCCACCTCCTTCGGCGGCGGCCGGCTGACGGCCGAACTGGTGCTGACCGTCTTGAGCGACGGCAGCTATCGCAAACACATGGAGACGCTGAGACACCGCCTCTCCCAGGCGATGAGCGACGTCTCGGTCCGGCTGAAGGGCTTGGGGATAACGCCCTGGCTGGAGCCGCAGGCCGGAATGTTTCTTTGGTGCCGGCTGCCCGACGGCATCGATGCCACTGACGTGGCGCGGGCCGGACTGGAAAAGAGGATCGTGTTGGCGCCGGGAAACGCCTTCAGCCTATCGCAATCGGCAACGAATTTCATGCGGTTCAATGTGGCTCAGACGCTGGATGCGCGGGTGTTCGAGGTGTTGGGGGATGCGTTGGCGAGGTACAGGAAATAAGAAACGAGCCGTGGCTGCGGCCAGCATTATTGGCGCTGCGGCGGTTCTCCGACGCGCGGCATCCTCCGACGCTCCTCATCCTTGTAGGTGCGTAGCCGGAGAGGGCGAAGCCTCGAAGGACACGCTCAACGCCGTTTCTTGCATTCGTCGAACGTGGGAACACCCGCCTGGTCCTTCGAGGCCCCTGCGGGGCACCTCGGGGATGAGGCTCTCTTGGAGGCTGCGCATGCCAGCCGAGAGCCACCTCTGGGCACTCACCGTGGCGAAATGCACACCTCAAAACGATCGATTGACAGCCTTGTCATTGGCAAGACGCGTCACGCAGCCTTCGAGCTTGGCGAGCAGCAGATCGAAGTCGAGCGGCTTGGTCAGATAGTCGGCCGCTCCGCCGCGCAGGCCGGCGAGCGTGTTTTCCCGGTCGGTCAGCGCCGTCAGCAGGATGAAGGGGATATTGGAGAGCTCGGGGTGGTTGATCTGAATTTCCGCCAGAAGCTGGTGCCCGTCCATGACAGGCATCGAAATATCGCTGATGACGATGTCGGGCCATTTCGACAGGATCATTTCCAGTCCCTCGGCGCCGTTCGAGGCCTCGATCGTTTTATAGCCGGCTTCGTTCAACTCCTCGACAAGGAGGTTGCGAATCTCGACTTCGTCTTCCACGCACAGAACTGTAACCATGAGCTCTTCCTTAAGCTGCAACATGTTGATCCGACAACAGAAATTCTATTGGCAGAAGAATGGTGAAGGTTGTGCCCTGGCCGAGCGCGCTCGTCACCTCGACGGTGCCGCCGTGCAGTTCGACGACCTGCTTGACGACGTTCAAGCCGATGCCGGTTCCAGCAATGCCCGTGGCGCTGCGGGCGCGGTAATAGGGCTGGAACAGTTTCGGCAGATCGTCCGCATCCATGCCGATGCCGCTGTCGGAGATGGCGATCTCCACCGTCTTCTCGTCGGCCCGGGCGCGAACATGAATGTCGGGCGCTTTGGGCGAATATTTGACGGCGTTCGAAATCAGATTGGTGAAGACCTGTTCCATCGCGCTGCGGTCGAACGTCAATATATCGGGTATGGGCTCGAGAGCGAGATGAAACTGATGCGAGCGGCTGAGGTGGCGCTGCCTGTCGCAGCAGCTGACGAGCACGGCTTTCAGATCGCCTTCGCTCCGCTTCAGTGTGATCTGCCCGGTTTCAAGCCGGCCGCTGGCGAGAATGCTCTCCATCAGATCGACCATGCGCACCACCGCACTACGGATCACGCCGGCTTTTTCGTGAACATAATCGCCGCTGACGTTGGTGATCGAGCGGCAGAGCCGCTGGGCAGCGGCGTCGATGATGGCGAGCGGCGTGCGAAACTCGTGCGAGGCCATGGCGACGAACTGCCGCTGGAGCGCATTCACCTGGCGTTCGTGCACCAGCAGCCGGTCCAGTTCCTCTCTCTGCCTTTCGATTTCGGCCGTTCGATCGGCGACCATGTCTTCCAGATGGTTGCGGTGGTGGGTGAGCTCAGCCTGGCTGTCCAGCAGGGTCAGCGAGGTGCGATGCAGACCGCGTCCGAGCCAGAATACGACGGTGATCAGCAGCGCCAGGCAACCGAGCCCTGCCGGCGCAATCTGTTTAAGCAGCATGAAACCGGGCAGGATGGGCGGCCACACGAAATAGCCGATAGTGCCGCCGTCATGCGACGACACCGGCACTTGCGCCCGCTCGTCCTCACCTGTCGAAGGCGCGAAATGCAATCCTTCGAGCCGCGCATGATGGGCGATACTTTCAGCAACCTTTCCATCGATGAACTTGACCGAGATGGCGATGAATTCCTGGCCCGCCTCGACCTGCATCCTGGCCGAACTCGGCAGAATCGGGCGTGCGCTGGCAATTGCCGGCCTGTTGCCGATCATGATCGTGCGAACCGTAGCCAGTTGACCAAGCGCTTCGGCGCCGGGCTTTGCAGCCCGCTCGGTGAGAACGACGCGCATCTCTCCGGCGAGAGCGGTCATTTCCAGGCCGTCGTCGTTCGCGAGCCGGGGCGGCATGGCGTCCGAGCCGTCGCGAAACGCGAACATGAGGCGATTGGCATCGTCGAAAATGTAGGTCCTGTCGTGCCCAAAATACTGGCTCGTCCACCGACCGACATTATCGAGTAGCCATTCATGGTTCCGCTGCTTAGCATAAAGGAAGGCATCGTCCCACTTCGTGACGCTTTCCTGTTCCCGGGGAAGCGCTGCGATCTGCTCTTCCAATCCTTGGCCGACGAAATCGGCCTGCCGGCGCAGCGAGAGGTCATCGACCTTCATCGCGGCGAGCCACGCAAATCCACACAGCAACACAGCCGCCGCGCAGGTGAGCGTCACCAGGACGAATGTAATGTGGGATGTGAGCCCGACCTTCAATACCTGCAACCTTTTGATGGCGCCCGCTGCCGAGAAATTGACACGCAAAGGTTGACGGATTGTGAATTGCGCTTGCGCTTGCTTACCTCCATGCTCAGTCACAAATTGATATTCTCAGCCGCCATGGAAGGAGGAGAGCATGAAGGCTTCAGCATCGCCGGATAGGTCAGGCATCAGGATCGAACCGATCGCTGCCGCCCATATCGACAGCTTTCACTATGCGCTCGACGTGGTCGCGCGGGAGAAAAAATACCTGTCGATGCTTGAGGCAACACCCCTGCCGCAGACGCGTGATTTCATCATGGGCATGATCGAAAAAGGCAATCCTCAATTCGTCGCCGCCGCTGGAGACGAGGTCGTCGGCTGGTGCGACATCAGCCGGCACTTCTTCCCCTCGCATGCCCACCGCGGAAAGCTCGGAATGGGGATCATTCCCGCCTATCGGGGCAAGGGCCTGGGACGAATTCTGATCGAGACGACATTGAAAGCGGCGCAGAACGCCGGCTTCATGCGGGTCGAACTCGATGTTTACGAAGACAACGCCCGTGCGATCGCTCTCTACGAAAAAGTCGGATTTACCCGCGAGGGAATAGTCCGACGTGCGGCGCGTATCGACGGCCGGTTCATCGATGCGGTCAGCATGGCGATTTTGTTCGATGAGAATGGGGCGCGCAGCCTCTAAGAAAGCCTCATCCTGAGGCGCCCCGCAGGGGCCCCGAAGGGCGAGGCGGGTGCGCCGACGTTCACAATTCACCCCGGCCGGCGCACCGCGCGGATCTTGCCACTGCCGCCGCCTCCGCAGAAGAAGCGGTCTGCACCGTCGGATTCGAGGCCGGAGACGCCGGTGCCTTCGGGCATATCGAGCCGTTCCAGCACCTCTCCCGTATTCGGGTCGATGCGCCTGACATCGCTATCGTCGCCCTCCCAGGTCCCGTGCCAGAGCTGGCCGTCGACCCAGGTGACGCCCGTCACGACGCGGTTGGATTCGATGGTGCGGAGAATTTTGCCGGTCTCCGGATCGATCTGATGGATTTTGCGGCCGCGGTGCTGGCCGACCCAGAGCGTGCCTTCGGCCCAGGCAAGGCCGGAATCGCCGCCATTGCCGGGCGCCGGGATGGTGGCAAGGATGCGGCCGGTCTTCGGGTCGATCTTGTGAATGACATCCTCGGCGATCTGGTAGAGAAACTCGCCGTCGAAGGCCGTTCCGGCATGGGATGCGACCTCGATCACGCGCACCACCTCGCCACTTGCGGGATCGAGCGCATTCAGCCTGTCGCCCGAGGCGAACCAGACGTGCTCACCGTCGAAGGTGACGCCGTTGACACGCTCGGCACCGGGAAAGGGTCCATATTCGCGGATGATAGTTGCAGCCGATTTCTTCATCTCTTCCATCCCTGTCGTTCGGGCCATCACAATCAGTCAGCCATACTAATCGCTCGGCGCACCCTAATCACTTGGCAAAGGTCCAGGGAGTAACAAGATCGTCGGGAAAGCCGATAGCGGCGGGCTCATCCAGCGCCGCGCCCGCCCACGCCCCAGCGATTGCACCTTGCCGTCACCGGCAAGCGAATCCAGCGCCCGCTGCACGGTGCGCGGGCTGGTTGCGAGCGCAATCGCCAAAGCCGAACTCGACCACGCCTCGCCATCGGCCAGCAGCGCGAGCACCGCCCCATGCTGGCCTTCGAGAAGCGGCGCCAGCACGGCGATATCGCCGGCGGCGCGCGGCGAAAGCGCAAAGCCGCGCTTCGTTGCCGAAACCTCCGCCACCCCCCGCAGTTCGGCACGCAGCCGGCCGATCTCGACCCGCAGCCGGGCACGATGCGATTCATCGGCGTGTTTGCCGCGGAAGGCGCGCCCAATCAGCGTGCCCCTTGCCACATCCCCCGGCCAGGCTTCGGCAAGCGAGCGGGCAAGCGCAAACAGCACCGGCCGCGTCGCCAGCGAGACGGCCGTGCCCGCGTTCCAAACCACATGGCGGCAGGCATCGATGACGAGCGCGTCCGAACCGAGCAGTGCTTCCACCTCGCCGAGCAGCAGCGGGCGCTCCCACCCTCGCGACATCAGCCGCGCCGCCGGCGTGTCGAGCACGAGGGCGGCGGCTTCGACCTCCGCCGTCAAAGCCGGGATATTGGCCGCGCGCGCCGCAAGCCTTGCCCGGTCAAGCGCCGCACGCGCCGCCTGCGTTTGCAGGCGCCGGACGGCGATACCTGATGCCACCAGCTCGTGGGCGGTCCGCAGAGCCGGCGGCAGCGGCGTCGGGTCGAGGGCCGCGAGCGCGCGCTCGGCCTCGTCGAGGCGGCCGATCAGCACCAGCCTGCGAATGGCGACATTGCCCGCATGGGCGGCATTGACCCTGTCGCCATGCGCTTCCAGCACCATGCGCGCCGCTTCCAGCGCCTTCGGCGGCCAGATGAGATCGCGCGAGGCGAGCGCGATCTCGGCCTCAGCGACCACGCAACGCGCCCGCGCCACCGCTTCCCGCGGGCCGAAGGCGCGCGCCGCACTCTTCAGCAGCGCCTTGGCGCGAACGAGATCGCCGAGCTGCGCCATGGCGATGCCGCGCAGCGCCAGCGCCGGCGCATCGTCGCGCAGCGCCACCCGCTTCAGCGCGCCGAGTGCGTCCCCCGTTGCCAGCGCCCGCGCCGCGGCTGTGATCAGCGAGTCCATTCAAATCCCGTCACACTTGTCACTCCCGCCATTCCCCTGCCCGGCCGTAATCTGCTCAGGACCGGCAGCCATCCCGCGCCGGATGCTACGACGATAGACAGGCAAAGGAGAAGTCCCATGACGGCACAGCTGAACGCAACACGACAACATTGGCTGGCAGCAAGGCTCGATCTGCTCGAGGAGGAGAAGGAACTGACGCGGCGGAGCGATGCGCTGGCGCTCAAGCGCCAGCAGTTGCCCCGTGTCAGGATCGACAAGGAATACCGCTTCGACACCGAAGGCGGCAACGTCTCGCTCAAAGATCTCTTCGGCGGCCGTTCACAGCTTCTCGTCTATCACTTCATGTTCGGGCCGGATTATAGCGCGGGATGCCCCTCCTGCTCGTCGATCGCCGACGGTTTCAACGGCGTCTTCGTCCATCTCGAAAACCACGACGTCGCCTTTTGGGCGGTCTCGCGCGCGCCGCTTGCAAAGCTTGAGGCCTTCAAACAGCGCATGGATTGGAGCTTTCCCTGGGCCTCGTCCTTCGGCAGCGAGTTCAACGGCGATTTCAGCGTCTGGTTCTCCGCTGAGGAGCAGCGCCGGGGCGGCATCGAATACAACTACCGCCGCGAGCCCGCCGCTCCCGAACCGCTTGCCGGCAAGACCGTGCAGGAATGGCAGTCGCCGGGCAGCGAGGGGCCGGTCGCCGAGATCGCCGCCATGACCGGCACCGATGTCGCCACCTACACCCGCGACCGTCCGGGCGTCAGCGCCTTCGAACTCGTCGACGGCACGGTCTATCATAGCTATTCCAGCTATGCCCGCGGGCTGGATGGGTTATGGGGCATGTACCAATGGCTCGACCGCGCCCCGAAGGGCCGCAACGAAACCGGCATCTGGTGGCGCCACCACGACCGCTACGGCAAGGAGTGACGCCGATGCTGCTTTCCGCTCCCACCCCGGAGAGAGGCGACGGCAACGCCGCCCTTAACGCCGCAGAATGGCTCTCGCTGGCCGCCGCCGCAGACGGATCAGCTGACAAGCCGAGCAACCGTGTGGCGCGCGCCGCCGGCCGCCTCGCCGCTCACGCCGCCGACTGGCTGGCGTACGCCGCCGCCCCGACATTCGCGCTCATGGCATTGCTGACGGCAGCAACCGGCAGCACCGAGGTGATGTGCATGACGACGACTGATGCCTTCCCGAGCGGGGGAATGGTGCCGATGTACCTGCTGATGGGCGGCTTCCATCTCACCCCCTGGCTGCGGCTCGCCGCCGCCTGGCAGGACCGGAGGCGGAGGTGATGGTGGCAAGCACCGCCGCATCGCCGCCCAGTAGTCTCGCACCGCCGTCTCCGGCTTTACACCTTTACCGGCGCGGCCAAGTTCATGCTTTCACCTCGATAAAATCGATCGGCCCGCCGGCGACTTCGTCGTCGAAAACCGCGCAGGAAAGCTTGCCGCCGAAGACGCAGGCGCTGTCGATGTTGGTGCGGTTTCCTGTCGTCACCGGGTTGGACAGCGACGGCGTATGGCCGTGGACCAGGTGCTTGCCCCAATAGTCGCTGGACTCACCGGGAGGGAACCGTAGCCAGAGAAGATCGCGCTTGGTCTGCCGTTCCAGCGGAAATTCCGGAACAACACCGGCATGGACAAAGATGCGATGCCGGTCGACGTGCATGAGAGGACGATCGGTAGCCCATTGCAAATGCTGAGACGGAACCCTGCCGTCATAGGACATTTCGGTCTCCAGCCCGCCGTTGCTGATCCACACGTCTCTGCTGTCGCTGTCGGCATAGGCAGCGACCATCATGTCCTCATGATTGCCTTTGAGGCAGATCCACGACCACTGGCCCGATGGACCGGCAATGATCCGATCGAGGACACTTTTACTGTCAGGCCCGCGATCGACATAGTCGCCAAGGAAGACGACCGTGCCTTCAGGCGCATAAGCCTCGACCTGATCGATCATCCTGTTCAACGGATCGATGCAGCCATGAATATCGCCTATCGCGAATGTGTAGCGCATGTCGCATTTTTAACGCCTGTCGAGGGCCAGGTGAAGTCCGCACCACCGATGCCGCCAGAAAATCCGACTCAGTCTCAGCCGCTTACGGCAATTCCTTCTGCTTCCGCTTGAAGAAATCAGTCGGCGGGATCGGTCATGCAGCAAGGGTCCAGTTCGGCTCGCGCGAAAGCGTAATCAGCGCGGCGGACGATTGCGGCTTACCGAAGAAGTAGCCCTGCCCCTCCTCGCAGCCCATCTGCGCCAGCATCTGCCATTCCGTCTCTGTCTCTATCCCCTCTGCCACGACCTTGAGTCCCAGCCCGTGGGCAAGTGAGCCGACCGTCGCGACGATCGCGAGGATCTTGGGATCATCAGCGATCTTCCTGACGAAGGATTGGTCGATCTTGAGCTTGTCGAGGGGAAAGCCGGCCATATAGCTCAGCGACGAATAGCCGGTTCCGAAATCGTCGAGCGCGACGGCGATGCCAAGCGCTCTAAGCTCTGAGATGACCGACATGACCTGCTCGCTGCCGTCGACAAAGGCGGATTCGGTAATTTCGAGATGCAGTCGCGAGGCCGGCAGGCCGCTTGTCGCCAACGCAGCCTTGACCTCTGCAACCAGCTCCGGCCGGGAAAACTGGATCGGCGATACGTTGACGGCGAGATTGAGTCCATCAGGCCACTCGGACGCCGCCCGGCATGCTTCGGCAAGCGCCCAGCAGCCGAGATCACAGATGAAGCCGCTGGCTTCGGCAACGGGAATGAAGTCTGCCGGCGAAACCAGCCCGAACTCAGGATGCTTCCATCGCAAAAGGGCTTCGGCGCCGACCAGTTTGCCTGTCTTGAGATCCACCTGCGGCTGATACAACAGGAAAAATTCGCGATGATCGAGAGCAGCGCGCATCTGCCGCTCGAGCAGCCGCGATTGATGCTGCCGCAAAGCGGTTACTGGATCATGTGCGCGCCACCCGCTGCCAGCCACCCGCTTGGCGTCGTCGAGCGCAATTTCGGCGTTCTGAATCCAAATGTCGGCGTCGCCGTTGCGCGCCGGGCTGGTGCAGATCCCGAGCCGGGCGGCGACGTGGATCATCGAACCGCCAAGCTCAAACGGCTCTCTGAAAAGGTCAAGGATGAACTGCGCGCACCGCTCTTGACCGCATTCCTCGGACGCCGGAATGACGGCCGTGAAGACATCGCCCCCCAGCCGTCCGACGAAGCTGATTGCGCCCATTTCCTCCATGCGCGTAGCGACGGCCCTCAAAAGCTCATCCCCGACATCCCGTCCCATCGCCGTATTCAGTACGGAGAAACGATGCAGCCCCAGCGCGATCACATGGCATTCGCCCTCGAGCCGATCGAGGCGACGGCGGAATTCGCGCCTGTTCATCAGACCGGTCAACTCGTCGAACTCGGACAGACGCTGAAGCTTGTCTTCGTAACGCCGGCGGGCGGTCATATCCCTGACGATCAGGCTGCCGATGAAGGATTTCGTGGCGACGATGCCGGATTCGCCGGGTCGTTCGACAGGCGAAATGGTGATCGCTGCCTCAAGGTGCTTTGTCCCTCGCTCGGTTTGAAGCGAAAAACGCGCGGTACAGGCGTGGATCGTGCCCGGCTGCGCCATATAATCCGAAACAAGCTTGACGATGCGATGAACGAGAGAGGACGGGATCAGCGCGTCAAGCGTTCTGCACCTGTCTGCCTGTGGCTCCAAAGCCAGCATCGCCGCACCCGAGGCGCTTTCGTTGAGAATGCGGAACTGGTCGTCGAAGGCGATGACGGCGTCGGCGCTGTCAGCCACGATCCTCTCGAGCAGGCGGCGCGTGTTGCGCTGCTCGGCATTGGCGAGCTCGACCAGAAACCGGCCAAAATCGACCCTCTCGTTCAACAACATCACGAGACCGACAAGAAGAATGATCCACGGCCGGACCGTGTGGATGATGAGAGCATGATCCTTCTGCAGAAAGAAGGCCGTCACTTCGCCGGCGACGACGATGGCAAGCGCAAACGCCACGGCATGGGCTGCGGGCCGGCTGCGCATTCCAAGGGCGAGCGCGATAATAGCTGCGGCAAAGAGAAGCTCCAGCGGCATCTGGTCGACTTCTTCGAGCAGCCGCTTCTGCAGGATCGTTTCGGAAGCGAGGATATGAAGCATCGCGCCGGGCAGCGCGCCATAGACCGGAACGGGGAAAATATCCTTCAGCTCGGTCGCATAGGCGCCGACAACCACCGAGCGCCCTTCCAGATCGGGCCTGCCGACCGTCCCCGCAAGAACGTCCGACAGCGAGAATGTCGGGACGCTCGCCGGGGCGATCGAATAATCGATCGGATAGGAGCCGGCCGCCCTGTCGAATTTCGCCAGCACCGCGGCAACGCTCTGCGTCGGCTGATTGTCGAGACTATCGCCGAGCGCAAACCGCCTGACCGTGCCATCGCCGTCGAGGCTGACATTGGCGAGGGAAAGCCAGGCATTGTCGGCGAGATCGGGAATCGGCCGCGTCACCACCGTCTGCGATCCGGTCTCGGCGCCGAGATATTGCTTGAAGACCGGCAGGATCACGCCGCCTCCGGCCTCACGCAGCGCCTTGGCCAGCCGGCCATCCTCGGCAGAGATCGAGGGCGTGCTGAAATCGACGTCGATAAAGATGTCACCGGCGCCTGCCGCAGTCAGCTTGTCGATGAGCTCGGCATAGAGGCTGCGGGGCCACGGCCAGGTGCCGACGGCATCGAGGCTGCGCTTATCGATCGCGACATAGACGATATTTCCGGACGCCACGCGTGGCGCTGCGCTGAAGCGCCAGCTCACCAGGGCATTGTCGAGATAGTTCACGAAGGGCAGGACTTGCCCCGAGAGCGGCAGGCCGATCATCATCAGGATGAAGAACAGCCTGACGGGGCGCAAGTCCGACAGCCGAAAACCACGACCGCCCTTCATCAAGGATGGAAACCTCTCACCTCGGCCGGCCGGGAAACCTCAGTGGTCATCGTTTCCCCTTGCCTTTGTCCTTATCCTTTTTGTCCTTTTTATCTTTCTTATCTTGCTTGTCCTTATCCTTCCCGACAGCCTCTCCCTGCGCGTCGCCGTTGCTGGCGGCATTCATGCTGCCATTGCTGGAGCCATTATCGATGCCGTAGTGATTGCCGTTGCGGCCCTCGCTGCCGAAGGAGCCGGAAGCACTGTCTCGGCCGCCCGAGCCGGCGCTATTGGAAACTGATGAAGACGTGCCGAATGCCTTCGAGCTCTCTGTCTCGGTCTGCCCGTTGAGCGTCGTCGCGCCGACGGCAGGTACTCTTGCCACTGACGGGGCGACCGCGGTCACCTCAGGCGTCGAAACGTCTCCGGAAACCGTCATCCCTTTCACGCCGTCGACGGATGCGCCCTGCCCCGGCCCGACATTCGCCCTTTGACCGCTCGCAAACGAGGTCACCTGCACCAGGCCGCGGTTGACAGTAACCTCAGCCGCAGATTTCGAGACGGAGACGCGGAAATTCGTGCCCTTCACCACGGCCGCCAGGAAAGGCGTCTGGACTGTTGTATGCGGCTTGCTGCGCTTCTCGATCTCCAGATCGAGCACGCCCGTCTGCTCGACGACCTCCGTCTTCCTTTCGCCAAAGCCCGAAGTGTAGATGCCCGCGACGGTGTTGGGCTGAAACGAAAGGCTTTCGACGCCGCGCACCAGCTGGACGCGTCCCCTCGGCCCCGTCGAGATCCAGGCGGTGTTGGGGATGATGTCTCCCGCTCGAACCGCCACCCAGTTGCGCTTGTCGACGGTGAAATTCACCTGCTGGCTGGCCTTGGCCACTTGCCAGTCACCCTCAGCTGCATTCGCAGATCCTATCGCAAAAAAGAAAAGCACCAGAAAAAAAGAAAAAACGCGAAACATATAATCTCCTAAATACCAGCTGATAAAACCACTCTCTCCTTAATTTCATTTGAATGATTCCAGAAAAACTCTCGCGAACCCGGCAATTCCCGACCTTCACCGGCAGCAAAATGCGGGTGGCAGCGTATTTTTTGCCCAGAGACAATGCGGGTGATTTTCGGCGGATCGGTCCCCGCGCTATGATTTGATCCAGGCGCAGCCCCTGCCTCGCCCTCCATCGGGAAAAGCAGACGTCATGCAGGGCTACCTGGCACCGAACCAACTGTTCGAGCACCTGGCCTAAGGAGGGATGCGGAACCGCTTCCCAAATAACAGCTCTTGTCAGATCAGCTTGATTTCACCCCAGGCAATCCTGGTACCCACAACGAAACTTAACTGATTATCATCCGCATAGAAGCGCAGCAGCTCCGCGAGTTCCGCGTCAAAGCTTGCGATGCGGTCGCCAAGTTTAGACGGCGCGAAAGTGTCCCGCGAATGCTGGCAGGAGACGAAATCTTCGACGCTCTGCTGAAAGGGATGCTCCGATACGAAGTGTTCGCTGCCATAGAGGTTCAGATACTTCTGGTAGCTTCGCATGCCCTCGGACCTTTTGTCGTGATCGAAAGGCTGCCCCGTCACCGCTGGCACCCACTTCACCAGGAAACAATGCCAATCGGATTGCCATGGAGGCTCGAACGGGTCGTCTCCGGAAATCACCGCCATGACATGGCCTGGCGCGGCATTTGCCAAAAGATGCGGAAACAGCCTGCTGTGATCCATCCAGTGGATGCTTGCCGCTGCGACCGTCAGATCGAAAGGTCCGCCGGTGATCGGGAAATCCTCGGCAAAGCTGTCTATCCACCGGATATTCTGCGCGTTACCGCCCGGCAGCGACCGGCCGAGAGCGATCATATGCTCGGAAGGATCGACCGCCGTGACGCTTGCAAACCAACCTGCCAGTGGGCGGGAGATTTTCCCCGGCCCGCAGCCGATATCCAGGAGATGTCCTGTCCGCGGGGCGATTGCCAGAAGCTTTCGAAAGACGGCATCGGGGTAAGGTGGACGATACCGGTAATTTGCGACAACGTCGGTTTCCGAAAAGGCAGAGCCTCTGCGCTGATCCATCGAAACTCCATGCTCACACCGCGGTGAGCGGAGGCTGTAACACATGTTTATGTCGAGGATTTAGCGCCATCTAGTGATCCACCCTCGTGGTCAACCGGGTGAGTTTCTTCTTGGCGCGGACACAACTGATCAAGGCGCGAACATCACGGCTTAGCGCAAGATAGCGCGCCAAATGCCGGATAAGTGATACGCTGCAACCACCCGCTTCCGATTGTCTTCCGGCCCGAAACTATGCCATGACCCATCCACCATGAGATGCAACGGAAAAGGCGCGGTATGAAGAAGATCGGTTTCCTCTCGTTCGGGCACTGGACGCCCTCGCCCCAATCGCAGACGCGCTCGGCGGCCGATGCGCTGCTGCAGTCGATCGACCTTGCCGTCGCGGCCGAAGAGCTCGGAGCCGACGGGGCGTATTTTCGTGTGCATCACTTCGCCCGCCAACTGGCGGCCCCCTTCCCGCTGCTGTCAGCTGTCGGCGCGAGAACCAGCCGGATCGAGATCGGCACCGCCGTCATCGATATGCGCTACGAGAACCCGCTCTATATGGCCGAGGATGCCGGTGCAGCCGACCTCATTGCCGGCGGCCGACTGCAGCTCGGCATCAGTCGCGGTTCGCCCGAGCAGGTAATCGATGGCTGGCGTCATTTCGGCTATGCCCCGCCCGAGGGCCAGAGCGAGGCCGACATGGCGCGCCATCACGCCGAAGTCTTCCTCGAAGTGCTGCGCGGCGAAGGTTTTGCCAAGCCGAACCCGCGGCCGATGTTTCCGAACCCGCCCGGCCTGCTTCGCCTCGAGCCGCATTCGGAGGGCCTGCGCGAGAGGATCTGGTGGGGCGCCAGCTCCAACGCCACCGCCGTCTGGGCAGCCAAGCTTGGCATGAACCTGCAGAGCTCGACGCTGAAGGACGACGAAACAGGAGAGCCATTCCACGTCCAGCAGGCCGATCAGATCCGCGCCTATCGCGCGGCCTGGAAAGAAGCCGGTCACACGCGCCAGCCGCGCGTCTCGGTCAGCCGCAGCATCTTCGCGCTGGTCGATGACCGCGACCGCGCCTATTTCGGCTACGGCAACGACGAGGGTGACAAGATCGGTTTCATCGACGAGAAGACCCGGGCGATCTTCGGACGCAGCTACGCCGCCGAACCCGATGCGCTGATCAAGCAGCTCGCCGAAGACGAGGCGATCGCCGAGGCCGACACGCTACTGCTCACCGTCCCCAACCAGCTCGGCGTCGAATACAACGCCCATGTCATCGAGGCGATCCTGACCCATGTCGCCCCGGCGCTCGGCTGGCGCTGACGCTCAAACCCGCCTGTATCTCGCGCGGAATTCGCGAGGACTGCAGCCTTCACGCTCGTGAAAGACCCGCGAAAAATAAAACGCGTCATCCAGGCCGATCATGGCAGCAACCGTTTCGATCTTCTCGTCGGTGGTTGCCAATAGCTGTTTGGCATGGTCCATGCGCGCCCGAAGCTGAAATGCCTTGGGAGGCAATCCGGTTTCGAGCGTGAACCGCCGGCGCAGCGTGGCCGGCGACATGCCGTGCTCGTTGGCGAAGGCGGCGAGATTCAGTGGCTGCATCGCCCGCCGCCGCAGCCTTTCCACGATGTCGGCCATATCGGGCCTTTCCCGGCGTCGATCGGCCACGCCGCTTGCCTGTCCGGCGGCTGAGATGACGATGCGATGCAGCATCAAAGCCGCCGCCGCTTGTCCGAGGTTGCTATCGTCAAGCAGATCGGCATGAAGCTTGGCGAAGAGCCGCGCGACGTCATCGAGACTATGCAGGGCGACGACCGGGTGCCGCTCGGCCATGAGCCTCAGCCTGACGAAGTCCCGCGTGAAGGATCCTTCGAAAAGTGCCCAGCGCTCGTCCCAGCCGCCTTCGTCGGGGCCATAGGAATGCACGCGGTTGGGAAACAGCCAGAAGAGGGCCGGCCCCGCCAAGCTCAAGCGGCCGCTGGCAGCGGTTTCCAGCCAGCCCTGCCCGCGCTCCACCAGAACGACGGCGAAACTCGGAAGTTTTCGCTCCGTCACCGCATGGCGGGCATGCTGCCTGCCGCTGCCGGTGACCGCAAGTCCGCCGGCAGCGCCAAGCGGTGATCGATAGATGGCCTCGACGTCTTTCATGATGAGCGAAAAGTCCAGCTATGGCTTTCCTCTATGTCGGCTGCCCCTGCAGATCAGCTAAATAGCGGCAAATCAAGTCAAACTAGGGAGGGCCGAAATGTCAATTGCTGCCCGGACCATGCAAGCCCGAAAGCCGGAATTTCCCCTTGCCGCCCATGGCAAGACCTTGCCTGCGGAGCGGACGGGCTGGCTCACGCCGACCGATCCCGCCATCGGCGTCGACGCCATCCGCCGCCGCTACCAGGACGATGGCTATGTCTGGCTGAAAGGCCTTCTGCCGCGGGCCGATGTCATCGATTTCCGCCACTGGGTTTTCGAACATCTC
Organism: Rhizobium binxianense; assembly: GCF_028994275.1. NCBI lineage: Bacteria > Pseudomonadati > Pseudomonadota > Alphaproteobacteria > Hyphomicrobiales > Rhizobiaceae > Rhizobium > Rhizobium binxianense. The sequence goes on from NZ_CP118713.1 coordinate 2,462,892, forward strand.
GCCGAAACCGGACTGGTCGAGCCCGGCAATGATTTTTCTCTGGGCATCGCGTCTGCCGCCGGCTTCGACAGGAACTTGGCCGACCGGCGCCTGATGTCTCTCGTCCGCTCTGCCGCCTATGAAGGTTTTTGCGCGCAACCGCCGCTCGCCCGCTTCATGGACGATTTCCTGCAGGGCATCTCCTATCTGCACAAGCGCAAGATCATGCGTTTCGTCCAGCCCGGATCTCCGACGGCCACGCCGGCCCATTATGATCTCGTCTATCTTCGCGGCGGCACCAGCCGCCTGGTGACCGCCTGGATTCCGATCGGCGACATCTCCGCCGAGATGGGCGGCCTTGTCTACCTCGAGGGCTCGCACACGCTGGGCGTCAGGATGGAGGCCGAGTTCCAGGCCGCAAGCGGCGATCTTTCTCCGGAAGAGCGGATCAGCGCCTATAACCGCCACATGGCCGAAGGCGGCTGGGTTTCGAAGGATCTCCCCGATATGGCGGAGCGCTTCGACACCCGCTGGCTCGCCGCCGATTATCAGGCCGGTGACGTGGTGCTTCACTCGCCCTATATGATCCACGCCTCGACTACCAACCAGGACCGCGGCGGGCGGCTGCGCCTCTCCACCGACATCAGATATCAGAATGTCGACGACGAGATCGATATCCGATGGAACAACCACTGGAGTCTCGGCGACATGCTGTAGCCGGCTTTTTCATGCCCCTTCGGCAAAGCCCGGGCCATCGTCGGCCGGTGCCGGCGACGGCGCGGATCTCGATGAGCTGATGCGCGAGGGCCGGGCCCCAACTCGATAAAGCGACGCGCACGGACCTTTCGCCTTGGGTGAGCGTTGATGGTCCGAGCCTTGAATCGATCCCATGACTGATCGACTTATTCATGTCGCCGAACGCTCGAGTTGCCTGATGCCGCGCACGAACCTGAACGATATCCTGATTTTCATGGCCGTCGTCGATGCCGGAAGCTTTATCGCCGGCGGCCAAGCCATGGGCCTCTCCCGTTCGGCAGCGGGAAAGGCCGTCATCCGCCTGGAAGAACGGCTCGGCGCGCGCCTGCTCAACCGTACGACGAGGACGCTGAACCTGACCGACGAAGGGCGCGTGTTCTACGAGCGCGGCTTGCAGATCCTCGCATCCGTCGACGAGGCGGAGGCGAGCGTGGCCGGCCGAAGCGGTACGCCACGGGGCATTCTCAGGCTCAGCGTTCCCGATGCCATCGGACGCCTCGTCGTGCTGCCGCTGCTTGAAGAATATCTTCGGGCCTGGCCCGACATCCAGGTGGAGATGAGCTCCACCGATCGCTTCGCCGACATCGTCGTGGAAGGCTTCGATCTGGCGATCCGGGTCGGCCCGACGGCGTCGGACACCCGGCTGATCTCGCGCGTGATCGCCACCTATAGGACACGGCTCTGCGCCTCGCCGTCCTACCTCACTGAGCGCGGCGAGCCGCGTGATATCGACGATCTCGCAGCCCACGACTGCCTGATTTTCGCCAGCCGCAATCAAAGGCAGGGCTGGCGCTTTCGCGGCAAAGGCAGTTCCTGGATCGCAGCGCAAGGCCGCAGCCGGCTAAGGCTCGACAGCGCAGAAGCGATCCGCGACGCCACCCTGGCGGGGCTGGGCATCGCGCTGCTGCCCGATTTTCTCGTCGCCGACGACCTCGCCGCCGGCCGCCTGCGGCAGATCCTGCCCGACCTCGAAACTGATGACGCCAAGATCGTCACGCTCTATCCCGACAAGCGCCCGTTGGAATCGCGCGTCCGTCGCTTCATCGACCTGATGGTCGAGGAGCTTGGGCGCCGGGACGACACACGCCACCGCGACGCTGGCTAGCTCTCGGTGATAGCTTTGTCGAAGCCGCGGAAACTTTTCAGCGCAAGAGGAAAGAGCGTTGCAGCGAGATAGGCGAGCCCGGTGAACAGCAGCGCTGAGGCAAGGCCGATCGTGGTGATCAGCGCGCCGCCGACGAGGCCTCCGAAGGGGATGAGGGCAAAGCACAGGGCGGCGTTCATCGCGGTGACGCGGCCGGTCAGCGGCTTGGGGATGCGCTCGAAGATCACCGCCGACAGGATCGGATTGAGGAAGCCCGAGGCGAATCCTGCGATTGCCAGGGTGACGAAGATGAGGATGAGCGGCGCATCCAGCGCAAGGATGAAAAAGCGCGGAAATCCGGTCAGCAGGAAGGCCACGGTAAAGACCATCAGGCGCGGCATCCGTTCGCCGATCGCAGCGGCAATCGCCGCGCCGACGATCGATGCGCCGGTGAAAGCCGCAAACATCGCCCCCAGCAGTTCCGGGCTATGGCCCGAGCTCTGCGTCCAGACGGGCAGCAGCACCGCCCCATAGGCCTGGTCCAGCAGGTTGGTGGTCGCCACCATGACGATGATGCTGACGAGCACCGCATCACCGCGCAGAAAGCCCCAGCCTTCCCTGAGATCGCCGAGATAGGAGGATATCCAGTCCGGCTGGGCCTCGGGAGTGCTGCGCGGCTCCGGTATGCTTCGCAGCCTGGGGATGCCTACGCCCACGATCAGCGCGGCGGCGGCGAAGGTGACGGCATTGACAACGAGCGCCTGGCCTGGGCCGATCAGGCCGATCAGCGCACCGGCGCCGGCCGCACCCGCCGTCGAGGCCAGCCGCTCGATGGCGCCAATGAGCCCGGTCACCCGCTCGAGCGGCACAGCCGCCAATTCGGCGACATCGGGCACCATCGCCTGTTTGGCGGCATCGGATGGACCGCGCAGCACACCCATGACAAAGACGATCGGCAGCAGCACCGGCATGCCAAGCAAGCCGAGCCGGTCGAGCAGCGGCACCAGCATCACCACGGCCACCGAGGCGGTGTCGCAAACAACGGCGATGCGCTTCGGGCCGACGCGGTCGATCAGCGGCCCGCCGAGCGCTTTGGCGACAACATAGGGCAGCATTTCCATCATCGCCGTCAGCCCTGTTAAAACCGGGCTGCCCGTGGCGACCAGCACCAGCCAGGGAATGGCGATGGTCGACAGGCGCGTGCCGGAAAGCGAAAGCGTTTCGGCTGCGGCAAGCGCCAGGAAAGGCCCACCCCTCCTCATGACCCACCATCCTCCTTGTGATGCGGGAGCCGGCCCGGATAGGGAAAGGCGTGCAGCATGATCGAGAAAGGCACCATGCCCGGAGCGGCCGCCTCGCCCAAAGGCGGAGCCACCCGCATGGCTTCGAGGATGATGTCGGTCAACTGCCTGGTCAGGGCCTCCGCCTGCTTCGCCGTCATCGGGATGATGATGTCGTTGGCAGCGCTCGCCTTGCGCCATTCCGCCGGCAGTTCTGCATATTCCTCCAGCGCCTGCTGCATCTGGCCGACCTGCAGGGAGAGCACCGCCTGGTTGAAGGCGAGATCGAGTCCTTCGCCCTCGGTCTCGCTTGCCGGCACCGAGGTGAGCTCGTGACTGGCGCGCCACCAGCGATCACGCCGCGAAGCATGCGGCGCCTCCTCGATGAAGCCGTATTGGGCGAGCTGGCGCAGGTGATAGCTGGTGGCGCCGCTGTTCAGCCCGAGCCGCGCGGCCAGCTGCGTCGCCGTGGCGGGTCCATCGACCCGCAGCATGCCGAGCATGCGCAACCGGACCGGATGCGCCAGCGCTTTCAGCGCAGTTGGATCCGGCACGACGCGGCTGACGGTGCGGGGTGCGGTGACGGATTGAGCAGGCTGCGGGCGCCGTGTTTTCATGCTCGAAGCTTAGTATTGCAAAGACATCTTTGCAAATCTTTCTTTGCAATAGTGAGTGCCTTTGCTCGTGGCTCAATCCGCCGGCAGCGTGAACACCGCGCAAGGGACGGCGATGCCGCGCAGGCTGTGCTCCCCCAGCGCCGTGAGCTTCGTCGTCGTATTCGCTGCAACCGCACCCGAGATCAGCACGCTTCGGCCGAGCGGCTTGCACAGCCCTTCCAGCCGGCTGACGAGATTGACCGCGGGGCCGATGGCGGTAAAGTCCAGCCGGTCGGCAGCGCCGATATTGCCCCACAGGATCTCGCCGAAATGAAGTGCTGCGCCGAAGGGCAGCGGGGCCAGCCCCTGCGCCTGGCGCACCTGGTCGAGGTGGACCATGCCGGCACGGCTGGCGGCGACCGCGCGAAGGGCGGCCTCGCAGGCCTCGCGATCCCCTCGGGCTGCTTCGCCCTCGCCCGACGCCGCCGTGACCGGAAAGATCGCCAGCACGCCGTCGCCGATGAATTTCAGCACCTCGCCGCCGAAGGCGTGCACGGCGCCGGCGACACGGTCGAACCAGGCGTCCAGTGCTGAGATCATCACGTGAGGCTCGGTCACCTCGGAGAGCGCGGTGAAGTCGCGCAGATCGGCGCAGAGAAGGGCCGCTCGGATGATCTCGCCGGTGCCGCGGGCAAGCGCGCCGGCCTGCACCCGGGCAGCGCTGCGCCGACCGAGATAGGCTTCGAGCAACGCGGCCCGCGCCTCCCGCGCCGCCAAAGCGGCGAGCGGCGCTGCCGCAAAACGCGTGACGTCGCAGAGCAGGCTGGCCTCGGACGAGCTGAATGCGCCGGTCCCCGCCGCGTTGGCAACTCCCGCCCAGCCGAGCTGCGGGCTATCCGATGCCTGATTGTCCCACCCGATCCTGGCCTTCCACACCGGCCCGAGCCCGGCCAGCCACTCGCCCCCGGCCTCGCTCTGCGGATCAGCAGCAAAGGCCAACGCCTCGATGACGGCCCCGGTCTCGGCTCGCCACAGCCAGGTGCGCCGCGCGATGATCGGATGCGGCACCGAAAGCGTCAGCGCACCGCCCGAAAGCGGCAGGCCGTCAGCCAGCAGCCGGCGCCCGAGCTCGGCCAGAAACCGTTCGGGACCAGGCGAAGCACCGGCCTCGTCAACCAGCCAGGCAAGGGGAGATGGCAGATCCATATCGCGATCATGGCATGCCCCTCGGGACATCCGCAAGCCGACCTCCCCAGGGGTACTGCCTGGAATCCCCGCATGTCCGTGATGACATCCCTCTCGACGGAAGGGACTCTCCGCAGAGGATGCCCACATCCCATGTCAAAAACGCTCACCGCGGTGGGAAACAAAAAATAAACACTTTAAAATTGCGCAGTTTTAATTCCATTATGCAGCCCTTCGTCATCGTGTGATTGAGGGGTACGATGGGCACGATATTCTGGCCGAAAGATCCGCTGGATGGGAATGACATGGCACTGCTGACGTCGGTCCTTCGGCGGTGGTGCGAAAGGTATCAAGTCGAGCTGACAGCGGAAGAGAGCAGCCGCAAGGCGAAGGAACTTGTCGAATGGTATGAATTCGGCGTCAAGGATCCAATCGAGCTCGAAGAACTCATCGACGGGAAGATCTGACCGAAGTGCACAATTGCCAGCTTTCATGCGAAAAGGCCGGGCGAAACATCGCACCGGCCTCTCCATGCTTGCCTCTGAATGAGGCCCTTAGTAGTCATCCCGCCAGCGGCGCTCGCGATCCCAGCGCCGCTCATCGCGCCAGCGCGGGCCATCCCAATCCCGGTGACGCCGCTCCCAGCCCCAACGGGGCGGACCACCGTAGAAAGCGACCGGCGGCGGACGGCGCCAGTTTCGCCGGCATTCGCCCCAGCGCGTCAGGTGCCAGCCGCGACCGCAGGCGTAGTCAACCTTTGTGACAGTGCTCTCAACCTTGATTGTCCCAACCGGCATCGCCTCAGCTGTGCCGATCGAGAGGCTGCCAGCGAGCAAGGCAGCCGCGATAGAAAGTGCCTTCATCGAAAACTCCATTTCATCCAGCCGCAATCACTTTAGGAGCGCCAAATTGAACTGGAGATGAACTACGCGTTCATGTTTGCGGGAGAAAAAGAAACGCTTTCGGTCGACCGATCGGAGCGCCGGCCGGCAGTTTTCCCCCTCCGGCAAGCGCTTCCGGGTACCCTTCTTACGGCGGAAAACCGTTCATGTCCTACCGTAAAAAGGGTCGGGACCTGGATCACGCCCGGCGGCGACCTCGGTCAGCCGCCCGAGATAATGGGCCCAGCCTTCCGCATGGCCGGCGCATTGATCGGCGCTCGGCAGGCCGCTATGCGTGAGCCGCAGCAGCGTTCCGCCCCCCTGCTCGATCAGGTCGATCTCGACCAGGCTGGATCCCGGTGGCACGACCTCGCTGCCGTCCCAGCCGAAGCTGTAGGCAAGGCGATGAACCGGCACCACCTCGCGAAACGAACCGCGCGCAAAGCGGGCGCCGGTGACGTTAACGAGATAGAGCCCGCCCGGCTGCGGCTCGACCTGCGCCTCCGTTCCCATCCAGCGCAGGATCTTCTCCGGGTCGGTCATCAGCGCAAACACGGCAGCCGGCGGTGCTGCGATATGCGCTTCGCGGTGAACGACGAAAGCTTCTGGCATCACTCCCTCCCATGGTGACTGTCGTCTGCCCGCCTCGGGCGAAGACGCCGTATCCTGTTCCGTCCTGTTGTCCTGACGTGGATGTCCTCACCCGAGCATGTAGGCGCGCGCCCATCCTCAGCAAGAGGGAACGGCTGTCGCGATCGACGGGCGCTCGCCAGCGCCCGGAGCACAAATGCCGAAGAGAGCCTCAGGATGAGGAACCATGGAGGATGCCGTGCCGCTAATGAAATGCATGGAAAACAACTGGTCGCTGCTAAAGCATTTCCCCTATTGCCAGCCCCTCGCCTTCCCCCTATTGTCCCCGCCGTTCTCAGGGCGGGGTGAAAGTCCCTACCGGCGGTATGCAATTCCAGTTGCGAGCCCGCGAGCGCCTTCTTCGGAAGGGTCAGCAGATCAGGTGAGATGCCTGAGCCGACGGTCATAGTCCGGATGAAAGAGAACGTGCGTTCCTGCCGCCCTTGCGGGCTGTCGGGGACGCTCGTGATCGCCTTGGGTGATGTGTCTGTTCGCCAAAGGAGATTACCGTGACACCCACCCGTTATGCCTTTATCAAAGCCAGCTGGCACGCCGACATCGTCGACCGTGCCCTTGACGGCTTCTACCAGCTCATTCCGGCCGAGCAGGTCGATGTGTTCGATGTTCCCGGCGCATTCGAAATGCCGCTGCTATCGCGCGACCTTGCCGCAACCGGGCGCTACGGTGCCGTCGTTGCTGCCGCTTTCGTCGTCGACGGCGGAATTTACCGCCATGAATTCGTCGCCCAGGCCGTCGTCGATGGGCTGATGCGCGCCGGCATGGATACCGGCGTACCAGTGCTGTCGGTTTCGCTGACGCCGCATCAATATCAGGAAACCGAACACCACAAACAGATCTACCGCGCGCATTTCGTCGAGAAAGGGCGCGAGGCTGCAAAGGCGGCTTTGACGATCGGCAAAACCCGCGCTGCTCTCGCCGCGTAAGGGTATTCATTTCCCTGCGCCGGCTCGACGGGCCGCAGAATGACAGACGAAGACGGCGGGAGCGGATCCCGCCGCCTCGTCGGATCGGCAGACGAGCGACGCCTAGTGTTGCAGCGGAATGCGCCAAACCACTCAATACCGACAGAATAATTGATTCGACGCCCTTGCCACGCTGTGGTCCACTGACCGCCGACATGTATCGCCATTCTTAATGCGTCCAAACCTCAAGGAGCTGAAGATGAGCAATGCAATGCGCAGTGAAGCCCCCATCCAGACCCCGAATACACGGTCCGTCGACACCAAGCTCGAAGTGGTCGTCATCCCCGTTGCCGACGTCGACCGCGCCAAACGTTTTTATGACGGCCTGGGCTGGCGGCTCGACGCCGACTTTGCCAATGACGCCGATTTCCGCGTGATCCAGTTTACCCCGCCGGGCTCCGGCTGCGCGATCATCTTCGGCAAGAATGTCACCGCGGCGGCACCGGGCTCCGCCCAAGGGCTCTACCTGGTCGTCTCCGACATCGAGGCAGCCCGCCGCGATCTCATCGCTCGCGGCATCGAAGTGAGCGAAGTGTTCCATGACGCTGCCGGCGTCTATGCCGGCAAAGACGAACCCTATCTCTTCGGACGGCTGCGCGTCGCCGGCCGCGATCCCGAGCACCGCAGCTATCGCTCCTTCGCCTCGTTCAAGGATCCGGATGGCAACGGCTGGCTGTTCCAGGAAGTCACCACACGACTACCCGGACGCATCGACGCCGACGAGACGAAATTCACGACGTCAAACGAGCTTGCGTCAGCACTGCGCCGCGCGGCAATCGCCCACGGCGAACACGAGAAGCGAAACGGCGGCAAGCATGACGAAGGCTGGCCGGACTGGTATGCCGAATACATGGTCAGCGAGCAGGCCGGCAGAGCGTTGCCGTTGTAGGCAAAGGCTGCGGCGTCATCGCAGACCGCAACACCAGCTGAAAAGCATCTCGGCCAATAAAAACTATCCCAACGAGGATCGCGTCTCTGCGGCTTACCAAATACTGACTGATATAATTTCGGCGCGGTAACCCGCCGGGCATCAGCGGTCGAACATGTCCCGCCACTGCTTTTCCCCGATCAGACAGTCGGTCGCCGGCGGCGCGCCGGCTGTCTTCTGCACCGTTGCCGGCGTGGAAAGGCCGCTGATCTCCAGCACCAGCTTGCGGCGCACGGCAACGGCGAAATCCTCGATCTTGCGGACCGGCAGCACGAAGGCGCCGGGACCGCCGATGACGCAATCCTCGTAATATTTGTCGAGCCCATTGGGCGCATCGGAAGGCCGCAGCATGATAGCAAGGCCATTGATGATCATACCGGCCTCTACCGCCTTGTCGCGGGTCGGTGTGACGGGATTGCCTGAGTTGTTCGGGCCGTCGCCGGAAACGTCGATCACCTGTCGCCTGGACAGAAAGGGACTGGAAACAATCATGCTGGCGCCCTGGGCGATCGCGGTGGAGATCGATGTGCGCCGCTGCGTGGCGATCGGCCGGGCTTCGAGCTTGCCGGCAAAAGCAATCGCGTCCTCTTCCGTCTCGATCACCTGCCAGTCGATCACCGAATCCTGGACGACATAGCCTGCCCACTCGAAATAGCTGATGGCGATGCGGCCGGTGAGCCCGCCCTTCACCGCATCGATGAATTCCTTGTGCTTGAGTGCTTCGACATACCCCTCGCGCTGGATGCCGATCTCCTCGAAATCCATCGACCGCGAGGTGTCGACGGCAAGCACGAGGGTCACGTCGACCTCATCTCCCCCCGCCCGCGCTGCCGGGACGAGGCCGGAAAGACCGATAAGCACCGCAAGCGTCGTCAGCATTGGCAATCCAATCCCCGCGCCATCCAAGCCGGCAAACTCTAACACAGCTTGGCCGACGCAGGCCCCCCCCCCGCACATACGGCTTCAATTTTCGGTGATGTCCGGAACGTTTCCGTGGCGGCTGGAGCACCCGCCCCGCCCTTCGAAGGAACTCAATGCAAGGGAAGCCACAACGGGTTCTTCCAAGCCTTCAGCGCCTCAAGAAAGACCTGCAATCTCGCGGGCAGGAAACGCCGTGTGGGATAGACGGCATGTACAAAGATTTCCTCGGACGACCAGTCCGGCAGCAGGCGGATGAGTTCGCCTCGTTTGATCTGCTCGTCGCAATAGGTCGAAGGCAACAATCCGATCCCGTGTCCGCGATAGGTGAAGGCGCTCACCGTATCGAAATCCCGGCTCGATACCGGCCCCGACACGTGCAGGCGAACCGTTTTGCGCCCGCTCACCAGATGCCATTCCGCCTCACCGTTGCGGCCGTTCAGCAGAACGCACCGATGGTCCTTCAGGTCTTCGGGCTTTAACGGGAGCACCCGACCTTTCAGATAGTCCGGTGTGGCGACCAGGTAGCGCACGCTCTTGCCGAACCGCTGCGCAACGATGCTCGAATCTTTGAGTTCGCCGAAACGGATGCCGAGATCGACATTCTCCGCGATGAGATCGAGGAACAGGTTGGTGACGAAGAGATCGATCTGGATATCGGGATATGTCTTCAGGAAGGCAGAGACAAATTCGTAAAACACCTCCTGCCCGAAAATGACCGGCACGGAAATCTTCAGCAGGCCTTCGGGTTTTCTCTGCGTTTGCGTGAGCACCTGCTCGGCATCGAGGATATGGGCGAGCGGCTCGCGGCATTGATCGTAATAGGCGCGGCCCTGCGCGGTCAGGCTGAGCTTGCGGGTCGTCCGCTGCAGCAGCGTCACCCCAAGCTGCTCCTCCAGCGACGTCACCTTCCGGCTGACCGTCGATACCGGCATACCAAGCGAATGGGCGGCGCGGCTGAAGCTGCCGTACTGCGCCACCTTCACGAACACGGCAATATCGTTGAGATCGGCCATGGCTGATTTTTGCACAGGCGCAAAAGAGAATCCAGATATTTCCATCTAATCGAGGAATGGCGCTTTCGCCATATTCACCTTGCGAACACAGACAACCCGATGGAGGCGCATTCGCAGCAGCCCCATCTCGAGCGACCCGTCCTTCACAAGCAAGGCCCGTTGCCCGAACCAATCTTTTGGAGATCAACATGAGTACGGCAAAAACAGTGATCGTCACGGGCGCCTCCCAGGGTATCGGAGCAGGCCTCGTCAACGCCTTCGTCGAGCGCGGCTATAATGTCGTCGCCACCTCACGCCAGGTCAGCGCTTCGGATGCCTTCAAGGCCTCGGACAAGCTGGCGCTCGTTGATGGCGACATCGGCGATGCCGAAACCGCAGCGCGGGTGACAAGGGCAGCAATCGGCCGGTTCGGTTCGATTGACGGCCTCGTCAACAATGCCGGCATTTTCTTGGCCAAGCCGTTCGTCGATTTCACGATGGCAGACTTCCGGAAATTGTCCTCGACCAATCTCGAAGGCTTCATCCATCTGACCCAACTGGTCGTCAGGCAGATGCTCACGCAGAAGTCAGGCGGCAGCGTCGTCAGCATCACCACGCCATTGACCGATCATCCGATCGCCGGCTTCTCCGCTTCGGTATCGATGATGACGAAGGGCGGCATCAACGCAATCTCCAAGAACCTGGCGATGGAATATGCGAACGAGAAAATTCGCTTCAATATTGTGGCTCCAGGTGTGGTGGACACGCCGCTGCACAAGGACAATCCGAAGGACTTCCTGACGACGCTGTCGCCGATGGTGGGCATATCAAATGTCGAGGAGATCGTCGACGCAGTCGTCTTTCTCACCGAAGCGCCGCGCGTAACCGGGGAGGTGCTGCACGTCGACGGCGGCGCACATCTGGGCAGATGGTAGACCATGCGAAAGCGCAGGCAGCCGGCGCGGAACGGCGGCTGCAGGAACTTGGCATTGCGCTTCCCCCGCCGCCGACACCCTTTGGGGCCTATGTCGAAGCGATAAGGACCGGCAATCTGGTCTTCTTCAGCGGGATGCTGCCGGTCGTCGGCCATGAGCCGCGCTATATCGGCCGCGTCGGCGGTGTTCTGACGGCCGAAGACGGCAGGAAGGCGGCCGAAACGGCAACGCTGAGCGCGCTCGCAGCCGCCAGGGACCATCTCGGTTCACTGGACAGGGTCGTCAGGGTCGTCAAGCTCGGCGTCTATATCGCGACCGAAGGCGATTTCCGCGACCATCCGAAGGTTGCGGACGGAGCATCTGAAATGCTGCTTGCGGTCTTCGGCGAGGAAAAGCTCTCAGGCCGCGTCGTGCTCGGCGTCGCCAGCCTGCCCCTCGGCCTGCCGATCGAACTTGAACTGGTCCTCGAAGTCGAGGATTGACAATAGCCGGGCGCGCTCCGGCCCGCCCTGCTCACCGCCCCTGCATTCTTGGCTTCGCTTGCGCTCAGCGCATTCGCGCCAGCGACGAACGCCTTGAGCGGCAAGCGAAAAGCAAATGAGGGTGTTAACAACCCACTCTCACATCGCCACCAACAGCAGCACATAGGCAATCACGCTCACCATCAGCCCACGAAACGCAAAGGTGACGCAGCGATATTTGTTGCGGGCGATGGTGGAGAGGATGTTGGCGTTTTCGAGATATTGGTCGAAGAGGTAACGCTCGTCGCGCCTGAGTGCCGCCTCGAAGAACATGTCGCGATGGCCGGGCCAGGCGCCCCAGAACAGCGAGGTCGAGCTGTCCAAACGGCGCGGCAGCACGACGAGAATGGCCGACAGGATTGAAAAGACCGAAGCTGCGGCAAGCAGGCCCGAGAACAACATGCCGCCCGGCGTCCCGCCGATATAACGTGCCGGGTTGAAGACCGCCCTCACCTCGCTTGAGCTCACCAGGAAGGCGAGCATAAAAGTAAAGATATAGGCAGCCTTCTGATCAGAAATCTTGATCTGATCATAGAATATGTCATTGATTTTCTTGATATGGTCGAAATACTCGACACCAATATCCATGCTCGACGGCTTACTCAGCATGATCTCAGTTGCACTTTCGAAGTCGCTCACGTGATTACTCCACCCTCAAGTGTTTCCCTGATATTACACTTGGATAGGAAAGCAAGAACACGTGTGCAGCGCGCTTGACTTTTCTTTTCTACACGGACAAAGGGGAGTGGGGTATGGGGTTGAGGTCATGCGGGGGCATTCCAAACACATCTTTCACGCAGGGGTAGCGTTGGCGCTTGCTCTGCCTGCTTTCGGGTCGCCGGCAATGGCCGATCCCGTGCAGCGCGCAACCCCGGTCGCCGGATCCGTCATCGCCCGCAAGACCGGCGAGGAGGTCCGCTTCATCGACGTGTCGAACTGGCGCATCGTCGACATCAATCAGGATCTCCTGACCGGCGATGTGCTGCGCACCAATGCCAACGGCCAGCTCGCCATCGTCTTTTCCGACCACACGCAGGTCCGCCTCGGCCGCAATTCCTCGCTGCAGGTCAAGAAGATGGCCGCGAGCGGTGACACTGTGCTCAACCTCCAGTCCGGCACCATCTGGGCACGCGCCGAGCGCGGCGGCCAGGGCCTGACGGTGGAAACACCGGCCGCCGCCGCCGCTATCCGCGGCACGGACTGGACCATGACCGTCGAAGGCGCCAAGACCTCGATGATCGTGCTCGAAGGCCGCGTGGCGCTTAGCAACCCGCAGGGCAGCGTCGATGTGAACGAGGGCGAAGGGGCGGTCGCCACGATCGGCCAGGCACCGCACAAGATCATCAGCGTCAATCCTGACGACCGCGAGCAGATGCTCTTCTATCTGGATCTGCGCGACGGCTTCGATCTGATGCCGACTTCGCCGCTGCGTGCCGACCGCATGGCGACGGAGCGCCGCCGCCTGCTGGCGCTGCCGCCGGAGCGCCGCACCACCGAAGACTGGCTGGAACTGGCCGAAGTGCAGAGCGCCTTCGATGGACGCCAGGCCGCTGCCGCAACGCTTGAGAACATCCGCGGCCGCAAGCTGACGGCAGCCCAGCAGGCGCGCGTCGATCTGATCGACGCCACCATCGCCGGCTCCGAAAAGCGCTATGGCGATGCCGCCAAGCTTTTCCAGAAGGCCCTGCCGCATCTCGACCCGACACGCCGCAACATGGCCCAATATGGCGGCTATTTTGCCCGTTCGCTTGCCGACCCCACCCATGCCGAACCACCGCCGGCCAGCACCACCGGCCCCTATGGCGCAATCATGCAGGCCTATACGGCGGGCTTCCTGGAGAACCCGCGCGTGGCGCTCGAGATCATAAAGAAAGCGGAACAGCGCTATCCTGATGATCCGACCCTGCCGGCCGTGCGCGCCCAACTGGCGGAGCTCGTCGATGACCGTGAGCAGATGAAGGAAGCAATCGAACGCTCACTGGCGCTCGACCCTGATCATCCGATGGCGCTCGCCGCCCGCGCAGGCTACAAGGCAAACTATGAGAGCGACATCAACGGCGCGCTCGCCGACCTCAATCGTGCGATCGAACTCGCGCCCGGCGGGTCGAGCACGCTGAATTCGCTCGGCCTGCTGCAGAGTTCTCGCGATGCCAACGGCGAAGCGGAAAAGGCCTTCAAGAGGGCGATCGAGCTCGATCCGCAGGACCCGCTGCTGCACGCGAACCTCGCAATCCTCTATCTCGATCAGGCGCGCATGAAGGAGGCCAAGCGCGAGATCGACACCGCGATCGCCCTCGATCCCTCCTTCGATCTCGCCCTGCTTGCCCGCGGCCGCTACTACCTGCAATCCGGAGAGCGCGACAAGGCGCTGCAAGACCTGCTCGCCGCCAGCACCGCCAATCCCGCGCATTCGCAGTCGCAGTTCATGCTGGCCGCCGCCCATTACGAAAAGGGCGACCGGCTGCCATCCGAGCAGGCGCTCGACAACGCCAACCGTCTCGACGACGACGATCCGGTCATCTCGGCCTTCCGTACGGCGATCGATATCGACGATTACGATTCAGATGGCGCGATCCGCGATGCGCAGGAATTCCTGCGCCGCTCGCGCGCCCGTGGCGGTGATTATAGTGGGCTCGGCGCCAATGCGAGCGCCGGCTCGACACTGAACAACGCGTTCCGGCTGCAAGGTCTGGATGCCTGGGGCCGATATTATGGCGATGCGGTTTTCGATCCTTTCAAAGGCAGCGGTTATGTCGATCAGTCGATCAAGGGCAGCATCCTTCCTTTCGTCAACGCAACGAACTTCAGCGACGACAATATCATTCAGAACCGCGGCAACGCGTCGAGCTACTCATCCTTCATCCAGGGCTTGCTGATTTCTCCGCACATGCTCTCCGGCCGTTCCCGCTCGGCATCGCTCTTCGATGTCCCCTTCATCGAAGGCTCGCTCGGTGGCGGCATCAATAGCGTCGACGGCCATACAAGGCGGATCGGCGAGGCCGATATCCAAGGCTATTCCAACGAAACCATCCCGATCAGCTTTTATGGCAATCTGGGCTGGGAAGAGCTGGCGCTTGATCGCGACTACCGGGATTTCGGCGGGGTTCAGACAGACAACAAGCTGCTGAGCGCCAACGGCTATCTCACGGCAACCGTCACGCCTGACGATCGCGTGGTAGCCTTCGTCAACCATGCCAAGAACGATGGAACACTGAGTGCGCAGACGCAGGGCACGACACTGACGGACCTGTTCAATCTGGCAGGCTTTCCGATCAGGACGACGGTATTGCCGGAATTTGTCGGCCGCGATGTTGAAAACGAGATAACCAACGCCGGCATTGGCTGGAGCCACACCTTTGCCTATGAAAACATATTGAACGGCGCATTCTTCTATTCGGATATCAAGTCGCGAACGGCAATCTCTCTTCAGGTCGACGATGCTCCGGTTTTACCCCTGCCCGACCCGGACATCATTCCTGTTCTGGATACGGGCGAGAACACGACCTCCAAAACCTACATCGGTGCTCTCAACCATTCCATCGGCAGCGGCCCGCTGACATGGCGATACGGTATCGAAGGCGGCTGGATCGATACCAGCACGACGACCTCCTCCCGCCTTTATGAACTCGTTCCTCTCGTCCCACTCATCCCGGAAATAAACGAAGGTCCGACCACTACGAGCAACACCGTCAATATCGGTCGCGCCTATGTCGATGTGCTGCATGAGATCACGCCGGACCTCAAGGGCGAATACGCCTTGTTTGCCACACGCCTGGAAGGCGACGGCATCGATATCAGCCGGCTGGAGCCGCGCTTCGGCCTCGCCTGGACGCCGGTTCAAGGCCACTGGCTACGGGCCGCCTTTATGCGGCAAAGCTTTGATACCACCGTGCCGACCCTTGCGCCGATCGGCATACTCGGGCTGCAGGCCAACCAGTTTTCCGCCAATCCGCAGGGCTATACGGATACGGTCGCCCTGCAGTGGGATGCCGAATGGACCGACCGCTTCTTCACATCGGTCGAGTACCAGCATCAGGAACTGCACGATTTCTCGATCGATCTACCGCTGATCTCGCTTCCATCGGATACCAGCCTGCCGATCTCGCGCGGCAGCATCGATCGCGCTGCCGTCACTGCCAACGTCGCGCTTGGCAACGGTTTCGGCCTTTCGGCCACCTATGCCTATATGGATTCGGAAAACAGGGATCCGCTTGAGCCGATCTATGGCGGCCCTCTTCCCTTCATACCGCAAAATTCGGGGCAGATTGCGCTGACCTGGGTCAACGAAGCCAAGGTAAAGGCAACGGTTGCCGCCAACTATATCGGCGAGCGTGACGGCGATCGGGTTGGCACCAAGCTCGACGACTATTGGAGCCTCGACGCCCACCTGGTCTGGGAACCGTTCGACAAGCGCATCGAGCTGGAAGCGGCCGCCTATAACCTGCTCGACGAGGACTTCGAGATCACGCCCGGCGTGCCCGGCTGGGGCCGCGCCTTCAAGGGCACGCTCAAAGTCCGCTTCTGATGCGGGTGCGGGACAAGCAGGCCAGGCAGATCACGAGCCGCCATCTCAGGCTGCTGGTGCTATCCCTGACCACACTGATCGCCATCTCGCTCCTGTCGCGCCTGCCCGCCTGGTCGCTGCTGGAGCTCAGAAGTTTCGACTACCTCTCGACCCTCGACGATCCCCGTCCGCCGGCGGGAGGGCCTGTCATCGTCGCGATCGACGAGCCCTCGCTTGCCGATATCAACGCGCAATGGCCCTGGCCGCGCAGCCTGCACGCCGAACTCGTCACCCGGCTGCGCGCCGCCGGCGCCCGCGTCATCGGCCTCGACATCATCATGGCCGAGCCCTCGAACCCCGGCAACGACGCGGCGATCACGCAAGCCGTCGGTCCCGATATCGTGCTCGCCGGCGACGAAACGCTGATCGAGACGCCGCAGGCCTCGCAACTGATCCGCGCGACACCGCTGCCGCAGTTGACCGAAGCGGGTGCCGTGACAGGCATCGCCTCGATCGATCTCAGCGGCGACGGCATCTTCCGGCGCATTCCGGGCTATGAGGACGGCTTTGCCGCCATGCTGGCGAAGGCGTCGGGAGCAGCACACGCATCCTTGCCGGCCGGCCAGCTCATTCAATCCTTCGGCCCGGCCCGCAGCTATCCCACGGTTTCCTATTACCAGGCGCTCGACCCGGAGAATTTGCTGCCGCCGGATTATTTTAAGGACCGCGTCGTGCTGGTCGGCCTCAGCCTGCAGAATGCGCCAGCCATCGACAAGGGCGGCGTCGACGCCTTCGCCACCCCCTATACGGTTCACACCGGCAAGCTCGTTTCCGGCGTCGAGGTCCAGGCGACGATCTACGACAATATCCGCCGCGGCCTGTCGATTGCCGAAGCCCGCCTGCCCACGGTTGCCGCCTGCATCCTGATCACGGTGCTGCTGGCCGCCGCCACCGTCTGGCGTTCGACGGGCTGGCTGACGATCGTCACCAGCGCATCCGCTCTCCTCGCTTTTGCGGCCGTCAGCTTTGCCGGCATCCGGCTTGCCCATGTCTTCGTCTCGCCGCTCGGCCCGACGGTTGCCTATATCTCTGTCGTCTTCGGCCAGGCCGCCTTCGACTATGCCGAGGAGCGCCGCAACAAGCGGCAGATCATCCGCGCCTTCGCCCAATATATCTCGCCCGATCTCGTCCGCCGCCTGTCGAACGATCCCTCGCAGCTGAAGCTCGGCGGCGAGCGGCGCACGCTCTCGGTGTTGTTTTCCGATGTTCGCGGCTTCACCACCATCGCCGAAACCCTGAAGGACGATCCGGAGCAGCTGACCGGCCTGATCAACCGGCTGCTGACGCCGCTGTCCGACGTGGTGATGGATCACGGCGGCACGATCGACAAATATATGGGCGACTGCATCATGGCCTTCTGGAACGCGCCGCTCGACGATCCCGACCATGCGCTCCATGCGGTGCGCGCCTCGCTCGCCATGCAGGCGGCGATATCGAGGCTGAACAGCCAGCTGGAGCGCGAGGCAGCGACACGCGGCGCCAAGCCGCACGTCTTGAAGATGGGCGTCGGCATCAACACCGGCGAATGCATCGTCGGCAACATGGGCTCGACCCGTCGTTTCGACTATTCCTGCCTCGGCGACAGCGTCAACCTCGCCTCCCGCCTCGAAGGCGCCTCGAAGAATTACGGCGTGGCGCTGCTGCTCGGCGAAGAGACGGCCAAACTGGTCACTGAGACCTACATCGTCGTCGAACTCGACCGCATCATCGTCAAGGGCCGCACTGTCCCCTCGCCCGTCTTCACCGTCGTGCACAAGGCCGACGCCGCAGCGCTGGCCGCCCACCAAGCCTTCATCGACGCCAAATATGCCGGTTCGCTTGCGCCAACCGACCCCGACTTCGACACTCTGGCCGCCGATATTCCCGAACTTTCCGGCTATTACGCGATCGTCCGGGATGCGCTGGCCGCCGATGGCACGGAGTGACGTTGTCCACAGGAGACAAGCCGCCATCTCCATCCATTTCCGGATACCGGGTGTGTGACGATGCGGACGTCACGCCTCAACGAGCGTTAGCTTATGATTGCGCAACGCTCCTATCGGCCAGAGAATTCCCCTATCGATCCACTGCCCGCAGCCTCTCGATCTCAGGCTTAACGACTGCGATGAACAGCCCGGGATCGCCGAAAGCCCTCGCCGAGAGCATCGCCCCATGAACCGAGGCCATCAGCATTTGCGCCCGCTCCTCCGGCCGCTTGTCCAACCGAAACAACCCCTGCTCGACTCCAGCCTGCAGCACCGAGGTTAGCCATGCAGCAAGACTCTGGAAATGGGCGCGGACGCGTGAAGCGACCTCTTCCGGCAGCATCTGCATTTCGCTGGCGAGCATCGCGCAGACGCAGAAGGGCTGCGAGGCATCCCGAATGCATGTGTGCCAATAGTTGACGTAGAACTGCAGCTGATCGGCAGGGCTTGCGGCCTGCTCGCGCAGAGACTGCAAACCTGCCTCCGCCTGCTTCCGATAGCGATCCACGAGGACCGAGACCAGCTCGGCCTTTGTCGGAAAATGATGGTGGATGCTCGCCTTCCTGATGCCGATCGCGGCCGAGATGTCAGCATAGCTGAAGCCGTTATAACCTCCCGCCACGATGAGCGACTGCGCGATGTCGAGGATTTTGTCGGAAGTTGAAGCCATTGATTTCATGCCATCGCCTACCTTCTGGTAGGCAGACTGTCAAGCCTGTCGCGGTATCGCTGCCTTCACAAGAAGGTGTGCGCGCGATGCGTTGACTCCGATGTTTGGTCTACCTACTAGTAGGCAGGCAACATTGAAGGAATCTTCCGATGCAAACTCATTCTTCCCTCCAGTCCAATTGGCTGCGATCCTATTATTTCACCCGCGCCGCCTTCTCGATGATCTGGATTGCCGCCGCCATTCTTCTTGCCGGGCAGCCATGCGCCGTAGCCTTTCTGCTGGTGCTCTATCCCTTGTGGGACGCGCTGGCCAATCTGATCGACGCCAGGGTCAATGGCGGCCTGCAGGCCAACCCGTCGCAAACGTTGAATGTCGCCGTCAGCACGGCCACGGCGCTCGCCGTCGTTATCGCGATCAGCAATAGCACCTACGCCGTCCTCGCCGTGTTCGGAGCTTGGGCGATCCTATCGGGCCTGTTGCAGCTCTATACCGGCGTAAGGCGCTGGCGGACCAACGGCGCACAATGGGTCATGATCCTGAGCGGCGCGCAATCGGCCCTTGCCGGCGGCTTCATGATCAGCCAATCGTTTGGCGCCGACGCGCCGACGATCCTGGATATCGTGCCCTATGCCGGGTTCGGCGCATTCTACTTCCTGCTGTCCTCGATCTGGCTTGTCGTCGCAGCCTTTCGCAAGGCACATGCATAGGCGTTGCCCGGTCGCATGGCGGCAATCTGAAACGATTGCCGCCCGAGGCCAGGCACCGCTACTCTCGGCAGCACGAGATTTGCGGGAGACGACCACCTCCTTTCACGCTATGAAGAGCGATCACAGTTCCGCCCATAGACCCCGAGGTCACTCCCATGGCTTTGAAAGTTCTTTTCATTGGCGGCACCGGCCAAATCTCCCATCCATGCGTCGAACGCGCCATTGCCGAGGGTCACCATGTCAGCGTCTTCAATCGCGGCTTGAAAAGCGCCGCCTTGCCTGACGGAGTGACCTCGATCGTCGGGGAGCTCGGATCGAGCGCCTATGCCGATCTCGCCAGGGTCAATTATGATGTCGTCTGCCAGTTCATCGCCTTCACGCCGGATCAGGTGGCGCACGACATCGAGGTTTTCTCCGGCGATTGCGGCCAATACATCTTCATCTCCTCGGCCTCGGTCTACGAAAAACCGCCGCGTCATTACGTGATCACCGAGGAGACGCCGGCGATCAATCCCCACTGGCCCTACAGCCAGGCCAAGATCGCCTGCGAGGAACTGCTCAAGACGTCCGATAATCTCGCCTGGACGATCGTCCGCCCCAGCCACACCGTTCGCACCGGCCTGCCGATCATGATGGGCGACAGCGACATCATGGCGAGGCGCATGCTGGATGGCGACCCCATCATCGTGGCGGGCGACGGCCACACGCCCTGGACACTGACCCGCTCGGTCGATTTCGCCGTGCCCTTCGTCGGCCTTTTCGGCAAGCAGGCGGCGCTGAAAGAGATTTTCCACATCACCTCCGACCGCGCCCATATCTGGGACGATATCCACAAGGCGATCGCCAGATTGCTGGGTGTGGAGGCGAAAATCGTCCACGTGCCGACGGACACGCTGATCAAATACAATCCGGAATGGGTCGGCCCGCTCCTCGGCGACAAGGCCTGGACTGCCATTTTCGACAATTCGAAGGTCAAGCGCGTGGCGGGCGACTTCACCTGCGCCGAGAGCCTGGATGAAATCCTGGCCGACTCGATCACGCACCTCAAACAGCGTCTGGCTAAAAGCCGGCCGCCGAGGGGTGAACTCGATGCGCTGATCGACAGGATTTGTGCGGAGCAAAGCGCTCTCGGTTAGGCGTGGCTTTTCGGCTTGGCGTCGGACCACGGTATCGAGAGCCCGCACCTGCCCTCGGTCTATAAGCCCGCTGACGACTTCTCGTCTTGCACGACAACTGCCGGCGATGTTCGTTTATACGTCGCTCGTTTTGCCAAGGACGTACATATTGGTCGGCGCGCCGTGCAGCATCACCTCGCGCTCGAAGACGAAGCCGCATTTTTCGAGAATGCGCCTCGAAGCGGCGTTGGCGGTGCGAACCAATCCGATCACACGATCCGCCTGCAGATCATCGAAGGCAAATGTCAGGCATTCTCTGACCAATTCCGTGGCATAGCCCTGCCCCCAGCTTTTAGGTTGCAGATGATAGGAAAGATTGAGGCCATCGAATTCCTTGGAAAAAGTCACGCCGCCAAATCCTATCAACGCATCGTCTGACTCGACCGCCCAACGCCCAAAGCCATGATCTTTCCAATGGGCAATGTCGCGCGCAAGCCGCGCTGCGCTTTCCTCCGGCGTATCAGGCCGGGGCACCGGTCGGTGTGCGACCAATTCCGGCCGCGAAAAAAGTCGCGTCAGGAAATCGATATCCCCCTCCGCTGGAGGTCTGAGGCGCAATCGGGCGGTGCGCCTCACTGCAGACTGCAGGACATCCTTGAATTTGTTCTCAAGCATCTTCCATCCAATTTTCACTCGGCAACGTGATCGATACCAGATTATTCCAGGCGGCGCGCTTCCAGCCGAGCATCCTGCCTGTATCCTCCAAAATAGCGACCGCCGTGCGAAGCAACCTCCCGATCGGCCAAAGCCAGAAATCGGGCGCCGTCACCCGCCGCCGCCAGCCTGAACGCTACGTCGAATTCGGCTGCCAGTTGCACGTCGAGCTCCCTCATCAGACGGGGGGCCCACTTGCCTCGGCCGGTCCATGCGCCGCGCGCCCGAGCAGGATCAGATCGGCGAGCTTTTGATAGAGCAGCGCGGCGATCGCGGCGATCTCTTCGGGCGGGCGCGTTCCACGCAGATCGTCGGCAAGGTCGGTGACCTGATAGCGCAACGCGTCATAGGCCGGGCCGGCAAGCGGTTTCGGGCCCGCTGCCAGCGTGGCGGCCACATTCGCCTGGATGAGGCGCGCTCGTTCGAGATCCGGCCCCAATATGCTGCCCGTCGCGACCATATTGCCCATGATTGGATAACCGCTATCGGCGTCCTGATGGAGATAATGCGCCAGCGTCTGCGGATCATGGACGAAGGCCTCGACGGGAAACCCCTTCTCCGTGAACGATTCCCGCCAGGCTCTTTCCAGCGCCGGGAATACGACGACCAGATCGATATCCGAAAAGGCGGTTCCTTCACCGCGTATGAGGGAACCGGTCACAAAAGCGAAAGCGGCGCCGGCAAAGCGGCTGGCGACACAGCGACGGGCAGCGGCAAGCGCCCGCTCGGCGAGAATATGTTTTGGGATATCGTCCACGATCTTGTCCTCGAATGCGGGACACGGGCGGCAACAAAAAACCCGCTCGTCTCCGGCGGGTTGGTCTTAACAGCGATGAACGGAATTCAGTTCACGCGTCTACCACCCACCGCCGCGCGGTGGTCGTAGACCTTGTCGAAACTGCAAAAATCCTGCTCATATCAAACGCTAACCTGCGAGCGTGACACCGTCAAGACACCGAAGCCGAACGCCGGGATGCTTCCCCGGCGTGCCGTTTTCCGTCTAAGATGAACGCCAGACTCGAAAACAGGAAGAGCCGCCCATGCCCCATCCCGCCACCGTCATTCCGCGTCCCGCACCGGTACTGCTGCCGGTCGAAGGCAGCGCCGAGCGTTTTCCGGTGCGCCGCGTCTATTGCGTCGGGCGCAACTATGCCGACCACGCGATCGAGATGGGTCATGATCCCACCCGCGAGCCGCCATTCTTCTTCCAGAAGAATGCCGATAACCTGCTGCCGGCAGGCAACGCCTTTCCCTATCCGCCGCTGTCATCAGACGTGCATTACGAAGTCGAATGTGTGCTGGCGTTGAAATCCGGCGGCGCAGACATTCAGGCTGCAGACGCGCTCAACTGCATTTACGGCTATGCCGTCGGCATCGATTTCACCCGTCGTGACTTGCAGGGCGAGGCCAAGAAGCTCGGCCGCCCCTGGGAAATCGGCAAGGCCTTCGAACATTCGGCCCCTGTGTCGCCAATCGTTCCGGCAAGCAGCCTCGGCCACCCCACCCAGGCAAGGATCTGGCTGGAACAGAACGGCAAACGCGTTCAGGACGGGGATCTCAACCAGATGATCTGGAAGGTGCCGGAGATCATCGCCGAGCTGTCGAAGCTTTTCACCCTGACGCCCGGCGATATCATCATGACCGGCACGCCCGCCGGCGTCGGGGCGGTCGCCCGGGGCGATCGCATCAATTGCGGCATCGACGGTATCGCCACCCTATCAGTCGAGGTCGTGTGAGGAGAGAGCCATGCCCGTCTATGCGCTCGGCGGATCAACGCCGAAACTGCCCGCCGCCGGCCTCTATTGGATCGCATCGGATGCCAACATCATCGGCCAGATCGAACTCGGCGAGAATGTCGGCATCTGGTTCGGCGCCGTGCTGCGCGGCGACAATGAAAAGATCACGATCGGCGAAGGCACCAACGTCCAGGAAGGCGTGATGGCCCATACCGACATGGGCTTCCCGCTGACAACAGGCAAAAGCTGCACCATCGGCCACCACGCCATCCTTCACGGCTGTACGCTGGGCGACAACGTGCTGATCGGCATGGGCGCCACCATCCTGAACGGTGCGAAAATCGGCAACAACTGCCTCGTTGGAGCCAATGCGCTGGTGACCGAAGGCAAGGAATTCCCTGATAATTCCCTGATCGTCGGAGCGCCTGCCCGCCTCGTGCGGGTGCTGGATGAGAAGGCGGTCGAGGGCATTCGCCGCTCAGCGGAAAACTACGTCGCCAACTGGCAACGTTTCGCGCGCGATCTCAGGCAGATCGGGTAACACAGGTAACGCGGAGGCGGGTGGCCAGCCCCGTCCTTCGAGGCCCCTGCGGGGCGCCTCAGGATGAGGCTGCAGAGAGGGCCGCGGATGACAGTCGCGAACGCCTCAGCTTGCCAGATACACAGCGCATCCATCAGCCCCCAGCCGTACGGCACTCCGATTGGCCCTCATCCTGAGGCGCATAGGCCAAAGGCCGGAGCCTCGAAGCACGGGGCGGGTGGCGAAGCCCCCTCTCCACTCACCAGACTCCCGGAATCCAGCGCCAGCGCACACGCGCCATATAGTCCGCATAGCCTTCGAGGCCCTTGCGCAGTTCGGCTTCCTCGCCGAGTGTGCGGCCGAACAGGACGACGACAAGCAGGCCGGCGGGGATCAGCGCGTAGAGCGATCCAAGCGACAGCGCCATGCCGGCGCTGAGCACGATGGCGGTTGCGTATCCGGGATGGCGGATTACGGCGTAGGGTCCGGTGTCGATCACCTTGTGGTCGCGCTCGGTCTGAATGCGCACCGTCGGCTCGAAATGCCGGTTGACCGATTGCGCCCAGGTCAGGCCGAGATAACCTGATGTCATCAGGAGATAACCGATGAAGACGACCCAATCGGGCTGCGGCGCCCAGTGGAAACGCCCGTCGTCGAATGCGCCGACCGGAAGAATGGCGGCAAAGAGAATGATCGTCAGCGTCGCCACCACGGCGTCCCAGGGTTTGGTACCCTTCTGGTATCGGCTGCGCGCCGCAAAAAGCTCCGGATTCGTCCGCCAGATCCAGATGACTGCGACAACAGTCAGCACAAGGAACAGGCCGAGAAAGATCCAGCCGCGCGGCCAGTCGAGCGTGCCGGCTGGCCAGAACAACGCGACAAACATCACCGCAATGGTGATGGCGAGCGATCCGAGCGATGGTGCCGCGGCGAATGCGTGACCGGGCCGGGTGTCTCGCTGCGTCATGATCGCGCTCCGTTCCATTACTTCCGCGTCTTTAGACGCACAGAAGGACGCTGCACCTGGCGGATTTCATTGAAGAAACCACCCTACTCGGCGGCTTCGAGAAACTGGCTGTTTCGTGAGGAAGCGGCAAGCGCCTGAACCCTGGCTTCGGCCTTGGCGATCAGCTGATAGAATTCGTCCTGTGCTTCGACATCCAGCTGGATGACGGCATTGACGTCGTCGGGCGTATCGCAAACGCAGGCGACCGCCGAAATCGGACAAATGCCGCCGGGATAACGTTTGCCGGTTCCCGTATAAGCGCGGCGGCCCCAACGCTCGGAATGGACCGTCTCTTCCCGCTCGAGATGCAGGATCGTTCCCTTGCAAGCGGTCACGATAGCTGCCTTGCCGTAAGCGAACCAATGATAGTTCAGCTTCCGGAGAATATATTTGCCGGTGATATCTTCGCCAGCCAGCTCGGCAGGGTTTTCAATCATTCTGATCATGACGGCTTCCTCAACGTCTAAACAATATCCGTCATGTCGTCGCGCGCAGCAAGTCGAAAAACGCAGCTTTTGGAGACACTTAGTCACAAAGTGTTTCCGATTCTTACACCAAACACTCGCCGAGCCACCCGTCGAGCACACAATTCTTCGTCGAATTTACCGCAACCTGCTACCGATCGCCACGAAGCTGGACTTCGATCGCCGCCTTGTCGATGACCGACCATACCTCGACGATCTTGCCGCCGCGAAATTCGTAGATGACGTTCTCAGTGAAGGAAATCTGCCTGCCGTTCAACTCGAGGCCGAGGAACTTTCCCTTCGGCGTGCAATCGAAGCCCAACCGGCAAGCCACGTAAGGCGGGTCGGCGATCAGCATCAGCACCTTGAAATAAAGGTCTGGAATATCATCGAAGTCCCGCTCGAGCATGGCGACGTAACCCCACAGCCCGAGCCGCCGGCTGTTATGAACAGCATCGTCGCCGACGAACTGCCCGAGATTGGACCAGTCCTGCCTGTTCAGGCAGGCGATGTAGCCGCGATATATCTCCGCGAGTTCGGTTTTCGTCACACGATCGTCCTGGCTAGGCTCTCAGGCAAAAATAGCGCCGGGATCTGCACTTGCCAGCAGCGAGCGCGCCGCCTCGATAGTTTTACTTCAGGAGAACTCACCTGCACGGGGACCAGCAAGCGTCACGCGCCAACCCGTTCGCGATTGGAAATCCTGGGTGGCCAGAAACGTATAGCCAGTCATGCGCCAGGGCTTCACGGCGCCGGTCAGATTATCGAGCACATAATCGCCGCGGTCCGTCCGAGCAACGAGAACGACGTGGTTTTGATCATGCGGTCCGATGACCACGGAGAGCGCCAACCTGTTCGATGGATAACCAGCCTCGATCAGGTCCTTCATCTTCTGGAGGGCGTAGTCCTCGCAGTCGCCACGGCCGGCAACCGGCAGAGACCAGACATCCCCGTTTCCGGAAGACGAGCGATCTTCTGCCGAAACGATACGTCCGTTTACGGCACGATTGACCTTCTGAAGCAGCGCAATCGCAGCCTGCTCGTCCAACTGTTGCACCGCCACCCTGCCGCAAAGCCACTTGTACTTGGCGCAGGCCCCGGCAAATCCCACCGGCGCTCCGATGCTTCGCGTCACAGGCAGAGACGATCCGGCAACTGCTTGAAAATGCGGAATAATCACCAAAAAGGCAGCAAGAGAAAGGAGACGCTTCATAGCCGATTCCCTCTGTTCGTAACGAGAGAATAACACAGTCAGTATAAAAATTTATTAAAATTTTATACTTGTAAACTTAACTGTATTAGATGATTTGAACAGATTAACCATTCTTTGTTCTTCGTATTAATTCATCGTTAGTATAAATGATCTCCCAATTAACATTCGGTTAACCTTGGGAGATGAGTGAAATGATCAGCAGAGCATCGAAATTCGGCCTTGCCGTTGCTTCCCTTCTGGCAAGCAGCAGTCTGGCAACGGCCGCGCCGGCAGTCGTTAATTGCGACAGCGCGGTTCGCGGCACACTCGAATACAGGCTGTGCATGCCGACCAGAGCAATTCAGGCCGATAGCAAGTTCAGCCCGAACGATAGCGATCACGGCAGCCAAAACGTTGGTGGCGGCAAGAAGACATCCAACACCGGCTCGGTCGCCAGCAATGGGAATGATGGCAATAGCGGTGGCAACGGCGAAGGCGTTGATCAAGGCGACGACACCGGTGGAGATCAAGGCGACGACACCGGTGGAAAAGATCAAGACCCCGGCAAGGATGGCCACCACGGAAAAGATGACCACGGCGGCAAGGATCGCGATGATCACGGCGGCGGCAAGGGCGGAAAAGACCGCGACCACGGCAAGGATGGCAAGGGCCACCACGGAAAGGACGATCACGGCGGCAAGGACCGCGATGATCACGGCGGCGGCAAGGGCGGAAAAGACCACGACCACGGCAAGGATGGCAAGGGCCACCACGGAAAGGACGATCACGGCGGCAAGGACCGCGATGATCACGGCGGCGGCAAGGGTGGCAAGGGCAAGGGTGACAACGACGGCCACGGCAAAGGCGACAACGGCGGCCAGGGCAAAAGCGACAACGGCGGCCAGGACAAGAGCGACAATGGCGGCCAGGGCAAAAGTGACAACGGCGGCCAGGGCAAGAGCGACAACGGCGGCCAGGGCAAGAGCGACAATGGTGGCCAGGACAAGAGCGACAACGGCGGCCAGGGCAAGAGCGACAATGGCGGCCAGGGCAAGAGCGACAACGGCGGCCAGGGCAAGAGCGACAACGGCGGCCAGGGCAAGAGCGACAACGGCGGCCAAGGCAAGAGCGACAACGGCGGCCAAGGCAAGAGCGACAACGGCGGCCAGGGCAAGAGCGACAACGGCGGCCAGGGCAAGAGCGACAACGGCGGCCAGGGCAAGAGCGACAACGGCGGCCAGGGCAAGAGCGACAACGGCGGCCAGGGCAAGAGCGACAACGGTGGCCAGGACAAGAGCGACAACGGCGGCCAGGGCAAGGGCTGACCTAACGCTGGCCGGGATTAAACTCGACCGGCGAAAGAATGCAAAGATGAGGTCGGTTTTCCAGCCTCATCTTTTTGTCACGTTGCGTTTCCCTCGGCTCCACCGCTTTCAGGAAGATAATCTTTGCATTCATGGAATCCATTCACCGCGCGGACGCGCGGTGAATGGATTCCTGCGACAAGCGCAGCAACGAGGGAGTTGAAGCGACCTCATTCCGGCCCGCGCGCTTTACGCCGCACACGCCTCACACAGACCGCGGATCTCGATTGTTGTCTTCTCCGGCTTGAACTTCTGCCCCCGCACCCAGCCCATCAGCCGGTGGTCGACCTCGTGGTCGTGAAACTCCATCACCTGACCGCAACTTTCGCAGATGGCGAAGGCGACGATGCCGTGGCTGTGGCAGTCGTCGCCCGGATGGGCGCAGGCGACGAAGGAATTGATGCTTTCGAGCCGGTGCACGACGCCGTATTCGAGCAGCTTTTCCAGCGCCCGGTAGACCTGCAGCGGCGCGCGGAAACCATGGTCGCGCAGCTTGTCGAGGATGGTGTAGGCGCTGAGCGGCCCTTCGGCCTTTTCGAGCACGTCGAAGACCAACGACTGGTTCTTGGTGAGTTGCGGTGTCGTCATGAGCCTAGTCCTTGCATGACCGCACGATGGCGCCTGAGGGGAAGCAGGCTGAGCATGAAGAGGATCAGCGCCGCGACCACAATCGAGGGACCGGAGGGCGTGTCGTAGGTGAGCGAGCCGAACAGCCCGCCGACGACGGCAGCCGCCCCGATCAGCGAGGCGAGCACCGCCATGATCTCCGGCGTCGACGAAAAGCGGCGTGCCGCGGCAGCCGGAATGATCAGCAGCGAGGTGATGAGCATGATGCCGACGATCTTCATGGCGATGGCGATGACGACGGCCATCAAAAGCATGAAGAACAGCCGCGCCCGCTCAGGTCTAAGCCCCTCGGCTTCGGCAAGCTCGGCATTGACGGTGGCCGCCAGGAGCGGCCGCCACAGCCAGGCCATCGCGGCGAGCACGAAGAGCCCTCCGCCCCAGATCAGCGCAATGTCAGTCGTCGAGACGGCAAGGATATCGCCGAACAGGAAGGCGATGAGATCGATCCGCACCCAGCTCATGAAGGCGACCATGACGAGGCCGATCGCCAGTGTCGCGTGCGAGAGGATGCCGAGCAGCGCATCGGCCGACAGTGCCTGGCGCTTCTGCAGGAAAAGCAGCAGCACCGATACCAGGGCGGCGACGGCGAAGACGGCCAGCGTCAGGTTCAGTTCGAAGAGCAGCGACAGTGCGACCCCCAGCAGCGCCGAATGGGCGATCGTATCGCCGAAATAGGCCATGCGCCGCCAGATGATGAAGCAGCCGAGCGGCCCCGTCGTCAGCGCCAGCCCGACACCGGCAAGGATGGCGCGCACGAAGAAATCGTCAAGCATGGCGATCTCCCGCTGTATGCTCATGGGCGTGCGGATGAGCGTGGTCATGTCCGGCATGCCCGTGGTCATGTCCGGCGTGATCGTGATCATGCTCATGATTATGGTCGTGAGCGTGCGCTATGCTGCCGTCATGGGCGTGATGCCCATCATCGGCGTGACAATGATCGGTGACCGTGCCGTCCGCATGCTGCACGCGCCCATCCGGCAGGTGCGTATGATCGTGATGATGGCTGTAGACGGCCAGCGTCTGCGCCGCTCGGCTGCCGAACAGGCGCACATATTCCGGGCTGCGGCTGACGGATTCCGGCGTGCCGCGGCAGCACACATGACCATTGAGGCAGATGACGGTGTCGGTCTCGGCCATGACGACGTGGAGATCGTGCGAGATCAACAGGATGCCGCAGCCGCTAGCGTTGCGGATCGACTTGATGAGATCGTAGAGGGCGATCTCGCCGGAGAAATCCACCCCCTGCACCGGCTCGTCGAGCACCAGCAGATCCGGTTTGCGGGCAATGGCGCGCGCCATCAGCGCCCGCTGGAATTCGCCGCCGGAGAGGTGCTGCACCTCGGCATCGAGCATATGATCGATGCCGGCGGCTTCGAGTGCGGCGCGCATGTCGCGCTCGGGCAGCGGGCCGGTCAGCGTCATCAGCCGGCGCACCGAAAGCGGCAGCGTCCAGTCGATCGTGAGCTTCTGCGGGACATAGCCGACCTTGAGGCCGGCCTTGCGCTCCACCCTGCCCTCGTCGGGCTTCAGCACGCCGATCGCCGCCTTGGCGCTCGTCGACTTGCCGGAGCCGTTCGGCCCGATCAGCGTGACGATCTCACCTCGCGACACGGAAAAATCGACGCCCCGCACCAGCCAGCGGCCGTTCCTGAGAACGCCGACATTTTCAAGCAAAACCAGCGGTTCGGCCTTGATACCACCGGGGATCTTTGCGGGAGAGAGCATCAAATTTTCCGAAAGTGCTGTTGCGTCCTGCTATTGCACACGTTATAGCATAACGCAATTGATGTAATAACATAACAATTGTAATTCAAGGGAAGCATACCGATGCAACGTGCCTTGAGGTCAGCCCTCAAAATGCCGGCTCTCGCAATCATGGGCGTCGCAATCCCCGCCTTGTTCTTTCCTGGAACGATACGAGCAGCCGATGCGCCTGTCGTCGTCACCTCGATCAAGCCGATCCATTCGCTGGTTTCGGCGATCATGCAAGGTGTCGGCGAACCGGAGTTGATTGTCGATGGCGCCGCCTCGCCGCACACCTACAATCTCAAGCCCTCGAACGCCCGCGCTTTGCAAAACGCCAAGGTGATCTTCTGGGTCGGCCCCGGCCTCGAGGCCTTTCTCGAAAAGCCGCTGCAGGCACTGGGCCGGGATGCCAGCATCGCCGCACTCGATGAAGCGCCCGGCCTCGTCAAGCTGCCCTTCCGCGAGGGCGGCGCCTTTGAAGCGCACGATGATGGCGATGAGCACGACACTGCCTCCAGTCATGAACATCATGATCATGATGCCGAAGCCGCGCATGATGCCGATGATGCCCATGACCACGGCGCCTTCGACACCCATCTCTGGCTCGACCCGATGAATGCCAAGGCGATGGCCGCCATGATCACCACGACGCTGGTCGCCGCCGATCCCGCCAATGCACTGACCTATCAGGGCAACGCCAAGGCGCTCGACGATAGGCTGGATGCGCTCGATGCCGAGATCAGGGGCATCGTCGCTCCCGTCAAGGACAAGCCCTTCATCGTCTTCCACGATGCCTACCAGTATTTCGAGCATCGCTACGGCATCCGGGTCGCCGGCTCGATCACCGTCAGCCCGGAAACTATTCCCGGCGCCGAGCGTGTTTCGGAAATCCACAGCAAGGTCGGGCAACTCGGCGCAACTTGCGTCTTTGCCGAACCGCAGTTCGAGCCGCGCCTCGTCGATGTGGTCATCGAAGGCACGCGAGCCAGGTCAGGCGTGCTCGACCCTGAAGCCGCGACGCTGAAGGCTGGTCCCGATCTCTACTTCACCCTCATGCGCGGCATCGCCAACAGCATGAAGGGCTGCCTCTCCGGCGCATGATTGTCATGCGCCGTACTGCGCGTCCTGCCGGACACGCAGCGTTGTGGAGAAAGCCGAAGCGGAAAAAGGCGGACACCCCCGTTCCGCCTTTTTTCGGCGCAACCTATGTAATGATATAACATTAATAAAAATCCGATGAGGTTCCCATGGACAACAGACTTCCGGTCACAGTGCTTTCAGGCTTTCTCGGCGCCGGCAAGACGACACTGCTCAACCATGTGCTCGCCAATCGCGAGGGTCTGCGCGTCGCCGTCATCGTCAACGACATGAGCGAGGTGAATATCGATGCCAGCCTGGTGCGCGACGGCGGCGCCAATCTCTCGCGCACCGAGGAGCAGCTGGTCGAGATGACCAATGGCTGCATCTGCTGCACGCTGCGCGACGACCTTTTGAAGGAGGTGCGCGATCTCGCCACCCAGGGCCGCTTCGATTACCTCCTGATCGAATCCACCGGCATCGCCGAGCCCCTGCCCGTCGCCACCACCTTCGAATTCCGCGACGAGAACGGCCAGAGCCTTTCCGACCTCGCAAGGCTCGATACGATGGTGACGGTCGTCGATGCCGCCAATCTGCTTGCCGATTATGCGTCGGCCGATTTCCTCGCCGACCGTGGCGAAACGGCGGGTGACGGCGACAACAGAACCATCGTCGACCTGCTGGTCGAGCAGATCGAATTCGCCGATGTCGTGGTGCTGAACAAGATCGGCACGGCAAGCGACGAACAGCGCGATGCCGCACGGAAAATCATCATCGGACTCAACCCGGATGCGAGGCTGATCGAAGCGGATTTCGGCAAGGTGGCGCTCGAGGAGGTGCTCGGCACCGGCCGCTTCGATATCGATAAAGCCGAGACCCATCCGCTCTGGTACAAGGAATTGCACGGCTTCCGCGATCATGTACCGGAGACCGAGGAATACGGCATCCGCTCCTTCGTCTATCGCGAAAAGCGGCCCTTCCATCCGGCAAAGCTGCAGGCTTTCCTCGACAGGACTTGGCCGGGCGTGGTGCGCGCCAAAGGCTTCTTCTGGCTGGCGACGCGCCCGCATCACGTCGGCGAGATCAGCCAGGCCGGCGCGATCGTGCGCACCGGCAAGATGGGCCTGTGGCGGGCGGCGGTGCCGCGAGAACAATGGCCTGAGGAACCGGGCTTCATGCGCGCCATCAGCCCCTATCTCGACCCCATCTGGGGCGACCGCCGCCAGGAAATCGTCTTCATCGGCGCCGATCCGATGGACGAGATCTGGATCAGAAGGGAACTCGACGCCTGTCTCATCAGCACGGATGTCTTCGCACCGGAGCGCTGGCGCGACCTGCCCGACCCCTTCGCCAACTGGAGCCGGCACGCGGCATGAAGGCGACGGCAATCAAACCCTACCGCTTCTGCCAGGAATGCGATCCTCTGCAGCCGATCGAGGGGCTGCATCCGCTGACGCATGACCCCTCGGACGAGGCGCCGCGCAAGACCAGCGGATTGCTAGGCATCATCGCCGAACGGGTAATGCCTTTGCGCCGGCAGGACCAAGGCGGGGATGACTGACGCGGTATCCTCCAAGCCGACGACGAATTTGGCGCGAACGACACCACACCCTCT
Source organism: Rhizobium binxianense (assembly GCF_028994275.1). Classification (NCBI taxonomy): domain Bacteria; kingdom Pseudomonadati; phylum Pseudomonadota; class Alphaproteobacteria; order Hyphomicrobiales; family Rhizobiaceae; genus Rhizobium; species Rhizobium binxianense. Next base: position 2,495,644 of record NZ_CP118713.1, read on the forward strand.
GTAGGCCAGGTCGAGTTTGGCGCGAACGCCAACCCCACTCTCCGTCATCCCAGGCCTTGAGCCCGGGATCCATGCCACTACTGCTGATGGATGCGGTGTGGATGCTCGGCTCACAGTCGCAAAAAGGGCGGCCGAAGCCGCCCCTTTCTTATCCATCCACCGATCAACGACCGGCAATGACGCTGGAGATGATGCCGCTGGTGACGCCGATCAGCAGGTAGTCGTTGTCGGCCCGGACCCAGCGATAGCCGCGCGGCGGCGGCGCCAGCCGGTAGCGGCGGTAGTCGTTGACATCGGAGAACCGCCGGCGTTCGCTGGCGTTGACGCGGTATCCCCTTTTCCAATGCGGCCGGATGACCGTCTTCTCAACGATCACCCGCTTGTGCACGACAGGCGGGCGACGATAATCATCGGCGCTGGCCTGGGAGACAACCATCGGCGAGAGGAGGAAGGAGGCGGAAAGAAGAGCTGCAAAAATCTTTTTCATGTGGGGTTCCTCAGTGGCGGGCACGAGAACAAACTAGGGCTGAAAAGATGAACCGAAACTGAAACTTAAGTTAAACTTTCGTAATGGAATCCGGTGGTTTGGGGCCAGATTCTTGTATTTTAGATGAGGCGCATACATTTTGACAAACCACCGTTTTGCCGAAGTCGGCACGTCGTCCATAGATCGGATTCGATTTCCGGAAGGATTGAGCGCAGATTCAAAATCATCGAACGTTTTGCGATCACGCCCTTGGCGCCGTCGGACGCCGCAAGGGCGAGACAACGCAAAAGATAATGGAGGAAAACCATGCCCGGTATCAGCATGCGCTATATCGTTGACGACGTTGACGCCGCGCTGGAGTTCTACACGAGACATCTCGGCTTCACGGTCGCGCTTCACCCCGCGCCCAGCTTCGCCATCCTGACCAGGGACGGCTTTCGTCTGCTCGTCAGCGGCATGGCGGGACCGGGCGGCGCGTCCCAGGCAATGCCCGACGGGCGAACACCGGAACCGGGCGGATGGAATCGCATGCAGATCGAGGTCGCGGACCTGGCGGCGGAAGTCGCCGCGCTGCGCCAGGCGGGCGCGCGGTTTCGCAACGAAATCGTCCAGGGCATAGGCGGCAAGCAGATCCTGCTCGAAGACCCGGCCGGAAACCCGATCGAGCTCTTTGAAGCGCCGAAGAGATGAGTGCCGCGGCAGCGGTCATGCTCTCCCCGTCGGTTGAATCGCAGGCAAGATCCTGATGACGGCAGGCCGACATCGACGTTGCTAACGGCAAGAATGGCGGCTGCGCCTTGCTACCTCTGCCCGAGCGTGTAGTTTCGGACTCGCGTCAATTCAGAGGTAGGGAAACATGTCCGAATCCGCGGGCGGGCTCTTCGACTATGTCGGGATACTAGCCGTGTTGCTTCTCGTGGCCGCCAATGGCTTCTTCGTCGCCGCCGAATTCGCGCTGGTGTCGGTCAGGCGCAGCCGTGTCACCGAACTTGCCGCGGCAGGCCGCATGAATGCCTCCGCTCTCCAGCGCGCCGTCGACAATCTCGACGCCAACCTCGCAGCCACCCAGCTCGGCATCACCATCTCCTCGCTCGCCCTCGGCTGGGTCGGCGAACCAGCGCTTGCCCACCTGATCGAGCCTCTGCTGTCCTGGCTGCCCGGACAATGGGCGACTACAGGTGCACATACCGTCGCCATCGTCATTGCCTTCGTCATCATCACGGCACTGCACATCGTGCTCGGCGAGCTCGCGCCAAAAAGCCTGGCGCTTCAGCGCAGCGAAGCCACCTCGCTTGCCGTCGTGCGACCGCTCGGCTTCTTCCTGGTGCTGTTCAAGCCGGCGATCTTTGCTCTGAACGGCATGGGTAACCTCGTGCTCAGGGGTGTGGGTCTTCGCGCCGGCACCGGCGAGTCGTCATTCCATTCGCCGCAGGAGCTCAAGCTGCTGGTCGCCGAGAGCCAGGAGGCCGGCCTTCTTAACCAGGTGCAGCAGCAGCTCGTCGAGCGGGTCTTCAACATCGGCGACAGGCCGATCTCCGATATCATGACCCCGCGTCTCGATATCGAATGGTTCGACGCTGACGACAGCGAGGCCGAGATCCTGAAGACCATTCGCGAATGCAGCCACGAACAATTGCTGGTCGCCCGCGGCTCTATCGACGAACCGATCGGCATGGTGCTGAAGAAGGACCTTCTCGACCAGGTTCTCGACGGCGGCAAGGTCAGGCCTATGGCGGTCATCAAGCAGCCGCTGGTGCTGCATGAGGGCGCCTCGGTCGTGCGCGTGCTCGACAGTTTCAAGGCCTCGCCTGTCCGCCTCGCCATCGTCATCGATGAGTATGGCAGCCTGGAAGGCATCGTCACCCAGACTGATCTGCTCGAAGCCATCGCCGGCGACTTGCCGGGATCCAACGAAGAACCCGACATCGTTGTGCGCGAAGACGGCTCGCTCTTGATCGATGCGATGATGCCGGCCTTCGACGCCTTCGAACGGCTCGGGCTGCGCGACCGTCCGGATGCCGATTTCCATACGCTTGCGGGCTTTGCGCTGCACCAGCTCCAGCATATCCCAGAAGCCGGCGAAACCTTCGTCTTCGATAACTGGCGCTTCGAAGTGCTCGATATGGACGGCATGCGCATCGACAAGATGCTCGCAACGCGCATCCCTGCAGACGGGGCGGAAGCCTAACCTGAAAGGCTCTATCTCACGGCCAGCGTCCAGAGCATTCCTGACATCGCACAAGCAAGCAGCGTCGTGATAACAGACGTCCTGAACCGGAAGATCGCGATGGCGGCGGCGGCCGACAGCGCCATTGCCGCCGGCACGGCCGATTGCAGCACGGGGATATCGAGCCGCAAGGTTCCAAGGTGCACGGTCGCGACCTCGGCAAAGAGCGTGTGCAGGCCAAACCAGATGGCGAGGTTGAGAATAACCCCGACCACCGCAGCCGTGATGGCCGACATCGCGCCGGCGAGCGCGACATTGCCGCGCAATTTTTCGATGAATGGCGCGCCGAGAAAGATCCACAGGAAACAGGGAACGAACGTCACCCAAGTTGTCAGGATCGCCGCGAGCGTGGCGGCGAGCATCGGATCCAGCGATCCGGGATTGCGGTAGGCGCCCATGAAGCCGACGAACTGAAGGACCATGATCAGCGGCCCTGGCGTCGTCTCGGCCATGCCGAGGCCATCGAGCATCTCGCCGGGTTTCAGCCAGCCGAAACGCTGCACGGCCTCCTGCGCGACATAGGCGAGCGCGGCATAGGCACCACCGAAGGTGACGACCGCCATCTTGCTGAAGAACAGACCGATCTCGGTGAAAACGTCGTGAGCCCCCAAAGCCGCATAGAGGCCCGCGACGGGCACGAGCCAGAGGGCGAGCAACGCGGCCGACATACGCAGCGACCAAATAAGGTTGGGGCGCGCATGCGCCGGTATGCCCTCTCCGAGCGCGGACTCGGCATCCGAAAGGACCGAACCGCTCCCGGCCTTGTGCCCGCCGCCTGGCCTGAAGGCGGCAAAGCCGAACCTGCCGCCGAGGAAGCCGGCGATGCCGGCGGCAAGCACGATCAGCGGGAACGGCACGTGCAAGAAGAAGATGGCAACGAAGGCCCCCGCCGCAATTGCGAGCATGACGTTATTTCTGAGGGCACGGCTGCCGATGCGGATGACGGCCTGCACAACGACGGCAAGCACCGCGGCCTTCAACCCGAAAAACAGGCCGGCGACGATGCCGACGCTGCCATAGGCCGCGTAGATATAGCTGAGGCAAAGGATCGACAGAAATCCCGGCAGCACGAACAGCAGGCCGGCAACGAGACCACCCAGCGTGCGGTGCATCAGCCAGCCGATGTAGATGGCGAGCTGCTGCGCCTCGGGTCCGGGGAGCAGCATGCAATAGTTCAGCGCATGCAGAAAACGGTGCTCACCGATCCATCGTTTCTCGTCGACGACGATCCGGTGCATGACGGCGATCTGGCCGGCCGGGCCACCGAAGCTCAGGGCGGCAACGCGCAGCCACACCTTGACGGCCTCGCCGAAGGAGACGCCGTGGTGATGCCTCTCGCCTGCGTCTTTCCCCTCCATTTGGCCTCCCGCTTGTCCCATGAGCGGACTGTCCGTCATCTCCGTCATCTCACACCCTCTTCTTCGGCGCGGGCCAGTTGTGGGTTTCCTCGGTCGCGTCCCGGCACCAGCGGAAGAAGGCGTCGTAGAGAAGCATTCCGGCCTCGAGTTGCTCCAGATCGTCGGAATACATCCTGGAAAGGCCGAGCGATGCAGCCAGCAGGCCGGGCGCCTCCGGCGCGAGATCGAGCCTTGCGGTATCCGCCGCCCTGACGATCCGCGCCAGGCGCAGCAGCGGTTCCGATGCCAGTCCGAATTCTTCGATCATCACATCGAACGTGCAGAACTCACCGCGATGGCTCCAGAACACGTCTTCGATATCGAAGGGCACGGCCCCGAAACGCTCGGCGACGGCCAGAACCTCCGGCGCCGGCACGAACAGGAAGACGGCGTCCGGATCGACGAAGCGCCGGATCAGCCAGGGACAGGCGATGCGGTCGATCTTCGGCCGCGCCCGCGTTACCCAGACGGTGCGTCCCTGCGCGTCGCGGCGCGGCAGCTTTTCCTCAGGCACTGCCGGTCCTGTTGCAATCCAGGCTTCGAAGCCGCCTTCGAGGCTTTCCGCGTCGATACCGGCATGTCTGAGATGAGCAGCGACGCCATGGCTGAGCTTGGCGCCCCTCTGGCAGACCACCACGACGGCATCCGCATCGATGCTGCCCGCCCAGGACGCAACCTCGGCATGGTCGCGCCGGATCGAGCCCGGAACCAGGCGCGGATCGAGCGCGAAGTCCTCCTCCGTACGCACGTCGATGACGGCAGGCGCACCGGGCGTTCCGATGAGGCGATTGAGCTTGTCGGGAGAAATTTCGAGAAATGACGGCATGACGCGTCCTCCGTTGATCGGGTTTAATGGACGCGATTCTTCAGCATGACGCCTCGTGGGATGATCGCAACCCCATGACAAAACCATGCGCAAACACACCGCCTCGTGTCAAGCGGGCGCTTGCATGGAAAAGGGTCGCGCAACATTCTTGTCGAAGCGGAAGCGACTTCGGCGGGTGAACTAAGCCCACGGCCCATCGGCAAGCCAGGCGGTATTGGCTGCCGATTCAGGTCGGCTGCGCCCGAAAACCCCTGCTGGCAACGGCTTCCCGGCACCCGCGTGGAACAAAATGACCACTTCGGCATTCTTCTCTCACCGAAAGAGGAGAAAGTACCATGACGTACGACCCCAATAATGCCAACGACCCGAACCGCCCGCTGAACCCAAATCTGGACCTGCGCACCACGCCTGCCGCACGCACCAATAATACGTGGGTTGTCTGGGTCGCTGCATTGGCCGTGATCGCTGTCGCTGCATTCGCCTATTCGCAGTGGAGCACCCCCGGCACATCCCCGGACACGACAGCCTCCACGACCCAATCCGAGCCGGTGCCGGTCAAGCCGATCGCTCCGACTGACAACAGCGCAACGCCCGCACCGGCACCAGCAGCGCCGGCTCCAGCCACGCCGCCGGCTGCCCCTGCCCAGCAGTAACCCTGCTCGGCACACGGAATGGATACGTCCCTGGTGTGTCGGACACGACACCCAGGGAAAGTCCATTGTTCGGGCACATGAGTGGAAAAACGATCTCCATTTGCAGGGTCATGCGCCCATCCGGGCATCTTTTTACCGCGTGGCCCTTGAACCTCCTCAAGCTAATCTTACATAGCATTCATGTAATTTGTCTCCGACGGCTGACCACGGATGTACTGGCAGCCGCCGTTGAGACAGATCGAGGAAGGTCGGTGCGAATTTCGCCCGGCCTTTTTTCTTGTCCTCGCCGTCCGCCAACCTGGCTCGGCCTCTCGCGGGTTCGACGCGTTCGCTAAGATTTTGGCTCGGGGACCTACTTGGGAATCCTGTTGTAGAAGGATTGCGGATCGTACACGCACTCATAGTCCAGCAGGCAGAGCTTGCCATCGCGGTCCTTGATCCTCGCGGTGTCGTATTTATCGCCCAGACTGCATCTGGCCGGCGGATAGCGGAAACTGCGGCCGCCGAAGCCCATGCGCACGAAGACCTTCTTGTCCTGACGGATGATCTGCGCAAGCTCGCCGCAGCTGTGATCCCTGGCATTGACCTCCACCGCCTCGGCGGCAAGGGCTGCGGAAGGAAGCAACAGCGCAACGGCCAGAACAAGGCTTTTCATGGAAACTCCTGAATACGAGAGGATGGAGGTAGGGCATATGCACCCGTGCCGCCAGCCTTCAACACCTCGAATGATAGCCTGTAAACCGCTCGAGCGAATTTTCCGTGCAATCGGTCATGCCGGAGCACATCCCATCCGTTAAGATGTTTCGCCTATCCTGCCGGTTCATGAAACCGACCTTTGGACGCAGGCGCCCCGCATTACCCGAGCGAAAGCGGATCGAGGCCGCGCCAGCCCCTGGGAATGATGCGTTATATGACTGGCGCAAGATCGGGCAATACGCCAGAAACGGTGCGCTTGCCCTTCTGATCGCCGCAAAGCTTGCCATCGCGGCCACACACGTCGCCGCCCTCGACACCTCCTACTCTTTCTCGGAATACGGACCACCCATGGCGGCACTGGTGATATTCATCCTCGGAGGCCTCTGGCTCCTCGGCGTAAAGCCGACCGACCGCGACTGAGACGCTTATCAATCCTACCGTTCGAGTATCACGGGAAATTATAGGATGACGCGGGGTCGTAGACGCAGGCATAATCGAGAACGCATTGCTTTCCCCCGCCGTCGCGGAAACTGGCCGTGCTTCGCATGTCGCCCAGGCTGCATTGAGCCGGCGGATAACGAAAGCTGCGCCCGCCGAAACCGACGCGGACAAAGACCTTCTTGTTCTGACGGATGATCTGCGCAATCTCACCGCAACTGTGATCCACCGCCTTGACCTGCATCACCCCGGCGGCAAAAGCCGGCAGCGGTAGAGACAAGACGACAGCGAAGATGACGCTTCTCATGGCCCCCTCCAGTGTATGAGAAGAAGATAGGGCAAGCGCATGCATGCGGCCAGTGCGAACCGAATCGCCCGTTTCCGGAACGATTTCCAGCGGGCCGGAAAATCCGGCCCGAATACAAATACATCAATCTTATCAAGAGATTTGGTGGGTGATGTAGGGCTCGAACCTACGACCCGCTGATTAAGAGTCAGCTGCTCTACCAACTGAGCTAATCACCCGTTCGCGCTTGGCTGCGCGGTGTGACGGGGCGTATAAACAGGATCGGCAGGCTTGTCCAGCATATCGGCGAAATTTCTTTGGTTAATTGCAAAGATTTTTCGGCATGGCTGAAATGCAGCACGTAGCCCCGAAAATCAGAGCCGGTTTTCGGAAAGGATTATCCGCAGATTCAAAGTCATAGAGCGTCTTTGGCGCGGCCTATCGGACGCGCGGCGCTCCGATGAAATCAAAGGTCCAGCGTGCCGCTCGCCAGTCGCACCGCCTGGCCGCCGATCCGGGCGTTGGAGATCGCCCCGCCATCGACATCGATATGCAGGTGGATGAAGGAGGGCCGGCCCATCTCGACACCCTGCTCGATCATGATCGGGTGATGCCCGTCCGTCAGCCGGTCGAAATGGTGGATCGCGCCGGAGAGTGCGGCCGCCGCCGAACCGGTGGCCGGGTCTTCGACGATGCCCATGCCGCTTGCGAACATGCGCGCGTGGAACTTCGCCACGTGGTTTACGCCGCCGCGGCAATAGACATAGGCCGAGGCAAGTGCACCATCGACGAAGGGCACGATCTTTTCCCAGAGCTGCGGATCGAATTCCACCCGCTGCGCGGCACCGACATCGTGCACCGGAATGAGCAGAAAGGGAACGCCGGCGCTCCAGATCGAGGGCACGTGATTTTCGAAGCCAATCTCGGTGACCTTCAGCGACAGCGCATCGGCCATGCCGAGCTTGTCGAGCGGCATGACGGCCTGCTGCGATTTGCGCGGCAGGTCGAATTCGGCAAAGCTCGCCTCGCCCTCCCTCAACCGCACGGCGCAACGCACGGGCCCGACATTTTCCTCGAGCACGGTGACGAGATCGCGGTTCGTGTCGCCATGGATGCGTTCGGCGAGCGCAATCGCCGTGCCGACCGTCGGATGACCGGCAAAGGGCAGTTCGCGGCCGGGCGTGAAGATCCTGAGCTTCGCCGCATAAGCGGGATTGGCCGAAGGCTGGACGAAAACTGTCTCGGAGAGATTGATCTCCCGGGTGATCGCCTGCATCGCCTCGTCGCTGAGATCGTCTCCGTCGAAGATCACCGCCAGCGGGTTGCCCGCAAGCTTTCGATCGGTGAAAACGTCATAGACGCTGTAGCTTCGCGCCACATCGGCCTCCTTGAATCGGTCATCGCGCCGCCAACCTGCCCGACCAAACGGCCGAGTGCAAGGCGGTAAGTCCGCTAAGAACAACGCACCCCTGGCAGGAGACGCCGGCACCCTTGGATTTATGCGTGATTGTTAATGAAAACTGCATTCGATTTTTGGAGACGGCGGTGGATGGATGCAGGAAGCAGTGCTGGAGCGTGTCCTTCGAGGCTCCAGCCATTGGCCTGCGCACCAACCTCAGGATGGGGGCATTGGTGGACGCCGCGCTGATAACCAACGCAGGTGGACGATGCCGCGACCTCTCCCCGACCTCATCCTGAGGTGTCCCGCAGGGGCCCCGAAGGACGAGGTCGGCCACCGGCAGTAAGGATGTGGCCTCCCGTCACCCGCCAGCCTTGCCGAAATACCAGTCGATCACCGGCAGCATGGCAACGTTGTAAGGATAGGCCGCGTGATCGGCCGAGCGGATCGCCACCGCGCCGGCAATCTCCTTGTCCTCGGCAACCAGCATGTGGGCCTCGATCCGCTCCACCATCTCGTCCGCCGTCATGTCGAAGCGGAAGAGCCGCATGAGCGTTACCGTGCGCCTGGAATAACTGGCGTAGAGCCCCTGCCCAGCCACCGCGTGAGCCAGATCCAATCCGGTTTCCTCATGGACCTCGCGGCGCATATTGGCCTCAATGTCGCAGCTGTTATCGACGATATCCTCGGGCTCCAGCGAGCCGGCGGCGAAATAGACCTGGCCGGGATTGGCGGTATGGGCGCCCATACGGATCGCTACCAGCGCGCCATCGGAACTTTCGAGCACCGGATAGGCGAAGATATGAATGCCGCCCTGGCGCTCAGGCTGGCGGCGCCACCACATGAAGGCGGAAAAGGGAATGACGTAACCCTCGCCCGAAATCCCGTCTTCACCGAGCGATAGCTGCTGCTGGAACACCAGGCGCCCGTCGAAGAGCGCTGGGTTGGCGGCCGTTTCCTTGGCCCAGTTCTCGCGGATCGCCGCTTCCTCGGCAAGGACAAAGGGATGGGTGCCGGGCAGGACACGTAGATCGACGCCGGCGATCGGGAAGACGGTGGCCTCAGGCGGCCAGCCGGCAAAATCATCGGAAAAATCGCTATTCGGAAAATTCATGTTCAAATTGGTTTTCATGTTCGCTCTCAGGGGAGATCCAGTGTCATGACGACGGGGCAGTGATCGGACGCCTTCGGCCGGTCCCAGCCGGTGCGCGGATAACGCTCCACTTCCTGCCCCGGCGGGAAGATGGTGCGATAGGGTTGGCCGCTGCGGATGATGTCAGGCAGGCGGCCGGCATTGTGGGCGGCGAGCGCTGGCGAAAGCCAGAGATAATCAAGCTGGCAGAGCCACTGCTCCTGCGGCCCGCGCGCGTGATAGAGCGTCCAGCGGTCGAGGGCATCGCGGCGGCGCACGACGTTTTCGGCAAAGCCGTCGCGACTGAAGACGTCGAGCGCGCTTTCGGCCTCGTCCTGATGCTCGAAACGATAGCCGGTGCCGCGGCGGCCGATGACGTCGACGCGCTCCTGATAATCATTCATGTCGCCACAGATGGCGAAGCTCTTCTTATCCGTCTGGTCGGCACCGAAGCGATCCTCGATGATGCGGCGCACGGCGCGCGCCTCGGCGCGGCGGATCGGCATCGTCGACTGGCGCCCGTCGAGCCCGTCGCGCGGATTGCCCATCGATTTGAAATGCACGACATAGAGCGAAAACGGTCGGCCGCCGATCAGAAGGTCGAGCTCCAGGCAATCGCGCTTGAAGATTTTGTCGTCGATGCGGTTGGTGAGCGCCAGCTCCTCGTCGAAGAGATCGAGATCGCGATAGGTCGTCATTGCATGGCTTCTGATATCCCTGAGTTCGATCTTCTGGCCGTCGCGCGTTTCCTCGCGCATCAGCACGGCGACATCGATGCCGCGGCTGTCATTGCCCTCCACCAGATATTTCTGCCGGTAGCCGTTTCCGACCATGCGGAAGAGATAGCCGTATTCGAAGGCCTGAAGCGCGGCCATATTGTCGATTTCCTGCAAGCAGAGAATATCGGCATCCGCATCGGCAATCGCCAGCGCCGTCATCTGCCTGGTATCGTCGGTCGCGGCGATCACGCGGGCCTGCTCGAGCTGCTGGTAGACGCCCTCGCTGTTGACCTCGAAAAGCTTGATGACGCGGTCCTGGCGCAACTGGTTGCGGAAGCCGGTGAAATCGAAACGGGTCAGGAGATTTTCGACATTGAAGGTGGCGAGGCGAAGCGACATGGCAGGAGTCCGGTTGCGTCCCGTACATTATCCGGCAATTGCCGCAGGAAAAGGTGGCGGAGCCAAGAAATATGCGGACAACTGCCGTGCTGTATTATCAGGCGTCGGCTCCAAAGGGGGTGTGGCGGAGATTAATGAGGTTATATAACGTCTAATATTATTTAGGTATTCTGCGTATTCGGAGCCGCAAGGTCATGACATCCAAAGAGAGAGAAATCCTCGGCGCGCTGGCGTGGATGTGTGAACAATACATAAGTGACGACAACGGCTATCTGAATCACAAGGCGATGCACGCCGGTGAACTGGCGATCGAAGTTCTAGCTGTTACGGGGCTCGTTGAGCCAACTCCTCTAGGTGATCGCTGGACTGACAAAGGCATGCGCCTACTTGACGAGTCGTAAGGCTTCAACACTGCTATCTCTCCGATGAAGAGCTCGCGCCAGTTCCTTTAAAGCCGCCAGCCGGCGCGGATGACGACGCGCACCGTCTCTCCGGGCACGACAGCCACGCGGCTGAAAGCGCGCAGCGTCTGACCGTTGCCGAGCGTGAGTTTTACGGCATAACGCTCCCCCTCGAAGAGTACGGATTCGACGGTCGCCCGCGCCCCCTCGCCGCCGATGATCACATCCTCCGGCCGCACCAGAATATCGGCGCCATCCGTGTTGGCGGCCTGCAGCGCATCCTGCAGCTCATCCCACTCCAGATGCCGTTCGCCGCCCATGACAGGCAGCGTCAGGATCGCGCCGCGTCCGATCAGCCCGCCGACGATACGCCCTTCCGGCCGGGCATAGATCTCGGCCGGCGGCGCCACCTGCAACAGCCGGCCCTCCGACATGACAGCGACGTCGGTTGCCAGCGCCATCGCCTCGCTCTGGTCGTGGGTGACGTAGATCATGGTCGCGCCCGAGCGCTGATGGAACTCGCGGAAGGTCTCTTCCATCTCCTGTTTCAGGTGCCGGTCGAGATTGGCGAGCGGCTCGTCGAGCAGCACGACGTCGGGTGATGTCACCAGGCAGCGGGCGAGCGCCACGCGCTGGCGCTGGCCGCCTGAGAGATCGGCCGGCCGCCGCCCGGCGTAATCCGCAAGCCGGACGGTGGAAAGCGCTTCGCGTACCTTCGCCTGGTAGGTCTCGCCCGAGGTGCCGCGCACCTTGAGGGGATAGCCGACATTGTCGGCAACGCTCAGATGCGGCCACAGCGCATAGGACTGGAAGACCATCGCCATGTTGCGCTTCTCTGGCGGCAACGACCGGTCGGCATCTGCCAGCAGCCGCTCGCCGAGATGGATCGAGCCATCGGTTGGCGTCTCGAAACCGGCGATCATCCGCAGCACCGTCGTCTTGCCGCAGCCGGAAGGGCCGAGCAGCGCCAGGAAGCCGCCCTCGTGCACATCGAGCGAAAAATCCCTGACGGCGGCCCGCCCGGTGCCGAAGTCCTTGGCCACCCGGTTGAGGATCAGTTGCGCCATGGGACCACCCCTTTCGGCAGGCGTTTGGCCAAAAGCTCGAGCAGCAGCATCATGACGACGACCATAAGGACGACGAGGACCGAGAGCGCCGAAGCAAGATCCGAGCTGCCGCTGTCATCGAGATTGTAGATGGCGACACCGAGCGTCTGGGTGCCGGCCGACCAGAGCAGTGCCGAGATCGTCAGCTCGTTGCAGGCGATCAGGAAGACGAGGATGACGGAAGCGCCGGCGGCCGGCGCAATCAGCGGCACGATGATATCGAAAAGCCGGCGGAAGAAGCCGGCGCCGGAAAGCCGTGCAGCCTCTTCCAGCGCCGGATCGAGCTGATGGAAGGCGCTGACCACGGGCTTCAGGCTGACGGCGAAGAAGGAGGAGAAATAGGCGATCAGGATGATCCAGATCGTGCCGTAGAGCGAGACGTTGAGGAGCGGGATCGGCGCGGCAAAGACGAGGATGAAGGACACCGCCATGACGATGCCGGGCAGCGAATAAGGTATTTCGATCAGGCTGGAGACGATGCGCGACAGCGCGTCCCTGCGCCGCGTCAGGGCATAGGCCGCAAGCACCGTCATCATGAGGAGACCAACGGCGGCGGCGGCGGCGAGCGACAGCGAATTGACGAAGGCCGTGCGCGTCACCGCCTGCCGGAACAGGATCTCCTGAAAGGCATGCAGCGACATGGTCTTGAAGGTGAGCGGCATACCATAGGCCGGCACCAACGCGCCGGCAACCAGCGCCAAGAAGGGTGCTGCCAGCATGAAGAACAGGATAGCCCAGAGCAGCGGCGTGAATAGCAGGCGCCAGGCACCGAGATCGAAGGCGGCACTCGCGCCCGACAGGCCGATGACGCGGTAGTCGCGGCCGCGCAACGCCCGGTCCTGGATCATCAGCCCGACGACAGAAATGATGGCGATGATCATCGAGAGCACGGCGACATCGCCGAAGGTGCGGCTGGTGAAGGCTGAGAATTTGGTGAAGATCAACGTCGGCAGCGTGAAGATCGAAGCCGGAATACCGAGAATGGCCGGAATGCCGAAATTGCCGGTGCAGGAAACGAAGGAGATCGCCGCGCCGGCGATGATGCCGGGCAGCGACAAAGGCAGGATGATGTCGCGGAAGACCCTGAGACCGGAAGCGCCGGAAAGCCGCGCGGCCTCGACGCCGTCGCGGGGCAGCGTCATCAATCCGGCCCGGAGCGCCAGATAAACCAGCGGCGCATGCTGGACGCCATAGAGCAGCGCGATGCCGCCCACGGAATAGAGCGGCTGCGGCGAGCCGAGCGGCGGGGCAATATCAAGCGCCTTCAACAGCGGACTTGACGGACCGGACATCTGAACCCAGGCAAGTGCCGTCACCTGCGGCGGGATCATCATCGGCAGCACGAAGAAGAAACTGAGCGGCCCCTTGCCGCGGATATCGGTCAGCGTCAGCAGGAAGGCGAAGAGGCAGCCGATGACGAGCGAGATGATCGTGCCGAGAACCGATGTGACGACAGTGTAATAGGTCGCCGCCCATAGCGACGGCGCGCTCAGCACATCGATCACGCCGCCATTGGCGAAGGCTGATATCCCGACCATGGCAAGGCGGGCGAGCGGCAGCACGCTGAGGATCAGGACGGTGATGACGACAAAAGGAAACAGCCAGGCAGGCTGGCTGTTTCCGGTTCTGACATATCCGTGCATGAAAGGATCAGTTCGAACCGTAGATGCCCGAGAAGGTCTTGAGGTCCTGATCGGTATTCTTCAATGCTTCGGCCGCCTTGATCGGCAGGACCTTGATGGTATCGCGCGCCGGAAAACCTTCCGGAACCTTCATGCCGTTGCGGGCCGGGATATAGCCGAGCTTCAGGAAGCCTTCCTGCCCCTTTTCGGAGAGCACGTAATCGACGAATTTCTTGGCGGCATCGGCATTCCTAGTGCTGGCAAGGATACCGACCGGCTCGGTGACGGCGGAGACGCCTTCGCTCGGGAAGACGAACTCGACGGGAGCGCCCTTGGCCTTCTCGCGGATCGGCAGGTAATCGACGACCACGCCATAGGCCTTTTCGCCCGAGGCGACCGACTTCAGTACGGCGCCGTTGCCGCCGGCGGCGATCGCGCCGTTCTCAGCAAGCGACTTGTAGAAATCCCAGCCGAGGCCGGGAACGGCGGCGAGCGTCTGGGCGTGAATGAGGGCCGCACCCGAAGCGAGCGGGCTCGGCATGGTGACGAGCCCCTTGGCCTCAGGCTTCGTCAGATCCTTCCAGCTGGCAGGCTTCATTGCGGCCGCGGTGTTGTACACGATGCCTGTCGTGATCAGCTTGGTGGAGTAGTAATAACCGTCGGCGTCATAGAGGGCGGCGTCGTACTGAGCAGCCTCGGGCGACTTATAGGCGAGCAGCTTGCCGTCTTCCTTGAGACGCTCCAGCGTCACCACGTCGGCGATCAGGAGGATGTCGGCGACCGGGTTGCCGGCCTGGATCTCGGCCTGCAGCTTGGCGATGATCTTCGGCGTGCCGTCGCGCACCCAGTCGACCTTGATATCGGGATTGGCGGCCATGAAACCGTCGACGGTCGCCTGCGCGTCTTCATTCGGCTGGCTGGTGTAGAGAACGAGGTTTGCTGCAGAAGCCGGAACGGCGAAAAGGCTCGCAGCGACAAGTGCTGCGGCGGAAACGATCGTTTTCATGGAAAGGATCCTCGATTTCGATACCCCTCCCTTATTAGGGGTCGTTGACAGACATGTGACAGCAGGCCGCAGCCCACCAGGTCTCGGTTTCACAACCTTCCCTGATGTCCACCGGCTTTGCCGACGTCGGGCCAGTCGCCTTTTGCCGCAATCTCGCCGTCGTCTTCAGCCCTGTGAAAGAGCCGATCATCTGGTATCCTCGCGCGTAAGCGATCTCACACAGGCGTGAACACCCGGCGATTTGCCATGGACGGGCTTTGCGCTACGTCACTCACGTTTCAATGAAGGAGGAGTTTCAATGGAATATCGTTCGCTTGGCCGTTCCGGCCTGAAGATTTCGACTTTGACCATGGGCACGATGACCTTCGGCGGCGTCGGCTGGGCGAAGACCGTCGGCGACCTCGGCGTTTCCGAGGCGCGCAAGATGATCGATATGTGCATCGATGCCGGCATCAACCTGCTCGACACCGCCAATGCCTATTCATCAGGCGAATGCGAAAACATCATCGGCGAGGTGCTTTCCGGCAAGCGGCCGCAGGGTGTGCTTCTCGCCACCAAAGCCCGCTTCAGCATGGGCGACGGCCCGAACGACCAGGGCCTGTCGCGCTACCACCTGATCCGCGAATGCGAGGCGAGCCTCAAGCGCCTGAAGACTGACGTCATCGACCTCTACCAGGTGCATGAATGGGACGGCCAGACGCCGCTCGAAGAGACGATGGAAGCCCTCGACACCCTGATCAAACAGGGCAAGGTGCGGTATGTCGGCTGCTCGAACTATTCCGGCTGGCACATCATGAAGGCGCTTGGCATCGCCAACGAGCACAGGTACCAGCGCTTCGTCAGCCAGCAAATCCACTATACGTTGGAAGCCCGCGACGCCGAATACGAGCTGCTGCCGATCGCAATCGACCAGGGCCTCGGCGTGCTGGTCTGGAGCCCGCTTGCCGGCGGTCTGCTCTCCGGCAAACACCGCCGCAACCAGGCGGCCCCCGAAGGCACGCGCCAGTTCGCCGGCTGGACAGAACCGCCGATCCGCGACGAGAACCGCCTGTGGAACATCGTCGAGACACTGGTGGCGATCGGCGAGGAGCGCGGCGTCTCCGCCGCACAGGTGGCGCTGGCCTGGCTGATCGGCCGCAAGGCGGTGACCTCGGTCATCATCGGCGGGCGCACCGAAGCCCAGTTCCGCGACAACATCGCCGCCGCCGAGCTGAAGCTCACGGACGAGGAGCGCAAGCGCCTCGACGCCGTCAGCCTGCCGCCGGTGATCTATCCCTACTGGCACCAGCTGAACACGGTTAGCGACAGACTTGGCGAAGCCGATCTCGAGCTTTTCGGCCCGCACATCTAGCAATAACGCACCGCGACATTGCACGGCGAAAGACAGACGTCACAAAAGATGCACTTTCGCCGTGTTACTCTGCGACCCCGCTCAACCCGCGAGGCTCGTCATGCTGAAGAATTACAAGGTCCTGAAGGGTACGGCGAGCGCACTCGCCCTCGACGACGACAGCGATCCCCACATCGAAATCCGCATCGAAGCGAACGGTGTCAGCTACCGCATCGCGCTCAACGTCCGCTCCAAGGAATCGCCGCACGACCTGCTCTACGCAAATATCGTCGACTTCAAGCACGGGGCGCTGACCGAGGCGCTGGAAGCCCTGCCGATGGGCCTGACCGACATCCGCAAGGACCAGCCGGAGCTGGCGATCGATTATGTTCGCGGCGGGCTGATCGAGCGCGAGGACATGAATGTCGCGCCCTTCCAGCTGTCCGGCCCGAAGAATGATCTCCGCGATTTCATCGAGCCGATCGTCCAGGAAGGCATTGCCGATACCGACGTGCATTTTTACGCCTTCGGGGAGGCTTGGGGGCCCGAGCACGAGAAGCCGGACCAGTATTTCCGTTTTGAGCCGGGCAACGGCATCCACGACATCCACATGAACCAGGGCGACGGCGGCAGCTTCAAAGCCACCAACGGACCGAACCAGGACGGCGCACTGCTCGTTCATTTCAACGATACCGACGAATGGGCGGCGATCTTCCTCTGCTTCCAGTCGCAGAACTGGAACACCGATGCGGCGACCGGCCATCCCGTCTCCGAGAATCGCGGCGGCCAGGGCCGCGGCGAAGGCACACGCCGGCCGCAGCCAGTCGTCGCCTCGTCGCTGCGCATCATCGCCGCGCTGATCAACCCGGTGAACGGCGCAGGCGACGTGGAAGCCGAAACGGTAACGCTCATCAACCGCTCCGACATGGAGACATCGCTCGACGGCTGGAAGCTGGAGGATGAAAACGGCCGAACCCAGACGCTGTCGGGAATGCTTGCCGCCGGCGAGC
This sequence comes from Rhizobium binxianense, assembly GCF_028994275.1. Classification (NCBI taxonomy): domain Bacteria; kingdom Pseudomonadati; phylum Pseudomonadota; class Alphaproteobacteria; order Hyphomicrobiales; family Rhizobiaceae; genus Rhizobium; species Rhizobium binxianense. The sequence continues at coordinate 2,512,778 of NZ_CP118713.1, forward strand.
TGCGCACCATCGCGCTTGATGCCGCAGCCGGCGGTCCGCAACTCGCCAACAGAGGCGGCGACATCATCCTGCGCAACGGCGACGGGGCGGTGGCCGACCGCGTCGGTTACGGCAAAAGCGAGACGGCGAACGAAGGCTGGACGACGATCTTTTGATTGGGGTTCCGGCTGGCTGGCGAGAAGGAGCGTCAGGCAACCTCCTCAATAGCGTCTATTCGGAATTATGTAGCAAATGCCACCAACGACCGCTTTCGGCTCCGAAGCGGCCGTCGGACCGCGGTCAGATGCGAATTTCGACCCAGCGACGTACTCCGTCCGGATGCAGATGAAATTCAGCCCAAAGCCGTTCCGTAGTGTCATTGGAAAAGACGTGAGAGATCGTTGTTCATGTTGCGGAAAGGAAGGACCGCAATAACCGGAACCCGTCCGCGGTGCAGCGGCTTCGGTTCGTTCTTGCTCTTCGAACACCTGGCGAACGGCGGACTTTGCTCAGGGTAGGTCGTCCGCAGCGATGTGAGCGACCTCGGTGATCCGGAGCAAGGGTATTTCCGCGAGCACATTCGCCTCTCGGACGCGTTCGGCAGAAGGCGCTTCGAAGAGACAGAAAGACTTCTCCTCCGAGGGAACGAACGTTGAGCGCAGATAGCGCACGGGCTTACCTTCGTTCGTCAACTTGGCGGTGACCGCCTTCGCACGAGACGCGGCGGCGGTGAGTTGTTCCGGAGTGATGCCGGGCAAGTGTCTTTCAACCATATACTGTGGCATAATAGTCTCCATCGGCATGAGACATGCGGCGGCGAAATATCCACGCCCGCCGTCAAAAATATAGCTTTTCCCGGTGGAAAACGGAATGAATATCTATTTCGCCGCCGTGTTTACCGATCTGGTCCGCCACTCAGCAGCCTGGGCCAGAATGCCTCGCGACAACATCACCCACGTCATCGCGGAGCACCGCTACTTGTCGCAGTCCCTCGCAAGCAAATATGGCCGAAGACACGAGAACTTCACCGGCGACGGACACCTCTATTTGTTCGAATCCGCTGACGTGGCAGTGCACTTCGGGCTGAAGCTCATTGCCTATTGGAAGCAGCGCCGTCGTTCGCTGGTGGCCGCGCCGAACGCACAGGACATGCCGATGCGTGTGGGGTGCCATTTCGGCGAATGCTTTAGGATGGCGGACGAGGACGCGTGGATTGGACGTGCGATCAACATCGCAAAAAGGGTGGAATCGAACGCTGAGGCGGATTCGCTGTTCGTCACGCAAACGATCCTCGAACTGATCGACCTCCCTGTTTATCAATTTGCCGAAGCTGGCTTTTTTGAACTCCGAGGTGATTTCCTTCCGCAGAGGCAGCTTTACAGGGTGTCATCGATAGACAGCTTGGCACTTTCGGCGCGATCGGAAGAGGCGATGACGGCGGAGGACTGGTTCCTCAAGGGCGTAAGCGTTGCCAACCAATCGACTGCAGGCGTCGATGAGGAACTGCGGTGCTATGATCGAGCTGTCCAACTTCGAGCGTCATATCCGGAGGCCCACAACAACCTGGGGGTTCTGCACAAAGCGATCGGCAATCCGGTTTTGGCTGATGAGCACTACAAGGAAGCGCTCCGCCACTGGCCTCAGTATCCCGAGGCACATTACAACTACGCGATCCTTTTGGAGGCTCGTGGCGAACACGCCGAAGCGGCTGTGCACTATCGCGAGGCTATTCGGTCGCGGCCGGATTACGTCGACGCCTGGCTGCGGTATGCGGGCTTTTTGGAAGCGACAGGCAATCGGTTTGAAGCGGAGCGGCATTTTCAGGAAACCCTGCGCTTACGACCGGGCTTCGCTGAGGCCCACAACAATTATGGCGTCTTCCTTGAGCGGAAGGGTAATACGGCGTCGGCGCAGTCACATTATGCAGAGGCCTTGCGATTACAGCCCGACTACGCCGAAGCCCACTACAATCTCGCGTCGTCCCTCGAGTTGAGCGATCCAAGCCTGGCCGAGGATCACTATCGCGCGGCGATCTTCGCCGATCCAGATTACGCTGAGGCCCACAACAATCTGGCCGTTTTGCTTCACGAAGCCGGTGATCTGGATGCAGCCGAGGAGCACTATGCCAATGCCCTGAGGCTTCGACCTGACGACCAACAGACGAACCACAATCTCGGCCTGCTTTCGCGAGCTAAGGGGGACAATGACCGGGCGGAAATGTTCTTCAAGCGCGCAAGAGAGGCCAACGCTCGACAATGAGCTCCTTGCCGCCATCCCGAAAAATCATTCCGGAAGTGTCAGGCATGTCTCCGAACATCTGGCAGGTATGTATCGGGGCCCTGCAACAGGTGGGGAGATCACATGGCTTGGCTTTCCCGCCTCTCTACCCATCAATCTCCGCCGCAATCAGCTTGCCGAGCCGGCTGATGCCATCCTCGATCATCTCGTCGTTGGCGCAGGAGAAGCTGACGCGGAAGGTGTTGGCGCCGGAGCCGTCGGCGAAGAAGGCCTTGCCGGGCACGAAGGCCACCTTGGCGGTTTCGAGCGATCTGGCGAGCAGCTTGGCGCCGTCCATGCCCTCCGGCAGCGTGATCCAGATGAACATGCCGCCTTCCGGCTTCGTCCAGCTCGTGCCTTTGGGCATGTATTTCCGAAGCGCTGCCAGCATGCAGTCACGCCGGCGGCTATAGACGGCCTTGATCTTGGCGACCTGCGTATCAAAGCCGCGCTCGGCGACATCTGATATCGCCATCTGGTTGATCGTCGAGGAATGCAGGTCGGCCGCCTGTTTCATCAGCACCAGCTTGCGGATAACGGGCGCATTGGCGACGATGAAGCCGACGCGAAGGCCCGGCGCCAGCGTCTTGGAAAAGCTGCCGCAATAGATCGTGCGCGTATCGTTGATATGGCCCTTTTCGGCAATCTCGAGCGCCAGAATCGGCGGGATCGGATCGCCGTCGTAACGCAGCGCCTGGTAGGCCGCATCTTCGATGACGGCGATGTCGAGCTCTTCGGCGAGCGACAGCACCTTCCTGCGACCGGCAAGATCAACCGTTTCGCCGGTCGGATTGGAGAAATCGGCGGAGAGATAGGCGAATTTCACCTTGCCGCCGGCAGCGGCCGCGGCGACACGGTAGGACTCGGGCGTCCGGTTGCCGTTCGGCGTCAGCTGATCATAGGCCGGTTCATAGGCGTTGAAGGCCTGCAGTGCGCCGAGATAGGTCGGCCATGTCACCAGCGCGGTGTCATCGGGCGACAGGAACAGCTTGCCGAGATAATCGAGCCCCTGCTGCGAGCCGGAAACGATGAAGACATTGTCGATTTCGCAAGGAATGCCGAGATCGGCCATCTGCCCGACCAGCCATTCGCGCAGCGGCTTGTGGCCTTCGCTGACGGAATATTGCAGCGCCGAATTGACGGCAGCGCCGGAGAAGATATCGGCATAGGCCCGCTGGAATTCCTCAGCCGGAAACAACGCCGGATCCGGAATCCCGCCGGCAAAGGAAATGATATCGGGCCGGTCGAGAAGCTTCAGCAGCTCGCGGATTTCGGATGCGCGCATACGCGACGAGCGCGACGCAAACATGGCGTCCCAGTTCAGCATGGGGTTTCCTCATATTTTTCTATTCCCCAGCAGACCATGCCAGGTAATTTATGTCAATAATACTGACCTATTTTCGTGTCATGGTGACACGCTCAACCCGAATATGCTGCTCGACGTCGGCCGCCTCAAACGATTATTCCTCTGATCAAAGCCGAAACCGGCTGATTCAGACCTTTCCAAAACCAGCCCGGCGGCAGTAGTGTCGCCGCCACTATTCAATGTACTATCAAGGTGCCAGCAATGACCGTGACGTCGGCCTCTCCTGAAATCAAAATCGAACTCCATAAGTCTCCCGTCTCCGACGCCGACCGCATCCACGCTCTGGAGACGCCCGGCTTCGGCAAGGTCTTCACGGATCATATGGTCCTGGCACGATGGACTGCCGACAAGGGCTGGCACGATGCGAAGGTTACGCCGAGGCGCCCTCTGGAGCTCGATCCTGCGAGCGCCGTGCTGCACTATGCTCAGGAAATCTTCGAAGGCATGAAAGCCTACAAGGCGGACGATGGCCGGATTCTGCTCTTTCGGCCTGAAGAAAACGCCCGCCGCTTCGCGCAGTCGGCGACCCGCATGGCAATGCCTCCCGTGCCCGAAGAACTCTTCCTGAAGGCGGTCGAAGAACTGGTCCGCGTTGACAAGGCCTGGATTCCATCAGGCGACGCGAGCCTCTACCTTCGCCCCTTCATGTTCGCCAATGAAGCATTCCTCGGCGTTCGTCCGGCGCAGGAATATGTCTTCTGCATCATCGCCTCTCCGGTCGGCGCCTACTTCAAAGGCGGCGCGAAGGCGGTCTCTCTATGGGTCGAGACCGAATACACCCGTGCAGCCGCCGGCGGCACCGGTGCTGCAAAATGCGGCGGAAACTACGCAGCCAGCCTCGTGGCGCAAGCGGAAGCGGCGAAGAAGGATTGCGATCAGGTCGTCTTCCTTGATGCAGCAGAGCATCGCTGGGTCGAGGAACTCGGCGGCATGAACGTCTTCTTCGTCATGAATGACGGATCGGTGGTGACCCCGCCTCTTGGCGGCACGATCCTGCCGGGCATCACCCGGGCCTCGGTGATCACGCTCGCTGGAGAAAAGGGCTTGCGCGTCGAGCAGCGTCCCTACTCCTTCGCGGAATGGCAGGCCGACGCCGCCAGCGGCAAGCTCGTCGAAGCCTTCGCTTGCGGCACTGCCGCGGTCCTGGCGGGCATCGGCCTGGTGCGACATGCCGGTGGCGAGTTTCTGGTCGGAGACGGACAGACCGGCAAATTGACCAGCGAACTGCGCCAGCAGCTCGTCAGTCTGCAGAAAGGCGTAACGAACGACGAGCGTGGCTGGACGCGCCTTATCCCGGCCTGACCTCCGGACCTTCCACGTAACCGGCGGCGTCCACACCGACATGGTGGGCGCCCCTCGACACGGTTCTCGCCCGCCGCGCCGCCGAAATATCCGCAGCCTTGAAGCTCGCCACCGCCGACGCGATCATCTATGCGACGGCCGAGCGCCACAAAGCCGATATCCTGACATGCGATGCCCATTTCATGGGCCTCGAGCGCGTCATCCATATCGATAAAAAAGACTCACCTTCATGTGACCCAAGTGCTCGACGGTGGCGGTTAACGCTTCTATCACAGTCGAGGGAATGGTAATCTGGCATCAGGAACAGCTGAAAGCCGGCATGGACACTCGGCAGCAAATTCAATGGCGAAAATGACGATCTCGCTTCCGGATAATCTGGCGGATTACGTCGCGCGTCGTGTCGCAAGCGGCAGATACGAGAGTGCCAGCACATATCTGACGGAACTCATCCTGAAGGACCAGGACCATCGCAAGCTTGATGACGACGAAATACGTGAGATTCTGAGGCTGGCTGAGGAGAGCGGCATCAGCGACCGACGAATTGCCGACATCCTGTTGGAAACGAAGGCGAAACTGCGTGACCACCACCTATAGGCTGACCCGAACCGCGGACGCCGTGCTGTCAGGCATTGACGAATATGCCAGCCTCCATTTCGGTGAGGCGCAGGCGGATGCCTATCTTCTCGATTGGGACAGGATTTTCGTGCTTCTTTCGCGCGTGCCCTCCATGGGAGACGAGTGCGACGAACTCGGCGCCGGTCTTCGCCGCCTCCTCCACATGCGCCATGTTGCGTTCTACCGCGAAATACCCGACGGCATCCTCGTCATCGACATCATCGGCGCCGACCGGCTTCCCGAAAGACATCTCCAATCCAACCGACGCCCCCGAACGGCCGACCCGCATGCCTCGTGACACGACCTCAGCCTTTTACGCGGAAAACGCCGAGACATACGCCAACCGGGCGCGCAGCCTGCCAAAGCAACAGCTCGAAGCCTTCCTCGCCGGTCTTACGCCGGGTGCCGCAATCCTCGAACTTGGCTGCGGCGGCGGGCAGGACAGCGCCTACATGCTGTCGCAGGGTTTCGACGTGACGCCGACCGATGGCTCGGCCGAGCTGGCAAGACAGGCGGAACGGCTGATCGGCAGGCCGGTCAGGGTCATGTTGTTCCAAGAGCTCGACGCCGACAGCGCCTTCGACGGCATCTGGGCGCATGCGAGCCTTCTCCACGTCCCGAGGCCTGAGCTGCCCGACGTCTTCGCCCGCATCCGCCGCGCCCTGCGCCCCGGCGGCCTCCTTCACGCGAGCTTCAAGGCCGGGGAAGCAGAGGGCCATGACGGCTTCGGGCGTTACTACAACTATCCCTCCGCCGAATGGCTGTCTGAGCTTTTGACGAAAGGCGGCTGGCGGAATATCGCCATACGCCAATATGACGGCGGCGGATATGACCGCAAACCGACCCGCTGGCTCACCATCGGCGCGCAACGATAAAGGCCGGAGCTTTCACCCCGGCCTTCAATACGAACTGCCTGGAAACCGCTTAGTTGACGGACTTGTCGACCAGCTTGTTCTTGCCGATCCAAGGCATCATGGCGCGGAGCTTCGTGCCGACTTCCTCGATCTGGTGGCTGTCGTTCAAGCGACGGATGCCCTTGAAGCGTGCACCGCCGGCGCGGTATTCCTGCATCCAGTCGGAAGTGAACTTGCCGGTCTGGATGTCCTTGAGGACACGCTTCATCTCGGCCTTGGTCTCGGCAGTGATGATGCGCGGACCGGAGACATATTCGCCCCACTCGGCCGTGTTCGAGATCGAGTAGTTCATGTTGGCGATGCCGCCTTCATAGATCAGGTCGACGATCAGCTTCACTTCGTGCAGGCACTCGAAATAGGCCATCTCAGGCGCATAACCGGCTTCGGTAAGCGTTTCGAAACCGGCGCGGATGAGTTCGACGAGACCGCCGCAGAGAACGACCTGTTCGCCGAAGAGGTCGGTTTCGCACTCTTCGCGGAAGTTGGTTTCGATGATGCCCGAACGGCCGCCGCCGACGCCGCAGGCGTAGGAGAGAGCGAGTTCAAGCGCATTGCCGGAAGCGTTCTGGTGAACGGCAACGAGGCAGGGAACGCCGCCGCCCTTCTGGTATTCGCCGCGAACCGTGTGGCCCGGGCCCTTCGGGGCGATCATGACGACATCGACGGTCGCCTTCGGCTCGATCAGGCCGAAGTGAACGTTGAGGCCGTGTGCGAAGGCGATCGCAGCGCCGTCACGAATGTTCGGAGCGATGTCGGCCTTATAGATGTCGGCCTGCAGTTCGTCCGGGGTCGCCATCATCATCAGGTCGGCCCAGCCGGCAGCTTCGGCAACCGTCTTGACCTGGAAGCCGTCGGCTTCAGCCTTCTTGATCGTGGGCGAGCCGGCCTTCAGCGCGATGACGACGTTGCCGGCGCCGCTATCCTTGAGGTTCAGCGCATGGGCACGGCCCTGCGAACCGTAACCGATGATGGCGACCTTCTTGGCCTTGATGAGATTGAGATCGGCATCACGATCGTAATAGACGCGCATTTGAAGTTCCTTCCCTTGTGCTTGTCGTGTTGACTGTCATTAAGGCGAAATCAGCCGAGAACCGGCATCTCCGCCAGAACCTTGTCCGTGCCGTAGAGCCGGAGGAAGGCGGTGACCGCCCTCTCCGCCTGGCGTGCGGTATCCTTGAGGCCGGGTTCGCCGAGCAGCATGCGCACATGCAGATCGGAAACAACAAGGCCGTAAAGCGTGTGATAGGCCTCGTCGGCGTCGGAAAAACGCAGCAGTCCTGCCCTCTTTCCGGCATCGATCAACGCCATGGCGCGCCGGTCGATCTGGCGGCGGCCGCGCTCGAGCAGCAGCTTGCCGAGCTTCGAGCCGTCGCGGTTCGATTGGCCGATCGCCAGCCGGTTCAGCGCCAGCGAGACGTCGCCGGCCAGAACCTCCAGCAGGTCGCGCGCGAAAATGACGACATGGTCGTGCAGGCTCGCCGCCGTCAGGCGCTCGCCGTTGCGTTCGAAGGTCCGCACCTTGCTCGCCTGATAGGCAATCATCGCCGACAGCAGTCCGTCGCGATCGCCGAACCACTTGTAAAGGCTTTCCTTCGAGCAATTGGCGGCGCGCGCCACACCCGAGGTCGTCAGCGCCTTCTCCCCTCCATCGACGAGCAACCGCAGCGCCTGCTCCAGAACGGCGTTCTGGCGCGGCGAAAATTCGCTCGGCTCTGCGGTATCGACGGACACGGTCACGGCTCCCAGATAAGTACCGTACGGTACGGTTCGTGAGGTTTATGCGATAAACCGGTCAGGCCGTCAAGAAGGTCCCGACATATTTTTATACGGGAAAGCGCAGTGAGACACCAGAATTGGATAGGCGCGCTCCGGGCGATTACATAATGTCGCGCCACGCCATTTGCCGGGAGCCTTCCATGTCGCGCCTGCCTACCCTTCTCCTGCTCGGGGCAACACTCCTCGCCGCCTCCGGCTCCTTCGCGCGGGATAGCGACGTCTACAGCAGGATCGAGGAGCTGCACGGCGACGCCGCGGGTTTCGACCGGCCCCTGCGCCAGCTCGTTCAAGCGATGCGCTCCGGCGATGCCGGGGCCATCGCCGACCTTGCCGAGTATCCGCTGACCGTCAAGGCCAACGGCGAGACCTATGATGTGGAGAATGCGGAAGATTTCGTCGACAATTTCGACGATCTGGTGACGCCGGAAACGCGCCGCGCCGTCGGCCGCCAGCAATACCAGGATCTCTTCGTCAACAGCGACGGTATCATGCTCGCGAACGGCGCCCTCTGGATGGGCGCAATCTGCGAGGATAGCGCCTGCGAAGCGAGCCATTGGGCGATCACCGCGATCAACAACTGAATTTGGCGACGAGGAAAAACCAATGAAATATCAGATAGCCGTGGCGGTCGTGACCGCGGCCCTTGCCATCGTGGCAAATGCGCAGGCCGCCGAGACCCGTTGCGGCTGGATCGAGAATCCGACGCCCGCCAACTGGTGGCTGGAGGATGCGGAGAACACCTGGACGATCATGACCCAGGGCGACGATGCCGACGCGGTCGAAGGCATGGAACTGATCCCCGACATCTCCGAGCACGATTACGTCAAAACCAACGGCAATTACGGCTATGCCTGTGCCTGCATGAGCGTGGAGACGGATGGGAACGAGCGCATCACCAAAATCCTCTCCTTCCGCCAGCTAAAACTCGCCCAATGCCGTGCCGACAAGGCGCTGAAATTCCCCGGCTGAGTGTCCCGTCAAACGCGCGGCGCCCGGCTTATTCCGCCGCCATGACCTCACGCGCCCCGTCGACATCGCGCGCCGGCGAGGCGCCGTAGAGGCGGCTGTATTCGCGGCTGAACTGCGACGGGCTTTGATAACCGACACGGTGGCCGGCGGTGCCGGCATCGAGGCGCTCGACGAGCATCAGACGGCGTGCCTCGTGCAGGCGAAGCTGCTTCTGATATTGCACGGGCGTCATCGCCGTAACCGACTTGAAGTGATGATGGAAGGACGACACGCTCATGCTGACGCGGTCGGCAAGATCCTCGATCCGCAGCGGCCGCGCGAAGTTCTCCTTCAGCCATGCCACCGCGCGGGCGACCCTGTTGCTGTGGCTGTCTGCCGTGGCAATGTTGATCAGCCGCGCGCCATCCGGCCCGGTCAGCACCCGGTAGAGGATTTCCTGCTCGATTAGCGGCGCCATGGCAGGAATGTCGCCCGGACGATCGAGCAAGCGCAACAGACGGACGGCCGCATCCAGCAGCTCCGGCGGCGCGACGTTCACCACCATCCCGCGCTGCCCATCGGTATGGGCGGCCGGGCGCGGAATATCGATGCGACTCAAAAGCTCCAGCAGCTTTTCGGAATCGATTGCCAGTCCCAGGCAAATGTGCGGCACTTCAGGGCTTGCCTCGGTGACTTGCCAGGCGACCGGCAAGTCGAGCGAGGTCAGCAGATAGTCCCCGGTGCCGTAGCTGATAAGTTCGGTGCCGAGGCGCAGGCTCTTGGCCCCCTGCAGCACAAAGGCAAAACAGGGCCGGTAGCTGCTGTGCAGCGGATCGCTCGGCTTGGACCGACGGCTGACGTGAAGATTGCCGATAGCAGTCGAGAACTCGCCGTCCCCAGGCGCAAAGCGCAGCGCGATGTCGACGATTTCCTGATAGGGGCTGAAAGGCAAGGTCATGCGGCAACTCTTTCTGTCAACTGGCTGACGCCGGTGATACCGCCTCTATCTAGAGTGCCTTCGCCATTTCGCAAACAGGCCGGCGCCTCACTTTTGCAGGATCGTGCAAAAAGCTGAGAGGATCGCTCTAACCCACTCACGCAGTTCCGGGCAATAGTCCGCCATCCCGTTCAACCCCCTCCCGAAAACGAAAAGGAAGGTTCCTATGCCTATTGCAAGAGGCTACGCCGCAACCGACGCTTCCAAGCCGCTGACCCCTTTCACCTTCGAACGCCGCAACCCGAACCCCGATGATGTCGTCATCGACATCAAGTTCGCCGGCATCTGCCATTCCGACATCCACACCGTCCGCAACGAATGGAAGAACGCCGTCTATCCGATCGTGCCGGGCCATGAGATCGCCGGCATCGTCTCGGCCGTCGGTTCCGCCGTGACCAAGTTCAAGGTCGGCGACCGCGTCGGCGTCGGCTGCTTTGTCGATTCCTGCATCGGCTGCGCCGAGCGCGACCTCGATCGCGAACAGTACATGCCGGGGCTCAGCGGCACCTACAATGACTTCGAAGCCGACGGCAAGACACGCACTCAGGGCGGCTATTCCGACTCGATCGTCGTCAGGGAAGGCTATGTCATGTCCATCCCGGACAATCTTCCGCTCGACGCCTCCGCGCCGCTGCTCTGCGCCGGCATCACGCTCTATTCGCCGCTGCGCCACTGGAATGCCGGCCCCGGCAAGAAAGTTGCGATCGTCGGCATGGGCGGCCTCGGCCACATGGGCGTCAAGCTTGGTTCCGCCATGGGCGCCGACATCACCGTTCTCTCCCAGAGCCTTTCCAAGAAGGAAGACGGGCTGAAGCTCGGCGCCAAGGAATATTACGCCACCAACGATCCGGAAACCTTCAAGAAGCTCGCCGGCACCTTCGACCTGATCATCTGCACCGTCAGCGCCGAGATCGACTGGAACGCCTATCTCGGCCTGCTGAAGGTGGATGGCTCCTTCGTGGTCGTCGGCGCGCCGGAGAACCCGATCCCGGTTCATGCCTTCTCGATTATCCCCGGCCGCAAGAGCATCTCCGGCTCGATGATCGGCTCGATCAAGGAAACGCAGGAAATGCTGGATTTCTGCGGCAAGCACAACATTGTCTCCGAGATTGAGAAGATCAACATCCAGCAGGTCAACGAAGCCTATGAACGCGTCCTGAAAAGCGACGTCCGCTACCGTTTCGTCATCGACATCGCCTCACTAGCAGCCTGAGCAACGACGGGCGGCTCCCTCGGGGGCCGCTTTTTTGATACCGGCATTTTCCATACGTCCTCATGCTGAGGTGCGCCGCCCGATAGAGCGGAGCCTCGAAGCATCCCCCGCGAACGCCGCTCCCGCCCGCCACGTCGGAGCGTCCGCCCCGTGCTTCGAGGCTCCGGCCTCCGGCCTGGATACGCCAACATGAGGCTCTCTTGAGCCTCAGGAGGCGCAGCCGTTTCGCAAGACACCTCAACCACTCCCCCGCAGGCGCAGCAGATATTCCGCATTGAACGGATCGGGGCTGGAGCGCCCACGCAAGCGCGGCGGGCCGGCGATCGGGGCGTAGTGATCGAAGGAGGTTTCCATCGTCCCCGCCCCGCTCGTCAGGCCCGGCAATTGCTGCTGGGCGCCGCGGACCATCTGAGACGCCATGGTTCCTTCGAGCCGGGCGACTCCATCGGCAATCACCGAATCCGTCATCGTAGCTGCGGATTTTGCAAGCAAGGTGACCACGCCACTCAAACCTTCCGCCGGCGTTTCGAGATGAAAGCGGTCGATCGGCTCACAGAGGACGGTCCCCGCAGCCGATAGCGCCGTTGCCAGCACCCATGGCGTCAGCTGCCGAAAATCGGCGGCGGTGCTTGCGGGTGAACTGTGGCGGGCCGCCGTCATCGCCACGTGGCAATCGATGACCTGCCAGCCGAAAATCCCCTGCTTCAGCGTTTCGAACACGGTTTCCTCGACCGCTCGATAGAAGGCGACGGGCATCTGGCCGACATCCACTTCGAGCGCGAAGCTGTTGCCCGCTCCGTGAGGACGCGGTTCGACGCGCAGGCCGATGGTCGCGAGAAAGGGATTGGGCTCCTTGAAGAGAACCTGCAAGCCGGTTCCAGCTGCCACAAGCCTCTCTACCAGGATGACCGTGCTTTCCTCGAAGCCTGCCTCAAGGCCGAAATCGGTCAGCAGGGTCGATTGGATAACCTCCTTCTGCACCTCGCCATAGAGCGACACGAAGACCTCGTCCGCATTCTCGTTGCGGCGCAGATTGATCAGGGGATCCTGTTCGGCCATCTGGTTCAGCGCCAGCCAGAGCGCCGACTTGTCGGAAGGCCGCCGGGCAAGGACGCGGGTTTCGAGCGTCGGCGGCGCGAAGTGAGGCCGCTCGCCTGCGGGATCTCCGCCCACCGCGTCGCCGATACGGGCGCCGGCGAGGCCGCTGACGCACGCGATCTGCCCGGCGCGCAGGCTCTCGGCCCCATGACGGCGGCCGGCCTCGAAGATCTGGATCGCGGTTATTCTTTCCGGGCCCTTCGGCAGATCCAGATACTGCCGGAGCCGCACCGTGCCCGATGTCAGGGAAAGATAGCATAGCTTTTCCCCGCCCCAGCCGCGCTCGATCTTGAAGATTTTTCCGGCAATCGGCCCGTCCGGGTCGAGCCGCCGTTCAGGCAATAGCGTCGCGATGGCCGCGGTCAGCTCAGGCACGCCGGCACCGGTCATGGCCGCTCCTGCGAAGACGGGATGTACCACGCCGCTTGCCATTTGATCGGCGAGGCAGCGTCGGAGCCTTCCCGCGGTGAGCCGATCAGGCGCGAGCACGTAGTCGTCGAGCAACGCCTCGTCGTTTTCCCCGAGCGCCTCACAGAGCGCCGAAAAAAGCGGCTCGCATTCCGGACGGAGCGCCTCCACCCGGACAAGCTTGCTGCCGGCATCGATGACGGACGACATGGCTATGGGACGAACCGGCAATTGGGCGGCAAGCGCCGCCAGCACCTCCGGATACCGCGCCCCGGGACGATCGACCTTGTTGACGAAGAAGACGAAGGGAACGCCGAGCCGCCGCAGCGCCCGTACCAACACGCGCGTCTGGGCCTGCACGCCTTCGACCGCCGACACGACGACGACGGCGGCGTCCAGCAATCCCAGCACCCGCTCGACTTCGGCGATGAAATCCGGATGACCGGGCGTGTCGATGAGATTGACGATCCTGTCGCCGATGGCAAAGGACACCACCGCGGCCCTGATCGTGATGCCGCGTTGCCGTTCGAGTTCGAGCGTGTCCGTCTGTGTATTGCCGCTATCGACGCTGCCGAGCTTGTCGATGACGCCGGCGTTAAAAAGCAGTCTTTCGGTAAGGCTAGTCTTGCCTGCATCCACATGGGCGAGGATGCCCAGATTCAAAGTGCGCATGAACCACCAACTTCTCAGAATTTCGGATGTGATTTTCGTGAGAAGTGAATCGGCGCATTGGAACCCCTATCCGTTGATACGGCTGGATGCGTAACCCGCGGTGGTGGTTGGGAGACGCGGGCGGGATGCTAAGGCGATGTGGGAAGAGGTGTCAAGCGTAGGCGTCCCTACTCCGAGCTCCGGTCGTCAGCGTGTGCGCCCCAGGGCACAACGATCAGCCCTCATGGTGAGGAGGCCCGCAGGGCCGCCTCGAACCACGAGGGCGGGTGGTTGCGTGCGTGCTGCATACCGGAGCCCCGGAGATACATCGCATTCCCGGCACGCGCTTACAAGGCGGCAGGATCGCCGTGCGCACCGTAGCATCTACCCCTCGTCCCGCATCGTCTCCCGCTGGGTGATCAGCCGGGCGCTATGCTGGCCGCTCAGATAGATCCACAGCCAGCTCCAGGCGACGGAGAAACGGGAGCGAGTGCCGATGAGGAAGTAAATATGGGCAAGGCCCCAGATCCACCAGGCGATCCACCCCTTCAGCTTGATCCGGCCGAAATCGATGATCGCGGCACTCTGGCCGATCGTCGCGAGGCTCCCTTGGTGCCGGTAGCGGAAGGGTGCGGGCGCTGGCTTGCCGGACAGGCGGGCGTGGATGACCTTGGCGACGTGGCCGCCCTGTTGCTTGGCTGCCGGTGCGATGCCCGGCACCGGCTTGCCGTCCTCGCGCATGACCGATGCGGTGTCGCCGATGACGAAGACATCGGGCAGGCCGGGCGCGCTCAAATCCTTTTCGACGACGACGCGCCCTGCGCGGTCGGCCGGCACGCCAAGCCAGCGCGCCGCGGGCGAGGCAGTGACGCCGGCGGCCCAGACGATCGTCCGGCTGGCAACGAAGGTTTCGCCGATCTTCACGCCGTCCGCATTGCAGTCCGTCACCGGTTTGCCGAGATGGATTTCGACCCCGAGTTTCTCCAGCGCCTTCTGCGCATAAGCCGAAAGTTCCTCGGCGAAGGTCGGCAGCACGCGCGGGCCGGCCTCGGCCAGTACGACGCGGGTCTTGCGCGTGTCGATGTTGCGGAATTCCTTGGGCAGCGTGAAATGCGCAAGCTCGGCGATGATGCCGGCAAGCTCAACGCCGGTCGGCCCGGCGCCGACGATGGTGAAGGTCAGGAGCGCATCGCGAACGGCGGGATCGCTCTCCATCTCCGCCCTTTCGAAGGCGAGCAGCACGCGCCGGCGGATCGTCGTCGCGTCCTCCAGCGTCTTCAGGCCCGGCGCCACCGGCTCCCATTCGTCATGTCCGAAATAGGCGTGCGTCGCCCCGGTCGCTAGCACCAGCGTATCGTAACCAAGAGTCATGCCGTTGCGTAAGGAAACCGTCTTCGCGCCGCTGTCGACGCCCGTGACCTCGCCGAGCAGCACCGTCACATCAGGCCGATCGGCATAGAGGCGGCGGATCGGCCAGGCGATCTCCGAGGTGGAAAGAATGGTCGTCGCCACCTGATAGAGCAGCGGCTGGAAGAGATGATGATTGCGCCGGTCGACGAGCGTGATCTTCGCGCCTGCGCCCTTCAACCCGTTGACGAGCTGCAGCCCGCCGAAACCGCCGCCGACAACGACGACATGATGGTCGGTCATGACATACCCCTTTGCGCCATTTTGCTCAAAGCCAATGTGGCCTTCGGCGCAATGGTTGCAACCGCCGTTTCGGCATGTCTCCCCTGCGCCGATCGCAGTCGAGGGCGCCGAGATCATCAGCTATTGCTGCAATCCAGCGCAGCGAAGGGTGGGGAGCGGAAGTCAGGCAGAGTTATACCTCCCCCGACCGAGCCTCGGTCGGGATGTGACAGGCATGCCATTCGAACGGTCGCAAGACGGTCGCCGGCCGGCGATCAGTTCACAGCGACATATGCGTAACGTGCCAAATCAATAGGGACCGACGCACTGGCGACGGGGTCCGTAATAGGGCTGGAACGTATTGTCGAACGCCCTGTACGACCGATAACGCGCATAGCACCACCTCTCGTGGCTGCTCCCCCCTCCATAATAGGCAGACGACGCATAGGCGCGATAGGGCCGGCCATAATAGCGGTAGGGCGAGCCATAATAGCGATACGGCGAACCATAATAGCCGTAGGGCGAGCCGTAGCCGTAGGGTGAACCGTAATACGAGCCGTAATAGGGTTGTGCCAATGCGCCGCCAATGATGGTGCCGACGGCCAGACCGCCCAAGGCCCAGCCCCAACCAGATCCTCCGTGATGATGGCCGTAATGCCCGCCTCGGTAATGGCCGCCACCCCAGTGGCCGCCATGGCCGCCACCCCAGTGGCCGCCATGGCCACGCCATTGCACTTGCTCTATTGGCTGCGGTGCTTCGATCCTGGGTGGGTTGATGGCCGGAAACGCTTGAGCCGGCGTGATGCCGGGGGCACCTATGATCAAGCACAACGCGGCGACGGTTAGCTTTCTCATGACTGTTCTCCTCCTCCAAGTGGGGGAAATATCTTACCCCCTCCTGAACCAAAGGTGAACGTAATATGTCAAAAAACGTTCCGTATAGAGACAAATTAATCCCTATCAATGGCGCTGAAAATTATCGGCTCCTAGTGCAATCCGACCGTGCTGTTTCCAGGAGGCCGTAAACGTGTCGCGCATCCTCGATCCCCAGAAGCTGAGGTTCGTTGGCCAGACTTGGCGTCCAGCCGCTCATCCTCCTATTGGACGGCTCGCCGAACTTGATCGTACCCCTGCCGCGGCTGCCTTCTTCAAGACTGATCGACGGCAGGAGTTCGAGCTGGTTGGTGGACAAATGTCGAAAGAGTCCGCTTCTGCGAGTGATCACGCGTCTGTTGGTCAGCACATATTCCGTCCGCGCCCGCGCAGCGGCATCGACGAAAAAACGTCCGGCCATTATGTAAAGGCCTATGAGCACGAATGGAATACCCCATAATTTTGTGAAAACCGGCGTTTCCGTGCTGATGGCGGTAATTTCCCAGAAGATCGCAAAGCCGCCCCAGAGAAGCGAGAACGGAACGAGGAGGAAATCCCGCGATGTCAAAAGAAATCCTTGTCCGGGACGCCCTGACCAACGAATATCGCTATCGCTCATACTATCATGCCCCTTCAAATGACATTTTACCGGGCGTAACCCACGGGTATCGCCATTCCATGTTTCAATTCTTCCATCGAGATCGACGCCGAGACGTCGAAGAGCTCGAGCTTGCGCACGATCCCTTTATAGATCACGTCGTAATGCTCGACGCGCGGCAGCACGATCTTCAGGATGTAATCGTGGTTGCCAGTCAACCGGTGCGCCTCGACGATCTCGGGAATATCGCTGATGATCCTGCGGAAGCTTTCCGTCCATTCGTCGGAATGGTGCGCGGTCTTGACGAGAGCGAAGACCGTCGTCGGCACGCCCATTTTCTCCCGGTCGAGCACGAAGATGCGCCGGGCGATATGGCCGCTTTCTTCGAGCCGCTGAATGCGCCGTGAGCAGGCCGACACCGAAAGCGCCACGCGTTCCGCAAGGTCGGTCACGGATATGCCTGCATCCTTCTGCAGCATGTCGAGAATGCGTCTGTCGCGATCATCAAGCATGTGTGAGAAATGAACCTTCCGCCCCTGATTTGCGCGATTACTCCAAATCGCGCAAAATAATAGCACACGTTCGACGAACAGGACAAACAATGCAAACACGCCGCGCCGCCCTTGCGGCATGATTTTCGAAACTCGAAGCATGAGGAGCATGAAGAGATGGAAACGATCGGTCTGATCGGCGGCATGAGTTTCGAAAGTTCGGCGGTCTATTACCGCCTCGTCAACGAGATGGTGCGCGTCCGCAAGGGCGGCCTCGCCTCAGCGGAGCTCATTCTGCATTCGGTCAATTTCGAGGAGATCGTCGCTCTTCAGAGGGCGGGTGATTGGGATGGGGCCGGGCGCCGCCTCCGCGACGTGGCCAAGCGCCTCGAGGCTGGTGGCGCCAGCTGCGTCCTGATCTGCACCAACACCATGCACCTGATCGCCGATGAGGTCGCAGCTGGGATTTCCGTGCCGCTGATCCATATCATCGACGAGACGGCGAAATCGCTGCATGCCGCCGGCAGCAAGCGCCCGCTGCTGCTTGCCACCCGCTACACCATGGAGCACGGCTTCTACGCCGAACGCATGAAGAGCCTCGGTCTCGACATCATGGTGCCTGATGCAGCCGACCGCACCACCGTGCACGACATCATCTTCAACGAGCTCTGCGCCGGCAGAGTGCACAACAGCTCGCGCGAAAAGCTGATCGATATCATCGACCGCGCAGTGGATCGCGGCGCCGACAGCATCATCCTCGGCTGCACCGAGATCTGCATGATCCTCGATCCCGACCGCCTGCCGCTGCCGGGCTTCGATACGACTGCGATCCATGCGCGCGCGGCGGTCGATTTCGCGCTCGGCGCCGAAGAAGTGGCGAAAGAGGAAGCGGCCTGATACGCACCGACAATTTATTTGACTCAGTCCACTAAATACACGACATAGTCTCTATCTGAAGATCCTTGTCGGCCTACTGACAAAGCGGCCAACTTCTCTTTCGTCATGCTCGGGCTTGTTCCGAGCATCTGCATCAGGCGCAGCAGATCCTCGGCACAAGGCCGAGGATGACGCGGAGCAAAGGGCGGGGTTTGTCAACAAACCGACAGGGATCTCCCCTTGGAGATCATCATGTCCGACATCGCCCTCATCGAAACCGCCCGCGATTTCAACCGCTTCTATACGAACTTCCTCGGCCTTCTGAACAAGGCCTATCTCGACTCGCCCTTCACGCTGACCGATGCCCGCGTCCTCTTCGAGATCGGCTCGCATCATGGCATCAGCGCCGTGAGCCTTTTCCGCGACCTTCATCTCGACCCGGCCTATCTCAGTCGCATCCTCAAGCGCTTTCGCGCCGAGGGACTGATCGAGACCAGTCCCGATCCGGCCGATCTGCGCAGCAAGGTCATCATTGTCACCGACCAGGGACGAGAGAAATTCGAGGAACTCGGCCGGCGCGCCAACGCGCAGATCGCCGCCCGTTTCGATGATCTGGCGGCCGGCGAGCCGGAGGCGGCGGTCCGCGCTATGGGCACGATCCGCGCCCTGCTCGACCCGGCGGCAAAGCCGGCGCCCGCCATCATCCGTGCCCACCGCGCCGGTGATATCGGCTGGATCGTTCAGAGCCAGGGCCGCTTCTATGCCGAGGAATATGGCTGGGATCTGCGCTTCGAGGCACTGGTCGCCGAGGTCGCCGGAAAATTCCTCGCCAACTTCGATCCTGCCCTGGAATATTGCTGGATCGCCGAACGCCGCGGGGTCAATATCGGCTCGGTCCTCATCACCAATGGCGGCGACGGCATCGCCAAGCTGCGGCTGCTTTATGTCGACAGATCAGCCCGCGGTCTCGGGCTCGGCAAGCTGCTGGTCGGCGAATGCATCCGCTTTTGCCGTCAGAAGGGCTATAGTGAGATCCAGCTCTGGACGAACGACATGCTGGAGACCGCCCGCGCCATCTACGTCAAAACAGGATTCCGCCTTGTCTCCGAGGGGAGACATCGAATGTTCGGTCCGGAGGCCAACGGTCAAAACTGGGCTCTTACCTTGTGAGCTCACTCTCTGGTTTGCTGCGTCGCAAAATTTCGCTTGATTTGGAAACGATCATTTCCTAATTAGGCGGACATGAATGCAACAACCCTCGACCGTCAAGAGAAGACCCGGGGCCGTGGCCGTCCGAGGGAATTCGATGCGGACGCCGCCCTCGACGCGGCCCTCCGCGTCTTTTCCGAGCGCGGCTACAACGCCGCCTCGATCAGCGAACTCACTGAAGCTATGGGGCTTGCTGCCGGCAGCGTCTACAAGGCCTTCGGTGACAAGCGCGGCATTTTTCTTGCCGTCTTCGATCGCTACCGCGCGGTACGCCGCGGCTTGCTCGACGCCAGGCTCGCCGGCGTCGAGACCGGCCGAGACAAGCTCAATGCGCTGATCACCTTCTTTGCCTCCTCCTCGCACGGGCAGATCGGCCGGCAGGGCTGCCTCGTTGTCGGCAGCGCCGGCGATCTCGCGCTCTTCGACGAAGAGGCGGCCGCGCGCGTCGCTGCCGCCTTTACGGCCGACGAGACGCTTCTCGCCGACCTCATCCGCCTCGGCCAGTCCGACGGCTCGATTTCGGCGGATCTCGATGTGTCGGCGGTAGCGCTTGCCCTTCTCTGCCTGACCAAGGGCATGCGCGTCATCGGCAAGACGGGACGCAGCGGCGAGCAGATGGCGACGGCTGCCGAAGCCGCGATGAAGCTGGTGACATGATATTCCCGCGGGGAAATGCCGTGCATTTCCCCGCGGGAAACGGGTGGTCGGCGGCAGAACGATTTGTGACTAATTTTTCAATCATACCGGAGTTTCTGATGAGCATTTCAGCCACCACGCCGGACAAGGCCATTCCACGGGCGCTATCTCCCTGGCTCACCTTCCTTTTCGCCGCCGCCTGCGGGCTGGTGGCCGCCAATCTCTATTACGGCCAGCCTCTCGCCGGCTTGATCAGCGCCGATCTCGGCTTCACGCCCGCCGCAACCGGCCTGATCGTCACGCTGACGCAGATCGGCTACGGCCTCGGCCTGCTGCTGATCGTGCCGCTCGGCGACCTCACGGAGAGCCGCCGTCTGGTATTGCTGCTGATATCAGTCTCCGCCCTTGCCCTGATCGGCGCAGCGCTCTCTTCGACACCCACGGCCTTCCTCGTCGCCTCGCTCTGCATTGGCCTCTCCTCGGTCGCAGTTCAGGTATTGGTTCCCTTCGCCGCCAACATGGCGCCCGATGCAACACGCGGCCAAGTCGTCGGCAATGTCATGAGCGGCCTGCTCTGCGGCATCATGCTCGCCCGCCCCTTCGCAAGCTTCGTCGCCGAGGCGTCCTCCTGGCATACGGTCTATTACATCACCGCAGCGCTGATGATCGTGCTCGCCGTCGTCCTGCGCGCCAACCTGCCGGTCCGCCGGCCGAAGACAAAGCTGCGCTACGGCGAGCTGCTCGCTTCCATGGGCCACCTGGCGCTGACCTCACGCGTGCTGCAGCGCCGGGCACTTTATCAGGCCGGCATGTTCGGTGCCTTCAGCCTGTTTTGGACGACGACGCCGCTGCTGCTCGCAAGCCCGGCTTTCGGCCTGACGCAGAACGGCATCGCCCTCTTCGCGCTTGCCGGTGCCGCCGGCGCCGTCGCTTCGCCGATCGCCGGCCGGCTCGCCGACCGCGGCATGACGAAGATCGCCTCGACGATTGCCATGCTGCTCGGCATGGCCTCCTTCCTGATCGGTCATTTCGCCGGCGACGGCTCGCTCATCGCCCTGATCCTTCTGACGGTAGCGGCAATCATGCTCGATTTCGGGGTCACGACCAATCTCGTCTGCGGCCAGCGCGCCATCTATGGCCTGAACCCGGAACACCGCAGCCGGCTGAACGGCCTTTTCATGGCCACCTTCTTTGCCGGCGGCGCGCTCGGCTCGGCGCTCGGCGGCTGGGCCTATGCGACCGGCGGCTGGACGATGGCGGCCTGGATCGGCTTCTGCTTCCCCGCGCTGGCCTTCCTCTTATTCCTGACGGAAGGACGCGGCAGACAGGAAGGTAAAATCTGAGACCCGATACAAAAACCCCAATGCCGGTTTACAAATTCGCACATACGGTGAGCACGCGCGCACCCGCTCACCGCCGTCGTCCACAGCGACAAAGGTTTACGGGGATCGGAAGAATTGTTCCGCGCGCTGTTTACGCGACCGACGGAATGACGGCTAGCTGTCGGCGGAATCGAAACGCGAACGGGCGGCGCGAACCGCCTCATGGTTCGCTTCCGCCCAGTTCAGAAGCTGCGACAGCGGCTGGTAGAGCGAGCGGCCGAGATCGGTCATCGAATATTCGACGCTCGGCGGCTTGGTCGGGAAGACTTCGCGATTGACATAACCGTCCCTCTGGAGGTCGCGCAGCGTCTGCGTCAGCATGCGCTGCGAAATATCGGGAAGCATGCGCCGCAGCTCGCCAAAGCGGCGGGGCTCGGCCGCCAGCACTTCGAGCAGCAGTGTCGACCATTTGCCGCCGATCTGCTGCATCATGTCCCGGACCGGGCAATTGGAAAAATCGAGATCGGCGAGATCGATCTCACGCCGCATCCCCGGCGTCCTGTTCTTCAGACTGACGACTGCGCCGCTCATCTGCTGGTTCCCTTTTGGTAACGTACAGCCAAAAAACTGCCTCCTTTACACCGTGAAGTCAATTCCTATTCTAGTGTTACTCTCTTTTTGAGACCACCATCAGAACGCAGAAGGAAACGACGTATGAGCGAAACCATCCTGGTGACCGGCGCGGCCGGACAGCTCGGCCAGCGTGTCATCCATCACCTGATCGAGACCTATAATGTTGCCCCCGGCAACATCGTCGCGGCAACGCGCAGCCCGGAAAAGCTCGCCGAGCTCGCGAATAAGGGTGTCGTCACCCGCAAGGCCGATTTCGATGACGCGGCCGGGCTGGAGAAGGCTTTCGCCGGCGTCGACCGGCTGCTGATCATCAGCACCGATGCGCTCGATACTCCCGGCAAACGCCTCACCCAGCACAAGGCCGCCGTCGCTGCCGCCGCCAAGGCGGGCGTCAAGCACATCGCCTATACCTCGATGCCGGCGCCCGACGATTCGCTCGTCACCTTCGCACCCGACCACCTCGGCAGCGAAGACGCCATCAAGGCGAGCGGCATCGCCTATACGATCATCCGTGACGCCTGGTACCACGACAATTACCTGCACGGCATGCCGCACAATCTCCAGGGCGGCAAATGGTACAGCGCCACGGGCGACGGCAAGATCTCGACCATTTCGCGCGACGACTGCGCGCTGGCGATCGCAGCCGCCCTTGCCTCCGGCATCTCCGACAGCGCCACCTATACGCTGACCGGCGCCGAGCTGCTGACCAACCGGCAGATCGCCGCCATCGTCTCGGATGTCGCCGGCAGGCCGCTCGACGTGGTCGACGTCAATGACGAGCAGCTCGGCCAGGGCATCCGCGGCGCCGGCCTCCCCGGCTTCGTCGCCGACATGCTGGTTTCGGCCGACGCCAACACCCGCGCCGGCAAATTCGACATCGTCACCGAAGACTTCACCAAGCTGACCGGCAAACAGCCGCAGCCGCTGAAGGATTTCTTCGTGCAGCACAAGGCTGCTTTGACGGCTTCAGGCAATGCCGGAGGCCATTGAGCCTTTATGCCGCATCCCTGCGTTTGCCGCGGGGATGCAGCAAACTCCGATTCTGGATCCCTCATCACGTCAGATGAGTCACTCACGGCGCCGACGCGCTGTGACTGGATTCCTGTGACAGGCACAGGAATCCCGTGCGCCCAAGTCCTTGGGCGCACGGGACTCTTCCTTCCAGCGCTGCTGATCGAGACGCGATCGCCTCGCGGCTCCATAGCGCAAGAGGCAGGAGGCGCCCTTCAGAATTGCGAAACGAAGCCAGGCGGTTTTTCCCTAAGGTCAAGCCCGTATTCAAGCTCGGCACGCATCCAGAGCACACCGCTTTCATAGGGATCGTCGGACATTGTCTCCGTTCGTGCGTCGGCGACATTGCCATCAGGCCAGTTCTTGACGCACGCGACGTTCTCGCGTTTCCGCTCATTCCGATCGATCGCACACCATTCTCGTCTATCGTCGAACGGAACCCAAGCGAGACCGTCCCGGAAGCAGCTGATGGCCCGATATTTCGGCTCAATGACGATGTTTCCGGCGGCGTCCGCAATCCCCCAGAGCAGGGTTCCGTTCGAATTCCTGGAGACGCGCTGTCCGCCGTCCGGTCCGCAACGCAGCTTTGATAGTCGATCCTCCAGGCGGCGCGGCTCGGAGACTTCACGTCCTGATGCGTCGATCCAAAATTTCCGTCCATCCTTCGATACCGCATAAGCGCCGGAATCGGACTGCATCTCATCGAATTGGGGAGCGAGGGCCATCACACCGTTGCTGTCCAGTATTCCCCATTTGCCCTCAACCTTGACGCCGGCATAGCCATCGATGAAACCAGATTGGGTCTGAAATGACGGTGGATCGACAAGCAGTTTGCCGTCCTGCTTCAGAAATCCCCATTTTCCATTGTACCGAACCGATATGGGGAATTCGCAAGTCAAGTATGTGTCGTCAAAGAGATACGGAACCGTCGGCCTTTCGTCCGCTCCGACGACCTGAATGCGGCCGCCGTTGTGCATGAGTTTGATACCCGAAGGACATACCGCCAGCGTCTTCCCGTCCTCCGGGTTCGGCACCAGATCCCCGGCGCGGTTGAGCCCGATCCACTGACCGTCGAGCAATATCTTGGCTACCTCACCGGAATAATCCGGCAGTATCGCATCGTCAAACAGACGCCCGCCTAGCAACCGTCCCGCCTCGTCAAGGACGCCCATTTTCTGGTTTTTGGCCACACGGTAAAACCCGTTTCGATAGCCCTGTATCCAAAATTGCTGTGGGGAGAGAATAGTTTGACCGTCCCGGCCGATCACGCCGCATTGGGTGGCGTCGGCCCGGTCACGTTGGCTGGACCGGCCTTGGTGTCCGTCCGACCCGCCATAACAGACAATTGCTCTTCCTCCACTGAGTTCACCGACCGATTCGAAGCGAGGTTCGATCTTCCAGGTCCCGTCGGGAGCAAGCAATCCGTATCGTTTATCTCCCGGTTGAGCCGCCCAGACGAAAGTGCCAAATTCGAATTCTTTAATGGCCAGCTCGTCCTTCAGGATCTTCCCCGAAGGCAGATCTATGAGCAGATAGTGCGGGTTGTCTCTTTGGAGAAAAAGTTCCCGGGCCGTAAAGCGTAAAAGGCCATAGGATTCCGACGCGATCGCCTTGCCGGGACGAACGAGCGCCGCCCCGGCACTGAATGGAATGGCACGCGCATAGTTCGGCGACAGCAGAAACTTTCCCGTTCTATCGATAATTCCTGCCTTGTCACCGACCACCACTTCGGCGTGGCCCTTGCGAAATGGGCGGGCAAGGTCGAACGCAGGCGCGATCACCATCTCGCCACTCGAATTGATATAGCCGAATTTCCCCTCGGAACGCACGGCGGCCAGCCCCTCCGAGAAAGGAAGCGCAACTTCGAACTTGCGATCGATCCGCGGCTCTAACGTCGCTCTGTCGATATAGCCGCAAAGAGCGTAGACGCCGCCGCACCTTTCCACCCATCTTTCCGGCCGGGGATCGGCGACGCCAATTCCAACGGAGCAGAGCAAACACGCCCACGCTGCCGCGACAAACATAAATTGACGAGTAATAACTCTCACCCTAGCGCCCCTCGGTTGAAAGAACTAGGAGATGCTCGTGTGTTGGAAATATGGCCGGTCCGCAGGTCGGATGTCACGGGCACAGGAATCCTGCGCCCTCGCTCCTGGGCACGGGAAAGCCTTGCAGGGCATCAAGTTAGCCGCCGCCAACGCTAGAAGGAGACGACCTTCCTCAAACCTACTGCCCGCAAGCCCTGCAGAACCGCCGCACCGTTTCCGCCATACCATATTCCAGCGCATCGGCGGTGAGCCCATGGCCGATCGAGACTTCGGCCAGATGAGGAATGCGCTTTACCAGCGCGGGCAGGTTTGCCACCGTCAGGTCGTGGCCGGCGTTGACGGCAAGGCCGATCGCCAGCGCCGCATCCGCCGTCTGCCCCAGCGCTTCGAGGATCGGGGCAGCCCGCTCCGGCGCGTCGTAACAGCCGCCATAGGGGCCGGTGTAGAGTTCGATCCGGTCGGCGCCGACAGCCTTGGCGATCTCGACGGCTTCCGCGTCGCCATCGCCATCGGCAAACAGTGAGACCCGGCATCCCATCCTCTTCAGCCGCGCGACGGCATCGGTCAGGAACGCGCGGTGCTTGCGGAAATCCCAGCCGTGATCGGAGGTCGCCTGGGCGGGATCGTCGGGCACCAACGTCACCTGCTCAGGGGCCGCGCCGGCGCAGAGCTCGAAGAATTCTTCTGTGGGATAACCCTCGATGTTGAATTCGGCTGCGGGGAATTCGTCATCGATCAGGTTGCGGATCACAGGCAGGTCGGAGAAGCGGATGTGCCGCTGGTCGGGGCGTGGATGCACCGTCAATCCGCTGGCGCCGGAAGCAAGAGCTACTCGTCCAAGCGCTTCGACGCTCGGCCAGGGCAGATCGCGCCGGTTGCGCAGCATGGCGATGGCATTGAGGTTCACGGAGAGCTTGGCGGGCATGGCTGGCATCCATCGGTCACGGAAATGAGAGGCCCTGCTTTTAAGCCAAGTGCCGTGCGATGGCCAACGAGATTCGCAGATGGATGCGATGCAGATCGCTGATGGACCAGGGCATTCACCCCGCGCGTACCGCAAATAGTAATTCCCGTCACCTTTGAAGACGACCGGCAGATACCGCAACGCAGCAGATGTTTTGCTGCAACACACCCAACAACCGGCGTAAAATATGCCGTCACGTTGCTATCCCATTTAAAAGAGATTATTTTTAGCACTTATAAAAAAGATCGTTCACGCATAACGTGGACATTGTATCGCGTAAACGTAGGCCGCGTACTGCTTCTTTCCCACGATAAGAATGCCTAGAGGAAAACCCCACTCGCCGCGCCGGGAAGCAATTGGCAAATCCGCATGAGGTGCAACACGATGCCCTAGGAGGGTTCATGCCAGACGTTTCCAAACGCCTGTTTGCTACCGCCGGTATTGCGTCGGAGGCCCGGTCGAAATACCGGTTTCTGCCTTCGGCCGCGCTGCCGCCGGATCTGCCAGACGGTCCCGTGCCCATTGCCGATATGGCCAACGCATTTGGCGTTACGCACAGGACACTGCATTTTTACGAAGAAAAACGGTTGATTTCGGCCAATCGCATCGGCCTGATGCGGGTCTACGGACAAGACGATGTGATGCGCATGGCGGTCATCACCGTCTGCCGCGAGACAGGCATGCCGATCGCCGTCATCCAGGAACTGATGGACGAGCTTCGCAAGGCCGATTCGCAGGAAAGAGCCGAGGGGATGTTCCGCGAGGCCCTGCAGGTGCGCAAACGCGAGCTGACCGCCGAAATGTCGACGCTGCACCGCCAGCTCCAGCAGGTCGGCGACCTCCTGGATTTCGACGGGAGCATCGAAGAGCCGCCGTTGAACGACAATCAGGACAGCGCCAGCCTGACCCCGCAGGAACGGCGGTGCCTGGAACTGATGGCGGAAGGCTATTCCACCCAGCGCATCGCCCGGGCCCTCGACCTGAAGCATGACGAGACCAAGGATCTCGAAGCCGGAATCATCTTGAAATTCCGCGCCAACAACCGCTTCCAGGCCATCGCCAAGGCGGTTCTGCTCGGCATCGTGCAGGCCTGAACAGACCTCCGACGGCCGCCACCGTCGCCTCCGCGCCAATCGTTAACGGACGATCGTCAGCGTCTCCGCCGCGCGTGTGATCGCGGTATAGAGCCAGCGCTCCCGCGTGTCACGAAACGCCCAGCTCTCGTCAAACAGCACGACGTCGTTCCATTGCGAGCCCTGCGCCTTGTGAACGGTGAGCGCATAGCCGTAGTCGAATTCGTCGTAGCGTTTGCGGGTGTTCCAGGGGATCTCGCCTTCGACATCCTCGAAGGCCTGTTTCAGGAGCTTGATCTTGGCCGCGCCGCGGTCCATGTCGTCGTCCTCGGGACGGACCAGCAGATTGATGCCGGGCTTCGTCGTTTCCTTCGACGAGGTCATCACCTGCCAGAGCGAGCCGTTGAGCAGGCCCTTGGCCGGGTCGTTACGCAGGCAGACGAGCTTGTCGCCGGTCTGCGGATAATCGGCATTGAAGCCTTTCAGCTCGCGCAGACGCTGATTGTAGCGGCGGCGCGTCCGGTTGGTGCCGACGAGCACTTGGTCGGCCTTCATCACCAGATCCTGCGTCACCTCGTTCTTCGAGATCACCTTGGCCGTGCCGTAATCGCCATACATCACCTCATTGCCTTCGCGCACCTGCATGGCAAGCTTGATGATCGGATTGTCGCGCGCCTGGCGGTGAATGTCGGTGAGCAGGTAATCCGGATCCTGATTGGTGAAGTAACCGCCGCCGCTGACCGGGGGCAGCTGGCCGGGATCGCCGAGCACCAGGATCGGCGTGCCGAAGCTCATCAGATCCTTGCCGAGCGCCTCGTCGACCATCGAGCATTCGTCGACGATGATCAGCGCCGCCTTTGCGACTGGGCTCTGCCGGTTGATCGAAAACATCGGCGCGATCGACGTCTTGCCGGTTTCCTCGTCCTCCACCGCCTCCTCGCCGCGCGGCCGGTAGATCAGCGAGTGGATCGTCTTGGCATTGGAGGCGCCGCGTGAGCGCAGCACCTGCGCGGCCTTACCGGTGAAGGCGGCAAACAGCACGTCGCCGTCGACATTCTCGGCAAAATGCTTGGCAAGCGTCGTCTTTCCCGTTCCGGCATAGCCGAACAGGCGAAAGAGCGGCGAGCGCCCTTCATTCAGCCATTTCGAAACAGCCTTGAGGGCTTCGTCTTGTTGCGGCGCAAATTGCATGATTGCACGACTTGGCAGGATTCGCGGGCGTTAGGCAAGGCGGAAACTGATGCGGCATCGCCGACGACGGCAAGATCCCGGGTGCGAACCGCTCGGCGGGGCAATCATAGCTCCCACCGCCGGTCCATGCCGCTTGTGCCCATCGATGGGTCTTGTCCGATGGCATCGCTCAAGAAGTCCAGAACCGTTTTGACGCGCAACGGCATGTTGCGCCTCGAGGGATAGACGACGGTGATCGGCAGGCGGCTCGGCTGGAAATCCTCCATCACAGGGATCAGCCGGCCGGCGACGATATCAGGCACGGCAATGATGTGGGAGAGCACCGCCAGACCCGCACCGGCAAGCGCTGCCCTGTGAATGGCGACGGCGTTGCAGGCGGTCAGCCGCGGCGAGATCCTGACGGATATATCCTCCGAGCCGTTCGAGAAAGACCATGCATTGGCCTCGCCCGCCCTGTTGTAACAGAGGCATTCATGGTCCCTGATGTCCTTCGGCGTCCGCGGCGGTGCCTTGCGCGCAAGGTAGGCGGGCGATGCGACGAGGAAGGCGGTCGTCCAGCCGATCCGCCGGCAGACAAGGCTGCTGTCGGCGACCGGGCCGAGGCGCACTTCGAGGTCCAGGCGCTCCTCGATCATATCCGAGCTCTGCTCCCTGAACAGCAGTTCCACCGAGAGTTTCGGATGCAAGGCGAGAAGATCACCGAGCCTTTCGCTGAGATAGAGGCCGAGCGGCGCCGGAACGCTGAGCCTGACTTTTCCGGAAGCCGTGGCTCCGTTCGATCCGGCGGCATCGCCGAGTTCCTCCACCGCTTCGAGTATCCGGAGCGCCATCGGCAGCATCCGTTCCCCCTCCGCCGTCAGCGACAGGCCGCTCGTGGTGCGATGCAGGAGGCGCGTGTTGAAATGGCCTTCGAGGGCGGCGACCTGCCGCGAGACCGCCGGCTGCGTCACCTCGAGATCGTGCGCCGCTGCCGAAAACGAACCCGTCTCCACGACGCGCAGGAAAGTCCGCAATGCCGAAACGATATCCATCCCCACCCCTCATACTTTTGCGCATAGGCTTTATGCAGCCAGACTAAGCTGGAAGGGCTTTACAGTCCAGCAATTAAGGATATTTTTTATCCATAAGGATATCAAATATCCTTAATTAGAGGAGAGATGACATGAGCCAGAGATTGAACTACGCCCAGCAGTCCCCCGAGCTTTTCAAGAAGTTCATGGAATTCAGCATGGCGTTAAAGAGCAGCGTAATCGACGACAAGCTTCAGGCCCTCATCGAGATCCGCGCTTCGCAGATCAACGGATGCGGCTTTTGCCTCGACATGCACGTGAAGCAGGCGAAGATCTTCGGCGAGAGCGAATTGCGGCTCCATCACGTCGCCATCTGGCGGGAATCGAACCTGTTCATCCCCCGCGAGCGTGCCGCCCTTGCCTGGACGGAAGCCCTGACAAAGCTGGCCGAAGGCGGCATTCCCGATGAGATCTACGAACGGGTTCGCGGCCAGCTTTCCGAAAAGGAAATCTCCGACCTGACCTTCGTCGTCATGGCGATCAACGCCTGGAACCGCGTCAATGTCGGCTTCAAGACCGTCCCCGGCTCAGCCGATAAGGCTTACGGCCTCGACAAAGCCGGCCTGAACTGATCCTCGCAATTCATTGAGAAGATTCAACTTTGACGCCGCCGTACCCCGGCAGCGAACGGAGATCTGTTATGAAAATCGTTGTCATCGGCGGAACCGGCCTCATCGGTTCGAAGACTGTCGAACGCCTGCGCAAGCGCGGCCATGAAGTGATTGCCGCCTCGCCCAACTCCGGCGTCAACACGATCACCGGAGAAGGGCTGGCAGAGGCGCTCGCAGGCGCCGAAGTCGTGCTCGACCTTGCCAATTCGCCGTCCTTCGAGGACAAGGCGGTGCTCGAATTCTTCGAGACTTCGGGCCGCAATCTTCTCGCCGCCGAAAAAGTTGCCGGCGTGAAGCACCATATCGCGCTCTCCGTCGTCGGCACCGAGCGCCTGCAGGAGAGCGGCTATTTCCGCGGCAAGCTCGCCCAGGAAAAGCTGATCAAGGCGTCGGGCATTCCCTATACGATCGTGCATTCGACGCAGTTCATGGAATTCCTGAACGGTATCGCCCAATCCGGCACCATCGGCCAGACGGTCATTCTGTCGCCGGCCTATGTGCAGCCGGTCGCCTCCGACGACGTCGCCGACGCCATGGCTGAGGTGGCGCTCGCACCGCCTGCCAACGCGACGGTCGAGATATCAGGCCCGGAACGGGCTCGTCTCAGCGAACTCGTGGCCCGGTATCTGAAGGCCATGAAAGACCCGAGGACCGTCGAGGCCGATGTCGAGGCGAGATATTTCGGCGCAAGGCTGAACGACCGGTCGCTCGTCTCCGACGGCAACCCACGGCTCGGATCGATCACCTTCGAAGAGTGGTTCGCAAAGTCCGCCCAGCCGAAGTGACTGGCTTGCTCTCAGGACGCGGCGGCTTGAGCGCGTCCTCTCCACCCCAGCAACATGGAGATTCCCATGATCAGAAAATCAGTCGTCGCCGCCGCTCTCGCCTTTCTGGCCGTCACCGGCGCCAGCGCCCACGACAGCAGCAAGTCCGCCAAGGTAACGCTCGTCTATCAGCACGAGCTACCGAACGTGCCGGGCAAGAGCATCAAGGGCGTGCTGGTCGAATACGGACCCGGCGGCTTCTCCGAAGGCCACACCCATCCGGACTCCGCCTTCATCTACGCCACGGTGCTCGAAGGGTCGATCCGCAGCCAGGTCAATGACGGCCCGGTCAAGGTCTATAAGGCCGGGGAGAACTTCTCCGAAATGCCGGGCGACCGCCATGGCGTCAGCGCCAATGGCAGCGAGACTGAGCCCGCCCGCCTGCTCGCCGTCTTCGTCGTCGACACCGACCAGAAAGAGCTGACCTATCCGCTCCAGAACTGACAGTTCACTGCTGCCGTTCGCGCGAAGCTCCGATGCTTGCGCGGGCGGCCGAGATGCTGAATCATGTGCCGCCCGCCCCTTCCGGAGACAAAGAGAGATGATCTACGACGTGTTCTTCGGCAAGCCTCTGATATCGCTCATAACAGTCGGCTTCGCCGGCATCATCGTCTGGCATCTGCTTTCCCGCCAGCGGCCGACGACGCGACTGGTGGTGCAGATCCTGTTCTTTGGTGTGATGACGCTGATCCTCGTCGGCAGCGGCATCGAACCCCACCGGTTTCAGGGATATCAATCGGAAAATCCGCAGGCCTTACTCGTCGTTCTCGCAAAATCGCTCTGGTGGGTTCACCTGGCATGGGCCGTCATCGGTTTCATCAGGCTGTATCTGGTGCTGGAGGGCAGCCCGCGGGAGGCCCGCCTCCTCCAGGATCTCGTCATCGGCGTCGTCTATATCGGCATGGCGCTCTCGATCCTTGCCTTCGTCTTCGGCGTGCCGATCGGCACCCTCGTTGCGACCTCGGGCGTGGTCGCCATCATTCTCGGTCTCGCGCTCCAGAACACGCTCGCCGACGTCTTCTCCGGCATCGCGCTGACCCTCGGCCGGCCCTATGTCATCGGCGACTGGATCCTTCTCAGCGACGGTACGGAGGGACGGGTCGTCGAAAGCAACTGGCGCGCGGCGCACATCCTGACCAGCGCCAACAATATCGTCGTCCTGCCGAACAGTTTTCTGGCAAAGCTCGGCCTGACCAATATCAGCCGGCCGGACGAGAGCCATCTTTTGACCCTCACCATCCGCATCGCCCCGACGCGGATGCCGGCATCGGTCCGGCGCATCATGGTAACGGCGCTTGCAAGCTGCAATTCGATCGTGCGCGAGCCGCCGCCGGTCGTGGCGCTGAAGGGGCTCGATGCCACCGCGCTTGAGGTCGAGCTGCAGTTCCAGGTGAAGAGCCCCAGCCAGCGTGTGCCGGCGCGAAACGAGGTGCTGGATCTCGTCTATCGCCACTGCAAATCGGCCGGCCTGCTTATCGCCGTTCCGGCGTCCGCGACAATCCTGACGGCTGATCTGCCGTCCGAAGAGACCGCGCAACCGCCCAGCGTGACGCCGATTGCGCTGATCGAGGCCATTCCGATCTTTGCGACGCTGACATCAGATGAAAAGCGCAAGCTCGCCGAGACCACCGCTGTGCGAGAATTCCGCAAGGGCGATGTCATCGTGCGGGAGGGCGAAATGCTTCCCTCACTGATGATGGTGCGGGCCGGCATCATCGCGGCGCGGCACGGCGAGGAAGAGCGCGGACGGCTGGCGCCGGGTGATTTTTTCGGAGAGACCGGCCTGCTGGCGGGCATGCAGGAAGTCTGCACCCTGGAGGCTCTGACCCCTGTGATCACCTATGAAATCAATCAGGAGGCCTTCGCGCCGCTGCTGAATGAGCGTCCGGCGCTGGCTGAAGAAATCGCCGAAGACCTCGCCGGTCGCGCCGAGCGCTTCCGCGACGGCGGCGCCCTGCCCCCGGAACACGGCCACAACGCGCGCGCCATTCTGAAAACCATCAGGACCATCTTCAGGGCCTAGACCTTCCTAGCAAAAAGTGTGCAGCGGTTTGCGTCCGGAATTGCGCAAACCAAAAGGCGAAATCAGCCGGCGCGCTTGAGGACCCATTGGAACGTACTTTGCCAAATGTCGGCCGGGACCTCCTCCGACAAGGTGCCGACGAGATCCGCAAGCTGGACGCGCCGCAGCGTATTCCGCCAAGCCTCGTCGGCTTCCCACATGACGCGCGCGACCGCGCAAGGCTTGCTGTCGCAATATCCGGCTGGCCGGCATGGATTGTTCTCACGAATATTCGTGCAGGTGAAGCTGCGCGCCTTTCCCTCGACCGCCTCGACGATGTCGAGAAAATTGATCTCCGAAGCCCCCCTCGCAAGCCTGTAGCCGCCGCTCGGGCCAAGCGTGGTCTCGACGAGCGACGCTTGCGAAAGGCTCTGCAGCGCCTTGGAAAGATATTCCTTCGGCAGGCCATGAAGCTCTGCGAGCGCCTTGGTGGAGAGATACCTGCCCTCGGGCAGGCCCGCGAGAATGGCACAGCAGTGCAGCGCCCACTCGACCTGGCTTTTCAGGATCATTCAGCAACTCACATGATGGCTGGTTCTGGGAATGAAATTAAGGATATATGATATCCACAAATCGAGGGGATGTAAATGATTTGCAAAATCAGCGCTCGTCCTCTCTCCGGCCTCATCCTGAGGCGCCCCGAAGGGCGGGGCTAGCCACTGGCGCTGGACCCGGCAAATCTGCATGCAGCAGGCACGCGCCCCGCCACCCGCTCTCGTGGTTCGAGACGGCCCTGCGGGCCTCCTCGCCATGAGGGCTGATCGGTGTACTTGCCGCAACGCACCGTTGCCGCGACAAAACTTTCTCTGTGACGGGAATAAAATCGCCTCCGCCCGTGTCTCATCTCAGGTATCGCAGCATTGCGTGCCCAACCTGAGGAGAGACATCATGACATCCGTGAAATTCCTGTCCGTCGTAGCGGCAGCCGCCCTCGCCGCGACCGCTGCTTTCGCCGCCCCTCCCGTCAAGGAAGTCGAATCCGCCAAGGGCAAGGTGCTTGCCGGCGAAAACGGCATGACCCTCTACACCTTCAAAAAGGATGCCAAGGGCGTTTCCAACTGCAACGACGATTGCGCCAAGAACTGGCCGCCGCTGATGGCGGCTTCCGATGCCAAGGCCGATGGTGCATATTCGATCATCGACCGTAAGGATGGCACGAAGCAATGGGCCAAGAACGGCATGCCGCTCTACTACTGGGTCAAGGACAAGAAGTCCGGCGACATCACCGGCGACGGCGTCGGCGGCAACTGGGATCTCGCCAAACCTTGATCGCAGGAGCCTTGATCACAAGAGAGCGGCTGGCGTGAAAACACCCGCACCCGAAAGTTTCGAGGGCCAGATCCTGGCCCTCCTGCCCGCGCTCAGGCGCTATTCGCGCAGCCTGACGCGTTCGGATGCCGATGGCGAGGACCTGCTCCAGGATTGCGTCGAAAAGGTGCTGGCGCGCCGCGGCCAATGGCGCGGCCTCAACCTCCGCGGCTGGGTCCTGACCATCATGACCAATCTCTACCGCAACGGCCGGCGCGCCAAGGCGCGCGACGGCCTCGTTGAACTCGTCGCCGCGGAGGATATCGCCGCACCCGAACCGCCGGCCGATCCGCTGGAGCGCGCGCGGCTCGACGACGCGCTGAACAGCCTCTCGGAGGAGCACCGCGCCGTGCTGATGCTCGTGGTCATTGAGGGATACACTTACGGCGAAGTTGCCGCAGCCCTCGATATCCCGATCGGCACCGTCATGTCCCGCCTGTCGCGCGCCCGCCAGCGCGTCACGGAGCGGCTGAAGGCCGACAACGTCATTACGCTTCGGAGACCGAAATGAACGAAGCCAACCCGATCGTCACCGAAGCCGATCTCCACGCCTATGCCGACGGCCAGCTGCCGGAATCGGCGCGTGCCCGCATCGAGGCTTATCTTGCCGACAATCCCGACGAGGCGGAGATGGTCGCCGAATGGCAGGCGCAGAACACAGGCATCCGCTCCCTTTTTGCCGGTTACGAGAAGGCCAAGGAAACCGATGCCTTGCTCGTCGCGCCCCCGCGCGCGGTCTCGCCAACCGCAAAAGGCTGGGCGGTTGCCGCCGCGGCTCTCCTCGTCTTCGCGCTCGGCGCCGTCAGCGGCCATTATGGCACCGCACTTCTGGAAGAGCCGGAGCTGCAGCTTGCCAGCTCCGAAACCCTGCCGAAGCAGGCCGAGACCGCCTTCACCGTCTATGCCGCCGAGGTCCGCCACCCCGTCGAGGTCTTCGCCGATGAGGAGGCGCATCTTGCCACCTGGCTCGGCAAGCGACTGGCGATCGAAAACCTCAAGATCCCGAACCTGCAGCCGCTCGGCTTCAAGCTGGTCGGAGGCCGCCTGCTGCCGGTCGACGGCAGGCCGGGGGCGATGTTCATGTACGAAAACCAGTCCGGCGAGCGCCTGACCGTCATGGTCGGCCGCAATAGGGAAAACCGCACCACGAGCTTCCGCTTCGCCTCGTCGGGCAATCTCGAAACCTTTTACTGGATCGACGGCGAACTCGGCTACGCCGTCACCGGCGAAATCTCGCGCGAGACGCTGCGAGGGGTGGCCGAGGAGTGCTATCGGCAATTCCCGTCGTGAGCGATCAGCGCAGCGGATCGTTGCCAAGCTCGATCGGCTTGCCATGCGGCGTCGCCTCGGCGGCCCGCTGCCAGCTTTTCTGCAGGGCGAGGATGGCGGAGGCATCCGCCACGCCGCGACTGACGAGCAGATCCGAAAGCGCCTCCACCCAGCAGTCGAAATAGTCGCTGCCGTCTTCGGCCCGGCCAGGCCTGTGCAACGCCGTCGAAAGCGCCGCAGCCCATTCGCTCCAGGTGAAGACACCCTTTTCGTGCAGATGCACTGTCATGGCGAAGGCTTCGGCAGCCCAGGGTTCCGGGAAGACGGGATCACCCGCCGGCGACTTCGGCAGGCCCGGTGATTGCGAGAGCTGCGAGGGGGTTTCACACAGGCTCAAGATAGCTCTCCCACGCATCGATGGAGACCGTCAGCGACGGGTCCGCGCCCTCGCCCCAGATCTCGCCGCCGTCGAAGACAACGGTATAGAGCCATTGCGGGTTCTCGCCCTTGCCATGCGCATTATCGTCGGGAAAGACAAACGAACCCTGCACCGCCTCGACCTTGCCGGTCTTGGCGCGGGCATAACGCGGCAGCCGCGTATGGGTCACCGGATTGAAATTCTTGGTCTTCACGCGTTCGCCGACCGCGAAGAGCGCCGCGGTGTCAACAGGACGATCGCAAGGCCCACCCTTTGCCAGAGCGGCAGGCACCATGTCCGCCTTCAGCACCCGCTTCGGCACGGCGCCACCTTGCAGCTTCCGCCCGGACGAGAGTTCCTCGCGCGTCGCAAAACCATGCCGCTCGAGCAGCTTGTCGATGCCGCGGATCCAGATCTCGTAATAGCTGGCGGCGAGGTAATCGGCCGGCGGGATATTCTCACGCGCGTGGCGACTTTCATCGATCGTCCAGGCGCCGAAAGCGCCACAGGAAAGCGTGATGCCGAGCGCCCGCTTTTCCCATTCGGCATGGAAACAGGGCTCGTCCTTTTCGGGCGCGACAGGCCCGAAGCCCATCTGGCCGCCGAGATCATGCGGTCCGTTCATGACAGGGCCTCCGGGCTGCCGGCAGCTGAAATCTTCGAGCTGCCTGCGATCGCCGCGCCGATCATCGCATCGCGGCTGACGAGCCCGGCAAGTGCGGCTTCGTCCATCCCTTCTGTCCCCGCCGGCCGCTCGGGGATCACGAGATAACGCAGCTCCGCCGTCGAATCCCAGACGCGGATCTTCTTCTCCTCGGGCAGCGTCAGCCCGAATTCGGCAAGCACGCCGCGCGGATCGATGACGGCGCGCGAACGATAGGCCGGCGCCTTGTACCAGACCGGCGGCAGCCCGAGCACCGACCAGGGATAACAGGAGCAGAGCGTGCAGACGATGAGATTGTGGGTCTCAGATGTATTGAAGACGGCGCGCATATGTTCGCCCTGCCGGCCGGTGTAACCGAGACTTGATATCGCCGCCGTCGCGTCGCGCTTCAGCCACTCGGCGAAATCGGCATCGCTCCAGGCCCTGGCAACGACATGCGCGCCGTTTCTCGGCCCCACCTTGGTCTCATAGGTCTCGACGATCACATCGATCGCCGCCGGATCAATCAAGCCCTTCTCCGTCAGCAACGTCTCCAGCGCCTTCACGCGCGCCTGCATGTCGGAATAGTGGTTGTCGTGATGGTGATGATGTTCGTCGTCGTGGTGGTCATGATCGTGCAAGGCAATGTCCTCCCGGTACGGCAGATAAGCGGCTCTCAACACTCTCTGACGGAAAAGTAAGCGAGATCCGCGGCTCGCCGCACGGCACGCCCGTCATCGTTGCCCCTTCGCTTACGCTTCGTGCACTCACGGCTTCGCCGCTCGCCCCCTCATCTACCTTCCGGCATCTTCTCCCCGCTGGGGAGAAGCAGAATCGTGGCAAGGCCTCGCCCTTCTCAAAGCATCGCCCGTGGAAAGCAGCGCAAACTTCTCCCCTCTTTCTATCACACACAACGCGCCCGCCAAGCCCTCCTATCCCCTTCAAACTTTTCCGCTAATCTCCTGCCATGAACATCCTGATTCTCGGCGCTACCGGCTTCATAGGCTCCATCGTCGCGGCCCGGCTGGTGGCCGACGGCCACGCCGTGACCGGCCTCGGGCGCAATCCGGCGCGTGCACGGCTGAAGCAGCCTGCGATCGGCTGGCGCCAGGCCGATCTCTCCCGTATGACGAAACCTGAGGATTGGGACGATATCCTCAAGGACCAGCATGTCGTCGTCAATTGTGCCGGCGCCCTGCAGGACGGTCTATCGGACGATCTGGCGGCCACCCAGGCCCAGGCGATGCTGGCGCTTTACACCGCCGCCAAACGCTCATCGCAGCCTCTGATCGTGCAGATATCGGCAAGGACGGCGGGCCCGGCAGGTGACCTGCCCTTTCTCGCCACCAAGCGGCGGGCCGACGAAGCGCTGGCGGCAAGCGGCC
Organism: Rhizobium binxianense; assembly: GCF_028994275.1. Lineage (NCBI taxonomy): Bacteria > Pseudomonadati > Pseudomonadota > Alphaproteobacteria > Hyphomicrobiales > Rhizobiaceae > Rhizobium > Rhizobium binxianense. Next base: position 2,550,466 of record NZ_CP118713.1, read on the forward strand.
TGCCTCATCTCATCCTGCGCCCCGCCCTCGTTCTCGGCCGCAATGCCCATGGCGGCTCGTCGCTCTTGCGCGCACTTGCCGCCTTCCCGCTGGCGCTGCCGCTCGTCCATGCCGAAAGCCCGGTCGAAACACTTTCCGTGGACGACGTGGCGGAAGCCGTGTCGCGGGCGGTCGCAGGCGATCTCCGCGGGGATATCGTTCTTGCCGCCGACGAGGTGCTTACGCTCGCCGATCTCGTCCGTCTTCACCGGCAATGGCTGGGCCTGCCGACCGTCCGCGTCCTTTCTCTTGCCCCGTGGCTTGCAAAGCCCGTGACGCGGCTGGCCGATATGGCGGGCCTGCTCGGCTGGCGTTCGCCGCTACGCTCAACGGCGATGACCGTCATGCAGGAGGGCATACGAAGCGTCAGACGAGAAAGCGGGCTTGCCGCCACATCGGCGGCGGAAACGCTCGCAGCCAACCCCTCGGGCGTGCAGGATCTCTGGTTTGGCCGGCTCTATCTCCTGAAGCCGCTCGTCATATCGGGCCTCTCCGCCTTCTGGCTGCTCTCCGGCCTGATCCCGCTGCTGTCGCTGGAGAAGACATCCGCCCACTTCCTGCCGTTCATGCCGGAGGCGGCGGCAACGACGACGACGCTTGCGACCTGCCTCATCGACATCGCGCTCGGCGCCGCCGTGCTTGTCCGTCCCCTGGCGAAACGCGCCCTTCTCGGCATGCTTGGCGTGTCGCTCGCCTATCTCGCCGGCGCCAGCCTGCTCGAACCCGTGCTCTGGCTCGATCCGCTCGGGCCCCTCGTCAAGGTGCTGCCGTCCATCCTGTTGACGCTCACCGCACTTGCCACCCAGGACGAACGCTGATGCTTGAGGAATGGCCGCTGCTTGCCCATGTCATCGGCGCGACCGTGCTCTTCGGCACCGGCGCCGGCATTGCCTTCTTCATGGTGATGGCGCACCGCACGCGCGATCCCAGACTGATTGCCCATGTCGCCGGCACCGTCGTCATTGCCGATACGATCTTCACCGCGACGGCAGCCATTTTCCAGCCGGTGACTGGCACACTGCTCGCCCGCTCGATCGGATGGGATCTTTGGGAAGGCTGGATTGCGCTGTCGCTGCTGCTTTATGTCGTCACCGGCCTGTTCTGGCTGCCGGTCGTTTGGATCCAGATCCGGCTGCGTAATCTCGCTCGCGTCGCAACAATGGCGGGAAGCGCTCTGCCGCCCGTCTATTTCAGCCTCTACCGCATCTGGTTCGCCTGCGGCTTTCCAGCCTTTTTCGCTGTCGTCGGCATTCTCTGGCTGATGCTGACGAAACCGGCGATCGCTCTATTTTAGCATCGGCCAGAGACTCGCCACCAAAAGCACAGCCATGCTGATGTTGAACCTTTTCAGCCGCACCGGATCGGAAAGCCATTCCCGAAGCGCCGAGCCGAAGCCCGCCCAGGTCGAAACGCTCGGCACGTTGACGATCGCGAAAGCCAGCCCGACGATCAGCACGCTGATGAGATAGAGTTCAGGATTAGTATAGGTCGCCATCGCCGTGACCGCCATCACCCAGGCTTTCGGATTGACCCACTGGAAAGCCGCCGCCGCGAGAAAGGACATCGGCGCTGCGCCGCTCTTGCCTTCGCTGAGAGAACGCGAGGAGGCAATCTTCCAGGCGATCCACACGAGATAGGCGCCGCCGGCGAATTTCAGCGCCGTGTAGACCACGGGCACGGTGTGCAGCAGCGCGCCGAGCCCGAGGCCGACGGCGATGAGCAGCGTGAAGAAGCCGGCGCCGATGCCGAGCATATGCGGGATCGTCCTGCGGAAGCCGAAATTCACGCCCGAGGCGAAGAGCATCATATTGTTCGGCCCCGGCGTGATCGACGTCGTGAAGGCGAAGAGAAAGAGAGCTAAAAACGTATCCGGCGGCATGCGACCTCCAAAGTCAGCATTTCCTTGGCCTGCTTTATTTACGTCAGCATAACTGCCCTAAAATCTTGATGCCATTACATTATTGTCATGGTGACAGGACCACTTGAAAGATAAGAACGCCGCGCAATCTCCTGCAAAATGGAAAAAATCATGCAAGATGATCCGATCCCTACAGTCAAATTCCCGAACGGCGCGGAAGTGCCGGCACTCGGCCAGGGAACCTGGGCCATGGGCGAGGATGCCGGCTATGCAAAGGCCGAGATCGAAAGCCTGAAGGCCGGCATCGATCTCGGCATGACGCTAATCGACAGCGCCGAAATGTATGGCGACGGCGGCGCCGAGGAGATCGTCGGTCAGGCGATCAAAGGGCGGCGCGACGAGGTCTTCATCGTCAGCAAGGTCTATCCCTGGAACGCCAGCCTAAAAGGCACGATCGAAGCTTGCGAAAACAGTCTCGAACGACTCGGTACCGACCGCATCGATCTCTACCTATTGCACTGGCGCGGCAACTATCCGCTCGCCGAGACGGTCGAAGCTTTCGAGACGCTGAAGGCAGCGGGCAAAATCGGCGCCTGGGGCGTCTCCAACTTCGATACCGACGACATGCAGGAACTGCTCCGCGTGCCTGACGGCGCCAATGTCGCCGCCAACCAGGTGCTCTACAATCTTTCCCGCCGCGGCGTCGAATTCGATCTGTTGCCCTGGTGCCAGAGCCGCAACATTCCGATCATGGCCTATTCGCCGATCGAACAGGGCCGCATCCTGCACCATCCCGAGCTGATTCGCATCGCCAAGGCCAATCAGGCGACACCCGCACAAGTGGCGCTCGCCTTCCTGCTGGAACGCGACAGCGTCTTCGTCATACCGAAGACATCAAATGTCGAGCGCGTTCGCGAAAACCGCGACTGCGTGTCGCTCGACATTACCGACGAGGACTGGAGGGCGCTCGACGCGGCCTTCCCACCGCCGACAGGCAAAAGGTCGCTGGAGATGCTGTGATCAGACGCCATGCCCCTTCATCCGCCTGCCGGCACCTTCTCCCGGCAAGCGGGGCGAAGGGGACACGTGGCAACCCTCCTGATCCCTGTCGAACTCTTGTATGGCACGTCCCCTCGCCCGGTTTACGGGTGTCCGAAGGACGGGGGCGAGACGAGTGGCTCGACCCCGGTTGGGTTAGGGTGAGGGGCAGCTATCGGCACCAACCAGACAGCAGCGGCAGACTCACATCCCCTGCGCGCCACGGTTCATCGCCGCAATACCAGTGCGGCAGACCTCGATGAGGCCGAGCGGCTTCATGATCGCCACGAACTGGTCGATCTTCGAAGACTTGCCGGTGATCTCCAGGATGAAGTGGCCGACCGTCGCGTCCACCACCTTGGCATGAAAGGCGTCGGCAAGGCGCAGCGTCTCGGCGCGCATTTCGCCCTCGCCGATCACCTTGACCAGCGCCACTTCGCGCTCGATCGGACGGTCCTGGCCGAGTTCGCGGGCCCGCACCGTGAGATCGACGACGCGGTGCACAGGCACGATGCGCTCGAGCTGGGCCTTGATCTGCTCCAGCACGTGTGGCGTGCCGCGGGTGACGATGGTGATGCGGGAAAGATGCGCCTGGTGCTCGGTCTCGGAAACCGTCAGGCTCTCGATATTGTAGCCGCGCCCGGAAAACAGGCCGATGACCCGGGCAAGAACGCCCGGCTCGTTGTCGACGAGAACCGAAAGCGTGTGGCTTTCGACCGCCGTCGTTTCCGGCGAGATGAAATAGGCGGAGCCCGTGGGCTGTAGATGTGCGTTCATGGTCTTGAGTTTCCTCTTCCCTGCTGCATACCCCCCGAAAATCGGAAGCGATCTTCAGAAAGGATTATGCGCAAATTAAAATGTCAAACGAGCGCGCGGCCCTTGGCGTCAATCGCATTGGCGACAGCTTCATCAGTGGCCTCGTCAGGCAGCAGCATTTCGTTGTGAGCCTTGCCCGAGGGAATCATCGGGAAGCAGTTGGCGAGATTGGCGACGCGGCAATCGAAAATGACCGGCTTCTTGACCTCGATCATCTCGACGATGGCATCGTCGAGCTCGTCCGGCTTGTCGCAACGCAGCCCGACCGCGCCATAGGCTTCCGCCAGCTTGACGAAATCCGGCATCGCCTCAGTATAGGAGTGCGACAGGCGGTTGCCGTGCAGCAACTGCTGCCACTGGCGCACCATGCCCATGTACTGGTTGTTCATGATGAAGATCTTGATCGGCGCATCGTACTGGATCGCCGTCGACATTTCCTGGATGCACATCTGGATCGAGGCGTCGCCGGCAATATCGATGACGAGACTATCGGGATGGGCAATCTGGACGCCGAGTGCTGCCGGCAGGCCGTAGCCCATCGTGCCGAGGCCGCCCGAGGTCATCCAGCGGTTCGGCTGTTCGAAGCCGAAGAACTGCGCCGCCCACATCTGGTGCTGCCCGACCTCGGTCGTGATGTAGGTGTCGCGGTCCTTGGTATGCGCAAACAGCCGTTCCAGCGCATATTGCGGCATGATGACGTCGCTGTTCTTCGTATAGGCGAAGGAGTTGCGCGCCCGCCAGCGGGCGATGTCGCTCCACCAATCCTCGAGGCGGTTTTTCTCCGGCTTCCTCGGCAGCGCCCGCCACAGGCGAACCATGTCTTCGAGGACATGGCCGACGTCGCCGCGGATGCCGATATCGACACGGACGTTCTTGTTGATCGAAGACGGATCGATATCGATGTGGATCTTTTTCGAGTTCGGCGAAAAGGCGTTGAGACGGCCGGTGATGCGGTCGTCGAAGCGGGCGCCGATGCAGACCATGACGTCGCAGTCATGCATCGCCATGTTGGCCTCGTAGGAGCCGTGCATGCCGAGCATCTTCAGCCAGTTCTTGCCCGACGCCGGATAGGCGCCGAGGCCCATCAGCGTCGAAGTGATCGGGAAATCGGTGAGCTCGACCAGCTCGCGCAGCAGCTTGGAGGCCTCGGGGCCGGAATTGACGACGCCGCCGCCGGAATAGATGACGGGACGGCGCGCGCTCGCCATCAGCTCGATCGCCGCATGGATCTGGTTGAGGTCGCCCTGGATCTTCGGCTGGTAGCTCTTCTGGACCGGATAGTCGGCGGGCGGCGTATAGGTGCCGGTCGCAAACTGCACGTCCTTCGGAATATCGACGACGACGGGACCCGGACGGCCGGACTGGGCGATGCGGAAGGCTTCGTGAATGACGGCGGCGAGTTCGTTGACATCCTTGACCAGCCAGTTGTGCTTGGTGCAGGGCCGGGTGATGCCGACCGTATCGCATTCCTGGAAGGCGTCGGAGCCGATCAGCGAGGTCGGAACCTGGCCGGTCAGGCAGACGAGCGGGATCGAATCCATCAGCGCGTCCTGCAGCGGCGTGACCGCATTGGTGGCGCCCGGACCCGAGGTGACCAGCATGACGCCGACCTTGCCGGTGGAGCGGGCGTAGCCTTCGGCCGCATGGCCTGCCCCCTGCTCGTGACGGACGAGGATGTGCTTGATGTCGTCCTGCTGGAAGATCTCGTCATAGATCGGCAGGACCGCGCCGCCGGGATAGCCGAAGATATGTTCGACGCCATTGTCCTTCAGCGCCTTGAGAACGATCTCCGCTCCTGTCATCCGATTGCCTGCCGCCTGATTGTCCGTGCTCATCTGTCTGTTCCGTTTGATGCTGGGATTGCGTTTGTGGCCGGAAGCCCTGTTTTCGGGCATAAAAAAAGGCCCCGGAGGAGCCTGTCATCTAGCGCATGGGTGGCTATCGCCGGATGGTTACACCATCCTGCCCATGCGCTTTCCCACCACGATAAGAGCCGTTGCGATTTTCATGGTCGGAAGTGATAGACAGAAAATTTCGCAGCGTCAACGCATGCCGCAATAAAAAACTGCCCCAGCCTCGCGCACCCGAAAATCCATAGGATGAAGGATTTGTTAAAGGATCGACTTTATTCTTATACGCTACCGCATGGAGTAGCCCTTTGCTCAACAACGACTCGCGCACGTCTGGCAAGGCAGGCGAGCATGATCGCCGCGATGGCCATGCGCCGGGGAATCGCTTTCTCGGCCGCGTCGTTGCATGCAGCGGCTCCAGGGCGACGATTGCCGCCGTCGCCGAACAGGGCGGCACCGATCTCACCGAACTCTGGTCCGTCGGCCGGCTGATTTCGATCAGCGTCGGCCGCAATCGCGTCGTCGCCCTCGTCTATCAGATGAACACCGGCAGCCATGCCTGGGGCGAAGGCGAGGATAATACGTTCAGGATCGAGACCGAGCTTCTCGGCGAAGTCCGCGTCGATGAGGACGGCACCGAGGAATTCTCGACCGGCATCTCACGCTATCCCTATCTCGGCGCCATCGCCCACCGCATTCGCGCCGCCGACCTGATCCGCATCTACGATGCCGGAGAGGGCACGACAGCCGTAATCGGCAAGCTGACGCAGGACGAAAGCATCGATGCGGCGATCCATATCCCCTCGATGCTCTCCAAGCATTTCGCCGTCGTCGGTTCGACCGGCGTCGGCAAGTCGACGGCCGTGTCGCTGCTGCTGCACAAGGCGATCGCGGCGAACCCGAAGCTGCGCGTGCTGATCCTCGATCCGCACAACGAATTCGCCGCTGCCTTTCCCAAGCATGCCGTCACCATCGACACGGATACGCTCGACCTGCCCTTCTGGTTGATGCGGCTGGAGGAATTTGCCGAGGTCGTCTTCCGCGGCCGCCCACCGGTGCCCGAAGAACTCGACATGCTGCGTGATATCCTGCCGGAGGCCAAGCGCGCCTTCCGCGGCAGCGACAATTCGCTGGTGCGCCGCACGACGGAAAAGAGCTCGATCACTGCCGATACGCCGGTTCCCTACCGCATGGCCGATCTGCTGGCGCTGATCGACGAGCGCATCGGCCGCCTGGAAGGCCGCTCGGAAAAGCCCTTCCTGCGATCGCTGAAGATGCGCCTCATCGCCGCGATCAATGATCCGCGCTATCACTTCATGTTCTCCAACAACACGATCAGCGACACGATCACCGAAACCATCGCGCAGATCTTCCGCATCCCCGGCGACGGCAGGCCGATCTGCACCTTCCAGCTTGCCGGCATTCCCTCCGAGGTCGTCAATTCGGTCGCCTCAGTGCTCTGCCGCATGGCCTTCGAAGTGGCGCTGTGGAGCGACGGCGCCATCCACATGCTGGTCGTCTGCGAGGAAGCTCACCGCTACATCCCCTCCGATCCGAGCCTCGGCTTCGTGCCGACACGCCAGGCAATCGCCCGCATCGCCAAGGAGGGCCGCAAATACGGCGTCTCGCTCGGCATCATCACGCAACGGCCGGGTGAGCTCGACCAGACGATCCTGTCGCAGTGTTCGACGCTGTTTGCCATGCGCCTTGCCAATGACCGCGACCAGGAAATCATCCGCTCGGCCATCCCGAATTCGTCGATCTCGACGACGAGCTTCATCTCCTCGATCGGCAACGGCGAGGCGATCGCTTTCGGCGAGGCGATCAGCGTGCCGATGCGCATGCGCTTTTCCCGCGTCGACGAAAACCTGCTGCCGAAGGCGAGCAGCGCCAATAACAAACACAGCGAGGAAGATCCGGATACGGTCGACCTGCGCAAGATCGTCACCCGCATGCGGGCGGTAACCGTCGGACCAGACATCTCGAATTTCCAGCAGAGCTACGCGTCGTCCGTCACAAGCTCCGACGAGGCTGATGCCGCCGACGAGGATCTGGACGCCAAGCCCTACGCGCCGCCTGCACCGTCGTCCGCGTCGCTCGAATCCTACCGGCGCGAACTGCTGCCGCAGACACCGCGGCTGGATCCCGGCGTCTCCCCCTCGATCGATCCCCGGTTGGATGCGCTGCGCCGCGAGATGCGCCGCGAGGAACCGGTCTTTCCCCGACCGGCATCGCCGACGGACCAGCCTGCGATCACCCGCCGCGAGCCCGGCACGTCGCTGCGCGAAAGCATCCTGAAAAAACCGCTGAGCAGCCTCTATAACAAGGATTGAACTTTCCACTCGCTCTCCAGCGCGATCAGAGGCTCGACGGCGTTGAGCACACGCCGCCGGTCCATCGGCCCGAGCGGCAACAACGGCCGCGGGAGTTCTGCCTGGGCAAGCGAAAGACGACCGACCAGGGCATAGACCACGCGAAGGCTTCCGAACTCCTTGAACGTTTTCCACAGCGGCTGCAGGAGAGTATCGAGCCGTTGCGCCTCACCGCTGTCGCCGGCAATCGCAGCCTTAGTCAGAGCAAGGGTAACACGCGGAAACAAGCCGCCGATGACGCTGTACCAGGCGTCGGCGCCTGCAAGCAGCGCTTCGGCCGCACCCCAATCGCCGCTGTAACCGATCGCAAGGTCGGTCTTCTCACGCAATGCCGCAAGCTCACCCGCGAGATCGCCGTCAACAGGCAGAGGCATCTTCACCGCCTTGATCGTCTCGATGTCGGACAGGCGCTGCAGAAGCTCCCGGCTGAAGGTGAAGTGGGTCGTGCCGGGATTGTTATAGATGCAAAGTGGCAGCTTCGCCGCCTCGGTGACCGCGAGGAAATGTTCGTAGGCTTCCTCCTGGGTCAGCGGCGTATAGGAGACCGGTGCGAGCAGAAACGCATCGGCGCCAGCGGCCTCGGCGTCTCTCGCAAGGTTCTGGGCCTGGTCTGTCCTCAGAGCTCCGACGCCGACGACGAGGGGAATACGACCGTGAACGCATTCGACCGCAGCCTCGATGGCTCGCCGCCGTTCCTCACGTGTGAGAAAGGCATAGATGCCGGTGCTGCCGAGAAGGCCTATCGACGCGACACCTGCATCGCACAGGCGTTCCAGCAGGCGGCCGAGAGCTTCCGTGTCGACCCGGCCATCGCTATCGGCGGGCGTGGGCGGAAAGGCCGAAAGACCATGAAACGGAGAAGCGACAGACATGATGCGATCCTGAAAAATCGGTCAATGTGAGAACAGCAAGCGCGATCCGGCGCCAGCGAAGAAGACGGCGAGGCTTCCCTCGATCCACCGCCGCGCACGGGCGTAGCCGCGCACCATCGGGGCCGTCGAGAAGAGCACGGCATAGCCGGCAAATATCGAGATCCCGAGAAGCACGCAGCCGCCGAACGCCGTGACCGCCATTTCGGGCGAAGCGCCGGGCTTGAGGCCGAGCGACATGATCGCGACCCAGGCCAGAACCGCCTTCGGGTTGCCGAGATGCATCAGAATACCGCGACGATAGAGCGCGCCGAGTTGCGCGGCAGGCCGGACGACCTCACCTGCCGGCCCGTCCGGGGCGGTTGCCGAGCGGGCCGCCCTCCAGGCGAGCCAGAGGAGGTAAAGCCCGCCTGCGACTTTGAGGAACAGCAGCGCATGGGCATAGCGGACCAGGAGTGTGGAAATGCCGGTGACAGCGACCAGCCCCCAGCATGTCGACATCGTTATGACCCCGGCAGCAAGGACGAGCGCCGGTCGACGCCCTTGTCGCATCGCCACGTTCATGATCGCCATATTGCTTGGTCCGGGACTGCCTGCAGCGATTGCGTAGGCGATATAGACGACAAGAAGATCCTGCATTTGCGTGTTTCCAAAAGTTTGCGCCCGCGCACGGCACGATCCCGAAGACGAAGACGAAGACGAAGAATGCGCCATCTGGAAGCCGCCGATCCACTTCCTTTTCCTCGAAAATTGGCCCATCATGAAGCGCCATTTTGAAGAATTTCAATAGACCATTTTGCGATGTCCAAACGGCGCAGCATCATCGAGATACCATCGCTGAACGCGATCGACCGAACGGCCAATGTCGGCCGCCAGCTTGCGCAGGCCCTGCGGAACGCAATCGCCTGCAGTGAGCTGAGGCCAGGCGAACGCCTTCCTTCGACGCGCAGCCTTGCGGCTTCGCTTAAGATCGCGCGCGGCACCGTTGTCGAGGTATTCGATCAGTTGACCGCTGAAGGCTATCTCGAAGCGCGGGTCGGAGCCGGAACCCGTGTTGCCGCCGATCTGATCGACGCAATGCCTGCGCCCCCGCCGGCGGCGGCAGTGCCGCCAAGCGCGGATGCTGTCGATCTGCCTTCCCAGGCCGCCCGGCTGATCGCCATCGCCCGTGCGCTCACCCCGCACCCGCCCATTCCCTTCGCCATCGCTGTCCCGGCTTGTGGCATTGCGCCCGACGACAACTGGCGCCGTCTCGGCAACCGCGTGCGCGCGTCGCGACAGGCCGCACCTTCGGGTTACCACGACCCGATGGGTCTGCTCGAGCTCAGGCTTGCCATTGCCGATCACATCAGGCGCGCGCGGGCCGTTCATTGCGAGCCGGAACAGGTCATCGTCACATCAGGCACCCAGCAAGGCCTCTATATGGCGGGCCGGGTCCTTCTCTCGCGTGACGATCCGGTATGGGCCGAGGACCCGGCCTATCCCGGCCTGACCGCCGTGCTTGACGATCTCGGCGTCCGGACGCACCGCCTGCCGGTCGATGCACAGGGAATGAACGTGGAACGCGGCCGCGAGCTATGTCCGCAGGCGCGCGCCGCATTCGTCACCCCTTCGCATCAATATCCGATCGGCATGCCGCTCAGCATGGCCAGGCGCAATGCCTTGATCGCCTGGGCAGACCAGAATCGCGCCTGGATCGTCGAGGACGATTACGACAGCGAACTGCGTTATGCCGGACACCCGTTTCCCTCGATGCAAGGGTTGTGTCCGTCACGCGTCGTCTATCTCGGCACCTTCAGCAAAGTGCTCTTTCCCTCCCTGCGCCTCGGCTACATCATCGCCCCTCCGCCGCTCGCAGAAGCCTTTGCCGGCGCCCGCGCCATTCTCGACCGGCATTCGCCAATCACAGAACAGCACGTTCTGGCGGCCTATATGCGGGAAGGTTATTTCGAAGCGCATATCCGGCGCATCCGCGGTCTCTACGCCGAACGCCGCGCTGTCCTGCTCTCAGCGCTCGAACGAGCCTTGCCGGAGAGCTGCCACGTTCAGCCGAGCGACCAGGGCATGCATATTCTTCTGTGGCTGCCCGAGGAGGTCGACGACCTGCAACTCGCAGCACGCGCCCTGTCGGCCGGCCTCGCCGTGCGGGCGATCTCCCCGATGTATGCCGCGCAGCCGGCGCGCCCGGGCCTGATGCTGGGTTTCGGCGGATTTCTGCCGGACCAGCTGCAGGCGGCGGTCGGCGAACTCGTCAAACTGCTGAGCTTGCAGATGTCTGGAGCGAAAGCCCGCGCCGGGCCTGATGCCTAAACCACCAGCCGTTCCCAGCTATCGTCCATCTGGTTGCGGAACCAGGTCATTTGCCGTTTGGCATATTGCCGCGTCGCCGCAGCGCCCTTCTCCAGCACCTCGTCGCGCTCCATCTCGCCCTTCAGCATGGCCGCGATCTGCGCCACGCCGATTGCCTTCATCACAGGCGCCTCGGCCGGCAGGTCGCGCGCCAGCAGCGCCCTCACCTCATCTTCCGCGCCTTGCTGCAGCATCTTTTCGAAACGCCCGTTGATGCGCTGATGGAGCACCGCCCGGTCCGGCAGCACGACGATCTTGCGAGCCTCGGCAGCATCGATCGCCACCGCTCCCGCCCGGCCCTGGAAGTCGGCGATCGACCGCCCCGTCGCCTTCACCACTTCAAGCGCCCGAACGATGCGCTGTCCGTCCTGGCGGTTGAGGCTTGCCGCCGTGGCGGGATCGGCTTCAGTCAGCTCCGCATAGAGCCCGTCCGCCCCCTCCTTGAGCAGCCGCGCCCTGAGTTCCTCCCGCAGCGCCTCCGGTATCTCGGGCATATCGGAGAGGCCGCCGATCAGCGCTTTGAAATAGAGCCCCGTGCCGCCGACGACGACCGGCAGCCGCCCTTCAGCCTTGAGCATCGGCAACAGCACCGAGACATCGCGCAGCCAGGCGCCGGTGGAATAGGCCGTACCCGCCGGCACGTGGCCGTAGAGGTGATGCGGCACGCCCTGCATCTCCTCTTCCGACGGACGCGCTGTCAGTATCCGCAGCGTGTCGTAGACCTGCATGCTGTCGGCGTTGACGACCGCACCGCCATGGCGCTTGGCCAATTCGACGGCGAGCGCGGACTTGCCGCTGGCGGTCGGCCCGGTTATCAGGATCGCGTTCACTGTGCTCAGAAGGTTTTCCATCATGGCCCTCGTTGCCACGCTTGTTGCCAATCCGTCAAATCCCGTGCTGTCACCCAAGATCGCCGAACAGGCGGCCGGGGCGGTCAAGGCTTCCGGCCTCTATTGGCTGGCCGACGGCATCGCCTGCGACATCGCGCTGCGCGACGGCACGGATGCGCAGGCGGCCGAGGCCAATATCCTTGCTGTCATAGCAAGCGCGCCGATCGACCTCGTCATCCAGGAGCAGGAGACCCGCCGCAAGAAGCTGCTGATCGCCGACATGGATTCGACGATGATCGGCCAGGAATGCATCGACGAATTGGCTGCCGAAGTCGGCCTGAAGGAGAAGGTCGCGACCATCACCGCCCGCGCCATGAATGGCGAGATCGCCTTCGAGCCTGCCCTGCGTGAGCGTGTCGCCCTGCTGAAGGGGCTGCCGCTATCGGTCGTCGACGAAGTGATCGCCAAGCGCATCACACTGACTGCGGGCGGCCCGGAGCTGATCGCCACCATGAAGTCGAGAGGCCATTACACCGCCCTCGTCTCCGGCGGCTTCACCATCTTCACCAGCCGCATCGCCGCCACCCTCGGCTTTGATGAGAACCGCGCCAACACCCTGCTCGAAGACGGCGGCATTCTCTCTGGCTTCGTCGCCGAACCGATCCTCGGCAAGCAGGCGAAGGTCGATGCGCTGAACGAAATTTCGGCTCGCCTCGGCATTTCGCCGGAAGAAGCGATCGCCGTCGGCGACGGCGCCAACGACCTCGGCATGCTGCACCTCGCCGGCTCCGGCGTCGCCCTCCACGCCAAGCCCGCCGTCGCCGCCGAGGCTGAGATGCGCATCAACCACAGCGACTTGACCGCCCTGCTCTATATCCAGGGCTACCGGAAGACGGATTTCGTGACGCCTTGACGGCGATACCGGCGACATTCCTGAAATCGGGGATGATCGCTGGTGGCTCGCGCGGAAGGGCAACCTCCGTAAACCCGGCAAATGGCCTGTCACCTCCGGACCGCTACGCCAAAGGCCTCGTTTCGAAAGGCCGCCCGGCACACTCTCTCCGCCCTCATTCCTGTGCTCGTCACAGGAATCCACTCACCGCGCGTCCGCGCGGTGAGTGACTTATGTCAGGAGAGAAGAGTCTTCTGGGCCCAAGGACTTGGGCGCACTGGATTCCTGTGACATCCCTCGGGCAAAGCCCGAGGAAGGGAATGAGGAGAGTTGGAGACTACGGCGGCTAATTCACTACCGCCGTAGCTCCCCTATTCCATCGGCACAGCCACAAATCGCAGATCGCCATTCGCCGATGCGATCATCAGTTGGGCGTTGCGGCGGCCTTCCTGTTTCAGCGCCTGCACCTTGGCGGCGACCGCATCCGGCGACTTCATGAACTCCTGCGCCACCTCGACGATCACGTCGCCGGGCTTCAGCCCCTTTTCGGCCGAGGCCGAGCCGGGCGTCACCTCTGTCACGACGACGCCGTCGACGCTCTCGGCGATGCCGAAAGCCTTGCGCGTCTCGGCGCTCAACAGCGACAGCGACAGCCCGAGCACGTTCTTCGGCGTGGCCGCATCCGGCGCCACCTGGCCCTTGTGCTGGTCGGGTGCATCAGGTGCGGGCTGGGCCTGATCGCCGCTGTCGGGCTGATCCATGTCGTTGTCCTCGCCGGGATCCGGCGTGATCACACCGTCATCCTGCGAACCATCGCCGGATGCAGCCGCCTGATCGCTGTCCTCCAGCCGGCCAAGCTTCACCTTGACGGTCTGCTCCTTGCCGTCGCGCAGCACCACCACGTCGACTTCCTTACCGACCGTGCTTTCCGCCACGACGCGCGGCAGGTCGCGCATTTCGCTGACGGTCTTGCCATCGAATTTGAGGATGACGTCGCCCGCCTTGATCGAGCCGTCGTCGACCGGTCCGCCCTTGATGACGCCGGCCACCAGCGCGCCCTTGGCGCTGTCGAGCCCGAGGCTGTCGGCGATATCGTCAGTCACCGGCTGGATACGCACGCCGAGCCAGCCGCGCCGCGTCTCGCCATATTCACGCAACTGGTCGACGACGCCGGAGGCAAGCTCCGAAGGCACCGAGAAACCAATGCCGATCGAGCCGCCGCTCGGCGAAATGATCGCCGTGTTGATGCCGATCACCTCACCCTTCATGTTGAAGAGCGGGCCGCCGGAATTGCCCTTGTTGATCGCCGCATCCGTCTGGATGAAGTTGTCGTAGGGGCCGGCATTGATGTTGCGGCCGCGCCCGGAAATGATGCCGACCGTCACCGAACCGCCGAAGCCGAACGGATTGCCGATCGCCATCACCCAGTCGCCAATGCGCATCGTGCTGGAATCGCCGAATTTCACGAATTTCAGCGGCGCCTTCGGCTCGACCTTCAGGACCGAAAGATCGGTTTTCGTATCCGTGCCGATCAGCTTCGCCTTGAGCTTCGAACCATTGGCGAAATTGATCTCGATGTCGTCGGCGCCTTCGATCACGTGGTTGTTGGTGACGATATAACCGGTGGGATCAATGACAAAGCCGGAGCCGAGCGAGCTGACATTGTGGTTGCCGCCCTTGTTGCCCTGCTGCTTGTTGAAGAAATCGTTGAAGAATTCCTGGAACGGCGAGCCGTCGGGCGCGCGGGGCGCCGGGCCTGCGCCCTCGTCGTCCTTCACATTCTGCGAGGTCGAGATGTTGACCACGGCGTCGAGCAGTCCCTCGGCGAGATCGGCAACCGAAGCCGGACCGTTGTTGGGCGCGACAGCCTGGATCGGCGCGGTCTGCTGTGGTGCGGCGGGTGTGGGCTGCGTGGGTGCGGGAGTAGCCGGAACAGGTGCAACAACCCCGGGAGCGGTCGTCTGAGGCGCGATTTGAGCAAAGGCTACCCCGTTCATGCCGGCATGCGCAAGAATTGCAGCGCTGGCCATAAGCGCGAGCGTTCGTCTGAAGGGCGAGCGATTCGTGGGGGCCATCAAGCTTCCTCATAAGGGGTAAATGCGCACATTGAGCACCAGCATAAGGCGGAATGATGGAGGGCGAAATCACCTTTTCGCGAAATCCCCGTGCAATGTGACTTGGCCTCGCAAAAGCCGGATCATCTCAATCATCCCACGAAAAAAAGGGCATCCCGCGAAAAAAGGGCCGGCACTCGGGCCGGCCCTTCCATGATTGGGCATGCGATTGATATCCGTTACGGTCAGTTCGCCGGCTGGGCGGGGGCTGCGGGAACAGCCGCAGCCGGTGCGGCCGGATTTGCGGGCGACGGCTGCAGGGTGCCGGCAGCATTGTCGAAATAGCGGAAGAATTCCGAATTCGGCGAAAGCACCAGTGTCGTGTCCTGCGACGAGAGAGCGGAGGAATAGGCCGCCATCGAGCGATAGAACTCGAAGAAGGCCGGATCCTTGCTGAAGACTTCGGCGAAGACGCGGTTGCGTTCCGCGTCGCCCTGGCCTCGAAGGATCTCCGCATCGCGTTGCGCCCCTGCGGTCAGCTCCACAACCTGACGGTCGGCGACGGCTCGACGCCGCTGGCCTTCCTCATTGCCCTCGGCACGGATGCGCTCGGCCTCGGCAAGGCGTTCCGAACGCATGGCATTATAGGTGTTTGGCGCAACCTCGGGCGAAAGGTCGGTGCGGCGGATGCGAACGTCATCGATATGCAGACCGAGATTTTCGGCATCTGTGCGCAGATCGTCGCGAATCTCCAGCATCATCGCGACACGCTCTTCCGAAAGCGCCGCATTGTAGTCACGCAGGCCGTAGACGCGGCGAAGCGATGAATCAAGCTGCGCTCTCAACCGCGCTTCCGCGGCCTCGCGGTCGCCCGATACCGTTTCGCGGAAGCGGCGAACATCCGAGATGTTGTAGATCACGAAAGCATCGACGTCGAAGGTCTGGCCGTCCTGGACCTGAACGCGGATATTGTCGAGATCGAGCCTCAGCGCCTGCTTTTCGACCAGTTGAACGCGGTCGGCATCCATGAAGCCGAAAGGCAGCTTGAAATAAATGCCGGGTTCGGTCTTGACCGTCTGGATCTGCCCGAAGCGGACGACGATGGCCTGCTCGCGTGCATTCACCACGAAGATGGACGAATAGAGCCCGACCAGCACGATGGCGAGGATGAGGAGAATGATGGGAAGTCTGTTCGACGTCATGGATCAGCCTCCCTGCTGCGCGGGCTTGCCGAGCTCGTTGAGCGGCAGATAGGGCAACACGCCCTGCTTCTCGTCGATGATGACCTTCTTCGAGTTCTTCAGCACCTGCTCCATCGTTTCGAGGTACAACCGCTTGCGGGTCACCTCCGGCGCCTTGAAATATTCGTCATTGATCGCAGTGAAGCGCTGCGCTTCGCCTTCCGCTTCCTTCACGACACGGTCCTTGTAGGCGGCTGCATCTTCACGGATTCGCGCCGCATCGCCGCGCGCCTGACCGAGTTTCTGGTTGGTGTAGCGATTGGCCTCTTCAATCGTGCTGTCGCGGTCCCGGCCGGCACGCTGCACTTCTTCGAAGGCATCGGCGACTTCCCGCGGCGGCGCCACGTTCTGGATCGTCACGCCGGTGACGGTCACACCTGCTCCATAGCGGTTCATCGTGTCCTGTAGGATGTTGAGCACATCAACTTCGATCGGCTGGCGATTGCTGCGGAAGGCGTCCTGCGCCGGACGCCGCCCGACGATCTCGCGCATCGCGCTGTCGGAAACCTGCTGCAGGGTCTCTGCCGGATTTTCGACGTTGAAGAGATAGGCCTTCGGGTCACTGACCGTGTAGAAGACGGCGAACTGCACATTGATGACGCTCTTGTCGCTTGAAAGCATCAGGCCGTTCGAAGACGATGCCGAGGTCGCTCCGATATTCAGCTGTTGCACGGTCACCTTGACCGTCTCGACGCTTTCCATCGGCCAGAAATGGAAATGCAGGCCGGGCATCGAGATCTCTTCCTTCGGTTTGCCGAACCGCAGTTCGACGCCCCGCTCATCCGGCTGCACCACGTAGACGCACTGGATCAGCCAGAAGACGGCGACAATCGCCGCGACGATCACCGCCACGCCGCCGTTAAAACCGCCGGGAACGATATTGCGCAGTTGGTCCTGTCCGCGCCGGATAATGTCTTCCAGGTCGGGCGGTCCGCCCTTGCCGCCGCGCGGGCGGTTCGGCCCCTGGCCCCATGGTCCCTGATTATTACCGCCGCCGCCGCCCCAAGGGCCGCCGCCGCCATTCTGATTGCTCCAGGGCATCAAAACCTCGTTGTTCGTTAAGTCTTCCACACATCCGGAACCGTGGGGGCTGACCGGTGGATGCGTTGGTGACCGTTATAGGTATCGCCGCATCGGCTTTCAACGCAACGTGAGAAACTTGGTCAATTTAATTGGAAAATAGTTCATTTTCAGGCGTGTCGGCGTTCATAGACGACGAAGCGCGTGGGATAGGTGTCCTTCTCGCCGGCCGGAACCGCGATAGACTCCCCTGCCCGCCAGATGTCTGGATCGATCGCCGGGAACGAAGCGTCCCCATCGAGATCGGCCTCGACATGCGTGATGCACATCCGGTCGGCAAGGCCGATCGCCTGCGTATAGACCTGCCCGCCGCCGATAATGCAGATCTCGTCGACGCCGGTTTCGCGCGCTAGCCTTTCGGCCGCCGTCATCGCCTCGGGCAGCGAATGCGCCATCTGCACATCCGGGTGGTCTATCGTCGCTTGCCTGGAGATGACGACGTTCGGCCGCCCCGGCAGCGGCTTGCCAATCGAGTCGTAGGTCTTGCGGCCCATCACGACAGGCTTGCCCAATGTCAGCGCCTTGAAGCGCTTGAGATCGCTCGAAAGCCGCCAGGGCATGTCGCCGTCGCGGCCGATGATGCCGTTGCGGGCAACGGCGGCGATGATGGTCCTGCGGATGTTGGCCATGAAATGTCCCGGATCAGACGGCGATCGGCGCTTTGATACTGGCATCGGCCTCGTAGCCGATCAGCTCGAAATCGTCGAAGGTGAAGCCGAAAATGTCCTTCACATCCGGGTTGATGCGCATGAAGGGCAGCGGCTTCGGCCGGCGTGCCAGCTGCAGCTTCGCCTGGTCGAAATGGTTGTGATAGAGGTGGGCATCGCCCAGCGTGTGGACGAAATCGCCAGGCTTCAGCCCGGTCACCTCCGCCACCATCATCGTCAGTAGCGCATAGGAAGCGATGTTGAACGGTTTTCCGCTATGACACTTGAATCGCAATTTCGGTACCCTCGTACATCTGTCCTGGTGAAAGGCTTCGTGGCCAAGGCTATTCATAGGCTCACTCCACAGCAATATGAGAATAGCCTTGGCATGTTTCTGACCTCACCCCGGCCGTAGGCCGGCTAGGACCCGACCAGAGGTCGGGCTTGCTCACAGGTCAATCAACATCACAAGGCATCCCACAACATCTTCCGTATCGGAGACGCCACTCTTCTCCAACTGGATTATGGAAAGATCCCCATGATTTCAAAGCGCCTTAGTCAAGCCGTCCTCTTCAGCGTGCCGCCGTTATTCAAAGCCGCGTACGAGCCCAGAGAATTGCGTTCAAAGCACCACGTTTCGCTGCCTCAACAGTCGGATAGAACATTCGCCCTACTTGCCTTTGCTTGGTCTGAGTGTTGCGAATCATCAGACCGAACCTCCGTCCCTTCTCGAAGATCGTCACATTGTAGCCCGACACGTTAATGAACGCGTTCCCTCTTGAAGACCTTTTCCATTTTCGGCGGGACCAAGTTGCCGTTATACGCCACAGATATTGAGCCTCCCGGATGTCTCGATCAACCCAATCCGGTTCACCAGTGAGCCGCTCCGCGCACGTCCGATCCACATTCACGACGTTGGCTACGGCGTCGTGGCAGAGATAAACCTGATAGCGTCCAAGTTCTTCCTGACAGTAACCACAGGCACGAACATGGCCGGCCTTTACTCTCGACGCTCCGGCTGTCCTCCAACCATAGTGTGGTAATTGGAACTGTTCGCTCATCCAGAAACACGTCTAAGCTTCTGCAGCGGCGAGCTGGTTGGCCAAGCCAAGAAGGCAGTCTCTGGCATCAAGCCTGTTGTTCTCGGCGATAAGTCTAGCCGCCTCTTCCAGCGAAGGCATTAGGCGGAATACCTCCATCTGCCTCTGGATGCGCCGTTCTTGATCCGCGAGGAGCCGTTCGATCTCAATAGCACGCTGCTCCTGTTCTCGAAGCTGGGCTGCCTGCGTCGTCGCCAATTTTCGTCCGAACACCAATGGCAGATAGGGCCTCAAAGACAGAATAGACGCCTGCCCCATTTCCTCCGACACGATCTGGAGGAATTGTTCGACCCAATTGGAATTCGGACCGACGTCAACGCCTTTTTCCAGAGCACCGGAAATCAAGGTTTCGAGTCGATCGACGGCAAATTTACTGCGCAGTCTATGTATTCCCGCTTCTGCAAGAATGCCAAAGAACAACTCCAGAACGATATGTGTAGCGGAATCAGCTAGAAGGTCGTTACCCCTATCACCTAGAAAAAGGTAATCGCTTTTTCCTGCAGTTTTGGGGAACCGCTTGACGATTTCCTTCCGCTCCTTCTCAACGTAACTCACAATTCTGATGAGGACGTATTTTGACAAAACGAGCGGCATTTCCTTTTTTCCGCGCCGCTTTCTCTTGACAAACACCTGATACGGCTGACCTGTTTGGATTATCTCCGCCAAACGAGCTGGGTCGGGAAGTTGCGATAGCTTGATTTGCAGCAGCTCACTGATCCGCCCTCCCGTGGTTTCAGCCAAGGACAGCAGTATGCTGTTGCGCACGCCATGCTTCTGCGTCCTTGTCCGAGCATGCACTTTTTTTGTATGCTCGTTGGTAGGCGTCGACCGCGAGGCAGTGGTGCCCGGAACTCCGTAGGGCGTCGTCCAGCTACGCGTCTCAATGCCGAGCTCGGATTTTCGGATCACCCGTTTGCTTGTGATTGGGAACACGTATGGAGGTTTGAACTCCGTCGGCAGGTCGTCGGCTTCATAGATTTGGACTCGAAACCGGACAATTCTAGTCTCTTCAAGGTACCTGTAGTAGGAATGGATCGTCGAGAGGCAGGTATTCACCCTGTTCGGTTCGACCTTGCTCAACAGAGAATGCTTCCAAAGAAGGAACACCTCGTCAGTCACTCCGAGCTCATCAAAGCCATGTTTGCGAATGAATTCTTTGAATGGTCGGTAGACATTCAGGGCGACCTCGACGGACGAGGCGTCGTACCCTTTAACGATTGTGAGATACCTGAACCAATTCGACGGATGTTCGTCGATTTTTGTCCCATCGATAAGGATTGGGACTTTATGTTCATTCCCAGCCGCGTCTCGGATCACATTCCATCGAATTTTTCCGTGGAGAGGTTTCGACGGTTTAGGCTTCCGCGAGATGGCGATAACGTTTGAGTCATCCACTCCGGGCCTGACATCTGCAATTTCACCGGCAATTGTGACGGCAATTCGTCGCCTCTCCGC
Organism: Rhizobium binxianense; assembly: GCF_028994275.1. Lineage (NCBI taxonomy): Bacteria > Pseudomonadati > Pseudomonadota > Alphaproteobacteria > Hyphomicrobiales > Rhizobiaceae > Rhizobium > Rhizobium binxianense. The sequence goes on from NZ_CP118713.1 coordinate 2,570,956, forward strand.
AACCACGTTGTCCCAGTCGAGTACAGCCCGACGGATTTTATGGTTCGAACTAATAAGCTCGTCAGAGCAACCAAGTGAAGTGACGAGCCACGACCTTCTTACCCGCGACCCGTTCTCCACGGTTGTGCCTGCCGCTTCGGACGCTTCACGGAGTTCAATCAATCGCTTGAGATAGGATGCGCCCTTTGCTTGGTTGGACAATGACCGCATTTATCAAACCTCTCGTATGTTAAAAACACGACGCTTTAGCTCGCGAATTTCTGACTTGGCGCTGTCAAGTTGACTCTTGAGAAACGTACGCTCAGCCGTAGCCGCCGTTAGTTCCAGCTCTTTTGAGGCCAATTTCTGGGAGAGTTCTTGCCACTGGGTCGTGGCGTCTTCCCGCGCTGCCTCAGTGGCCTGCAGTAGGTCCTCCAAATCACCGATCCTGATCTTGTCGGAACGGCGTTTCGAAGCTTTTTTGGCGGCCCGCACCGAGAGCGGACCAATCAACTTGGCTATTGCCACGATCGAGCTTCGATGAGGCGAGTTCACCGTGTTCCAATCGCGTTTGGAGCCAATCGAAAAAATTCCGTTCTCCGGGTCGTCCCAGGTTCGTGCCTTGGCGAGACTGGAAGGGCACGAAAAACCATCAGGCACTTTTCCTTCCGCTGTCCACTTGCGCAACAGCGCGAGCTTCATTGCAACGCGCTCAGCAACGGTCGGGTAGTTATCATAGTCGCTCATTCACCCCCTCCAATTCTCTTTGCATTTCCCGCATTAGCTAGTCGCTCCACGGTTGCGAAATTTAACCTCTTGAAAACCTCAAAAAGGTTCTTCGGCTCTCCCGCACCTGGATCGCCCTCTGCTTCCGCTCGCTTCTGCAAATAGTTTTGATTGGCTGCGTTCATAAGCGCATAGGAACAGCCTTTGCCGCCGCACGTGTTCGGCCCGCCGTTCTCGAGTGCAGGCCCGACTTTTGTTTTGGTGGGCTGCTCGTGACATTTTGCGGTCTTTGTCGCCTCGATTGTGTCCGCGCAGGTACACGTAACCCATGGCTTCGGCCGGATCGCCATTAGCTGGCGGTCGGCATATTTGATCATGAGATCGACTTCGTCGGGCGTCATGATTGTAATTCGTTTGGCGAGGACACGCCGCACATGCTCGCAATATCGCTTTAGTCGCTTGGCGACCGGACCAAAGTAGCCGCCGTTGTCATTTGCGATGTCTGACATGACCTTCCGCTTAAACCGGTATACCTCGGCGCGGTAGATGCTTGCCAAATTGCCATCAAGGGAAAGGTAACCTCTCGTGATATCGAGGTTGTCATGCCGAAGAGCGTGGCTGAGGGCTTCCAGGCTTCCTCCGAACCTGTACAAAAATATAACGGCGAAGAAGCGTCGGAACTGGCGGGTTTGCCAGTGCCAAACCCCATCCTCTCCTGTCTCGGTCTTGTAGTTTGCCAGCCCCTCATCTGCGGCGAACTTGTTCAGGAAGAGGTGCGGACGAAGCTTCACCTGTCGCCCCAGGTAAAAATCGTGACAACTGAACAACAGGTCTGTTTCAGTCGCCGCAGTCAGATGCGTTCCAACCCGATGGAGTAGCTGGATAGAACGGGCAACCAGTCGTGGCACGGGTATCCAGGCGTAATGGGGTGACCCCTTCTTGAGGATGACGCTCTGCAGCCACCACCCCCGCCCGTCATTGCCTGCAAGACAGTTTCGGAGCAACAGAAGGATTTCCGACAGACGTCTCCCTGTGAAGCTTGCGATTATGATGAAACATGCGAGCGAAAGGCGTTGAATACTGGTCTGACTGGAGCGCAACGACTCCTGCCCGCGGACGCTTGTGGTAGAGTTCGACATCGCGCAATGGCGGGAGACGATATCACCTCCCTCCTCGACCAAGAGCTTAGTTGCTCGTTCCAGCAAGCCGAACGTCAGATGCTCGGGAGGGATGGGAGTCGTCTCAACTGCCTTGCCCGTCCGGATGAGCGCGTTAGCCTCCTCCCCAACCAGGGGATCGAAAAGAAGCGCTTCGCATCGCATCTGACCCCGGTACTGGTACATCGCGCGGAGCAGCACTGCAAATTTGTTGGCCGTTGGCTGCGTGACAACGACACTCGACTCGCTTGAATATACCTTGTGTCGCGTCATTCCAAAGGTTTTTTCGACGCGCCTAAAAGCACGAGCAACCAGCGGAGATGTCAGAACTGTCAGTGGGAGGTGGCATGCGTTTAAAACTGCCACACGGTCAATCTTCAGCCCCCCATTCTTGTCGTACGGAATGGTCGGCAGTTGCTCCTTGCTATGGAACTGTGCCAGGTGCGCATCAATGCGCTGTCCGCTTTGTAAAAGGCCATCTGTCCCGGCACGCATCCGACCGATCAATTGCATGACCTCGTGATACTGAAGCTCCGCGAGGGATCTGATCCGGAAGGTACTAATGGCGTGGAGCAAAACGAGGATGTTTCCGTGATGCTCCTTGTGCTGTCTAACCGACATTTTGCGAGTGGAGCGTCTACGTATGAGCCTGGTCAGCTCCTTCGCCGCTGCTAAGAGCCGTGGAGTCTCCGTCAGGCATCTACCATTGGCCATTGGAAAATGGAAATCGAGCTCGGCGGTGACTTCGCTGTCATCCTCGCTGACCCACCAACGGTTTTCTTCGTAGTCCGAGAGTAGCCAATACTCGCCTTTCTCGTCGAAAACATACTCTGGCAGTTGTGGCTTCCGAAAAATAGCGATCATGCGGTCAGCGCCTCAGGGTGACTAGGAGTATCGATCGACCGATCTCCCGGGCAGCAGGCACCTATTGCCCGGTATGGCGGTAGAAAAGGTTGCGGCCTGGAGACATTTCGGGGAAAGTTCATGTTAGCTCCACGGGTGATATGCTCTGTAAATGGGATCGGCCATATTCCGGGCGGCAAGCTCACGGGCGGCGTCCCAAATATCAACCAGATGAGGCTGCTGCATCGTTTCCTCGACGAAGACGATGAATTCTCGCCATCCTGCAAAGTAGGTCTGCCAGCGCTCGGGATGGTCTGCCATCCAATCGCCTTCGGCGGCAGCAAGTGCCTCCCCCCACTGAATCAGAGGCGCAATTTCCTCAGGCTCGGCTATAAGTATTGCGTTATCGCAGTCCCAACAATCGAAGCTTTCACAGGTTTTTCCGGGTGATCTGGGATGGTCGAGGCAGTCACGGCACCGAGTCCCGAATCCAGTTGGCTCGAATTCTTCCAACCGTTCCGCATACTCTGCTTCGTTGACACCGATGAACGCGCGGCCATCGGGAAGCCGGTGAAGAGAAATCGTCTCCAAAATCCTGCAATAGTGTCGATGTTCCTCCTCGTGGAGAAACAGAATTGGAAGACGGACATAGTATGACGGCGAAACACTCTCGGTATGTTGTGCGAGCGTTATCGCGTAACGTGTCTTCCCGTTGTGATCCAACACCGCTTTCATCATCGTGGTTGGGCGAAGGCTGCTGGGGACCGCCACCACGTTGCGGGATTGAAAAAATTCAAGGTTTCCGGTTTGATCCTTGAACCAGTCCAAATACCAATTCTCGCTGACTGGTTGAATCGCCTCTCCCTTTTCCCGAAGAAAGAAGAAGTCGCGACTTACACCCTTGTCATCATCCAGGAATTGCGAGCGCTTGTCCCGGAGCCACGACATGGCGGTCACGGCACCGCCGTCGTCCTCTAAGTATATGACGATCGGCTTGTGCCTCGCCTTACTCTTGTTCCCGATAACGATTTTATAACCAACCTGATCGCTTTCATGGATGCACATCGGCTTTAAGGTCCGACCGACGGCGATGTTCGCACCGGATTCAATGAGGTACAACGAGATCGCTGAGCCGATGAGGTTCTTGTGAGGGAACAAATGCGCCATCAAGAAGCCCCTGCCACCTAGAAATCTGCATCGCTTAACAAAGAAACTGCAAATCCTGCGGTCTGGATGAGTTGAGGTAGGAACAATGCCACCGAACTTTTCCTTCACAAGCCGAAGGACGTTAGCCAGTGTGTAATCCCATCTCGACTTGTCGTTCGGAAAAATCCTGCTTACAAGTTTCCGTCCTTCGGGGCCCCAAAGGTCGTCGTTCCAATAGGAGTCTGGATCGACGCCGTCTCGCCACAGATCCTGGCCGCGTTCGAAAATCGCGCTCCACTTCTCGAATTCCGCAACGAAGTGTTCTACGAGTGCAGCCTCTCGGATGTTTACGACATAAAGTATGGACTGTACGGGGTCATCTGCGATCTCTGCGGGTATCCGCGGAAACTCAACCCTGAGCGTTTCAAAAAACGCTGCGGCACCCTCTTTGTCGAAATGCGCTGCAACGTCAGCGTCACTAAGGTTGAATCTGTCGGCTGCAAAAGCCATCAGGCCGTCAAGCCTGGCCTGCTGCTCTTCAGCATTTACCCTCGTGAGTGCAGAGCTGGAAGAAAGTTCAACGATGGTGGGTCGCGATCTCGACCTCCGCTCCTTACTCCGCTTTAGCCGCTGACTAACCGGTAGAATGCTAACGCGATCCCACAGAGCTAGAACGGCGTTGGATGCATCTATCCAGTGGTTACGATTGGATTCAGACCAATCCGAACGATAAAGATGGGTTTCGAGTAAAGACACGAAGGGTTCGACAGAACCACCGATCCTCGCGTTCGGGGTTCGATCAACAATAAAGCGCATCAAATCTCTGCAGAAAGCGGATTGGTTCGATGCGATTAGGGTCAGAACAAGAATGAGCGCGTTAAAATTCTGACTGAATTTTCTCTTTTGATTGTCCTCGAATGCTGCCACAAAGCTATCAAGAAGCAATTCGAGCGTTTCTTCAGGCCAACCATATTCAACGAGTGGGCGGATTGAATAAGGCTTTCCATGCCGCACCCTTACTAGGGGATCGCTCTCAATACGAGTACGAAGGCTTGCCTCGTGTTGTTTGATCAACGGACGCAGGGCGTAAGGAAATGCCAAGTTATGCCCGGAGCTTCCCAGATGAGCGTGGAGGGCTCGATAGTGCAGTTTGCCTGTTTCGAGGTTGTCATAGACACCGGAGCTCAACGCCGTCTGGAGCTTGGCAAGTAGCGCACGCGAGGCATCCTGCACATATCCGATTGAGCGGACATGGGCGTCCAATTGCTCAAATGTCTTTTTAAGCCGAGGACGCCTACGTTGTAGCGACGTTGCGTAGACTGGGAGCGATCCCAGCAACTGGGTCCGGGAGACATTCCCGTTGACAAGTTCAAGCTCGCCGTTTGCGATCAATTCCCTGGAACGTTCCTGCACATGCGCGATAATCTTTTCTTCCGGGTCCAAGCGTCCTGCGAGTTGATCATATTGGTCGAAAACCTCCGAGTAGAACGACATCGCGCTCTTCGTTATGCCAAGCCGATCTGCGTAATGTTTACGAGCAATCCGCCCCCCCGGCCCCCTCGGCAGACATCCCGCCGCCAGGTCCTCGCGCAACATCGCCTCCAACATAGATCTCCGCGCGATTTCAATCGACATAGTCGCGGCCGGTTTTCGCTATGTCGGCGAACAACGCTTGGTACCGCTCGATAACCTCCGCTATCTCGCGGTTCCTAAGGGCGTGAAATGGGTGGCACGGCAAGCACTGCAGGTAGTGTTGTCGCAGGATTTTACCGTGTCGGTGGACTACGCAACCAGCTCGCAGGTCCGCCCTGAGCGCCTGATCGAGTGCCGCGACATCATTCAGAACCTTGCTGCGCATTCTTAACCTCATCAGTCAGTATGAAGACCGAGGCCGATGTGAGCCCGTACAAGCATCCGGTTTCACGTTGCAGCCTCCCGATAAAGGCTGAGTACAATTGCTTAAAAATTTGTTAAAAATTTAAATTATCGAAAAATCTACCGCGACCATTAGAGTAAAGAATCCTGGAGTCTTCAATTTAATCGCCTTGTCCGTAGAATTAAATTAAAGACTTCGAAGTACAAAGAAGACGTCTAAATGAAGACACCATCAGTTGCGCGAAGGTTTTGAATTATAGACATCAATTATTGGAAGGATGCGCCTATGGTGCCGGTATTAATGAGCGGCTCTAGGCCTGTTGAACGATCTCTTCTAGCCAACATCTGTGGACCGGCGCAGCCCCAAGCACCATGAGAAGTTTTCGAAGTTGACGTGGCCCTTGCCCGCTGGCCGAATGGCTTGTCTCACACGGTGGCCGATTTTCGCTTAGCACTTCCAAACTGCACAACGCAGTCTATAAGCCCCGTTAGGAAGTTGTCGAACTCAAAAATGAAACTCCAGAATTGGATGGGCTCCCTGTATTCTTCAGTGCCCTCGAAACTCTGACAGACATGCGTAGTCACAAGGTTTTCGGCCAGCTCGAACCTGTGAAGGTCTTCCAGATCGCCAATCAGATAGGCGAAGGCTTCACCAGCGTTCCACCCTACCTCATTGTCGGTCCTACGACCTTGTATCGCCAATTTCAGAAGCAAGTTTTCGTCTGAGATGATCGAAAGGTCGTCGTCGACATGGACCGTGGGATGCGTGGCCGCGATTGCTCTCAACAACGCAGGAAACGCGCTTCCGAGAGCGTCGATAAAGGCATGGAAGTCACATGTCTCAGCCGCTTGGTTCCAAGTATCAACGATCATTTGAAAACTCGATCCAAGCCCAAATTCGCTCATGCGTCTTTGGGTCCGTTGGAAAACAGCTTGCATGTGATCAACGACCTTTAGTTCTGCCTCGATGGCAGTCAGGCCCTGCAAATCGACATCCGCCTCCGCCGCCTCCTCGGGTTTTCACGGCGTTGATTTGGAAGAACTTCACCATCGTAGTAATCTAAACGGTTCCAAAAGTAGTAAACCTGGCCGCTAACATGGAACCGCAGATTAACGATGTCAGTCGCAGTTAAGTCAGCACGAAGGTCGTAGTCACCCAACAGGGTGTCCTCGATGTGCGAATATAGTCGCAGGACCGCGTCGACGTCCCGATGCTTCAGCGTTGTCAGGATGACTTTCAGCCCGTCGATCCCCCAGCCCTCCTGTGGCGGTCCGTTGTCTTGGGTTATGTGAAGGGTCTCTCCTCCACTTGCCCTCGAGTAGATCTCCAATACCCCTCCTAGCGGGCCGGTAAGCCGCTTGTCGTTCCCGCATCCTTCCAGAGTATCGATTTCAGAACTCTCCCGGTTACGCTCATCGCGTTCCTTCGCCACCCATTGGCAAGATGACCGAAACCCGGTTTGTCACCGGCCGCACGCGCTACATCAGTGCCGACGAAACGATGGTTCGTGTTGTTGCAACATCAAGCGTTCCAGCATTGACTGCTTGGCCACCACCCAAGCGATAGTCTCGAGCTCGATCGGGATCGGCAGGCCCAGTTTCTTGCTGAGCCGAGAGAAAGCCGCGTTGACTTTGTCCAAAGTGAACGGCCGTGCGTTGCGATCCAGGTACACCTGTGATGGCTCCTCACCCGGCGGTATGTTCCTTCGATTGAGGAGTGCGGCTCGCCGCCCCCTGATGTAGACAGGCAGCAACAGCTCCCAGTCCCGATGGAGAGGAACATTTGAGAGGGACTGAATCGCAGGAAAATTGCCCAGTTTTGCAATCCGACTATTCACGGTCGCAACGTCGAGGTTGATCGCAGTCTCCGGCGCGGCCGCGGTGGCAAATACGAAGATCGCCAGAAACTTATATTCGTTTGCTAGCTCATCTATAAACGCACCTACTCCATCGACCGTGAAGTGGTCAGCTGCGTACGCTAGCGTTCGCCTCTCATCAGCCACGAGCTTCTCCTTCTCCACCTCGTGAACAAACGGTAGCACAGATCAATTTGTCGTCAAGATAAATTAAATAAAGACTTCAATGGCTTAGATAGCTCACCTGGTGTCTTTTATTAAACAAGTGCGGACGACTTCCAAAACCAAAGACCCTACGTCAATATCCGCTCGCCTGGCATGCCGCAGACACGTAACAGCCACCCCAACACATGCGACTGAGTTCGCGTTTTCGTACACCGATGGACTGGATTACTGGCGCGCCTATGCCTTCGGCGTCTTTTCAACTTGCAAGGGATTTGCCGAAGACACAGCGAGGGAAGCCGCTGAGAGTAAGAAATTCTTGACGACGAACATGACCTTTATACGCGTCCATTCGATACTGGCTCATGCGACACTTATGGGCGCTGGATTCGATATTCCGATTTCAACAAGGAGCCTCCCGAGCTGGTCGAGATTCACTTCTGACAGACGCAACGGCTTCGGAGATGGGAGCAGATCAGCCGCGAGCTGTGATGGCCTCGATCGAACAATGGAGGTCCGCATTCGTCGAAACAGGACGGATCCGACAGGCTCACCCATCAGGCCCGAGCGCGCATTTCAGCCAACGCGCTGTCCTCGATCCATATGGTTTCGAGCCAACGCTTGAACGCGCTGACCTTCTCCGACCGGAGCCGCGATCGAACATAGGTTAAGGTATGGCAACGCAGGTTTGGCCCCGTCATCCCAAAAGGAAGAACGAGGTTGCCTCTCTCGACGTCACGTTGGAGCAGACGATAGCTTTCGAGGCAGACGCCCCGCCCCTCCACTGCCGTCGCGACAGACATGAAGGCGTCTCGGAACCGCGAGCCGCGGTTCAGGTCAATCACCAGCCCATGGTCTTTCGCCCATTGCTGCCAGCTGTAGAGCGTCTGTTCGGACTTGATCAGGGTGTGGCCGACGAGGTCGGATGGCCTGCGAATTGGTTTTTCCCCGTTGGCGACCTCGGGCGAGCACGCCACGACAATCGTCTCGAGCGGGAACTCTTCGGCGGCGATCGAGCCAAGACGCGGTACACTGCCGTAGCAGATGTCCACGTCCACCGAGCCATCCGTCAATTTTGCGGGGTCCGATGACGACAGAAGACGGATTTCGATCGAGGGATGCAGCTCTTCGAACTGCTGGAGTCGAGGCATCAGCCAAAGTGATGCAAGGCTTGGAGCGCAGCCGACGCTGAGGACGTCAACGCTGTTGCGTCGCGACACCTCGTCGGTGGCCTGTTCGATCATCGAAAGCGCTTCCGATAGATCGCGGTGATATCGCTCACCGATTTCGGTGAGCGATACGTTTCTTCCGATGCGATGGAACAGCTTTTCACCAAGGTCCTCTTCCATCAATCTGATTTGGTGGCTGATCGCAGAGGGCGTCAGTTGCAGCTGGGCGGCCGCTTCAAGAAACGAACCACGCCTGCCAGCGGCGACGAATGACTGGATTGCACGTATTGATGGAAGCGTCGTCATAGCCGCCCCGATCCGTCATCATGTACTCTGACCGCGCACCCGGTCATAGCGAGGCTACCTTCCGTGGGGTGCGCTGGCCGAAATCCGACCGGATGCTTTCTCCGGCGGCGATACGCTTGATGTCGCCGAGAACCTGCGAGAAGTCGCCAAGGCTGGGAGTGCCGAAACCCATGTAGACCTGTTTGAACAGCTGGTAGAGGGTTTCGTACCGCTCCCGCGTCGTTGGATCGGGCTCGTACCTCTTGAACCCAACGCACATGGCGGCCTGGGCGCTTTCAACCGACGCGTGATCTTTCGAGGCGAGAGAGGCGAAAATTCCCGAACCGAGACCAGTGGGAACGCCGTCCGGAACCAGGATCGGCTTGCCTATGACATTCGCGTAGATTTGATTGAGGATATGGTTTCTCTGCGGAATTCCTCCCCCGTTGATCACCCGATTGACCGGAACGCCGTGCTGTTCCATTCGCTCGAGGATGATGCGGGTATGGAAGGCGGTCCCTTCGATTGCCGCGTAGAGTTCGTCCTGCGCAGTATGGCCAAGATGCCAACCAAGGGTCACTCCGCCGAGGTCCGAGCGCACGAGAACGGTCCGATCGCCGTTGTCCCATGGAAAACGCATGAGGCCCGTCTTCCCGCCCTCGATGCTTTCCAGTCCCTCGGCGAGCCTTGCCACCGTGGTGCCCGCGCGTCGCGCGACGGCGTCGAAGAGATCGCCAACCGCGGAAAGACCGGCCTCGACACCCACCAGGTCCGGATGGGCACTTCCGGGCACGACCCCACAAACGCCCGGGATCAGCTTTACCCGCTCACTGACTGCAATGATGCACGTCGACGTACCGATAACGTTGACGACATCTCCAAGTTTGCACCCCGCTCCGATCGCGTCCCAATGGGCATCGAAGGCTCCCGTCGGAACAGGAATGCCGGATGTCAGGCCAAGGCGTACCGCCCAGTGGGTGCTGAGGCCGCCAGCAACCGAAGCGGACGTCTGATAGGTGCCGCCAATTTTCTCTCTTACCCCGTCAAACAATGGATCGACACGTGAAAGGAATGCCTGTGACGGCAAGCCGCCCCACTTCGTGTTCCACATCCACTTGTGACCCATGGCGCAGACGCTGCGGACGATCCGGGATGAATCGGTGACGCCCGTCAGGACTGCCGCGGCCATATCGCAGTGCTCGACCGCGGTTCCGAAGCGCTCCCGTTGGTCAGGGTTGCGCCGCAACCAGTGGAGCAGCTTTGCGAAACCCCATTCGTGCGAATAAGTCCCGCCGCACCATTCGATCGCTTCCAGGTGCATTTCGTGCGCCATCGCCGTGATTTCTTCGGCTTCTGCTTTCGCACGGTGGTCACACCAAAGGTAATAATCACCGAGTGGCTGCATGTTCTTGTCGACGGGCAGCACGGATGACCCGGTGGTGTCGACAGCAATCGATCGGACGAGCTTGGGGTCAATACCACATTCGTCGGTGACCCGGTTCATCGCGAGCACCAGCGCTTCCATATGGTCGGCGTGGGACTGCGTCGCGAGATCGGGATCGGAGCGACGCCGTTCAAGCGGGTACTCCGCGATAGCCGTCCCAAGGGAACCCTTTTCGGAATCCGCGAGCGTCACGCGCACGCTAAGCGTTCCGAAGTCAACACCTGCTACAATCGACATGGTAATCCCTACTTAGAACCATCAGGCTGGCCGTAAGTCGCCGCGTGGCCGTGTTTGCGTTGATAGTGGCGATCGAGCAGTGCTGCAGATATTTCCGGATCGTTTTGGTTCAGCTGGCGCGAGTGGAAAGCGATCTTGGCGACAGCCTCGAGCATTTCCGCGTTATGAACAGCGTCCGCCGCGTCCTTGCCCCAGCAAAAGGGACCGTGATCGTTCACCAGAGCGGCTGGGATCGAGAGCGGCGTGTTGTTGCCCAGAGCCTCGACGATGACCTTCCCGGTGTTCCGGACGTAGTCATCCTTGATCTCGTCGTCCCGAAGTTTACGCGTGACCGGGATCGTGCCGTTGAAATAGTCGGCGTGCGTCGTTCCCATCGCGGGTATCCCCTTTCCGGACTGAGCCCAAGCCGTCGCGAAGAACGAGTGCGTGTGAACGACAGCGCCGATGGACTTGAAGCTTTTGTAGAGCTCCAGGTGGGTGTCGAGATCGGACGACGGGCGCATCGTGCCGTCGACGATGTTTCCGTCGAGGTCGGTCACCACGATGTCGGCGGCGGTCATAGCCTTGTAGGAAACGCCGCTCGGCTTGATGGCGACGACACCTTGCTCACGATCGATGGCACTGACATTGCCGAACGTCGAGATGACAAGCCCGCTGTCATAGAGTTCGAAATTGGCGTCGAGAACGGACTTGCGGAGTTCTGGGTATCTCATGGCGCTCTCCTCAAGCCTTCTGACGACGGTTGAAGCGGTCGGCTGCGACGGCGATCAGGATGATCGTGCCGATAACGACCTGATGCCAGAACGTATTGACGTTGAGCAGGTTGAGGGCGTTGCGGACGACGGCCATGAGAACCGCACCGACAACCGTTCCGAAAAGCGTAGCCCGACCACCGGAAAGACCCGTCCCACCGATGACAACAGCAGCGATGACATCGAGTTCGTAGCCCTGCCCCGCTTCTGGCATGGCAGCCTCGAGGCGCGAGGTCAGGAGTACCCCTGCGAATGCCGATAGCACGCCAACGAGAACGTATACCGCGATCTTCACTTTGTCCGTCGGAATGCCGACGAGACGAGCAGCGTCCGGATTGCTGCCGATCGAAAGAACGAAGCGGCCAAAGCGGGTGTAGTAGAGAAAGTAGAACGCGATGGCGAAGACGGTAGCGGTCAGGATTACCGGAACCGGGATGCCGCCGACATAGCTCTGGCCGATTACACGGAACGCTGGATCGGACGCGCCGACAATCGGAATACCCTGCGTGTAGACCATCACGATGCCGCGGCTCATGACCATGATCGCCATAGTCGCGATGAAGTCGGTGATGCCGACCTTCGTGATAAGGATGCCATTCACGAAGCCGATGGCCGCGCCGACCGCAATGCCGCCGGCACAGGCCAGAGCGACCGGATACCCGAGAACGATCAGGTTCGCCGTCACGAGGCCGCTAAGCGCTAGCGTCGAGCCGACGGACAGATCGATACCGCGCATGCCGATAACGAAGGTCGCGCCGAATGCGATGACCGCGATCGGAACGGCCTGGCGAAGCACGTCGGTGAGATTGCCGAAGGTGAAGAAGCGCGGAGCGGCGAAAGCGAGCGCGATCAGCAATACGACGAATGCAAGGTAGACACCCGCATTGCCGTTGTTGCGTGCGAACTTGAAAGCCGAGCGCGGGCGCGTAGCTGAGATATCAGCCATGGATTCCTCCCTGAATAGGCTGGCCTTGAGGCGGCCGGACCGAATGAAGTGCGAGTGTTTCTTCTTTTGACGTCGCCGCATCCACGACGGTGGTGATCCGCCCCTCGAACATGACCGCAACGCGGTGGCAGAGACCGAGCAGCTCGGCGTTGTCGGCCGAGACCACGACGACGGCGCAACCCTCTTTGGCTGCCGCCTGGATGAGGGCGTAAACTTCGGCCTTCGCACGCACATCGACGCCACGAGTGGGCTCCTCGAGCATGAGCACCTTCGGCTGGGTGAGAAGCCAACGGGCGAGCATGACCTTCTGCTGGTTGCCGCCGGAGAGCGACGTGATGTCGGCCGAAGGGCCGTCACATTTGACGCCCAGCTTTGAGATGTAGCCCTTGGTGATGTCGCGCTCGCGGCTCGGCTTGAGCGTGATCTTGCCCAACGTCCCGAGATTGGCGATCGAGAGATTCCATCCCACGGAGTGCTCGGGGAAGATTCCCTCGGTTTTGCGTTCCGCAGGCAGGAATGCGACATTCTGACGGATCGCGTCTGTCGCGTCCGAAATCCGCGCCTGTTTGCCCTCGATGTGTATCGAGCCAGTGTCAAAGGCGCGCTGTCCGAAGATGGCGCGCAACACGGCGCTCTTCCCGGAGCCTTCAAGGCCCGCAATGCCGAGGATTTCACCCTTGGCCACCGAGAAGGTGACGTCTTCGAATACGCCCTTTTTCGTCAAACCGCGAACGTCTAACGAGGGTTCGGACCTTGCCGGGACGCGGGGAGGAAACTGCTTTGCCAGGGACCCGCCGATCATCGCGCTGACGACCTTGTCGACGTCGAGCTCGGACACAGGCAGATCGGCAACCGTGTTGCCGTCGCGCAGGACCATCACGCGACTGACGATGCCGAGGAGTTCCTGGATGCGGTGGGAGACGTAGATAATGCCTTTGCCGGCCTGCTGGAGCTTCTTGATGATGGCGAACAGCTGCTTGCGTTCGACCTCCTCGAGGGCCTCGGTTGGCTCGTCCATGATGATGATGTCGGCATTGCTGCTGATCGCCTTTGCGATCTCGATCATCTGTCGATGGGAGAGGCTAAGCTCGCGGACGGGCCGATCGAGCGGTACATCGACACCGAGTTCGCCTTTGAGAATACGGGACGCGGCGGCCCGCATTGCCGGATGGTCCAGCGGCGACGCGCCCGAATTCCCGCGCCGGAGCTCCCTTCCCGCAAAGATGTTTTCCGCGGCGTCAAAATCGGGGAACAGGCTCAGTTCCTGATAGATAATCGCGATCCCGGCCTTGGAACCGTCCCTGGGATTGTCAAGATCGACGACCCTGCCGCATACCGAAATGGTGCCCTCATCGCGTGCATACGCACCGGACAGGATTTTCATCAACGTTGATTTGCCTGCGCCGTTTTCACCGACAAGGCCGAGGACGTCGCCTGGATTGAGTTCAAGGTCGATCCCACTAAGCGCCTTCATGTTCCCGAAGCGTTTAGCGATGCCCTTCATTTGCAGCAGCGGAGCGTTCGTCATCCAAGTCACCCTTTTCGATGGGCGGCCCCTCGATAAGAGGGGCCGCGTACGTGTCACATCTTCTGCTGCGGAACGTAGACGTAGTCGTTCTGATCGAACGTCTTGATGTTCTTGGCGTCGTAGGTCTTTGGTGCGACGAAGATTTTCTTGGGAAGGGGATTGCCCTTCATGACGAACTCGTCGACAGCACGGATGATGTTGCGGCCCTCTTCCTTGGCTCCGGTGTCGACCGTCGCCGAGAAGTCACCCGTCAGGATCGCGTCGTTGGCTTCCTTCATGTTCTCGTAGCCGACAATCGCGACCTGCCCGTCCAGCCCTTTGGCCTTGAGAGCCTGGAGACCGCCGAGGGCCATTTCGTCATAGAGAGCGACCAGGACCTCGATGTCCGGGTGAGCCGTGAACATGTTTTCGGTAACCGTCAGACCCTGAGCGCGAACCCAGCCGGCGGGCTGCTGGGCAACGATCTTGAAGTTCGGATGCTTCGAGATGATCTCGTTAAAACCCTTCATGCGCTGGTTCGTGTGCGGGCCCGGCAGACCCTCGAGAATACCGAGCTTGACTTCTTTGTCGCCGTAGGTGTCGACAAGCCATTGAGCCTGTGCACGACCACCGTCGCTCTGGTCGTAACCGATGTCGCTGACGTAGTACGGGTTGTCGGCGACCGGAGAGTTGAAGAGGAAGATCGGGATGCCTGCCTCGGTGGCGCGGCGGATCGAGGGAAGCAACGCACCTTCGTTGTAGAGGGCAACGGCGATTGCATCGACGCCGTCGTTGATCCATGCTTCCATGGTTCTGATCTGGTCGTCCGTGGCAGACTGGCTGCTCGGAGCCTGGACGAGGAGCTGGATCGCCGAATTGCCCCCGCGCTTGTCAATTTCTTCCTTCACGCCAGCGAGAACGCGCTGGTAATAGGTGTCCATCGCCGTGGGAAGAAAGCCGACCTTGAGCGGACGATTGTCCTTCTTGACGGGCTTTGCTTCTTGACCTGTCGGCTTGATGTCCTTGTCCATCAAGATGCCTGGAAAGACCTTCGAGTAATCGACCTGCTGCGCAAACGCCGAGCTGAAGGAAAGCGAGGCGGTGACGGCGATTGCCGCACCGAGCATTAGCGTACGTCTGGAGATTGTCACATGATCCTCCCTGGTTGTGACAAGACAAGGGTCTCCCGTCCGCGGAAACGGCTCCGCGGAGGAACTTTGCAAACTGGCATTCAAAGGTTCGGCTTAGAGCCCGGGAGCGATGGTAAAGACCGCCCGGATCGGGTTCGCACCGTAGTTCAGGCACTGGTACTTTGTGCCGCCGGGCAGGAAGAAAGACTCCCCGTCGCGGATGTGGAATGTCTCGTCGGTGTCGGCGAGATAGAAAGTCGCAGGTCCCTGCAGGACGTAGAACACCGCGTCCCCTTCGTGGCTGTCGGGTTCGCTCGCGCGCGGGCCGACACCACCGACCGGGATCACCAGTTCGCCGAGATGCATCCAGTCATTGCTGACAGCGAATTGGATCAGGACAGGATGGTCGGCACCGGAAACGATGTTCAGGCGATCGCTCTTGGAGACTTTGATAAGGTCACCCTTTTTGCGGGCCTTAGCGCCGTCGACAGGGTAGGCTCCGAGTTTATCGAGGCTCATCACGCTCTCCCTTCGTGCTTGTAGAGGCGGGTCGGGCCGTCATAGGCAGTCGGCGGACCGCTCTCGTCCCAGATGCGAGGCGCGATACAGAACAAAATGACCGCAGGCTTGTCGCTGAAGTTATAACCGCGGTGCCATGCGCCCTTGGGGATAAGCACGGCATCACCTTCGACAAGTTCCTCGGTCTGTCCCGTTGCCGGGTTGAGGAGGTGAACGGTACCCTCGAGCACGTAGTAGACTTCGTCGCCGGCGTGAATGTCGGCGGGATCGAAGTTGCTACCCGGAGCGAGCTGGTAGATGCCCGTGGTCTGCTGGTCCGTGCTGGCGAGCAGATAGTTCAGGTCGCTCGAGTACGGCTTCGCGCCCGTGTAGATGAACATCTTGTACGCGTCACGCGTCAGATGGACTGGCTTTTTGTCGGTCGGCGGATGCGGGAAATTGCCGAAGTAGCTTGGCAGTTTTGGCATTTCGGTACCTTAGGTCCGGAGTTCGGAAAGCAGCGACTTGAGAAGCCGCCAGGTTGAATCCACGGTCGTGTGGTTGAGGCGCTCGCGGGTCGTGTGGACGTCGAACGCTTCCGGTCCGATCGACAGCATGTCGATGTCCGGAACCTTCTTGCGGAAGAGGCCGAGTTCGAGGCTCGAGTGCGAAACCTCGACGTGCGGCTGTTCACCGAACTCGCGCTCGTATGCGGCCTTGCCGGCGTTAAGCATCCGGGAGTCCGGGTTGTACGGCCACTCCGGGCAATCCGCGAAAGTCTCGACGGTCGCGCCGTTGCCAATGAGCTCCGACAGCTGCCGGATTTTGTCGACGATGTTATAGCGACGCGAACTGACGGCGCTCGGGATCGTGTTGACGATCTCGACCTCATTACGGTCGTTCGACAGCAAGGCGACGGTGTTCGAGCTTTCGACAAGACCTTCGACCTGAAGGCTTTTGCTCTGGACACCGTTCGGGAGCAGGTTCATGGCGTCGACCATGGCGCGAGCCGCCTGGGCTGAGAACACTTCGGTGAACTGGTTCTGGGACTCGGTCAGAGCAATCTTTAGACTCGGGTCGCTGGTCTTGTATTCGAAGGCGATTGCCGCAGCTTCCGCCTCGATCTTCTGCTTGAGATCGGCGACCTTGGACGCATGGACCGAAATGATTGCTTCCGCTTCGCCCGGAATGACGTATCGGTTTACGCCACCGTTGACTTCGGCGACGCTCGCGCCGGTTTCCCGGATCGCGATCCGGAGAAGGCGACCGAGCTGCACGATGGCATTCGCGCGCTCGAGGTGGATGTCGAATTCGGAGTGACCGCTGCTGAGACCGGAGATGCGGAGCGAAAGAGCGGTCTGCCCCGAGGCGAGCGGTTCCCACTTGAGTGGAATTTTGAAGCGAGCCGAAATGTCACCGGCGCAACCTGCGAACAGGGACTTGGGATCATGCCAGTTCATGTCGAGCAGGCGCTTACCGCTGAGCCTGGCTCCATCGAAGTACTGCGCGCCGCCCTTGCCCACTTCTTCCTGCACCGTCAACACGATTTCCAAGGGCGGATGCGCGATGTCGTCCGATGCCAGCAGCGACATCGCGAATGCTACGCCGACTGTGTTATCGGCACCGAGCGTCGTGCCGGTACCGTGGATGAAGTCGCCAATGACCTGGAGCTTGATGCCTTCATTGTTGAAATCATGATCGACGCCTTCGTCGCTTTCGCAGACGATATCAGTATGTCCGTGCAGGATGAGCGTTGGCGCGTTTTCGTAGCCAGGCGTGCCCGGTTTCCTGATGAGCAAGTTGTAGATATCGTCCTGGTAGACTTCAAAACCACGAGAGCGAGCGAAATTGGCGATGTGATCGCTTACCTGCTTCTCGTTGTACGAGCCGCGCGGGATCGCGCTCAGTTCTTCAAAAAATCCAAAGAAAATTGCGGGCTCCAGGCCAGCAAGTACAGAATTGGCGCGTCTGTCGATAGTCTTTCCGGCATGGACACTCATTCAGTCCTCCTCCTACTCCAAATCAGCGCAATACTTTCCTGTCCGCCGAAACATAGTCTCGGAGATTGCGTAAAACCGTATTGCTCACATCTTACGCTCTAAGGCGATCCAAGGCTCAGATGCCCTCCACGGCATGAAACATCTTCGTTTCGAGCAAGTATTTCAAACGCATTATTCAGCGAAATAGGTGAGAGAATTTCACCTGAACGTCTGGCTTGATCCTTTAACGTATACGTTAACGCATTCGTCATTGTCAAGTCTGGCCGTGGCTTATGGAGCTTTGCGACTGGCGTCGCCGATATCCACGATCTGCGCGACAAAGGACTGACACCTCATTTGTAGATTGACTCTAACCACAGATGCGCTAACGTATACGTTATTGCATTCGTATTAGTCGGCAACATTGGGAGGAACCACAATGCCGTTGAATATGCGTAAGCCACTCCATAGCCTTGCTTTCGTCGCAGCGTTGGCGATGAGTGCGTCCTCTGCGCCAAGCGCGTTCGCTATCGACGTCGATCAGCAGATCAAGGACATCGAAAGCCATCCAGCGGACGGTCCGAACGGCGAGAAAGCCGTGCTCGCGAGCGACCTCAAGCTGTCGCCGGAAGAGATCGAGAAGGTGAAGGCGAAGAAGGCCAAGGCCGCGATAGTGATGCACTACACGGCTTCCGATTGGGCCAAGGCCCAAATGGCAGGCCAGAAGAAGGCTCTCGAAGAACTCGGCATCCAGATCGTCGCGACGACCGACGCCGGTTACCGCGCCGAACAGCAGGTGTCCGACATCGAAAGCGTCATGGCACTCAAGCCTGACGTCATGATCACGGTTCCCGCTGAGCAGTCGGCGACCGCGGCTGCCTACAAGAAGGCAGCAGCAGCCGGCATCAAGATCATCTTCCTCGATCAGACGGGCGCAGGAATGAAAGCTGGCGAGGACTATGTCAGTCTCGTGTCGTCGGACAACCGCGGCATGGGTAAGGTCGCCGCCCTCCTGATGGCGAAGGCGCTGAACGGCAAAGGGGAAATCGGCCTGATCCCGCACGCGTCCGACCTCTTCGCGACGAAGGAACGCGTTGTCGGCTTCAAGGAAGCCATCAAGGACTACCCGGAAATCAAGGTCGTCCAGGAAACGGGCGTCGGCGGTCCTGACTTCTCGAGCGAATCCGAACGCGTCGCCTCTGCAATGCTGACAGCCCATCCGAACCTCAACGGCATCTGGGCTGTTTGGGACGTTCCGACTGAAGGCGTTCTCTCTGCCGCACGCGCGGCTGGCGCTTCCAAGGACCTGGTCATCACGACCTGCGACCTCGGCGTGAACATCTCGCTCGACATGGCCAAGAACGGCTACGTCAAGGGAACGGGTTCCCAGCGTCCGTACGGTGCAGGCTACGCGGAAGGCGTCCTCGCTGGTTACGCACTGCTCGGCAAGGACGCACCTCCATACGTCGTTCTCCCTGCCCTCGCCGTCAATCGCGACAATCTTCTCGAGGCATGGCCCCAGTCGAACGGCGATCCGGCTCCCAAGCTCCTGACTGACGCGATGAACTAAAGACGCCCCCGGGGAGTGGCGCTGTCACTCCCCACTTCACAAGCGGCGGATAAGATCATGAATACACATGTAGATGCGGATAAAGTCGCCGCCGTAAGGATGAGCGACGTCAAGAAGTCGTTTGGCGGTGTGCACGCTCTCCGCGGCGTTAGCCTGACGATCCAGCCTGGTACTATTCACGCGCTAGTCGGAGAGAACGGGGCTGGAAAATCCACTCTCCTGAAAATCCTCCAGGGCGTGTTGAGCCCTACCGAAGGTACGATCGAAGTTTTCGGCGAATGGATGACGGAGAACTCTCCGGAGAATTCCCGTCGCCTCGGGATCGAGATGATCTTTCAAGACCTCAGTCTGATCCCGTCTCTGTCAGTCGCCCAGAACATATTCCTGAACCGCGAACCGCGTCGGATGTCGTTGCTGGTGGACGAACGGAGGGAAATCATTCAGGCCGCCGACATTATCGGCCAGCTGAACCTCCGGGTCGATCCTCGGACACCTGTTTCGGAGCTCAGCCCCGGTCAGGCCCAGCTGACGGAAATCGCCAAGGCCATTCATCAGAAGGCCCGCGTCCTGATCCTCGATGAGCCGACGTCGTCGCTCAGCGCGCAGGAAGCGGACACCCTTTTCGGCATGCTGCGCAAGCTGACCGCCGCGGGCACAGCGGTTGTGTATGTATCCCATCGCATGACCGAAATCATGACGATCGCCGACGAGATCACGATCCTGCGTGACGGTCAGAACGTGACCTCCGGGAAGACCTCCGATTTCACGCTCGATTCCATCGTACAGAACATGGTCGGCAAACGCGTCACCGGATTTCAGTACCAGGCTCGTCCCATTAATCGTTCGGGCGCACCTGCCCTCAAGGTACGCGATCTGTCGGGACCGTCCGGCAAGCCTAAGCATGTGAGCTTCGAAGTCCATAAGGGCGAGATCGTCGGTATCGCGGGTTTGATGGGGGCAGGACGTAGCGAACTTGCCCGCCTGCTTTTCGGCGTTGACCGGCGGAAGGCCGGATCGGTCGAGCTCGATGGCAAGGCACTCGAGTTCCGCTCCCCTGCCGATGCCATCAAGGCAGGCATCGTGCTCGTACCGGAGAGCCGGCATGACGAAGGTCTAATCGTCGAGCACAGCGTCGGTCACAACCTGGGACTCCCCCAGGTCGACCAGATGGTGCGTGGGCCGTTCGTCGATCGCAACCGCGAGAACTCGCTTCACGCCGAACTCATTTCCCGCCTTCGCATCAAGACGCCGAATGCGGAAAACAAGGTTCGCAACCTATCGGGCGGGAACCAGCAGAAGATCGTCATCGCGAAGTGGCTCGCCACCGATCCATCTGTTGTCATCCTCGACGAGCCGACAGCTGGTGTCGACATCGGATCGAAAGCTGAAATCGTAGAACTGATCCGTAACGTCGCGTCATCCGGCAAGTCCGTGATCGTGATTTCGTCCGAACCCGCCGAACTCCTGGCTACCAGCGACCGCATTCTCGTCATGTGCAACGGAAAGCTCGCCCGTGAAATCGAGCGCGACGAAATCGAAGCCTGGGCGGAGAACGCCGGCGACGGAACCCAATCTCCGCTGATCCGCAGGGAACTCGGCCTGCAGGTGGCGATACAGAAGGCAAGCCAAAATGTCCACTGACGTCAAGGCGTTGAACGCAAAACCTGAACCAGAAATCCAACGCAGGCCATGGCACAGCAACTGGCGTGACTACGTTGTCTACATCGGTTTCGTTGTCATCTTCATCGTTTTCGCCATTCTTCTCCAGGACCGCGGCTTTTTGTCGTCGAACAACCTGCTGAACATCCTTAGACAGACGGCAATCGTCGCCATCGTCGCGATGGCCATGTCGTTCGTCCTCTCGGCGGGCGAGATCGACCTCTCAGTCGGCGCGATCGCAGGCCTCTCTTCGGTGATCGCGGGCCTGGCTCTTATGCAATACGGCCTGGCCGCCGGCATCATGGCAGGCTTGGCGCTCGGCCTTCTAGTTGGCGCGATCAACGGCACCCTAACCGCCTATCTCAACATCCCCTCGTTCCTCGTGACGCTTGGGATGATGGGAATTGCTCGCGGCGTCGGCATGTGGGTCAGCGGCACCTCCCCGGTTCCGATCGTCAATGACACCTTCGTCTATGTCTTCGGCTCCGGCAACATCGGTCCCGCCCCCGTCCTCGTCGTCTGGGTTGCTGTCCTCGGCACCCTCGCCCACGTGGCGCTCCGCAAGACTCCGTTCGGCCGCAAGGTCATGTCTGCGGGCGGCAATCCGGTGGCAGCCCGTTACAGCGGCATCAACGTCCGCAAGATCAAGTTCCAGGTCCTCCTGTTGACAGGCGTCGCGGCGTCGATCGCCGGAATGCTCTACGCAGGCCGATTGCAGTCCGGCCGCTTCCAGCTCGGCGAAGGCGACGAGCTCTCGGTGATCGCGGCAGTCGTTCTCGGCGGCACGAGCCTCTTCGGCGGCCGTGGAACGGTAATCGGATCGATCGTCGGGGCGCTTTTGATCGGCGTCATCAACAACGGCTTGATCCTCGCGGGTCTCGACTACAGCCAGCAATTGATCGCCCGCGGTCTGCTCATCATCCTCGCGGTCGCACTCGGTCGCAGCCGCTAACAAGAAGCGTTTTACAGGAGGTATTACACAATGAGAGTTCTAGTAACTGGCGGTAGCGGCAAGCTCGGTCGAGCCACGATTAAGCACTTGATCGAAACGGGGCACGACGTCATCAACGCAGACACCGCTGCCCCGCAGGAAAGACTCTGCCCTTTCATCAAGGTGGACTTCGAAGACATGCGCGCGACCGTCGAAGCCATCAGCGGTTTCGACTGGGACCACAACCGCAAGACCGAGGCCGTCGTACATCTCGCCGCTGTCCCGATGCCGGGCCGTGTCGCACCTGCGGAAGTCTTCCGAGTGAACACGATCTCGGCGTTCAACGTCTTCGAGTCCTGCCGGCTTCTCGGCATCAAGAACATCGTCTGGGCCTCGAGCGAGACCCTCCTCGGCATCCCGTACGAGATCAAGCCCGACTACTTCCCCGCCGACGAGGAATACGAGTCCCGCCCGGAAACGTCGTACTCGCTGTCGAAGCACCTCGGCGAGGAAATGGCAAAGCAGTATTGCCGTTGGGACGGCGAACTCAAGCTGGTGTGCCTGCGCTTCTCGAACGTCATGGACGAGAGCGAATACGCAGACTTCCCCGATTTCGAAAACAACCCGGGCAGCCGTCGCTTCAACCTCTGGACCTACATCGATGCCCGCGACGGCGCGCAGGCGATCCGCCGGTCGCTTGAATGGAATGGCAAGGGCGCGGAAGTCTTCATCATCGCGAACGACGACGGCGTCATGACCACCGCAAACGAAGAGCTCGTTGCGAAGTGGTATCCGGGCGTCCCGTTCAAAAAGCAGATGGGGAAGAACGAAACACTCCTTTCGATCGACAAAGCCAAGCGGGTTCTCGGTTACCAGCCGGAGCATAGCTGGCGAAAATACGCGCGCAGCTGAGGGGGATCGGCTTAGCCGGGGGATAATTGAATGGCCACTACGAAACAGACTGAACGCGCCGCAGAGATCAAGGAAGAAGCCTTCGCAAAGACCATGACCGCGACGGCACACCTGCGTCTTCGGCAGCTCATCCTGGATAACAAGTGGCCCCCCGGCTATCAGGCAACGGAACAGGATGTCGCTTCACAACTCGGCATGAGCCGGACGCCTGTCAGGGAGGCGCTGATGCGTCTTCAGCAAGACGGGCTGGTCTCGGTCATACCGCGGCATGGCATGAGAGTGCTGCCGGTTTCGGCTTCGGACATGCGGGAAATCTACGACATCCTGACGTCGCTCGAGAGCACCGCTGCCGAGCTGGCCGCGTCCCGCCATCTGCCCGATGAGCAAATCCGTGGGCTGGAGAAAGCCACCGGCGATATGGACAAGGCGCTAGCGGAAGACGACCTCGAACGGTGGGCCCAAGCGGACGCGAGGTTCCACGAACAGCTGCTCGAGCTGGGCGGCAACCAGATGCTCAAGTCGGTGGTCCTGAACTTTATCGACCGGGCCCATCGCGTCCGGATCCTGACCCTCAAGATGCGCCCCAAGCCCGTCAACTCTACCCGCGAGCATGCCGAGCTGGTTCAGGCAATCCGGGAAGGCCACCGCGAAAAAGCACGCAACATTCATCGGGCGCACAGAGAACGGGCGGGCACAGAATTGCTCGCTCTCCTCGAACGCCTGGGCCTCAATCACCTCTAGCAACAGGTACACAACATGTCATCGCCCAAGAATAGCATCAAGGTCGCGGTCTTGCCGGGAGACGGTATCGGTCGCGAGGTCATGCCCGCTTGCCTCGAACTCATCGACGCTGCCGTCAAGCTCGCAGGAGCCCCTCCCGTGACGTTCGATACGCACCAAGCGGGTGCGCAGCATTACGCTGAAACTGGCGAAGCACTCCCCGCCTCCGCGCTCGAAGCCTGCCGAACCGCTGACGCTATCCTGTTCGGTGCTATGGGCTGGCCCGACATCCGTTTTCCCGATGGCACAGAAATCATTCCCCAGTTAGACCTGCGCATGGAATTCGGCCTCTTCGCCGGCGTGCGCCCGATCCGCTGGTTCCCAGGTCTTCCCAAGGTCCTGTCGGACCCCCGTGCCGAAGGCATTGATTTCGTCCTGATCCGTGAACAGACAGAAGGTCTCTTCTATGCCCGCGGCCGTGGCGAAATCCGCGATGACCAGGAGGCATACGACACCATGCAGATCACGCGCGCGGGCACCGAGCGCGTGACGGAGTTCGCCTTCCGCCTCGCCGCAGAGCGCAAGCGCCGTGGCAAGCCAGGCACCGTAACCTGTGTCGACAAGGCGAACGTCTTCGCTTCCATGGCGTTCTTCCGTAAGATCTACGATGAGATCGCCGATCGCCATCCGGAGATAAACCGCGATTACGCCTACGTCGACGCCCTCGCCCTCAACATGGTCAAGAAGCCATGGACGCTGGACGTTCTGGTCACCGAAAACATGTTCGGCGACATTCTATCGGACCTGGCCGCAGGTCTGATCGGCGGCATGGGCATGGCTCCTTCTGCCGACATCGGCGAAAATCACGGCCTCTTCCAGCCAGCACACGGCACGGCTCCGGATATCGCGGGCAAGGGCATCGCCAACCCGAGCGCCATGTTCCTGTCTGGCGCTATGATGCTCGACTGGCTAGCGGTTCGTCACGCCGAACAGAACCTTGCGGAAGCTGCTCGCCTTATCGAGGCAGCGGTTGAGCACACCCTCTCCACGGGTCGGGCTATTCCGATGGAATACGGCGGCAAGGCAAACTGCGCCGAGATGACGCGCAGTGTCATCAGTTCGCTTGGCGCAGTCCAGAAGGAGGTCGCATGAGCGCCGCCGAAGGAACAAAACGCTTCGTGGTCGTCGTCGATTTCATGATCCACGACGAGTACGTCGAGAAGTTTCGGCCCGCGGTGATCGCCAACGCAGCCGCCTCGGTGAACGACGAGCCGGGTTGCACCGTTTTCGACGTGTGCGTTGATCCGACGAACCCCAAGCACATCCACCTTTACGAGGTGTACAACAGCAGGGCTGACTTCGATTATCACCTCAAGACGGAGCACTTCCTGAGCTTCAACGAGCTCACCGCTCCTTGGGTTGGCGATAAGCACGTCCAGACCTTTGATCTTGTAATGCAGGCTTGAAGGAGTGACCGATGACAAACGATATCAAAGCAATCGTCTTCGACACCTTCGGGACAGTCGTTGATTGGCGTGGATCGATCATCAGCGACCTGACGGCCTGGGGCAAAACCGAAGGTGTTGAGCTCGATTGGGCCGACGTCGTCGACAAATGGCGCGATCACTACAATCCGCAGAAGGCCCGCGTCCGCACTGGCGAGTTGCCTTGGACCAACCTCGACGAGCTTCATTTCGACTCTCTGAAATCGGTCTTCGCCGAAATCGGCGCGCCTGAACTCGAGCACGAGAAGATGATGCACATCAACAAGGTCTGGCACCGCCTGCAGGGCTGGCCGGACGCTTCGCGCGGCCTTCGTCGCCTCAAGAATAAGTTCATCATCGGACCGCTGTCGAATGCCAACGTCGCCATTCTGGTGAACATGGCGAAGAACGCGGACCTGCCGTGGGACAACGTGTTTTCCTGCGAGCTATTCCAGCACTACAAGCCCGATCCCGAAACCTATCTCGGCGTCTGCAAGCTCCTTTATCTGGAACCGAGCGTCGTCATGATGTGCGCCGCGCATAACTATGACCTCGCGGCCGCCCGCAATCTCGGCCTCAGGACTGCCTTTATCGCACGCCCCACCGAATATGGCCCCGGCCAGACAACGGACATCCACGCCGAACAGGACTGGGACTTCATCGCCGACGACCTTGAAGACCTAGCAGGCAAACTCGGTTGCTGAAAGAGAGAGACACAATGCAGATCTATAAGATGTTCATCGACGGCAAATGGGAAGACGCCGTCAACGGAGAGACCTTCGAGACCCGCAACCCATTTTCCGGCGAAGTTTGGGCTGAGATTCCCAAGGGCGGCAGGGACGACGCGGAGCGCGCCATTCTCTCGGCGCACAAGGCGTTCACGAGCGGCCCCTGGCCTAAGCTGACTGCAAGCGACCGCGGCCACTTGCTGCGCCGCCTCGGCGACCTGATCGCAGAAAACGCCGAGCATCTCGCGAACACGGAGGTGAGGGACAACGGCAAGCTCATCAACGAGATGCTGTTCCAGCTCAAGTACATCCCGCAATGGTACTATTACTTCGGCGGCCTGGCCGACAAGATCGAAGGCGCGGTCATCCCAATCGACAAGCCAGACACCTTCAACTTCACCCGGAACGAGCCGCTCGGTGTTTGCGTCGGCATCACCCCGTGGAACTCGCCTCTGCTGCTCCTCGCCTACAAGCTGGCACCGGCGCTCGCCGCCGGCAACACGTTCGTCGCCAAGCCATCCGAGTTCACCTCGGCCTCTACGCTGGAATTCGCCAAGCTCGTGGAAAAGGCCGGTTTCCCGACGGGCGTCTTCAACGTCGTCACGGGCTTCGGCGCAGACGTTGGCGAAACTCTCACATCGCACAAGTACGTCAGCAAGATCGCTTTCACGGGCAGCGAAGGAACGGGGCGCAAGATCGGCGAACTCGCCGCCCGCAACTTCAAGAAGGTAACGCTGGAGCTCGGTGGCAAGAGCCCGCATATCGTCTTCGCTGACGCGGAGATCGACAACGCCGTAAACGGCGTCATCTCCGGCATCTTCGCGGCAACCGGTCAGACCTGCATCGCGGGATCGCGTCTGCTCGTAGAGCGCAAAATCCATGACCAGTTTCTGGAAAAGGTCGTAGCCTTAGCCAAGACCGCACGAATGGGCGACCCGATGTCGACCGCGACGCAGGTTGGCCCGGTGACCACCCCTCCCCAACTCGAGAAGATTCTCGGATACATCGACATCGCGAAGAACGAAGGGGCTGAATGCCTTCTCGGCGGTGGCCGGCCGAGCAATCCCGAGCTGTCCAACGGCTGGTTCGTCGAGCCGACAATCTTCTCGGGCGTCCGCAGCGAAATGCGCATTGCCCAGGAAGAGGTCTTTGGTCCTGTTCTCGCGGTCATTCCTTTCGACAGCGACGAGGAAGCAATCCACATCGCTAACGACACCAACTACGGTCTCGCCGCAGGTTTCTGGACACAGGACATGCGCCGTATCCTCGAGGTCTCCTCGGCAATCCAGGCTGGAACGGTTTGGGTGAACACCTACCGAACGATCAGCTACATGTCGCCGCTCGGTGGTTACAAGCACTCGGGCATCGGTCGCGAGAACGGCATGGCATCGATCCAGAACTACATGCAGACCAAGAGCGTGATGATCTCCACTGCCGAGAGCGTTGCCAACCCCTTCATCATGAGGTGACAACAATGGCCTCTCTTCTGATTGGCTGCGTCGCCGATGATTTCACCGGCGCTACGGACGTCGCGAGCATTTTCGCGCGAGGCGGGCTCAGGACCACGGTGCTGATCGGCGTGCCTGCCGACGACGCACAGGTGGATGCCGAGGCGATCGTGATCGCCCTCAAGACGCGGACGATCCATCCGTCGCTCGCAGTCGAAGAGTCCCTCAACGCGTTGCGCTGGCTCCGCCAGCGCGACGCGCTGAAATACTACTTCAAATACTGCTCGACCTTCGACAGTACGCGTCAGGGCAACATCGGTCCGGTGACCGAGGCATTCCTGACCGAACTGGGTAGCGATTTCACTATTGCATGCCCGGCTTTCCCGGCGAACGGCCGCACGATCTACAAGGGAAACCTGTTTGTCGGCGACGTGCCCCTCAACGAGTCCGGAATGCGGAACCATCCGTTGACGCCCATGAAGGATTCCAACCTCATTCGAGTGCTTGGCGAGCAGACGAAACTTAGCGTCTCGGGTTGCTACCATGAAACGGTCCAACGCGGCGCGTCCGCCATCAGGGAATGGGCGAACGCAGCCAGGGCCGACGGTGCGGGCATCGCAGTCACCGACTCATTGGGAAACGATGACCTCGTGGAGATCGCGAGGGCACTCTTGGACCTTCCTCTGTTCACCGGCGCATCTGGGCTGGCCTACGGGCTGGTCACGGCTCTCGGCAGGGATGCGGCGAAAGACCGGGACGTGTGCGAGACGAGACGGCCGGGATCGAGAGCGGTCATCTCCGGCAGTTGCTCCGTTGCGACGAACGGACAGGTGGAGACCATGCTTCGGGACCACGAGGGCTATCGGGTCGACGTCGACGATCTGGCGTCCGGCAAGGACGTCGTCGGAGACGCGGTGCGCTGGGCCACGGCAAGGCTTGGGCGCAAGCCGATCCTCATCTACGCGACGGCAAATCCGGAACAGGTCAAGGCCAACCAGGAAAAGTTGGGCGTCGAAGCCGCAGGAACCCTAGTGGAAAACGCGCTTTCAGCCATCTCCTTGGCCTTGGTGGAGAACGGTGTTTCCGAGCTGATCGTCGCTGGCGGTGAGACTTCGGGCGCGGTGGTGAAGGCTCTGGACGTGAAAGGCCTCAAGATCGGGCGCGAAATCGCACCCGGCGTGCCTTGGGTTCACACCGCTCACAAGACCGGGTCGCTTGCCTTGGCACTCAAGTCCGGGAACTTCGGCAATTCGCGATTCTTCCTGGATGCATGGGAGAAGCTGTGATGTCGTCTGTGATCTCCGAGGAAACGAGGGCGCGGGATGAAATCCTAAGCGTTGGGAAGTCCCTGTTCGACCGCGGCCTCACGCCCGGGTCGTCCGGCAACATCAGCGTCCGCATGACGGATGGTCGACTCCTCATGACGCCTACGAATGCTTGCCTGGGCGAACTTGATCCTGAGCGCATTTCGGTGTTCTCGGCAGAAGGCGTACATGTCGGCGGCGACAAACCGACGAAAGAGGCCTTCCTCCACAAGTGCATGTACTGCGGCGGTTCGGGTAGGAACGCCGTTGTTCATCTGCATTCCACATATTCGGTTGCGACGAGCATCCTCGAGAACGTCGACGAGAAAGATGTCCTGCCCCCGCTGACGGCGTACTACGTCATGCGCGTGGGCACGCTGCCTTTGGTCCCGTACTTCCCCCCGGGAGACGAGAACTTGGCTAGCGCCGTGGGAGCGGCGGCATCTAGTCATCATGCCGTCTTGATGGCCAATCATGGCCCGGTCGTGGCGGGCAAATCTCTGCGAGACGCCCAGTACGCGACCGAGGAACTCGAAGAAACAGCAAAACTGTTCCTGCTGCTTCAGAACCACCGAATTCGCCCCTTGACCAGCGAACAAAAGGCCGACTTAGCTAACCGATAACGCGCGCTCGTGTCCTGCGACCTTACGCGTCGCTCGACAAACCAGGTCACTCTGGGAGGAGAGCATAAACCGTTGAGTACCACCATCTAACGTCGATGCCTCAGAGAAGGGCGTGCATGGAGAATAGCAAACTCACGGGCAGCAGGCCGATCCTAAATTTCGACGTCTCGCCCGATAGCTCAAACTCAAAGATGGATTTCAACGCGGAGATGCATGCGAGACCCTCGATCTATTTCGAGGGTCCGGCGTTTGTGGAGCACGCCGCGTTTATGCCGCTCCAGGGGCATGGCCGAACTATCAATGGCTTCCACGACAGTGTCTGGGCGGATGGAGACATTTCCGTCAGGGTAGAACGCCACACCGAGTTCGTCACGGTAACAAGGCTCCGGAAGCTCGAGAACGAACCTTCTGCTTGGCCCAGTTCCGATCTGGGCGAGCACGATCTTGCTCGCCTTGCTGGCTTAGACACGGCCCAACTCGTCTGCCGGATTGGCCTGGTGGTGGCCTCCGAGGCTCCGGTAGAACTCGGCCCGCGTCTGACGGCGTACGAGTTCGGCGACACAGCCGCTTCGTCGATCGGTGGCGGTTCGGCGCAGGTTTGTTCGGATTTTCGCGTTAGGTCCGATCGATCGAGCCGCATCCTGCTTTTCAATAAAGACCTCAATGCGCATCGCCTGGGTCGCATGGTCCGCCGGCTGCTTGAAATCGAAACTTACAGGGCGATGGCTCTTCTGGGCCTGCCTGAGGCACGTCGGCTAGCGCCTCTGCTCGCCGGGTTCGACGACAAGCTCGTCCGTCTGACGAACAGGAACCTAGCTACTCCCGTATCCGAGCATAAGCAGCTCTTGGACGAGATCACGGCTCTCTCCTCGGAAATCATCTCGGCGACCGCGGAAACAAGAAACCGCTTCGGGGCAACGTCGGCATACTCGAAAATTGTCGAGGAGCGTATCGCCCTTCTGCGGGAAACCCATGTTCCCGGATTTCAGCGGTTTGGCACCTTCGTTGTCAGGCGCTTTCGCCCAGCGGTCCGAACCTGCGAAGCGACAGGGTTACGTCTGGAGCGGTTATCCAGTGCAACAGTGCATTTGATCGATCTTCTGCAGACCCGCATCCAAGTCGAGATCGAATATCAGAATGCCATCCAGATACAGGCGATGGCGGACCGGGCTGCGACGCAGGTCAAGATCCAGCGAGCTGTGGAGGGCTTCTCGATCATCGCAATCAGCTACTACCTGCTCGGAATGCTCAAGGTTACATTCGAAACTCTTGACCACGCGGGCGTACACGTGAGCCCGCTGGTCATGCTTATATCGATCCCGATCGTGATCGGGACCGTCTGCATGACCGTATTGCGGGTTAAACACGCGCTAAAGAGCGACGCCTGACGATGATCGTTTTGACGTAACGAGTTGCCTCTGCAAAGCGCGACTTCGAGCGCTCGAAGGTCGGCTCCAGTACCGACCTATCAAGAGTAGAGGACCGGAAGGCGTGCCGGGTCCTTCGCATCGGAGTTGACGGGCGGGATTTTGAAGGGCAACTCTCTATCGGAGGATTCATAACACTCTTGAGGAACCTGCCTGATGGCGTCCCAGTCCCGAGCCGCTCGCTCTCTCCAGAAGGATGCAGACGAAGTTACCGTGTCGACGCCGGAGAAGGTCAGCCAGGCGGAGCGCGCTTACATCGAGCTCAAGCGGCTTATCCTCGACAACGAGCTACCAGCTGGGTCACAGCTCCTCGAAGCAGAAGCGAGCGATCTACTGGGCATGAGTCGCACACCCACCCGCGAGGCCATGCTGCGTCTGCAGACCGAGGGGCTGGTGGAGATACGATCTCGCCACGGAATGAGGGTCCTGCCGCTTTCGTCGAAAGACGTGCGCGAGATGTACGAAATACTTACGGGGTTGGAGTCGATCGCCGCATACGCTGTCGCCAAGCGAGGCGTGTCCGAGGTCGAGTTGAAGAGACTTCGTGCCGCCATAGACGCCATGGACGCTGCCCTGGCAATTGACGATCTAACCGCTTGGGCAAAGGCGGACGAACAGTTTCATGCGCAACTGGTTTCTCTAAGCGACAACCATAGGCTGATTGCGGTTGTGAACCAGTTCGTCGAACAGGCACACCGGGCTCGGATGCTTACACTCAAACTTAGGCCGAAGCCTCTGCAGTCGAACCGCGATCACGAAGCACTGATTGACGCCCTGGTTCAAAAGGACGCCGAGAGGGCTAGGCAAATCCATCACGACCACCGAGAGCGTGCCAAGCAGACGATCGTGGAACTGCTTGAGCGCCTCGGTTTTTGATGCTGCAATCGCGCTCTACCACTTTCGGGCATCAGGCACATCCGAAGCCTGTGATCGGTTGAAATTTGAAATCACGCCGCGCCTGCATCACGCAGACAACCTGGAAATCCTGTTCTGCAAAGTCGACGCCAGCGGAGCAACGCAGAGCGCAGGCTCTTCTGTGCGCTCGTTGCTTGCTTGTCCGTCGTTCATCTGGAACCTCGATAACATTTCGAAAAGCGAGGCTGCCTCTTTCGCGAGATTGTTTACGGCAGCGGTCGACTCTTCCACCATCGCGGCGTTTTGTTGTGTTGTCGATTCAATTTTCCCAACCGAGAAATTGATGTCCTTGAGGCCGTCGGCTTGGACGCGGGAAACTTCGGCGATGGCGTCAACGTTTCGATTAACACTCTGCACTTGAATAACGATCTGGCTCAAGGCATTGCCGGCGTCAGTAACCCGCTGGACTCCGCCATTTATGTGCAGGTTGGACGCCTGAACTAGTGATTTTATTTCTTTTGCAGCCGCCGCAGAGCGTTGGGCCAAGTCTCTAACCTCTTGTGCCACCACAGCAAAGCCACGGCCAGTCTCACCAGCGCGAGCCGCCTCGATGCCCGCGTTCAGGGCCAGGAGGTTTGTCTGAGACGCGATTTCGTCGATAACACCAATGATATCGCCAATTTCCACCGAAGAGGCTCGAATTTTCGTCATAGCGTCGACAGCCTCGCGCATTATCGTGCCGGACTTCTCGACGGTCTCTTTGGTTTCACCGACCAGGATGCCTGCTTCATGCGCTCTATGGCTAGCATCCACTACCTGCCTCGTCATATCTGCAAGGACCGACGCCGTCTGCTCGACAACAACAGCTTGCTGCTCCGTTCTTGTAGCGAGATCGTTGGAGGAACTGCGGATTTCTTCGGCACCTGCAGCAATCGCTTGCGCATTGTAGTTCACCTCGGACATCGCATCACGAAGCTGGCTAATCGCTGAATTAAAGTCCAATCTGAGAGGCTCGAGAGCTCCCGCGAAAGGCCGGGTGAGTCGAATGTTAAGGTTGCCTTTCGACAATTGTTTCAACGCATCGGCAACTTGTTCGACCGCAGAGCTTGTCTGTTCGGCAACCCGCTGGCGTTCCTCCCCTTCCCTTTCCAGACGCTGCCGCTCGGCATCCTGCCGATGTTGTTCGGCAATCGCTTCGCGCCCGGCTTGGTCTGAAAGATGGAGCTTCAGGCCGGATATCTGCCTAGCTAGCCCGCCGATTTCGTCTCTCCGTCGCTCAAGTACTCGGTCAATCTGCATGTCGCCGGTTATCATTTGACCAACGGACTGCTTCAGCTTTGCAAGAGGCGCAATGATTGAGCGGGTCGTCAGTGCTGCCGCAACTGCTCCGAATAAGGCGGCAACACCGAGCGCACTGAGGGTAATGGATTTAAACTGGTCAGAAGCCTCTCTAACTTTCCCGCCTACGCCCTGGTTCAAGGCTTGCTCGTAATCGATCAACTTGTTCAAAGCACCAGTCCACGCCGTCAATTTGGGTCGAAGTTCATTTAAGAGCAGTGGCTTTGCCTGGTCCTTTTGCCCGTTAAGAGTCAGTTTGGTCACTTCGGCAATCAGTGGCTCCGCGTCATTCCGGAACGCGCTCAACCCTTCGACGAGACGGCGCTCGGCGGCAGTGCTGAAGGCATCAGAATTCACGGCTTTCTGCAACTCCGCGGAGTTGGAGGCGTAGGACGCCTGCAGCTTGTTCATCATCACGATCGTGGTCGCTCGATCCGTGCCAGACTCAGTCAAGACGATGTCACGCAATGCGATTGCTCTGTCACGAACCGTTCCGAGCATATCAATACCGTTCCGGTATTTTTGGCTGTTGCTGCCATTTATGAGGCTGAGCTTCGCGTTTATGTCATTCACCTGTCTTATCGACGAAAGAGACAGAACTGCCATTGCTGACAACAGAAGTCCGAAAGCGATCGACAAGCGCAGCGCCACGCCAAATTTCCGAATATCTCGCATTGTTCCTCCGCCGCAAAACCACTTGATCTATAGGTATGACCTTATACCTAATACCTTTAGTCAAGGTTAAAGGCTCCCTTGTTAGGCCAATCCATTAGGATCTTGGCGAGCTCGGGCAGCGGGGCTGAAGAAAAGGTCTGATGGGCAGGTGATAATTTCAGACATGACAAAGTGCCTCGGATCACCCAAAGCATATCCGCTTGGCAGCGTTCAGCAGCGGCTTGGGGTGCTTTTTGGAATTTCTCACGACGTTCGCTGAGGCGAGCGGCGCTGAGGAGCTGCAGAATGTCCCGGCCGTCTGGCGGAATTAGGGGTACCCTCTCGTCTGAACGTCCAGAAGTATCTCCTGTCAATCGCTCTCTGCTGATGCGACGCGAACTGTTACCTTGGCTCGTTCCAAAGCCAGTCGGGCGTCTTCCGGCGGCTCCTGGTCTGTAATGATCACCTCGAACTCGTCGACAGTTCCAAGAACATGAAGGGCAGTGTGATTGAAACGCTTGTGGTTTACGAGAAGGCACCGACGCGCAGCGTTCGCGATCATTGCACGTTTCGAGCGGATGACATTGTCATCCATATGATAGACGCGTGCTCCTGAAATGGCCGGCGTCGAGATGAAGGCGATGTCGGCGCTGAGACGCGACAGCGTTTCTTCGGCGACAACACCGAAAAACCCATTGAACTTCACGGAATAGCTTCCGCCGACTGCAATCAGGTTGACGCCCGACTCCGTCTTGAGCCGATCAATAATCGCCGCGTTGTTGGTAATTACTGCAAGGGGTCTCTTCTGTGGCAGCATTTCACCGAGGACAGACGCCATCGAGCCGTCGTTGACCATGACGGTCATTCCGGGCTCGATTAGTTCAAGGGCGGCTTCGGCCATACGGCGCTTGGCGTCGCCCTCCTGCTGCTGGCGGAAGCGAAAATCGCTTTCGAACTGACCTCCTGCCTCGATGGTTGCTCCACCGCGAACCTTCCGAAGCATGCCCGCCTGCTCAAGGTCGTCTAGATCGCGGTGAATGGTCATTTTCGATACCGCAAAGCGATCGGATAGGTCGTCCAGATCCACCATCCTCTGCTCCACCAACAGATCCATGATGGCCTGCCTGCGATCATCTCTCTTCATGTTCCAACCTCCGACGCTCTGAATCTGATCTTCTAACATCAAGCCCAGACCAACACAAAATAACATAATAAAGTTATTAAGTGTGATTTTGTGATTTTTATTGTGACATTTTGCGTTTGATGGTACTGAACGTCCGCGCAACGGGGATTGCCGAGAAATGGATGGGCTGAGGCTCGGCAGAAACGAGGGACCGAAACATTGGGATATTGGGAAACAGGGGGATTGTGATGAGAATAGGCACGTTACGCGAGCGACTGGATGACGAGGCCCGGGTTGCGTTGACGCCGGACTCGGCGTCGCAGCTCCGGAAGCTTGGACACGATGCGGTGGTCGAGACAGGAGCCGGGATCAGGGCGGGCATCTCAGACGACGCCTATCGTGCGGCCGGCGTTTCGGTCGTCGAGAGCGCCGAGGCGCTGGTCGCGGCCGCCGATGTCATCGTCAAGGTCCGCCCGCCGTCGGAATATGAAGTTAGTTTGCTTTCAGCCAGAAAGACCCTGATATCCTTCTTCTATCCAGCGGCGAACAAGGAATTGCTCGAAGGTGCCAGAGCTTCCGGCGCGAACGTCATCGCGATGGACATGGTTCCGCGCATCAGCCGCGCACAGAAGATGGACGCGTTGTCATCCATGGCGAATATCGCCGGTTACCGGGCTGTCATCGAAGCGGGCGCAAATTTCGGCCGCTTCTTCACCGGCCAGATTACAGCAGCTGGCAAAGTGCCACCTGCAAGAGTGCTGATCATAGGTGCCGGCGTTGCTGGCTTGGCGGCGATCGGCACCAGCGTAAGCCTGGGTGCGATCACCTATGCCTTCGACGTCCGACCTGAGGTGGCCGAACAGATCGAGTCTATGGGAGCTCAATTCGTCTATCTGGACTTCGACGAACAACAAGCCGACGGAGCAGTAGCCGGGGGGTATGCGGCCCCCTCGTCACCGGAGTTCCGCCAGAAGCAGCTGGCCAAATTCCGCGAGCTTGCTCCGGACATTGACATCGTCATCACTACGGCTCTGATACCAGGCCACGATGCGCCAAAACTCTGGTCGGCTGACATGGTCGCTGCGATGAAACCAGGATCCGTCATTGTCGATCTCGCCGCGGAGCGAGGCGGAAACTGCGAACTCACGGTCCCCCATCAGAGGGTGGTATCGGATAATGGCGTGGCAATCATCGGGTACACAGATTTTCCGAGCCGCATGGCGGCGCAATCCGCATCGCTTTATTCAACAAACATTCGGCACATGATCGCCGACCTTACGCCGCGCAAGGATGGCGTGATCGTCCACGACATGGAAGACGATATCATCCGCGGCGCAACTGTGACGTTCCGTGGTAACATCACTTTCCCTCCACCACCTCCCAAGGTGCAGGCGATTGCCGTGCAGAAGCCGAAGGAGAAGGCAAAGGAGCTTACGCGCGAGGAAAAGCGGGCGGCTGAGATGGCCTCCTTCCGCTCAGCTACACGCACGCAGATTGGCCTGCTCCTGGTGGGAGGCTTCCTTATGGCATTGGTCGGTGCTTACGCGCCGCCTGCCTTCATGGCGCACTTCATCGTGTTCGTCCTTGCCTG
Organism: Rhizobium binxianense; assembly: GCF_028994275.1. Classification (NCBI taxonomy): domain Bacteria; kingdom Pseudomonadati; phylum Pseudomonadota; class Alphaproteobacteria; order Hyphomicrobiales; family Rhizobiaceae; genus Rhizobium; species Rhizobium binxianense. The sequence goes on from NZ_CP118713.1 coordinate 2,607,014, forward strand.
CTTTGTCGGCTTCCAGGTGATCTGGGGAGTGAGCCATGCCCTTCACACGCCATTGATGGCCATCACTAACGCAATCTCGGGCATCATCGTGCTCGGCGCTCTTTTGCAGATAGGCTCGCCTGGCTGGCTGGTGCCGTTGCTGGGGAGTGTCTCAGTCTTGATCGCGACCATCAACATCGTCGGTGGATTCATGGTCACCCGACGCATGCTGATGATGTTTCAAAAGTCCTGAGCGGGAGGCCCCTATGACTGCCGGAATCCAGACCGCCGCCTACATCGCGGCATCCGTCCTCTTCATTCTTGCGCTCGGCGGACTGTCCGGGCAGGAAAGCGCAAAGCGCGCCGTGTGGTACGGGATCACAGGCATGGCTATCGCGATCGTCGCCACCGTTTTCGGCCCCAGTGCCGAGCTGTCCACTGCACTCGGGGTTGCTCTAGTCGCGGGTGCCGTTCTCGGGTCGCTCTTGGCAAAGCGCGTCGAGATGACGGGAATGCCACAGTTAGTGGCGGCACTGCACAGTTTTGTAGGCCTCGCAGCGGTGCTGATAGGCATCAATTCCGATCTCACCGGGCACACATACGCAACTGCCGGCGAACAAGTCATTCACGAAGCCGAGATTTTTATCGGCGTCTTCATAGGAGCGGTCACATTCACGGGATCGATTGTCGCCTATGGAAAGCTGTCTGGACGAATCGGCGGCAAGGCGCTCATCCTGGCTGGCCGCCACCTCTGCAACGCCGCCATGATCGTCATCTCAGTCGCATTGATGGTCTTCTACATGAACGAGGCCGGATCATGGACGCTGTTCCTGATGACGCTGATCGCGTTTCTTCTCGGAGCACATCTGGTCATGGCAATCGGCGGGGCCGACATGCCAGTCGTGGTATCGATGCTGAACTCCTATTCCGGCTGGGCGGCCGCAGCCACTGGCTTCCTCCTCGGCAATGACTTGCTCATCGTCACCGGAGCTCTTGTCGGATCATCGGGTGCGATCCTGTCCTACATCATGTGTAAGGCCATGAACCGCAGCTTCGTCTCCGTCGTACTCGGGGGCTTCGGCAACGCCGCCGGGCCGCATATTGAAATCACAGGCGAGCAGATCGCAATCGACGGCGACGGAGTGGCTGCCGCGCTCAACGACGCGGAGAGCGTGATCATCGTTCCGGGTTACGGAATGGCTGTGGCTCAGGCGCAGGCTGCGGTATCGGAACTGACGCGCAAGCTGCGCGCCGCCGGCAAGACCGTGCGTTTCGCCATTCATCCTGTGGCGGGTCGATTGCCTGGCCATATGAATGTGCTCCTTGCCGAGGCGAAGGTGCCTTACGACATCGTCGTCGAAATGGACGAAATAAACGAGGACTTCCCGGAGACGGACGTCGTCATCGTCATCGGGTCGAATGACATCGTGAACCCGGCGGCGCAGGACGACCCGAACTCGCCGATCGCCGGCATGCCTGTTCTGGAGGTATGGAAAGCGAGGCAGGTGTTCGTTTCCAAGCGTGGACAGGGTACAGGATATTCGGGGATCGAAAATCCCCTGTTCTTCAGGGAGAACACTCGGATGTTCTATGGCGACGCGAAGCACTCCGTCAGCCAGCTGATCCCTCTGCTCAGGTAGATGTGAAGAAGGCAAATTGGAAAAAGGCCGGGGTCATTGACACCCGGCCTTTCTCTCTGCGCATCGTCTGGGAGGACGATTGTGAACTGAGCGACTTCGCGTTCGTGGACCTTCTGATCCGTCACACCCTGGAACGCTCTCCGTCGGCCAAACATATCTCGACGAGCCTGAGCTCGCGATCGGTCACGCGCGACGGAAAGATTTCTGGCAGCTTTTCCTCATGCATGGGAACGATGCGGCGTTCGTCCATGCCGACGATTTTCAGCATCTCCTCAGCGGACTCAATCAGGCGTGTCTGGCTGCCATTGGCGAGCCCGGGCGGTATGAAGCAGGGGTCATTTGCGTCCCCGCCCGTGAGATTGTTGTAGGTATAGATGACGTCGCCAGACAGGATATACTTGTCGGCTCCATCACCGGTCTCGACCACCACATATTGCGATCCTGCCGTATGAGTGTCGAAGGCGGGATAGACATGAATGCCGGGCAGCAAATTCTCACGTTCCCCCTCCACCAGTTCAAGGCGGCCTTCGATGTTTGCCTGGGTCAAATAGAGGATGTCCGCCGGGTTCAATCCCGCCTGCAATGAACGGAAGCGGCGACCCTTTGCCAGAATCCACATCCAGGATTCCAATTCCTTTTTCTGAATGAAAATTTTCGCATTCGGAAAGAACTTTAGGCCGCCGATGTGATCGAAGTGGGCGTGCGTGAGGATGACATGGGTGACGTCTTGGGGCCTTATTCCGCATTCCCCGAGAACGACGTCCGGAGACGTCCAACCTGTGACGCCAATTGAATTGGCGATCTTTCCTCCAAAATCGGCGGCATCGTGCCCGACATCCACCAGGACCACGGCGTCTGCTGTCTTGACGAGAATGTAGGCGAACGGCAGGTTCATTGTGCCCTGATTGTGTGCGCCATAAAACACTCCGCTGACCGGATGCACCGGGCTGCGCGAGTATTCAAGCACCCAGATCGAATGTGCTCCCATGGTTTCCCTCCCCATTTCCAAATAGAGACCCTCCACAGCATGTGCTCGTATCGAAGGTCGTCGTGCCCAGAATGGCGGCCGAACGCTTCAGTTCGGTCGCCGCGTTTGCAAGCAAACGCAACAGCGTGGCGTCTGAACCGAAGACGCCGCGCTGAAGCTGCCCATCCGCCTCGACAAGCAGGCGGCCGGTGTTTTCGAGATGACCCAGTGTATGGGTGTCGCGCGTGAAACCAAGCGAGACGGACCACACGTCACGAATCGAACGTTTTATATCGGCGGCGCGGTCGGCGAGTTCGCCAGCCAGAAGGCGCATGCTCTTCTCCCTCGACGCCAAATGCATGAACGAGTAAACGGCGAGGAGCTCGCCATAGGTTCGGACGAGCGCTTCGAGGTTTGCGCGCATCTCGCTCAACGCGACAGGATCGACGATCGCGTCACATTTGAAGCCGCGGCGACCCGGATCGCTGGTCATCATCGGCCAGCCGTCGGCAGAGGAGCGTTCGGCGGAAGAAGGCTCGCCTCCTTCAGGGCATCCCAAAATGCAGCGGGTATCACCTCGTTAATCGCTTTGACGTTTTGGTCGACTTCGAATTGGCTCTTCGCGCCCATGACAAGAGTGGCCACCGCGGGGTGTGCATAGACGAATTGCATCGCCGCGGCAGGTAGGCTCACCGAATATCTTGAGCAAATGTTCTCGATAGCCTTCACCTTCTCGACGACGGCGGTGGGAACTTTGCCGTAATCGTACGTGGCCGTGGAGCCGCCAACTCCGGTCGCCAGAATTCCAGAATTGAAGATACCGCCCGCGATTACGGAGACGTTCCGCTGCAGCAACTCGTGGAACGCAGCCTCAAGAGGAGCATGGTTCAAGAGCGTGTAGCGGCCCGCGATCAGAGAGCAGTCGATCGGGAATTCACGTGCTACGCCGACGACCGAGTCGGTTTCGTTGACGCCCAGGCCGATAGCTGAGACGGCACCAGTGGACCGAAGCTCGTCGAGTGCTTTGTAACCGGAGGCACGCAGCTGGTCCCAGTAGAATTCGCTCTGGTCGCCGTGCCAGGCGCGCCCGACGTCGTGCACCAGAAGAACGTCGATATAGTCAAGCCCAAGGCGCTGTTGGCTGTCTTCGAATGCACGCATTACGCCGTCATAGGTGTAGTCGTAGGTGTCGAGGAACGGAAGCGGGTCGATCCAGTCAATGCCGTAGACGGTCTCAAGCTTCTTCGTCCTGCTCGCAGGCTTCAACACGCGCCCGACCTTGGTGCTCACTACTACGTTTTCGCGAAGCTTGTTCGCCCTAAGGGCGTGACCGAGATAATGCTCGGATTTGCCAAAGCCGTACATGGGGGCGCAATCGAAGTAGCGTATTCCCGCCGCGTACCCGGCGAGGATAGTGGCCTCGAATTCGTCGTAGGAGACATCGGCGTTGAAGCCAGAGAGTGGCACTGTGCCCAGCCCCAGCGAAGTCACCTGCACTTTGCTTTTTCCGAGCGGCCTAATTTCGAGTTCAGTCATGTAGGCATCCTTGAGATGGCGATGATGTCGAGACGACCTCGTGTCAACGTTGCCGTCTTTGTTTCGGGTAAGGCCTCGCGCCGATATGCGTGTTGGAGGGCGCGTCAGACCACGACGGCCAGCCCTAAATCTCGGTGGACAACCTCCTGGTCTGACTCCTCAATTATTAAGGTGTAAGGTATAAGGTCATACCTCTATATGCAAGACTTTTTTGGCGCGCGGTGCTTCGATACGAATTGGTCCCCTACGCGAACCGCGGCGCGGCAGCCCGCCTCAACCGATCGTTGATTGCCCTGCCAATGCCCACCAGAGGCACCGGGGCAAATGCGATTACGTCGCCCGGCTTGGATAGTGCGTCAGCTTCAACCATGACGGTGTAGAGGTTGCGAGCAGCTTCCTCGAGGTCGCCAGAGCTGGACAGCGTCAACCGGCAACCCTCGCTGTCTGGCCCAAAGCCGACCCAAACCATGCCGCCGGTCGGAGAGTTGACATTCATCTGAACTGCGGCTTCAGGAGCGTAGTGGCTCTTCAGTTGGCCGGGGACTGAGACTTTGTCGGGCGTGCTGTCCTCGTCCATCCGACCTATTAGCGTTTCCAGCGCCTCTTGCGGAACAGACCCGTGGCGTAGAATGATGGGGGAGCCGACCAAAGACAGGATCGTGGATTCGAGGCCGTGATCGCATGTGTCTTCTTCCACGATGCCCGATATACGTCCGTTCAACTGACGGGCGACCTCCGCGAACCGCGTTGAGGTGATCTTCCCCGAACGATTGGCCGAAGGCGCTGCCACCGGAAACCCGACCGCCCGAATCAGTCGCTGTGCGACGGACGACGACGGAAATCGGATTGCGACGTTTGTCATGCCTGCCGTGACGGCGGATGCGAGCCCCGCGTCCGCCCGCTTGGGCAGAAGCAATGTCAGAGGTCCCGGCCAAAAGCTGGCGGCAACCAACTCTGCTTTCGGACTGAAATGAGCCATCCTCCGCGCCGTTTCCAAGTCCGAGACGTGGATGATCAGCGGGTTATGCCGCGGACGTCCTTTGGCTTCATAGATTCGTTCAATCCCAGCTGGGTTGCTGGCGTCCGCGCCGAGCCCGTATACGGTCTCAGTCGGAAAGGCCACAACTTCGCCAACTCGCATTAGGCTGGCGGCAGCTTCAATGGCGCTATCACTTACGTCAAACCGGCGGGTGACCGTCATCTATTTCCTCGCGTTGGTTCTGGAGCGATCACCTGCAATTGTGTGGTCCACTCGAAGACGGAAGATCTCCATAGGCTACCGACGCATTCCCCACCCGCTATCGGAGCAGCTTCTCGACGCAGCTAAGGAAGCACGATTTTGCGTTCTTCCTAACAATCCCAAACTCGTACCGGTTGGGCCAAACTCAGTTCAAGCCGACCACGCTGTGCGGCACATATGGCTCCTCGAGTTCACGGATCTCGTTATCGCTCAACTTGACGTCCAACGAAGCGACGGCGTCTTTCAGATGCTGAAGCTTGGTAGCGCCAACGATTGGAGCCGTTACGCCCGCCTTGAGGTTAAGCCACGACATCGCAACGAGAGAGCGCGAGACGTTCTTTTCGTGTGCTATCTTTGAGACGACGTCCACCACACGCCGATCCGCCGCGTCCGCGTGGCCGTAGAACCGGGCCGTCACATTGTCGGTCTGAGACCTCAGGCTGCTTTCATCCCAGGGCCGGCTGAGGCGGCCACGAGCCAGCGGGCTGAACGCGATGATACCGACACCTTCTGATTTGCAGAGAGGCAACATCTCCCGCTCCTCCTCGCGATAAAGGAGGTTCATCTGAGCTTGCATTGAAACGAAGCGAGACCATCCGGCGGCGTCGGACTTGTAGAGCGCGCCCGCGAACTGCCACGCGTAGCAATTGCTTGCTCCGATGTAGCGGACCTTGCCGCTTCGAACCAGATCGGTCAACGCCTCCAACGTCTCTTCGATGGGCGTAGAGTTGTCCCAGAAATGAATCTGGTAGAGATCAATATAGTCGGTGCCCAGGCGTTTCAGGCTGGCCTCGGCCTCTGCGATTATCGCTTTCCGAGAAAGTCCGATCGCGTTCGCTCCACTGCGCATCTTAGCATAAACTTTGGTGGCAATGACGACTTCGTCACGAGGCACCATCTCTCTCAGCAGCCTGCCCACGATCTCCTCGCTGGTGCCGTCCGAGTAGGCGTTGGCCGTGTCGAAACAATTGATGCCCTGCTCGAGCGCCTCCTTGATGAAGGGTCTGCTGTCCTCTTCGGATAGTGTCCATGCATGGTTGCCACGATCGGCTACGCCGAAACTCATGCATCCAAGAACCAGTTGCGAGATTTTCAGACCTGACCGGCCAAGTTGACGGTATTCCATCCTGTCATCTTCCTTCTGATACGGTTTACGTGCCGAACTTGGCGAGCGCCTGCGCCAGCTCCGAGTGGGATTTGGCATATTCGTGGAGATCAACTCCGGCGACTGCGGCGTCCCACGCCGCACGGACCGCTCTCACGCCCGCGGACGGCCCGCCGGGATGGCTGACGACGCCACCACCGCAAAGATACAGGTGGTCGACCGTTTGACCGGTTCTTCGATAGGTCTCCGGTGCCTGTCCGCCCCACTGCCCCGAACAAACAACCGGCAGAGGACGATCGGTCTCTCTAAAGATCGGTTTCTGGAGATCGTGGAACGACTGGATGAACGAGTCGTCCGGTTCCCAGTATTTGGCAGCGATGCCGTTTATTTGGAATTGGTCGACGCCGAGCAGTCGCCAAAGCTGCTGATAGACCGAGAAGTCGAACCCAAGACCCGGATGGCGAGTGAGAAGATCCCAGCCGTTCCGATGGGCATGCAACACCAGCGATGAGCGTCGACGCAGAAACAGGAAAGCGCCCATCCCAATCGAATTAATGTTGATCACCGCGGCGTTGCCGCCCTCGCGCACCACCATGTCGTGCTTGCGGACCATCTCGTCGGGATCGACATCGGAAATACCGAAGGCATACATCACCTTTTTTCCCGTGCGCTGCTCTTCGTCACGGATGATCGGCATGATGGCTTTCACCCGCGCCTCCAACGAGGAGTACGGCGGCGACATCAGCTTCTCGTCATCCTTGATGAAGTCGACGCCGGATGCGACTAAATCGGCGACCACATCCGCTGTCTCATGAGGGGTTAGGCCAAGCGCGGGCTTGATAATGGTGCCGATGATCGGCCGGTTATAGACACTTGCAAGTCGGCGGGAGCCGTCAATGCCGAATTGGGGACCGGGGTAGACGCCGTCGAACTCCCGCGGCAACTCCAGCCCGACGATCCGCAGCCCGGTAAATCCCTTGATTGACCAAACGCCTCCGAGGGCAATCGTCATAAGGGCCGATAGATCGGTGCCGACCGCTTCAAGCGGATAGGCGATCGTCGCCTGGGCGCGATTGAACGCTCTCCCCTCAGAGGGAAGAGACGGCGCGTCGATCGGATCCAGGTTTTCGAACGCCACGATCCTTGCGGCCGCGCGGGCTTTGAGCTCCGGTGTCTCGCCCGGCAAGTCAACGAACGTCCCAGTCGATTGGTCGCTCGCTATCTTTGCGGCCAATGCCTCGGGGCTACCCGCCGTTTCGATCCGGTAAGTGACCAGGATGTCAGAGGACCTCGGTTGAGCCAGCTCTATCGTCATGAGAGTCACGCCGTCGGTACTGGCGCGGCCGCGGGGATGAGGCCGGACGATTTCAAATCGTCCCAAAACGCGGCCGGGATCGGCGTCGAGATCGCGGCAACATTCCCCACGACGTGCTCGCGCGTCAGCGCTCCCTGGACGACAGCGGTCACCGCTGGATGCGCATAGACGAACTGGGTGGCGGCGGTTGGAAGCGATACGCCATGCCGTTCGCAGACAGCCTCTAGAGCTTCGACCTTACGGACGATCGCTTCAGGCGCGGGCTGGCAATCATAGGTCCGCGTCGTTGTCATCGACTTGCTGCCCTCGGCGAGAATGCCCGAGTTGTAGATTCCGGCGGCGATGATGCCGATGCCGCGACGCTGCATTTCGGGATAGAAATGGTCAAGCGCCCCATGGTTCAGAAGGGTGTAGCGTCCGGCCACCATGGAGCAGTCGAGATCGAACTCCTCCGCCACCTGCAGGACCGAAGCGGTCTCGTTGACACCGAGGCCGACTGCCTTGACGGAACCCGTCCGGCGTAACTCGTCGCAGGCTTTGTAGCCACTGGCCCTTAGCGCGGACAGATGCGTGTCGTACGCCTCACGATGCCATTCGCCGCTCACGTCATGGAGATAGAGGATATCGATGTGGTCCATTCCCATGCGCTGTTGGCTGTCCTCGAACGCACGCATGATGCCGTCGTAAGAATAGTCGTACTCGTCGACGAACGGCAGCGCCTTGACCCAGTCGATGCCATAGAGGCTTTCGGCACGTTTAGCGCGGCTTTCAGGCTTGAGGATGCGTCCCGCCTTGGTGCTGACGACGACCTTGCCCACGAGATCGTTGTTCCGCAGGACATGGCCGAGGGAGTGTTCCGACTTTCCGAGCCCGTACAAAGGTGCCGTGTCAAAATAGCGGACACCTAGCTCGTAGGCCTTGAGTACCACCGCCTCGAATGTCGGGAAGCTGACGTCGACATTGCAGCCACCGAGCGGCGACGTTCCGAGCCCAAGCGAGGTCAGCCTCACATCCGTCTTTCCAAGTTTTCTTTCCAACATGGGTGGTCGATCCTGTTTCAATGAATTGTAGGGCGGACGGCCGCGCGGGCCGTCCGCTGTTGTCCGATTACATGTACTTTTCGACGTTGGTGGAATCGAGGATCAGCCACGGCACGGTGTAGTCCTTCTGCGTGCCGTCTTTCCATTCCATCAGCGAGCCCCAGATTTCGGACTGCGGCTTGTAGCTTTCGCCCTTGATCGCACGAAGGGCGAGGTCAACCGCGCCCTGGCCTTCGGCGCGGGCGTACTTGTAAAGGCTGACCGCCATTTCGCCCTTCTTCACGGCGCGCTTGGCGTCCGGAATACCGTCGATCGCCAGGACAGGAACCGTCTTGAGGTCGATGCCGGAGCTCTTCATCGCTTCGATCGCACCCAGTGCCATTTCGTCGTTCTCGGCGAGGACGCCGTTGATCTGGCCCGGATGGGCGAGCAGCCAGTTCTCCATCAGAGCCTGACCTTCGGCGCGGCTCCAGTTGCCGGTCTTGTTCTCGATGAGCTTGAGGTTGGGGAACTTGGCCAGGCCTGCGTCGATGCCGGCGCGGCGCTCGATCTGGGCCGACTGGCCGATCGGTCCTTCCATGAGGACGACGTTGCCCCCGTTCGGAAGGCGCTTGCCGAGCTCTTCAGCAATAATGCGGCCGCCTTCGGTGTCGTTGACGATGATCGACGCGGTGTAGTTCGTCGACTTCGTCTTGAGCGCCGACACGATCAGCGGGATTTTCGCTTCGGCGGCCTTGTCGATCGGCGGTGCCGAGGCTTCAAGGTCGAACGGAGCCATGATGATCGCATTGAACTGCTGGGTGATCGCGGTGTCGATCTGGTTGGCCTGGGTCAGCGGGTCGTATTTGCCGTCGAAGACGGTGATTTCGACCTCGCCGGACTTCACGGCGGGGTGGTTCTTGATTTCCGTCGACCAGGCCTTCATGTATTCGCCTGACTCACCGAATGATAGGGCTGCGATGCGGATCTTGTCTTGCGCGACCGCCAATGTCGGTCCGGCCAGTGTTGCCGCGGCGAGTGCCAGTCCCGCGCCTGCCTTGAGCAGGCTCCTCCTAAACATCTGCATTTTATTGATCTCCTCTGGTTTAAAAGCTGCCCGAACACGCCTCTCATGCCCGGGCATTGTCGCCGACCACGTCGGCGGCAATTCCGAAATTGGCTATTTGCGGATTTGGTCGGCCACGACCGCGACCACGATGATGGTGCCTTTGAGCACCTGCTGGTAGTAGGACGACACCCCCATCAGATCCATGCCGTTATTGATGGTGCCAATGATCAGCGCGCCGATCAGAGTGCCAAGCAATGACCCACGGCCGCCTGCGAGGCTGGTGCCGCCGATGACGACGGCGGCGATGGCGTCGAGCTCGTAGCCGATACCCGCCTGCGGCAGCGCCGCGGTTGTGCGCGCGGTCAACACAAGCCCAGCCAGGCCGGCCAAGAGGCCTGAGATGACGTAGGTCGCGCCGACGATAATTTTCGTCGAGATGCCGCTCGTACGCGCTGCTTTCTCATTGCCGCCGACAGCGTAGACGTAGCGACCGAAGGTCGTGTAATTCAGAACGACCCATCCGATGATGAATACGAGAAACAGGATGACAATCGGAACCGGGATGTACATGACCTGGCCCGAGCCGATCCACTTGTAGGCGTCGGAAAGGTTGGGGATCGGGCTTCCTTGGGAGAAGATCAAGGTCAGACCGCGGGCTACGCTCAACATTCCAAGCGTCACCACGAACGGCGGAACCTTGATTGCCGCCACGAGGACGCCGTTCACTAGGCCGAGGCCCGCGCCCACAGCAAGTCCGGCCAAGATGCCGATAAGAACGAAATGTTCGTTGGTTTCGGTTACCAGGCTGGCCGCGATCATGCCGGCAATTGCCATGACCGAGCCTACGGACAAGTCAATGCCTTTGGTCAGGATCACGAAGGTGACACCGATCGCCAGAATGCCGTTGATGGACGACTGGCGAACCAGATTCAGCCAGTTCGGCCAACTCATGAAATACGGACTGGCGAACGAAAAGAACGCCACGATCAGGAAAAAAACCAAGACAATGCTGAATTGCCTTATGATCTCTCCGGCACGGAAGCTTGCCGGTTTTCCCACAGCGATTGTATTCATTTCTCGAATCCTCCCCTTGACGGATTGGGGCTGTCGTCAGCTCGCCAAATCCATGAGCGTCTGTTGTGATGCCTCGGCACCGTCGACGATGTTGACGAGCTGGCCCTGTTTGAAAATCGCGATCCGGTCGCTGAGCTGCATGATCTCCGGTGCCTCGGAAGAAACCACGAGAACGCCGTTACCCTTTGCCGCGAAGTCGCGCAGGAACGCGTAGATCTCCTGTTTCGAACCTTCATCGATGCCGCGCGTCGGCTCGTCGCAAATCAGGAGCTTCGGATTCGTCAGGAGGCATCTGGCCAGCACGACTTTCTGCTGGTTTCCGCCCGACAATGTTTCGACGGCGACGTCCGGCGAGGCCGATTTGATCCGCTGGGAGACGATCATGTCTCGGACCGCGCTGCGCTCTTTGTCACCTCGGATAAAACCGCTGACAGCCATCAAGGCGAGCGAGGAGAGCGTGATGTTGTGAGCAATCGACGCCGACAGTACGAGCCCGCTATCCTTGCGATCCTCGGTCACCATCGCCATTCCACGTTGGATCGCTTCCTTGGGGCTGCCCGGTCTCACCCTGCCGCCGTTGAAGACAACCTCACCTCCAGTCGGCGAATGCAACCCGAATATCGTTTCGAGGAATTCGGTTCGTCCGGACCCGAGTAGGCCGTAGATGCCGACCACTTCGCCCGATGCGACGTCCAACGAGATGTCCCGAAAGTGGGTACCTCTGGCCAGATTCGAGACTGAAAGGAGGATCGGCGCGTCTTCGAGAGGCTTGCCCTTCTCGACGAGCTTGACTTCTCGCCCAACGATCTGTGTCACGAGATGACGACGGTCGATGTCCTTAATATTTCCAGTCTCAATAAAACGGCCGTCACGGAATACCGTGTATTCATCCGCAATCTCGAAGATTTCGGTGAGTTTGTGAGACACATAGATAATCGCGGAACCACGCGCGGTGATCTTGCGGAGCGCGTTGAACAAGACGTGGACTTCGTGTTCGCCGATCGCCGAAGTCGGCTCGTCCATAATGACGACATGTGCACGGTAGCTGAGCGCCTTGGCGATTTCGACGAGCTGAACTTGGGCGAGGCTCAGTTCCCCCATCTTCTTACGGGCGTCGACCTCGAAACCTAGTTCATCAAGGAAGGCTTGAGCGTCCTTTCGCATCTGAGCGAAATCGACAAAAATGCCAAGCCGCTTCGGTTCACGGCCAAGGTAAAGGTTCTCGGCGACGGTCATCTCGGGAACGGGAGAAAGCTCCTGGGTGATAATGGCGATCCCGTGGCGCAGAGCGTCTGCTGCGCCTTTGAAGTCGACTTGTTCACCATCGATCTCAACCGTTCCTCCATCGCGGCGGAGCAATCCCATCGTGATATTGAGAAAGGTCGACTTTCCCGCTCCGTTACCACCGCACAAAGCATGGACCGTGCCGGCCTTTAGGGTCAGTCGCCCGTCGACCAGCGCCGGAACGCCGTTGAACGACTTTTGCACGCCCTCTGCCCGGAGAAGCACGCGTTCCGGGGGAGATAGCGCGGTTGATACTTCAATCTTCTCAGTTGCGTTGACCATGATATGACGTCATACCTCATAGAATCGAAAACTACGCCGCTCTAAGCGCGCGGCATTCGCGCTGGCTCTAGGCGCTCTCCAATCCCAGGATCGCGCGCGCCTCGTCCGGTGTGGCAGGATCGCGTCCAACTTTCTGGGCGACCTCCACAGCACGGGATATGATCTCTGCGTTCGTGGGTGTCCCGAACTCACGATAGGGGTAATCGCCAATGCCAATCGCCATATGGCCGCCCAGTCGGCAAATCGCAGGAGCGATGTTCAGTAGATTGCCACCCAGGCAATTCACCGTCCACTCGATGGGCCGGTCGTCTGGCAGGAATGCAAGATGCGCCATGAGACCAGCCTCGGTCGGCGGATGCCCCGTTATGTATCGCCCTCCGGTGAGGTGGAGGAGAAAATAAGCAGGGCCCGTCACGAGACCCGCATCCATCAGGGCGATGGCGCGACGCGTGAATCCAACGGACCATGAAACCAGTTTCGGCTTCACGCCTCTTTCGGCTAAGGTACGCGCATAATGCGCGAGGCTTTCGGTCGTGTTCAGATACAGCCGCTCGGGGTTTTCGAAGGTGCGCTTCTCGGCGTCCCAAATTTCGAGATTGGCCGATCCTGTATCGATCGGAGCGATGTCAGGCCGCGTGGCCGGGTCCGATGCCAGGGTTGCAACCGTGTCGATGCGCTTCTTGGCGTCGGAGTCATTTGAGATGAAGCCAAGAGTCGGGAGGATCAGCAGATCGGTTGCGTCCCTGACTTTGCGGATGATTTCGGCATTCGCTTCGACGGTGTTCGTCGCGCCTCCGTCAGGCGTTCTCGCGTGGTAATGGAGGATCGCCGCTCCCGCCCTCCGAGCAGCAACGGCGGCCTCAACGATCTCGTCGGCGGTATATGGAATATTTGGGTTGGAGGTACGCGGAGCGTACTCGTTGACCCTAGCTTCGAGGATGATCTTCTTTTGCATCGCCCGATCCTTATGCCGCCACTGAACCAACAGTGCCCGCCTTGGCGCGGAGGAAGAAGTCATCGGCACCAACCTGTCCGCCCTTCAGCATGACTTCGAGGCCATCGATCTCGGCGTCCCCCGGCGCTTCCAGACGGCAGACATGGCAATTCTGAACTTCATCGAAAACTGCGATCTCAAGAGCTTCCGCTCCGACTGTCCGTACCGCGTAGCTCGAACTGTCCCCGCCGGAAAAAACGATGCGCGGCAAGGAAACGACGCGACGCACGGCCCGGGCAACATCGCAGTAGATGGCTCCCAAACGTTCCGCCGGGACCTCGCCGCCGGCCACCCGGCCGGACTGACCGCGGGCCGTGTAGATGATTGTGGGACGACCACGATCAAGCCCTTCGACAGCCCTTAGAGCGGCCTCCCGAGCAACTCCCGCAGCCTGGTCGTCGGACTCTATCTTGGAAACATCCAAATGGACCATCTTCCAGCCTGCAGCTTCCGCCGCCGCGATCTGGCGTCCAGTCTGGAGGGCGCAGCTGCCGGATAACACCAGGAGATTTTCGACCCCGGTGATTTCGGTCTTCACCGGCATGGACGAAGTTAGCAGCCCCAAACGTGCCCAAAGCGCTCCAAGTTGTTGCGCAAGGCCTTGAGCTGCAAGCGCAAACATAGGCAGCTTGGGATACCGCGCCCAAAGCAAATCGGCGACAGCAGCGAGATCAGTGTTTTCGAGGCCATCGAAAATGACCCCCGCCCCCTCTTGGAAAGCCTTAAACACGCGCTCGTCCATGGCTGAACGGTTGCGGATCATGGGCAGCGTGACATTGGTGAATTCCCTGTCCGTCTGCCCGGCCAGATGCATGCGCAAATCGGCCTCGTGCATCGGCGTCCTGGGATGGCACGACATGCTTGGGTGACGGTCAAGCCGCTCGATCCTGTCCGCGAAGCGCGCGAAATGGTTTCCGAAACATGTGTAGCGCCCAAAGTCCGGAGTCGCGGCGAGGACCGAAACGTCCCTTTTTCCGAAGTGGGCCGCGGCGCGCTCCAGCACGGCACCGTAGCTTCCAACGGTCGGCGACGAGTCGAACGTCGAGCAGATCTTGTATTGAATGAACGGACTGTCGAGGGTGCGAATGATCGAAAAGGCGCTGTCGAGTTCCTCATCGAGTTCGACTCCCGACAATGCCCGCGCGGTGCCGGCGAAACCAAGAACGTCATAGGATTGAGAATCCGCGGCCGCTTTCTCCACGGAAGGACGCGCCAGATACAGCTTGCCCTTCACACCGCTCCGATGGAACTGCGCCAGATTTTCGGACGAGCCCGTGAAGTCGTCGCCGTAAAACACGGCCTTGAGCCTGCCAGCTGATGTCATCGGATTCTCCCAATCTCGCGGCCGAGGATATCTGCCTCCGTACTTCGGCCGTGCTCCACTCTTGACAATACTAATAGAAGCGGCTCATAACTCTGTCAAGATCATACCTTATACCTCATACCTTATATCTCAAAAATGGAGGACAAAATGAGACTGTCTGGACGCACCGCCGTGGTGACCGGCGCAGGCCGAGGCATTGGACTAGCGATCG
The DNA here is from genome assembly GCF_028994275.1 of Rhizobium binxianense. Lineage (NCBI taxonomy): Bacteria > Pseudomonadati > Pseudomonadota > Alphaproteobacteria > Hyphomicrobiales > Rhizobiaceae > Rhizobium > Rhizobium binxianense. The sequence goes on from NZ_CP118713.1 coordinate 2,622,053, forward strand.
CTGAAGCCTACATTCGCGAAGGCGCGAACGTAGTCATCGTCGACCGGGATCGGGAGGTTGCCAACGAGGCGGCGGCGCGGCTGGGTGACCGGGCGCTCGCCGTTCAGGCCGATATTTCGGTCAACGAAGACGTCGAGTCGATCGTTAAGGAAACGCTCGGCCGATTCGGCACTGTCCAGATCCTCGTTAACAACGCCGGCGTGGGGGCGACCACGCTGTTCCTTGAAAGCTCGAGGGAGGAATTCGAGCGCGTCGTCCGGATCAACTTGACGGGGACATTTCTCGTGGCGCAGGCGTTCGCAAGGATTATGGCGGCCAAAGGCTATGGGAGGATCATCAACATTGCTTCACTCTCCGGTCAGAAGGGCGGCGTCGGCCGTTCGGCTTATGGTGCCTCAAAGGCAGGCGTCGAGCTCCTCACCAAGGTGATGGCGGTCGAACTCGCGGAATCAGGCATCAATGTGAACAACATCGCGCCCGGTCCGATATTGACCGAGGTGTCGAAGGTCATGCATACCGTCGAAACGCGCGAAGCCTATCATCGACTTGTTCCGCAACGCCGTTACGGCGAGCCCTCGGAGATCGCCGACGCCGCGGTGTTCCTGGCGAGCGACGATGCTGCCTATATCACCGGGCACACCTTAAACGTCGATGGCGGGTTCTTGGCGGCTGGCCTGATGTTCCCATTCGACCCGAAAGCCTCGAAGCGACTGGGGCAAATCAGAGAATAGGCTCAATAAGGGGCCAGCTCGACCGTTGGGCATTTGTCGCAGAACGTAAAACGCGGTATGACCTCGTACCTTCCTCAATTCTGAACGGAGCGTGACCAGGAATGCTGTCTGTTGATCCCAAAAAAATCCCGAGCAGGTTGGACATAGCGCTCGACTATATTACGGGCGAGATTGCCAATGGAAACCTTGGGCCCGGCGACAAACTGCCCAATGAAAAGGAGCTGGCCCAGCTTCTCGGCATCAGCCGTACACCAATCAGAGAGGCGATCAAGACACTTGCGGTGTCGGGGCTCGTCGAGACGCGCCATGGGTTCGGCAATTACATCCGCAAGGACGAAGGCCTTCCGGCTATGCCGTTAGCCATGTTCCAGCTTTATCTTCAGAGCTCCACACCCGAAATGCTGATGGAGTTGCGATACATTTTCGATCGCAACTGTTCTGAGCTCGCTTCTTTGCGGCGCACGGACGGAGATCTCGCGATCATGAGGGAGTGCATCGACCGACTGAAAAGACTGTCGGAGGATCCGGACTCCCCAATCGAAGAGCTTCTCAAGGCTGATCTGGATTTCCATCGAGCGATTTATAAAGCCGCTGGAAACCCGTTAATCGTGGTCATTGCGGAATTCGTGCTGAATATGGTTGCTCCGTGGGTCCAGAAATCGCTTGAAGTCAGCGGCAAATGGCGCGCCGTCGGTCTTCACGAACACATGTATGAAATGATCCGCGACAGGAAGACTGGAGACCTCAGCCGCGAGAGCGTCGAGGAGAACATGGAACACTTCCGTACATCCTTGCTGAAATAACAGCCCAAACTCGAAGGAGAAAGCATGGCGCACCCCGCATTCCGATCAGGTCGCACCGCCGTCATCACGGGGGCTGCCTCAGGTATCGGCTTGGCGGCGGCGAAGCGCGCTGCCTCGCTCGAAATGGCGGTGGTGCTGGTCGACCTTCCGGGCGAGCGTCTTGTGCACGCCGCAAATCAAATCAAGGCTTTGGGCGCGCGTGTGATGTCGATGGCAATCGATGTCTCCGAGATGGATGCCACGAACCAAGCGGCAGCTCAGGCCGCAGCCGAGATGCCGCCGATCACTGTAGTGATGAACAATGCCGGGATGGGTCGGCCGTCGACAGCTGTCGGCGAGCGGGAGGCGTGGCAACACACGCTGGCAGTTAACTTTTGGGGCGTCCTGAATGGAACACAGGCGTTCTTCCCTTTCATCGAAGCTCATGGCGAGAGGGCCGTCATCATCAACACTGGCTCAAAACAGGGAATTACGACGCCTCCGGGAAACCCTGCCTACAACGTTTCCAAGGCCGCAGTAAAATCCTACACCGAAGCGCTTGCACACGAATTGCGGAACCGGGAGAATTGCGCTGTGTCAGCGCATCTGCTCATTCCCGGCTGGGTTCATACGGCGATGACCGCGCCCTCCGGCGAAAAGGATGCGGCGACCTGGACGCCTGAACAGACCATCGACTTTATGCTCCATAGCCTGGAGCGGGATGACTTCTACATTCTCTGCCCAGACAACGAAACTCCGCGGACGCTCGACGAGAGGCGCATCGCGTGGGCGGCCGCCGACATGATCGAGAATCGCCCTGCCCTGTCGCGTTGGCATCCAGATTGGGCAGAGGCGTTCAAGATCTTCGCTCAGCAATGACCCCGGACACGGCCGACTGCGTAGAACCAGTCAACGCTGGCTAGGAAAGGCTGCGGCGCTGGTTCGATGCTCAGAGCCCGAGCGGTGGCGGTGAATTACAAAAACCGTGCTTCCGATTGGCGATTTTCAGGGCGGCCGGTGCGGCCTATCGTCTGAGGCGGCGATCAAGCTCTAGTTCGTGCAGCGGCGCTGAGGCCGCGGCACTTGCCCTCCATTCGACCGCAGGTCCAGTGGGTGGACTAGCTGCGCGAAATCGCGCCAGAATGATATTTGCTGTCCAGGTCGTTGATCGCCCTGACGTTGCCGGCAGACTGGCCACCTTCGTCGAACGTCTTGTCCAGGAACATGTCGGCGATTGCCTTGGCATGCTCCGTTCCTATGACACGGGCACCCATGGTGATGATCTGCGCGTTATTCGAAAGGGCAGCACGCTCGGCGGAGTAGGTGTCGTGTGTCAGGGCGGCGCGAACGCCGGGGACTTTGTTTGCTGCGATGCAGACGCCGATTCCGGTTCCACAAACGAGGATGGCCTTGTCATACGTGCCATCGAGAACGCCCGCGGCCACGCGTTCGGACAGATTGGCATAGAAAGCATCCGGGCCTGCCTCCGTTCGGGACACTTCATACACGTCGAAGCGTCCTTTCAGGTGTTCGGCCAAAACCTTGGCGAGGCCTTCACCAGCGCTGTCTCCTGCAACGGCAACCTTCATTTCTTTCTCCTCAGAGTTTGGCGGCGCATTTCGCGAGGATGTCGAGGTATCCCTCGACATTCCAAGCGGAACGGCCGATGAAAAGCCCGTCAACGTGGGGGCTCGAAATCAGTTCTTCGCAATTCTCGGGATTGACGGAGCCGCCATAGAGGCAGGGGACCTTCCGACCCATCACCGCCCCGGCGACAGCAATAATTTCGGCCTGCCGCGCATCAGCATAGTCAGCGGTCGCCGGGACACCCTTCTCGCCGATCGCCCAGACGGGTTCATAGGCAAAGAGGATCTCTGCCTGCTTCTGCGCAGCGGTCAATTTCGAAAGCGCGCCACGCACCTGCGTAGCCAGGATTTTTGACGCGTTTCCGCTGTCGCGATCTCTTAACGTCTCACCTATGCAGATGAGTGGAATGAGACCGTGCCGGACGGCCGCCTCTGTCTTCAGGGCCACGGTTTCATCAGTTTCACCGAAATGTTCACGGCGCTCGGAATGCCCAAGTTCCACCAGATCGAGCTTGCAGTCCTTCAGCATCAGCGCCGAGACTTCGCCCGTCCACGCGCCACGTTCCGCCCAATGCATATTCTGGGCTCCTACCTTCACGGACGATCCTGCAAGCATCGCCTTGACCTCACGAACAACCGTGAAAGCCGGAATGACGAAGCGCTGGATGCGCGGGTAATCCGGCGTCTCCAAGGCCTTGAGGCCGCTCGCGAAACGCTCCGCCTCGGCAAGCGTTTTGTTCATCTTCCAGCTGGTGCCAATCCAGATGCGTTTCTTCTCAGTCATGTGTGTTTCCTGCATCGATGCGATGTTAAGCCGCCACGGACGCGCCCTGAGGCCAAGGCAGCTCAGGTTTACTATTTGCTCGAGCTATAGAGAGCCCGCCCGGTACCGCTTTCCCATCTCGGCGAGTGGAATGACGTTGATTGAGCTTGCACGGCCGGCTGTTCCAAAGGCCTCGAACCTTTCTCGGCAAAGCTTTGACAGCGCCGTCATTGCAGGCTTTAAATACTTGCGAGGATCGAATTCCGTAGGATCTTCCGCCAATACCCTGCGTACCTGCCCGGTCATGGCCATGCGGCAGTCCGTGTCGATGTTGACTTTGCGTACCCCATGGCGGATGCCCCGCAGGATTTCCTCAAGCGGTACACCCCAGGTCGGTTTCATTTGGCCGCCGAAACGATTGAAGATTTCCTGTAGTTCCTCCGGCACGCTTGAAGAACCGTGCATGACGAGATGCGTGGTCGGGAGTTTCCGGTGAATCGCCTCGATCACATCCATTGCGAGGACGTCTCCGTCCGGACGACGTGAGAACTTGTAGGCACCATGGCTGGTGCCCATTGCGACCGCGAGCGCGTCCACCTTCGTCTCGTTGACGAATTTCGCGGCCTCCTCCGGATCGGTCAGAAGCTGATGTGGATCGAGCTTGCCTTCTACGCCGTGACCGTCTTCGGCTTCACCCATACCGGTCTCAAGCGAGCCTAGAACACCAAGCTCGCCTTCTACTGAGACGCCTGCCCAATGAGCGATCTCGCTGACGTCTTTCGTGACCTTAACGTTGTAGTCCCAGTCCGCCGGAGTCTTGCCATCCGCCCGGATCGACCCGTCCATCATCACCGACGTGAAGCCATGTTGGATTGCAGTGACGCAGGTGCTCGGTTCATTCCCGTGGTCAAGATGGACGCAAACCGGAATATGCGGGTAGATCTCTGTCACCGCATCCATCATGTGTTTCAGCATGATGTCGTTGACATATGCCCGCGCCCCACGGCTCGCCTGCAGAATGACAGGCGAATCCGTGTTATCGGCCGCTTCCATGATGGCAAGTGCCTGTTCCATATTGTTGATGTTGAACGCCGGGACGCCATAACCTTGTTCGGCAGCATCGTCCAACAGTTGACGGAGAGTGATTCTCGCCATGACATCTCACTCGCTGGTTGGGTTGGGATTGAGATAGCTAGCAATCATTTCGACCTCGGTCGCTGACCCGAAGACGAGCGGTGTTCGGCAATGATGGGAGGTCGGGACCTTGTCCAGGATCGCAGATGTGCCGTCCGTCGCCAGCCCTCCGGCTTGCTCCATCAGGAAAGCGATGGGGTTTGCCTCGTAAACCAGGCGAAGCCGTCCGTTTTGGTACCCAGCTCTCTTGTCGGCGGCGTAAAAGAAGACACCGCCCTTGAGCAGGATGCGGTGGAGTTCGCCGACGGCCGACCCTAACCAGCGCATATTGAAATCGCGGCCGCGCGCTCCGTCTTGGCCGGCCAGACAATCCTGAAGATAGAGGTGTAGATCGGCTTGAAGGTGCCGGTGGTTGCAGGCGTTATATGCAAGCTCCGATGTGTCTAGAGGAATTTGGACCTGCCTTCTCACGATCAAGAATTCGCCGGTTTGAGGATGCATCGTCGCCAACAGCACACCTTCGCCTACCGAGAAACCGAGATCCACCGTGTTGCCGAATGACACGTAACCAGCGGCCGCTTGTCGCCGTCCGGGGACGAGAAAGGGGTCTTCAGCTTCACTGAATGGAATGATGGAGAAGATCGTCCCGACGGGCGCGCCTAGTCCAACATTGCCCGACCCGTCGATCGGGTCGATCGCGACGGCAAAATCCTGGCCGTTGAATACTAGCGGCTCGTCGGCCTCCTCGGACAACACGCGAGCAGCCCCTGCCCGCTCCAGAATCTCGACGAACAATTCGTGCGATGAGACGTCGATCGCCTTTTGCGAGTCTCCGTCGGAATTTGATCCGACCAGTCGGGCGGGATCGCCCTCCAGAGAACCCGCCGCAATGCGCTCGGACAAAATACAGGCGGCATCCAAGACGCCATTGATCAGTGCCGCGACACACCGCCGGGCCGGGTCCTCACCGACCCACGTCGAGAGGTACGCATCAACCGACTCATACTGGATTTGGGTCTGGTCGTTCGCGAGAGTTACCGGCGTGCTCATTTGTCACCCCTCACCCTTGCAATGGCGCGCGCGACGATCGCGTCGCGCGTGATCCCGAACTTCTCGTACAATGTCTCGGCCGGAGCGGACGCGCCGAAGCCGGACATCCCGATCACGTCGTCGTCGCTGTCGACATACCTGGTCCAGCCGAACTTCGAGAGCGCTTCCACCGCAATGCGTGGTGCGTCCCCCAGGACCTCGTTCCGGTAATCCCTGGCCTGTCGCTCGAAGAGGTCCCAGCTCGGCATCGACACGACCGCGGCTGGAATGTTTCTGGAATTCAGCTCTTCGGCGGCCTCGATGGCAAGTGCGACCTCCGTTCCGGTGGCGATGAGTGTGACCGCACGCTCGCGACTGGCTTCCCGCAGCACATAGGCTCCCCGCGCGCAGCGATTGGTGCCATCGCGCTCCGACCGCAGCTGGGGGACATTCTGCCGCGAGAGCGCCAGAACAGATGGGGTGTTGTGGCTGCTTATCGCGAGGTCCCAGCACTCCAGCGTTTCGATAGTGTCCGCTGGCCGGAATACGTGCAAGTTCGGCATCGCCCTGAGGCTTGCGAGATGCTCGACGGGCTGGTGTGTAGGGCCGTCTTCGCCGAGACCGATGGAGTCATGCGTCATCACGAAAATGGAGCGGACGCCCATCAGGGCCGCCACGCGAATGGCATTGCGGCAGTAGTCCGAGAAAACGAGAAACGTGCCGCCATACGGTATGAAGCCGCCGTGAACCGCCATGCCGTTCATCGCGGCGGCCATGGCGAACTCCCTCACGCCATAGCTCACATAACGCCCGCTTCCCAGGGCGGTGAAATCGCTGTCGACGGCGGGAACACGGGTCAAGTTCGAGTGGGTGAGGTCCGCCGAGCCGCCGATCATTTCGGGAAGCAACTCCGTCAGCGTCTCCAGCGCAATCTGGCTCGCCTTGCGCGTGGCCACCGATTGCGGTCTGTCGAGCAGCTTCGCCTTAGTGGCGTTCACAGCTTCCTCGTACTGCGGAGGCAATGTGCCAGCGGTGCGCCGCTGAAATTCGCTTTTGAGGTCCGCCTCCGCTGTTTCGAGCCGCGCTTGCCAGTCCTTGCGAGCCGAAGCACCCTTCGCACCGATATCGCGCCATGTGTCCAGGATTTGAGGGGGAATCTCGAAAGGATCTGCCGCCCAACCATAGACCGCTTTTGTCGCGGCGGCTTCGGCTGCGCCCAGCGGTGCGCCGTGCACGGAGCTTGTTCCTGCCTTAGACGGTGAACCGTAACCGATGATGGTTTTTAGAGCGATGAGGGACGGTTTCGATACTTCCGCTTTCGCGTTCGAGATCGCGCGATCGATCGCCTCAGCATCATGACCATCGACGCGTTGTGTGTGCCATCCGTACGCATCGAATCTCGCCAGCACATTTTCCGAAAACGCAATCGCGGTGGAACCATCGATGGTGATGGAGTTATCGTCATAGAGGACGATCAACTTGCCTAGTTGGAGGTGGCCCGCCAGTGAGGCAGCTTCCTGACCGACACCTTCCATGAGGCACCCGTCTCCGCAGAAGACGTAGGTTCGGTGATCGACAAGTCCAGCGCCGAATTCAGCTGCTAGTCGCCGCTCCGCGATTGCCATCCCGACTGCGGAGGCGATCCCCTGGCCCAAGGGCCCGGTCGTCGTCTCGACGCCGGCTGTATGGCCGTATTCCGGATGGCCGGGTGTTTTGGAGCCCCATTGGCGGAAATTGCGAATTTCCTCAATGGTCAGGTCTCTGTATCCGGTGAGGTGGAGAAGGCTGTACAGCAGCATAGAGCCGTGACCATTCGACAGTACAAACCGATCGCGGTCAGGCCACGCAGGATCACTTGAGTCGAATTTGAGGTGCCTGCCGAACAGCACAGCCGCTGCATCAGCCATGCCCATTGGCATGCCGGGGTGACCGGATTTTGCCGCCTCAACGCCGTCGATCGACAGCACCCTAATGGCATTCGCGAGATCCCGGATTGAAACTGCTGACAAGTCCTTCCTCCCCTTTTGGCAACCTAAATGTGGCGCATTTTCGCAAATATCACAAGAAAAAATAACAATCTCACATGAATTTTGTTAGTTTGTGAATGTTCGCAACAACTTAGGGGGTCATACGTCACACCTTCCAAGATCGTGTTGGGATAGTAGGCGTGATCGCGGTCAGCCATCCGTTTACTAGGTTAGGAGGTTCGGGCCCTGCGGAGGTCGGCACATTAGGGCCGCGAGGAGGATGCCACCTTCTGAATATCGCGGTTGTCCGAAATTAGAGGTCGCTGACGTCGTGCGATGCCGCTAGTTGTCTCGGCTTTCCAAATTTTGCGGACGAAGCGTCGAACACAGGACTTCCCGCGGTACTAATCCAGTCGGCTGGGAACTGACGTTACATATATCGGTGGGTTGAACCGGTAGATTCGAAGTGGAGACGTCGGATGCTCCCGCCCTCCTTGAGGACGCGTCATGGGAAAGGCAACTTTGGACATACAGATCGGAAACCTCGGCGTTTATAACTCATCGCCGAGTCGGTACTCCAGCGGTAGGTGGTTCTTCCATATCGCTGGTTTGAACACATCAATACATGAACTATGGGTGCAGCAACGAATTTTCCTGCCCCGGCGGAAGCACCGGCTCTCCTCTTTTCTCCTTAAACCCGGGTTTTGCATGATAAGTAGCCCGACTTTTTGCAGCGTTTGGAGACATTTGTTTTCCTGGCTTTTACGACGTCGCAGGATCGACGGTTTTGCGAGGCCGGCAGTGTCTGCTGTTGACGCAATTCGGCTAGTGAAAGTTTCGACTTTTCACCTTGAGCGTATCGATGTGGAGGTCCGGGATATAAATGTCCCTGGTCTGCACCGCAGGTTTCGGATTATCCCGCGTTTCCCGCCCGCCGCCATGCTTGGCCTGGTCGCCCCGCCCGTGTGGCAACGGGGATTCTCCATCCCTCGCCCCGATATTCGCAAGGTCTGACGACAGATCGAATAGCTGCTGGGCGACTAGGTGAACGACATCGCCCTCCCTCTGAATACGCCCGTTGATCGCCAGCATCGAGGCTCCCAGCGCCACCCGCCTCGATCGCTCGAACAGCTTCGGCCAGATGACCACATTCGCAACGCCGGTCTCGTCTTCAACAGTCATGAAAATCACACCCTTCGCGGAGCCAGGCCGCTGGCGAACGAGAACCAACCCGGCAGCCATCAGCCACCGGCCGTCGCGGGCCGACATGGCTTCCGAACAGGTGACGATCCGGCGTTCGGCGAGTTCTCGACGAAGGAAGGTGACAGGGTGCTCGCGCAAGGTGAGCCCCGTATGCCCATAGTCCAAGACCACGTTGTGCCCTTCCGTCATCTGCCGAAGTTCGACTGCCGGTTCCTGTTGCTCGGCAATCGTTCTTGCCTCCCGCTCCGCAGCCGCGGCGAAGAGCGGCAAAGGCTCGTCTCGCAATGCCTTGATCGCCCAGAGCGCATCGCGCCGTTCGAGTCCGAGCGACGGTAGGAAAGCGTCGGCCTCGGCCAGTTCCACCAGTGACGCGGCCGGAACGCCAGACCGCCGCCACATGTCGTCAACGCTGTCGAAAGGCTGATCGGCGCGGGCCGCGACAATCCTGGCAACGTCGGCAGTGGCCAGGCCGCGTACCATCCGCATTCCAAGTCGGACGGCATGTCGGTCGGAACCGTCTATGGGCTCAAGGGTGCAATCCCATCGTGACCGGTTGATGCAAACGGGACGGACTTCCACGCCATGCTCCCGGCCATCTCGCACGATCTGGGCTGGCGCGTAGAATCCCATTGGCTGCGAGTTCAGCAAAGCCGCACAAAAGACATCGGGGAAATGGCATTTGATATAACTCGATGCATAGGCGATCAGAGCGAAACTCGCCGCGTGACTTTCCGGGAAACCATAGGAACCGAAGCCTTCCAGCTGTCCGAAAGTACGCTTCGCGAATTCTGGTGAGTAGCCGTTGCGGATCATGCCGGTCACCAGCTTTTCCTCGAAGCGCGAGACGCCGCCGCTGAATTTGAAGGTCGCCATAGATTTCCGGAGCTGATCGGCCTCCCCGCCCGTGAACCCGGCACAGACCATTGCGACGCGCATGGCGCTTTCCTGGAACAGTGGCACGCCGAGCGTCTTGTGAAGGACGGCCTCCAGTTCGGGCGTCGGGTATCTGGAGGCGGCGAACTGGTTGATCGCCGCCTTGAACTGCGATCTCGTGCGGACGTATTGGTAGATGGGTCGTTCGCCGTGAAGCTTCAGGACGTGTGAGATACTGCTACCCTCGAACCGGCCGTTCCCTTCGTCGTCCGGGTCGAGAGTTTCGATGATGAATACATCGGGCACCGTGCTCATGGAATCACGTCACCCCAGCCGCCACCGTTTGGACAGGATATCCACATGTCGAGCGTGCCGTGCATCGTACGCTGTAAGGTCCCATTCGAGTATGTGGGCCAACTCTTGAGCGCTAGCATAGGTAGCCCTTTTCGAGGACGCGGTACCCTGTCCTAGACCAAAGTAAACCTTCACCTTCTCGGCATAGGAAAGATTGGAAGCACTGGAATTTTTTCGTGACGTTAGAAGGACGAGATTTCCCAAAGTGTCAGTTATACGGACTCTATCGGCATCCGCAAAAGAAACCCAACCGTTGCCTGGGTTTTGGGGCAAGATATGTTCTACGGTCTTTTGTCCGCTCCATTCGACCGGCTGCTCGCTGATTAAACGATCGAGCCTCTCGAGTATAGCTCGCACGACACGCGTTGGAAACTTGTTGTAGAGCGCGCCGCCGAGCGCTTCTCGGCCTTCCTGAGCTTCATCTGGCGTAAGCCGCAGTGACGCTCGAAGCTTCTCAGGGTCGTTCATGGCTTTCAGGATTTCGACATATCGGTTCATGCGCTGGGTATCGTATTTGCGCGACAGCTGCATCATCCACGCGACGCCCTCAAGGCCCTCTAGCGTTTCCAGCAGAGAGCCCGGTTCAAGGGTCAATGACGCTGCTAGTGCCACGGGCACCCAATCTTTGTTAGGCACCAGCGATAGGCCCGCGAAAGCTTCTTCTGCCGCAGGCCTTATCCCTTCTGGAAACCCAGATGCGTCTACCTGAATTATACGCTCGTATTGTATTTTCGCCGGAGCCAATTCCTCGTCGAGAAACCGTCGCACGTCGGCTGCATCGGCGTCCTTAAAGCGTTCTGTATAGGCATCGCTTAGCGTCCTGCGGTTCTTGCTTTCCTCCTTGATGAACCGAAGCGTTTCGAGAAGCCCTTCGAATTCCTGACGTCCAAGTTCATTCTCGTAATTGCGCCACCGTTGTGCTTGATGCCGCATCTCTTCTTCGTTGCCGAATTTAGCGAGCAGGTCTGCTTTGATCACGTCGGCGTTAGTCAGATCCAGGCCGCGATCGTTGAGTACTTTGAAAATTCGAAGTGCCGCCGCTCGCGACTCCGTGCTCACGACAACCAGGACGCACTTGTTAATTAGGAACGTCACGAGCGACTGTCGGGTCTTCTCGGTCAGCTCGAGGACCATTGATCTGAGAGCCTGTGCATTGGCCCACATGTTTTTCTGAGCTTCCGTCTTGGGCTGTTCTGAAGGCTGCACTTTAGCGGTTGCCCCCGGTCGCTGAACCGACTCCTTGAAGAAGATCCTGTCGTCCTCATGTGCTTTGAGCCTGATGGCTTCCTGCTGATTTAGAAACGCGTTCGGCTCGATGTAAACAATGGAGTCCAGCGCCGACTTTTCTTGCGCAGCGGTAGCGAGATCACGAAGGACGGCACCGAGAATGGTAAGGGTGGTCAGCCTTTGCTGCCCATCGAGAACCTGGCCGACCAACTCGCCGGTCGGCTTTATCAGTACGATGCTTCCCAGAAAGTATGGCTCGTCGGTGGCTTGTTCCAGAGCTTCGAGCAGGTCGACAAGTAGCTGACCTGCTTCCTCAGTACGCCACGCGTATGGTCTTTGATAGCCTGGTATCTCGTGCAGAAACCTGTCGCCCAATACTTCGAAGACGGTGTGCTGATGAGCTGTAATCACGCTGTTCCCCAAATATTTTGTTAGCTGAAGTTAGTTTATGCAATCTTGACGTGATTCTCATCTGGAAACTTGACTGACGGCGGCCTGTTCTGGAACCGTCGTCGGATACTCTTACAACATGACCGCAGGCTCAGTGCCTCTCCCCGTTAGCATGGACAAATTACCATGGTTGCAATTCCCCGCCCCGTTTTTCTTGAAGAATTTGTCAGGCGCTCGCTCTATGCGCGTCTTGTCCGCGTGGATTTCCTGAGTGATCAGCCATATCGCCGGGCAGCTTTCGAATTTGACGGCATCGATGCCGACGACGTGGACGACGCGAAAGGAGAGGTCAAACCTCTTCTCAAGGAAAGTCGGCCATTCGCGCTCGCCAAAATCGTCACGACCCCCGCGCGATTTGAGGAGGTATTGGGCGCAGCCCCGATCGTCGGGACTTGGTTTCGGCTCAAGCTCGATCAGATACCATCGTCTGGATTAATGACTTGGCACTCACAACTCGACGACAATGGATATTATATGCAGTCCCGCACCACGACCGTGGGCGGCTTTCCCCTCGCCGATCCGCTTGCGCCGCCAGCGGGACCTGCTCCGGCCAGCCTGGGAGCGGCGGCGGCGCGCCCTAAGCTTCCCAAAAGCATCGCCGAACTTTCGAGAATTGCGACGGTGCATAGCGATTGGTCCCGGCTGTCGAGCCTTCTCGGCGCGTTGCCGCTACCCGAAAGGATTGTCGTCAGAGACGTTGGACAGGCGAGCTTCTGCTCGTTTCTTAATGCGAATGGCGAATCTTTCGCTCACTTTGATACAGGCCTTCCGGTTTCATGGAACGGCAAGACCGCTCCAAGCGTGATCAATGTCGCTCCTGCCAGTCAGCAAACTGTAATACTCTCTCACTTCGACTGGGACCATTTGCATGCTCCCTACAGCGTCCCCACTTTGCTCGATGCCACCTGGATTGTTCCGAGCCAGAGACTTGGTCCCGGAGCTGCCCGCTTGGCGCTTATCATAGCGCGCAAAGGGAACCTTCATGTCTGGCCTACCGGAAGTGTGAGTGCAAATCCTCTCGCCTATTCCGTAGGTTCATGCTTGGGACCCGTCGAAAGCATCAACGATACAGGCCTTGCGATCCGGACTGTGCTCGCCAGCGGCAAGGTGGCATTGCTTACTGGCGACGTTGATTATTCGCTGCTTCCTAAAGCCCTGAGCGGCCCTTGTGACTACCTACTCGTCAGCCACCACGGCGCTAGGATGAAGCATGGTTCGGCCGCGATCCCTAAACCGACCACAGGCGGAGCCGCAACCGTGTCCTATGGAAGTGGCAACACCTACCGTCATCCTAACCACGTCACGAAGGCGGATCACTCTGCCGCGGGCTGGGGGACATGGAATGAGACAGCCGGCATTCAGTACGTCAAACCGAGAGGGGATCGGTACTTCATCTAGGCTGGCACGAGTACAACCGGACTCAGCTATACCCGTCGAAAGCCCGAAAGATTTCAAGGATTTCTGTCACCTACCCTTGATTGAACTATCCGTCCGAAGGCAAGCTGCACATAAGCTCAGACCTGTATGCGTCTGGCAAAAGGGGACACTTCATGTCGGTTGCTCAACACTCATCAAATCAGAACGCTGTGACGCAGCGTGGTTCTGTTTGGCGCAAATGGGACCTGCATATCCATGCACCCGGGACCAAACTGGCGAACGCGTTCGGACCAGCGGACGACATCGTGTGGGCGGAGTTCATCAACCAACTTGAAGCAAGTGAGGTCCAAGCATTCGGGATCACCGACTACTTCTCTTTCGACACATATCTTCAGGCAAGGTCATCGTATGAACGGCTTGTGCCTGGCGGCGGGAAGCTTTTAATCCCGAACATCGAGTTTCGACTAACTGAAACCGTCAGCGCTGATGGTAAGAACGTAAACACGCACGTTTTGATTGACCCAGACGCGGCAACAGAGGATGCATTGGGGAAGTTCTTAAACGATCTGCAAACGCACATTTCTGTTCGTGGACATGAGACACGACTACGCTGTAGCGAGCTCAAACCGGAACACTATGCCGCCGCGACGGTAAGCATCTATGATATCAAGAAGGCTTTACGGGAAAGCTTCACGCCAGAACAATTTCTGATCGTTACCGCCGCTGGAAACGACGGTCTCCGGGGGGCGGCAAAGAACTCGCAACGTAGCAAGTCCATTTCGGATGAACTCGACCGCTCTAGCCATGCTTTCTTCGGCAAATCGGGAAGCACGGCGTACTTCCTGGGCACCGATCGCTATGAAGACGACCAGGATTCTGATCCGAAGCCGCTGTTCGACGGGAGCGATGCACACTCCTTTGCCGACCTCGCGCGCCTGACCGGGGATGAACCGAACTTCCAATCGACATGGGTCAAAGCCGACCTGTCTTTCCGTGGACTTCGACAAACGGTGTTCGAGCCGGCGCATCGCGTGTACATAGGCGACAAACCGCCTGTCCTCATCCGATCAGAGCGAGAGGCGACGCGGTTCATCGAGCGTCTGGAGATCACCCACGCAAATTCGTATGACGGGCGGAACGGCACTTGGTTCCGCGACGTCAACATCCCGTTTAATCCGGAACTGACTGCGATCATCGGAAACAAGGGAAGTGGTAAGAGCGCGCTAGCGGACATCGTTGCGCTCCTCGGCAACACAAGGCAGGCAAAGCATTTCTCGTTCCTGACGGACAGCCCTTCTAACAAGAAATTCAAGCGGCCCGGTTACGCAGAGCATTTCACTGCTCGCATGACATGGAAGAACGGCTCGTCTACCGAAAAGTTGCTGAGCGGGGACCCCGATGTCCTCAAGCCGGAGGCAGTCAAGTATCTGCCGCAGAACTACTTCGAGAGCTTGACCAACGAGATTGAGGTCCAGGAGTTGCGGCGAGAAATCGAAGACGTCGTATTCTCCCACGTTGACCCTGCAGACAGGATCGACGCTGCCACGTTTCGGGAGCTCGAGGACCGAAAGACTTCCGCGAGCCGGCAAGAAGCTAGTCAGCTGAAGGCACGCCTCCGTGAGTTGAACATGAAAATCATCGATCTGGAGGAGCAGTCCACGCCCGCCCACCGGGCATCTCTCGTGGCGCAATTAGAGAATTTGCAGAGCCGACTGTCGGTCCTCGAGGCATCGAAACCGCCCGAGGAGAGTGAGCCGCTCGCCGAAACTCCCGAGCAGATCGCGATTTCAGGCAGGATCGCGAAGCTCACCACCTTGGTCGCCGAGTTGGAGACGCGGGAAAAAGACGCCCATACCCGGCAAGCTGCTTTAAAAAAAGAACTGCAGGACTTGGCGGAGCTGACCGAACAGGTGAGTTCAATCAAGTCTCGTGTCGATGCCGACAAACTCGCCATCGTCGAAAAGTACGCTTTCCTTGGTCTGGACATCGACGCCACGATCGACGTGAGCATTGACCTGACGGCTGTCGAGGCACGTACGCAAGAAATCGCCACAGCCATTTCCGCCCTGGAAATTGACAGTACGGTCGCCTTTGGTGACGACACAGACATGTCGGTTCTCACGAGCATTCCTGACCTACGATCCGCGATTGAGTTCATTTCGGCAGAGATCACCTCGCGCAGAACCGCTCTGTCCGCTCCCTTGCAACGGTACCAGAAATATACCCAGGCGTTGAAGGAGATCGAAGGGCAAATCTCCGAAATTGTCGGCGATCGCCTAGCTCCGGTTCCCGGAACGTTTGCCGATCTCGAAGCACGCATCAAAAGGATCGACGAGCAATTGCTCGACGAACTTTCGCGCGCTTACAAGGAGCGGCACGAACTATCCGCCGCGATCTTCGAGTGTAAGAAAAAGATCAAGACCTTCTACGAAGATCTGAAGTCCAAGGTGGAGGCGCGGTTGGCTTCGGTCAGCACGGGAGACTTCAAGGTGTCCATCGATGCCTCGTTTGTGCAGTCACCCAAATTCGCCGACGAGTTTTTCGGTCATCTCAACCAGAACGTCCAAGGTCCATTCCGTGGCGTCGCGGAAGGAGATTCCGAACTTAGACGCCGTTTAGCGGGCGTTGATTGGAATTCTTTGGATAGTATCCTGACATTCGTCGATGGCATCATTTCCGCAATGAAGGGTCACGACGCCAAGCGCCAAGCCAAAGACCTCAAGAAGCTTTATGACTTCATCTATTCTTTCGAATATTTCGAGGCTCGTTATGAGTTGAGGCTCGGTGGTAAAGACCTGAACCAACTCTCACCGGGTGAGAAAGGCCTTCTTCTTCTGGTGTTCTACCTGCATCTCGACATGGACAACACGCCGCTGATCATCGATCAGCCGGAAGACAATCTGGACAACGACAGCATTTTTGCCGTTCTGGCTAAATGCATAAGGGAGGCGAAGAAGTCTCGGCAGGTCATCCTGGTCACGCACAATCCGAACCTTGCGGTTGGTGCTGACGCGGAACAGATCGTTTACGTCCGGCTCGACAAGGTGAACGGGTACAAGTTTAGCTACGAGAGCGGCTCTATAGAAAACCCGAATACGAACGGGCACGTGGTCAAGGTTCTTGAGGGTTCTCGGCCAGCCTTCGTCCAGCGTCGCTTAAAGTATCATATAGTGTGAGCGGGCGTGATGCTCACCCTCAGACCATCGTATTTCGGACCGCAACAGATTAAGCCGGCTGAAAAGGTGAAACTCCGCTGGGATCGACCGGACGTCTGCACTTCAACGCCGTCCGCGTGCTACGAAGCGAGCACTGGCGAAATCACCGTTCTGCTTTTCACCGGGGCCGTACGTCAGAGTGCTTCCCTGTAACGTCGCCACTGATCCGCCAGCAACTCGAAGAACGGCGTCACCCGCAGCAGTGTCCCACTGCATCAATGGAAAGAAGCACGGGTAATAATCGGCGGCTCCCTCAGCAAGCTTGCAAAACTCGACCGAGGACCCCGCCCTTGCGACGCCATGGTGCCCAAGGTCAGCTAAAAAATCCTGAGTAAACTGCGAAGTTCGAGATTTGCTCAGGACGCATACTGGAACATCCGTTGAGGACCGGGCTTTGATGACAGACCTCGAAACGATGTTGAACGAGTGATCCAACTCGATATTCTCCGCACCGTCACTCCCGCCAATATAGGCATCGCGGTGAGCGGGCGCGTATCCGTAGCCACCCTAAAGGTTGCCCAGCGACTGTGTTCCGCAAATCGCCCCGTAGCGATTTTCACCCCTTGCAGCCAACGGAAATCCCCGGAACACTTTATCCACAAGCCGCTCGCGGCAATAACCCGATCAATCAAGATCCAACTGGCCGGAAGCTCTGGCCGGAACGGTATCGCATTTGCAGCTGGATTGAATTTAATGGCCGCTTACGACCTTTGCCGCCTCTCGCGCTACAGCAAACCGGACTTCAAGACAGAGAAGTACGAAAAGCCTGGTCCCAATCACTTCGTTCGCCCCAACCTTTTCGCTCGCCCGGTCTTCGTCGGACCGGATGCGGCGATCGAAATCGACGGCGATGCTGTCCAGGCATATATCAACGGTGTTCCATCCGCGCCCGGAGGCCAGTTGGCCCAGCTGATTGACCGTTACAGAGAGCGGATCGTTGGCGCGGCGTCGACCTTCATCGATAACTGCGCGCAGAAGATCGTGATCGCCGGCACATGGCATCACATCGACTTCAGTTCGGCCCCAAGATTCGAAGGCTGCTTGACCCACATCGTTGCAAAAGACGGCTCGGTGACAACGAAGCTGTATGAAGAGCGCGTGTTCGAATGGGACGAAACGCCTTATCGAGCCGGTTATGGCTTTACAACGTTGATGTATGGCGAACTGGCCGAATTTGCTGATGACCTGAACAGAATGGCCGACTATGAGGTCTGCAAGACGCGAGGACGTTACATGGGCGCAAGCGGCCTTGGCGCGGTCGGGGGAATGATTTGGTCCACCGATGACACGGTGCGGACTCCCGTGCTCTACTCCGCAGCCACGTGCACCTCGGAGGTAGAATTCGAGCTTGACGAGGAAGAGGAAGAATATCTCGCAGTCCAGCCGATCATCGGCGACGGCACCCTGGCGACAGCGATCGCCTCTAAGCTGGATGACCTGAACGAGCCAGGCTGGTTTCGCGGAAAGGATGTAGACAGGTCGTCACACCGACCGCGAAAGCTCAAGCTTTCGGAGGCTCAGGATGCGATCGACGCCATCGGTTATTGGGTCCAGGTCCGCTCCGGCGAAGCCGAAACGAAATCCGAGTTTCGCCTGTTTGGCGGCGTGTCGGAGTGGAAGCACGAGGTGCTGGAAAAGACAGCCGAAGCGGATGCCGACGAATATCTCGGCAACCTTTATGCGAGCGACTGGATATACGACCCCAGACACCGAGAACCGGATCGTGAAATACGTCTTCTGGCTCTGGGGCCGCTTCCCACCCTCTCCTCCCAGCCTCTTTGAGGCCGACGGTTTCCGCGGTGGCGGGAAGATCGCATTTCGCTGTCCTACGTCACCGCCCCGAACTATTTTGAGATTCCCTTTCGAGGGGCTTGAGAGTCGCGAAAATTCAGATGACCATGGATATATCAACCCGTTGGGACAGCGTCCCAACCCAAGGAAACCAGATATCCATGCATTACCAACCTGTTCGCCGGAACGCGGAGGCTATCGGTCTCTGCGAATTCTATACGGCCGACTGCGTCGAAGTACTGCCCGAAATCCCGAATGGCTCGATCGACCTCATCGTTACAAGTCCACCTTACAACGTTGGCAAGCCGTATGAAACGCGCTCGGCGCTGGACACTTACGTCGACTTTCAGACGACGGTCATCAACGAATGCTTTCGCGTCCTAAGAGCAAACGGTTCGATCTGCTGGCAAGTCGGAAACTGGGTCGATGCCTCTGAAATCATACCGCTCGACAGCATCTTCATTCCCATCTTCCGCCGCCTCGGCATGAAAATCAGAAGCAGGGTGGTCTGGACCTTCGGTCACGGGCTGCACTGCACGAAGCGGTTCTCCGGGCGACATGAAACCATTGTCTGGGCAACGAAGTCCGACCGCTACCATTTCGATTTGGATAGCGTTCGCGTCCCTCAGAAATACCCCAACAAGCGCCACTATAAAGGCCCGAACATAGGTCAACTCAGCGGGCACCCGCTTGGGAAGAACCCGAGTGACGTGTGGGAAATATCCAATGTGAAGAACCGCCATCCCGAAAAGACCAGTCATCCGTGTCAGTTCCCAGAAGAGCTCGTCGAGCGCCTTGTCCTGGGTCTGTCCAAACCAGATCAGACGGTTCTCGATCCATTCGCGGGATCGGGCACCGTCGGCGCGGTGTGTAATCGGCTTGACCGGAGATCGGTCCTCATCGAGCGTTCGCCGGAATATGTCGACATCATACGCGATCGTCTCGGCGAATCGAAACCGCAAGCTCGCACGCAGGTCAGCGGCGAAATAGCTCTGGATCCGACCATCGGCGATCTGTTCTTGGTCGATCAAACATCAACGGCAAATCCGGGATCGAACCCTGTCCCCTCGCCCGGATATCCTCTGGCGTTCGAGACTATCCTCGTCGAGCCGACCATGTAGTCGTTTCGATGGTGAATGTGCCCATGCACCCACAATGCCGGTGCCGTCTCGCAAATGAGATATTCCAAATCCGACGCGTAGCAGGCCGAAAGCGGATCGTGGCGAAACCAGCTGGCGACGGAACGCGGCGAAGGCGCGTGGTGGGTCACGACAACCGTCGTTTGACCGACGCGTTTCCGTAGTTCCGTTGCGATGAACTCCTTCGTCTCGACGTGCTTGCGATAGGCGTCTATCGGCTTGAACCTCTGAAAAGGCAACTTCGACAGTTTGATCTTCTTGTAGTCGTTCATCCCGCTTCGCGCATACGACATAGCGACCTCAGGATTACGGCCAAACAACCGAAAATCGGACCACAAAGTACCACCGACGAAAGCAACGCCGTCTATTTCCACCGCAGCGTTTTCGAGGAAATGAAGGTTATGAAAGCCAGACACCTGCTCGACCTCGCGCAAACTTTCGGTGATAGCTGAACTGTAGAACTCGTGATTGCCCGCGACGAACACGACCGGGATTCTCCGAGCGACGTTCTCGGTGAGCCACCTTATGCTAGGGGTAATGCCTCGCGTCAGAACGTCGCCCGCGCACACCGCCACGTCAACGTCCTTCGGCGGATCGGTTTTGAACGGAACACCGAATTCGAGATGCAGGTCGGAAAACGCCCAAATTTTCATTCTGTCACCATGGGATTACGCCTGCGCAGCCAGGCGGCGCACGGGCCGCCTGGCTGTGCTCTGGCCACCACCGCAAGGAATGGACATCCTTCAGTCCTTGAACTCACATCCGAGCTCCCTAGAGACGAAAATCCTGCCAAACTCCATGCTCATCTGGATGGAAAGAGGGTCCAACTCCAGAAACAGGGCGCGTCTGCCTTCCTCCGCGGAGAGCCATCCGTCGCCCAGCCGCCATCGTTTTGCGAAGAGTTCAGACAACAAGAGCCGACTTCGGCCTTGCAGGAAAACCAAGGCGTCATGTCTCGTCGCATCGTGGTGTGCGTACCGCTTTGCAAAGTCCACCAACCCAGCCGCCTCTTTGGCGGGCATCTCCGCAATGTCTTTGATTTTCGCCGCGATATCCTCGGGCACGCTCGATATCGCAGCATCAAGCGCTTCGATGAAGCGCTTGTCCCCCGTGAAATTCATTCCGGCCTCGTAAGGGCTGTCGCGCCAGAGGATTGTTTCCGCAGCCGCTGTCCAGCTACGATCCGAAATCAATCCCAAGCTCTGAAATGCTGGGAATGCCTCCGTCCCCAAGTAGGCCGGAGGGCATCCATACCCGGCCCGGATGTTCGCTCGCGGAAGCCCCGACGATCGTTTTCCGAGGCCCGTTCGACCACGCCCCCGATATCTCAGTAGCCCCGACTGGCCAGCCGCCCAAACCACAGCTGTGGCTATGTCGTCCCATCGCGGAAGTATCGCTGGCAATACGGGATCGGAGACGGGCCGCGCACCGCCGTCGACAATCGTGGCCTGGCCCAGCATCGCCATAGCTCGGCAAGCTACCCCGTACGCAGCGATAGAGCGATGTTCCCAGTCACCGTTCGTAGCGCGCAGAAGCGTGAACCGGAAGAACTCGATTGCCGGGACTGTCCAGTCGGTCGAAGTCCGGGGATGCCTTTCGGTCCGCTTGCCAACAATGATCCGGCGGCCCAGCGGCTGAAACCCGATCTCGTCGAGCGTCTCCCCCAGCGAACCCGGCAAAGCAGTCTGTACTTTCTCGCCTTCCGCTGACGACCGCGATCGTTTTGCCATGATATCCGCCCTTCCCTAGAACAATGCGGTGGAGCCAGGCTTCCCGCGGGTCAGACTTCGATCACGAAACCTCGGTCGAATTGCCGATAGCATTCTTCTCGGGGATACCCTCTCGGGTTGGCGATCACTCGCGTGTCGTTGACCGTGTAATCGACGAAGTGATGGACGTGCCCGTGTATCCAAAGAATTGGACCGCCAGGTGCCATCAGGTCATAGAGGTTCGATGCGAACGCTGTCGTCAGCAGGTCGGTCCGATATTTTTCTTCGACCGAGAGCATGCTGGGAGCATGATGTGTCACGAAGACAACTCTCCGATCTCGATATTTCGCAAGCACACTCTCCAGAAAACGGCGGCTTTCGTGGTGGATTTTCAACGAGTGTATCGGTTTGAAGCGCTGCGACGGTTCATCACCGAAGGCAATGAGCCGGAAATCGTTCATCGCGTCGGTGGCGTTTTGCATTCCCTTTTGCGACCAGTCCGGTCCAAACAGATCGAAATCCGTCCAGAGCGTTGCGCCGGCGAAAACAACCCCGTTGATTTCCACGCAGCCGTTCTCGAGATAGTAGAGGTCTCCCCTTGCATCGTAGCGGGTTGCGGCGATGTGGCCCTGCACGATCCCGCTGTGATAGAACTCGTGGTTGCCGGCTACGAAAACGACTGGCATGTGGGTGGCGATGCGGTCGTCGAGCCAACGAAGGCTCGGCACGACACCCCGAGTGAAAATATCGCCAGCGACGACGCAGACGTCGGCTTCCGGAATATCGAGTTTGCCAAGCTCGCTCATGTCCAGGTGGAGATCGGACAAAATCCATAGCTTCATCAGTTTACCCTCTCCAGTCGCGGTTGCCGCGCGCCTACGTCGTCGTGTTTCTCCTGCGCGATTTCCGTCGCGGCGACGACCACATAGTCTGCCGACTTCAAGAACTCCGAGACCTCCGTTCCGGTCATCGTTTTACGAACGGTGAGCTCTGCCGCGAGTGCCTCGATCGCCGGCCGATTTTCAGCGATCATCTTTCGCGTCTCGCGCATCCGGGATGCCAACAATCGGTCCACGCGCGCCCACAAGTGCGGGCTTTTCAACCGTAACCTCGAAAGCTCGTTGTAATCGTACGGGCTGTGCTCGACGACTAGCGTCTCACCGAAACCGAGGACGCCCTCGACAAGGGTGGCCAGATACGTCGCCTTATTGATATCCGCATCCGGATGGCCGGACGCGCCATCGCCATGCTCGCCCACGAGCTCGATCTCTGCGGCCACTCCCGCCAAAGCGACACATATGTCCCTGTGATAGGTTCGAGCGGTGCGGCGGAGGCCGTCGTTTTCGAGGCGGACGGTTCCCAAGTCGAAGCCTTGACCAGCGTCCACGCGATAGCGGTCGGCGATCCTGATCGTTTCGATGGTTCGGCCGAAAGCTAGGGCGACAATCGCATGTCCGACCTCGTGGATCGACAGGATTGCCAGTCGGTCAGGAGGAACGATCTGCGTCTCCGGCAGGCATGCTAGTAAATCGTCGACAACAACCGCCCGGTTCAAGCCTCTTGCTCGACGCCGGCTTGCTCTCGCCAGCTGCTCCAGCTCCGCGCCTGACATCCCTTCCGTCTCGTCAATCAATCGCGTCTCTTGCGAACTCGGGATGACCGCCGGGATGTACTGCCGCAAGATGGCAAGCCGGGCCGCTGCGTCCGGAAGCGTAAGTGCGATGTGCCGATCAAACCTCCCTGGTCGAAGGACCGCGGGGTCTATCATTTCGGGATGATTCGTGGTGCCGATAACGATAACACCCGATCTCTGGGCCGCTCCGTCCAGGCACTCGAGAAAACCGTTTACGACCTGGCGGGTATAAGTCCGCGAGTGGCTATCCTCGATCGCCCGCGACTCGAAGCTGTCGAGCTCATCGACGAGCAATATGGCCGGTGCTGCGGCTTTCGCCATTTCGAAGGCTTCGCGCATCGCGGCAAGCATCTCCCCTTGATGCCCTGCGCTTTGCCATCGCGCGTAGGAGCCGTGGATCAGGGGCACGCCGCAAGTGGTCGCGAGGGTCTCGGCGAACCGAGTCTTCCCGACACCGGATGGACCGGACAGTAACAGTCCTGGCTCGACGTCCGTCCACGCGATCTCGCCACGTCGATAGCGAGAAAGGTCGCGGGCTAATTCAAGACCCCAAAGCTTGGCCTGCCCGTAACCATGGAGTTCCTCCAGGAGGATCGACTTCGTTCTCTTTGCCGCGGCTTGTCGCTTCTCATCCATTTCCCTCAACAGTCGCAGGGACCGCTCGACCGGCCTCCCGCTCCGAAACGCCACCAAGACATCGTCAAGCGGTTGTTTGGTGATGAATTGTGCGTCTGTAAACGAGACCTTGGTTGCGAACGCTTGGTGAATCGCGGCCTTCACAATGCGTGGGTCAAGCTCGTCGACGACATGGTACACGTCCGCGAATTCTCGGATTTGAAAGGGGACCTGCTTCTCGTCCCTGAATATCAATACGAGCGCTCTGGGCTCCTGAGCCCTTGCCAACAGGGCTCGTTGCTTTTTCGGTTCCGTGATCTGTTCCACGACCGCATTGCGGCCGCCCGGGAAACTCCCGGTTTTCGCTTTACTGTGCAGGAAGGCTTCGCAAGCCGCCTCGATAGCGTCCGCAAATCCTTCGATCGCGACAACGATGGTTGCCAGGAATTTGGTATCCGCCTGATCGCTCCACGGCCTGAGAAGTCGATTGACGATACAGAGCGCCAAGGCGTGCTTTAATGTCGGCAAGCGTTCAACTCCTTTGACGCACGGCAATGCGCTCCGAAACGCATCGGTTGCTAAGAGGTAATCCAGCGATCGAAATTATGGACCCCACACCGCGTAATGCGGCGGCCGGGCGGCCGATCGCTATATTTGCGGATTGGCAGGTGTGCCGAGGCGATACCATCGCGACATTGTTCGAGCGATCCTGTGGTCGGGATCGAAGTAGAAAAGCTCAGACGAAATGGACGCGTGGCCGTCGATGATTTTGGGATGG
Organism: Rhizobium binxianense; assembly: GCF_028994275.1. Lineage (NCBI taxonomy): Bacteria > Pseudomonadati > Pseudomonadota > Alphaproteobacteria > Hyphomicrobiales > Rhizobiaceae > Rhizobium > Rhizobium binxianense. Next base: position 2,646,409 of record NZ_CP118713.1, read on the forward strand.
CCAAACGCGCTTCCTAGAAGACACGGGACCTCTCGCCTACTGACTTTCCATCCGTCGATCATCACCGGAATGCTCGACGGGTGCGGAAAGTCTTTTGCCGACAAATCCGCGACGAGAGACTGAAGCTTCGCGACCAATGCCTGGCGATCGTCGCCGAGGAAGATACCGTTCTGGGTCGCTCTCATGTTTATCTCCGTAATCCAGATTGCGAACTTACGAGAATCGCCTCTCGATCCCGCCCGGTCGACGTCTTTGATTACATCTTTATTAACGTATTTCAAGTCATTTAAAACGTATTTTACGTCTTTTTTGACTTACCTCGCGATAACCCGTTTCTGCAGGTAATGACGACTTTGTTGACAGGCGATCTGATACGAGCCGCGCGAGCGCTCATTGGGATGAATCAAGTGGATCTCGCCAAGAAGGCGGGTATCACCCAGAAGGCGTTGAGCGATTTCGAATTAGGAAAACAGCAGATCACGGCAAGAGCAAACGAGAAGCTCCGCCGTGTTTTCGATGAACAGAAAATCCAGTTTATCGCGGCGAACGTCGAATCCAGCCAACTCGAAGGGGCCGGCGTGCGGTGGAAACCGTCGAAGCCCAACTCCGGCATAAAGACGATTTAGCCCTCTTGACCACAATCAGGCCGACTGACCGCAAATAGAGGCGATAACACATGGGGCAACGGTAGCCCAATGCGCGCTCTTGATTCACTCCAAGCAATTCGCTGTACGCTAGTCGCTTGGCGAGGTCTGCCGAGTTAAACCGCTACCGGCGCTTCGATCGCAGGATGCGGGTCGTATCCGACTACTTCGAAATCTTCTATCTTGTAATCGTCGATGCTAGCGGGCTTGCGGGTCAGCTTCAGCGTTGGGAACGGTCTGGGCTCCCGTGATAGCAGCGTCTCGGCCATCTCCATATGATCGAGGTAAAGATGCACATCGCCGCCGACCCAAATGAGTTCCGATGGCGTCATGTCCACTTGCTGGGCAACCATGGCCAACAGCGCCGCCTGCTGGCAGATGTTGAACGGATTTCCCAGTCCAATATCGCAGGACCGCTGATTGACCATCAGCGAAAGCTTCGGGGGTTCTTCCCGCCTCAAGCCGGACGCATAAAACTGATACGTCATGTGGCACGGCGGCAAAGCCATCTTACCGAGCTCAGGCACATTCCAGGCGTGGAACAGCATTCGTCGACTACTGGGGTTTGTCTTCAGGGTGGCGATGACTTCGGCCACCTGATCGTATTCCTTGCCGTCAGCACCGAGCCAACGTCGCCATTGCTTCCCGTAAACGGGACCGAGGTCTCCCCACTTCGAGGCGAACTCATCGTCTGCGACGATGCTCGCCTCAAAATCCTCTTGTGAAATTTCCTCGCCGGTTGCTTTCCGATATGCCGCCAGCGGCCAGTCTGTCCAAATCCGGACGTTCTCCCGCAGAAGCGACTGGATATTCGTCTGCCCGGTCAGGAACCACAGCATCTCCTTCACCGCGGTTTTCCAGAAAACGCGCTTCGTGGTGTAAACTGGGAACGCGCCGCCTGACATATCAAACCGCATCATGGCTCCGACCGTCGAAAGGGTGCCCGTCCCCGTGCGGTCCATGCGGCGATCACCGTATTTGACGAGGTGCCTGATCAAATCGAGATATTGGGTCTCGGGATGTTGGCTCATACGCGATATCCAATAAGGTTTATAGTGGGGCTTAATTGACTGCGGCTAATGGTACCGGTACCATTCCAACAAACAATTTAACTGTTTTATTCCAAGAGGTTCGTACCACGGTACTGATTAACATCGCGGAAAATGGTAGCACGCCGAGGAAGATGTCGGCCGAGCGCTGATAGAGTTGGCAGGAGAGCTTGCCGTCGGCCACGTAGAACTGGAACAGGCAATGACAGGGCGGCAGCGCCATCTCGTCCACTTCGGCCGGATTCCAGGCCGAGACGATATGGCGGCGCGAATTCGGATTGTTGACGATGCCTTTGACGAGATTGGCGATCTGGTCGATATGGCCCCCGTCCGGTGCCGGCCAGGAACGCCACTGGGCGCCGTAGACCGGCCCGAGATCGCCGTTTTCATCGGCCCATTCGTCCCAGATCGAAACGCCGTTTTCCTTGAGATAGCGGATATTCGTCTCGCCCTTCAGGAACCACAAAAGCTCGTGAATGATCGAGCGCAGATGCAGCTTTTTCGTGGTCAGCACGGGAAAGCCTTCTTGGAGGTCGAAGCGCATCTGATAGCCGAAGACCGAGCGCGTGCCGGTGCCGGTGCGGTCGCCCCGGTCGGAGCCCTTTTCCATCACATGGGCGAGGAGATCGAGATATTGCTTCATGTCGCTGATTCCGTTTCGGCTAATTTAAGCCTCCAGCCACAGGAAACCAATCACCGGCAGGCATTTTCCCAATGTTTCTGATGGTGCGCATAACGCTTTTATGACGTTTGCCCTTTCCTTGGGCTGAGGAAACCACTATATCAGCCTTGCCGGCTTTCGGGCCGGCTATGGCGATAAATGAGCGGTGTAATAAACCTATTGGACCCGGGGGCGGTACCCGGCGCCTCCACCAAAAACCGGCGGCCTTAAAGGCCGGCTTTTGATGGGGGCGAAACAGGATCGACAAGGGTGTAAAGATCGTCTTTTTGCTCGGCATTGTACCGCCGTTATCGGGCTAAAATTGTAGTTGCAAACGACAACTATGCGGAAGCTCGTCTCGCTGCTTAATCGCGGTGTGACACTTCAATCAAAGTCCTAGTGGTTCGCACCTCTAGGCGGGGTCCGAAGGCACCTGGCAACAGAAGCCTTCACCTTCTCCCTGCCGCCGAAATCATGTATGCTGCTGAAAAACGTGACTCGGCTCCGGTCTTTCCCAAGGCGCCCGGACGTGGCATATAACCGTGTGAAAAGACTTCCGAACCGACGAAAGACAGGAAAAGCATGGGGCAGGATCATATCCGCTACGACATTCTGGCACAGGATGCACTTCGCGGCGTCATCCGCAAGGTTTTGGCGGAAGTCGGAGCGACGGGCCGTCTGCCCGGCGATCATCACTTCTTCATCACCTTCCTCACGGGTGCTGCCGGCGTGCGCATCTCCCAGCATCTGAAGTCGAAATATCCCGAGCAGATGACCATCGTCATTCAGCATCAGTTCTGGGACCTGAAGATCACCGAAACGCATTTCGAGATCGGCCTTTCCTTCTCGGACGTTCCGGAAAAGCTGGTGATCCCGTTCAATGCGATCCGCGGCTTCTACGATCCCTCGGTCAATTTCGAGCTCGAATTCGACGTGCCGCTCGCCGATGGCGAAGAGCTGCCGTCCGGTGAAATCACCGCCTATCCTGTCGATGCGGCCGCAAAGCCCGATGACGCAGCGGGCGCAAAACCCGCCGACGGCGAAGAGAAGAAGCCGGGCTCGGTCGTCTCGCTCGACTCCTTCCGCAAGAAGCAGTGATTTGAAGGGGAGGGCAAGCCTCCCTTTTTCATAGGGAATTCAGGCAACCGCATGAGCGCCGAAATCATCAATCTGCGCCAGTTCCGCAAAAAGCAGGCCCGCTCCGAAAAGGAGAAGAAGGCCGAGCAGAACCGCATTTCCTTCGGCCGCACCAAGGCTGAAAAGCAGCTGACCCGCAGCCTGAACGACAAGGCCGACAAGGCTCATCGCGACGGCCGGATCGAGACGGATGACGACGGCGCGTGAGGGTTTCGCCGACTGCTTGAAGAGCCGGAATGGAGTCTGCGATCAACCACTTGCACGGTCGCCTTGAATCGATCTTTGAGTCCGATCGAAACGCGAAACAGTCCTTCATGATCCGCAAGCATTCGGCGACACTGCACGGCCATCGCACCAGTTTCTCGCTGGAGGATGAGTTCTGGGACGAGTTGAAGACGATCGCCGCAGGCCGTTCGATGCCGCTTGCCACCCTGATTTCCGAAATCGACGACCACCGTCCTGCCGACAGCAACCTGTCCTCGGCTCTGCGGCTCCATGTCCTCGCCTGGGTAAAGGCCGACGGCCGGTCTTGACAGCCGCCTGGCTTATTGCGCCTGAACACCCGGCAACTGGTCGAAGTTGAGTTGGCCCGGCTGGGCCTGCTCGGCGCGCCGCGCCGCCTCTGCTTCCGCGGCGGCTCTCGCTTGCGCTTCAGCCTTCGCCTTGGCTTCCGCCTCGGCCGCGGCCTTTTGTTCGGCCGCTGCCTGCGCCAATGCGCGCAGCCGCTCTTCCTCCGCCTGTCGTTGTCGCTCGATTTCGGCCGCCTTGACTCGCTCGGCGTCGTTGAACCGGTAGAGCGACACCTCGCGGCGCAGCCGCTGCTTTTCGAGCACGATCGCCTGCAGCCGCTCGACGCGCCGCCGCTCGCGCTCGAAGGCGCGCAGCGACAGATAGCTGGTGATATCGGTCACATCCATCGTCTTGCCGGGCGACGGCAGCATGCCGGAAAAATTCAGCCTGAGCGCCGGTTCGGCGCCGGAAAGCGCCTCCGTGCGGGGATTGAGCCCAACGCCCAGCGTGGCGCTGATCCGCTCCTCCGGCAGCACGATCTGCGCATCGGCGGTGATGCGGGCGAGATCGTTGGCGACGGTGACATTCTGCACGCGCAGTGTCCCGTCGGTGATATTGAACGGGATGCCGAGCGGCGGCAGCTTCGCCTCGCCATTGCTGAGCAGTGTCTCGACGATCGGATGCACCTTGCCGGCGTTGATCTGCTCCTGCATCGTATCGGTCGCGGCAAGCAGCGGCGCAAGGATGGCAAGGTTCAGCCCGCGTATGCTGGTATCGCCGAGCCTCAGTTCGCCAGAACCGTTAAGCGAGCTGGCGATTTCGCCGACCGTCTTGCCCGAAGCCTCCATCGAAAGCGACAGGCCGAACTTGCCGTTGGCAATCGGTGCGCCGTCACGCAGCCAGACGACGCCGGCAAGATCGGAATCGGCAAGCGCAAGCTTCGTCTGCAGGAAACCGGTGCCGTCGGCATTGGTGAACAGCAGATTGCCGGAGAGCTTTCCGCCGTCCCAGTTGCCGGCCATATCGTTGAGCTGCAGCTCGTCGCCCTTATAGGCGACGTTGCTGGTGAAGTCGGACACCGCCGTTTCCGGCAGGCCGGGCCAGAACTGCTTGGCCGTCAGTTTCACGTTGACGTCAAGGTCCTTGAAGACCGGCAGCCCGAGGGGCGCCGTCGTCAGCGCGCCATTGGCGGGATCGACGATCTGGCCGAACACCGCCTCGCCAAGCCAGCCGGCATCCGCCTTGGAGAGTGTCAGCTCGCCGCTGGCGGTCGTTTTCGCAGCCTTCCGGTCGAAGCTCAGTGCGCCTGAAAAGTCGTTGTCGGCGGCATGGCCCTTGAGATCGGAAAAGACGATCTTGTCGCTATCGACGCGGGCATTGACCTGCAGACCGAACGGCAGCCCGGTTCCCGTCTGCGGCAGGGCGATCCCGTTCATGATGAGATAGGGGTCGATATCGGCACTGTCGAGCGAAAGCGCGATCTTGCCGTTCATGAAAGTCTCCGGCCGGACATCGACCTTGCCATTGGCGGTGAACGAGGTCCGGTCGGTGGCAAAGGTCAACGCAGCATCGGCGGGATCGTTGTCCGATGCCTTTACCTTCAGCGTCAGGCGGCCGTTGGCGCCGACATCGACCGGCAGCGGGTCGAGCCCGGCCTGGCCGAACAGGATTGATGGCACGGCATTTTCGAGCGTCGCCTCGAGGCTCGTGGTACCGTTACCGGTCAGCGCCAGGAGGTCGGACATGCGGTAATCGAGATTGACGCGGCTGCCGTTCGACACGCCGGCAAGCGTCACCGTCAACGCATTGCCCTCGTCGCCGCCGAGCGTCAATGCGCCGCGCAGCGCCGTATTGCCGTACCAACCCGCATTGCGCACCAACCGATCGAGCACCGGATGATGCGGCAGATGCTCGCGCAGCATGGTGAAAAAGCCGCCGGGATCGGCCGATTTGAAGGTGATCTCACCCGCACCCTTGTAGTCGAGCAGCGAGCCTTCCGCCCTGCCCGTTGCCGTCAGTTCGGCGCCTGCGATATTCTTGATCGACAGCCGGTCGACGGCCAGCGCCCCATCGGCGATAGTGAAGGTGGTCTCGACATTCTCGGCCTCGACGCCGAAGGCCGTGAATTTGTCTGCCTTGAGCTGGGCGGCGATCTTGTGGTCGAGCACGTTGTCGCCGGCATCCTGCCCGGTCATAAGCCCGCTCAGCGCCTGCAGCGCGTCGAGATCGAGCGTATCGCCGTTCAGCGCCACCGACAGGGTCGGGGTCTGGCCGGAGATCGCCTGCCGCTCCAGCCGGCCCTTCAGCGTCGCCGGTCCGATGGCAATCTCGAGATTTTCGAAACGCTGCAATTCATGCGTCAGGCTGACATTGGCGGAAAAACCGGCCTGCCGCAATTGGCGGATGGCGGGATCGACCGAGCCGGCAAGCCAGGAGGCAAGCCCGGTCGGCTGGCTGGAGGCTACCACGATCTGGCCATTGAACGAGGGCTCGCCCTTGAGCAGGAGCTTACCCTTGCCTTCGACCTGGGTGCGTCCCGGCAGCGTACCGGTAGCACTGTCGATCATCCAGCCGGTACCGGCCGGCTCCAACTCCAGCTGGACGTCGCGCAGCGTCGTATCGCCGGCGACGATCGCCGGCAGCTTGACGCTCGCCTTGCCCGGCACCTGCGGGATCGGCACCTGCCCGATGACATCGATCAGTGAACTCAGCCGCTGGCGTGCCGAAACCGCCGGATCGCGCGTCGTCTTGCCGGCCGCGCCCTGATTGCCGAGGCGGTTGACGTCGATCTGCTGCCCGTCGGCAGTCAACAGGAATTCCGGCGCATTGCCGGTATCGAGCGTCGCTTCTCCCGTTATGACATAGGGATCGTCGGTCGGGCCGATCTCCATCCGGTATTCGGGAATCCGGATGCGCTCGTTGGTGAGCTCGAAGCGGCCCTTGACGCGGGGCGGCTGCTCGTTCTTGTTGGCGGGCCTGGCGCTGTTGCGGGTCTCGATCGCGGCCGAAAGCTGGCCCTGATAGTTCGGCTTGCTGTCGACGAGCTTCAGCTCGCCGTCGAGATCGACGCTGACGGGGTGCTTGTCCGGCGAAAGCTTCGTGCGCATGCGCAGCACGCCCTTCTCGTCCGGCTGGCTGCTGGAGATCGAGAAGCTGCCATGCTCGCCGTCGAGCGCCGCATCGCCCTCGATGCGCCAGGGGCCGGCCAGCGACTTGGCCGACATTTCCGCATTGAGGCCAGTGATGCGGCGTGAGCGGCCCGACTGGTCGTCGATGAACTCGACTTCGCCGCCATTGACATGCACGTTTTCGAGAACGACGGTTTTCGCCGGTATTTCGGCGCGGCTGCCGCGCATCCAGTCGAGCGTGCCGTCCTTGAGCAATCTCAGGCGCACCTTCGGATTGACGACGCGCATGTCGAAGATCAGCGCCTCACCCGACAGGAAGGGCGCGAGCTCCGCATCCATGGAGAATTGCTCGACCTTGACGATCGGCGTGCCGTCCGCTTCCTGGCCGACGCGAACGTCATGCAGCGTCACCGACGGAAACGGCAGCAGGCGCGCATCCACCGTGCCGAAGACGGTGACTTTCTTACCGATGATACGGCTCGCCTGATCCTCGAAATTCTTGCGGAAGTCCGTCCAGTCGATGAATAGCGGCGCAAGCAGTGCCATAAACAGCACTACGACGATCACTCCCCCCAGAAAGACGAGGAACCGGCCTACCAATGCAAGGAGTCTCCATTCGGGATTCTGTTGCCGACACTAGAACATGATGCCGAAAAGTGTGCGGGGTTTTCGGACGACATCATGCTCTAACTCTTTAATTGAGAACAGGATTCGGATTTATGCCCGACCAGCCTAAATCCGAATCCTGTTCTAGCGCTATTCATGCCGGGGGCAAGGCCCAACTTCATGAGAATATTCCGCTTTCAGCCACGGTGGAAAATCTTGCCGGGATTGAAGATATCGTCCGGATCGAGCGCCTGTTTCACCTGTCGCATCAAATCCACGGCGCCCCCGAGCTCCTGTTCCAGAAACGCCATCTTGCCTTGCCCGATCCCGTGTTCGCCGGTGCATGTCCCGTCCATGTCGAGCGCCCGCCGGTTGAGCCGCTGCACGAAGCTCTCGGCCATGGCGATGTCTTCGGCGCGTTTGTCGTCGAACAACAGCAGCACATGGAAGTTCCCGTCGCCGGCATGGCCGACGATCGGTCCCAGCAGCCCGTGCGCCTCGATATCCGCCTGCGTTTCGGAAACGCAATCGGCAAGCCTCGATATCGGAACACACACATCAGTCGAAAGTGCGGCAAGCCCGGGCGCCAGCGCCCTTGCGGCCCAATAGGCATCGTGGCGCGCCTTCCACAGCCTCGTCCGCTCCTCGGCATTGGCGGTCCAGAGGAATTCGCCGCCGCCACATTCCGCCGCGATCTCGCCAAAGGCTGCCGATTGTAGCGGCACCGTCTCGTCGGTGCCGTGGAATTCGAGGAAGAGCGTTGGGCTTTCGGCATAGGAAAGCTTGGAATAGGCATTGCAGGCCCGCATCTGCACCGTATCGAGCAGTTCGATGCGCGCCACCGGAATGCCCATCTGGATCGTCATGATGACGGCATCGCAAGCGGCCTTGATGCTCGGAAAGGCGCAGGCCCCGCCGGCGATCTTCTGCGGGATCGCCTGTAGGCGCAGCGTCACCGAGGTCAGAATGCCAAGTGTGCCCTCGGCGCCGACGAAGAGCCGGGTCAGATCGTAGCCGGCCGAGGATTTGCGGGCGCGCCGGGCCGTGCGGATCTCCTCGCTATTGGCGGTAACCACTGTGAGGCCAAGGACATTGTCCTTCATCGTCCCATAGCGCACGGCATTGGTCCCGGAGGCCCGCGTCGAGGCCATGCCGCCGATCGAAGCATTGGCGCCGGGATCGATCGGGAAGAACAGGCCGGTATCGCGCAGATGGATGTTCAGCGCCTCGCGTGTGACACCCGGCTCAACGGTGCAGTCGAGATCTTCTGGATTGACCTCGAGCACCCGGTTCATGCGGCTGAAATCGATTGCGATGCCGCCGTTCGGCGCATTGACCTGGCCCTCCAGCGAGGTGCCGACACCGAAGCCGATCACCGGCACCTTGTGGGCAGCGCAGGCCTTGACCGCCGCCTTCACGTCCTCGGCGCTCTCGGCAAAGAGCACCCCGTCCGGCAGCTGCGGCGGGATATAGGTGGTCGTGTGGGCATGCTGTTCGCGGAAGGACTGGCCGGTCTGGAAGCACTCGCCGAAGCTCTGCTTGAGAATGCCGAGCACGGCAGTGATACCCGCCTCGTTGCGTGTGCCGGCCTTTGCGTCCTTCAGCGCCATCCCTTCGATCTCCCTGCCATTCCGCAGAAACCACATCATGTCCCGCAGGCTACAGCGCCGCGCATCCTTTCAGACGCGCAAAGGACGCTGTAGAACTTTAAAATTGCTGGATAATTTCATCCTTAAATCGATTCCGGTTTAAGGAATTATGCAGCAGGCTGGGTATGCGGCAAGTCAAAGCGGCTGTCCAGTTAAGATTGGCAGAAGATTTCATTCCCCCTTTGTTGTAAACCGGTCGCTATACACAGCTCCGCCGTCCCCGGCACCTCAGACGATCGGCGGGTTGAGCCGCGCAAAACCCTCCTGCCGCCGATAGGGGAAATAGGGATAGGGCGCCGTCACAGTGCTGACGGCGTCGAGCCTCTCGATCTCATCCTTCGACAGGCTCCAGCCGACCGCGCCAAGATTCTGCCTGAGCTGCGCCTCGTTGCGGGCGCCGATGATGACGCTCGATACCGTCGGCCGGCCGAGCAGCCAGTTGATGGCGATCTGCGGCACCGTCCGGCCGGTCTCGGTTGCGATGGCGTCCAGCACCTCGACAATGTCAAACAGCTTCTCATCGTCGACAGGCGGACCGTATTGCGCCGTCTGGTGCAGCCGGCTTGCCTCCGGCAGCGGCTGGCCGCGGCGGATCTTGCCGGTCAGCCGTCCCCAGGCAAGCGGGCTCCAGACGAGGGCGCCGACACCCTGGTCGGCGCCGAGCGGCATCAGCTCCCACTCGTAATCGCGCCCCGCCAGCGAATAATAGACCTGATGGGCGACGTAACGCGGATAGCCCCGGCGCTCGGCCGCGGCGAGCGACTTCATCAGCTCCCAGCCGGCGAAATTGGAAACGCCGACATAGCGGATCTTGCCTGCCGTAACGAGCCCGGCGAGCGTCGACAGCACTTCTTCCACCGGCGTCGAGGCATCGAAAGCATGAAGTTGCAGGAGGTCGATATAGTCGGTTCCGAGCCGGCGCAAGGCAGCCTCGATGGCGCGGATCAGCCGCGCCCGCGACGCTCCCCAATCCTGCGGCCCCTCGCCCATCGGCAGCGCCGTCTTCGTCGAGATCAGCACGGCATCGCGCCGGCCGCGGATCGCCTGGCCGAGCACCTCCTCGGAAGCGCCGCCCGAATAGACGTCGGCCGTATCGAACAGATTGACGCCCGCTTCCAGGCAGATGTCGACCAGCCGCCGCGCCTCTTCGGCATCGGTATTGCCCCAGGCGCCGAATAGCGGGCCGCTGCCGCCGAATGTGCCGGCGCCGAAGCTTAAAACCGGCACCCTGAGGCCGGATGCACCGAGATTTCTGTATTCCATGGATTTGTCTCCTTCGGTTTCCCATCAGATAGACCTTGGTTGCCTGGTGATATAGATTGCCTGTCAGCACTTCATCTGTGACCTGAATTCATCATGAGCCGTCAGGACATCAACCGCTCCGGCGAAATGGAAGTTTTCGTCAGCGTCGTCGAGCGCGGCGGCTTTTCGGCTGCCGCAAGCGCCCGGCGCATGACGCCGTCGGCGGTCAGCAAGCTCGTCGCCCGGCTGGAGACGCGCCTCGGCGCCCGCCTCGTCAACCGCTCGACCCGCAGGTTGCAGCTGACGCCGGAAGGCTGCGCCTTCTATGAGCGCAGCATCGCCATCCTGGCCGATATCGCCGAGGCCGAACGCCACGCCTCGACCGGCGAAGAAGCCGCCGGCCGCATCCGCATCAACACCAGCGGCTCCTTCGGCAACCATGTGCTGGCGCCGCTCGTGCCGGCCTTCATGGCGCTTCATCCCGCCGTGACGCTGGATATTTCTCATACCGACAGGATCGTCGACCTGATGGAGGAGCGCGCCGACGTCGCGATCCGCACCGGCCCGTTGAAGAGTTCCAGCCTGATCGCCCGCAAGCTCGGCGCCACCGGCAAGATCATCGTCGCGTCGCCGGATTATCTCAAGCGTCACGGCGAACCGCTGGCGGTGGCCGATCTACGCCGCCATTGCCGCATCGGCTTTTCCTATGCCCGGGCCGTCGAAGGCTGGCCGCTGCGCGAAGACTGCGAAACGGTGACGATCCCGATCACCCCTGGCGTCCAGGTGGGAGACGGCGAAGCCATGCGGCATCTCGCACTATCCGGCGCCGGACTTGCCCGCCTCGCGGCCTTCACCGTGCGCGCCGACATCGATGCAGGCCGCCTCGTGCCGGTGCTCGAAGAGGCCAATCCCGGTGATCGCGAAGAATTCTACGCCCTCCATATGGGCCAGGGCGGCCCGCTGCCGGCGCGCGTGCGCGCCCTGCTCGATTTCCTCGTCAGCCACGTGCGTCTCTAATAGATACAATGACTTAAAGCGACCGTTTGAATCAAATTCGCATTCCCGGGCGCTACGACGTCAGATTTTGCAATTGACCCTGCGCCTCGCACCTACCTATACAAAACCCGCGCCGGCCGGCCCTTGCAGCCGGCCTCTCCTAGTCATGCCGGAGCTTCCTCCCATCTTCAGCCTCAGGGCTTGGCACCGGCCGGGAAAGATACGGGGATCATGTCATTCAGCGACGCACGCCGCCTGCTGCGCGATGCCGGCCTGCCGAAATGGGCGCTGCTGCTGGCGCTTTCTATAGCGCTTGTTGTCTTCCTCGAACTTTTCGCTCTGCCCGCCTCGCTGCTGATCGGGCCGATGGCTGCGGCCATCCTGCTGGCGCTGACGGTCGGCAAGGGAAAGCTTCGCATTCCCAGCTGGCCGCTGCAGTTCGGCCAGGTCCTCGTCGGCCTGATGATGGCGCGCACCATCACTCCCGACATTCTCGGCACCATGGCGAAGGACGCGCCGCTCTTCCTGCTGTTCATCTTCTCGGTCATCGCCGTCGCCACCGGCCTCGGCTGGCTGCTGACGCGCTGGCAGGTTCTGCCGGGAACGACCGCCGTCTGGGGCTCTTCGCCGGGCGGTGCTTCGGCCATGGTCATCATGTCGGAGGCCTATGGCGCCGATGCCCGCCTCGTCGCCTTCATGCAATATCTGCGCGTCGTCTTCGTCGCTGTCGGCGCCTCGGTGATCTCGCGCCTTTGGGTGGCCGCCGACGGCGCCGCGCCGCCGCCACTCATCCTCTTCCCCGAAGTAGACTGGCCGGCCTTTACGGCGACCATGGCCTTTGCGGCCATTTGTGCCTATGGCGTCCGGCGCCTGCGCATCCAGGGCGGCACGATCATCGCGCCGCTCTTTCTCGGCGCCTTCCTGCAGGGCACGGGCCTCCTGAAGATCGAGCTGCCGATGTGGCTGCTCGCCATCGCCTATGCGCTTGTCGGCTGGAGCATCGGCCTGCGTTTCACCCGCTCGACCCTCAAGCACGTGGCGCGCGCCCTGCCGCGGGTGTCCGCCTGCATCGTGTTGCTGATGGCGCTCTGCGGCTGCATGGCGGCAGCACTGCATGTCTTCGCTGGCATCGATCCGCTGACGGCCTATCTCGCGACCAGCCCCGGCGGCGCCGATTCCGTCGCCATCATCGCCGCCTCCAGCGATGTCGACGTACCCTTCGTCATGGCGATGCAGACCGGCCGCTTTCTTGTCATTCTGATGATCGGCCCGACGCTCGCCCGCTTCATCGCCCGCCGCTCCGGCCTTGCGGAGAACCCGGCCTAAAACGCCGCACATCCGGCGTTGTGCGCCAACGCTACCCACTGGCCTGGCGTCATGCCGTAGGCCTTCTTGAAATGCCGGTTGAGGTGGCTCTGGTCGGCAAAGCCGGTGGCCGCCGCCGCGTCCGAAATCCCCTCGCCCGCGCCGATCATCGCCCGTGCCTGCTGCAGTCGCCGCATCAGGAGGTAGCGGTGCGGGCTGGTGGCGAAGGCCGCCCGAAAGTGCCGCGACAGCGCGAAACGATCGAGCCCCGTCACCGCCTCTAGTTCCAGGGAACGCACCGCCCGCGTTGCGTGCGCTTCGAGATAATCCCGCGCCGCCCGCGCCTGCCGCCAGGCGACGCCTCCGAGAGACCGGCGCGGCAGGTGCGCATGCCGTGACAGCCCGCCGGTCACCTGGCTAACAAAATCGTCGACGAAAAGCTCGTCCAGCTCGCGATCGAGTTCGCCGAGTGCGGCAAGCAGCACACCCGCCAGCGCCGGATCGCCGATCACGGGATCTTCGACGAAAGGCAGGCCGACACCGTCCGCCTCCAGGCATTCGAGAAGCAGCGACGGCTCGAGATAGAGCATCCGGTATTGCAGACCGTCCTCGGTCCCCGCCCCGCCATCGTGCTCCTCATCGGGATGCAGCACGATCACCTGCCCGGGCAGGCTGAAACGCCGCTCGCCGCGATAGCGGAAGGTCTGCACGCCCTTCAGCGTCACGCCGAGCGCATAGGTATCATGCCGGTGCGGTTCGAAGGCATTGCCCGAGAACTGCGCCCCGATGCGCTCGATGCCGGGAAAGGCCGGCGCCGTCATGATGCCGTTGCCGGATCGCACCACGCACAAACGTTCAAGACCTTCGAAGACTTGCGGATGTAGATCCTGGCTCAAACTCCATGTCCCGTTGAGAGGTGAAAGACCATCCGATGTTTGATACCAAAATTGCCGTCGTCCTGCGAAACAATCTTGCCGGTTGGCAGAAGCTGAACGTCACCGCCTTCCTGATGACCGGCGTCGCCGGCGGCCATCCCGAAATCATCGGCGAACCCTACAAGGACCGCGTCGGCAATCTCTACAATCCGCTGTCGATCCAGCCGATCATCGTGCTTTCCGCCGACGATGCGACGATGTCGGCCATCCACCGCCGCGCGCTGGAGCGCGCTGTCACCGCTTCGCTGTTCATCGAGGAGATGTTTGCAACCGGCCACGACACCGCCAACCGCGCCGTCTTTGCCGAATATGCGCCCGAAGACGCCAAGGTCGTCGGCATTGCGCTACGCGCCGAAAAGAGAATCGTCGACAAGATCACCAAGGGCGCAACGTTGCAGCACTGACGTAACGTTGGGCCGGGCAATAACCCGGCCTCAGAATGCCGACGAACTCGGACTCTTACGGCATGCTCGGGCTTGTCCCGCGCATCTGCAGTTGGTGCAGCAGATCCTCGGTACCAGGCAGCACAACGCAGCACAAGGCCGAGGATGACGTCACGTGAAGAACAAGCTCTGTCAACAAATAGAGGCCGGGTAATGACCCGGCCTTCCTGTTGTCTTGAAAAGCCTAGGATCAGCCCTGCGTGATCGGAGCGATCTGGATCTCGACGCGGCGGTTCTGCGCGCGGCCGGCCTCGCTCGCATTGGAGGCAACCGGCTGCGACGGGCCGAAGCCGACGGCGGAGACGCGGCGCTGGTCGATGCCCTGACCGCCGAGATAATCGGCAACCGAAAGCGCGCGGCGCTGCGACAGATCCTGATTGTGCTGCAGGCTGCCGGTCGAATCCGTATGGCCATTGACGTCGATCAGCGTGCGATTGAACTTGCGCAGCACGATCGCCACCGAATTCAGCGTCGGATAGAAGCCCGGCTTCACCGCATCCTGGTCGACGTCGAAGGTAATATTCGAGGGCATGTTGAGGATGATGTTGTCGCCGTTGCGGGTCACCGAAATGCCGGTGCCTTCGAGCTGGGCGCGAAGCTCGGATTCCTGCTGGTCCATGTAGTTGCCGATCGCACCACCGGCGAGTGCGCCGACGCCGGCGCCGATCAGCGCTGCATTGCGCTTGCCGTGGCCGCCGCCGCCGACAGCCACGCCGACGAGAGCACCGCCGAGGGCGCCAAGTGCCGCACCACCCGCCGTATTGGAAACCTTCTGTTCACCGGTATAGGGATCGGTCGTCGTGCAGGCGCTGAGATAGCTTGCGGCAACAGCCAGAAGTACGAATTTCTTGATCATGGACAGGACGGTCTCCGTTCAAAGCTGATGCGAGCAAATGGCAAGGATTGCGGCAAGAAAATGAAGATGCACTCTTGATAGGGGAATTTCAGGCGCCGAAACAGAAGCCATGTTGCGGGAATGCGCAGATATCACCAGTTTTGGCAACTCGACCAAGCTTATGGGCAGCAAGCACAACGATAAGTCGTCATGGTGAGGAACGGCCCGCGGAGCGGAGCAAATCGATCCGGTGAGTCGATTGCAGCGACAAACGCAGCCGTCTCGAACGACGAGGGCGGATGACTGGTGACTGCGGGCTACATGCCGATATCACCTGGGCGCCGGTGGCCGGCCCCGTCCTTCTAGGCCCTTGCGGGGCTCAGGATAGGGCCGGAGGTTGCGGCTCGCCAAACGGAAGACGCAGCTGCAAGGCACAACAATTAGAAATTCTGGAACAGCTGCCTGACCGTGTCGTAGGTCGCATTGGCGATGTTCAGCGATTGCAGCCCGAGCTGCTGCTGCGTCTGCAACGCTTTGAGCTTGCTGGACTCCTCCTCCATGTCGGCATCGACGAGCCGGCCGATGCCGGCGGTGTTGTTGTCGTGCAGCTTGGTGGCGAAGTCGTTCTGCAGGTTGATGCGTTTTTCCAATGCGCCGAAGGCCGAGCCGACCGTCGTCAGCTGCGACAGCGCGGCGTCGACGACGCTGATCATTTCGCTGACCTGGCCCTCCGTCGTGCTTGACGAGAGCGAGATCACCACTTGGCCCGTGGTCGTGCCGTTCTTGCTCGTCATCAGCACGTAGTTCTGCGAGGCGCCGAGTTCGGTGGCGAAATGGTCCGAGGTCAGCACGCCGTATTCGCCCGTACCGGTCGCGCGATCGTCGATCAGGTAACGCGCATCCTTGGAGGACGTGGCACCGACCGGGGTCGTGTCGATGTGGTAGCTCAGCATGCCCACAGAGACCGTGCCATCGGCGTTGCGGATGAAGGAGGCCGGGATCTGGCGCGGCTGCGTCGGCGTCGCGTCGTTGTTGAGGATCACCCAATTGTCGCTGTTGAAGGTCGCCGATTCCGACACGCTGCGCAGCTGCTCCTGCAGCTGGCTGATCTCTTCGTTGATCTTGTTCTTGTCGACCCCGTCTTCGGTCGCGGCAACCAGCTTGGCCTTGATCTCGGAGACGACGTCGATGACGTTCTGAACGCCGGTATAGGCCGTTCCCATCGTCGCCGCGGCCATGCCGAGCGCATCCTGGACCGCCGATATCGCCTTGTTGTCGGTTCGCGCCGTGGTGGCGACCGACCAGTAGACGGCATTGTCGCTGGCTTTTGCAACACGCATACCGGTCGTGACGTGGTTTTGCGTGACCGTCATGTTCCGATTGATATCGCGCAGCACATGAAGCGCCGCGTCCACGGAAACGCGCTGATAAATACTCACAGGAACCAGACTCCAAAAACACAACAGACGCAAACTGTACAAAAATGAACCGTGCCGCGCGGACGCTCATGTCCGGGGTCGCTGGCGCTCCAGCGCTGCGGCCTTCAAGAAACGAAGAAGACCAGTCGGTGTCTGGGACGATCATTGCCGTTTATGCTTAACAAACGGCAAAACTCCAGAAGTAATTCATCGTATTTTTCAAGGTTTCATACACCATAAGAAACGCCGCCGGACGAAGTCGGGCGGCGTTGCAAAATCGGATAAAAGCCTTATTCGGCAGCCTGCAGCTGCTCCTCGTCGGGGGCCGTGCGCGGCCGGGTAGCGACCGCCATCTCCTCGTGCAGGCGCGCTTCCTCGTGGGCATGCGGCTTGGCGAAGCGGGCGAGCAGCAGATAGGCGACCGGCGTGATGAACAGCGTCACCAACGTCGCAAAGCCGAGACCGCCGACGATCACCCAACCGAGCGCGACGCGCGCTTCCGCGCCCGCACCATGGGCAAAGACCAGCGGCACGCCGCCGAGGATGGTGGCGATCATCGTCATCATGACAGGGCGAAGGCGCAGCGCGCAGGCCTTCTCGATCGAGGAGCGCACGTCCTCGCCCCGGTCGCGCAGCTGATTGGCGAATTCGACGATCAGGATGCCGTTCTTCGCCATGACGCCGACGAGAAGCACGAGGCCGATCTGGCTGTAGATATTGAGGCTGGAGCCGGTGATCACAAGCGCGAAGACAGCGCAGGCAAGACCAAGCGGCACTGTCGACATGATGATCAGCGAGGACAGCACGCTTTCGAACTGCGCGGCCAGCACCAGGAAGATGATGACGATGGCAAAGCCGAAGGTCAGCGCCATACCGCTCGAATTCTCTTCAAGCGTTGCCGCTTCCGCCAGTGGCAACAGGCGCGATCCCGCCGGCAGCAGCGGCGCGGCAAGTTCCGTCACCTGTTTGACGGCGTCGCCGAGCGACATGCCATTCTTCAGGCCGGCGGTGATCGCCACGGAAGCAAGCTGCTGCTCGCGGTTGAGCTGCGGCGCGACCGAGCCTTCCTTCATCGTGGCGATGACCGACATCGGCACGATCTTGCCGTCGCCGGTCTTCAGGAACACGTTCTCGAGGTCGGTCGGGTCGTCGATCGGCCGCGTCGTCGAGGTCAGAAGCACGGGATAGGATTCGCCGTCGACAAAGACGTCGACCACCGAGCGCCCTTCGAGCAGCGACTGGATCGCCGTCGAAAGCCCGGTGATGTCGATGCCGAGATCGGAAGCGCGCTCGCGGTCGATCGCCACCGACACCTGCGCCTGGCTGGGCTCGTTGGTCAGGCGCGGCGTGTCGTACTGGCCGGTGGCGTCGAGCGCCTGAACCAGCTTGGCCGCCGCCGCCGTCAGCGCCTCGTGATCATTGCCGATCAGCGCCATCTGCACACCGCTGCCGGCACCGCGGATGCGCAGGCTGTTGGAGGAGATGGCGTTGCCGCGCAGTGCCGGCACCTTGGCGGCCGCCTGATTGATGTCGCCGACGATCTCCGCCTGCGTCCTGTGCCGCTCTCCCCAGGGGGCAAGCGTCAGCACCATGAAACCGCTATTCAAGGAGCCGCCCTGGCCGGAGATCGAGAAGACGTTGCGGATGTCGCCGCTATTGACGAGCGGCTGCAGATATTCCTCGACGAGCTGCATCTTGTCGCGGGTATATTCGAGGCTCGATCCCTGCGGCGTCGTCAGCCGCATCATCACCATCGATCGGTCTTCTTCCGGCGTCAGCTCGCTCTTGACGGTGGAAAAGGCGATAACAGCCGCACCGGCGAAGGTCACCGAAAACAGGATGACGACGAAGGGCGCGTTGAGGCAGCCATGCAGCGCCCATTTATAGAGATCGGCAAGCGCCCCGCCGAAGCGGCCGAGTACGCCGTGATCCTCGAGCATCGGCTTCGTCAGCATGCGCGAGGCGAGCATTGGGCAGAGCGTCAGCGCCACGAGCGACGACAGCCCGACCGAAAAGGCAAGCACGAAGCCGAATTCGCGGAAGAGGCCGCCGACCTGCCCCGGCAGGAAGGAGAGCGGAATGAAGACGGCCGCCAGAGTCGCGGTCGTGGCGATAACGGCGAAGAACACCTCGCGCGTGCCGAGCACCGCGGCCGCGCGCGGCCCCATGCCCTCGGCGCGCCGCCGCACGATGTTTTCGAGCACCACGATCGCGTCGTCGACGACGAGGCCGGTCGCCAGCACGATCGCCAGCAGCGTCAGGATGTTGATCGAGAAGCCGACCATGTAGATCGCCGCCAGCGTGCCGATCAGCGCCACCGGCATGCTGACCGCCGGGATCAGCGTCGCCCGCCAGTCGCGGAGGAAGAGATAGATGACGGCGGTGACGATGACGGCGGCAAGCACCAGGGCCAGCACCACCTCGTGGATCGCCCCCTGGATGAAGACGGCATCGTCGCTGGTGATCGCGATCGTCGTTCCCTCCGGCAGTGTCTTCGACAGCTGGTCGACGGCGGCCTTGATGCCGGTCGAGATGTTCAGCGTGTTCGATTGCGCCTGGCGGATGATGCCTAGGCCGATGCCCGGCTTGCCGTTGGAGCGCAGCGCCGTTTCGCCGTCTCGCGGCCCGAGCGTCACCGTCGCGACGTCGCCGAGCCGGACGCGATCCTGCAGCATGACGTTGGAAAAATCTGCCGGCGTCTGCAGGTTGGCGGTGGCGCGCACCACGATGTCCTGCGTATTGCTCTTCAGCGATCCCGCCGGCACGTCGAGTGCGGCATTGTCGAGCGCCTTCGTCAGATCGCCGATGGTCAGCCCGCGGCTCGCCAGCGCGCCCTGGTCGACATCGACGCGGAAGACCTTCTCCTGGTCGCCATATTCCTCGACGTCGGCGACACCGTCGACGGAGGCGAGACGATCGATCACCTCGTTCTCGACCAGCTGCGTCAGGTCGTCCATGTTGAGCTTGGTGGAGGTGACGGCAAGGCGCATGATCGCCGAGGAATCCGAATCCGCCTTGACGATCTGCGGCGCATCCGCCTCGTCGGGCAGGTTCTGGGTGATGCGGCCGATTGCGTCGCGCACGTCGTTGGCGGCAACCGCGAGATCGATTGCATCCGAGAATTCCAGCGTCACCCTGCTCTGGCCGAAGGACGAGGTCGACGAGATCGACTTCAGGCCGCTGACGCGGGCGACAGCACCCTCGATGACCTTGGTCAGTTCCTGGTCGATCGTCTGCGGCGACGCACCGTCGAAGCTGGTGCGCACGGTGACGACGGGACGGTCGACATCAGGCAGTTCGCGCACTTCAACGCCGACATAAGCCGCAAGGCCGGCGACGACCATCAGCGTGTTGAACACCAGCGCCAGGATCGGCCGGCGAACGAAAAGCGCGGTAAAACTCTGCTTGCTCGAGGCTCTGTCCTGATGAATCTCGGTCACGCTCATTGGGTAGCGACCCCCGCATTCGCGGCGACATCGGCGCTCACCCGCACCGCCCCGCCCTCACGCACACGCTGCAGGCCCTGCGTCACGATCTTGTCGCCGTCCTTGAGATCGGCTTTGACGAGCACGAAATCCGGGTTGCGCTGCACGACGCTGACCCGCACCTTGCGCGACTTGTCGTCGTCGACCAGCCAGACGAAGGACCCTTGAGAATCCCACTGCACGGAAACCGGATCGACGGCCGGATATTTATCGCCGGGAAATTTCATGCTGACGCTGAAGGACATGCCGGCGCGCAACTCATCCGAGCTGTTGTCGATCTTGGCGCGCAGGCGAAGCGTGCGGCTTGCCGCGTCGATGCGGTTATCGACGGCCTCGACCATGCCCGAAAACACCTGTCCGGGCTTTGCCACCGACATCGCCTCGACCGGCTGGCCGACCGACACCGTATTGGCGAAGCGCTCCGGCACCCAGAAGTCGACGAGGATTTCCGACCGATCGTCGAGCGTGACGATCGGAATGCTTGTCGTGACGTTGTCGCCGATGTTGACCGGCACGATGCCGACGATGCCGTCGATCGGCGCGATAATGTTGCGCCGTGCGAGATTGAGCTCGGCCGCCTGTAGCTGCAGCCGCGCCCCCTGCTCGGCGATCTCGGAATCGAACACGTCCATGCGCGACACGCTGGACTTGATGTTGTGATAGAGATTGGATTTCTCGACGGCGGCCTTGACCGCCACATCCGCCTGGCCGCGAGCGATTACCTGCTCCTCACTGTCGAGCTTGGCGAGCACCTGGCCGGCCTTCACCTTGTCGCCCGACTTGATGAGGATTTCGCGGATCGTGCCCGATGCCTGCGCCGTCACCGCGACCGAACGGATCGCATCACCCGTGCCGATGGCGTTCAGTCGGTCGTTGACGACGCCCTGGACCACGGCCTGCGTCGCGACGAGAATGGCGCCGTTGCGCCCGCCGCCATTGCGGCGGTTCTGCCCCTGTCCCGATCCTTGGCCCTGCCCCTCGCCACGCTGCTGCCCTTGCGCCCGGGTGGGCGTGTCGGCATCCGCCGTCTCCTCAGCCTTCGGCGCGATTCTGGAAACGATGCCGTCTGGAATACCTGCATCGCGCATCGTATCGCCGGCGCCGGGCACAAAAAAAACCCACGCGGCAAAGCCGGCAATAATGACGATGAGCGAAAGTATAAACTGCTTCCAGAAGGCCATGCACGTCTCCGGAGGGACTCGAGGTTGGACCAGGGTCGGTCGAAAGAGGCGCTGCGGGATCAAGATTCCCCGTCTGATGCGACAATATCGCGCGTTTACAGCTTACCGGCAAGCATAAGCAGCCGGCATTACCGATTTGTAATATCAGCAAAGAATGGGAATAACCCGGTCGCTCACTTTTGCTTGAACGGACACTCACGCCGCCGCTTTCGGGCGAGATGCGGTGGCAAATCTCTGACGATGCGGGTTGGATGCCTATCGGCGCATCGACCATCGCAGGCCCATGACGGCCGCAATCCCGAGGATCGGCCATACCGCCCAGAACTGCCCCGTCCAGGTCAAAAGGTTGATCCCGACAAGGCCGAGCGCGAGGATCGCCAGCAAGGTGATCTTGCGGTTGAACTGGCTCTGGTCGCGGTTCCAGGCGAGCGCCGCAACGACAGCAAGCGCAAGCACCGGAAACCGCGCCCAGAAAACGCCCTGCCACGATAGAAGATTGATGCCGATTAGAACCGCGGCGACGACGCCGAGCACGCCGTACAGCTTGCGTCCGCCCGGTGCCTGCCTTGCCTCGGCCATATCGCCCAGCATAATCGGCTGCGGCTGCGGCTGCGGCTGCGGTCGCGTCGGACCGTATCCTCCGGCAGGCGGCGTCTCGTCCCTGGCATCGCCGATCTTCACCGCATAGCTCGGCACGCCTTCATCGACGTTCTTCACCATTAGCGGCCCGAGAAACTCGAAACCGACCGCCACCTTATTGCGGACCTGGTCGTAAACGGTGCTGGATATGACGATGCCGCCGGCCGCAGCCGAGGCCTGCAACCGCGCCGCAATATTGACGCCGTCGCCATAAAGATCGTCGCCTTCGACGATCACGTCGCCGAGATTGATGCCGATGCGAAAGAGCATGCGCCCGTCGGCCGGGCGGCGGGCGTTGAAGCCCGCCAGTTCGTTCTGGGTGTCGACGGCCGCGCGCACCGCTTCGACCACGCTCGGGAAATCGGCGATCAGCCCATCGCCCCAGGTATTGATGACGCGGCCGCCATGGCTTTCGATCAGCCGCCCCATCGCCTCCCGGCAGCGCTTCAGCGCCGCAAGCGTCCCCTCCTCGTCAGCCCCCATCAGCCGGGTATAGTCCTGCACGTCAGCACAGAAGATCGTCGTCAGCTTGCGCCGCGTGTCACTCATGGTCTCTCGTCTCCGCGCTATCGGTCCCGGAAAGATCGCTGCAAAGGTTGAAACTGGTCGATAGGAGATCGTAGGCGATTGCAACGGCCGTAAGTTACTAAGCCTTTGTGTTCGTTGCCACCGATAATTGCTGATCGTCGACCCGCGTTTTCCAGGTATGCGAGGCGGCCGGGACGATTCAACTTCCTTCATTCGCCCAGCCATCGAGCTTCAAAGGCTCCGAAACGCGGGCAAAAGCCTTGTCGCGTGTAACGAGGGTTGCGGCAGTCGCGACGGCGTGGGCGGCAATCATCATCTCGAGGGGCGCCAGAGCCACGCCTTTGACTTCGCAAGCAGCGCGCAGATCGCCATAGGCTCGCGTGACGTCGTGATCCCAGGGGAGAACATCGACCCTGAGGAGGAATTGCCTGACCCGCTCGGATAGCGCCTTCGGATAGCCACGCTTGGCAAGACCGTAGAGCAACTCCCCTTCCGTGACCGATGAGATGACGATCTCGTCCATCGGAAGCGCCGCCAGCCTTTTAAGTATCTCCGGCCGATCGCCCTTGATGACATGGCTGGCGATATTGGTGTCGAGCATCCACGCCGTCATTCCCTCCAGCCTTCGAACGGATCATGATCCTGCGAAGGCTGGCTGCGATCGGCCGGCCCCATGAAATCGTCCGGAACCTGATCTCTCCCATGGAGTTCGAAAAGGCCATCCCATGAATCCGACTTGCGCGATAATATGACATCGCCGGTCTTCGGATCGCGACGAACGAACACCTCGCTCTCCTCGAAGCGGAAGTCCGCAGGGAGCCGCACCGCCTGGCTGCGGCCGGTCGTAAAAATCTTGGCCGTTTTCGATGCCACGATAGCCTCCGCATTGCGATAGCTATCGTGATACATACCGCCAGCAGGAAGCAAGCAAGACCTTCCCCGGCCCGCCATCGGCTCCCGAGCCTTCCAAATCCTACACTTCAAGAAAAACGCTGGATCACTGCACGATCTTGCGCGGGCTCGCCGTGTGTTCTCTCGCCACCGTGCTGGAACTGTCGATTTCCTGAAGCAAGACGTCGTAGCCCCAGAGATCGGCGAGATGTTGCAGGACAAGCTTCGTATCGTCTTCCTGGAGATAGCAGCCATTCACGACGATGTGCTGCAGCAACAGACGCCGGTCCCCGGCAAGGTCGACATCGACGATATCGATTGCCGGATCGGTCCAGCCGATATCGTATTCGCGAGAGAGCTGGCGGCGAATGCGGAGATAGCCGCGCTCGTTGTGAATCGCCGAAACGAGCACTCCCTCGGTCTGTTCCGGATCGTCGTAGAGATGGAACAGCCGCAGCTGCCGGATCAGGTTGGGGCTCAGGAACTGGCTGATGAAACTTTCGTCCCGGTAATTGGCCCAGACGTCGCGCAGGACACCCATCGCATCGCCGCGTCCGGCGATATCGGGGAACCACGCGCGATCCTCTTCCGTCGGTGTCTTCACGATCCTCTCGATGTCCTGCATCATTGCAAAACCGAGCGCATAGGGATTGAAGCCCGAGAAGCGGCGGTCGTCGTAATTCGGCTGGAACACGACATTGGCATGCGACTTCAGGAATTCGAGGAAGTTGCCGTCGCTGATCTGTCCGCGTTCGTGCAGCCGGTTCATGATCTGGTAATGGACGAACGTGGCGGTTCCCTCATTCATCACTTTGGTCTGCCGCTGGGGATGGAAATATTGCGCGACATGCCGGACGATGCGAAGGATTTCGCGCTGCCACGGCTGCAGCCGCGGCGCCGTCTTCTCGAGAAAATACAGGATGTTATCCTGCGGAAGGCCGAGGGCGGCGCGGCGCTTTTCGAGGCCTACGTCGCCCGCCTTCTTGGCCTTGCCGACGGGAACCGTGCGCCACAGATCGTTGAACATCTGCTCTTCGTGGGCGCGGCGCTCTTGTAGCCGCTTCTCCTCCTGGCGCAGGTCGAGCGTGTTCTTGCCGGCATATCGATGCACCCCGTGCGACATCAGCGCATGCGCCGCGTCGAGCGTGCGCTCGACGGCCACGTCTCCATAACGTTCCTCGCAGCGTGAGATATAACCCTTGGCGAAATCGAGGTAATCGAGGATGCCTTCCGCGTCGGTCCAGAGCTTGAAGAGATAGTTGTTCTTGAAAAAGTGGTTATGGCCGAAAGCCGCATGTGCGATGACGAGCGTCTGCATCGTCGCCGTATTCTCCTCCATCAGGTAGGAGATGCAGGGCGAGCTGTTGATGACGATCTCGTAGGCAAGGTCGCGCATGCCGCGGCGGTAGAAGGCTTCGTGATGGGCAAAGTGCTTGCCGAAGGACCAATGGCGGTAGAAGAGCGGCATGCCTGTGGAGGAATAGGCATCCAGCATCTGTTCGGAGGTGATGACTTCGATCTGGTTCGGGTAGACGTCGAGGCCGAGTTCACCGAGCGCGATTGCCTCGCAGGCGTCGTGGATCCGCTGCAGCGTTGAAAAGTCCCAATCGGCACCTTCGAACAGAAGCAGCTCTTTCGACCTCAGCATCGTGGTCATGGCGTTACCTTCGACTGGGCTTCACGTTTCTGGAAGAGATCGTGGAAAACCGGAAATATCTCGCTTCGCCGGCAGACCTTGCGTATCGAGAGCGGCAGCGGTTCGGACCGGATCCCGTCATAGAGCATCCAGAGAGGCGAACGGGATACCGAGGAATCGCCGCCTTCTTCCCCGACCTCGATATAGGCGAAATACTGGCACAGCGGCAAAATCTCGCGCACCAGCTGGCCGGTCAGGTTTCCGTCCGAATGGGCGTTGTCGCCGTCCGAGGCCTGGGCGCCATAGATGTTCCACTCAGCCGGATCGAAACGCGCCGCGATAATCGCCCGCATCGCAGCAAGGGCGCTGGATACCAATGTGCCGCCCGTTGCAGGACCGTAGAAGAAAGTTTCCTCGTCGACCTCCTCGGCCCTGTCGGTATGGCGGATGAAGACGATCTCCACTTTCTTGTAGCGCTTCGACAGGAAGAGATAGAGCAGCAGGTAGAACCGCTTCGCCAGGTCCTTCATGTGTTCCGACATGGAGCCGGACACGTCCATCAGGCAGAACATCACAGCCTTTGCCACGGGCTTCGGCTCGTTTTCGAAACGGCGATATCTGACGTCGAGCGGATCGATATAGGGAATGCGCCGGCTTTTATCCGTCAGGGATTTGAGTTTTGCCTCAAGCAGCAGGCGGCTCTCATCGTCCTCGCATTCCTCGATCTGCCGCTGCAGCGCTTCGATCTCTTCGCGGCGCGGGCGGTGAAGCGCAACACGGCGCATCATCGCGAGCTTCGTCGTGCGACCGACGGCAATGTTGGACGGCGATCCGGAGACGGAATAGCCGGCCCGGAACGGCGTTTCCTCCTCGGTTTCGGCCAGCCGCCGCTTGGCAAGGTCCGGCAGTTCCAGATCGTCGAGGAACACGTCTAGGAATTCTTCGCGCGTCAGCACGAAACGGAAGCCGTCCTCACCGTCGCCTTCGCCCGCATCCTTGGGTTTTCCGCCCCGGCTCCCCGGCGGGCGAGGAAGGATGTCGCCTTCGACGAAGGCCCTGTTTCCAGGCAGGATGTGATCGCGGATGCCGCCGCCGCCCCGTCGCAAGTTCGGTTCGGCCATTCCATCGATCGGCAGGCTGATCTCCCCGCCGTCGAGCACGTCGCGGATGTTGCGGTTTTGCAGGGAGCGTTTCACCGCCTGCTGCACGGCGCCCTTCATGCGTCGAAGGAACCGCTGCCGATTTTCCAGACTTTTACCGCGCGGATTTAGCCGCCGGTCGACAATGTGCATAATGGCTCCGCATTAACTTGCCTGTTTGACGCGCATGTACCATTCCACAAGGCGTCGAACCTGCCTCTCGGTGTAACCCCGCGCGGCCATGCGCGAGACGAATTCGCTGTGCTTCTTTTCCGTTTCGGAATCCTTTTTCGACCCGAAGGAAATGACCGGCAAAAGATCCTCGACCTGCGAAAACATCCGCTTTTCGATGACTTCCCGGATTTTCTCGTAGCTGGTCCATGACGGATTCTTTCCGCCGTTGGCTGCCCGCGATCTCAAGCAGAACTTGACGATTTCGTTGCGGAAATCCTTCGGATTGGCGATTCCCGCCGGCTTTTCGATTTTCGTCAGTTCCTGATTGAGGAGCTCGCGGTCGAGAAGCTGACCGGTATCGGGATCCTTGAAGTCCACATCTTCGATCCAGGCATCGGCATAATCGACGTAGCGGTCGAACAGATTCTGTCCGTAGTCCGCATAGGATTCAAGATAGGCCTTCTGGATCTCATTGCCAATGAACTCTGCGTAACGCGGCGCAAGATCGGCCTTGATGAATTCCAGATAACGCTTCTCGACGTCGTCGGAAAACTGCTCGCGGCGGATCGACTGCTCCAGCACATACATCAGGTGAACCGGATCGGCGCCGATATCCGTGGTGTCGTGGTTGAAGGTGGAAGCGAGCACCTTGAAGGCGAAGCGGGTCGATATGCCGTCCATGCCCTCGTCGATACCGGCAGCATCCCGGTATTCCTGAACGCTGCGGGCGCGCGGATCGGTTTCTTTCAGGCTCTCGCCGTCATAGGTGCGCATCTTCGAGAAGAACGTCGAATTCTCATGCTTGCGCAGGCGTGAAAGCACGGAGAAGCGGGCGAGCATTTCGAGCGTCGCCGGGGCGCATGGCGCATTGGCGAGTTCCGATCCCTCGATCAGCTTCTCGTAGATCTTCTGCTCTTCCGTCACGCGCAGGCAATAGGGCACCTTGATCACGCAGATACGGTCGATGAAGGCCTCGTTGTTCTTGTTGGCCTTGAAGGTCTGCCATTCCGCTTCGTTCGAATGCGCCAGCACGATGCCCGAGAAGGGTATGGCGCCGATATTCTCGGAGCCGATATAGTTGCCCTCCTGCGTCGCGGTCAGCAGCGGATGAAGCATCTTGATCGGCGCCTTGAACATCTCGACGAATTCGAGGATGCCCTGGTTGGCGCGGTTGAGCCCACCGGAATAGCTGTAGGCATCGGGATCGTTCTGGGAATAGGTTTCCAGCTTGCGGATGTCGACCTTGCCGACCAGCGACGAGATATCCTGATTGTTCTCGTCTCCGGGCTCGGTCTTGGCGATGGCGATCTGGCGCAACCGCGAAGGCTGAACTCTGACGACACGGAAGCGGGAAATATCGCCGCCAAAGTCGTCGAGCCGCTTCAGGCACCAGGGGCTCATCAGCCCGTTCAGGCGCCGCAGCGGGATGCCGTATTGCTCCTGGAGCAGCGACCCCATCGTCTCAGGATCGAAGAGGTTGAGCGGACTTTCGAAAACGGGGCTGATCTCGTCGCCCGCCTTCAGCACATAGATCGGATGAACTTCCATCAAGAGCTTCAACCGCTCCGCCAGCGACGACTTGCCGCCACCGACCGGGCCGAGCAGGTAGAGGATCTGCTTGCGCTCCTCCAGCCCCTGCGCGGCATGACGGAAGAAGGAAACGATGCGTTCAATCGTCTCTTCCATGCCGTGGAAGCCGGCAAAGGCCGGATAGATCCGAATGGTCCTGTTCATGAAGATGCGGCCGAGGCGCGCATCCCTCGCGGTGTCGACCATCTGCGGCTCGCCTATCGCGGCGAGCAGGCGCTCCGTCGCATTGGCATAGGCGATCGGGTCTTTTTTGCAGAGATCGAGATACTCCTGCACCGACATATCGGTTTCGCGGCGCGCTTCGTAACTGCGCGTAAACGCATCAAATACGGATCCGTTCAGCATGGGCCCTCCAGTAAGGTTATGCCGCAGGCTCAAAGTCTATAACCATCGAGATGGCTACGACGTTCCTAAGAATCAATAATTTCGCAGGTATATTCGACGCTCACCGGCCGTTTCTTGCAACGCACAAAAACGTGCATGCACCGGTTATTTTTACTCTACGAAACTGTTTCTCATGATAGTTGAAAAAAGCACCATTGCGGTATCAGCACATTTCGCGACGTGACAGAAAGATGAAAAGGGTGTGCAATGTCGCCCGTGATTCGAACTCTCGAAAAATCGACGATTGGCAACCAAATCTGCGCAAAGTCGATGCTGGACAGCATGTGCCGATCCGCCCCTGACAGATGGAATCGGGCACATCCCGGCCGCCGCCAATTCGTGCGCCCGCCGACCCGATTCAGCCATTGAACGCCTTTTCCAGCGCAGCGACATCGATCTTGACCATGCCGAGCATCACCTCGGTCACGCGCTTCGCCCGTTCACGGTCGCTGTCGGCGATCATTTCGGAAAGAATACGCGGAACGATCTGCCAGGAAAGACCCCAGCGATCCCTAAGCCAGCCGCAGGCCTCCGGCGCGCCGCCATTGGCGAGGAATGCCCCCCATATCCGATCGATCTCGGCCTGGTTTTCCACAAGAATCGCGATCGAGAAGGAATGGTTGAAGCTGTCGAGCGGGCCGGCCTTCATCGCCAGGAAGGCCTGGTCGCCAAGCGTGAACTCGATCAGCTCGACGCTGCCGGGAGGCCCGCTCGGCGTTTCCGCCGGCAATATAGTGGTGCGGTCGATCTTGGAATTCGGAATGATCGACACGTAGAATGCGACGGCTTCGCGGGCTTCCTCCGCAAACCACAGATTTGAAACGACCTTCGGCATGAACAGCCTCCTTGTTGATGGTTGATCCGGACGTTGTCCCATGATCCAAGGACGGCCGACGTGGATCAGCTCCGACAGGCTGCATCAGGTTTTTTTCAGCCGCCTCCGCTCTATGGACGTCACAGCCGCGACTTCCGAGCCTAGGGAAACCCCTTGGGATTGCGGCAGTTCGGGAATGAAAGCAGAACATCTTTTCTGGTCTTTCCTTCCCGAATCACTACATTACGCGCCATGAGCAATAGTTTCGACGATATTCCCTTTTTCGACGAAGAGCCGGGCGAGATGGCGCGCAAGCCGCAGCCTCCTGCCCCCCCCGCCGGAAGAGCGCCCGCCGGTGGCGGCATTGCTGCGCGCGCCATGGCGGCCCGTGACGGCGGCAAGCGGCCGGATTATCTCGCCGGGCTGAACCCGGAACAGACCGAAGCCGTCGAAACGCTGGAAGGCCCGGTGCTCGTGCTTGCCGGCGCCGGCACCGGCAAGACGCGGGTGCTGACCACCCGCATCGCCCATATCCTCAATACAGGCCGCGCCTTTCCCTCGCAGATTCTCGCCGTCACCTTCACCAACAAGGCGGCCCGCGAGATGAAGGAGCGCATCGCGCTGCTCGTCGGCGGCGCCGTCGAAGGCATGCCCTGGCTCGGCACTTTCCACTCGATCGGCGTCAAGCTGCTGCGCCGCCACGGCGAACTCGTCGGGCTGCGTTCCGATTTCACCATTCTCGATACCGACGACGTCGTCCGCCTGATCAAGCAGCTGATCCAGGCCGAAGGCCTCGACGACAAGCGCTGGCCAGCCAAGCAGTTCGCCGGCATGATCGACACCTGGAAAAACAAGGGGCTCGGCCCCGCCGATATTCCCGAGGGCGACGCCCGCGCCTTTGCCAATGGCCGCGGCCGCGATCTCTATTTTGCCTATCAGGCGCGCCTGACGACACTGAACGCCTGCGACTTCGGCGACCTGCTGATGCATCCGATCGCGATCTTCCGCAAGAATCCGGATCTCCTGAAGGAATATCACGGCCGCTTCCGCTATATCCTCGTCGACGAGTACCAGGACACCAACACCGCCCAATATATGTGGCTGAGGCTGCTGGCCCAGCGCGCCAAGGGCGAGCCGCAGAACGTCTGCTGTGTCGGTGACGACGACCAGTCGATCTATGGCTGGCGCGGCGCCGAGGTCGACAATATCCTGCGCTTCGAGAAGGACTTCCCCGGCGCCAAGGTTATCAAGCTCGAGCGCAACTACCGCTCGACCGAACATATCCTCGGCGCTGCCGCCCATCTGATCGCCCATAATGAAGGCCGGCTTGGCAAGACGCTGTTCACCGATCGCTCCGATCCCGACGACGTCAAGGTGCAGGTCCACGCCTCCTGGGATTCGGAGGAGGAAGCGCGCGCCATCGGCGAGGAGATCGAGCAACTCCAGCGGAACAAGCATCTCTTGAACGACATGGCGATCCTCGTGCGCGCCTCCTTCCAGATGCGCGAGTTCGAAGACCGCTTCGTCACCCTCGGGCTCAATTACCGCGTCATCGGCGGCCCGCGCTTCTACGAGCGCTTGGAAATCCGCGATGCTATGGCCTATTTCCGGCTGGTCGCTCAAGCCTCCGACGATCTTGCCTTCGAACGCATCATCAACACGCCGAAGCGCGGCCTCGGCGATACGACGGTGCGCGCGCTGCACGACTATGCGCGCGCCCGCGATATCCCTATGCTTGCCGCCGCCGCCGACATCATCGAAACCGACGAGCTGAAGCCGAAGGCGCGCAAAGCCCTCTTCGATGTGATACAATCTTTCCGCCGATGGCAGGAACTGCTTGAAAACACACCCCATACCGAACTTGCCGAGCAGATCCTCGAAGAGTCCGGCTATACCGACATGTGGAAGAACGACAAGAGCGCCGAAGCCCCCGGCCGCCTCGAAAACTTGAAGGAACTCATCCGCTCGATGGAAAGCTTCGAGTCGATGCGCGGCTTCCTCGAACACGTCTCCCTCGTCATGGATGCCGAGACTAACGAGAACCTCGACGCCGTTTCGATCATGACGCTGCACTCGGCCAAGGGCCTGGAATTCGACACCGTCTTCCTACCCGGCTGGGAAGAAGGCCTCTTCCCGCACCAGCGCTCGCTGGATGAGAGCGGCCGCGCCGGCCTGGAGGAAGAACGCCGCCTCGCCTATGTCGGCATCACCCGCGCCAAGCATCGCTGCCACATCTGGTTCGTCTCCAACCGCCGCATCCACGGCCTCTGGCAATCGACCCTGCCCTCGCGTTTCCTCGACGAACTGCCGGAAACTCATGTCGAGGTCGCCGAGATGGAGCAGAGCTACGGCGGTTACGGCCGCGGCGGCTACGGCCAGTCGCGCTTCGACAAGGCCGAACCCTTCGCCAATTCCTATTCCACGCCCGGCTGGAAACGCGCCCAGGCCAACAAGACCGACGCCACCCGCGACAATTGGGGCAGCCGCTCCGGCCATGCGGTCGAACGCATCGGCTACGGCGAAAGCGGCCCGAAAGGGCGCACGATCGAAGGCGAGCTGGTGGCGAAATCGACCTCGTCGGAACCGTCGAGGTTCACCCTCGGCGACCGCGTGTTCCACCTGAAATTCGGCAACGGCAACATCACCGGCATCGAAGGTAACAAGCTGACGATCGAGTTCGACCGTGCGGGGCAAAAGCGCGTCTTGGACGGGTTCGTCGAGCGCGTGTGATATCAGGCGGCCGGCATGCAGGCCTCGCCTCCTAAACCTTCACCCGAGCATCCGCATGCTTCCGAGACCAAGAATATCATTCATCAGAGCGATGCCCATTCCCGCGGCGACGATGCTCAATCCGATCAGGAAGAGCCGCCGCGATCGATCATATTTGACGGCAAGCAGCGAGTCGCGCGCCAAAAGATCGGCAAACACCTTCACCTGAATGGCGATGCCAACGGTCAGGAAGGACATCGGCAGCAGGTCGATGCGGCTCCAGTCATTGGGATTGGAAACCCAAAGACTGATGAAGTTGAGGGAAAAACCGAGAATGATCCCGGTCGCCGTCAGCGATCCGTTGCGGAACGTCGCATCGATCTTTTCGTCTGGCCCGGGCTCGGACATTGCTTCGCTTCCCGCTTCTGAGGCAAGAAAGGCAGAAATCGCGGCCGCGAGCAAGATCGATCCGGCATCGCCTGCCGAGCAGATGGACGAAATGCCGCAGCAGCACGAAGCAGGCCGCATCCGCCGCCGCTCGTTCCGCCAGCCGCGCCGGCGCGATCTCATCCGATAAACGGCATAAATTCGCGCGCGCCAGAACATACCGGCGTTCAAAAAATCCAATATTTTCAATGAAATGATTTTGGTAACCGAAAGGTTAACGTGCGTTGCCCCGCCTCGTCAATCGCACTTCTTCCCTGTCAAAACGTCGCTTTGACGCTTTCCGCAAATCAGCTTAGCCCGGAGGCTGCCCCCCCATGAAAGGCGGGCTTCACGACGAACTTTTCGAAGGAGGTTCAAGTGACCAGTGTTTCATCTCTCGGCAGCACATTGACCCAGTACCAGTCTCCGCTTTCCAGCCTCGACAAAAATGGCGACGGCGTGATTTCGCCGGACGAACTCGCCGCCGCTTCGCAGTCCCCGACAGCAAGCACGGCCTCGACCGGCGACAGCGACGACAAGAGCAGCGATATCGTCAAGAAGATCACCGCCGACATCCTATCGCTGATGCTGTCCCTGCAGAAGACCGACGGCAGCGATGATCAGAGTGAGGGCAGCGATCAGAGCGGCGACTCTTCCAAGGGCGTCTTCGCCTCGATGGATACGAATGGCGACGGCAAGTTGACCGAGTCCGAATTCCTCGCCGCCGATACGAGCAGCATCAAAACGTCAGGCGACAGCGATCCGCTCCTCACCAAGGTGTTGAGCGATATGCAGACGGCCCTTCAGGCCTACCACAATACCTACGGCTCTTCCGCTGTGGCGGCAGATACGGCAACCGACGACGTGGCCGCGGCCTGACCGGCTGAGATGAGGCTCCGCCGGGGGAGCCTCGATCCATCGATCTGCGAAAAGCGCCTTGTCGGGCAGCCGAGTTTGACTGCGATCGCCGCCTCTGCCGGCTGGCATCTACCCGCGACCCCGCATCATTGCCGTCCATTTCAACACGAGAACCTCCGGATTCTCTCAATGATTGCATTAGGATATGCTTTTTCAGCCGCTTGCTACCGCTGGCGCCAGAATTAGCACTTGCATGTGCGCTCCCGGAAATTCACTAGTTGATGCGTTCAATGTGCTTGGCGTCTTACACTGAAATAAGCGAAGGGATTGGCCTTGATGAAAGCGCTGCTGCTCGTCGATATTCAGAATGGCTTTTGCCCGGGCGGCAATCTGCCGGTGCCGGATGGCGACAAAGTGGTTCCCATCGCCAACAGCCTGATCGACAGCGGCAAATACGACCTGATCGTCGCCTCGCAGGACTGGCATCCGCCTGGCCATGGCAGCTTCGCCTCTGCCCATCCGGGTGCCGTTCCCTTCGAGATCGGCGAACTCTCGGGCAAGCCGCAAATGATGTGGCCCGACCACTGCGTTCAGGGAACGCTTGATGCCGAATTGCATCCCGCGCTCAAATCCGAAGAGATCGACCTGATCCAGCAGAAGGGCGAGCATCCCCATATCGACAGCTATTCGGCTTTCCGCGACAATGACCGCGATGCCTCGACAGGCCTGTCCGATTTCCTCACGGACCAGGGCGTCACCGACCTCGACGTCTGTGGGCTGGCGACCGATTATTGCGTCAAGTTCTCCGCGCTCGACGCATTGGAGATGATGCCCGATGTCCGCGTACGCTTCATCAAGGATGCAAGCCGCGGCATCACCCCCGAAGGCGTCGCCGCCGCGATTGAGGAGATGCGGGCGCACGGCATCGCGATCGTCGATAGCGCTGAGGTCCTGGCCGGCTGATTCACGAAAACAATGACTTAAAGCGCATTGCATGAATCAAATTCTACGTCCCGTCGCAAGGAATGCTGTAACCTATGCAGCAGTGCCCTTGTTCTTCTCCTCGCGCTCCAACAGATAGATGTCTTCCGCGAGGTCCTCCATCTTCCTGAGAAGGGCGGCTTGCGCATCGCGAAGACCCTGATTGTAATAATGGGCGCCGATCTCGTCTGCGAAGAAATCGAGCAGGAACTCCGCCGGCAGCGCGCCAATCGGCTGGTCGAGTTCCGTCTCGAAATAGCGGCGGATGCTTGAAACGATCGCCGCCTTCGCTTCCTTGGAAAATTCGATCTTCTTCATGGTTTCCTCTTGGCCGAATGCGCTCGGGATTTTGATGGTTCAGCGAAATCGATTGGTCAATCAAGGAAATTCAATTGCCGTTGCAAGCCATAGACCATAAGGGAAACCTGAATTCCAACTGGACAAGATCGCATGAATCGCGCCGACTTTGTTGAAGGTTTGCGGGGCGGCTTTGCCGTTGCGCTGGCATCGGCGCCCTTTGGCGCCCTGTTCGGAGCACTCGCCGTCGAAAACGGCATGTCGCTCTCCGAGGCCGCCTTCATGAGCGCCACCGTCTATGCCGGCGCCAGCCAGATGGTCGGCATCGAACTCTTCGGCCATAATGTCCATGCCTGGCTGATCGTGCTGTCGATCCTCGCCGTCAATTTCCGCCATGTGCTCTATTCGGCGGCGATGGCCCGCTATATCGGCCAGTTCACGCCGGTCCAGAAATTCTTCACCTTCTTCCTGCTCGTCGATCCGCAATTTGCCGCAGCGGTGAAACGCGGCGAGTCCGGCCTGCCGGTGAGCTTCGCGTGGTATTTCGGCTTCGCCATTATCATCTACGTCCCCTGGATACTGACCAGCGTCGCCGGCGGTTTGCTCGGCGGTTTCATCGGCGATCCCAAGGCGATCGGCCTGGATATCCTGCTGCCGGCCTATTTCCTCGGCATCGTCCTTGGTTTCCGCAAGCGCGACAATTTCCTGCCCGTGGCGCTCGTCAGCGCCGTGGCCTCCGTGCTCGCCTATCGCTATGTCGGCTCGCCCTGGCATGTCAGCCTGGGTGCGGCCGCCGGCATCGTGCTTGCCGCCCTGCTGCCATTGCCCCCGCAAGCGCCCGATCTCGAAGCCGGCGCCCTGCAATCCGAAGTGCACGAGGTCTGAGCCATGGAATTCGATCTTCACATGGCGCTCGTCATCATTGCCGCGGCAGTCGCCACCTTCGCCACCCGCATCGGCGGCTACATCCTCATCACCCGGATGAAGAGCATTCCGCCGCGCATGGAGGCTGCGCTGAATGCCGTGCCGGCCGCCGTGCTGACGACGCTGGTCGCCCCCGCCTTCTTTATCGGCGGCTGGGAATCGAAACTGGCGCTGATCGTCGCCCTCTTCGTCGGCCTGCGCGTTTCGCATACATGGATGCTGGTCGCAGCCTGGATCGTCGTCATGACCTGGCGCCACACGATCGGCGCCTGAGCGCGACGGCGCCGGCGCGTCGACGCCCTTTTCAATATTCCAGCGGCAGCGTCGCGTTTTCGAGCCACGCCCTGACGTCGTGATCGTGGATCAGCGGCATCAGCGCCTCGCATGTGCGGCGGTGATAGTCGTTGAACCAGTGCAGCTCGTCATGGGTCAGAAGCTCCGGAATGACGAGGCTGCGGTCGATCGGGCAGAAGGTCAGCGTCTCGAAGCCGAGCATCGCCGCGTCACCGCCCTCGATCTCCTCGGCGCCGCGCACATAGACCAGATTCTCGATGCGGATGCCGAAGCTGCCGGGCCGGTAGTAGCCGGGTTCGTTCGAGAGGATCATGCCGGGCAGCAATTCCTGCGTCGAAAGCCTGGAGATGCGCTGCGGCCCTTCGTGCACGGAGAGATAAGAGCCGACGCCGTGGCCGGTGCCATGGGCGAAATCGGCCCCTGCCCGCCACAGCGCGATGCGCGCCAGCGGATCGAGGTCGCAGCCGCGCGTGCCCTTCGGGAAACGCGCCGTGCTGATCTCAATCATCCCCTTCAACACCAGCGTGAAGAAGCGCCGATGCTCCTCGGAGACAGCGCCGATGCCGACGGTGCGGGTGATGTCGGTCGTGCCGTTGATATATTGCGCGCCGGAATCGATCAGGAAGAGTTCCCCGGCCTCGATCATCCGGTTGGTCTCGGTCGTCACCCGGTAATGCATGATCGCCGCGTGTTCGCCCGCACCCGAAATCGTGTCGAAGGATATGTCCTTCAGCGGGTTCTGCATGCTCTCACCGACGCGGGCGCGCGTCGCTTCGAGACGTTCGGCGGCGGCGATTTCGCTCACTGTGCCGGGTTTTTCCTGCGACAGCCAATAGAGGAATTCCACCATCGCCGCGCCGTCCTGCAGATGCGCCGCGGCCGAGCCGTTGATTTCGACGTCGTTCTTCACCGCGCGCGGCAGCTTGGCGGGGTCGGCGCCCTCCACCACTTCGCCGCCCGCCTTACGGATGATCTCCGCCAGCGCATAGGAGGCGATATCGGGGTCGATCAATATGCGGCCGCCGTCCCTGGAAACCGCAGCCAGTCTCTCCTCCAGCGCCGAGGGCGGCAACTGCGTGCAGATCTGCCCGAGATAGGCTTCCGGCTCGATGCCGGTCTTGCGCTTGTCGAGGAAGAGTTCCGCCCGCCCATCGGCATGGATGATGGCGCGCGCCAGCGGATGCGGCGTGTGCGGCACGTCGGCGCCACGGATGTTGAAGATCCAGGCGACCGAGGAGGGATCGGCGATCAGCACCGCTGCGAGGTCCTTCTTCGAAAGGTCGGCGGCAACAGTCGCGATTTTGTCGCTCGCCAGCACGCCGGCCTGCGCGACGTTCTGGATGCTGACCGCACCGAGCGGTTCGGCCGGCCGGTCGCTCCAGAGCCTGTCGAGCGGATTGTGCGGCAGGAATACCAGCGTCCCGCCGATTTCCGCAACCGCCCTTTCAAGACGGCGCACCTCGGCACCCGCATGCAGCCAGGGATCGATGCCGAGCCGTAGGCCCCTGGCACCGTTTGCGGCCAGCCAGAGATGCGGCGGCTCGTTGACGAGGTCCCCGCCTGTAAAGACCGAGCCGTCGACCTGTTCGGCAAGCTGCGTCACATAGCGCCCGTCGACGAAGACGATTGCCTGCGTGCGCAGGATCAGCGCAATGCCGGCCGAACCGGTGAAGCCCGTCAGCCATGCCAAGCGCTCCGAACATGCCGGAACATATTCGCCATTGAACTCGTCGGCGCGCGGCACGAGGAAGGCGTCAATGCCGAGCGAATCGAAAGCAGCGCGCAGCGCCGATACGCGATCCCTGCCGAAATGCGGCGTGGAGGTGACCTCGAAAGATTGGAACATGCTGGAAAACCCGAATGGTTGAGACGAATCCGGTGAATGGGATGCCGACCATGTTAGCGAAATTTCAACCGATGGGGAGAAAAAGCGACGAAACGAGTCGAAACCCCTGGGGCCGCTCAAGATTTTGACAGAACTGTGACGCCAAAAGTTAATTTGGCACGCTTTATGCATTAGCCGCATGGCTCCCATGAGCGAAACCCTCTGCCTCCGCATTTCAGAATAGCTATATAGACGCCATCGAACGGTTCGCGATGAACCTGCAAACAAGGAATTCTTGAAATGACCGCCTCTCTCTCGCGCTTCGCATATAGCAGCCCGGTGCAGGCTGGCGAACGCCAGACCGTACGTCACGTGATCGGCGCCCGCCGCCCGCAGAATGAGGACAGCCTCAAGCTGCTCGGCGCCGGCCAGCGTGCCGCACGCCACAAGGGCGCCCCCAGCTACGCGTTCTGAGTCTGAAAGCCGGTCCGTCTCCTCCCTCCCGGACCGGCCTATTGGAATGCAGTAGAGCCCGCTCGAGCCTCCTCCCCTTGAGCTCGCGGGCATTGACCGGATAGACCGGTCCAAGGCGGTGCCCTCGGCGCCGCCTTTTTTGTTATTTTGGGAAAGGCTTTCTTGTCTTCAGGCAGCGCAAGGAGCGGCTTCGTTTCCATAGGCGCGCAGACCTTTCCCCACCCTCATCCCTGTGCTCGTCACAGGGATCCAGTGCGCCAAGGTCCTTGGGCGCGGGAAACTCTCTTCAGGGTCACGGAGTCATCCACCGCGCGGACGCGCGGTGGATGACTTCCTATGACAGGTACAGGATGAGGTGAGGTGGAGGAGACGTCCCACCTCAAATAAGGCGTGCGGTGCAGGACAAGCCTCCTGCCTCCCTACTCCAAAAGAAGTCAAGGCCGATCGAAGTGGATCGTCACCCAGCCATTGCGCCAGATCGTCCTGACATGGCGAAGCCGCGCGCCGCTATAGGCGGCAATCACTTTCCAGCGCTGTGCGGCGAGGATGCCTGAAAGAATCACCGATCCACCGGGTGCCAGATGCGTCGCGAGCTTCGGCGCCATGCGGATCAGCGGCCGGGCAAGAATATTGGCGATGACGAGATCGAAGGGGCCATGCTCGGAGAAGGCCGTCGAATGGAAACCCGGCGCGGTTCGGGTGACAATGCCCGAGGCAATGCCATTGCGGCGCACGTTTTCTGCCGCGACCTTGGTCGCGATCGGATCGATGTCGGTGGCAAGCACCGGAATGTTCTTCAGCTTGCGGACCGCAATCGCCAGCACACCGCTGCCGGTGCCGAGATCGAGCGCATTGTGGACGCGGCGCGAGCGCACCACGGCGTCGATCACCTCGAGGCAGCCTGCCGTCGTTCCGTGATGGCCGGTGCCGAAGGCCTGGCCGGCATCGATTTCGATGGCGATATCGCCGGGGCGGACCTTATCGCGGTCGTGCGAGCCGTGCACCAGAAAGCGCCCTGCCCTGACGGGCTTTAGCCCCTCCAGCGATTTCCCCACCCAATCGACGTCGGGAATGACCTCCCGCAGCAACTGAGCATCGGGAAAGGCAGTCTTCAACGCCGTCTCGATGCGGGAGCGTACCTCCGCCTCGTCCTCGGCCATCATGTAGACGGAGGCTTCCCAGATATCCTTCTTCTCGTCGATCTCGGTGGTGCCGATGGCGAAGTCTTCTTCGCCGAAGACCGCGCTCAGTAGGTCGAGGATCTCTTCGGCCTTGCTTTCGGTCGTCGTCACGTAAAGGCGGATTTCACTCACGATAGGCGGTCTTTCCCGTTTCCGTTGCCCGCCACCGATCGAGCCGACGCCCTGTCATGCGCAAGCCCTCATCCCTTGTTGACGAGATTCTCCAGCTTCTTTACCGCCGTGTCCGGGTTTTCGCCATAGGCGATCGTTCCGGAAAACCGCCCGGCCGAATCGAGCAGGAACACCGAGGCGGTGTGATCCATCGTATAGTCGCCGTTCGGATCCTTCTCGTCGACCGGCACCTTCTTGGCGTAGACGCGGAAACCCTTGATGACCTCGGCGATTTTGTCAGGCGCGCCTGAAATGCCGGTGATCCGCTTGGAAACGTTGGAAACATACGCGTTCATGATCTCGGGCGTGTCGCGCTCCGGATCGACGGTCACGAAATAGGCCTGCAGCTTGTCACCTTTGGGATCGACCTTCTCCATCCAGCCATTCAGCTCGAAAAGCGTGGTCGGGCAGACTTCCGGGCAATGCGTGAAGCCGAAGAACAGCGCCGTCGGCTTGCCGCGCAGCGCCTCTTCGGTGATCGGCTGTCCGCTTTGGGAGACCAGCGTGAAGGGCACGCCGAAGGGCGGTTCGGCCACCACGTCCCTTGATTTCATCGGGTACAGCTTGAACGCGCCAAGCAGCCCGGCAAGTATCAGAACACTTGCCCAGACGGCGATGCGGAATGTCTTCATTGGCATGATCCTCGATCCAGGCGGATGTGCCGCCCGCCCCTGCCGGCGTGATTATAGTCTCGACCGAAGGCGCGCAATTCAACAATATGTTTTCTGACCCGTGATTAATTGTCTCACCGATAGAAACCGCCACAGCAACGAAATCCGGCCTCAGGAATCTGCACGGATCAAAAATGCCAGGTGTTTGAATAGCTTGCCTTTGGAGCGACGGGAAATCCGAAAATACATATCGTTAGGAAAGACTTAAGCGGTCACGTCTATATTTAACGGCGGTTCCGCATCGCCGCTCCCACTGGGGACAACTGGGAAGAATTCTGATCATGAACAACAACAATGCCATCAAGCAGTCCGGTGCTTATCTCGAAATCGTTTCGTTCCATCTGGGCGATCAGGAATTTTGCATCGACATCATGGCCATCCGCGAAATCCGCGGCTGGGCGCCGGTGACGCCGATGCCGCATACCCCGCCCTACGTGCTGGGCCTCATCAACCTGCGC
This sequence comes from Rhizobium binxianense, assembly GCF_028994275.1. NCBI lineage: Bacteria > Pseudomonadati > Pseudomonadota > Alphaproteobacteria > Hyphomicrobiales > Rhizobiaceae > Rhizobium > Rhizobium binxianense. The sequence continues at coordinate 2,686,697 of NZ_CP118713.1, forward strand.
GGCGCGGTGATCCCCGTCATCGACATGGCCTGCCGCCTCGGCATGAAGATGACCGAGCCCTCCGAGCGCTCGGCGATCATCGTCACCGACATCGCCGGCAAGCTGGTCGGCCTGCTGGTCGAACAGGTTTCCGACATGATGACCATCAAGAGCGAAGACCTGCAGCCGCCGCCGGAAATCATCCCAGAAGCCCAGCGCGCCTTCTGCCGCGGCATCGTTGCGCTCGAAAAGACCATGGTCTGCTTCCTGAACCTCGACACCGTTATCGCCGACGAGCTGAATCAGGCTGCTTGAGCCGTATTGGAAAATGGAGTTCGAAGGCCCGGCTCGTTCGGGCCTTTTTTGTTCTGTGTGGAGAGTAAAGCCGGCATCGGATCAGCCTTTGGGAAAACCCCTCCCACAAGGGGAGGGACTAACCCGGAGCGCCCACCTCGCTTCTCCTAAAAGGTCGAAGATCTGGAAAACCGGTGCGGCAAGTTAAGCCCCTCCCCCTTGTGGGGAGGGGTTTGGGGCGGGGTCCTTATCCAAAAGCGAAAAATCCCGTCCTCCCGCCCCTACGGCTTCCCATTCTTCCACACAACGTTCTGCCCATAGAGCGGAATCGTCGAAATCGACATCTTCGCCGAGCCATCCGTCAGTTCGCGCGAATGGGCGAGATAGATCAGCGTGTCGTTGGTCTTATCGTAGATGCGGTTGACGACCAGCGTCTTCCAGATCAACGACATACCTTGCCGGAACACTTCGCTGCCATCCTTGGACAGGTCGATATTGCCGATCTCGATCGGCCCCGTCTGCCGGCAGGCGATGGAATTGTTGGACGGGTCTTCGAACCAGTTGCCGTTTTTGAACCGGTCGATCAGGCTTCGGTCGAAATAGGTGACATGGCAGGTGACGCCCTTGACCTCTGGATCGGAGACCGCCTCGACGATGATGTCGTTGCCGATCCAGTCGACCCCGACCTTGCCGACAACTTCGGCCGAGGCGGCGCCGGCGGAAAGGGCGGCGAAGGAAAAGGCGGCGAGGAAAAGATTGCGCAGCTTGGACATGGCGGCTCCCTGAGTGATCCGCATTCTAGATAAGTGCGCCCTGAGGCTTTGCAAGAAATGGCGCCCCGGAGAAGCGATCAGCCTTTCCGGCAGGTGCAGGGCTCATAGGCCCGCGCCGTCAGCCGTCCGGGCCTCATACCGATCATCGCCGGTATGGCGTGAACAGCATTGGCCTTGACCGCCTTCGCCATCTCGATCGCCGCGGCCGCGCAGACAGCGGCATCCTCGGCGGCGTTGTGGTGCACGAAACGCAAGCCGAGATGCTCGGCAATCAGGTTCAGCCGGTGTGAGAGGAAGTGCGGCCAGATCCGCTGCGCCATCTTCAGGCTGCAGAGATAGGTGAGTTCCGGATAGGATTGCCGATAGTGATCGAGGCTCGCCCGCCAGACGCTGAAATCGAAGGCGGCATTATGCGCGATCATCGTCGCGCCGCTGATATCCTCGTGGAATTCGTCCATCACCTCGGGAAACTCCGGCGCATCCTCGACATGCTCCGGCCGGATGCCGTGGATCGCAATGTTCATCCCGGAAAAGCGCATCTCCCGCGGCCGGATCAGCCGTTCCTCGACACGCGTGACCCTGCCCTCCTCGATCCAGGCAAGCCCAACCGAACAAGCGCTGCCGCGCTGCTCATTGGCTGTCTCGAAATCGATGGCGATGGTCTTCAAGGGCAAATATCCGAATCGTCTGCCCCTACCGAAATAATCATAGCCGAATGCAAAGGCAAATTCCGGCCTGTTGACATCTGCACGCAAATGGGGAAGCTTTTATGCATGATCAACTCAGTGACATCAACCATGCATCATATCGCCACGACCCTTCCAGGGTACGCGGGAGCGATGGTGCGTCACTAGCCGTCCGATCATCCCGAAAACCCTGCCGAGGCGAGCAGGGTTTTCGGAAACCAGCTCTCCTCCTGAAACCCAAGGAGGGCATCCCATGTCTGAAAACGAAGAGAACGAAGCTCGCGGCCGAGCGCGCCTGCCGGATGGCGTCCTCGTGCGCGCCGTCCGCCTTTCCGATGCGGAGGAAATCACCGATCTCATAAATCTTCCAGGCTACCGGGCCGGCACCTTGCGGCCGCCCTACCAGCGGGTCGAGGAGGTTCGCAAGCACATGGAAAATCCCTCTCCCGGCGCGCTTAACCTCGTCGTCACCCAAAATGGCAAGATCGTCGGCAATGGCGGTCTCAATCGCCTTTCCGGCCGCCGGCAGCACGTCGCCAGCATCGGCATGGGTGTGCATGACGACTTCACCGGCCGCGGCTTCGGACGCATCCTGCTCGGCGCGATGGTCGACGCCGCCGATGACTGGCTCGATATCAAACGACTGGAACTGACCGTCTATACCGACAACGATGTCGCCATCGGCCTCTACCGGAAATTCGGCTTCGAACAGGAAGGCCTGATGAAGGCCTTCGGCTTTCGATCAGGGGAGTATGTCGACGCCTATACGATGGCGCGGCTCAGACTATGAGCGAGCGGGAGGCTGGCGGTCCGCCGTCAGCCCCTCACCCGCTGATCAGCGCCAGCCACTCGTCCTCATCCATCGTCTGCACGCCGAGCTCGCGCGCCTTGTCGAGCTTGGAGCCGGCGCCGGGGCCGGCAACGACGATGTCGGTCTTTTTCGAGACCGATCCCGCCACCTTGGCGCCGAGGCTTTCGGCCCTCGCCTTCGCCTCGTCGCGGGTGAATTTTTCCAGCGAGCCGGTGAACACCACGGTCTTGCCGGCGACCGGGCTGCCTGCCGTCACCGGCTGTTCGGCCTCCTCAGGCGTCACCGAGGCGAGCAGCCGGGTGATCACCTCGACATTGCGCGGCTCCTTGTAGAATTCGACCATGGCACGCGCGACAACCTCGCCAATGCCGTCGATGGCGTTGAGATCGTTCCACGCATCACCGGCAAGCGTCTCGGCCTCCCGCATCCCGGCTTCGAAGGCCGCATAGGTGCCATAGGAGCGCGCCAGCAGCTTCGCCGTGGTCTCGCCAACATGGCGGATGCCGAGCGCGTAGATGAAGCGGTGGAGCGCAATGCTGCGCCGTTCGTTGATCGCCGCATAGAGCTTGCCGACGCTGACCTTGCCGAAGCCGTCGATATTCTCCAGCTTGGTCAGCGATTGCTGCTGGCGCTTCTCCAGCGTGAAGATATCGGGCGCGGTGCGGATCTGCAGCGACGGATCCTCATTTTCGAAGAAGAAGTCGATCTGCTTCGAGCCCAGCCCCTCGATATCGAAGGCGTTGCGCGAGACGAAGTGCTTCAGATGCTCGGTCGCCTGCGCCCGGCAGATGAAGCCGCCGGTGCAGCGACGCACCGAATCCATCTTGCCGGTCTTCTCGTTGACCTCGCGCACCGCATGCGAACCGCAGACCGGGCATGTCTTCGGAAACTCGTATGAGCCGGCGTCGGCGGCGCGTTTTTCCATCACCACGTCAAGGATCTGCGGAATGACGTCGCCGGCGCGCTGGACGATGACGGTATCGCCTTCGCGGATATCGTGGTCCTCCGGCCGGATGCGCTCACCACTATTGCCGATACCCTTGATGTAATCCTCGTTGTGCAGCGTCGCATTGGTGACGACGACGCCGCCGACCGTGATCGGCTTCAGCCGCGCCACCGGCGTCAACGCTCCGGTGCGGCCAACCTGGATCTCGATCTTCTCGACCTCGGTGAAGGCCTGCTCTGCCGGGAACTTATGCGCGGTTGCCCAGCGCGGCGAACGCGAGCGGAAGCCGAGGCGCTGCTGCAGTTCGAGACTGTCGACTTTGTAGACGACGCCGTCGATGTCGTAGTCGAGATCCGGACGCTCGAGGCCAATCTCGTCATAATGCGCCAGGATATCGGCGACCGAGTTCAACCGCTTCATCAGCGGATTGACCGGAAAACCCCAATCCTTAAAGGTCTGCACCATGGCGAACTGTGTGTCGGCGGGCATGTCAGACATCTCGCCCCAGGCATAGGCGAAAAATTTCAGCTTGCGGCTCGCCGTCACCTTGGCGTCGAGCTGGCGCAGCGAGCCGGCGGCCGTATTGCGCGGGTTGACATAGGTCTGCTTGCCTTCCGCCTCCATCTGCCGGTTCAGCGCCAGGAAGTCGCTTTTGGCCATATAGACCTCGCCGCGGATCTCCACGACCGCGGGCAGGCCCTTCGGCAGCTCGTTGGGGATCTCGGCGATGGTGCGGATGTTGGCGGTGACATTCTCCCCCGTCGTGCCGTCGCCGCGCGTCGCAGCCGTCATCAGCCTGCCGTTCTCGTAACGGATCGACATCGACAGACCGTCGATCTTCGGCTCGGCGGTAAAGGCGATCGACTGATCCGGCAGACGGCCGAGGAAACGATAGACGCCGGCGACGAAATCCTGCACGTCCTCCTGCGAGAAGGTGTTGTCGAGCGACAGCATCGGCCGCGCATGGACGACCGGCGAGAAGGTGACGGAAGGCGCGGCACCGACACGCCGCGACGGGCTGTCCTCACGGATAAGCTCGGGAAACCGCACTTCCAGCGCATCGTTGCGGCGCTTCAGCGCGTCGTAATCGGCATCCGAAATCTCCGGCTGGTCCTTGCCGTGGTAGAGCGCATCGTGATGCGCGATCTCCCTTGCCAGCCGTTCGAGCTCGGCGGCAGCCTCTTCGATCGTCAACGTGTCGACGGCGGAACCTTCGGTGGACATGGAACAGCACTCCAGAGAATCTGGCCAGAAATCTGCATTGTTTTTAGAGCAAAATCACCGGATGAAAAGAGAGGCCGCGCATGCCCTATCGAGAAGATTGGCCAATCGGCCTATTCCCAATCGTGCGCATTGCGCAGCCGGATGCCGCTGACATGGAGGCCGGTGTCCCAGAGGCTCTTCAGCGGCCACAGGCTGTCGACCGCTCTGAGCTCCACGCCACGCGGGGCAAATTCCCGATCGAGCTGTGACATGGCAATATGTTCTAGCGGCGCCACTGTCTTTCGGGCCACCCACATGCCTGCATCGCCGAGATCTTCGAAACCCTCGACAGGCAACTCGTAGCGATGGATCGTCTCCGCTTCCAGCCTTTCCACCCAATGACGCTCGACATAAGCAGCGGCCCGGCAATCGCCGAGCCAGCGCCAACGCTCCGTCTCCGGCGTCTCGGGGATCGCCCAGATCAAGATCCGCGGGCAGTCACGGGGAAAGAGATACATGAAGTCATGGTCGCCATCGATCGCCCAAACGAGCGGACCGTTCAGCCATTCCCGGCCCGTTGGGCGCATCGACGGCACGCGAACCGGGCGCGGTTCGAACACCGCAATGTCGGGATCATCGCTGAAATGGAAAAGGCGCATGGCAACGGATCGTCGCGGATCGGAATGTTACCGATAGCGCAAAGCGAGACGCTCGTCACCGCCGTCGGCCTGACCGACAGCTCAATTGCGATCAACCGTTGCCGGCCAGCAGCCGCTTCGCCGCCGCCCTCGCCTCTTCGGTTACCGAAGCCCCGGCCAGCATGCGGGCGATCTCTTCGGTGCGATCCTTGTGCGCCATCGTCGCCACGCGCGTGGCGATCTTTTCGGATCCCTCGGCCGCCGGTCCCTTGGAAATCAACAGATGCGTCGCCGCCCGGGCCGCCACCTGCGGCGCATGCGTGACCGAAAGCACCTGCACCCGCTCCGACAGCCGCTTTAGCCGCTGGCCGATCGCATCGGCCACCGCGCCGCCGACGCCGGTATCGATTTCATCGAAGACGAGCGTCGGGGCCGATCCGCGATCGGCGAGCGCCACCTTCAGCGCCAGCAGGAAACGCGACAGTTCGCCGCCGGAAGCAACCTTCATGATCGAGCCCGGCCGCGTGCCCGGATTGGTCTGGACATGGAACTCGACGACGTCGATGCCTTCGGCGAGCGCCTCCTGCGCATCCGTGGTGATCTCGACCATGAAACGGGCGCGTTCGAGCTTCAGCGCCGGCAGCTCGGTCATGACGGCCGCAGCCAGCGCGGTGCCGGCGTGATGGCGCTTGTCGGAGAGCGAACGCGCCGCCGCATCGTAATTTTCCCGCGCCAGGCCGACCTCGGCTTCAAGCCGCGCAAGCCTCTCCTCGCCCGCGTCGAGATCTGCAAGATCGGCGATCATGCGGACGGCAAGCGCCGGCAGTTCGGTGACGGGCACGGAATATTTGCGCGAGGCGGCCCTGAGCGCAAAAAGCCGCTCCTCCACCCGTTCCAGTTCTCTCGGATCATATTCGGTCTTCCGCAGTGCTGCCTCGACTTCCATCTGCGCATTGGAAAGCTGGTCGAGCGCGGCATCAAGCAGCATCACAGTGTCTTCGAGCAATCCCGGCGCCTCATGGCTCTTGCGCTCCAGGCGGCGCACCAGCGAGGCTATGTGGGGCACCGGCGAGGCATTGCCGTTCAGGAATTCGGAGGCCTCGGCGATATCACCGGCAATTCGCTCGGCCTTCATCATTTTCTGTCTGCGGTCAGCGAGTTCGTCCTCCTCGCCATCCTGCGGCGAGAGCTTCTCGAGCTCCTCGACGGATGAACGCAGGTAGTCGGCTTCTCGCGCCGCGCTTTCTACTTTCTCGCGGTGCTTCTTCAGCGTCCGCTCGCTGTCGCGCCACAGGCGATAGAGCCGAGAGACCTCCGAAACCTCGTTGGCAAGGCCGGCGAAGGCATCGAGCAGAGTGCGGTGGGCATTGGTGTCGACCAGGGCGCGATCGTCGTGCTGGCCGTGGATTTCGACCAGCATCTGACCGGCTTGGCGCATCAGCTGCACGCTGACCGGCTGGTCGTTGACATAGGCCTTGGTGCGCCCGTCCGCCGATTGCTGGCGGCGGAAGATCAGGTCGCCTTCGTCGTCGATGCCGTTTTCACGCAGGAGCGCGCGAGCGCCGTGGTCCATGCCGACGTCGAACACCGCCGTCACCTGACCCTTGTCCTCGCCGTGGCGCACCAGATCACCGTCTCCGCGCCCGCCGAGCGCCAGCGACAGGCTGTCGAGCAGGATGGATTTGCCCGCCCCGGTCTCGCCCGTCAGCACGGAAAGTCCGGTCTCGAAGGCAAGATCCAGCCGCTCGATCAGGACGATATCGCGGATCGAAAGCTGGATCAGCATTGGACTTATGAACCGAGAAGGAGTTTCTTGCCTGCCGCAGCGATCCACGAGCCCTTGTTTTCCCGCGGCTCGGCGCCACCGGTCTGCAGCAGCTTGTAGGAATCGGCATACCACTGGCTGTCGGGATAATTGTGACCGAGGACGGCGGCCGCCGTTTGGGCCTCGTCGACGATGCCCATCGCGTAATAAGCCTCGACGAGACGTGCCAAGGCCTCTTCGATCTGGTTCGTGTTCGGATATTTCTCGACGACGATGCGGAAGCGCGAGATCGCGGCGAGATATTCCTTCCGCTCCATGTAGTAGCGGCCGATCTGCATTTCCTTGCCGGCGAGCTGGTCGCGCGCGAAGCGGATTTTGGCCTGCGCGTCGTCGACATATTCGGAGTTCGGATAATTGTCGATGACGGCCTGCATCGCCTCGATCGTCTTGGCCGAGGCGCGCTGGTCCTGCGTCACGTCGACGATCTGCTTGGAATAGGTGAGACCGATGAGATACTGCACATAGGCGGCATCCTGGGACTTCGGATATTGCGACATGTAGCGGTTGCCTGATGCAAGCGCATCGTCCAGGCGGCCCTGGCGGTACTTGACGAAGGTGCTCATCACAAGCGCCTTGCGCGCCCATTCGGAGAACGGGTTCTCGCGGTCGATCGCGTCGAACTTGCGCGCTGCTTCCGCCATGTTGCCGGCCTTCATATTGGCAAGGCCCTGGGTGTAGAGCACGTCAGGCGGATCGGTTTCGAGGCCGAGCTTGGTGATGTCGATATCGGGGTCCGACTGGCAACCGGATATCGAGGCGCCTGCGCTGAGCACCAGAAGCGATGCGAACAAAGCACGCGCTGTCTTCATCATACCTTCAGATCCTGCATAACCCATTCGAAAGAACCCCACTGCCGCCGCTCGCTCCACAGCAGCCACGCCTCGCTGGCGTTTCTAGCCACAAATGTGTATCAAGAGCAACGCAATGATAAGGCATTAACGCATTTTTGTGGCAGCAGCCGCCAGAATGACCGGCTTTTCCTCTTCTCTCCAATCTGTGGCAGCTAAGCAACTGCGGTAAAACACCTATCGTCGCAGACTGGGGCCGACATAAAAAAACCGCCTCCGGGAAAGAGGCGGCCTGGTCTTGAGAATAGGCTGGAGGTCATGCCGACCAGGGAGCGAATTCCGAAGCGCTGACTGCGATCAGTTCGCGGGCAGCGACGCGCTGGCGCGGCGTCGACGTCTCCACGACCTCGTAGGCCGAGGGATCGGCGAGCAGCGCCTTCAGCGCATTGGCATTCATCTTGTGGCCGCCGCGATAGGAGCGGTAGCAGCCGATGAACTGGGCGCCGGCAAGCGACAGATCGCCGACGGCATCGAGCGTCTTGTGACGGACGAACTCGTCCTTGGCGTAACGCAGCCCCTCGATATTGATGACGGTGTTGTCGTCCGAAATGACGACGGAGTTTTCGAGCGAGGAGCCGAGCGCGTGGCCAGAGGCCCAGAGACGCTCGACATCGCGCATGAAACCGAAGGTGCGGGCGCGGGAAAGCTCGGTCTTGAAGACGGAAGCGCTCATGTCTCCGGCCCACTTCTGCCGACCGATCAGCGGGCAGTCGAAATCGATCTCGACTTCGAAGCGCGTACCGTCATAGGGACGGAATTCGCTCCAGGAGCCGCCCTGCTCGATGCGCACCGGTTTGGTGATACGGATATAGCGGCGCTTGACGCCGAGCGAAACGAGACCGACCTGCTCGATCGCCTCGACGAAGGGCAACGAACTGCCGTCCATGATCGGCATTTCGGCGCCCTGCACCTCGATCACCACATTGTCGAGGCCGAGCGCATAGATGGCGGCCATGACATGTTCGATCGTCGCGACCGAATGGGCGGGCGAGAAGCCGAGCACGGTGCAGAGGTCGGTATTGCCGACCTGCGAGGAGACGGCCTTGAGTTCGGTGATGTCGCCATTGTCATGCAGGCGCTGGAAAACGACGCCGGTGTCCGATTCGGCTGGGTTCAGGGTGATCGAGACTTCTGCGCCCGAATGAACTCCCGTGCCCGTGAGCGTCACGGGACGCGATACCGTCGTTTGAAAACCCAGCAAGCCAATTGCCATAAATTCTGCCTTTATCTTCCGCACCGGCGGTCTGTCCGATCGGCACGGTCATCATTCATTCTGCACAAGGAGCCTGTCGAAAGGTCTCGTAGTGCAGTTTCCTTGCACAATACTTACGTGCGCCGGCGCTCCAATCCAAATCACTGTTTCTTTCGCTTTGTTACGAAGTCAGGCGATTGAAATCGCTCGCGAATCACAAACTGAAAAACAGCAATGCCCGGGACCTTGATCCCGGGCATGAACGGTGCTGAAGCAGCCCCTCAATTCGACTGGCGGCGCAGGAATGCCGGGATTTCCAGCTGGTCGTCTTCCTGCGTCATCCGGGCCTGCGGAACCGCCCGGCCCTGGTCGTCGAGGTTGCCGCGACGTGGTGCGTAGAGGCTTGCCTCCGGCGACAGCGGACGGCGCTGCTGCGAAGCGGCCGGCGGTGCTGCCGTCATGTCGGCGGCAACCGCGTCGTCGTCGCGACGGCCGAGCGAATTGGTGATTCGCTTCAGCAGGCCCATCGGACCGCGCTCTTCCCCCGCATGCGCGGAGGCCGGTTGCGTGCGGTGGTCGAGTTCGGCCTGAACGACCGGCGGGAAATCCTCGACCTTCGGCATGCGCATCGGTTCGGGCGCCTGGCGGATGATCGGCTCCTGCCGGACCGGCTGCTGCTGGACGGGCTGGCTGACGACCGGTTGGCTCATGACCGGCTGGCTCATGACGGGCGCGGGAGCCTGCTGCTGCACCGGTGCCTGACGGATGATCGGAGCTTCCGGTGCAGGCGCGAAGATCTTGCTCTGCGGACGGAAGGTTTCCTGCTGTGCCACCGGCTGCTGCAGTGGTGCAGCAGCACGCGGGGCCGGGATTTCAAGCTCGCGTTCCATCTCGGCTGCGCGGATGGTCTGCGCGATCGGATCCATGGCCTTCGGTGCCTGCATCACGGGCGCAGGCTGAACTGCGGCCGCTGCCGGAGCAACAGCCGCGGAAGGACGGATAGCAGGCTTTGCGGCCGGCTGGAAGTTGCGCTCGGCGGCTTCGTTCATCGCCCGATCGATGCCGGTGGCGACGACCGAGACGCGGATGATGCCTTCAAGCGATTCGTCGAAGGTGGCGCCGAGGATGATGTTGGCGTCGGGATCGACTTCTTCGCGGATGCGGGTCGCGGCTTCGTCGACTTCGAAGAGGGTGAGGTCGCGACCGCCGGTGATGGAGATCAGCAACCCTTGAGCGCCCTTCATCGAAGTCTCGTCGAGCAGCGGGTTGGCGATTGCAGCCTCGGCGGCCTGCAGCGCGCGGCCGGAGCCCGAGGCTTCGCCGGTGCCCATCATCGCGCGGCCCATTTCGCGCATCACCGAGCGGACGTCGGCGAAGTCGAGATTGATGAGACCTTCCTTCACCATCAGGTCGGTGATGCAGGCAACGCCCGAATAGAGAACCTGGTCGGCCATCGCGAAGGCATCGGCGAAGGTCGTCTTGTCGTTGGCAATGCGGAAAAGGTTCTGGTTCGGAATGACGATCAGCGTATCGACAGACTTCTGCAGTTCCTGGATGCCCATCTCGGCCAGGCGCATGCGGCGCCCGCCTTCGAAATGGAACGGCTTGGTGACGACGCCGACCGTCAGGATGCCCTTGTTGCGGGCGGCCTGCGCGACGACGGGCGCAGCGCCGGTGCCGGTGCCGCCGCCCATGCCGGCGGTGACGAAGCACATATGCGTGCCGTTCAGGTGATCGACGATCTCATCGATGCATTCTTCGGCTGCCGCGCGACCGACTTCCGGCTGCGAACCTGCGCCGAGGCCTTCGGTGACATTGACGCCGAGCTGGATGATGCGCTCGGCCTTCGTCATCGTCAGCGCCTGCGCATCCGTGTTGGCGACGACGAAGTCGACGCCCTGGAGACCGGCGGTGATCATGTTGTTGACGGCGTTGCCGCCACCGCCGCCAACGCCGAATACGGTGATGCGCGGCTTCAGCTCTGTGATGTCAGGCTTTTGCAGCTTGATGGTCATGGTACCTGTTCCTTCTCTCTCTGGCCGCATCGCCACGCCGGCCAATCACTCAATTTCAGAAGCTTTCCTTCAGCCACTGGCCCATCCGGGCTATGCGGCTGTTATTTCCTCCAAGCGACATGAGCAGACCGCTCTGTGACGCATGTGTCTCCATGTCCGCAACCTGCGGATAGATCATCAGGCCGACGGCCGTCGAAAAGGCCGGGCCCTTGGCCGCCGTCGGCAGTCCCGAGACGCCCATCGGGCGGCCGATGCGGACGTTGCGGGCAAGAATGCGCCGCGCCACATCGGCAAGGCCGGTCAGTTGGCTGGCTCCGCCGGTCAGTACGACGCGCTTGCCGACGATCGGGCTGAAGCCGGAGCGCTGGATGCGGTCGCGGATCAGTTCCATCGTCTCTTCGATTCGGGCCGACACGATGCGCGAAACCAGCGCCCGCGGCACCTGCGACGGCTGGTCGCGATCATCCTCGCCGATCGGCGGGATCGAGATCAGTTCGCGCTCGTCGGAGGAATTCGAAAGCGCTGTCGCATGCACGACCTTCAGCCGCTCGGCATCCTCGATGCGGGTCGAAAGGCCGCGCGCCAGATCGGTGGTCACGTGATGGCCGCCGAGGCCGACGGCATCGGTATGAACGAGCTTGCCTTCGGCAAAGACCGAGATCGTCGTCGTGCCGCCGCCCATGTCGATCGCCGCGCAGCCGAGCTCGACCTCGTCGTCGACGAGCGCCGCAAGGCCGGATGCGTAGGGCGTCGCAACAATGCCCTCGACCGACAGATGCGCGCGGTTGACGCTGAGTTCGAGGTTCTTCAGCGCCGAGCGCTCCGCCGTGACGACATGCATGTCGACGCCGAGCGCATCGCCGTACATTGCCAGCGGATCGCGGATGCCGCGCTCGCCGTCGAGCGAGAAACCCGTCGCCAGCGAATGCAGCACCGAACGGTCCTGCCGCAGCGACTGCTGGCAGGCTGCCGACAGCACCTTCTTGAGATCGTTGAGCTCGACTTCCTGGCCGCCGAGATCGATCGTCGCGGTATAGATGTCGCTGCCGAGACGGCCGGCCGTCAGATTGACGATCAGGCTCTCGACGGTCAGCCCGGCCATGCGTTCGGCCGCGTCGACGGCCAGCCGAATGACGCCTTCCAGCGCGTCGAGATCGGCAATGACGCCGGTCTTGATGCCGCGGGATCGCTGGTGGCCGATACCGATGATCTCGATATTGTGCGTTCGGCCCGGCAGGATCTGGCTTTCCTCGCGCGGCGTCAGCCGGCCGATCATGCAGACGACCTTGGTCGAGCCGATGTCGAGCACCGAAACGACATGCGACCGCTTCGACGAAAGCGGCTTCAGGCGCGGCAATCCGAAATGGGATGAACCGAACAAGCTCATATATTCTGCCCCGCCTTCTTCAATTCCTTGGTACGCTCCGTCACAGCCGTCTGCCGGCGGACCGCCGCTTCCGGCGTCAGCTGGATCGCGGTTCTGTCGGACAGCCTGAGATCCACCGCAGCAATGTCCCGCTCCAGGAGCTGGTGCTCCTTGTCGAACTTCGAAAGCGTCGCCAGCGCCTGGTCGATACCGTCTTCCGGCAGCTTGACGACGACGCCGTTATCCATGTGCAGGTCCCAGCGGCGGCCGGATATCCAGACATAGGCCTTCACCCGGGCCTTCACGTCGGGCCACTTGGAGAAGGCGTCGTCGAGTGACGCCGCCGCCGTTTCCGCATCACGGCCGACCACCAGCGGCAGCGCCGAAAACTTGTTGTCGCGCAGCGGCGCAATGACGCTGCCGTTCTTTTCGATCAGCGAAAGCTCCTGCCCGTGCTGCCAGATGGCATAGGCCTGACGCTCCTTCAGCTTCACCTCGATCGTCTTCGGATAGACCTTGCGAACCTCGACGCTTTCGACCCAGGGGAGATGCGCAATCTTCCGGCGGGCGGCATCGACGTCGAGGGCAACCAGCGAGGTCGTGCCATCGAGGCCAATCAGCTGCAGGATTTCGATTTCGGAAGTCTCCGAATTGCCGGAGACCTTCACGTCCTCGATCGCAAAGCCCGCCGCCGTTGTCGTCGCCTGCGCGACGGCTTCCGTGTGGCCGCCGAGCGACATGCCGTAGAGCCCAGTCGCAGCCAGAAAGGCAAGCGCCGAAACCGTGCCCGTATGGGCGGGGATGTAGATGCGGCCGCTGCCAAGGCTGATCAGGAAGCGGGTGACGCGGCGCAACGGACGCGGCAGCACGAACCGCTCTTCGGCTTCCATCATCGGAAGCGCGGCATGACGGCTGGGACGCCCTATCTTCTTGACCGTCAACGCAAACAAGACGCGTCCTCCACCATCCACCGGAGAAACTCACCAAAGGAATAGCCGGCATGACCGGCCATTTCGGGCACAAGCGAGGTTGGAGTCATACCGGGCTGGGTATTGACCTCCAGCCAGATGATTTCGCCGTCTTCGGAGAAACGATCGTCGTAACGAAAGTCGGACCGACTGACGCCGCGACAACCGATTGCCTGATGCGCCCTTAGGGCCAATGTTTGTATTTTTTGGTAAATATTCGGTGAAATTTTCGCCGGGATGACGTGTTTTGAACCGCCCGCCGCATACTTGGAGTCGTAATCATAAAAATTGTGGCCCTGCGGCACCACCTCGGTGACGCCGAGCGCAGTCTCGCCCATGACGCCGCAGGTGAGTTCGCGGCCGTAAACATAGCGCTCGACGAGCACCTCCTCGCCGTAATGCCACTCGGGGGAGCTGACGACCTGCGGCGGATGCGCCTGATCTTCCGTGACGATGACGACGCCGAAGCTTGAGCCCTCACGCACCGGCTTCACTACATAGGGCGGCATCATCGGATGCGCCGAGGGAAAAGCGAAACGATTGATGACCTGTGATTCGGCGACCGGAATGCCGGCAGCTGCAGCAACGAGCTTCGCCTTGTCCTTGTCCATCGCCAGTGCCGAGGCAAGCACGCCCGAGTGCGTATAGGGGATTTCGAGATATTCGAGGATCCCCTGGATCGTGCCGTCCTCACCGAAGGGCCCATGAAGTGCATTGAAGACCACATCCGGCTTCAGCGCGGCGAGCCTCTCGGAAACGTCGCGCGCCACGTCAATGCACGTCACTTCGAAGCCTTCCGCTTCGAGGGCCTCTGCGCAAGCCTTTCCCGAGGAAAGGCTGACCGGCCGTTCCGAGGAAAACCCGCCCATCAGGACAGCGACGCGCTTGCGACTCATCAACACCCCCAAAAATAACTTCCATTCTCGAAATCGACGCTTGCGCCAAGCTGTCGGCGCCGTTTCCGGCCTTTGTCCGACCTGCAAACATTAGAGCACCATTATGGTTAATGAAGTGTTTACTTTCGTTAACTTCCTCTTGCCGCGTCCTTGATTTTTTAACTTTCGCTTCTTCGGACTGCAGGGGCGAAGGTGCCTGCCGATCCATTGACACAGAAAAGCCCGCGCCGAAAAACCGCGCGGGCCCAATGGGATAGGTCGATGTCTTGTAGTCAGTCTGCGTCGTCGAGGAATTTCCACACGAGTCCGCCGAGCGCCCCGCCCGCAAGCGGTGCAATCCAGAACAGCCAGAGCTGCTGCAATGCCCAGCCGCCGACGAAAAGCGCCTGGCCGGTGGAACGCGCCGGATTGACCGAGGTATTCGTCACAGGGATGGAAATGAGATGGATCAGTGTCAGCCCGAGGCCGATTGCAAGCGGCGCGAAGCCGGCAGGCACCCGGCTGCCGGTCGATCCCAGGATGATGATCAGGAAGAACATGGTCAGCAGCACTTCGATCAGCAGCGCCGAAAGCAGAGAATAACCGCCCGGCGAATGATCGCCATAGCCGTTGGCGGCAAAGCCGCCGAGTTCGAAACCCGCCTTGCCGCTGGCAATGAGATAGAGCAGCGCGGCCGCGGCGATGGCGCCGACGACCTGGACGACGATATAGGGAACGAGGCGCGCCCCAGGAAACCGTCCGGCAACCGTCAGACCGAGGGAGACGGCCGGGTTGAAATGACCGCCGGAAATGCCGCCCACGGCATAGGCCATGGTGAGCACGGTCAGGCCGAACGCAAGGGCCACACCCGTAAATCCTATCCCGAGCTCGGGATAGGCAGCCGCGAGCACGGCACTGCCGCATCCGCCGAAGACCAGCCAGAACGTGCCGAGAAACTCGGCAACTAGACTTTTTTGCATGCGCGCCCCTTAACCTCAACCAAGAGTTTAAATGAATCCGTTACAAATCGATTCCGGTCAAGCGCGCGGACATTGCTGCGGCAAGCTTCACGCAAGGATCGCGAAACGGGTGGAGATGCGGCGGATGCGGCGCGAGGAGACGTTTCTCAGACCTGAAATTGCGTTAAGACCTGCCAGCCTCAAGGCGATTCATAAAAATACTGACCATCGAATTCTTCGACTTCTACGTCTACGCGACGGCAGCCGTCCTCGTCTTTCCGCATCTCTTCTTCCCGGCAAGCGATTCGAACGCCGCAACGCTGCAGTCGCTGGTCACCTTCTCGATCGCCTTCTTCGCCCGCCCCATCGGCGCCGTGGTGTTCGGTCATTTCGGCGATCGCATCGGCCGCAAGGCGACGCTCGCCGCCGCGCTGATGACGATGGGGCTTTCGACCGTCCTGATCGGCATGCTGCCGGGCTATGATGCGATCGGCATCGCCGCGCCGCTATTGCTGGCGCTTTGCCGCTTCGGTCAGGGCCTCGGCCTCGGCGGCGAAGGGGGCGGCGCCGTCCTGCTCGCCACCGAAAATGCTCCCCCCGGCAAGCGCAGCTGGTACGCCATGTTCCCGCAGCTCGGCGCGCCGATCGGCTTCATCCTTTCCTCCGGCTTCTTCCTCATCCTGGCGGAAACGATGAGCAACGAGGATTTCCTCGACTACGGATGGCGCATTCCCTTCATCGCCAGCCTCGCCCTCGTCGCCGTCGGCCTCTATGTCCGTCTGAAGATCGCCGAGACGCCGGAATTCCGCAAAGCCGTCGAAAAGCACGAGCGCGTCGCCGTGCCGATCGAAGTCGTCTTTCGCGGTCATCTGCGGAGCCTGATCCTCGGCACCTTCATTGCCGTCGCGACCTTCGTGTTGTTCTACCTCATGACAGTCTTCACGCTCTCCTGGGGCACGACACCCCTGGAAAAGGGCGGGCTCGGTTATAGGATCTCTGCGTGGCCGGCATCATCGGTCGGCTTCACCCTCGTCGACAGCCATTATTTCTGCAG
This sequence comes from Rhizobium binxianense, assembly GCF_028994275.1. NCBI lineage: Bacteria > Pseudomonadati > Pseudomonadota > Alphaproteobacteria > Hyphomicrobiales > Rhizobiaceae > Rhizobium > Rhizobium binxianense. The sequence continues at coordinate 2,703,129 of NZ_CP118713.1, forward strand.
GTTGCTCCGTGCCGGGGAGCGGCTACCGCAACATTCCTTGAGGCTTTTCCCTGAACCGCAAGGACATGGATCTTTGCTCCTGCGCTGCAGGCGGCCGATCAGGGGGAGAATAACTGCGGTCGGCAAGAATGCGGCGACAAGAGTAAACAACTTGGCTGAAATGCCGGGAACGACGCGGCGACGGCCTGAGTTGAAACCGCTCCAGGCCCGCTCAGCGACATATTCAGCGTCCAGCTTGGGCAATATCTTGAAGAGAGCCGCCCGGTTGGCGCCGGCCTTTTCAAGGAATTCGGTGGATACCGGTCCTGGCGCCACACATGTCACGGTAACGCCAAAACGGCGCACTTCCTGATGGAGCGCGTCCGAAAAAGAGCGCACAAAACCCTTGCTTGCGTAATACAATGCCATGTACGGCCCGGGAACGAGACCCGCTATGGAGCCGAGATTGATCACTCCGCCACGTCCGCGCGCCAGCATTCCAGGCAGGAAGCGAAGGGTCATGTCGGTCAGGGCGCGTATATTGACATCGATAATCCCCATCTGATCTTTGACGGGGAGTAACGTTGCTGCGCCTCGCAGACCATACCCGGCACTGTTGACCAAGACGCCGCAGACCAAATCGTTGGCGATTAGAAAAGCCTCAAGGCGCGCCGACGCATCGGCCGCAAAGAGATCCAGCTGCAGCGTGAACGCCTCCCCGCCGGCCTGCTGTACGTCGACCGCCGCCGCGGCGAGGCCCTCAGGCGAACGCGCGACGAGTACGACGACATTGCGTTCACGTGCCGCAACCTTTGCGATTGCTCGTCCAATGCCACGGGAAGCACCAACCACGACGACAGCCAAACGGGGCTCACTGCGCGACGTCATTTCGATGTCCCTGCCGCCGACATGATGGCAGGGGTACCGCTCTGGGCGATGCGTGTTACTTCGTCCGCGACCTCGCCGTTCAAGATCCTTTCGAACCGTTCCAATGCCCGAGCGACATTCGCTCCATCCATGACCCTGTGGTCGTAGTGGATGCGGACAGCAACCGATCCATCCTTGCCGATTGGACCGTAGTTGAGAAGTGTGGTCAGTGGGGTAAGGGGGTTGAGGGACTCCGCTCCAAGGCCCGAATAGACGGACAATTGGAACGTGCCGAAATAGCGCGCACGCTTCCGCCCGATATTGAGCCCGAGCCACATGAGCAGCCACCTCACAGGGGCAGGTGCGCGAGCAAGCTTCAGAGAGCGCCGAAACTCTTTAATCTCCAGAACCGGAAGTGACCTCGCTGCGCGGATCAGCGTTTCCAGCTGGGAAATGGAGCGTTGCTCGGGACCTTTGATGATGCTCAGCAGAACGACCCTCTCTCCCTCATGCTCGCGCTCATGGGCAATAGAGGCCACACTGGCCGGATATTCATAGAGCTGCGGCCATGGAAACTTGATATAAGCGCGCCGCAATTCGGGAATTTCTTGAGAAAGCAGGGCGTATCCCTTCAAGAAAAGCACGGTCCAGGACGGCCGGGCATCCGGTCCGTCTCTGGCATCGAGGAGGGGCCGAAGGTTCATTTGCCGCTGGACCGTCACACGCGGTACCCCGATCGAGAATCTCATCAGATCTCCGACAAGTCGTCGCGATGCCGAGAGCTTGATCGTTCGTCCTCTCATCTTGCCACCTCTAGTAAAGATAAGGGATGATGCGCTTGGTTTTCGCCATATATGCGCGGTATTGCGGGCCGAAAACTTCCAACATCATACGTTCTTCCTTGTCCACCCTCAGGAAGAATAGAACGGCGAAGCCGATCAGGCCCGCCGTGCCTGCCACCCAGTTCGACAGCAGAAACGCTTGTGAGAGCCCCATCAGAAGGAACGACGTGTACATGGGGTGGCGGACAAGGGAGTACGGGCCAGCGCATATCAATTCGTGCTGCTGGCGGATCTCCAGCGTAATCGACCAGTTTCGTCCTAATTGCTTGTGGGTTCTTCGAAAGACCCACATTGCGGCGCAGAAGAATATTGCCCCGATCACGACGGCCCACAAATGAGGTGTATAGTCGGCGGCTTCAGGAATGCCGGTCGCGACGTAGAATCCCGGCACGATCGCAAGTCCGGCGAGAGCTGCCGCAAGCCCGACCACCTCAGAACCGGTGCGGCGGTTGCTGATAACAGGCACTCGCTTTGCGCGGCGCTCAAAAGGGTATCGAATGATGTACCATGCAACAATTCCGAGAACCCAGACGACCTCGCCGACGACGGCTGCTGATAAGTTCAAATCAAGTCACCAGAACCTTTCCATGATCCGCCTTCCGTGATCGCCAACGCGTATCTTGGATGCCCGCACGCAATCAACCTGTATTCATCTCCCGCAGGGTTGCAATGAATTGTTGCGGCCTTAGCCAAATGCCGGGCGCCTTATAACCCATGTGCCGTGCGATATCCGCCACAAAGGCATTGCAGTTATATACCGATGCCTCCCAGAGATGAGAGGTTGCCTGCAGTTTGCGTATATACGCAACTGTGTCGTTATATTCACTATCACTCAGCATCACACGCCAGCTTGCCGACCTGTACTGCTCTTCCAGGTCACCATCCGTAGCTCCGGTCGTGGCCGGAACCGGTATGAAGTGGCCGATTACATACTGGGCGGCATCGGGAGAAGCTGGGGCAAGCCCTGCGACTTCGGGATTGATCATATTTCCGTTTTTATCCGCCCGCCCAAAAACGACATAGGTGTGGCCGTAGGTCAGCGCATAGCGTGAGCGGAATTCGATGAAATACCGATTTGATTTGTTTTCAGCCGCATTGGTTGGAGCTACACCTCTGCCAGTCGACGTATAATGCGGTAAAGGCCTTTTGTCTTCTGTCTGGCATGACGATGCCACGACCGCCAACATAACAACTAGCGACCTACCGCCTCTTCCAAGCGCCATCACTAAGCTCCATATGCAGGCCCTGACGAATGGGAGCCCGACGTCAGCAATGCCACTCGTGCGCTGTGAGTTGCGAAGGAGCGCAAGCCTGGGGTTTATGGTGTAAGAAGCGGAAGGGTCTATGTGACCCTTCCTAAATATCAAACGCGATATGCTACTTGTAGACTGCTTCTGCCGGCGGTGGGGCTTTCCCCTTGCCTTTGCCAATCGACCCGCAAGCACTCAGATTGGCCACCGCAAACATTGCAACGATTACGATTAGAATTCTGCTCATCAGGAAGTCCTCTCTCCTCATCATGGGATAGCTTTTTGAGGGCTACACCTTACAGTTTAGCGACAATCAGCACCCTGGATAGGGCAGACATGATGCAACATGCAACGAATCTACATTAGCAGATACGTATTGTTATGACCAACCCAGCGATTGCAAATGGTAAACGCCGTCAGATGACAACCACGCGCGTGCCTACGCGTGCACGAGAGTAAAGGTCGAGGATGTTTGCGTTCGTCAAACGAATACACCCATTCGAAACTGCACGGCCTATCGACCAGGGGGCATTCGTTCCGTGCAACCGGAACAGGGTATCTTGTCCGCCTTGGTAGAGGTAGAGGGCCGCTGCACCGAGAGGGTTGAGTGGTCCTCCCGGTATTCCATCGGCATATTGGGCCAGCCGGGGCTTGCGCTGAATCATGTCACTGGTGGGTTTCCACGAAGGCCACTCTGCCTTATAGCCGATGGTGGCCTCGCCCTTGAAACTCAGCCCTTCCTCTCCGACCGCAACGCCATAGCGAGTCGCCTGTCCGCCAGCCTCCACGAAGTAAAGGTAGCGGCTCGCCGTATCGACGACGATCGTTCCGGGCGGTTCACTCCCCGTATACGCAACCTCTCGTCGTCGATAGCGGGGATCGAAATCAGGATCCATCGCAAACCCAAACCGGTAGCCCAGCGGCGGCCCATCGCCTGAAGTACATGCAGAAAGCATCAGAGCCAAGCTCCCCAGCACGAGCCCCCGGCGTGTAATATGGTGTTTGTCCATTCCCACCTGCCAAGTAATTCCGTCGATCCCGTTCATTCCAAATTAGAGTGCGACATCTTTTGACAAAGACACTCAACGCTGTGGAGGATGAGGTCGCAACACTGGCAACATCCGAAGCTGCGCAATACCATGCGCTTCTATTAATCCGGGAAACCCCTTGCATCAATAAACGCGCCGATCGAATATTAGCATAGCAATAAGGACAGAGACGATGAAGCTTTGCCTGGAGGGAAAAATCGCGATTGTGACGGGCGCAGGTTCCGGAATTGGTGCCACCGTTTCCCGACAACTCGCTGAGGAGGGTGCCGAGGTTGTTGTCGCCGATATCAATGCTCACGCAGCACGTACAATTGCCGCCGCAATCAGATCAGAGGGAAGCCTCGCCCGTGAATTTGTCGTTGATGTCAGTGACAGTGGGAGTGTGCAGAGACTTGTCGATTTTACCGTCGAGACATGTGGCGGCTTGGATCTGGCGGTCAACAATGCGGGAATCGATGGGGTGCGCGCAGCGGTCGCAGACTATCCGCTCGATCGTTGGCACGAGGTGATGAACGTCAATCTGAACAGCGTTTTCTATAGCATGAAGTCCGAAATTGGCGCGATGCTTAAGTTGGGTGGCGGCGCAATCGTGAATATGACTTCCACTCTCGGGTCCGTTGGATTACCCACCGCGGCGGCCTACACCGCAGCCAAGCACGGGGTTGTTGGACTGACGAAAGTCGCTGCGATGGAGTATGCGCGATTGGGTATCCGCATAAATGCCGTCGGTCCCGGCTGGATCGAAACGCCACTTTTGTCAGAGCACCTTGAAGCGGCGAGTTCGCGTCGCATGGCATCGCTTCAACCAATGGGCAGGCGTGGAAAACCGGAAGAGGTCGCGGCTCTTGTGTGTTTCCTCTTGTCCGAGCAGGCCAGTTTCATCACTGGGGCGCACTATTTGGTGGACGGGGCCTATACCGCTCACTGAAGAAGGGGCTGGGAAGTAGGCGGTGATTTCCAGACTACCTCCATTTTGCCTCATGCTGTGCTGCCGACTGGGGGACCGGTGTTCTGCCCCATATTGCGGTCTCTCCACTGAGCTGTGTCGGCTGTCGGGCCGCGAGAAATGAACAATAAGCCGAGACGGCTAGCGCATCGGCCCGAAAATCGGAATCGACTTTCGGGCCGATGCGTAGATTCAAAGTGCTAGAGCGTCCTTTGTGCGTCCGAAAGGACGCACGGCGCCCTAACGTCGCGGCTTTTTGATTGATGCCGTGAGCACTTCCGGTTAACCGGAGCACTCACGGTAGAACGGGGGAAAGATCATGCGATGCCTCATTACCGGCGCAGCCGGCTTTGTCGGTAGGCCTCTCGTCGAAAGACTGCATAGAGAACGGATATGCGAGCTTGCGGTGACGACGCGATCTGCAACCGCCAGCTTCCCGGCATCTATGCGGCATTTCCCCATCGAGATAACAAGCGAAACCGATTGGACAGCAGCTCTCGAGGGTATTGATGTCATCGTCCATCTCGCCGCTCGTGTTCACATCATGAACGACCGCGCAGCCGATCCTCTTGCGGATTTTCGTCGGATCAACACCGCCGCCACGTTGAACCTCGCCGAGCAGGCCGCCCGCGCTGATGTAAAAAGGTTCGTCTTCACCAGCAGCATCAAGGTCAATGGCGAGGAGAACGATAGGCCCTTCCGGCACGACGATACGCCAATGCCGATCGATCCCTATGGCATCTCGAAGCTGGAAACTGAAATCGGGCTACATGAAATCGCCGCCCGAACAGGCATGGAGGTCGTCGTCATTCGCCCGCCGCTCGTCTATGGACCCGGTGCGAGGGGCAACTTTGCTCTGCTCGTCGGACTTGTCCGGAAGAAGATACCGCTCCCTTTCGGGTCGTTGAAGAACCGCCGAACACTGGTCGCGCTTCCAAATCTCGTCGATCTGATCATCACCGGGATGAAGCATCCCGGGGCAGCCGGCGAGACCCTTCTCGCAGGTGATGGAGAAGATCTTTCGACGCCAGGGCTTATTGAAGGGATTGCCGCGGGGCTGGGTGTCAAACCGATCCTGCTCCCCTTCCCCCCCGCCTTGTTGCAGATGGGCGCGAGAGTCACGGGAAAGGACGCTGTCTACCAACGTCTTTGTGGCTCCCTCCAGGTCGACATATCCCAAGCGCGCGACGTTCTCGGCTGGTCGCCCATCGTCACGCCGCGCGAAGGTCTGAAGCTGGCCGTGAAGTAAACTTTATTCGCTTGTGACGCCGTGGAACGGGCGCACTTCGCGGCCTGGCATGAAGACGCCGAGGCGCTTGATTTCCCATTCGAGCTTGATGCCCTCTTTTTCGAAGACCTCGCGGCGCACCTGTTCGCCGAGATATTCGAGATCGTAGCCGGTCGCCTGCCCCATGTTGATCATGAAGTTGCAGTGAAGCGACGACATCTGCGCACCGCCGATGACGAGGCCGCGGCAGTCTGCCTCGTCGATCAGCTTCCAGGCCGAATGGCCCGCCGGATTCTTGAAGGTCGAGCCGCCGGTCTTTTCGCGAATCGGCTGCACCGTCTCGCGGTGATTGCGAACGGCATCCATCTCGGCGCGGATCTGGGCGCGCTCTTCCGGATAACCCTCGAACAGCACCGAGGTGAAGATCAGGTCGGCGGGTGCTGCGGAATGCCGGTAGGAATAGCCCATCTCGGCATTGGAAAGCACATGCTTGTTGCCCTGGCGGTCGACCGCGTTGACCTCGATCAACCGCTCGCGCGTCTCTACGCCGTTCGCCCCGGCATTCATGCGCGCCGCGCCGCCGATGCTGCCCGGAATACCGTAGAAGAAATGAAAGCCGCCGATGCCGTTATCCATCGCCATCGCCGCCACATGTTTATCGGGGCAGATGGTACCGGCCAGGATGCGGTTTTCGCCGGCAAGCTCGACGAAGCCGAACCCCTTGGCCGACAGGCGCAGCACGACGCCGGGAATCCCGCCGTCGCGCACCAGGATGTTGGAGCCGACGCCGACCACCGTCAGCGGCACCTCTTCCGGCAAGATCTTCAGGAAGGCGACGAGATCGTCGATGTCATGTGGCTGGAACATCAGCTCGGCCAGGCCGCCGGCCCTGAACCAGGTAACACGGTCCATGGGGGCATCCGGCGTGATACGGCCGCGGATATCCTTTACACCGTCTCCGAGAGACGCGAGAAGCTTTTCCCCATTCACCTGTTTCATGCGGACTTTCCCGATAGGCCTTCCAGTTGCTTGGGCAGCGCCGCTGCCCAGGATGTGATGCTCCCAGCCCCCAACAGAACCACGAAATCACCAGGCTTTGCAACCTCCGCGACCATCTGCGGCAAAAGTTCCGCCGAGGTGAGAAAACGGGCGTCGCGATGGCCGCCGGATTTGATCCGCGAGACGAGTGAGACGGAATCGATGCCTTCGATCGGATCTTCGCCCGCCGCATAGACCGGCGCCAGGAAAATGCTGTCGGCATCGTTGAAGCAGGCGGCGAATTCCTCGAACAGGCTGGCAAGGCGGCTATAGCGGTGCGGCTGATGGACCGCGATGATCCGGCCCTTGCAGGCTTCGCGGGCAGCGCGCAGCACCGCCTTGATCTCGACGGGGTGGTGGCCGTAATCGTCGAAGATCTGCACCCCGTTCCATTCGCCGGTCAGCGTGAAACGACGCTTGACGCCGCCGAAGGAGGCAAGCCCTTTGGCGATATCCGCATTCGATATGCCGAGCCGGTTGGCAACGGCGATCGCCGCCGTCGCGTTGGAAATATTATGGCGGCCGGGCATCGGCATGACCAGCCCTTTGAGCTCGATCACCTGGCCGGTGCGGCGGCGGCGGATTGCGACATCGAAGATCGAGCGCGTGCCGTCGATGCGCACATTGGTGAAGCGTACGTCGGCCTGCGGGTTCTCGCCGTAGGTGATGATCTTGCGATCCTCGATGCGGCCGACCAGCGACTGCACTTCGGGATGGTCGAGGCACATGACGCCGAAGCCGTAGAACGGCACGTTCTCAACGAACTGCCGGAAGGCGGCGCGCACCGCATCGAAATTGCCATAATGGTCGAGATGCTCGGGGTCGATATTGGTGATGACGGCGACATCAGCCGGAAGCTTCAGGAAGGTACCGTCCGATTCGTCGGCCTCGACCACCATCCACTCGCCCTCGCCCATTCGGGCATTGGTGCCGTAGGCGTTGATGATGCCGCCGTTGATGACGGTCGGGTCAAGCCCGCCGGCTTCGAGCAGTGTGGCGACCAGCGAAGTGGTCGTCGTCTTGCCATGCGTACCGCCGATGGCGATTGCATTGCGGAAGCGCATCAGCTCGGCGAGCATCTCGGCGCGGCGCACCACCGGCAGCAACTTTTCGCGCGCGGCGATCAGCTCCGGATTGCTCTTCTTGATCGCCGTCGAGACAACGACGACTTCGGCATCACCCAGGTTTTCCGCCCGGTGGCCGACGAACACCTCGATGCCCTTGTCGCGCAGGCGCTGGACATTGGCGCTGTCGGCCTGGTCCGATCCCTGCACCTTGTGGCCGAGATTGTGCAACACCTCGGCGATACCGCTCATGCCGATGCCGCCAATGCCGATGAAATGGACGAGACCGATCGCCTTCGGCAGTTTCATGCGCGTGTCCTCTTGAATTCCGCTATTGTCCGTTTGGCGGCAATAGCCTCAACCATGTCGGCAAGCAAGTTCGCGGCATCGGGTTTCCCGGCGAGTTTCGCAGCCGCTGCCATATGTGCAAGCTTTTCCGGGTCGTTCATGACGGCCGTCAGGATCGCTGCGATCTTCTCCGGCGAAAGCTCCGACTGGGCGATCACCTTGGCCCCGCCGGTGGCCGCCAGTGCCGCCGCATTGGCCGCCTGGTCGTGATCGAGAGCGTGGGGGTAAGGCACGAGCACTGCCGGCCGGCCGATGACGGAAATTTCCGAAACCGTCGAGGCGCCGGAACGGCAGATGACAAGGTGAGCTTTCGCCAGCCGCTCGGCCATGTCGGTGAAGAAGGGGGCGATATCGGCGCCCATCTCCAGTTTGGCGACACAGCCGCCGACCATTTCCATATCCTCGGGACGCACCTGCTGGGTGATGCGCAGGCGCAGGCGAAGCGCATCGTCGAGCAGACTGATCGCCGTCGGCAGCGCCTTGGAGAAATATTGCGCGCCCTGGCTGCCGCCGAAGACGACGAGATTGAAGGCTTCACCGGGATGCGACGGCGTGTAAGGCACCTCGGCGGCTGCGATGATCGCCGGGCGAACCGGGTTGCCCGTCGTTACCGTCTTCTCGGGAAAAGCGGCGCCGCCTTCCGGCAGGAAACCGCCGGCAATGCCTTGCACGCGGCTCGCCAAGGCCTTGTTGGCGCGGCCCATCACGGCATTCTGCTCATGGATCATCGAGGGCACGCCGAGCCGGGTGGCGGCAAGCAGCGGCGGCACGGTGGGATAACCGCCGAAACCGACGACGATGGCGGGTTTCAGCCGCTGGACCAGTTTCTTCGCCGCCCGCATGCCGCTCCAGAGCGTCCACAGCGAGCGGGCGACGGCAACCGGGTTCTTCGAACCGATCGTCGCCGACGGCACGACATGGATTTCCTCGGCCGGGAACTTGCCGGCATAACGCTCCGCCCGGCTGTCAGTGACGAGATGCACCGAATAGCCGCGCTCCTTCAGCTTGAAGGCGAGCGCCTCCGCTGGAAACACGTGGCCGCCGGTTCCCCCGGCGGCAAGCAGCACGATGCCTTTGCTCATGGTCCTTTACTCCGCCGGCATGCCGTGCGGGACGCGGAAAAGGCTCCGGTCCTGCGCACGTTTTTCCGGCCGATGGCGCGTCAGCGCCAGAATGAAGCCGGCGGTGACGCAGATCGCCACCATGGACGAGCCGCCGTAGGAAATCAGCGGCAGCGTCATGCCCTTTGCCGGCAGCAATTCGAGGTTGACGCCGATATTGATGATCGACTGGATGCCCATCTGCAGCACCAGGCCGGCGACCGCGAAGCGGTTGAAGTCGTTGCGCTCGCGATAGGCATGCGAGAGGCCACGCAGCACCAGCACGGTGAACAGCGCAACCAGCGCCATGCAGAAGACGATGCCGAACTCCTCGGCCGCGACCGAGAAGATGAAATCGGTATGCGCATCCGGAATAATGCGCTTGACGATGCCCTCGCCCGGTCCCTGGCCGAACCAGCTGCCGCGGATGATTGCCTCGCGCGCAGTGTCGATCTGGAACGTGTCGCCCTCGCCGGTCATGAACTTGTCTATTCGCAGCGCCACGTGCGGGAAGACGTAATAGGCGCTGAGCAGGCCGCCGGCGCCGCCGATGCCGAGCAGCATGATCCAGATCCACGGCATGCCGGCCATGAAGAACATCCCGCCCCAGACGGCCGTCGTCAAGATGGTCTGGCCGAGGTCCGGCTGCGCGACGAGAAGAGCGGCGACGATGGCAAAGAGGATGATGGCGAAGAGATTGCCGGGAATCTCCGGCTGGCGCGCATGTTCGGCAAACAGCCAGGCGCAGACCACGACGAAGGCGGGCTTCATGAATTCCGACGGCTGGATGGAAAGGCCGGCGATCCAGATCCAGCGCCTGCCGCCCTTGACCTCCTGGCCGACGAACAGCACCAGCACCATCATCGCAAGCGAGATGATCAAAAGCAGGATCGCGGTTCGCCGCACCTGGCGCGGCGTCAGGAACGACAGCCCGAGCATGACGGTGATCGAAGGGATCATGAAGGCTGCGTGGCGTTTGACGAAGTGGAAGGGCTCAAGCCCGATGCGCTCGGCAACGGCTGGAGACGCAGCAAACGACAGCATGAAGCCGATGCCCATCAGGAAGATGAACATCGCCAGGAAGAAGCGGTCGATGGTCCAGAACCAATCGGCCAGAGGCCCACGTTCCGCGCGGCTTACCATGTCATTTCTCTCCTGTAGCCGAACCGATCAGCATCGTCATTCCGTCAAGGGCCGCCACGTGGCTGACGAAGGCATCGCCCCTGACTTCGAAATTCTTATACTGGTCGAAGCTTGCGCAAGCCGGTGATAACATGACGGCCGAAGAGCCGCTCTCGTCGCACTCGGCGTCGGCTGCCGCATGCACGACCGCGCGCTCCAGCGTGCCCGAGATTTCGTAAGGCACGGCCTCGCCGAGCGTCGCTGCAAATTCCGCCGCTGCCTCGCCGATCAGATAGGCCTTGGCGATGCGCGGAAAATAGGGCGCAAGCGTCGTGATGCCGCCTGATTTCGGCAGGCCGCCGGCAATCCAGTAGATGCGATCATAGCTCGAAAGAGCCGGTGCTGCGGCATCCGCATTGGTTGCTTTGGAATCATTGACGAAAACGACGCGGCCACGCTGTCCGACCGGCTGCATGCGGTGCTTGAGGCCGGGAAACGAGGCAAGGCCGGCGCGGATGTCGTCGGCGGAAACCCCGACAGCGAGGCAGGCGGCAACGGCGGCTGCGGCGTTCTGGGCATTATGGCTGCCGCGCAGCGTCTGGATGCCGTCGAGATCGGCGAAGGGCAGCATGGCGCCGCCGGCGGCCTGAACAAGTTTGGTCCCTTCGGCATAGATGCCTGATGCCACCACGTTGCGGCGCGAGATGCGAACCACCGTGACGCCCGCCCGCTCGACGCGGTCGGCAATCAGCGCCGAATGGCTGTCGTCGATGCCGACGATCGCGACAGCGCTGCCGGCGACCAGCCGCTCCTTGACGTCGGCATAATGCTGCATCGTGCCGTGACGGTCGAGATGATCGGGCGTCAGGTTGAGCAGGATGCCGGCGGACGGGTTCAGCGTCGGCGCCAGATCGATCTGGTAGGAAGAGCATTCGACGACATAGTAACGCTCAGCCTTCGGCGGATCGAGCGTCAGCACCGCCGTGCCGATATTGCCGCCGAGCTGCGTGTCGTAGCCTGATGATTTCAGGATATGGGCGATCAACGCCGTCGTGGTCGACTTGCCGTTGGTGCCTGTTATGGCGATGAAGGGGCAATCCGGCGCATGGGCGCGGCGCTCGCGCACGAAGAGCTCGACGTCGCCGACGATATCGACGCCGGCGGCGCGCGCGAGATCGACGGTCCAGTGCGGCTTCGGATGAGTGAGCGGCACGCCGGGCGACAGCACGAACAGAGCCTGCTGGCCCCAATCGATGTGATGCAGGTCTTCCGTCCTGATGCCTTCGGCGGAAGCCTTGGCGACGCTGTCGGGATTGTCGTCCCAGGCGGTCACCTCGGCGCCGCCTGAAACCAGCGCCCGCGCGGTGGCCAAGCCGGAGCCGCCGAGGCCGAAGAGCGCGACCTTCCTGTCCTTGAGCGTCGTGATCGGGATCATCGCCGCCTCACCGCAGCTTCAGCGTCGACAGGCCGAGCATGGCAAGGCCGACGGCGATGATCCAGAAGCGGATCACCACCTGGCTCTCGGTCCAGCCCTTCTTCTCGAAGTGATGATGGATCGGCGCCATCAGGAAGACACGCCGGCCGGTCATCTTGAAGAAGCCGACCTGGATGATGACCGAGAGCGTCTCCATGACGAAAAGGCCGCCGATGATCGCCATGACGATCTCGTGCTTGGTTGCGACGGCGACGGTGCCGATCGTGCCGCCGAGCGCCAGCGACCCGGTGTCGCCCATGAAGATGGCAGCCGGCGGCGCGTTGAACCAGAGAAAGCCGAGTCCGGCGCCGATGACGGCGCCGAGCACGACGGCGAGTTCGCCGGTGCCGGGCACGAAATTGATCTGCAGGTAGTTTGCAAACACCACGTTGCCGGCGAGATAGGCGATGACGCCGAAGGAGGCGGCGGCGATCATCACAGGCACGATGGCAAGTCCGTCGAGACCGTCCGTCAGATTGACGGCATTGCCGGCGCCGACGATGACGAAGCCGCCGAAGACGACGAACATGATGCCGATATTGATCATGAAGTCCTTGAAGAACGGAAAGGCGATCGAAGAACCGAAGGTCGAGCCGGCAACGCCCGAGGCAAGGGCGGTGCGCATCATGAAATAGACGGCGATGCCGGCGATGACGAATTCGATGCCGAGACGCGCCTTGCCGGAAAAGCCCATATGGCTCTGCTTCGTGACCTTGAGATAATCGTCATAGAAGCCGATTGCGCCGAAGCCGAGCGTCACCAGCAGAGTGGCCACGACATAGACGTTGGAGAGATCGGCCCAGAGCAGTGATGCACCGACGATGCCCGCGAGGATCATCAGCCCGCCCATGGTCGGCGTGCCGGCCTTCTTGAAATGCGTCTGCGGCCCGTCGGCGCGGATCGGCTGGCCCTTGCCCTGCCGGATGCGCAGCGAATTGATGATCGTCGGCCCGAACAGGAACACGATCAGTGCTGAGGTGAAGAGCGCGGCCCCTGTGCGGAAGGTAATATATCTGAACAGGTTCAGAAATTTGAAATATTCCGACAGTTCGACAAGCCAGATCAGCATTCAGGGCTCCTTGTTTACCCGATCAAAGTTCGCGTTGCGTGTCGGAAAATGGTGGGAACTTGTCAAGGAGCGCGGCGACGATCTTGCCGAAACCGATGCCCAGAGACGATTTCACCATGAACACGTCGCCTGGTACGACCGAGTTCAATACATAGTCCGTCAATTCGCCGGTGTTTTCGCGATATTCGACATGGACGCTTTCCGGCAACGATTCCTTGAGCGCAGCCATCTCTGCTCCTGCGAGCCAGACATATTCGATGCCGGCCGCAAGCAGCGGCACGGCGAGATCGCCATGAACCTTCTGCGCATACTCGCCCATCTCCAGCATGTCGCCGAGCACGGCGATACGGCGTCCGCGGCCGGTCGGCTCTGAGGCCGCCAGCAGCGCGATCGCCGCGCGCATCGAAGCCGGATTGGCATTGTAGCTCTCGTCGATCAGCGTGAAGCTGCCGCTGCCGATCGAAAGCCGGTGGCGTTTGCCCCTGCCCTTTTCCGGCTTCAGCGTCCCAAGCGCGTCGATCGCCTTTTCCATGTCGGCGCCGACGATCCTGACGACGCCGAGCGCTGCCAGAGCATTCTCGGCGATATGGCGGCCGGGGGCGCCGATCGCGACCTCCAGCGTCTCGCCGCCGATCGTCAGCCACAACGTCGAATTCTCGTCCGAGCCGTTGAATTCCGCCAGCCGGAATTCGGCCTTGGCATGCTGGCCGAAGGAGTGGATATGTTCGATGCCGAGCGACTGCGCCGTGCGGTCGAGGAAATTGAACTGGTCGTTGTCGCGATTGAGCACGACATGGCCGCCCGGCTCCAGCCCCTCGAAGATCTCCGCCTTGGCGGCGGCGATTTCCTTGATGTTCTTGAAATTGCCGAGATGCGCCGGCGCGATCGTGGTGATGACGGCGACGTCGGGACGGATCATCGCCACCAGCGGCCGGATCTCGCCTGGATGGTTCATACCGACTTCGAAGACACCGTAATCCGTATCCTCAGGCATGCGCGCCAGCGTCAGCGGCACGCCCCAATGATTGTTGAAGGAGGCGACAGAGGCATGCACCTTGCCCGACGGCGACAATACATGCCGCAGCATTTCCTTGGTGGTCGTCTTTCCCACAGAACCCGTCACCGCAATGATCCGAGCCCGCGAGCGCTCGCGCGAGGCAAGGCCGAGCCGGCCGAGGGCGGCGAGCACGTCTTCGACGACGATCATCGGCACCGTCAGGCGGCCCATGGCGGGAAGCCTCGCCTCGCTGACGACGAGAAGGGAGGCGCCGTTTGCCGTCGCCATCGATGCGTAGTCGTGACCGTCGACACGGTCGCCCTTGATCGCGAAGAAGGCCTCGCCCGGAGCAATCGAGCGGCTGTCGATGGAAATGCCGGTGATGCCTTCGGGCAGAGTGCCGAAGGGGCGCCCCGCCATCGCTGCGATCATGTCTTCGGTCGTCCAGAGCCAGCTCAAGATTTCAGTTCCTCCAAGGCCTTGCGCACCTCCGCATGATCGGAGAACGGCAGCGTGATGCCGCCGATCGTCTGTCCTTCCTCATGCCCCTTGCCGGCAACGATCAGCGTATCGCCGGATCTCAGCATGCCGACAGCTTCGCGGATCGCCGCGGCGCGATCGGCAATTTCCGAGGCGCAGCTTGCTGCCGCCATGATCTCGGCGCGGATCGAGGCCGGTTCCTCCGAACGCGGATTGTCGTCGGTGACGATCACGACATCGGCAAGCCGGCAGGCGATTTCGCCCATGATCGGCCGCTTGCCGCGATCGCGGTCGCCGCCGCAGCCGAAAACGACGATAACGCGGCCTGTCGTGAAAGGCCTGACCGAGCCCAGCACATTTTCCAGCGCATCCGGCTTGTGGGCGTAGTCGACATAAGCGAGCGCGCCGTCTTTCGTATGGCCGACCAGTTCGAGACGGCCGGAGGCGCCGACGAGCTTCTCGAGTGCGGCCATCGCAACCCTAGCGGCCACGCCGGTCGACATCGCAAGCCCTGCCGCAACAAGGGCGTTGGCGACCTGGAAATCCCCCGCCAGCGGAATATCCACCTCGAAGATCTCGCCGCCGATATGGATCTCCGCCATCTGCTTGTGGCGGAAGTGCTCGACGCGTTTCAAGGAGAGGTAATCGCCCTTGCGCCCGACGGTGCGGACGTCGTGACCGGCATCGGTCGCGGCCTTGATTGCCTGCGCCGACCACGGATCGTCGGCAAAAATCACCGCCGGCGACCCCTTCGGCAACAGCGTATCGAAAAGCCGCATCTTGGCGGCCATATAGTCTTCGATCGTGGGATGATAATCCATGTGATCGCGGCCGAGATTGGTGAAGGCGGCGGCCGCAAGCTTGACGCCATCGAGCCGGCACTGGTCGAGGCCATGGCTGGAGGCCTCCATCGCCGCATGCGTGACACCTTCGTCGGCGAGTTCGGCCAGCAGCTTGTGCAGCGACACCGGATCGGGCGTCGTCAGCGCGCCATATTCGTTGCGCGTCGGCGAGACGACACCCGTCGTGCCGATCATCGCCGCCGCATGCCCCGCATGCGCCCAGATCTGCCGGACGAAGGAGGCGACGGAGGTTTTGCCCGCCGTGCCGGTGACGGCAACCATCGTATCGGGCTGCCTGCCGTGGAAGCGCGAAGCGGCGATGGAAAGGAAACGCCGCGGCTCTTTGACCGCAAGAACCGGAATGGAGGCATCGATGGCTTGGGAGGCGACCGCCACCGCAGCACCGCGGCCGGCGGCATCCGCAATGAAGCCCGCGCCATCAGCCTTGGTGCCGGCGACCGCGACGAAGGCATAACCCGGCGCCACATGGCGGCTATCCGAAGACAGGCCTGAAATATCAAGCAAGCCTGCCGGGCCTTCGAGCTGTGCTTCAAGTTCCGGAAACTGATCTCCGGCCAGGTCTCGCAATTTCATCGCACGCACTTTTCTCTGTTGAAGCCGGTTCACCCCTCGCGAATCGGCGTCGATATTCATTCACACTCAATAAGACACCAGCAAGGCCGATCCGCCCTCCCCGAATTTCGGCTCGATGCCGAGAATGGGGGCCGCGCGGCGGATGATCTCACGGGCAATCGGGCCGGCGGTACCGGCGGAGATCGTTCCGCCATATTGCTTTTCGCCGGTCTTCGGCTCGTCGCAGAAGGTGATCACCGCATATTTGGGATCGTTGATGGGGAATGCGGCAATGAAGGAATTGAAGTTCAGTGTCGCCGAATACCGCCCGTTCACCACCTTGTCGGCCGTCCCGGTCTTGCTGCCGACGGCAAAGCCCGGCACGCGGGCAACACGCCCGGAACCCTTGTACCCGTTGAAGTCAAGCAGATAGCGGATCTCGTCGCTGGTCGTCTTCTTGATCACCTGCGTGGCGATCTCATCGGCCTGTTCGCGCGTGCGCGGTAGGAATGTCGGCTCGATCAGCTTGCCGCCATTGACGAGAGCGGCCGCCGCCACCCCTGTCTGCAGCGCCGTCGTCGAGACACCATGGCCGAAGGAGATCGTGATCGAATTGATCTTCTTCCAGACGCGCGGCTGGCTCGGCATCTTCACTTCGGGCAACTCGGTCTGCATCTTCGTCAACAGGCCGAACTTGGTCAGATAGTCCTTCTGCGCGTCGATGCCGACGATGTCTATGACGCGCGCCGTGCCGATATTCGAAGAATACTGGAAAATCTCGGGAACGGTCAGCCAGCGGCGCTGTCCATGAAAATCGTGGATGGTGAAGCCGCCGATATAGATCGATTTGCTGGCATCGAAACTGTCGGTCATCTTCACTTTGCCGGTGTCGAGCGCCATCGCCAGTGAAAAGGTCTTGAAGGTCGAGCCCATTTCGAAGGTGCCGTTGGTCATTCGGTTGAGCCAACCGTCCTTGGCGCCTTCCTGCGGCTCGTTCGGATCGAAATCCGGCGCCGACGCCATCGCCAGCACCTCTCCCGTATGCACGTCGATAACAGCGGCACCCGCCCCCTTGGACTGGAAGTTGTTCACGGCGTTGACGACCGCATCCCGGACGATATTCTGCACGCGCAGGTCAATCGAAAGCCGCACCGGCTCGAGCGGCTGGTCGCTGGTCATGCCGACCGAAGCGAGGTCGGCAAGTCCCTGATCGTCGATATATTTCTCCATTCCGGCGACGCCGCGGTTGTCGATATTGACGTAGCCGAGGATGTGCGCGGCAGTCGAGCCGCCCGGATAGAAGCGGCGCTTCTCCGGCCGGAAGCCGATGCCGGGAATGCCGAGCGCCAGGATCTGGCTCTGCTGCTTCGGCGTCAGCTGCCGGCGCAACCAGGCGAAATGCGAGGTCTTGACCGAAAGCTTCTTATAGGTGTCCCTCACATCGAGTTCGGGCAGCACCGTTGAAAGCTTCTCGACCGCCTCGTCGGCATCGACGATCTTGTTGGGCTCGGCAAACAGCGAGACGGTGCGGATGTCGGTCGCCAGCACTTCGCCGTTGCGGTCGAGAATGTCGGGGCGCGAGGCCATCAGCCGATCGGGCGGCAGGATGCTGGAGACGACTTCCTGATCCTTCATCGCATATTCGACGAGGCGGCCGCCGATGATGACGTAAACCCCCATGAAGCCGAGGATCAGCAGGCCGACGCGGCTTTTTGCCTGCCCCGATTTTTTCTTGCGCGACCCCTCGATCGCCAGGCCGGCGGAGGGACCGCCGAAACGGTTATAAACGCCGGCGGAAAAATGCGCCTGGCTCTTCAAAACCATGATGCGGGAAAGAAACGACATTATTCCACCGACCCCGTTTCGATCTCGTCTGCCTCATCCTCCGCCCCGCCATCGAGCGTCACTGCGCCGTGCGGCTCCACTGCGCCGCGCGGCGCGGGCGTCGGAACGGGCTGCCCCTTGCCGGTCGCGCCTTTGGCGCTGGCCTCGGTCGCGCCTTTGGCGCTGGCCACAGTCGCACCCTTGGCGCCCGCCCCGGCCGCACCGTTGGCTTTGGCCTCAGTCACATCGGGCACGGGAACCTCGGATTTCAACATCGGCAATTCCTTGGCATGCACCAGCGCCGTCGATTCCGTCGGCTGCAGCTGCAGTTCGTCATCATAGGCCTTGACCAGCCGTTCCAGACGGTTCGGCTGCGATTGCAGCGCCCAGTCGGCCTTGAGAAGGTCGATCGTGTCCTCCTCGAGCTTGATCTCGGCTTCGAGGCGATGAACCTCCTCGAGCTTCAATTCGGCGCGATGCTTGATCGTGTAGGTGACGGCGGCGGTGGCCGTCATAACGCCGATAAGCACGAGATCGAACGTTTTCAGCATATCAACCTCCAAGCTTTCCGAGACTGGCGAGATTGGGAAAGCCGAAGAGCGACATATCCGCAGCTTCGGCAGCGGCATCCGTCCTCAGGCCGGCGCGCAGCTTGGCGGAGCGGGCGCGCGGATTGATCTCCGCCTCCGCCTCGCTTGCCGAAACCATCGGCTTGCCCACAGCCGCAAACGTTGCCGCCCGCTCATGCGCGACCGGCAGATGCCGCGACCCCGACGCCTTGCCGGCACGGTCGGAGAAAAATTTCTTGACGATGCGGTCTTCGAGCGAATGAAAGGTGACGACGACGAGCCGGCCGCCCGGCTTCAGCACCGCTTCCGCCGCAAACAGCGCCTGCGCGAGTTCACCGAGCTCGTCGTTGACGAAAATCCGCAAGGCCTGGAAAACGCGCGTTGCCGGATGGATCTTGTCCTTCATCTTGCGCGGGGTGACGAGCTCGATGAGACCGGCAAGATCGCGCGTCGTTTCGAACGGCTTTTCCTCTCGACGCTTCTCGATCGCATGCGCGATGCGCGGCGACTGGCTTTCCTCGCCAAGGAAATGAAAGATGCGGATGAGGTCGGCGACCTTGGCACGATTGACGACATCGGCGGCCGAAACGCCTGTCGCCGACATGCGCATGTCGAGCGGCCCGTTCTTCTGGAAGGAGAATCCGCGCTCGGCCTCATCGATCTGCATGGAGGAAACGCCGATATCGAGCACGACGCCGTCAAGTCCCCCTTGCGGCGCATGATCGGCGAGATGTGAGAATTGCGAATGAACGAGCTTGAGACGGCCGCCATGGGCGGCGACCATTGCCTGGCCAGCGGCAATCGCGCTGGGGTCGCGGTCGAGCGCGATCACCTCGGCGCCGGCCGCGAGGATGGCCGAGCTGTAGCCGCCCGCACCGAATGTGCCATCAAGGATGAGCTTGCCGGGTGCGGGCGCCAGCGCTGAAAGCACTTCGTCGAGAAGAACCGGAATGTGACGAACCGGTCCGCCACCGGCATCAGTTGAACCTCCGCCAGGATTCGCCGCCATTCCGTTCCCTCGCTCTTTCAGGAACGCTTGCCCGCCAGCTTGCGCTCCCCTCGTGCCTGCGCCTGCGCGGCCACAAAAGCCTGCGGCTGCCAGAGCTGAAAATGATCCGCCCGACCGACGAAGGTCACTTCGTCCGAGATGCCGGTAAAGTCGCGAATGAAATCCGTGACCATCAGCCGCCCCTCGGCGTCGAGCTTCATGAAGACCCCGCCCCCATGAATGAGAAGCGACATCTCGTTCGCATCCGGCGAAAACGGGTCCTCCGCTGCAATCTGCCGTTCGAATCTTTCGAGAAGATCCGGACCGCCGACGCTGATCGCCGGAAACACAAAGTCCTGAAAGCAATAAAGCTCCTGAACGTTGCGCTGCGCCAGCACGGAACGAAATGCCGAAGGCACGGAAACCCTGCCCTTGGCATCGATCCTGTTGGTCGCGTTCGAAAGGAAGCGGCTCATCACACGAAACATCCGTTCCCGCAGGGATCCGGACCAAAAGTCGCCCGAAACTCCCGATATCAGGCACAGCTTCGCAAGCCGGATGAGCAAAAACCCCTCCGACGCTTCCGGAGCGGAAGACGCCTTTGCTTTGCGATGAACGGGCAGGTGATTGCCCCGGTGCAGTGCACATTTGGGATAGCATGGGACCATATGGGCGTCAATGGGATACGCCCAGTTTGCAATGGACGCATGATCAAAAATTTATAAGCCGTTAAGTTTAACAAAGGGTTAGGATCACCACTCGCACGAGGCGTAACGACGGCACTTTCACAAAAACGAATTTCCGCCCGAAGGGATGCATCAGCATCTCCTTGAAAACATTTTGTTTCAGCGGCTTATATGGAAATTATCCCGCGATTCGGCGGCTGATCGCGCCACAAATGTTAATCGCCAGTTGGCCTGTAAGCCGGGTTCTGTATGGCTCCGGCGTGAACCGGAACGTGGCAGCCATTCCTCTGGGACAGCGCTCGCACGCTGCCTCACGCAACCCACCCGGATGACTGGCCTGGAAACCAGCCGGAGAGCCTTTCGGCTCGCCGCGTCATCCCTATTCGGTCTTGCTCCCGGTGGGGTTTACCGTGCCATTTCCGTTGCCGGAGATGCGGTGGGCTCTTACCCCACCCTTTCACCCTTACCTGTCATGACAGGCGGTTTGCTTTCTGTGGCACTTTCCCTGAGGTCGCCCTCGCCGGACGTTATCCGGCACCGTGTTTCCGTGGAGCCCGGACTTTCCTCACCCTACCGCCTTTCGGCATTGGTAAAGCGCGGCTGCCCAGCCAACTGGCAGGGCTCCCATAAACGAGAGAGATGGCAATTGCTATCGAAATAAATGATATGGCTTAGCGAAATTGCGGTGTGAAATCCGTGGAGTAGCCCTGCGCGCTGATTCCGCCTGACAAAAGCAGCTCGGCTCCGAGCCGGCCGATTTCATCCGAGCTCTTGGCGGATGTGCCGGCACAGCCCGTCAACACGGCGATTTCTGGCGACGAGGTATAACCGATCATCGGGTAGCCGCTTTCCGTCTCCGACACGATGCAGGCCGCCGTCGAGATCGAGAGCGGCACCATGTCGGGCACGAGACCTTCGACGATGCGGGTGAGATGCGCGCGTACGCTGTCGCGCCCCTCGGTCTTGAACCAGGCGCGCATCGCCGCCTCGTCGCGGAGGACCAGATCGTCCGGGTCGCCGCCGATCTTCAGGTAGAATTTGCTGTCGGGATAACGGATCGGTGGCAGCAGATAGATATGAATGTCAGGTGTTTTGAAAATCAGTGACGGCATCCCGGCCAGGCGCGCCGCATCGGCCTCGCTGACCTCGAACAGCGTCACGGTCCGGGCATAAACCGTCATGGCAACAGGCCGCGGCAACAGATTCTCCGCAATGGAAAATCCGCCCGCCGCCAGCAGCACCTTTTCAGCGCGATAGCTCTGACCTCCCGATGTCTTGACGACCGCCGACCCGCCCTCGCTGCCGATTGAGACGACATAGTCGCGGATAACCGCCGCACCCGCCTTTTCGGCCAGCAGCGACTGTGCCTTGACCAGCTTGCGCGGGCTGATATGCCCGGCCCCCTTCGCCTCGAAGACGCCGGCGCCGCCGTCAGGAAAGGCGAAGAAAGGAAAGGCGGCCTTCAGCCCTGCCTCATCGAGAAGGCTGGTTTCGACGCCGAGCGAAATAGCCGCCTTCCGAGTGTTTTCGAGATAGTCGCTTCCATCCGGCGCGACGACGACGCAGCCAACCTCGCGGTAGAAGTCGATGCCGCTGTCGCGGGCGAGCTCGTCATAACGGCCGATCGAGCGGTTGGCGAGCAGCGCCCAGTTGCGGTCGGGATCGATGGTGCGGGTGATGCGCCCCTCGTCGTAATGGCTGGCGAAGACGCCCTGATGCGCCTTGCGATCATCAGGCTCATCCGGGCCGATCACCGCCACGCCATCGGTCTGCCGCGCCAGATGCCGCGCGGCGGCGGCTCCCATCAGCCCGCGGCCGACGACGATATATTTGAAATCGACTGCCATGTTATCCCTCTCAAGCGAAGACCGGCGTCAGCGCGCGGCCGAAATCCTCATCCAAGAGCCGTCCTTCCGCCAGAAGCACGGCGCCGAGGCGCCCGAGTTCGTCGGAAGATTTGGCTGCCACGAAATTACCGCCGGTGAGCACGCCGATGCGCGGCGACTGCGTGAAGCCGACATAGGGGTAGCCGGTCGGCGTGAAATTCGCCACACATGGGCCTGAAGTAACCGGGCAGCCGGCAAGCTCCGGCATCAGCTGCAGGGCGATGCGCGAGAGGTGATCGCGTTCGGCCGCACTGCCGTCGGAACGGAACCACGCGCCGGCATCCTCCAGCTTCTGGAAGGAAAGCGCCTCGGTATCGCCGCCGAGTTTTAGATAGGTCTTGCCGTCGGGATAACGCACCGGCGGCAGAATATAGATGTGGTCCTCTTCCCGATCGCCGAGCACGATGGTCGACGGCATATCGCCGAAGATCGCCATCTCACGCTCGCCCATTTCGTAAAAGACGACCGTGCGCGCCATCACCCTGGTATCGATGGGACGCGGCAGCAGGCTATGAAAATTGCTGAAGCCGCCGGCCGCGACCAGTACGCGCTCGGCGCTGTAGCTTCTGCCGCCGGCCGTCACTTCGACATGCGAACCCGCGTCGCGCACGGACGTCGCGGTTGCCTCGATCAGCGAGACGCCGCCCAGTTCGGCAAGCCACGCCTGCGCCCGCACCAGCGCCCGCGGGTTGATGTGGCCGGCGCGCTTGCGCTCGAAATATCCCGTGAAATCAGGATCGACGGCAAGATAGGAAAAACGTTGGCGAAGTTCCGACGGCGCGATGGTCTCGATATCGCTGCCGAGCGTCCGGCTGATCGTCAGCGCCCGGTTGATATAGTCCTGCTCATCCTTTGGCGTCGGACCGGCAAAGAGGCAGCCAACCTCGGAATAAAAGGAAATGCTGCTCCTTGCCTCAATCTCACGGTAACGGTCGAGCGCACGGGCGGCGAAGGTTCCCCAGGCCAGACTGCCGTCGAAGGTGCGGGTGATGCGCGCTTCGTCATAATGGCTGGCGAAGACGCCATCATGGGCCTTGCGCTCCTCCGGCTCGCGCGGGCCGATCAGCGCAATGCCGTCGGCCATCGAGGAGAGATGCCGCGCAGCCGCCGCGCCCATCATGCCGCGCCCGATAACGATGAACCTGAAATCGACTGCCATATCCCACCTCATTGCGAGGTGGTCCACCTCGTTTCAAGCCGGGATATCATGGCAAGCAGGCTGATTCATATCGCAAAATTGCCGCAACGGCATCTTGCCCAGACGCGCGTCACTGTACTCAGTCGAGCATCGCCAGGACCTTGCCGCAATAGGTCTTCGACACCGGGTTCATCCGCGTTGCGGCATGGCCGGCATTGTATTTGAGGATGGTGTTGCAAGTCTGCCCGCCACCGAGCTGATGGGCGGCGGCCAGATATTTCATGCCGTATTTGATGTTTGTTTCGGGATCGAATAGGCCTTTGCGTGTGCCGGAATATCCCATCATCCTGGCCGTTGCCGGCTTGATCTGCATCAGGCCCACTTCGCCGGCGCTGCCGCGTGCTTTCGGATTGAAATTGCTCTCGACGCGAATGACGGCCTGGGCGAGCGCGACAGGCACGTTGTATTCGGCGGCATATTTATTGATCAGCGCGGCATAGGGAACGGTGGTGGAGAAGTCCGGCATGGCATAGCCGCTCTGGCGATCGACGGTCTTCAGCGAAATGGTTTGCGCCCTGATACCCCAGTCATCATTCGCCGAGGCAAAGTTATACCCTGCCAGCAGCATGCCGAAGCACGCCGCAGCGCCAACAATAAAATTCTTCATATAGTCTCTTCACTCCGACCCAAAGAATTGCATGACTGCGCGCCTCGCCGTCATCCGGTCATACGCGATCAAGGACTGATCGCATTCCGCAGCAATTCTTATCGTTTCATTTGGCGCCCATCATTACACTTGAAAAAGCTGTGAGCGCTGTTCAGCGGGCGTCCTTAGACCATCGCAATGAGGAGATAATAGGGAAATGATGTGGCGAGACGGTTTTCCCGCCGGTCGCGAGAAATCCGCCCTGATACCTGGCTCTTCCGATCAGGAATAACGCGGCAGCGCCGACAGCAGCCGGTGCAGCGTGTCGATCGTCGAGAAATCGGCGATTCCGTCAACCCGTTCGGGCCGGAAATGGCGCTGGAAAGCTTCCACGTCACCCGCCGTCTTTTCCGAAAATTGGCCTGTGATCTCAGTGCCATAACCATAGAGCGACAGCATCGACTGTAGGGCTTCGACAGGTTGGCCGGCATCGCCACGCTGGAAGAAGCGCCCGCCGGTGATCCTTGCCGGCTCGACCCAGTGCCCGACGCCCGCCCGGTGGAGCTCGGCCCACGGGAATTTTTCGCCCGGATCGACCTTACGGATCGGCGCGACATCGGAATGCCCAAGCACCCGTTCCGGCGCGATCGACCAACGTTTGACACAGTCGCGACACAATTCAATCACCGCGCCGATCTGCTTTTCCGGATAATCGGGAAGCCCGCCCGGACGGCCAGCATTGGCGATCTCGATACCGATCGACAGCGAATTGATATCCGTTTCGCCGCGCCAACTGCTCTTTCCGGCGTGCCAGGCACGGCGCGTTTCCGGCACGAGCTGCACCACCTCACCGTTCTCATGCACGAAATAATGGCTGGAAACCTGGCTCTCGGCGCGACAGAGCCAGTCGAGCGCGCCATCCGCCGTCGGCATACCGGTATAGTGCAACAGGATCATGTCCGGGCGGCGCCCATCCGTCCGCTCGCCGTGGTTCGGCGAAGGCTGCACGCGGGCGCTCCTGAAGTCGGCCTCGAAAGAGGTCATGCGGCGCGGCGTTCCTTCTCGATCGCCGCATAGGCGGCGTTCAACGCCGCCATGCGTTCATTGGCGATCACATGGAATTCCTTCGGCACGCCGCGTGAGATCAGCCGATCAGGATGATGTTCGCTCACGAGGCCATGGTAACGGCGGCGGATCGTCGGAAAATCATCCGAAGGCGAGACGCCGAGCACCTTGTAAGGATCGCCGCCGGATGAGACGTGGCGGGCGGCGATCTGCTCGAAGCGGGTTTCGCTCATCTCGAAGATCTCGCCGATATGGCGCAGGAAATTCAGTTCCTTCTCGTGGATCAACCCGTCGGCCTTGGCGATATGGAAGAGGCCATCGAGCACGTCTTCCAGCACCGTGCAATTGGCCGCGCAGGTGACGCAAAGCGTCGAGAGCCGTTCGGCATAGGCTTCGTAGCCGGCCACATCCTGGCGTGCCAGATTGTACAGCCTGGCGACGTTCTTCGCTTGATCCTCAGGGAATTCGAAGATTTCGCGGAAGGCTTCGACCTCCTTCTCGCTGACGATGCCGTCGGCCTTGGCCATCTTGGCCGACAGTGCGATGATCGCCACAGAGAAAGCCACCTTGCGCCGGGTCTCGGGATCGCCTTCGAAAACCGTTCGGATAGCCTCGACCACCGCGGAGAGCGCATTGCCCGCGGTATTGCCAATGGCATTCAACAGTTTTTCCCAGAAGGACATCGAAAATCTCACACATACTTGTCAACTTATAGCGAACAGCTTGACCAAAGAATCGCAGCCTTTGCAAGGCGACTATTGGTCGTAGGGCCGAACACAGTTTTCACGATTTGGTAATTGTCGCACCGCAGCAAAGGGTCATCACGCTCGCTTGGACCCGCATGAGAGCAAGACTCGGCGCCGCCGAGATGACCGACATCTGTCCAATAGGTTGGCTCCCGAGCGCAGGCGGCCGGCAATTTCCACAACAGTTCTCGACAGTCATAACCGGCTTGAAACGATTATATCAGCTCTTCCAGTCACCACGCGGCAGAAAGGCGCGCTTTTCGTAAATTCTTTACTTTACAGGTCCCTTTCCCTGCCGCATCCATGCGCTCATGCATGTCGCCCGGAAGGGTGCAGCGGTTCCGGAATAACGACATGCATAAAAACAAAGGGCTAAGCGCGTCGCGTGAATCAAATGTGATGCGAAGCGCGTTCGCCGATACCGCCGCACCGAAACGCCATAGGAGGGATCATGGCCAAGCAGAAAGTCGCAATGCTGACCGCCGGAGGCCTGGCGCCCTGTCTTTCCTCCGCCGTCGGCGGCCTCATCGAACGCTACAGCGACGTGGCACCCGACCTCGATATCGTCGCGTACAAGTCCGGCTACCAGGGCGTGCTCACCGGCGACAGCATCGACATCACCCGCGAGATGCGCGAAAAGGCGCCGCTGCTGCATCGTTATGGCGGCTCGCCGATCGGCAACAGCCGCGTCAAGCTCACCAATGCTGCCGATTGCGTCAAGCGCGGCCTGGTCAAGGAAGGCGAGAACCCGCTCAGGGTCGCCGCCGAACGCCTCGCCAATGACGGCATCACCATTCTCCACACGATCGGCGGCGACGACACCAACACCACGGCCGCCGACCTTGCCGCCTACCTCGCTGCCAACGGTTACAACCTCACCGTCGTCGGCCTGCCGAAAACCGTCGACAACGACGTCGTGCCGATCCGCCAGTCGCTCGGCGCCTGGACGGCCGCCGAAGTCGGCGCGCATTTCTTCGACAATGTCGGCAACGAACAGACGGCCGCCCCGCGCACCCTGGTCATCCACGAGGTCATGGGCCGCCATTGCGGCTGGCTGACGGCCGCGACCGCCCGCGCCTATCTCCAGCGCACCAGCCGCAACCAGTATGTCGACGGCCTGATGATGGACGCGCATCTGAAGAGCATCGACGCCGTCTACCTGCCTGAGATGGCCTTCGACCTCGACGCCGAGGCCGCCCGTCTCAAGGAAAGCATGGACCGCAACGGCCACGCCACGGTCTTCGTCTCGGAAGGCGCCTGCCTCGACGCCATCGTCGCCGAGCGTGAAGCCGCCGGCGAGACCGTCAAGCGCGACGCCTTCGGCCATGTGAAAATCGACACGATCAATGTCGGCGCCTGGTTCCAGAAGCAGTTCGCCAGCCTGTTGAACGCCGAGCGTTCCCTCGTGCAGAAATCAGGCTATTTCGCCCGCTCGGCGCCTGCCAACGGCGACGATCTCAGGCTGATCCAGAGCATGGTCGATCTCGCCGTCGAAAGCGCGCTCAACAAAGTCTCCGGCGTCACCGGCCATGATGAAGCGCAAAACGGTAAATTGCGCACTATAGAATTCCCGCGCATCAAGGGCGGCAAGGCTTTTGACCTTTCTACGGGATGGTTTGCCGAAGTCATGGACAATATAGGCCAGAAATACAAAGAAGCGTGATTGACGGATGGTTAATATGATGTCTTTGCTTGTTCCTGAGGAATAGGAGGAGACACCATGTCATTTGAAGCCTGGCTCGCTTTTGCGGCCGCATCCGCCATCATGCTGGCCATACCGGGGCCGACGATACTGCTCGTCGTCTCCTATGCGCTCGGTCATGGACGCAGGACTGCGTTTGCGACTGTCAGCGGCGTGGCGCTTGGTGACTTCACCGCGATGACGGCGTCTCTCTTCGGACTCGGCGCCGTCCTGGCCGCCTCCGCCACCCTCTTCACCGTCTTGAAGTGGATCGGCGGCGCCTACCTGATCTGGCTGGGAATCAAGCTCTGGCGGGCTCCTGTGATCGGGGAACCGGTCGCCGACAACGACAATCTGCCGGAGGAAAAGTCGCTCAAGATCTTCCTCCACGCCTATGTCGTCACCGCCCTCAATCCCAAGAGCATCATCTTCTTCGTCGCCTTCGTGCCGCAGTTCCTCAATCCGGCCCTGCCCTTCGTCGGCCAGATGGCGATCATGGAAGCGACCTTCCTCGTGCTGGCGATCCTTAACGCTTCCACCTACGCATTTCTCGCCCATACCGCGCGCGGACTGATTCGCAAGGCGAGCATCCAGCGCGCCGTAAACCGCACCGGCGGCACCTTGCTGATCGCCGCAGGCGCCGTCACTGCCGGGTATCGCCGTATTGCAGCCTAGAAATATTCCGTGGTTGCCGGAATGCCACGAATAGGTTAATGGGTCGGGCAGGGCTTAAGGTTTTTAGTAACTTTTATACGCTGCCGGGGCGGCGCGATTTCACGAAAGTGGCGGAATGGTAGCGATCGGATTGTCCGGCCTGAAACGCAGTCTTGTCGTTTCGACGATACTCTGCGGCGTGATGACGGGATGCACGAGCGTCGAATACACGTCCCAGGCCAAGCTGACAGCTGCCCAGACCGTCGTGCCGATGCCGAAACCCGGCGAAGACGCCACACTCGCGGCGATCCCGACAGCCGAAGGCGCAGCCGTAGGCGGCGCCACCATTCCCCAGGCATCCCCCTCCCTGACCGCAACGGCGATGCCGACCGTAGCAGCCTCTCAGTCTGCCGATCTCGCCATGCAGGCAGGCATGCAGCCGGCAGCCTATGCGCAAATCCCGCTGACGCCCGAGATGACGGCGATCCAGTCCGTCGTGCCGACGCCGCGTCCGGGAACCCCGGCACAACCGACGACCCAGCTTGCCTTTGCCGCGACACCGCAGAACAGCGCGCTTGCAGCACTTGCGGCCGTCGACACTACGCCGCGTGCCAGCATGGACTACGGTTTCGACGAATCCGGGCCGATCGATCCGCCGACGGCGCCGCCGATGTTCAGCGACGACGACAAAGACGATGCGCCGACGGTCGAAAAAAGCTTCGTCACCAAGCTCATTCAAAAATATTCGAAGGTCTACGAAATTCCCGAGACGCTGCTCCACCGCATCGTCCATCGCGAGAGCCGCTACAATCCGAAGGCCTACAACAAGCGCGGCTATTTCGGCCTCATGCAGATCAAATACAATACCGCCAAGTCGATGGGTTATGACGGCGCCCCGGGCGGTCTCTTCGATGCGGAAACCAACATCAAATATGCCGCCAAATATTTGCGTGGCGCCTGGCTCGTCTCCGACAACAAGGAAGACGATGCCGTCCGCCTCTATGCGCGCGGCTATTATTACGACGCCAAGCGCAAGGGCATGAGCGACATCGCCCAAGGCAATTATTGAAATCGGCAATTCCTGAATAGAATGACGGCTGAAAGGCGGTCGCAGCCTATGGCTGCGGCTGGGCTTGGCTATTGTGATCCGGCCTGCTGTTGCGGTTCCCCCGGTGGCAAGGCCGCCAGGATCGCCTTCAGAAGCGTCTGCGGCTGATAGCCGAGCCAGCCCGGCGTCAGCCCGAGCCTGATGACGACCAGATTGGCGGAAGGCACGATCGCCATGCTCTGCCCGTCATGACCCGTCAGCCAGAATGTATCCTCCGGCAGCCCGAACTTGGCGCTTGAGCCGCCGGGGGAGAGCCAAGCCTGGCCCTGCGTATAGCTCCCATTCGACGCCGCCGTCGGCGTGCGCATGGCGCCGACGAAACCTTCCGGCAGCAACCGCTGGCCGTTCCACACGCCATCCTGCAGCAGGAACTGCCCGAAGCGAGCCCAGTCATGCGCCGTCGCATAGAGATAGGAGCTTCCGGCAAAGGTGCCGCGCGCATCGAGTTCGAACACGGCGCTGGTCATGCCGAGCGGTGAAAACAGCGCGTCGTGCGGATAGGAAAAGGCCGCCTGCGGATTGCCGACCCTGTCCATCCAGATGCGCGACAAGAGCACGGCCGTGCCGCTCGAATAGCGGAAACGCTGGCCGGGTGCGGCCTCCATCGGTGCGTTGGCCGGCAACGATACCATGTCGGGGTCGAGATAGAGCATGCGCGTCACATCGGCAACGTCGCCATAATCCTCGTTGAAGGCAAGGCCGCTCTCCATGCCGAGCAGATCGGAGACCTTGATCCCGGCACGCGCATCGTTCTTCCACTGCGCCAGCAGATGATCATCGTCGAAGGAGATCTTGCCGTCGAGCATCAGCCGGCCGAGGATTGCGGCATTCACCGTCTTCGTCATCGACCAGCCGATCAGCGGCGTCCTTGCCGAGAATCCGGGTCCATAGGCCTCGGCGACGATGCCGCCATTGCGCACCACCACGATCGCCCGCATGGCCGGGCCGGCAAGTCGGGCATCAGCAAGCAGCGCGGCGATCTTCGCATCCGGCTGATCGCCGGCGCCCTCACCTTGCGGCCACACCGCGTCGTTCGCCTCCACTCTGGCCGGCGCTTCGAAAGGCACCGCATTCGCCGCCGCCTCGAAATTGCCGTCCGGCACGCTGGTGCAGCCGAAAGCGCTGCGATAGAGCGCATAACTCGGCGCAAACAGCCCCATGAAGCGCGCCGTCACGCGATCGTTGTCGCGGTCGACGCTGACGCGCACCAGCCGCAGCAGCGGATTTCCGGGCGCCTGGACGTCGTCATGGAGCACATCCCCGGCCTCGCGGCCGGCAATGAAGACGTTGGAGCAGACGATCTTCGCGGCATAGCCGTCGCCGACCCGCAGCAATTCCGGCGGCTGGACGAAGAGCCAGCCGGCGGCGCCGATGACGACGAGGATGATAAGGAGAGCAAGCGCCTTCAGAATACGCAGGACAAATCGCATGGCATTCCTCCATGCCGGGAGAAAAGCAGGAATCGCACCCGCCGGAAAGGGGCCGGTGCGAAGAAGGCGCACCATGCCGATCACTTCCTGAAGAAGTGATCGGGATCACCCTTCATGAAAGCCGCAGCCGCGCGAGCGGGCGCCCACAGCCCACGTCATCAAACTGTAGCAGTGGCGCGCTACACGCCCTGAACGCTAAAAAGGTGACAGACTCATGTCAGAATTTGCACCGGATGCCGGCTTCCGCAAGAACCGGAAACTCAAGGACGCCCTTCTCCGCCACAAGGCTTTTTCGAAGGACGGCTTTTCCGAGCGCCTCTTCGGCCTTCTCTTCTCCGGCCTCGTCTATCCGCAGATCTGGGAAGATCCTGATCTCGACATGCAGGCGATGGAGCTGAAGCCGAACCATCGCATCGTCACCATCGGCTCCGGCGGCTGCAACATGCTCGCCTATCTCTCCAAGGCGCCGGCCTCGATCGACGTCGTCGATCTCAACCCGCACCATATCGCGCTGAACCGCCTGAAGCTCGCCGCCTTCAAGCATCTCCCCGATCATGCCGATCTCGTCCGTTTCCTGGCGATGCCGAACGAGAAGTCGAACAGCCGCGCCTTCGACCGGCACCTCGCCGCCAAGCTCGACGAGACGACCCGCAGCTACTGGAACGGCCGCAAGTTCGGCCGCCGCCGCGTCACGGTCTTCGACCGGAATATCTATGAAACCGGCCTACTCGGCCGCTTCATCGGCGCAGCCCATCTTCTTGCCCGCCTGCACGGCGTCAAGCTGCGCGAAATGACCAAGACCCGCACTATCCGGGAACAGCGCCAGTTCTTCGAAGAGCAGATCGCGCCACTGTTCGAAAAGCCGGTCGTGCGTTGGATCACCGGCCGCAAGAGCTCACTGTTCGGCCTCGGCATCCCGCCACAGCAATATGACGAGCTTGCAAGCCTCGCCGCCGATCATTCGATCGCGCCGGTGCTGAAGCATCGCCTGGAAAAGCTCGCCTGTCATTTCCCGATGCGCGACAATTATTTCGCCTGGCAGGCCTTCGGTCGCCGCTACGGCACCGAAGAGGAAGGCCCGCTGCCGACCTATCTGAAGTCGGAGCATTATGAATTGATCCGCGCCAATGTCGACCGCGTCAACGTCCACCATGCAAGCTTCACCGAGCTTCTGGCGCGCGAGCCGGCCGCCTCACGCGACCGCTACATCCTGCTCGACGCGCAGGACTGGATGACGGACGAGCAGCTGAACGACGTCTGGCGGGAAATCACCCGCACGGCGCGCGAAGGCGCCCGCGTGATCTTCCGCACCGCCGCCGAAAAGAGCATCATCGAGGGGCGCCTCTCTCCTTCGATCCGCGACCAGTGGGATTACTTCGAGGACAAGTCGCGTGACCTGACGGCGCTCGATCGCTCGGCGATCTATGGCGGCTTCCACATTTACGGGAAAAAGGCGTGAGCAAGGTCGGCACCGAGACGGCAGGCAACAGCGACGAACATGCCAGCCTGATGGATGGCATGTACCGCTACCAGCGCCATATCTACGACCTGACCCGCAAATATTACCTTCTCGGCCGCGACAGCACGATCCGTAATCTCGACGTGCCCGAAGGCGGTACCCTGCTCGAAGTCGGCTGCGGCACGGGGCGCAACATGGCTTTCGCCCACCGGCATTTCCCGACCGCCAAGCTGTTCGGCCTCGACATTTCCCAGGAGATGTTGATTTCGGCGCGCAAGACCTTCGCCACTAAGGCGACGATCCCGGACTTCCGCGTCGCCGACGCCACGGCGTTCACGCCGCGCGAATTCGGCGTCAGCGGCTTCGACCGCATCCTGATTTCCTACGCCCTGTCGATGATCCCGGACTGGGAGCGGGCCGTCGATGCATCGATCGCAGCACTCAATCCCGGCGGTCAGCTGCACATCGTCGATTTCGGCCAGCAGGAAGGCCTGCCTGGCTGGTTCCGGCGCATGCTGCAGTCCTGGCTTGCGAAATTCCACGTCACCCCGCGCCCCGATCTGCGCGAGGTTCTGGAGGCGCAAGCCCATGAAAACAACGCGAGATTGTTGTTCGATACCGTTGGCGGCGGTTATGCCTGGCGGGCGGCCATTATCAGCAAGCGCTCATAATTCGCTTGAAACTAACCGATTTTTTACGTTGATATGGTGAAAAGAGGGTTATCCTCTGCTGACTCGTCATTTCCGAAGGTCAAGCTGTGGGGCAAAAAGATCATTCGAGTTACGACGGGACGCCCATGCGCCGGCTTTTGTTTTGCGTTTTGCCCCTGGCCATCTTGCTGGCCGGCTGCACCTCCTCCGGTCATGACTATCTTGAAACGGCGTCGATCAAGCCGAAGACACGCTTTAAGGATACCGATCCGCAGGATTTCGGCCCGAAGCATCCGGAGCAGAACCAGATCCACGGTATCGATATCTCCAAGTGGCAGGGCGATATCGACTGG
Source organism: Rhizobium binxianense (assembly GCF_028994275.1). Taxonomy (NCBI): domain Bacteria; kingdom Pseudomonadati; phylum Pseudomonadota; class Alphaproteobacteria; order Hyphomicrobiales; family Rhizobiaceae; genus Rhizobium; species Rhizobium binxianense. Next base: position 2,736,280 of record NZ_CP118713.1, read on the forward strand.
GCCACGGTCAGGAATTCCGGCGTCGCCTTCGCCTTCATCAAGGCGACCGAGGGCAAGGACCGGGTCGATCCGCGCTTCGACGAATATTGGCGCGAAGCCCGCGCCGCCGGCATCCCGCACGCCCCCTATCACTTTTACTATTTCTGCTCCTCGGCCGATCAGCAGGCCGACTGGTTCATCCGCAACGTGCCGAAGGAGGCCATGCGCCTGCCGCCGGTGCTCGACGTGGAATGGAACGCCGAATCGAAGACCTGCCGCTATCGTCCCGACCCGGAAACGGTGCGCGCCGAAATGCAGCGTTTCATGGACCGGCTGGAGGCCTATTACGGCAAGCGCCCGATCATCTACACCTCGGTCGATTTCCATCGCGACAATCTCGCGGGCTACTTCCAGGATTATCATTTCTGGGTCCGTTCGGTGGCAAAACACCCCGAAGTGACCTATTCCGACCGCCGCTGGGCCTTCTGGCAATATACCTCGACCGGCGTCATTCCCGGCATCAGCGGTCCCACAGATATCAATGTCTTTGCCGGCAGCGCAAAGAACTGGAACAATTGGGTCGCGGCCGTTTCCAAGGATAGAAATTCTTAGTAACGTCTTTCAATGTTTCTTGCTTCCGTCACATTCCTCTGTGAAAGCGACGGTTATCTGTTTGATATAAGGACCGCATCCATGCACCGCTCGCTCGCAAGCCGCTCTGCACTCGCCCTTCTGTTTGCCCTCGCGCTGGCCGGCGGCGCGGCCGCCCAGCAGGCGCCGGACGCAGCCCCGGCTGCCCCTTGCGGCGGCGACCTCTCCGCCTTCCTCGCAGGCGTCAAGAAAGATGCGGTTGCGGCCGGCGCCAGTGCGGCAGCCGCCGACGAGGCCTTCGCCGGCGCCGAGATCGACCCCAAGGTGCTGAGCCGGGACCGTGCCCAGGGCGTCTTCAAGCAGACCTTCCTCGAATTCTCCCAGCGCACCGTCAGCCAGGCCCGCCTCGACATCGGCCGCCAGAAGATGAAGCAATATGCCGACGTTTTTGCCCGCGCCGAACAGGAATTCGGTGTCCCCCCCGGCGTCATCACCGCCTTCTGGGCGATGGAAACCGATTTCGGCGCCGTCCAGGGCGATTTCAACACCCGCAATGCTCTGGTCACGCTGTCGCATGACTGCCGCCGCCCGGAACTCTTCCGCCCGCAGCTGATCGCTCTCGTCGAAATGGTTCAGCACGGCGACCTCGATCCCGCCACCAATACGGGCGCCTGGGCCGGCGAAATCGGCCAGGTGCAGATGCTGCCGCGCGACATCGTCGCCTATGGCATGGACGGCGATGGCGACGGCCATGTCCGCCTGAAGCAGAGCGGCCCGGACGCCATCCTGACGGCAGCAAAATTCATCCAGCATCTCGGCTTCGAGCGCGGTCAGCCCTGGCTGCAGGAAGTGACCCTGCCCGACAACCTGCCCTGGGAGAAATCCGGCCTCGGCGGCACGATGAAGGCTAGCGATTGGTTCGCGCTCGGCGTGAAGCCGCGCGACGGCAATACCGCCTTCGGCAACCTCGAAGGCGACCTGGTCCTGCCGCAGGGCCGCATGGGACCGGCCTTCATCGCTTATCCCAATTTCAAGATCTATCTCGAATGGAACAAGTCGTTCATCTACACGACATCGGCCGCCTATTTCGGAACGCGCCTTTCCGGTGCCCCGACCTATCTGAAGGGCATGCCGGAACAAGGGCTCGCCAACGAACAGATGAAGACGCTGCAGACCAAGCTGCAGTCGCTTGGCCATGACGTCGGCGAGATCGACGGCATCCTCGGCTCCGGCACACGCGTCGCGATCCAGAAGGAACAGCAACGCCTCGGCATCCCCGCTGACGGCTGGGCGACGCCTGCCCTGCTCAACGCTCTCTGATCGCCGCGAAGACCTCGCCGCTGCCCGCTTCGCAAGAAACGGGTGGCGCTGACCGCGGCCTGCCCTCAACATAGGAATCAGGAGCCGACGCCGGTTTCGACAAGACGATACGGCGATCATGCGGCTTGCGGTGGAGGAATCGGCGTGGACAGCAGAATGAATGCCTGGACCTGGGGCCTGCTGGTCCTGCTCGGCCTGATCTGGGGCGGCTCCTTCTTCTTTGCCCGCATCGCCGTCCAGCACGTGCCGCCGCTGACGCTGGTCTTTTTTAGGCTGCTGCTCGCAGCGCTGGCGCTGCATATCTATATCGCCGGCCGTTTCGACTTCTATTCGATCCTCTGGCGCCGCTGGCGCGAATTCCTCATCCTCGGCCTGATCAACAATGCCCTGCCGCATGCGCTGATTTTCTTCGGCCAAACCCGCATCGGCGCCGGCCTCGCGGCGATCCTGAATGCGACGACGCCGATATGGACCGTGCTCATCGCCAATTATTTCACCTCCGACGAGAAGCTGTCCGCGGCAAAGATCGGCGGCTGCCTTGTTGGCCTCGCCGGAACGATCGTGCTGATCGGACCTGGCATCTCGGCCGGTGGCGAGGCGCCGCTCTGGGCGCTGCTTCTGCCGGTGCTTGCCGCCATCTCTTATGGTTTCGCCGCCACCTACGGCAAACGCTTCAGGAATGTTCCCGCCCCGGTCACCGCTGCCGGCCAGTTGACCGCCTCCTCGCTGATTGCGCTGCCGCTGTCGCTGCTGTCAGATCGCCCCTGGACGCTTGCCGCACCGTCGCTCGATGTCCTGCTTGCCATTCTGGCGCTGGCGCTGCTGTCGACCGCCTTCGGCTACATCCTCTATTTCCGCATCATGGCGGCCGCCGGCGCCACTAACGCCTCCCTCGTCACCCTGCTGGTGCCGCCGAGCGCCATCCTTCTCGGCGCGCTTTTCCTCGGCGAATTTATCGGTATGGCGCTGATCGGGTTCGGCCTCGTCATTCTTGACGGCCGCATCTATCGCCTGTTGAGCCGCACCACCTGAAAGCCGGTTGCGGATTCCCTATAATTTCAACCGGTTGCGGGCTCGCCATGTTTTGGGCGCATAGGTAAATGCACAGTCGCCGAATTTAACGGCATGTTAAAATCTGTGAACAAAAATTTATGGAATATAATCGTTTTATTTCAAAAACTTGCCGAAATGCCACTTGACTTATCCACCGCACTCTTCTGCAGCGCAGCATAGAATCTTCTTCCCAACCGACATATTTCAGACATATTATCGGCCGGTTAACGCGAGGAGACAGACATGGGACTCACGCAATCCTTGAATGTTCTGTTGGTCAGTGCAGCGTTTGCTTTCGTCTTGTCCATGCTCTTCATCTGAGCCGGCCAACACGAAGACGGAATGACTGGTAGTACCTGAACTCCCCTGATCAATCCGCCAATGAAAAAGCGCATGTCCCCGCCCGACATGCGCTTTTCCCTTTTAAGGTGGAAAGATCAGGCGGCCGCGCCCGCGCTCTTTGGCGCCCGGCGGGAGAGACCGAGATTGTCGAGCACGGCGGAAACCAGCGGCGCGCGGTTCATCGTATAGAGATGGAACTCGTTCAGGCCGCGCCGGACGAGATCCTCGATCTGCTCGGCGGCGACATCGGCTGCGACCTTCGCCCGCTCCTCGGGCTTGTCGTCGAAGCCGGCGAAGCGCTCATCCAGGAAGGCCGGAATGATGGTGCCGCAGGCGCCTGCGAAACGCTTCAGCTGCGTCAGATTCTGGATCGGCATGATGCCGGGCACGATCGGGATCGAGATACCGGCAGCGCGCACCCGCTCCAGATAACGCTCGAAATTGTCGTTGTCGAAGAAGAACTGCGTCAACGCCCGGTCGGCGCCATTGTCGGCCTTGCGCTTCAGCATCTCGATATCGGCAGCCGTGTCACGGCTTTCCGGGTGTTTTTCCGGATAGGCGGAAACCGAAATCTCGAAATCGCCGATCTCCTTGAGGCCGGCCACCAACTCCGCCGCATTGGCATAGCCGCCGGGATGCGGCTGGTAGGGCGCGCCGGCGCCGCCGGGCGCATCGCCGCGCAGCGCCACGAAATGCGTCACGCCGACCTTACGGAAGGTCTCGATCATCTGATGCGTCTCGTCCTTAGTCGCCCCGACGCAGGTCAGGTGCGAGGCGGTGGCAAGCGGCGTCTGCGACAGGAACCGTGTTACGGCGGTGAGCGTCGGCGCCTTGGTGGTGCCGCCAGCGCCGTAGGTCACCGACACGAAATCCGGAGCCCAGTCCTGCAGCTTGCTGACGGTATCCCAGAGCTGCCCTTCCATCTCCTCCGATTTCGGCGGGAAGAATTCGAAGGAAATCCCGATGTTGCGGCCGCGTACCTCGTTATTCAAAGCCATGTCATACTCTCCCGGCAAATGTAGGTTCGGCGCCTTCGCTCGTCTGCGAAGCCATGAGGCGCCTGGGATCGCGCGCGAGCCAGACGGTGACCGTCAACCCCTGCCCGCTTTGCTGACCCGGATGAAGATCGACCACCTGCTCGACGTCGAGCCCGGCCCTGTGCAGCCAGTCGGATATCGCCTGGTGCGAAAAACCGAGACGGACATGCGCATGCTCGTCGCGGAGATATTCGAGCGTGTGCGGCGCAAGGTCGATGACCACGAGCCGGCCGCCCGGCCGCAGCATGCGCGCCGCTTCCGCGATGGCGATCTCCGGCTGGTCGAAGAAATGCAGCACCTGATGGATCGTCACCAGGTCGAAATCCTGGCCCTCGAACGGCAGGTTCAGGATATCGGCATGGCGCACGGTGGCCTTGGTGATGCGGGATTTGTCGAGATTGGCGCGCGCCACGCTCAGCATGTCGCGGCTGGCATCGACACCGATCGCCCGGCGGTAGAGCCCGGAAAGCAGTTCGAGGATGCGGCCGGTGCCGGTGCCGAGATCGAGCAGCGAATCGATCGGCTGGCTGCCGAGCAGCCGGATGACGGCGGCATCGACTTCCTCGTCGGCCGCATGCAGGCGGCGAAGCTCGTCCCATTCCGCCGCGTTGCGGCTGAAATAGGCCTGTGCCCGCTCGGCCCGCTGGCGCTTGACCGCCGACAGCCGCTCGCCGTCGCGAAGAATGGTCGGATCGTTCTCGGAGACATGCTTCAGCAATGCCCGCACCAGCATGGCCGCCTTGCCGTCCTGCTTGAGGCGGAAATAGGCCCAGGCGCCCTCCTGATAGCGTTCGATCAGCTCGGCCTCGCCAAGCAGCTTCAGATGTCGGGAGATGCGGGGCTGGGATTGGCCGAGAATTTCGGTAAGATCGGTCACCGTCAGGTCGCCGCCGTCGAGAAGCGCCAGAAGACGCAGGCGCGTGGGCTCGCCGGCCGCCTTCAAGACGTCCACCAGCGCATCCAGTCCAAGCTTCAAGGGTTCGCTCATCTTCGGTCCAATCAAGATATAAAGATATCTTTATGTGATTTGGATTGCGGTGACAAGCAGCAATTCGCACTTCAGCGAAATTGCCTGCTCAAATTGCGACAGCGCAGACATGAAAAAGCCCCGGGCGAACCGGGGCTTTCAACACGACAGAAGATGCGATCAGCGCGTCAGGCGTTTATGCGCCTGGCTGCCTGGGTTGAGGGCATCAGGGCCAAGGCGGCGGATCTTGTCCTGTTCATAATCCTCGAAGTTGCCTTCGAACCATTCCACATGGCCCTCACCTTCGAAAGCCAGAATGTGCGTCGCCAGACGGTCGAGGAACATGCGATCGTGGCTGATGATGATGGCGCAGCCGGCAAACGCTTCCAGCGCGCTTTCGAGCGCACCCAGCGTTTCCGTATCGAGGTCGTTGGTCGGTTCGTCGAGCAGCAGAACGTTGCCGCCGGCCTTCAGCATCTTGGCAAGGTGAACGCGGTTGCGCTGGCCGCCCGAGAGATTGCCGACCTTCTGCTGCTGATCGCCGCCCTTGAAGTTGAAGGCGCCGCAATAGGCCCTGGAGTTCATATCGAACTTGCCGAGCTTGATGACCTCAGCGCCGCCTGAGATTTCCTCCCAAACGGTCTTGCTGCCGTCAAGTGCGTCGCGGCTCTGGTCGACATAACCGAGATGGACCGTCTCACCGATGCGGACGGATCCCGCGTCCGGTTTTTCCTGGCCGGTGATCATCTTGAACAGCGTCGTCTTGCCGGCGCCGTTCGGGCCGATGATGCCGACGATGCCGCCCGGCGGCAGCTTGATCGACAGGTCGTTGATCAGCGTGCGGCCCTCGAAGCCCTTGGTGATGCCCTCCATCTCGATGACCACCTGTCCCAGGCGCTCGCTGACCGGGATGATGATCTGCGCGTCGCCGGGACGCTGCTTTTCGGCGGCCTCCACCAGCTGCTCGTAGGACTTGATACGCGCCTTGGATTTTGCCTGACGGGCCTTCGGGCTGGAAGCGATCCATTCCTGTTCGCGGCTGATCGCCTTTTGACGGCCTGCCTCTTCCCGGTTTTCCTGCTGCATGCGCTTGGCCTTGGCGAGCAGGTAAGCCGAGTAGTTGCCTTCATAGGGAATGCCACGGCCGCGGTCGAGTTCGAGGATCCATCCGGTGACGTTGTCGAGGAAGTAGCGATCGTGGGTGATCATCATCACGGCGCCCGGATAGTCGCGCAGATGCTTTTCGAGCCAGGCAATCGTCTCGGCGTCCAGGTGGTTGGTCGGTTCGTCGAGCAGCAGCAGGTCCGGCTGCGACAGTAGCAGGCGGCAGAGCGCGATCCGGCGGCGCTCACCACCGGACAGGCTGGTGACATCGGCGTCGCGCGGCGGGCAGCGCAAGGCTTCCATCGCCATCTCGACCTGGCTTTCCAGATCCCAGAGGTTCTGGCTGTCGATGATGTCCTGGAGCTTCGCGCCCTCTTCCGCCGTCTCGTCGGAATAGTTCATCATCAGTTCATTGTAGCGCTCGAGCACGGCCGTCTTCGAGGCAACGCCTTCCATGACGTTCTCGAACACCGTCTTGCTGGGATCGAGGTGCGGCTCCTGCTCGAGGTAGCCGACCGTCGCTCCTTCGGCGAGCCAGGCTTCGCCGGTATATTCCTTGTCTTGTCCGGCAATGATGCGCAGCACGGTGGATTTACCGGCGCCATTCGGTCCGAGGATACCGATCTTGGCATCGGGGTAGAAGGAGAGGTGGATATTCTCCAGGATCTTCTTGTTGCCATAGGCCTTGTTGAGGCCGGACATATGATAGATGAACTGACGTGCCATGCTGCGCTGCTCCGGGCGGGAAACTTCGATCGTGCCGCTATGTAGGCGAAACAGCGCCTGCGGGCAACGCCGAAACCCGGTTTACTCAGGATTTCCGGTCAAAAGCCCGCAGCGTCGACGACGCCCTCGTCGCAGCCGAAGGAGGTTTTCCCCGCTCCCTGGATCAGATCGGCAAGGCCAGCACTTTTCGCCGACGCCGCTCCGGCGGCCTCCGAAAGCCCGATCGTCAACCCGCTGACCATTTTGACATTGCCGGCCCGCCGGCAGCTCATCTTGACGCGGTCACCGGCACCCGGCCCGAAGCTCTTGTCGAAAGCCGCCTTGATCGCCTCGGCTTTAACCGGCTTGCCGATATTGGCGGCGAAGAGATCGCGCACGGCCGAGGTGTTGAGTGCGCCGAGGAGATGCACGCCGACGCCGAAATAGTCCTCGGCGCTCATTTTCGCGCAGGTGCCGTGCTTTGTCCATTCATGCCGTTCCAGGCCGGATTGCGTGCCGGGCATGGCTTTTGCGAGCGCCGCCTTCGTCTCGGCCGAAAGCGTGACCTCCGGCAATGTGGTCCAGTTGCCGTCCTTGTCGGCGGCCTTCTGCTCGGCACTCACGCCGCAATAATCCTGCCGCATCGGCCAGAGCCCGTGCAGCGAAAAATTCGTCGCATCGGGGCGCTCGCCGGTCTGGCTGGCGCATTCGACCTTCTTCTGGTTCGTCTGGCAAAAGGCGGGCTGCCAGCTTGCCGCAAGAATAAAACGGGTGCGCCCGCCGGTCTCCTGTGCCACGGCGGCGCCGGCAAGAACCATCGATACGGCGAACGTCAAGGTACGCAACTGCATGCTGCTCATTTCAACCCCCAAAAAAGAACAATACAGGAACAAATAAGCACGAAGATCGCAAGCCCGCAACCCTGAATCGCAACAGCAATGCAATTTGTTATCGGATAACCCCGGAACCGATGTTGCTTTTGGGCGGTGATCTGGTCTGTTGCGGCAAGGAGGACCGACATGTTTTCTGAAACGCAGAGGCTCGCCGTGCCCGGGGCGTCGCTCGCCTATCACCATGCCGAAGCCACAGGCGCGGCCCGCGGCATCCTGTTGATATCGCACGGTCTTGCCGAACATTCGAAACGCTATCGCGCCTTTGCCGAGACGATGGCGGCGCGCGGCTATCACGTCTATGCCCATGATCACCGCGGGCACGGCGAAACCACCGCAGCCGACGCGCCGATCGGCCGCTTCGCCCAACGAGGTGGCGTCGAAAAGGTGATCGGTGACGTCCTTGCCATGCGCGGCCATGCCGCCACCCGCCATCCCGGCCTGCCGGTGATCCTCTTCGGCCATTCGATGGGCGGCCTGATCGCCCTCAATGCATCCGTCACGGCGCCGGCCGATTTCGATGCCGTCGCCGTCTGGAATTCGAATTTCGCCGTCGGCCTTGCCGGCCGCGCCGCCCAGGCAATCCTGCTTGCCGAGCGCATGCTGAAGGGCTCCGACGTGCCGAGCGGCCTGTTGCCGAAGCTCACCTTCGGCGCCTGGGGAAATGCGATCCCGGGCCGCCGCACCGAGTTCGACTGGTTGTCGCGCCTACCCGGTGAAGTCGATAAATATATCGCCGATCCGCTCTGCGGCTTCGATGCCTCGGTCTCGCTCTGGCTCGATCTCTTCGAACTGACGTTTCGCGCGCCGCAGAAATCCCATCTCGACCGAGTGCCCCGTGATATGCCGATCCATCTGGTCGGCGGCGGAGAGGATCCCGCCACAGAGCGTGGAAAAGCTATCCGCTGGCTGTCAAACCATTTGAAAGCCCAAGGCTTCTCTCGTATCAGCACTCAGATATATCAGGACATGCGGCACGAAACGCTGAATGAGATCGGCGCGGATGCGGCGACCGCGGCCTTTGCGGACTGGTGCGACGGGGCCGCCGCAAGAGCCTGAGCCATAGGGATTCCATCATGAGCAGCTCCTCCTCCCGTACAGTTTCGTCCCCCTCCGAAGTGACGACAGGGCTTGCGCTGATGTTTCTATCGGTGATGGTCTCGCCGCTCATCGATATCTTCTCCAAGCTTGCCGTCGTCACCATTCCATCCGCCGAGGTCACTGCCGCCCGCTTCGCCATCCAGGCGCTCTGCATGCTGCCGATCGTGCTGTGGCGGCGCAGCTTTACCGATTTCTCCTGGAGCCAGAGCCTGTTCCATGCCATCCGCGGCGCGATCATCACCGTCTCGATGATCTCCTTCGTTACCACCCTAAAATACATGGCGGTCGCCGACGCGATTGCGATCTTCTTCGTCGAGCCGATCATCGTGACGATCTTCGGCGGCATCTTCCTGAAGGAAACGATCGGCTGGCGGCGCTATACCGCCTGCGGCGTCGGCTTCTTCGGGGCGATGCTGATCATCCAGCCGAGTTTTGAGGAGGTCGGCTATGTCGCGCTTCTGCCCGTCCTCAGCGCGCTCTGCATCGCAATCTTCGTGCTGATGACCCGCGTCCTCTCGCACAGGGAAGACCCCTGGGCGATGCAGTTCCAGATGGGCATCTGGGGCCTGCTCTTTTGCGCCATCCTGCTCTATTTCGGCGAGGGAACCGGTTCCGACCTCCTCGATCCCGTCATGCCGCAGGGCAATGTCTGGTTCTACCTCGCCGGCGTCGGCGCCACGGCCGCAATCGCTGGTATCTTCGGGGTTTATGCCTATCGCGCCGCACCGGCCTCGACGCTGGCGCCGCTGCAATATTTCGAGATCGTATCGGCGACAATCTTCGCCTGGCTGGTCTTCGGCGACTTTCCGAATGCGGTCAAATGGCTCGGCATCATGATCATCATGGCGTCGGGCTTCTACATCCTCTGGCGCGAGCGCCGCTTTGCATCCAGACCCGTATCCGATACATCTGAGGCGACGCTGGCGCCGTAACCGCCTTCCGGAGGAATATGACGGAAACCGTGACGAAAAAGCCGCCGCTTGCCCGCATTCGAGTGATCGAGCTTGCCCGCGTGCTGGCCGGCCCCTGGGCAGGACAGATGCTTGCCGATCTCGGCGCCGACGTCATCAAGGTCGAAAATCCCGATGGCGGCGACGATACCCGCCAATGGGGGCCGCCCTTCGTCGAAGGCGCCGATGGCGAAAATCTCTCGGCCGCCTATTATCACGCCGCCAATCGCGGCAAACGCTCCATCACCGCCGACCTAAAGAGCGAGGAAGGCCAGGATCTCGTCCGCCGGCTCGTCGCCACCGCCGATGTGGTGATCGAGAACTTCAAGCTCGGCGGCCTCGTCAAATATGGACTCGATTACGACAGCCTGCGGAAGGTGAACCCGAAGCTCGTCTATTGCTCGATCACCGGCTTCGGCCAGACCGGCCCTTATGCCGGCCTCGCCGGCTACGACTATATCGTCCAGGGCATATCCGGCTTCATGTCGATCACCGGCGAGCCTGACGGCCAGCCGATGAAGGCGGGCGTCGCGATCGCCGATATCTTCACCGGCATTTATGCCGTCTCGGCAATCGAGGCAGCCCTGATCCACGCGCTGAAAACAGGCGAAGGCCAGCTCATCGATATGGCCCTGCTCGACGTGCAGTCGGCAGTCCTCGCCAATCAGAACATGAACTACCTGGTCTCCGGCTCAGCACCGACCCGCCTCGGCAATGCCCATCCCAATATCTCGCCCTATGAGGTCGTGCCGGCGGCTGACGGTTACCTCATCCTCGCGGTCGGAAACGACGGCCAGTTCCGCCGCCTCTGCGCCATCCTCGGCCTGGTGGCGATGTCAGGCGACGAACGCTTTTCCACCAACAGGGCCCGCGTCGCCAATCGCGGCGAGGTGCGCCGCCTCATCTCTACCGAGACGCTGAAATGGCAGAAGGCGGATCTTCTGAAGGCCTGCGAGGAGAATGCGGTCCCATCAGGCGCGATCAACACGATCGAGGAAATGTTCGCCGATCCGCAGGTGCAGGCCCGCGGCCTGCGCATCGACCTTGCGGATGCCGCAGGCACGATGATCCCGGGTGTCAGGACGCCGGTCGTCATGTCCGAGACGCCATTGCGTTACACCAGACCGAGCCCGCGCCTCGGCGAACACAGGGATGAAATTCTGGCGGAACTCGCCGAGTACGAGAGGAAGGCATCGTCATGAAGAAGAGCGGCGGGGAACTGATCGTCGAGGCGTTGAAGGCAAACGGCGTCAAACGCCTCTCCTGCGTGCCCGGCGAGAGCTTCCTTGCCGTCCTCGACGCGCTGCGCGATAGCGATATCGACGTCCTCGTCTGCCGTCAGGAAGGCGGAGCGGCGATGATGGCGGATTGCTGGGGCAGGCTGACGGGCGAACCCGGCATCTGCATGGTCACCCGCGGCCCCGGCGCCACCAATGCCTCCGCCGGCCTGCATATATCAAAGCAGGATTCGATCCCGATGATCCTGTTCATCGGCCAGGTGCAGCGCGAAGCACGCGAGCGTGAGGCCTTCCAGGAGGTCGAATTCCGCCGCGCCTTCACCGAATTCGCCAAATGGGTGGGCGAGATCGACGATGCCGCCCGCATTCCCGAGTTCGTCACCCGCGCCTTTGCGATCGCAACCTCCGGCCGCCCCGGCCCTGTGGTGCTGACGCTGCCGGAAGACATGCTGCGCGACGAAGTCGAGGCGCCCCGCGCCAAGCGCTATGTCGGCGTCGAAGCCCACCCCGGCCGCAGCCAGATCGACGATTTCTACCTGCGCCTGCTCAAAGCCGAGCGGCCGATGGTGATCCTCGGCGGCACGCGCTGGGATGCCGATGCCGTCGCCGATTTTGCAATTTTCGCCGAACGTTTCAAATTGCCGGTCGGCTGCTCGTTCCGCCGGCAGATGCTGTTCGACCATCTGCATCCCTGTTATGCCGGCGATGTCGGCATCGGCATCAATCCGGCGCTGGCAAAGGAGATCAGGGAGAGCGACCTGCTGATCCTGCTCGGCAGCCGCATGTCGGAAATGCCCTCCTCGTCCTACACACTGATCGATATCCCCTACCCCCAGCAATCGCTGGTCCACGTCTATCCCGATGCGTCCGAACTCGGCCGTATCTACCGTCCGGATCTTGCGATCTGCGCCGCAGCTGTCGATTTCGTTGAAGCGCTCGCCGATCTGGAAGCGCCGGCCGAGCCGCACTGGGCGGAGCGCACGGAGCGCATGCACCAGGCCTATCTTGCCTGGTCGAAGCCGCCTTCGACAGGTCCGGGCGCCGTCCATATGGGGCCGATCATGGAGTGGCTGGAGGCCAATACCGGGCCAGAGACGATCTTCACCAACGGCGCCGGCAACTATGCCACCTGGGTGCACCGCTTCCATCGTTTCCGCCGCTTCAACACGCAAGCCGCCCCCACCTCTGGCTCGATGGGTTACGGGCTGCCCGCCGCCGTCGCCGCCAAGCGGCTCTTTCCCGAGCGCGAGGTCATCTGCTTTGCCGGCGACGGCTGTTTCCTGATGCATGGCCAGGAATTCGCCACCGCCATCCGCTATGGCCTGCCGATCATCGCGGTGGTCGTCAACAACGGCATTTACGGCACCATCCGCATGCATCAGGAGCGCGAATATCCCGGCCGCGTCAGCAGCACCGATCTGACCAACCCCGATTTCGCAGCCCTTGCCCGCGCCTATGGCGGCCATGGCGAGACGGTGGAAAGGACGGAAGAATTCGCCGCGGCCTTCGAGCGGGCGCGCGCCAGCGGCAAACCCGCGATCATCGAAGTGAAGCTCGATCCGGAAGCGATCACGCCGACACGCACGCTGTCCGAAATCGCGCAAGCAAAAAGCCGGTGAGTTCGTGAACTGAACTCACCGGCTTCAACCAGTTTAAAAATGAATGGTTTTTAGTCGATCGCAGCCGTGACGATGAACTCGACCTTGTATTTCGGCGCAGCGAGCTTGGCTTCGCTGGTGGCGCGGGCCGGCGGATTGGCCGGATCGATCCAGCCTTCCCAGACGGCGTTCATCTCGGCGAAATCGGCGATGTCGGAGAGGTAGATGATCGTCTGCAGGATCTTCGACTTGCTGCTGCCTGATGCAGCCAGCAGGCGGTCGACTTCGGCAAGCGAGGACTTGCACTGATCGGTGACGCTTTCGCCCTCGCCGACCTGGCCTGCGAGATAGACCGTGTTGCCGTGAATGACGGCGCCGCTCATGCGCGCGCCGATGTCGATACGCTTAATGCTCATTCTAGTCTCCTGAGTGAATGGAAGGTGATGGCGCTGCAGCGCAGCGCCGGAAATCGGCAGCCGGAACGGGACCTAGCTGCGGATATGGTGGGTCTTCTGGTAGATCGCCGTCGAGCGGGCGCCGGAGCGGCAATAGCCGAGCATCGGCCGCGGGAATTCGTCGAGCGCATCGACCATGCCCTGCACCGCTTCCTCGGTCACGCCCATCGGTCCGACAGGCACATGGGCGATCTCGAGACCGAGCTCCTTGGCGCGCGCCTCGATGACGGAGAACGATGTCTGATCAGGGCTCTCATGATCGGGGCGGTGGCAGACGATCGATTTGAACCCGAGCGCCTTGATCTCGTCGAGCTCCTCCAGCGTGATCTGGCCCGAAACCGAATATTCATCGTCGATCTGGCGAATATCCATCGTCTTGTCTCCTCAAAAATCGTGGGCTGAAGGTCTACGACGGAGGTCTGCCAGCGTCAACAACACTTCGCTCACAGGAAGGTAAAGCTCATCGCATAGCTGCGGCTCTTGCCGGGCGCCAGCAGGTTGAACTCGCCGGCTGCCTGAAGCTCATCGCGCAATACCCAGCGATGCGAAACCGGCTCGATGCCGATGATATGGGCCGGCGCCTTCTGGTTTCGCCACACCTGCAGATAAGGCAGCGTGTCGGCGCGGAAGCGCACGCTGAGCGTCCTGCCGCCGATCGCGGCGAGAGGCCCGAGGCGGATTTCCGCGAAGCCCTCCTCCCTTGCCGGGGCCGGCACGCAGAAGATGCCGCCGGGCTCCTCGCCGAATGTCCAGGGGAAACCGCCGTTCTCCAGCATCCGGCCTTCGAGCCGCGTGCCCTCGTCCAGCCATTTGCCGCCGGTGTTGATGTGATACATCAGGAAAGTCGGCACCGTCTGGTCGCTGGTATTGACCACCCGGTCATCGAGCCGCACTTCGCCGGTCGCCCCGTCGATGCGCCACAGCCGCTCGATGCGCTGCGGCAGTCCCTCGACGGTGGTGATGTCGATATCGGCACGGCATTCGGCATTGCCGTTCTCGAATTTCGTCCACAGCACCTTTGCCGCATGGCGGAGGCCGATCCGTGCAGCGGGTAGACCTTGCCGTCGGCCCGGCCGGCGATCGGCTGGCGATGGCGGATATGGTCCGGCCCGCAAGTGAAGAGGAAGCCTTCGAGCGAATGATCGATTCGCGGATCGCCGTCGTCGGGAATGGCACGCTTCGGCGCAATATCGATGCCTTCGATGATGCATCCGCCGATATCCAGCACCGATGTTTCATCGAGCATCAGGCGCGGCCCGCTTGCGGCGGCAAATTCGATCATCGCGGTCTCCTCAAGAGATTATAGCCGTCGTAGCGTTAGGTTTCGCACCGTCTTTCGTCAATTAGCACCGCCGCCATCTGGTGTTTTTGCCGCAAGTGGAGTTTGCGGAACCGACACAGAGACGCAAACGTTTATGAGTAAAAGGAAATCTTAGTGATTTTCATATTTTGTTCAGCACGCTTTCATAAATTCCACACTAGCGTCAAAATTCGCAGGTGTGTGTCTGCCAGTCACTGTTCGAGGTTTTCAGACGTGAATCGCTTTTTGAAGTCGGCATTTTCGCTTGCGGCCGTGCTGGCGGCCATTGCGGCTGCAGCGCCGGAGGCGGGCGCACAGCAGTTCCGCGACCGCCGCCAGAGCGATGTCGTGCTGGTGACGCCGAGCGGCGAAATCCTCGATTATGTCCCGCGCGGCTATATTTACGCCCGCGACCGCAGCGGCAACCGCGTGCTGGTCGACGACTACGGCAACGTCGTCGCCACCGAGATGCGCGCCCGCGGCTACTATCCGCCGCGGCCCGGCCCGCGCGATGTCTATGCCGACCAGAACGGCAACGATCCCTATTATGCCGACGACAATACCTATGGCGACACGCGTTACTCCGAGCGCGGTGCGGTCACCGGCGGCATTCCGCGCGATGCGGCGATCGAACGCCAGCCGCTCGGCGACCAGCCCTATCCCGAGGATAACAGCATCGGCAATCCGCAGCCGAACGACGACTACGCCTCGATCGAGCCCGACCAGCAGATCCCGCCTGCCGACGCGCCGAAGGCAGCACCCGATGAACCCGTCATCACGCTGAAGAACAAGTCGAAGCCCGAGATCGTCGCACTGCAGGTCTTCCTTGATCGCGCCGGCATCTCTCCCGGCGTCATCGACGGCCATATGGGCTCGAACGTCACCAAGGGCATCTATGCCTATGACCAGATGACTGGGTCGAAGCTCGATCCCAACGACACCGATGCCATTCTGGAAGAGCTGCGCATGAACGGCGGCCTGCCCGTCGTCAGCTACACGATCACGCCGGCCGATGCCGCCGGTCCCTTCGTCGCCCAGATCCCGGAAGATTATTCGCAGAAGGCGCTGCTGCCCTCGCTAGCCTATACCTCGACCACCGAAATGCTGGCCGAACGCTTCCACATGGATGAGGCTTTCCTCAAGGAGATGAACCCCGGCGCCGATTTCAGCGTTCCCGGCACCGTCATCAAGGTCGTCAATCCCGGCGAGCCGAAAAGCGGTGAAGTCGCCCGCATCATCGCCGACAAGGGCCGCAAGCAGGTCTTCGCCTATGACGGCGCCGGCAATCTCCTCGCCGCCTATCCGGCATCGATCGGCTCCACCGACACCCCCTCTCCGTCGGGCTTGGTGAATGTCGAGCGTGTCGCCCTCAATCCCGGTTACACCTATAACCCGAAGATCAATTTCCAGCAGGGTGCCAACGACAAGATCCTCAACATCCCGCCCGGACCGAACGGCCCCGTCGGCACCGTCTGGATGGCGCTTTCGAAGCCTACCTACGGCATCCATGGCACGCCCGAGCCTTCTAAGATCGGCCGCACCCAGAGCCACGGCTGCATCCGCCTGACCAACTGGGATGCGACCGAGCTGGCCAAGATGGTTAAGCCGGGCGTGACGGTCGAATTCGTCGACTGACCGCAGTAACGCGTCGTCAGGCGGATTGCCCCTGACACAGCCAAGCCACGTCCGCTTTTTGACACAACAATCTAGCGGCGGCCGCAGCGGCAGTTCAAATTTGCTCTCCCTTTTTCAAAGTTTGGAACCTGAAAGCGCGCAAAAAGCTATCAAATCTGTAGATTTCATCTCCTGACATTTAGGAGGTCGTATGAAATCGTTTGTTCGCTTGGCTTTGAGCGTGTTCGCGGGTTTGGTTGCAATGGGCACGGCACAGGCTGCCGATGTCTCGGAAATTCGCGTGGACTGGGCAACCTATAACCCGGTCAGCCTCATTCTGAAGGATGAAGGCATCCTGGAAAAGGAATTCGAAAAGGACGGGATCAAGATAACCTGGGTCCAGTCCGCAGGCTCCAACAAAGCCCTGGAATTCCTGAATGCCGGCTCCCTCGACTTCGGCTCGACCGCGGGTGCGGCGGCATTGATCGGCCGCGTCAACGGCAATCCAATCAAATCCATCTACGTGTATTCGCGTCCGGAATGGACCGCGCTCGTAACCCGCAAGGATACCGGCATTGCCAAGGTCGAGGACCTCAAGGGCAAGTCCATCGCCGTGACGCGCGGCACCGATCCCCACATTTTCCTGGTACGCGCGCTTGCCGATGCCGGCCTCACCGAAAAAGATGTTTCGCTTGTTCTGCTCCAGCATGCGGACGGCCGCCTTGCGCTGAAGCGCGGTGACGTCGATGCTTGGGCGGGCCTCGATCCGATCATGGCCTCCGCCGAGATCGAAGATGGCGATGTTCTGTTTTATCGCAAGCCGGAGAACAACAGCTGGGGCGTTCTCAACGTGCGCGAGGAGTTTGCCGCCGCGCATCCTGACATCGTCAAACGCGTGCTTGCCTCCTACGAGAAGGCCCGCACTGAGGCTCTGAAAGATCCGGCCAAGCTCAAAGCCGCCCTCGTTGCCGCCACCAAACTGCCCGATACCGTGATTGAGCGCCAGCTGGAGCGCACGAACCTCGGCTATTCCGTGATCGGCGACGCCCAGCGCCAGACGATCGAAGCCGCAGGCCTTGCTCTGCAAAAGGCGGATGTCATCAAGGCGGATGTCGATGTCAAAACAGTTGTCTCCGCGCTGATCGATCCAAGCTTCGCCTCCGCCGCCCTCGGCCAATGAAGCGATAGGAAACACATTCCCATGTCGTTGGTCGACATCGCGCTGTCATGGCGCAATACCGAAACAGAAAGGGAGACCCGGCAGCGCCGGGTCTCGCCTTTCGATCACCCGATCGTCGGGATCGTGTTTCCAATCGCATTGTTTGCCGCCTGGGAGATCCTCGTGCGCACGGGGCTTGTCGGCGGCCGCTTGATGCCTCCGCCCTCGAAGATTCTCTATACGGTCTATGCGCTGGCCGCATCCGGCGATCTGGCTACCCATGTCGGTGCGACACTGCGCAGAGTGGCGATCGGTTTTGCCTTCGGCTCCCTGGCGGGAACCGCGCTCGGGGCGCTGACCGGCTCTTCCAAATTGCTCGCACGCCTGCTCGATCCGACCCTGCAGGCCCTCAGAGCCATTCCGTCTATTGCCTGGGTGCCGCTATTCATCCTGTGGTTCGGCATTTTCGAAGCCTCCAAAGTCGCCTTGATCGGCGTCGGCGTCTTCTTTCCCGTCTATCTCGGGGTCTATGGCGCCGTCGTCGGCGTCGACAGGCGCATCGTCGAGGTCGGCCGCGTCTTCCGGCTTTCCGGGTTCGAGCTCATTCGTCTGATCCTGCTGCCGGCAGTTCTGCCCGACTATATCCTTGCCCTGCGCGCCGGCTTGGGTCTCGGTTGGATGTTTGTCGTCGCGGCGGAATTTATGGGCGCGTCGGAGGGCCTGGGATATCTCCTGGTGGACGGGCAGCAGCTCGGAAAACCGGATCAGATCCTCGCCGCTATCTTGATCTTTGCCATTGTCGGCAAGGCGACCGACAGCCTGCTTCTAATTGCGACCGCGCCGTTTCTGCGCTGGCGCGACAACCATGCGAGCGGGATCTGATGCTCGATATCCGTTCTCTATCCAAGATCTATCCCAACGGAACGCATGCGCTGCAGGATTTTTCCCTGAGCATCGGAAAGGGCGAGCTGATCGCAGTCATTGGAGGATCGGGCTGCGGCAAGAGCACTCTTCTGAGGCTGTTGTCGGGCTTGGAAGCGCCCACCCAGGGCGAAATCAGCCTGGAGGGACGGCGGCTGACGGAGCCGGACGCCCTCGTGAACCTCGTCTTCCAGGAGCCTCGGCTCTTTCCCTGGTTGACGGTCGCCGACAATATCGGTTTCGGCCTGCGTCATCTGGCAAGCGGCGAACGCGAAGAGCAGGTATCGGCGGCCCTGGAGAAGATCGGCCTTGCCGGCTACGAGAAGCGCTGGATCAAGGAACTATCCGGCGGTCAGGCGCAACGCGTGGCCTTGGCGCGCGCTCTCGTGACGAAGCCGGCCGTGCTTTTATTGGACGAGCCCTTCTCGTCCCTCGATGCGATGACGCGTGTCGAACTCCAGGATCATCTGATCGATCTATGGCGTGTGAATACCACGACGATGCTGCTGGTCACGCACGACATCGAAGAGGCCGCGTTTCTGGCAGATCGCGTCGTCGTGATGCGCCCCTGGCCGGGACGCATTCTGGAAGTGGTCGATATAGGCCTGCCGCGGCAACGCAATCGTATGTCGGACGAATTGGCCGGAGTCAAAAGGCGTCTTTCCGGCCTTCTGGCTCATTCCCTCAATGATGGCCGCCGCACGGCAAGCGCCTAAAAACGAAATGCGTCGCGGGCGAACGGGCGCATTCGTCTGAGGATACGGGATATGTCAGGCCGCCGTCGCCATCCGCGCCGATGCGGTCAGCCTGACCGGCAGCTTGCGCATCATTTCCTCGGCAAAACAGGTGGCGTTTTCACGCGCCTTGTCGAGATTGCTGACGCGCGTCGGGTCGATCGTGTGCAGCGTGCCGCCACAGTCGAAGATGTCACGGAAAGCGGAGCGTTCGATAATGGCGGTATCAAGCACCGGCACATGCCGCTCGCTGAGCAGCGACTTGACGACTTGCAGCGCCCGCGTCGTCACCATTGAGTTGACGCGGGTCAGCACCACCGAATGGCCGATCTTGATCCCTGCCTTCTCGTCGAGATACTGCAGCAGTTCGAGCACCTGCGCGCCGCCGCGCGCATCCATCGCACAGCCCTGGATCGGGATCAGCACATGGTCGGAAAGACCGACGGCGGTGGCGAGCAGCGGATTGCGGGCGCCCGGCAGGTCGACGATGAAATAGTCGGTATTGTGCTTGTTCTCGCTGATATGCTGCGGCAGCGAGGCGGTGGTCACGAAATCGATCACCGAAACATTAGGCACGTGACCCGATATCTCGTGCCAGCGTGAAATCCAGTGCTGCGGATCGGCATCGAGAATGGTGACACGATAACCCTTGCGGGCAAGCTCGGTTGCGAGCAGGAGGACAGCGGTCGTCTTGCCGGCGCCGCCCTTGGTATTTGCGAATGTGATAACAGGCATGTTCGGTCCTCGGAAGGAGATGGTGCGAGCCGGAATTGCTCTTTTACGCACCCTCGGAGCATCGTGCGGTTAATCCATCCTTTCTAATCATGGTTAACAAATTCGAAACACGCGCGGCGAAATTGCAGCCGGTATTTTTCACATCCCTAAAATTTGGGATACGGACGGTACAAAAAAGCCTGGAAAACCGAGATCTTCCAGGCCAATTTGCAAGTCCGGTCTTATGCCGTCAGAAGCAATCCCTGAAAAGCGCCTTGGTATTTTCGAGCGTCAGTGCGACCGGATTGCCGCCCGCACTCGGATCCTCGATCGCCATGGCCGATAATTCATCGATGCGATCGTCCGCGATTCCCATTGCCGACAGCGTTTCCGGCACCCCGAGCTCGGAACGGAGCTTCAGCACGTAGTCGTAGAATCCGTCGAAACCGCCTGAGATGCCGAGATAGGCGGCAGCGCGGCCGATCTTCTCCTCGATTGCCTTGCGGTTGAAGCGCAGCACCGCCGGCATCACCACCGCATTGGTCATGCCGTGATGGGTGTTGTAGACGGCGCCGATCGGGTGCGACAGCGCATGGATGGCGCCGAGCCCCTTCTGGAAAGCGACCGCACCCATGGCGGCAGCGGCCATCATATTGGCGCGGGCTTCGAGATCGGTGCCTTCCCTATAGGCGCGCGGCAGGAATTCCTTGACGAGGCGCATGCCTTCGAGCGCAATGCCGGCCGACATCGGATGGTAGAAGGGTGAGGAATAGGCTTCCAGGCAATGAGCGAAGGCATCCATGCCCGTGCCGGCCGTGATGATCTTCGGCATGCCGACCGTTAGTTCCGGGTCGGAGATGACGACGCCGGGCAGGAACTTCGGATGGAAGATGATCTTCTTCACATGGGTTTCGGAATTGGTGATGACGCTGGCGCGCCCGACTTCCGAACCGGTGCCTGCCGTCGTCGGCACGGCGACGATCGGGGCGATGCCCTCAAGGCTCGCGCGTGTCCACCAGTCGCCGATATCTTCGAAATCCCAGACCGGCCGGGTCTGGCCGGCCATGAAGGCGACGCACTTGCCGAGATCGAGGCCGGAGCCGCCGCCGAAGGCGACGACGCCGTCATGGCCGCCGTCCTTGAAAGCCTTGACGCCGGCATCGAGGTTCTTCTCGTTCGGGTTCGGATCGACGTCGGCGAAGATCGCCCGGCCGAGACCGGCATCTTCGAGGATATCGAGTGCGGTCTTGGTGATCGCCATCGAGGCAAGGCCGCGGTCGGTGACGAGCAGCGGCTTTTTGATGCCCAGGCTCTTGCAGGCGTCGGCCAGTTCCTTGATGCGGCCCCGGCCGAGCTTGACCGATGTCGGATAGCTCCAGTTTGCGGTGATGTTGCTGCTGCTCATGCTGTGACTTTCTTCAGATGGAAGGATTTCGGACGCGTCAGATTCTGGAAGCCGATGATCGAGAGCGAGCCGCCGCGGCCGGTCTCCTTGACGCCGGTCCAGCAGAGCGCCGGATCGAGATAATCAGCGCGGTTCATGAAAACGGTGCCGGTTTCGATTTCGCGGCCGAGCCGCGCCGCCCGCTCGACATCTTTGGTCCAGAGCGAGGCGGTGAGCCCGTACTGGCTGTCGTTCATCAAAGCGAGTGCGTCTTCGTCGCTCTTCACCTTCATGATGCCGACCGCCGGGCCGAAAGTCTCTTCGCGCATGAAGGCCATGGAATGGTCGACATTGACGAGAACCTGCGGTGCGAGATAGGCGCCGCCGTCATCCTGAGGGAAAAGCTTGGGATCGACAAGCGCCTTGGCGCCCTTGGAAACCGCGTCGGCGATCTGCTCGCGCACCACTTTGGCGAAGCGCTTGTGCGCCATTGGCCCGAGCGACGTCTCGGGATCGAGCGGATTGCCGAGCTTGTAGTTCGACACCCATGCGACCGATTTTTCGACGAAGGCGTCGTAGAGCGATTCATGCACATAGATGCGCTCGATGCCGCAGCAGCATTGGCCGGAATTGTAGGTCGCGCCGTCCATCAGCGTATCGACGGCCGCCTCAAGATCGGCGTCTTCCATGACATAACCCGGATCCTTGCCGCCAAGTTCGAGGCCGAGGCCGGTGAAGGTGCCGGCAGCCGCCCGCTCCATCGACCGCCCGCCTTCGACCGATCCGGTGAAGTTGACGAAATTGAAGCTGCCGACGGCAATCAAGGCCGACGTCGTCTCGTGATCGAGGAAGACGTTCTGGAACACATCCTCGGGAACGCCGGCCTCCATGAAGGCCTGCACCAGCCGCTCGCCGACAACAAGCGTCTGCGACGCATGTTTCAACACCACCGTATTGCCGGCCATCAGCGCCGGCGCGATCGTGTTGATCGCCGTCATATAGGGATAGTTCCAGGGTGCTACGACGAAGACGACGCCATGCGCCTCGCGCTCGATGCGGCGTTCGAAACGCTCGCTCTCCTCGACGACGAGAGGCGCCAGCGCGTCCGCCGCGATCGAGGCGACATAGTTGGAGCGCTCGTTGAAGCCTTTGTATTCGCCGCCATACCTGACCGGCCGGCCCATCTGCCAGGCAAGCTCAGGCACGACGACGTCGGACATCTCGTTCAGCCGCGCAGCACCCTTCAGCACCAACTGCACGCGCTCTTCGAGCGGCCGTTTCGCCCAGGCCTTCTGCGCCTTGCGGGCACGCGCCACCACATCTTTGGCGGCATCGAGCGAAAGTGCCGGACGCTCGGCATAGACCGAGCCGTCAACCGGTGAAATGCATTGGATCATTGCCATGATCGATTTCCTGTCCTCATATTATTCAAAATTCGGTGGGCGACCGCCCCTCATCCGCCTGCCGGCACCTTCTCCCCGCTCGCGGGGCGAAGGGGATTGCCGCACCTTTTCCGCACTCTCAAGCGATCCGTGCGGCAAATCCCCTCTCCCCGTCAGCGGGGGTCCGTAGGACGGGTCGAGACCAGTGGCTCGACCCCGGCAAGTCTCCTCTCCCCGCAAGCGGGGAGAGGTCGGGGTGAAGGGCAAGCAAACCGCAAATGCCTATTAAGCTCTTTCAAACCCGCGCGCTACTTCCCAGTCGGTGATGCGGCGATCATATTCTTCCTGCTCCCATTCGGCAGCGCGGGTGTAATGGTCGATCACGTCGTCGCCGAAGGCCTTGCGCAGCATTGCCGATTCCGTCATTGCGGTCGTCGCCGCGCGCAGCGTGCGCGGGATTTCGCGAATATCCTTGCCGCCATACGCATCGCCGACGAAGGGAGCTTCGAGTTCCAGCTTGTTCTCGATCCCGTCGATGCCGGCTGCGAGCAGCGCGGCGAAGGCGAGATAGGGATTGAGATCGGAGCCGCCGACACGGCATTCGATGCGGATTCCCTTGGTCTCCTCGCCGCAGAGACGATAGCCGGCGGTGCGGTTATCCTTGCTCCAGATCGCCTTTGTCGGCGCAAAGGTGCCGGCCATGAAGCGCTTGTAGGAATTGATGTAGGGCGCCAGGAAATAGGTGATCTCGCTCGCATGGGAAAGAAGCCCGGCGACGTAATTGTGCATCAGCGGCGACATGCCGTATTTGCCGGCATGGTCGAAGAACAGCGGCTTTTCCTCTAGGCTCCAGAGCGACTGGTGGATATGCGAGGAACTGCCGGCGGCATTGTAGTTCCACTTGGCAAGGAAGGTGATGGCCTTGCCCTTCGACCAGGCGATTTCCTTGCAGCCGTTCTTGATGATCGCATGCCGGTCGGCCATGGCGAGCGCATCGGCATAACGCACGTTGATTTCCTCCTGGCCGGCCGAAGCCTCGCCCTTGGAGTTCTCGACCGGAATGCCGGCGCCCTGCAACCCGGTGCGGATCGCCCGCATA
This sequence comes from Rhizobium binxianense, assembly GCF_028994275.1. Lineage (NCBI taxonomy): Bacteria > Pseudomonadati > Pseudomonadota > Alphaproteobacteria > Hyphomicrobiales > Rhizobiaceae > Rhizobium > Rhizobium binxianense. The sequence continues at coordinate 2,759,917 of NZ_CP118713.1, forward strand.
ACCTCTTCTTCCTTGGTGGTCTGGAAGATGTGGTAGTCCTCGTTATAGGCGCTGGCGAGCTTGAGGTTGCGGTAGCCGGAAGCCTGCGCCGCCTCGTAGCTCTGGTCGAACAGGAAGAATTCGAGCTCGGAAGCCATGTAGGCCTTCATGCCCAAGTCTTCCAGGCGCTTTACCTGCTTCTTCAAGATCGCGCGCGGCGAATGGGCGACCTCCTCATGCGTGTGATGGTCGAGCACGTCGCAGAGGACGAGCGCGGTGCCTTCGAGCCAGGGAATACGACGCAGCGTCGCCAGATCCGGCTTCATCGTGTAGTCGCCGTAACCCTTTTCCCAACTCGTCGCCTTGTAGCCGGAGACGGTCTCCATCTCCATGTCGGTCGCTTGCAGATAGTTGCAGCTATGCGTTTCCTTCCAGGCGCTCTCGACAAAATATTCCGCCTGGAAACGCTTGCCCATCAGCCGGCCCTGCATATCCACCTGGCAGGCTAGAACCGTATCGATGCGCCCTTCGGCAACATCCTTCCTGAGATCGTCGATTGTGTAGCTGCTGCTCATGATTGATCCGCCTGAAATTTGGAATTGAGAGATCGGGGCAACGAAATCGCATGCGCTCGGCCGGATGATGGCCTGATGCCTTTTCGTTGAACCGGTGATGGGGCCGCAGGATGCGGCCCCGCCATTTGAGAGGGAAGCCTCGATGCTTACTTTTCGCCGCTCTCGCCGACCGCCGCTTCGGCCGCCGCGATCTCGGCCTGGCGCTTTGCCACATCGGCGCCGATCGGCGGACCCTTGAAGCGCCGGCTTTCGAAACCGAACCAGACGATCGCTGTCAGCAAGAGGAAGCCAACGGTAACGTAAAGCGCAGCACCGTTCGGCGGCTGGATGCCGAGAATGAAGATCAGGATCATCGCGATCACAGTCAGCACGGCAAAGAGCTTGAAGACGCCTTCGCCGAGGTTCCACGGGCCCATCTTGTCCCATTTCGACGTGCCCCAGGCGAAGAGGCCGAGCGTGATCGGGATCGCGAAGGAGAAGAACAGGAAGATGACCGTGCACGAGACAACGATCGTGTAAACCGGCGTGTCACCGACTTTCATGAAATCGAGTGAGGTGAACCAAACGAAAAGCACCGACAGGATGGAGCCGGTCCAGATCGCAGCCACCGGCGTGCGATACTGCGGGCTGACCTTCGACAGCGCCTTCGATGCCGGCAAGCCGCCGTCCCGCGAGAAGGCGAAGATCATGCGCGAGACCGAGGTGACGGTGGCAAGGCCGCACAGCCACTGGCTGACCAGGATGGCGAGGTAGAGAATGTCCTTGACGATCGGGTTGACCTGGCTGTCCATCGCCCAAAAGAACACGTTCCATCCCTGTTTTGCCGCGTCGTCCATGTTCGGCAGCATGAGGACGAAGGCGCACAGCATGATGTAGCCGAAAAGCGCCGACCACAGGACGGACGCGACCATGCCGCGCGGCACCGACTCCGCGGCCTTCACGGTTTCTTCCGACGTATGCGCCGAGGCATCGTAGCCGGTGATGGTGTAGATCGGCAGCAGCAGGCCGACGAGGAAGACCCAGGCGCCCGAAGTGGATGGCCAGACATTGCCGCCGGCTTCGCCGGAATAGTTGGCAAAGGTGAAGAGACGGCTGATCTCGTAAGAGGGCGCTGCAATCAGGCAGACGGCCGCCAGCGCGATCGAGGTCGCGAAGATCAAATAGCCTGAAAAGTCGGTCAGCTTCGCGGTCAGCCCGATACCCATATGGTTCACGAGCGCCTGCGCGCCGGTGATGATGACGAGGAAGATGATGCGCACCAACGTCGTGTCCGTCAGCCCGAAATAGCTGGTGCCGAACGATCCCATGAAGAAATAATAGGTACCGACATTGATGGCGCCGAGCACGGTGACGAGACCGAGCAGGTTGAACCAGGCGGTCAGCCAGCCGGTGAAGCGATTGCCGAGGATCGAACCCCAGTGATAGAGGCCGCCGGCCGTCGGATAGGCCGAACTGATCTGCGCCATGGCGACGGCGAAGACGAGTGAGATGAAGCATCCCACGGGCCAGCCGATACCGATGGCGGCTCCGCCGGCGCCCGAGGTCGCCTGCGCCAGCGAATTGATGCCACCGGAAAGAATGCAGATGATGGAGAATGAGACGGCGAAGTTCGAGAACGAGCTCATGCGTCGTTCGAGTTCCTGGGCATAGCCCATGGAATGCAGGATGTGCACATCCTGCTTCTTATCAAGTTCGGTATAGTCCGACATGACTTCCCCCTGTTCACGATCGGCCGCGGGATTGCGTGCCGGTTCAGTGCCAAATTGCCCGCGACATTTGCGCCATGCGGACGTTCGCAGTTAGACTGCTCCCTCGGGTCTTCTTTTTATTCAGGCGTCCAGGCTTTGCTGGAGCAGCCCTTCTAGATAATCGGCCATGACCCCTTGGCCGATATCGTCTGCGATGAGGTCGTTGCGGACCTCGATCATCACATTGCGCAAGCCGTTCGAAAGCCCGTGTAGGATCAGCGTGTGGGTCACGCCATCCTTGGGCCCGTAAGGCTCGTTGCGTTCCGTCCGGTAAAGCGGCGCCTCGGCCGCAGCGTCGAGCATGCGGTCGGCAAACCGGCTATCCTCGTCGTGCAATATGCCGAGTTCGACGCCGCGCTGGTGGCCGTGATAGACCGGCGTGAAGCTGTGCATCGTCACGATGACACTGTCCTGCCCCCTCGCCCGGCGATCGCCGATCAGCCCGCGAATGGCATCGTGGAAAGGCACGTAGAGTGCGTCCGTGCGTGCAAGGCGCTCTTTGTCGGTCAGATCTTTGTTGCCCGGAATGGCGTAGATCTCGCTCGTCTCCGGCATGGCGCCTGGCGAACTCGGAGGACGGTTGCAGTCGTAGATCAGCCGGGAGAAACGCTGATAGACAAGTGTGGCGTCGAGCGCTTTGGAGATGCCGCGCGCAACCGCTAAGGCCCCCGGATCCCAGGCGATATGGCTCGATAGCGCTTCGCTGGACAGGCCGAGATCACCGAACCGGGCAGGAAGCGTGTTCGAAGCGTGCTCGCAGACGAGCAGCACCGGGCTGCGGCCGCCAATACGCTCGATCCCGACGCATTCGCCGTCGGCTTCGCTGAGGATTTTCGGCTGGGCCAGCACCAAAGGCGCCACTCCTATCCCTTAATAAAATATTTATAAGAAAAGAATTCTTCAGCTTTCGGCCGCTGTCAAGCATCCGCTGAAAGTTTCTTTTCATGACAGCAGTTGACATGGATTATGACAGCGTTGTTAACTTTGGGTGGGAAAGTGGCGCTAGACCATCCCGGGGAGCAAAGTCAGTGACAACTGCGTCGAAGACGGTTTCGGACGTCATCCACTCGCATCTTGGGGTGCTGACACGCGCCGAGAAGCAATTGGCGGAAAGCCTTCTCGACAATTATCCGGTTTCCGGCCTCGGCAGCATCACCACCATCGCCGAAAATGCCGGCGTCTCGACGCCGACCGTCGTGCGCATGGTGCAGAAGCTCGGCTTCAAGGGCTATCCCGATTTTCAGGCGCATCTGCATCAGGAGGTCGAGGCGACGATCTCCAACCCGATCGCCAAGCACGATCGCTGGGCGCAGAACGCGCCGGGCACGCATATCCTCAACCGTTTCGCCGATGCCATCATGGGCAACCTGCGCCAGACGTTAACCGATCTCGACACCGCGACCTTCGACAACGTCGCCGCGCTGCTGTCGGACCGCAAGCGCGGCCTCTATTTCGCCGGCGGCCGCATCACCGGCGCGCTCGCCGAGTACTTCTTCACCCATATGCAGGTGATCCGGCCGGCAACGACGCTGCTGTCGTCGAATTCCAGCAGTTGGCCGCAATATGTCCTCAACATGAATGCCGGCGACGTCCTGATCATCTTCGATATCCGCCGCTACGAACAGGAGATGGTGAGCCTTGCCACCGCCGCCCGCAAGCGCGGCGCAGAAATCGTGGTGTTCACCGACCAGTGGGGCTCGCCTGCCGCCAAGCTCGCCAAGCATGCCTTCCGCGTCCGCATCGAGGCGCCGTCCGCCTGGGATTCTTCCGTCGTCACCCTCTTCATCGTCGAAGCGCTGATCGAGGCTGTTCAGAATTCGACCTGGGACGAGACGAAGGAGCGCATGAAGACGCTGGAAGGCCTGTTCGAGCAGACCAAGCTTTTCCGCAAACCGGGTTAGGAGGGCGGCTAAAACAAAGGAAAAACAATGACGGCTTTTCGCGAAAACCGATGGCGCTGTCGCAAATAAACCATCCGTCGCAAACGCTTGCCATTCATGGCAAAATTAACGTCATCCAAGTGTCACACAAGCTTCATGCAAGCTCATTAACAGCATCGCAAGACACTGAAACCCGAAGGAGAACAACAGTGATCTCTAACATTTCTCGACTGCTTTCACTTTCTACTGCGATGATCGTGGCTTCGACCGCGATTGCCGCTGCTGAGCCGAGCGCTGAACTTATCGCTGCCGCCAAGAAGGAAGGCACCCTCACGACGATCGCTCTTCCGCACGACTGGTGCGGCTATGGCGACGTCATTGCCGGCTTCAAGGCCAAGTATGGCCTCGAAGTCAACGAACTGAACCCCGATGCGGGTTCGGGCGACGAAGTCGAAGCCATCAAGGCCAACAAGGGTAACACCGGTCCGCAGGCTCCTGACGTCATCGACGTCGGCCTCTCCTTCGGCCCCTCTGCAAAGAAAGACGGCCTGATCCAGCCTTACAAGGTCTCCACCTGGGATTCGATCCCGGACACCGCAAAGGATGCCGATGGCTTCTGGTACGGTGACTACTACGGCGTTCTCTCGTTCCTCGTGAACAAGGATCTCGTCAAGCAGTCGCCGGCCGACTGGGCCGATCTGAAGAAGAGCGACTACGCAAACACCGTCGCCCTCGCGGGCGACCCGCGCACTGCCAACCAGGCTGTCCAGGGCGTTTACGCTGCTGGTCTTTCCGCTTCCGGCGGTAACGCAGCCAAGGCAGGCGAAGAAGGTCTGAAGTTCTTCGCTGAACTGAACAAGAACGGCAACTTCGTACCGGTCGTCGGCAAGGCCGCTCCGTTCGCACAGGGCTCCACGCCGATCATCGTCGCCTGGGACTACAATGCTCTCTCCTGGGGTCAAAGCCTGAAGGGCAACCCTCCGTTTGAGGTCATCGTTCCGAAGACCGGCGTCGTTGCCGGCGTCTACGTCCAGGCTATCTCCGCCTTCGCTCCGCACCCGAACGCTGCCAAGCTCTGGATGGAATACCTCTATTCCGACGAAGGTCAGCTCGGCTGGCTGAAGGGCTATTGCCACCCGATCCGCTTCAACGATCTTGCCAAGAAGAACAAGATCCCGAAGGACCTGCTCGACAAGCTGCCGCCGGCAGCAGCCTATGAAAAGGCTGTCTTCCCGACGCTCGAAGAACAGGCTGCCGGCAAGGAAGCCATCACCAAGAACTGGGATTCCGTCGTCGGCGCCGCCGTCAAGTAATCTCCGATCCAGCCTCCCCGCCCAAAAGGCGGGGAGGCTTTCTCACTCCGACGCCCCAGGATGAGCTTTTCCATGAGCACCGTGTCAACGCCTATGGTGAGCAGCGCCCCCTTGATCAACCGAGACCGTGTGATCGACTGGCTGGGCATTGCACCCTTCATCATTTTCTCCCTGCTGTTCCTGATCATCCCCACGCTTTATCTTGTGGCGGGCGCATTCCTGACGCCCGAGGGCGACCTTACGCTGAAGAACATCGGCGATCTCTTTACCCCATCGATCATAAGCGCTTACTGGATCAGTATCCGCGTCTCGGTCGCCTCCGCCCTTGGCGGCGCGCTGATCGGCTTCTTTCTCGCCTGGGCCGTCGTGCTCGGCGGCCTGCCCGCCTCCGTGCGCTCGACGCTGCTGACCTTCTCCGGCGTCGCCTCGAATTTCGCCGGCGTGCCACTTGCCTTCGCCTTTCTGGCAACGCTCGGCCGCACCGGCCTCGTGACATTCCTCCTCCGCGAATGGTTCGGCTTCAATCTCTACGGCACCGGTTTCAACCTGCTGTCCTTCTTCGGCCTCACCATCACCTACATGTATTTCCAGATCCCGCTGATGGTGCTGATCCTGACGCCGGCGCTTGATGGCATGAAGAAGGAATGGCGCGAAGCCTCGCAGATATTAGGCGCCACCAACCGCCAATACTGGACGATGGTCGCAATGCCGATCCTCTGGCCGAGCCTGCTCGGCACGACGCTGCTGCTCTTCGCCAATGCCTTCGGCGCCATAGCCACCGCCTTTGCGTTGACCGGCAGCTCGCTGAATATCGTGCCGATCCTGCTCTATGCGCAGATCCGCGGCGACGTCCTGCACAATGCCAACCTTGGCTACGCCATCGCGCTCGGCATGATCGTCATCACGGGCGTCTCCAACATCCTTTACCTCATGCTGCGCATGCGCGCCGAACGGTGGCAGAAATGAAAGCGCAACGTCTCGGAGCCTGGATCGCCGTCGTTCTGGGCGCATCCTATTTCGTCATTCCGTTGATCGGCACAATCGAGTTTTCGCTGCGCATGCGCCGCGGAGAATACAGCTTCGATGCCTATGAATCGGTCTTCTCAGACGTTCAGTTCCGCGAGACCTTCGGCTATTCCATGCTAATGGCGTTGCTGACCATCGTCTTCGGCATGCTGCTCGTCGTGCCGACGGCCTATTGGGTGCGGCTGCGCCTGCCGCAGATGCGCCCCGTCGTCGAGTTCATTACGCTGCTGCCGCTCGTCATTCCGGCGATCGTCATCGTCTTCGGTTACCTCAGGATGTACAACTCCTCGTCCTATCTGCCGCTGACGGGTTCGACGACCGGCACCAACATCCTACTGGTCTTCTCCTATATCACGCTGTCGCTGCCCTACATGTATCGCGCCGTCGATACCGCCATGCGCGCCATCGACGTCCGCACGCTGACGGAGGCGGCCGAAAGCCTCGGCGCCCGCTGGACGACCATCCTGTTCAAGTGCATTTTCCCGAACGTCATGAGCGGAGTGCTGTCGGGCGCCTTCATCACGCTCGCGATCGTCATGGGCGAATTCACCTTCGCCGCACTGCTCAACCGTCCGGCCTTCGGTCCCTACCTGCAGCTGGTCGGCGCCAACAAGGCCTATGAGCCTTCGGCGCTTGCCGTCATCGCCTTCTCGATCACCTGGCTCAGCATGGGCCTGCTCAATCTCGTTTCCCGCTTCGGCAAAGCCGCCCCGGCAAAGGCTTAAGGTATCTGGCTCATGTCTTTTCTCACGCTGACCAACATTCAGAAATCCTTCGGCCCGGTTCAGGTCGTCAAGAACTTCAACATGAACATCGAGAAGGGCGAGTTCGTGTCCTTCCTCGGACCGTCTGGCTGCGGCAAGACGACCGTTCTGCGCATGATCGCCGGCTTCGAAACACCGACCGGCGGCACGCTGACCATCAACGGCAAGGACCAGAGCTCGCTGAAACCGAACCAGCGCAATATCGGCATGGTTTTCCAGGCCTACGCGCTGTTCCCCAATATGACGGTCCACGACAATGTCGCCTTCGGCCTCAAGGTCGCCGGCGCCCCGAAGCCTGAAATCGACGCCCGCGTCAAGGAAATGCTCGGCCTGATCAAGCTCGATCACCTGGCCGACCGCTTCCCCTACCAGATGTCGGGCGGCCAACAGCAGCGTGTCGCCCTTGCCCGCGCGCTTGCCGTCAAGCCGCAGGTATTATTGCTCGACGAGCCGCTCTCCGCACTCGACGCCAAGATCCGCGTGTCGCTGCGCGAGGAAATCCGCCAGATCCAGCAGCAGCTCGGCATCACAACGGTCTTCGTCACCCACGATCAGGAAGAGGCGCTCTCGATCTCCGACCGCATCGTCGTCATGAATGCCGGCAAGGCCGACCAGATCGGTTCGCCCTTCGAAATCTACAACACGCCGGCGACGCGCTTCGTCGCTTCCTTCGTCGGCACGCTGAACCTCATCGAGGCCACGGTCGTCGACCCCAACACGAACCGCATCCAGATCGGCGACCAGGCTGTCACGCTGAAGCAGTCGGTCGCAGCCCACAAGGCCGGCGAGACCATTTCGCTGGCGCTGCGCCCGGAAGCAGGTTCGCTCTCCGACAGCGCCAGAAGCGACACGGCGCTGACCGGTCAGGTCGTCTCGGCGCACTTCCTGGGTTCGGTCATCCGCACCCGCATGAATGTCGGCGGCAACGTCATCTCCTTCGACATGTTCAACAGCCCGGGCACCACCCCGCCGCAGGCCGGCGAAACGGTAACGCTGCGCTTCATGGCAGCCGACCTGCTGATCATCCGCGACTGATTTCGCCAATACTGCTGAGGCAAAAGGCGCCGCGAAACGGCGCCTTTTTCATTTCAGGTCGTCCGACCTGTCAGCAAACGTGATGCAGCCATCACCGCAAAGCACTTGAACTCTCCCAGCTCGGTGCCAGAAGTTGAGCGAACCAAACGAGCCGGGTAGCCCTCCGTCCGGCATTTTACGCGATGGGATATGTCAATGATTACCTGCCACCTGCGTTATGTGATCGATCCACACAAGCTTGCCGAGTTCGAGGAATATGCCCGGCTCTGGATTCCGATCGTCAACAGGATGGGCGGCACCCATCACGGTTATTTCCTGCCATCCGAAGGCGCCAACAACATTGCCGTGGCCTTGTTTTCCTTCCCAAGCCTTGCCGCCTACGAGGACTATCGCACACGCATGGCAAGCGATCCGGAATGTCAGGCCGCGTTTGAACTCGACAAACACAACCGCAGTATCGTCAGCTATGAACGCAGTTTCATGCGGCCCTTGCTCGGCTGATCGAACCGTGCACGACGGGAAATGAAAAGCCCCGCCCGGCTGGCGGGGCTTTTTCGTTCTGTCATGCGCTTAGCGGATCGCCTGGTCGTCTACATCGAAGCGATGCACGTGCGTCTGGTCCGGGGTCGCATAGACGATCTCGTCCGGTTCATACTGGTGCTCTCCGAAAAGACGCGCCGTCAGCAGGCCGCACTGATCGGATTCCAAATAGATGATCGTGTCGGCGCCGAGATGCTCGACATGCACGACCTTCGCAGCCCAAGTCCCCTGTTCGCGCGACAACGTCAGGTGTTCGGGACGCACGCCGATCGTCTTGGCGCTGTGATCGCCAACCTTCTCCGCCGCGATGAAATTCATCTGCGGCGAGCCGATGAAGCCGGCAACGAAGACATTGGCCGGACGATTGTAAAGCTCCATCGGCGAACCGATCTGCTCGATCGCGCCGGCATTCAGCACCACGATCTTGTCGGCAAGCGTCATCGCCTCGACCTGGTCGTGGGTGACGTAGATCATCGTCGCCTTCAGGCTGCGGTGCAGCCGGGCGATCTCGAGGCGGGTCTGGACGCGCAGCGCCGCATCGAGGTTCGACAGCGGTTCATCGAACAGGAAAAGCTCCGGTTCGCGCACGATGGCGCGGCCGATCGCGACGCGCTGGCGCTGGCCGCCGGAGAGCTCGGCCGGCCGCCGCGCCAGATAAGGTTCCAGCGACAGCATGCCGGATGCCTTACCGACGCGCTTCTCGATCTCGTCCTTGGCGGTGCCGGCCTGCTTGAGGCCAAGCCCCATATTGTCCTTGACCGTTAGATGCGGATAGAGCGCGTAAGACTGGAACACCATGGCGATGCCGCGCTTGGCCGGTGGCGTCAGCGTCTCATCGCGGCCGTTGATGACCACCGCGCCCGAGGTGACGTCCTCAAGGCCCGCAATACTGCGCAGCAGCGTCGACTTCCCACAGCCCGACGGCCCGACGAAGATGACGAATTCGCCGTCCTTGACTTCGAGGTCGATGCCTTTCAGCACTTCATGCGTGCCATAGGTCTTGCGGATGGATTTGAGTTGAAGCGATCCCACTGGTTTTCCCTTACAATCTGACCGGCTGGCCGGTACGCACGCTCTCGTCGGCGGCAAGGCAGATGCGCAGCGATGCCACTGCATCCGCCATATGGCGATCGAGGTTCAGATCCTCGCGGATCGCCCTCAGCATGAAGGCCTGTTCCAGGTCGCAGAGCGCCTGATGATCGGGCTCGCCCGTCATCCTCATGTCCTGGTCGGGCCGGATGAACTTGCCGTCAGGGCCGGTCTCGGCCGTGTGCAGACGGATCATCGACGTCTTGGTGTGGGTGTCGATGTCGTCCGATTTGGCGTTCGGATCCATGACGATCGACACCGCGCCCTTCGGCGACATCACATCCTTCACGAAGAAGGCGGTCTCCGAAATCATCGGCCCCCAGCCGGCCTCGTACCAGCCGACCGAGCCGTCCTCGAAAAGCACCTGCAGGTGACCGTAGTTGTACATATCGTCGGCAATCTCCTCCGACATGCGCAGCCCCATGCCGCGCACCTCGACGGCCCTGGCGTCGGTAATCTGACACATGACGTCGACATAATGCACGCCGCAATCGACGATCGGCGAAGTTGTGCGCATCAGCGACTTGTGAGTCGCCCAGGTCGGGCCACTGGACTGCTGGTTGAGGTTCATGCGGAAGACGTAAGGCGGGCCGAGCTTGCGCGCCTCTTCGATCAGCTTCATCCAGGAAGGGTGATGGCGAAGGATATAGCCGATCACCAGCTTGCGCCCCGCCTTCTCAGCCGCCGCCACGACACGCTCGGCATCGGCGACCGTGGTCGCCAGCGGCTTCTCCACGAAGACGTCGCAGCCGGCCTCGAAGGCGGCGACGGCATAGTCGGCATGGCTGTCGGAATAGGTGTTGATCGAGCAGAGGTCCGGCTTCAGCTCGGCGAGCGCCGTCATGAAGTCGGGATGGATCGTATAGGCCTGCAGCGCGGGCTCGAGCTGCGGCGTCGAGCGGTTGACGAGACCGACGATCTCGAAGCCTGGATTGTTGTGATAGGCGAGCGCATGGCTGCGGCCCATATTGCCGAGGCCGGCAACGAGGACACGGATCGGTTTTACGGTCACTTGACGGCTCCTGACGTGATGCCGCGGATCAGTTGCCGCGAGAAGATGACGTAAAGGACGAGGATCGGCAGGATCGCCAGCGACAGCGCCGCCAGGACCGCATTCCAGTTGGTGACGAACTGGCCGATGAAGATCTGCGAGCCGAGCGTGACCGTCTTCGTGGCCTCGGAAGGCGCCAGGATCAGCGGGAACCAGAGATCGTTCCAGATCGGGATCATGGTGAAGACGGCGACCGTCGCCATGGCGGGGCGCACCAGCGGCAGAACCAGGCGGAAGAAGATCGCATATTCGGAAAGCCCGTCGATGCGCCCGGCATTCTTGAGATCGTCCGAAACCGTGCGCATGAATTCCGACAGGATGAAGATCGCCAGCGGTATGCCCTGCGCGGTATAGACGAGGATCAGCGCCGTCAGCGTATTGACGAGGCCGGCCGCGACCATGCCCTGCAGGATCGCCACCGTGCCGAGACGGATCGGGATCATGATGCCGATCGCCATATAGAGCCCGAGCAGCGTATTGCCGCGGAAGCGATATTCCGAGAGCGCGAAGGCCGCCATGGCGCCGAAGAGCAGCACCAGCAGGATCGAGACGATCGTGACGATGAAGCTGTTCTGGAAATAGGTGGCGAAATCGCCCTGCCCCAGCACCGTCTGGTAGCCGACGAGGCTGAAGGTCGACGGCGTCGGGATCATCAGCGGCTCGCGGAAGATCGAGGCGCGATCCTTGAAGGAGTTGACGATGGTCAGAAACACCGGAAACAGCGCGACCAGCGTATAGGCGCTCAGCGCCAGATGCACGAGGCCGGTGCGGATGGGAGATGTGCGTGCCTTGGACATGCGCGCTCCTCAGAACTGGTAGCGACGCATGCGTCGCTGGATGACGAAGAGATAAAGCGAGACGCCGGCGAGGATGATGAGGAACATCACGGTGGCGATCGTCGCGCCCATCGAGCGGTCGCCGAGCTGAAGCTGGAAACCGAAGAAGGTGCGGTAGAGCAGCGTGCCGAGAATGTCGGTTGACATGTCGGGCCCGGCAAGCGCCCCCTGCACGGTATAGATCAGGTCGAAGGCGTTGAAATTGCCGACGAAGGTCAGGATCGAGATGATGCCGATCGCCGGCAGGATGAGCGGCAGCTTGATCTTCCAGAACTGTGCCCAGCCGGTGATGCCGTCGCATTCGGCTGCCTCGATCACCTCTTCGGGGATGCTGAGAAGCGCTGCATAGATCAGCATCATCGGAATGCCGATATATTGCCAGTTGGAGATCAGCGACACTGCAATCAGCGCCGGGCCGGACTGGCCAAGCCAGGGCGCGAACAGGAATTTCAGGCCGATGAGATCGAGCATCCAGGGCGCGACACCCCAGATCGGCGAAAGGATGAGTTTCCAGATGAAACCGACGATGACGAAAGAGAGCAGCGTCGGCAGAAACATCGCCGTGCGATAGAAGGCCACACCGCGCAGCTTCGGCACCGAAAGCAGGGCGGCAAGCGCCACGCCGATCGGGTTCTGCACGCACATGTGGATAGCAAAAAAGATCAGGTTGTTGACGAGCGCATTCCAGAAATCGCGCGCCCAGCGCGGATCGCCGAACAGCACTTTGAAATTCGCCAGTCCGACGAAGGCCGGCTGCCCGTCGACCGTATTGTAGAGCGAAAGCCGGAGCGTTTCGATGAGTGGCAGCACCATGACCGCGGAATAGACGATCAGGGCCGGCAGCATGAAGACGAAAATGTGCCAGCGCACCGGGCGCTTGATCGGAACGATATCGGCCGCGTTGTCGGTTTGGCTCATGGCTTTGCCCGTTCTAGTCGCCTGGCCGCAAGGCGCAGCGCAGATGGATACGTTGCGCCTCACCCTCACCTTCTCTCCCTATACGAGAAGGAACGCGCCCTGCTGGGATGTCATGTCGGGCTGGGAGGTCGCTGCGAGTCTCCCTCTCCCCGCAAGCGGGGAGAGGGTGGCCGGCAGGCCGGATGAGGGGCTGCAAACGCCGCCCCTGATCACATCACTTGGCCGGCTTGTACCAGCTGTCGAGGCCCTTCTGGAGCTTCTCGGCAGCAACCGCCGGCGTATCCGTGCCGTTGATCACGTTGGCCGATTCGACCCAGGTCTCGTTTTCGAGGTTCGGCGTGCCGCGCGACAGGATCTGGTAGGTCGAGCGCACGGTCGACTTGTACGGGCCCCGCCAGGAAACGAATTCCTGAGCCAGCGGATCGGACATCTTGACCGGGGTGGAGTTCAGGCTGAAGAAGCCCGGCAGGGAGTTCGCGTAGATGTCGGCGAACTCGGGCGAAGCGACCCAGCTCAAGAACTTCTTGGCTTCTTCGGCATGCTTGCTCTTGGCATTCAGAGCGACGCCGATATCCGGATGGTCGGAGATATAGCCGGTGTCACCGGCCTTCGGAACCGGCGGCGGGAAGGCGCCCATCTTGAACTGCGCCTGCGTGTTGAAGAGCGCAATTTCCCAGGAACCGGCCGGATAGATGGCGGCGCGGCCGAGCGTGAAGAGGTTCTGGCTGTCCGAATAGGTCTGGGCTTCGAAACCGTCGCCGAGATAGGGCTTCCACTTGGCAAGCTCTTCATAGGGCTTGACCCAGTCGGCATCGGTCAGCTTCTGCTTGCCTGATATCAGGGCTTCGCGGCCTTCCTCACCCTTCCAGTAGTTCGGGCCGATGTTCTGGTAGCCCATGGTGGCGGCTTCCCAGAGGTCCTTCGTGCCCATGGCGAGCGGAATATAGGTGCCGTCGGCCTTGATCTTGTCGAGGGCTGCGAAGAACTCGTCTTCCGTCTTCGGAATGGAAATACCGAGCTTGTCGAAGGCATCCTTGTTGTAGATGAAGCCATGGATGACCGAAGCCATCGGCACGCAGAAGGTCGACTTGCCGTCGTCGGTCGACCAGGCGGCCTTGGCGACCGGAGAGAAGTTCTCCATGCCGGGCAGGCTGGTGATGTCGACGAGCTGCTTCTTGTTGAAGAGTTCGAGCGATGCGTCGAACGGACGGCAGGTGATGATATCGCCTGCGGAGCCGGCATCGAGCTTGGCGTTCAGCGAAGCATTATATTCGGTCGGCGCGGTCGGCGAGAAGACGATCTTGATACCCGGGTTCTTGGCTTCGAAAGCCGGGATGATCTTCTCCTGCCAGATTTGCAGGTCGTCGTTACGCCAGCTTTCGACCGTCAGCGTGACGTCGGCGGCATGGACGAGACCTGCCGACGTCAGTAGGCTTGAGGCAAGCAGGAAGCTTTTCAGAGCAGTGTTTTTCATTTCCCTCTCCTGTTTTCAGGCGCCGGAAGGCGCCGTTTTCGATCTGAAACAAGCAGTTGGCGTGTCTGAGGAAACACCCCAATGCCCCTTGGAGGGCCGTCAGCGGCTGCCGACCCCGAAAGCTCGATGGGACGCAAAGGCGGATCGCCTGCGGCCGGACTATGCGCCTTGCCGATGACCTGCACCGGACGCGCCGAAATGATGGGAAAGCCGATGACGCCTGAATTCCACTACCGCCCCGACAGGCCGGCGGCATTCTGGCAATCATTCCCGAAGCGGTTCCGGCTTGGCTGTGCTGCCGGTTTTCGTGGGCTTCGAAATGCTGTTCCCTTTTGTCGAATTAAGGCCAAAAAAATACCAATTGTCCAGCCGAATTTAACTTTTTCGCCGCCAAAAATTCATTAAAAAATTTTATCAAGCAAAATCAATATGATAAAAAGGTACATTTTCTCAATCATTCCCACTTGGTAAATGGTATTTTTTTGGTATTGTATTCAAAACATGTGGGAACGGCGTATTCGGAGGTCCGATGACGGAGCTTGCAATCGGCATAGATGGCGGCGGAACGAGTTGCCGGGCCGCAGTGGCGGACAGGAGCGGCAATGTCATCGGTCGCGGCAGATCAGGCCCCGCCAACATCCTGTCAGATCTCGAAAACTCTCTTTTCAACATCGTCGAATCCGCCCGCTATGCGCTGCGCGATGCGGGGCTCGACGCTGAAGCGATTTCCTCCGTTGTATCAGTCGTCGGTGTCGCCGGCGCCAATGTCACGGATTACGGCCAGCGAATCGAAAAGGCCCTGCCCTTTGCCGAAGGCCGCGTCGTCACCGATGCGCTGATCGCGCTACAAGGCGCGCTCGGCGATGCCGACGGCATCGTCGGCGCCTTCGGCACCGGCTCGGTCTACAATGCCCGTAGAGATGGCCGGCTGAATGGCATCGGCGGCTGGGGCTTCGTCGTCGGCGACCAGGCGAGCGGCGCCCGCCTCGGCCGCGACCTTATGGAACGCTCGCTCCTCGCCCATGACCAGGTGCGTCCGGCATCGCCGATGACCGAGGCGGTCATGGCGGAATACGGCAACGACCCCGAGCGCATCGTCGAATTCGCCCATTCGGCACGGCCGACGGATTTCGCCCGTTACGCGCCTGTTGTCTTCGAACATGCCGCCAAGGGTGATGCCGTTGCGGCCGGCATCGTCACCGATGCGGCGACGGCGATCGGCGAAAGCCTTGAAGCACTGCTATGGTCCGAATGCCCGTCGATCTGCCTGCTCGGTGGCCTTGCGGGAGCCTATGAGCCGTGGCTTTCCGAACGCTACAGGTCACGGCTTGCCAAGCCGAAGGGAGATGCCCTGCAGGGTGCGGTGGAACTTGCGGTCAAGCTTCTGAACGATCAGCAGAGAGGTGCGGCATGACCGACGATCTCGCCACAATCCTGTCGCTGGAACGCCTGCAGGCGGCCGGCACCGGCCCGCTCTATGTCAAGCTGCGCCGCACGCTCGAAGAAGCCGTGCGCACAGGCACCCTCGGCCATGGCGACGCGCTGCCGCCGGAGCGCGACATCGCCGAACTTGCCGCCGTCAGCCGGGTCACCGTACGCAAGGCGATCGACGAACTCGTCGCCGACGGCCTGCTGGTGCGCCGCCACGGCTCGGGCACCTTCGTCGCCAAGCCGGTCTCCAAGGTCGAGCAGCGCCTGTCGCAGCTCACCTCCTTCACCGAAGACATGGCGCGCCGCGGCATGTCCTCGCGCTCCGAATGGCTGCATAAGGGCATCCACACCCCCTCGCCCGACGAGATGATGATCCTCGGCCTCGCCGCCGACGTAAAGGTTTCGCGCCTCTCCCGTCTGCGCATCGCCGACGACCAGCCGCTGGCGATCGAAAATGCCAGCGTCTCCGGCGAATTCCTGCCGGATCCGGCGGCGGTCACCAATTCGCTCTATGCCGAACTCGAACGCCTCCAGGTCCGACCCGTGCGCGCCGTGCAGCGCATTTCGGCGACCAATATGAAGGAAGCCGACGCCCAGCTTCTCGGCGTCCCCGTCGGCGCCGCCGGCCTGTCGATCGAGCGCATTTCCTACCTCGGCTCCGGCCGCGCCGTGGAATTCACCCGCTCGCTCTATCGCGGCGACGCTTATGACTTTGTCGCGGAGCTGACGATCGCGGTCACGTAGACCTTACCAGAAGCGGGCAATCCAAAGGTCGCGTCCGCTAAGTTCGTCGAAGATCATGTCGGCGGAGATGATTGGTATACCATTATGCATGGCGGTTGCCGCAAGCAGCCGGTCGAAGGGATCTCGATGCTGCCACTCTATGACAGCAGCGGTCAAACATATATCCGGCGTCAGCGCGGCGGTAACGCCGCCCTGTTCATGCAACAGATCTGCGAGCCGCTCGATGAAAGGCTCCATCTCCGGCCATTTGCCAAGACGAACCTTCTGCCCAATTTCAAACAGGGATATTGGACTGACGAGAATAATCTCCGCCTTTTCGATCAAAGCAATCGCCTTGGCCGAGAGCCGCTCGTCGCCGGTCAGCGACCATGCCCAGGCATGGGTGTCGAGCAGAAGCGAATTCACTCGGCCCCTTCCCAGGATGCAAGTTCGCCCTCATCCATGGGTTCGAAAAAGTCCGGCCCACGTCCAACAACCTGCCCTTTGAGCAGGCCGACTTTAAAGGAAGGCTGCACAATCGGAATGATCTTCACGACAGGTTTGCGCCCCTTGGCAATCACCACCTCCTCACCGGAAAGAGCGGCGTCGATCAATTTCGACAGATTGGTCTTTGCGGCATGGATCGTAACCTGCATCGCGGCCCTCATTAGCTAACTTAGCTAATGATATCATTTCACCTCGCATTCTGCCATCAAATTCAAAGGATGTGAAATCGAGCGAATTGTTAAGCCACATCAATATCATAAAGTCGGAAAGTGAATCACCTCCCGGCTTTTCCGCGCATTGAATCAATCTCTGAGTTTGCCGCCTTAAGCGACGAGGATGACTCGGCCATCAGGCCGCGTCGTCGATTTCCTCATCCGCCTTGCGCGGCACGTAGTTCAGCACCGGTCCGAGCCAGCGTTCGACTTCGGAAACCTCCATGCCCTTGCGCTTGGCATAGTCTTGCACCTGGTCCCGCTCCACCTTGGCGACGCCGAAATAGTAGGAGTCGGGGTGGCCGATATAGAGGCCGGAGACCGAGGAACCCGGCCACATCGCATAGCTCTCCGTCAGCTTCACACCGGCCGCTTTTTCAGCGTCGAGCAGCTTGAAGAGTGTTGCCTTTTCGGTGTGATCGGGCTGTGCGGGATAACCCGGCGCCGGGCGAATACCGGCATAGGCTTCGGTGATGAGATCCTCGTTGCTGAGCGTCTCGTCCTTGGCATAACCCCAATAGTCGCGACGCACCTGCTCATGCATGCGCTCGGCAAAAGCTTCGGCGAAGCGGTCGGCGAGCGCCTTGACGAGGATCGAGGAATAATCGTCGTTGGCGCGTTCGAAGCGCTCGGCGATGGCGATTTCCTCGATGCCGGCCGTGACCACGAAGCCGCCGACATAATCCTTTACACCGCTTGTGACAGGCGCGACGAAGTCGGAGAGCGCAACGTTCGGTCGCCCGTCCCGCTTCGAAAGCTGCTGGCGCAGCGTATAGAAGGTCTCGAGTTCCTGTTTGCGGCTTTCGTCCGTGAACAGGCGGATATCGTCGCCGACGGCGCCGGCCGGCCAGAAGCCGATGACGGCGCGCGGGCGGAACCACTTCTCGTCGATGATCTTCTTCAGCATGCTCTGCGCATCGGCCCAGAGCGCACGCGCCGCCTCGCCCTGCTTCTCGTCCTCGAGAATGGCGGGGTAACGGCCGCGCAGTTCCCAGGTCTGGAAGAACGGCGTCCAGTCGATGTATCTGGCAAGCTCGGCGAGATCGTAATCCTCGAACACCTGCGTGCCGAAGAATTGCGGCTTGGTCGGCTGGTAGGCCGACCAGTCGACCTTATGGGCATTCTCACGGGCTCGCGGTAGCGGCAGGCGCACCTTCTCGGCTTCGCTGCGCGCATGGGCGGCCGCCACCTTGGCATATTCGGCTCTGATATCATCAACATAGCTCTGGCGCGTTTCCGGCGAGAGCAGCGCGGAGACGACGCCGACGGCGCGGCTGGCATCGGTGACGTAGACCGTCTGCCCCTTGTTGTAGCCCGGATGGATCTTCACGGCCGTATGCACGCGGCTGGTCGTCGCCCCGCCGATCAGCAATGGGATCTCGAAACCCTGCCGCTCCATCTCGGCGGCGACATGCACCATCTCGTCGAGCGACGGCGTGATCAGGCCCGAAAGACCGATGACATCGACCTTTTCGGCGATCGCCGTTTCGAGGATCTTCGTCGCCGGCACCATGACGCCGAGGTCGACGATCTCGTAATTGTTGCAGGCCAGCACGACGCCGACGATGTTCTTGCCGATATCGTGCACATCGCCCTTGACGGTCGCCATCAGGATCTTGCCGGCCGACTGGCGCTCTTCGCCGCCATTGAGGCGCTTTTCCTCTTCCATGTAAGGCAGCAGCACGGCGACCGCCTGCTTCATGACGCGCGCCGACTTCACCACCTGCGGCAGGAACATCTTGCCCGAGCCGAAGAGGTCGCCGACGACGTTCATGCCGGCCATCAGCGGGCCCTCGATGACATGCAGCGGCCGGGCGGCCTGCTGGCGCGCCTCCTCGGTATCGGCTTCGATATATTCGGTGATGCCGTTGACCAGCGCATGTTCGAGACGCTTCTCGACGCTCCATTCGCGCCAGGAGAGATCCTGGACACGGCCTTCCCTGGCGCCGGCGCCGCGGAAACGCTCGGCCACTTCGAGCAGCCGCTCGGTGGCTTCGGGGCGGCGGTTCAGCACCACGTCCTCGCAGGCCTGGCGCAATTCGGGATCGATATTGTCGTAGACCGCCAGCTGGCCGGCATTGACGATGCCCATGTCCATGCCCGCCTGGATGGCGTGGTAGAGGAACACGGCATGCATCGCTTCGCGCACCGGCTCGTTGCCGCGGAACGAGAAGGACAGGTTGGAAACGCCGCCGGAGATATGCACGAGCGGCATGCGCTCACGGATCGTCCGCGTCGCCTCGATGAAATCGACGCCGTAATTATTGTGCTCTTCGATGCCGGTCGCGACCGCGAAGATGTTCGGGTCGAAGATGATGTCCTCGGGCGGGAAGCCGATCTTCTCGGTCAGCAGCTTGTAGGCGCGCGTGCAAATTTCCACCTTGCGCTCATAGCTGTCCGCCTGTCCCGTCTCGTCGAAGGCCATGACGACGACGGCGGCACCATAATTGTGCAGCAGCCGCGCCTGGGCGAGGAAATTTTCCTCGCCTTCCTTCAGCGAGATCGAGTTGACGATCGGCTTGCCCTGGACGCGCTTCAGGCCGGATTCGATGATCGAGAATTTCGACGAGTCGATCATCACGGGCACACGGGCAATGTCAGGCTCGGCGGCGATCAGGTTGAGGAACTCGACCATCGCCTTTTCGGAATCGATCAGGCCCTCGTCCATGTTGATGTCGATCACCTGCGCGCCGTTCTCGACCTGGTCGCGGGCGACATCGAGCGCTGCCGTGTAATCGGCATTGGTGATCAGCTTGCGGAACTTCGCCGAGCCGGTGACGTTGGTGCGCTCGCCGACGTTGACGAAGGGAATGTCCTTGGTCAGTTCGAAGGGTTCGAGACCCGACAGCGACATGAAGGGGCGATGCTCAGGGATCGGCCGCGGCTTGTATTTCGCCACGGTCTCGGCAATCGCCCGGATATGTTCCGGCGTCGAACCGCAGCAGCCACCGACGATATTGACCAGGCCTTCGCGGGCGAAGCTGTCGATCTGCGCCGCCATCAGCTCCGGCGTTTCGTCATACTGGCCGAATTCGTTCGGCAGGCCGGCATTCGGATAGGCGCAAATGAAGGTGTCAGCGACGCCCGAAAGCTCCTGCAGATGCGGGCGCATCGCATTGGCGCCGAGCGCGCAGTTGAGGCCGATCGTGAACGGGTTGGCATGACGCACCGAGTTCCAGAAGGCCGACGGCGTCTGGCCGGAGAGCGTGCGGCCGGAAAGATCGGTGATCGTGCCGGAGATCATCACCGGCAGGCGCACGCCTTTGGCCGCGAAGCGCTCCTCGCAGGCGAAAATCGCCGCCTTGGCGTTCAGCGTGTCGAAAATCGTCTCGATGAGGATGATGTCGGCGCCGCCGTCGATCAGCCCGTCGATCTGCTCGCCATAGGCGTCGCGCAGATCGTCGAAAGTGACGGCACGGAAACCGGGATTGTTGACGTCGGGCGAGATCGAGGCGGTGCGGTTGGTCGGCCCGATGGCGCCGGCAACGAAGCGGCGGCGGCCGTCCTCGCGTTCGGCGCGCTGGGCTGCCCGGCGGACGATCTCGGCGCCTTCCTTGTTGAGGTCGTAGACCGCGCCTTCCATCTCGTAATCGGCCTGCGCGATGCGGGTCGAGGAGAAGGTGTTGGTCTCGAGAATATCGGCGCCGGCCTTGGCGTATTTGTAATGGATCTCTTCGATCGCATCCGGCTGGGTCAGGATCAGAAGGTCGTTATTGCCCTTCTGGTGACAGGCGCAGCCGATGAAGCGCGTGCCGCGGAACTGGTCTTCGTCATAGCCGAGCCCTTGGATCTGCGTACCCATGGCGCCGTCGAGGACAAGGATGCGCTCGCTCGCGGCTTGTTTCAAAGCCGCGAAAACTTCGCTGCCGTCACGCTTGCCCGTTTCCGGACCAAAGAGGGTGTCAAACACGGGAGGGCTCCTTGACGTCGTAAGACCAGACTTCCAAATCACATAAAGATATCTTTATGTCAATATATGGCTAGTGATTTCGTGCTTTGCAAACCTTCGCCGATGACAGGTTCACTCGACCTCTATATAGGCGTTTGCGACGTTTGTGCACGAAATCGGAGGAGCATCATGGCACCCACAACCGGCAACGCCGTGCTTGGAAACTGGACGACCCACGCCTATCATCGCGGCTGGCTGCTCAACCAGGCGAACGGCCTCTTCGATTTCTTCCAGCACAATTCGGTCAACCCCAAGGGCGGCTTCTACGATCTCGACGATCAAGGCAGGCCGCTCGACGCCGAGGGCCAGGTGCGCGGCATCCATATTGCGGCGCGCGCCGTGCACTGCTTCTCGATCGGCGCCCTGCTCGGCCGCCCGGGGGCTGGCGATCTCGTCGACCACGGCATGGACTATCTCTGGAACCACCATCGCGACCGGAAAAACGGCGGCTATTTCTGGTCGCTTAACAATGACGGTCCGGTCGATTCCAACAAGCAGGGTTATGGCCATGCCTTCGTGCTGCTCGCCGCCTCCTCCGCAAAAACCATCGGCCATCCGCTGGCCGACGGCATGCTCGACGATATCACCGAGATCCTGACCACCAAGTTCTGGGAAGCCAAGCACGGCGCGATCGCCGAGGAATTCACCGCCGACTGGCAGCCGCTCGACGGCGGCGCCTATCGCGGCCAGAACTCTAACATGCACCTGACCGAAGCGCTGATGGCGGCCTTCGAAGCCACCGGCGACAAACACTATCTGACCAAGGCCGAAAGCATCGCCGATCTCGTCATCCGCCGGGCAGCCGGTTCGGTCGACTGGCGCGTTGCCGAGCATTTCGACGCCGAATGGACCCTCGACAAGACTTATTATCACCCGAATGAAATGTTCCGCCCGGCCGGCACGACGCCCGGCCACTGGCTGGAATGGGCCCGCCTGATCCTGCAGCTCTGGGCGCTCGGCGGTAAACGCATCGAATGGATGCCGGATGCTGCCAAGGCGCTGTTTGCCCAATCCATGGCGCTCGGCTGGGACAACGACAGGGGCGGCTTCTTCTACACGCTCGACTGGGACGACAAGCCCGCCAAGCGCAACAAGCTCTGGTGGCCGGCCTGCGAAGGTGCGGCTGCCGCACATTTCCTCAACGAGCACCTGCCGAGCGATTTCCACGAGGAGAGCTACCGCAAGATCTGGAACGTGATCGAACGCGCCTTCATCGACCACAAGAACGGCGGCTGGCACGAAGAACTGACGGAAGATCTCGTGCCCTCGCACTCGCTGTTCCCCGGCAAGGGCGACATCTACCACGCCCTGCAGGCCTGCCTCATCCCGCTCTTCCCGGCCACCGGCAGCCTGACGAAGGGCATCGCCGAGGCCGGCGGCAAGCTCTGAGGTTCAGTAGCCCGGCGCCGGCAGTTCGGCGCTCGGGTTGCGCTGGAACCATTCGACATCCTCGTTGACGCGGTCGAGGTCGTCCTGCACGTAGCGCTGGTCGCGGCGAATGTCGTGCATATCGTCTTCCAGATCCTCGATCCGCCGGCGCAGTTCCGAGCGGTCGCCGTCCTTGGCATCCTTCAGCTTGTCGGAAAGCTCATCGATCTCAGTCTCCTTGGAGCTATAATCGTTCTGCATCGAGGTCAGGCGCTCCTGCAGCCCGTGCTGCTTGCTGCCGAGGTTGAAGCCGCGCAGGAAGCCCGACGCGGCTTCCGGTGGGCAGACATTGGCGTAACCGCTGCCCGCCTGGCCGTGTGCAAGCCCGCTGAGCGGCGTGCAGTAGCGCACCAGGCCGGTCTGGTACCCCTGAAACCAGATTGTCTGGTCGGGCACGATCTTGACCCGCTCGCAGGATTTCGCATGTGCGGCGAAACGCTGTTGCGGCTCGTAACCCGCCGCCCCGTCACTCTCGCCGATCACCCGCCAGTCGGCGGCGACACATTCCTCCTTGGACAGCGTGTTGCAGGAGACAAGGAAAAGGCCGAAGCCGACAGTGGCGGCAAGCGCAAAGAACAGGCGGATCATGGCGTCCCGGGTAAAATGAGGAGTGCAATGACCGCAGCTTAGCCGCAGGACAAGCCCGCGTCACCGGAGCGGTGACACGATTTTGCAGTTTTCATGGCTTTTTTCTGTCAAAATTACGGCGAAAGCGACGATGTCAGAGCAACCGCATCACAGCGGTGGGGCAAGCCGCAGCGTATCCAGATCCTTCGCCAGCATCAGCGCCAGCGCCTCGACGGCGAGATTGTGGTCGTCGCGCTGCGGCAGGCCGGAGACGGTGACGGCGCCGATGCAGCCGGTGCCCTTGACGTTGATCGGAAAACTGCCGCCATGCGGCGCATAGTCGGCGCCATCAAGCCCGTTATCCTCAACCGTCTTGCCGTCCTTCTGCAGCTTCAGGCCGGAGGCATAGCTGCTGCGGAAATAACGCAGCACCATGTTGCGCTTGCGGCGGACCCAGTTGACGTTGTCGGGCGTAACACCTGGCAATGCCGCGTAAAAGACCGGCATCGAATGCAGGGTCACATCGATCGCAATGCCGAGGCCGCGCTCGGTGGCGAGTTCCTGCAGGAGCTTGCCGAGCTGCCATGCCGTCGTCAGGTCGAAAGCGTCGAAGCTCAGCGCCTTCTCCTGCTCCGCGATCCGGCTGAGATCGTTCTCGATTGTCATGGGTAAGCGCTCCTCTGCCGCGATAATCCGTGCAGACCATTCGCGCGGGAGCCGAAAAAGTAAAGCAAAAACTTGGACCTATGGCCTATCCCACCCGTCAGAGCTTCGGCGTCAGCATCTCGAAACGGTCGCGGATGGTGGCGCAGGTGTCGCCGCCGAGCCTCGCAATCGCATCGACCGCGGCCGGATCGACATGCAGCCTTTCCGGATCGACGACGCCGTCGCGGTAATGCGCATAAACGATCTCGCCCATGACGATCTGCCGCGAGCGTCCGAGCTCCAGCGTCACATGCCGCCGGCATTCGAAGGCGGCCGGCGCCTCGGCGATCCAGGGCGAAGCCACCTTCTCGCCCGGCATCGCGGTCAACCCCGCCTCCTTCAGCTCGTCGACGCCGCGCGGATATCTGGCGCCGCAGACATGCATCGCCTCGGCGATGGCAAAGGAGACGATGTTGACGGTGAAGACCTCGGTCATGCGGATATTGTGACCGGTGTCCTTGAACGACATATCGGCATTGTTCTCGACCCCGATCGCCAGGATCGGCGGATCGGCCGACAGGCAGTTGAAGAAGCTGAAGGGTGCGGCGTTGATCCGGCCATGCTCATCGACCGTCGTCACCAGCGCGATCGGCCGCGGAATGATCGTGCCGATCATCAGCTTGTAACGCTCGCGCTCCGAAAGCTGCGTGAAGTCGAAGGAAATGGCCATGGGTCAGCCGAGCTGCCCAGCCGGCGAGAAGGGGTTCATCGCGCCGGTAAAAGGTTTCGGCAGCGGCGAGGCATAGGAGCCGCGCTTGCTGGTGGAAAGCCCGAGCGATACCAGCGCTTCCGCCTGCTTGACGGCGGCCGCGACGCCGTCGACAACAGGCACGCCATAGATCTCCTGCAACTCGCGCGCCAGATCGGTCATGCCGGCGCAGCCGAGCACGATCGCCTCGGCGCCGTCTTCTGAAAGCGCCCGCTCGATCTCGGCCCTGAGCTTGCCGATCGCGCCCGAGGCCGCATCTTCCAGCTCCAGCACCGGGATGTCGGAGGCGCGCACCTTGGCGCGCTCACCCATGCCGTAGCGGCGTACGAGATTGTCGATCAGCACCCGTGACCGCTCCAGCGTCGTCACCACGGTGAAGCGCTGCGCCAGGAAGCCCGCCGTGACCACGGCGGATTCGCAAAGCCCGAGGATCGGCACATCGGCAAAGCTTCGTGCCGCCTCGAGCCCGGTATCGTCGAAGCAGGCGATAACAGCCGCGTCATAGCCCACCGCCTGCCGCTCCCTGAGTTCTGAGAGCAGACCGGGGATCGCCAGCGCGCCGTCGTAATGTCCCTCGATGGAAACCGGCCCCATGCGCGAGGTGGCGGCGATGATCTCCGTGCCGGCGGCTGCCACCGCGCGCGCGGCGGTCGCGGCCTTCTCAGTCATGGAGGCCGTGGTGTTCGGATTGACGATGAGAATGCGCATATCAGTTGATCTTTGCCTGCCGCCGGCTGAGCATCGTCATGATGCCGAGCGCGATGAGAATGATGGTGAACGAAAACAGCGTCGTCACCGTGCCGAGGGCATAGAGCACCGGCGTCGTCACGTTGGTCGTCATGCCGTAGATTTCGAGCGGCAGCGTATTGTAGCTGCCCGATGTCATCAATGTGCGCGCGAATTCGTCATAGGAAAGCGTGAAACCGAACAGGCCGACGCCGATCAGGCTCGGCGCGATCATCGGCAGCACGACATGGCGGAACGTCTGCCAGGAGCTGGCGCCGAGGTCGCGCGCCGCCTCTTCATAGGCCGGCGAAAAGCGGTTGAAGACGGCAAACATGATCAGCACGCCGAAGGGCAGCGTCCAGGTGAGATGCGCGCCGAAGGCCGACGAATACCAGGCGGGCTTCAGCCCTCCCTCCTGGAAGACGACGCCGATCCCGAGCGAGATGATGATCGACGGCACGACAAGGCTTGCGACGGTGGCGTAGAACAGCGCGGTCGAACCTGGGAAACGGCGGCGGAAGGCAAGGCCGGCGAGCAGCGAAACGACGACCGTCACCACCATCACCATCAGCCCGAGAGTGAAGGAACGACGGAAGGAAGCGCCGAAATCGCCGACCGCCTGCTTCTCGAACAGGTTGAAGAACCAGTGCGTGGAAACGCCGTTCATCGGGAAGGTCAGGCCGCCATCCGGCCCCTGGAAGGACAGGATCAGGATCGCCGAAAGCGGGCCGTAGAGGAACAGCACGAAGATGAAGAAGAAGATCGCCAGCAGGTAGAATTCGAGGCCGCGTTTTTCGTGGTTCATCTCAAAGCTCCTTGCGGATGTCGACGACGCGCAGAATGGCCGCGACCATCAAAAGCACGACGGCGAGCAGCACCACGGCGTTGGCCGCAGCCGCCGGATATTGCAGCAGCGACATCTGGTTCTTCATCATCAGCGCCACCGAGGCGCTCTGGCCGCCGGACATCACCTGCACCGTCGAAAAGTCGGCCATCACGAGTGTCACCACGAAGATCGTACCGATCGCCATGCCGGGTTTGGCGAGCGGAATGACCACGTTCCACAGCACCTGCCAGCCCGAGGCGCCGGCATCGCGCGCCGCCTCGAACAGCGACCGGTCGATGCGCATCAGCGTGTTGAAGATCGGCGTCACCATGAACAGCGTATAGAGATGCACCATGGCGAGCACGACGGCGAAATCGGAATAGAGCAGCCATTCGATCGGCTGCGGAATGATGCCCATCTTGATCAGCGCCGAATTGACAAGGCCGTTGCGACCGAGCACCGGGATCCACGAGATCATGCGGATAATGTTCGAGGTCATGAACGGCACGGTGCAGACGAGGAAGAGGATCATCTGCGTCGAGGTCCTGCGGATGTGGAAGGCCAGGAAATAGGCAACCCAGAATCCGATGACGAGCGTCAGCGACCAGACGATGGCGGTGAATTTCAGCGTGTTGAGATAGGTCTTCCATGTCACCCACGAACCGAGCGTATCGGTGTAGTTCATGGTGAGAAAATCGGGATAGAGACCGGCGAAATCATAGTCCCAGAAGCTGACGACTGATATCATCGCAATCGGCAGCAGGAAGAAGAAGCCGAGGATGACGAACAGCGGCGTCGCCTGGAGATAGGAGATCGCGGATGGGGAAAGCCTCAGTCCACGCCCGCCGCGCGCGCCATGGCCGTCCTCTTCCGTTTCCGCCGCGATGGTGGCCATATTCGCTTTCTCCGTTCTGATTACGTCGGGCGGGACGCCTGCCGGCACCTTTGCCTGGGTCGAGCCACTGGTCTCGCCCCGTCCTTCGGCCCCCTGCTGGGGAGAAGAGAATCGCGGCGGCGCCTGGGCCACCGCGAACCTTGCTTTTTGGCAGCGAGACTGAGAAGTCCCCTCCCCAACCCTCCCCACGAGGGGGAGGGAGTTTCACTGCCGCACCGCCTCCGGACTCCCTCCCCTTGTGGGGAGGGTTAGGGAGGGGAAAAATGGCAGTCGCCTTAGGCCGCGATGAACTCGTTCCAGCGGCGGACCATGTAGCGGTCCTCGTCCATGACGGAGTTCCAGCAGGCAACCGCGCCCATGCGGGCTTCGAAGGAACCGCCGTCGCGGACCGCACCGGCCTTCTCCATGACCTTGCCTTCAGGAGACAGAATGTCACCGGTCGCAGCCTTGCCTTCGATCCAGTAGCCCCATTCGTCTGCCGTCATGAAGTTCTTGGCGGTCTCCATGCAGGCGGAATAGTAGCCCTGGCGGTTGAGGTAGCCGCCGACCCAGCCTGACGTGTACCAGTTGATGTATTCGTAAGCCGCATCGAGCTGCGCGCCCTTGAGGTGCGAGGCAAGGCCGAGGCCGCCGCCCCAGGCGCGGTAGCCTTCCTTGAGTGGCTGGAAGGTGCAGGCGATGCCCTTGGAGCGAACGGCGGCGACAGCCGGCGACCACATGGACTGGATGACGACTTCGCCCGAGGCCATCAGGTTGACGCTTTCGTCGAAGCTCTTCCAGAAAGCGCGGAACTGGCCGTCGCCCTTGGTCTTGATCAGGAAGTCGATCGTCTTGTCGATTTCGTCCTTCGTCATGTTGCCCTTGTCGGCATATTTGATCTTGCCGGCGGCTTCCATGATCATAGCCGCATCCATGATGCCGATCGACGGGATGTTGAGGATCGCGGTCTTGCCCTTGAAAGCCGGATCGAGAATATCGGCCCAGCTGGTGATCGGACGGCCGGTGAGGTCGGGGCGGATGCCGAGCGTATCGGCATTGTAGATGGTGGGAACCATCGTCATCCACTGCGTCGGCTCCTTGGCGAACTTCTTGGAACCTTGCGCCTCAACGAAGCCGACCGTGTGCGGCGCCGTGCCCTGGGCAATCACGCTATCTGCCTTCAGCTTGCCGTTGATGAACAGCGGCACGATCTTATCGTAATATTTCAGCTTCTTGACGTCCATCGGCTGCAGCGCGCCTGTTGGAAACACCTTCTTGGCGATCCAGTATTCGATGTCGGCAATGTCGTAGCTGTCGGGCTGGGTGACGGCGCGCTGGGCGGCGGCGTCGGAATCGGTCGCCGTCATCTCCAGCGTGATGCCGAGATCGGCTTTGCACTTCTCGGCAATGGCATTGATGTTGGAGACGCCGGTGCCGAACTGGCGAAGCGTGATGTTGGTCTTCGCCCAGATGGTGGGAAAGCCGGTGATGGCGCCGGAGCCGGCGATGGCGCCGACGGCGGCAGCACCCGTCTTCAGCAGCGTGCGGCGGGAGAGACCCTTCTCCGCCTTGGTCGATGTTGTCTCAGTCGTCATGTCAGTTCCCCTTTTCTTGATATAGAAGGTTCATGGTTCTTGATGGTGATGGTCTATGCGGAAGGTCGGCCGAGAAGCACTGCATCTTCAGGCGCCCAGCTGAGCGAAACGGCGTCGCCGACGGCAACCGGCCGAGCGAAATAGTCGCTGTCGTCGGCGATGACCGTGAAGTCGTCGCTGCCGGCGCCGAGAACGGTGATCTTCACGGAGGAGCCGCGATATTCGATGTTGGAGACGACGCCATCGAAGCCGAGCGTCCATTCGGTTGCCACCTGCAGCCGCACCCGGTCGGTGCGGATGCCGATATCGACGGGCTCGCCGACCGCCCTGCCCGTCCCGCGCACGGAAAAGCTCTGCCCCTCCGGCACCGTCATGACGAGCACGCCGTTCTCGCTTGAGGTCACCCGGCCTGACAGCACGTTGTGATCGCCCATGAAGCGGGCGACAAAGGCGGTTGCCGGCTTCTCGAAGACCTCGCGCGGGGCTGCCGCCTGCTCGATCCGGCCGTCATTCATGATGACGATGATATCGGCAAGCGCCATCGCCTCTTCCTGGCTGTGGGTGACATGCACGAAGGTGATGCCGAGCGACTTCTGTAGTTTCTTTAGTTCGGCGCGCATGCGGATCTTCAGGAACGGATCGAGCGCCGACAGCGGCTCGTCGAGCAGCAGCGCCTCCGGATCGGTGATCAGCGCGCGCGCCAGCGCCACACGCTGCTGCTGGCCGCCGGAAAGCTGGGCCGGGCGCCTGTCGGCATAAGGCTCCATCTGCATCAGCTTCAGCATCTCGAGCGCCTTGGCCCGCCGCTCGGCCTTGTCGACGCCTTTCATCTTCAGGCTGAAGGCGACGTTATCGATCAGATCGAGATGCGGGAACAGCGCATAGGACTGAAACATCATCGCCGTGCCGCGCCTGGCCGGCGGAAAATCGGTGACGACGACATTGCCGAGCCTGATATCGCCCGACGAGATGCTTTCGTGGCCGGCAATCATGCGCAGCGTCGAGGTCTTGCCGCAGCCCGACGGCCCGAGGAAGCAGCAATAGGAGCCGGCCGGAATCTTCAAGCTGATCGCCTGGACCGCGGTCGTCGCCCCATAGACCTTAGAAACAGATACTATATCGATCTCTGCCGCTTTCGACATCATGCCTTCCCCTGTTCGGACAAAACGATGCATCTGCCGTGCCAACTCCGCGGCGGAGCCAAAACCCTTATGAATCTGGGATGTCCACGGCTAGAGATGCGAGTGGGCAAATTATAGGCGCAATGATGTCTGCACATGATTTAGGCTATTGTCTGCGATTAATGCAAATGATCGTATACAATTTACGCGCTGCTTCGAGCACAAATTCCGTTTAACTTTTTCGGGGAAGCCGGATATGGTTTGCCGATCACCAGGAAATTGATTTTCATGAAATCCGTTGCCAAGGCCACGCAGGCCGAAGACTCCGCCGAAACCAGCGCACAACTGATCCGTGATTCCATTCGCGAGGCAATCGTCGAGCGCAGGCTTTCGCCGGGCACCAAACTTTCGGAAAACGATGTCGGCAACCTCTTCAACGTCAGCCGCACGCTAGCCCGCGCCGCACTGCAGGCGCTCTCCTATGAAGGCCTCGTCAGCGTCGAAAAGAACCGCGGGGCCTTCGTCGCCTACCCCTCGCCCGATGAGGCCCGGCAGATCTTTGCCGCCCGCCGCCTGGTCGAACCTGGCATATTGCGCGAGGCGGCGGCACGAATGACACCCGGTGACATCAGCCAGCTGAAACAGCTTCTGCTGGAAGAAGGCCGCCTGATGAGCGAGCGCGGCCAGACGGCACGGCGCGCCGAGATCAAGGCATCAGGCGATTTCCATCTGAGGCTGGCGGAAATCTCCGGCAATGCGATCATGCAGCGCTTCATGGAAGAGCTCGTCGCCCGCTCGTCGTTGGTGATCGCGCTCTACGGCCAGTCGACCGTATCGAGCTGCGGCCATTCCGAACACGGCGACATCATTGCGGCGATCGAAAATGACGAACTCGACCGCGCCTGCCGGCTGATGCTGCATCACATCGCCCATATCGAGGCCGACCTCGACCTGCGTGAACGCAAGAGCCTCGGCCTCAAGGAAGCCTTCGAACTTTAAAGCTGAAAAAGGGCGGGTGCCGCCTTCGCTGCCCGCCCTATCGATTCAACGGACATCCCAAATATTACCACGGCGTCTTCTTCGGCAGCACCTCGAAGGCCGCGAAGATGTCCTCCGCACTCATCGGCTCGCTGGAGCGCAGCTTCACCCGTCCGTCACGCCCGATCAGGATCAGCCCGAATTCGCCGGACGGCGGCCCTTGGAGCCGCTCCCGGATATCATCGGCATCGAGGTCCCAGTCGTCGTCGAACAGCGCAAACGCGCCGCCGCCGGCGATGCTGAACACCTCGACGTCCTCCTCGATGAGGCGCATATGCGCCTTGCGCAGCCATTCGTCCTGAATGTCGGCGCGGTCGTCCTGCGCGTCGGCGAAGATGATCAGCACCCGCTTCCTGTCGCGGAACTGCTCAAGCGATTGCGGAAGCTCAGGCTCGCGCCTGGGCGTGCCGATGAGTTCATGAACGATGGATTTCAGCATGGCATTCATTCCTCGCCCGTCTCTGGCGGCGGGCTGTGCATGCCGAATTAAACGGCTGGGAATGAGCGAGGTTCCGCCGGCAAGCGGAAAAGGATCGCAGCCATGGCCGCGATCCTCACTTTGTCAGTCGCGGCTCTGGTCTTCGGCCGCGTGGGCCGAAACAGCGACGAGATCGGCCGTGCCGTTGGCAAGAAGGCGCTTGCGCACCAGCACGCGCATGACGCGCGCCGCCGTCGAGAAAGTCATCTGGTCGAGCGGGCCTTCGCCTTCCCACGGCTTGGTCAGCCGTTCGGTGACCGCGCCGACGATATTCATCGGCACGATGTCGGTGCACGTACGCATGGCTTCGAAAACGAAGCTGATGGGGATGACCCGTCCTTCGTGCGTGACGATCGGCTCGGTCAATTCGCTGTCCCATTCCTCGAAGGCGTAAAGTGCTTCGCGAAACAGCTGCTGGAGGTTAAACGGCGCGTGGCCGTCATGAAGTGGCGGCAGGGCATTCATCATGTCTGTCTCCTCTTGATGGGTTGAAGCCAAAGTCCTCCGGTATCGGTCGCGCCAACGCGGGGAACGAGCGATTTGCTGCCCCTGCGAACCGATTAACACTTTGATTCTATAGAGTAACGCGCCGGGGTAAAGCCCATTTATCGGCCATCTTGGAAGCTAATTCCATAACACGCTGATATTCTTGCATGTTTTAGTCGAAATTTTCTCATCGATCACCGTTCTGGAAAATCCATGCCGCCGGATCCAGATGCCTTCGAACGGCACGATCGGAGGAAAAAACCCAGGAAATTCACGGAACTTTTGCCGCTGTAATTTGTTTTGTTCTCACAATTCGCAAATCAGTCTGGGGTAATCCAATGACGCAAATCCGTGAGCCGGAGCGCCGAAGCAGAATTCTGCGCGGCCGCCCCTATAGCCTTGACGAATTCGCCTCCAAATATGGCCTGGGAGGGGAACAGGCGGAGAGCCTCTTCACCCGGTTTGGGCCCTCTTCGATCGAGCTCGACCTGCTCATGGCGGCCAAGCGCCGTTCGCCGGTTTTGCAGGACAAAATTGCCGAATAACGCTTTTAGAGAATGGACTGGATAGATGAGCAGCCGACGTCACGAATGGATCAGCAAAAGAGCTTACGCGATCTGGGAAGAACAGGGCCGCCCGCACGGCCGTGATGATGAACACTGGCGCCAGGCCGTTGCCGAGCGCGATGAACTGGAGCGAACGCGGGCCTCTTCCGATGGGCGCGAGGTGCTGGTGAAGTTTCGCCCGAAGGCGCAACGGCCCGAGGTGCCGCGCGACGGCTGGGTCAACCCTTCGACAAAGGTCGGCTGAGCCCATCTCGGCAATTCACGGAATATCGATGAGCCCGTTGCCGGAGGAAACTCCGGTGGCCGGCCTCGTCCTTCGAGGCCCCTGCGGGGCACCTCAGGATGAGGGCGGGAGAGGGCGCCGCTTGCCTCACAGCACACTGATCGCCCATCAGCCACGCGGTACCACAACTAGCCCTCGTCCTGAGGCGCTCAGACCGAAGGCCGGAGCCTAACGGGGGCGGTGGCTGGAGCATTCCAACGCCGCCCGATTGCTGCCCATTCACTCCGCATGGTAGTCCCCCATCTTGGACGTTACCGTCTATATCCTCCGCTGCAGCGACGGCTCTTATTATACCGGGCTGACCAAGCAGGAGGTCGAGGCGCGTGTCTGGGAGCACAATGCCGGCACCTATGACGGCTACACCACCAAGCGCCGCCCCGTCGAACTCGTCTTTACCGAAACCTACGACCGCATTATCGACGCCATCGCCCGCGAGCGCCAGATCAAGGGTTGGTCGCGCCGCAAGAAGGAGGCGTTGATCGCCATGGATTATGGAGCTTTGCCTGATTTGTCGAAACGCGGGCCGATCGAGGCCAAGTGAGCGCGTGTGATCGGTGGCCGGCCTCGTCCTTCGAGGCCCCTGCGGGGCGCCTCAGGATGAGGGCGGAGAGAGGGCGCGGCTTGCGTCACCGAAAGCGGAGCGCAGCGGCCAGCCCCGTCCTTCGAGGCCCCTTACGGGGCACCTCAGGATGAGGCTGGAAAGAGGTGGCAGCCCGGCTCAACGGGAAGCTCGCAAGTTATCCCAGGCGGCAGGCACCACAATCAGCCCTCATCCTGAGGCGCGCAGGCCACAGGCCGGAGCCTCGAAGGACGGGGGCGGGTGATGGCCCCTGCCGCCTGGCAGCAATGGCACAGTGAAACCGTCTCCGCCAACGTCCCTGCTCCCGCTGGAGACGCTTCATCAAGCATATCTGCATAAAACATTGGATAAGTGCTTCGCGTCCACCCGCCCGCGACATTGCCGCTCGACACTCTCTGTGCAAAATCGGAAACGGATGAGACTGAAACGTGTTCGTTCGCGAGCACCGATTCACGCGCCGCCAGGGGCGCCGCGGCGTCGATTCCGGGGCCCGGTCGATCCTGTTTATATCGGGGAAAAGCCAGAAACCCGCGGGGGCGGGCCATGTCAGAAGACGTTGTGTTCCTTGCAAAGCGCCCGGTGGACCTCGGTCCAGAACAGCGCCAGCGGGGTGTCGCCGTTGCGTTCGGCAACGAGGGCGCGGATCAGCGCTTCGGAGCCCGCCATGTCCTGCCAACTGGATTTCAGGCCCTTGGCGGCCTGTTGGCATTCGGCAATCTCGAATGGTCTCTTGCTGTCCATATGAGGTCTCCTCGTGGATAGGCGCTAGCAGACGAAGCCCGGATTGTCATTCCCCGCATATGTGGGGATGCCTTGTATTTGTGACGGTCCTCACGGTAGGATTGAGGGAATGGGGCAGTGGAAATGATCGAGAATACCTATAGCGAAAAGTTCGAACCCGCATTCGAGCAGATCAAGGCCGCGGTCAATGTGGATGCCGCCATCCGCATTCTCCAGGCTGAATATGGCCTCGATTTCGTCACGTACCATCTCGCCCAGACGATCGCGAGCAAGATCGATTCGCCCTTCGTGCGCACCACCTATCCGGATGCCTGGGTCTCCCGCTATCTCCTGAACAGTTATGTGAAGGTCGACCCGATCGTCAAGCAGGGCTTCGAACGCCAACTGCCCTTCGACTGGAGCGAGGTCGAGCCGACGCCGGAGGCCTATGCCATGCTGGTCGACGCCCAGAAGCACGGCATCGGCGGCAACGGCTACTCCATTCCCGTCGCCGACAAGGCGCAGCGCCGCGCGCTTCTATCGGTGAATGCCCGCTTACCGACCGACGAATGGGCCGAGCTCGTCCGCCGCTGCCGCAACGAATGGATCGAGATCGCCCATCTGATTCATCGCAAGGCCGTCTATGAGCTGCACGGCGAGAACGATCCGGTGCCGGCATTGTCGCCCCGCGAAATCGAGTGTCTGCACTGGACGGCGCTCGGCAAGGATTACAAGGATATCTCGGTCATATTGGGCATATCCGAGCACACCACGCGCGATTACCTGAAGACCGCCCGCTTCAAGCTCGGCTGCGCCACGATCTCGGCCGCCGCCTCGCGGGCCGTGCAATTGCGCATCATCAATCCCTAGCATCGGCCCGAAAATCAAATCAGTTTTCGGAAAGCACGATGCCTCGATTAACAAAGCCGGAGCGTCGGGTCCTTGCCGCGCCGCGGTTGCACCTGACTCGACTCATCATACTTTTGGGCTAATCCCCTCATTTGAGGGGGCCCATCTGAGGGAATTTCCGATCCGGCCTGCCTGAACCATTCTGCTTTCCACGGACTTGCAAACGCTGGAGGGCAAAATGTTCGTTATCATTCAGGCACATGAGTATCAGAAATACGCTGCCGTACTCGATCAGATGTTTCGCCTGCGCAAGAAGGTGTTCGCCGATACGCTCGGCTGGGACGTTCCCGTCGTCGGCCCTTACGAACGCGACAGCTACGATTCGCTGGCTCCCGCCTATCTCGTCTGGTGCAACGACAGCCGCACCCGCCTTTACGGCGGCATGCGCCTGATGCCGACCACCGGCCCGACCCTTCTCTACGACGTCTTCCGCGAGACGTTCCCCGATGCCGCCGATCTCATCGCCCCCGGCATCTGGGAGGGCACGCGCATGTGCATCGACGAGGAGGCGATCGCCACTGATTTCCCCCATATCGATGCCGGCCGCGCCTTCTCGATGATGCTGCTTGCGCTTTGCGAATGCGCGCTCGATCACGGCATCCATACGATGATTTCCAACTACGAGCCCTATCTCAAGCGCGTCTACAAACGTGCGGGCGCCGAAGTGGAAGAACTCGGCCGCGCAGACGGCTACGGCAAGTATCCCGTCTGCTGCGGCGCCTTCGAAGTGTCGGACCGCGTGCTGCGCAAGATGCGCGCCGCCCTCGGCCTGACCCTACCCCTTTATATCAGACACGTGCCGGCTCGTTCGGTCGTGACGCAATTCCTGGAGATGGCAGCATGAAACGCATCGTTGAAACCGCTACGCAGAAAGACATCGGCATGCTGGAGCGCCATGTTCTCGCATCCCGCGACATCGCCACGCAAATAGGCGATCCCTTCCTCTCCTATCTCCTCTCGATGGCGCTGTTCACGATCTACGAAAAGAAGGCTCATCACGAGAACGAGGCGCTGAAGAGCAGCTTCGGCTGAGGGCGCGACCCCCTCCGCTGCACCCGAAGACGAGCATGTCTCCCGGCGCCTCGCGCGCAGCCGCAAAACCAGTCCCCGTTTTGCGGCTGCGCGCCCCTGTCATGTCATCAGGCAATCCAGTCACGTCATCAGGGAATCGATCGTCGAGATCAGTGCGTCGTGCATATAGGGCTTCGGCAGGAAGGCGGCATTGGCGGGCAGCGCCATGGGGTCGAGCCGCACCATGCCCGATGTGATGATGATGCCGATGTTCGGCCGCATCGCCCGCACCCGCTTGGCAAGTTGGAGACCGTCCATCGAACCGGCCATGTTGACGTCGGTGAACAGAATATCGACATCCTGCCGGCCCTTCAGCACCACCAGCGCCTCATCGGCATTCGCCGCCTCCAGCGCCACATGGCCGATATCCTCCAGCACATCGAGCACATTGAACCGGATCACCGGTTCGTCCTCCACGATGAGCACCACGGCACTGTTCAGAGCCACCATCAGCAATCGACCTTTTCATGCGGGATATGATTCGAATAAGTGTCTTCCGCCCTGGAAGGTTCCAGTGCTTTTGCCCGCGAAATCGGCCTCATCCACAGATCTTGCCCTGCCCGCTTGTGGCTCCCTGCAATTTGGGCTAGAGCGAACCGATGCTGCGGGAACCATTGCCCCGGCATCCAGGTGCCGGCCTCCGGCACCAAGGGCCTGTAGCTCAATGGTTAGAGCCGGCGGCTCATAACCGCTTGGTTGGGGGTTCGAGTCCCTCCGGGCCCACCAACGTTTTCTGCAGGCTCCTGTTTTTCCTGCTGATCTTTGTATTCTAGGTCCCACTTTTCAAAACTTGAACCGCCAAGCGGGATACTTTTGGTCTCGTTTCGATCCGGCAGAAGCAGCTTTGCGCTCGCGCCCGCCAATTTCGTACGACGAGCCGCGCGGGTGTACAGTCTGCCTGTTGAGTCGTCGTCCATCCAAAAATCGCTGACTACTGCTGATAGCTCCCATCCCTACTCGACATCTTGATCTCCTCGCAGTGGAGCTGGTCGGATCCCGACAGGTAGCGCCGCAGGTTGCCCACCTGCATGTTTTTATGCCGCGGGCAATTGCCACTAGTTTCATGCGGCTTGCACAGCCCGCAGGCGGCTTTCCGCGGGCGCTTTCTCTTGTGATGCATGTCCATCTCCGAACGAAGCCGGTGCGCCCCGATGGCGCACGCGTTTCTTTCGGGGATGGATGAAGGTGCTGTTCATCGGCACTCTTGACGACAACGGCAAAAGGCGGAAAAGCCGCCGGCCGGTGATGCCGACGGCGCGCTGGCGCTAGGGTTGGTGTCCGCGGCAATGCCGACTAAAAATCAAAGTACACGGTCACACCTGACCGACGGCGATAGGGGTAATCGTCGCGGTAGCCGTAATAGTCGCGATGGCCGTAATACCGCTGACGGTAGCACGAGCCGTAATACCTGCAGTCGCGGTAGGCGTGTCGCCGTTTCCAGTGGCGATCCGCGTACCATTTATGATGTTTCCGGTGTTTGACCTGCTCGACGTCGCCGGTGTGCACATGTACTGCGTTCGGCACCATGAGCGGCGTGGCGTTTAGCGGCAGAGCGAAAGATGCAGCCAACACTATGGCTGCGAGTGACGAAAAAAGCATCTTCATCGGCGCATCCTTTCAGGCTGCGAACCTGGGTTAACAAGCATTAACCTTCGATGAACGGCCCAGCGGTGCGAAGTCTTCACTTGTATGCCAGTCCGCTATTCCGACCGTTTGCATTGCTATTCATTCCCCATATGGATCGACAATCTGGCGCCCTTCAACAGGGCTGGAGAGCATCTAAAGCGGATGATGCCGAGAGAAAGGCGGACTTAAGTCGGACTGGCAACTCCAGGCCCTACTGTTCATATTAGCCTTGAGGCATGTTGAAGATCCGTGGAGGGCGGATCAGGAGGAGACTATGAAGTTCGGCCCCGACAACTACAGCCACGAAGAGCGCTGCTCGCAAGGCCACAGTTCAGCATCGACGATCGCAACCATCGAGGCAGCCCTGTCCGCAGATCCGGACATCGACAACAGCGCCATCGAGATCCGGATGCTCGGCCCTGTCGTCCTGCTCGAAGGCTATATCACGAAAGCCGCAGACCGCGACAAAGCCATCTCGCTTGCGGCGATGATCGTCGGCGAGGAGAATGTCCACGACCGGATGCTGAGCCGCTTCCCGACGCAGTAGCGAGCGTTATTCCGCGAGCTCGGACGTACCAAGAGGGATGGCGAAAACCTGCGCCTGCAGAACGCTTCAATCTGACCCGGAAAGTGGATGTGACTATTTAAACATGCCCACAGGCATTCCGTGTAGCGGAGGAACTATATCTTATCGGTGGCGTTTACCGGGACACTCAAGATCCTGGGAGGATAACATGAAAGCGCTGGTCATCTCTGCGGTATCGCTGTTTCTGTCACTCGGAGGAGCGGCGGTCGCGCAGACGACGACGGTCGTCGTCCCTGGCGAGGTCAAGACCTATGTCCAAAAACAGGAAACGCCATCCGTCACCTTTGAAGGTGACGTGGTAGTCGGTACGGCGCTTCCCGACACGGTCGAGATCCACACAATCCCTGATCAACCTGATTACGGTTATGTGGTCGTCAACAAAAAGCGCGTGCTCGTCAATCCGAAGACCCGCGCGGTGATTGAGGTCATCCAATAACTTGAAAGCGTCGCGGGCCTGTTTCCAAGGCCCGCGATGCTTTATCATTCCACCCTCTGCATCAGGTGCCGTTCGCTCGGCGCGCGAGAGTTGAATTCATCTTGGCATCCACCGCAGCGAGCTGCATCAAATGACGTCGTTGCCATGAAACGCAGAAAAAGCCCTGCTTTTTTGTGGGGCTTTTCTACTGCTGCTCGACGGACGGTTCTTAGAACTTCACGCCGATTCCGAACTTGAGTTCGTGCTGGTCGAGGTCGACATCAACGCCGAGAATGTCCTTCTTGCCGAAGTCGTTATACCGGTACTCTCCACGGGCGAAGATGTTGTTGGTGATGGCAAAGTCGACACCAGCGCCGACAGTGTAACCGTTGAAGGTCTCCGTTTCCTTGTCGAATCCGGGCAGGTCCACGTATCCACGCGTGGCGGTCCATCCAGCTGCGCCATAAAGCAGCGCTCTGTCAAAGGCGTAGCCGACACGACCACGCACAGCGCCGACCCAATCGGTCCCAACGTCCGCCCCCAGCGCTTCCTCTTCGTTCCAGTTGTATTCGAGGTTGCCCTCGATACCGACAACGATGTTGTTGTCGAACTGGAAATTGTAACCCGCAAATCCACCAAAGACGCCGCCGTTGAAATCCTGAGAATCGCTGGCGCCGCCGACGCTGAAGTCACCGTTCAGCCAACTGGCGCCGCCATCGATACCAAGATACGGGCCTGACCAGCTGAAAGCTGGCGCAGCCGCAACAGGTGCGGCCGGGACGTCCTGCACGGCATCCGCTGCAAACGCGCTCGTTGCGACAAGTGCTAGTAAAGTGGTGGCGATCGTTAGCTTCATTTTCGTTTACCCCCATGTATTGCAACATACTAGATACGGCCCAACTCAACAAATAGCGGTAACGCTAAAGACACACTCGCAAAACTATAGGGTAGAAAACATATGCGCCAAAGTGGGCATGGCAAGTATCGCGCCCGCTAATAACTGCAGAACCGCCCGTCGCTGGGTCTAAACCCGTCCGCGCAGGCCGGGTTCAGTGGGCGACCCTCATGATAGTAGCCGCCGCCGATCGATGAAGTCTGATCGAGACTTCCGGACGAGGCGCAGGCCGAAGTGATCGTGGCAAGGCTGATCAGCGTTCCGGTCGCGATAAAGGCGAAAAATCGGTTCGTCTGAACTTCCCCTTGGAAGGGGCATGGCTGTAGCAGCAGCCAGACGCCGGGCAGAAGGGCTCAAAGGGTGCATGTGGCAAACGATCAGCGTTACAGAGCCAAGCTTCAATAGTTGCCAAGATTTTTGGAAGCCGCAGACCTCTGCCTTGATTTATCAGGCGGCGAGAACGCCGCTATCTCACACATACTTATATCAAGCCTGTAGAGATTACAGAGTGAACCAATCCGCATGGGCTGGGTTGAGTGGGCGACTTTCCTGATAGTAACCGGCGATCGATAAAGTCTGATCGAGACTTCCGGACGAGGCGCAGGCCGAAGTGATCGTGGCAAGGCTGATCAGGCCGGTCGCGATAGAGGCGAAAAATCGGTTCATCTGAGCTTCTCCCTCGGGGGATGTGGCTTTTCTTCCGCGCAAACAGACTTCTATATTTCGTTGCAAGATCGCACGCGGGACTGCGACAAGAAGTATGCGCCACCGTTGCCAACTATCGGCTATGGAGACTTACCGAGAATGATCGGAAATTTCGCGTTCGTGCGTCAGCCTGATCGTCGAGCTACCTGCCTTTTGATCGCGATTGTGGTAGTTATTAATGGATGTCATTGTTCTCGGGAGGGTAACTATTCATGGTCGTTCACAGGGATATGACTAGCGACGAATGGAAGTGGCTTGTGCGCCTTTGCCAACACGAAGCGGATAGCATTCCTAAGGAAATCGAAGCGCGGTTTACCGAACTTGGGCTCTTGGGGCCGAATGGTCTTTCGGACAATGCCAGGAATTTGGTTCAACATGAACTGCTGGCAGAGCGGCGAAACAGACTGCAAGGGCTTCACTGACTGATCACTTTAGACGCCAAGCAGAAGTCCAAAGCGGTGATGTCGATTGCGTGAGGTTCCAAGCCGGAGATCCGACTGTCTCGGCGGCGGGCGGTTCCTAATAGAGTGGCTATTTCGGCCGGCCGCAGACAGCTGGTCGCAATCGCCCAGCCGCAATTTGGACCTGTGGAAATTCCGTTCGCTCGGTCTAGCCGCTCATCGAGCGGGCCATACGGACGATGTTGAGTCAAACATCGGCTTCCGCGCGATGACAGCACTCGCTGACTTGTCCCACGGCGTCGTGCTGATCAGCCCTCTTTTCTAGTAACTACAAGACCGCCCATCGCTAGGCCTGAATCCGCCTCCACAGGCTGGATTGAGCGGCTGACTTTCGTAATAGTAATCGCCTCCGATCGACGAAGTCTGATCGAGGCTGGTGGACGTGCAGGCCGAAATGATCGTGGCGAGGCTGATCAGCGTTCCGGTCGCGATAAGTGCGAAAAATCGGCTCATCTGAGGTTCTCCTTCGCAGGGGCATGGCTTTGCCCCGGCCAAGCAATCTACCACGCCACAGCGAATGCAGGCATTGATTGATGCCAATCGACTGCTCTCGGCGGCCTCTCGTAACGCTAAAGTGATCGTC
Source organism: Rhizobium binxianense (assembly GCF_028994275.1). Taxonomy (NCBI): domain Bacteria; kingdom Pseudomonadati; phylum Pseudomonadota; class Alphaproteobacteria; order Hyphomicrobiales; family Rhizobiaceae; genus Rhizobium; species Rhizobium binxianense. Next base: position 2,800,920 of record NZ_CP118713.1, read on the forward strand.
TTTCCGCCGATCTTTTCAAGCCCATGCACCGTCACATAACTGTCATGCAAAATTGCCCATTGTTATGGCAGGTTGAGCAAAATATATGCTGCCGGCTAACAAAAAAAAGAATGAGTGAACTGCTATGAGTGCCATACAGAAACTTTTCAATCGCCGGCTCCTGAGCCGTTTCGTCAGCGGTCTCGGCGCTGTTCCCCAGCGTTTTCGCGACGCGCGCGAAGAACGTAAGCCCGCCATCCATCCATCCTTCATGGATGATTTCGGCGCCTAGTCGCCAACGCCTCCGCTGACCACCGGGTAAGGCAAACGACCTTATCCCGGCCGGCCCTCCTCCTCAGTTCACGACAGGTGCAGCCGGTTCGCCCCAGCTGGAAATCGGGTGGCCGCCCTTGGTCGCCACCCTGATATCATAGAGCGCGAGCGAGGCCTGGAGCTGCCGCATGTCGTTGCAGCGATTGATGATGCCGCCGATATATTGCACGCAGTCGCTGGCGCTGCCCTGCACGGAGCCCGTGGCCCAATCCTTGACGATCCCGTCGGCGCCCACCAGGAAATAGGAAAGCCGGTTATTCTCAGAAACGGTGGACCTGCCGACCAGGCCGGCGAAATTCGTGCCGGTCTCGGTCCTGGCGGCCGGCGCCATATGCCGGTAGATCGTCATGCCGTTTTTCAATGGCGTCGCGCCGATCATCGGCCCGAAGGTCGCTTCGGAACCGGAAAGCCGCGCCATCGGCGACTGGCCGAGATTGGCGATCTCCGCATAGGGTTTGCCCAGCGCATAGCTGGTGTAAGAGCGGTTGGCGGCGTTCTCAGCCTTTTCCGCCACTTGAGAGCACCCCGCCAGACCGATGGTGAGGCTGATCGAAAGAATTGCCATGAATCGCATGCTGCCCCCTTGCCGGCCACACCGTGTGCTCTGCGGCCGCCGCTTGTTCCTTAACCCGCCATATTTGCTATCAGGTTTGCGGGATTTGGGAAGCGGTCGCCTCGCCACGTTGGTTTATGCAATTGTTTGCTTGCAGCTTTACCGGTGTGCCGCGGCCACACCTATCGAGCCAGATGATGGAATCGAGCACGCCGATCTCTAGCGCACGTTCGCCGGCATCGGTCATGCCAGCGGTCCTGATCAGGCTGCGACGGAGAGTTCCTTGCGGAACCAGATCCGGTCGACAGGCCGGCCTGCGGCGTGCCCGCTGATCCTGCCGAATTCGACATATCCAAGTTTCGGGTAAAAGTCCGGCGCCTGGGTCGAGAGCGTGTCGACGCAGGCCGTTACAGCGGCGCGGCGGCGCCCTTCTTCTTCCGCCGCCGCCATCAACTTCGTGCCGATGCCGCTCAACCGCAGCGATTTTGCCACCCACAGATTGCCGATGAAAAGAATCGAGAAGGAAACGGACGCCGTTATTCCGGCAGTAAGCCCTCCATTCTCTTGCCAGACGATGGCGAACGCCTCACGTCTGATCTCAGCGCTCTCGTTGAAGGCAGTCAGGCCGTCGGAAATCGCAGTTGCGATCTCAGGCGGAACGGGATCAAGGGTTTCGAACATGGTTTCCTCATCATCGATGATCGCCGTAGGATAGCGACCCATCGGTTCCGGTCCAGCCGTTTTCAGCTTTTAAGGATCAGCCGACGCCCTTCCGGCGCAAACTCCAACGCAGGCATCTCAGACATTTTTCTCGCGATGCGCATGCGCCTATCTTCTCCGCCGCAATAGCTTCACAATCAACCGACAGAAAGTTCATCCGGGAAACGACAACTAGGGAATGAAACATGGCGCCGATTCTTTCCAAGACACTTCTGATGACTGCCCTTCTGGCCCTGCCGCTTGGCAGCGCAGCGCCTGTTTTGGCGCAGGAGGCAAAACCGCGCGAGGCGGTGATTTCGGTGACGGGCGATGGCGAATCGGCCGTGGCTCCGGATATGGCCATCGTCAATCTCGCCGTCGTCAAGCAGGCAAAGACCGCCCGCGAAGCCCTCGATGAGAACAACAAGGCGATGAACGAGGTGCTGAAGGCGCTGAAGGACGGCGGCATTGCCGAGCGCGATCTGCAGACTTCCGGCTTTTCCATCCAGCCGCAATATAATTATCCGCAGCCGGTCGACGGCCAGCAGCAGCAGCCGCAGCTGATCGGCTACCAGACGATCAATTCGGTCACCGTTAGGCTGCGCGATCTCGCCAAGCTCGGCCAGGTCATCGACCAATCCGTCACGCTCGGCATCAACCAGGGCGGCGACATCCAGTTCACCAACGACAAGCCGGAAGCGGCGATCGAAGAGGCACGCAAGAACGCCGTCGCCGAGGCGGTCAAGAAGGCGAAGACGCTGAGCGAAGCCGCCGGCGTCAAACTCGGCCGCATCATCGAAATCAACGAGAATGTGCCGCGCGCCATGCCGCAGCCGGTCTATCGCGCCACGATGATGAAGGAGGCCGGGGATTCTGCCGTTCCCGTCCAGAGCGGCGAGAACAATTACAATGTCAGCGTCACCGTGACTTTCGCAATCGAGCAGTAAAATGGAGGCGCCGCGTGTCGATGCTGTTCGCGCCAGCTGCTACCCAAGACCCCTCCCCACAAGGGGGAGGGGCTAACGTGGCGCACCGCTTCACATAACCTCTATCGTCGCAATCCGTAGAACGGAAACAGCCGGCAAAACCTCTGCTTTTGATCGCCGCCGGGGACCAGAGCTTAGCCCCTCCCCCTTGTGGGGAGCGGTTGGGGAGGGGTTTTGCATTGGTACAGCCCGGGACAATGCCGGAAGAAAGAGCGCAGTCAAACCGAGCGCAAACCAATCCCAAAAGAGAAAACCGCCCTTGCCGATCGGGAGACCGGCAAAGGCGGCTTTTGCAGCGGCGCACGTCGTTTAGACGTGCAGGCGGTATTCTATTGATATCCGCGGCGCAGCGCGGGGCAACCGCGGACGTTGCCGAAGCTCATCTCGCCGGGGCCGCGACGTGTCCAGCCCTGGACGATGACGCGGCGCGGGGTGATATCGACGACGCGCGCGCGGCGGAAGCCGTAGTCGCGGGCCATATCTTCGGCAAGACGCGGATCGCAGCCGCGGCCGCGACGTTCGAAGCCCGGCGGCGGAAGCGGACGGCGGTAGTCCCGCGGCGCATCACGGTCCTGATCGCCGATAATGATATTCAACTGGGCGGCGGCAGGCGCCACCGTGCCGGCAAGCGTGCCGGCTGTCAGCATGACGGCAAGACCCGCCTTTGCCAAAAACTGCATCATCGAAAAACCTTTCGTTCTATAGTCGGTGCGGTCGAGCCGCGCTCCCCCCGCATCACGCCGAAGCGTCATTGGGAATCACTCATACGGATTAGAGAAGAGACGGCGGAAAGTGGCGCAGTCAAGGCAAAACGGCGGCAGGGCTCGTCGGCGCTTGCCGCCTTAATATCTTAGCGGCGGATCAGCGGGCAGCCGCGGACATTGGCGAAGACCATTCTGTCCCAGCCGCGACGGTCGCGCCCGGCAACGACGACGACGCGCGGCGACATACGGGTGACATGCGCTCTCCGCAGGCCGTAATCACGCGCCTTGTTCACGGCATGCATCGGCGAGCAGCCGCGGATCGGCCGATGGTATTGCGCCTCGACGACGAAGTTCGTCTGCGGTCCCGCGGCTGCCGTGGAAACGGTGGCCGGAACGGCGCCGAGGGCGAGCACTGCGGCGAGGCAAGCCTTGGTGAGGAAATGCGTCATGAGTATCTCCGTCGGTTTGTTCTTGTCTTTGCGACTCTCCCTTCAGGGATTGTCTCGACAGTAACCGCGGCAAACTGAACGGTGTTCGAACCGCACATTCAGTTTGCGTTCAGAAGGATTGATCCTCTCAGGCGCCGAGATGCAGCACGATTTCGCGCCGGTGCGGGCGGTCCCGATGTTCGAAGAGATAGAGGCCTTGCCAGGTGCCGAGCATCAGCCGGCCGCGCGCGACTGGAATACCGATCGAGACCTGAGTCAGCGCCGCCTTGATATGCGCCGGCATATCGTCCGGCCCCTCGGCCCTGTGCACGACCCAGCCCATCGAGGCATCGGAGGCCGGCGGCACCAGGCGGCGGAAAAAGGAAAGAAGGTCGGTGCGCACATCGGGATCGGCATTTTCCTGGATCAGCAGCGAACAGGATGTGTGGCGCACGAAGACGGTGAGCAGCCCCTCCTCCGGCCCCGCGGCGTTGACGAAGGCCTCCGCCTGGTCGGTGAATTCGTAAAGGCCCTGTCCGCGTGTGGGCAGGGTAAGGATCGTTTGGGGCAAGGCGCTCTCCCATCTCGGAATCGTATCGCCGCGAGTTGGCGCGCCATGACCGACAAGTCAACGCTGAACACCGCGTCAGAGCTTGATCAGCGTCTCGAAGCCGCCATAGATCATCCGCTTGCCGTCGAACGGCATCTGCCATTGGTCGCCCTTGAGCCTCGGATCGTCCATCACCTTGGCATTGATATCGTCACGTTCCTGGCGCGAGCCGTAGACGATCCAGGAAAACACCACCACCTCGTCCTCCTTCGCCTGCACGGCGCGGGGAAAGGAGGTCAGCTCGCCATAGGGCACGTCGTCACCGATGCATTCGACATATTCGAGCGCGCCATATTCCTTCCAGATCGTGCCCGCGAAGGTCGAGAATTTCTTATAGGCCTCGACATTTTCCTTCGGTACCGCGACGATGAAACCATCGACATAGGACATTGCACTCCTCCTCTCGCGTGTCTGTGATTGCGGAGGAGATAGGAAGCCGGCCGGGCCGGTCCAGGGATGAAGCGCCGGGAGCCTCTTTCAGGCAATCAGGGCCCATTCACCAGCTTGAGGATGAGCTGCTGGATATTGCCGCCGTCCCCCATTTCGATCTTGTCGAAGTCGCGGCCGCGCTGGCGCTGCTTCGCGGAGATCTCGCCGAGGCGGCGGGTGAGCTCGATCCGGATCTTCTTGCAGTCGGGGTCGTCGGCAACGGTGAGGCCGATGCTCGTCGCCTCGATCTCCTTGACCATCTCCTTGATGGTTTCACCATGCACCCGCTCATGGGCCGCAACGCCTGATATAAAACTCTCCCAACTGCTCTCGACGGCCGCCGGCAGTGCAGCCGCCGGTTTCGGCAGCGTATAGGTGATGATGAGCTTTGGCCGGTTGGTCGTGATCACGCAGGCATTGCCCTGCGGTTCGTATTTCCGGGTCCAGGTCAGCTTGAAGGTCGTATGCGCGATCACCCGGCCGGTGACCCCGGCCTTGGGGCCCCGCGCCCCGATCGATTCGTAGAGCTCGGCGCCCGTCTTGCCGGAGATCGAATAGGGCCGCACCTCTTCGATCGCCTGCCATTCGGCCAGCGCGGCGGCCGGCGCCAAGGCGAAAACCGCCGCCATTGCATAGGTTAGAAAAGTTTTCGTCACGCGCGGCCCCCGCCGGTTAATGGTTCGCGCGGACCCTAGCGGGACCGTCTTCCACTTTCAACGCGGCGTGCATGTTTCAGCCTTGCAGCGTCTTGACCTTGGTGAGATCGGGGAAAAGCCGCATCCACAAGAGCACGACGACGATGGTCCCGAGCCCGCCGACGAGACCGGTGGCGACCGGTCCGAGCACGGCCGCCATCATACCGGATTCGAATTCGCCGAGCTGGTTGGAGGTGCCGATGAACAGCGAGTTGACGGCACTGACGCGGCCGCGCATCTCGTCCGGCGTCAGGAGCTGCACCAGCGAACTGCGCACGACGACGCTCACCGTATCGGAGGCGCCGACGACAAGCAGTGCGGCGACCGAAAGCACGATATTGGTGGACAGCGAGAAGACGATGGTGGCGACGCCGAACACCGCGACGGCGACAAGCATCTTGCGCCCGACATTGCTCTCGAGCGGCCGGCGGGCAAGCACGATCGACATGGCGAGCGCGCCGATCGCCGGCGCGGCGCGCAGCAGGCCGAGCTCCCACGGGCCGGCATGCAGGATATCCCTGGCAAACATCGGCAGCAGCGCGGTGGCGCCGCCGAGCAGCACCGCGAAGAGATCGAGCGAGATGGTGCCGAGCATGACGGGCCGGCTGCGGATGAAGGAGACGCCGGCAAAGACCGAGGCTAATGTCACCGGCTCGCGCCTGGCAGGCGCCCACTGCATGCGGATCGAGATGACGTTGAAGCTCGCAACGGCAAACAGCAGCGCCGCGATGGCAAAGGGCGCGACAGGGTTCAGGCCGTAGAGCAGGCCGCCGAGCGACGGGCCAATGATCAGCGCCGTCTGCATCATCGAGGTTGAGGTGGCGACCGCCTTCTGCAGCATCGAGGCCGGCACGATATTCGGCAGCAGCGCCGCCATGGTCGGCCGCTCGAAGGCGACGACGGCGCCGAGCACCGTGACGGCGGCCAGGATGCCGGCCGGCGTCAGCCATTGCTGCCAGGTGGCGATCGCCAGAACCAGCGCCGTCACCGCCTCGATCAACTGGCAGACGAGACCGATGCGCCGCCGGTCGAACCGGTCGGCGACATGGCCGACGACGAAGGTCAGCACCGCCATCGGCAGGAACTGGCAGAAGCCGACGAGGCCGAGCGCAAAGGCGCTGTGCGTCTGATCGTAGATCATCCATCCCATGGCGATGCCAATGGACTGGAAGGAAAGCGAGGAAAAAACGCGGGAGGCAGCGAAGTTCAGATAGCCGGGGTGGCGAAGAACGCTCCCCGGTCCTTGGGATATGTCCATTGCGATGTCACCGGCCGGCCACGGTCGCGCCAGCCTTCATAAGAGTTTTCAAGAGGATCGGAGCGGTGTTCTGCCCGAATGGACGAATTGTCAATCGCAATGAGCTGGTGTCACCGGATTGTGTGATACCTCGGTCTTAGCGCGGCTCCCTGGAGATGCTGAGATAGCCGGGATCGAATTCGGCAATTTCCTGCAGGCGCTCCCAGTCGACGATGGTGATCGTCCGGTTTTCCCAGGTGAACACACCCTCCCGCCGCAGCGCCTGCAGCGTCTTGTTGAGATGGACGACGGAAACGCCGAGCACGTCGGCCATCTCGATCTGCGTCAACGGAAACTGGAAGCTTGCGCCGCGCGTCCGCTTCACCACCTGCAGCCGCACGAAGAGTTCGCAGACGAGATGAGCGATATGGGCGCGTTTGGAGCGCCGGCCCATGGCGACGATCCATTCCCGATGGATGGCACCATCGACCAGCGTGTCGAGCCAGAGCAGCCGGGTCAAATGCGGCATGCGCTCGGTGATTGCCCTGAGGTCGGCGTGATCGGCAAAGGCGACATGGCAGGACGACAGGGCCACGATGCCGTGATCCATCTTCTTGATCGGGAAAGCGTGCAAATCGACAAAATCGCCGGCAACATGCAGTGCGGTGATCTGTCGGCTGCCATCGGCCATCACCTTGTAGCGCGCGGCAAAACCATCGAGCAGCAGCGTGCTATGGCCAGGCCGGCTTCCTTCGGAGACGAGATCCTCTCCGGCAGCAAAATACCTGTCTTTGACGATAATCGCTCTGAGATGGCTTTCCTCCTCGGCCGACAGCACATCACGGCTTCCAAGGTTGAGCAGCAAGGATTCAATCACGGGCTTGCCCGCCAATATCGCAGGCGGCCTGACCGATTTCGATGCGACCTCGTTTTTTCTATAAGAATCAATGCCTAGCCTCGGGAACAATTGTCTTCATCTGTGATTTCTCCTGTGACGCGCAGGGAAAAAACATGGCTCGCTACTATTTCGATCTACACAACGGGGAAGGTCCGACGCGCGATGAGCACGGCACCGAGCTCAGATCTCGTGAAGACATTCCGAAAGAAGTGACCCGCATCCTGCTGGATGTGGCCCGTGACGAACTGCCGGCGGGTGATCGCATGACGATCGCCATCACCGTTCGCAACGAGAAGGGCGATCCGGTCACGGTCGCCAGCCTCGTCTTCAACAATGAATGGCTCGACGTCTTGCAATAGCGGCCGTCGTTTAAGGGCTGCCGCCGGTCACATACGCACCAATCCGACTCGGTCGATTGTGACGCGACGCTAAGACCCGCCTTCATAACCGGCAATTAAATTTGACATAGTCTTTCGATTGCCTTGGCAGATCGACAGGCATTCACAGGCCGGCATGCCTGTGGCTGCTATTTCGCAATTTCTTCGAGAATCAGCCGGATTTCCGCGAGCGGCCGCCGGCTTTCATCGAAGAGTTCCACCGACATCATATTCAAAGGCGCAGTCGGCAGGCCTTCGGCGGCCATCTCCGCGAGCACGCGCCGCGCTTCCGCTTTGGCAGCCTCGATAGAGTCGAAATCATATCCCGTCTCGGTCGCCCCGACACCATCCCGATCGAAGAGTTGAAAGTAGAATTTCGGCACGACACATCCCCCGCTAGACGAGCCTAACGGCCCGGCGGCAAACATGTTCCGCCGGAACGGGTTCAATGCGCGTCAGAAGGTGCCGGCTTCCGGAGAGGCGATTTCCTCGATGCCGTCGACGCGATCGGGATAGAAGGCGAGATGGTCTTTGATATTGCTGACCGCGGCGTTCGGCGCCTCGTAGGTCCAGACGGCATTCTTCGAGCGCTCGCCGCCGGCAATGATGCTGTAATAGGAGGCATCGCCCTTATAGGGGCAATGACTCCTGTGGTCGGTGCGCTGAAGCAGCGACATGTCCACGTCCCTGCGCGGGATATACTGCACCGGCGGATAGGAGGCCTCGCGCAGCGTCAGCGCATCGTGAGTGTCGGCGATGGTCTTGCCGCCAAGCGTGACGACGACGCGGGAGGGGTTGTACTCGACGGTGATCGGATGGTCCGGTCCCGGGATCTTGATCGTCTTGTCTGACATGGTGGTTCGTCTCCAGGAGATATCGGCCCCATGGAGATAGGGCGAACATGCCGCCGGCCCAAGGGCACGTCGGCGCGAAGTTCGTGAAAGACCTGCCATATCGCATCGCAATGGCTGAACCGCACCGTCTACCCTCCGCCTGTCGCTTTCATCGCAGCACGGCGCCCGGCAAGGGCCAGGCCGAGCACGGCGGCAAGCACGCAGGCGATGCCGGCGATCTGGTTAAGCTCGACCGGCTCGCCAAGGATGGTGAAGGCAAGCATGACGGCGGAAACCGGGGCAAGCGCGGTGAAGAGCGCGGCCTCCGTGCCGCTCACCCTTTCGGCGCCGGCATACCAAAGCAGAAATCCCCCGACGGTCGGCACCAGCGCATAATAGACGACGGCGGCGACAGCACTTCCGGAAATACCATGTGAGAAAGGCGCTTCGAAAATAGCCGGGATGTCGGCGACGAGGAAGCCGATACCGGTCATCAGCGTCGACTGGGCAAGCGGCGCAATCTCCGTCTTCAGCCTTTTGTTCAGCAGGATGAACAATCCCTCGCAGACGACTGCCAGGAAGATCAGTGCATTGCCGGAGAGCGATCCGCCGGCCGCCTCCGGCGAGAAGGCGATCGACAGCACGCCTGCCGTCGCCAGCGCCACGGCGAAAAGCAGGCCACGCTGCGGCCGTTCGCCAAGCAGCAGGATGGAGATTGCCGCCGACACCACCGGCAGCGTGCCGATGATGACGCCGGCATCCGCTGCCGAGGTCAGGCTGAGGCCGGAAATCAGCAGCGTCGTATAACCGACGCTGCCGGCTCCGGCCTGAATGATGAGGATGAGGCCGTCATGTCTGGAGAGCTTCGGCAGCCGCGCCTCGGCCGCCCGCATCAGCACGAGAAAGACCGGAAAGGCGATGGCGAAGCGCAAGGCGGTGGCGCTGAACGGCGGCAGGCCTGATGCGATGAGCTTGCTGGCGATGACCGTGCTTCCCACCGTCAGCATCGCCAGCGCCAGATAGAGATAACCTTGAACCTGTCTCGACATTCGGCGTCTCCTGTTGGACGCGCCGAGCAAACAGCAGGGATGGATCAGGGTCTTGAACGAAATTGCAGGCGCATGCAGGCGCTCAGAGAAAGCCGCCGGCATAGAGGCTGGGCGACAGGCCATATTTGCGCACGAAAACGCGCGTCATGTGGCTTTGGTCGGCAAAGCCGCTGGCAAAGGCCGCTTCAGCCAGCGGCATGCCCTGAGCGATCAGCCGCCTTGCGATATGGATGCGGGCCTGGACGAGATAGGCATGCGGCGTCAGGCCGGTCGCCTTGGCAAAACCGCGCAGCACCTGGAAACGGCTGAGTCCGCTTTGCCGGGAAAGATCGGCAAGCGAGACGGCGGCAAGCGGATCGTCATCGATCAGCTCTCGGGCCGCGCGGATCGACGTCGGCACTGCTGGCCTCGCTTCGAAACCGCCGCGCTCGCGCATGACATCGGCGACAATTTGCAGAAGTAATTCCTCGCTGAGGAGCCCGTCGGCCGCTCCATCGCCGGTCACCGCACTAAACAGCCTTTCGAAGCGGGCGGCGATCGCGCGGTTGCGAATGACGGGACGCGGAATTTCCGATCGCCCTGCCCCGCCTTGGCCGATCTCTTGCGCCAAACCGGTGACGATGGCGGGATGGAAATAGAGGATGCGCCATGATCGTCCCTTTCCGATCGGCGCGCCGTCATGCACTTCGTTCGGATTGACCGTGATGATGTCGCCGGCCTCTGCCTCCACCATGCCGCGGCCGCTGAGCGACGACTGCGCACCGGCGGACATCAGGCCGATGCCGAATTGCTCATGCGTGTGCCTGCTGAAGCTGTGATGCGTTTCCGCTTCCACCGCCTCGACGCCCGTCAGCGCCGAGCGCAACATCCTGAACTGGTTTTTCGCCATCGTCTGTCCGCAGGTCCGATCACCAAGCACTCTGCCAGCCGCCGTGAGATGACGCAATCGTGCGGCTAGGATGCCTGCCTAGAAGAATTCGTCGAGCAGCTGATAATAATCAAGCCTTGCCGGATCCGTGGCCGGCATGCCGTAGCGATCCAGGAAGGGCTGCACCAGCGCCTCGCCGAAATTGTGGGCGATGCTGCGGCAGGCGAGTGCGATGTCCTGATAGCGGTCGGCGACACCGAGGCGGCTGCAGTCGATATAGCCGGAAAATCCCTTTTCGGAGGCAATGAAATTCGGCAGGCAGGCATCGCCATGGGTAACGACGAGATCCTCGCGGCCCAGCCTTCTGCTTTCGAGTTCGGCAAACAGGGCTTCGGCACTCTTTCCAAGCCGCGTCGCATCAAAATCGGTTTCGTCGACGATGCCGGCCTGCATCCGCGCTTTCGCCGCCGCAATGCGTCTCTCCAGACGATGATCGAAGGGGCAGGAAGCGATCGGCAGACGATGCAGATCGAGAAGGGCTGCAGCCAGCAGCTCGACCCGCGCAAGCGGCGTCAGCGCCGATGCACTGGCAAGGTCGGTTCCCGGCAGGGCGCTGATCAGCAGCCGGCTGTACGAACCGTCACTGTCCTCTGCAATGACATCGGGACATGGCAGACCGGAGGCCTTGAGCCAACGAAGCCTGGCTGCCTCGTCGGCGAGTTCGCCGAAAGGGCCGGCCTGTTCGACCTTCAGATAAAGCGTCGGCAATCCGGGAGCTGCCAGCCGGAAGACGCTCGCCGCCGAACGTCCGAGCACATCGCGTTCGAACCGGTAACCGACCAGACTGGCATCAAGCCTGCCCGCTGACGGCGATTGATCTTCTTGTGAAATCGACATGATATCCGTGCCATTGACGCTGCCGCATTATCCGGACAAGGCGATGCTCCGCAAGCGACCCGATCAGACCGCGCATATCCGCGCTGGACGCCCTCTGGGACCTCAATGAACAGTTTCGGGAGGCGCGGCTTCGAGAAGGATTTCAAAAGCCTCTTCCAGAGCCGCCACCAGAATATCGGTCAGCTCGTCGCCTTTGTTTTCCAGGAACAGCGCGCTCATAGCTTCATCCTGGCGCTCGAAAAAATGTTCGATCTCGTTCGACATATCATTTGTCCTCTTCTTCACCGTAACCATCACGGCCATGAGAAGAGGCTAGGTGCGGTTCCTTGCGTGTGGCTTGTTCCTGCAATTCAGGATGGCGAGGACTAGTCACGAATTTCATATTTCGCATACTGACTGCGGGGGATCAATCCGCCAACTTCGTGGGCAAACGACACGACTTTCGTAGCTCCCTCATCCAGCTCGCAGCGGAAACGAACGTGGTACCAGCCTTTCGCTGTGCCAAAGGCTGCATCCGGGACATCAAGGACGGTACCGCTGCGCAACCCGAAACTAGGCAATGCGGATGGGAAATAACTCGGCGAACCGTGAACGAGTTGGCCCTGAAGCTCGGTAGTACAAAGCGTGGCCACCCGCTCTTTGCGCGGAAGGCCATCGATCGCAGTCTGCGCAAGCAAATTGCCATCTCCCATGCGCGAAAACAGCGTTTTTGCCTTCGGCAGATCGTTGTTTTTAGCGACTGCTTTCGGCTTTTCAGCGATCTTCTGCTCCGGCGGTTTGGCCTCCTCGATACTCGTCGTGGCTTCGCCAGACACGTCTGTCGGCGGCCCATTGGGCTTCGGAGAAACGTCTGTTGTCGCAACCTCTGGAAGCTTCACATCATCTGGGACGGGCTTTGAAGCAGGCGTCTCAGTTTCAGGTTTTTCCGCAGCAGCCTGTGTCGGCATCTGCTCCGGTTCCGCATCGTGCTCCGGTGGGGTTGTTGCTGGTTTGGTTTCGCCCTGAGAAGAATTTCCCGCCAACGACTTTTCGGGACCGCTATTCTTGTCGCCAAACTCGATGACAGGGTTCAGGGTTGGCATCGGCTTCGCTTGCTCAGGCACCTTCTTAACCGGCGGTGGAGGAGGTGGCGGCGGAGGCGGAGGTGGTGGCTGCTTCCTGGCTTCTTCCGGCGGCTTCGGCTCCGGTGGCTTTTCCTTGGGCTTGGGATCCGGTTTCTTCTCCTCCGGCGGCGGAACGAGCTCCACCTTGACGCTCTCGTCTTCGGCGGGTTTCGGCTCGATCTTCGGCAGCCCGAAAATGAGAAGAGCAACGATGGGAATGTGCGCAGCAACGGACGCGACGATGCCCCAACGGATTTCAGGCCGCTGCTTTCCCGTTTCGTGCTGCGTTTCCGCTGGTTCCACGTCTTCTTCTGTCACAGCAGCGATGTGGCCTTTAAAACCGGCAGCATCAAGCCACAAAAGAAAAAAACCGCGTGATCGCAGCAGCCATTTAAAGTGCCACAGCGTCCTTTGCGCGTCTGAAAAGACGCGCGGCGCTGTAGTGTCATTGGTCGGCGGCTCCATCGTCGGCCACCAGATTGTGCTGCTGCCATTCCCTCTGTGGAATGGCAGCACCGACGAGAAAGGCGAAGGACGCGACCTTGCCGGAGACGGCATCAAGCCCGCATTTGAACTGAATGTTGTACCACTTGCGTTGGCTGCGGAAGGCGCCTCCCCTCACCTCGACGCTGTTGCCGTTGACCTTCTCCGCCGCCATCGCATAGGGCGCAAGCGCATCGGGGTGCATATCAGGCCGCGCCCGGCGGACCTGCTCCAGCGCCTCCAGGTCGCAGAGCTGCAGATTGCGCTCGCCGTCGGCAAGACCACGCAGCGCTTCGCGGGCGCGCCGGCTGCGCGGATCTGACAACACCATCTCCGAAAACAGCTGGCCCGTCTCAACGAACGCATCAGGCTTCGGGGGCACCGGAGGGGCGGAAGCCACTTCGGGCGACGTCACGACCGCAAGCGCCTTCTCCTGATGCGGCGGAACGATCTCCTGGACCGACGCACTCACATCCGGCTTTGTCGCAATGCGCGCAGGCGTGGCGACCGGCTGCGCTATTGCTGAAGGTTTGGCCACCTCGGGAACGATATCGACCGTAATGCCCTCGTCCTGCAGCGGTGCCGGCGGCTCAGGTCTCGGAAGCAGCAGGAGCAGCAGCGCAAGCATGACGGCATGCAGCCCGAACGAGGCGAAAGCGCCCCGCTCGATGCCTTCATCCCGATTTTCCCACACCAGTGCCATCGCTCAGGAAACAGCTGTCGGGCAATCGAAGGCGGCCATGAAACCCAGGAACGCTTTCATCAAGAGCCTGCCGACGCGCCACCAGGAATTAATGACAGAACGACAGTGCCAGTCTGACGCGCATTGCGCAACGTTTAGGATCGCCGATAGCTCCTTTGTCGCGATCAACCAAGCGAGCCGATGATCTCGCGATAGGCGGCCTCCGGGAATGCTTTCAGTGTCTGAGTGCGGACATTGCCGCCCATCGCCAGCGAGAGGCCAAACCGCGCCATGACGGCATCGTCAGGCGCTTCGCAGACAGCCACCATGTCGTGGCCGCCCATCGTCAGAAAGAACTGGTTGAAGGAGCCGCCCATGTCGCCGAGCAGTTTCTTCGCCGCATCCAGCCGTTTTGACGAGTCGCGAACGTTGCGCACACCTTGGTCCGTCCAGTTGATCAACACAATGTAAGTGGTCATTTCGCACCTCCCACCGGAGGATTCGCCCGACACGGGCATGCGTCGGTCCTCGCTCGCGCATCGCGATCGATTTCTTCCCCCGTGGCCGGACTATAATCTTGTCACCACCGAGCGACAAGAAAGCCGCCGGGATCATTGGTACTAGGCGTGTCGCCCAAAAGTGTGCAGCCGTGGAAAAGGACGAAAAGCAAAAAGCCGGACATGAAGCCCGGCTTTCGCAATCGTAAAGGTTGTATCGCCCCTTAGCTGTCGAGGAACGAGCGCAGCTTCCTGGAGCGGCTCGGATGCTTCAGCTTGCGCAGCGCCTTCGCCTCGATCTGACGGATACGTTCGCGGGTGACCGAGAACTGCTGGCCGACTTCTTCGAGCGTGTGGTCGGTGTTCATGCCGATGCCGAAGCGCATGCGCAGCACACGTTCCTCGCGCGGCGTCAGCGAGGCGAGGACGCGGGTCGTCGTCTCGCGCAGGTTCGCCTGGATGGCGGCGTCGATCGGCAGCAGCGCGTTCTTGTCCTCGATGAAATCGCCGAGATGCGAATCCTCTTCGTCGCCCACCGGGGTTTCGAGCGAGATCGGCTCCTTGGCGATCTTCAGGACCTTGCGGACCTTTTCGAGCGGCATGGCCAGCTTCTCGGCCAGTTCTTCCGGCGTCGGCTCGCGACCGATCTCGTGCAGCATCTGGCGCGACGTGCGGACGATCTTGTTGATCGTCTCGATCATGTGCACCGGAATGCGGATCGTGCGGGCCTGGTCGGCGATCGAACGGGTGATTGCCTGACGGATCCACCATGTCGCATAGGTCGAGAACTTGTAACCACGGCGGTATTCGAACTTGTCGACCGCTTTCATCAGGCCGATATTGCCTTCCTGAATGAGGTCGAGGAACTGCAGGCCGCGGTTCGTATATTTCTTGGCGATGGAGATGACCAGGCGAAGGTTCGCTTCGACCATTTCCTTCTTGGCGATGCGCGCTTCGCGCTCGCCCTTCTGCACCATATGGACGATGCGGCGGAATTCCGAAATCGAGATACCAGTCTCGGTCGCCAGATTCTGGATTTCCTGGCGGATGTCGCGGATCGTCGTGTTTTCGCCGCGGGCAAATTCCTTCCAGCCGCGGGCGGCCAGATTGCCGATCGACTTCATCCAGTTCGGATCGAGCTCGGCGCCCTGGTACTGTTCCAGGAAGCTATCGCGCTTGACGCCGTAGGATTCGGCCAGACGCAGCAGGCGGCCCTCGTTGGAAACGAGGCGCTTGTTGATGTCGTAGAGCTGCTCGACCAGAGCGTCGATGCGGTTCTGGTTCAAGGACAGAGACTTGACCGCCTTGATGAGCTCATCCTTGAGCTCCTTGTAGCGGCGCTCCTGGGCGGTCGACAGCGTGCCGGAAGCCGACAGCCGCTGCTCAACCTGCTGGTCCTGCAGCTTGCGCAGCTTCTTGTAGGTCTCGGCGATCGTATCCAGCGTCTCCATCACCTGCGGGCGAAGCTCGGCTTCCATCGCCGCCAGCGAAAGGTTGGATTCGTCCTCGTCCTCTTCCTCCTCCTCGGGAGGCAGGCCTTCGCCGCCGACATCGGTGATGTCGTCGTCGCCGGAGCGGGCGCGACGGGTCTTTTCCTTCTCTTCGGCGAGCTTGCGGTCGGCCTCGATCTTCTCGGGGCTCTGGAACTGCGGCGCAGCCTTGGCTTCAGGACCGGAATAGGTCGTTTCGAGATCGATGATCTCGCGCAGCAGCGTCGTGCCTTCGTTGAGCTCGTCGCGCCAGATGATCAGCGCCTGGAAGGTCAGCGGGCTCTCGCAGAGGCCTGCGATCATCGTTTCGCGGCCGGCCTCGATGCGCTTGGCGATTGCGATTTCGCCCTCGCGGGAGAGAAGCTCCACCGAGCCCATCTCGCGCAGATACATACGAACAGGATCGTCGGTACGGTCGGTCGGTTCTTTTTTCTTGGCGGTCGCAAGCGCCGTGCCGCTCGAAGGCGCGAGTTCGCCGCCTTCGCTCTCTTCGTCGCCGCCGCTATCGTCGTCATCGCTGCTGCCGGAAGCACCGGCTTCCTCAGCTTCCTCGTCTTCGATGACGTTGATGCCCATGTCGGACAGCATCGACATCGTGTCTTCGATCTGCTCGGACGTCACTTCTTCGGACGGCAGGACTGCGTTGAGCTCGTCCATGGTCACATAGCCGCGCTTCTTGGCGGCCTTGATCATCTTCTTGACCGCGTCGTCGGAAAGATCGAGAAGAGGGCCGTCGCTTGCGCCGTCGCGTTCGACTTCCGCGTCTTCGTTCTCTTTGACCTTGGTTGCCATTTATATCGTCGCCTTCCTGACGCTATCCAATCTCGCTACGGTGAATGGGCCGTCTCAGGGCCTGACGCATCGCACGCGCCGCCCAGAATCACCTTTGCCCACCTAACGGGATGACATTTAAAGCCTGATTAACCACGATAGCCGGCACCGGACAGCAAAGCTTCTTTGCTTTTGGATTTCCGGCCATGGTTGCGCGATCCGCCTTGACCCAGTTCACCGTTTCAACAAGTCGAACGGTGATTCCCACATTTTTTGCTCTCGTCAAGCTTTTCCACAAAAAAAGCCCACGAAAAATCGGAAAAAGCCTTATCCACAGGCTTTGAACCGCGGCAGCGATTGCGAACCTTATTTAAGAGGCGGCGAACAAAAGACAAGGGCAGCAAGAATTTTGCCTGCGCTGCAGTTGTTTCGGCCATTTTTGCAGTCCTGCCGGCGATCTATTCGCCTCTGTCCAGACGAATATTGGCTATTTTGCCTTGCCATCGTAGGCCGTCACCGTCAGCGCGCCGAGATCGACCGCAGGAATACAGCGCAAATTGATCGAGGCCATCGCCGCACCGTTCGGGCCTACGCCCTCGCCGAACGGCGCGATGCCGCAATTGGCGCAGAAGTGATGCCGGATGACATGCCTGTTGAAAGTATAGGTCGAGAGATTGGCCTCGGGCGTCTTCAGCACCAGCTTGTCGCGGGGCACGAAGGCGAGAAGCCCGCCGCGCCGGCGGCAGAGCGAACAGTTGCAATCGAGCGCCTCGGTGAATTCGCCTTCGACCTCGAAAGCCACGTTGCCGCAATGGCAGCTTCCTTCATAAATCATGTCGTCCTCCTCACATCCAATCCATAACCACCTTGCCGGAGTTACCCGACCGCATCGCCTCGAAGCCGTCGCGGAAGTCGTCGATGCCGATGCGGTGGGTGATGATGGGCGAAAGATCGAGGCCGCCCTGGACGAAGGCTATCATCTTGTACCAGGTCTCGAACATCTCGCGGCCATAGATGCCCTTGAGATTGAGCATCTTGAAGATCACCTTGTTCCAGTCAATCTCGAAACCAGCAGGCGCAATGCCGAGAATGGCGATCTTGCCGCCATTGTTCATCTTGTCGATCATGTCGCGGAAGGCCGGGGCCGCTCCCGACATTTCAAGCCCGACGTCGAAACCCTCCGTCATGCCGATCGCCTTCATCACATCGGTCAGGTTTTCCTTGGAGGCATCGACGACATGGTCGATGCCGAGCTTGCGCGCGAGATCCAGCCGGTGCGGATTGATATCGGTGATGACGACCTTGCGGGCGCCTGAACGTTTGGCGACGAGCGCGCCCATGATACCGATCGGCCCGGCGCCGGTGACGAGCACGTCCTCGCCGACGAGATCGAAGGAAAGCGCCGTGTGCACGGCATTGCCGAACGGATCGAAGATTGCGGCAATCTCGTCTGATATATCGCCCGGGATCGGCACGACATTGCTTTCGGGAATGCAGACGAACTCACCGAAGGACCCCGGCCGATTGACCCCGACGCCGAGCGTATTGCGGCAGAGATGCCCCCTGCCCGCCCGGCAATTGCGGCACTTGCCGCAGACGATATGCCCTTCGCCGGAAACCCGCTCGCCGACATGATAACGGGTGACCGCCGAACCGATCTCGGCGATCTCGCCGGAGAATTCATGGCCGACCACCATCGGCACCGGAATGGTCTTCTGCGCCCACTGGTCCCAGTTCCAGATATGCACGTCGGTGCCGCAGATCGCCGATTTCTTCACCCGGATCAGCACATCGTTCGGCCCGACCTCGGGCACCGGCACATTCTCCATCCAGAGCCCGACTTCCGGCTTCGACTTGACCAGCGCCTTCATCATATTCGACATATCTGTATTCCTTGGTCAGTGCCTATTCCTGCCCCTCATTCGCCTGCCGGCACCTTCTCCCCGCAAGCGGGGCGAAGGGGTATGCCGCACCGGTTTCATCAACCCTGGACGCTGCGTTTGGCACGTCCTCTCGCCCCGTTTTTACGGGGAGAGGGTTAGAGTGAGGGCCAAGCCCTATTCTCAAATTACACCCAATTCCCGTCCTGCCTCGGCAAAAGCCGCAATCGCCCGCTCGACATCCGCCCGCGAATGCGCCGCCGACATCTGCGTGCGGATGCGGGCCTGGCCCTTCGGCACGACGGGGAAGGAGAAACCGATCACATAGATGCCCTTCTTCAGCAACAGGCTCGCCATGTCCTGGGCAAGCTTGGCGTCACCCAGCATGACGGGAATGATCGGGTGTCCTTCGCCGGCAAGGGTGAAACCGAGCTTGGTCATCTCCATGCGGAAAAGATCCGCATTGTCGGAAAGACGCCTGCGCAAGGCATCGCCGTTTTCGATGAGGTCGAAAACTTTCAGCGAGGCCGCCGCGATAACCGGCGCCAACGTGTTCGAGAACAGATAGGGCCGCGAGCGCTGCCGCAGCCATTCGACGACTTCCGCTTTCGCCGCGGTATAGCCGCCCGATGCACCGCCGAGCGCCTTGCCGAGCGTGCCGGTGATGATGTCGATCCGGCCCTCGACACCGCAATGTTCCGGCGAGCCGCGGCCATTTTTGCCGACGAACCCGACGGCATGGCTGTCATCGACCATGACCATCGCGCCGTATTTTTCGGCGAGATCGCAGACGCCGCCGAGATTGGCGATGATGCCGTCCATCGAGAAGACGCCGTCGGTGGCGATCAGCTTGAAGCGGCTGCCTTCAGCCTTTTTCAGTTCCTCTTCGAGTGCCGCCATATCATTGTTGGCGTAGCGGAATCGCTTGGCCTTCGAAAGCCTGACGCCGTCGATGATCGAGGCGTGGTTCAGCGCATCCGAGATGATCGCGTCCTCCTCGGACAGCAACGTTTCGAACAGGCCGCCATTGGCATCGAAGCAGGAGGAATAGAGGATCGTGTCTTCCATGCCGAGGAAGGAGGAGATGCGCGCTTCGAGCTGCTTGTGCTCCTCCTGCGTGCCGCAGATGAACCGCACCGAGGCCATGCCGTAGCCATAGCGATCGAGCGCCTGCTTGCCGGCCTCGGCCAGTTCCTCACTGTCGGCAAGGCCGAGATAGTTGTTGGCGCAGAAATTCAGCACCCGCTCGCCGGAAACAACGGCGATTTCCCCGGCCTGCTTCGAGGTGATAACGCGTTCGGACTTGTAGAGGCCGGCATCCTGAAGAGAGGCAAGCTCAGATTGCAGGTGGGAGAGAAATGCTTTTGTCATTGTAAACGCCCTTGTCCCCAAAACGTCCTCCGATGGGCGCTGCAATTAGCACAAAGCAAGTGCTGATGTCGCCGATCCGGTACGAAATATTTTCACAAGGAAAGGTCGGCAGTGAGAGAAATTGAAATGAATATTCAAAAGTGATATCCGTATATGCAGAAGGAATATTACCATGGCCCTTTATATTCGAGACCCTGCAGTAGATGAGCTTGCGCGTGAGCTGCAGCGCCTGACCAAAGCTGCAACAAAAACCGACGCCGTGCGAACGGCCCTCCATCATGAGCTTACGCGCGCGCGGCAAAGCCGGCCGCTGCATGAACGCCTCACGCGCGCAAAATCGCTGGCGGACGCGATGGGAGCAAACGACCCGTCATTCGACCTGAAGAAATTCAGCGACGAAATGTGGGGTAGCTGATGTTTATCGACGCATCAGCAATCGTCGCCATTCTTGCGCGAGAGCCCGGCCATGAAGAACTTGAGAAGGTTCTGGCGGCATCGGGCGATCCCATTATGCACATCTCGCCCCTTGTCCGTTTCGAGGCTATCCAGGCGCTCGCACGGCAGAAGACGCCCACAGGCAGGAAAACGCCACCCGAACTTCTAGAGCGTTTCACGTTTTGACGGAAGCATAGCCAGCGTTTGTGAAGTAGTTTGCGCATTCGTCAGGCTTGATGGTGCCGACGAGGTCTCCGAGATGACGCCAGGTGTCGTCGACGGTTCGCTTTTGGGCCTGGCGCATCCAATGTTTGATCTTGGCGAATGCCTGTTCGATCGGATTAAGGTCAGGGGAATATTTCGGCAGGAACCATAGTCTGGCGCCGGCCGCCTTGATGGCATCGCGGACGGCCTTAGCTTTGTGAGAGCCGAGGTTGTCGAGGATGACGATGTCGCCGGGCTTAAGTGTCGGGATCAGCTGTTGGCGGACATAAGCCTCGAAGCACTCGCCATTGATTGGGCCATCGAAGACGCAGGGCGCAGTGAGCCGATCACAGCGCAGAGCGCCGAGGAAAGTGAGTGTGCGCCAGCGTCCATGTGGGGCAAAGCCGCGCAGCCTCTTGCCCCTCGGTCCCCAGCCGCGTAACGGCGCCATGTTGGTGCGGATCCAAGTTTCGTCGATAAAGACGAGCCGCTTCGGATCGAAGCGGGCTTGCCAAGTCTTCCAGCGCTGCCTGTGCCGGGCAATGTCGGCACGGCCCTGCTCAAGGGCGAATAGCGTTTTTTTTGAAGCTCAGACCTTCACGGCGCATGAACTGCCAAATGGCATTATGGGAGACGGCGATACCGCGGGCGGCCAGTTCGTCCTTCAGCCGATGCAGCGTCAGGTGCGAGATCTGCTCGATCCGCTCGACAATGAAGGCGCGATGCGGCTCCAGCACCCGCCGGCGATGGCCACCCATCTTACCGGGCGAGACGCTGCCGGTTACCCGATGGCGCTGCGACCACTTCACCACAGAGGAGACGGCAATGTCGAACCGTTCAGCCACCACCCGGCAGCTCTGACCGCCTGCAACTGCAGCCACTACGCGTTCACGAAGATCATTCGAATAAGGTCGCGTCATCGATGCTGGCCTCCATTCCAGCACCCAGGATGAATCACAATTCTGCTGATTTGGGAATCCCACCTCGATTCCGATAAGCAATGAACCGCTCTAAGGGCGTCAGCCGAGGCGGTTGACGCATTCGCCGAAGATCTCAATCTCGAAGAAATTTCGATCTCGCATGAGATCGGCGAATATGCACTGTCTGCAAGCATGAGCTATGGAAAAGTCATTGGTCATCGGGCAGACCTGAATTTCGGCGATTGCTTTGCCTATGCTTGCGCCAAAGCGCTGAAAACGCGCCTTCTCTACAAAGGCAACGACTTCCTCCACACAGACCTTGCCTGACCAAAGGCTCCGGGATCGCGACCATCACCGATCTCCGCGGACTACTGGCCGTGCGAGAGGATGATCTCCAGGAAGGCATCGCCGTAGCGTTCGAGCTTCGCCTGCCCGACGCCCAATATGGCGAGCAGTTCCTTGCGGCTGCGCGGCTTCTCCGTGGCGAAGGCGATCAGCGTCGTATCGGGAAAGACGACATAGGGCGGCACACCGAGCGATTTCGCGATTGCCATGCGCTCGGCCCGCAGCGCTTCGAACAGAGTGCCGTCGGCGCCCGATAGGGCCGACTTGCGTTCGCTGCGTTCCGCCTTCTTCGTGCGCCGCTCCGAAGCCGGCCGGTCCTTGCGGAAGAACACCTGCCGCTCGTGCTTGAAGACGGCGCGCGCCTCCGGCTCCAGCTTCAGTGCGCCGAAGGCTTCGTGATCGACGCGAATCAGCCCCATGGCGAGCAGCTGGCGGAAGACCGATTGCCAGACACGCGCCGGAATATCCTTGCCGGCGCCGAAGACCGGCATCTCGGTGTGGCCGAAACGCTCGGTCTTTTCGTTGACGTTGCCGAGGAGCACGTCGACGACATGGCCGGCGCCGAAACGCTCGCCGGTGCGATAGATCGCGGCCAGCGCCTTGATTGCCGCCTCCGTGCCCTCCCAGGTCTCGACCGGCTTCAGGCAGGTGTCGCAATTGCCGCACTGGCCGGCATGGGCCTCGCCGAAATGGGCAAGGATCGCCTGGCGCCGGCAGGAGGCCGTTTCGCAGATCGCCAGCAAGGCGTTGAGCTTGGCGCGTTCGACCCGCTTGATCTCGGCGGCGGCACTGCCCTCGTCGATCATCCGGCCGCGCTGGATGACGTCGGCCATGCCATAGGCCATCCAGACCTCCGACGGCAGGCCGTCGCGCCCGGCTCGCCCGGTCTCCTGGTAATAGGCTTCCACCGAGCCCGGCAGGTCGAGATGGGCGACATAACGCACATTCGGCTTGTCGATGCCCATGCCGAAGGCGACGGTGGCGACTAGGCAGAGATTCTCCTCTTTCAGGAACGCATCCTGATTGGCGTCGCGCACCGCCCTGTCCATGCCGGCATGATAGGCGAGCGCACGGATGCCCTGCCCGTTCAGCCACTCGGCCGTATCCTCGACCTTGGCGCGCGACAGGCAATAGACGATGCCGCTATTGCCCTTGTGACCGGAGAGAAACCGCAGCAGTTGCTGGCGCGGTTGGTCGCGCTCGACGATCTCGTAGGCAATATTCGGACGGTCGAAGCTGGTGGTGAAGATCTCCGCAGCATCGAGCCCCAACCGCTCGATGATGTCGTCGCGCGTATGCGGATCGGCCGTCGCCGTCAGGGCGATGCGCGGGACACCGGGATATTGTTCGCCGAGTCGGCCGAGCTCGCGATATTCCGGCCGGAAATCATGGCCCCATTGCGAGACGCAGTGCGCCTCATCGATAGCAAACAGCGCGATCTTCTCATTGGCGATCAGTTCACGGAACCCATCGGTCAGAATGCGCTCGGGCGTCACGTAGAGAAGGTCGAGCCGGCCCGCCGAAAGCGCGCGGCGAACCTCGATGAATTCCTCGCGCGACAGCGACGAATTGAGCGCGGCCGCCCGGATGCCGAGCTGCTTCATCGCCTCCACCTGATCGCGCATCAGCGCAATCAGCGGCGAAACGACGATGCCCACACCGGCACGGCAGAGCGCCGGGATCTGGAAGCACAGCGATTTGCCGGCCCCTGTGGGGAAGAGCACCACAGCATCGCCACCGGAAACCACATGCTCGACCACCTGCTGCTGCTTGCCGCGGAAAGAGGAATAACCGTAGACCTGCTTGAGGATATCGAGCGGCGCGCGGCCGGTGGAAAACAGCGCATCGGAGGCGGAAAAGCCCGGTTCGTTGCGTTCGGTCAGCGACATCAGTGGTTCGCCGCCCCTTTGACGCGGCCGGAAAGCACCCCGAAGCCATCGATGATCGCCTCCTGGTTCTCAAGGCGCACCCCTTCGAAATGCACTTCCTGCTGCGCCCGCATCAGTTGAACGATCGCCTCGCCGTCGCCGGCTTCGGTCGCCAGCGCGATCTCGCGCTCGAGTTCGATCTTCTGCCGGCGCAGCGCCTTCGCCCGCTTGTGGAAGGCGAGCGCCTGGCGGTAGCCTTCGCGTGCATCCTCCATCGCCGCCTCCTCGGTCGCCGTCCAGAGCCGGGCATTGCGCACCTGCTGATCGAGGTTCTTGATAAGCGGACCAAAACCCTCGAATTCCAGCCGTTCGGTCAGATATTCGCGTGTCAGATGCGGGCCGGCGACGGCAGCGGCGCCTCCCAGCATCGCCGACCAGAGCCGCTGCAGCTCACGGCTGTCATAGTCGATCGCGGCGATTTCGTCATAATCGTCGATCATCAGCGAGGGATGATTGATGACGGTCAGCGCCAGCACGCTTTCGCGCAGCGCCGTATTGTCCCGGTGGCCGCGCACGGGGCCGGAGCGGGCAAGCCGGTCGGAAATGACGCTGGGGCTTTTCGGCCCTGCCTTGCCGGCATTGTCGCGTCCCGCCCGGTAATTGCCGTTGCCGTTGAAGCCGCCGCGGCGTTCGCCATTGTTGCGGTTCTGGAACTGCGGCTGGAAGAAGGCGTTCAGCCGGTCGCGAATATCCTGCTGATAGTGGCGGCGCACATTCTCGTCGGCGATGACGGCGACCAGCTGCTTCAGCCGCGCTTCGAGCTCGGCGCGTGCCTCGGGCGTATCGAACTTGCCGGTGTTGATCTCCCGGCTCCACAGCATCTCCGAAAGCGGCTTTGCTTGGCTCATCACCTTGTCGAAGGGCGCGCGGCCCTCATCGCGCACCAGATCGTCGGGATCCTTGCCATCGGGCAGCAGCGCGAAGCGGACGGAACGGCCAGGTTTCAGATGCGGCAGCGCCAGTTCGGCGGCGCGATTGGCGGCGCGGATGCCGGCGCCGTCGCCGTCGAAGCAGAGCACCGGCTGCGGCACCATCTTCCAAAGCAGCTCGAGCTGGTTTTCGGTAAGCGCCGTGCCGAGCGGTGCAACGGCATTCTCGACGCCGGCCTGATAGAGCGCGATCACGTCCATATAGCCTTCGACGGCGATGATGGTGCCACTCGCAGCGTCGTCCTGAGGATCGCCGCGGCCAGGCCCTTGGATCGCACGGCGCGCGCGGGCGAAATTATAAAGGACATTGCCCTTGTGGAAGAGCTCCGTCTCGTTGGAGTTCAGATATTTCGCCGGCGCATCGGCCGACATGGCGCGGCCGCCGAAGGCGATCACCTTTTCCCGCGATGAAAGGATCGGGAACATGATGCGGTCGCGGAAGCGGTCGTAGGAAACCGGCACGTTTTCATGGACGACCAGGCCGCAGGCCTCGATCTGCTCCTTAGTGACGCCCTTGCCGGCGAGGAATTCCTTCAGCGCATTGCGGCTGTCAGGCGCATAACCGAGACGGAAGGTCTCGATGGTGCGCCCGGTCAGCCCGCGGTCGCGCAGATAGGCGCGCGCTCTCGCCCCATTCGCGGTCTGCAACTGATCCTGGAAAAATTGTGTCGCCATTTCCATGACGTCGATCAGCGAGCCACGCTCCTTCTCGCGCTTCTCGATGACAGGGTCGGCAAGCGGCATCGGCACGCCGGCCATGTCGGCGATCTGCTGCACCGCCTCAGGAAAACTCAAGCCTTCGAGTTCGGTGAGAAAGCGGAAATGGTCGCCGGTGACGCCGCAGCCGAAGCAATGATAGCGGCCCTTCCGGTCCTCGCAATGGAAACTCGGCGATTTCTCACCATGGAACGGGCAGCAGGCCCAGTAATCGCCGCGCGACACGTTGGTCTTTCGCTTATCCCAGCTGACGCGGCGCGCGATCACGTTCGAAATCGGAACGCGGTCGCGGATCTCATCGAGAAAGGTGTTGGAAAAGCGCATTTATACCTCTTGGCCAAGCTCCATATAAGCTGGTTTGCCGCTCCATGCCACGAAACTTGTCATGAAAACCCGCTATTCACAGGCAAGTGCACTGGTTGCCCAAGACGTCGGTTATCCAATCAACAACACGTTATCGCCCCTGCGACAGGGGTGCGACATTATTGTCCTCGCAGATCGGGAAATCCATCGTCGCAAGGGCTCCGCGAAGAGCCGCAGCCTTTGGAAAGGCCGAATTAAAACCTTTAAAAACAGTATCTTATCATTTCCTTCGATTAGACTCCTCCGTCTTCGGGCCCACTGTTCAGCCTCCGCTTTGAGGTCTCTTCAAGCGCCGTTTTCGCCAATCATTATTTTTTTGTAATTTGAATAAGCCGCCAGCCCGCAATAGGTTCGATCTCAACAAAGCGATCCCCGAGCGAAGCACCATCCCTACCCCCGGCGCCGCTTCGCAAGGGTGCCTTTGCAAATACCCTCCGGCTTGGGCCTTGGCCCTGCGTTTGCCGGCGGAAGCAAAGAGCAAGAAGGCAGGAGCGCCCCCAGCTCCTGCCTTCTTAAATTTTGGCTCCCTTTGCGACAACTCTCCTTTGAAATTAACCGCTTATTGACAAAACCGTTGACAGGCGGCGCCTGCATGAAAGATGTATGCGCGGAACTCCTGGACCTCTCCAATGGCTTTTACCGCGGACAATCTTGCAGCAGACGATCGATTTCTTTCTGCGATCCTGCATTGCGCCGATCAGATGCTTTCGATCTACCGCGAGAGCCCGCGTATCGCCTCGATCTTTGCCGCGCAGCAGCGCTGGCTGATGGCCCATGCCGGTTTCGCCCTTCACTACGGTCATCCCGACGACGGCAGGAGGGGGCTCTATTCCGGCCGCTTCATCGATTTCGCAGTCAGGAACGACATTGCAAGCCGCAATACGGCCGCAGCCTTCATGCAGGAAATGCTGGCCTATCGCTTCCTGCGGGCGGTTCCCGGCCCCGACAAGCGCACACGCTATCTGGAACCCACTGAGATCGCCGAACAGCATTTCACCCGATGGCTCGTCACCCATATGATGATCCTCGACAGCCTCGACGGCGGTGAACGCGCCGACAAGATCACCGCCGATCCCTCGGCGATGATGGCAGCGATCCAGCCGCTGATCGCCAGGGCGATCATCGGCAGCGAACGGGTGCGCAGTCCGGGCGCCACGTTCAACCTCTTCAACTGGGCGAACACGGGCGGGCTTGTCATGGACTATCTGATCTCGCGCCTTCCGGAATTTCCCCGGACGGCCGAACACGTCGTGCTCGGTCCTCTGTCGCTGAGAGAAATCCGCGAACAGTTCATGATCTCCAACACCCACCTGAAGCGGCTTTTGACTCAGGCGGCGGCCATGGGGAGCGTCGGCTGGACCGAACCTTCCCGCAAGGGCGACTTCTGGCTGTCGGGCCGCTTCATCATGGAATATTGGAATTATCAGGCGGCGAAATTCGCCATCATCGATGCTGCCGCCGAAGCGGTGCTCGGGCCTGCGGTTCGGGACGAACCGCAGGCGAGACGCGTTAGCTGAGACGCATCAGTTCAGCAGTTCCTTGACGGTCGCCGACGCTTTGGCGAAATCCATCTGGCCGGCATAACGCTCCTTCAGCGCCGCCATCACCTTGCCCATGTCCTTAGCGCCGGCGGCACCGGTCTCGGCGATGATCGCCGAGATATTGGTGCGCACTTCGCCGTCCGAGAGCTGCTTCGGCATGAAATCCTGGATGACGGTGATTTCGGCGCGCTCCTTGGCGGCAAGCTCCGGCCGGGAATTCTCTTCGTAGATCTTCGCTGATTCGTCGCGCTGCTTCACCATCTTGGCGAGGATCTGCAGGATCTCGTCGTCGCTCGCCTGCTCCTTGCCGGTGCCGCGATTGGCGATATCGCGGTCCTTGACCGCGGCCTGAATCAGCCGGACGGTGGAAAGCCGCTCGGCATTCTTGGCCTTCATCGCCTCTTTTAGCTGGGTGGCGAGTTGATCGCGCAGCATGGTCTTCACTCCTGTTTTGATGCCGCTTCATAAACCACGCTGATGCGGCGGATCAAATAAATTGCGCGATCGGTGCGATAAAGCGCAGGAAAACGGCTGAGATCTCGGCTAGAAAGATTGACGCTAAGCGATTGCGTGGCTATTTACCGCCACCTGCACCAAAATTCGTGATCAGGCCTGAAGCGCGCGGCATTGCCGCGTCCACACGCCTGCGAGATCAAAAGGCGGCCAGCCGCGGCAGCGCGCGCACCGGTCGCCGGAAACGGGATGAAGATGACCGCGACAGCACCCTGGACAATCGAAAAGCCGACCGCCCTGCTCGTTCTTGCCGACGGCACGGTCATCGAAGGCAAGGGCATCGGCGCCACCGGCAAGGTGCCGGCCGAAGTGGTCTTCAACACGGCGCTGACCGGCTATGAGGAAATCCTGACGGACCCCTCCTATCTCGGCCAGATCGTCACCTTCACCTTTCCGCATATCGGCAATATCGGCGCCAATGATGAAGACATCGAGGACCTGACCCCTGCCGCCCGCCACGGCGCAGTCGGCGTCATCTTCAAGGCCGACATCACCGACCCCTCGAACTACCGCGCCGCCAAGCATCTCGACCAATGGCTGAAGGCACGCGGCGTCATCGGTCTCTGCGGCATCGATACGCGCGCGTTGACCGCCTGGATCCGTGAGAACGGCGCTCCGAACGCCGTGATCGCCCATGATCCGAACGGCGTCTTCGACATCGAGACGCTGAAGGCCGAAGCCAAGGCCTGGAGCGGCCTCGAAGGTCTCGACCTTGCCAAGGTCGCTTCGTCGGGCCAGTCCTCGCAATGGACAGAGACCCCGTGGGTTTGGAACGAAGGTTACGGTGAACTCGGCGCGGCGGATGCGAAATACCACGTCGTCTGCCTCGACTACGGCGTCAAGCGCAACATCCTGCGGCTGTTTGCCGGCCTCGATTGCAAGGTGACGGTCGTGCCGGCCGCAACGAGCGCCGAAGACGTGCTCGCCATGCAGCCGGACGGCATCTTCCTGTCGAACGGCCCGGGCGATCCGGCGGCAACCGGCGAATATGCCGTGCCTGTCATCAAGACGCTTGTGAAGACCGATATCCCGGTCTTCGGCATCTGCCTCGGCCACCAGATGCTGGGTCTCGCCCTCGGCGCCAAGACCGAGAAGATGCACCAGGGCCATCACGGCGCCAATCACCCGGTCAAGGACCATACGACGGGCAAGGTCGAGATCGTCTCGATGAACCATGGCTTCGCGGTCGACTCGAAGTCGCTGCCCGACGGCGTTGAAGAGACTCATATTTCGCTTTTCGACGGCACCAATTGCGGCCTGCGCGTCCTCGGTAAGCAGGTCTTCTCCGTTCAGCACCATCCGGAAGCCTCTCCCGGCCCGCAGGACAGCCACTATCTCTTCCGCCGCTTCATCAACATGGTGCGCGAGAAGAAGGGCGAACCGGCGCTCGCCGAACGCTGAGTTCAAGCCATAGCGTTTTCCGATGAAGGCTCGCTTACAGCGCCGCGCGTCTTTTCAGACGCGCAAAGGACGCTGTAACACTTTGAATTGCTGCATAATTCCTTAAATCGATTCCGATTTGAGGAATTATGCAGCGGCCGGGCCTTTTCTTTATTCGCCTATTGACCTCAGCTTAACTTGAGGAATTACAGATCTGCCTGCAAACATCCGATGCAGGAGAAAAGTGGATGAGCGGAGCTCTCTACCGTGTCGACAAGTTCATCGTGCCGACGGCGGCGCGCGAGGAATTTCTTGTCAAAGTGATGATGACCCACAAGCTGCTGGAGGCGCAGGAGGGTTTCATCGATCACAGGGTGCTGGAGCAGGTCGCCGGCCCCGGCGAATTCAATTTCGTCACCATCGCCGAATGGGAAAATACCGAGGTCGTCGAACGCGCGCGGGCCACCGTGGCAGCGGCTCATAAGGCGGCCAATTTCGATCCGCAGGAAATGTTTGCGCGTCTCGGCATTCGCGCCGATATCGCCAGCTACAAACCCGTCGCGGCCTGACGGCATCGGCGGCCGGCTCAGGCGCGGGCCAGCTTCGCCTCCCGGCGAAGGAGAAGGTAGAAGCGCGTGCAGAGCATGACGGCGGCCGCTGCCAGCCCGACGAGGAAACCGAACCAGATGCCGATGCCGCCGAAGCCCAGCGGGAAGGCAAAGGCCCAGGCCAGGAAGAAGCCGATCGGCCAGTAGGCGATCAACGCCATGATCATCGGCACGCGCGCATCCTTGAGGCCGCGCAGCAATCCATTGGCGATCACCTGCAGCCCGTCGACGAGCTGGAAAAGCCCGGCAACGACGATCAGCGGCCCGGCATAGGCAAGCACTTCGGGCGCTTCGGGCGAGTTGACGTCGAGGAACCAGCTGCCGAGGAAATGCGGCATGGTGGCAAAGAGCACCGAGCCCACCGCCGAAATGGCGCAGGCGAGGATGAGCACCATGATCGAAGCCCGCACCAGCCCATCATAATCGCCCTGCCCGTGCGCGACGCCGACGCGCACCGTCGCCGCCTGGCTGAGGCCGAGCGGGATCATGAAGGCGATCGAGGCCCATTGCAGGGCAATGCCGTGGGCGGCAAGCTCGAGGGTGCCGATATAGCCCATCAGCAGCGAGGCCACCGTGAACAGGCTGACCTCGGCAAGGATGGTGACGCTGATCGGGAAACCAAGCCGGATGACTTCCAGCAGCGCATGCCAGTCGGGCTTCCAGAACCGCACGAAGATCTCGTAGCGCCGGGTCTCTTCCCGCCGCTGCACGAAAGCCAGGATGAAGAGGAAGCCGGCCGTCTGCACGACGACCGAAACGATCGCCGCGCCCTCGAGCCCCATCGCCGGAAAGCCGAAATGGCCGAGCACGAGCATATAGGCGAAGATGGCATTCATCACCAGCGTGGCGATGGTGACGTTGAGGATGATGCCCGCCTTGCCGATGGCGCTGACCAGCGCCCGCATGACGTTGAAGAGCAGCGCCGGCAACACGCCGAACTGGCCGATCATGATGTAGCCACGGGCGAGCTTGGCCACCTCGGGCTTCTGCTGTGCGAAGAGAAGGATCTGCTCCGAATTGAAGAAGGCCGGCTGCATGATGGCCCAGTATGCGATCACCACCCACAGACCCATGCGCAGCGCCCGGCGCACCGAGATAACGTCGCCGCGGCCATAGGCTTGCGCCACCATCGGAATAACGGCGATGGCAAAGCCCGAGCCGAAGATCAGGATCGTGAACAGGAATTGCGCCGCAATCACCATCGCCGCCAGATGCTCGGCGCCGAGGCGGCCGACGATCATCACGTCCGTGGTGTTGATGCCGAGCTGGGCAAGCTGCGCGCCGATCAGCGGAATGCCGAGCGCCAGCGTTGCACGGAAATGTGCGCCCCAACGATTATCGGTTGTCGGCGCAAGCCTGCGCGCGTCGATCGGCGTGTCCATGACACTAGTCCTGTGATTGAAATCGCGTCGCCGCCGCTCGCGGCAAAATATCATTCCGGACTTAGATCAAAGCCCGGCGAAGAACTACCCCAAAACAGGCAGATGATGAAAAATTCATCATCACATCAGCATTCCTGATCGATCAACCCGCCGCTTCCAGCGCCTCGGCCGACTCGCGAACCCGGACCCGGACGAGGAACACGCCGGCGGCCACCAGGATGAACAGGGCGGCGGTCAGATAGGGCGCACCGGCAAAGGTGACCGGGGCCTCGGGCCGCGTGAAATAACCGAACATCTGCGTGAAGATCAGCGGTCCAAGGATGGTGGTGATGCTGCTGAGGCTGGTCAACGCGCCCTGCAGCTCGCCCTGCGCCGACGGCGGCACCATGCCGGCGGCGATGCTGCGCAACGGCGGATCGGCGACGTTTTCCATAACGGTCGCAACGATGATGACATAGACCACCCAGCCCTCCCAGGCGAAGGCGTAGCCGGTGAGCCCGACCGCCGAAAAGCAGAGGCCGAGCAAAGCGGTCTTCCACTCGCCGAGCACCGGCACGATCCGCGGCAGAACCAGCCCCATGACAACAGCCGCACCGATGCCGTAAATGCCGAGCGACAGGCCGATCTGTCCCTCGCTCCAGCCGTAGCGATAGGTCGAGACGAACGACCAGACCGAGGGATAGACGGCATGCGCCAGGAAGAACAGGAACATCACAAGGCTGACCCAGCCGATGCCGGGATAATGGCGCATCTGGCGCAACGCGCCGAGCGGATTGGCGCGCTTCCACTCGAACCGGCGGCGGTTCTTCGCCTCCAGCGTTTCCGGCAGCAGGAAGCAGGCGGCGATGAAATTGACAAGCGATAGCGCCGCCGCGCCGAGGAAGGGCACACGCGGGCCGAATTCGCCGAGAACACCGCCGACCACCGGGCCGATGGTGAAACCGACGCCGAAGGCGATGCCGATCAGCCCGAAATTCTTCGCCCGGTTCTCCTCCGTGCTGATATCGGCGATATAGGCCGAACAGGTGGCGAAGCTGCCGCCGCTGATGCCGGCAAGCACACGCCCGACGAACAGCATCCAGAAGCTGGTGGCGATGCCGCAGATAAAATTGTCGATCGCAAAGGTCAGTACCGACAGCAGAAGGATCGGCCGGCGGCCGAAACGGTCGGACAGGTTTCCGAGCAGCGGCGCGAACAGGAACTGCATGCCGGCATAGACCAGCATTAGCCAGCCGCCGTCGATCGCCGCATCGCTGACGCTGCCGCCGGTCAGTTGCTCCAGATAGGCGGGCAGCACCGGCATGATGATGGCGATGCCGATAATGTCGAGAAAAAGGATGATGAAGACCAGGAAAAGGCCGCGGCGAACGAATTTGGGATCAAGCATGAGGCATCTCTACAGCGGTTGGTTCTGAAAAGACGATCTCGTCGCCGAGAAAGTGACATAGCTCAGAAAAGAAACCGAAACAATCCGTGAACATTTCAAAGTTTTTGATAATGCTGCACGGGAAGTTCATGAGACGCTTCAACCGCGGAGCGCGCTGTCGTTTCAGCTTCAGGAGACCGGAAGCCGCCCAGCGGATCGCCGGGCGACACGTTCCCTTGCAATTGCCGCGACGGCATCCAGATCACTCGAAGGATCGCTCATTGTGCATTTCCCAGCACAGCCTGTTCGATGCCGTCCGATTATCGCTCGAACGCAAATGCGGTAGAACGGTATCGACAGCGCCGCTCGCGGCGAGGACGAAGGAGAAGACAATGCAGACCTATCGTTTGGGAAAGACCGGACCCGAAGTCTCGGCGATCGGCCTCGGCTGCATGGGCATGTCGGGCATGTATGGTCCCTCCGACCGCGCAGAAAGCATCGCGACGATCCATGCCGCGCTCGATGCCGGCATCAACCTGCTCGATACCGGCGATTTCTACGGCATGGGCCACAATGAGATGCTGATCGGCGAGGCATTGAAAGGGCGCAAGCGCGAGAATGCCGTCATCAGCGTCAAGTTCGGCGCGCTCCGTGATCCCGCAAGCGGCTGGAGCGGCATCGATGCCCGCCCGGTCGCGGTGAAGAATTTCCTCGCCTACACGCTGCAACGCCTCGGCGTCGACCATATCGATATCTATCGCCCGGCTCGCCTCGACCCGAACGTGCCGATCGAGGACACGGTCGGCGCCATCGCCGATATGGTCAAGGCGGGCTATGTCAGACATATCGGCCTGTCGGAAGTCGGCGCCGAGACGATCCGCCGCGCCGCCGCTGTTGCCCCGATCGTCGACCTGCAGATCGAATATTCGCTGATCTCGCGCGGCATCGAGGAGAAGATCCTGCCGACGACCCGCGAACTCGGCATCTCGATTACCGCTTACGGCGTGCTCTCGCGCGGCCTGATCAGCGGCCACTGGCAGAAAGGCAAGGCCACGGCCGGCGACTTCCGTACCCATAGCCCACGCTTCCAGGAAGGCAATATCGAGCAGAACCTCGCTCTGGTGGAGAAGCTGCGCGAGATCGCCGAGGCAAAAAGCGTCTCGGTCGCCCAGATCGCTATCGCCTGGGTCGCCGCCAAGGGCGGGGATATCGTCCCGATCATCGGCGCCCGCCGCCGCGACCGGCTTAGCGAGGCGCTCGGCTCACGCGCGGTCGACCTGTCACCGGAGGATTTCGCCGCCATCGAACGTGCCGTCCCGAAGGATGCGGCGGCGGGTGGGCGCTATCCCGAACATATGCTGCAGCATATGGACAGTGAGAAGTAGGCAGCAGGCGAATTGACGGGACTGCACGGCAAAACGCTACCCCCTCAAACCGGCCCTGAAAACGTATCGCAGGCCGTCAGCTGTCCGCTGTCGAAGCCGCGCTTGAACCACCTGACGCGCTGCGCCGAGGTGCCGTGGTTGAAACTTTCGGGCACGACGTAACCCTGCGACCGCTTCTGCAGCGTATCGTCGCCGATCTGCTGGGCGGCGTTCAGCGCTTCCTCCAGGTCGCCGCTCTCCAGCAGTCCCTTCTGCTGGGTGTATTTGCCCCAGATGCCGGCGAAGCAATCGGCCTGCAATTCGACGCGCACCGACATCTTGTTGGCTTCCTCCTCGCTCATGCGTTGGCGGGCCTGGTTGAACTTCGGCAGAATGCCGAGCAGGTTCTGCACGTGATGGCCGACCTCGTGGGCGACGACATAGGCCTCGGCGAAATCGCCCGACGCGCCGAAGCGGTCGGAAAGCTCCTGGAAGAATTCGGTGTCGAGATAGAGCTTATGGTCGCCCGGGCAGTAGAACGGGCCTGTTGCCGATGATGCGGAGCCGCAGGCCGATGCCGTCGAGCCCGAGAACAACACCAGGCGCGGCTCCTCGTAAGTCCGGCCCTGCGCCTGGAAGATTCCCTGCCAGGTATCCTCGGTCTCGGCCAGAACGGTACGCATGAAAGCAGTCATCTCGTCATTGGCGGGCGCGCGCGTTCCGCCCGACTGGCTCTGCTCGTAGCCGGGGCCACTCGTCACGCCGCCGGTGTCGAGCACCTGCATCAGGTCGATGCCCATCGCCTTGAAGATGAAATAGATGACGACGAGGAAGATGATCGTGCCGATGCTCAAGCCCCCGCCGGCGCGGCGAACGCCGCCGCCGGAGGGAAAGTTGAAACCGCCGCCGCGGCCGAAACCGCCGCCGGTCGGATCGCCGCGGCGATCCTCGATATTGTCGGACTGACGCCGGCCTCTCCATTCCATCTTCGCTCTCCCCGGCAATGCCTCTGCTTGCACTTTAAGGATTCTATATATCCGTCGGCGGCCGGAATTCCAGCAACTTCATCAGGGCAATCGGCCCCCCCCCGCCTCCGCGAGGACCGTGGACCGCTGCAGCGCTCTTGCGCCAGGAGCATTGCCCGCGCCGGTATCAGCAGCGGGAAACCGGGACATCCTGAAGGAAACCGCCGCGCCGCCGATCTCATCGCCTCCGCCCAGATCAAGGTCGAGCCGCGGATATCCGGCGGATCGGGCTGGAGGAGGCCGCAGTCGCCATCGTCAATCCGGCGCGTGGCGGCGAAATCCGGCGGCCGGTCGTGCCCGACGGGGAATAGGCTTTCGCGGCGTGTTGGATTCCTGTCGATTCCGCGATTTATGGGGTTCCGTTTGCAAATACATTTGCCTATAAGCCGCTTCTAGCCTGAAAAGACCCTCAATGCGCGACCCGACCCGGTGATCTCCCACCCTGGCCGGCTTTCTGCGCAGCTAGAAATGGATATCGCCCATGCCGAAGCGCCAAGACATCAAATCGATCCTCATCATCGGCGCGGGACCGATCGTCATTGGCCAGGCTTGCGAGTTCGATTATTCCGGCACCCAGGCCTGCAAGGCGCTGAAGGAGGAAGGCTACCGCGTCATCCTCGTCAACTCCAACCCGGCGACGATCATGACCGATCCGGGCCTGGCCGACGCCACCTATGTCGAGCCGATCACCCCCGAGGTCGTCGCCAAGATCATCGCCAAGGAGCGCCCGGACGCGCTGCTGCCGACCATGGGCGGCCAGACGGCGCTGAATACCGCGCTGTCGCTGAAGCGCATGGGCGTGCTCGATCGCTACAATGTCGAAATGATCGGCGCAAAGCCCGCCGCCATCGACATGGCCGAGGACCGCGCGCTGTTCCGTGAGGCGATGGGCCGTATCGGCCTGGAAACGCCGCGCTCGATGCTGGCGAACGCCACCGATATCAAGGATCTCGACCGCAAGACCCACGAAGCCGAGCGCAGCAAGCTGCGCGAAAGCCTTTCCGGCGCAGACCTCGACAAGGCGCTGGACGAGCTGGAAAACCAGTGGAATCTCGGCGAAAGCGACCGCAAGCAGCGCTACATGAACCATGCCGTGGCGATCGCCGCCCAGGCGCTCGACCATGTCGGCCTGCCCGCCATCATCCGCCCCTCCTTCACGCTTGGCGGCACCGGCGGCGGCATTGCCTACAACCGCTCGGAATTCTTCGAGATCGTCGGCGGCGGCCTCGACGCGTCGCCGACCACCGAAGTGCTGATCGAAGAATCGGTGCTCGGCTGGAAGGAGTATGAGATGGAGGTCGTCCGCGACAAGGCGGACAACTGCATCATCATCTGCTCGATCGAGAACATCGACCCGATGGGCGTCCACACCGGCGATTCGATCACCGTCGCCCCGGCGCTGACGCTGACCGACAAGGAATACCAGATCATGCGCAACGCCTCGATCGCGGTGCTGCGCGAGATCGGCGTCGAGACCGGCGGCTCGAACGTCCAGTTCGCCGTCAATCCGAAGGACGGCCGTCTCGTCGTCATCGAGATGAACCCGCGTGTGTCGCGTTCCTCGGCGCTGGCCTCCAAGGCCACCGGCTTCCCGATCGCCAAGATCGCCGCCAAGCTCGCCATCGGCTATACGCTTGACGAATTGGACAACGACATCACCGGCGGCGCCACGCCTGCCTCCTTCGAACCGTCGATCGACTACGTCGTCACCAAGATCCCGCGTTTCGCTTTCGAGAAATTCCCCGGCGCCTCGCCGGTGCTGACGACCGCGATGAAGTCAGTCGGCGAAGTCATGGCGATCGGCCGCACCTTCGCCGAATCGCTGCAGAAGGCGTTGCGCGGTCTCGAAACCGGCCTGACTGGCCTCGATGAGATCGAGATCCCCGACTCCGAGGAAGGCGAATCCAGCCACAACGCCATCCGCGCCGCCATCGGCACACCGACGCCGGATCGCCTGCGCATGGTCGCCCAGGCGCTGCGCATGGGTCTCAGCATCGAAGAGGTGCATGAGGGCTGCAAGATCGATCCCTGGTTCATCGCCGAACTCAAGAACGTCGTCGACACGGAAGCCCGTATCCGCGAGCATGGCCTGCCGGAGGATGCCGCCAACCTGCGCATGCTCAAGGCCATGGGCTTTTCCGACGCGCGCCTGGCAACACTGACCGGCAAGCGCCCGAAGCAGATCGCCG
Organism: Rhizobium binxianense; assembly: GCF_028994275.1. Classification (NCBI taxonomy): domain Bacteria; kingdom Pseudomonadati; phylum Pseudomonadota; class Alphaproteobacteria; order Hyphomicrobiales; family Rhizobiaceae; genus Rhizobium; species Rhizobium binxianense. The sequence goes on from NZ_CP118713.1 coordinate 2,837,981, forward strand.
AGTTCCGAAACAGCCTGAACGTCCGCCCGGTCTTCAAGCGGATCGATACCTGTGCCGCCGAATTCGCCTCGCCGACCGCTTACATGTATTCGACCTATGAGACGCCCTTCGTCGGCGCCGCCCGCTCCGAGGCCGAAGTGTCCGACCGCAAGAAGGTCGTCATTCTCGGCGGCGGCCCGAATCGCATCGGCCAGGGCATCGAGTTCGATTATTGCTGCTGCCATGCCGCCTTCGCATTGAAGGATGCCGGTTATGAAGCGATCATGATCAACTGCAACCCGGAAACCGTCTCGACCGACTACGACACGTCAGACCGCCTCTATTTCGAGCCGCTGACGGCCGAAGACGTGATCGAGATCCTGCGCGCCGAGCAGGAAAAGGGCGAAGTCGTCGGCGTCATCGTCCAGTTCGGCGGCCAGACGCCGCTGAAGCTTGCCGAAGCGCTCGAAAAGAACGGCATCCCGATCCTCGGCACCGCGCCCGATATGATCGACCTCGCCGAAGACCGCGACCGCTTCCAGAAGCTGCTGATGAAGCTCGACCTCAACCAGCCGAATAACGGCATCGCCTATTCGGTCGAGCAGGCCCGCCTGGTCGCTGCCGAAATCGGCTTCCCGCTGGTCGTGCGCCCCTCCTACGTGCTCGGCGGCCGCGCCATGCAGATCCTGCACTCGGAAGGCCAGCTGCAGACCTACCTGCTCGATACCGTTCCGGAACTGGTGCCGGAGGATATCAAACAGCGTTATCCGAATGACAAGACCGGCCAGATCAACACCCTGCTCGGCAAGAACCCGCTGCTCTTCGACAGCTATCTCAGCCACGCCATCGAAGTCGACGTCGACTGCCTCTCTGATGGCACCGACGTCTATGTCGCCGGCATCATGGAACATATCGAGGAAGCCGGCATCCATTCCGGCGACAGCGCCTGCTCGCTGCCGCCGCGCTCGCTGCCCGTCGAACTGCTCGACGAGCTGGAGCGCCAGGCAAAGGCGATGGCCAAGGCGCTCAATGTCGGCGGTCTGATGAACGTCCAGTTCGCCATCAAGGACGGCACCGTCTACGTTCTCGAAGTCAATCCGCGCGCCTCGCGCACCGTGCCCTTCGTCGCCAAGACCATCGGCGCGCCGATCGCCAAGATCGCCGCCCGTGTGATGGCCGGCGAAAAACTCGACGCGACCTTCGCCGCCTATGGGCAAAAGCCCGATCCGCGCAAGCTCAAGCATATCGCCGTCAAGGAAGCCGTCTTCCCCTTCGCCCGCTTCCCCGGCGTCGACACGCTGCTCGGCCCGGAAATGCGCTCGACCGGCGAAGTCATCGGCCTCGATACCGATTTCGCGCTCGCCTTCGCCAAGTCGCAGCTCGGCGCCGGCGTCGAACTGCCGCGTGACGGAACGGTCTTCGTCTCCGTGCGCGACGAGGATAAGGCGCGCGTACTGCCGGCGATCCGCATCCTCGTCGAACAGGGCTTCAAGGTGCTGGCAACCGGCGGCACCGCCCGCTTCCTCGGCGAAAACGGCATCACCGCCACCAAGATCAACAAGGTTCTGGAAGGCCGTCCGCATATCGAGGACGCGATCCGCAACCGCCAGGTCCAGCTCGTCATCAACACCACCGACGGCAACAAGGCAATCTCGGACTCAAAATCGCTGCGCCGCGCGACGCTGATGCAGAAGGTGCCCTATTACACGACGATGGCCGGCGCCGAAGCCGCCGCCCAGGCGATCAAGGCGCTGAAGGCCGGCAATTTGGAAGTCCGGCCGCTGCAGAGCTATTTCGCCTAAGACAGGACAGCATCACCGCTCGATGAGCGGTGATGCTGCTCCGAAGCTCCGGAATCAATTTATCCAGCTATTGCCATAAGCCGCTGGATTTTCAGCATATCGTCGCGAAATCGCGCCAACTCCTCCGCCTTCAATCGTTCGTCAGGAATACGCAGCAGATAGGACGGATGGACCGTCACGAACAGCTTCCGCCCCGCGTCGATCGCCATTGCCTGCCCTCTGATATTCTGGAGAGGCTGTTTGACGTCGGTCAGCGCCGCCAGCGCCGTCGCCCCCATGGCAACCACGAGCTTCGGCTTGACCAGCGTCATCTCCAGATTGAGCCACCAGCGGCAATGCGTCACCTCACCCATGTCAGGCTTCTGATGGATGCGGCGCTTGCCGCGCGGCTCATATTTGAAATGCTTGACGGCATTGGTGACATAGAGCCTCGAGCGGTCGATGCCCGCCTCTGATATCACCTGGTCGAGCAACCGGCCGGCCGGACCGACGAAGGGGCGTCCTGATATGTCCTCCTGATCGCCCGGCTGCTCGCCGACGAACATCACCTCGGCATCGCGCGGCCCCTCCCCGAACACCGTCTGCGTCGCATTGGCATGAAGTGGACAACGTGTACAAACCGCGGCTTCGGCCCGCAACGCTTCCAGCGTGCCTGCGGGTGCTTCAGGCTCGGCGGGAAGGTTGCGCGCCGCCTCCTGCAACCGGTCGTGAAAAGGCAGCGATTGCGTCGCCTCCCGCGCGGCCATGGCCCGCACCTTGCTCTCTGCCGATGCGATCAGCCCGGGAATGAGATCGGCCTCCGGCAGGTTCTTCCAATATTTTTTCGGCATCTCCGCCTGCATCGCCTTCACTTTCAACCGCGCCGGATTGAAGATACTGGCGTAGTAGGTGCGCCACAGTTCATCGGTGGCATCGGTGAGGTTGGGCTTTTCGCACGGCGCGTCGTTTATCGTCAGCCGTTCACCATCCCAGGCGGCCGACCCTTTGGGCGTGGCGATCAGCCAGTCCATGTCGGTGAAGCGCCGTTGGAAGAATGGCGCTGTGCGCCCGACGATATGGTGGTCCGGCTCGAACCAGGCGAGGAATTTTCGGCGGTCCGCAGAGACGGGCCCCACCTCCTTGAAACGGACGAAGGCCGTCATCTTATGCACATCGCGTCGGACGTTTTTCTCCATCAGCCGAGCACGGGCGACATCCTCGTCGGATGCCACTTCGAGCACTTGCCGGTCCAGCTGCAGTCGCCAGAGCAGGCGGTAAAGCAGGGAAAACCGCGCCGGATCGGAATGGCAGAGAACGGTCTCCGCCAGCTCGATGAAGGCCGGCGGCACCGTCATCGGCTTGCGTGTCGCCGCGGGCGGTGGCGGCATGGCGTCGCGTTGGAATGAAAGATCCGCCTCTGCGTCTTTTTCGCGCCAATCGATCTCTTCCGGCAAGATGCCGGCGACCGCGAAAGCGCGAGCGGCATCCCGCCATTCGGCAAGATCCCCGCGTCCTGCCAGCACGACCCGGCGCATCACAGCAGCGACAATTGTTCGGGTTGCGGCTCGAACATGGTGCGAAGGTCCGGCCGGTCGATCAGCCGGCGCGGCGACCAGCCTTCCGCCGAGATGAAGGATTGGACCTTCTTGATCGAAACGCCAAGCCGCTGGAGATCGTCGAGCCGCAGACGACGAAACCGCCGCGCCGAAACGATCGCCTTGACCGTCTTGGTGCCGAGGCCGGGCACGCGCAGCAGCCGTTCACGCTCGGCCTTGTTGATATCGACGGGAAATTCGCCCCGGTTGGCAAGCGCCCACGCAAGTTTGGGGTCGAGGCTGAGATCGAGCATGCCTCCCGCCTGGTTCGCCGTGATCTCGTCGATGCCGAAACCGTAGAAACGATAGAGCCAGTCGGCCTGATAGAGCCGGTGTTCACGCATCAACGGCGGCTTGATCAATGGCAGGTTTTTCGACGAATCCGGGATCGGGCTGAAGGCGGAATAATAGACGCGCTTCAGACCATAGCTGCTGTAGAGCCGGCCGCTGGTCGCAAGGATCGTCGCGTCGTTGGCGCCATCGGCACCGACGATCATCTGCGTGCTCTGGCCGCCGGGTGCGAAACGCTGGCGCTTCTTCGTCTGCAGCGTCGGTTCGCTGGCGGCCTCGATCTTCAGCCGCAGATCCCCCATCGATCGCCTGATATTGGCAGGCTTCTTTTCCGGTGCGAAGCGGGTGATGCCGTGATCCGTCGGAAGCTCGATATTGAGCGACAGCCTGTCGGCATAAAGCCCCGCCTCCTCGATCAGACGCGGCGACGCCTCGGGGATCGACTTCAGATGGATATAACCGCGAAAATTATGCGTCGCTCGCAGTTCGCGAACGATGCGGACCATCTGCTCCATCGTGTAATCGGACGACCGAATAATGCCGGAGGAAAGGAACAGGCCCTCGATATAGTTGCGGCGATAAAATTCCAACGTCAGCCAGATGACCTCCTCTGGCGTGAAACGCGCCCGCTCTACATTGCTCGACGAACGATTGACGCAATAGGCGCAGTCGTAGATGCAGAAATTGGTCAGCAGTATCTTCAGCAGCGAAATGCACCGCCCGTCCGGAGCATAGGCATGACAGATGCCGGATCCCTCGGTCGAACCGAGCCCGCCGCTTGCCTGAGAATCGCGTTTCACCGTGCCGCTGGACGCACAGGACGCGTCATATTTCGCTGCGTCGGAAAGGATGGCCAAGCGTTCTGTTAGTGACTTCTTCATTAGTTTGTTCACTATATGTTCCTTGGCGCAAAGTCAATCCAAGCAATCCCACTCTTGCCCATTTTTCAGACGCACCATCGGACGCCGGGGCGGGTTGCGTTTCGTTCATGCGAATTTTCTGGAAATCGGCCTTGGCGATCTGCTATAAGCACTCAACTAGGATTGTGGCACGGTTCCGAAGCTCCCCTTCGGGACCTGTTTTCTTTTGTGTGTACCTGACTTTGCTGATGCAAGGACCGGCGGATACAAGGATTGAAGGACAGAAAAATGGTTGAAAAGGTACCGATGACACCGGGTGGTTTCGTCAAGCTGCAGGAAGAGCTGCGCTGGCGTCAGCAGGAGGAGCGTCCCCGAATCATCGAGGCGATCGCCGAAGCCCGTGCGCATGGTGACCTTTCCGAAAACGCCGAATACCACGCCGCCAAGGAAGCCCAGAGCCACAATGAGGGCCGCATCAGCGAGCTGGAAGACCTGACGGCGCGCGCCGAGGTCATCGACCTCACGAAGATGTCGGGCGACAAGATCAAGTTCGGCGCCAAGGTGAAGCTCGTCGACGAGGACACCGAGGAAGAAAAGACCTACCAGATCGTCGGCGACCAGGAAGCCGACGTCAAAGCCGGCCGCATCTCCATTTCTTCGCCGATCGCCCGCGCGCTGATCGGCAAGGAAGTCGGCGATTCCATCGAGGTCAATGCGCCGGGCGGCTCCAAGGCCTACGAAATCCTCCAGGTTTCCTGGGGCTGATCGCCCGCCACAGACGAGACCCATCCCTTGCCTGATATGCGTGACGTCGAGATCATCGCGCCCAATTTCAAGCGCCGGCTCTCCGGCGTCACGTCGACCATCGTCCAGCTCATTCCCTGCCAGATCGGTCTCGGCATTGGGATCGCGACCCTCGGCCCTGGCCTGCCGGAGGGCCTGCCGAAACTTCGGTGGCGCCAGCTCCTTGGCCTCTGGCGCCCGCCGGCGCGCCGCCGCCGCCGTGTCTGGCACGCCCGCCGCAACAATGAAATGGCCGTCGGCATCCTGCTTCGGCATCTCCTGCGCATGCCGCTGAAGCTGCTCTTCACCTCGGCCGCGCAACGCCGCCACACCGCCTATACCAAATGGCTGATCCGCCGCATGGACGCGGTGATTGCGACCAGCGACCGTTCCGGATCGTTCCTTGAGGTGCCGCACACGGTCATCCAGCATGGCGTCGACCTTTCCCTGTTCCACCCGCCGGAAACGGCAGAGGACGGCATCGCCGCCACCGGCCTGCCGGGCCGCCATCTCATCGGCTGTTTCGGCCGCGTGCGCCATCAGAAGGGCACCGATCTTTTTGTCCAGGCGATGATCAAGCTGCTGCCGCAGAATCCGGAATGGACGGCTGTTGTCTCCGGTCGCGTGACGGCGGAGCACTCGGCATTCGGCGACAAGCTCAAGGCCGATGTTGCCGCCGCCGGGCTCAGCGACCGGATCCTCTTCCTCGGCGAAGTGCCGGATATCAAGGTCTGGTATCGCCGCCTGACCCTCTACGTCGCCCCCTCCCGCAACGAGGGCTTCGGCCTGACGCCGCTCGAAGCCATGGCTTCGCGCACGGCGGTGGTGGCATCGGACGCGGGCGCCTACGCCGAGCTCATCGTCACGGGTGAGACGGGTTCGGTCGTCGCGGCCGGCGATGGCGAGGCGCTGACACGGGCAATCGCGCCCTATATCGCCGATCCCGCTCTGGCGATCACGCATGGCGAGAATGCGCTGCGCCATGTCACGACGAATTTCGCGCTGGAGAAGGAAGCAAGCGCGATCGGCGCCGTCTATAACAGGCTTCTCGGCGACAACCACGGCTGAAGCGGAAAAAGAAGCGGCCCGTTGGAGAACGGGCCGCTGCAGATTTTCAAGACCATGAACACTGGCCGATTATTCCGCCGGCTGGAGCCCGGCAGCCGACGTGTCGTCGGCCTGGCCGCCCAACGCTGCCGCAAGCTGCGCCGTATCCAGCTCGTTTTCCCAACGTGCCACGACGATCGTTGCGACCGCATTGCCGACGAGGTTGGTCAGCGCCCGGCATTCCGACATGAAACGGTCGATGCCGAGGATCAGCGCCATGCCGGCGACCGGCACGGAGGGCACGACGGAGAGCGTTGCGGCAAGCGTGATGAAGCCGGCGCCGGTGATGCCTGCGGCACCCTTGGAGCTCAGCATCGCCACCAGGAGCAGCAGGATCTGGTCACCCCAGGAGAGCTGAATGCCGGTTGCCTGGGCAATGAACAGGGCCGCCAGCGTCATGTAGATGTTGGTGCCGTCGAGATTGAAGGAATAGCCTGTGGGGATGACGAGGCCGACGACCGAACGCTTGCAGCCGGCCTTTTCCATCTTGTTCATCAGGCCCGGAAGGGCTGCTTCCGAAGACGAGGTGCCGAGAACCAGCAGCAGCTCTTCCTTGATGTAACGCAGCAGCGCCAGGATCGAGAAGCCGTTGTAGCGAGCGACGGCGCCGAGAACGACGAGAACGAAGAGCAGCGAGGTGATGTAGAAGGTGCCGATCAACATGGCGAGATTGGCGATCGAGCCGATGCCGTACTTGCCGATGGTGAAGGCCATGGCGCCGAAGGCGCCGATCGGGGCGGCCTTCATCAAGATGGCGACGAGCTTGAAGACCGGAGCCGTCAAGGCATTGAGGAAATTGACGACCTGTTCGCCCTTTTCGCCGACCATGGCGAGTGCGATGCCGAACAGCACCGAGAAGAACAGCACCTGCAGAATGTCGCCATCGGCAAAGGCGCCGACAATCGTCGTCGGGATGATGTTGGTGAGGAAGCCGACAATGCTCTGCTCATGCGCCTTCGAGGCGTAGGTGGCAACGGCGGTGGGATCCAGCGAGGCCGGATCGATGTTCATGCCGGCGCCGGGCTGGACGACATTGGCGACGATCATGCCGATGACGAGCGCCAGCGTCGAGAAGGTCAGGAAGTAGAGCATCGCCTTGCCGGCGACGCGGCCGACCTTCTTCAGGTCGCTCATGCCAGCAATGCCGGTCGCCACCGTCAGGAAGATGACCGGAGCGATGATCATCTTGACGAGCTTGATGAAGGCGTCGCCGAGCGGCTTCAATTGCGCGCCGAGTTCCGGGTAGAAATGGCCGAGCAGGATGCCTGCGGCGATGGCCGCGAGAACCTGAACGTAAAGATGGGAATAGAAGGGCTTCTTGCCCTTGCTGTCTGCGACTGCATCGAATGGTGCTGCGATCATGATGTCCTCCTAAAGGCTCGTCCGGAACGAACTCCGGCCTCCCGAGCCGTTCGCTTCAAGTCCAACAGCTCAGCCGTTGTTGCCATCCCATTTGCAATCACCGTGCCAGTTTTAACCAATCAACTTAAATCATTGATTTTATGATATAATTATTTCCAGAGCCATGGGCGGCGCATTCATAAATGCGGAAACCCACACAAACACAATTGCGTCTCGTGCGGAAAAATGCACAAATCCTCCATGACTTTGTCCCTGTCGCCGCCGTGGTCTTCGTTGCCTTTGCAGCACCGCATCCGCCGGATGTGGTGGGCCTATGCGGTGATCGCGCTTCTTACCGTCGCTGCGAGCCTGTGGGCGAGCGGCGAGATTGGACGGCGCCATGCCGAGGCGGCCCTGGAAGAACGGGCCCGCATGGATGCGAGGCTGAATGCGGCTTTGCTGCGCACGGTTCTCGAAAAATACCGGGCGCTTCCCTTCGTGCTGTCGCAAGACGCAGCACTCGCCTCGGCGCTGACGGGAAACGATGCCGGCACGTTCGAGCGGCTCAGCCAGAAGCTGGAAATGCTGGCAGCGGGCACGAAGGCTGCCGTCATCTATGTCATCGACAAGGAGGGCATGGCTGTTTCGGCCAGCAACTGGCGCGAACCGACAAGCTTCGTCGGCAATGACTATCGCTTCCGGGAATATTTTCAGGGGGCGGTCGCGCTGGGACAGGCCGAGCACTTCGCGCTCGGCACCGTCAGCAAGAAACCCGGCCTCTACATTTCCGAGCGGATCACCGGCAGCAGCGGGCTGCTGGGTGTCGTCGTGGTCAAGGTGGAATTCGACGACGTCGAGGCGGATTGGAAAGCCTCGGACGCGCCGTCCTACGTGATTGACGATCGCGGCATCGTCCTCATCACCAGCGTCCCATCATGGCGGTTCATGACGATCGGCCGGATCGCCGACGATCGGTTGACGGCGATCCGCGAAAGCCTGCAATTCGGTGATGCGCCGCTTCAGCCGCTGCCGCTCGATACGGTCCGAAGCCTCGGCGACAGACTTGACGTCGTCGAGATCGTCATGCCGGGCAGCGCCGGGAAAACCAGGTTTCTCGATGTCGGAATGCCGGTTCCCGCCACAGCATGGCATTTACAGCATCTGGTGGCGCTGGGGCCGTCCGTCGATGCGGGCATTCGCGAAGCCCGGATGTTGGCATTGCTGATGCTCCTGCCGCTGCTATCAGGCGCAGCCTTCCTGCTGCGCCGCCGCCAGACCGTCACCCTTAAAATTTTCAGGGAACAGCAGGCGCGAGAGGAACTGGAACGGCGCGTGGTCGAGCGGACCCTCGATCTCAGCCAGGCGCGCGATCGGTTGCAGGCTGAAATCACAGGCCATAGGAGCACGGAGCAGAAACTGCAGGCGGTGCAGCAGGATCTGGTGCAGGCCAACCGCCTGGCCATTCTCGGTCAGGTGGCGGCTGGCGTCGCCCATGAGATCAATCAGCCGGTGGCAACCATCCGCGCCTATGCGGACAACGCCCGCACCTTCCTCGATCGCGGCCAGACGGCGCCCGCTGGCGAAAATCTCGAAAGCATCGCGGCGCTGACGGAGCGCATAGGTTCAATCACCGAGGAGTTGAAGACCTTTGCCCGAAAGGGCCGCGGCAATGCCGAACCGACGGGATTGAAGGACGTCATCGAGGGTGCGGTGATGCTCTTGCGCAGCCGGTTTGCCGGCCGCATGGATACGCTCGACATCGACTTGCCGCCTGCCGAGCTGCAGGTGATGGGAAACCGGATCCGTCTCGAGCAGGTGCTCATCAATCTGCTTCAGAACGCCCTGGAGGCGGTGGCGCCGAAAGCCGAAGAGGGCCGCGTCGAGATAAGGACATCAGCCGATGCCGGCATAGTCACGGTGACGGTCGCCGACAACGGCCCCGGCATTTCGCCCGAGATCCGCAAAGGCCTGTTCACGCCGTTCAACACCTCGAAGGAAAGCGGCCTCGGCCTGGGACTGGTCATCTCCAAGGATATCGTCGGCGATTACGGCGGCCGGATGGAGGTGGAGAGCGATGACAGCGGCACCCGCTTCATGGTTCATCTGAGGAAGGCTTGAGATCATGGCCACACCGATGCCCGTTGCGCTGATCGACGACGATAGGGATTTGCGCCGCGCCACCGCCCAGACGCTCGAACTCGCCGGATTTTCCGTTTCAGCCTATGACGGCGCGAAAGCTGCCCTGGCCGACCTGCCGGCGGACTTTGCCGGCCCCGTCGTCACCGATATCCGCATGCCGGAGATCGACGGGCTGCAGCTCTTCGCTACCCTGCAAGGCATGGACGCCGACCTGCCGGTGATCCTGATGACCGGCCACGGCGATATTCCGATGGCCGTTCAGGCGATCCAGGACGGCGCCTATGATTTCATCGCCAAACCCTTCGCGGCCGATCGGCTCGTCCAAAGTGTGCGTCGCGCCAGCGAGAAGCGCCGGCTTGTCCTGGAAAACCGCATGCTGCGCAAGGCTGCCGAAGACGCGCAGGAGAATTCGCCGCTGATCGGCCAGACGCCGGTGATGGAAAGCCTGAGAAACATTCTTCGCCATATCGCCGATACCGATGTCGACGTGCTCGTCGCCGGCGAAACCGGCAGCGGCAAGGAAGTGGTCGCTCAGATCTTGCATCAATGGAGCCACCGCCGGAAGGGCAATTTCGTGGCGCTGAACTGCGGGGCGCTCCCCGAAACCGTCATCGAAAGCGAGCTGTTCGGCCATGAGGCGGGCGCCTTTACCGGCGCCCAGAAGCGACGCACCGGCCGCATCGAACATGCAAGCGGCGGCACGCTGTTCCTCGACGAGATCGAAAGCATGCCTGTCGCCACCCAGGTCAAGATGTTGAGAGTGCTGGAAATGCGCGAGATCACCCCGCTCGGCACCAACGAGGTGCGCCCGGTCGATCTGCGCGTCGTCGCCGCCGCCAAGATCGACCTCGGGGATCCCGATCTGCGCGGTGATTTTCGCGAGGATCTCTATTACAGGCTGAATGTGGTGACGATCTCCATTCCGCCGCTGCGAGAGCGCCGCGACGATATTCCGCTGCTATTCTCTCACTTCGCCACCCGCGCCGCCGAGCGTTTTCGCCGCGATGTCCCGCAACTCTCAGAGAATGTTCGCCGCCACCTCGCCACCCATGCATGGCCGGGCAATGTCCGCGAGCTCTCCCACTATGCCGAACGCGTGGTGCTGGGCGTGGAAGGCGGCGGAGCGACATTAGTCCCCCCGCAGCCGACGGGCGGCACGCTGCCCGAACGGCTGGAGCGCTACGAGGCGGAGATCATCCGTGACGCGCTTGCGGCCAATGACGGCGACGTGCGCCGCACCATCGAGGCGCTCGGCATTCCGAGAAAGACCTTTTACGACAAGCTGCAGCGCCACGGCATCAACCGCGGCGGTTATGCCGCGCGCAAATAGGCTGTTTCAGACTTCCACCAGTCCGAGCTTCTTCACCTGGCGGATCGTCAGCATGGTGCGCACGGTATCGACATGTTCATTTGCCGTCAGCACTTCGATAACGAAATCCTGGAAGTGGGTGAGATTTTCAGCCACGCAATGCAGCAGGAAATCACTGTCGCCGGAGACCATCCAGGCCTGGCGCACCAGCGGCCATTCGGCGGTCGCCGCGGCAAACGCCTTGAGATTGCCTTCCGACTGGTGCTTGAGGCCGACCATGCAGAAAGCGACCAGATCGAAGCCGAGCCTCGGGCTGTTCAGCATCGCGTGATAGCCCTCGATGATGCCGGCTTCCTCAAGCTTGCGCACCCGGCGCAGGCAGGGCGGCGCCGAGATGCCGACGCGGTCGGCAAGCTCCACATTGGTCATGCGGCCGTCGGCCTGCAATTCCCGGAGTATCTTTATGTCGATGACGTCGAGCTCGGCGCGACCCACATCATGGCCTTTCTTTAATTCTCCGCGGGGAGCTTCTATATAAAGCGGCGGAATACGCAAGAATGTTTCACGCCGATGACGGATTCTTGCACATCCGGGCGATTTGCCTTGTTGGTAACGCAAGGCTGCCCTTGAATAAAAGCATTGGACGTTCATAAATGGCGCATGGACCGCGAAACGGCCGCAATCGCCATCTAGCCGCCGCCTCCTGCCCAGTCGAAAGGAAATGACATGCCCGCCCGCCATACCAAGGTGCTCATCATCGGTTCTGGACCCGCAGGCTATACTGCCGCGGTCTATGCCGCGCGCGCCATGCTGAAACCGGTTCTGATCGCCGGTCTCGAACAGGGCGGCCAGTTGATGATCACCACCGATGTCGAGAATTATCCGGGCTTTGCCGATCCGATCCAGGGTCCCTGGCTGATGGAACAGATGCTGCAGCAGGCAAAACATGTGGGCGCCGAGATCGTTAACGACGTCGTGACCGAAGTCGACATGAACCAGCGTCCCTTCGTCGTCCGCACCGACAGCGGTCAGGTCTGGACCGCCGATACGCTGATCATCGCCACCGGCGCCAAGGCCAAGTGGCTCGGCATCGAGAGCGAGCAGCATTTCCAGGGTTTTGGTGTTTCGGCTTGCGCCACCTGCGACGGTTTCTTCTATCGCAACAAGGATGTGATCGTGGTCGGCGGCGGCAACAGCGCCGTCGAGGAAGCCCTCTATCTCTCCAACATCGCCAAGTCGGTGACATTGGTGCATCGCCGAGATTTCTTCCGGGCTGAGAAAATCCTGCAGGAACGTTTGTTCGCCAAGGAAAACGTCAAGGTCCTGTGGAACACCGAAGTCGCCGAAATCACCGGCGCGCCGGCCAAGCCGCCGATGCCGCAATCCGTCTCCGGCGCCCGGCTGCGCGACGTCAGAACCGGGGTGATCACCGAGATGCCGATCGACGGCGTCTTCGTCGCTATCGGCCATGCGCCGGCCACCGAGCTTTTCAAGGACAAGCTGAAGCTGAAGGACAACGGCTATCTCTGGACCGCGCCGGATTCGACCGCGACCAGCCTGGAGGGGGTCTATGCCGCGGGCGACGTGACGGATGATACGTTCCGCCAGGCGATCACTGCCGCCGGCCTGGGATGCATGGCGGCACTTGAAGCCGAGCGATATCTGACGGGCCACATGCCCGTCGCCGTGGCAGCGGAGTAAGATCGGCATGAGGGGTGGGGGAATGCCATTGGATTGGGACAAGCTGCGTATTTTTCACGCAGCTGCCGAGGCGGGTTCGTTCACGCATGCGGCGGATAAACTGCATCTGTCCCAATCCGCCATCAGCCGCCAGGTCAGCGCGCTGGAGCAGGATGTCGGCACCAAGCTGTTTCACCGCCATGCGCGCGGCCTGATTCTGACGGAACAGGGCGAGCTGCTTTACCGCACCGCCCATGACGTGCTGCTGAAGCTCGAAACCGTGAAGATGCAGCTCACCGAGACGAATGAGACGCCGTCCGGCAGGCTGCGCGTCACCACCACGGTCGGCCTCGGCCAGGGCTGGCTGACCGACAAGATCCAGGAATTCCTGCAGCTTTATCCCGATGTGCAGATCCAGCTGATCCTCGACAACGAGGAAGTGGATGTGAACATGCGCCATGCCGACTGCGCCATCCGCCTGCGCCAGCCGCAACAGTCCGACCTCATCCAGCGCAAGCTCTTCACCGTGCACATGCACGTCTATGCCGCTCCCTCCTACATCAACCGCCATGGCGAGCCGCAGAAGATCGAGGATCTCGACAATCACCGCATCATTACGTTCGGCGAGCCCGCCCCGAGCTACCTGCTCGACGTCAACTGGCTCGAGGTCGCCGGCCGCTCATCCGACAACAAGCGTATCCCGCATCTACAGATCAACAGCCAGACCTCGATCAAGCGGGCCGCCCTGCTCGGCATCGGCGTCGCCTGCCTGCCGGATTACATCGTCGGCCGCGACCCTGGCCTGATCCAGCTGGCGATCAATGCCGACGTCCCCTCCTTCGATACCTATTTCTGCTATCCCGACGAGATCAAGAACGCCGCCAAGCTGAAGGCCTTCCGCGATTTCATCGTCAGCAAGGCCAGAAACTGGAACTTTTAAGCCGGTTTTGTCGACGTTTTGCATACTATGCAGAAGGCGCATGACTGGCATGCGCAAATAAGGGTTGCCGTTTGCCCAATAAACCACCATATCGCACATAGCTGATGCACATGGTGGCTTTTCCTCCCAGTTCCACCGCATTAGCTGTTCCCCTCTGGAGGTTTTTGACCTTCACACTTATAAGGGCCCTGGTTTTCCAGTGGCCCTCTTTTTTTGCCTTGCTCGCTCAGGGAAATGCCGCACCGCAAAAAAATTGTGCGACGCATAGCAGACATGCACAAAAAAGCATTGAAACCTGCCTAGGGAAGCACCATATCTCTCATAGCTGATGCATCTTGTGGTTTCTCTCCCAGTACCACCGCATTAGCTGTTCCCCTCTGGAGGTTTTTGACCTTCACAATTACAAGGGCCCTGGTTTTTCGGTGGCCCTCTTTTTTTGCCCAAATTTTGCTCATTCGATAAAATTCGCCCCTCACGCCTCCGTGATTTGCATATCGAAGCCCGGCGATCGATATATCGATCAAACACGATCTATAGTTCGGCGAACCACGATGGACAAAGACGAGATTATTAAGGCACTCGCCCACCCTACCCGGATGGACATTCTGAGCTGGCTGAAAAATCCGGAGAAACATTTTCCCTCGCAGGAGCACCCTTTCGAAATGGGCGTCTGCGCCAGCCAGTTCGAGCGCTGCGGCCTGTCGCAGTCGACGGTCTCGGCTCATTTGGGAACGCTGCATCGCGCCGGCCTCGTCACCACCAAACGCGTCGGCCAGTGGATCTTCTACAAACGCAACGAACAAACGATTGCCGCCTTCCTGAAGCAACTGACGCAGGATCTTTAGAATGCCCCTCGCCCTCCTCGTTCTCGCCTTGAGCTCGTTTGCGATAGGCACCACCGAATTCGTCATCATGGGTCTGTTGCCCGAAGTCGCGGCCGATCTCTCCGTCAGCATCCCGCAGGCCGGATGGCTGGTCACCGGCTATGCGCTGGCGGTTGCGATCGGCGCCCCCGTGATGGCTATTTCGACCGCGAAGCTGAAGCGCCGCACCGCCCTGATTGCGCTGATGGCCTTCTTCATCGCCGGCAACCTGCTGTGCGCTCTGGCGAGCGACTACTGGGTGCTGATGATCGCCCGCATCGTGACCGCACTTTGCCACGGTGCCTTCTTCGGCATCGGCTCGGTCGTCGCCGCCGGCCTCGTCGCCGAAGACCGCAAGGCCCGCGCCGTGGCGCTGATGTTCACCGGCCTGACGCTTGCCAATGTTCTCGGCGTGCCGCTCGGCACCGCGATCGGCCAGGCCTATGGCTGGCGCGCCACCTTCGGCGTCGTCACCATCATCGGCGTCGTCACCATCTCAGGCCTGATCGCCATCCTGCCCAGAGATAGGCAGCAGGAAAACGGCAGCATCCTGCGCGAGATCGCAGCACTGAGGAATGGCGGCCTGTGGCTGGCGCTTTCCACCACCGTCTTCTTCGCCGCCTCGATGTTTGCCCTCTTCACCTATATCGCGCCGCTGCTGCGCGACGTCACCGGCGTTTCGCCGGAAGGCGTCACCTGGACACTGTTCCTGATCGGCCTCGGCCTGACCGTCGGCAATCTCATCGGCGGCAAGCTTGCCGATTGGCGCCTCGGCACAACGCTCGCCGGCGTCTTCGCCGCGATCGCCGTCACTTCGATCGCCTTCAGCTATACCAGCCGCTTCTTCATCCCGGCTGAGATCACCCTCTTTCTTTGGGCACTAGCAAGCTTTGCCGCCGTGCCGGCGCTGCAGGTCGGCGTCGTCGGCTTCGGCAAGGACGCTCCCAACCTCGCCTCGACGATCAATATCGGCGCCTTCAAACCGGCAATGCGCTGGGCGCCTGGGTGGGCGGCCTGGTTATCGACGCCGGCTTCGATCTCACCCGCGTTCCGCTCGCCGCAGCCCTGATGGCTCTCATCGGCCTCGGCGCGACGACGCTCACCTATCTCTCCGCCAGGGGCCGGGCCACCCTCGCCCCCGCCGAGTGATCCTCCCGCAAAAGAAAGGACCATCATGGCCAAGCTTTTTGAACCCACCAAGGTTGGCGACATATCAGTCAAGAACCGCATCGTCATGGCGCCGCTCACCCGCAACCGCTCGCCGGGCGCAATCCCCAACGACCTCAATGTCGAATATTACCGCCAGCGCGCCACCGCGGGCCTGATCATCACCGAAGCGACCCCGATCACCCATCAGGGCCAAGGCTATGCCAACGTGCCTGGCCTCTATACCAAGGAAGCGCTCGACGGCTGGAAGCGCGTCACCGATGCCGTCCACGCCGGCGGCGGCAAGATCGTCGTTCAAATGTGGCATGTCGGCCGTATCTCGCACACGACGCTGCAGCCGAACGGCGGCAAGCCGGTCTCCTCGACCAATCGTACCGCAAAGTCCAAGACCTATCTGGTCAATGCCGACGGCAGCGGCAGCTTTGCCGACACCTCCGAGCCGCGCGCGCTCGAAACGGCTGAAATTCCCGGCATCATCGAGGATTACCGCAAGGCCGCCCGCGCCGCCATCGATGCCGGTTTCGACGGCGTCGAAATCCACGGCGCCAACGGCTACCTCCTCGACCAGTTCATGCGAGACGGCATCAACGACCGCACCGACCAATATGGCGGCTCGATCGAAAACCGTGCCCGCCTGACTTTCGAGGTCGTCGATGCCGTGGTGAAGGAAATCGGCGCCGGTCGCACCGCAATCCGCATTTCGCCGGTCACGCCATCGAACGATAGCTACGATTCCAACCCGCAGGCGACCTTCACCCACGTCGTCGAGAGGCTGGCCAAATACGACCTCGCCTATATCCACATCGTCGAAGGCCAGACCGGCGGCGACCGAGATTACAAGCAGGGCGACAACCCCTCCTTCGACTATAAGGCGCTGCGCCAGGCCTATGAACAGGCCGGCGGCAAGGCCAATTGGATGGTCAACAACGGCTATGACCGCGATCTGGCAATTGATGCCGCCGAGCGTGGCCGCGCCGATCTCGTCGCCTTCGGCAAGCCCTTCGTCGCTAATCCCGATCTCGTCGAACGGCTGGCCAAGAACCTGCCGCTCAACACGCCCGATCAATCGACCTTCTACGGCGGCACCGCCAAGGGCTATATCGACTATCCCACGCTAGAAAAGGTCGCCTGAGTCTTTCGACCCGAACTACGAAATCCCGCCTTTGGCGGGATTTCCCAGATTGCTGGCAAAGTCGGCCAACTCCTCTTCCGTCATGCTCGGGCTTGTCCCGAGCATCTGCCGCCCGTGCAGTAGATCCTCGGCACAAGGCCTGTCAACAAACCGCAAAATCCCGGCGAAGGGCGGGATTTCTGCATTCGGGATCCCTATGTAGGACGCCATGTTCGCTCACTATCTCGATCGCTGGTCGCTCATATCAGACGGCGACCCCATCCTCACCCATTCAAGCCGCCTGCTGCCGGTCCTCTGGCAGGAGAGACCCGCCATGTTGAAAGTCGCCACCGATATAGACGAACGATATGGCGCGCTGCTGATGCAATGGTGGGACGGCGACGGCGCAGCTGATGTTTATGCCCACGAAGGCGACGCCGTATTGCTGGAACGGGCAACCGGTAAACGCTCGCTGCTTGCCATGGCGATGGACGGCGAGGATGACGAAGCAAGCCGCATTCTCTGCCGCACGGCGGCACGGCTGCATGCGCCGCGCGAAAAGCCGATTCCCGATCCCATTCCCCTCAGCCGCTGGTTCCGCGATCTCGAACCGGCCGCCGGCCAACATGGCGGCACGCTTGCCGATTGCGCAGCGATCGCCAATGCCCTGCTTGCCGATCCGCGCGACCTCGCAGTCCTCCACGGCGACATCCATCACGACAATGTCCTCGATTTCGAGACGCGCGGCTGGCTGGCGATCGATCCGAAGCGGCTTTACGGCGAGCGCGGCTTCGATTTCGCCAATATCTTCGCCAACGAGGAATTACCGACCATTACCGACCCCATCCGTTTCCGCCGCCAGCTGGCCATCGTCTCTGCCGAGGCCCGGCTCGAGCCGAAGCGGCTGCTGCAATGGATCGCCGCCTATTCCGGCCTTTCCGCCGCCTGGTTCCTCGGTGATCCCAATGTCGAGCAGGCAGATAAAGCCCTGACGGTCGCCCGGATCGCGCTGGCAGAACTGCAGTCCTAGAGCATTTCCGTTTTTCTGCGAATCACGAAAATGCTCACTCTCTTTGTTTTCACGCGATTCCCGGCAAAAGCGTTTCACCCTTTGCCTGGCAAAGCCGCGACTCACTTTTGCTGAATTGCTCTAACCGGCATTCTCAGGCGAATGCCCGATAAAGGCAGCGGCCGTGGCGCGACGCGGTTCGGGCAGGCAGCCGAGCGCTGCGAGCGAAGCCCTGACCGCCTCGTCGATCGGCGTCTGCGGTTCCTTGCCGAGTTCGGCAACAAGCTTGTCGTTTCGCATTCGCAGCGGCACCTTCCAGAGATAACGCATCTCGTTGATCTCGCGCATCATCGGAATAAAGGGGGCGGCGAGCGCTATGATCCACCCGGGAAAACGGCCGATCTTCGCCTTGCCACCGGCAACGCGCTTGATCGCTTCGGCCATCTGCATGCCGTCTGCATCCCAGAAACCATCCATATGATAGACGGCAAAGGACGGCAGCCGATCGGCTCGGTCGATCAGCTGGGCAATGGTTTCCGCCATATCGGGCAGATAGGTCCACTGATGGCCGACGCCGCGCCGCCCCGGATTCTTGATCGTGCCGACCGGCTTGCCCGGCGTGACGAGACCCGATGAGAACCAGCTGTTACCGGTCGCGCCCGGACCGAAAACATCTCCGGCCCTGACGATGATGGCGCCGGCACCGGCCTGCGACGCCGCCTCTAGAGCGTTTCACGTTTTGACGGAAGCATAGCCAGCGTTTGTGAAGTAGTTTGCGCATTCGTCAGGCTTGATGGTGCCGACGAGGTCTCCGAGATGACGCCAGGTGTCGTCGACGGTTCGCTTTTGGGCCTGGCGCATCCAATGTTTGATCTTGGCGAATGCCTGTTCGATCGGATTAAGGTCAGGGGAATATTTCGGCAGGAACCATAGTCTGGCGCCGGCCGCCTTGATGGCATCGCGGACGGCCTTAGCTTTGTGAGAGCCGAGGTTGTCGAGGATGACGATGTCGCCGGGCTTAAGTGTCGGGATCAGCTGTTGGCGGACATAAGCCTCGAAGCACTCGCCATTGATTGGGCCATCGAAGACGCAGGGCGCAGTGAGCCGATCACAGCGCAGAGCGCCGAGGAAAGTGAGTGTGCGCCAGCGTCCATGTGGGGCAAAGCCGCGCAGCCTCTTGCCCCTCGGTCCCCAGCCGCGTAACGGCGCCATGTTGGTGCGGATCCAAGTTTCGTCGATAAAGACGAGCCGCTTCGGATCGAAGCGGGCTTGCCAAGTCTTCCAGCGCTGCCTGTGCCGGGCAATGTCGGCACGGCCCTGCTCAAGGGCGAATAGCGTTTTTTTTGAAGCTCAGACCTTCACGGCGCATGAACTGCCAAATGGCATTATGGGAGACGGCGATACCGCGGGCGGCCAGTTCGTCCTTCAGCCGATGCAGCGTCAGGTGCGAGATCTGCTCGATCCGCTCGACAATGAAGGCGCGATGCGGCTCCAGCACCCGCCGGCGATGGCCACCCATCTTACCGGGCGAGACGCTGCCGGTTACCCGATGGCGCTGCGACCACTTCACCACAGAGGAGACGGCAATGTCGAACCGTTCAGCCACCACCCGGCAGCTCTGACCGCCTGCAACTGCAGCCACTACGCGTTCACGAAGATCATTCGAATAAGGTCGCGTCATCGATGCTGGCCTCCATTCCAGCACCCAGGATGAATCACAATTCTGCTGATTTGGGAATCCCACCTCGATTCCGATAAGCAATGAACCGCTCTAGCCGCTTCTCCATCTCGACGCGGATCGCCCCCTTCTTCGTTAGCGGATGCTGCGGACTTTCTTCCGCCGGCGCCGGCAGGGCATCGGGACCGAAATTATAGACGTTGCCCGGCAGCACGATGCGCGCATCGACGGCGCGGGCAGCGGCGATGGTATTGTCGAGCATCGGCAGCACCAGCGTTTCCCAGTCGCGGTAGCCGGGCGGATTGACGGCATGAACGATCAGGCCGACCCCGTCGGCCGCCCTCAGCACGTCACCGGCATTCATCGCATCGCCCTGCACCCATTCGAAAGCCGGCTCGCTCCTCGACGCCTTGGCGGCGTCACGGTTGAGCGCCCGGATACGCCAGCCGCGCGCCAGCAGCTTGCGGGCAACCGCGCCGCCGATACCGCCCGTCGCCCCGAGTACCAGTGCCGTCGTCTTCATGTCTCGGCTCATGACAATCATCTCCTTCGACCGGATGAGATGAGTATGTCCTCGGAAGGCGATAAACGAAATTGACGAAATAAGTGCAGTCATTATACAAAAATACATGAAGCCTGAACCGAACTGGGATTTCTACCGCAGCTTTCTAACCGTGCTCCAGCAAGGGTCGCTTTCGGCCGCCGCCCGTGAATTGGGGCTGACCCAGCCGACCATAGGCCGCCATGTCGACGCCCTGGAACGGGCGGTCGGCGCCGAGCTCTTCATCCGATCGCCGAACGGCCTGTTGCCGACCGACGCCGCGCTGGCACTGAAGCCCTACGCCGAAACGCTGGCGGCAACCACCGCCGCGCTTTTGCGCACCGCATCCGGCCAGCGCGAGCGCGTGGCCGGAACCGTCAGGATCAGCGCCAGCGAGGTCATCGCCGTCGAAGTGCTCCCTGGAATTCTCGGACCGTTGCAGGAGACCTATCCCGAGCTCCAGATCGAGCTCTCGGCATCGGATACGATCGAGGATCTGGTGAACCGGGAGGCCGATATCGCCGTGCGCATGGCCGAGCCGCAGCAGGATGCGCTGATCATGCGCCGCATCGGCGATATCCCGCTCGGCTTCCACGCCCACCGCCGCTATCTCGAACGGCACGGCATCCCCGAAACCATCGCCGATCTCGCAAACCATCGCCTCATCGGCTTCGATCGGCAGACGGCTTATGTCCGCATGGTGATGAAACGCTATCCCGCGCCGGAGGGCATCAAATTCTCCTACAGGACCGACAGCAATCTTGCCCAGCTTTCGGCGATCCACGCCGGCGTCGGCATCGGCATCTGCCAGACCGGCCTCGCCCGGGAACATCCCGACCTGCTTCGCATCCTGCCCGACGCATTCGAGATCCCGCTCGGCACATGGGTGGCGATGCATGAGAGCCTGAAGACTTCGCCGCGCTGCCGCGCCACCTTCGACGCGCTGGTCAAAGGGCTCCAGGACTATCACCGATATTGCACAAGCGCATGACCCCATAAGCACATGACTCGGCATCCGGCCCGACCGGTGACGGCACGTATCGAAGGAGGAAGGATTCGGGATTGTGTCATCGCGCATCCGCAAGCGGCGGCCGATTATGCCGCGCTCAAATGAAGGTGGCAGCCGGATTCGGGATGAATGGCGAACGTCGCGCGAGCATTTGATGGGCGATGGTTCGCGTCACATACCCTGCGAAGCCTCGGCCGCGCGGCCCTTCCACTGGCTGTCCACCACTTCGGTTTCGGGCCGATCGCCGCCCTCGGCATATTCCTCATGCCACTTGCCGTTCTCGTCCTGCCAACTGATCTCGGCGGAATCGCCGCCGACCTGCTGTTCGTCCGCGACGATACGCGCGGCTTCGAGCGCCTCGGCGTGGGTCGGGAATGCCTCGGAATAGACGCCTCCGAGCCTGTAGGCCCAACCGCCGTCATGCGGCACGACTTCGTAGACCACCTTGATCATGCATCCGTCTCCTCATCTTTATTGCGCATTCGCACGCTTCCGGACAGGATCCGGATCATCGCGGCCGCTTGACGAGAATTCGAGGACGCCGCGATCTGCTTTCCGGCCCCGATGACATTCAGTATTCCATTAAACGCCGAAGACTGCAAATGAGACTGAATGGAGGCTTGCTTGATATGCGAAATCAGAGGCTTAGATAAAACGCATAAATCCGGACAGGAGCTAAGTCTTGGAGTTTGCGTCACGCTTGAGGGAAGAGACGTTTCTGGTCGCCGCACTTGTCGTTGCAGCGATCGCCTATTTCTTGGAACATGCAGTGATCGAGATGGGACGCGGCGTCGCGCTGATCGCAGCCGCCGCCCTGGTCGGCACCATCGTTCTCGCCTCGATCCGTGTTGCCCATCATGCCGAGCTGCTCGCCGTCAAGGTCGGCGACCCCTACGGCACGATGATCCTGACGCTTTCGGCCGTCGCGGTCGAAGTCATCATCCTCGCCATCATGATGAGCGGCGAGAGTTCGCCGACGCTGGTGCGCGACACGATCTATTCCGCGCTGATGCTCGATATCAACGGCATTCTCGGCCTGGCAGCTTTGCTCGGCGGCCTCAAGCACGGCGAACAGCCCTATAACGACAATTCAGGCAAGACCTACGGCGTGATGATCCTCACCGCCATGGGCATCTCGATGATCGTCCCAGAATTCGTGCCCGCCGACAGATGGCACTATTATTCCGCCTTCACCATCGTCGCGATGATCGCGCTCTATGGCCTCTTCCTGCGCATGCAGGTCGGCCAGCACAGCTATTTCTTCAGCTACAGCTATCCGCGCTCCGAACGGAAGAAGGAAAGTCCGGAGGAGCACGGCCCCGACGAGTCGGCCGCGATGTCGATCGCGACCATTCTCGTCGGCGTCGTCATTATCGGCCTGCTGGCGGAGTTCATGGCCGCCTTCATGACAGAGGGTCTGCGCGACAGCGGCGCGCCGATCGCCGTCACCGCCGTCGTCGTCGCAGCGATTTCAGCCGCCCCCGAGATCCTGACCGCCTTGAGGGCTGCACTCAGAAACCGCATGCAGGCGACGGTCAACATCGCCATGGGCGCCTCGCTGTCGACGGTAATCCTGACCGTGCCCGTCATGGAGGCGATCGCACTCTATACCGGCCAGCCCTTCATCATGGCAATGACCCCGGTGCAGACGGTGATGGTGACAATCACCTTGATTGCCGCCGCGATCAACCTCAATGACGGCGAGACCAACGCCATCGAAGGCATGACGCACTTCATCCTCTTCGCCACCTTCGTCATGCTGACGGCGCTGGGGCTTTAAAGGCTTGCCTTGCGACAGTCATTCCTTCGACTTTTCGAGGAAACGCTCTTTCCGGGTTTTCGGCTTGAAGCGCCGGAAGAAATTTTCGATCGCTCGGATGGATTTGGTGACGGACATCAGCCGGTCGATCTGACCGTTGGCATTGTGGAGCCGCTCGGACAAGACCTCGGCAGCCGTCATTGCAATCTCGATCGGCGGCACCTGCGGAAACCGTTTGGCGAGTGCCGCATAGGGGCTGGCATCGACGCCGCCCATCATCGAGATCGCCCCCATCCGGGCAAAGAGACGCAGGAAGATCTGTTCGAACGTCCAATCATGCACATCGAAGACCTTCCACTTCTCGCTTCTCTTTGCCGAAAAGCCGGCAAGCAGGATCTTGCCCGGCAGTTGAAGGTCGGCGAGCCAGAGCGCCATCGCAAAGCCGCTCGTCGCAATCTTGCCCATCGGATAGAGATCGCCGAGCATTTGCGTCAGATCGAGGTGGCGGGCTCTGACGCCTTTGAAGCGGCTCTCCTCACTGAAGTTTTCCTCAGCCGAGACGCGAATATTGACGACGCCCAGAAAATCGTTGCCGGCAAAGAAGCGCAGGACATCCCCCACTTCGCGCCGGTGAACGATATTGGCGCCCATCACGCCGCTGCGGGCCACCAGCACCGCATGTCCGGCAAAGGGCTCGTCGAGCACCTTATAGACATTGTTGAAGAACACGTAGAGCGCCGTCTCCGGCAATTCGTTTCGCAGCCGCTCGAAATCAACCGCCTCGCTGTTTGCCACCAGCACGACGTGGGAATAGCGCGACAGCAGCGCCTTCCACGCGTCCGGCGTCAAGACATTGAAGCCGCAATCCGCGGTGGCCGTGGTTTGTGTATCGCTGGGAATTGATTCCATATCGGCTCACATGCACTTTCCAAGGACGATGCGCTCGGCCCGCCTCACTAGCTGTTGCTGAAATAGGCGCGCATCCGTGCAAGCCGCGTCAGCCCGCCGACCTGCTTTCCCACATGCGAGAGGAAGCCCGCGAGCCGGCCCGTCATTGACGGCTGCCTGCAGAAGGAGGCCCAGGGCGTGTTGCGGAGATCCTCGGCATAACGTTCGGCCATCCGCCGGTGAACCCAGGGAACGGTCGCCTGCCACGGTTTCTTGCGGCCGGTGAAATGAAAGATGGCCGGCCGATCGACGAAAGGCAGCAGGCCCGTCTGCGTATTCCAGCGCGGATCGAGCACCAGCCAGTCGCGATCGAACGTGACGTTCAGCGCATCCTGGTCGTTGTTCTCGAAGAGATGCGACCGCTCCTCGAAGATTTCCCGCGTCCTGGCGAAAAGCCCCCTCGTCCGGCAGGCCGACCAGTCGAACAGCAGCACGCCGGCATTGAAGTATCGGCCGCCATCGCCCATGCCGATCTTGCGCTGCCGCGCGCCTGATTTCTCGGGGAAAGCCATGACGTAATCGTCGACGGCGGCAAGCGCCTTGCCTTGCAGATCTCTCGCAAAGAGTTCATCGACGGGCGCCACCGCGAGCACATCGGCATCGAGGTAAAGCAGGCGCTCGACAGTCTCGGGAATGTGCAGATCCATGTAAAGCCGCGCCAGCGTCGCGGCGGACCAGCGGCCTCGCGCCTGTCGCGCCGTCTCCGGCGTAGCATAAGGCAGCACCTTGATCGCCATGCCGTGCAGACGCGCGAAATTGCCGACCTCGGTGATCTCGTTCGGCTTGAGATCAATGCCGAGAAGCAGGAACTCTATGCCGGCGTTCGTGAGATTGCGCTTGACAGAAAGCAGGGTGCAGCAGGCGGCCGGCAGCATGTTGACATCCGAACAGACGATGACGGCACTCTGCTGCAAAATCCGGCCTCCCGAAGCGGTAATTAAACTTGATGCCGGATATCTAGTTGGTTTGGCGTCCGCCCGCAACCGCAGACCGCCCGTCCCGTCGGCGCTCGCTCTCACGTTTTGAATCGGAATTCAACGACTTGCGAGGCAAAGCGGAATCAATGCGGCAACGCGTTGAATCGGCATATGAGCTATAGCCGCAATGCCAGCGGATGATCGACGAGCAGCCGGTCGACGGTCGCAAGCTGCAACCCTTCAACCTTGCACTGTGCCAGCAGCAGCCGGTCGAAGGGATCGCGCGCTCCCGGCTCGGGATCGGCGGCGGTGATGACGTGCCGAATTTCGATCCCCAGCAGGATCAGTCCTATTTCCTCAAGAGACCCGGCAATGTCTTCGAGCGGCATGCCGGGATCCAGCTTTCCCAGACGAGCCTTGATTGCCGTTTCCCAAAGGCTTGCGACGCTGACGAAGCCCACGGTTTTGCTGTCGCCAAGCAGCGAGGCGATCTCGGGAAATCGCTCGCCGGCGTCCTTCCGCAGGATCGCCAGAACGATGTGAGTATCAAGAAGAAGTCTCATGACTCCGGCAGGGGCCTCAGGAAAAAATCCTCAGGCAGCGGATCGTCAAAATCGTCCGCGATGAATGGCACCGGATTGGTAATACCCCGAGCACGAAGATAAGCCTGACCGGCCTCCAAATTCAAACCGCCGCGTTTCTGATGTGGCACGAGATCGAACACCGGGCGTCCGTTCCGCGTCACGATAATGGTTTCGCCTTCCTCGACCTCGCGGGCGAGCTCGGTCAGGCGGTTTTTCGCATCGCGGATCGAAACGGTCTTCATAGTCTCAAATGTAGCCACATGCAGCCACATCGTCAACGCCGCACAAGCAAAAGGCCCGCCGTCACCGGCGGGCCTTCGATCGATATTATCGCAGTCCGATTTACTTGCAGGCGCCGCAGAAGCGCTGGATGCGGCGGCAGGCTTCCTCGAGAAGCGTTTCCGAGGTCGCGTAGGAGATGCGGAAGTTCGGACCGAGGCCGAAGGCCGAGCCATGAACGACGGCAACGCCTTCGGTTTCCAGCAATTCGGAAACGAAATCCTCATCTGTCTCGATGACCTTGCCCGAAGGAGCCGTCTTGCCGATCAGGCCCTTGCAAGAGGGATAGACGTAGAAGGCGCCTTCCGGAACCGGGCAGACAATGCCCTTGGCCTGGTTCAGCATGGACACGACGAGATCGCGGCGGCCTTCGAAGATCTTCTTATTTGCGGGGATGAAATCCTGCGTGCCGTTCAGCGCTTCGACAGCCGCCCACTGAGCGATCGACGTCGCGCCCGAGGTCTGCTGCCCCTGGATCATGTCCATAGCCTTGATGAGCTGGATCGGGCCGGCGGCATAGCCGATACGCCAGCCGGTCATTGCGTAGGCCTTGGAGACGCCGTTCATCGTCAGCGTCCGATCGTAGAGGCTCGGCTCGACCTCGACGGGCGTGACGAACTTGAAGTCGCCATAGGTCAGATGCTCGTACATGTCGTCGGTCAGAACCCAGACATGTGGATGCTTGACCAGCACGTCGGTCAGTGCCTTCAGCTCGGCATGCGTATAGGCTGCACCCGTCGGGTTGGACGGCGAGTTGAAGATGAACCACTTGGTCTTCGGCGTGATCGCCTTTTCGAGATCCGCCGGCTGGAGCTTGAAGTTATGCTCCTGGGTGGCCGAAACGAAAACCGGCGTGCCGCCGCACAGCGCCACCATCTCCGGATAAGACACCCAGTAAGGCGCCGGGATGACGACTTCGTCACCCGGGTTCAGCGTCGCCATGAAGGCGTTGAACAGGATTTGCTTGCCGCCGGTGCCGACGATCGTCTGCTCCCAGGAATATTCCAGGCCGTTCTCGCGCTTGAACTTGGCGGCGATCGCCTTGCGCAGCTCGGGGATGCCGGAAACAGGCGTGTACTTCGTCTCGCCGCGGTTGATCGCGTCGATGGCCGCCGTCTTGATATTATCGGGCGTATCGAAATCCGGCTCACCCGCGCCGAGGCCGATGACGTCACGTCCTTTTGCTTTCAGCTCGCGCGCTTTCTGAGAGACGGCGATGGTGGCTGAAGGCTTCACACGAGAAAGAGCATCGGCAAGGAAGGCCATGATATCGGTCCTATTGGTTGAAACGGGCAGAAAGCCGGGACCGGAGTTCTGCGGTTAGCTCTATGTCCAATGTATGACGGCATTTCAAGCGCAAAGGCGTGATGGGGGCAATGATTCTTATTGATCGTTTCGCCGCACCGGCGAGCCGGCCCGCCGTCCTCTTCGGCAAGGCTTGCGGCGCGTAGTCAATAATCAATCTGGGTGAATTGCTTTTTAAGGTATTGCTGATGAACTGCCGCCATGACAAAGCCGCCCCGCAAGCCTTCCAAGCCGCTGCTCGGTGAAGCCTACGAGCGGCTCCACAACCGACCGCGCCGGCGGCGAGATCCCGCTCAGCCTGATCCTCCTCTCGATCCGATGCCCGCACGTATCGCGCCAGACGACCCGGAATTGAATCAGGCCGACGGTCGGCAATACCCTCAGACGACCTGCCGGAACATGGCTGTTCGCAACTACCTGAACCTCAACACGGCGATCTTGCTGGGGATCCTGATTATTGCGATCGTCTTCAGGCTCCACAAGATTACCTTGCCGCTGGTCGACGGCTTCAGCTGGCGCGAGATAAGCACCGCAATGATGGCCGACAATTTCCAGCAGCGCAGCTGGAACATCTTCTTTCCTGAGGTCAGCTGGACCGGGCCTGGGCCAAGCTATCAGGGCCGCGAATTCCAGATCGTCAGCTATCTTACAGCCCTGCTCTATCAATTCTTCGGCTGGCACGACTGGTTCGGCCGCGTGGTTGCGGCCTTCTTCGGTCTGGTGACGGTGTTTTCGTTGCACAGGCTGACGGCGCAATGCTGGGGGGAGATGCACGCCCACGCAGCGGCACTGGCCTATGCGCTGATGCCGGCGGCGATCATGATCGACAGCTCGTTTCTTCCCGATCCCGCGATGCTGGCCTTGGTAACTCTCGGCGTCTGGCTGTTCGTCAAATACTGGGCCGGCGGCAGCGGCTGGCTCTTGCCGCTCGCCACGGTCAGCTTCACGCTCGGTGTCCTGTCAAAGCCACCAGGCTTGGCCGCCGGTGCCGTCATCTTCTACCTGATGGTCTTCTGGATTTTGGAAAAGAAACTAGAACAGGCGGCCGGGGTCTTCCTGTCGGGGCTCGTGAGCCTGGCCGTCATCGGCGCTTATTTCAGCTGGGCGATTTATCTCGGCCGCAGCTATCCGCCGTTTCATGTCGCCGGCACCGGCGGCTATATCTGGGAATCCGGCTTCCGGACATACGTCAGGGACAGGTTCTACTTCCAATCCGCGTGGAACACCTCGCTATTGTGGTTCTACGGCTATCCGTTCATGATCCTGCTCGCGGTCGGCTTGTGGATGCCGCCCAGCCCCCCCGAAGACCGTAGGCAGTGCACCCTTTCGGCCATCCCCTATGTGTGGCTGGCTGCGGCCATGGTCGTCTATCTGGCGGCGGCGGGCGAGATCACTAGCAATGTGTGGAACTTCCACATCTTCCATGTGCCGGTCGCGATGTTGTGCGGCCGCGGCGCGCTTCTTCTGGCGACGCTTGCATCGCGAACCGTTTTATCGCCGGTGGTCGTGCTTCGCGCGATCTGCATTGTGGCCGTCACGCTTGTCTGGTCGACCCTTCCCCTCGTCAGGACGATGAAGAAGCCAATCGCCATGAAGGGCAAGCTGCTGGGCGAGGAACTGGCGCGGTTGGCGCAGCCCGGCGAGCTTGTCGTCGCCATCGCGCCCGAGGTCGGCGATCCCGTCGCAGTCTACTACAGCAGGGCGCGCGGCTGGGTGTTCCCGCCTGGCGGAGGCGATACCGAATGGTCGAAATTCGTCGCCGACGATGCCACCGCGATCGCCCAACTCGAGGAACTGCGCGCGCAAGGCGCGGATCTGTTCGGCGTGGCCAAGAACGCCACCGACAAGCAGGACCTGCTGTTCGTCGAGCATCATGACGGGGTCATCGACTATCTGGAAAGGACCGCAACCAAGCTTGTCGATTCGGATGATTTGCTGGTCTACAGGATCACCCGTCCATGAGAGCCGCGACCGTCCGAGGCCAGGGGTCTCGGACAGGATATGGCCCCGACCCCGGCACTTTCGCGGTGGCGACGATCGCATTTTTCGCCTTTTGAAATCAGCAAGATCGCCGGACTTCGTCATCGCCACCAATAAGCCGCAACAAATGCCGTGCGTCGCCGCAATTCGGTCGTGAGCGCGCCGAGATCGAAGCAGCATTATTCCGGTCTCCGAAATTGGTTATTGAGGGTGCGCCAATGTTTCTGGAAGATGAGCTTGCCGTCGGGCGCATGCGCATGCGCCGGATTTCCGTTTCACTTTTTGTCGCGGTCACCGCCCTTGTTGCCTGCATCGCCGCAATAGTGGGGTTTGCCTCCGCCGCCCGCGCCGAGACGCAACAGGCATCCAACCAGCTCGCAGCACTTGTCCGGCCGAACGGCGTCAACAGCGGCTCGCCGGCGGGCTTTTATGTTGAAGCACCATGGCTGAAGCCCGACGTCGCCATCGATGTCTCCGGCCCGATCGCCAAGGCCGCCACGATGGTCGCGCAGAAGTCCTCGACCATGAACCTGACGCAGACGGCAACGCAGGCCGAGGAGCAGATCATCCGCGGGCTCACCATGCTGCTCCTGGCGCTGACGGCGGCAAGCGGGCTGGCAGTCTGGCGTCGTCGCCTCAAGGGCATTGTCTTGATCGGAGCCAAGCCCGATGGTCGTTAGGCCTGCTGCAAGCCAGAATGAGGGAGCGACTGAATTCGAGCCGCTTCCGACCTATCTGGAACTCGCCCTTGCCGCCGCCACGGCCCACGATGTGCCGAAGGCGCGGCGAAGGAAAGGCTTTTTCCTCTGGCGCCTTTCCTCGACCGAACGGGCGATCGCCTTTGCCATTGCCGGTCTTGCCCTTTACGGCCTGGCGCTGATCGGCGATGGCTTCCTGCTGAAGGCGAAGGCTGGGCTGATCGACCAGGCGACGGGTTCCGTTCAACCGGCAAACACAAAGCCGTTATTGCGGACCGAATGAGGTTGAAGCGACCCCCTGCCCGCTCCACGTTCGAACTGGAGAGACGACGGGAAACAAGATGAAGAGACTGTCCGCCTTCCATTTCGCAGCAGCACTAGCCCTCTTCAGCGCGGTATCCGCCGATGCCGCCGATACTGTCAACACGCAGGGCCCGACCGTCCGTGTCGACAAGCTCGCCGACGGACTCGAACATCCCTGGGCTGTCGAAATCTTGCCCGACGGCGCCTATCTCGTCACCGAGCGGCCCGGCCGCATGCGCATTATCCGCGACGGCAAGGTCTCCGATCCGATCGCCGGTGTTCCGAAGGTCAGTGCCCGTGGCCAGGGCGGCCTGATGGACGTGGCGCTCGCTCCGGACTTTGCCAAGAGCCGCAGGCTGTATTTCACCGCCGCCATCGCCAATCGGCAGGGCTCCGGCACCGAAGCCTTCAGCGCCACGCTTTCCGCTGACGAGAAGAGACTGGACGCCGTCACGCCTGTTTTCACGATGCAGCGCTTCACCTCGGGCAACATCCAGTATGGCTCGCGCATCGCGATTGCCCCCGACGGCAGCCTGTTCATCAGCGTCGGCGACCGTGGCGACCGCGACCGCTCGCAGGACTGGCGGGACGACGCCGGCTCGATCATCCACATCAACGCCGACGGCAGCATCCCCGCCGACAATCCTTTCAAGGACGGCGGCAAGGCGCTGCCGGAAATCTGGTCGAAAGGCCACCGCAATCCGCAGGGTATCGCCTTCGATAGCAAGGACGACAAACTCTACACTGTCGAACATGGTGCGCGCGGCGGCGACGAGATCAATCAGCCCGAGGCAGGCAAGAATTACGGCTGGCCGATCATCACCTACGGCCGCGATTATTCAGGCGCCGAGATCGGCGAAGG
This sequence comes from Rhizobium binxianense, assembly GCF_028994275.1. Lineage (NCBI taxonomy): Bacteria > Pseudomonadati > Pseudomonadota > Alphaproteobacteria > Hyphomicrobiales > Rhizobiaceae > Rhizobium > Rhizobium binxianense. The sequence goes on from NZ_CP118713.1 coordinate 2,868,799, forward strand.
TACCGCCAAGAAAGGGCTTGAACAGCCGCTGCATTACTGGGATCCGTCGATCGCCCCCGGGGCGCTCGCCGTTTATCGCGGCGCTATGTTCCCGGAATGGGACGGCAATTTCCTCGTCGCGGCGCTGAAGTTCCAGCTGCTCTCGCGCATGCAGCGTGACGAGAGCGGCGCCTTCGTGGCCGAAGAGCGCCTGTTCGAGGGCGAATACGGCCGCATCCGCGATATCATCGTGGCGCCTGACGGCGCGCTGCTGATGGTGACGGACGAGGATGACGGATCACTGCTCAGGATCTCGCGCGCCGAGGCCAGTAACGGCTGAAAGATCACAACGCGCCGCGTAGCTCTTTGCGGATGCGAATTTCAGTCCGGACCAGATCTCATCGACGGCGCAGACCTTGACGTCGACAAGACCGGTCGGAAGGAGAATCTCTCGCAACACATCCTCGGTGACATCGGTCGGCACCCGCGAACGTTTCTTCGGCCATGAGATCCAGAGCATGCCGTCCGGCTTCAGAACACCGAGGAGCGTAGGCGCGATCGCCTCCAGCGCCTCTCGTTCAGTCACAAACAGATGCATATAGTCGAACGCCCGCCGAGGTATTTCTGGAAGCGCAAGGGCGACCGAGGCAAAACCGTCGAAGCCATGGATGTCGTTAATCGCCTTTGGAACGCTAAGAAGGGCGGCCGCCTGCCCGCGCACAAGGCCGAGCTTCCTGGCGAGCGGCGTGCCTGAATAGCCTGCCGTCCCGGGCGTTGCCGCCATGTCGCCGGCCGGCCGGCCTTCTTCGCGTCGCATGCCCTACCTCCATCGTCAGGTGTGAAGTGTTCACCCTTGCCTAGAAGAAACGCAACTGCTAACCGATTGGGCACATCCCTTCCCCATCGAGGACGACATGACGCGCGCTCAGGCGAACCTCCTCCTATTGCTTGCGGCCGCCATCTGGGGCGGCGGCTTCGTCGCGCAATCGACGGCGATGAAGGCGATCGGTCCCTTCTGGTTCATCGCCCTGCGTTTTGCCGTCGCCACATTGCCGTGCTGCCCTTCGTCGTTTTTGAAGCGCGCAAAACCAAGGTGAAGACAAGCCGACGCCATGCGAAACTCTATGTCCTGACCGGCCTTGCCCTTTTCAGCGGCGCGGCCACGCAGCAGGTCGGGCTGCAGACGACGACGGTGACGAATTCCAGCTTCATCACCGGCCTCTATGTCGTCTTCGTGCCACTGATCGCCGTGTTCTTCCTGCGTCGTGCCCCGCATTGGGTCATCTGGCCGGGCGCGCTGATGGCTATCGCGGGTATCTATCTTCTGTCCGGCGGTCATCTCTCGGCCCTCACATCAGGTGATCTCCTGACCGTCGTCTGCGCCGTCTTCTGGGCAATCCAGATCACCCTGGCCGGCACGACCGTGTCTGCCACCGGAAGGCCGCTCGCGCTCTCGGCCACGCAATTCGCCATCACCGCGGTCTGCGCGCTTGCCATTGCCGCAGCCGTCGAACCGATCACCCTATCGGCGATTTGGGCCGCAGCACCTGAGATACTCTATGTCGGCATCTTCTCCTCCGGCCTCGCCTTCGTGCTGCAGGTGATCGCCCAGCGCTACACCACGCCCTCGCAGGCCGCGATCTTCCTCTCGTCCGAGGCATTGTTCGGCTCATCACTCGCCGCCCTTCTGCTCGGCGAGACGATGCCGGCGACAGGCTATGCGGGTTGCGCGCTCCTGTTTACCGCTATGCTTGTGGTCGAACTCGTGCCCGGGCTCGCCCGGCGACGCGTGCCGGCCGCCTGAACACGCGTCCAAATATGGATTGGTCACGCATCGGAAAAAATTTTGCCGGAGGCGTGTGAAGACGCGCTCACGTTGCATTTTTGGGAAAATCTGCTCGCAACTTATATTGCAGACGATATAAAACGTTAATCATTCCCTATCTTCGAAGAAAATTTTGCGTTTTTGCGCAAACTGGATATCCGCAGGGGTCTGCCCCACCCGGCACGCTAAAAACTTTTGCTTGCCAAAATCCTTTAAACGCAGCACTCTCAGCGCGTTCGGGCATTTTGCGAGCATGGGAAGTCCTTAAGTATTTGCGCGCCGGGAACGCTAATATTCCGGTCAGCCGGTTCCGAAAATGGCGGGCGAAAGTCCTGCCTGGAGCAGGCAGAGGTAGAGGGGACCTTTTTCTCACATTTCAAGAATTGCCTGCCAACACCTCCCGCAAGGAGGCAATGCTATGATGCTGCCCGTGTGGATGGCGGGCAGAGAGAAAAGGACCTGACGCATGGCCGAGACTGGCACTGTAAAATTCTTCAATACCGACAAAGGCTTCGGCTTCATCAAGCCGGACCGGGGCGGCGCCGATATCTTCGTTCACATTTCTGCCGTTCAAGCCTCCGGGCTGGCCGGTCTGACGGAAAACCAGAAGGTAAGCTTCGACACGGAGCCGGATCGCCGTGGCAAAGGCCCGAAGGCCGTCAATCTGCAGATTGCGGGCTGAACCCTTAAACAAGGCTGTCGAATTCGAGTTGAAGCCCGGCAGCAATGCCGGGTTTTGTCGTTCAGCCTTCGTTCAGCTAAAAATCTGTACGACTGTGACCATCGAGAAAGGAACCGGCGTTCGGTTCCCGGGATTAGGATTTATGCCAATGAACAGGCTCGCCAAGACACTTCTGCTGACGGCAACCGCTGCGGCGCTCACCCTTTCCGCCATTGGTGAAGCCTCGGCCCGCGACGGCCACTGGCGCCATGGCAATCATCATGGCAACAACGATGCGTGGGTTGGCGGCGCCGTCGGCCTTGCCACCGGCCTGATCGTCGGCTCTGCCATCGCCAATGCCAATAACGGTCCGGTTTACGAAGAGCGCCGCTACATCGACCCGGCCTACGAACCGGATTATTACGAGCCCGCTCCGGTCTATCGCGCCCCGCGCCGCGTCTATGTCGAGCAGCCACAATATGTCGAGCAGCCGCAATACTACGCGCCGGTCCGCTCGTCAGTGGAGCCTTGGTCGCCGCAATGGCAGCGTTACTGCTCGTATCGTTACCGGTCCTTCGATCCGCGCAGCGGCACCTATATCGGCAATGACGGCCGCAGCCACTTCTGCACCGCCGGCTGATCGCTCAATATCCCCGATGCCAAGCGCCGCTTTTCAGCGGCGTTTTTGTTTTCAGAGCAATTCCAGCAAAAGTGTGCAGCGGTTTTGCCAGGCAAAGCGTGAAACGCTTTTGCCGGGAATTGCGTAAAAACAAAGAGATAGAGCATTTTCGTGATTCGAAGAAAAACGGAAATGCTCTACCCCTGTTCAACCCGCCTTCTGTTCCCGGGACGTCGGCTCCGTCTCGCCATCCGGCTCGAAATCGGTCGAGACACTGACGGCGCGCCATTCCCGATCAGCTTCGATACGCGCAGCATCCGCTTTCTCGACATTGCGCACGGCATCGCTGCCGAGCAGCAGCCGGAGCGGCGGCGCATCGAGGCCGGCGATATGGATGATGACCGCAGCCGCTTTGGCAGGATCTCCGGGCTGGCGACCATTATACTCACGCTGGAAGCGCACGGTCGCGCCGACCGTCTCCGCATAGTCCTGCCGCCCTTCGGCAAGCACCGTCGAGGCGCCGGCGAAATCGGTCCTGAAGCCGCCGGGCTCAATCACCGTCACTTTGATGCCGAATGGCGCAACCTCTTTCGACAACACCTCGGAAAAGCCCTCGACAGCGAATTTCGCCGCCGAATAGGCGCCGCGCCCGGCAGGTCCGATCCGGCCGCCGACGGATGAGAACTGGATGATATGCCCCGCCCGCTGCCCGCGCATCAGAGCGATGACCGCCTTGGTCATGATGATCGTGCCGAACAGGTTGGTCTCGATCTGGGCGCGGAAATCGGCAAGGCTGGCATCTTCGATCGAGGAGACATTGCCGTAACCGGCATTGTTGACAAGCACGTCGATGCGACCAAACCTCTTCACGCCAGCCTCGACCGCGGCCGCGGCCGCGGCCTCGTCCGTCACGTCGAGGGCCAGCGTCAAAACCTGGCCGCCATACCGTTCGGAAAGATCGGCAAGCTGGGCAGGATCGCGCGCCGTCGCCACCAGATTGTCGCCAGAGGCCAGAACCGCCTCCGCCAGTGCTCGGCCGAGACCGCGCGAACTCCCCGTAATCAACCAGACCTTGGACATCGGAAACCTCTCCTTCTTTGGTTCCCGGCTCATGTATGGTCTATTGTATCCGATCGAAAGAAGGTACCCGGACGATCCATACACACCTTGAGGTAACTGAAGTGAGCAACGACATGTTCGATTTCTGCCGCAGTATCACGGACGAACAGGATGCGCGCGCCCGTGTTCTGATCGAGCGGGCGGCGGCGAAATGGCCGCTGCGCATCCTGCATGTACTCTCCGATGCCGGCGCCCCCTTGCGCTTCTCGCGCCTCTTGGAACGGGTCGAGGGCATCAGCCAGAAAGTCCTGACGCAGACTCTGCGCACTCTCGAAAGCGACGGCCTCGTCATCCGCACGCTCTATCCCGAGGTGCCGCCACGCGTCGAATATGAGTTGACACCGCTCGGCCGCGACCTCCTCATGCAGGTCGCTGCGCTCTGGCGCTGGATCGTCGAACACCTGGACGATTTCGATGCGCGCAAAGCCGTGAAACTGACTGCAACAGGCATCTAGGCTGGAATGCGGATCGTAGCTCTCAGTCCACCGAGCGGGCTATCGCCAAGGGTGACGTTGCCGCCGTGGCTGCGGGCGATGTCGCGGGCGATCGCAAGGCCGAGGCCGGTGCCCGACGCATCGAGGTTGCGCGCCATATCCAGCCGGAAGAATGGCTTGAACACGTCCTCGCGGTTCTTTTCAGGAATGCCCGGCCCGTCATCGTCGAAAACCACCGTCAGCCATTTGGCATTGTGCTTGGCCTCGATGTCGAGCCTGTCGGCATAACGGCGTGCGTTCGAGGCAAGGTTGGTGACCAGACGCATGAAGGCGTTCGGCCTGACCGATATGTCGTCGTCGCCTTCGATCGAATAGCTGAGTTTTTTGCCGTGCAGGGCGAAATCCGATTCCAGCTTCGCGAAGATCTCGCTCAGTTTCAGCTCTCCGACATCCTCTTCGACCTCGCCGCGCGCGAAGGCCATATAGGCCTCCAGCATGGTCTGCATGTCGTTGACGTCGTCGTTCAGCCCATTCAGGTCGGGATTGTCGCCGGCCAGCGCCAATTGCAGCTTGAAGCGGGTCAGGATGGTGCGCAGATCATGACTGACGCCGGAGAGCATCGCCGTTCGCTGCTCGATCTGCCGTTCGATTCGCTCGCGCATCAGAATGAAGGCAAGACCGGCGCGCCGGACTTCGTCGGCGCCGCGCGGATGGAAATTGTCGGGCTTCTGCCCCTTGCCGAAGCTTTCGGCCGCTCGCGCCAGCATCAGGATCGGCCGGATCTGCCCACGCAGGAAGAGGATCGAGATGCCGATCAGCACCAGCGAGGTGCCGACCATCCAGACGATGAAGATATGCGTGTTCGAGGCATAGGTCTGGCTGCGCTTGGTCAGCACCCGCAGGATCTTGTTATCGAGCTTGATGCGGATCTCGACGAGGTTCGAGTTGCCGACCGTGTCGATCCAGAAAGGCCGGTGGATCTCGTCGGTGATCTCGTCGCTGAGGATGCCGTCGAGGATCGAGAAGAACGGCTTGACACGCGGCGGCGGCAGGTCGCCGTCCGGCTCGATCGAGATCTGCAGGCTGAGCTGGTCGCGGGCGATGCGGATGATTTCGCTATAGTCGGAATTCTGCGGGTAGGTCTCGATGATCTCGATGATCGCCGCGATGTCGCGGGTGACGGCAAGCGACAGCCGCTCCGTCACCATCTGCCAGTGGCGCTCCATGAAGACGGCGGCGACGACGGATTGCAACAGCACCATCGGAATGATGATGATCAGCAGTGAGCGCGCGTAAAGCCCGGTCGGCAGCCGCCGGCGCAGCCAGCGGACGATCCAGCGCCAGCCCGGCGCAGAACTGCGGTCTTCCCGCCGCAAGCTGTCGATCGTCACCATCAGCGCCGGTCCTGATCTTGAGTTTAATCGATGCTCAGCCTGTATCCGATACCGCGCACCGTCTGCAGCCAGACGGGGTTGGCCGGATCTTCCTCGATCTTGCGCCGCAGCCGGTTGATCTGCACGTCGATCGTTCGCTCGCCCACCTCGGTGTCGTTGCCGATCAGCTCGTGACGCGGGATCGTATCGCCGGCGCGGCGCGCAAAGAGCAGCATGATCTCCTGCTCGCGGTCGGTGAGCCGGATCACCTCGCTGGCCTTCTTCAGCTCCTTGCGAGTCAGCGAGAAGGTGTAGGGACCAAACATCACCTGTTCGATCTTCGGCCCCTCGCCGCCGGCATTGCGGCGCAGGATGTTGTTGATGCGCAGCACCAGTTCGCGCGGATCGAAGGGCTTGGAAAGATAGTCGTCGGCCCCCGCCTCCAACCCTTCGATGCGATTGCCCGATTCCGCCAGCGCCGTCAGCATGATGATCGGCACGTTCTTGATGGCGCGAAGCCCACGGGTGACCTCGATGCCGGATTCGCCGGGCATCATCACATCCATGATGATGAGATCGAAATCGAGGCCCGTGAGCTTGCGCTGCGCCTCGGCGCCGTCGGCGGCGACGGTGACGCGGAAGCCGTTCTCGGCGAGATAACGATTGAGCAGCGCGCGGATGCGCGAGTCGTCGTCGACCACCAGCAGATGCGCCGCATCGTCGGAAATACCTGTCTTGACCGCCATTCAATCCGCCTTCTGTCTGTCCCGCATCCCTCTGAGGAAAGCTTTTACGCCCTCCCGCACCTCCGCAGAAGCCCCTTCGAATGCCCGCTCAATGCGGCGCGATTGCGGCTCGGCAAGGGCAAGCGCCAGCTCCCGTCCGGATTTCGTCGGATAGAGCTTGCGCTGCCGCCGGTCCTCAGGCCCCGCCACCTGGCGAATATAACCTGAATCGATCAGCTGTTTCAGCACCCTTGCAAGGCTCTGCTTGGTGATCCGCAGCGTATCGAGAAGATCGGCCACCGTCATGCCGGGATTGCGGTTGACGAAATGCACGACCCGGTGATGCGCCCGACCGAAGCCGCTCTTTTCGAGGATGGCGTCAGGATCGGAAACGAAATCGCGATAGGCAAAGAAGAACTGCTCGATGATCTCGAAATCGATCATGTCGGTATCTTCCATCGCCGTGGCCAGCGGCTCCGGCTTGCCCGCTTTCGGACCGGTCTGTCGTGACACTCGGCATTTCCTTTCTTTTTCCCAGCACAGCCGGAAACTTTCGCGAAGATATGTCAATTTTATTGGCGTATCTTGCGTCGCTGCTGGCTCCCCGTGCTCTGCCGGGAGCCCCACACGGCCTCTCGTTTCCCTGGAAACCAAATCCCGTCCGGCACTCCGACGCACCGCGCAATTTCCCCTTGCGTCTGTGGATAAAACGTAATGGGGACAACAATCAACAGGCATGGCGCCCGCGGCGACCGTCGGGCTATTGAAGCGCCAGGATTTCCAGGATGCCTATACCGCCCGATTGCCTGGCGCGGCAGCGAAATGATGGGCGTTTCGGCGCAGGCCAATCGCATCAACGTCACCATCGCCGTCTGGGCAATGGGGCAGCTCTTTCAACCCGACCGAGAAGTTGCAGAGCAACCGGCTCGACATCGCCGAACACCGTCGTCCGGATCCGAAGACCGCGCCCTGCGCCTCCAAGGCGGCCGGTCTCTCCGTGATCTGCACTTGTTTCCAAGCACGCCGCTGCAGCCAAGAGTTATGCGGATGCGATAATGCTCGATTATGAACGATCACTCGCCAGACCGTGATCGAACTCGCCAAACGCCGCAGCATTGCCGTGATCGAGCGCAGGATTTCCGAACCCTGATAAACGACGACTTAAAGGAGTCTATCCCGCGGCGGTCGCCGCCGAATAAGATCCGTCACGCGTTCGCTCCGGCCGGAGTGTCTGGCCTTTTACCTATGTGCCCGCGCCATAACCAGTCCGGCGAGCGTCGAGAGAATGCCGCCGCCGATGAGACCGCCGATGCCGTCGGCGATCAGGCCGGTCATCGCCGCTTCGCCGCCGACCATGCTGACCAGCATGCCGCCGGCCACGCCGCCGATCGCGCCTGCGATCGTGCGGGCGACGATATTCAGTGCCTGCTGCTTCAAGGCGGCGCTTGCGGCGTTACCGCCGATGGCGCCTGCTATTAATTGGATGACGAGCGGAAGTAGCGCTTCCATGATTTCCTCCTGTGGCGATCTCCCCGATCGCCGATCCATGCCGAACCTTCAGCATATTAGCATTTTATCATATTTCGGAGGAAAGCGTTAAGAAAAATCAACCGATGCGGGATTAAGGCAAGGCAGAACTGGCCCGGAACGAGGCGGCCTGACGTCCGCCTCGCCCTCAGTTTTTGCCAATCGCGTCATTGATAGACGTAGACGATCCGGCGCGTACCGGGATCGACCAGCACCGGCCGGTCGTTGATCCTCGTATAGCGGTACTCGTAGTCGGGAATCGTCTGGAAGGTGACGTCGGCAGGCACCTGCGCGCCGACGACGACATCGCCGCCGAGCCGCACGGTGTCAGCCGGGTTGGTCTCGATATAGGTGCGGACCGTCTCAGGTGGCGTGATGGTTTCGACCGACCCGACGGGGCCGAGCAATTCGTCGCCAGGCGCCGGTTGAGGCTCGGCGGGAACGACACTTCCGGTCGACTCGTAGGTCACGACGGGAACGCCTATCTCGGCGCGGTGCTGTTCAACGATGACCGGGCTGCCGCCGCGGTCGACCTGCAGATAATCGGCATAGACCCAGCCGCGCATACCATTGACGTCGACACGGCACCAGCGGCTGCCTTCGATACAGCCGTCGAGCACCGCGGTCGAGCCACGCGTGGCAAGACCGACTGCCGGATATTGCGGGCCAGGGCCGGCGCGGACGTTGAGATCATTGACGGTCGTCGCCATCATCTCCGCCTGCGCAAGACCGCCGCTCGCCAGGAGCACGGCTCCCGCCAGCAGAATGTTTCTCTTCAAGGTCATAGGAGCGTCTCCTTGGTTTCGATGGGCGGACAACGCGCCGGGTTCGACGATGTTCCCATGCGCTCCCCCTGCGCGAAACACTACTTATGGGAGATTCCATGCAACTGCTTTGAAGGATTGGACAAAACTCGATTTTTTCGCCCGGTGATGATGGTGAAGAGAGGCATAAATTCTTGTTGCAGTCCGTCTTTTTGCCGTGAGGCAGGCCGCGGAGGCAGAAGATTCCGGCTGTCCTTGCATTCGTTTCGGACTATACCCTGAGCATCGTAGACACTAAGCGAGGCACTTATGGGCATGCTCCAAGCCGGCATCATTCCGGTGACACCCTTCCAGCAAAATTGCACGATCTTCTTCGATGCCGATACCAAGGAAGGCGTCGTCGTCGATCCGGGCGGCGACGTGCCGCTGATCCAACAGGCGATCGCGCAAAACGGCCTGACCATCAAGGAAATCTGGCTGACCCACGGCCATCTCGACCATGCCGGTGGGGCCAGCGAACTGAAGGAGGCCTTGAACGTCGACGTGGTTGGCCCGCATCAGGACGACCTGCCGCTGCTGCAGCGGATCGAGTCCCAGGCCGCAAAATATGGTATATCGGGATTGCGCAACGTCCTGCCCGACCGCTGGCTGAAGGATGGCGACAAGATCTCCTTCGGTACCCACGAATTCGAGGTCTATCACGCGCCCGGCCATGCGCCCGGCCACGTCATCTATTTCAACCGCACACAGAATTTCGCCCATCTCGGCGATGTGCTCTTCAACGGCTCGATCGGGCGGACGGACCTGCCCGGCGGCAATCATCAGCAGCTTCTCGATTCGATCCGCGATAAGGTATTGCCGCTCGGCGACGACGTCGGCTTCATCTGCGGCCACGGCCCCGGCAGCCGCATCGGCGATGAACGGCGGAGCAATCCATTTCTGCAGGAAATCAGAGCCGGCGGGGCATCCGGCACGAACGCATCAGGCCAAACGCCTGGTAAGACGATCTGAGCTCACGCTCACATCAGCTTCCTGCCGTTCGGCACCGGCTGCTCGACGGCCGCCAGCACAATCGCGCCGTTCTCGTCCTCGAAACCCAGTGTCAGCACCTCCGAGCGGAACGGCCCGATCTGGCGCGGCGGGAAGTTGACGACGCTGAGCACCTGCCGGCCGATCAGGCTTTCCGGCGTATAATGGACGGTGATCTGCGCCGAGGATTTTTTCGTGCCGATGTCGGGGCCGAAATCGATCACCAGTTTGAATGCCGGCTTGCGCGCTTCCGGAAAGGGAGCGACCTCGACGATCGTACCGACGCGGATGTCGACGCGCTCGAAATCGTTGTAGGTGATCTCTTCCGCCATGTCTGCGTCAGCCCGCCAACTCTTCAGCCCGCTTGCGCGCCGCCGCAAGCGCAGCATCGAACAGAGGCTGCATGCCGTTTTCGGCCATCAGCACGGCGAGTGCGGCCGCCGTCGTGCCGCCAGGAGAGGTCACATTCTGCCGCAGCCGCGAAGCGTCGTCGGGGGACTGGTGCAAAAGTTCACCAGCCCCCGCGACTGTTTCCCGCGCAAGACGCATGGCGAGGTCCGCCTGCAAGCCGAGTTTACGGCCTGCCTCCGCCATACATTCGACGAGATAGAACACATAGGCAGGACCGCTGCCCGAAAGCGCCGTTACGGCATCGATATCAGCCTCGGCGGGCACCCATTCGACCGGACCCGAGACACTGAGAAGCGAATGGACACGCTCACGCTGCTGAGCGCCGACACCGGCATTGGCAAAGGCGCCGGTGACGCCGCGCCCGACCATAGCAGGCGTGTTCGGCATGGCCCGCACCATGGCGGCTTTGCCGAGATGTCTCTCGAGGAAACCGAGCGTCTTGCCGGCCGCGACCGAAACCACGACCGTTTCCGTGCCGACGGCGCTCTTCACCGCCGGCAACACCGTTTCCATCACCTGCGGTTTGACCGCCAGAAACAGAACGCTGGCCTTCAGATCCGCCGGAAGCGCGGTCAGATGCTTCGCACCCGCCTCACTGATCGTCGCGAGCATTGCCGGTGAGGGGCCGGGATCGACGACGATGACGGCCGAGCCCGGGACGCCGCTCTTCAGCCAGCCGGAGAGCATCGCCCCGCCCATGTTTCCGGCACCGATCAGGACGACGGGTTTTTCCGAGGAGAAAGCCTTCGTCGGCATCTTATGCCTCTCCAACCGTTTCGAACAGCACGGCTTCCATCGCCTTCGTTGCCTCCATGCCGGACCAGACGACGAACTGGAATGCCTGGAAATAGGCCTCGCAGGTGTCGAGCGCGCTGGACAGCAGCACCTCAACCTGGCGGTTGGTCGGCTCCGCACCGCCGGCAAGCAGCAGTGACTGGCGAAAAATCACGACATCTTCCTGGCGCCAGAGGTCGAAATGCCCCATCAGCACCTGCCCGTTGATCGCCGAGAGCAGCTTGACCACCTCGTTGACCCTGATGTCGGGAACTTTGATATCGAAGGCGCAACCAAGGTGCAGCGCCTCGAACTCCTCCATCCAGGAGAAGGAGACATGGTAGTCCGTCCAGCGACCCTCGACCGTCATCGCGATCTCGTCCTCGCCGGACCGTTCGAACGACCAGTCGTTGTTGGAGGCAACGTACTCGATCATATCGACCGGGTTCGACTGACGCTCGACTTCCAATTCCATCAGGTTCATGCAGCACCTTCTTGACCGGAACGAATGCGACTAACTTGGTGTACGAACACAAGAAAAGACACACGCAAATACCGGAACCACCACTCGGATGATCGTTGAACCGCTGCCAGACTTAACGCAGATAACCTGCCCGGAGCTTACCAAGTCGCTTCGAATCATCATTTAAAATCAGTGTATAGCGCCCCTTGCCCCCTGCCAGCCCCCAGAAGGGAAAATAGGACCGGCCACTGTGGAAAGGCTCTTCGAAATTCAATTCAGAAGGGAGAATAAGCGACTCTGCGAATTGGCTTTTTTGGCAGTGTCCACAGGTGGAAAACTCACCTGAATTTTTTATGAAAGATGCGGCATGTGGCAACAAGGCCATGCCGCATCCTGCGTCGTATCGGGACTTTCAGACATGTCCCGCAGATGTGGGCAGCGGTTTTACGATCGCGACGTGTTTTAATGGCCTTCGCCGGTAAGTTTTGCCTCAAGTGCCGCGATGCGGGCAGCAAGCGCCTCGTTTTCGTCGCGCGCCTTGATCGCCATCTCGCGCACGGCTTCGAACTCCTCGCGCTTGACGATATCCATGCTGTTCAGCCAGCGCTCGGCCTGAGCGTTGAAGGCGGTTTCGATCTCCTTGCGGACGCCCTGGGCGGCGCCGGCCGCATCGGTCATCAGCTTGGCGAATTCGTCCATGATGCGGTTCGTTCCGGTCGTCATGGCGTTTTTCTCCCTTGGCATGAGGTGAATTCAGCCCTTCGGGGCCTCGAAGATTGAGGTAGGGCTTCACCACCCGCGATGCAAGCGCTTTGCATCGGATAAGCTTGCCGGAACCGGCCGCGAAGGAGCCATCACGAACAATGGACTTGACCGTCCGGGATCGCAGCGGCATGTTCCGCCGACCTCAACGGATGGGAAAACCTTGCCGATAGCCGCCGATCTCCTTGCCATCATGCCTTTCCCGGATATCGATCCGATTGCCGTTTCGATCGGTCCGCTGGCGATTCACTGGTACGGTCTCGCTTATGTCGCCGGCATCCTGCTCGGCTGGGCCTATGCGCGCCGCCTCGCCGCCAACGACAGTCTCTGGCCCGGCAATCGCGCGCCGATATCAAGGACGCAGCTCGATGATTTCATCGTCTGGGCAGCCCTCGGCGTCGTGCTTGGCGGTCGTCTCGGCTATATTTTCTTCTATGATCTTCCGGCCGTCCTGCGCAGCCCCATCCGTGCGCTCGAGATCTGGAACGGCGGCATGTCCTTCCATGGCGGCCTGACCGGCACGACGATCGCCATGATCCTCTTTGCCCGCCGCAACGCCATCCCGACCTGGAGCCTGTTCGACATCGTCGCGACAGTCGTTCCCTTCGGTCTGTTCTTCGGCCGCATCGCCAACTTCATCAATGGCGAACTCTGGGGCCGGTTGACCGACGTGCCCTGGGCCGTGGTCTTCCCGACCGGCGGTCCCTTCGCCCGCCACCCGAGCCAGCTCTACGAGGCCGGCCTCGAAGGCATTGTTCTGCTCCTGGTGCTGGCCGCCCTCGTCTACGGCATGCGCGCCCTGAAAAGCCCGGGCTTCATCACAGGCGTTTTCGTCTGCGGTTATGCGCTGTCGCGCATCTTCGTCGAGTTCTTCCGCGAGCCCGACGCCCAACTCGGTTACCTCCTCGGCACCAACTGGCTGACCATGGGCATGGTCCTCTCCTCCCCGATGATCCTGCTCGGCCTCTGGGCGATGCTGCGGGCTCGCCGCCAGGCTGCGCTGCAGCTCTAATACGGCAGGACGCGACATGACCACCGCTCTCGGCGAAAAGATCAAGGCGATCATCCAGGCCAACGGCCCGATCAGCGTCACCGATTATTTCTCGCTGTGCCTGGCCGATCCCGAACATGGCTATTACCGCACCCGCGAGCCCTTCGGCCGTTCCGGCGATTTCGTCACAGCACCCGAGGTCAGTCAGATTTTCGGCGAGATGATCGGCGTCTTCATCGTCCATGCCTGGCAACGCCATGGGACGCCGGCGGACGTGCGCCTCGTCGAGATCGGCCCCGGCCGCGGCACCATGATGGCGGATATGCTGCGCGTCATCTCCCGCATCGCCCCGCCGCTCCTGGATGCGATGACCGTGCATCTCGTCGAAACCAGCGAACGCCTGCGCGACGTTCAGAGCCAGACGCTCGAGGATTACGGCGACAAGATCGCCTGGCACAACGGTTTCGACGAAGTACCGTCGGGCTTCACGCTGATCGCCGCCAACGAGCTGTTCGACGCTATCCCGATCCGCCAGTTCGTCCGCACGCAGACGGGCTTCCGCGAGCGCATGGTCGGGCTCGATGCCGATGGCGAACTGACTTTCGCCGCCGGCGTCGCCGGTCTCGATCCAGCACTTCTCCCGGAATCGGTGCAGAACCTGCCGCTCGGCACGCTCTTCGAGATCTCGCCTGCCCGCCAGGCGGTGATGATGGCGATCTGCGAGCGGCTGCGCGCCTTCGGCGGAACGGCGCTCGCGATCGACTACGGCCATCTCGTCACCGGCTTCGGCGATACGCTGCAGGCCGTGCGCATGCATGAATTCGACCCCCCGCTCGCCCATCCCGGTGAAGCCGATCTGACGAGCCATGTCGACTTCCAGCAGCTCGCCGAAACGGCGCTTGCAGCCGGCGTCCATCTGAACGGCGCCCTGCATCAGGGTGATTTTCTGACCGGTCTCGGCATCCTCGAGCGCGCCGCCGCCCTCGGCAAAGATCGCGAACTGCAAACCCAGCAAGTCATCCAGGCCGCAGTCGAACGGCTCGCCGGCGCCGGTGAAGGCCGGATGGGTGAACTCTTCAAGGTGATGGCGGTCTCTCATCCCGCCATCGACCTCATGCCCTTTCGTCCGGTGGATTGACAGGGCGCACGCGGCTGGTTCAACATCCCAGCGAAACAAGAACTTGAAGCGCGCCGCCGGTGCGATGCGCTTGGGACAATAACAAACCCCTTAAAAACCCCGGAATCACAGATGCAGGACGCGGCCTCTCCCGCACCGATCGAAAGCGCGCTGCTGAACGAAGCGGCGGGCAGCACCATCCGCCACGGTTATTTCACCCGAGCCGGCGGCGTTTCCGAAGGGATCTATCGTGGCCTCAATGTCGGCCTCGGCTCCAGCGACGAACGCGACAAGGTTATGGAAAACCGCCGCCGCGTTGCCGCCTGGTTCAGCCTGCCGATCGAGCGGCTGGCGACCGTGCATCAGGTCCATTCCCCGGATGTCGCGACGATCGGCGTCGATTACGACGGCGCCCGCCCCGAGGCGGATGCGATGGTGACCGCCACGCCTGGCATTGCGCTTGGCGTGCTCGCCGCCGATTGCGGCCCGATCCTTTTTGCCGATCCCGACAATCGCGTCATCGGCGCTGCCCATGCCGGCTGGAAGGGCGCGCTGACTGGCGTGCTCGAAAACACCATCGCTGCCATGGAAGCGCTGGGGGCCGAACGCGCTTGCATTGTCGCCTGCCTCGGCCCCTCGATCAGCCAGGCAAGCTATGAGGTCGGCCCGGAATTCGTCGACCGCTTCATCGCCGAGGATCCGGATTACGAGCGCTTCTTCGTACCGTCAGCAACATCAGGGCACGCCATGTTCGATCTGCCGGCACTGACCATCGACAGGCTGGCCCGGGCCGGCGTGCGGGCCGAAAGCCTTGGCCTTTGCACCTATCCGGATAGCGAGCGCTTCTTTTCCTACCGCAGGACGACGCATCGTAAAGAACCGGACTACGGCCGCCAGATTTCAGCGATATCAATCAGGGAGACTTGAGCAGAATGGCACTCCATTTCGAAAAGGCCGAGTTCGCAAGCCGGCTTGCGCGCCTCACCGAAAAGATGAAGGAAGAAAAACTCGACGCCCTGCTGCTCTTCGCTCAGGAAAGTATGTACTGGCTGACCGGCTACGACACCTTCGGCTACTGCTTCTTCCAGACGCTGGTCGTCAAGAGCGACGGCACCATGGCGCTGATCACCCGCTCGGCCGATCTTCGCCAGGCCAGGCATACCTCGATCCTCGAGGACATCCACGTCTGGGTCGACCGGGTCAACGCCGATCCGACGCTCGACCTGAAGAACCTGCTGGTCGAGATGGATCTGCTCGGCGCCCGCATCGGTGTCGAATATGATACGCACGGCATGACCGGCCGCGTCGCCCGCCTGCTCGACGCGCAGCTGACCGCCTTCGGCCAGATCGTCGACGCTTCCTATCTCGTCAGCCGCCTTCGCCTGATCAAAAGCCCGACCGAACTCGCCTATGTCGAGCGCGCCGCCGTTCTCGCCGACGATGCACTCGATGCCGCGATCCGGCTGACCAAACCCGGCGCCGACGAGGCCGATATCCTCGCCGCCATGCAGGGCGCGATCTTTTCCGGCGGCGGCGACTATCCCGCCAACGAATTCATCATCGGCTCTGCCGCCGATGCCCTGCTCTGCCGCTACAAGGCCGGCCGCCGCAAGCTCGACGCCAACGACCAGCTGACGCTCGAATGGGCCGGTGCCTATGCCCATTACCATGCCGCCATGATGCGCACGATCGTCATCGGCGAACCGACGCACCGCCACCGCGAGCTCTACAACGCCTGCCGCGAGACGATCGAGGCGATCGAGACCGTGCTGAAGCCCGGCCATACATTCGGCGATGTCTTCGACATGCATGCCAGGATCATCGATGAGCGCGGCCTTGCCCGCCATCGGCTGAATGCCTGCGGCTATTCGCTCGGCGCCCGCTTCTCGCCCTCCTGGATGGAGCATCAGATGTTCCATGTCGGCAATCCGCAGCCGATCGAGCCGAACATGTCGCTCTTCGTGCACATGATCATCGCCGATTCCGATACGGGCACGGCGATGACGCTCGGCCAGACCTATCTGACGACAGCGGATGCGCCACGTGCGCTCTCCCGCCATCCGCTCGATTTCATCGGGCTTTAAAGATCGAGCTTGCTCCGGTTGATAATCCGGAATTGACAGAGGACCTTCCCCACCCGCATAAATTCGGGTGGGGCTGATGCGATTGTGGGAAGGACGGATCAAGGGATGACGCGAGCTGCGATTGTGCCCACGCTCCTGGTCGTCATGGCTCTGCTAACCGCTTGCAACACCACCGATGCGCTGACGCCGCAGGTCGATATCGGCGATTCTTCCGGGCGCCCGTCGTCGAGCCCGGTGACCCAGAGCGAAGCCGAGCGTTTGGCGGGCGCCCGTCAGCCGGGGTTTACCGGAAGCCCGCAGCCCGGCGGCTACCATCCAGCCTATGATCAGTCGCAGCGGGCCTATCGGCCCGGCCCCGGCGCGCCGCCGACGACGATGCAGGAACAGGCTGACGCCCTGTCGAGGAACAGCTCCTCGCCGGCCGCCTCCGCCCCGATCGAGGGACAAGCGCTGCCGCCGCCGGCTTCAGACGGTGGGCTGGACGCACAGTCGGCGCAGCCGGCCGAAGCGCAACAGCCGCAGCAGACCGCCGCCGTCAGCCCCAACGCCTCTTCCCGCGGCAATACCGTGCGCTTCCTGCCGATCATCGGCGCTCCGGTGCAGGCGGTGACGCCGCTCTCGCGCCAACTCGGCGCCGAGGCGCGGGCCCACGGCCTCTCCATCAAGAGTTCGACCGATGCGAGCAGCGATTACATTCTCAAAGGCTATCTGTCCGCCTTCAGCGACGACGGCAAGGTCACCGTAGTCTATGTCTGGGACGTTCTCGACAGTGGCGGCGGCCGCCTGCACCGCATCCAGGGGCAGGAAAGCGTGCCGACGGCCGCGGCCGATCCCTGGGCGGGCGTCCCGGCCTCGGTGATGCAGCAGATCGGCTCGAAAACCATCGCGGAATTCTCCTCCTGGCGGCAGACGCAGGGCGGTTAGTCACAAACTTTTTGCAAATATCAAAGCCTGTGACGCCTTTCCCCTTGCATTCATGGGGAAGCTGGCTAAAAAGCGCGGCTATCAGCGCATAACAGGCGGACCAAAATGAAGGTTTTCGCAGGCAATTCGAACCGGCAACTCGCCGAAGCGATCTGCACCTATCTCAATGTTCCCTTGGGGAAAGCCAGTGTCCGAAGGTTTGCCGATCAGGAAATCTTCGTGGAAATCCAGGAGAATGTGCGCGGCGAGGACGTTTTCCTCGTACAGCCCACCGCCTTTCCTGCCAACGACCACCTGATGGAATTGCTGATCATGATCGACGCGATGCGTCGCTCCTCGGCACGCCGCATCACGGCGGTTCTTCCCTATTTCGGCTATGCCCGTCAGGACCGTCGTGCTTCAGGCCGCACACCGATCTCCGCCAAGCTGGTTGCAAACCTGATTACCGAAGCCGGCGCCGACCGCGTCATGACGCTCGATCTCCACGCAGGTCAGATCCAGGGCTTTTTCGATATACCCACAGACAATCTCTTCGCCCTGCCCGTCCTGACGCGCGACATCAAGAGTCATTATGACCTCAGCAACGTCATGGTCGTCTCGCCGGATGTCGGCGGCGTGGTTCGCGCCCGCGCGCTTGCCAAGCGGCTGGACTGTCTTCTGGCCATCGTCGACAAGCGTCGCGATCGGCCGGGTGAATCCGAAGTGATGAACATCATCGGCGACATCGCCGGCAAGGACTGCCTGCTGATCGACGACATCGTCGATTCCGGCGGCACGCTCTGCAACGCTGCCGACGCGATGTTGGCCCAGGGCGCATCCAGCGTCACCGCCTATATCACCCACGGCGTCCTCTCCGGCGGCGCTGTCACCCGCGTCACCTCGTCGAAGCTTCGCGAACTCGTGATCACGGATTCGATCCAGCCGACCACGGCCGTGCTCTCGGCACACAATATCCGCATTGTGACGACGGCGCCGCTGATCGGCGAAGCCATCAGCCGAACGGCCCAGGAAGAGTCCGTCTCCAGCCTCTTCGATTAAACAGAGCCGGCATCCGACCGGCTCTTTCAATTTCTGCATCAGATGGACCAGCCATTACCGGGCTCACCGAGCCGCATGAATTGCGGGCCGTTGATTGGCCCGGAGCAAACCGCTGTGCCGATCGTTGGTCTCGGCGAAGTTTGTGACGCAGGATGCAAAAAAGCCGGCACAACGCCGGCCCTTTCACTTCTGATCCCAATTGATAATGCTTAAGGCTGCTGCTGCTGCTGCGGCGGCGCAGGTACCGCGTCCTGACCCTGATCCGGTTCCTGCTCCGACTCCAGCCCCGTATTTTGATCCTGATCCTCATCCGGACCATCAGGCCCCTTGATCTGCTGGCCGTTGATCGCCACGGAACCATCGCGGCTGACACTGATGTCCCAGCGCGAGCGGCCGTCCGCATCGGTCTTGGCAAAGCCCTTCACCATCATGATGCCGAAGGAAACCTGGTTGAGGTCGGGATCCGTCTTGGCAAGCTCCTGGACCGCGGCGATCGTCTTGTCGAGATCGCGGGCAAGGATCGTCGCCTCCATCGAATAGTCCTTCTCGGTGTCGACCCGCCCCTCGATCTTGCCCGTTACGTCGACGTCGTAAACATCGGACTTGGCGCTGACCTTCGGAAATTCGACGGCGATCCGGCCGTCGCGGAAGAGCTTCTTGCCCATCTCCTCGCCGCTCGTCTCCGGCGCCTTGTCATTGAAATCCATCGCCATGAAGGCCTCGCCAAAGGTGGCGAAATCCAGATTCGGCATGGCGAGTTGCAGCTCGAAGCTGGTCGGTAGGAAAGGCGAATAGCTTGCCGGCATCAGCGGGCTGTCGAAGCTGATGTCCTGCGCATTCATGCCGAAGCCGAAACGCATGGCGTTGCTCGGCCCGTCCACAGCTAGGTTGTAACCGAACGCCTTGACGCCGGCATTCCCCATCTGGCTGCTGACGGCCAGATTATTGACCCCGATCGTCTCGCTGAACGAGGCAAGAATCGGAAAGGCTTCCTTGAGCATCCCCTTGATCTTGTCGCTGTTTTCGGGGCTCAACTCCTTCTCGTCGAGATGGTCGAGAACGAAAAGAACGATCTCGCGGATTTGCTTGGCCGGCAGGCCGTTCACCTTGGCCTCGACATCGATCGAGTCGGCGCGGATTTCAACGGGTGGCATTTGGAGGCCGGAAACCTGCTCGACGAAATTCGACATCGTGCCGCTGCCGACAAAATCGATACGCCCATTGCCGCCGGCGCTGTCCGTCGAGCTCAGCTTCTGGTCCATCCCGGCGATGCTGGCATGCACTTCCTCGGTCTCGGACTTGCTGGAAAGCTTGATGTCCTTGGCCGTGGCGGTGCCGGAGCGCAGATAGCTTATCGCCGGGTCGAAGACGCCGCTGTAGACAAGCGAAGCGATGGAATAGGAGAAATCCGCCGGCTTCTGGTCTGGGCCTTTGAAATGGCCGGAAACATCAAGCTTGTTGTCACCTTCGATATTCCAGAGCCCGCTGTCGAGCGGCGTGGCGAACATCGAGAACGGCGTCAGGCCGTTGATTGCGAATGTCGCCGGATCGGCCTTGGCAAGCAGCTTCGCCAGATCGTAGATGATCTCGTAGCGAGCCCCTGCCGGATTGACGGTGACGAGGCCGCTCTTGGCCAGATCCTGGGGAAGGAGCTTCGTCAGGGTGTCCTTGACTGCATTGGCGCCGTCCTGGTTGATCTCGACGCTCTGGGCCGTGGTGACAAGGCAAAGTGCCAGCAAGCTCGTTGCCGTGACAAGTTTGAGACGCATAGTCCGATTTTCTCCTCAGCCGCTTTTTTTAGTGCGGCCATCCAAAGATGCGAAGCGCGCCGATGTCAACCTCAACGGTGGCGGGAATGCCGATTTTGCCGTTTGCGGGACCAGGAATACGATCACCGCGATGTCGGGCGCGGTTTCGGCTTGCCGAAGCGCGTTTCACCGGAAAGCAGCCTGAATCCGCAACTTGCGTTTCCGAGCGACTTATAATATAGGCCACCGGTCCGCGTAGACACCCTTGGAGGCAACGCGGATGAGGTTGGGGAAACCCGCCTCCGGTTCGTCGGAACAAGGCTTTTGCCCGCCGCTGAACTCTCCAAATAACCTCGAAAGGAATAGCCATGAGCCAGGAAACTTACGAGCTCAAGGCCGAGGCGCGCGAACGGGTTGGTAAGGGGTCCGCCCGTGAACTTCGCCGCAACGGTTTGATTCCCGCTGTCATCTATGGTGACAAGCAGGCCCCCATTGCCATCGCTCTCAACACCAATGAGGTGACGAAGCGCATTCATGCCGGTGGTTTCATGACCACCGTGGCGACGATCGAAGTCGACGGCAAGAAGTTCAAGGTTCTGCCGAAGGACTATCAGCTCGATCCGGTCCGTGACTTCACGATGCACGTCGATTTTCTGCGCGTCTCCGGCAACACCCAGGTGACCGTCGAAATCCCCGTTCACTTCATCAACGAAGAGAAGTCCCCGGGCATCAAGGTCGGCGGCGTTCTGAACATTGTTCGCCACGAAGTCGAAGTCCATTGCCCGGCCGATGCGATCCCTGAATTCTTCAACGTTGACCTCAACGGCAAGAAGATCGGCGACAGCATCCATATTTCGGAAGTCACCCTGCCGAAGGGCGTCACGACGGTCATCGACCGCGACTTCACGATCGCGACCATCATTGCCCCGGCTGGCGGCATTGACGAGGCCGCTGCGGAAGGCGGAGCCGAAGCCTGATCGCTTCGAGCAATTTGTAAAGCATAGGGCCCGCTTCCCCCTGGGAAGCGGGCTTTTCATTGCCCGGAAAGAGCTCCGTTTCAGCAAATTTAACATATTCGTGAAAGCATGCCCCGTCAGCTGCGATGAAGCCTGCCCGAACGCGCGACAGCAAATATGGCCGGCCTGGGGGAGTAGACGGAACCATGAACAATTCCGTTGAGAACAGATTTTTTGCGATTGTTTGCGGAGCGCTGCTTGTTTTTGTCGCTCCTCTCTTTGTTCTCTTCCTTTTTCTTTCCTCGGAACGGGCCGACAAGGAAATACGCGATCATATTTCCGTTCTTCTTGTCGCCAATGCCCAGGCGCTGGCAAAACCGCTCTGGGACCTCGATGAGGACAGCGTCACCCAGATCAGCGCGACGGTCGTTTCCCAGGGCGCCATCGTCAAGGTCGAAGTGCGCGACCAGTCGGGCCAGCTCGACGTCAGCCAGTCCACTATTCCGCGCTCCTTCGACGGCAAGCTCGTGCAGGTGTCGCGCGCCATCATCTACAACACCGTCGACGGCCCGAAGAACCTCGGCAGCATCAGCGTCTATTATCCCGCGCTCGGCCTGTTTTCCGGCCTGAAGCAGGAAGAGGTCGTCTTCATCTCGATCTTCATCTTCGCCGTGCTGACCGTTTTCGGCACGGCGCTGATCGGCAACCGTTTCTTCGTCATCCAGCCGCTCCTGCGGCTGACGGCAGCAATCGAGGCCACCCGCCAGCTGGGCTCCCGTCATCATGTCGACTGGCAGTCGAACGACGAGATGGGACGGCTTGCCCGCAGCTTCAACGAGATGCAGACAAAGCTTGAAAGCGAGGAAAAGGAGCTGAAGCTCGCCCACCGCCGCGCCACCGACATCTATAATCTGACGCCCGCCATGCTCTTCTCGCTCGACGAGGAGGATCGCATCACCGCCGTCAGCGATTACTGGCTGCTTGCCACAGGTTATAACCGCGCCGCCGTCATCGGCCGCAACTTCGCCGATCTCGTCACATCGACCACCCGCGACAAGTTCGTCCGGCGCCGCCAGGCCGAGAGCGGCATGACCGTCACCGTCAAGTTCGTCTGCCTGGACGGCCGCACCATGGACGTCCTCATCATGGAATCGGAGGCGGAAGCCGGCGCTCACGACCGCCTGTCGCTATCGGTCATGACCGATGTGACCGAACTCAAGGCCTCCGAGGACCGCAACCACCACCAGGCGATCACCGATCACCTGACCGGGCTTCTCAATCGCCAGGGCTTCGAAGCCGTCCTCGACAACAAGATCGCCGCCGCCGACGCAGCCGGCCAGGAGCTTGCCTGCCTCTTCGTCGATCTCGATCGCTTCAAGTGGATCAACGACAATATGGGCCATGCCGCCGGCGACATGGCGCTGGTCGAGCTCGTCGAACGCCTGAAGACCTTTCTTGCCCCTTCCGATGAGGCGGCCCGTCTCGGCGGCGACGAATTTGCCATCCTGCTGCCGGCCAAGGACGCCGAAAAACGCGCCAAGATGATGTGCGAGCAGATCGCCTCGATCTTCGAAACGCCGTTCGCCCCCGACATGCATTTGAGTGCTTCCGTCGGCATCGCCATCTATCCGCACCACGCCGCAACCGCGGCCGAACTGCTGCAGAAGTCCGACCTGGCAATGTATGCCAAGAAACGCGACGGCAAGAATGGCGCGCAGCTCTTCGACAACGCCATGCTCGACCGCGCCCGCAGCCGCGCCGAGATCGAAGCCAATATCGAAGCCGGCCTAGTCGACGACTGGTTCGAGGCCTTCCTGCAGCCGATCGTCAATCTGAACGGTCGCGGCATTGCCGGTTTCGAAGCGCTGATGCGCCTCAACCATCCGCAGAAGGGCTTGATGCCGCCGGCCGAGATCATCAGCGTCGCCGAAGAGACGGCAAAGATCGTCCGCGTCGGCAACGTCATTATGGAAAAGGCGATCGCCAATCTCGCGAAGATTTCCCGGATATCGGGCATGCAGGACACCTATCTCGCCATCAATTTCTCGCCGCTGCAGTTCGAGCCGGCGCTGCCGGCCCGCCTTGCCGCCATCGTCGGTCGCCATGGCATCCGCCCCGAGCGCATCGTCGTCGAGATCACCGAGGCCGTGCTGATGCACGACAACCCGCAAATTCGCATGATCGTCACCGAGCTTCGCCGTTTCGGCTGCCGCATCGCGCTGGACGATTTCGGCACCGGCTATTCGTCGCTGAGCTACCTCAACCGCTTCCCTGTCGATATCATCAAGATAGACCAGTCCTTCACCCGCGCGATCAACGACGGCGACGACGACGTGCGCCAGAAGAGCCGCATGCTGATCGAAGGCATTACCACGCTCTCGCACAAGATGAATTGCACCGTCATCGCCGAGGGCATCGAGACCGAAGAGGAATGCCGCACGCTTCACCAGATGGGGCTTGACTACGGCCAGGGCTACCTCTTCCATCGTCCGCAGCATGCAAGCACGCTCATCGAGCAATTGGTGGGCTCACAATCGGCCGTGGCGCGCGCCTCGTGAATGAAGAACGAAGGAGATTGATATGATGAAAAAGCTCCTGCTTCTCGCATGCCTGGCACTGCCCGGTGTTGCCCATGCGCAGACGGTGACTTTCACCACCGAGGATTATGCCCCCTTCAACTATCGCGAAGGCAAGGAGATCAAGGGCGCGACCGTCGAGCAGGTCGAAAAGGTTATGGCCGCGATCGGTATCGACTACACGCTCGAGGTCATGCCCTGGGCGCGCGCCTATGGCCTTGCCCGCACGACGCCGATGACCTGCGTCTTTGCCACCGCCCACAATAGCGCGCGCGACCCGCTGTTCAAATGGATCGAGCCGCTGCTCATCGACCGCAACATCCTGATTACCCGTAAGGGCTCGGGGGTCACCGCCGCCAATCTGGACGAGGCGAAGAAATATACGATCGGCACCCAGCGCGAGGATTACACCGAGACGATCCTCAAGGAGAAGGGCTTCACCAAGCTCGACGTCGCTAGCGATTTCAACGCCACGCTGCGCAAGCTGCTGAACGGGCGCATCGACATGATGCCGATCTCCGAACTCTATTTCGATAAGCTGAAAGCCGACCAGCCGGTGGAATTGGTGACCGTGCTGTCCGCCCAGCCGATGGGCATCGCCTGTGAGAAGAGCTTTCCGGACGATCTGCGCGCCAGGATGCAGGCTGCCCTCGA
The DNA here is from genome assembly GCF_028994275.1 of Rhizobium binxianense. NCBI lineage: Bacteria > Pseudomonadati > Pseudomonadota > Alphaproteobacteria > Hyphomicrobiales > Rhizobiaceae > Rhizobium > Rhizobium binxianense. Next base: position 2,893,352 of record NZ_CP118713.1, read on the forward strand.
CAAGCTGATCGCCGATGGCGACCAGAAGCAGATCTTCATGAAATACGGCATGAACCTTGTGGACTGACGCCGCCCGGCAGGCCGTTGCCCTTTCCGCTTGACTTTGCTTTCGTTTCGCGGTGGTGAACGGCGGGAAGTTTTAGCGAGGGAAGACAGGCCATGCTGATTATCGCGGGTCTCGGCAATCCCGGCGGCAAATACGCCGGCAACCGCCACAATATCGGCTTCATGGCCGTCGACGCCATCCATCGGCGCCACAGCTTCTCGCCCTGGTCGAAGAAGTTCAGGGCGGAGATCGCCGAGGGCGAACTCGGCGGCGAGAAAGTGCTGCTGGTCAAGCCGCAGACCTTCATGAACCTCTCCGGCGAAGCCGTCGGCGAGGCGATGCGTTTCTACAAGCTCCAGCCCGCCGATCTTGTCGCGATCTACGACGAACTCGACCTTCCCCAGGGCAAAGCGCGACTGAAGACCGGCGGCGGCCATGGCGGCCACAACGGCATCAAGTCGCTGGACGCCCATTGCGGTAAGGAATACCGCCGGCTGCGCCTCGGCATCGGCCATCCCGGCGTCAAGGAAATGGTGCAGAACCATGTGCTCGGCGATTTCGCCAAGGCCGACAAGGTCTGGCTGGAGCCGCTGCTCGATACGCTCGCCGACAATGCCGACATGCTGGTGCGAAACGAGGATTCGCAGCTGATGAATAAGATCGCGCTGGCGCTCGGCGGCAAGATCGAGGAAGAGAAACCGCGGAAGGAAAGCGAGAAGAAGCCGGCCGGCCAGTCGCATATCCGCCAAGCCCGCAACAGCAATCAGCCGAAACTTCCCGTCACCGGGCCGATGGCCGAGATGCTGAAGAAGATGTTCGGCAACAAAGGGGAATGAAGGTCGTGGCGGATCACGATCAGGACCGGGATTTCGCCATCCGCCCCGCCGCATCAGGCGACCTCCCGGGGCTGACCGTCCTCTACCGGCATTTGAACCCGACGGATCCGCTTCTCGACGAAACCATGGCTGAAGAGCGCTTCTGTGCCATCCTCGCCCAGCCCGGCATGACAGTATTCATCGGTTTTGCCGGCGACCTCGCCGCTGCCACCGCCACCCTGATCGTCGTGCGGAACTTGACGCGGAGCGGCGCCTCCTATGCGCTGATTGAGAACGTGGTCACCCACGCCGACCACCGCCAGCGCGGTTATGCCGGCGCCGTCATCGGCCATGCGGTGACTGAGTCCTGGAAGAGCGGCTGCTACAAGGTGATGTTGCTCACCGGCTCGAAGAACCCGGCGACGCTGCGCTTCTACGAGAATTGCGGCTTCATCAGCGACAAGACCGGCTATCAGATCCGCCGGCCCTGAGCCACGCCCGAGCGTGTCTGCTCAACATCATTCCTCGGGTTCGGTGGTGAACATCAGCGGAAAGCCCATGCCCTTGGCAAGGTCGACGCCCTCCTTGGCCTTGGTCTCGGCGATGTCCCTGACGCAGACCACGACCACGCAGGAACCGAGCTTGTGCGCGGTCATCATCACCCGGTAGCCGGTCTCCTCGCTCATGCGGAAGACCGCCTTCAGGATCACGATGACGATTTCGCGCGGCGTATAGTCGTCATTGACGAGAATGACCTTGTAGAGCTTCGGCTTGTCCAGCTTAGGCTTCACCTTGATCTTCGGTTTCAGGGCGACGTCATTGTCACTCATCGGAAAATCCACCCCGTTGATGACATGAAAAAGCGGAAAAACATCCGCCGGTAATATATTGCACCGTCAGCACAGCAGTTCAATCACGGATCAGTCGGCGGAGAGCAGGAGGCAATTCTGGCCGGCTTTTCGAAGGATGGCAGCCGCTTTCCTGTCGAACGTCGCAAAGCTTTCTCCGCCGAGCCTTTCGCCTTCGAACGCAATGACGCCATCCGCGAAATCGCCGCCAACCTCCAAGAACAAAAGACCGCTTGCAACGGCGGCACGATCGAGTGTGACCGTCTCCGCATCTGCAAGATATGTTATCGCCTGCTTCACTTCAGCTGCATCGAATTTATAGAGCCGTCGAAGAACCCAGACTAATTCGCAAAGCGTCTGGTTCGGCACGACGATCCTGTAGGACCGAAGGAACTCTTCGGCCTTCGGACTCTCGACAGGATGGTCCCGCGTGAACATCCGCACGAGAATGTTCGTATCGACGACGACCTTCAAACCTTGTCCTCGCCAGCCCATCCAGCCTCAATCGACTCATTTATTTCATCGATGGAATAGGCTCTGTCGGCCTTGTGCGAAAACATGCCGAACAGGCGCTCGATAGGCACCATCGGCTTGATCGCATGGATGTTACCACTGCCTCTCGGCAGGAGATCGATCTCGATCTCGTCACCGGGCGCTACCCCAAGATGGTCGAGAACCTCTTTCTTGAGGGTCACCTGACCTTTCGCCGTAACCTTGAGCCTGACCATCACAACACTCCCCGCTCCATTGAAAGTAAGGCAGTTTTGCCTTACTTTCAATGGAGCTTTAATTTCATCGACCCTTGACCGGGGAAAGGTGTTCCCCCATAGGCAGGGACAAAGTTTTCACAGATACGGACATCAAGCCATGGGCTTCAAATGCGGCATCGTCGGCCTGCCGAACGTCGGCAAATCGACCCTCTTCAACGCGCTCACCAAGACGGCCGCCGCACAGGCGGCGAACTATCCCTTCTGCACCATCGAGCCGAACACCGGCGAAGTCGCCGTGCCCGATCCGCGCATGCGCAAACTTGCCGACATCGCCAAGTCAAAGGAATTGATCCCGACGCGCATTTCCTTCGTCGATATCGCCGGCCTGGTGCGCGGCGCCTCGAAGGGTGAAGGCCTCGGCAACCAGTTCCTCGCCAACATCCGCGAAGTCGATGCCATCGTGCATGTGCTACGCTGCTTCGAAGACAGCGATATCACCCATGTCGAGGGCCGCATCAATCCCGTGGCCGACGCCGAGACGATCGAGACCGAGCTGATGCTCGCCGACCTCGAAAGCCTGGAGCGGCGCACCGAGCAGACGCGCAAGCGCGCCACCAGCAAGGACAAAGATTCGATGGCGATGCTGCCGATCATGGAAGCCTCGCTGAAGCTGCTCAACGAAGGCAAGCCGGTACGCACGCTGCTGTCGACGCTCGATGCCGAGGAAATCGCCATCCTCAAGAGCCTCAACCTCTTGACCTCGCATCCGGTGCTATACGTCTGCAACGTCGCTGAGGCCGAGGCTTCGACCGGCAACGAATTTACCGAGGCCGTCGCCGTCATGGCCAGGGAACAGGGTGCCGAAACCGTCGTCATCTCGGCGGCGATCGAGGCCGAGGTCGCCCAGCTTCCGGAGGATGAGGCCAAGGAATTCCTCTCCGCCCTCGATCTCGATGAGGCCGGTCTCGACCGGCTGATCCGCGCCGGCTACAAGCTGCTCCACCTCATCACCTACTTCACCGTCGGTCCGAAGGAAACGCGCGCCTGGACGATCGAGCGCGGCACCAAGGCACCGCAGGCCGCCGGCGTCATCCATTCCGATTTCGAGCGCGGCTTCATCCGCGCCAACACCATCGCCTATGACGACTACATCAAATACAACGGCGAAGTCGGCGCCAAGGATGCCGGCAAGGCGCGCGACGAAGGCAAGGAATATGTTGTCCAGGATGGCGACGTCATCCACTTCCGCTTCAATACCTGAGCTAGAGCACTTCCAGGAAAAGTGCGAAGCGGTTTTCCGTCCGGAATTACGCAAAAACAAAAGGATAGAGCGGTTCTGCGCTTCCGCTAAAAGCTGAACCGCTCTAGATACGCCGCCGCCTCAACCCGGCGGCAGCTTGTTTGCGATTGCCGACGGCAGTGCGCGCAGCACCTGCCGTCGAAGCGGCATCCAGCCGGTGCCGATGATCAATACGATCGCGCCGACGACGATCAGCGTCGTGTAGATATAGGTATCGACCGTCGCGCTTCCCTGCCGGAAGACGCTGAAGATCGCAACGCCGAGCGACAGCAGCCCCGAAGTGACGAAGGCACGGCGGTCGATGACGAGGCCGATCAGCATCAGGGCCGCCACGGTCGCGACGACCACGGGCGTCCGAGCCGACATGTTCGCCAGGTCGAAGATACGACCGCTTGCCCCTACAGACAGTAAGGAAACGGTGCTGTAGAGCAGCGCCGGCGCAGCGCCGAGATGCAGCCAGAAAGCGATATCCGAGCGTGTCGTCCGGCGCAGCCGGTCGCCGAGATCAAAATAGAGCGCGGTCGCGAAGAGGCCGAGCGCGCAGACGAGGGAGATCCCGGCCAGCAGGGCAAGATGGTCGACGAAAAATGCGGGATCGCCGCTGAGCCATTGCACCAAGCGCAAAAGCAGGGTGAGTACGAAGGCAAGCGTCGACATGATGGCGAGCGCCAGCGCCAAGGGCACGCGATAGCGGGCATAGTAGACGCCGAGAAGGATCGGGAAGCCGGCGACGAACTGCGTCAGATCAGCCCCGATTTGGGACGTCCACGGCGTGAAAACGCGAGACATCAGCAAAAATATCCAGCAGAACAAGGCGATCGTCAGGCTGACGGCCGGCAAGGCAAGCCGCTGGCGGCGCACCAGGATTTCCGACAGCACGATGATGGCAGGCGGCACGGCGTAAAGCGGCGCAAGGCCCCAGAGGCCGACGAGCGCGACGATAACGCCGATGGTGATGAGCACGTCGTGGAAGCCTCGCACGAAACGGGGCGTCTCCGTATCCGACCAGGCCGGCCCCTCGGCTGCGATTGCCGGTTGCGCTTCGGCGACAGCCACGCCGCGCTCGATGAGAAACGGCAGAAGCCGCCCGCCCGCCTCCGGCGAAATCAGCCCCTGGCGCGCCGCCTCGTCGAGGATCGACCTCAGTTCCGTCATGCCGGTTTATCTCCCCGGAATCATTGAGCCCGCACGGATGCTATTGTAAGCATTGTGCGCTGCATATGGCGGGAGAAGCGAATGTCGGCAGAAAAGCTTTCCTTCGAGGATTTTGAGCCCGGTCGCCGCTTCGCCCTCGGCCCGAAGCTGGTGCTCGCCGAAGAAATCATCGAGTTTGCACGGGAATTCGACCCGCAGCCGATGCATGTCGACGAAGCCGCCGGCCGCGCCAGCATTCTCGGCGGGCTCGCCGCTTCCGGCTGGCACACCTCCTCGATGCTGATGCGCATGATGGCCGACAGCTATATCCTGAACGCGCTCTGCGAGGGTGCGCCGGGCATCGATCTGATGGAATGGCGAAAGCCGGTGCTGGCAGGCGATACGCTGCAGGGCCACTCGACCGTGCTCGAAGCCCGGCCGATGCGCTCGCGTCCCGGCATGGGCATCGCCAAGTTCCGCCACGAGTTGGAAAACCAGCGCGGTGAACTCGTTTGTCTCTCGGAGAATTCGGTCATGATCCGCATGCGCCCCGCGCCGGGCATCAGCGTGAACCCGGAGGCATCGGCATGAGAATGTCCGAACTTTACGCCGTCGGCGAGAAGGCCGAGATCGGCAGCTACACCTTCACCGAGGAAAACATCATCCGCTTCGCGAGACGTTACGATCCGCAGCATTTTCACGTCGACAAGGAAGCAGCCAAGGATACCCTCTTCGGCAGCCTTTGCGCCTCGGGCTGGCATACCACTGCCGCCTGGATGCGGACCTTCCTCGCCTTCTGGAAAAGCCAGGGCGTGGCACTTGCGCAAAAGGGTCTGACGGCACCGAACCTCGGCCCCTCGCCGGGCTTCCAGAAACTGCAATGGCTGCGGCCGGTTTTCCCGGGCGACGTCGTGACCTATTCCGTCGCCTTCCTCTCCAGCCGGCCGCTCGCGTCGCGGCCGGGCTGGCACCTCAACACCATCCTTTGCGAGGGCGTCAACCAGAACGGCGATGCCGTCATGCGCTTCGAAAGCGGTGTGCTGGAATTCGACTGACCTCGTCGGAATACGGGCTCAATGTCCGGCGAATTCGACCAGCGTGTGCACGACGACGCCGAGCTCTTCCAGCTTTTTGCGACCGCCAAGGTCCGGCAAATCGATAACGAAGCAGGCGCCGACCACCTCCGCGCCGATCTGGCGCAGCAGCTTGGTCGCACCGACGGCAGTGCCGCCGGTGGCGATCAGGTCGTCGACCAGGATCACCTTCTCGCCGGGCTGGACAGCGTCGCGATGCATCTCCATCTCGTCGACGCCATATTCCAGGCTATAGGCGATGCGCACGGTATCATGCGGCAGTTTGCCCTTCTTGCGGATCGGCACGAAGCCAGAGGAAAGCTGATGGGCCACAGCGCCGCCGAGAATGAAGCCGCGCGCCTCCATGCCGGCAATCTTGTCGATTTTCGTGCCCGCATAGGGCTGCACCAATTCGTCGACCGCCCGGCGGAAAGCGCGGGGGTTGCCGAGCAGCGTGGTGATGTCACGGAAGATGATGCCGGGCTTGGGGTAGTCGGGAATGGAGCGGATGCTGGCTGCGAGCTCCGAAATCGTATTGTCCATGGAAAATCCGTATCTGCGAGGCATGAAACTGGCCGCACCCTATCAACTGCCAGGAGCGGAACCAACAAAAAAGGCGGCCCGAGGCCGCCTTTTGAATGTCAATCTGGAACCGCTCAGTGTTCTTTGTTGGCGTAGACCGAGCGCTTCGTCAGATAGATCAGCACCGTGAAGATCGCCAGGAAGATCATGACCATGAAACCGGTGCGCTTGCGCTCCTCGAGATGCGGCTCGGCGGCCCACATCAGGAAAGCGGAGACATCTCGCGAATACTGATCGACGGTCGCCGGCGCGCCGTCGTCATAGGTCACCTGGCCGTCGGAAAGCGGCTTCGGCATGGCGAGGACGGCGGCGGCATGGAAATACGGGTTGTAATGCTGCCCCTGCTGTATCTCGAAGCCGGCCGGCGGCTCTTCATAGCCAGTCAGCAGCGCGTGGATGTAATCCGGCCCGTTTTCCTGATACTGCGTGAAGATGTCGAAAACGAATTGCGGGAAGCCGCGCTCGACTTCGCGGGCCTTGGCGATCAGCGAAAAGTCAGGCGGAGCCGCACCGTTGTTGGAAGCGGCGGCTGCCTCCGCATTGGCGAAAGGCGCCGGGAAGTGGTCGGAAGGAACCGCCTTGCGGGTAAACATCTCGCCGGCGGCGTTCGGGCCGTCCTGGACCTCGTAGTTGGCGGCGAAAGCCTTCACCTGCGCCTCGGAATAACCCAGCTCGTCGAGCATGCGGAAAGGCACGAGGTTCATCGAATGGCAGGCGGAACAGACTTCGGTATAGACCTTGAGGCCGCGCTGAAGCTGAGCCTTGTCGTAATGGCCGAACGGACCGGCAAAAGTCCACTCTTCCTCCTTCGGCTCCTTCAGCGGATAGTGCGGCGTCGCACCTTCCGCGTGATGGGCGGATGCTGCTCCGTTCGCGGGCGCCGCTTCCTCAGCGAAGGCGGCGCTGCCGAGAAGAGCCGCGACGGCGAGCGGCAGAATGCTTGCAACAAGCGTTTTCATATTTCTATTCCCTTCCGTCGCGCGCTTACGCATTGGCCGCTGCACTGGCGGCAGCTGTCTTGTTGCGCTTTTCGAGCACCGCTTCGGTGATCGAGTTCGGGATACGGCGCGGTGTTTCCACCAGGCCGAGAACCGGCATCGCAACCAGGAAGAAAGCGAAGTAGAGAAGCGTGCAGATCTGCGAAATCGTCGTGAACAGGCCTTCCGCCGGTTGAGAACCGAGCCAGCCAAGGATGATCGCATTGATCACGAACAGCCAGTAGAACAGCTTGTACCAGGGACGGTAGACGGCCGAACGGACCTTCGAGGTGTCGAGCCAGGGCAGGAAAAACAGCACGATGATCGCGCCGAACATCACCAGCACGCCGCCGAGCTTGGAGTCGATCGGGCCGATGTTGAAGGTGATCGAGCGCAGCATCGCGTAGAAGGGCAGGAAGTACCATTCCGGAACGATGTGGGCCGGCGTCTTCAACGGGTCGGCCGGGATGTAGTTGTCGGCATGGCCGAGGAAGTTCGGCAGGTAGAAGACGAAATAGGCATAGACCAGCAGGAAGATGGAAACGCCGAGCGCATCCTTCATCGTCGCATAGGGCGTGAAGCGCACCGTATCGGTCTTTGTCTTGACCTCGACGCCCGTCGGGTTGGTCTGGCCGGTGACGTGCAGCGCCCAGATGTGCAGGACGACGACGCCGGCGATCATGAAGGGCAGCAGGTAGTGCAGCGAGAAGAAGCGGTTCAGCGTAGGCTGGTCGACGGCAAAGCCGCCGAGCAGGAACTGCTGGATCCATTCGCCGACCAGCGGGAAGGCCGAGAAGAAGCCGGTGATGACGGTGGCACCCCAGAAGGACATCTGTCCCCAGGGCAGAACGTAACCCATGAAGCCGGTCGCCATCATCAGCAGGTAAATGACGACGCCGAGGATCCAAAGGATTTCGCGCGGCGCCTTGTACGAGCCGTAATAGAGGCCGCGGGCGATGTGCAGGTAGACCGCGACGAAGAAGAAGGAGGCACCGTTGGCATGCATGTAGCGCAGCAGCCAGCCGTGGTTGACGTCGCGCATGATCTTTTCAACGGAGTTGAAGGCGATCGTCGTGTCGGCGGCATAATGCATGGCGAGCGTCACGCCCGTCAGGATCTGCACTATTAGCATGACGGCAAGCATGGCGCCGAAGGTGTAGGCATAGTTCAGGTTCCGCGGAACCGGATAAGCAATAAAGCTGTCATAGACCATGCGCGGCAAAGGCAGGCGCGCATCGACCCATTTCTCAAGGCCGGTTGACGGCTCGTAGCTGGAATGGCCACTCATTAATCAGTCTCCCCTCAACCGATCTTGATCTTGGTATCGGATATAAATGAAAAGGTCGGAATCGCCAGATTCTGCGGCGCAGGACCCTTACGGATGCGGCCGGCCGTATCGTAGACCGAGCCATGGCAGGGACAGAACCAACCATTGTATTCGCCGGCCTGGCCGAGCGGCACGCAGCCGAGATGGGTGCAGGTGCCGATCATGACGATCCAGTTTTCCTTGTCCTTGCCGCCGGAACGGTCGACACCGGTTGCCTGAGCTTCAGGCGGAAGGTTGGCATTGCGGGCGACCGGATCCTTGAGATCTGCCAGCGGAACATCGGCGGCGGCCTTCACTTCCTCAGGCGTGCGGTTGCGGATGAAAATCGGCTTACCGCGCCACTTGACCGTCAGCGACATGCCGGGCTCGAGGCTCGCAACATCGACTTCGATAGAGGCGAGTGCCAGCGTCGATGCATCCGGGCGCATCTGGTCGATGAACGGCCAGGCAACCGAAACGGCGCCGACAGCGCCCGCCATACCAGTGGTGAGATAAAGGAAATCACGGCGAGTAGGCTCTGTCGAAGCCTCGCTTGTCGTTACGTGTTCGCTCACGGCCTAACCATCCTCTGCGCAAATATTGCGGAATTCCGCCCTGCCCCCTCTGCCGGCGAATCGATCTGGACACAATTCGGCCATAGATTCCCCGGCAATCCGGCGCGTTCTAAGCTTGATCGCAAATTATGTCCAGTCTTGGCAAGGGGACGAGGGCACAATGTCGCGGGAATATCCGATGAATTTTTTAAGGCAAACACGAGCTTGCCATTATGCTGCATTGCAACAAAAGGGCCGTCGTGATAGGCGCAGTCGCAGCCACGTCAGCGAGCCGGACCGGAGCGGATGAGAGACACGATTTTTTGCGTATTCAGCGTTCTCACCACCCTCGTTCTCGCCATCGTCTCGCTGCGCTACGTCAAAGATTTCTATCTGCTTTCCTTCTTTTACAGCTTCCAGGTCCATCTGGCAGTGGCCGCAGCGGCGGCGTCTATCGCAGCCCTTCTCGTCAAGCGGCACTGGTATGCGCTGCTGACGCTCGGCGTATCCGTGGTCCTTGTCGTCCACGGCGTCGTGATGATGCGCGAGTTCGTCGAACCCGCTGTCGAAGAGAACCGCCCGGCCCTCTTCAAGCTGATGTCTTTCAATATCGAGAATGATAATTTCGCCAACGGCGCTGATATCGCCGACATGGCCATCGCCTCCGGTGCCGATGTCGTCAACATCCTGGAAGCCGAACCGGTTTTGTCGGAACTGCCACGGCTGTTGAAGACCTATCCCTATTACGTCGGCTGCGGTGTCGGCATGCAGGAATGCGATACGCTGGTGCTGTCGAAGCGCCCGCTCATCGAACCGCGCATCCGCAATCTCGGGCTGCTCTGGCGCAACCGGCTGACGATCGCGACGGTCGATTTCGACGGTCAGAAGGTCAATTTCCTCGCGGCGCACCTGACCAAACCCTATTATGACGAATTCCACGGCCTTGAGATCGAAGACTTAGCCGAGATTATCCCGACCCTGCCGGGACCGCTTGTCCTTGCCGGTGATTTCAATACGTCTATCCTGGCGCCCGACGTGCAGTATCTCATGCGCAGCCGGGGCCTCAGCACGGTATCGCTGGAGCCGGCGACATGGCCGATCGCTGCAGGCGCCTTCGGCATTCCGATCGATCACGTTTTCAGCAAAGCGCCTCTGCGGCTGAAATCGGTCCGCCGCATCAAGGAGAGTTTCGGTTCAAATCATTTTGGCCTGATGGCGGAATTCGTCGTCGATCCCTGAGCTCTGATCCTCGTCCGCCGCCAGGAAGCCGCCGGACTGACGCGCCCAGAGTTCGGCATAGAGCCCGCCGCGGGAAAGCAGTTCGTCGTGGCTGCCCTCCTCGATGATCCGGCCGAGATCGACGACGATCAGCCGGTCGAGTGCTGCGATCGTCGACAGCCGATGGGCGATCGCAAGCACGGTCTTGCCCGCCATGATCCGATGAAGATTGGACTGGATCGCTTCCTCCACTTCCGAATCGAGCGCCGACGTCGCTTCGTCGAGAACGAGGATCGGGGCGTCCTTTAGCATGACCCGGGCAATGGCGATGCGCTGGCGCTGGCCGCCTGACAATTTGACGCCGCGTTCGCCGACATGCGCATCAAAACCTCTGCGCCCCTGCTGATCCTGCAGGCGCTCGATGAAGTCGATGGCTTCGGCGCGCCTGGCCGCCTCGACCAGCCGTTCCTCGCCGGCATCCGGCCGGCCGAACAGGATATTGTCGCGCACCGAACGATGCAGCAGCGACGTGTCCTGGCTGACGACGCCGATCTGCATCCTGAGGGTTTCTTGTGTCACGGCGGATATATCCTGGCCGTCGACGAGGATGCGGCCGTCCTGAATATCGTAGAGGCGCAGCAGCAGGTTCATCAGCGTCGATTTCCCCGCACCGGAACGGCCGACGATCCCGACCTTTTCGCCCGGGCGGATGGTGAGCGAGAAATTTTCGACGACCGGTTGGTGATCTTTGCCGTAGCGGAAGGAAATATTGTCGAAACGAATACCCGGCTGCCGGATCACCAGGTTCTTCGCATCGGCCCGATCGACGAGCCCCAGCGGCTGGGAGATCAGCTCGGCGGCATTCTGGATGGTGCCGAGATTGCGCATGATGCCGTTGAACTGCGTCATCAGCCGCCCCAACAGGAAATTCAGCCGGAGCACCAGCGCCAGCGAGAAGGCCACCGCACCGGAGCTGACCAGGCCGCGCAGCCAGAGATCGACGCTCAACCCCGCCATCGTCACGATCATCAGTCCGGAGAGCAGCGCCATCGAGGCCCTGACGCCGGTGATGAACCGCGTGAAGCGCAGCACCGTGTCCTGATAGATGTCGAAGCCCTGCCGCATATAGCGGTCGCTCTCCTCGTCACGGGCAAACAGCTTCAGCGTCTGCATATTGCTGTAGGAATCGACCATCCGGCCGTTCAGCATCGATCCGGCCTCCGCCGTTTCGCGCGAATGATGGCGGATCCGCGGAACGAAGTGGCGTGCAAGCAGGCCGAAGGCGCCAAGCCAGAACAACACGACGGCGGCAAGGGAAAAGTCCAGCCGGGCGACGAGCACGAGCGTCGTCGCTGCATAAATGCCGACGAACCAGACGCTTTCCATCAGTGAGGTAACGAGATCGCCGGTCGCCTGCCCTGCCGACCAGACCTTGGTGACGATGCGTCCGGAGAAATCGCTCTGGAAGAACGACAAAGACTGCCTGGAGACATGGAGATAGGATTGCCAACGTGCTAGATTGTAAAAACCAGGTGTGATCACCTGCTGATCGACAAGCGCGATCAGGAAGGCGACGACGAAGCGCACGATCCCGATGAGAGCGAGCATGCCGAACAGCTCGCCGCCATGGGCTGCGAGAAGACCGCTCCAGCCGGAGCCGGGCGTGATGCTGCCGAGGATATCGACCAGCCGCCCGACGAACCAGAAGAGCGCCGCCTCGATCGCCGCCGACGTGCCGCCGAGAACGAGCATGGCGATGAAGGGCATCTTCGCCTGGCCGATATAGAACCAGATGAATCCGAGCGTCGAGCGCGGAGGCTGGAGATTGGCGCGTGGACGAAACGGATCGATCCAGGTCTCGAACAGGCGGAGGATGGGGCTTAAGATCATAGAAAACGATATAGGCGGATAAGGAGGACCGGCAAAGAGAATGAAATGCCGACAAACCTTATATTTTTGTAATGATCGATAACATCGGCGGCATCGCTATTGATTGCCCCGGAACCGGTCACAATCTGACACTACGATGGCGCTTCACCGGAGATAGGTTTCATGGAAACGAAAATGCTCGATGCGCATATTCCGCTTCCGCTTGCAGAGAGGCTCGACGCCCTGGCCATCGACCTGGCGCTGCCGCGCGACGAGATCGTCGCAGAGGCCCTCGCCGCCTGGCTCGACCAGGAAGAGCGCCGCCGCATCGTGGCGCTGCGCACGATCGCAGCCGCCAACACCATCGTCATCGTTGAACATGACCGCGTGATCGACTGGGCCGACAGCCTTTGAGCGGATAAGAGGTAACAAAAGGCATGGTCCCGACGGCCATCAATCCTTGACAAGAACGCCGACAACGTCCCGGCGGCCGTGCAGGACGCGCACGATCATAACGACGTCACACTCGATGAGATAATAGGCGCGAATATCCTCGAAACCTGAAACAGGCCACGATCGAACGTCGGTCAAATTTGAATTGCCGAATGTTTTCGGTGTACCTGAGTTAGGATAGTCGAGAAGGCGTGTGAAAGACTGCTCGGTCGCGCGCAGGAACCGCAGGCCGAGTTCCTCTCCGCCATGCTCCGAGAGATAGGCAAACTGCGAGAATATCGACCCGGGCTGCCGGCTTGACTGTAAGCCTCACAGCGACTTCTTTTTGCCCCGCGTGGCCAGCAACTCGACTGCTTCTTTTCTCAGATCGTTCCAGAACGCGGGCGTTGCCTCCACCGCATCGCCCGACGCCAAGCCCTCAAGCAGTAAAGCCTCAAGCCGCGCCTCGTTTTCACGCGCCTGCATCGCGAACAAGGCCACGGAAATATTCGCTGACATTGCCATAGCCCTTGCTGGCCATCTGACTTTCGACAAAGGCCTTGAGGCTATCCGGCAGCGAGATCGTCACGGTCGCCATAGGCGATATCCTTGTTGAGATGAGGAAATGTAACTGCTTTCTTAACTGTTCTCAACAATTAAGAAGCCCTCCCCGCTTTCGCGGGAAGGGTCGATCGTTATTCCGCGGCCTCTTCCGCTTCCTCCGCGTGATCGGAGAGGAAGCCGCCGGACTGGCGGTTCCAGAGGTCGGCGTAGATGCCGCCACTCTTGATCAGTTCGGCATGCGAACCGGCCTCGATGATCCGGCCTTTGTCGAGCACGATCAGCCGGTCCATTTCCGTCAGCGTCGAAAGCCGGTGAGCGATCGCGATCACCGTCTTGCCTTCCATCAGGGCGAAGAGGTTTTCCTGGATCGCCGCCTCGACTTCCGAATCGAGCGCCGAGGTTGCCTCGTCGAGCACCAGGATCGGCGCGTCCTTGAGGAAGACGCGGGCGATCGCGATACGCTGCCGCTGGCCGCCTGACAGTTTGACGCCGCGTTCGCCGACCTGCGCGTCGAGCCCCGCGCGGCCCTGCATGTCGACGAGCCCCTCGATGAACTCCCACGCATTGGCGCGTTTGGCGGCCTCGATCACCTCGGCATCGGTCGCCTCCGGCCGGCCATAGGCGATGTTGTCGCGGATCGAGCGATGCAGCAGCGAGGTGTCCTGCGTCACCACGCCGATCAGCGAACGCAGGCTCTCCTGCGAGACGCCTGATATATCCTGCCCGTCGATGGTGATGCGGCCGCCCTCCAGATCGTAAAAGCGGAGCAGCAGGTTCATCAGCGTCGTCTTGCCGGCGCCGGAGCGGCCGACGAGGCCGACCTTCTCGCCCGCCTTGATATCGAGCGACAGATTGTCGATGACACCCTTGCTCTTGCCGTAGTGGAAGCGGATGCGGTCGTAGTGGATCGCGCCCTTCTTCGCCGTCAAGACGGGTGCCCCCGGCTTGTCGACGATGTCATGCTGTTTGCTCATCATCTCCATGCCGTCATAGACCGTGCCGATATTCTCGAACAGCGCCGAGACTTCCCACATGATCCATTGCGACATGCCGTTGACGCGCATGGCAAGACCGATGGCTATGGCGATCGCGCCGACCGAGATCGCCCCGTTCAGCCAGAACCAGATCGACAGGCCGGAGACGACGAAGAGCGCAACGCAGTTGTTGAGGTAGACGCTGATGTGGAACAGCGTCACCTTGCGCATCTGCCTGTGCACGGTCTGCAGGAACTCGTCCATGCCCTCCTTGGCATAGACCTCCTCGCGGCCGGCATGCGAAAACAGCTTGACGGTTGCGATGTTGGTGTAGCTGTCGACCACACGCCCCGTCATCATCGAGCGTGCATCCGCCTGCTGCGCCGCGATCTTGCGAAGCCGCGGCACGAAATAGGCGACGATGCCGATATAGACGGCGAGCCAGACGAGGATCGGGATCATCAGCCGCCAGTCGGCCGCTGCGATGACGATGATCATCGTCAGGAAGTACGTCACGACATAGACGAAGACGTCGAGGATCTTCATCACCGTTTCGCGCACGGCAAGCGAGGTCTGCATCACCTTTGTCGCGACGCGCCCGGCAAACTCGTTGGCGAAGAACGTCATGCTGTGGCGCAGCAGGAAGCGGTGCATCTGCCAGCGGGCGCTCATCGGATAATTGCCGAGCAGCATCTGGTGCATGATGAGGGAATCGAGCCCGGCCGCCAGCGGCAAGCCGACCAGTACCAACGCCGCCATCCAGAAGAGCTTGTGGCCCTCCGTCTGCAGGAAAGTGGTACGGTCGGCATTGGTCAGCCAGTCGACGATATCGCCGAGAAACTGGAAGAGCGCCACTTCGCCGACGGCGATCGAGGCGGTCAGCATGGCCATCAGGCCGAGCCAAGGGGCTGCCGGCTTGCTGTAGTGCCAGCAAAAGGCAAAAAGACCCTTCGGCGGAGCGACCGGCTCCTCGCTCGGAAAGGGATTGAGTCGCTGTTCGAACCAGCCAAACATGAAATTGCTCCGAAACATCAGCGTTTCGGCTCCCGGCTTCGCGCCATCCCGGCGCCATGCAAGCACATATGGGAACCGAACGTTCAAGGGGCGAGGCTGAAACAGCCGCACAATGGATCAAGAAGGGGATTTCAGGAAGAAATGCGCACTAGCGGCGCCATGTCGCCTTGATCGGCATCACGGCGGGAAAGCGCATATCGAGCAAAATATTCATGTCGGCCCTCCCTGCTGGCGATTGAAGCTGGGGATGGATAACGCGAAAACCGCGAAATTTCCAGCCCCATAATGGCGTAAATTGAATGTTCCGGGCCAAACGCGCCCCTGTTGCTCCGAAATAACAGTTGGATTACGCCTCGCGCATCGAAACGAAAACAAGAAGGCGGCACGTCATGACGGACCTCAGACTGGCACTCTACCAGCCGGATATTCCTGGCAACACAGGCACGATCCTGCGGCTAGCCGCCTGCCTCGGCTTCGCGGTCGATTTGATCGAGCCGGCCGGCTTCGATGTCTCCGACCGCAATTTGAAACGGGCCGGCATGGATTATATCGCCGCCGCGGCGCTGACCCGCCATATCAGCTGGGAGCGCTTCGAGGCGTGGCGCGCCACATCAGGCCGCCGCCTGATCCTCGCCTCGACGAGAGCCGCCGATCGCTACACCAACCTTGCCTTTCGCCCCGACGATATCCTGCTTTTCGGCCGTGAAAGCGCCGGCGTGCCGGATCAGGTGCATGAGACCGCAGACGCCCGCATCCTGATCCCGATGGTCGAAGGCCAGCGCTCGATCAATGTCGCGGTCTCGGCCGCAATGATCGTCGGCGAGGCGATGCGCCAAACCGCCTGGGTTTGATCGACACCGCCTCGGCGGAATGGCCGACGGCACGTGTCGCAAAATGACGTTGTCAATCTGCCAAACAGGTCTATATTTATTAGCCGAGCAATCAAAAAATTCGAATTGCCTCTATAGTTTCAACAGCTTGGGAAGGCAAAATCCAGGCTTGCACGCCTCCTGGCCGACGAAAGAAGAATAAAAACAACAAAATGGACTCCACAATCATCATGATCAACCTGTTCGGCGCCGTGGCTCTGCTGCTGTTCGGCCTCGCGCAGGTGAAGGATGGCGTTTCCCGGGCTTTCGGCGCCCGCCTGAGAACGGGACTGGCGAGCGGCACACGTGGAGGCTTTCGTTCTTTCCTGTCCGGTCTCGTGGCGACTATCGCGCTGCAGAGCTCCACCGCGACGGCGCTGATGACCGCATCCTTCGTCGAACGTGATCTGGTCAAGCCGCGCATGGCGCAGATCGTCCTGCTCGGCGCCAATGTCGGCACCGCAATCACCGCCTGGATCGTCGCCACCGGCATCGAATGGCTCTCTCCCCTCCTGATCTTGGCCGGCATCGTGCTTTACCGCCGCCGCTCCAGCACCCGTCAGGGCGGCGGTGCGGCGCTGATCGGCATCGGATTGATGCTGCTGTCGCTGCACCTTCTCGGCCTTGCGACCGAGCCGATGCGCGCCTCTCCGGCTCTCGCCGCCTTCATCGGCCTGCTGGACGGCGCGCTGCCGGTGGCGCTGCTCTTCGCGGCAGCCCTCGCCTTTTTATCCTCGTCGAGCCTTGCGGTGGTGGTGCTCATCCTGTCGCTCGCCTCGGCCGGCCTCATCTCCGCCGAACTCGTCATCGTGCTCGTACTCGGCGCCAATCTCGGCGGTGCGATACCGCCTGTCGTCGCGACATTGTCCGGCCCGGCTTCGGCGCGGCGCGTCACTCTCGGTAATCTCGCCGTCCGCACGCTCGGCTGTCTCATCGCCCTCCCGCTGGCGGGCTACGGCGCGGAACTCATCCAGATGCTGCCCTTCGAGCCAGCCAAGCTGCCGGTCGATGCGCATCTTGCCTTCAACCTTCTGCTGGCAGCGGTTGCCTGGCCATTCTCCCGGCCGCTCGCCGCTCTGATGGCCCGGCTGGTGCCGGATCAGGCCGAGCCCGACAGTGCCCCGAAATATCTGGATGCGCAGGAGCTTTCGACGCCGGTCGTTGCCCTTGCCAGCGCCACCCGCGAAGTGCTCGGCGTCGGCGACCTGATCGAGCGCATGCTGATCCGGGTCTCCGAGGCCTTCGAGCACAACGACGCATCCAAGCTTACCGAGATCCCCGCCCTCGAAGAGCGCGTCGACCGGCTGCAGCAGGCGGTGAAGGTCTATCTCTCCAGGCTTGGCCGCGAGGGTCTCAGCGACGAGAACGCCCGCCGGTCGATCGTCGTCATCGATTATGCGATCAATCTCGAACATATGGGCGACATCATCGAGAAAGGCCTGGCGGAGCAAGTTGCGAAGAAAATCTCTCTCGGGCTCAAATTTTCCGAAGACGGCCACCAGGAACTGCGCAAGCTGTTCGATCTGACGATCGACAACCTGCGCGTCGCCCAGACGATCTTCGTCACTCGCGATTTCAATCTCGCGCGTCAGATGATGGAGGTGAAGGTCGAGGTGCGCCGGATGGAAAAACAGTCGGCCGAGCGTCACCTCGAACGCCTGCGCGACGGCCGCACCGACAGCCTGCAGACAAGTTCGCTGCATCTCGATATGTTGCGCGACCTCAAGCGCATCAACGCCCACATCGTCTCCGTCGCGCATCCGATTATGGATGAAAGCGGCCTCTTGATCGAAAGCCGTGTGCGCACCCCTGCGAAGTGACGGTCAGTCGGCCGTCGGCAGGCGGCGCATGGTGAATTCGATCTGGTCGCCGTCGAGCTGGCGCCAGCTCTCCACCTCGGTCCAATAGGCGGCTTTCGGATATTCGTCGAACCATTCGCGCGCCTTGGCGCGTGCGTCGAGGAGGCCGAGGCAATATGTCTCACGCACGAAATGGTCTTTCCTGCGGGAGGATGTTTCCGCCCGATGTCTCGCGATCCTGCGCTTCAGGCCGTCGAAGGACGGAGGCCCTGGAACTTTTTTCATCAAACCTACCTCTTGGGAAAAGGTAATATCGAAATTCTTTATTTGCGAGTCGAATCTTGGAAGCGCTCAGCGGTGCTGTCTCGGCTTGGCGAGACGTAGCGCCAACTGCTAATCATGGCCGGCAATCAAGAATGAGCGAGTCGCCTCCGAAGACGATGTCGACCGCCGGAGACGAAAATGGAAAGACCGGAACTGCCGATCGGCCTGCCTGGCGATATCGAAGAGAAGAAGGCGGCCGCCCGCAATTGGTTCGAGGGATTGCGCGATACGATCTGCGCCTCCTTCGAGGCTATCGAGGATGAGTTGGAAGGACCGCTCTCCGACCAGGAGCCCGGCCGCTTCGTCGCCAAGGACTGGTCGCGCGAAAACGGCGCCGGCGGCGGTGGCCGGATGTCGATGATGGAAGGGCGCGTCTTCGAGAAGGTCGGCGTCCATACCTCCACAGTCCACGGCGAATTCTCCCCGGATTTCCGGGCGCAGATACCCGGCGCCAAGGATGATCCGCGTTTCTGGGCCTCGGGCATCTCGTTGATCGCCCATCCCGTCAACCCCAACGTCCCGGCCGTGCATATGAACACGCGCATGGTGGTCACCACGAGCCGGTGGTTTGGCGGCGGCGCCGACCTGACGCCGGTGCTGTCGCGCCGCCGCACGCAGGAGGACGAGGATAGCCAGCTCTTCCACAAAGCCATGGAGATCGCCTGCCGCAATCACGCAGTTGCCGATTACGACGCCTACAAGGCCTGGTGCGACGACTATTTCTTCCTGAAGCACCGCAATGAGGCCCGCGGCATCGGCGGCATCTTCTACGACTGGCTGCATTCGAGCGAGGAAGCCGGAGGCTGGGACGCCGATTTCGCCTTCACCCGCGATGTCGGCCGGGCCTTCGCCATGGTCTATCCGAAGATCGTCCGCTCCAACTTCAACAAGGTGTGGACGGAAGCCGACCGCGACGAACAATTGATCCGACGGGGCCGTTACGTCGAATTCAATCTGTTGTATGATCGCGGCACCATCTTCGGCCTGAAGACCGGCGGCAACGTTGAATCCATTCTGTCGTCATTGCCGCCCGTCGTCCGCTGGCCATGACACTGTGATATCTCATCGATAAATTCGAGGTGAAAGACCTTCACGAAAACTCAGTGCGTCCTAACTTTATATGTATGTGCGTAACAATCGGAGGAGGATTGTCATGACGATACAAAGTGGCTCGCCTGCGTCCACGGATGTCCAGGAAACATCCCGCGCAATCGACGCACCGGAGTTTCTGACGCGCATCGCCGAGAAACTGCGGGCCAAGAGCGGCTCGGATCTGCCGCTGTCCTGCTTCATCGAACAGGTGAAGCTGCAACTGGCCGGCGGGAAATCGCCGGAACAGCTGCAGAACGAAGCCGCGGCCGCCAACAGCAACATGCCCGGCCAGCTTTCGGATACCTACAAAGCTTGGGCGATGCCCGACTGAAAGACCTTCTCCGGTCGTCACCTCATGCCGGCCGGAACCTTCTCTTCCTCCGCACATTCATCAATCGCGTGAAAGCGCGATGGCCGTTGCGTTTCAGACAGAGGAGAAAACCATGCGACTTTTCGAATGCGGCACGCTCGTTCCCGGCTGCGCTTGGCACACCCGGGCGGATAATGACGCAGAGGTGGTCCGCCGCGCCGTCGAGCACCTGAAGACGGCTCATGGCGAAACGACCATACGCGAAAATATGGTTGATAACATCAAGGCCCGCATCCGCGACGAAGCGACCGCCGCCTGATAGCTGGGCGAGTATTCATACCAACGACGAAAGCCGCCGCATCCAACGGGTGCGGCGCGGGATTCGCTATTGGACGCGTTCCTGCAGCCGGGCGAGCAGTGCCGCCCGGTCGGAGACGAAGTTTTCCTCGACCCACTCGTTTTCCAGGCCTGCAAGCAGCTCGCCGACGCGCGGGCCGGAGACGATGCCCGCTGAAATCACATCGCCGCCGTTCAACGGAAACTGCGGCTTCGTCCAGTTCGTCGCCTGATCCAGCAGCTTTGTTAGCCGCGCCGACCGCGCCATTTCACCGAAATCCCCTTCAGCCTTGCCGCGCGCAACGCCGAGCGCCAGCTTCAGCCGCGTCATGATACCGTCGGCACCGTTGCGGTAAAGCAGCCGTTCGAAGCTCGCCGAGGACATCTCGTCATTGACGGGCGCTGCCGTCGCCCAGGCCTTGAGAGTGGCCGCTTCTGCATTCGAGAGCTTCAGCCGAACCGCAAGTGCCTCCAGCCGCGCCGCATCGGGCGGCACGATCGCCGCGAGGCGCAGCAGCGGATCGGGCGTCCAGCCGAGCGCCTTTTCGGTGGCGATCAGCGAAGGGATCGCATCGATCCCCCATTTTTCCGATTCCGGCAGGATTTCCGTCAGCACCCCCATCTGCCGCATCCAGAGCAGCGCCCGGCCGGGATCGGCAGCACCGAGCAGCTTTCTAAGCTCCGACCAGACGCGTTCTGCCGACAGCGTCTTCAGTTTCGAACGCGCCGCGGCACAGGCCTTCAGCCCCTCGGCATCCGGCCGTCCGGAGCCGTAATAGGCAAAGAAGCGGAAGAAGCGCAGGATGCGCAGATGATCCTCGGCGATACGCCTTGCAGCATCGCCGATGAAGCGGATATTGCGCGCCTCGATATCGGCAAGCCCGCCGACCAGATCCACCACTTCGCCCTCGGCATCGGCATAGAGCGCGTTGATCGTCAGATCCCGCCGTTCGGCATCCGCCTTCCAGTCGGTGCTGAAGGCAACCTTGGCATGCCGTCCGTCGGTTTCGACATCGGTGCGAAGTGTCGTCACCTCGAAGGGCTTGCCGTCGATGACGAGCGTCACCGTGCCGTGCTGCAGACCGGTTGGCACCGCCTTGATACCGGCCGCTGCCGCCCGGTCCATGACGATCTCGGGTGTCAGTGTCGTGGCGATATCGATATCGCTGACCGGCAGGCCCATCAGGCTGTTGCGCACGGCGCCGCCGACCACCCGAGCTTCCCCGCCATCGGCCCCACCATCGGCGTTGAGAAGCGAAAGGATCCGGCCGAGTGCCGGATCGCGGAACCAAGCTTGGTCGGCAAGGCCGGTCATGCATAAAGCCTTTCGTAAAGCGTGCGGACGATGCCGGCGGTGATGCCCCAGATCATTCTGGTTTCATAGGGCACGCGGTAGAAATGCCGGTCGATGCCGTCGATGACACGCCTGTCGCGGCTGTGGTTGGCAGGATTCATCAGGAAGGAAAGCGGCACTTCGAACACATCGTCCACCTCGGCCGGATTCAGCGTCAGTGCGAAGCCCGGCGTGACGACGCCGAGCACCGGCGTAATGCGGAAACCCGTCGAGGCAAGATAATTCGGCAGCCGCCCGACGGTTTCGACGAAGGAACCGGGGAGACCGATCTCCTCCTCCGTCTCGCGGATCGCCGCCATCTCAGGTGAGATATCGGCGGGATCGATCGAGCCGCCGGGAAAGGCGATCTGCCCGGAATGTTTGCGCAGCGTCGCCGTGCGCTTGGTGAAAATCACCTGCGCCTCTTCGCCGTCATCGACGACGGGCACGAGCACGGCAGCGTCGCGCAGCTTGAAGGTCTCGACCTCGGCCACGATATCGGGGTTGAGGATGTGGTCGCCGTGATCGCGCCAGGCATGATCGACCGGCCCGCCGTTCTGGTTGAGCGCGCGGCGGCGGAATTCGGCTGCTGAGAACAGCGGATAACGGTGGGTGATCGCATCATTCATCGGCAAAGAGCATCCAGTTCGTCGGCCGGCATGACAGGGAAGACCTCGCTGGCGGAGCGGATCGCAAACATTGCCCGCCCCTCTACGTCGAGGATCTCGCCGAGCGCGACCAGTTCATACATCACCGCACGCGACACCAGCGCCTCCAGCCGCCCGCGCACATGCAGATAGGGTTTCAGTTCGGCATTGCGGTCAGCAATGGCAAAGCGCAGCCGATGCTCGCCTCCCGCCTCCACGACATCGCCGACATTGGTGCGGAAGGTCAGCACCTGTTGGCCTTGCCCCTCCGTTACGCTCATCTCCACGGCGATGAAAGGAGCGTCGACGACCCTTATCCCGACCTTTTCCACAGGAGTTACGAGATAGGTCTTCTGGTCGTCGTCTTTCCGCAAAACCGTCGAAAACAGTCGCACCAGCGCCGGCCGGCCGATCGGCGTGCCCATGTAGAACCAGGTGCCGTCGGCCCTGATCTCCATGTCGATATCGCCGCAGAAAGGCGGATTCCACCGCTCGACCGGCGGCAACCCACGTTTTTTACCGCTACTTTCCGCGGACGCGCGCGAAATCATTGCGGCAAGTCCCGCCGCATCCGCCTGTCCGCTGATTTCTTCGGTTGCCATTCTTCCGTCCCGGTTTGTCCTTAACGAAGTAAAGTCACGAGATAGTCATTCGCAACGAACTTGTCAGCCCGTCGCATCTCCATAACTCTATCGAGTATGAGGCAGATGTATAAGTCCGCCGATTCGCTGCCGAATGATTTCAGCCGTTGGAGATGCCCGTGGGTATGATGAAGACCGAAGCCAGCCTCGATGAAAAGGCGATTGTCGCCGCCGCCGAGAAGGCGCTCTCCGATATCGCCGCCATCCGCGGACAAGTCTCGAAGGTAATCTTCGGTCAGGAAAGCGTCGTCGAGAACACCATTCTTGCCGTGCTCTCCGGCGGCCATGCCCTGCTGGTCGGCGTCCCCGGCCTTGCCAAGACCAGACTGGTGACGACGCTCGGCGAAGTGCTCGGCCTTGCCGCCAACCGCATCCAGTTCACGCCGGATCTGATGCCCTCGGATATTCTCGGGTCCGAGGTGATGGACCAGGACGACAGTGGACGCCGCTCTTTCCGCTTCGTCAAGGGCCCCGTTTTCGCCCAACTGCTGATGGCCGACGAGATCAACCGCGCCTCGCCGCGTACCCAGTCGGCCCTTCTGCAATCCATGCAGGAATATCACATCACCATCGCCGGCCAGCGCTATGACCTGCCGGCGCCGTTCCATGTGCTCGCCACCCAGAACCCGCTCGAGCAGGAAGGCACCTATCCGCTCCCCGAAGCCCAGCTCGACCGTTTCCTGCTGCAGGTCGACGTCAACTATCCCGAACTCGCCGCCGAACGCCAGATCCTGCTGGAGACGACAGGCTTGGGCGAAACCCGGCCGGAGGCCGTCATCGACGCGCAGCGGCTGATCGAAATCCAGACGCTGGTGCGGCAGATGCCGGTGAGCGACACGGTCGTCGATGCCATCCTGGCGCTGGTGCGTTCCGCCCGTCCCGGACAGGGCAATGCCTCGACCGACAAGAACGTTGCCTGGGGTCCCGGCCCTCGCGCCGGCCAGGCGATGATGCTCTGCGCGCGCGCCAGGGCGCTCTACGAAGGCCGCCTTGCCCCCTCGCTCGACGATATATTCGCGCTCGCCGAACCCATTCTCCAGCACCGTATGGCCCTGACTTTCGCCGCCCGCGCCGAGGGCATGTCGGTGCGCGATGTCATCGCCGGACTGGTCAAGCAGGCAAAGGGATAAGGAAGCCGGACGCGTGGCATCTATCGGACAGATCGTCAACCCGACGTCAGGCAGCGATGCCCTTTCCCGCGCCAGGCAGCGGGCCGCCCTGGTGCCGGACTGCCTGGTGGAAGCCAAGCGCATCGCCAATACGGTGATCGCCGGCTGGCATGGCCGCCGCAAACGCGGCATCGGCGAAAATTTCTGGCAGTTCCGTCCCTATGCCGAGGGCGAGAGCCTGTCGCGCATCGATTGGCGCCGCTCCGCCCGCGACGACCATACTTATGTGCGCGAACGCGAATGGGAGGCAGCCCACACGATCTGGCTCTGGTGCGACATGTCGCCTTCGATGATGTACAAGTCGAGCTACGGCAACGTCTCCAAGGAAAGCCGCGCGCTGGTCGTCATGCTGGCACTGGCCGAAATCCTCGCCCGCTCCGGCGAGCGCATCGGCTGCCCCGGCATCATGGAACCCGCCTCCGCCCGCAACGCCGCCGAACGCCTCGCAGCCGCGCTCATGCACACGCCGCTAACCGGCGGCCTGCCGGAAACCGCGATGATCCGCGGCTGGAGCGACCTCGTCCTGATCGGCGATTTCCTCGACGATGCGGCGGCGATCATGGAACGCCTCGGCCCGCTTGCCCGCCGCGGCCTGCGCGGCCATGTGGTCGAGATAGCAGATCCCGCCGAGGAGATATTCCCCTATAGCGGCCGCACCGAATTCACCGATCCGGAGACCGGCGCCAAGCTCGTCTCCGGCCGCGCCGAACACATCCGCGAGGCCTATCGCAACGCCTACCTCGCCCGCAGGGACAGCCTCGGACAATCGCTGCGCCATCTCGGCTGGACCTTCGCGAGCCACCGCACCGATCACCTTGCGTCGGAGGCACTGGTCGCGGTGCATATGTATCTGTCCGGCATGCCGGCCAAGGCAACGCACGGAGGGCAGCTATGAGCGCCCTTCCCTTCGCTTTCGCCTTTCCCGCCATTCTCGGCGCGCTCGTTGCGCTGCCCGTCATCTGGTGGCTGCTGCGGCTGACGCCGCCACGTCCGAAGAGCGAGGTCTTCCCGCCGCTGAAGATCCTCGCATCGGTGCTGAAGCGCGAGGAGACGCCGGCGCAAAGCCCGTGGTGGCTGACGCTGCTGCGCATGCTGCTCGCCGCCGTCGTCATCCTTGCGATCGCCGATCCGGTTTTCAATCCACGCACCAGTTCGCTCGCATCCGGCGGCCCGCTCGTCCTCTTCGTCGACAACAGCTGGGCGGCGGCACCTGATTGGGACCGCCGCATCCAGACCGCCGACGCGTTGATAGACGATGCCGAATCCGCCGGCATGCCCGTATCGATCGCCTTCACTGCCGATCCGACCAACGACGCCGTTCCAGGCACCGCCGCAAGCGCCCGCGACAAGCTGCGCGCCGCCGAGCCGCGACCGCTGGTACCGGACCGTGAGCGCGCCTTCCAGGCGCTGCGCGCCGCGCTGAACGGCATCAAGCCGGGCACCCTCGCCTTTCTGACCGACGGCGCCGCCACCAAGGCCGACGACGCCACGGTGCGCAGGCTCGCCGAACTCCAGCCCGCCGATCTCCGCCTGATCGAGGGCGACGCCGCACGGACGGTCGCGATCACCGCGGCCAACAATGCGGCTGATGCCATGACCGTCAAGGTCACACGCCTCAACACCTCGCATGCCGCATCCGTGGCGCTGAACGCCGTCGATAACCAGGGCCGCTCGATCGCCAATGGCAGGGTGGATTTCCGTCCCGGCCAGAGCGTTGCGACGAGTTCGATCACCGCACCTTTCGAGATGCGCAACGATTTCGCCCGCGTCAGCGTTGATAACGGCGCGACGGCAGGCGCGGTCCACCTTCTCGACGACGCATTCAAGCGCCGCCGTGTCGTCTTGCTGTCAGGTGAAGGAGGGGATGAGTTCCAGCCGCTGCTCTCGCCGCTCTATTATATCCAGCGGGCGCTGCAGCCCTATGCGGATCTGATCCAACCCAGCGATTCCGATCTTTCGGTGGCAATACCGAAACTTCTCGCCAGCAATCCCTCCATCATCATCATGGCCGATATCGGCCGGCTGCCGGAGGAGACCTACGAACCTTTGACCCGCTGGATATCGAATGGCGGTATGCTCCTGCGTTTTGCCGGCCCGCGCATGGCGGCAGCGCCTGCGGACGATCCGCTGATCCCTGTCATCCTGCGCCAGGGAGAACGGGCGCTGGGCGGCACATTGTCATGGAGCGAGCCGCAGTCGCTTGCCGAATTTCCGAGTTTCGGGCCTTTTGCCGGCATAACGCGTCCCGCCGATGTCGTCGTCAAGCGCCAGGTGCTGGCTGAACCGACGCCTGATCTTGCCGAACGCACCTGGGCGAGCCTGGCCGACGGCACGCCGCTCGTCACGATGAAGCAACTCGCATCCGGCCAGATCGTCCTGTTTCATGTCACGGCGGAAGCGACCTGGTCCGATCTGCCGATCTCAGGCACTTTCGTCGACATGCTGCGACACCTCCTGCAGATATCGCGCTCGGGCGGCGTGACGTCGGAGGCGCGCGGCAATGCGCGTGTCTCAGAGACGCTGCCGCCGTTCCGCATGCTGACCGCCAAGGGCACGCTTGTCTCCGAGACGGGTTCGGCGCGGCCCCTCATTCCACCGGCCGGAGCCGAGCCGACGGCGAATTTCGACAACCCGCCCGGGCTCTACGGTTCGGAAGATGGTTTCACCTCACTGAACGTCCTGCCCGAGAATGCCGAACTGATGCCGCTCGACACAACGGGGACCAATGCCGTGCGCGAAGGCCTGATCGGCGGCGAGAGCTGGTCAGCAAAGCCCGCGCTCTTTCTTACAGCTTTCCTGCTGCTCCTGGCCGATAGCCTCGTCGTCCTCTTCATGAATGGCGCGTTCTCGCGCTCGCGCCCGGCGGTCCGCACAGCGGCGATGATCGCCATTGCGCTCAGTGCCGGCTTTCTCATGCAATCCGGCACGCTTCACGCCGACGACTCCCAGCCCGGCGACGACCTCATCCTGCAGAGGCTGGATAACACCCACCTCGCCTATGTCGTCACCGGTGAACAGGACGTGGACAATATATCCGAGCGCGGCCTCGAGGGCCTCACCCAGTTCCTGACATTCCGCACGACGCTGGAGCCGGCGCCGCCGGTGGGTATCGACCCCACCAAGGACGAACTCTCCTTCTACCCGATCATCTACTGGCCGGTTTCGGCGACGGCGCCGATGCCGTCGACGGCGGCGATCAGCCGCATCGACGCCTATATGCGCAATGGCGGCACCGTGCTTTTCGATACGCGCGACCAGATCAGCGCATTGGACAATGGCGGCAATGTCAGCGCCAACGGTCAAAGGCTGCAGCAAATCCTCGGCAATCTCGACATTCCGCCGCTCGAGCCGGTACCGTCAGATCACGTGCTGACGAAATCCTTCTATCTCCTCTCGAGCTTTCCCGGTCGTTACACCGGCAGCCCCCTCTGGATCGAGGCCCGGCAGGGCGGCCGCGAAGCGACCGAAAAATCGGCGGCGACAGCCGACGGCGTTTCGCCGATCCTGATCACCGGCAATGATTTCGCCGGTGCCTGGGCAATCGACGACAACGGCATACCGATACTGCCGACCGTGCCGTCGGATGAAACGCAGCGCGAATATGCCTATCGTTCCGGCGTCAACATCATGATGTACATGCTGACCGGCAACTACAAGACCGACCAGGTCCATGTTCCCGACCTTCTCGAACGGTTAGGACAATGAGATGACCTTCGACTTTTCACCCTTCCTGCCTTGGCCGGTTCTGGCCGCACTGGCTGCCGTCAGCGCCATCATCGCCGGCTTGGCAATCTGGCGCGGCATTCGCGGCGCCTGGATCCGGACGCTGGCAGCGCTCGCCATGCTCACTGCCCTTGCCAATCCTGTGCTGCTGCAGGAGGACCGGGATCAGCTGTCGACCATCGTCCCGGTTCTCGTTGATCGAAGCCAGAGCCAGCAGACGCCCGATCGCGTCAAGACGACCGACGATGCGCTTGCGGCCTTGAAGGGACAGCTCGCCCGCTTTCCCCAGATAGAACCCCGCTTCGTCGATGTCGAAGGCGACGTCAATTCCGACGTGCCGTCGACCCGGCTGTTCGACGCGCTGTCGGCCAATATCGCCGATGTCCCGCCCGCCCGTATCGGCGGCGCCATCATGCTGACAGACGGCGAAGTCCATGATGTTCCGGCCGCCAATCAGGCGCTCGGTTTCGACGCGCCGATCCACGGCCTCATCACCGGCAAAGCCAACGAATTCGATCGCCGCATCGAAGTCATCAAGGGGCCGCGCTTCGGCATCGTCAACGAGGAGCAGCAGGTCGTTCTGCGCGTCTTCGACGACGGCCCGAGCCCCGGCGGCACGGCCAATGTCACCGTGAAGCTGAACGGTGATGAGATCGCCACCCTGCAGGCGACGCCCGGCCAGGATACGCCCTTCTCCTTCAAGGTGCCGGCCGGCGGCAGCAACGTGCTCGAATTCTCGGTCGCAGCCCTTCCCGGTGAAGTCACCACCGCCAACAACCGCGCCGTCCATGTCATCGACGGCATCCGCCAGAATCTCCGCGTCCTTCTCGTCTCCGGCGAACCGCATGCCGGCGAGCGCGCCTGGCGCAACCTCTTGAAATCCGACGCCTCGGTCGATCTCGTCCACTTCACCATCCTGCGTCCGCCGGAAAAGCAGGACGGCACGCCGATCAACGAGCTGTCGCTGATCGCCTTCCCGACGCGCGAGCTCTTCGTCGACAAGATCAAGGATTTCGACCTGATCATCTTCGACCGCTACCAGCACCGCGGCGTGCTGCCCCTGCTCTATTACGATTACATCGCGCAATATGTCGACAATGGCGGCGCGCTGCTGATCGCCGCCGGCCCCGAGCACGCCGGTCCCGATTCCATCGCCCTGACGCCGCTGTCCTCGGTCCTGCCGGCAACGCCCACCGGAGAGATGATCGAAAAAGCCTTCTATCCCCGGCTCTCCGAGGAAGGCCGCAAACATCCCGTCACGCGCGGCCTTGATGGTTCGGGCGAGGATCCGCCGCATTGGGGCCGCTGGTTCCGCAGCGTCGATGTCGACCGGCCGCAGGGCGAGACGATCATGCTCGGCGCCGACAACCATCCTTTGCTGGTGCTGAACCGCGCCGGCCAGGGCCGCGTGGCCATGCTGCTTTCCGATCAGGGCTGGCTCTGGGCGCGCGGCTTCGAAGGCGGCGGTCCGAACGTTTCGCTCTATCGCCGTATCGCCCATTGGCTGATGAAGGAGCCGGCGCTCGAGGAAGAAGCGCTGACGGCGCGCGCCTCCGGCCGGACTCTTGAAGTCACGCGCCAGACGATCGGCGACAATCCCGGGAACGCCACCGTGCGTTATCCCTCCGGCAAGACCGAAACCCTGCCGCTCACCCAATCCGAACCCGGGCTCTACAAGGCCGAGAAGCGGATGGACGAAATCGGCCTCTTCGAAATCCGCAACGGCAAGCTCTCGACGCTTGTCCATATCGGCGCCGTCGACGCACCGGAATTTAAGGCAATGATCTCGACGACCGATGTGCTGAAGCCGGTCGCCGATAGAAGCAAGGGTCTCGTGACCCGCATTGCCAATGAAAATGGCAGGATCAGCATGCCGCCGATCCTGCCGGTGCGCGGCCAGGTGCGCGTCGCCGACAATGATCGCATGATGATCCGCATGACCAGCGAGACGGTTTTGAAGGGCATAAACACGCTGCCGCTCTTTGCCGGTTTTGCCGGCGTCGGCATTCTGCTCTTCGCCTTCGGCGCCATGTGGTGGCGCGAAGGGCGGTAATCTCATGCCGGAATTCGAGCTCACCGCCGCGCCCTCGCCGGAAGAACTCGCGGCGATTACCGATGCGCTCTCGGCCTTCAACACTGGCGATGTCGGCCCGTCCGATCGCCGGACGCTCGCCGTCCTCATCCGCGACACCGACGGCAAGGTGACCGGCGGTCTTTCGGGCTTTACCGCCTGGGGCTGGCTCTTCACCCAGATGCTCTATATCCCCGATACGCTGCGCGGCACCGGTCTTGCCGGCAAGCTCCTGAGCAAAGCGGAAGAAGAGGCGAGAGCCCGGGGCTGCCGCGGCGCCTGGATCGACACCTTCAGCCCGCAGGCGCTGCGCGCCTATCTGCGTCAGGGTTATGAGGTCTTCGGAGAGCTTCAGGACTTCCCGGAAGGCCGCACGCGCAGCTTCCTCCGCAAAAACCTCTGATCATCCGTGCCAGGCGATGATGCCCTTCAGCCGCTCGTGCACACCCGCGGCGATCGGAACGACGAGCACGCGGCCGGGATCGACGGGGCCTGGAAACGACAGCGCGTTGTAGGCGACCTTCTCGAAGCCGAGCGGGCCGTAATAGGGCGGATCGCCGACCAGGATGACGGCTTCCGAGCCCTTGCGTCTCGCCGCCTCCACCGCGATCCGCACCAGTTCCCGGCCGATGCCCTTATTCTTGTGCGAGGGGCGGACGGCGAGCGGGCCGAGCAGATGGCCCTTCACGGAGCCCGCCAGCACCGGCGTCATTCGCACGGAAGCGATCGTCTCGCCATTATCGGTGCAGATGAAGGAGAGCGACAAATCATGCGGCCCCTGCTCGCGGATACGCGCGGCAGCGCGGGTGAAGCGGCCGGGACCGAAGGCTTCTTCGTTGATGTGTTCGATGGCGGCGTCATGAGACGCGTCTTCGGTGAGGTAGACGAGATCGTGCTTGTACATGATGACAGAAACCGGATGGACAGATTGATGGGTCTCGAACACGCCTTGGGCGTTCGGGAGCATCAGCGTCGTCGCGGGTTTCTGGAAATGAACATCAGGCAGGGATCCCAAAATCGTGAAAAGGCCGATAGCAGGAAAACTTTCGGCCGTCCAACGCAAAATGCACTGTCAGCTGACCGACGTGACGCACTGTTCAATCTTTACCGCCTGCAAAGCCCCGCTATCTCGGATATCTTCCAGCCAACACGCAACCGAGGGCCAGTGCCAGGGGCCAGGCCAACCAAGGGAATTAAGATCATGGGAATGCTGGTGGACGGCGTCTGGCATGACATCTGGTACGACACGAAGGAGAGCAAGGGTCAATTCAAACGGCAGCCCTCGCAGTTCCGCAACTGGGTGACATCGGACGGTGAAGCCGGCCCTTCCGGCAGCGGCGGCTTCAAGGCCGAGGCCGGGCGTTACCATCTTTACGTCTCGCTTGCCTGCCCCTGGGCGCATCGCACGCTGATCTTCCGCAAACTGAAGAAGCTGGAAGAGCTGATTTCGGTGTCGGTCGTCGACCCGCTGATGGTCGAAAACGGCTGGGAGTTCAAAGTCGGCGACGGCGCCACCGGCGACCAGCTCTTCGGCGCGACCACGCTCTGGCAGATCTATGTCAGGGCCGATCCGCACTATTCCGGCCGCGTGACTGTTCCCGTCCTCTGGGACAAGAAGATCGGCACGATCGTCAACAACGAATCCGCAGAGATCATCCGCATGTTCAACAGCGCCTTCGACGGGCTGACCGGCGCGAAGAGCGATTTTTATCCCGAGGATCTCCGCGCCGAAATCGATGCGCTGAACGCCACCGTCTACGACAGCGTCAACAACGGTGTCTACAAAGCGGGCTTTGCCACCACCCAGGAAGCTTATGAGGAAAATGTCGGCAAGCTGTTCGAAACCCTCGATATGCTCGACGAGCGTTTGGGCAAGGGCCGCTACCTCTTCGGCAACAGAGTAACCGAGGCCGACTGGCGCCTGTTCACCACGCTGGTGCGCTTCGACCCCGTCTATGTCGGCCATTTCAAGTGCAACATCCGCCGTATCGCCGATTACCGCAACCTGCCCGGCTATTTGAGAGATCTCTACCAGACGGCCGGCGTCGCCGAGACGGTGAACCTCACGCACATCAAGCAGCACTATTACCGCAGCCACAAGACGATCAATCCGACAGGCATCGTCCCCGTCGGCCCGGCGCTCGATCTCGATAGCCCGCACGGCCGCGCCAAACTTGCCGCGGCTTAACCTCTCACCAGCGGTGGTCAGGCTCCTGCTCGCCCCGAAGCTCGGCGAGGCGGCGATGCGTTGCCCGGGTCGTGCCCTCGGGCAGGCTGTCGAGCGAGAAGAAGCCGCTGTCGGATATCTCCCAGTCCGGCGGGCGCGGCGCCGTCTGTTCGACTCTCGCCCGGTAGAACACGACATGGTCGCGCCGTGTGGTCGTGGTGTTGAAATAGACTTGGACCAGTTGCGGTTTGCCGATGATCCTGAGATTGCCCTCTTCGCGCAGTTCCTTGGCGAGCGCTTCTTCGACCGTCTCGTTGCGTTCCAGCCCGCCGCCCGGCATATGCCAGCCACCGACATAGCTGTGACGCACGAGGAAAATCCGCCCTTCCGCGTCGAAGCAGGCAGCCCTGACACCCATGGTCATGCCGCGGGCGAAGGAGAAATAGACATGCAGGAGGCGCAAGGCCAGCCTGATGTGAGGGGGCCGCTTCTCTTTATCCACCATCGTTCCGTTTCAGCCCTTCATCGCACCGGATGTGTTTGATTTGTCAATAAGCTGGTCTATGTCTCGTAGCATGTTCAAGCTCGCGCATATTTCCGACGTCCACCTCGGGCCGTTGCCCCGCCTTTCCATCCAGGAGTTGTTTTCAAAACGCATAACGGGCTTTGTGAACTGGCATCGAAATCGACGCAAGCACCTTTTCGGCAGCACGCTGGATCTGCTGCTCGACGATATCCGCGCCCATCAGGCCGATCATCTGGCCGTCACCGGCGACCTTGTCAATCTGGCGAGCGGCATTGAGATTCGCGCCGCCGCCGTCTGGCTGCGTGAACTCGGCGACCCCGCCAACACCTCGGTGGTTCCCGGCAATCACGATGCCTACGTGCCCGGCGCCTACGAGAAGTCGATGCGCGCCTGGTACGATTATGTCCGCGGCGATCTTTCCCCGCCGCAATGGCAGGAGGATCGCCACATCTTCCCTTATCTGCGCATCCGCGACAAGGTCGCCATCGTCGGCTGCTCGACGGCGGTCGCCACGCCTCCCTTTGCCGCCTCCGGCTTCTTCGGCGCGCGCCAGGCCCGCGATACTGTCAACATGCTGCGCGCGGCCGGCGAAGCCGGTCTCTTCCGCGTCGTCATGATCCATCATCCGCCGATCCGCGGCGCCACCAACTTCTACAAGCGCATGATCGGCATTCGCCGCTTCGCCGCGGTGATTTCGACCGGCGGCGCCGAGCTCGTGCTGCACGGGCATACGCACCTCAATACGCTGCACTGGCTGCGCGGCCAGGTGCAGCCGGTGCCCGTCGTCGGCATCGCCTCGGCCTCGCAGGGACCGGGCAGCATCAAGCCGCCCGCCGCCTACAACCTCTTCTCCATCGACGGTTCGCCCGGCGCCTGGGAGCTCAGCGGCCAGCGCTTCAGCCTCAACCGGACCGGCGACGCAGTAATGCCGGAAAGCGCCGATATTTTCGCGCGTTAGCGCCGGCTCCGGAGACCTTTCATCCAGCACTTGAATCGATCTGCGAGGACGTCGGGCCATCGCCGCAACAATTGCCATGGAGGCCGCTTACCCTCTTGGTATTTTTGGCGGTAAGCGTACAATCCGAGCAACAGCATCGCCTCAGAACGGAGCCCACCCATGACGTCTTCCTTCCGTCACCTGTCCACACTTTCGCTCGCCGCCGGCTTCGCCTTCGGCATTGCCACGTCCGCTTTTGCGGTCGGCGGCGGCAATGATGACACGAATCCGCCGCCGAAGACCGAGACGACCAAGACCTGCACCGGCGGCAAGGTTTGGGACAAGGCCAAGAAGGAATGCGTCAACCCGAAGAAGAGCAGCTTCAACGACGACGATCTCTTCAAATTCGCCCGGGAGTTTGCCTATGCCGGTCAGTATGAGAACGCCATCACCGTGCTCAATCTCGCCCGCAACCAGAACGACCCGCGCATCCTGAACTATCTCGGCTACGCCAACCGCAAGGCCGGCCGCATGGAACTCGGCATGTCTTACTACCGCAAGGCGCTGCAGGCGGACGAAAACTACATTCTCGCCCGCTCCTACATGGGCATGGCGCTGGTGGAACAGGGAGATATCCAGGGAGCCCGCGTCCAACTCGTCGAAATCCGCGATCGCGGCGGCGAAGGAACATGGGCCTATCGCGCTCTGCTGCAGAGCTTGAATGGCTACAAGACATATTGACGCAAGTTTTGTGGGCCACAATACGAAAATCCCTTGAGAAAGGGGGATGAAGACCGCCGGATGCTTGCGAAGTGCAGGAGACTTGTTTCATAAAGCACATGCATCGTCGGCGGCGATAAGGCCGGCTTCGCGCCCGACGGCGAACCCTTCGTCCGCGAAACCATTGTGAATGCTTCTTGGATAGACAATGCGTCAACCCGCAACGACCATCGATCTCCGGCGTGATCTCGTCGGCCTTCTGCCCCGCCTTCGCCGCTTCGCGATCACGCTCGCGGGTGAGGCTGCCGTGGCCGACGAACTCGTTCAGGCCGTCTGTCAGCGCGCCATCGCCAAGGGGCATCAATGGAGCGGTGAAGGCCGGCTGGAAAGCTGGATCTATACGCTTGCCCGCCAGCAATGGACCGACGACAGCCGCAAGCGCAAGCCGAAGGCTTCCGTCCGCGGCAACGTCACCGATATCAGAGAGGCCGCGCGCGAACGCTCGGCTGCGGTCGATCCCGACGCCATCCATCGCATGATCGCCGATATGCCGGATGGCCTGTCCAGCATGTTCCTGCTCGTCGACGTCGAAGGCCACAGCTATCAGCAGGCGGCCGACATCATGGGCACGCCGGTGGCAAATGTCGTCTCGCAGCTCGCGACGGCAAGGCTGCATTTTGCCGGGCTTGCCAGCACCCACCCGATTCACAGGTATTGAATTTGCTCGATCTCAGGAAATTGCCGCTCGAAGCCCAGCTCACCGCCCTTCTCGATGGCGAAGTCTCGCCCGAACAGCGCCACGAGCTGGAGCAGCGCCTGGCAGACGACGAGAACGCGCGCCGGCTGCATGAGAAGCTGCGCCACGGCGCTGATTTCGGCCGCCGTCGCTTCGACGACATCCTGAAGGAACCGGTGCCCCTCGCCCTCGTCCGCTCGATCAAGAGCACGCAGCCGCCGAAGACGCCGATCGCCCAGCGCGCCACGCGCCCGCACGTGAAACTGGCGCCGAGCGGCCCGCAGGCGCTGGCCGCCGCGCTCATCCTCTTCGCCGTCGGTTGCGGCATCGGCTATTTCGTCGGCACCAGCCCGGATGCCGACGAAATCGCCACCACGACCGCCGCCACCGCGCCTGTTAACACCAGCGACTGGCTGGGCGATGTCACCGCCTATCAGCGCCTGCTGATCCGTCAGCCCCGGCATCTCGTCGAAGTGCCCGCCTCGCAGGCCGAGGAAATCTCCAGCTGGCTGACGACCGTGATCGGCGTGCCTTTCCGCGTGCCCGATCTTTCCGCCGAATCCTGGACTTTCCAGGGTGCCCGCGTCATTCTCGGCGACAGCCGCCCTGTCGGCCAGCTCGTCTATTCCAATGCCGACGGCGACGTCATCTCCATCTGTTTCCGCAAGGACGCACAGCCACCGGAGACCGACGACTTCAAGGAAACGATCAAGGACGAGATAGGCCTCGTCACCTGGCACAATGCCGGCACCTCCTACGTGCTTGCCGGCCCCTCCGCCGAAGCGGCACTCGGCCAGCTCGCCATGAAAATTGCCACGGCGATTTGATTCCGCCTTATATGCCGCAGCGTTTCGCTCTTGAAGGACTGTAGTGGAACGAGGCCAAATCGGCTTGCTCCCTCTTCTCCCCAGCGGGGAGAAGGTGGCCAGCAGGGGCGGATGGGGGCCACACGGCACGCCTTTATTGCTCTTGCTGAGTGAAGACGCAACGAAGCAACCTAATCCTCAGGCCGCGCCGCACCAATACGATCGCGGCCTGAGTCCTTTTGAGATCAGGCCTTGCCGGCCCTCACCTCGAGCACGCGGTTGGCTGCCGAGACGATCGCTTCCAGCGAGGCCGCGACGATATTAGTGTTGATACCGGCGCCGAAGAGCTTGCCGCCAGGATAGGAGGTCTCGACATAGGAGATCGCCGCAGCGTTCGAGCCGTGCTGCAGCGAATGCTCGGAATAGTCCTCGACCGACATCTCGATACCGAGATAATGCGACAGCGCGTTGATGAAGCCGTCGATCGGGCCGTTGCCGCGCCCTTCGATGCGCTTGATCTCGCCATTGTCGGTAATCTCGGCGGCTACGATCCGCTGACCCTTGCGTTC
The DNA here is from genome assembly GCF_028994275.1 of Rhizobium binxianense. Lineage (NCBI taxonomy): Bacteria > Pseudomonadati > Pseudomonadota > Alphaproteobacteria > Hyphomicrobiales > Rhizobiaceae > Rhizobium > Rhizobium binxianense. The sequence goes on from NZ_CP118713.1 coordinate 2,929,543, forward strand.
AGTATCGGGATAGGTGTGGTGATCGACGAATTTCAGGCGCGCGCTCGGCTGCGTCACGTAGCACTCGATGAAACGGTCGTGAATCCGCTTCGAGGGAAGCTCCTTGCCCTCGACATCGGTAATGCGCTGAATGTCCTCGCGGAACTCGACCTGCAGGTTGCGCGGCAGGTTGAGCCCGTAGTCCTGCTGCAGAATATAGGCGATGCCACCCTTGCCGGACTGCGAGTTGATGCGGATGATCGCCTCATAGGAGCGACCGACGTCGCGCGGGTCGATCGGCAGATACGGGACCTCCCAAACGGGATGGTTGGCGACCTGGGCCGCCTTCATGCCCTTGTTGATCGCATCCTGATGCGAACCGGAGAAGGCGGTATAGACCAGCTCGCCGACGTAAGGATGACGCTCGGAAATCGCCATCTGGTTCGAATATTCGAACACTTCTTTGATGCGCTCGATATTCGAGCAATCAATCTCGGGATCGACCCCTTGCGTGAACATGTTCAGCGCCATCGTCACCATGTCGACATTGCCGGTGCGCTCGCCATTGCCGAACAGCGTGCCTTCGACGCGGTCGGCGCCGGCCAGCAAGGCCAGCTCGGCGGCGGCGATACCGGTGCCGCGGTCGTTATGCGGATGCAGGGAAATGATCAGGTTCTCGCGATTGTCAAGGTTGCGGCACATCCATTCGATCTGGTCGGCATAGACATTCGGCGTCGCCATCTCGACGGTGGACGGCAGATTGATGATCAGCTTGTTATCGGCCGTCGGCTTGACGACCTCGATGACGCCATTGCAGATTTCCAGCGCCACTTCGAGTTCCGTGCCGGTGAAGCTTTCCGGCGAATATTCGAAACGGTAGCCGCCGCCGGCCTTGACGGCCATGTCGGTAATCATCTTGGCGGCATCGACGGCGATCTGCTTGATGCCCTGCACATCCTTGGCGAAAACGACGCGGCGCTGCAGCTCGCTGGTCGAGTTGTAGAAATGCACGATCGGCCGGTTTGCGCCTTCCAGCGCTTCGAAGGTGCGGGTGATGAGTTCCGGGCGGCACTGCACCAGCACCTGCAGGGAGACGTCGGCGGGCACATTGCCCTCTTCCACGCACCAGCGGGCAAAATCGAAGTCGGTCTGCGAAGCCGAGGGGAAGCCGATCTCGATTTCCTTGAAGCCCATCTCCAGCAGCAGCTGGAACATGCGGGCCTTACGGTCGTGGCCCATAGGGTCGACCAGCGCCTGGTTGCCGTCGCGCAGGTCGACCGAGCACCAGACCGGCGCCTTGGTGATGGTCTTCGTCGGCCAGGTGCGGTCGGGTATATTCACCTGCGGATAGGGCCGGTATTTCACCGCCGCATCGGGCATGCCTTTTACAACGCTTCTGGAGGATTGCGTCTTCGCGTCCATTGTCTTGTCTCCTCGTCCCGGCATTTGCCCGCTCTTAGCCGATCACATCGGGCTTGGCGATAAACAAATGCGGACCTTCGTCGGTCGTTAGGTCAATTTTGAAAGTGAGTCGCGAGGAGCGATTGCCGGGCGGGCTTTCGGCCGCCGGGCGCTCCTCAAAGGACCCGGCAACCGCGCGTAAGGCCGAGGAGAAGAAGCGAGGTCAGGGCGCGCGAGCTGTCACGCAGGGCGATGCGGCCGCGTGCAATCGTCTCGGAAATCTTGGCGCCATTGGTCTTCATGGCCGCGCTTATAACCTTGGGCGGTGGAACTGGCAAGCCCTCGCGGCGCGGCGACTTTCCGTCACGTCGACTGAGACCGCTGTTTCACCATCTTCACCAGTTGCGACAGCGCGAGCATCAGGCCGCCGGCGATCAACCCCCAGAAGGCGCCTGAGATGCCGCCGAAGGAAATGCCGGAAGCGGTGACGAGGAAGGTGATTGCCGCGGCCTCGCGCGATTCCGGCGCCTGGAAGGCCGACATTGCCGAGGACGAGAAGGCGCCGACCAGCGCCAGTCCCGCCACCGCCTCGATCAGGATGGGAGGCGCCAAGGCGACGAAGGCCGTCACCGCGCCGGCCAGCAAGCCGAGGACGATATAACCGACACCGGCGATCAGCGATGCCCAGTAGCGGCGCTTCGGATCGGCATGGGCATCTTGGCCCGCGCACATCGCCGCAGTGATCGCCGCTAGATTGACGGCGTGGCCGCCGAACGGCGCCGACAGCAGCGAAAAGAAGCCGGTGACGGCAAAGAGCGGGCCGGGCTTCGGATCGTAGTGATTGACCTTCAGCACCGCGATGCCGGGAATGTTCTGCGAGGCCATGGTGACGATGAAGAGCGGCAGCGCGATCGACACGAGACCGGCAAGGTTGAACACCGGCCGGACGATTTCAGCCGTCGGCACCAACGATCGCTCGAGCGAGGCGAAGGCGCCGTCGGGAATATCGACGCCGAAGGCAAGCACCAGCACGAAAGCCGCGAGTGCTGCCGGCACCGCCCAAAGCCGCTTGAAGGCGCCGACGACGATCCAGGCGACAACGATCGGCAGCCCGAACAGCGGATTGAAGCCGATTGCCTTCACCGGCGCGAAGCAGAGGCCGATCAGCACGCCGGAAAGCATCGCATTGGCAAGCGGTGCGGGAATGGCGGCAACCGCCCGGCCAAGCGGCTTGAACAGCCCGGCGACGACGATCAGCACGGCACAGATCAGGAATGCCCCGACCGCCGCATTGAAGCCGCCCTCGATCGCCCCGGTGCTTGCCAGCAGCGCCGCACCCGGCGTCGACCAAGCGATACTGATCGGCAATCGCGTCACGGCGCTGAGCACGATCGCGCAGACGCCCATGGAGATCGACAATGCCATCAGCCCGGACGCCGCCTGCGCATCCGTCGCGCCGACTGCCTCGAGCCCGTGCAGCACGACGGCGAAGGAACTGGCGGAGCCGACGAAGGCGGTCAGCAGCCCCATGAACAGGGCCTGGACGGAAAAATCTTTGAGCATGGCAGGACTCGCGGCTGCGGAATGGCGCATGGAGCATGAGGATTGCCGCGCGTGCAAGTCCGGATTCAGCCCTTTCCGTTCAGCGCCCGCGTCATCAGATCGGCCGGCCTTTCCATGCCGACCAAAACAAAACGCCCTCGCCTGCGGTCAGCGGGCAAGGGCGGTTCTTGGCAGCTTCGGCTGAGAAAACTCAGATATCGGCCTGCGAGGTCACGACCCGCGAAACCAGGCCGTAGTCCTTCGCCTCTTCGGCCGACAGCCAGTAGTCGCGATCCGTATCCTTGGCGATCTTGTCGAGCGGCTGGCCGGTGGCCTCCGCCATGATCCTGTTCAGGCGCTCGTTCATCTTGATGATCTCGCGCGCCTGGATCTCGATGTCGGATGCCATACCGCGCGTGCCGCCGGAGGGCTGGTGCAGCAGGAAGCGGGTGTTCGGCAGGCAGAGGCGCCGCTCCTTCGGAGTGGCGACATAGATCAGCGCGCCGGCCGAGGCGACCCAGCCCGTGCCGATCATCCAGACCTTCGGCTTGATGAACTTGATCATGTCATGGATGGAATCGCCGGATTCGACATGGCCGCCGGGCGAATTGACATAGATGCGGATGTCGTCGTCGCTGGCCGCGGCAAGCGCCACGAGCTGCGAGCAGACCTTCTGCGCCAATTCCTGATTGATCGGTCCGTAGATGAAGATCGAACGCGACTTGAAAAGATTCGCCTCCGTTTCCTTGCCGAGCGGCAGTTCCTTCGTCTTGTCGTCCTGGTCTTCGTCGTTCATTCGAACCTCTTGGAGATGAATTCGGGTTCCTCGCACATAGTGCGACTCAATGCCTAAAACAATGCGGGAAAAACACAAGGCACCGAAGCGATGCAGATATCCTTAAGAAGCCGCGCGCCGTTCTGCAAGCCTTACTGAAATGTAACGGTGAAAGGCTTTGAAAAGCCTGAATCGGTTCCTACCTCATCGCTCAAGCGGCAAACGCTATATAAGATCAACAGGAGGCAGGATATGTCACCGGAAGAACGCCAATTATTGACCGCCCTCTTCGACCGCGTACGCACCGCTGCGGCCCAGCCGCGCGACCGCGACGCCGAAGCCCTGATTGACCAGGCAACGCGCGAGCAACCTTCCGCCACCTATTATCTGGCCCAGGCCGTCATCGTTCAGGAAAAAGGGCTGGAGGCGGCCGCCAACCATATCAAGGAACTCGATGAGCGTGTCCGCCAGCTGGAAGCCGGCGCCAGTGAACACCGCCAGGCCGAACAGGGCGGCGGCTTCCTGAGCTCGATCTTCGGCAATACGCAGACGCAGCAGCCCGCGCCTGTCCCCTCCAACCCCGGCCCCTGGGGCCAGCCCTCCCGCGGCTATGACGATTCCCGCGGCTACGACCGCGACGTCCGGCAGATGCCGCAGCAGCCGAGCGGCCCCTGGAGCCAGCAGGCCCCTGCGCCATCGGCCGGCGGCAGCTTCCTGCGCGGCGCGCTCGGCACGGCGGCGGGCGTTGCCGGCGGCATGCTGCTGGCCAATTCGCTGAGCGGCATCTTCGGTAACCACATGTCCTCGCTCGGCTGGGGCTCGCCCTTCGGCGCCAACCCCTTCGGCAACGCCAGCGCGCCGACCGAGGAAACCGTCATCAACAATTTTTATGGCAATGACGACCGCCGCCAGGCTTCGGACAACGCCGCCGATGACAAGGACGACGCCAACGTGCAGCAGGCCGACTACGACGATAACGACGATTATTCCGATGATTCGTCCGGCGACGACGTCACGGATGTTTGAGGTGTAATAGCCGGAGAATGGGCGGCAGTTTGCATTCAGTTGCCGCGCCGTTGCCCGGCCCTTCGCTAAGGCTCAGGGCGTTCGCCACTGCAATCGATCCACCGGATCGATTGCTGCCGCCTTTGGCGGCACCGTGGCTCACCCACGTCCGCGATAGGTGGCAACGCCCTGCTCCGGCAGCCACACACCTTCCGGTGGCTTGCCCGTCTGCCAGAAGACGTCGATCGGAATGCCGCCGCGCGGATACCAGTAGGCGCCGATTCTGAGCCATTTGGGGTCAAGCAGCTCGACGATGCGCTTGGCGATGTAGACCGAGCAATCCTCGTGGAAGGCGCCGTGGTTGCGGAAGGAGTGCAGGAAGAGCTTCAGCGACTTCGATTCCACCAGCCATTCGCCCGGAATGTAATCGATGACGATATGGGCGAAATCCGGCTGCCCGGTCATCGGGCAGAGCGACGTGAATTCCGGCGCGGTGAAGCGCACCACGTAATCGGTGCCGGCATGATTGGACGGCACTTTTTCAAGCACCGCCTCCTCAGGCGATTTGGCGGTTTCGGTTTGCTGGCCCAGCATCGACAGGCTGGAAACATCGGTATTCGGCATCATGCCTCCTTGACGACTTTGACACGGATTCCATGGGCTTTTTCGCCCTCGGGCTCCACATGAATGGCGATTTTGGCGCCCTCATGCACCGCCCTGATGGCATCCTCAAGGCGGTCGCATATATCATGCGCCTGCCGCACGGACATAGCTTCCGGCACCACCATGTGAAAATCGATGAAGGTGACGGTGCCGGCCCGCCTCGTCTTGAGGTCATGCACGCCGATCGAGCCCGCCGCATGGGTGGCGATCGCCTCCTTGATCGCCTCCTCCTCCTGCGGCTCGACCGCCTGGTCCATCAGCCCGCCGATCGATTGCGAGATCACTTTCCAGCCCTGATAGAGGATGTTGACCGCAACGAGGATGGCAAGCACCGGATCGAAGATCGCATAACCCGTCGCCAGCGCCAGCAACAGGCCTATTAGCACGCCGACGGAGGTCACCACATCGGACATGATATGTTGACCGTCGGCTGCGAGCGCCGCCGAGCGGTATTTGCGTCCGGTCCGGATCAACAGCCGCGCCCAGACCGCATTGATGGCACCGGCCGCCAAGTTGATCGCAAGGCCGAGCCCCGGCGCATCGAGCATGCGCGGCTCGGCGAGATAACCGACAGCCTCGTTGACGATCAGCAGGGCGGCGACGACGATCAGCACGCCCTCGGTGACGGCAGACAGATATTCCGCCTTGTGATGGCCGAAAGGATGGTCGTGATCGGCCGGCTTCTGCGCGTAACGGATGACGAAGAAGGCGATGAAGGCGGCAACGACGTTGACCGTCGATTCAAGCCCGTCCGACAGCAGCGCCACCGAGCCGGTGACCCACCAGGCCACCATCTTCAGTCCCATCACGCCGAGCGACAGCGGAATTCCCCACATCGCCAGCTTCCGAACCGTAAGATCGCCGTTGTCACTCATATCGTTCCCCTGCGGTTGCGAATGAATTGCAGCTTTTCAGCCGTGCAAACGCAAAACCGCCCACGCGAATGTCGCGCAGGCGGTTCAGTTGAGGGTGATATGGGCGATGACGCAGGATTTGTCAAAGGGAATGACGCGCTGTTCACAGGCCTCGCCATCCTCAGTCGGAGCCAGGCCCGCCGCGTGATCCCGGGCGCCAGCCATAGCCCGGCTCAGGAAGCTGGGGCGGAAAGCCCAGCTTGCGGCCACCGCAACAGGGCAGCCTGCCCCGCCGGTGTCAGAGCGTAGATGCCCTTTTCCACGCGCTCGAACCATCCGTAGACATTGTCGCGCAGGATCGGCCCGGCTTTGGGGGCAAGCATCTTCATCTCCCGCGGCCGCTTCAGTCCCTGCTCGAGTGCCGAAGCACAGAGCAGCGCCTGCTGACGGTAGGCGGTCATGATCGGCGCCCGCGAACCGCCGCCGACGGCCGGATCGCCACGGCGGCGCTGATGCTCCCTGACGAGGCGCGTCCGCCGCTTCGGATTGGTACGCGGCATCGGCGAGACGGACCTGACGATGACGCTGACCTCGCCGCCGTCGGAGACACCGAGCATGCCGATACCGAGCCGCCGGCAGAGATCGCGATAGCGCCGGTCGGCCTCCCGCCCGCGCCCCTTGGCCGAAACGCGGGCCGCGATCCAGACTTCATCGCTCATAGCGGCGCGGTCGACCGCCTGGAGAAGCAGTTCGAGGTTGAAGGAAAGTTTCAGTTCGCAGACCACCACGACCGGCGGCTCGCCCTCGCTCAGGCCGACGAGATCGCATCCGCCGACCTCGCCCTTCACGACATAGCCAGCCGCCTCCAAGAAGGTTTTGACCGGCAGGTAAAGCGACGTCTCCATGGTAAAAACGGCGCCTCAGGCGGCGTTGAGATCGGCAATCTCGCCATATCGGGCAAGCAGTCGCGGCGAGGACATGTCGCCGGTTTCCTCGTCGACGATCACGGCATAGGCCGCCACGCCGACGAACCGCTCAGCCATCGCCGAAGCGATCTTTTCCGCACTGACGGAATTCGACGCCTGGCGCATTTCGCCGGGCACGAGATTGCCGCGATTCTTGCGGTAAGGGAGCACGATGAACTTTTCAGCATTGGCCACGGCGATGGGTTCCGATTGATCGTTCCTGAAATGTTCTGATTTGCCTGATAAAGTCAACCTCGGAATACTCGCCTCGCCCTTCGAGGCATCGCCCTATGGGCTCTCGGGCCTCAGCAGCGGCCTTGTCACGGCATCTCCACGCCGCTTATTCGGGCGCGGCTTCCTGCAACATCCCTTATCCTGAGGTGCGTAGGCCGAAGGCCGGAGCCTCGAAGGACACGCTCGACGCCGCTCCTGAACGCCCAGCCCTTCCCGCAAGCAGAAAGGGCCGTGCGGATTGCAATCACGCCGCCTTCGTCTTCGCCTTGCGCGCCAGATGCGCCACGACATTCTCGATCATCCGCATGCCGGCATCGCCGCCGAGCGTCATGATCGATTCCGGATGGAACTGCACCGCGGCGATCGGCTCCTTTTCGTGTTCGATACCCATGATCGTGCCGTCCTCGCTTTCCGCCGTGATGATGAACTCGCGCGGCAGCGTCGAGGGATCGGCGAAGATGGAGTGGTAGCGGCCGACCGTCACTTCCTTCGACAGGCCGGAGAAGACGATGCCCGGTTCCAGCACGCGGATGCGCGAGGGCTTGCCGTGCATCGGCAGGGCCAGATGGCGCAGTTCCCCGCCATAGGCTTCGGCAAGCGCCTGCAGACCGAGGCAGACGCCGAAGATCGGCAGGCTGCGCGCCCGCGCCTTCTTGATCGTCGCCTTGCAGTCGAAATCCTTGGGCGTTCCGGGTCCGGGCGACAGCACGACGAGGTCCGGATTCAGCCGATCGAAGATTTCCTCCGGCACCGGCGTGCGCACGGTCGAAACCGTCGCCCCCGTCTGGCGGAAATAATTGGCCAGCGTGTGAACGAAGCTGTCCTCATGGTCGACGAGCAGGATGCTGACGCCCTTGCCGACGCTTGCGACGTCGCGCTGGATCTTGCCGGAATTGCCCGTTTTGGCGTCGCGGATAGCAGAAAGCATGGCGGAGGCCTTCAGTTCTGTTTCAGCTTCTTCTTCCTCTGGAATGGAATCATTCAACAGCGTTGCACCGGCGCGCACCTCGGCGATGCCGTCCTTGATGCGCACGGTGCGCAGCGTCAGGCCGGTATTCATGTCGCCGTTGAAGCCGACCATGCCGATCGCCCCACCATACCATGCACGCGGGCTCTTTTCATGACTCTCGATGAAGCGCATCGCCCAGAGTTTTGGCGCGCCGGTAACGGTGACGGCCCAGGCGTGGCTGAGGAATCCGTCGAAGGCGTCCATATCGTCGCGCAGCCGCCCCTCGATATGGTCGACCGTGTGGATGAGGCGCGAATACATCTCGATTTGCCGACGGCCTATCACCTTGACCGAGCCCGGTTCGCATACACGGCTCTTGTCGTTGCGGTCGACGTCCGAGCACATGGTGAGTTCGGACTCGTCCTTCTTGGAGTTCAGAAGCTTCAGGATCTGCTCGCTGTCGGCGATCGGATCGTCGCCGCGCTTGATCGTGCCCGAGATCGGGCAGGTTTCGATGCGGCGGCCCGAAACGCGCACGAACATTTCGGGCGATGCGCCGACCAGGTATTCCTGATGGCCGAGATTGATGAAGAAGGAATAGGGCGACGGATTGATCGCCTTCAACCGTCTGGAGATGTCGGAAGGCTTGCTGTCGCAGCGCTCCATGAATTTCTGCCCCGGCACGACTTCGAAGAGGTCGCCCTTGCGGAAACTTTCCTTCGCCTTGGTGACGAGCTCGGCATATTCGCCCGGCCGGTGATCGCTCTTCGGCGGAATGGCGTCCGTGTGCTTGAAGGGTTCCGGTGCGATATCGCCTGCCTTGCCTTCGGTCGAGAGGCCGCCCTTCCCGAAGTCGTAGCGGTCGATCCAAGCCTTGGCGGCGTAATTGTCGACGACGAGGATCTCGTCCGGCAGGTAGAGCACCATGTCGCGCTGGTCCGCGGGCCGCGTCAGCTTCAGATCGATCGCGTCGAACTGAAAGGCAATGTCGTAGCCGAAGGCGCCGTAGAGCCCGAGGCTGGCATCCGCCTGCGAATAGAAGAGGTCGGTCACGGCACGCAGCACGGTGAAAACCGTCGGAATCTTCGAGCGCTCTTCCTCGGTGAACACCCGGTCCGGCACCTTGACGGAAAGGTCGAGGCGGCGGGCGGAGGAAGCGCCGAGCACCAGGTCGGACACCGTCTTCAGCCGTTCGGTCACAAAGCCGAGGATCACCTCGCCGCGTTCATTATAGGCCTCGATCCAGACGTCGCGCCCGAAGGAGGAGATGCCGAGCGGCGGATCGACGACCGCGGTATCCCAGCGCGTATAGCGGCCTGGATATTCGTAGTTCGACGAGAACACGGCGCCGCGGCGTTCGTCGAGCTTGTCGATATAGGAAGAGACCGCATCGCCGTAAGGGATTGCCCGCCGCTGCCGCGTGACGGATATGCCGCCCTTGGTCTCGTAGATTTCCGCACCATCATCCCGCAGGATCGTTACCATTGTTCCACTCCGTTATCGGGGCCCGGAAGACAGGCGGCGATAAAACAAAAAAGCCGCCTCGAAGTTTCGGGCGGCTCACTCGTCGTCGTCTTTGGACACGATTGGTCGAGGCCGCCTTAGCGAGCCCACCACCAAACAGCAATGTTCAAGGACTTGATCATGAGAAAAATTGTTAGCCTGAGATCAGCCGCCGCGCAAGAGGCGATTGCGGGATTGAAAAAGGGCGGCCCGAAAGCCACCCCATGCGATGTCGTCTGGGTTCATACCCTGGATCAAAAGATCTTGGTCAGCGAGATCTTGAAGGTGCGGCCGGGCTCGGAATACCATTCGCGCGGCTGCGTTGCTGTCGAGCTCAAGTTGACGTCGCGCACGGCGAGCGCATTGTAATATTCCTGGTCGAAGATGTTGTAGACGCCGGCCTGCACGCGCAGTCCCGGCACCTGCTCCGGCGTCCACCAGCCGGTTAGATCGACGACCGCGTAACCGGGCGCATCGAAGGTCGTGTCGGGCTTCGTGCCGACGGTATTCAGATGGTCGGTGAGCATGCCCGCCGAAAGCGTCGAGGAAACATCGAAGCCGAAGGCCTCGTTGCTCCAACCACCGCCAACGATCGCCTTGAATGGCGCCACCGAGCGCAGGCGCTGGGCGGTTTCCTCGTTCCTGCCATAGGCATAGGCAAGTGCTGCGTGCAGGTTGATGCCGTTGTCAAACGTCTTGTTGGCGCTCGCTTCGACACCCGAGATCCTCACACTGCTGACGTTGGCATAGTTGAACTCCGTGATGCCGGTGGAGGCGTTTACGCTCGTCTTCGTTTCAATGAAGTTGTGATAGCGGTTGTGGAAGAGCGCCAAGCGACCGTTGAAATCGCCTGTGTCGAAATTGGCGCCCATTTCGACACCGTAGCCGGTCTCGGGCTTCAGGTCGGGATTGCCGAGCTGGGCATAGTTGCCGCCCGCATTGTAGAAGCGACTATAGAGCTCGTCGACGGTCGGGGCGCGGAAGGCCGACGACAGCTGGGTGTAGAGCTGCACATCGGGTGTCAGTTCGTAGGTGGCGAGCACCTTCGGCGAAACATGCTGATCGCTGCGGTCGGACAGCGTACCGAACTTGGCAAGCGCCGGATTGCTGGCGAAACCGCCGCCCGTCGACGGATCATAGCTGAACCAGTCGAAACGAATGCCTGGCGTCAGCGCAAAATTCGTATCTGCGAATTCGATCTTGTCTTCGATCGACAGGCCGATGGTCTTGCTGTCGACGTCTGGTACTTCCGACTGGTTGTTGAGCGAAGGGCACGTCGTCGGCGTCGGGCAAAGCGCAGAGCTGTACTGGTTCCAGCCCGACGTCGTCGCTTCGAGGGTTGCCTTCACCGAATGGCGGACGTTCGAATATTCGAAGTCCTTGGTAACAGTGCCGTTGAAGCCCCAGGTCTTATTTTCGATCTCGTTGTTGCGGCCGTAGGCGACATTGGCCGACGTGCGTCCTTTGCTGCCCGACTCCTTCTTCAGATCCTGCCAATAGAGGGTGGCCCGGGCGCTGGTGAAGAATGCATCCGAAGACTGTGCTTCGTAATCGTAGTCGAGAGATACGCGATCGCGGTCGCGCAGTTCGCGGCCGTCATAATTGTCGGTCAGGAAGGTGCGGGGAGCAGCACCCTGGAGTTCGCGCAGGTCGGTCTTGAGATCGCGGCGGAACCGTTCCGCCGTCAGACCGATGCGATGACCGCCTTCCAATTCCTGGCGAAGCTTGAAGAGCAGGTTGTGCTGGTCGAAATCGGCGGGATCCGCCTCGGTGCGGAAACGACCGTAACTGTCGTTGTCGCCCATGTTGTCGCGTTCATGGCCCTTGCGGTAGCCGCCCTGAAACAGGATCGATATGCCGCCGATCTTCTTGGCGGCAGCGGCCGAACCGGAAAGGCTGCTGTCTTCGCTGTCATAAGTCCACTTGACGATCGCACCCCAGTCGCGGCCTTCAGGAATGATATCCTCCGGCTCCAGCGTATTGACGACGATCGCGCCGCCGAGCATTCCAGAGCCGCCCTTGCTCGAATCCGCGCCGCGCACGATATCGAGCGACGAGAGCGAGTTGAAATCGAACGTGTCGCCGCCGCCATTGGCGTTGGCCGGCGCAAACGCACCCTGGCGCGAACTGTTCGAGAGATAAGGGATCGGAATGCCGTCGACAACGGTCAGGATGCGTGCGCCGGAAAGGCCCCGCAGATTGACGCCGGCATCCCCGCGCGAGAAATTCACGCCGGGATCGACGCTGCGACCGAGATCTTCGAGATTGGTGATTTGTTTCTCGTCGAGCTGCTTGTCGGTGATCTCCGTCGCAAGCGGCGTGTCGGCGACGCTGCCCGGCGCCACGCGTTTGCCCTTGACGACGATCTTCTGCAGGACGGTGCTGTCTTCCGCGGCGGCTTGTGGTGCCGTTGCCGGAGCGCTTTGCGCAAAAGACTGCGAAACAGGAAGAACAACTGTGGCTGCCGTGCAGACCAAGAGAACTGAACGCCAATACCGGACGATCATAACCTACCCTCTCATGATGATTACCGGGCTGGCTGGTCGTGGCGCGGCGAACGCTCGAGGGGCTGGCTGGGCTTTGCGGATGAAGGCGCAGAACTTCGCCTTCTTTTCGCCGCATAAAAAACATGAGGAATTATGTCAAGATAAGGCAGAAGTTTATGTTGAATATTATATTCGAGTTTTAATGATCTTGCCGGACGTTGCGTAATTGCAACGAAAACCGCCACAATGCGTTATACCCCGGCGCTATCGATATGACGGAACCGGATGCGTTGAGAAAACTTTCGATACTGGCGATCTTCGCCGCTACCGCCTTTCTTGCCGGCGCCCGCCTGCCCCCGCACGGCCCCTTACCGCAAGCTCGACCGGACGCCGGGGATATGACAGCCCCCGCCCCGCTCCCCGAAAAGACCGAACCGCCGGCGCCGGATGATGTGCCCGCGCCTCAGCCGAAGCCTGATGTGAAGGAGCCGGAAGCGCCGGCGCCGGAGCAGCCGCCGGCGCCACCAACCGAACCGGCAAAGCCTGAACGGTCAAAGCCGGAGCCTGCAGAACCGATGCAAGGCCCGCCGCTACCCCCGGGCGGGCTTAAAAGCCCGCAGCCGCCGGCGGAAGACGACAAGCCACCTGCCGAGCAGACACTCGAAGAGCAGCATCTGACAATCGAACCCGAAAGCGATGCCGATCACGCCGAATGCACTGCGGCACTCCAGGCACTCGGCGTCGTCTTCAAGGACACACCGCGCATCGACGACGGCAACGGCTGCGGCATCGACAAGCCGATCATCGTCTCCGAACCCCTGCCCGGCATCAAGCTCAAGCCGGAGGCGACGATCCGCTGCCCGACAGCCCTTGCCCTCGCCCGCTGGATGAAGGAGAGCGTCATCCCCGCCGCCGCCGCCGCCCTGCCGGAACAGGGCCGCATCACATCAGTCAATCAGGCTACGGCCTATATGTGCCGCCTGCGCAACAACGGCGAAACCGGCAAGATCTCCGAACATGCCCGCGGCAACGCCATCGACATTGCAAGCTTCCATTTCGAAAAGGGCGAGGATGTCGCCGTCCGCTCCCGCCGCGAGGATCCGACGCTGACAGGCGCCTTCCAACGCACCGTCAGCGCCGCCGGCTGCCTCTATTTCACCACCGTCCTCGACCCCGAAAGCGACGCTGCCCACGAAACGCATTTCCACCTCGACGTGATCGAGCGGAAGGGCGGCTATCGTTATTGCCACTGATCATTCAGTGGCTGCGATCCTCGCTTGAACCATGCGCCGAAATAACCACATAGAGCTGCAAAATGGGTGGAGGGTCAGCGGCAAATGAAGATCATAGCGAACATCATCGCAGTTCTCCTGATCGTCGCTGTCGGCTTCATCTTTACCGGTCAATTGCATGTCTCTTTGTCATAGGAATGTTGTTCCTCGGCACGCTGCAAAGCCTTTTCATCTGGCTGTTTATCGATCCAGACTTTGAAAGGCGTCGGCAGCGCCATCTGGTCGAGCGCTTTGGTAAGCCGTCACCGGATCAGAACAACCCCTCGATATAACCCTGATCATTCAGGAAAATCCGCTCCGCCGAGGGCGATTTCGGCAGGCCGGGCATTGTCATGATCTCGCCGGTGATGGCGACGACGAAGCCGGCTCCCGCCGAAAGCCGCACTTCCCGCACGGTGACGATGTGGCCTTCCGGCGCGCCGCGCAGGCTCGGATCGGTGGAGAAGGAATATTGCGTCTTCGCCATGCAGACCGGCAGCTTGCCGTAGCCCTGCTCCTCCCATGTCTGCAATTGGTCGCGCACCGCCTTGTCGGCTGTCACTTCGCCGGCATGGTAGATCTTCGAGGCGACGATCTCGATCTTCTCGAACAACGAAATGTCGTCGCCATAGAGCGGCTGGAATTTCGCCTGTCCTGACTCGGCCAGTTCCACCACCTTATGCGCCAGCTCCTCAATGCCGGCCGAACCTTTAGCCCAATGTTGGCAGAGGATCGCCTCGGCGCCGAGCCTCGAGACAAATTCCTTCACCGCCGCGATCTCGGCATCGGTATCCGAGACAAATTGATTGATCGCCACGACGACGGGCACGCCGAAGCGGCGCACATTGGCGACGTGCCGGCCGAGATTGGCGCAGCCCTTCTTCAGCGCCGCGACGTTCTCCATGCCGAGATCCTCCTTCATCACCCCGCCATTCATCTTCAGCGCTCTTACGGTCGCGACGATGACGGCCGCATCCGGCTTCAGCCCGGCCTTGCGGCATTTGATGTTGAAGAATTTTTCAGCCCCGAGATCAGCCCCGAATCCCGCTTCGGTCACCACATAGTCGCCGAGCTTCAGCGCCGTCTTTGTCGCCGTCACCGAATTGCAGCCATGGGCGATGTTGGCGAAAGGCCCGCCATGCACGAAAGCCGGATTGTTCTCCAGCGTCTGCACAAGGTTCGGCTGCATCGCATCCTTCAACAGCACCGCCATGGCGCCGTCGGCTTTCAGATCGCGCGCATGCACCGGCGTCCTGTCGAAGCGGTAACCGATGATGATGTCACCGAGCCGTCGCTCGAGATCCTTGAGATCGGTGGCGAGGCAGAGGATCGCCATCACCTCGGAGGCGACGGTGATGTCGAAGCCGCCTTGGCGCGGAAAGCCGTTGGCGACGCCGCCGAGCGAGGAGACCATGCTCCTGAGCGCCCGGTCGTTCATATCCATCACCCGCCGCCAGGTGATGCGGCGGATGTCGATATTCTCTTCGTTGCCCCAGTAGATGTGATTATCGACCATCGCCGCCAGCAGATTATGCGCCGAGGTGATCGCATGGAAATCGCCGGTGAAATGCAGGTTGATGTCTTCCATCGGCACGACCTGCGCATAACCGCCGCCGGCCGCCCCGCCCTTGATACCGAAGCAGGGGCCGAGCGAAGCCTCGCGAATGCAGACGATGGCTTTCTTGCCGATCCGGTTCAGCCCGTCGCCGAGCCCGACGGTCGTCGTCGTCTTGCCCTCGCCGGCCGGCGTCGGGTTGATCGCGGTGACGAGGATCAGCTTGCCGTCCTTCTTGCCTGCCTGCGCGGCGATGAACTCGGCGCTGATCTTCGCCTTGTCGTGACCATAGGGAGCGAGTTGCTCGACCGGAATGCCGAGCTTCGCCCCGATCTCGACGATCGGTTTCTTGACCGCGGCGCGCGCGATTTCGATATCGGACCTGAGTGATGGCATAGATGTTCCCCGTCCCAACCTCCGCGGGAGCGGAGGCATTTGTTCTCCCTTCATCGGGATAGCGAAATATCGGCGAGGTGTGAATAGCGCTGCGCCTTGCGGCCGCCACGTCGGATGTTTATGTGGCGGGCAACGATCGCGGTTTTACAGGGTGAAGACATGAAAACACTGGAACTCATCATCGAGCGCATCATTCTGTCGAGCCGCTGGATCCTCGTCGCCTTCTATATCGGCCTGGTAGCGGCGCTCGCCGTCTACGCGGTTTCCTTCGGCTACAAGCTCCTGAAGATCGCTTCCAGCGTCTTCGCCCTCGACGAGGCGGAGATGATCCTTGCCATGCTCAGCCTGATCGATGCGGCCCTCGTCGCAAGCCTGATCGTCATGGTGATGATCTCGGGCTACGAGAATTTCGTCAGCCGTTTCGACGAGGCCAGTGAGGCTGGCGACGAGGTCTCCTTCCTCGGCAAGCTCGATTCAGGCAGCCTGAAGATCAAGGTCGCCTCCTCGATCGTCGCCATCTCCTCCATCCATCTACTGCAGGTCTTTCTCAATGCCGACAAATTTGCCGACGGCAAGATCATGTGGCTGACCCTGATGCACCTCGCTTTCGTCGCCTCCGCCGTCATGCTCGGCTTCCTGGAGAAGCTGATGAGCGTGACGTCGAAGAATGATTTGAAGGATAAGACTTAGAGGACGGCACAGAGGCGCCTTCGAAGGGTGAACAAGGCAACAGCCCGCCGCAATCGCCGAGCTGTGCTTCTTTCGTGTCCTGAGATCAATTGACCGAAGCAGCAGGCACGATCTTCGCCTCAGCTTTTCTGTGGCATCGAAGGCTTTCCTTCGCCTCCCGTCCACAGACATGCAAGCCGGGCTCTTCATCATCAGGGATGATACCATTGATGATGCCAAGCTCGAGCGCCTGAGTACGAAATATAGTCCCTCGCTCAATTGATGTCGTGAGCATCATCGTCTCGTATGCCTCGGCACTGACGCCCATCTCGTCGAAATAGGCGAAGAATTCCCTATATTCAGCCGCCGTAGGTCTGACGAGGCCGATAGAGGAATATCCGACAACCCGCGGCCTTCCTCCCATCAGGGCCAGAGTACAGGTCGAAAGGCAGGACGCACGGCCGGCAAAGACTTCGCCCTCGGTCGGTCCGTTTTCGGCGATGCCGGCTTTGCAACGCGGATCCAGCTTTGGACAATTCGGCAACTGCGTTCTGCCAATCGAGGTCTCCAGACCTGCAACACGGATCATCCGCCCCATCGCGAAAGCCGCCTCCATGTCCCCACCATTGGACTGAAAGACGACCGGCAGCTTTCTTCCGCCGAGCGTCTTCAGGATCGCCTCCAACCGCGCCGGCGTCTCCGGCGTGATGTCTCCATCCGCAGAAATCCACTGGGTGCACTCGTCCTGGCAGTTGCCATTGGACATCAGCAGAAAGTCCATCGGATGGGTGGTCGGCAGCTTCACGCTCGTGTCTGCGGTCACAGCCTGCGCGGGCGCCTCGGCCGCCGCAGGGGCTTCGACCGCCGGATGGCCGTGGCAGACGGCCTCGGCGGCTGCACCTGGCGCGCAGAGCGGCATGCCCGGCCACTCATTGTAAGCCAGCATGTCGGTGTTCAGCCCCATGCGAAGTGCATCTGTGGGCGGTACGATAGTGATGCGATCAGGAGGGGTACTCATCATCAAAGCGATCAGATCGGCACTGACGCCCATTTCCTTCAAATAGCCCGTCAGGGCAGCGGCGGCCTTCTTTCCAAGTTTAGTGGAACTGCTCTGCCCCGCGGATTTGCGTCCAACCTCCTTGCGGGAAATTTCCTTCTTCTTGCCATTCACGATCTTGTATTCGATGCGATAGGAGACACGCTCCCTCTTGTAGACGGTCGTGATCTGGTGGACGCCGATGAAAGCCCATTGCGACGAGACGCGCGAGGTGCCACCGGCGAAGGCCAGGGGACATGCGGAAAAACAGTATGCGCCATGCGAATAGGTGACGCCGACCGAGCTACCATCCTTTGCGATAGCGGCGGCGCAGCGCGTATCGTCCGCTGGGCAATCCTTCAGTCGCGTGCCTCCTACGGCTGTTTCCAGGCCGGCCTTGCGGATCATCCGGCCCATCGCATAGGCGGCATCTACCTCGCCACCTTCCGACAGGAAGACCACCGGCAATTTCCGATCCCCGATTTTCTTCAGAACTTTTCGAAGCTGGGTGGGAGTATCGGAGGTGATGCGCCCCTCTGCCGATATCCATTCAGGACAGTCTTCCATGCAGAGGAGGCTGCGTACGATGATGAAACGCATCGGCGGCTGCCCCGCCTGCTTCTTCTGCTCGGCAGCCTCCGAGATCGCGGCACCGATCGGCAAGCTCAAAAATAATAGGACAAGTAATATATGAGATAACAGATGCTTGCTAAAAATAAAAATTGGAAAGCGCACGATTAAATCGGCTCGGTCATACATGAGAATACGATTAGCAATTGCACCGAACCGCAGCAAGCCAGATTTCGATGACGATTACCGCCCGAGCTTTCTCCCGAAGTGATTCTCTTCCTATCCGCCATAGGCGAAACTCACAGTTATTCAGCCATGAAAGATGTTACCGATACCATAACGCTACTAACACCGACGACAACTCAACCATGGCGCGCGTAATTGTCACTAATTCTTCACAATTTGGATTAATCGGCTTGCACCAAGGCAATTGGGACTAGCATCCCACGGCATTTCTGTGTTTGATAGCGTTAACATTGGGGCTGCCGGGGGCGTACAAATGTCTTACATGACCACCTCTGAAAGACAGTCATTGCTTTCTTCAGAGCTTGCTGCTGCACGAACGCGCAGCCTGTTTGCGCAGGCGCTGGGCAGGGTCTCGACAGCCTTCGGATTGTCGCATGCGACGCTGATGCACGCCCCCGCTCCGGAAGACCTCCTGTTGAAACCCCTGCTGATCGAAAGTTCGCTCCCGGCCGCCTATATCAGGGAGTTCGACCGCGCCCACATGATGCGTGGCTGTCCTTTTGGCTTGCGGCTGAGGGAGTCCGCGGTCCCTCCGGTCTGGCACCTCAACGACGCCGTCAATGGTCAGGCTTTCCCGGCCGAACTGCGTGCCTTGATGCTGCGCCACGCCATACCGGCAGGCGTTGCCATGCCGACCATTGCGGCCGATGGCCAGCGCTTGGTCTTCTGGTTTTGCGGCGAGCGCGCCGCACTTGGCCAGAGCGAGGTCAACGAATTGGCAATGATCATTCTGCATGCACTCGATGCATACAATGCGGTCAAGCGCAATGAGGAATGCGCGCATAACGTGCTGTCGATCAGAGAGCTGGAAGTTGTGCGCTGGACCGCCCAGGGCAAGACCTCGATCGAAATTGGCCAGATCCTGACACTCTCGGACCATACGGTGAACGCCTATATGACGAACGCGATCAAAAAACTCGATTGCGTCAATCGTACCCAGTTGGTGGCCAAGGCAATTCGGTTGAAACTGATCAACTGAGGAATCGGAAGAGAGTCGGAACGTCGTCCCGTGATCCGAACAGCCCGTCATTGACAGGGCAGATCAATCCCGCCCCCACATCGGCATCACCGATGCGGACATCGTCCAGATGCAGCCTATCGCCTCTTCGGCCTCTGGCGCATCGACATAGAGACAGGACATTTCTTCGCAAGCGAGGATGTCCATACGATCTTCGGCCTCCCCTATAGCGATGGCCCCGTCAACCTGGCGGCGCTGATGTAGCGCATCCACGAGGAGGATCGCAGCCTGATCGCCCAGACCTTCGAAAAGGCGAGCCGTCACGGCGCCGGCTTCCATTTCGTCTATCGCGTCGAACAACCGGCTTGGCGGCTACAAGCTGGTGCGCAGCGTCGGCCGCTTTCGCGACGACGAAAGCGGCGGCGGCATCGTCGGCATCCCTTATGAGTTCGTCGAGAAACTGCGCGTCGTCGGCTTCGAGGACAATACGCTACCCCGCTAAGTCGAGAACCCTTTAGCGATCAAGCACCGACCGGATTTCCACCAGGTTCGAGCGCACTCTGAGAATATAGAAGCCCATCGTGGCGAGGTGGCTCGGCATGATCCAGCCGTCTTCGCGCCCGTTCGAGATGATCGCCGGCTGGATGCGCAGTGCCGCCTGGAACTGCCGCGTCGTGCCGCTCCAGACCGCTCCAAGATTGCGCTCCTGCACGACCTGCGAGAAATCCGCCTGCGCTGCGGCAAGGATGGCATAATAGCCGTAAAGCTGGCCGTAGGCGAACCAGAACCGGTCGTCAGCGCGTGTATCGAACCAGCCGCGATTGTGGTTTTCCGAGCGCTCGGCGAGCATGTCGGAGGTCCCGCCGAGATCGTTGGCGATGCGGTCTATGAACTGCATGAGATTGTCGGCGCGGCCGTCGAAAATAGCATTGCAGGCGGAAAGATCGGTGTTGAACTTACGCAGGCTGCCGATCGCCGAGCGGTAATAGGAGGGCGTCGGCGTTTTCGGCCCGAAGGGATTGAGCCCGAAATACCAGCTGTGTTCATCGAACTGAAGATTACCGCGCGCGCTCTGCAAATCGTTGTTGATGCCTGACGTGCCGCGCACGCGCCCGAGCGTATCGACGAGCTCCGCCGAAGTTCGCCGAACCGCCTGGTTGATGCCGCGCTGGAACGAGGCCTTGTTGTCGAGGAAGGGCGTGTGATCCCAGTCGATGCCGAAGAAGCCCATCTTGTAGAGCAGCATGGAAGAAATCCATGCGTTCTGGTTGACATTGAAATCGGTCAAATCGGCCACGACGTCGACGATGGCCGAGCGCTGGCAAGTTTTGGCAGCCGTGGTGCTGCTTCCCTCGGCGGCCGGCACTTCCTGGCCGGCGGCAACCTTGCGTTCCGAAAGCCGATACTGGTCGACGAAGGCGGTGTTGAAATTAGACCAGACCTGGGTCTGCCAGAAAAAATAGCCGTAAAGCACGACGAATAGCGCCACGAGCGCGATGACCGGCAGCCGGATCATCCAGCTCCGGCGCTGATACCAGCCGTGCGCGGCAAGGAAGGGCCAGAAGGCCCAGGCGGAAAACAAGCGAGCCCAGCGGCCGATCGTCTGGCCGATGAGCTTGAAAAAACCGGCTATCCGGTCAAGCATCGTCGTCTCCTGTCAGGCGAGGCGAACATCGGCACATCGCCGCCCCGCTGCATCCACATATGCGCTCGGTAGGCCGAGCACAACACGAGCCCTTCGATTTTTCCGAATGAAAGCATCGCGGAAAAGGTGCGAACCAGGCCCCGAGGCTCAGGAACGCAGAAAGGGCAGGCTGAAACGGAAGGACCTGGGCGCCGTGTCGATCAGCGGCGCTCCCGAAGTTTCCGGCGGTTCGGCATAGGCCGGGAACCTGCCGGCGAATTCGAGATCGGCGCGGCTCTTGCGCCGCTCCAGATCCTGGGCGACCAGCATGCCCTTCTCGAACAGCCTGATCGGGGCGGCGATATCGGGAAAGAGTTCCGGCTTGATTCGCATCTTCATGCCCGGCCGGTCGGTATCGACCTGCGCCTGGTAGATGATCAGCCGCTCCTCGACGTCGATCATCAGCTTGCGCAGCAGCACGTTGGAGGCGGCGATCCGGCCATTCAGCGAATCGACAAAGGACTGGAACAGGCCGATGAAACGCTCGCGCCGCTGACTGTCGTCGCGCATCTCGTGCTCCTCGGCGGAAATGCGCTCGGCTTCCGCCTTCAGCGCCCGCCGCTCCGCCTCCATTTGCTCCCAATGCGCCCTATTGCCGTAGACGCCGATGCGGCCCTGCGTCGTCAGCGCCTTGGCATTGAGTTCCCTCATCTTGAGGCGGGCGAGATCGATGGAATCGACCAGCCGGCGCCGTTGTTCGACGATGTCGACGAGACCGCGTTCGGCGGCCCTGTGCCGTTCGGTGATCGAAGCGCGCTGGCCGGCGATCAGCTTGGCGAGCGCGTCCGATTTCGTCAAAAGGTCGAGCAGCCGTTCGATGACGGGCGCCTCGCGCACGCGTTCGGTATACATGCGCCACATCCGCTGGCGCGACACCCAGCCGGCCATCTTCTCGCGCAGCGTCAGCCCCCGGAAACTGTCGAGATCGGCCGAAACCTCGGCCGTCAGCCGGTCGAGGGAAAAGACAAGACCGGCCTGCAGGGCGTCGAGCGCCGCAGTATCGGCGATATGGGCCTGGAAGCGAGCATTCTGTTCGAGGAAGACATCGTCGGCCGAACGTGCGTCATCGCCGTTGAAGGCGCTGATCGCAGCCACGCAATAGGCTCCGTCAGCCGCAATCCTCTCGGCAAGGCTGCCTGCAGCTTCGTATTGGCTGTCGAATGGCGGAGGTTTGCGCACCAGGCCTCTCCAGGGAATCTCGTGCTGCCCAAGCTAGAGCAATTCCGGGAAAAGTGCGAAGGGGTTTTCCGTCCGGAATGACGCAAACTAGAAAGCACATTGCTTGCCGCGCCAAAGAAAACAGGCGGCATGCGGCTTCAGACCGGCTCGGCGACCCAGGCCCCGTTCATCGCTTCATCCCAATGCCTGCGGCAGAGCGAGACATATTTCTCATTGCCGCCGACATCGATCTGCGCGCCTTCATGCAGCACTTTCCCCTCCGCGTCGAGCCGCACCACCATCGTCGCCTTACGCCCGCAATGGCAGATCGTGCGCACCTCGCGCATTTCGTCGGCGATCGCCAACAGCTCCTGCGAGGCCGGAAACAATTTGCCCTGGAAATCGGTTCTGAGCCCGTAGACCATCACAGGAATGCCGAGCCTGTCGACGACGCGGGCAAGCTGCCAGACATGGACAGGCGTCATGAAATGCGCCTCGTCGACGAAGATACAGGCGATCGGCGCCCCTTCTCCGCTCAGCGTCGCGATCAGCCGGAACAGGTCCTCGTGCGGCTCGAAAGGAATGGCGCTCGCCTCCAGCCCGATCCGCGAGCCGATGACGCCGCGGCCGGTGCGCTCGTCGAAAGCAGCAATCAGCTGCACCGTGCGCATGCCGCGCTCCTGGTAATTATAGGAGGCCTGCAGCAGCATCGTCGACTTGCCGGCGTTCATCGTCGAGTAGTTGAAATAGAGTTTTGCCATCCGATCTCTCCTTGATCGGTTTATTGAAAGCTCACAACGGCAAAGGAAAGCCCCCTGAAAGCGATAATCACAGGAATCCCAGCCCGAAAATCGCCGAGCGGTCGGAAAACAAGGCGCTGCGAAAAAACCGCCGACGTCGCAATCGCATGGGTCGATACGCCGCAAACGCACTGAGGTCGCTTGTCAAACTCGGCTATTGGTGGTTGGCTTGGGAACTTAAAGACTGGGAGTCTAAAATGAAAACAACAAGCACGTTCAAACTCGTTACTGCAACTGCCGTCGCCGCCCTCTCCGTTGCGACTACTGCTTTCGCCGCCGATCCCGACAGCTGCTCCACCGTCCATTTTTCGGACGTCGGCTGGACGGACATTACCGCCACCACCGCCACCGCGTCCGTCGTCCTGAAGAGCATCGGCTATCAGACCGATGTTAAGGTCCTTTCGGTGCCGGTCACCTACACTTCGCTGAAGAACAAGGACATCGACATCTTCCTCGGCAACTGGATGCCGACGCAGGAAAAGGATGTGCGTCCCTACCTCGACGACAAGTCGGTTGAATCCTTCGGCCCGAACCTTGTCGGCGCCAAGTACACGCTCGCCACCAACGCCAAGGGTGCCGAGCTCGGCATCAAGGACTTCAAGGACATCGCCGCCCATAAGGACGATCTCGACGGTAAGATCTACGGCATCGAGCCCGGCAATGACGGCAACCGTCTCGTCATGGACATGATCGAAAAGAACACCTTTGGCCTGAAGGATATGGAAGTCGTCGAGTCCTCCGAGCAGGGCATGCTCGCTCAGGTCGCGCGTGCCGACAAATCAGGCAAGCCTGTTGTCTTCCTCGGCTGGGAACCCCATCCGATGAACACCAACTTCAAGCTGACCTACCTCACCGGCGGTGATGATATCTTCGGTCCGGATTTCGGCGGCGCCACGGTCTACACCAATGTGCGGGCCGGTTACCTCGACGAATGCCCGAATGTCGGCGCGATGCTGAAGAACCTGACGTTCTCCCTCGACATGGAGAACCACATCATGGGCAAGATCCTCAACGACGGCAAGGAGCCGGAGGCTGCAGCTTCCGAATGGTTGAAGGCGAACCCCTCGGCGATCGAGCCCTGGCTCGCCGGCGTCAAGACCCGCGACGGCAAGGGCGACGCGCTGGCGGCTGCCAAGACCGGCCTCGGTCTCTGATGATATGAACGGGGCGGCTCGCCGCCCCGTTTTATTTTTGTCCGATTGTTGTTTTCTGGATAGGCGCGCCCCTTGAATTGGATCACCGAATTTAAGATTCCCGTTGGCCCCTGGGCCAAATCCTTCGTGGACTGGCTGACCTCGAACGGCGAATGGTTCTTCAACCAGATCGCCTTCCTGCTGTCGAGCGCCATAGACGGCCTGCTCTTCGTGCTGCAGAAGCCTCATCCGCTGATCGTCATCGCTGCCATCACCGCCATCGCCTTTTGGCTGCGCCGGTCGATCGCGGTCGCCGTCTTCACCTGTCTCGGGCTGCTGCTCATCGTGAACCAGGACTATTGGAAGGAAACGACGGAGACGCTCGCCCTCGTGCTTGCCGCCACCTTCGTCTGCATGGTGATCGGCATTCCGCTCGGGATTGCCGCCGCCCGCCGCCCTTGGGTCTATGCCGCCATGCGCCCGGTGCTCGATCTCATGCAGACCATCCCGACATTCGTCTATCTGATCCCGGCGCTGATCCTGTTCGGCCTCGGCATGGTGCCGGGGCTGATCGCGACCGTCATCTTCGCAATTCCCGCGCCGATCCGGCTGACGCGCCTCGGCATCATCTCGACGCCGCCGTCGCTTGTCGAAGCCGCCGTCGCCTTCGGCGCGACGCCGATACAGGTGCTGCGCAAGATCGAGCTTCCCTTCGCCACGCCGCAGATCATGGCGGGCCTCACCCAGACCATCATGCTGTCGCTATCGATGGTCGTCATCGCCGCACTTGTCGGCGCTCCCGGGCTTGGCGTGCCCGTCGTTCGTGCGCTGAACACCGTCAATATCGCCAAGGGTTTCGAGGCGGGTTTCTGCATCGTCATCCTGGCAATCATTCTCGACCGGATGTTCCGCACGGCGGGTGAAGGAGGCGCTGCATGACCGCGGTAAGCTTTAACAATGTCAGCATCATCTTCGGCGACCGGCCGGAAACAGCACTCGCCATGGTCGACCAGGGCAAAACGCGCGACGAAATCGGCGCCGCGACCGGGCTGGTGCTCGGCGTCGCCAATGCTTCGCTGACGATCGAGGAAGGCGAGATCCTGGTGTTGATGGGGCTGTCCGGCTCCGGCAAATCGACGTTGCTGCGCGCCGTCAATGGGCTCGCGCCCGTTGTACGCGGGGATGTCGCAGTCTCGGCGGCCACCGGCTCCGTCAACCCCTACAGATGCAATGCCAAAGCCTTGCGCGACCTGCGCACCCACACCGTCTCCATGGTGTTCCAGCAGTTCGCCCTCCTACCCTGGCGCACCGTCGCCGACAATGTCGGCTTCGGCCTCGAGCTCGCGGGTATGCCGGAGGCCGAACGCAAGGTCCGCGTCGGCGAGCAGCTTGAGCTCGTCAACTTGACGAAATGGGCGGACCGCAAGGTCAACGAACTCTCAGGCGGCATGCAGCAGCGTGTCGGGCTTGCCCGCGCCTTTGCCACCGGCGCCCCGATCCTGCTGATGGACGAGCCTTTCTCGGCCCTCGATCCATTGATCCGCACCCGCTTGCAGGACGAACTCCTGGAGTTCCAGCGGCGGCTGAAGAAGACCATCCTCTTCGTCAGCCACGATCTCGACGAAGCCTTCCGCATCGGCAACCGCATCGCCATCATGGAAGGCGGCCGCATCATCCAATGCGGAACGCCGCATGACATCGTCAAGAACCCAGCCGACCAGTATGTCGCGGATTTCGTGCAGAACCTTAATCCGATCAATATGCTGACGGCGGCCGACGTGATGCAGCCCGGCCTCGGCCAGACCGCCGCCGGCATGAGCGTCAGCGCCACGGCCCGCGCCGCGACCCCGCTCGTCGATGTGCTCGATGCCCTTGCTCGCCAGCCAGGCAGTATCGGCATCGTTGAGAACGGTGCGATCGTCGGCACCATCTCGGCACAGGATATCGTCGCCGGCCTTACCCGCCATCGCCGCAAGCAGGACGCTTGATGTTTTCAATCCGCTTTGCCACAAAGCGGATATGAAGGATCAGCCCTCGCCCCTACGCGAAACCGACGACGACGCCCGCAAACTCGGCCGCGTGCTTCTGCGCTCCGCGCGGCACGCGGCGATTGCCGTTCTCGACCCCGAGACCGGCTTCCCTTTCGCCAGCCGCGTGCTGGTCGCCACCGATATTGACGGCACCCCCGTCATCCTCGTTTCGAAGCTGTCGGCTCATACCAGGGCGCTCGCCAGGGACCCGCGCGCCTCACTGCTGGCCGGCGAGCCCGGCAAGGGCGATCCTCTGGCCCACCCCCGTCTGACGACTCAATGCCTGGCGGAACCGGTCGAGCGCGGCAACGCGTTCTATGAGCGTATCCGCACGCGTTTTCTCGCTCGTCACACCAAGGCGCAGCTTTATATCGATTTTCCTGATTTCCTCTTCTTCCGTCTCAAACCGGAACAGGCGAGCCTCAATGGCGGCTTCGGCCGTGCCTACCAACTCGACGGGCACGATCTCATCATCCAGTCGGCTGCGAATGAGGAGATTGCCGCCGGGGCGGCGGAGGCAGTGCGAGATTTAGTAGAACGCCACCCTGATGTGGCCGAGATGCTCGCCACCAGGTTAAACGCGCCAAAATCGGCTTCCTGGCGCATTTGTGGTATCGATTCCTCAGGTTTCGATCTCATTTCCGGTGATTTTCTGCTGCGATACGAATTCGAAACCCTCGCTGGGGATGCCGATCACATTTGTTCAAACATATCTAAAATAGCATACTCGATACCTTAAATTTAGGTATATACAATCTTCGATCCGAATTGCTAATTTTTAGGCGTGGGTGAAAATCGCGGCAGGCGGCCTGTGCCAACACACGTGATGTACGTTTCGCATTAGGAAGATAAATATGGAAACCACTGATTTGGCCGATCACACGAATGTGGCGGCAGCTTTATTGTCGGCCATGGCAAACCCCAAGAGATTGCTGATCCTGTGTAGCCTCGTGAAGGGCGAAGTGGCCGTCGGCGTGCTTGCAACGCAGGTCGGCCTCAGCCAGTCGGCTCTCTCTCAGCACCTGTCGAAACTGCGCGCTCAAAAGCTGGTCAAGACCCGCCGAGACGCACAAACCATCTATTATTCGAGCACCTCCGAGCCGGTCATGAAAATCTTGGCGACGCTCGAAGATATCTACCTCGTGCAGAGCAGGAATAGATCCGCCGCTTAATGATAGCGCTGACATGAATGTCGGCCTATGCCGTGCCGTAAGGGGATGTTCCCGGAGGCGTGGCAACGATATTTCAGCACGTGAACCTTATGGCACGACCGGCAAATTTGCGATTTGCCGGTCGTGCTTTTTGAAAGCCATAGTCTCTCTGCTCCCTTCACCGGAAGGAATTGCAGCATGACCGCGCCGAAGCGCTCGCCCGTGAACAGCCAGCAGCTTGAGCCTGCCGCCAAGAGGGCTTTCCGGACTTTTCCCGTTGACGACTCGGGAAGCGCTGATAATTTGACCGGGCAGTCAAAATATGGGCGTGAAGCCCACGGGAAAGGGCCGTCAGTGGCCAGGAGAACAGCATGTCCAACCGCCTCAACGCACCCAACGATCTTCGCGCCTTCTGGATGCCGTTTACGGCCAATCGCCAGTTCAAGAAGGAGCCGCGTTTGTTCGTCGGCGCCAAGGACATGTATTATACCACCCATGACGGCCGCCAGGTGCTGGATGGCACCGCCGGCCTGTGGTGTGTCAATGCCGGCCACTGCCGCCCGAAGATCACCGAGGCGATCCGCGAACAGGCAGGCGAGCTCGATTACGCACCGGCCTTCCAGCTTGGCCACCCCAAGGCCTTCGAACTGGCAAACCGCCTGGTCGACATCGCCCCCGAAGGCCTGAACCACGTTCTCTACACCAATTCCGGTTCCGAATCCGTGGAAACGGCCCTCAAGGTGGCGCTCGCCTATCACCGGGTGAAGGGCAATGGTTCACGCTTCCGCCTGATCGGCCGCGAGCGCGGTTATCATGGTGTCAATTTCGGCGGTATCTCCGTCGGCGGCATCGTCACCAACCGCAAGATGTTCGGCACGCTTCTGACCGGCGTCGATCACATGCCGCACACCCACCAGCCCGGCAAGAACAACTTCACCCGCGGCGAGCCCGAGCACGGCGGCGACATCGCCACCGAGCTGGAGCGTATCGTCACTTTGCATGACGCCTCCACCGTCGCCGCGGTCATCGTCGAGCCGGTGGCGGGCTCCACCGGCGTGTTGATCCCGCCGAAAGGCTACCTGCAGAAGCTGCGCGAGATCTGCACCAAACACGGCATCCTTCTGATTTTCGACGAGGTCATCACCGGCTTCGGCCGCCTCGGCGCCCCCTTTGCCGCGCAATATTACGACGTCAAGCCCGACATGATCACCGCCGCCAAGGGACTGACCAATGGCGTCATTCCGATGGGCGCCGTCTTCGTCACCTCCGAGATCCATGATGCCTTCATGAACGGCCCGGAGCACATGATCGAGTTCTTCCACGGCTACACCTATTCCGGCAACCCAATTGCCTCGGCTGCAGCCCTGGCGACCCTCGACACATACAAGGAAGAAGGCCTGCTGACCCGCGCCGCCGAGCTTTCTGATTACTGGGCCGACGCGCTGCATTCGCTGAAGGACTGCCCCAATGTCATCGACATCCGGAATACCGGCCTGATCGGCGCGATCGAACTCGATCCGATCGCCGGCGAGCCGACCAAGCGGGCCTTCACCGCTTTCCTGAAGGCCTATGAAAGCGGCCTGCTGATCCGCACCACCGGCGACATCATCGCCCTCTCCCCGCCGCTGATCATCGAGAAGCACCATATCGACGAGCTCTTCGGCAAACTGCGGACCATCCTGCAGAATAACATCTGAAATCGCTCAGAAAACTCCGCACAAACAGCCCGGGGGGACATCGTCCTTGCGGGCTTTTCTTTTCCGAAAGCGAAGAAGATTCACGTCACCGAGGCGACGGAAAGGCAGAGGGCGAATTTCTTCAGAAGCCGGCGATCGAAGTGCCCTTCGACGCCCAGCATCCATTTCAACGCATCGCCGGCACTCCATGGCGCCTTGTAGGGCCGCACCGAGGTAACGGCGTCATAAACATCGCAGATCGTGGCAATACGCGCATACAGGCTGACCGCACTGCCGGACAGCCCATGCGGATAGCCCTTGCCGTCGATACGTTCGTGGTGATTGAGGCAGACGTCGAGAACGATGTCCGACATGCCCTCCTGCCTCAACAGGATTGCGTGCCCCTGCTCCGGGTGCCTCCGCATCAGGATGATCTCATCCTCTTCCAGGCGCCCTTCCTTGGTGAGCACCTCCAGCGGAATTTCGAGCTTGCCGACATCATGCAACAACCCGGCAGTACCGAGCATCTGAACCGTAGTCTCATCAAGTCCGAGATGCCGGCTGAAAAGGATCATCAGCGCACTCACCGAAATCGAATGCAGGAACGTCACTTCGTCTTTTGATTTCAGACGCGTCACGCTCAGAAAAACGGAAGGGTTTTCATCCATCGACTTGGAGACGGAGGAAATCACCGGCGCTACCTGCTCGAAGGTGATTCCCTCGCCATTTTGCACCCGGCCGAAAACCTCCTCCAGCATCTGCACGGATTTCTGGACGGTTTCGCGCGCCGCCTTGCTATCGATCTCGATGTCACGCCCCGGGAGGCCATTGGTATCGAAGCCCTTGCTGGTGTTGATGACGACGACGGCAGTGGCGCATTTACGGATTTTTGCGGCGTCGAGCTCGCGACGAACGGAAAATCTGCGCTTGGACAAAAGCGGATCCTGCCACAGGCCCTCGATAGCCTCTACAAACATTCCGATACGCACCTGGCTGGCGTCGATACGCTTGAGCATTCAGATCTCTAGTCCCGATACGTCTCTAAGTTTGTGTAGCTTTCGTTTTCAGCGCAGCACTATTTGCGTGTCGCATGCTTCTACTACAATCCACCGAATTAACGGTTAATGCGAGAGATAGAGGGGGGCAGCATGAGCTCAGCTTTCATCCTCGACGAAAGCTCGCGCTTGGCAGCTCGGTCTCGAAAAATCGACAAACCACGACAAAAATATCCTTCTCGATCGAATTTTCGGCTGGATTGACCCGATTTCTCTTCCGTTTTGTTATGATCTTGCGAAATTGCATCAAAATTCCTAGAAATCTGTCATGAGCCCTCCCGAGTCAAACATGGCCGGCAGGCTCGCTGATCGCGCCCTTACCGATCGTCCTTGGCACGGCCCGACGGGCTGTTGAATGATCGGAAAAACCGGCGCGGCACTCATCGCGGGTCGAATGACCCCACCCAAGGAGACAGACTATGACCCTCAAGACATTGACGGCGACCCTTGTCGCCTCGCTCGCCTTTGCGCCGCTTGCCCATGCAGATATCACCATCGGCCTGATTGCGCCGCTGACCGGCCCCGTCGCCGCCTATGGCGACCAGGTGAAGAACGGCGCTCAGACCGCCGTCGACGAGATCAATAAGAAGGGCGGGATCCTCGGCGAGAAGGTCGTCCTCGAACTGGCCGACGATGCCGGCGAACCGAAACAGGGCGTTTCCGCCGCCAACAAGGTCGTCGGCGACGGCATCCGCTTCGTCGTCGGCCCCGTCACCTCAGGTGTTGCGATTCCGGTTTCGGACGTTCTGGCCGAAAACGGCGTGCTGATGGTTACTCCGACCGCAACGGCCCCTGACCTAACCAAGCGCGGCCTCACCAACGTGCTGCGCACCTGCGGCCGCGACGACCAGCAGGCTGAAGTCGCCGCCAAATACGTGCTGAAGAATTTCAAGGACAAGCGCATCGCCGTCGTCAACGACAAGGGCGCTTACGGCAAGGGCCTCGCCGACGCCTTCAAGGCGACGCTGAATGCCGGCGGCGTCACCGAAGTCGTCAATGACGCAATCACCCCTGGCGACAAGGATTTCAGCGCGCTGACCACCCGCATCAAGTCCGAAAAGGTCGACGTGGTCTATTTCGGCGGCTACCACCCGGAAGGGGGCCTGCTCGCCCGTCAGTTGCATGACCTCGCCGCCAACGCGACGATCATCGGCGGCGACGGCCTCTCCAACACCGAATTCTGGGCGATCGGCACGGATGCCGCCGCCGGCACCGTCTTCACCAACGCTTCGGACGCCACCAAGAGCCCGGATTCCAAGGCCGCAGCCGAGGCGCTCGCCGCCAAGAACATCCCGGCCGAGGCCTTTACGCTCAACGCCTATGCCGCCGTCGAAGTGCTGAAAGCCGGCATCGAAAAGGCCGGCAGCGCCGAAGATGCGGAAGCCGTAGCGACCGCGCTGAAAGGCGGCATGGAGATCCCGACCGCCATCGGCAAACTCACCTACGGTGAAACCGGCGACCTCACTTCGCAGAGCTTCTCGCTCTACAAGTGGGAAGCCGGAAAGATCGTCGCCGCCGAGTAAGCCATCGCTGATCGCCATCGATCGGGCGCCCCTGTGGCGCCCGGTTTCGTTTTGCGGCCCTCGCTTGTGGCGGCAGATCGGTTATAACTTCGGAATCGCTTGTAATGTGAGCAACGTCATGACCAGACTCGAACGTCTCATCGACCAAGGCGTCGGCCGCGTGCCGGCCGATATCGTGCTGAAGGGCGGCAGCTTCTTCGATCTCGTCACCGGCGAACTCGTCCGCTCCGACATCGCCATCGGCGCCGACCGCATCGTCGGCACTTCAGGTGACTATGCGGGCGAAATCGAGATCGATATCTCGGGCAGAACAGTGGTTCCCGGCTTCATCGACACGCATCTGCACATCGAATCCTCGCTGGTGACGCCGCATGAATTCGACCGCTGCGTCCTGCCCTATGGCGTCACCACCGCGATCTGCGATCCGCACGAAATCGCCAATGTGCTGGGAAGCGCCGGCATCGAATTCTTTCTCGAATCGGCGCTGGAAACGATCATGGACATCCGCGTCCAGCTCTCCTCCTGCGTGCCGGCGACACATCTCGAAACCGCAGGCGCCGACCTACCGATCGAGCGCCTGCTGCCTTACCGCGACCATCCCAAGGTCATCGGCCTTGCCGAATTCATGAATTTCCCCGGGGTGATCCACAAGGATCCCGTCTGCATGGCAAAGCTCGACGCCTTCCAGGGCGGCCATATCGACGGTCACGCACCGCTGCTGTCCGGCAACGATCTCAATGGTTACCTCGCAGTCGGCATCCGCACCGAGCACGAATGCACGAGCGCAGCCGAAGCACTGGAAAAGATCCGCAAGGGCATGCACATCCTTGTGCGCGAGGGCTCTGTGTCCAAGGACCTCGCCGCTTTGATTCCGATCATCACCGAGCGGCTTTCACCCTACCTCGCGCTCTGCACCGACGACCGCAATCCGCTCGACATCGCCGAACAGGGCCATCTCGACCACATGATCCGCACGGCGATCGCCAGCGGCGTCGAAGCCTTAGCGATCTACCGCGCCGCCTCGATCTCGGCCGCCCGCGCCTTCGGCCTCAGGGACCGCGGCCTGGTGGCGCCGGGCTGGCGCGCTGATCTGGTCGTTCTCGACAGCCTGGAAAACTGCCGTGCCGAGATGGTCTTTTCGGCCGGCCGCCGCGTCACCGACGCACTCTTTTCCACACGCAGGCCAGTCGCCCCAATCGGTCTCGACAGCGTCAAGGCCCGGCCCGTCAACGCCGCCCATTTCGGCGTGCCCGTCGCCGAGGGCGAAACGCCTGTTATCGGCGTCATGCCGGGCAAGATCATCACGGAGCATCGCCGCTACCGCCTGCCGGTCAAGGGCAACGAGACGGCGGTCGACCTTGCCAACGATATCATCAAGGTCGCCGTCATCGAGCGCCATGGCAAGAACGGCAACCACGCCAACGGCTTCGTCCAGGGCTTCGGCCTGAAGAAGGGCGCGATTGCCTCCACCGTCGGCCATGACAGCCACAATATCTGCATCGTCGGCGTCAATGAGGACGACATGGCGCACGCCGCCAACCGCCTCGGTGAGATCAAGGGCGGCTTCGTCGTCGTCGAGGATGGCAAGGTGACCGGCGAAATCGCCCTGCCCATTGCCGGCCTGATGAGCCTCGAGCCCTACGAGACCGTCCGCGATACGCTGCACCATCTGCGCAAGGCCGCCTTCGCGCTCGGCGCCACGCTGGAAGAACCCTTCCTCCAACTCGCCTTCCTGCCGCTGCCTGTCATCCCGCACCTGAAAATATCCGACCGCGGCATGGTCGATGTGGACAAGTTCGCGTTGATTGGATGATGCAATTCCAAGGCTGACTCCGCAGCGGGCAACCTTTAACCGTCGCCTTCATTGTTTCAGCTGCAAGAATATCAAACTCGTGCACAAAACCCTTCCAGCGCCGCAAGCTTCACCAGTCCGGCGCTCACCACCGCCTCAAAACCCGGCATCTCAAGCGGTTCCCCGAGTACGATGCCGGCAGGCAGGCGGAATTCCGCTGGTTTGCGCGTCAGGTTGAAAACGAAGAGCAGTTTTTCGCCGCCCTTTTCGCGGGTGAAGGCGAGCAGGTCCTGGTTGGAGCCGAGGAAGGTCATCTCGCCGTCGATCAACGCCGGGTGGCTCTTCCGAAAGGCGAGCGTCCTGCGATAGTGATTGAGCACCGAGCTGCCGCTTCCCTCCTGCGTATCGACGGAAAGCCCCGCCTGCTCGTAGGGCACCGGCAGCCAGCTCTTCTCGGCCGAGGTGAAGCCCGCATGCGCCTTGCCAGCTTCCCAGGGCATCGGTGTGCGGCATCCGTCGCGGCCCTTGAAAGCCGGCCAGAAGCGGATGCCGTAGGGGTCGCGCAGATCCTCGAAGGCAAGCTCCGCCTCCGGCAGGCCGAGTTCCTCGCCCTGATAGAGGCAGATCGAACCGCGCAGCGCCGAAAGCACCGAAATCGCCAGCTTGGCGACGACAGGCCGCTCCTCCGCCGTCAGCGCAAAGCGGCTGACATGGCGCATGACGTCGTGATTGGAGAAAGCCCAGCAGACCCAGCCATCCGTGACCGCCTTCTGGAAGGCTTCGACGCACCCGCGAATATGCGCGGCGGTGAAATCCGAGCCCAGCAGGTCGAATGTGTAGCACATATGCAGCTTGTCATCGCCGCTCGTATAGGCGGCCACCGTCTTCAGCGAACGTGCCCCGTCGCCGACTTCGCCAACCGTCGTGCGATCCTCGTATTGGTCGAGCAGCACCCGGAATCGCTTGAGGAAGCCGATATTCTCCGGCTGCGTCTTGTCGTAGAGGTGGTTCTGCATGCCGTAAGGGTTGCTGTCGGGCGCATCGAGACCCCCGTCACTGGTATCGGGCTCGTGCGGCGGATTGCTTCTGAGCTGCTTGTCGCAGAAATAATAGTTGACGGTATCCAGCCGGAAGCCGTCGACGCCGCGGTCAAGCCAGAACTTCACCGTATTCAGCACCGCATCCTGCACTTCGCTGCTGTGGAAGTTGAGATCCGGCTGCGAGGTCAGGAAATTGTGCTGGTAATATTGGCGGCGCACGCCATCCCATTCCCAGCCCGGCCCGCCGAAGATCGACAGCCAATTGTTCGGCGCCGTACCGTCGGGCTTCGGGTCGGCCCAGACATACCAGTCCGCCTTCGCATTGGTCCGGCTCGTCCGGCTCTCGACGAACCAGGGATGGCGGTCTGATGTATGCGAGATCACCTGGTCGATGACCACCTTGATGCCGAGCCTGTGCGCCTCCGCCATCATCTCGTCGAAATCGGCGAGCGTCCCGAAGATCGGGTCGACATCGCAATAATCGGAAACGTCATAGCC
Organism: Rhizobium binxianense; assembly: GCF_028994275.1. Lineage (NCBI taxonomy): Bacteria > Pseudomonadati > Pseudomonadota > Alphaproteobacteria > Hyphomicrobiales > Rhizobiaceae > Rhizobium > Rhizobium binxianense. The sequence continues at coordinate 2,964,140 of NZ_CP118713.1, forward strand.
CATGTCGGCCATCGGTGATTTGAAGAAGGGCGACAGCCAGATCGCGTCGACACCGAGGCTGGCAATATACGGCAGCCGGCGGGTGATTCCCCTGAGATCGCCGAGCCCGTCGCTGTTGGTGTCCTGAAACGAGCGTGGATAGACCTGATAGATCACCGCGCCGCGCCACCAGTCCGCATTCCCGCCTGCCTGCAATGCCATCGGCTATATCTCCTGCCTCGTTAGCGCTCGCCACACTAAAGCGGGCGAAACAAAAGACAACATGTGAGGTCATCATGGAGGTGCTGGCAATGTCGCAACGTGTCGTCGCGACCCGACAAGGGGGAGACGTATGGAGGCTTGTCCACAACCCGTTTCCAGCCTCCGGATTTGGGGTTGCAACGCGATTCCTTTGCGATAAGGTGCGCACTGACCTGCACGTAAGAGGTCAAACACCGGGAACAAATGTCTAATAAAGGCGCAAAGCCTAGAAAGGTGGACCCACGATGAACCAGTTAACGAAAAAATTTCTCGCCTCCGCAATGCTTGGCACATTGCTGGCGTTTTCGGCGCATGCGGCCACGCTCAACATTCACAATGGTGGCGATCCGCAGTCGCTCGATCCGCAGAAACTTTCCGGCGACTGGGAGAACCGCATCGCCGGCGACATTTTCGAAGGCCTCGTCACCGAGGACGCCAAGGATAATCCGATCCCCGGCCAGGCCGAAAGCTGGACCATTTCGCCGGATGGCAAGGTCTACACCTTCAAGCTTCGCGACGGCATCAAGTGGTCCGATGGCCAGCCGGTAACGGCAGGAGACTTCGTCTTCGCCTTCCAGCGCCTCGTCGACCCGAAGAACGCCGCCGACTATGCCTATCTGCAGTTCACCATCAAGAACGCCGAAAAGATCAACAAGGGTGAGATCACCGATTTCAGCCAACTCGGCGTCAAGGCGATCGACGACAAGACGCTCGAAATCACCCTGGAAAATCCGACGCCTTACTTCATTAACGCCCTGATGCATTACACGGCCTACCCGCTGCCGAAGCACGTCGTCGAAGCGAAGGGCCAGGATTGGGTCAAGATCGGCAATATCGTCACCAACGGCCCCTACAAGCCGGTCGAATGGGTTCCGGGTTCGCATGTCACGACCGTCAAGAACGACCAGTGGTACGGCACCAAGGACCTGAAGATCGACGGCGCCAAATTCTTCGTGCTCGAGGACCAGGAAGCCGCGCTGAAGCGTTACCGTGCCGGCGAATTCGACATTCTCACCGACTTCCCGACCGACCAGTACGAGTGGATGAAGAAGAACCTGCCGGGTCAGGCGCATGTCGCCCCCTTCTCCGGCCTCTATTATTACGTCGTCAATTCGCAGAAGCCGCCCTTCAGCGACAAGCGCGTCCGCCAGGCCCTCTCCATGGCGATCAACCGCGAAGTGATCGGTCCGCAGATCCTTGGCACCGGCGAACTGCCGGCTTACTCCTGGGTTCCGCCGGGCACGGCAAACTACGGCGAACCGGCCTATGTTTCCTGGAAGGATCTTCCTTACAAGGACAAGGTCGAAGAAGCCAAGAAGCTGCTGAAGGAAGCCGGCTTCGGCCCGGACAAGCCGCTTCACGCCGTTCTCAGCTACAACACCAACGACAACCACAAGCGCATCGCCGTTGCCATCGCCTCCATGTGGAAGCCGCTCGGCGTCGATGTCGAACTCGTCAATGCCGAAACCAAGGTGCATTACGACCAGATGCAGCGTGGCCAGGTCGAAATCGGCCGCGCTGGCTGGCTCGCCGACTACAACGATCCGGACAATTTCCTGAACCTCCTGGTGACAGGCGTGCAGATGAATTACGGCCGCTGGTCTAATCCCGAATACGACAAGATGATCAAGGACGGCAACGCCGAGACGGATCTGAAGAAACGCGCTGAAATCTTCAAGAAGGCCGAGCAGCTGGCGCTGGATGAATCCGCCGCCCTGCCGATCTACTACTATGTCTCGAAGAATGTCGTTTCGCCGAAGATTGAAGGCTTCGTCGACAACATTCAGGACATCCACCGCACCCGCTGGCTGTCGATGAAAGAGTAAGGGAAAACGGTCCTTTCCGCGCCTTGCGGAAAGGACCGGCCCACGACCATGATCAAATACGCCCTCCGTCGCCTCCTGTCGACGATCCCCGTCATGTGGATCGCCGTGACAGCTTCGTTTTTTGTTTTGCGCCTTGCCCCCGGCGGCCCTTTCGATGGCGAAAGGCCATTGCCGCCGGTGATCCTGAAGAACCTTGCGATCCACTACAATCTCGATAAGCCGCTCATCCAGCAGTACCTGATCTATGTCGGAGACCTACTGCGGGGCGACCTCGGCCCCTCGTTCGCCAGCGAGGATTTCACCGTCGCCCAGCAGATCATGATCGGTCTGCCCTACACCTTCACCATCGGTACGGCTGCCTTCCTGATTGCCATCATTGTCGGCGTCGCCGTCGGCTGTCTTGGGGCGCTCTACCAGAACAAGGCACCGGATTATATTCTGGGTGCGCTCATCCTGATCGGCGTCGTGCTGCCGAACTTCCTGATCGCGCCCATCCTGCAGCTCGTCTTCGGCATCCATCTCGCCTGGTTTCCGGTCGGCGGCTGGGGCGATGGCTCGATCAAATATCTCATCCTGCCGATTGTCGTTCTGGCGCTGCCGCATGCCGGCCGCATCTCGCGCATCACCCGCGGCTCGATGATCGAGGTGATGAACCAGAACTTCATTCGCACCGCCAAAGCCAAGGGCATCGGCCCGCGGCTGACTGTGATGCGCCACGCGCTGAAGCCTGCGCTGATGCCTGTCGTCTCCTATCTGGGACCCGCGGCAAGCTACCTTCTCACCGGCTCGCTGGTTGTCGAGAGCATCTTCGGATTGCCCGGCATCGGCCGCTATTTCGTCAACGCGGCGCTGAACCGCGATTACGGCATGGTTCTCGGCACGGTCATCTTCTACATGGTGCTGATCGTGTTCCTGAACCTTCTCGTCGACATCGCCTATGCGTGGCTCGACCCGAAAGTGAGAAACCGATGATCCTCAACCCCGCAAAACGCGAGCTGCTCGCCCAGGAACTGCTGGCGGCGGAAGGCCTTGCGCCCGAAAGCCGTTCGCTCACCAAGGATGCGCTGCGCCGTCTCGGGCGCAACAAGGCGGCTGTGCTTTCGATCGTCGTCCTGGCGCTGCTGATCCTGGCTGCCTTCCTCGGCCCCTGGTTCATTCCCTTCAATTACGAGGATCCGGATTGGGCCGCCTTCCGCATCCCGCCCTCGATCGAGACCGGCCATTATTTCGGCACCGACCCGAACGGCCGCGACCTCCTTGCCCGCGTGCTCTACGGCACCCGCGTTTCGCTCGCCGTGGCGCTGACTGCAACTGTCGTCTCCGTCTTCATCGGTGTGCTCTACGGCGCGGTATCGGGATATATCGGCGGCAGGTTGGATGCGATCATGATGCGCTTCGTCGATATCATGTATGCGCTTCCCTATATCCTCTTCGTCATCCTGTTGATGGTGATCTTCGGCCGCAACGTCTATCTGCTCTTTGCTGCAATCGGCGCACTGGAATGGCTGACCATGGCGCGCATCGTGCGCGGCCAGACGCTGTCGATCAAGCACCGGGAATTCATCGAGGCGGCCCGCGCTTCCGGTCAGCGGCCGTTCAAGATCATCATCAAGCATATCATTCCGAACCTCGTCGGCCCGGTGGTGATCTTTGCCGCACTGACCGTTCCCGAGATCATCGCCACTGAAAGCTTCCTGTCCTATCTCGGCTTCGGCGTGCAGGAACCGCTGACCTCGCTCGGCACGCTGATCGCCGAGGGAACCGATGCCATGGAAAGCATGCCGTGGCTGCTGGTCTTCCCGGCCAGCTTCCTCGTGGCGCTGCTGCTCAGCCTGCTCTTCATCGGCGACGGCCTGCGCGACGCGTTCGACCCGAAGGATCGATAAGAATGCCCCAGGAAACACAAAAAGATACGCTTCTCGAACTCAAAGACTATTCGATCACCTTCAAAACGCCGGATGGAGAGGTCAAGGCCGTCTCGAACATGAACCTCACCGTCCGGCGCGGCGAACGCATCGCTATCGTCGGCGAATCCGGCTCCGGCAAGAGCCAGACCTTCCTCGGCATCATGGGGCTGCTCGCCAAGAACGGCAGGACGACAGGACAGGCGCTGCTCGAAGGCAAGGACGTGCTGGCGCTGAAGCCGCGCGAACTCGACCAGATCCGCGGCAAGGACATGGCCATGGTCTTCCAGGACCCGATGACCGCCTTGAACCCGTCGCTGAAGATTTCCAGGCAGTTGACGGAACAGCTTGAGGTTCACGGCGGGCTGACGGCGCGCGCCGCCTCCACTGCTGCCCTCGACATGCTGAAACGTGTCGGCATCCCCGACCCGACGCGGCGCTTCAACCTCTATCCGCACGAGCTCTCCGGCGGCATGCGCCAGCGCATCGTCATCGCCATGGCGCTGCTCACCAAACCGAAGCTCCTGATCGCCGACGAGCCGACGACGGCGCTCGACGTCACCATCCAGGCGCAGATTCTCGATCTCTTCAACGACCTGACGGCGGAAATGAACACGGCGCTTGTCATGATCACCCACGATCTCGGCGTCGTCGCCGGCCTCGCCGACCGCGTCGCCGTCATGTATGCCGGCCGCATCGTCGAGGAGGCGCCCGTCGACGAGCTGTTCGACAATCCGGCTCATCCCTATACCGCGGCGCTGCATGCCTCGATCCCGCGCCCGGACCAGGATGTCGATGACCTCGTCGTCATTCCCGGCCGTCCGCCGAACCTGCAGCACCTGCCGAAGGGCTGCAATTTCTCGCCGCGCTGTTCGCAGGTCCAGGACGATTGCATCGACCGCCCGCCGCCGCTCGAAACGCTGGCGCCGCGCCACTGTGCAGCCTGCTACCACCCGTTCCCCCGCCGTGAGGAGTTGTTGAACCATGGCTGATCGTTCGCTTCTGAGGGTCGAGAACCTGACGACCCAGTTCGAACTGCCTGCGAAGGGCCTCTTCAAGCCGCCGGTCTTCCTCACCGCCGTCAACAATGTCAGCTTCGACCTTGCCGAAGGCCGCACGCTCGGCATCGTCGGCGAATCAGGCTGCGGCAAGTCCACGCTCGGCCGTTCCATCCTGCGGCTCCTGAAATCGCAGAAGGGCCGCATCCTCTGGCAGGGTCGCAATCTTCTCGACCTCTCGGAAGAGGAAATGCGCGCCGCCCGCCGCGACATGCAGATCATCTTCCAGGATCCGATCGCCTCGCTCGACCCGCGCATGACGGTCGGCGACATCATCGCCGAGCCGCTCACCGTTTTCGAGCCGAAGCTTTCGAAGGCCGAGCGCACCGAGCGCGTCCGCGAGATCATGACCGCCGTCGGACTGGTGCCCGAGATGATCAACCGCTATCCCCATGAATTCTCCGGCGGCCAGGCGCAGCGCATCGGCATTGCCCGGGCGGTCGTCACCAAACCCAAGCTCATCGTCTGCGACGAGCCGGTCTCGGCCCTCGACGTCTCGATCCAGGGCCAGGTGATCACGCTCCTGCGCAAACTGCGCAAGGAATTCGGCCTGACGCTGATCTTCATCAGCCACGATCTCTCGGTCGTGCGCCTGATCTCAGACGATGTGCTGGTGCTCTATCTCGGCAGGGTGGTGGAAGCCGGCGACTGCGCCACCGTCTTCGATCATCCGGCCCATCCCTATACGCAGGCGCTGTTTTCCGCAGCACCGATCCCGGATCCGAAGCTTGCGCGCCTGCGCACCCGCATCCGCCTGCAGGGCGATCCGCCCTCGCCGCTCAACCCGCCGAAAGGCTGCGTCTTCTCGCCGCGCTGCTGGAAGGCGACCGACATCTGCCGCACCGAAATGCCGCCGACCGAGGAAGTCCGCCCCGGCCAGAAGGCCGCCTGCTACCACATGGACAGGCCATGAATGGAACGAAGGCCAGCTGAAATGGCCTTCGCTCTTTTCCGAATATTTGCGCTTCCATCTCCAAGACGGGGCGTTCGGAAACGGGCTTGTTTCGGAATCTATAGTCGCTGATAACGAAGATTTAGATGGCGGTATGCTATTTCGTTCCGGCCTGATCATGGGCCAGGGGAACGTTACATGAAATCGAAACTGTCAGGATTGATCGCACTTGCGGCTGCGATCGTCACCGCCTCCGTCGTGCCGTCGAATGCCGAAGATCTGAAGTTCAAGCTCACCAACGGGACCGACTCCGTCCTGACGCGTTTCTACAGTTCGCCGACCGGCGTCGCCAACTGGGAAGAAGATGTATTCGGCGAGGACGTTCTCGATCCAGGCGAAAGCGTCAACATCACCATCGCCGACGGCCGCACGGTCTGCAAATACGATATGCGCTTCGAATTCGAAGAAGGTTCCGACCTCGCGACCACCGAAGACACGCAGGATCTTTGCGAACTCGGCAGCTACACAATCCACGAATAGGCATCCTTCGCCGGCGCCTGCCTTCGCTTCGTCTGTGGAGGCGGGCTTTTCATTCCTCATGGGATCGGCGCCGATGATATCGGCGCTTGTCTCTCCGCCCGGCTCCGCGTATCAGCGGACAATCAAAGCGATGGAGCGGCCTGTTGGATCAGCGGCGCTCATGCCGGGAGGACAAGGTGAGCGGAAGACGGTTTCTATCGATCGGTGAATGCATGGTGGAACTTTCGCAGGCGGGCGACGGCCTGCTGCGCAAGGGCTTTGCCGGCGATACCTTCAACACCGCCTGGTATGCCCGCGCCTGCCTTGCCGCCGACTGGTCTGTCGATTATTTCACCGCACTTGGCGACGACGCCATGTCGGATGAGATGGTGGCCTTCATCGAGACAGCAGGCATCGGCACGAGCCTCATCCGCCGCATCAGGGGCAAGACGCCCGGCCTTTACATGATCAATCTGAAGAATGGCGAGCGATCCTTCAGCTACTGGCGCGACAATTCGGCCGCCCGCAGCCTGGCCGCCGATCCCGACTGCCTGCGTGAGGCGGTGGAAAGCGCTGATGTCGTCTATTTCTCCGGCATCACTCTTGCCATCCTGCCGCAGGAGGACGCCACGACGCTGCTCGCCGAAATCCGCCGCGCCAAGGCCGCCGGCAAGCTCGTGGTGTTCGATCCGAACATCCGCCCCCGCCTCTGGTCGAGCTACGACGTGATGCACGCGACGATCAGCGAGGGCGCCCGCTCCTCCGTGCTCGTCATGCCGAGCTTCGACGACGAGGCCGCCCATTTCGGCGACGATTCCATCGACGCGACCATCCACCGCTATAAGGCGCTCGGCGCCGTCAATATTGTCGTCAAGAACGGTGCGGATGGCGTCAGGTTGAATTTCGCCGGCGAGGAAACCTTCGTTCCGGCCGAGAAGGTGAAGAAGGTAGTCGATACGACAAGCGCCGGCGACAGTTTCAATGGCGCCTTCCTTTCCCGATATCTGGAAACCGGCGATGCGCCCGCCGCCGCCCGCTTCGCGGCAGGCGTGGCGGCTCGCGTCGTCAGTGAACATGGAGCGTTGGTCGTGAAGGAAAAGCTTGGCCTGAGCAGCGGCCGGACCCGCGCATGACGATATAACAAGAATGCCATGCGCGGGCGCTCCCCGCTTATCGGCATTCCTGCTCCCGGAGCGAAACAGGAAATCAGGACTTCGTCGGCCGATCGGTCTCGCGAACCGCCTCGTCATGATACCAGCAGCTGTCGAGCGCTGCATCGCAGATGTCGGCTGCCTCGCGCTCCATCATCCGGGCGCGTTCGAACCGGCTGGCGGCCCGCGGCGGCCTGACAGGAAACTGGTAGATCGTTGCGGATTCACGATGGAAACCGGTGGGCATGAGATCGCCTCCATTCAGCTTGCGCATCAACATTTGCCACCGAAACCATAGCACGATGCACAGAGTTTATGCAAATTGCATAAAATATATGCATCGCCATCACGGTGATTGATCGCTATGCTGTCTGCCACAGAAGCTGGCGCCTATTTGTTCAACACGTCATCAGTTTATGCTAACGCCCAAATTTTCATCCGGTTCCACGGCCAAAAATTCCTTTCTCCCTGATGATTCAGCCTTCGGCTGTGAAATCGGGCTGCTTTCGGGGAAGCGGAAAAAAGCGCGCGGGCCGGCTGATTCGCGCATTTTCTTTCGCGGGGCATCAAACTGGCACGCTACATGCTTGAATAGATGCATCCCCTGGCGGTCGGATGCGTTTGCGCGCCGAGATCGTCTCCGGATTTGCTCACCTTCGTAGCATTGAGAGAGTCACGATGACAAAATATAAGCTCGAGTATATTTGGCTCGATGGGTACACTCCGGTACCGAACCTGCGTGGCAAGACGCAGATCAAGGAATTTGACGTATTCCCGACGCTGGAACAGCTTCCGCTTTGGGGCTTTGACGGCTCCTCGACGCAGCAGGCCGAAGGCCGCAGCTCCGATTGCGTGCTGAAGCCCGTCGCCATCTATCCCGACCCGGCCCGTACCAACGGCGCGCTGGTCATGTGCGAAGTCATGATGCCCGATGGCGTCACGCCGCACCCGAGCAACGCCCGCGCCACCATCCTCGACGACGAAGATGCCTGGTTCGGCTTCGAACAGGAATATTTCTTCTACCAGAACGGTCGTCCGCTCGGCTTCCCCGAACAGGGCTACCCGGCTCCGCAGGGCCCTTATTACACCGGCGTCGGCTATTCGAATGTCGGCGACGTCGCCCGCGAAATTGTCGAGGAACATCTCGACCTGTGCCTGGCCGCCGGCATCAACCACGAAGGCATCAATGCCGAAGTGGCCAAGGGCCAGTGGGAATTCCAGATTTTCGGCAAGGGCTCCAAGAAGGCCGCCGACCAGATCTGGATGGCTCGCTACCTGCTGCAGCGCCTGACCGAAAAGTACGGCATCGACATCGAGTATCATTGCAAGCCGCTCGGCGATACCGACTGGAACGGTTCGGGCATGCACTGCAACTTCTCCACCAAGTATATGCGCGAAGTCGGCGGCAAGGCCTATTTCGAAGCGCTGATGGCGCAGTTCGAAAAGAACCTGATGGACCACATCAATGTCTACGGCCCTGACAACGACAAGCGCCTGACCGGCAAGCACGAAACGGCTCCGTGGAACAAGTTCTCCTACGGTGTAGCCGACCGCGGCGCTTCGATCCGCGTGCCGCACTCCTTCGTCAAGAACGATTACAAGGGCTATCTGGAAGATCGCCGCCCGAATTCGCAGGGTTGCCCCTACCAGATCGCTTCGCAGGTTCTGAAGACGATCTCGGAAGTTCCGATCGCAGGCTCGGCTTCCGCTGCCGCCTAACCTCCCAAACGGCGCCGGTCCATGACCGGCGCCGTCATTCCTTCCGCTTGAAATCTGCGATCGGCCGCTGACATATTCGCGGAGATCGAGCCGTTAAGGCTCTGCAAACACAGACATGCGGCTGTAATATTTCCATCATGGTCATGCCTCAAAATAGGCAAGCGGGAATCGCCGTTCCGGAACCCCGCTTTGGGGTTGAGCGTTGGCATATCACTGCAACGCGGATGGAAATCGTGACATGCTGCAACGTCCGGCAAACACTTACAGCGGCGAGAGCTGGGCCAATGCCGCATCCGCCGGCAATCTGCCGGAACGGCTCGTAATCGTCACCGACGCCTGGCATCCGCAGGTCAACGGGGTGGTGCGCTCGATCGAGAACACCAACCGCGAACTGGCAAAGCTGGGCGTCGAAGTCTCGATGGTCACGCCGGAGCGCTTCAACAGCATCCCCTGCCCGACCTATCCCGAGATCCGCCTCTCGATCGCTAGCTATCGCCGCGTCGCCCGTGAGATCGAGAAGCACAATCCCTCCTACGTGCATATCGCCACTGAAGGCCCGCTGGGGCTCACCGCCCGCCGTTGGTGCCTGCGCAAGCGCATGCCCTTCTCGACCAGCTATCACACGCGTTTTCCGGAATATGTTTCCGCCCGCTTGCCGATCCCGCAGAGCTGGCTCTATGCCTTCGTGCGCTGGTTCCATAATGGCGGCGCCGGCTGCATGGTCGCGACGCCGAGCCTTGCCCGCGAGCTATCGGCGCGCGGCATCAAGAACCTGATGCCCTGGACCCGTGGCATCGACGCCTCGCAGTTCCATCCCATGCCGCTTGAAGACGAACCCCTCGGTCTCCCTCGCCCGATCTTCATGACGGTTGGTCGCGTGGCGCTGGAAAAGAACCTGCCAGCCTTTCTCGATCTCGACCTGCCCGGTTCGAAGGTCGTCGTCGGCGACGGCCCGGCGCGCGCCGAACTGGAGCAGCGCTATCCCCGGGTTCACTTCACCGGCGTGAAGTTCGGCGAGGAACTGGCAAAAACCTACGCCCAAGCCGACGTCTTCGTCTTTCCGTCGCTGACCGATACCTTCGGCAATACCATCCTCGAAGCGCTGGCCTCGGGCGTCCCGGTCGCCGCCTATCCCGTCACCGGCCCTCTCGACATCATCGGCGAGGACAGCGAAGTGGGCGCGCTCGATCAGGACCTTCAGGCCGCATGCCTTGCCGCGCTCTCGGCCTCGCGCGAAAAAGCCCGCGACCTTGCCATGCAATATTCCTGGGAAGCCGCGACGCTGCAGTTCATCAACAATATCCGCGCCGCCAACGGCGTCATCACGCCGAAATGGAAGAAGGCCTGGCAATTCGCCAAGTCGCTTCCGCGGGGCAGAAAGCCCGGCGAAACCGCCGGGCCTGTCCCTTCCGGAGACTGATCAATTCCTTTTGTGTAAGGCGCTGCGAAGCGTGTCGTTCGCGACCGCAAGCGCGCTGCGGACGGCCGGCGTTTCGGTAATCGCATTCAGCAGCACGAAGTCGTGGATCGTACCGTTGTAGCGGATCGAGGTGACCTTGACGCCGGCCTGGCTGAGCTTGCGGCCATAGGCTTCGCCTTCGTCGCGCAATACATCGTTTTCATCGGTGATGATGAGGGCCGACGGCAGATCGTTGAGCTGCTCCAGCGATGCCTGCAGCGGCGAAGCGGTCGGCTCCTTGCGCTTGGCCTCGTCAGGCAGGTAGGCGTTCCAGAACCACTTCATCGCTTCCCTGGTCAGCCACGGGCCGTTGGCGAACTGGTTGTAGGAGCCATTGTCGAAATTGGCATCGGTGACCGGGTAGAACAGCACCTGCTGGTCGATGGCAGGACCGCCGCGTTCCTTGGCAAGCAGCGTCACCACTGCCGCCATGTTGCCGCCGACGCTGTCACCTGCGACCGCGAGCCTGCTGGCGTCGACCTTGAACTCCTTGGCATGCTCGGCGACATATTTGGTCGCGGCATAGGCCTGCTCGATGGCCACGGGATAACGAGCCTCCGGCGAGCGTTCGTAATCGACGAAAACGACTGCGGCATCGGCGCCGTTGGCGATTTCGCGCACCAGCCGGTCATGTGTATCGGCATCACCCAGCACCCAGCCGCCGCCATGGAAATAGAGAATGACCGGAAGCGTGCCCTTGGCATGTTCCGGGCGGACGATGCGCAGCTTGATGCTGTCCGTCGGGCCTGCCTTGATGACCTTGTTCTCTTCCTGCGCAGGAAGCTTCTTGACGTCGCCTTTCTGCGCACCGGCGAGCACATTGCGGGCATCGGCCGGCGACAGCGTGTAGATCGGTTTGCCGCCGGCAAGCCCGTCGATGAATTTCTGCGTCGTCGGTTCGAGTACCGGATCGGCAAGCGCGCCGACGGCGGAAGCTGCCAGGAGTGCTACTGCGGAAACTGCGGTCTTGATGGTCGACATCGTCTCGTCCTCTCGTTTTTTGATGTTCGTCCTGAACACCGTTTTTATATCGCGCACGATTATTTATCGAACAATCTAAATTTGCGCATAGCTGTCATGCACAAAAATCGTTTCCGATTATTTATCGCGCGATATAGATTCCATCAGTTTTGGAGACAACCCATGCAGGATCCGCTGAAGCTCGACAATTTCATCTGCTTCGCCGTCTATACGGCAAGCCATGCACTGAACCGCGTCTACAAGCCGCTTCTCGACTCGCTCGGTCTCACCTATCCGCAATATCTGACGATGGTTTCACTCTGGGAGCAGGACGGCCAGACCGTCGGCGGCCTCGGCGAAAAGCTCTTCCTGGAATCAAGCACGCTGACGCCTCTGCTGAAGCGCCTGGAAACCGCTGGTTATGTCAGACGCGAACGCAGCAGGGACGACGAACGCGTCGTGGTGCTTCGGCTGACGGAGGAAGGCAAGCACCTCAGGGAAAAGGCAATCGGCATCCCCGGCTGCATCGTCGCTGCCAGCGGTCGCTCTGCAGTCGATCTCACCCGGCTGCAGAGCGAAATCGTGGCGCTGCGCGAGGCGCTGAACAAAAGCGTGGCTTAGGCGCCAGCGGCTCGACCCCGGGTCCGGCAGGACAGAGGGGGTGCCAAACGCAGCAACGCCAATCAGCGCGCTAAAACTCTATGTCCGCCTCTTCTTGCCTTCGAACGGATTGTCGGCCGAACGGAAATGGATGCGGATCGGCACGCTCGGCATGTCGAAATCGGCGCGCAACCCGTTGATCAGATAGCGCGTATAGGATTCCGGCAGCGCGTCGGAGCGGGTGCAGGAGATCATGAAGGCCGGTGGGCGAGCCTTGACCTGCGTCATGTATTTCAGCTTGATGCGGCGGCCGGAGACGGCCGGTGGCGGATGCTGGATCTGCTGCGTCTCCAGCCAGCGATTGAGCCGCGCCGTCGAAATGCGCTTGTTCCAGACCTTGTCCGTATCGATGATCGACTGCATCAGCTTGTCGAGACCCCAGCCGGTCTGGCCGGAGATCGGCACGGCGCGGATGCCGCGCGCCTGTGGCAACAGACGGTCGGTCTTTTCGCGCAGATCCGCAAGCACCGCCTGCCGATCCTCGATCATGTCCCATTTGTTGAAGGCGAGAACGGCCGCGCGGCCCTCGCGCAGCACCAGATCGACGATCTGCAGGTCCTGCTTCTCGAAGGGGATCGTCGCGTCGAAGACGATGACGACGGTTTCGGCAAAACGGATGGCGCGCAACGCGTCGGCGACGGAAAGCTTCTCCAGCTTCTCGATCACCCGCGCCTTGCGCCGCATGCCTGCGGTGTCGAACATCTTGATGGTACGGCCGCGCCAGTCCCATTCGACCGAGATGGAGTCGCGGGTGATGCCTGCCTCCGGCCCGGTCAAAAGCCGGTCCTCGCCGAGGAAGCGGTTGATCAGCGTCGACTTGCCGGCATTCGGCCGGCCGACGATCGCCACCCTGAGCGGCTTCGTTTCGTCATAGGCGGGCTCTTCGTCCTCGTCGCCCTCGCCCTCCGCCTGGGAGACGTCGACGTTGGTGACGGCGACATCCTCCTTGGTCGGATAGGCCCGGTCTTCGCCGATTGCCGCGACGATCGCGTCGCGCAGGTCGATCATGCCCTGCCCGTGCTCAGCCGAAATCGGCGTCGGTTCGCCGAGGCCCAGCGTATAGGCGTCATAGAAACCGCTGTCGGATCCGCGCGCTTCGGATTTGTTGGCGACGAGCACCACCGGCTTGCCGCGTCGGCGCAGCATTTCCGCAAGGGCCGTATCGACGGGAGTCAGCCCGCTCTTGGCATCGACGACGAAGAGCGAAAGATCGGCCTCGTCGATCGCCGCTTCCGTCTGGGCGCGCATGCGGCCCTGCAGACTTTCCTCGTCCGCCTCTTCAAGGCCGGCCGTGTCGATGATGGTGAAAGTCAGGCCCATCAGCCGGGCATCGCCCGGCCGGCGGTCGCGGGTCACGCCTGGCGTGTCGTCGACAAGCGCCAGCTTCTTGCCGACCAGCCGGTTGAAAAGCGTCGATTTGCCGACATTCGGACGACCGACGATCGCGACCGTGAAACTCATTCTTTTTCCTTAAAACTCAGCCCTGCGCGGCGGGCGCCTTGCCGGATGCGGTAATGAGATCAAGCATCATATGGGCGCGATTGGCAACATTGCGCGGGCTGTCGGTATCGTCGACGATCGACTGGAACCATTGCCGCGCCTGGGCCATGTTACCGGCCTTATAGGAAGCAAGGCCGAGCGCTTCGCGCGCCGAATGGCGGAAGGCGTTGCCCGGCACGGCCATTTCCTCGATCGCGGCCGAAACCTGCTCGTAGGAACCGTTTTCGATCAGCAGCCAGCCTGCACGCATTTTGGCGGCATCACGCACGGCAGCCGGAACGCCGTTGTCCTTGCCGATCTCGTTGAAGGCAGCGATCGCCGCAGCAGCATCGCCCTTCTGCGCCTGGACGGTTGCGGCCCGCATGCGCGCCAGCACCGGATAGGCGCCATGGCCTTCCTTTTCGAGCTTGTCGAGTGCTGCCAGCGCCTCGTCGTTCTTATTCTCGTCGGCAAGCTTCATCGCCGCCAGGAACTGGTCGCCGGCGCCCGAGGAGCGGTTGTCGTCCCAGTATTCGTAGAGAACCTTGCCGGCTGTACCGGCGACGATCAGGATGGCGACGACGATGATATAACGGCCGAAGCGGCGCCAGGCGCCTTTCATCTGATCGGACCGCAATTCCTCATTGACTTCACGGATGAAGCTGTCGTCGTTGAATGCCATTCTCGTCTCCGGCCGCGGAAATACCCATACACCATGCAAAACGCATATTGTCGGGCCTTCTACTCCATTTTGCCGCCGTTGTAAGGGGGATGTGAAAGATTAGAGCAATTCCAGGGAAAGTGCGGCGCGGTTTTCCCAGGCAAAGCGCGAAGCGCTTTTGCCGGGAATTGCGTAAAACAAAAAATTAGAGCGGTTCTGCGCTTCCATGAAAGGCTGAACCGCTCTATCCCGAGCGCGTCCGACAGGAGGCTCTAACACTTTGAATCTGCGCATAATCCTTTCGGAAAATCGGAATCGATTTTCGGTGCTATGCGCCGGTCACATCACCAGAGGCGAGACCCCGATCAACCATTCGTGCAGCTTCCAGATGATCAGCGCCCAGACGACAATGCCGATGGCGACGGCATAGAGGTCGTATTTGGCCGAGACGAACGGCCGGAGCGTGATCTCGCCGGCCCGCTGCCGCCGCTTGAGGGAAATGCGCAGGATGACGCCCCAGGCCAGAAATGCAGCAAACAACAGGACCGACGAGGTCTCGCCATTGGCGAGTAGGTGCGCCAACGCCCAGATCTTCACCGACAGCACCATCGGATGTTTGGTCTTCGTCGCGATATGCCCCGCCGGCAGCAGCGAAGCGACGAGACAGATCATCGCGATCAGCATCAGCGTAATCGCGATATGCGCCGTCCAGACCGGCGGATTGTAAAGCATGCCGGTGACCTGCCGGGCCTGACCGAAACCGTAGATCAGGAGGATCAGCGTGAGAATGCTCGCGATCGAATAGCCGGCCCGCCAGCCCTTCTCGCCGAGGCTTGCGATCATCGAGCGGCGAAAGCCCGGGGCCACCACCCGCACGAGATGCACACCGAGAAAAAGTATGATTCCGACGATAAGCAACGTCATTGCGCATCCCTTCCGTGCCGTTTGTCATGGCTTAGCGGCTGGCGTGAAAAAATGCCAGCACGACCGCAGCTTCGCCGCAATTCTGGTAAAGGAAACCGCGAACAAATTGTCGCGGTGTCCATGTCTCGTTCTCTCCTCTCCACCTGTCTGGCTGCCTCGTTCCTGCTACCGGCAATCGCCGAGTCGGCCGACCAGCCGAAACAGCTGGCCATCATCTCGTTCGACGGCGCCCACGACAATGCGCTCTGGTTGAAGAGCCGCGAGATGGCCGCGAAGAACGGCGCCCACTTCACCTATTTCCTCTCCTGCACCTTCCTGATGAACGAGGCGGCGAAGAAGGCCTACCAGGCGCCGCACCAGAAACGCGGAAAATCCAATGTCGGCTTCGCCCAGAGCGACGACGAGATCCGCGAGCGTCTCGGCAATATCTGGCACGCCCATCTCGAAGGGCACGACATATCGAGCCATGCCTGCGGCCATTTCGACGGCCGGCTCTGGAGCGAGGCCGACTGGTCGGCCGAATATGCGACCTTTCACGCGACCCTGAAAAATGCCTGGAAGAGTGTCGGGCTTGAGGAGCCGGCCGGCTGGCAGGATCTGGTCGATCACGGCGTCAAGGGCTTTCGCGCCCCCTATCTCTCGGCGACCGCGGGCGCCGACATGATCGCCGCCGAAAAGAAGGCGGGCTTCAGCTATGATGCGAGTCTCGTCACCAAGGGCCCGGCCATGCCCGTCGAGGAAGACGGCATCATCCGCTTCGGCCTGCCGCTGATCCCCGAAGGCCCGAACGAGAAGCCGATCATCGGCATGGACTACAATCTCTTCGTGCGGCACTCCAAGGGTGAGGAAGATTCCGCAGACAGCGCGGCCTTCGAGCAGCGCGCCTATTCAGCCTTCAAAGAGGCCTTCGACAAGCAATATGCCGGCAGCCGAATTCCCCTTCAGCTCGGCTTCCACTTCGTGGAAATGAACGGCGGCGCCTACTGGCGCGCCCTCGACCGCCTGGTCAGCGACGTCTGCCACCGGGCTGACGTCGCCTGCGTCAGCTATTCGGAAGCGATCCCGATGATCGAGGCACGTGGCAAACTGCAACAGACGTCGGGGCTTTGAAGGGGCATTTCGACAACTGAGACGAGGTGCCGTGCGGCCCCCTCATCCGCCGACGTTTCGATCACGGACAAGCCCTACCCATCAACCATCGGCATGCACAACGCCCGCGTCACGCTCCAGATATTGCTGGTCAATTTCCGGCAACGGCTCGTCATCGATTGCCGCTTCGAAGGCCTTAAGACGCTTGTGGATGGAAAGCAGCTCGATGATCGTCGTCCATGCATTGACGAGATACTGGAACGAGTTGCTGACCTGGCCGAAGGCGGTCGAAATCTGCTGGAAGATGCCGTAGGTGATGGCACCTGCGACAATCGTCGGCACCAGCATGAAGATCACGAAGAGCGCGTCGGCCTGACTGTAGAAATTGCGGGCGACATTGAAATACATGTAGTGAAAATACATGCGATAATAATTGCGGCGAACGTTGTCGAAGAGTTCTCGGACTGTCAGCGGCTGGGCTCTTTCCGCATGGTCTTCGCCATAGACGAGCTCCTTGCGATAGGCCGCCTCGACACGCTGATTGCGGAAGTTCAGGCCCGGCAGCTTGATGCCGACGACTGCCAGCAACACGGTGCCGAACGCAGACCAGAAGAGCGCCAGCCAGAAGAGCGAATTCGCCACCGGCCCGATGACTGGCAGGGCGGTCACATAGTGCGAAAGTGCCAGAAGGATCGGCAGGAAGACCACAAGCGTCATCACCGAATTGATGAGGCTGATGCCGAGAACTTCGAGCGTGCTCGCAAAACGCATCGTGTCTTCCTGAACGCGCTGTGAAGCACCTTCGATGTGACGCAGCTTTTCCCACTTCGACATGTAGAAATTGTTCATCGCCGTGCGCCAGCGGAAGATGTAGTGGCTGGTGAAGAAGTCGGTCATGATCGACACGAACATGCTGAGAAACGCGATCTGACAGAAGACCCACATCAGGCTGTAGAAATTGTCGACCGTGATACCCGGCTGCTTCGACAACGCATTCTGCAGAAGATCGCCGAAGGGACGGCGCCAATTGTTGATCACGACGGTGATCTGGACGCCGAAATAGGTCACGAAAATGATCAGCGCCGAACCCCAGATCGACCACAGCTTCCAGGGATGGTTCCGCGCTATCAGATGCCATGCGCCGCAGAAGATCAGCGCCGACAGAAAGAAATAGCTGTAGAACCAGACATTTTCCGGCAGCAGGAAGAATGAGAGATCAATCGGCTGCTGTTCCTCGGCAACTGGCGCATAACCGAGCGATGCACCGAGACCAGCGGCGAAGAGATACCAGCCGGCAATGGAAATCAGCGTCCAAACGACGAGCGAAGTAAAGAACGCCTTCGGCTGGGGAAAAAAGGAATGAAACACGGGGAGCTTTGCTTTCCTGAATACTGTGAGTCTCGGGAGTGTCGTGGAACACTGATTTTGCCGGAAACTAAGGCAGTTCGAAGGAAGCAGCAATGGGCTTGGCCGATTGTTACGGAGATGTAACCGGTTAAGCGACTTTCCTGATAACCGGCATCACCATTGCAGCGCAGGCGACGAGTGCAACTGCGGCGATTATTGTCGGGATGGTGAAACTGCCCGAGCGCTCGGCGATCCAGCCGGCAACAACAGGCCCGCCGATCTGGCCGACGCCGAAGGCGGCGGTCATCATGGCGAGAATCCGCCGCGGGCTCTCCGGGGAAAGATTGCGGCCGATCTGCAGGCCGTAAGCGGTGATCGCCAGAAAGGTCGCCCCGAACAGCGCACCACCGATCAGCGGTGCGACGGAAGGCGGCAGCGCCACGGTCGCCAGCACGCCGGCGGCCTCGACCAGAAGTGCCGCGATATAGACGCCGCCGAGCCCGAGCGGTCTGACCAACGGCTTCCAGGCAAAGAGCGCCACCGCCGCTGTCAGGCCGGCAATGAACCAGCAGAGGAATTCGACGAAAGGCCCGGTTGCAGAAAGGCGAGCGATGGTGACGAGGAAAGTCGCGGTGATGACGTAGCCGAAGCCGAACAGGCCGTAGGACAGCGTCAGCAGCACCATCGCCCGGTTCCAGACCAGCGCCGGCTCCTTGCCCGCCTGCGCCGATTGCGCCGGGGCAGACGGCAGCAGCAGGAAGACGACGACGAGGCTTGCCGCGCAATAGATTGCACCGCCGATCCAGTCGGCCCGCCAACCACCCGGCCCGTCGTGAAAGCCGAGGCCGATCAGAAACACCATGACCGAGGACAGCGCAATGCCCGCCCCCGGCCCACCGAAATGCGCCGCCTGCACATGGTCATTGCCGGCAGCCGCCCCGTGGCTGAGCACGATCGACGAGGTGAAGACCATCGCAAAGGCGCTGGCGAGACCGGCCAGGAAACGGATGATTGCAAAGATCGCGACGGAATCCGTGGCGGCCATGGCGGCGAGCAGAATTGCTGTGGCAAACAGCGCCAGCAGCGCCACCAGCCGCTCGCGCCCCGCCGCCCAGCCATAGGCGGCAAGCACGGCGCCGGCGAGATAACCGACGAAATTCGCCGAGGCGATAAAGCCTGCATCCGCCGCCGAAAGCGGCACCCCGCTGATCATGCCCGGCAGAATCGGCGTGTAGGAGAAGCGCCCGAAACCCATGGCGGCGGCCATCGCAACGGCGCCGGCGGCGGCGGTGGAAACGAGGTTGGGCGGGGAGTGAGGGGTGCGCACGAGCATGCAGCGCTTATCGCGCCGCAGCACCGGCATCACAATCAAGTAATTCTGATCGATTGATCAATTTCCCAAAACATCAAAGGTTCTCGGCGGCACTTGAAAGGAACTATCGTACAATATATATCTTACGACATAGCTAACAATACATCTAACGATGAAAGGAAAAGCCATGAGAGGTTTCAAAGGCGGTATGTTCGGCGGAGAATTCCGCATGGGCCGCAAATTCGCGGCGGGCGACCTGCAGCTCGTCATCCTGGCCCTGCTCGGTGAGCAGCCGCGTCACGGCTACGAATTGATAAAGATATTGGAGGAGCGCTCGGGCGGTTTTTATGTGCCGAGCCCCGGCGTCATCTATCCCGCACTCACCTATCTCGAGGAAACCGGCCTTGCCGAGGTGGAGGCTGAGGGCGCCAAGAAGCTCTACCGCATCACCGAGGCCGGCCGCAGCCGCGTCGAGGAAAACCGCGCCATGATCCTGCATACCTTCGCCAAGCTGGAACGCATCGGCGAGAAGATGGCCCATGTGAAGCGTTTCTTCGAAACCGACCGTCACGGCGCCGACGAAGGCGATGACGGCGATTTCATGCAGGACGGCGGCGATATCCGCGCCGCCCGCATGCTGCTGCGCTCGGCCCTGCGCATGCGCTATCCCTGGTCGAAACCCGAAGCCGCCCGCATCGCCGGGATATTGGAACGCGCCGCCACCGAAATCCTGCAAGGCGGCAGGCTGGAAACGCGGGGGTGAGGAGGAAGGCTGGCCGGCGAGCTCAGTGAGTTGACGAGTGCGCTAACCTTTCCTCCCTCGTTCCTGTGCTCGTCACAGGAATCCAGTGCGCCCAAGTCCTTGGGCGCGGGAGACTCTCTTCAACTCCCGCATGGATTCATTCACCGCGCAGACGCGCGTTGGCTGGATTCCTGTGACGAGCACAGGAATGAGGGAGGAGAAGTGGGTGGCCCCACAAAGCGTCGGAGATGCTAACCTCGAAGGGCGAGGCACGCCCCTAACCCCGCGCATCCGGCAAGGTCAGAATCACCGGCCCGTTGCGCGTCGCCACCACCGTGTGTTCATATTGCACGGTCGGCGCCTTCGGATCGGCATAGAGCGTCCACGCATCGTCGCCGCCTTCGGCCCAGGTCGCGCCGAGCGACAGGAAGGGCTCGACAGTGAAGACGAGACCGTCCGTCATGACACGCTTTTCCGAAGGGTCCGGCCAAGTCGAAAGCTCGGCCGGCTCCTCGTGCAGCGAGCGGCCGACGCCGTGGCTCGCCAGATTGGCGACCAGCGTATAGCGGTTTTTCTGCGCAAAGGCGCCGACGGCGGTGCCGATCTTGGCCAGCGGCTCGCCCGATTTCACCTGATTGAGCCCGACCCAGAGCGCCCGCTTGCCGTCGCGGCAGAGCCGGTCGATCTTCGGCTTGACCGGCGGCATTGCGAAGGAGGCGCCGGTATCTGCGAAGAAACCGTCCTTCTCCGCAGAGACGTCGATATTGATGAGATCGCCGGCGCGGATGACGCGCGGGCCGGGAATGCCGTGGGCGATTTCCTCGTTGATGCTGATGCAGGTCGCGCCCGGAAACTGGTAGCAGAACTCCGGCGCTGAGCGCGCGCCCGAATCCTCGAGCACCTTGCGGCCGATCCCGTCGAGCTCCAGCGTCGTCATACCGGGCTCCATCGCTGCCGCCATCACCTGGATGGCGTTGGCGCAGATGCGGCCGATCTCCTTGAGCTTTACCAGTTCGTCGTCGTTTGCGATAACCATTCGTCTGTCCCGGCCGTGCGCAGGGCGGCCGCGGCCACCTCAAGCTGAGGCTTTCGCCCCTTCACCCTTTTCAGTCAATGCCTTTCTGACGATCGGCGCGACTTTCGTCCCGTACAGTTCGATGCCGCGCATGATCTGATCATGCGGCATCGGCCCGATCGCCATCTGCAGCAGGAAGCGATCGTTTTTGAAAAGCGCCTGCTGGGCGATGATTTTTTCGGCGACCGTCTCGGGATCGCCGACGAAGAGCGCACCGTTCGGCCCGCGTGACATGTCGAACTGCGCCCGGCTCGTCGGACCCCAGCCGCGCTCGCGGCCGATGCGGTTCATCACCTCGGCCTGCGGCCCGTAGAACTGGTCGGCAGCAGCAGCCGTCGTATCGGCGATGAAACCGTGAACGTTGATGCTGGTTTTCAGCTTCGCCTGATCCTGCCCTGCCCGGCGCGCGGCCTCGCGATAAAGATCGAACAGCGGCGCGAAACGGCGCGGCTCACCGCCGATGATCGCCAGCGCCACCGGCAGCCCGAGCGCGCCGGCGCGTGCCACCGACTGCGGCGTGCCGCCGACGGCAATCCAGAGCGGCAGCAGATCCTGCAGCGGCCTGGGATAGACGCCGCGCCCGTTGATCGGCGCGCGAAGCTCGCCCTTCCACTCCACGACCTCGCTGTCGCGCAACGCCAGCAGCAGATCGAGCTTTTCCTCGAAAAGCTGGTCGTAATCCTCGAGATTGTAGCCGAACAGCGGGAAGGACTCGATGAACGAACCACGCCCGGCCATGATTTCGGCGCGGCCGTTGGAAAGCAGGTCGAGCGTCGAAAACTGCTGGAAGACGCGCACCGGATCGTCGGAGGAGAGCACGGTGACCGCACTGGTCAGCCGGATGTTCTTCGTTTTGACCGCGGCCGCGGCCAATATGGCTGCAGGCGCGGATGCCGCATAATCCGGCCGATGATGCTCGCCGAGCCCGAAGACATCGAGCCCCACCTGATCGGCAAGCTCGATCTCTTCAATGAGATGCTTCAACCGCTCAGCCCCTTCCGCTCCCTTGCTGCGGGAAGGGTTCGGATTGACGTCGGCAAATGTGTAAAGCCCCAGTTCCATCATCGGCATCCTGTTGAATTCCGCCCGGAGATAAGGATCGGCAAGTGCGAACGCAAATACAAACTCTGGAACGGAATGTTCGAGAATCTCGATAGTCGGCATGATGTCTTCGGGTGGTCGTTGGTCGCCTTCACCGCAAGATGGAAAGAGTCTTTGCGCCGTAGACACGCCGCTGCTGGATTCCTGTGACAGGCACAGGAATGAGGGAGCAAGGGGTGAACTCCCCGCCACTCATATCCCTTATCATTCATAGCATTATCATCGGATGCCGGATTTGGGGTAGCAATTGTTGTTGAACTCCACAGACACCAAGAACTCCCTTCTTCCTGTGCCTGTCACAGGAATCCAGCAGTCGCGCGTCCGCGCGACGAAAGAATCGTCACAGACCGAGAAGATGAAACGAGATATCCTCCCATTCCGGATTCTCCCGCTCAATCAGATTGAGCTTCCACTGCCGCGGCCATTTCTTGATCGTCTTCTCGCGCGTAATTGCAGTCGTCAGCAGATCATACTCCTCGAACCACACCAGCGTTTTGACGCCATATTTCGACGTAAAGCCTGGCGTCAACTCGTTCTGGTGTTCGTATAGCCGGCCGGCAAGGTCTCGTCTCAGAATTCAACGACTTCGACGCGCCGTCGGAATCACCTTTCGAACAGCCTCAGGCCTTACCTGAAGCGTCGGAACGGCGCGCCCTCGCCCGCCACTCACATCGTCGCCAGCAACTCCGCCAGCTGGTCGGCGGCCTTGCCCCAGCCTTCGTGAAAGCCCATCTTCTCGTGCGCCTCCTTGTCCTCGGCGCGCCAGTGCAGCGCCTTGGCCGTATACTTCGTGCGGCCATTGCCGAGGTCTTCGAGCAGGATGACGCCGGTGAAGAAGGGTTTTTCCGACGGCACCCAGGCACTGCTATACGCATCGGTGAAGACGATCTTCTCGTTCTCGACGACCTCGAGATAGACGCCACGGTTCGGATATTGATTGCCCTCGGGATCCTGCATGACGACGACACTGGAGCCGCCGGGGCGGACATCGAGCGTTGCTTCCGCCACGCCCCACGGACGCGGCACGAACCACTGCTTCATCAGGACGGGATCGGTCCATGCCTTGTAGATCTTCTCACGCGGCGCGTCGAATTCGCGAACGAGGGTGAGTTCATGCTGCGTGCTGGCGGTCATTTCAACATCTCTCCATTTGAATAAACCTGTTTGCTGTCAGGCTGTTACGAGGACGTGTCGAAGTTCGCCGTTCCGACAGCTCACCGAATTATTTTGCGACCGGCTGTGCCGCCTCTTCCTGCAGCTTGTCGATCTGCCGGCGGATATGGGCGGCCTCGGCCGCCGAATGAGCAAGCGCGATGGCGCGGTCGAAGGCTTCTCGCGCCTGGCTGGTCAAGCCAAGCTGTTTCAGCAGACCGCCCCGTAAACCGTGATAATAGAAATAGCCGTCGAGTTTTTCGCCAAGCGGATCGATGAGGTCGAGCGCATCTTGCGCACCTTGGAGCTTGGAGACGACGACGGCCCGGTTGAGCGTTATGACAGGCGACGGCTGAAGACGCTCCAGCGCGCGATAGAGCAGGTCGATCTCCACCCAGTCGGTATCCCCGGCACGTTTTGCCCGGGAATGAACGGCGGCAATGGCTGCCTGCAACTGATAGGGACCGGGCCGACGATGGCGCAGCGCCTTGTCGAGCAGCGCCAGGGCCTCGTTGATGAAGGGCTGGCTCCAGAGCGATCGGTCCTGATCTTCGAGCAGCACGATCTCATCCTCGGCGCTGAAGCGCGCCGGCCGGCGCGAAATCTGCAGAAGCATGAGCGCAAGCAGCCCCATCAGCTCCGGTTCGGACGGAAACATATGCAGCATCAGCCGAGCCAGCCGGATTGCCTCGTCACTGAAGGCGGCCGCCTCATGCCTGGGATCGGCCTGACTGTAGCCCTCGTTGAAGATGAGATAGATCATCGTACTGACGATCGAAAGCCGTTCGGCCCTCTCCTCGGGGCTCGGCGTTTCGAAAGGCACGCCCGCCTTGGCCACACGCGCCTTGGCCCGGGTGATGCGCTGCTCCATGGCGCTTTCGGACACCAGGAAGGCACGGGCGATCTGCGGCACCGAAAGGCCGGAGACGATGCGCAGCGCCAGCGCGATCTGCTGGGTCGCCGGCAGGTCCGGGTGACAGCAGATGAAGAGAAGCCGCAGGATGTCGTCGCGATAATGGGAATCGTCCAGCCGCTCGGCGATATCGCTTTCGGCATCCTCTGTATCGGAGATTACGTCTTCATCCGGCAGGGCCTGGAGCTTCGACCGCTTGCGCACGGCATCGATGCCGCTGTTGCGCCCGACGAAGATGAGCCAGGCTGTGGGATCGCGCGGCGGCCCCTTTTCCGGCCATGTCCGGATCGCCCTCAGGCATGCCTCCTGGAACGCCTCTTCCGCCGTATCGAGATTGCGGAAATAGCGCAGCAGCGCGCCGAGCGCCTTCGGGCGGGCCGAGGCAAGCGCGAGGTCGATCCAGGCAATGTCTGTCATGATGAAGCATCTCCGGGCCTGAAGACGTAGAAAGGCCGAATTTCGTAAGAGGTGGAGCCGGGATTGACGGAGGAAAGCTGCTTCGAGAAGGCCACCGCCTCATCGAGCGTGTCGAAATCAACCACATAGAAGCCGAGAAGTGCCTCTTTCGTTTCCGCGAAGGGACCGTCGATGACGAGGGCCTCGTCCTTGCCCTTGCGCACCGTGGTCGCCGCCGTCGTCGGCATCAGCCGGCCGACGGGGCCGAGCTTGCCGGCTTGGGCAAGCGGTTCCTGCACGGCATAAAGCTTCTCCATGACGGCAGCCTCCTCCTCCTTGGTCCAGGCGAAGACGGTTTCCTCATGGGCGTAACAAAGGATTGCGTAAAGCATCGATCACTCCTCTTTCCGAATGACGAAGGAGTACCGCCTCGACCGACAGCGTGCATCAAAAAATTATTGATCGGAAAGTGACTGAACTCGATGGGAGCGCCGCAGCTGGCCATGCTAGCGGGCGCCAACTCGGCGGCGAGAACGTGATCTCCTGGAGCACGGCAACGCCGTGGTTGAAACAGAAGTAACGAGAACAGACGGGCGACCCTCACCGCCTTGCTTTCAGCCGAATTAGCCGGGGTTGCGGGTTAGGCTACAAAATTGCCCTCATGACGTCCGCCGAATGAGTACAATGCCCATCAAAGCCGTACACCTAGCTCAAATGCCGACGATGCCACGAAAAGCGTTACTGTAATGCAGACTGAGAAACCATAAGCCGCCTATTCCTCGCATCAAGTATCGCCATCGCGCCGACCGGCACGCTAAGCGGCCAGTCGCCGTGACCGAGCGGCAATCCACCAAGGATGGGCACTTCAAACCTTCCAAGATGATCGCGCAGGAGGTCGACAAGAACCGGATAGCGGGCATCGTCGAAACCGGTAAACTGTCCGATCGCGAAGCCGGCAACCCCATCAAGATGTCCCGCCTTGCGGAGCATGGTCAGTTCACGGTCTACCTGCCCGATGCCGATGCTGACGGCCTCGATCAACAGGATAGCACCTGCCAGATTCGGCAGCGACCAGCCAGCGCAGGTCGCGATCATGCTGAGATTCCCGCCGATCAGTCGCCCCCTTGCCAGGCCATCCGTCGTTGTCGCAATTGTCGGTTCGCTCTCGCGGGCATCGAGCACGTAATCCGCCCCGCTCGTCAGCAAACGAAACAGGCAATCGCCACCGCTATTAGTGTCAGATGGCCAAGTCGCATCGTCCATCAAGGCTCCGTGGACGCCGACCAGCCGGCATTCCTTCCAAAGCACCAGATGCAGGGCGGTGATATCACTGAAACCTACGAGTGGTTTTGGATCCCGCCGTACTGCGTCGAAATCAAGTTGCTCCGAAATGCGAAAGGAGCCCTTGCCGCCGCGCGTCGCAAAAATCGCGCGCACCTCGGGGTCTCTCAGCGCTTCGTTGAGATCGGCCAGCCGGTCCTCGTCTCTACCGGCGAGATAGCCGAATTTGTCGAAGGCATGCGATCCAAAATCGACATGGAAGCCCCAGCTTTCCAGCACCTTTGCCCGCGCCAGGACTGCTTCCTTCTCCGGCGTACTGGCGGGTGAAACGAAGCGTATTTTGTCGCCCGCCTTAAGCCGCGGCGGCACTAGTATCGGCGGTTCGGTCAGCATGGAAGATCCCTCAGATTTCGCTCAGCGTCCGCTTCACCGCATTCTTCCAGCCCTTGAGCTTTGCCGCCCGCAGCTTCTCGTCCATGTCGGGCTCGAACCGCCGATCCCGTTTCCACGTGGCCGAGAAACCGTCCCTATCCGGCCAAACCCCTGCCCGGCTGCCGGCGAGCCAGGCCGCACCGAGTGCCGTCGTTTCGAGAATGACCGGACGGTCGACCGGCGCGTCGAGCAGGTCGGCAAGCCGCTGCATCGTCCAGTCGGAGGCGACCATGCCGCCGTCGACGCGCAGCACCGTGTCGTCGCCGCCGTTCTTCCAGTCCTTCTGCATGGCATCGAGCAGATCACGGGTCTGGTAGCAGACGGCTTCAAGCGCCGCCCTGGAAAGCTCCGCCGGGCCGCTGTTGCGCGTCAGCCCGAAGATCGCGCCACGCGCCTTGGCATCCCAATGCGGTGCGCCGAGGCCGGTGAAGGCGGGCACGAGATAGACCTCCTGCGTCGGGTCGGCCTTTTCAGCCAGCGCGTTGGTATCGCCGGCCTTGCCGATGATGCCGAGCCCGTCACGCAGCCACTGCACGGCGGCACCGGCGATGAAGATCGACCCTTCAAGCGCATAGGTCGTCTCGCCGTTCAGGCGATAGGCAATCGTGGTCAGCAGCCGGTTTTTCGAACGCACCATATCTGCGCCGGTGTTCAGCAGCGCGAAACAGCCGGTGCCGTAGGTCGATTTCAGCATGCCTGGCTGAAAACACGCCTGGCCGACGGTTGCCGCCTGCTGGTCACCGGCAACACCGAGGATCGGGATCGCGGCGCCGAAGATATCGGGATCGACCATGCCGAATTCGGCGGCGCAGTCCTTGACCTCCGGCAACATGGCTGCCGGGACTCGCAGTATATCGAGCAGATCCTCGTCCCAGGCGTTCTCGGCGATATTGTACATCAGCGTGCGTGAGGCATTGGTGGCATCGGTGACGAAACTCTTGCCGCCGGTCAGCCGCCAAATCAGGAAGGTGTCGATCGTGCCGAAGCACAGATCGCCTTTGGCAGCACGCGCCCTGGCACCCTTCACATTGGCGAGCATCCAGGAAAGTTTCGTGCCGGAAAAATAGGGATCAAGGATCAGGCCGGTCTTCTTCGTGAACAGCCGCTCGAGATCCTGCCGTTTCAGATTGTCGCAATAGCTTGCCGTGCGCCGGTCCTGCCAGACGATGGCGTTCTGGATCGGCCGGCCCGTCCCGCGCTCCCAGACGACCACCGTTTCGCGCTGGTTGGTGATGCCCAGCGCGGCAATATCCTTGGCCGTGATTCCAGCCTCGCGCAACGCCATATGGACGGTGGAGACGACCGAATCCCAGATCTCCTCGGGATCGTGTTCGACCCAGCCGGAGCGTGGATAGATCTGAGTGAATTCCTTCTGGCCCTTGCCGGCGACATGCATGTCGCCATCGAAAACGATCGCCCGCGTCGATGTCGTTCCCTGATCGATCGCCAGAACATATCCGCTCATGAAAACCCTCCCGCTAGAGCAATTCCAGCAAAAGTGCGCAGCGGTTTGCGTCCGGAATTGCGTGAAACAAAGAGATAGAGCATTTCCGTGATTCGGAGAAAAACCGAAATGCTCCATGTCGATTGTCGTGACAAATCAATAGGACACGGATGCAAGCGAGAAAAGCGAATAAAGCGGAATTGCCAGCCCGCGGGCTTTAGGCATAACCTCGCCCCTAACGTTGCAACGCAGCATCGCGATCTCGGGAGAAACAGCATGAGCAGAACAGTCGTCGTCACCGGCTCCACCAGCGGCATCGGCCTTGCGATCGCCACGGCCTTCGCCGAAACCGGCGACAACGTCGTCATCAACGGTTTCGGAAATGCCGATGAAATCAAGGCGATCGTCGCGCGGCTTGAATCAGTGTCCAAAGGCCGGGCGCTCTATCATCCGGCCGATATGACGAAGCCCGCCGAGATCGCCGACCTGATCGAAACGGCTGCCGAGACCTTCGGCAGCGTCGACGTCCTGGTCAACAATGCTGGCATCCAGCATGTTGAGAAGATCGAGGATTTCCCGATCGAGAAATGGGACCAGATCATCGCCATCAATCTGTCGAGCTCTTTCCACACCATGCGCGCCGCCATTCCGCTGATGAAGGCGAAGAAGCATGGCCGCATCATCAACATCGCCTCGGCCCACGGGCTCGTCGCCTCCCCGTTCAAATCCGCCTATGTCGCGGCAAAACATGGTATATTGGGCCTGACGAAGACGGCAGCCCTTGAGCTTGCCGAGTTCGGCGTGACGGTGAATGCCATCTGCCCCGGCTATGTGCTGACGCCGCTGGTCGAGAAGCAGATCCCGGATACCGCCAAGGCGCGCGGCATGACCGAGGAACAGGTGAAGAGTGAGGTCATCCTCAAGGCGCAGCCGACCCGTGAATTCGTCAAGGCCGAGGAGATCGGCGCACTGTCGCTTTACCTCGCCAGCGACGCCGCCCGCCAGGTGACCGGAACCCACATCTCGATTGACGGTGGCTGGACGGCGGCTTAACCATTTGGAAAAAACAACCGGGACTATCATGAACGACAGCATCCGCTTCATCCTTAATGGCGAAGACATCGCGCTCACCGATGTCGGGCCGACCGAGACGCTTCTCGATTTTCTGCGGTTGAAGCGACGGCTGACGGGCACCAAAGAAGGATGCGCGGAAGGCGATTGCGGCGCCTGCACCGTGCTCGTCGGCAGGCTGGCCGATGGCAAGCTCGCCTACGAATCCGTCAATGCCTGTATCCGTTTCATGGGCTCGCTGCACGCCACCCATGTGGTGACCGTCGAGCACCTGACAGGCCGCGACGGCGCGCTGCATCCGGTGCAGCAGGCACTTGTGGATTGCCATGGCTCGCAATGCGGCTTCTGCACGCCCGGCTTCGTCATGTCGCTCTACGGCCTTTGGCTGACGAAGGAAAAGCCAAACCGTCAGGAAATCGAAAAGGCGCTGCAAGGCAATCTCTGTCGCTGCACGGGCTACGAGCCGATCGTCAAGGCGGCCGAGCAGGTGAGCCAGATGCGGCCGAGCGCGCTCTTCGACCCGCTGGAGCGGACGCGTTCGGAAATCATCGCGCGGCTCTGGGCCATGCAGGCGAGCGGCACGATCAGGATTGCGAGCGGCGAAGACCGGCTGATCGTGCCGGCTTCGCTCCAGGCGCTCGCCGAAATCCTCGCGCAGGAGCCCGGCGCCATTGTGGTCGCCGGCTCGACCGATGTCGGCCTCTGGGTGACAAAGCAGATGCGCAAGCTGAGCCCGGTCGTCTTCATCAATCACTTGAGCGAACTGCAATCGGTCACGGAAGGCGATGACGGCGTTACCCTCGGCGCCGGTGTCAGCTACACCAGAGCCTTCGAGGCGCTTTCCAGGAAAATCCCGGCGCTCGGGCGGCTGATCGATCGCATCGGCGGCGAACAGGTGCGCAACATGGGCACGATCGGCGGTAATATCGCCAACGGCTCGCCGATCGGCGACAGTCCGCCGCCGCTGATCGCGCTCGGCGCGACGCTGACGCTGCGGTCCCTGCAAGGCCAGCGCAGAATGCCGCTCGAGGATTTCTTCATCGCCTATGGCCAACAAGACCGGAAACCCGGCGAATTCGTCGAAAGCGTCTTCGTGCCCTATCCCAAGGCAACCAGCCACTTTGCCGCCTACAAGATCACCAAGCGCCGCGACGAGGACATCACCGCCGTGCTCGGCGCCTTCCTGCTGACGCTCGACGACGCCGAGGTGATCACCGAGATCCGCATCGCCTTCGGCGGCATGGCGGCAACACCGAAACGC
This sequence comes from Rhizobium binxianense, assembly GCF_028994275.1. NCBI lineage: Bacteria > Pseudomonadati > Pseudomonadota > Alphaproteobacteria > Hyphomicrobiales > Rhizobiaceae > Rhizobium > Rhizobium binxianense. The sequence goes on from NZ_CP118713.1 coordinate 2,994,208, forward strand.
GCCCGCACGGTGGAGGCCGAACTGATCGGCAAACCCTGGACGGAAGCGACGATCGAGGCCGCCCGCCCCGCCTTCGACGCCGACTACCAGCCGCTCACCGACTGGCGCGCTACGGCCGAATACCGGCAACTGACGGCAAAGAACCTGTTGACGCGGTTCTATCTAGAGACCGTCGGCGCGCCGGCCGAACTGAAGCGGTTCGAGGAGGTGGCGTGATGGAAAAATCGATCTTCAGCCTGATCTCCAAGACCTGGTCGCAGGCTTCGATGGGAACGGTCGCGGTCGCCTCCCCTCCCTCATTCCTGTGCTTGTCACAGGAATCCAGAGCGCCCAAGTCCTTGGGCGCGGGAGACCTTACTTTGCCGTCATATGAGTCATTCCCCGCGCCGACGCGCGGTGGCTGGATTCCTGTGACGAGCACAGGAATGAGGGAGTATGAGGCAACGACACTCCCCTTCGTCATACTCGAAGGACACCGCTAATGGACAAGTCCACCTTTGAAGACCGCAAGGCCATCATATCAGGCCCCATGCACGGCTCGCTGCGCCATGATTCAGCGCATAAGCACGTCACCGGAACCGCCGATTATATCGACGACATCCCCGAACCCGCCGGCCTTCTGCACGGCGCCCTCGGCCTCTCCGACCGGGCGCATGCCGAAATCACCGGCATCGACCTGTCCGAAGTCGCCGCCTATCCCGGCGTCGTCTGGGTCTTCACCGGCAAGGACGTGCCCGGCGTCAACGATGTCAGTTCCAACGGCAGCCATGACGAGCCGCTGCTGGCCGAGACTTTGGTTCAGTTCCACGGCCAGCCGATCTTTGCCGTCATCGCCGAGACGCGGGATGCCGCCCGCCGCGCCGCGCGGCTGGCAAAGATCGACTATCGCGACCTGCCGCACTGGAGCGATATCGACGGGGCACTGGCCAATGGCAGCCCGCTAGTCATCACCCCAATGACGCTCCGGCGCGGCGAGCCGGAAACGGAAATGACGAATGCCGCCATGCGTCTGAAAGGTCAGATGCGCATCGGCGGCCAGGAGCATTTCTACCTCGAAGGTCATATCGCCGCGGCGATCCCCGGCGAGGACGACGAGGTGACCGTCTGGTCCTCGACGCAGCATCCGAGCGAGATCCAGCATATCGTCGGCCATGTGCTCGATATCCCTTCCAATGCCGTGACCGTCAATGTCCGCCGCATGGGCGGCGGCTTCGGCGGCAAGGAGACGCAGGGCAACCAGTTCGCAGCCCTCGCCGCCATCGCCGCCAAGAAGCTCGGCCGCGCCATCAAATTCCGCCCGGACCGCGACGAGGACATGAGCGCCACCGGCAAGCGCCACGATTTCCTCGTCGATTACGAGGTGGGCTTCGATGCCGATGGCCGCATCCACGCGGTCGACGCCACCTATGCGGCGCGCTGCGGCTTCTCCTCCGACCTGTCGGGACCAGTAACCGACAGAGCCCTCTTCCATGCCGATTCCAGCTATTTCTACCCGCATGTGCACCTGGTCTCAAAGCCACTGAAAACCCACACCGTTTCCAACACCGCCTTCCGCGGTTTCGGCGGCCCGCAGGGCATGCTCGGCGCCGAGCGATTCATCGAGGAGATCGCCTATGCCCTCGGCAAGGATCCGCTCGATGTCCGCAAGCTGAATTTCTACGGCCAGCCGGGCTCCGGGCGCACGCTCACGCCTTACCACCAAGAGGTCGAGGACAATATCATCGCCCGTGTCGTCGAGGAGCTCGAGGAAACCGCCGAATACCGGGCGCGGCGCAATGCCATCATCGCCTTCAACCGCGACAGCCGCTATATCAGAAAGGGCATCGCGCTGACGCCGGTCAAATTCGGCATCTCCTTCACGATGACCGCCTTCAACCAGGCCGGCGCCCTCGTCCACATCTACCAGGACGGCTCGATCCACCTGAACCATGGCGGCACCGAAATGGGCCAGGGCCTCTACACCAAGGTGGCGCAGGTGCTGGCCGACAGCTTCCAGGTCGATATCGACCGGGTGAAGATCACCGCGACGACGACGGCCAAGGTGCCGAACACCTCGGCCACCGCCGCTTCCTCCGGTTCCGACCTGAACGGCATGGCAGCCTTCGACGCCGCCCGCCAGATCAAGGAACGGCTGGTGGCCTTCGCCGCCGAAAAATGGGACGTTGGCCCCGCCGACGTCGTCTTCCTGCCGAACCGGGTGCGTGTCGGCGAAATCGAGATCCCCTTCCCCGATTTCATCAAGCAGGCCTATTTCGCCCGCGTCCAGCTTTCCGCCGCCGGCTTCTACAAGACGCCGAAGATCCACTGGGACCGCAAGGCCGGCCGCGGCACGCCCTTCTACTATTTCGCCTACGGCGCCGCCTGCACCGAAGTGTCGATCGACACGCTGACCGGCGAATATCTGATCGACCGCACCGACATCCTCCACGATGTCGGCCGCTCGCTGAACCCGGCGATCGACCTCGGCCAGGTCGAGGGCGCCTTCGTGCAGGGCATGGGCTGGCTGACGACCGAAGAGCTCTGGTGGGATGCCAAGGGCCGGCTGCGCACCCATGCGCCCTCGACCTACAAGATTCCGCTCGCCTCCGACCGCCCGAAAATCTTCAACGTGCGCCTCGCCGAGTGGTCGGAGAACACCGAGGCCACCATCGGCCGCTCCAAGGCCGTCGGCGAACCACCCTTCATGCTGGCGATCTCAGTGCTGGAGGCCCTGTCGATGGCGGTGGCAAGTGTCGCCGACTACAAGGTCTGCCCGAGGCTGGACGCGCCGGCGACGCCGGAACGGGTGCTGATGGCGGTCGAGCGGATGAAGCGGGTGTAGCAGATGGAAACGCGTCCGGCTCGTTTGTTGGCCTCGGCGGCCAACCCATCGGCCCTCCACCCATGACCGACCTCTCCAGCTTCATCGCCGCCCACCCGGACAGCATCCTCATCGACATCACCAGCACGCAAGGCTCCACCCCGCGTGAGGCCGGCACCTTCATGCTGGTATCGCCAACCGCCTTATGGGGCACGATCGGCGGCGGCCAGTTCGAGTTCATGGCGATCGGCAATGCGCGGGAGATGCTGGCGGGAACCGGCGGAATGGCGGAGATGGATATCCCACTCGGCCCCGACATCGGCCAGTGCTGCGGCGGGCGCACGCAATTGCGGTTTCGCCGGATGACACAGGCGGTCGCCGAAGAAATCGAAGCCAGGCGAACCAGTGAGATCGAGTGTCTGCCGCAGGTCTATCTCTTCGGCGCCGGTCATGTCGGCCGGGCGCTGGCCGCGGCCTTGGCGCCGCTGCCGCTGTCGGTGACGGTCGTCGAGACGCGGCAGGAAGAACTCGCCAATCTGCCGGATGAAACCAAGACGCGGCTCGTGCCGATGCCGGAAGCACTGGTGAAGGATATTGCGGCCGGCGGCGCGGTGATCATCCTGACACACGACCATGCGCTGGACTTCCTCATTGCCCGCGAGGCGCTGGAGCGGACCGACCTCGCCTATACCGGCATGATCGGCTCGGCGACCAAACGCGCCACTTTCGCAAGCTGGCTTTCCCGCGAGGGCAGCGGAGAGCGCGGCTGGTTGGAGCGGCTGACGCTGCCGATCGGCGGCTCTGAAGTCAGGGACAAGCGCCCTGAGGTGATCGCCGCCATGACTGCCGCCGAGATCCTGACGGCGCTCGCTGCCTACCGCATGCGCTCGTCCTCGTAATAGGGATCGCGCCCGTCGAGGAAACCGAGATCGCGCTTGACGCGATCCGGCACCGTGTCGAGATCGAGGCTGGGCATGCGCCAGCTCCGCGCCAGCCGACCGCCGATGCGCCTGAAAATTCCGATGGTCGGCTGCGGCGGGCTCTGTTCGATAAAATAGCAATCCATGACATCACCTCAATGGTTTGATGGTATGAGTTGCAGTTTGCAGCCAAAAATGCTGCAATTCCAATCGAACGACCGTCTGCCTACATCAAGAGAACTTATCCATGAAACTCTCCAAACAATTCCCGCTGAATGCGCTGCGCGTCTTCGAGGCCGCTGCCCGGCTGGGAAGTTTCACCAAGGCGGGCGACGAACTCGGCATGACGCAGACGGCCGTCAGCTACCAGATCAAGCTCTTGGAGGAGAATGTCGGCGAGCCGCTCTTCCTGCGCCGTCCCCGTCAGATCGCCCTGACGGAGACCGGCGAGCGGCTGGCGCCGAAGGTGACCGAAGCCTTTGACATGCTGCACGACGCGATGGCGACGGCGCGCGACAGCGTCGAAGGCACGCTCGCCATCAGTTCGACCCATACCTTCGCCTCGAAATGGCTGGCGCCGCGCCTCGGCTCTTTCCACTTGAAGCATCCGGCGATCGCGGTGCGCTTTCAGGCGAGCTCCGACATCATCGATTTTACCCGCGAGCAGATCGATGTCGGCATCCGCTGGGGCGACGGCAACTGGCCGGGGCTGGTGCTGCACCGGCTGATGGGCCTGGAGTTCACCCCAATGCTGAGCCCGAAGCTGGCGGAATCGGCAGGCGGCATCAAGGAGCCGCGCGATCTCCTGAACTTCGATCTCTTCGACGCCGGCGACATCTGGTGGAAACAATGGTTCGAGGCAGCCGGCGTCACCGAGACGGATCTCGATCGCCGCCCGCGCAACCAGCTCGGCTCCCAGGCTGTGGAAGCCGATGCGGCCATCGCCGGCCACGGCGTCGCCATCCTCCATCCGGCCTTCTATGCGGCCGAGATCGCCCTTGGCCGGCTCTACCAGCCCTTCGAACTGACGCGCAGCGACGGCAAGGCCTACTGGCTCGTCTATCCGGAAAACCGCCGCAACGTGCCGAAGATCAAGGCCTTCCGCAATTGGATCCTCGACGAGATGAAGATCGCTGGAAACTAGAGCAATTCCTGGAAAGGGGTGAAGCGGTTTTGCCAGGCAAAGCGTGAAACGCTTTTGCCGGGAATTGCGCGGAAAACAAAGAGAGAGCATTTTCGTGATTCGAAGAAAGACGGAAATGCTTCCCGTCATGACCGGACCCGGCTCAACAGCCGGGTCCGATACTGTGGCCAAACGTCAATATCCCATTTCCGGCGCATAGAAACAGCGCGGCGTATCTTCGTTTGGGAACAGGCAGAGATGATAGTCGTTGTCGCCGGATTGCATCGCCTTCGTCATCGGCAGCAGGAAGACATGAGCATGCGTGACCAGCCGGTGGTCGCCCGGCAGCAGGGTTACACGATATCCGCCCGGCGTCACCGCCACGCTTTTCGAAGGGATCATTTGGCAATCACCATTATGACTGTCGCCGTTGCAACAATAGGGGTCATAACTCCATCCGGAAGGTGCGTCGTGAGCCGTCGCCAGCGACGCATACGCAATCATCACACACGTCAGAATGCTGCGCATGGGCATCTTCTCCGTTGATGAATGCGCCGCCGATGATCTAACGTTTCTTATTTATTCCGGCGGCCTTAAACATAACTGTAATCGAGTCGTCGTCGTTTCAAGGTTCGCTATAATAGCAGACCGAGTACAAGACGGGGATAATGCACAGTCTTCTCGGCAGCTTTTAGGCACGGCACAGCAGATCGGCGATCCGGCCGCGATCGGCAGCTTCGGCAAAACCGGCGGAAATCATCAGCGGAGCGCCAAAGATTTCGACGAGCCCGTTGCCGAGGATGAGACCCTCGCCGTCCTGGCAGGCGAGAATGGAATTTGCCGTCGTCTCGCTGTAGCGCAGCAGCGCGGGGAGATAGTCGGGATCGTCGTTCAGATGCGGAAAGAACTCGAAGGGTACCAGATCGAGAGCCGCGCCATCCCGCACCGCATCAGGGGAACCGCCGGAAAAGAGCGCGTCTGCGGCGATCGTCGGCGTCATCAAAATCGCCCCGGCACTGGTTCCGACGAGAATACCGTCGTCACGTGACCATCCGCGCAGCTTCTCCAGCATGCCGCTTCGGCGCAGCCGTCTCAGAAAATCGCCGGTGTGGCCGCCGGTGAGATGAATGGCGCTACAGGAAAACAGCCGGCCGATCTCCTCCTCACCGGAAAGCGCGTCGAGATCGAGGAAGAGATCGAGGGAAAGCCCGTAGCGGAGATAATACTGCCGTTTCTCGTTGAAAAACTCCCGCTGCGGCTCCGGGCCAGAAGCGATATAGCCGACGCGGTGGCCGCGCGACAGAATGAGCGCGGCAAGCCGCCGGTCCATCGGCGCGTTATCGGCGATGAACTGATCGCTGTAGAGCGCGGTAATCATTCCATTGCTCCTTCGGCCTCGCCACCGTTGCGGAAATCAGTTCGCATGTGCAGTCTTTCAATCTCCTCTTCCCTCCCCGCCAAAATTTCCGCAATGTCACGAGTCGGAGGAAGATAGGGGAACTCGATGTATGAATATGCCATAGCATGGGAATGGCTCGCCTTCGCGGCGCGCTGGTTCCATGTCATTACCGCGATCGCCTGGATCGGATCGTCCTTCTATTTCATCGCGCTCGATCTCGGGCTGGTGAAACGCCCGCATCTGCCGCCCGGCGCCTATGGCGAGGAATGGCAGGTCCATGGCGGCGGCTTCTATCATATCCAGAAATATCTGGTGGCGCCCGCGCAAATGCCGGAGCACCTGACCTGGTTCAAATATGAGAGCTATTTCACCTGGATATCAGGCTTCCTGATGCTCTGCATCGTCTATTACGGCGGCGCCGATCTCTTCCTCATCGACCGGCATGTGCTCGATATCAGCCCGCCGGTGGCGATCCTGATCTCGCTGGCATCGCTCATTTTCGGCTGGATCGTCTATGATCTGCTCTGCAAATCTCCGCTTGGGCGCAACACCTGGGGGCTGATGGCGGTGCTCTATGTCGTGCTCGTCTTCATGGCCTGGGGATATACGCAGCTTTTCACCGGCCGTGCCGCCTTCCTGCATCTCGGCGCCTTCACCGCGACGATCATGTCGGCCAACGTCTTCATGACCATCATCCCGAACCAGAAGATCGTCGTTGCCGATCTCATCGCCGGGCGGACGCCCGATCCGAAATACGGGCAGGTCGCCAAGCAGCGTTCGCTGCACAACAACTACCTGACGCTGCCCGTCATCTTCTTCATGCTGTCGAACCACTATCCGCTGGCCTTCGGCACGGCGTTCAACTGGGTGATCGCCGCCCTGGTCTTCCTGATGGGCGTCACCATCCGCCACTGGTTCAACACCACCCATGCAAGAAAAGGGCGGCCGACCTGGACCTGGATCGTCACCGTCATCCTTTTCATCCTGATCATGTGGCTTTCGACCGTGCCGAAGCTGCTGACCGGCGAAACGGATGCGGCAGCCGTCGCCCCCGCCTTCCAGCAATTCGCCGGCGATCCGCATTTTCCGGCCGTCAAGCAGTTGGTCTCGACACGCTGTTCCATGTGCCATTCGGCCGAGCCCGTCTATGAGGGCATCGTCCGCCCGCCGAAGGGCGTAATGCTCGAAAATGACGCGGAAATCGCCGCCCATGCCCGCGAAATCTATATACAGGCGGGCCGCAGCCATGCCATGCCGCCGGGCAACATCACCGATATTACGCCTGACGAACGCAAGCTGCTCGTCGCCTGGTTCGAAAGCGCAGTCGAAGGCAAGAAACAATGACGACAACACTCCTGCGCGGCCGCCTGCTGTCCTTCCACCGCGCGCCGCTGAGCCTGACCGACAGCCAAAGCTATCTCTACGAGGAGGATGGCGGCCTGCTGATCACGGACGGGCTGATCGCAGCGGTCGGCCCTTATGCCGAGGTCAAGGCAAAAACAGCCGAAGGCACGGCCGAGATCGACCATCGTCCGCATCTGATCATGCCCGGCTTCATCGACATGCACCTGCATTTTCCGCAGATGCAGGTCATCGCCTCCTATGCCGCCAACCTGCTCGAATGGTTGAACAGCTACACCTTCCCCGAGGAATGCCGGTTCGTCGAAAGCGCGCATGCTGAAAGGATCGCCACGCATTTCTACGACGAGCTGATCCGCCACGGCACGACGACGGCAGTTGCCTATTGCTCCGTGCACAAGACCTCGGCCGATGCCTTCTTCGCCGAGGCGATGAAGCGCAATATGCGCATGGTCGGCGGCAAGGTGATGATGGACCGCAACGCCCCGCAGGGCCTGCTCGACACGCCGGAGATGGGTTACGACGAGACCCGCCAGGTGATCGCGGACTGGCACGGCAAGGGCCGCAACCACGTCGCCATCACCCCGCGCTTCGCCATCACCTCGACGCCGGCGCAGATGGAAGCGACATCAGCTCTCGTCCGCGAATTTCCCGACCTGCACATCCAGACGCATCTTTCGGAAAACCACGACGAGATCAAATTCACCTGTGAGCTCTATCCCGAGGCGATCGACTATACCGACATCTACGCCCGCTACGGCCTGCTCGGACCGAAGAGCCTCTTCGGCCACGCCATCCACCTGTCCGAGCGTGAAGCCGATGTCATGAGCGAGACGGGCGCCGTTGCCGTCCACTGCCCGACCTCGAACCTCTTCCTCGGCTCCGGCCTGTTTCCGTTGAAGGCGCTGGCACGACGTGAAAAGCCGGTCCGCATTGGCGTGGCGACCGATATCGGCGGCGGCTCCAGCTATTCGATGCTGAAGACCATGGATGAGGCCTACAAGATCCAGCAGTTGCTCGGCGAACGGCTGAACCCGCTGGAAAGCTATTACCTGATGACCCGCGGCAATGCCGAGGCGCTGTCGCTGACGGACCGGATCGGCACATTGGAACCCGGCACCGAAGCCGATCTCGTCGTCCTCGATGCGACCGCGACCCCGGCCATGGCGCTGAAGATGGAAGTGGTGAAGACGCTGCCCGAGGAACTCTTCCTCTTGCAGACGATGGGCGACGACCGGGCGATCGCCGAGACCTACGTGGCCGGTATTGCCTTGAAAGCAGGGCTTTGACGATATCGGCTGCCCCCAAAGCGGGACCGTGTAAGCTGTCTGACGCGGCTAGAGCCTTTCCGTATTAGATTGAAGCATTCTGTTGGCTCAAACGGCGTCGGATAGTCGACCGGCCGGCGCGCATCGTAGCCCAGTTCTACGGCCAAGCCGGCCGGTCGATCAGCCGGCCCGTTTCAGCCAACCCGGAGGGCCGGGCATCTTTTCGCCAGGATCAAAGGCGATCGGCTCGGACGTACCCTGGGTATGCCCGTCGCCAATCGCCTTTGCCCTGAAGAAAACCTGCTCCGGCAGAATGCTTCAATCTACCCGGAAAGGCTCTAGTTTCCCATAACGCCCTTCCGAATTTCATGTTACGCCGATAGCCGCGTTCAGATGTGAAGGTTCCATTCATGGCCACTCCGCTCACCATCGCCGACCTGAAGAAGCTCGCCCGGCGCCGCGTTCCGAAGATGTTTTTCGACTATGCGGATTCAGGCTCCTGGACGGAGTCGACCTATGCCGCGAACGAAAGCGATTTCAGCCGGATCAAGTTGCGCCAGCGCGTGCTGGTCGACATGAGCAACCGCACGCTGGAAACGACGATGATCGGCCAGAAAGTGTCGATGCCGGTGGCGCTCGCGCCGACCGGTATGACCGGTATGCAGCATGCCGACGGCGAGATGCTGGCGGCGCGCGCGGCGGAAGAATTCGGCGTTCCCTTCACGCTTTCGACGATGAGCATCTGCTCGATCGAGGACGTCGCCTCAGCAACGACGCGTCCCTTCTGGTTCCAGCTTTACGTGATGAGGGACAAGGATTTCGTCCTCGACCTCATCCGTCGCGCCAAGGCCGCCAAATGTTCGGCGCTGGTGCTGACGGCCGACCTGCAGATCCTCGGCCAGCGCCACAAGGACCTGCGCAACGGCCTCTCAGCCCCACCGAAATTAACCGCGAAACATATCTGGCAGATGGCGATGCGGCCGTTCTGGTGCCTTGATATGCTGCAGACGAAGCGCCGATACTACGGCAACATCGTCGGTCATGCGAAAAATGTCACCAATGTCGCCTCCGTATCCACGTTCGCGCACGAGCAATTCGACCCGCGGCTGTCCTGGGCTGACGTCGCCTGGATCAAGGAGCAATGGGGCGGCCCGCTGATCATCAAGGGCATACTCGATCCGGAAGATGCCAAGGCAGCCGTCGATACCGGCGCGGACGCGATCATCGTCTCCAATCACGGCGGCCGCCAGCTTGATGGCGCGCCCTCCTCGATCAGCATGCTGCCGAAGATCGTCGATGCCGTCGGCGACAATATCGAGGTCCATCTCGATGGCGGCATCCGCTCCGGCCAGGACGTGCTGAAGGCGGTAGCGCTCGGTGCCAAGGGCACGTATATCGGCCGTCCTTTCCTCTATGGTCTCGGCGCCATGGGCAAGCAAGGCGTGTCGCTGGCGCTCGGCATCATCCGCAAGGAGATGGACATCACCATGGCGCTGTGCGGCAAGCGCGACATCAACGATGTGAATTCTTCGATCATCGACGGGCGGCAATAACCTGCCAGACACGCACGGCGAGCGCTTATATCGACCGCAGGCGATTCAGCATCGCGGCAGGCCGTCGTTCGCATTGAATAGAAGGATCGCGAAAATCACCAGACAGATGGCGAGGGCAAAACGCTGCCCCCAGACAATGCGGCGCGACCCGGCAATCCGCCTCTCCAGGCTGGGCGGCGTCCTGCCAGGCTTGCGAAGCTGCATCCGGGACAACAGGTCGTCGACGGCGGCAAGGCCGGCGGCCTCCGTCTCATGGCTCGACGCAAGGCGAAACAGCAGCGCATCGAAGAGGAGATGGACCGCCAGCGCAAGGACTAGCACGCAGAATACGAGCATCAAGAGCCAGCCGAGCGATGGAACGAAGCCGCGATATCCCACGGCGATCGGGCCGGCAATCAGTGGCAGCAGCGCTGCCAGGCCACAGCAGATCGAATTGCGGCCGAGATTTCGCGCAGCCGCCGACGCCGTGGCATTCCACTGCGTCATTGCAAGCCCTCCGTCACGGCATGGATACTTTCCACGGGCAGATGAACACGCCGCCCTGCCCGTTCGATCCGCCGCACGGCTTCGGCTGGATCTTCGCAACGCCTGGTGATGAGCAGCCAACGCACGATGACGCAGGCGCTCCGCTGGAAACCGAGCGCACAGCAGACGAGGACCGGTCCGTGCTGGCGCTCGGTCTCGATGAGGTTTGCCGCGGCAAGCGTCTGGATCTTGTCGAGGGCTGTCAGATCAAGGGCGGGAAAGCTGCACCAGCGCGCGCGCGTCGCGCCCGGGCGCTGAAGTTCGCCGGTCATATCGATCACCGTGGTAAAGCGGTCGGCCTCGTTGCGACGCGGAAAACGACCGAGATGGACGCCGTCGGTGATCACCACCGATGCCGGCATTCTCCGGGTCCAGAGCCGAATGTTGATGAGAGCGCCGAGCCGGTAGGGTGCGAGCAGCCAGCGGCTGGCAAGCGTGGCCCGGCCATCGACGCGTTTCTGGAATATTTGCGGGCCGGCGCCGAAATATCCGACTGCGACGATCGCCAGCGCAACAGCCGGCCAGAGCAACAGAAGCGCTGCTGCCGATAAAGGCGTGCAGAGCGCTGCAAGGCCGAGAAATGCGATGGCACCGCACAGATAATAGAAGCCGAGACGGCGCGACTTTGGATCGCCGCTCATCGTCAAATTCGCCAGCGGCGAACCGGCATCGCGCGGAAAAAGCCAGGCGGCAAACAGACCGAGCAGCATGCCGGTGGGTATGTCGATGACCTGATGCTGCCACGTGGTCAGCACGGAGGCACCGATCAGGAAGCACCAGACGTGCCAGAGAAGTCGTGCCTTGCGCGGCAACCGCCCGCGCAGATGATCCCAGATCACCACCAGGAGCGCGATATGCAGCGACGGCGCCTGGTTGAACGGCTTATCGAAGCCGCCGAGGACGGCGAACATGAAACCCGGCAAGCCGCTCGTTGCCGGCCGCACGAAGGTCGCCTCGAGCGGAAACGCGATAAAGCAGGCGACGGCGACGATCTGGATCGTCAGATAACGTCTCGCCAGCCGATCCACATCGCGCGGCGTCGTGTTGATGAACAGGCAGAGTGCATAGAACAGATTGATCGACCAATATGGAATGATCGTCCATCCGAGGAACGGAATGGCGCTTTCCCATGCGAAGGCGACGTTCGGCACATGAGCGCGTTGCGATGCCAGCCAATTGGCGCCGCCATAGCTCAGATAGAAGAGCGGCGCCAGGAAGGCGAGCCAGAGCGCCGCCCGCTTCGGGACCGGCGCTGTCCAGGAAAAAGTTGAACGTGCCTTCTCCACGCTTTGCCCTCAGACTCTCTCGGCCAGCGAGACGGTGAAAATGCCCCATTGGTCGATGCGCTGCTCGATCTTGCGGAAACCGGCCGCGGCGACCAGCTGGTCCATTTCCTCTTGCGTCCGCCGCCGCATCACCCACGCCTCGCCGCCGCGGTGCGAGGTCAGGGCGCGGGCGATCATCTCCAATTGCGGATGCCATGGCTGGTTGGTGTAGACGAGCAGACCGCCGGGCTGCATCGCCCGGGCGATCCCATCGAGCGAAGCGGCGATCATCGCATTGTCGGAAAACAGCTCGTAAAGGCCGGAGACGATGGCGAGATCCGGAGCCGGCGTGATTGCCGCCAGCCCCTCGCCGTCAAAGGCATCCTGCTGGCGGAAGCTCACGAAATCACTCAGTCCACGCGCGGCAATGCTCTTGCTGCCGGCGTCGACGTTGATGGCGGAATAGTCCTGCAAACGCGCACTATCGGGACGGACGGCAGCCGTCTCGATGGCATCAAGGACATAGCGGCCGTGCCCGGCCGCTATGTCGAGCATATGGGTACTGCGGCCGGCGGCTTTCAGGCGCTGCAGCGCGCGGTCGATCAGCTCCTGCAAGTGCAGCTTGCGCTGCCTGATGCCGCGCCAGCCGATCGCCTCGAGGAACACCTTGTCGATCAAGCGCCCGCCGGGACCGAGCCCGCGCGGTTTGTTCTCGTAGACGTAATCGAGCGTCGAGCCGGAATCAAAACCGGTCCTGATCCCGGTCCTTATGCCTTCGGACACCAGAGCGCCGATCTTGATGTTGAGGCGGCTGAGCGCCCAGTAGATGCCGCGTGGGGATGTCGCATCAAGCGGGCTCGCGAGCCGGTCGGCCTCGTCCTTGGTATAGCCCTGGACATGGGCGGTGCGAAGATCGGCAGGCGCCCGGGGCTCGGCGAAACGCGCCTCGATAAAACGGCGGACCTCGGCGAGCGCAATCGCGCGGTCCTTTTCACCGAGCGTGTCATGGTAGAAGCCGGCAAGCACGTGCCGTTCCTTGATGCGGCTGCCGAGGTTTTCGTAAAACCGGTGCTGCGGCGCGTGTCGCACCACCCAGTCGCTGCCGGAGATCAGCAGCTGGGTCGGCACGGTGATCGCGCGGGCATCGGCGACGAGCCGGGCTGCCGCCTCATAGAGCTGCACCAGGATGTTGGAGGCAATCGGCCTGGATATCAATGGGTCGGATTCGTACGAGGCGATGCGCTCGGGATCATGCGTCAGAAACCTCGCCTTGACATAGGAATTGACGAAGAATGTCCCCTTGAGCTTTTCCCAGAGCGCAATGCCTTCCTTGGCAAAAGGCACGTAGAGCTTGACGCTGAAGGCCGGTGAGGCGAGCACCAGCGCGCGGATCGGCGGCGCATAATCGTGCACCCAGGTGGTGGCCAGCACCGCGCCGACGCTCTGCGCGATGACGGCGATGTCTTCGACTGAGATACCGCTTGTCTCGCTAACATGGCGGACGAAGCAATCGAGATCACGCGCCAAGGCCGCAAAGGATGGCGAGTAGCCGCGCTCTCCCGGCGAACGCCCGTGGCCGCGCGCGTCCCAGGCGTAGAAGGCAAAATCATCGAGGCCGAGCTCGGTGGGGAGATGGGCGACGCGGCCGCTATGTTCATGGCCGCGATGGAGAAGAATGATCGCGCCCTTCGCTGCAGCGCCCGTCGAAGGCCACGCCCGATAAAACAGTCGGGTGCCGTCATGCGATGCGAATTCGGATTCATGCATTGGTCTGGCCGTCGAGGCGGGTTGCACGCTATCGGCAGTTTGCAGCACGGTCTTCTCCAATTCTGATGGGTGGATAGGTTGCATCCATTGGTGAGCACAGTGATTTGCTTTCATTGCAAAAGTCTAGTTGCAAATGTAAGTCCTTTGCGTGAACCGTTATGAAGTGCGGCCGTCCTCATAGCGACGACGATCTGCACTGCCCGAGCCGGGATAGACTGTTCAACTGCCACGAAATTCCACTGAGGTAGCATGTCTGTTTATCAATTGAAGTCTCGATTTCAGAACATTCTTCGCCCTCTGGTGCGCTCGCTTGCGGCACAAGGCGTCACCGCCAATCAGGTGACTTCGGTTGCTGCCGCCGTCTCGGTTGCACTTGGCCTTTTTCTGAGCGTCGCCCCGCTTCCGCATTGGTTCCTGCTGGTGCCTGTGTGGTTTCTCCTGCGCATGGGCCTCAATGCCATCGACGGCATGCTCGCACGCGAACATGGGCAGAAGAGCATTTTAGGCGCGTATCTGAACGAGATCGGTGATGTCGTGTCGGATGTCGCCCTGTATGTGCCGTTTGCCCTCATCGATCCGAACGGTTGGATGCCGGCGATATCAGTCATATTCCTCTCCGCGCTGACGGAATTTACCGGCATTCTCGGTCAAACGGTTGGCGCAAGCCGGCGTTACGACGGGCCGCTGGGCAAGAGCGACCGTGCCGTGCTTTTCGGCGCGCTCGGCATCTTTGTCGCGGTTGGCGGGACGTTTGCAGCATGGACGTCGTGGTTTTGGGCTGTGGTGGCTCTGCTTCTCATATGGACGATCATCAATCGTATCCGCGCCGGTATTCGCGAGGCGCAGACGTCCACCCGATAGGCAGCGGAGCCGATCCGCTGCCGGCTCCTCCATCGGCAAATGTGATCCGGAAACGGTGTCGATCCTTCTAACGGCATGTTAAACATAGGTTGTATTTTTAGCGCGACATCTTGAAAGCACCAAAGCGGTGCTTTATGTTTTGTCCTATGGCGAACACAGGCAAGACACCGCACCCATCGCTGCTGCGCTACACGCTGGCGCCTGATGATCATGCCCGGCAGGCGCTGGACGATACTATTGCCGCCTATCGCAGGATGATCGACATCCTGAGCGAACGCATCGACGACAGGGCGGGCGCCAACCTCGTCGTGCTGCATGAGCTTGCCTATGAAACCGTCCGCGAGCAAACAGGCCTACCGGCGCGGCTGGTGACACTCGGTCTTCGCGATTTCGCCGCCAATCGCGGCGCGAGCGCCGATCCGCCGCTTCTGCCGCTCGATGACAAGCTCTTCGCCATCAAGGGCCCCTCGGATCTGACGATCGCCACGGTGCATGGGCGCGTTGCCGTACCCTTCGATGTCGCGGGTTATTCCAGGGGATGGGAGAGTATTTTTCCGGCCTACCTTGTGGCCGGCCAGGATCGCTACGAGATTCATATCGGCGTCACGCCGAATTCCGCTCGGATGGAGGAAAACATGACGAACGAAGGCATTCTTTCACGCATGGGTCGTCTCATTGCCGGCATCGCCAATGCGGCGGTCGACAAGGCGGAAGGCGTCAACAAGATCGCCGTCATCGAACAGGCGATCCGCGAAATCGATGCAGCGGCGGACGAGGCCCGCACCGATCTTGGCAAGGCGCGCGCCGAGGAATATCGCATCCAGAGCCGCAAGGACGAAATCGTCGAGGACATGAAGGCGCTCGACGCGAAAATCCGCCTCGCTGTCTCGTCCGGGCGCGATGACCTGGCAAAGGCCGGCGTTGCCCGCCAGATCGATCTCGAATCCCAGATCGCAGCTCTGGATAAGGCACTGGCCGATGCCAGGGAGCAGTTGGACGACGGCCAGAAAGCCTTGCAGGCCGTGCTCGCCACGCGCCGCGAGGCGGACGCTCGCCTTGCCGACTTCAAGCGCAGCATCGCCAGACATCCCGAAGGCGCCGCAGCGGGTCACAGCCGGCTGGCGCCGGGCGCCGATGCTGCCAGGGCTGCGGCGGCCGTGTCGCGGCTGACCGGTGTTCCATCAGGCGAACATGCCCTTAGTTCGGAGCTGGACGAGCTCGACCGATTGCACCGCGAACAGGCGATCGAGGCACGCCTCGCGCGCTTCAAAGCGGACAATCGGTAACGCCGATGGGACTTTTCTTCGCCCCCGAATGTGCTCCCTTCGCTATCGCCGCCGCGATCCTGGCCGGCCTGACCGCAATCGAGATGCTCGCGACCGTCATGGGATTTTCGATCACGGAGCTTTTGGGAAAACCGGATTTCCACGGGCATGACGGCATTTCAGGCTACTTGTCCTGGCTCAACCTCGGCGGGGTTCCGCTGCTCATTCTGCTGATGCTGGCGCTTGGCTTCTTCGCCATTGCGGGCTTTGCCATACAGGCCGTCGCCGGCGCCTTCTGGGCACCACTTCCCGCCTTCATTGCCGTCGTTCCCGCCATAGTGGTCACCTTCCCTCTGGTCAGGGCATCGAGCAGGACCGTGGCACGGATCGTGCCGCACGACGAAACCTATGTGGTCGATCTCGATGGTTTCCTCGGCCGAACCGCCGAAGTGTCGATCGGCCCGCTCGATCAGGGGCTGCCGGGACGCGTCCGCGTCAAGGATCAGCATGGAAACTGGCATGTGCTGAGAGCCAGAGCCGCCAAGGGGCAGGAACCTCTCAAGATCGGCATTGAGGTTCTTCTCGTCGATCGCACGGCAGACGTGTTTATTGCCATTCCCGCGCTGGTCGACCCGACCGATGCGGACAATCAATCTTTGAGGGACCAGCAATGATGTACGACGTTATTCTACCAGCCGGCATTGGGATTGTTCTGATCTTCGGCATCGGTTTTGTCCTCGCCTCTCTTTACACACGCTCCAGTCGCGATGAGGCCTATGTGCGCACCGGCCTCGGTGGCCAGAAGGTCGTGCTCGACGGCGGGTCGGTCGTCCTGCCGATCTTCCACTCGATCGCCAGGGTCAATTTGAAGACGCTGCGGCTCGAGGTTCGCCGCGGTGAAGGTGATGCGTTGATCACCAAGGACCGGATGCGCGTCGATATCGGCGCCGAGTTCTATGTGCGCGTGAAACCCGATGCCTCCTCGATTGCGCTTGCCGCCCAGACGCTCGGCAACCGGACCAATGACGCCGAGGCGCTTCGCATCCTGATCGAAGCGAAGTTCGTCGACGGCCTTCGCTCGGTGGCCGCAACAATGAACCTCGACGCGCTGCAGGAACAGCGCATGGATTTCGTCAAGGCCGTACAGGAGGCTGTCGGCGCCGATCTTCAGTCGAACGGTCTCGAACTCGAATCCGTATCCCTGACGCGCCTCGACCAAACCGATATCAAGCATTTCAACGCCAACAACTTCTTCGATGCGCAGGGTCTTGCCGCATTGACCCGCATCACCGAGGGCCGCAAGAAGGAGCGCAACGAGATCGTTCGCGATACCGAAGTCGCCATTGCCCAGAAGGATCTCGAGGCCCGCCAGCAATCGCTGACCATCGAGCGGACGAAGCGGGAAGCCGAGCTCAGCCAGGAACGCGACATCGCCAACAAATCCGCGGCGACACGCGCCGAAACCGCGCAGCAGGAACAGGCGGCAAAACGCGCCGAGGAGGAAGCCCGCATCGCTTCCGAACAGGCGATCGCCGAACGCGAGGCAGCCGCCAAGCAGGCTCGCGAAAGCGCCAACATCGATTCCGCCCGCGCCGTGCAGCAGCGTGACACCGAAGCCAAACGCGACCTGCAGATCGTGGCGCAGGAAAGCGCCATCGCCGTCGCCAATAAGAGCCGTGAAGAATCCGAAGCGAAGGCGGCTGCGGAAGCGGCCCGCGCGCTGGCGATAGCAGCGGAGGAAAAGGTCGGCACCGCCAAGGCGATCGAGATCGCCGAACGCGAAAGGCAGATTGCCGTGATCGACGCGCGCAAGAAAGCCGAGACGGAAGCAACCGCCGTCACCGTCGGCGCCGAGGCCGAAAAACAGGCGGCAAGCGACCAGGCCGAGGCTATCAAGACGCTCGCGACCGCCGAGGCGGATGCGGCGATCATCAAGGCCAAGGGTATTCTCGAAACCGGCAAGGCCGCGGCCGAGAGCGAGGCATTGCTCAACGACGCCCGCAACAAACTGAGCGCTGCCATCATCGAGTTCGAGATCACCCGCGAGCGGATCCGCATCATTCCCGAGGCGCTCGCCGAGGCGGTCAAGCCGATCGAGAAGATTTCCGACATCAGGATCTTCGATACCGGTGGCATGCTCGGCCGTGGAAACGGCGCGGGCGGCGAAAACGGCATCGGCCTCGGCGAAGGACTGGCCGGCCAGCTCCTCTCCTACCAGGCCAACAAACCGATCCTCGACAAATTGCTGAAGGAAGCCGGCTTCGAGGGCGACAATGCCATCTCATCCCTCCTTGGAAATCTCGATGGCGCAAAACCGGCAAGGCCGGCAACGCCTGCCGCACCCCCGGTAAGGCCGGCAACACCGTCCGCAGCCCCAGCAAAGCCGATCGTCCCTCCGCCCCCGAAGAAGGATTGATCGGAGCGCAGGCGGGTCTGGACTAGAACGGAAATTTTAGGCCGGTTCGGCCTGAAATCTGAATCCTGTTCTAAATTAAACAGTTAGAGCATGACGCCATGAGAAAACCGCTCACAGTTTTCGGCATCATGCTCTATCTCACCCAACCCGCCGCCAGCGCGCCCGCCCAGTCGGCCCGGCCCCTTTCGGCGGCCAGTGCCGACATCGCCATATGGTCATAGACGACGGTTCGGAACTGCCATGTCCATCCCGCAGCCGTCTTTTCCAGAATGGCGTAGCCGGCCAGCGGATGGCCGGCTTCGACCTTGTGGTAATAAGGCAGGACGTCGTCATAGGCCGGGCAGCCGACACTGCCGGGGTTGACGATCAGGCGGCCGTCGGAAAGGCGGACGGCGCGGGGGACATGGCTGTGGCCGCAGAGGATCAGCGGCAGGTCGATGCCTTCCGCCAGCGCCTCGATCGCTTCGATCGATTTCAGAAAGACGAAGCCCTCCGGCGAAACCGATTCCAGCCAGTAGAGATTGTCGTCCTTCGGCGTCGCGTGGCAGAGATAGGCCTCGCCGCGATAGACGGAATCGAACGGCAGGCTGCGCAGCCAATCGAGGTGGGATGGCGTCAATTGCCGATAGGCCGCGCCATCCGAGGCATGCATGGCGGCCGGATCCTGCTCGATCAGATAGCGATCATGATTGCCGCGAACCGAGGTTAGGCCAAGCGGCATCAGGATATCGGCTGTCCGGCCGGCCTCCAGCGGCCCGCTGAAGAAATCGCCGAGATTGACGATCTCCTCGATGCCCTCAGCGCGGATATCCGCAAGCACCGCTTCGAGCGCCAGATGGTTGCCGTGGATATCGGCGATTGCGGCAAACCTCATTCAGCTGCCTCGATAGGTGGAATAACCGTAATGCGAAATCAGCAGCGGCACATGGTAATGCGCCGTGACGTCGGCAATGCCGAAGCGGATCGGCACGAGATCGAGGAAGGCCGGATGCGGCAGCGGCGTGCCATTGCCGCGCAGATACTCGCCGACGTGGAAGACGAGTTCGTAGATTCCCACGTGGAAATTTTCACCGACGAGAATGGGACCGCCGTCGACCCGGCCATCGGCATTGGTCTCGACCGTCTTCAGATGTCTGCGGATATCTCCGTCGAGCTGGAAAAGATCGATCCTGAGGCCCGCGGCCGGCTTGCCGAGAGCGGTATCGAGAACATGCGTGGTCAGTCCGGTCATGGGGCTGGCTCCTTGATGACGAAGGAGGTTTCGAAGAAGAATTCCTCCAGATTGTTGCCCGGCCCGTCGCGGTCGACAACCACGAAATCGGAGGCTTGGCCAAGCGCCATCAGCGGATGATGCCAGACATTGGGGCGGTAGTTCACGCCCTGGTCCCCGCGTGCGAGAAACACCTGCGGCCGGGCAGGACGCCCCTCCTCATCCTCGGAGACGACGACAAGAAAGGGACGGCCGGAAACGGGCGAAAAACTCTGGCTGCCGAAGGGGTGGCGCTCCATCATGTCGACTTGATAAGGGAAGCTGCGCGGCTGGCCGCGAAAGAGATTGATGATGACGCGCGCGCCCTCGCCCGTCGCTTCCGCCGAGGCCAGCGCATGAAAGCGTTCGGTCGTGCCGCCGTTGATCAGCCGCATCGAGGCCGGATCGGCTTCGATCACCTCGCCGAAGGGAGCGAAGCCGGATCTGGTGAGCGGGCGAATGTCGAGAAATTCGGGCAATGGTTTCACTCGCCTTGAGCATGCCAGTTACGGACGGCATCGATCCCGGAAAGAAGCTCCGGCAGCGTGCGATATGTCGCCTCCCACATGTCCGAAGGATTGAGATCGAAGACGTCTTCGAGGATACGGTTGCCGGTGCCGCAGATTTTTGTCCAGGGCAGATCGGGATGCTCGGTGGCAAATTCCGGGTGGGTCACCAGCAGGCGGGACGCCGCGGCGCCTATGGTGAAGTGACAAAAGGCAACCGCCTTGAAGGTGAGCTTGTCTCCGGCGAAGGCCGCCCCGTCCATTCCGCCGACGAAAGACAGCGCTTCGGATGCCGCCTCATACATCTCGTTGAGATAGTCGATTGCGCGCCGCTCTTTCATTCGGCCTCCGGCAGCATCGATGTCAGGCGCAGCAGCGCGATCTTTTCAACCTGCGCCGTCGCGGTCGCAAATTCTTCGTCGCGACCATTGCCGATCCGTGTTTCGAAGGCCGACAGGATATCGCCCTTGCCGAGCCCCTTGACCGCAATAATGAAAGGAAAGCCGAATTTTTCGACATAGGCTGAATTGAGTTCGGTGAAGCGGGCGTGCTCGGCGGGGCTCAGCCGGTCGAGACCGGCGCCGGACTGCTCCTTGCGGCTGTCTTCGGTGAGTTCGCCTGATATTGCCAAGCGCCCGGCAAGATCGGGATGAGCATTGAGCACACCGAGACGTTCCTCTTGGCTTGCCGCGCGGAAGACGGACGTAAGGGCCGCATGCACGCCTGATGCCGTCAGCGGCTCGGTCACGCTGCCGGCGTCATAAGCACGCTCGGCGATAAAAGGCGAATGTTCGAAGACGCCGCCGAAGCGGGAGACAAAATCCTCGCGCGACATCATCAGAGCGCGTCCGGCTGATGGTGTTTGTGCCAATGCTCTGCGATCTCGATGCGGCGCGGGATCCAGACCTTGTCGTGCTTCAGCACATATTCGATGAAGCGTTTCAGCGCCGCCGCCCGTCCGGGGCGACCGACGAGGCGGCAATGCAGGCCGACCGACATCATCTTCGGGCTGCCATCCTTGCCTTCATCATAGAGCGTGTCGAAAGCGTCCTTGAGATAGGTAAAGAACTGATCGCCTGAGTTGAAGCCCTGCGGCGTCGCAAACCGCATGTCGTTGGTTTCAAGCGTATAGGGGATGATCAGGAAAGGTTTCCCGTCGACGCCCTTGACCCAGTAAGGCAGGTCGTCGGCATAGGAATCGGAGGAATAGAGGAAACCGCCCTCCTCCTGAACCAGCCGCAGCGTGTTGTCGGAAGGCTTGCCCTGGTACATGCCGTAAGGCCGCTCGCCGGTGAGTTCGGTGTGCAGACGCACGGCTTCGAGGATGTGCTTGCGCTCCAGATCTTCCGGAAAATCCTTATATTCCAGCCAGCGGTAGCCGTGGCTGGCGATCTCCCAACCCGCCTCCTTCATGGCGGCGACGGCCTCAGGGTTGCGGGCCATGGCCAAGGTCACCCCGTAGACGGTTGCCTGCACCTTGAGATCGGTGAACATCCGCCAGAGCCGCCAGAAACCGGCGCGCGAGCCATATTCGTAGATCGATTCCATGTTGAGGTTGCGCTGCCCCGGCCAGGCGGCCGCACCGACGATCTCCGACAGCAGGTTTTCGGACGCCGGGTCGCCGTCGAGAATCGAGCTTTCGCCCCCCTCCTCGTAATTGATGACGAACTGCACGGCGATGCGTGCCTCGTCCGGCCATTGTGGATCGGGCGTCTGACGCCCGTAGCCGACCAGATTGCGCGGATAAGTCTCGGATACCATCAAATCACCTTCTAAAAAGACGGGGAACGGTATCATCCGCAGCCGGAATGTCGAGACGGAAACTGCGCAACGGAATTTTCCCTTTACGGAACAAATCCTTAGCGCACGGAACTTCAGGCAATCTTGCGCGCGCTGACCTTGCCCATCGGATGCAGCGAATGAACGCGGAAGGGACCGCCGGTGCCCTCCTCGATCATCAGCGCCACGTTCGAAACCATGATCGGCTCTCTCAACACAGGCTCGAAGATCGTCCGCAGCGCCGGCTCGATGCGCGGCATGTCGATCGCGTTGATCGGGCCCGTCACCGGCATGTGAAAGCGGAACTCCTCCATCACGTATGGATTGCCCCAACGATGCAGATTGGCGAACTGCGCTGCCGACAAGCCGTCCGGATCGCTGCGCTCGATCTCGGCTTCGCTGAGCGGCGCACGGAAACGATCGAATTCCTGCACGATCGCCGAGGCCAGATACTGGATCTGCCCACAGGGGATATTCGGCAGCAGGCTGTAGAAATTGCCGAGCCTGGCAACTTCGAGGCGCGGCATCCGGAAGGGAAGGACCGTTCCGGAGAAACGCATAAGATCGCGCAAGAGTTGAGATTCCGACACGTCGGAGGAGAGGTGGAACGGCGCTTTCAAAACACCGTGAAAACCATAGCGCCGCGGCACGGCCGTATGGAAGGCGATTTCGTGAATGCCGAGGCCGCGAATGGCCGGAGGCTCCGTCACATCACCAGAAAACACGTTTCGGCCAAGCCAATTGGCGGCCACGAGCGAGAGCGGGTCGCTCGCCGGAGGCGTGAAGCAAATGGCATAACGCATGCGATTTCCTCCATCAAGGAAGTGAGCGCCGGTGACTTCAGGCGCTGTCGATGCGCAAGCAGATAGGTGATTTGCATGACAGAATAACGAAACGACGC
Source organism: Rhizobium binxianense (assembly GCF_028994275.1). Classification (NCBI taxonomy): domain Bacteria; kingdom Pseudomonadati; phylum Pseudomonadota; class Alphaproteobacteria; order Hyphomicrobiales; family Rhizobiaceae; genus Rhizobium; species Rhizobium binxianense. The sequence continues at coordinate 3,017,164 of NZ_CP118713.1, forward strand.
TGGAACTAATTCGCGTTTAACGTGAAGCCGCAGCGATGTGATTTGAAATCGCGAAGCTCTCCGGCAGCAAAAATCCGCAGTCCGCATCGCCTGCGATACAGATTGCCGCTTCCGCCAGCCGATGCGCAAGGCCGAAGCTGACCTTGAAGCCGCCGGTCAGCGCGATCAGGCGCGGGTGATCGGGATGGCGGCCGATCATCGGATCCCGGTCGATTGCCTTCGGGCGAAGCCCCGCCCAGCGCTCGACGACGGCAGCGTCGCGAAGGCTTGGCACGATCGCCCGCGCCGCCTCGATCAGCGCGTCGAGCTGGGCATCGGTCGAAAAAGGATCGTCGAAACGGTTCTCGCTGGTGCTGCCGATCGCCGCATGCCCACCCTCATGCGCGACGACATAGAGCCCGTCGAGGAAGATCGTCGGCAGCGCCGGGTCGATATCCGCCTTCAACAACGCCGCCTGCCCCTTCACCGGCTGGCCGAGCGGCTGCTTCAAGCCTGGCGTCAGCCCCTGCAGCAGCGGAAAGGACTGATGGCCGGCGGCCAGGATGCAGCGGCCGAAAGCAATGGTTTCACCGCCGATCTCGGCCGTGCCGCGATCCGGATCGAGATCGGTGACGACAGCATTTTCCCGGATGCGCACATGTTTTGCCCCTCGCAGGAAGGCGATCAGTGCCGACATCAGCGAGCGGGGGGCGACGCGGGCGGCAAGCGTGTCATGCACGAAGCCGCTCTCGCCGGCGGACGCCTCGACCCAGCCATCTGCATCAGGCCTGTCGAGCAAGTGCCAGTGGAAGCGGCGCTCGCCTGCCCGCCAGTGGCGTTCGGCATCCTCGGAATGGCCGCGCGCGATGCGGTTGAGATGCGGCTTCGGCAGCGGGATCAGCCGTCCGGACCTGTTGTAACCTGCAGAAAGTCCGGTCTCGGCTTCGAGCACCGCGATCTCGGTTTCGAGCGAGACCAGCGCATCGAACTGGAACTGCTTCTTTTCCGACCACCGGTCCGGCATATGCGGCATCAGCGCGCCGAGCAGGCCGCCGCTCGCACCTTCGCCCAATCTGCCGGCGTCGGCGATCAGGGTATGGATGCCGCGGCGCTCTGCATGGACGGCCGCCCAAAGGCCCATGATGCCGCCGCCGACGATCAGCAGTTCTGGAGATGATTGACCTGAGACCGGCTGAGGATTATCGGCTTTTTCCATGACAGACGTGAACCCCGATCAGATTGGCGTGGGCGCGCCGCAGCCGCTCGAATGGCGCGATGGCGATATGCCCTATTCCACCGCCTTTGGCGATCATTTTTATTGCCAGACCGATGGCCGGCTGGAATGCGGCCACGTCTTCCTCGCCGGCAACGGCCTGCCGGAACGCTGGAGTGGCCGTGAGGAATTCATGGTCGGCGAGCTCGGCTTCGGCACCGGCCTGAACTTCGCCGAGACCTGGCGGCAGTGGAAGCTCCACCGCATAGGCGGCCAGCACCTGCATTTCATCTCCTTCGAGCTTCACCCGATGCGCGGCGAAGAGATCAGCCTGGCGCTGTCGCACTGGCCTGAAATCGATGCCGAACGCGAGGCGCTGACGGCGGCCTGGCCGCAGACGCCTGATGGTACCGTCACGCTCGACCTCGATGCCCAGACACGGCTCAGCGTCGTCTGCGGCCGCGCCCTTGACGGCGTCGCCGCCGCAAAGCCCGGCTTCGACGCCTGGTATCTCGACGGCTTCGCGCCCTCGCGCAACGGCGAGATGTGGTCGGAAGAACTGATGCGGCTCGTCTGTGAAAAAAGCGCAGCCGGCGGCACTTTCGCCACCTATGCGGCGGCCGGCTTCGTGCGTCGCAATCTCATTGCCGCCGGTTTTGCCGTCGAGCGCCGCCAGGGCTTTGCCGGCAAGCGCGAGATGCTCTGCGGCATCAAGCGGTTCGCCCGATAAGGCTAGCCGGCTTCTATCGCCAATATTGCCAAGGCTATCGCTTTGCGAGACAGTTTCCGAAAAGGAGTGGATATGGCAAGCGGCGAGAATCTGAGGCAGAAACTCGAAAACGATGTAAACGAGCTCGCGAAATCGAGGCGGGGAAATCGGCTGACGGCGCTCGATCTGGCGATCGGCCGAGGGACCGCCGACGCGGATGCAGGGCGTCTCAAGCCTATCGGCGATGTTGCCGCGCGTCTTGAAGACAAATACGGAAGCCGTTCGTGATTGCCCTATTTCCCCGCAAGGATCAGTAGCTGGTGCGCCCAGGCTGCAGTTCGTCTTTCCCGAGCCACTGCCGGATTTTTTCCTCGAGCAGTTCCGGGCTGATCGGCTTCGACATATAGTCGTCCATGCCGGCGTCGAGGCAGAGTTCGCGGTCGCTTTCGAGCGCATGGGCGGTGACGCCGATGATCGGCACCCGGTGGCCCCGGCCCTGTTCCCGTTCGCGGATCGTCTGGGTCGCCTGATGGCCGTTCATGACGGGCATAGAGACGTCCATCATGATGATGCGCGGCGCGTGCCGCTCCCAGGCCGCGACCGCCTCCGCGCCATTCTCGACGACGAGGAAGGAAAGACCCGTTCCCTGCAGGATCTGCGTGAAGACGATCTGGTTGACCTCGTTGTCCTCGGCGACGAGCACGTCGACGAATTCGGCCGGCCGCGGCTGCGCTGCGGGCACAGGCGCCGGCACAGGCACGGCTGCCTCGGCCTGCAGCCGGGCGACCTCGGCTTCCGACGCCTGTTTCACGCGCCGGGCGCGCACCACTTCGACGACGGTGTTGCGCAGCACGTTGGCGCGCGCCGGCTTCATCAGATGCGCGTGACCGTTCAGCGCCGCGAATTCCTTTTCCGTGCCGGAAATATCCATCGACGTCAGGAAGATGATCGGCAGCTCGGCAAAACGGCGATCGGCGCGCAGCCGGCGCGCGACATCGGCACCGTTCATATCGGGCATGTGATAATCGAGCACGACGGCATCGACGGTAATGTCGAGATCGGCCGCCGCCTCCAGGATCGCAAGACCGGTACCGCCGCCCTCGGCGGCCACGCCGTCGAAGCCCCAAAGCGACAGCTGCTCGGTGAGGATGCGTCGGTTCACGTCATTGTCGTCGACGACGAGGATGCGGGCACCCTGCACATTGATCGGCAGCGGTCTCGGTTCGACACGGGCGGCTGCCACCGCAAACGGCAGGTTGACGGTGAAGACCGAGCCCTTGCCCCATTCGCTCTCGACGTTGAGATAGCCGCCGAAAAGGTCGACGAGCCCGGCGGTGATCGCAAGCCCGAGGCCCGTTCCCTCATGCCGCCGGGTCGAGGAGGCATCGACCTGCGAGAACTTGTCGAAGACCGTTTCGAGCTTTTCACTCGGGATGCCGATGCCGGTATCCTCGATGCGGATATTCGCCATGATCTCGCCGCCGGCAGCAGGCTCGAAGCCGACATCGACGAAGACATGGCCGCGCTCGGTGAACTTGACGGCATTGCCGACGAGATTGGTGACGACCTGCCGGAAACGCCCGGCATCGCCGATCACGGCGGCGGGCAGATCCGGTGCTGCACGCACCAGGAGTTCGATATTCTTCTCGGCCGCATGCGAGGACAGAAGCGTCGCCACATCCTCCACCGCTTCGGTGATGTCGAAGGCGGCCTTGCGCAGTTTCATCTGTCCGGCATCGATCTTCGAGAAGTCGAGGATATCGTTGATGATGGTCAGCAGCGCATTTCCGGATTTGACGATGATGTCGACGAAGGTCTTCTGCCGCGTATCGAGATCGGTCTTGGCAAGCAGTTCCGCCATGCCGAGCACGCCGTTCATCGGCGTGCGGATCTCGTGGCTCATATTGGCGAGGAATTCGGATTTGGCGCGGTCGGCGGCTTCGGCGCGCGACAAGAGATGGCGCAACTCCTCCTCGCGGCTCTTGAGCTCGGTGACGTCGGTGAAGAGCGCCACCCAATGCTGCCCCTTGGTGATCGTCGCATCCATGTTCACCCAGCGCTCGCCGCCGACATGGAAGACGGTGGAGATCGGCAGCCTCGCGGCGATATTGTCGCGCCAGCCCTGCAGGATTTCGGCAGCGGCATCGTGGAAATCGCCGCGCGCCGCGCAAAATTCGAACATGCCGAGCCAGCCCTGCCCGGCTTCGATATAGGCGGGTGGAATCTGCAGGATATCGGCCATCGCCCCGTTGGACATCTTGATGATGCCGTCCTGGACGATGGCAAGACCTTGCGACATCGCATGTGTCGCATCGCGCATCATCTCGCCGACCCGCTCGAGCGCGGCGCGGGTCTCATGAATTTCCTTTTCCCGCTCGCGCACCGCCGAGATGTCGGCATAGGTGAGCAGGATACGGTCGTTGGAGATGCGGCGGCTGTCGAAGATGACGGATTTGCCCCCCGCCCAGCCGAGCTCGATCGGCTCAGGCACTTCGGCCTCGAACAGATGCTTGCGGAAGGCGTAGATCTCCTCCGGCGTCTGCGTGCCGTCGTAGCGTCCGAGCTCTAAATTGCGGCGGATGACGTCGATGAAGGGGCGGCCGTCGAAGCGATCGTCGAGCGGCAGCTCCCAGATGCTGTAGAATTCGTCGTTGACATAGAGAATCTGGTGGTCGTTATCGAGGATCAGAACGCCGACCGGCAGCGAATGCAGAATGCTCTCGATATCCCGATGCAGTATTTCTTCCTGCTTGCGCGACTCAATCAGCGCCTTTTCGCGCTCCTTGAGCGGCGAGATGTCGGAAAAGGAGCCGACGACATAGGTTCGCCCATCCGCCGTCATGACGCGGTTGACGCGCGAGATGACGGGATAGATGTGGCCGCTCTTGCTCGGCATTTCGCTCTCGAGCTCCACCGAAATGCCGTCCCTCAGCGCCAGCAGGTTTTCCTGGTAGATCGCATCGGCACCTTCCGGCCCGAACATTTCATGTTCGGTCATTCCCAGATACTCGGAGCGGGAATGGCCGCTGAAGGTCTCATAATATTTGTTGGCATAGACCAGGCGGTGCTCGTCGTCGCGCACGAAGACCGCAACCGGCAGGTCCTCCAGGACGGTGCGGAGAACGTCGAGTTCGTTGACGCTCTCACCCCAGGCCGAATCTCCGGTGGGCGCAGGCCTTCCACCGCCGCGATAGGCGGCATTGACGACCAGCGGGCGACCGTCATCGCCAAAAATACCGATCGGATGATCGAGCTTCTCCAGCGCCGCGCGCACACGGGCGAAATCCGCCGCAATCCCGGGATCGCCGGCAATCCCCCTGGCGTCGACCGCGCGGCGCGGTTGCTCGCGCACTTCGAAGATGCCGAGCACATAGGCCCGATCCGGCGACGGCGAGAAGCTTTCGATCTGGATGCGCTCATGGCCGAGGCCTGTGGCATCGAAGCAGATGGCGTTTTCCTCGGTGCCGAACACCAGCGCGCGGCGTTCCCTATCCTCGCGCTCCTCTTCCTCGGGACGGTCGAAGAGCTCGCGGCTGCGCCGACCGATGAAATCGGAAATCTCGCGGCCCAGGAAGTCGGCATAGGCCTCGTTGACGGCGACATAGCGCAACTCGCTGTTCTTGACATAGGCCGGGGTGTCCAGATCAGCGATCCGGCGGCAAGCCAATTCCAGAATGTCCCCGACCGATTTCAAGAAATTGTCGCTCCCGCAATGAATGAAATATCAACTACAAAGACTATAAGGCCAAGGCTTTTAACAAGGTTTTAACCATAAATTTCGACAGCGGAATTTTACGAGCCGGCTCACCAGCTGAAGATACCTCACATTGCCGACCCGAGCTTGCACGAGACTGAAAGGACACCGCTATCTGTGGCAATGCGGCAGCCTTGATGTCAGCAACCGTTGAAACCATGACGAAAATTTAATGCGGGCGACGCTTGCACGGCCATTGCGCCGCCGCGATCCGGGCCGAGTCTGGACACGGCTTTTTGGAAGCCAGTCTAGATAAGGAAATAGCATATGTCCGTTCTTCATAAGACCATGGCGACGGGCCTGATCGCGCTGACCCTTGCCGGCGCCTCGCTCGCCACCGCCACGACCGCCGATGCCCGTCCGCGTGATGCCTTCTGGGGCGGCCTGGCCGCCGGCGTCGTCGGCGGAGCCCTGCTCTCCGAGGCAGCCCGCCCCGCCTACCCTGTCTATCCCGCCTACCCTGCATACCGCCCATACCCGGTCTACCGGACCTACTACCGGCCGGCCTACTGCCACCTCGAATGGCGCTACGACCGTTGGGGCGAGCCCTATCGCGTCAAAGTCTGCCCGGAATAGAGAACCGCATCCGGCGCCGCTTGACCTCCCGGCGGCGCCGGTCCAATGCGTTTCCTCGCACAGAGGGAGGATCAGCATGCCGGAACCGCTCAAGAACCTGCTGCACGAAGCGCTGGTCAGCAACATAGCCGATCGCATCGCCGCCAATGCGTCTTCCTTCGATCGCGAGCGTTTCGTAAGGCTGGCGACCGACGGACTTGGGGCGCTGGAGTTGATGGACCGCTCGGCGCTGATCCGCGACGCTCTGTTTGCCACGCTCCCCGATGATTTTCCGAAGGCCGCCGCCATCCTCAAGGCGAGCCTGCCCACCGATGGCAAGCCCGGACTGACGGGCTGGATGCTGTTACCGGTCAACCAGTTCATCGCAGCACGCGGTCCCGATCATTTCGATCTTGGCCTCGACCTCCTGAAAGCACTGACACCGCATTTCACCGCCGAATTCGGCATCCGGCAATTCATCCATCGCGATCAGCAACGCGCGCTTGCCATCATTTCCGGCTGGGTTGATGATCCCGACCAGCATGTGCGCCGGCTGGCAAGCGAGGGAACGCGGCCGCGCCTTCCCTGGGCGATGCGCCTGCCGCAACTCGTCAAGGACCCCGCGCCGATCCTGCCTGTCCTGACCGCACTGATCGATGATCCGGAAGATTATGTGCGCCGCTCCGTCGCCAACAGCCTGAACGACATCGCCAAGGATCATCCGGATCTGGTCGCCGCCTTCATCGCCGGTCACATCGAGGGGGCCTCCCGCGAACGCCGCCGGCTGCTGAAGCACGCCTCGCGCACGCTTCTAAAGAACGGCCATGCGCAGGCGCTCGCCAACTTCGGCTTCGGCGCGGCCGCTTCGCTCGCATGCGAACTACGGCTCCTGAACGGCGAAGTGCTTTTCGGCGAAGGACTGGATTTCGAAATCCGGGTGACGAATGCCGGCAAAGCCCCTCAATCGTTGATGATCGACTACGCCATCCACCATGTGAAGAGCGACGGCTTACTCTCGCCCAAGGTCTTCAAGTGCAAGACGCTCATGCTCGCGCCCGGGCAAAGTCACGCGATGACGCGCCGCCACACCATGCGGCCGATCACGACACGGCGCTATTACCCTGGCGAACACCGCATCGCCATCCTCGTCAACGGGGCGGAAAGCGCCTCGGAAAGCTTCGTCCTCGTCATGCCCTGACGTGACCCGGGCTGAGGCTTTCTTGTGCACTGCACTTGACTTTCACAGAGAACTAGCCCAAATGCGGCTCAGCTTTCACCCTTCCGGCCGCCGCGTGAGCGTGCCCCTGCTAGAAAATACGGACGCAGGAAGAAGGGACAAAAGCGCATTTCGATAGAGCGCCGCACTCCCAATGAGCGGCCAGAAGCGCTGGAAAGCTTTTTCCAACTCACAAGTTCCCACTTCACGCGGGGTTCTTGACGCCAGAATGAAACCGGATCGCATGGTGCGTTCCGGCGATAGTCATTGTGGCGCCCCGAAAGGTTATACCTTGACTAATTTTGAATCGCTTGGTGTCTCCAAGCCGATCGTTGCCACCTTGTTCCAGCTCGGCATCGAAACGCCGACGCCGATCCAGGAACAGGCCATTCCTCTCCTCCTCGAGGGCCGCGACCTGATCGGCCTTGCCCAGACCGGCACCGGCAAGACTGCCGCTTTCGGCCTGCCGCTGATCGAAAAGCTGCTTGCCGACGAACGGCGCCCCGACAACCGCACGACGCGGACGCTGATCCTGGCTCCGACCCGCGAACTGGTGAACCAGATCGCCGAAAACCTGAAGAAGTTCATCCGCAAGTCGCCGCTGCGCATCAATGTCGTCGTCGGCGGCGTCTCGATCAACAAGCAGCAGCTTCAGCTTGAAAAAGGCACCGATGTGCTGGTTGCCACACCCGGCCGCCTGCTCGACCTCGTCAACCGTCGCGCGATCACGCTGACCACGGTGCGCTATCTCGTGCTCGACGAAGCCGATCAGATGCTCGATCTAGGCTTCGTCCACGATCTGCGCAAGATCGCCAAGCTGGTGCCGAAGAAGCGCCAGACCATGCTGTTTTCGGCCACCATGCCGAAGGCGATCGCCGATCTTGCCGGCGAATATCTGGTCGATCCCATCACCGTCGAAGTCACGCCGCCTGGCAAGGCTGCCGACAAGGTCGAGCAGTACGTGCATTTCGTCGGCGGCAAGAATGACAAGACGGAACTGCTCCGCAAGTCGCTGACCGAAAACCCGGATGGCCGCGCCATCGTCTTCCTGCGCACCAAGCACGGTGCGGAGAAGCTGATGAAGCATCTCGAGAACGTCGGCTATTCCGTCGCCTCGATCCACGGCAACAAGAGCCAGGGCCAGCGCGAACGGGCGCTGAAGGCTTTCCGCGACGGCAGCATCAAGACGCTGATCGCCACCGACGTCGCCGCCCGCGGCATCGACATCCCGGCTGTCAGCCACGTCTACAACTACGACCTGCCTGAAGTGCCCGATGCCTATGTCCACCGCATCGGCCGCACGGCGCGCGCCGGCCGCGACGGCATCGCCATCGCCTTCTGCGCTCCCGACGAAGCCAAGCTGCTGCGTGATATCGAGCGCCTGATGGGCATCGACATCACGGTCGCAGGCGGCGAACCGCCGGCCCATATCAGCAGCAGCGGCCCTCGCCGCGGCAACGGCAATGGCAACAACCGCAATCGCGGCGGCGGCCAGGGTCGCGAAAGCAATGGTCGCGGCGAAGGCCGTGGCGACCAGAACCGTTCCGAGCATCGCGGCAGCCGCCAGGAACGCCGCCCGCGCCGTGAAGGCGAAGGTAGCGAAGTCCGCGCCGGCGGCGATCGTCGTCCGCGTCCCGAGCGCACCGCCCGCAACGAGGATTTCCGCGGCCAGCGCCGCGGCGAAGCGACCCCTAACCTTGCTCCCGACAACGATCTGGTCTCGACCTCCGATTTCCGCCCCGCGGCAAAGCCGCAGCGTCCTGCCCATAACGGCCCCAATGCCCACCATGCCAATGGCGAGCCGAGTGGTCATCACCGCGGCAATAACCGCCACGCCCACGGCCGCCCGGCCCGCAAGCATGGTGAAGATCGCGGCCCGCAGCAGGCCCAGGGCGGCGAACCGCGCCGCGACGGCAACGGCGGCAATCGCCGCGGCGGCTCCGGCGCCCGCAATGGCGGCGGCCAGCGCCGCGAGCGCGCCTGAGCATTGATCGACTGAAAATCAGAAAGGCCGGGTTCTCCCGGCCTTTTTTATTGTCTATGCCTCAGCCGGCGTCCGCCGCTCGGCTGCCCTGCGGTTCGTGAGATAGACCCCCGTCACGACAACCGCGGTGCCCACAATCAAAGGCAGGGTCAGCGGCTCCCCGAAAGCGATGAAAGCCTCGAGGGCAACCGCTGGCGGCATCAGGTAAATCAGCGAAGCGGCGCGGGAGACCTGCCCCCGGCGGATCAGATAAAGCAGCAGCCCGACACCGCCCATCGACAGGCCGAAGACCGACCAGACGAGCGCGCCATAGGCCCGCGCGGTGCCGTCGAAATGCTGGTGCTCGAAGATCAGCGACAGCGGCAGGGTGAGAATCAGCGCGCCGACATATTGCAGCGTCGCAATGGTTCTGAGGTCGCCGGATTGCAGGTGTTTCTTCTGATAGAGCGTGCCGTAGGTGACGGAGCCCATGGCAATGAGGTTGACCGCCAGCGGCACGGCGGCAAGGGCGAGATCGGCCGTCGCCGGACCGAAGAGCTTCGGCGAAATAGCGATGGCGATCCCGATGAAACCGAGAGCCAGGCCGAGCTGCTGCGTCTTCTGCAACCGCTCGCCGACGAGAAAGGGAGCCGCCATCGCCGTCAGCAGCGGCTGCAGCGCCGCGATGATGCCTGATATGCCGGCCGGCACGCCATTGGCGATCGCCCACCAGAGACCGGCGAGATAGAAACCATGCAGGAAAAAGCCGGAATAGACGGCCCGCAGCGCCGTCGCCCGGCTCTTCGGCCATTGCGCCCGCGCCACCAGGCAAAGCGCCAGGAATGCCAGGGCCGACAGCCCATAGCGTATCGACAGAAAGGCGAAGGGCTCGGAATGCAGCGCCGCATATTTCGCCACCACCCAGCCCGTGGACCAGAGCAGGACGAAAAGAGCGGGGGCAAGGCGATCGAGGGACATGGGGGCTCGCAAAAAAAGATTCGCCGTGCTGATAGCGGCAGCCGGCGGCCGCAGTCAAAGGCGAAGCGTTGATGCTTATTTGAAATTTCGCTGATGGTTGGGTGGATAGCGTGACCAGCGCGGCTCCTGTGGCGAATACAGAACGGCGTGCCGTGAGGCACCCCCCTCTGCCCTGCCGGGCATCTCCCCCACAAGGGTGGAGATTGGCAAGAGGTTGGGTCATCCGTCCCTCTCTGCTGTATCGAAATAGCCATGCGGTAGTTGTTTGGGGAAGCCGTCGCGCCCAGCCGATCTCCCTCCTTGTGGGGGAGATGTCCGGCAGGACAGAGGGGGGTGCCTCACGGCATGCCCTCTCCTCGCCACAGGATGAGAGAGGTGCGGTTGCATCTGCACCTCGAATCCACCTTGCCGATCGAAAAACAATCATCTGCCCACATTTTGCGCAACCACTCGAAGCAACCATCCTCCCCACCACGCCACTTCACTTCAAATGCTCAGATTTTCGCCCGTTTCCCGCAACGCAAAATCTTTTCCCCGAACTGCGCATGGTTCTTGCATTGCAATTTGCGTTGTATTCAAATGAACAAAAAAGGGGAGCCGCACCTTTGGCATTTGATGAAATGATTACCGGGGACGAAAGTCCTCGTCCGCCTTATGAAAAATATTTCGAGTGGTACAACAGCCAAGACCGGGCGCATCTGATTGCCAAGTCCCGCGATGCGGAAAATATCTTCCGGAAGACCGGCATCACTTTCGCAGTTTACGGCCATGCCGACAGCTCCGAAAAGCTCATTCCTTTCGATATCATTCCGCGCATCATCTCCGCTCGCGAATGGCGCAAGCTCGCCCAAGGCATCGAGCAGCGGGTGATCGCGCTCAACGCCTTTCTGGATGATATATACCACAAGCAGGAGATCATCCGTGCCGGCCGCATTCCGCGCCAGCTGATCGAGAACAACGTCACCTTCATCCCCGAGATGATCGGCTTCCGCCCGCCCGGCGGCGTCTACACCCATATCGTCGGCACCGACATCGTGCGCACCGGCGAGGACCAGTTCTACGTGCTCGAGGATAACGCCCGCACGCCCTCCGGTGTCAGCTACATGCTGGAAAACCGGGAAACCATGATGCAGATGTTCCCGGAGCTCTTCCATGAGAACAAGGTGCAGCGCGTCGAGGACTATCCTTACTTGCTTCGCCAGAGCCTCGCCTCGCTCGCGCCTCCCGGCTGCAGCGGCAAGCCGCGCGTCGCGGTGCTGACGCCGGGCATTTACAATTCGGCCTATTACGAGCATTCCTTCCTCGCCGACATGATGGGCGTCGAGCTGGTCGAGGGCTCGGATCTGCGCGTCATCGACGGCAAGGTGAAGATGCGGACGACCCGCGGTTACGAGGCGATCGACGTGCTCTATCGCCGCGTCGACGACGATTTCCTCGATCCGCTGACCTTCCGGGCCGATTCCGCGCTCGGCATTCCCGGCATCATGGATGTTTACCGCTCCGGCAATATCACCATCGCCAACGCGCCGGGCACCGGCATTTGCGACGACAAGGCGATCTATTCCTATATGCCGGAGATCGTCGAATTCTACACCGGCAGCAAGGCACTGCTTGAAAACGTGCCGACCTGGCGCTGTTCGGAAGCATCAAGCCTGAAATATGTGCTCGAGCATCTGGAAGAGCTTGTTGTCAAGGAGGTGCACGGCTCCGGCGGCTACGGCATGCTGGTCGGGCCGACGGCATCGAAGAAGGAGCGCGCCGATTTCGCCGAGAAGCTGAAGGCCAAGCCCAACAACTATATCGCCCAGCCGACGCTGTCGCTCTCCACCGTGCCGATCCTCGTCAACAAAGGGATTGCACCGCGCCATGTCGACCTTCGCCCCTATGTGCTCGTGTCGGACAAGGTTCAGATCATTCCGGGCGGGCTCACCCGCGTGGCGTTGAAGCAGGGCTCGCTGGTGGTCAACTCCAGCCAGGGCGGCGGCACCAAAGACACCTGGGTATTGGAGGACTGATGCTCGGAAGAACCGCAAACGGCCTCTACTGGATGTTCCGCTACATCGAGCGCGCCGAAAATATTGCCCGTCTGGTCGATGCCGGGCTGCGCATGTCGCTCACCCGCAGCAGCGCCGGCGACGACAACTGGGATGGCGTGCTGCAAAGCGCCGGCGTGCGCGAAGCTTATGACGAAGGCCATACGAAGCTGACGAACGCCGATGCGATCGACTATCTCTTGCGCGATCGCGCCAATCCGTCGAGCGTCATGTCCTGCATCGAGTCCGGCCGCAACAACGCCCGCATGGTGCGCACCGCCCTGACACGCGAGACCTGGGAAGCGACCAACGAATGCTGGATCGACCTGAAATCGCTGCTCGAAAAGCGCGTGAAGGCCGCCGACTTGCCTGAAGTGATCGATGTGATCAAGCGCCGCGCCGGTCTCATCCGCGGCGCTTTTCATGGCTCGACGCTGCGCAACGAACTCTATAATTTCGCCCGCATCGGCACCTTCATCGAGCGGGCGGACAATACCAGCCGCATCCTCGACGTGAAATATTACGTGCTGCTGCCCTCGGTTTCATCAGTCGGCTCCTCTCTCGACAATGTGCAGTGGGAATCGATCCTGCGCTCGGTCTCCGCGCACCGCGCGTATAGCTGGGCTTATGATGGCGAATACCGGGCGATGAACATTGCCGACTTCCTGACGCTGAACGTCCAGATGCCGCGCTCGCTTGCCTATTGTTACGAAAAGATCGTCAGCAATCTCGGCTATCTCTCCCAGGATTATGGCGAGCGCCTGCCTGCCCACGATACTGCCGATGCGATCCGCACCACCCTGCAGACGAGAGCGATCCGGGATATCATGGATCAGGGCCTGCACGAGTTCCTGGAGGATTTCGTCGCGCGCAACAACAAGCTCGGTGCGGAAATTTCCGACGGCTATCGGTTCTATGTATAAGCGGATCAGAACATGCGACTGAAGATCAGCCATCTCACCGAATACCGCTACGACGGACCGACGCAGTTCTCGCTGCAAAGGCTGAGGTTGACGCCGCCGACGAGCCACCATCAGAAAGTCCTCACCTGGGCGCTGAAGGTCGAGGGTGCGATACCCGAGGTGGAATATGACGACCAGTACGGCAATCACGTCAATCTGGTCTCGCTGGAAGGCGAGCAGGATGTGACGCGCATTCTCGCCGAAGGCGAGGTCGAAACGGAAGACAACAACGGCGTCACCGGCCCGCATACCGGCTTCTGCCCGCTTTGGCTCTTCCTGCGCGACACGCCGCTGACCAAGGGCGGCAAACTGGTGAAGGAACTGATCAAGGGCGTCGGTGGCGATAACGAGCTTGCCCGCATGCATGCACTGATGGCGGCAATCCACGAGACGGTCGCCTATAAGCCCGGCACCAGCAACACCGAGACGACGGCCGAACAGGCGCTGGAGAAGAAGAGCGGCGTCTGCCAGGACCACGCGCATATTTTCATTGCCGCCGCCCGCGCCCTGCAGGTGCCGGCGCGTTATGTCTCGGGCTATCTGATGATGGAAGAGAAGGTCGAACAGGCGGCGACCCATGCCTGGGCAGAGGCCCATATTCCCGGCCTCGGCTGGGTCGGATTCGATCCGGCCAACGAGATCTGCCCGGATGCGCGTTACATCAGGATCGCTTCCGGTCTCTGCTATCGCGACGCCGCGCCGATTTCAGGCATGCGCATCGGCACGCCGGGCGAAACGCTGTCGGTCACCGTGAAGGTCGAGGACGGCGGGCAGATGCAAAGCCAGAGCCAGAGCTGAACCGCCGGTCCCGAAATCCACCAGCTTCCGGCAGATGGCGCACGTGACAGTTGCCGATCGTCAACTTTTCATTGCATGCATCAAGTTTGATGCGACGTGCTTTAGAGCGGTTCATTGCTTATCGGAATCGAGGTGGGATTCCCAAATCAGCAGAATTGTGATTCATCCTGGGTGCTGGAATGGAGGCCAGCATCGATGACGCGACCTTATTCGAATGATCTTCGTGAACGCGTAGTGGCTGCAGTTGCAGGCGGTCAGAGCTGCCGGGTGGTGGCTGAACGGTTCGACATTGCCGTCTCCTCTGTGGTGAAGTGGTCGCAGCGCCATCGGGTAACCGGCAGCGTCTCGCCCGGTAAGATGGGTGGCCATCGCCGGCGGGTGCTGGAGCCGCATCGCGCCTTCATTGTCGAGCGGATCGAGCAGATCTCGCACCTGACGCTGCATCGGCTGAAGGACGAACTGGCCGCCCGCGGTATCGCCGTCTCCCATAATGCCATTTGGCAGTTCATGCGCCGTGAAGGTCTGAGCTTCAAAAAAAACGCTATTCGCCCTTGAGCAGGGCCGTGCCGACATTGCCCGGCACAGGCAGCGCTGGAAGACTTGGCAAGCCCGCTTCGATCCGAAGCGGCTCGTCTTTATCGACGAAACTTGGATCCGCACCAACATGGCGCCGTTACGCGGCTGGGGACCGAGGGGCAAGAGGCTGCGCGGCTTTGCCCCACATGGACGCTGGCGCACACTCACTTTCCTCGGCGCTCTGCGCTGTGATCGGCTCACTGCGCCCTGCGTCTTCGATGGCCCAATCAATGGCGAGTGCTTCGAGGCTTATGTCCGCCAACAGCTGATCCCGACACTTAAGCCCGGCGACATCGTCATCCTCGACAACCTCGGCTCTCACAAAGCTAAGGCCGTCCGCGATGCCATCAAGGCGGCCGGCGCCAGACTATGGTTCCTGCCGAAATATTCCCCTGACCTTAATCCGATCGAACAGGCATTCGCCAAGATCAAACATTGGATGCGCCAGGCCCAAAAGCGAACCGTCGACGACACCTGGCGTCATCTCGGAGACCTCGTCGGCACCATCAAGCCTGACGAATGCGCAAACTACTTCACAAACGCTGGCTATGCTTCCGTCAAAACGTGAAACGCTCTAGCCGGCCGCAAGAACCTGGAGATGACCGAGGGCCCCGTAGCTCAAGATCGCCTGATCGGCCGTCAGCAACGGTACGCGATGAAAACGGGCGGTGGCAGCGATGATGCGGTCGGCCGGATCGGCATGAAACTCACCAGGCAGTCGAACGCTGTCTATCGCTATGGAAGGTTCGATCGGTGCGAGCTGGAGTCCCCGCAGAGACAGCGCGCTATCGATCCATCGCCCGACGTCATCGCCGAGCGCCAAGCGTCCCTTCTGCACGAGCATCGCGATTTCCCAAGGCGTAATCGCCGAAATCAGGATCCGGCTTTTCCCGTCATCTCATCGATGATGCGCCGGGCTTGTGAGC
Source organism: Rhizobium binxianense (assembly GCF_028994275.1). Classification (NCBI taxonomy): domain Bacteria; kingdom Pseudomonadati; phylum Pseudomonadota; class Alphaproteobacteria; order Hyphomicrobiales; family Rhizobiaceae; genus Rhizobium; species Rhizobium binxianense. Next base: position 3,032,826 of record NZ_CP118713.1, read on the forward strand.
CGAGACGCGCATCGTCCTGCAATGCCCAAACGAGGATGTGCGTATCGATGACGATCAACGAACGGCGTCCCAATCCACTGGTGCGACTGCCGGAGACAGCGGATCGTCATAGCGCAATACGCTGCCCTTCATCGCGCCGATGATACTCCTGCGTCCGCGAGTGTCAGGTGCCGGTGAAAGCACGGCAACTGGCCTGCCACGCTTGGTGATGACGATAGATTCGTCGTCCTTCCCCAGCTGATCGATAAGGTTCAGACATTTCGCCTTGAACTCCGCCGCGCCGACTACTCTCGACATAACCATATCTCCTGTACACTTGTACAGAATATAATGCCATTTTCTTGCTGAGCAAGCGTAAAGAAAAAGGCGGGGTTTCACCCGCCTTTTCACTGATTTCCACTTTCGGATACCCGCTTTAGTGGCTGTCCTTACCGACAGCGTTTCCGCGGCATCCCTTGAGGAAGTCGAGGTCGGCGCCGGTGTCGGCTCCTTCGACATGCTGCTGATGCAGGAAGGCATAGCCTGATTTGGGCAGATCGTGGTTCGGCTGCCATTCGGCGAGGCGACGCGCCAATTCCTCGTCGGAAATGTCGAGATGCAGGCGGCGGTTCGGCACGTCAAGCTCGATCATGTCGCCGTTTTTCACCACCGCCAGCGGCCCGCCGACGGCTGCTTCCGGAGAGGTGTGCAACACGACGGTGCCGTAGGCCGTTCCCGACATGCGGGCGTCTGATATACGCACCATATCGAGGATGCCCTTCTTCAGCACCTTGGGCGGCAGGCCCATGTTGCCGACTTCGGCCATGCCCGGATAGCCCTTCGGCCCACAGTTCTTCATGACCATGATGCAGGTTTCGTCGATGTCGAGGTTGTCGTCGTTGATCTTCGCCTTGTAGTCGTCGATATCCTCGAACACCACAGCCCTGCCCCGGTGCACCAGCAGATGCGGCGAGGCGGCCGAAGGCTTCAGCACCGCGCCCTTCGGCGCGAGGTTGCCGCGCAGCACGACGATGCCACCCGAAGACGTCAGCGCCTTTTCAGCCGGCAGGATGACGTCCTCGTTCCAGTTGACGACGTCCTTGACCTCGTCCCAGACGGTTTCGCCGGAGACCGTCAGCGCGTCCTTGTTCAGGAGGCCGGCTTCGCCGAGGCGCTTCAGCACGACAGGCAGGCCGCCGGCGTAGAAGAACTCTTCCATCAGGTATTTACCCGACGGCATCAGATTGACGATTGTCGGAACGTCGCGGCCGCAGCGGTCCCAATCGTCAAGCGAAAGATCGATGCCGACGCGGCCGGCAATGGCGAGCAGGTGGATGACGGCGTTGGTCGATCCGCCGATCGCCGCATTGGTGCGGATGGCGTTCTCGAAAGCCTGCTTCGTCATGATTTCGGAGGGCTTCAGGTCATCCTTGACCATCTGCACGATCCGCCGGCCGGTGAGCTGCGCCATCACCTTGCGGCGGGAATCGACACCGGGGATCGCGGCATTGCCGGACAGTGCCATGCCGAGCGCCTCGGCCATGGAAGCCATGGTGGAGGCAGTGCCCATGGTGTTGCAGGTGCCCGACGAACGGCTCATCGAAGCTTCCGCCTCGAGGAACTCGGCCTGCGTCATCTCGCCGGCCTTCACCATTTCGGAGAACTTCCACAGATGCGTGCCGGAACCGACACGTTCGCCGCGGAAATAGCCGTTCAGCATCGGCCCGCCGGTGACGACGATCGAGGGCAGGTCGCAGGAGGCGGCACCCATCAGCAGCGACGGCGTGGTCTTGTCGCAGCCGACGAGAAGCACGCAGCCATCCATCGGCTGGCCGCGGATCGCCTCTTCCACCGCGAGCGCGGCGAGATTGCGGTACATCATCGCGGTCGGACGGAAGGTGTTTTCGGATGCCGAGAATACCGGCACCTCGAGCGGGAAGCCGCCGGCCTCCCAGACACCAGCCTTCACCTTCTCGGCGAGCTCTCTCAAATGACCGTTGCACGGGGTCATATCCGACCAGGTGTTGAGGATGCCGATCACCGGCCGGCCGTCGAACAGGTCGTGCGGGTATCCCTGGTTTTTAAGCCAGCCGCGGTGATAGATCACGTCGCGGCTTGTGCCGCCGTACCATTCCTGCGATCTCAGCCTGCGCGGCCATTCCGCTTTCTTTTTCATAGTCTCTGTCCTTCAGGATATCCCCGGACCGCCTCGTACGGCCCGGGTAACCGCGCTTTGTTTAAGCCAGCGTGTAGGCGGTCTTGACGGTTGTGTAGAACTCGGCGGCGTACTTGCCCTGCTCGCGCGGGCCGTAGGACGAACCCTTGCGGCCGCCGAACGGAACGTGGAAATCGACGCCTGCCGTCGGCAGGTTGACCATGACCATGCCGGCTTCCGAATTGCGCTTGAAATGCGTCGCGTGTTTCAGGCTGGTCGTGGCGATGCCGGCCGAGAGGCCGAACGGCGTGTCGTTGGCGATGGCAAGCGCCTCGTCGTAATCCTTCGCCCGGATCACCGAGACCACAGGTCCGAAGATCTCCTCGCGCGAGATGCGCATCTGGTTGGTCGCTTCGGTAAACAGCGTCGGCTGCAGGTAGAAACCGGGCGTGTCGCGCGAGACCAGCTCGCCGCCGAAGGCGAGTTTGGCGCCTTCCTTCTTGCCGATCTCGATATAGTCGGTATCGGTCTTCAGCTGCCGCTCGTCGACGACGGGTCCGATATGGGTGCCAGCCTTCAGCGCATTGTCGACGACGAGCGTCTTCAGCTTGTCGGTCAGTGCCGCGACGAATTTGTCGTGGATGCCCTCGGTGACGATCAGCCGTGAGGAGGCGGTGCAGCGCTGGCCGGTGGAGAAGAAACCGGAATTGGCGGCAGCCTCGACAGCGACGTTGAGGTCGGCATCGTCGAGCACGACCATCGGGTTCTTGCCGCCCATCTCAAGCTGGAACTTGCGGTTATGCTCGATGGAGGCGGCGGCGACGCGCCTGCCGGTGCCGGTGGAACCGGTGAAGGTAATGCCGTGAACGTCGGGGCTTTCGAGCATGGCCTGGCCGACGACCGAGCCCTTGCCCATGACGAGGTTCAAGACGCCCTTCGGCAGGCCTGCCCGGTTGAGGATATCGACGATCGCCCAGGAACAGGCCGGCACCAGTTCGGCCGGCTTGAAGACGATGGTATTGCCGTAGCAAAGCGCCGGGGCGATCTTCCAGGCAGGAATGGCGATCGGGAAATTCCACGGCGTGATGATGCCGATGACGCCGAGGCCTTCGCGGGTGATCTCGACGCCGATATTCGGGCGAACCGACGGGATGACCTCGCCGGCCAGCCGCAGGGCCTCGCCTGCGAAGAATTCGAAGATCTGCGAAGCACGGATGACTTCGCCGGTGGCCTCAGGCAGCGTCTTGCCTTCCTCGCGGGCGAGCAGCGCCCCGAGTTCGTCCTTGCGCGCCATGATCTCGTCGCCGGCCTTCTTCAGAATGACATGGCGTTCCCAGATGCCGGAACGTGACCAGGCCGGGAAAGCCGCCTTGGCGGCGGCGATGGCGTTTTTCGTGTCCTCGGCGCTGCCATCGGCATAGAGGCCGACGACCTCGTTCGTATCCGACGGGTTGATGTTCTTCGTCGCGTTCGAGCCGACCCATTCGCCGGCGATCAGGTTTTGATAAATGGTCATGGGCTCAACAAGCCTCCTTTACCGTTTACATCACGATCCGGCCGCGCAGGCGGCCGGATCTCAAAAATCAGAGCTGCCTGACGGCGATCTCTTCTTCGGCGGCCACCTTCAGCGGATTGCGCAGCGCCAGGCCGAATTCGGCGACTTCGATCTCGAAGACATCGCCCTCTTCCGCCTTGATGCCGTCGGCAAAGGAAAGCGTTGCCGTGCCGAACATATGGACATGCACATCGCCCGGGACACGGAAGATGCCGTATTTGAAATGGTGATATTCCAGGTTGGCGAAGGTGTGCGACATGTTCGCTTCGCCCGACAGGAACGGTTTTTCGAAGATCACCTTGTCGCCGCGCTTGATGCGCGAGGTGCCGCGAATATCGTCCGGTGCGGCGCCGATGCGGATTTCCGGACCATAGGCGGCCGGGCGCAGTTTCGAGTGGGCCAGATAGAGATAGTTGATCCGTTCGGTGACGTGGTCCGAAAACTCGTTCGACAGGGCAAAGCCGATGCGGAACGGCGCGCCGTCCTTGGCGATCACGTAAATGCCGGCCATTTCAGGCTCTTCGCCGCCATCGAGGGCGAAGGAAGGCGAGATCAGCGGGGCGCCGGGAGCAGCCGTGCCATAGCCGTTGCCCTTGTAGAACCATTCCGGCTGCACGCCCTTTTCGCCTGATTTCGGCTTGCCGTTCTCAAGGCCCATCTTGAACATCTTCATCGAGTCGGTCAGCGTTTCCTCGGCCGCCTCGCTGGTCTTCTTGTGCATGGAATCGCGCGTTGCCGCCGAGCCCAAATGTGTCAGACCGGTGCCGGTCAGGTGCAGATGGGCGGCATCGGGATGGGTGATCGGCGGCAGGAAGCGGCCTTCCGCATAAGCCTTTTCAAGATCGACGGTATCGCCGTAGCCATGGGCCTCGATGACCGCGGCAAGCGACTTGCCGCCATCGGCGGCTTCCATCGCCAGCGCATAGACGCTGCCGGCATTGTTGACCGACCTGGCCGCACCGCCCGGCTCGCGCACGGCGACGACGATCTCTCCGTTGGCACCTTTGATCTGGGAAATAAGCACGTCTTCGATCCTTCTCGTTTCGGCGAAGACAGGAAAAAGCTCCGCCTGTCCGGCTCCATCAGGAGCCGGAATCCATCATTCATATGACTGCGAATGCTCGGGCTGCGCTTGGGCGCTCAGCCCTTGTTCTTATTGTAGACGTCGAAGAACACGGCAGCGAGAAGCACCGCACCCTTGACCATCTGCTGCGAGTCGGTGCCGAGACCGTGGATCGACATGCCGTTGTTCATGATGCCCATGATCAAGGCGCCGATGACCGCGCCGGTCACCTTGCCGACGCCGCCCTGGGCCGACGCGCCGCCGATGAAGCAGGCCGCGATCACGTCGAGCTCGAGACCGAAACCGCCCTTGGCCGTCGCCGAGTTGAGGCGCAGGGCAACGATCAGGCCGGCGAGACCGGCAAGCAGGCCCATGTTGGCGAAGGTCAGGAAGGTCAGCCGCTCGGTGTTGATACCGGAAAGCTTGGTCGCCTTCTCATTGCCGCCCATGGCGTAGATGCGGCGGCCGATCGTCGTGCGGCGGGTAATGAAGGCATAGGCAGCCACCAGAACCAGCATGACCATCAGCACATTCGGGAAGCCGCGATAGATCGACAGCTGGTAGCCGAGCGCCAGAATGGCGAGGGTGACAATGATGTTCTGGGCGAGGAAAAAGCCCAGCGGCTCGACGTCATTGCCATGCTTCTCGTTCGACAGGCGCTTCCGCCACGCCAGGTAGAAGAGCGTAACGGCGCCGACAACGGTCAGAATGATCGAGGTCGAGTTGATGCCACCCATATCGAAAGCGTTCGGCAGGAAGCCGATGCTGATCAGCTGGAACTCCGGCGGGAAAGGACCGATGCTAGTGCCAGTTCCCGATGCCGTCATCACGAACAGCGTCAAGCCGCGGAAGACCAGCATGCCGGCCAGCGTCACGATGAAGGACGGAATCTTGTGATAGGCGACGAAATAACCCTGGATGCCGCCGACCAGCGCGCCCATGGCAAGGCAGACGATACCGGCCAGGACATAATTGGTGTGCCATTGCACCGTCATCACGCCGGCGATGGCGCCGATGAAACCGACGACGGATCCGACCGAAAGATCAATATGGCCGGCGACGATCACCAGCAGCATGCCGAGCGCCATGATGACGATGAACGAGTTCTGCAGAATGATGTTGGTCAGGTTGAGCGGCCTGAAGAGAACGCCACCGGTCGAGAACTGGAAGAACACCATGATCGCGATGAGCGCGATGAACATGCCGTATTCGCGGATGTTGCCGCGAACGTAGTCTCCGATGGAGACGACACGCCCTTGCTCAGCGATGGGTTGATTGATCGGTGTCATTGCTTCTTCTCCCCTGAGCGCATGATAGCGCGCATGATGGTTTCCTGGCTTGCTTCTCCCTTCGGCAGTTCGGCGACGATGCGTCCTTCGTTCATCACGTAGATGCGGTCACAAGTGCCAAGCAGTTCGGGCATTTCCGACGAGATCATCAGAACGCCCTTTCCATCGGCGGCAAGCTGGTTGATGATAGTATAGATTTCGTATTTTGCGCCAACGTCGATGCCGCGCGTCGGCTCGTCGAGGATCAAAATATCGGGATTGGAGAACAGCCATTTCGACAGCACCACCTTCTGCTGGTTGCCGCCGGAAAGATTGACCGTCTCCTGGAAGATGCTGGAAGAGCGGATGCGCAACTTCGACCGATAGTCGGTCGCAACCCGCGATTCCTTGACGCTGTCGATGACAGACGCGTTCGACACCGCCTTCAAATTGACGAGCGTCGTGTTGTGCAGGATCGTGTCGTTGAGCACGAGGCCGAGCTGCTTGCGGTCTTCGGTGACGTAGGCGAGACCCGCGTCGATCGCCCTGCGCACGGTGCTGACGTCGACCGCCTTGCCGTGCATCAGCGCCTCGCCCGAGACCTTGTGGCCATAGGCCTTGCCGAACAGGCTCATGGCGAATTCGGTGCGTCCTGCTCCCATCAGGCCGGCGATGCCGACGACCTCGCCCTTGCGGACGGTGATGTTGATATTGTGCAGGACCTGACGGTCGCGGTGCTGCTGGTGATAGGCGTTCCAGTTCTTCACTTCGAGAATGGTTTCGCCGATCGGCACCGAACGCGGCGGATAGCGGTCTTCAAGATCGCGGCCGACCATGTTGCGGATGATGATGTCTTCGCTGATCTCGTCCGCATGACAGTCGAGCGTCTTGACGGTCATGCCGTCGCGCAGGACCGTGATCTGGTCGGCGACCTTGCGGATCTCGTTCAGCTTGTGGGAGATGATGATCGAGGTGATCCCCTGCTTGCGGAACTCGATCAGCAGGTTGAGCAGAGCGTCGGAATCGCTTTCGTTGAGCGAGGCCGTCGGCTCGTCGAGGATCAGCAGCTTGACGCTCTTCGACAGCGCCTTGGCGATCTCGACCAGCTGTTGCTTGCCGACGCCGATGTCGGTGACCAGCGTGTTCGGAGATTCCTGCAGGCCAACCTTCTTGAGCAGCTGCTTGGTGCGGTTGAACGTCTCGTCCCAGCTGATGACGCCGCTCTTGGCATTCTCGTTGCCGAGGAAGATGTTTTCCCCGATCGACAGCAACGGCACGAGCGCCAGTTCCTGGTGGATGATGACGATGCCGATTTCTTCGGAGTCCCTCAGGGCCTTGAAGTTGCGCGTCTCGCCTTCATAAATGATGTCGCCGTCATAGCTTCCGGTGGGATAGACGCCAGATAGCACTTTCATCAGGGTCGATTTGCCGGCCCCGTTTTCGCCCACCAATGCGTGGATCTCACCTTGGCGAACCTTGAGGTTCACGTTCTCCAGCGCCTTGACGCCTGGGAACGTCTTGGTGATGCTCCGCATCTCGAGGATGGTATTGTCCATAGTCAAAGTTCCAGCGCCCCCAGCCGTTAAATGGCCGGGTCATCATAAAATCGAAGACCGGAGCCCGCAAGCGCGGGCTCCGGCCTCCTGTTCAACTTACTTCAGCTTGTCTTCGGTGTAGTAACCGCTGTCGACGAGGATCTGCTTGTAGTTGGTCTTGTCGACGGCAACCGGCTTCAGCAGATAGGACGGAACGACCTTGACGCCGTTGTCGTAGGTCTTGGTGTCGTTGACCTCAGGCTCCTTGCCGGACATGACGGCATCGACCATGGCAACAGTGACCTTGGCGAGTTCGCGGGTGTCCTTGAAGATCGTCGAATGCTGTTCGCCAGCAATGATCGACTTGACCGACGGGATTTCAGCATCCTGACCGGTGACGATCGGCAGCGGCTGGGCAGCCGTACCATAACCAACGCCCTTCAGCGAGGAGATGATACCGATCGACAGACCGTCATAGGGAGACAGGACGGCATCGACCTTGGCGTCGGTGTAGTTGGCCGAGAGCAGGTTGTCCATGCGGGCCTGGGCCGTTGCCGGATCCCAACGCAGCGTGCCGACCTTGTCCATGCCAGTCTGGCCGGACTTCACGACGAGCTTGCCGCTGTCGATGTAGGGCTGCAGGACGGACATTGCGCCATCATAGAAGAAGAAGGCGTTGTTGTCGTCCGGCGAACCGCCGAACAGTTCGATGTTGAACGGGCCCTTGCCATCCTTGAGGCCGAGGCCGTCAACGATGGAGCCGGCCTGCAGAACGCCGACCTGGAAGTTGTCGAAGGTTGCGTAGTAGTCGACGTTGCCCGAATCGCGGATCAGACGGTCATAAGCGATGACCTTGATGCCGGCGTCGTGTGCCTTCTGGAGAACGTCGGAAAGCGTGGTGCCGTCGATCGAAGCGATGACGAGAACCTTGACGCCCTTCGTGACCATGTTTTCGATCTGCGAAAGCTGGTTCGGAATGTCGTCGTCGCCATACTGCAGGTCAGTGCCGTAACCGGCAGCCTGGAGCTGCTTGACGATGTTGTTGCCGTCGTCGATCCAGCGGGCCGAAGCCTTGGTCGGCATGGCAATGCCGACGGTGCCCTTATCCGCGGCCAGAGCCGGTGCAACGAACGAAGCGACGCCGAAGGCAGCCGCGGCCATCAATGAGATAATGGATTTCATTTCTCTCTCCCTTGTTAATAGAGCAGCGGACGAAAAATCGCCCGCCCCGAAACTGTGGCAGGTTCCGTATTGGATAGTTACTTCAGATGGTGAGAAACGAAGTAGGTCTCCTCCACGATCTCACACGTGTTGAGTGCCAACCAGCACACGGCGGCAAACTGGTATGGATTCCTATAACTGTCAAATAGAATAAGTGCTAACGTGCATAACAATTTTGGTATATCGTTAAAAAGTATTACTTTTGATGGAGCGCAGTGGGGAGGCTGCAACCATGACGATTGTTTCCGAGCCCATTTCGATGGATCACGTCGATATTCACAGCGATAATTTCGGTGATGACAGCCTTTTACGTGCAGGACTTAAGCTGAATCACCTGCGGATGATCGTCGCAATCGAAGATAGTGGACAGATCTCCGCAGCTGCGGAAGTCCTGAACATCTCGCAGCCCGCCGCATCCCGCATGCTGTCCGAAATGGAATCGATCACCAAGACGCCGCTCTATGAGCGCGTCGCCCGCGGCGTGGTGTTGACGACCTTCGGCGCCGCCCTTGCGAAACGCGCCCGGAAGATCCTGCTGGAGCTGCGCGAGGCGAGCCGCGAGATCGGCGAATTGAAAAGCGGCAAGGGCGGCCCGGTCTTCATCGGCGCGGTGACGGCGCCGGCCATGAGCCTCGTGGTGCCGGCGATCAACAGGGTGCGCAAAGCTTATCCGGGCATCGAGATCAACATCCAGGTGGAGACCAGCAATGTGCTCGCCCGCGAGTTGCTCGCCGCCCGCCACGACTTCATCATCAGCCGCATTCCCGACGATCTCAACCCGCGCCTGTTCGAGGTGAAGGAGATCGGCATCGAGCGGGCCTGCCTGATCGTGCGCAACCGCCATCCGCTGCTGAAAAAGAAAAAGACCAGCAGCCTTTCCGACATCAGGGATTACGACTGGGTGTTCCAACCGCCGGGCACGCTGCTGCGCCGCACGATCGAGGACATCTTCCTGTCGCGCGGCGTGGCGCTGCCGGAGAATATCGTCAACACCTCCTCGCTGCTGCTGACCTGCGCCATCGTCTGCGAAACCGATGCAATCGCCCCCGTCGCGACCGACGTCGCCCAATTCCTGTCCAGCCAGGACGCCAAAGCCTCCGACGTGCGCATGCTGCCGATCGATTTCGACATCAACGTCAAGCCCTACAGCCTGATCACGGCGAAGGAACGGGCGCTGCCGCCCAGCGCCCGGCTGCTCTACGACATCATCCTCGAGGAAAGCCTGAAGCAAGCGGGCTGACCGCCGCAAGCCCGGCGCCATCTTGCTCTTCTTCAATAGACGCTTCAAGAGGATGCGCGGATGCTGTTCGGACAATCGGTATTTCAATCAGTCCTTGAGCGGCTGAAGGCGGAGGACGAGACGGAAGAAGACACCGAGGCGCCGGCCGCCCATCGCGTCTCCGGCCTCGGCACCGGGCTTGCCTTCGATGTCTTGGAGGGTGTCTCGGCCGCCTCACAACGCGTCGGCCAGGCCTATTTCGACAATCTGGAACAGGAGGCCGCCGCCGGGATCGTGGAGAAGCCGGCGCCTCTGCCTCCACCCGAGCCCGTCATGCCGGACCATCTCACCCGCACGGCTCCGCAGGAGGTTGCCGCCGAACTGGCGATCTCGGCGGCCGATACGCCGCTGACGCTCGGCGAGAAGCGGCGCGCCTTCGCCCGCGCCAATCATCCCGACGGCGTCGCCCCGCCCTTCCGCGACAATGCGACCAAGCGGATGATGCTCGCCAATCTGCTGATCGATGAAGCGCTGCGGCGAATCGCCCGCTGATTATTCCGCCTGCCCGTCCTTCGACGGCTTCTCCGCAGGGATCCCCTCCGGCTCTTCCTCGGCGTCAGGCTCGGCTGCTGCCTCGGCGGCCGGCGGCTGCGGCTTGAAGGTCCAGAACAACATATAGAAGGAATAGGCGCCGGCGCCCGCCGCCAGCACTGCCCAGAACGGATCGCCGGTGATAAGTTCGACCCCGGCCCAGCCGAAGCAGACGGCCACGATGGCAGTCCGCACCCAGAGGCGCCGGTATGCCGGGTGGTTGGGATCAATCAGTTGCATCTTTGCCCCGCGGTCGCATATGTCGCACTGCTCTTCGCTTTTGTCGCACTGCCCTCGGCCTGTGCCGCGCTTGTCTTTAGTTCGAATCTTGCAAATGTGAAAGAGCCGCGGGCTTGACGCCGCGCATGGAAGATGGAATGAAAATTCCAGTTTTTTGGCAATTCGGTTTATTTGTTCCGAATTCAAGGGAGGTTGAAATGACTGTAAGATTTGGTCTTCTCGGCGCCGGCCGCATCGGCAAGGTTCACGCCAAGGCCGTCAGCGGCGACGCCAAAGCGACGCTGGTTGCCGTCGCGGACGCCTTTCCGCAGGCGGCAGAAGCCATCGCTTCGGCCTATGGCTGCGAAGTCCGCACCATCGAGGCGATCGAGGCCGCCAAGGATATCGACGCCGTCGTCATCTGCACGCCGACGGACACCCATGCCGACCTGATCGAGCGCTTCGCCCGCGCCGGCAAGGCGATCTTCTGCGAAAAGCCGATCGATCTCGATGTTGCCCGCGTCAAGGCCTGCATCAAGGTGGTGGAAGAGACCAGCGCCAAGCTGATGGTCGGCTTCAACCGCCGCTTCGACCCGCATTTCATGGCGGTGCGCAAGGTGATCGACGACGGCAAGATCGGCGATGTCGAGATGGTGACGATCACCTCGCGCGACCCCGGCGCCCCGCCGGTGGACTATATCAAGCGCTCGGGCGGCATCTTCCGCGACATGACGATCCACGATTTCGACATGGCCCGCTTCCTGCTCGGCGAAGAGCCAGTCTCGGTGCTGGCGACCGCGGCCGTCTTGGTCGACAAGGCGATCGGCGAAGCCGGCGACTATGACAGCGTCTCGGTGATCCTGCAGACCAAATCCGGCAAGCAGGCAGTCATTTCCAACTCCCGCCGCGCCACCTACGGCTACGACCAGCGCATCGAAGTGCATGGCGCCAAGGGCATGGCCGCAGCCGAAAACCAGCGCCCGGTCTCGATCGAAGTGGCAAACGGCGACGGCTACACCCGCCCGCCGCTGCATGATTTCTTCATGACCCGCTACACCGAAGCCTACGCCAACGAAATCGCCGCCTTCATCGCCTCGATCGAAAAGGGCACGAAGATTGCGCCTTCCGGCGCCGATGGCCTGGCAGCGCTGGCGCTCGCCGACGCCGCGGTGCAGTCGGTCAAGGAAGGCAAGCTGATCAAGATCGGCTGACGGTCCTCTCCCGACCGGAAGTCGTGCATGAGATGGCCGGGCACTCGCCCGGCCGTTTTGCGTTTGGTGGCGTTTTCCGTGAGGCCCGCAGTGGGGCCGACGCAATTCCCCTCCCCACAAGGGGGAGGGGCTTAACGCGCGGCCCTCGCCGCATTCATTCTTGAGCGCAGCATATGCAGCCGTCTTGTTGGTATGCGAGCCGGTGCCACAGCTTAACCCCTCCCCGTTACGGGGAGGGGTTGGGGAGGGGTCTTTTTCTGCCGCGACCTCTCGATTCCCTCTTCTCCCCACCCTCTCCGTGCCTCACCGGCCTCTCGCAGGACACCTCCCCCTCGCCCCGCCATTTCGCATTCAGCGATGCGTCCTCATTCCCCGCCCTGCACGCCCGTAATCACGATATCCTGGTCAATCACCGAGAGCGCCCGGTTGAGGTGGCCTTCGAAGACGAGGATCGGTTCGTCGGCGACCACGCGGATCTCCGGCATGCCTTCCATGCGGACGACATGCGACTGGCCGAGGCCCTCTTCGATGCCCTGGCGGAGGAGGTCGTAGTAGCGGGTGCCGGGGCCGGTGATGGCGATCGGCATGCGTTCGGTGAGGCTCAGCATGCGCGACAGGCCGTTGCCGAGCGCCAGCCCCGCCTGGCGGAAGGCGAAGGCTGAGGTGCGGTGGCCCTGGCGGGCGCGGGCGGCGATCTTGTCGAGTTCGGCGACCGGCACGAATTTGGCCGGAATGGTATCGAGCGGCACTTCGAAGGCGCTGCGCAGGATGGCGTAGAAGCCGGCATAGGCCTCGATGCAGCCGCGGGTGCCGCAGCGGCAGAGGCCGCCATTGGCCATGTGCAGCATGTGGCCGAAATTCGGGGCCGAGATCTCCTGGCCGGTCTGATTGCCGCGTCGGACGATGCCGAGGCCGATGCTGTGGCCGAGCGACAGGGCGGCGAGCGAGCGGAAATCGGCGCCCTTGGCGATCTCTTCGCGCGCACCGAGGGCGGCGGCGACGAGCAGCGTCTCGTTATCGAGGATCACCTTGGCCTGCCATTGCGGCCGGAGCGCTGATTCGAAATCGATCTGGTCGCTGCCGAAGATCGGCGACCACAGAAGCACCGGCTCGGTGGAATTGACCAGCCCCTTGCTGCTGATCGAGATCAGCAGCACTTTTTCTTGGCTGATCTTCGAACGATCGAGAATGCGTGAAAGGCCGGCGCGCACGCCTTCTACGAAGCGGGCCGCGCCCGAGGGGTCATGCGAACGCTCCTCGCTGAAGCGGTCGATCAGCTTGCCGGCATAATCCACCAGCGAATATTGCACCGCATCCGAAGAGATGATGACGACGATGAGATAGCCGCAATCGCGCCGCTGGCGCAGAAGCACACGCGGCCGGCCGCGGCCGCTGGCGGCCTGCTGCTCGGATTTTTCGATGATCTGAGCTTTTTCCAGCTCCGTGGTGATCGCCGAAATGGTGGCCGAGGAAAGGCCGGTGAAATCCGATATCTCGGTATGCGCCAACTGACCGTGGCGGCGCAGCACGGACAGCACGAGCACGCTGTTTCTCTGCCGGACCAGCTCCGTGCTCGACTTGGTCAGCATGAATGCCGCCCTCTCCTCCTGCTTGTTCACCCTTGCTTTCCACTGCATCTCCGGCCGCTGCTGCGCAAGGAAATTAAGCCGGCAGTCCAGTGTTGACAGCTGAAAAAATCTCTGACATCAAATTTCTCGACTGTCGAGAAAATAATCCGAACTTTCCTCGACAGCTTTACGCGGTGGCCGGAGGAAGCATGGGCTGGGCCGGTCGCAACTCACTCGGGAGGACATTATGAAGTCTATTTTGAAATTGATGGCCGGCGCTGCCATCCTCGTTTCCATTCATACCGCTGCCATGGCTGCCGATCTCGTCGTCGGCGTTTCCTGGTCGAACTTCCAGGAAGAACGCTGGAAGACCGACGAAGCCGCCATCAAGAAGGCTCTCGAAGCCAAGGGCGCCAAGTATATTTCCGCTGACGCGCAGTCCTCAGCCGCCAAGCAGCTCACCGACGTCGAATCGCTGATCTCGCAGGGCGCCAACGCACTGATCATTCTCGCCCAGGATTCCGACGCCATCGGCCCGGCGATCGAAAAGGCCGCTGCCGAAGGCATCCCGGTCGTCGGCTACGACCGCCTGATCGAAAATCCGGCCGCCTTCTACATCACCTTCGACAACAAGGAAGTCGGCCGTCTTCAGGCTGAAGGCGTCTTCAAAGCCAAGCCGGAAGGCAATTACGTCTTCATCAAGGGCTCTTCTTCCGACCCGAACGCCGACTTCCTGTTCTCGGGCCAGCAGGAAGTGCTGAAGGCCGCCATCGACGCCGGCAAGATCAAGAATGTCGGCGAAGCCTATACCGACGGCTGGCTGCCGGAGAACGCCCAGCGCAACATGGAGCAGTTCCTGACCGCCAACAACAACAAGGTTGACGCCGTCGTCGCCTCCAACGACGGCACGGCCGGCGGCGCGATCGCCGCGCTCGACGCCCAGGGCCTCGCCGGCTCCGTTCCGGTTTCCGGCCAGGACGGCGACAAGGCGGCGCTGAACCGCATCGCTCTCGGCACGCAGACGGTTTCCGTCTGGAAGGACAGCCGCGAACTCGGCAAGCGCGCCGCAGAAATCGCTCTCGACCTCGCCGGCGGCAAGGACATGAGCAAGATCGACGGCGCTCAGGCCTTCAAGGGCGGCCCGAAGGGCGTGGAAATGCAGTCTGTCTTCCTGAAGCCGCTTGCCATCACCAAGGACAATCTGAACGTCGTCATCGACGCCGGCTGGATTTCCAAGGCTGAAGCCTGCCAGGGCGTCAAGGCCGGCACGGTTGCCGCCTGCAAGTAAGCAGCGCCTGAACTGAACTGCCGGCGCCGCAGCGGAAAGACCGCTGCGGCGCCGGATGCGGACGCGAACTCCAACGACGAAGTTCCTCCGCCTCGCCGCGCCATCGCGGATTTTCATTCCCTGCCGGAAGGGTGTCGCGACGCCACGCGTGCGGTTTCCGGGAAGCATCGCGATGGTCAGTTGAAGAACAGACGCCGCCGCCGGCAGCCTTGAGCACGCCGGCGCATCCGTCCAAACACAATGGGGGAACGGCAAACCCATGGCCGAAATGGTAAAATCAACGACGTCAAGCGGACCGCGAACGGCGGAAGCCAGTCCGGTGGCCCGCTTCTTCCGCGCCACCGAGATCGACACGCGCCTGCTCGGCATGATCGGCGCGCTCGTCATCATCTGGATCGGTTTCCACATCATCACCGGCGGCCTGTTCCTGACCCCGCGCAATCTCTGGAACCTCTCGGTTCAGACGACCGACATCGCGATCATGACGACGGGCATGGTGCTGATCATCGTCACCCGCAACATCGACCTTTCGGTCGGTTCCGTGCTCGGCCTCTGCGGCATGATCATGGGCGTGACGCAGGCGAAAATCCTGCCTGAATATATCGGCTTCGACAGCCCTTTCACCTGGGTGATCACGCTGCTCATCGGCCTGATCGCCGGCGGCCTGATCGGCGCTTTCCAGGGCATGATCATCGCCTTCCTCAACGTTCCCTCCTTCATCGTCACGCTTGGCGGCCTGCTCGTCTGGCGCGGTGCCACCTGGCTCGTCACCAGCGGCCAGACGGTTGCGCCGATGGACCAGACCTTCCGCATCATGGGCGGCGGCGCTGAAGGCTCGATCGGCGCCACCTGGAGCTGGGTCGTCGGCATCGGCGCCTGCCTCTTCGTCATCGCCAGCATCATCGGCTCGCGCCGGCAGCGCCGCCGCTTCGGCTTTCCGCAGCGGCCGGTCTGGGCGGAATATTTCCTGGCGACGCTGAGCTGCGTGCTGATCCTCGGCGCCGTATCGATCGCCAACAGCTATTACTGGCCGATCAATATCGCCAAGAAATATGCCGAGACCAACAATATCCCCTGGCCGGAAACCGGCCTGGATATTCCCTACGGCATCGCCGTGCCGGTGCTGATCGCCATCGTCGTCGGCATCATCATGACCTTCATCGCCACACGCCTGCGCTTCGGCCGCTATGTCTTCGCGATCGGCGGCAACCCCGAAGCGGCCGAACTCGCCGGCATCAAGACCCGCTGGGTCACCGTGCGCATCTTCGCGCTGATGGGGGTTTTGGCCGCTATCGCCGCCGCGATTTCCACCGCCCGCCTCAACGCCGCGACGAACTCGCAGGGCACGCTCGACGAGCTCTACACCATCGCCGCCGCCGTGATCGGCGGGACGTCGCTGGCAGGCGGCACCGGCACCATCGCCGGCGCCATGCTCGGCGCGCTCGTCATGCAGTCGCTGCAGTCGGGCATGGTGCTGGCCCATGTCGACACCCCGCTGCAGAGCGTCGTCGTCGGCACCGTCCTTGTCGTGGCGGTCTGGCTCGACACCGTCTACCGCGCCCGTGCCAAGTGAGAGGAGCCCCAGATATGGCTGATCAACGCACTCCCCTCGTGGAACTGAAAAACATCTCGATCTCCTTCGGCGGCATTCACGCCGTGGACAATGCCTCGGTGGATCTCTACCCCGGCGAAGTGGTGGCCCTGCTCGGCCATAACGGCGCCGGCAAATCGACACTGATCAAGATCCTCTCCGGCGCCTACAAGCGTGACGGCGGCGAGATCCTGATCAATGGCGAGCCGGCCGACATCCGCAATCCGCGCGATGCCAAGAAATACGGGATCGAGACGATCTACCAGACGCTTGCCGTCGCCGACAATGTCGACGCCGCCGCCAACCTCTATCTCGGCCGCGAGCTGAAGACTCGCTGGGGCACGCTCGACGACGTGGCGATGGAAGCCTCGGCGCGGCAGGTGATGGGGCGGCTCAACCCCAACTTCAAGCGCTTCAAGGAGCCGGTGAAGGCGCTTTCGGGCGGCCAGCGGCAATCGGTGGCGATTGCCCGGGCGATCCTCTTCAACGCCCGCATCCTGATCATGGACGAGCCGACGGCGGCGCTCGGCCCCCAGGAGACGGCGCAGGTGGGCGAGCTGATCAAGCAGCTGAAGAAGGAAGGCATCGGCATCTTCCTCATCAGCCACGACATCCACGACGTGTTCGACCTCGCCGACCGCGTCTCGGTGATGAAGAACGGCCAGGTCGTCGGCCACGCCCGCACCGAGGACGTGACCAAGGATGAGGTGCTCGGCATGATCATCCTCGGCAAGGTGCCACCCAAAGCCATCCCCGGCCCCGGCGCCATGCAGATCTGACCGCAAGGCGACAAGCCCACGACAACCCACTCCGCCGCCCGCAAGGCCGGCGGAGTTTTTTATGCGTTCTCGGAGACTGACGGATAAAAACACGAGCCAAACCGCAAGCATCGGTATTTCTGAGAATTTCGCGATTGAAGCCGGCCGCAAGCTAGGCTAAGAACCACCCATCGGACAGGCGATTCAAACCGCCCTCGGCATGCACCCGTAGCTCAGCTGGATAGAGTGTTGGATTCCGATTCCAAAGGTCACAGGTTCGAATCCTGTCGGGTGCGCCATTTCCATTTGACAAATCGCTGCCCGCCCCGCCTTGGCTGGTGAATCCGCGTAGGTTCGCGCCTGAGCGCTTTGGTCTGGTAGTTTTTCCGCGATAGGTGTGAGCCTGAAGATTTAAACGGTGAGCTTGCCCCTGGCCTATTGATGGCGATCGTTGAAAGCGGTCGCGGCATCCGATGCTCGAAAATCTTTGGTTCGTTCACGACCCTGTGGATTGCGGTGGGCCCCCGGTATTCTATCGTCGCGGCAACGCGGGCGGAAAAGACTTGATACGGATGCTTTGCATCACGGGCTCTTTGGCACTCGTCCTCGCAGCCTTCCACAGCCGACGCTAAGACGCGATCAAGGCAATGGATCCGGTACACCCCGCCTTCGGTCCTAAGCGGCGGAAGAAACGGCCGGTAATTTCAGTGGGTCCCGGCTACAGCCACAAACGCTTCAAGAACGCAAATGCACGTCTAAATCAATCTCTCGCCTCATCTGCACAACTAGACCGAATCGTTTGCCAAGAAGACTATCGAGCAGTTCGACATGCTGCTCGGGGAATCCGAGGCGGATCGATACGTCATTACTGGGTGGATCGAAATGAGCGAACGGTGGTTGGGCGTGCAGGTTTCCGGCGCAGGCGTCATCCTGGTGGATGCCGAGGTCCCCGCGGATGGTCCAATCACGATCGTGCTCGATGACTCTCTGAAGCTGGCGAGCGGCGACCGCGCCAAGGCATTCTGCACAATGTACAGCCGCCTCCATGACTACGCCAAGGAGAAGGGCATCAAACGCGCGTTCATCAAGGACAGTGCAGTCAGCAAGGGCAGGAAGTCTGGTGGCAGTTGCTACCTAATTCCGCAGTTTTTCCCAATACAAGCGACAGGCAGTGCCCGATTACTAGACCCACGGCAGATGCGATAAGTTGCTGTGCGGGCCGATGCGCGCCGCTGCCCGCTTTGCATTCAGATCGATTTCGGTACGGCCTGAAGCGCCTCGGATTCCTTCAATTGCATCTCGAGATCAAGGCGCACTGCGAGCGTCCTGGAATCCTCGTCGCCATCAGTACGCTTTGTATCGCAGAGTTCGCAATCCTCTTTGGATGCTCAGGTGCGAAACAGGACAGGCAGAATTCGAACGACAGATGCCCGAGGGCAGCAAAGGTAATGGTGGCGTCGTCGAAGTCCGAAACAGACTGCTGCAGACGCGGCCGGCTAATTAACCGTCCCCCCGCTTGTTGCAAGCGACCCTTCAGGGCATTCCTCTCTGGCGGCTCCCCGAAGGCGGATGAAGTAGCAGCACCGTAGCGCTGTCCAGCGCGTCTTCGATCTCTTTCCCCAGCCCGGCAATGAGCTCCTCGTATTCGGAGCAGTGTTCGTCGCGGTGCGGGTGGTCCGACGCGCGCCACTTTACGAGTTCTCTCTGCGCTTCTGCAAAGTCGTCGCAGATCTCGCAGAAGACGTGGTCCCGTGACGCGAGTTCCTCGATCACCTTCGCCCGTACCGGAAAGTGCAGCGTGACAGCCGCAACGCCTTCGTCCATCGCCCACTCCCCTTCGCGGCACGTCTCGATCGACCTGCTTCCAGTGCATGTTCGCTGAAGATTGATCCTCCGGGCAGTATGTTACCGTAACATACGGATACGGACCGGCCGCGGCTCCAAGACTACGTAACATACCAGATGTTACGGGTAAGTCCGCGCGCGCTCGCATAGCTTTCTGCTCGGCTAGGACCGTTTCTGCAGATGCGGCTCCGTGCCAGGGGCGAACTGCAGCGGGGAAGAAGCGTGATCAGATTGAACTTTGTCGGCGACCGTCTACACGGGGGCATTTCACTACGCGTGCCTTCGTTTTTCGCCATAGCGATGTTGGTGGCAGTGGCAGGATGCGGCGGCCACCCGAAGAACGTGCTCATTCCGGTAGCCGACAGTTCGCCGCAATCGACGAAGGTGGATATGCTGGTAACCACCACCCGCAGCCGGTCCACCGTGAAGGGCGAGATGTTCAGCGGCGAACGTGCACTTGCCCCGGCTTTTGCCGACATCACGGTATCCATTCCGCCCGCGAGCGCCCGAAAGGTCGGGGAGGTCGCTTGGCCGAAGCGGCTTCCATCCAATCCCGCAACCGACTTCGCGACCCTGAAGGCCGATGAAATTACACGGGACGATGCCAGGAAATGGCTCAGCGCCTCAGTCAGAAAGAGCCGCGACGGAAGTGTCCTGGTATTTATCCATGGCTTCAACAACCGTTTCGAGGACTCCGTCTATCGATTTGCCCAGATCGTCCAGGATTCCGGCGTTCATAGCGCGCCGGTGCTCGTCACGTGGCCGTCGCGCGGCAGCCTTCTCGCTTACGGCTACGACCGCGAAAGCACCAACTACACACGCAACGCATTAGAGACGCTCTTCCAATATCTCGCCAAGGACCCGGAGGTAAAGGAGGTCTCGATCCTGGCGCACTCAATGGGAAATTGGCTGGCGCTAGAAGCATTGCGCCAAATGGCGATCCGAAATGGGCGCCTTCCCGCCAAGTTCGAGAACGTGATGCTTGCCGCGCCCGACGTCGATGTCGACGTCTTCCGCCAGCAGATCGTCGACATGGGGAAGCAGCATCCGAAGTTCACGCTGTTCGTCTCACGGGACGACCGCGCGCTTGCCGTCTCCCGCAGGGTCTGGGGCGACGTCGCGCGCCTCGGCGCGATTGATCCGGAACAGGCCCCGTTCAAGAAGGAACTTGCCGACAGCCAGATCACGGTGATCGATCTCACCAAGGTGAAGGCGGGCGACAGTCTGAACCACGGCAAATTCGCGGAATCGCCTGAAGTCGTTCGCCTAATCGGTGCGCGGATCTCCGACGGCCAGACCTTGACCGACAGCAAGGTCGGTCTCGGGGACACGATCCTCGCCGCGACAACTAATACAGCCGCCGCAGCCGGCAGCGCCGCCGGATTGATCCTTGCGGCACCCGTCGCCATCGTCGACGCCAACACCAGGGACAACTACGCCACTGAAGTCGAAGGTCTTACTGGAGCCTCCGGCCAGAAGGCGAAGCGGCCGACCTGCACGAGTGACGATGCTTCACGGACGACGTGCGTACGATAGCCCTCCAGCCGCCAATGTTTTCAAATCCGGGAATTACGATGGACGTTCTTTCGAAGCAGTCTCCGCCGAAGACCATCATTCAGGCCGTTGCTCTCCTGGGGGCAATGGCGTGGGGCGGGCTGCCGGTGGCGGCGCAGGTTGCCTCGCCTTCGGTTTCTCAGCCTGGCCAGCAGGCGGCGACGCCCCCGGAAAGCGTCCGACAATTTACTGACCTTCTCAGCAAGCCAGAGGTCCAGACCTGGATTCGAGGACAGGTGACCTCCCCTGTCTCCGCCGCGCCCCCTCCGGTCGCGCAAGCGAGCGACAAAGTCTCCTTCGCCGAGACTACGATGCGCCTTCGAAACCATGCCGCCGGTCTTCTCGCCGGGACGCAGGCCTTTCCCTCGGAGGCCGTGCGCGGCGCCGCCCTACTTGAGCGGGACGTCGAGGCGAATGGCGGAACGCGACCCATCTTCCTGGTGATCGCCTTCGTCGCAGCCGGACTGGCAACGCAATGGCTGTTCTGGTGGATCACCGCAGGATGGCGCACATGGATGGCCCGAGCATCTTTCTCAACGGTTCGCGAGAGGATCGTCGCCGTGGTCGCGCGTTCGATATGGGCGGCGGGCTACGTCCTTTCCTTCGGGTTCGGCAGCATCGGCTTCTTCCTTCTTTTTCAATGGCCACCCATCATCAGGGAGGTCGTTGTCGGCTACCTATTTGCCGTCGTCGTCTTTCGGCTGGCAAGTGCTGTGTTCGATGTGTTGCTTGCACCGCACCGGCTGGTCCAGAACCAGTTCCGCGTGGTTCCCGTTTCAGACCAGGCCGCCCGCTTCTGGGCGAAGCGCCTGAGCTACGCTGCCGGCTGGTATGCGTTCGGCTGGGTGACCATTCGTCTGCTTGGCACGCTTGGGTTTTCCGTGCCGTCCCAGCAGCTCGTAGCCTATGCACTCGGGCTCATCTTGCTCGCCATCGGCATAGAAGCCGTCTGGCGACGCCCGGTCGCGGACGACCCGGTCGAACAACCGCGCCACATCGGCCTGCGCGCCCGACACTGGTTATGGACCGCCTACTTCGTCGGCATCTGGCTGCTATGGGTGATTGGGGCCGTGAAGCTGTTCTGGATAGCGGTAGTCTGTGCGGCCCTTCCCGGAGCGGTCGCCCTCACCAAGGCCTCGGTGAACAATCTCCTGCGTTCGTCCGAACACGTTGAAGACGGTCACAAGCGAGGCACGGTGGTCTCCGTCGTCGTCGAGCGCGGCATCCGGGCAGCTCTCATTGTCGGAGCAATCCTCCTGCTCGCTGAAGTCCTTGAGATTCAGCTGACGGAAATGACCATGCAGGATTCACCCGTCGTCCGCCTTGTGCGCGGAGCGCTCAGCGCAGGAGTCATTCTGCTGGTCGTGGACCTTGCCTGGAATGTCGTGAAAGTCCTGATCGACCGAAGGCTTAGCGACACCGAAGCGGCGCTGGAATTTGGCAGTGAACGGGAGCGACGGCGCACCCGCTTGAGAACCTTGCTGCCGATCCTGCGTAACTTCGTGATGATTCTCTTCGCCGCCGTCGCAATTATGATGGCGCTGTCGGCGCTTGGCGTGGAGATCGGGCCGCTGATCGCAGGCGCGGGCGTCGTCGGCGTAGCGATCGGCTTCGGCGCGCAGACGGTGGTCAAGGACATCATCAGCGGAATGTTCTATCTGCTCGACGACGCCTTCAGGGTTGGCGAGTATATCCAGAGCGGCAGTTACAAAGGGACGGTCGAGTCCTTCAGCTTGAGATCGGTGAAGCTTCGGCACCAGCGTGGCGCAGTCTACATCGTGCCCTTCAGCGAGCTCGGAGCGGTCCAGAACATGAGCCGAGACTGGGCGATCGAGAAGATGACGATCACCGTCGCCTACGATGCCGACATCGAGAAGGCGCGAAAGATCATCAAGAAGATCGGGTTGGAGTTGTTTGAAGATCCCGAGTTCAAACCGACGACGATCGAGCCGTTGAAGATGCAGGGCATCGACAGCCTGGGCGATTCCGGACTTCTCCTCCGGATGAAGGTGATGACGCTCCCCGGTCAGCAGTTCACGCTGAAGCGCCGTGCGCTGCGAATGATCCATCAGGCCTTCAACGAGAATGGAATCAAGATCGCCGTGCCAACCGTGCAGGTTTCGGGCGGGAAGGACGAAGGCGTCGCCGCTGCCGCCCAGCAGGCGCTCGCCGCACACAATGCTGCGATCGCGGCCGGCACCCAGTGAAGTTTTTGCCAAGCAACTAAGAGATATCGGAGGAACGGGAATGAAAGCACTCACCATCCCAAGTCACCTGCTCGCGGCCCTGGCCTTGTTGATGCTTATCTTCGCGCCTCTCCTCGTGCCTTCGACTGCCGAGGCCCGACGTGGCGTAGCGGCATGCGGTCCGAGAGGGTGCGCGGCGGCGGCGTGCGGCCCGCGCGGATGTGCCGCCGCCGGTCGGACAGGACCAGGGTATCGTCCCGTCCATCGCCCGGCCGTACCCCCAGCATACAGACCTGCCCGAGGTGGGGTGGTCGTGGTCAGCCCACGTCGCTACTGGCGGCCGGGAGCAGCGATCGCAGCAGGCGCGGCCATCGGCTTCGTTGCAGGCGCCGCGGCAGTCTCTCTGGCGGGCACGCCACCTCAACCGGGCCAGTGCTGGTATTACACCTCGCCTGCCAAGACGACAGGGTTCTGGGACGTCTGCCCGCATTGAGAGCTCCCCAACGGAGCTGGACGGGCCAACGCGACCTCCTCCAGCCTCTGTTATATTCAGTGCGCCGCATATTCGTGGACGAGGACGTTTTCCGGGTGTACGGTTTTTCCCGCACAAGCCCCAACGCCAGTCCCGGACATCCGGGATCGCGGGCGGGCGGCGCATACGGGGAGAGGACCGTGACAGCATCGACCAGGGACGACCTGCCGTGCGTCGAAGAGGTTCGGGCACAGCTTCAACGCATACTTGCCGACCCCGAATTTCCAGCGGTCGGACGTGTCGCATCCTTTCTACGTTACGTCGTGGAGGAGACGCTCGAAGGCCGTGGCGGCCGCATCAAGGGCTACGCGATCGCCGTGGAGGTATTCGGTCGACGCGACACGTTCTCGCAGGACGATCCGGTCGTCCGCATCGAAGCCGGCCGGCTCCGCCGCTCCCTCGAGCACTACTACCTTCTCGGCGGCAAGAACGATCCGGTCAGGATCGACGTTCCGAAGGGTGGCTACGTTCCATCCTTTTCATGGAACGACCCGCCCCCGCAGAAACCCGACAACCAGCCACTGCAAGCGGAAGTTCCCCGGTCTCCCGATCCATGGTGGCGCGGGCGTCGTGCGGCCTTCGCAGGCGGCGGAACCGTTGCCGCCCTGGCCGCGCTTCTTATCGTCTTGGGTCTAGCCTCCCCTTCGCCGCCTGCAACCGTTGCCGACGCAGTGCCTGATCGTCCAACCCTCGTCGTCGCTCCGTTCGCCAATCTGGGCAACGATTCAAACGCGCAGCTCTATGCCATCGGGCTCACCGAAGAGCTGCTGACCGCACTTCCCCGGTTCAAGGAAGTCAAAGTCTTCGGCCGCGAGACGTCGAAGACGCTGCCCTCCGACGTCGACGCCTCGCGGGTGCGCGAAAAGCTCGGAGCACGATATCTTTTGGCCGGCGGCGTGCGCGCTTCGGGCACCCGGCTTCGCGTCACCGTTCGCCTTCTTGACACGTCGGACGACGCGATCGTCTGGTCCCAGGACTACGAGAACGATATCGCGTCAGACGACCTTTTCGCCATCCAGACCGACGTCGCACGAAGGGTCGCGACGACGATCGCGCAGCCATATGGCGTGATAGCGCAGGTCGACGTCGCGAACCAGCCGCCGGACGACCGTGGGACCTATGCATGCACGTTGCACTTCTACGCCTACCGGTCGGAATTGAGCGTCGACGGGCATTTGAAGGTACGCGAATGCCTGGAGACCGCAGTCGCCCGCTACCCTACCTACGCCACCGCCTGGGCGATGCTCTCGATCGTCTACCTCGATGAGGACCGGTTCAAGTTCAACGTCCAGAACGGAACCGACCCGCCGATGCAGCGCGCGTTGAGAGCCGCCCGGCGGTCGACGCAGCTCGATGCCGGCAATACGCGCGGCCTTCAAGCCCTGATGATGGCGTTGTTCTTCAACCGCGAATTCGATGATGCCATGCGGATCGGCGAGCAGGCCCTCGCCACCAACCCGAACGACACCGAGCTCATGGGCGAGTTCGGGACGCGGCTTTCCATGGGGGGCGATTGGGCGCGGGGCGCGGCCTTGCTCGACCGAGCCATAGCCCTCAACCCCGGAGGCGGCGGCTACTTCCACGGTACGCGCGCGCTAGCCGCCTATATGCTTCATGACAACGCCACCGCCGTGCGTGAAATTGATCAGGCCGACCTGCAGAAGTTTCCCCTCTTCCATGCAGTAGCAGCGGTCATTTATGCCGAAGCGGGAAAGACTGAGATGGCTCGGCGCGAAGGAGAGGCATTCGTCAAGATGCGCACGGACTTCCTGCCCAACGTCGCTTCGGAACTCGCGATTCGCAATCTGCAACCTGCCGACGCCGCCCGGCTGATCAACGGGTTCCGCAAAGCTGGAATGCCGGTTCCGCAAGATGTGGTCGCCAGCGCCACGCTGGGCGTGGCCGCATCAGACCTACAGCCCCGCTAGCCCGGGGAAGCAACTTCTTCACGCCTGAGGTCTACCTGACTGGATGGAGCCTCGCCGGTGCGGCTGGGGCCGACCTCGACTGAGACGTTGCGCTTGCCGTGGGTTATAAGTTCACGGACACCATATTGGCGTCGCGGGATATCGCCCCCTCGGAGTGAACTACGAAAAGTATGGATTCGTCTTCGACGTCGTCCAGCAGAGTCCGATCATCGGCGTCGCCATCCGTTTCTGACGACACTGACAGCGTCGTGCAATGGAGAGGTGCGACCGAGCACTCGAAAGCCGCCGCCTGGGAGTTCCTGCTTTGCGATCAGACCCTGGGGTCGTCTACCTTCCCTGAATCGTCTTCCCGGTGTTCCACGAGGTCAGGAGGCCCTGGGAGAGCCGCAGAGGATCACCCAGTCGACGTATGTCTCGGTCCTATGCTGCACGCTGTTCCCGCAGGTCTGCTACCGGTCGAGGGTTCGATGGGTGGCCGTCCGGGTTCCGTTCAACAACATGGTCGCCGCACATCTGATATCGTTCGTGGCCCGGCTGAGCTTCCTATTCGGCGCTTTCTTCTTGACGATCATCTTCGGCCCCCTGCCAGAACTCGGTGCATTTCCACCGCGGGGAGAGCGATCCCGAGCGGGGTGTCCATCGCTGCGGTTTGTTCGGCCCTATTGCTGTTCGCTCGAGCTTGAGAGATTTGGATGAGTCATCGAAAGGGAGGATCAGGTCGGTGAGAAGCCTCCACGAGATCGGAGGCGTCCCTCGTTGCGCCGCAAGCGGCGATAACGGATAGCACTTATGTGTTTCCGAAGATGCCGGCTCGCGACGCCTAGCGCCGCGGGCCGGCGTTTTTTCAATGTCCGGATAGAACCAGCGTCTGAACCGGGAGAAGCGTCGCCTGCATCCGCAGGATCATCGCATGCACGAGCCCGACGGCGTCGACAATGTGCAGAAGGAGCCACTTGCCCGAGCTGATGTTCGGATCGGCCAGCGCATCGTGATTGTTCGTATAGGCGTTCGCTATGCAACTGCTCCCCGGAGGAACGGCGTCGAGGCCGCCCTGGAAGAGTGGCTCCAGGAATACCGTCAGTGTTCCCGGCTGCCCCATCTGTTGGACGTCGACCAATTGGTCGGACGCCCGCAACTGTCCGGCGGCGATGACGTCCTGCACTTCGGTGACCACCATCGGGATGATGGTAAAGGGCTTTCCGATGCACGTCGCCTCGGCGATCATGCCGCGCTTCATGACCTGGGCCTCGATCTGCCCGAAGCCGGCGACAAGCGTCGTGCGGCCTGCGTTTTCCGGCACCAGAATTCCGGCGGGGCGCAGCATCGCGTTGACGACGTCGCCAGGCCGCAGTGTGAACTGCTGGACCGTGCCCGTCACGCCTGCCCGCACCGTCGTCTTGTCCAGTTCGACCTGCGCCTGCGCCTGAGCGGCTTCGGCGCTTGCCTTCTGGGCGGGGAGCAGGACGGCGATCTGCGTCTGCAATGTCTGCTTCTTAGCGAGGACGGCGTCGACCGCGCCCTTGCGGCTGTCGATCGTCGTGGCGAGTCGGTCGACTTCGCGCTTGGCGACGGCGTTGTTCGTCAGAAGCTCCGACTTCATCTCGTATTCGTCGACGGCGGTCTGATACGCGCCCTGCGCCTCCCTGATCTGTCCGTCGACGCCCGCCAGCTCGGTCTGGGCGACGGTCATTGCCGCGTCGGCTTCGGCGATGCGTCGACGAGCCGTTTCGAGTGCGGCCTCCTGCTCTGACGAGTCGAGGCGGAAGAGCGGGGTTCCAGCTTCGACCTTCTGGTTGAGGCCGACGAAGACCTCTTCGACCCGGCCGGTCGATTCCGGAAGGATGCTCACGGTTCTGAAGATCGCCGTGACGTTCTTGGTTGAAGGATGAAAGTAGAAAATCATCGTAATCAGCGAGACGGTCAGCACCAGGCAAGCCGTTATGCCCCATCGCAGTTCGTACCAAACGGTGTATAGGGTGATGTCATGTCCGATCCTCTTTCCCTGTGCGTAGCGGCGGAACAGATAGTCGGGGAAAATCGTCAGCAGAGAGCAAAGCAATAGTTCGAACATCTCAGATACCTTCCCCATGCACGGTAGTTTTGGCCGGCGCCATCGCAGGCTTGGCCGTATCGGCCGCCTCGAAGGGTTCCGTCATAAGCGCAGGATCGCCCGTCGTCGCGGCGTCGCGGCCGGAGAGCTTGCCAAGTGACTGAGCGATCGAATAGAGCGGCGAGGAAAAGTCCGGGATTTGCACGAACGCCAGTAGCAGGCCCGCGATCCAGAACAGATGATTATGGGTGAACAGAGAGATGAGCGCGAGAACTGCCACCACCTCCATCTGCACCTTGCTCGTACGATGGGCCATGCGTTCAGGAACGGCATGAAGTTGAAAATAGAGATTGCCGACCGCAAGCACAGCCACGACCAGGAAGATGATCACCGCGACGAACAGATAGTCCGTCTGTCCGGGTTGAGAAATGAACACAGGTAAATGTTCGATTGCGGCTGGATTGACTGCTGCGTCTGTCATTCGACCACCTCGACAAAGAAAACGGTTTAACTCGCATGCGTTTCAAAAACATGCGCGTTGCTGTGGTCTAGTGAACGAATGGAGATGGTGTGTAGTATGTTACAGTAACATACGGTTGGAGACGCCGTGGGAACTCGCCCGGAAGGCCCCCGTCGAAGCACGTTGGCGACCCTTACTGCGCATTGTTTGGCGCCTGATGAACACATCGAGGAAACTTTGCCGACGACTGTGGCACAGAAGTTCGGTTTCCAGTCGATGCAGAATCCGGCCACGCGATGCCGACGCGTCAGGATCTTGAACCGTAGCTAGCACTCAGCATCGTCGAACGTGGACCGAAGCGTTTCGAGGGTCGCAACTCGGCATCCTTGTCACCGATGGCATCGGTGCCAGGCTACTCAAGGGCCACATCATCGGCGACCATCAAGCAGAAGGCCGTCTTCATTATGCGAAGAGATGGCCGTTGCCACTCGCACGAAGATTCGGAAGGCGAGGAAAGAGAAGACGGGGTACGAAGACCTGCTCCGAGAACTCCATCACCTCGCTCAAGCTAACCGCGCCACCAGCGTCTGGACAGGAAAGCGGTTCCGTGGCATCAAAAAAGACATGAACAGCGCGTGCACCAATTCAAAGCTCCTACTCGCCATCATTCCGATGGTGGGTTAGCACGCGCTTGCGTTTTAAAGATGCAGCAACCCGCCGAAGAGGCGGGTTTTTTGTTGCCATTCCTCTTCGGTCGGAATTTCCGGACAGAAGGGAGTTCGCAATGCCGTATGATCCCAAGACGATCGAGCCGCGATGGCAGCGATACTGGGAGGAAAACCAGACGTTCAGGACGGAGGACGACCAAAGCCGTCCGAAGTATTATGTCCTGGACATGTTTCCCTATCCGTCCGGCGACGGCCTGCATGTCGGTCATCCGGAAGGCTATACCGCAACCGACGTCGTGGCCCGGTACAAGCGCATGATGGGCTTCAATGTCCTGCATCCGATGGGGTGGGATGCCTACGGGCTGCCCGCCGAGCGATACGCAGTGCGGACGGGCGTCCATCCAGCGATCACCACGCGGCGCAACATCTCGAATTTCAGGAAGCAGGTCCGGCGTCTGGGCTTTTCCTACGATTGGAGTCGGGAGATTTCGACCACCGATCCCGAGTTCGTACGATGGACGCAATGGATCTTCCTGCAAATGTATAAGGCTGGCCTGGCCTACCAGGCAGACGTTGCCGTCAACTGGTGCCCGGCACAAGGCACGGTCCTCGCCAACGAGGAAGTGAAGGACGGCCGCTACGTGGAAACCGGAGACCCGGTGGAGCGTCGCACGATGCGTCAGTGGATGCTGAAAATCACCGCCTATGCCGATCGCCTGCTCGCCGATCTGGACGAACTGGACTGGCCGGAAGGCGTCAAGGCGATGCAGCGCAACTGGATCGGCAGATCAGAAGGCGCTGAGGTGACCTTCGACGTCGAGGATGGAGAGAGTTCCCTGACAGTTTACACCACGCGTCCGGAAACGATCTTCGGCGCTACGTTCATCGTCCTGTCCCCTGAGCACCCTGCTATCGATGCCATCGCTTCCGCCGGCCAACGCGGAGAGGTCGACGCCTACCGCGCCCGCGCGGCGGCAATGAGCGTGATAGAGAAGTCGCAAGCTCAGTCGAAAAGCGGAGTGTTCACCGGAGCCTATGCGATCAACCCGGCGAATGGTTCGCGGATTCCGGTGTGGCTGGCTGACTACGTGCTGATGGCCTACGGCACCGGAGCAATCATGGCCGTTCCCGCCCATGACGACTGCGACCGCAATTTCGCGCAGGAGTTCGGGCTGCCGATCGTCGAAGTCGTGTCGGCGTCTGGCTCCCCCTCCGGCGATGTGCCGTCCGCTGCGCAGACTGGGGAAGGCTCGATGGTCAACTCCGGCTTCATGGATGGAATGGAGACGCAAACGGCGAGAACGGCAGCGATCTCATGGATGACCGAGCAAGGCGTCGGTGTGGAACGCATCGAGTATAAGCTGCGCGACTGGCTGTTCTCGCGGCAGAGATACTGGGGAGAACCTTTTCCTATCCTGCATGCAGCCGGCGGCAGTATCGTGCCCCTGCCGGAGGACGCCCTGCCACTGCTGCCTCCGGAACTCAACGAGTACAGGCCAACGCCGGACGGGGAGCCGCCGCTGGCACGGGCGGGCGATTGGGTCCGGACGGTCGATCCGAAGTCCGGCATGGACGCTCTGCGGGAAACCAACACGATGCCGCAATGGGCGGGATCGTGCTGGTATTACCTGCGCTTTGCCGATCCCTGGAACGGGACCGCGCCGATTGATCCAGAGAAGGAGAAATACTGGCTGCCCGTCGATCTCTATGTGGGAGGAGCCGAGCATGCGGTGCTGCATCTGCTCTACGCGCGCTTCTGGCACAAAGTCCTGTTCGACATCGGCGTCGTGACCTCCAAGGAGCCGTTCCGCAAGCTGTTCAACCAGGGAATGATCCTGGCCTTCAGCTACAAGGACGCGACCGGCAGGTACTATCGACCCGAGGACGCGGCCGAGCGCGACGGTCGCTGGTATGTCGGAGAAATCGAGGTCGAGCGCCAGGTCGAGAAGATGTCGAAGTCGAAGTTCAATGTCGTCAATCCTGACGAGGTGGTCGAACGATACGGCGCCGACGCCATGCGTCTGTATGAACTCTTCATGGGGCCATTGGACGTTGCCAAGCCGTGGCAAATGTCCGGCGTGGCCGGGGTCAGCCGCTTCCTCCACCGCGTATGGCGGATCGTCATTGGAGAGGATGGCATGGTGTCGAGCAAAATTATCGATGCGAAGCCGTCCCCGGAGATCGCCCGCGTTCTTCACAAGACGATCATGGCTGTCGGCAACGACATCGAGGCCCTGCGTTTCAACACGGCGATCTCAAAGCTGATGGAGCTGTCAAACGTATTGACGGGACTGGGCATCAAAGCCACGGTCGGCAGTCGAATCCTTCGTTCTGCTGCTGGCGCCGTTCGCGCCGCACATTGCCGAGGAACTCTGGAGAATGCTGGGACATCCGGAAAGTCTGTCGCATGAACGCTGGCCGACATACGACCCCACTCTCGCCGACGATGATATTCGCGAATTTATCGTCCAGGTCAACGGCAAGCTGCGAGGCAGGATTCAGGCTCCCTCGACGCTCGCCGCTGATGAACTCGTCAGACTGGCTGCGGAGGAGCCTGACGTTCGGTCGAGGTTGACGGGGAAGGCAGTGCTGAAGGAAATCGTTGTCCCTGGACGGCTGGTGAACTTCGTGCTTGCGCCATAGCATCGAGCCGCTCTGGAACGTGGTCGAGACTGTCGCCACCGCTTCGCGTGGAATCTGAAGATCCTGCTCAGCTTCTTCACGCATCATCGGAGGTGCGGCAGCAATCCGTCCCGTATCGACTCTATACTCGCCCCTGTCCTTGAGAGGTCATCGAGAAAAACTCTTTGTTTTCAATGTCACGAATTGCAGCCAGAGTTGGCGTTAGCACAGTGTTAGCGTGAGCCATTTATCGTTGCGACACCATTGGAAACCCGCCACGGAACATATCAAGGATCGGCTGCAACAGCGACAGGCAGAATGGTGACGGGCTCTGAAACGCCGGCTTACGGAGATGACATGAAACTGGTTCTAGGCAGCGTGATATTGGCGTCTGGCATACTGCTATCCAGCCCGTCGGGATTTGCCGCTTCCGGCGGATGGCAGTCGGATGGGCAAGGCACGAGATACTGGCACGTCACTCCACCGCCCGGGCAATGCAATATAAGCCAGGCGAGAAACCGGGCGCTTCGGGCCGGCATCTATCGCAGCGAGATTATACAGCAGGATGAGAATATCATCGTGCTCAGAGGTCTGGATGAATCAGGCGACCGGCGAACGATCGGTTTCGGCAACATCAGGGGATGCCCTGAGTTGGAAGGCTATGAGGATCCCTCGCACTTCTGAAGGCATGCTTAGAATTTGTTCAGCGAACTTTTCCAGTTCCGACCGGGGTGCGCATTTCTGTGCAAACGTCGCGCCTATACCGATCAGCGAGGCTGGCGGTTAGTAGCTACTTGCGGACGCCGGTTGCGATTGCGCCTCGGATGGGCCGCATCCTCAATTCGCCAAGCTTACACATCCGCTCGTTTGACCATAATCTGGCTCTACGCAGCCTGATGGATGCGGAAGTCCCCGCACGTCGTCGAATGTTTGGTGTGGGCGGGATTGTTCGTGTTGAAGTATCCAGTGCAAGGATTATCGGGCGCAGCCTTGAGCGGAATTGCCAGGCTCCTCTCGCGTGCGGAACGCTTCGCAGCGCAGACCATTCTGCCGGCTCTGTTTGCGCTGCCGGCACTTGTCGGCTCCGCATCATTTGCCTCGGCGGAAGATCGGGCGCTGAAGCTGTTCTTTACCCATACGGGCGAGAGGGCGACGATTACCTACAAGCGGGATGGAAAGTTCGATCCGAAGGGTCTTGCCCAGATCAATCGGTTTCTGCGCGACTGGCGACGGAACGAGCCGACCCGGATGGATCCGCGGCTGCTCGACCTGGTCTGGGAGGTGTATAAGCACAGCGGCGGCAAGGATTATATCCATATCGTCTCCGCCTATCGCTCTCCGGCCACCAACAACATGCTGCGCAACCGCTCGCGCAGCACGGGTGTCGCCAAGAAGAGCCAGCACATGCTGGCAAGGCGATGGACTTCTACGTTCCCGGCGTCAAGCTCGCGACGCTGCGGGCAACGGCCATGCAGTTGCAGGTCGGCGGTGTTGGCTATTATCCGACTTCGGGATCGCCCTTCGTGCATCTCGACCTCGGCAACGTCCGGGCCTGGCCGCGCATGTCGCGGCAGGAACTCGCGCGCATATTCCCGAATGGGCAGACGATGCATCTCCCGGCCGATGGCCGGCCGCTGCCGGGATACAATCAGGCGGTTGCGAGCTGCAAGAAACGCGGCGGCGCCAGCTCGATAGAGATCGCCAGCACCGCTGGAGAAGACGAAGATGTGGCGGGGTCGAGCAGGCCTGACGGCGACACTGGAGATAGCAAGCTGGTGACGGCGATGCTGCCGACGCCGAAAAGCCGCGCCTTGAATGCGCTGGCGCGCCAGACCGGCGCGGTCGAGCGGAATGAAAAAGACCTCGCTGGGGATGTTCCAGCTTTCCCGGTTCCGATACCGGCCATGCGCCCGGTCGCCATGACGCATGATGCGGGCGCGGACGACTCACTGGTGACTGCGTCGATCGGCCCGATCGAGGCGCTTCCGGAACGACGGCCGCCGGCATTGCCGGCCCACGCCCGTTTCCATCCCCTCGCAGCTGCACAGGAAAGCTCCGAGCGGGGCGCAGATATGATCGCCTCGCTGCCGATGACTGCATCCTGGGAAGAAGCGGGCTTCTTGGGATCGACCTCCGAGGCGGCGCTGATGAAATGGGCGCTGCATTCTCCGGGCGAGGCGATCGGGTTGAGCGCGCCTCGCGTCTCGCCCCGCACGGTTCATCGTCAGGCGAATGTTGCGACTTCGGGTGAGGCTGTCATTCCGGTCGCCGCCGCAGGACCATTCGATGCCGGCCGGTTTGTGTCGCCTCCGGAGGGTTGACGTCATCAGCGGTTGATCCGACGGCAATCGCTGCCGAGGTCAGCAGGCCGGGTTCTCGCTTTCTTTTCAGTCATCCGCGTCTGCTGGCGGATAGATTGGCGCGCCGGACGACGTCATCTTCGCCACCGTCCACCCCCGTCGGAGAGCGAGGTGACACCAATGACAAGCGATAAGGTGCCGAATAGCGGATGGGGCCGAAGCGTGCGAAGGTGCGAAACCGGTTCAGCGAAGACTATCGCGAGGCTTCCAGGCGGCTACCCCCGCGCAGAAGGTTCAGCCAGGCCCGCGACACTTTCTCCGCGCCAGTGCCGCCGATATGGCAATCGTCGTAGCGGTCATCCCCATCGAGCAACGCGTCAGAATTTACTCCCTCTCGGATACCATGGCCGCTTTTTGACAGGGCCAGCTGCGCCCGTACAATTGGATTGTCTGGAATATGCTCCTTGAAGCCGCCGTTGCTCGGTTCCAGGCATTTCGATGCGATCGAAATGTAAACGGGTGCCTCGACGCCGTGCTGACGCAGCGTGTCAACCATCGACATGAAATGGTCCTGGTAGGCCTGCGCAGTGGTGCCCAGAACGAGGTCCGCCTCTCCTTGCACCCAGAGGACGCTCGTTATTCGATAGTTGGAATCCTGAAGCTGTTTCATTGTATCGACCAGCACAGGATTGATGTCGCCACCGGGCGCCCACCGTGCGACCTCAGATCCGGAATAAGCGAGAGGCGCGAGGACGACGCTGTCATACTGTCCCGAGGCAATCAAATTGTTCGCAAGGAGCGTCCAGTATTCTCCCTTGGTATCGGTCGATCCAAGAAGTGGCGACGCTGCGACGAAGCACCGTTTGTCAAAGGCGTTGACGACGCGAGCGCCATAATGCGACCTGTGTCGTTGTCCACCGTCGTTGGCCGCGTTCGATTGGCCAAGAATGAGCAAGACAGCCGTTCGATCGGTTTGAGTGGGGCAGGTCACAGAGGTTTTTGATTCATCCCCGATGAGGCGTTCCTTGTCGTCGAAACTATATCGGCTTGGGGCCGCCGGCTTCTCTCCAACAACCGTTTTCCTCAGCGCGGAAAGTTGTGGCCACGGAAAGATCTCATGTCTCGCGCTCATGCCGCCGACGAAGTATATCGCGATTAAGGCGGCCCCGCCGACTGTTAGCGTCTTACGCATCTCGTTACCCTTTACTCCATCACCCGATAGCATGGAGCCTATTGGACTAATCAAGGCCGGTCCAGTTATGCAATAGGGGTAACCCAAGCATCACTCGATATTGACGTCATTCATCGGAGGGTTGACGTCATAGCGGTTGATCCGACGGCAATCGCGGCCGGGGTCAGCAGGCCGGGTCCTCGCTTTCTTTTCAGTCATCCGCGTCTGCTGGCGGATAGATTGGCGCGCCGGACGACGTCATCTTCGCCACCGTCCCCCCGTCGGAGAGCGAGGTGACACCAATGACAAGCGATAGGGTGCCGAATAGCGAACGGGGGCCGAAGCGTGCGAAGCTGCGAAGCTGCGAAAACCGGTTCAGGCAAGTCTATCGCGAGGCTTCCGGGCCGCGATCGCCGCGCAGAAGGTTCAGCCAGGCCCGCGACAGTTTCTCCGCGCCTGAGCCGCCGATATGGCAATCGTCGTAGCGGTCGTCTCCGTCGAGCAACGCGTCAGAATTTACTCCCTCTCGGATAGCGTGGCCGCTTTTTGACAGGGCCAGCTGCGCCCGTACCACCGCATTGTCCGGAATATGCTCCTTGAAGCCGCCGTTGCTCGGTTCCAGGCATTTCGATGCGATCGAAATGTAAACGGGTGCTTCGACGCCGTTCTGACGCAACGTGTCAACCATCGACATGAAATGGTCCTGGTAGGCCTCCGCAGTGGTGCCCAGAACGAGGTCCGCCTCTCCTTGCACCCAGAGGACGCCCGTTATCCGATAACCGGGCTCCTGAAGCTGTTTGACTGTATCGACCAGCACAGGATTGAGGTCACCGCCTTTCGCCCAGCGTGCGACCTCCGATCCGGAATATGCGAGAGGTGCGAGGACGACGCTGTCATACTGTCTCGATGCGATCAAATAATTGCCAAGCAGCGTCCAGTACTCTCCTTTGGTATCGGTCGATCCAAGAAGTGGCGACGCGGCGATGAAGCACCGTTTGTCAAAGGCGTTGACAACGCTAAGGCCATAATTTGACCGATGCCGTTGTCCCCCATCATTGGCCGCGTTCGATTGGCCAAGAATGAGCAGGACAGCCGTTCGATCAGTTTGAGTCGGGCAGGTCACGGGCGTTTTCGATTCATCGCCGATGAGCCGCCCCTTGTCGTCGAAAGTATATCGGCTTGGAGCCGCTGCCTTCTCTCCGCCAACCATTTTCCTCAGCGCGGAAAGTTGTGGCCAAGGAAAGATCTCATGTCTCGCACTCATGCCGCCGAGAAAGTACACGGTGATCAAGGCAGCCCCGCCGACTGCCAGCGTTTTGCGCATGGTCGTGACCTTTAATCATCATCCGATGACTCATCGAGGCTGGTCCAGCCACGAAGGTTCCTTGACACCAGCCACATCTGCTTGCTCGGGCACGATCCTTTGAAAAGAGGTCGTCGTGAAGATCGAGCCCGGTCGCTGCTTCAACTATAGCCCGGGCCAGTGATTGCAATCATCCGGTTGGGTGAGGGATCGCGCCCGCCAGTAATCCCGCGTGCGGCGACATGAAGAAAGTCCCTTTGCGCGTGGGAAGGCGATCACAGATTGGCGCGGCGAGGACAACGTGGGAGCGGGAGCACCGGTTATTCCTCTTCGCTGCCCTGATCATTTGGATCGACGGACACAGGATCTCTGTGTTAGGCAGCCCAAAAGCGCCACTCTTGCGCGCGACCAGAGTACGCTCTCGATATCGAAGGCAGGCGCTAGCATTGAAGGTTTACAGACCAGAGATTGATGGCTTACGGGCCATATCGGTGATCGCGGTTATTCTTTACCACGCCGCTTTCACGGTTGCCGGCCACACGTTGCTTCCTGGTGGATACATTGGCGTCGATGTATTTTTTGTGATCAGCGGCTTCCTGATTTCCCAAATTTTGCTGACGGAAATCGAAGCAACGGGGCGTATCGATTTTCTTAAATTCTATGCCCGGCGCGCGCGGAGAATTCTGCCGGCGTTGTTCGCAGTGATTTTCGCGACAATTCCCCTCGCCTATTATTTTTTGTTACCACTGGAACTCACAGACTACGCGAACTCCATAGGGTCGTCGCTCCTATTTGGATCGAATATCTATTTTTATTTTACCGCGGCTCAGTACGGCGAGCCCAATACCCTTCTCAAGCCTTTTCTTCACACCTGGTCGTTGAGCGTCGAAGAGCAGTTTTATATCGGCTTTCCGGTCTTATTGCTCCTCGTGCGCCGATACCTGAAATCAAGGTTTTTGCCCTGCGTGTTGCTCGCGGCATGCCTCAGCTTTGTATTGTGTATCGTGACGGTGCGGCATGATCCGCAACAGGCCTTCTACTCGCCGCTCACCCGGGCCTGGGAACTGCTGGCCGGAACACTTCTCGCCTATTACGAGGTCAAGCGTGGACGACCTCGCCCTCAGCCGTTGCTCGCGGCGGCCGGGCTTATCCTTGTTCTTGGTTCGCTTATCCTGTTTGGAAAGGATACGGTTCATCCTGGCCGGTTGACTTTGATCCCAGTCATCGGGACCTGTCTGGTGCTCGCATTCGCCGGTCAGCAGAACGCAGCCGGGCGCCTGTTGGCGTCTCGGCCTGCCGCACTCACCGGATTGGTGTCCTACTCTTTATATTTGTGGCACTATCCGGTCTTCGCCTTCTGGCGGTTGACAAGCCTGGATTTCAACAATGGTGACAAGCTTCTCGCCATCGCAATGACGGTCCTGGTCGCGGTCGTCAGCTTTGTCGTCATCGAAAAGCCCTTTCGCCACACCAGGAGAAGCCGCGCCCTCTGGATCACCCTGAGCTCATCCGTTGTCACCATCGCGGCTGCTGTCCTGTCAGCAATCACTATGGCCGGTTTTCCTCACAGGCTGGATGAAGTCTATCCACCTCTGGCGCAGGCGAACGAAGCACGGCTCGAAAGCACTTTTCTAAGCCTGAACGACAACATTCAAGCCGGGAAACCCATTATCTTCATCATCGGGGACTCGCACGCCAGAAACTGGTCGATCGCGCTGAAAAATTACATCGATACCGACCGATATCAAATCGTGGCACTCAGCTACTTGAACTGCATGGTCGAGATCAACAACGATATTGTTAAGGCCCCCTCTCGCGCCAGCATTTACGATAAATACTGCATTCCCTTTGAAAAATATATCAACGACAAATCATTGCTTAGGCGAACGAAAGCGATCTTCCTCACGAGCCTTCGGCCCTTCGAGTACACCGTCAACCCCTTCCGGTTCGAGCTTCTTTCCTGGATGAAAAGCCACTCGGATAACGCGCGCATTTTCGTTTTCGGAAATTATTTCCAGCTCGATGAATCGCACTCGTGCCTGGGGCTGATGTTTCAGAGAAAATCCGATGCCTCCATATGCCTGCGGGAAGCGAGCTATCCGCCGGCCAACCAGCCTTTGGCGCAACTGCCATTGTTCCCATCCGATCTTGCGTTCACCTACGTCGATATCGTTAAGCTTCACTGCGATTACGACAAGGAGAAATGCCTCACCAGCAGCAGGGGTGTTCCGTTCATCACAGACTGGAACCATATGACAGCGGAATTTCTGACGACCCTGATTGGTGACATTCTGGAAAGGAGAACCGCTGACTTGCGGGGCGACGGTCTCCTCGACTTCCTGGTACCGCCGCATGCCGGGCAATCCGAACGAACTGCAAGTTCTCAGCCGAAGGCTGGTGGCACGTCTTCCGCTTCTCCATCGAATTAAGCGGCCGGACACCGGGAAAGACGAGGATGCCAACATTGATGGGGAAGCTTGATTGAGTGACGATCGAATTCAACTGTGGATCGGTCTGTGCGTCGTGGGCGGCTTTTGCGCTTACAACTGGTATTGGTACATCCGATCCATCATTTTCTACCGGAAGAATGGCTTCGATTTCAGTAAGGATTTCGGGCCCGACATCTATTTTTCCCAATGGCAGCATGAGCGCTTCTTAGCAAAGCCGAAAGCAAAGTTCTTCTTCGCCATGCCCTTTGTGCTGGTGGTGACCTCCTTTATATCGATCTTCATGATTTTGAGTCTGATGGGAATTATCAAGCCTTGCATGGGTTGCAGCCGGTAGCGGTTGGGAAGTTAATCTAACTCATAGACCGCGACATTATCCTGCTCCTCCCGCAATCCCTTATATGAGGCGTGGCGCAACCGACCGCCCTCCGTCCAAGCTCGACAATCGATCTCGGCAATGAGCAATGCTGGAGCCAGATGAGATCCTTGCAGCGACCGGCATAGCTGACTCGCTTTCGCTTATCCGATCTCGGTCGTCGCCTAACCGCCGACCGGCGGGAAGGAAAGCTCGCGCATCCGCTTATTAGGAATTTATTGACCATAAGCTGGCTTTACTGAGCGTGATGGATGCGGAGTTCCCGCCCGTCGTCGAGTGTTTGGTGTGGGCGGGATTGGTCGTGTTGAAGTATTCAGTGCAAGGATTATCGGGCAGAGCCTTGGGTGGAATTGCCGCGCTCCTGTCGCGTGCGGAACGTTTTGCCGCGCAGACCATTCTGCCGGCTCTGTTTGCACTGCCGGCACTTGTCGGTTCTGCATCTTTTGCCTCGGCGGAAGATCGGGCGCTGAAGCTGTTCTTTACCCATACCGGCGAAAGGGCGACGATTACCTACAAGCGGGATGGAAAGTTCGATCCGAAGGGCCTTGCCCAGATCAATCGGTTTCTGCGCGACTGGCGACGGAACGAGCCGACCCGGATGGATCCGCGGCTGCTCGACCTGGTCTGGGAGGTGTACAAGAAGAGCGGCGGCAAGGACTACATCCACATCGTCTCCGCCTATCGTTCCCCCACCACCAACAACATGCTGCGCAACCGTTCGCGCAGCACCGGCGTCGCCAAGAAGAGCCAGCACATGCTGGGCAAGGCGATGGATTTCTACGTTCCCGGCGTCAAGCTTGCGACGCTGCGGGCGCTTGCCATGCAGATGCAGGTCGGCGGTGTCGGATATTACCCGAGCTCGGGATCGCCCTTCGTGCATCTCGACGTCGGCAATGTCCGCGCCTGGCCCCGCATGTCGCGGCAGGAACTCGCGCGAATCTTCCCGAATGGGCAGACGATGCATCTCCCGGCCGATGGCCGGCCGCTGCCGGGATACAGTCAGGCGGTGGCGAACTACAAGAAGCGCGGCGGCCCCAGCTCGATCCAGATCGCCAGCAGCGCGGGAGAAGATGAAGACGCGGGAACCTTGACTAGGCCGAGCGGCGACACCGGAGATAACAAGCTCGTGACGGCGCTGCTGCCCGCGCCCCGAAGCCGGGCATTGAATGCGCTGGCGCTGCAGACCGGCGCGGTCGAGCCGGATGAAAAACCGCCGGCTGGGGATGTTTCATCTCTGTCGATTCCGATACCGGCGATGCGGCCGCTCGCCCCCGCGCCCGACGCTGATGTGGATGACAAACTGGAGACTGCATCGATCGGCCCAATTGATGCGCTTCCAGACAAACCGGCGTCTGCATTGCCGGCCCACGCCCGCTTCGAACCCCTCGTTGTTGCACAAGGGGCCTCCAAGCAGGGCGCCGATATGATCGCCTCCCTGCCGATGACCGCTTCCTGGGAAGAAGCAAATTTCCTCGGATCGACGTCCGACGCAGCGCTGATGAAATGGGCGCTGCATGCTCCCGGCGAGGCGATGGGATTGAGCGCGCCTCGCCTTTCTCCCCGCACGGTTCATCGGGAGATCAATACCGCGTCAGGTGAAGATATCATTCCGGTCGCCGCCGCTGACCTGTTCGATGCGAGCCGGTTTGCGTCGCACCCGGAGGGCTGAGCTCCATCGTCAAGGCGCAATGGGTTGTGCCTGCGACGCCGATCAAGAGCGCTGAACATTGATTCTACTGACGAATTCCGCCCCAAGAGATCGCCGCGCGCCCGACATCCGTCTGCCGCCACCTTCTCCCCGCTTGCGGGGCGGAGGGACCATGCCGCGACGTCCGCTTTCTCACCTCACCCTCGCAGGGCACGTCCCCTCGCCCCGTTTACGGAGGTCCGAAGGACGGGGCGAGACCAGTGGCTCGACCCCGAATGAACTCTTCCGAATATGGCTGATCCGGCTCGACGACTGGCTCGGCTCTATATCGCCTTCATTGCCCAAGAGCCTCTCGGCATCGTCATACCGGCCAATAAAAACTATCCTAACGAGAATAGCGTCGCCTCGGCCTGTCAAATCTTGACCGCATTCTCGGCCGACGGAGTGCAATAGGCTTCTGTGGGACCCGGCAGAAGCCGGCTTTCAAGACGCACAAAGGATGCCATTCAGCTTGAAACGACGGTCGTGCTTTTCCCGATATCGGGTCGGACTTTGGCCCGATGCGCCAGCCAGCGACCGCATGATACAAACTCGTTTGAGTTTGACGGACATGCTGTGGGCGTAATTGGGCACAATTCATAGCAGCGAACGGGCCGCAGACATCGGAGAGGCAGCCCATGTTCTGCACCCGCAATGTCTCTCGACGCCGAACAGAGGATACCACCATAAGTAAAGGAATTAATAATTAACAGTAATGTTAGAGTATTTCCTGGAGTTTTTCTAGGTAATTGCCACATGTAACAGGTGATGCTAATACAGCATCCACCTCTTCCCCAAGTCACGAGGCGAATGTAATGAGAAGCGTATTGGTATCTGGCGGAGCTGGGTTCATCGGATCGCATTTATGTGACAGGCTTTTGCTTAGAACTGACATCGAAAAGCTGGTCGTTGTTGACAATCTTTGGACCGGACTTTTCGAAAATATCTCCCACATCAGGGACCCCCGTTTTCACTTCGTGAAATCGGACGTCGAGACGTTGCGGAGCTCTGAAAAATTCGACGAAATCTACCATCTTGCGTCCCCGGCATCGCCGCCCTGGTATATGAAGGAGCCGCAGAGGACGATTTCGGCCAATCTTCTCGGAGCATTCCGGCTGCTGGAGCTGTTGAAGAAGGGCGGGCGTTTCGGCTTCACCTCCTCCTCGGAAGTCTACGGCGACCCCTTGGTATCGCCGCAACCGGAATCCTATAAGGGCCAGGTCGACTGTACCGGGCCGCGCTCGTCCTATGACGAGAGCAAGCGGTGCACGGAGTCGCTGCTGTTCGAGATGCAGCGCACCCGCGGGCTCGACGTCAAGGTGATCCGCCCCTTCAATATTTATGGGCCCCGAACACGCGCCGACGACGGCCGCGCGGTCTCCAACTTCCTCACCCAGGCGCTTTCCGGCCGGCCTATCACCGTGTTCGGCGATGGCCTTCAGTCCCGCAGCTGGGGCTATGTCGACGATATCGTCGATGGCTTCGCCCGATATTTCTGGATCAACGAAACCGACTACAAGGGACCTCTGAACATCGGCAATGATCGTGAGATTTCGGTTCTCGAGGTCGCGCAATATATTTCCAAGCTCGCCGGCGGCGTGCCGATCGTCTTCAAGCCGTCACCGCCGCAGGACCCGACGAACCGGCGGCCGGACCTGACCAATGCGAACTACGTCATGCCCGAGTGGTCGTGCAAGATCTCCTATGAACAGGGCGTGGCCATGACACTCGACTGGTTCAGGCAAAAAATGACGGCGGGCGCGGCGGAATAGACCATCACGGCTTTGCGGGCCTCCCGTTTCGATGCCGGCGCGTTTGTTTTACGGTGCGATTGAGAGAGTGATGATGCAGGAACCCATTCCGTCCGATCTGAAGAGCATCCGTTTTCCCGTCCCCATCCACTATCTCGATCTCGCATCCGACCACGCCGATGCCGTTTCGCACGCCGTTTCCGACGGGCTCGTGGTTTTTCTCGCGGATGGTCTTCCCGTCGGGCAAGCCTATGTCGAAAAGCCCGAGACCGCGGCTGTCATCGCCGCGCGTGTCGTGCAGGCCGATACGCTCGAGCATGCGCGCCAGGTCGCGCAAACGCCGCTCAGCAATCGCGACGTCAGCATTCTGATCTGCACCAAGGACCGGCCGGAGGAACTGCGCCGGTGCCTAGCCTCGATCCCCGAACAATCGCTCCGCCCGGTCGAGATCATCGTCGTCGACAATGCCTCATCCGGCGATGCGACGCGGCGCGTGGTAGAGGAAGCCGGCGTCACCTATGTCCGCGAGGACCGGGTCGGGCTGGATCATGCCCGCAATGCGGCGGTTCGCGCGGCGAAAACCGAATTCGTCGCGTTCACCGACGATGACGTGGTCCTCCACCGGCAGTGGCTGGAGAACCTGATGAAGGGGTTCGATCAGCCTGAGATCGCCTGCGTCACCGGGCTGGTCCTTCCCGGGGAACTGGCAACTCCGGCCCAGTTCATCTTCGAAAAACATTGGAGTTTCGGCAGGGGTTATCTCAGGCAGGATTTCGACCGGGATTTCTATCGACTGCACGAACGTTACGGCGCGCCGGTCTGGACGATCGGCGCCGGTGCGAGCCAGGCTTTCCGCCGCAAGGTCTTCGACGAGATCGGCCTGTTCGATGTCCGCCTGGATATGGGCGCGGCCGGCTGCTCGGGCGATTCCGAATATTGGAACCGGCTGCTCCATCATGGCCATGTCTGCCGCTACGAGCCGACGGCGGTCTCCTGGCATTTTCATCGCAAGGATATGAAGGGGCTTTCCAAACAGATCCATCAATATATGAGCGGCCATATCGCAGCGCTCCTCGTCCAGTATCAGAATACCGGCAATGGCGGCAATCTCAGGCGCATCCTGGTTTCCTTTCCGAAATATTATGCCGGCCGGCTGCGCCGGCGATTGCGTAAGGGTGCGACCTCGAACGATTTCTTCTTGAAGCAGGAGATGCTCGGCAGCGTCAACGGCGCGCTCTATGTTCTCAGGCGATGGAAGATGCCGGCATGGTGACAGCTGCGACGCCGGATATATCCTTCCTCATCCCTGCCTATAACGCCGAGGATACGCTTGCCGAATGTCTCGCCAGTCTGCAGCAGCAGACGCGATCGAACTGGCAGGCTGTGGTGGTCGATGACGGTTCGAGCGATCGCAGCTGGGAAATTCTGCAGGGCATGGCGGAAACCGACAGCCGCATTCTCCCCGTCCGGCAGCCGAATGCGGGTGCGGCCGCGGCGCGAAACCATGCCGCACGCCTGGCGGCCGCGCCGCTGCTCTGCATGCTGGATGCCGACGATTGGGTGGACTCGCGCTATATCGAAAACATGCTGCCGGCGGCGGATGCAGCGCTGCCTGTGATCGCTCATTGCGCCTACCGCCGGGTGGCTCCGGACGGGCGGATGATGCCGGTGGCACAGGCCCCGATCCTGACAGGCGATCACGCCCGGCGCGAATTCTCCTCTTTTTGCGCGATCGCCATCCATACGGCCGTCTTTCCCAAGAGCCTTTTCGAGCGGATCGGAGGCATGGACGAGACCCTGCAGACCGGCGAGGAGTGGGAACTCTGGCTGCGCATGGCCTTTGCCGGCGCCGAATTCCGCCGCGTCGACCCATGCCTTGCCTTCTATCGCATGAAAGCGGGTTCGCTGTCCGGCGACCCGAGGAAACTGGTGCGTGACGCCGTCCGCGTGACCACGAAGGCGCAAGCTCTCAGGATTCAGCAAGGCATGTCGGCCGAAGGCCTGGAGGCCGGCTGGGTGACGCCGGCTTTCAGCCAGCTGCGCATGCTCGTCTGGGCCGCCTGCGCCAGGCTCGATCCAGCCGCCGACGTTGCAACCCTTGCGGCATTGCTGCCC
Organism: Rhizobium binxianense; assembly: GCF_028994275.1. Classification (NCBI taxonomy): domain Bacteria; kingdom Pseudomonadati; phylum Pseudomonadota; class Alphaproteobacteria; order Hyphomicrobiales; family Rhizobiaceae; genus Rhizobium; species Rhizobium binxianense. The sequence continues at coordinate 3,077,042 of NZ_CP118713.1, forward strand.
GAGATCCCCGACGCCGCCGGACACGAGCGCTTTCTTGTCGACGTCGTCATGCATGGGCTGCGGACCGGCCTGCTCGCCGATCGGGACGAGGACCTCATCGATGCACTCGCCAAATGGCAGCCGACTTTCCTTTCGCTCATCCGCCTGATCGAGCGGCATTCCTTCCCCGGCACCGGCCGCAAGATCATCGAAACCCTCGGCTGGCGGCTGACCGCCGAAAACCCTTTGCGATCCTTCACGCTGGGCAATCTCCAGGTGATCAGCGTCGAGCTTGGCAGGCTTGCCAGAATCCCCAAAGCCGCACAGGCCGATACGCTCGTCATGCACGCCTTCTCAGGCAAGGAGCATGTCGGCTCTTTTGTCGGGCCGTTCTGGGGCGATCTGTCGATCCGGGCGCAGGTCCGGCTGATCATGCAGGAGATGCAGGCGGAAGAGCACCTGCAGACGCCGCGCTCGCTCGCCTATGCCGGTTCGTGGACAAGGGAGGCGCTGCGCGGCTACCGAGCCTTCGGCGATTTGATCATTCGCAGCGGCCGGCGCGGACGGCTCGAACGGCTTCTAGTGCGTATCGGCCGCGACGCCATTCTCACCGCTGCGCCCAGCGACAAACGGGATAACGACGCCCGGCTATCCGACCTCCTGCTGGATCTCGAACGCCGCCTGTCGCCGCCCGTCCGACATGCCGCCGGCGCAGAGCCGCACACAGACAAGCCGGCTGCCGCCGTTCATTCCGCAGAAGAATATTGGGAACATATCTTCGAACGCCCGGATCCCTGGAATTACCTTTCGGTCTACGAGCAGGTCAAATATGCGCAGACATTGAGCCTGATTCCGGAGGGAACCGAGACGGCCCTGGAACTTGCCTGCGCCGAGGGGATCTTTACCGAGAAGCTGGCGCCGAAGGTCGGCCGCCTGACGGCCACGGATATTTCCCAGCGCGCCATTGACCGGGCGGTCGAGCGGTGCCGCGGCCATGACAATGTCGAGTTCCGCGTTCTCGATTTCGCCAGACAAGATCTCCCGCCCGAGCAGGATCTCGTTATCTGCTCAGAAGTCCTCTATTACATGAAGGATGAGGAGATGCTGGCGGAGGTCTGCCGGAAGATCGCGGCTGCGGTGAAGCCGGGCGGCTGCCTGATCACCGCCCATCCCCATCTCCGCCGGGACGAACCCGCCCGCACCGGTTTCGATTGGGGCCATCCATTCGGTGTCGGCACGATCAAGCAGGTGCTGGCGTCACAGGCCGGGCTTGCCCTAGAGGAGACTGTAGACACCGCGCTTTACGCGATCCACCGGTTCCGAAAGGCCGCCGTGGCCGATCCCGTCCTCAGGGTCGAGCCGTATGGAACGCCGATCGATGTCGATGTCGCAAGACACATCATCTACGGACCGGCCGGCATAGCGCGCGAAGCGGCATGCACGACCGAGGTCACGGCCCAGATTCCCATTCTCATGTATCATCGGATCGCAGAGGACGGCCCCGCCGCGCTACGGCGCTTTCGCACGCCGCCGGAGATTTTCCGCAAGCAGATGCAGTTCCTTCGCCGCCACGGCTATTACGCCGTGACCACGCCGACCCTGCTCGATCTTTTCCACAGCGGCAAGCCGATCCAGGGCCGGCCGGTCATGCTGACCTTCGACGACGCCTATCTGGATTTCCGCACCGACGCCTTCCCGATCCTGGCTGAGAATGATTTCAGCGCCGAGGTCTTCGTCGTCACCGACAAGGTCGGTGGCCGGTCCGACTGGGATTCGGCCCATGGCGAGCCTGCGGGCCTGATGTCGTGGGCGGATATCCTGGAACTGCACAAAAAGGGTATCAGCTTCGGCTCCCACCTCGCATCCCATACACCGGCCAGCGCCATCGACAACGATGCCCTGCTGGCCGAGGCCATGCGCTCGCGCAATGCGCTGCAGACCCGGCTGACTGCCGCGGTGGATTCGATCGCCCTGCCCTACGGCGCGACGGATTTTCGGGTCCCAGGCATTCTGGAGCTGGCGGGCTATGGCATCGGCTTCACCACGCGACCGGCCACGGCGACCTTTTCCGATAATCTTTTTGCCCTGCCGCGCCTCGAGGTCCGCGGCGATCGTCCGCTCGAAGCCTTCCCCGAATTGATCGGTCTGCCGGGAGCCTTCATCGGATGACAACACCCTCAGCGCGCCCTCTGATCTCCGTCGTCATACCGGCTTACAATGCCGAGAAAACGCTTTTGGAAACGCTGGCAAGCATTTCCAACCAGACTTACGACAAGCTTGAGATATTGGTGGTCGACGACGGATCCCGGGACGGGACCTTCGATCTCGCGCGCGGCTACGGCCGGACCGATCACCGCGTCCGTGTCCTCAGCCAGGAGAACGGCGGCGTTGCTCGCGCCCGCAACCACGGCATCCGCGAAGCCAGCGGCTTCTATATCGCCCCGGTCGATGCCGACGACATATGGCATCCCGAGAAAATCGAGTTGCAGCTTCAGGCCTTGCGGAAATTTCCCGATGGATATGGAGTCGCCTACAACTGGTACGCGGCGATCGACGAGAACGGCATTATTTTCGGCCATTCGCGCCCGGTCATGCACGAAGGCAACATCTTCGAACCTCTGTTGCGGGAAAACTTCATCGGCAATGGCAGCACGCCGCTGATGCCGCGAGCCGAGATACTTCGCTGCGGTGGCTATGACGCCGGCCTTCGCGACAGCGGCGCCGAAGGCTGCGAAGATCTGAAACTCTACCTTGCCCTGGCCGAGACGCTGCCCTTCGCGCTTGTTCCCGATTTCCTCACAGGCTATCGCTTCACCAGGGGAAACATGTCCAGCAATGGCTATCGCATGCTGAAATCCCACGCCCTGGTGATGGCCCCGATCATCGCCCGCTATCCGCAGCTGACGCGTGACATCCGGACGGCCCAATTCCACACGACGCACTGGTATTTCAACAAGGCGCTCACCGACGGCGACTATGTCCAGGTCAAAAAGCTGGCGCCGATGATGGCGAGACAATATCCCGCGCAGCTCATCATCCACAGCGTGCAGCAGAGCTGGCGCAAGGCCAAACGCCACGGCATCCTGATCGCAAAACGCCTCCTCGGAAAACCCTTGCCGCGGCCGAGGACCCGCGTCGCAGGCGCGGCCATTCCGCAAACCGGAACAGCATTCAGCGATCGTTTCGGGTCTGCCGGGCCAGAGCTGAGCCCGACATCGTCGCAGGTGGCCGGCCATGAATAGGTATCGAAAACCCGCCTCCTCAAAACCGGCAGGCGCCTATAACCTCATCGTCGCGGCACGGTTCCGCGAGCTTCGGCAACTCGTGCCGGCGCTGCGGCTCAAGATGACGGTGATGATCATCCTGGGCATTCTCACTGGCTTCTCGGAGATGGTCGGCATCACTTTTCTGGTGAGCCTGGTCTTTCTTCTCGGGCAGCAGGGCCCCGTTTCCGGCTCCGCTGTTGCATGGCTTCCAGCATTTTTCGGCGGCATCGACCTTAGTCTTTCCAAGCCCGTGCTGATTGGCATCCTGATCGGCTCCATCCTCTTCAGAATTTTTCTGGGATTTGTCAATTCGCTCATATCAAGCACGGTCAGCCACCAAATCAACGACTCCATGCGGGAGCGTCTCTACGCCAAGGTTTTGACGATCCCTTTTCAGCGCTTTCAGAATTATGAGCGCAGCGACCTGATCAACGTGATCGTCACCGAATCCTATGCGGCATCGTCGGCGCATGCGAGCCTCGTACGGCTTGGGGTCAATTTCGGCACGATCGTGATCTTCGGCGCCGGCATGCTGGTGATGGCCTGGCCGATTGCCCTGCTCGCATTGGGCTTCGGCTTCATCCATAATTTCGCTTTGGGATCCTTTGCCGGCCCATATCGGCGTCTCGGCGCCTCCGCACTGGCGGCAGTGGAAGCCTTGACGCAGCTGAGCTGGACGACGCTGCAGACGTTGAAGGCCGTCAAAAGCTTCGGCCTGGAAAAACGTCACCAGCAGCTCTTCGAAACGCTTTCCAACGACGTCGGTCACACTTGGCGCCGATCGGACTGGATGGGGGCGACAACCTCGCTTCTGAGCGAAATCCTGACCTTCGGGGTCATCCTGACGATCATTCTGTCCTCGCAATTCCTGCCGGTGGATTTCAAGGCGGCACTCTCGGCCACCATCCTGCTTTACAGGCTCCAACCGCATATCAAGGGCTTCGACTCCCAGATCCTGCGCCTTTACGAAATGGAAGCGTCGCTGCAGAACGTGCTGTCGCTGCTTTCAGAAAAGGATGACGTCAAACAGGCATCGCAAGGGCAGCCGGTCACTCGCCTGGTTGAGGCGATCGCCTTCCACGATGTTTCGTTCATCTACGAGCATGCGAACACACCGGCAGTTCGCAATCTGAGCTTCTCGATACGGGCCGGCGAAACGACGGCCCTGACGGGGCCGAGCGGCTCCGGCAAGACGACGATCCTCAACATGATTCTCGATCTCAGCCGGCCGACCCAGGGCAAGGTAACGGTCGACGGCAGGGACCTTGCCAATATCGATCGCACCAGCTGGCTGCAACTGCTCTCCGTGTCGGGCCAGGATGTCGAGCTGATGGAGGGCACGGTTCTCGACAATATCCGGTTCCGTCGCGACATTCCGGAGGAAGATATCCGCTGGGCCGCCGACGTGGCCTGCGCCACCGAATTCATCGAAAATCTGCCGGAAGGCTTCGATGAATGGCTGGGCGACGAGGCGGTCCGGCTTTCCGGCGGTCAGAGGCAGCGTATAGGCCTGGCGCGCGCACTCGCCGGCCGGCCGCAAATCCTGCTGCTGGACGAAGCCACGAGCGCGCTCGATGAACATACCGAGATGCGGGTATTGTCAGCCATGAAGGAAGATCCCGGCAGAACCCTGATCGTCGTCAGCCATCGGCCGGCTGTCGCCCGACTGATGAAGAACCAGATCGATCTTCGCCCACTCCCACCGCCATCCACATCCACGTCCAGGCTCGGGTGACGACAATGGAGATGACAACGACATTGGGGATTTCCGTGGCGGTGGTGATCCCGGCCTATAATTCCAGGGACTACGTTGCCCAGACGCTCCAGTCCGTCATCAACCAGACCCACAAGGCGCTGGAGATCGTCGTCGTCGACGACGGGTCAACTGACGATACCGCGTCCATCTGTCGCCGCTTTGCCGCCGGCGACTCAAGGATCCGGGTGCTGTCGACGGGAAACCGTGGCGTCGCCGCGGCCCGCAATATCGGCATCGCGGCGACAAAGGCCCCCTATATCGCCTTCATCGATGCCGACGACTTGTGGCATCCGACTTATGTCGAAAGAATGCTTTCGGCGCTCCATCTCCTGCCCGAGACCTGGGGCGCAGTCTATTCCCTTCACCGCTTCATCGATCCCGAGGGATATTGCACGAAATCCGGCTCATCGCTGAACGCCCGGGATTCTATTCTCGCCCGCCATCTCGTCTTCCGCTTTGTCGGAAATGGCAGCGGCTTCATGGTTCGACGGGCTGTTATCGACAAGATCGGCGGCTACGATTCCAGCTATGCCCGTCAGGGCATCGGCGGATGCGAGGATTTTGATTTCGAACTCCGCACTGCCGAGCACTTCAAGATCGAGGCGGTACCGCTCGGCCTCGTGGGCTATCGTCTTCATTCGGCAGCCATGTCTTCGGACAGATCACGAATGGCGCGATCGCTTCTCGCGGTGTATGAGCAATGTATTGCGCGCAATCCGGAACTTCCGGCTTTCGTCGTCAGTTGCGCCCGCGCATCGGCACATCTTTACGCATTTTCCAAATTTGCCACTTTGAAAGATTGGCCCAGCGCCAGGGCCTCGCTAAAGCAGATCTATCGTCATAGCCCGCCGCTCGCGTGCGGCATCCTGGCCAAATTGATCCTTACGAAAGCCAAGCGAGCCGCATGCAGGGCCTTGTCCAAAGCCTGGCCGCTGCGGAAAGAAAAACACAAGAATCTCGAAAAGTTCGAAGAGATGGACCCGCTTCTCCCATTGGTCGGCGGTTGGTCCCGCTTTAGATCAAAAGCTTTGTTGCGACGCTTGTCGGAGATCGATCGGCGTGGCGGATGCTCGCCGGCAGTCTCATCGCAGGACGCGTGATACCGCGGCTCAGCGTATTGCACCCGGCAATCTTAATGAATGCTGTAACGACCTCGATATTTTTCATGACGAAACGCGCTATTTGAATAGAATAGCAATCAGTAGAAAAAGCCAATTGAGTCACAACAAGAAATAACCACCCAATAATGATCTGTGACAATCATAGTTTTTACTGTATTCATACCTGGGCACTGCGCATGCATTCCTACAGGAGGACCCGCCAGCCACCCCGGCGGGTCCTCAACCTTGCTTATGGCAGGTTGCCGCAAATGCGATCACCGTTATCGCTGCATCAGCACAAGCAAATCCTGTTGCGGATGGCGATATTGCGCGGTCGGGATCGGCTTGAGGAAAAAACCGATATCATCGGCAAGTGAGGATAGCAGGCGGTACTTCCTGCTCGATATCCCGGCCACCAATTCAACTCTTCCCTGAATGCATGCGGATCCACAATGAAATTGCGGCAAACAAGCAATTTTCATGAACTCGATATTATTATCCGATAACACTCGTAAGCATCGCCGCTACACGCAAGACAAATACATCTATCGATTAATGACTAGAAAAGATCAGTCGTCTTACAATTGATCTTTAAAATACAACCGCTGTCTGAATTTCATAAATTTACCTTTTGATAAATTTTTAATCAATATACCCGCGTGTTGACCGCGGGTTATTCTGATCTGTTATTCCGACAAACATCGGATTTACCTTCCGGGCGGGAGCAGAAAATCCACTCGGAACCATTTCCGCCTTGGCTACTCAGCCACCCCCACCTTGGTGAGATCGTCTCAACCAATGACCCAGAGATCCCCGAATGTTCATACACCAAGAAGCCTGCGTGCAATTCAACAGCACGCTGCCGGCGGAGGAAATGTTCCAGCCGCAATGTATTGATAAATCTGCGGATTCCCTGCTCTCTGTGACCTCGGCCAAGCAATTCAGCCGGCTGTATCCGGCCTGCCGTTTCAAGTCGGCATCCGGTCTTGCACCCGCCGACTGAAAGGCCCAAGGCGCAGGCATGCGTCGCCTTCTTTCACGAGCCTCCCGATACGAAACAGCCGATATGCGCGGGAAGCGGGCACAGTCCCGTTTCAACACGCCTGGAGGCATGTTCCAAGCTCTCACCTGTGTCGAAATGGTCGCACTCCCTCAGCGAATTAACCCTTCATAAAGCATTTGCTTGCTCAACTTATAATTTGTGTCATGGTCACTGTAAGTAGTGAAGGAGCCGACCTGATGAGTGATTTAGCATCGCAGATTCCGGAATTTGGTTATGATGAGCGCGTGATGATCTGCCGGAAACAGATCGAGAAGGCGGTCTATCAGTTCATTGCAAATACGAAGGTCGACGGATGCGATCCGGCAGAAGTCGCAATGGCCATCGCAGACATTGCCGACGATTACATTTTACTGCTGGCGCAGAAGCGCAATTTGACCCACTGAGATCACCGATCGGCCGTCGATCGGCCGATCATCCGGAAGCTATGCGAACTGCGAAACCGCCAACGCTTCCCTGCCGGGCGACGACGTCAGCGAGACCATTTGCCACTCGCTTCGAAACCGTCCATGGGTGGAATGTTGAACTGCTTCCGACAGGCACCCTGCAGCCGGCAACGAGCCTGGCTTGCCTAACCTATCAATCCAGGCCGAGAATGAAGCGCCGAAGCATGGGTATGCACACGGGGCTTCCCGCCCGTTACCTCGGGCGATGAAAACAAACGGCCTCAGCCTGATTGACTGCCCGGTCCGCATAAGTGCACGCAATAGCCCCGAAAATCGAAGCTGATTTTCGGGGCTATGCGCGGGTTTGAGGCCGCCGGAGCGTTCTCGTCGCGTTCGATCGGACGCGCCGTACTAATGACTTCTCACACTCACTTGCGGCACCGGAGAACTCAATTCGCCCAGTTCCCTGGTCAAACCCTCCCCCACCTCTTGCTTGACGGCCTCGAGCGCCAGATCGAGGCAATTCGTCGCGAACTCCAGTTTGACATCTTGAGCGACATGTCGCGCATAGGCGATCATCCGCGCCAGCGCGATGAGTTCGTCCAGACCGTCTTCCGCCCCGCGGTCTGCATTTATCTTGGCAACCAATGGCACGCCCATGCGCATTTCTCCCCATCAATGAAGGAAATCATACGCGCGCAGACGAGATCGAGCCCGTGAAAAAAGCGTGACACAACTCCCGGTGACATCGCCGTCGTCGTTTCAAAGCGTAGGTCGCGTCCGGAATGCGGTTTCATGCAGTTTCCAAGGCAGATCGGCACTAGAGCGGATGTCGCGGGCTTCCTGCACGGCTTTCAGCAATTCCAGCGCATCGATACGTTTTTGATCGACGAAATTCGAGACAAGTGCCGCCAGCAGTTGCGAACGAGCCGGCTCTTGTATCGCAGCGCATTGCTCGACGATCGCCCGCCACGTCCGCTTCTTGAAAAACATCGCGTATGCCGCATCTTCGAGTTCTTGGCGCAACCCCTCTGCCAGCAGGCCGCGATCCTCCATCGCATCGAGGGTGGCGCTGACATTGACGAGCGGTATCGTCAGCGGCTTGCTGCCGAGCGCCGTCGGCGCGTGCATGAGCGCGACGGCGGCATCGTCGACCAGTCGACCGGTGCGATAGTCCTCGAAAATGCGGCCGATCCCGATCATCCCGAACGGATGACATTCCGCCGCCCGCAAGGCGCCCATGCTGGCTGCCCCGAAAACGGCCACGCCAAGCGATAGAGCATGGAGAATTTCCTTATGCCGGACCGGTGCGGCATATTCGAAACCACCGTCAATCAAGCCGATGACATTGGCGCCTTGTTCCAGTTGAGCCAGGACATCGCCTTGCATGGCAGGCGGCAGGACGCGTATCGCCTCGCCGGCAAGCGACTCCGCATCGGGAAGGCTGGGACCCGCGAAAATGACCTTCAAAACCCCATCCCCTTGGCCAACGCTCTTGCTCCAAAACGCCGGGCGCGCTCCCCCTCCGGATTTTCGAGCTCCGGGATAATGACCTTGACGACGCTGAAGGGGAGCGTGTCCTCGCTGAGACGTATCGCGATGACCGAAGCGATCCCTCTGTTGCGCAGAGCGTCAAGCACGTGTTGCAGCAGGTCCGCCAGATCCTGCCGGCATCCAGCCACGCCGCCACGGCAAGGATCGGCAGCAGGCGGTGCGGCGACCGTATCGAAGGCCCGCCGCATCAGCGGCGGGAGGGATCTTGAGAAAGTTGCAGGAGAAATATCGTCCCTGGCGCCGCTGATATAGGTCAGGCGGGATTGCACGGCTTCCGTCACCGCCCGAATGGCCGCACGCACGGGAAACGGATGCGCTCCGCTGCCGCCGGTCACCTCGACGTGGCGAATGTCCGTCTCACCGTGAAGAGCCCTGGCGCGCAGGATGGTCTCCCCGGGGCCCAGCATGGCGGTGAAACAGGGGATGCCGATGTCGCTGGTGATATCGAACAGCTTGAGTGCCAATCCCGATCTTTCGATCTTGTCGATCAGCCCGGTGAGAGCGCTGTCCTCAAAGCCGCGGGGATCGACGCAGCCGGCATAAAGATCGGCTTCCCCGCCCACCTGCCACAGCACATGCGCGTCACGCTCGATACGCTCCAGGACGCCATGAAAGATTGCTTCCTCGACATTATTGCCCGAAGCCAGGCCATCCGACGACATCCAGTATTGCGCGTCACGCGTCCGGTCGAGCACCACCGCTTCGAAGGGAATGTGGATCTCGTCGCCGCTGAGGATATTGACGCCGGCAACCCATTCCGTCTCGTCATCCGGCCCGAGATCGGTTTTATGGACGGCAGTCAGGCAGCTCAACCTGTCGACCTCGCAGCCCATCGCCTGCAGGTGAGAAGAGGAACCATGAACGCGCTTGACGAAGGGCTCGCCGGCAACCGCCCGTTCGAGGGCTTCCATGACAGTGGAGATCTTGGCGTCCAGATCGGTCAGGCCCTTTCCCTGCGCAATCACGATCGACCGCGAATTTGGGGCATAGGCGCACCAGACAGGGATTCCGATGTCGTCCAATCCGGTATGTCGCGCCACCCTGGTAATGCCGAACCTGGTCAAAAAAGGTTCGACGCGGGAAAGAGTTTCCCCCGGCGACATGATCCTGTCGGAATAGGGAGCGCAGTGGGTCAGAATGCCGCCTCAGCCGTCGACCTGGCCGGAGGCTGCCCCTGCGCCGAAACGGCGACGGCGCCTGCCTCGCCGGATATCCCTGGAACAATGACAGTTCTCGCCAAGCAATGCCCCTACTGTCCAAAACCGGCCTTCGATAGGCCCTGCCGTTAAAGTCTTTTTCCAATAGCCCCAATAGGGGACGATGGCGAGCCACGTCTCGACGACAACCACCGGCCCAGCGCTTTCGGCGCATTGCCGATGAAAGAGCGCCCGTCTTCCATCGCCGATCATTGCGCAACGGCCGCGCGATGCGTGGGTCAGCGCCTTATCTTTCATCGCCCCACCATGGCCGCGATCAACCATAGATCGCCGAATGTCAGCAGATGAAGCAAGACCTGTCCTCAGCCGTTTACAACCGGATCCTGCAACTCACCGTCGATCTCCGACAATCCCGCGACCGCCAGACTTTTGGCCAAGGCCACCAGTTTTTGCCTGATATTCGGATCCTCGATGGCGATGAATGCCTTGTTGAGCGCCAGCCCTTCCTTCGAGGACAAAAACCTGTTCAATTCGCTGGTCTCGCCTTCGATCGGTCCGACACCGCCGTTCTCGAAGAAAAAGCCGATGGGCACGCGCAGAATCTCGGATATGCGCTGCAGACGGCTGGCGCCTATTCGGTTCGTTCCTTTTTCGTATTTCTGGATCTGCTGGAAGGTAATGCCCAGAAGTTCGGCCAGACCGTGCTGGGTCATCCCGAGCGTCTTTCGCCGAACTCTCACACGGTTGCCGACATAGACGTCGATCGAATTCGGGGATTTAGCCTTCATGTGAATAAGTCTCCCACTTTATCAGCATGCCCAGCCGTATAATGGAGAGTTTAAGCAAGAATGCAACTAAAAGTAAATATTTCGTAAGGATTTTTTTCAGCACTGCACAGGGGAAAAACAACCTGTGGATTATTACAGCCGATGCCCTTGGAGTGGGTTGCACAACCGCATTCTCTCGCCCGACGGAAGGCTTTCGAAACCAATGCTGCTCCGACGCCGTCTTTAAAGAGATTTTCGAGCAACGGCGATCATCGATTTGGCCAAAACGGGGATCCGTCCGACATATTCAAAACGCACATTGTCGAAGCCGGTTTCGAGCAACAGCGTGCTCAGGGTGCTCTTCGACCAGAACTTGATATGCCCATGATCCTTCAACGGCATGAAGTGATCATCCATCTTCCCCAACGCAGCCAGGGCAAGGTTCTTCAGATAACCGTGATAGGGCGTCGACATCACGGCAACGCCGCCCGGCTTGACGAGATCGTACATCGTCGCGGTGAATGTCCTGGGATCGTAGACATGCTCGACCACCTCAAGACTGATGACCGCATTGAACGTGCCATATTCGCTGGAAAGGTCGTCATAGGCCGAGCCGACTTTCAGCGGCAGTTCGGGATAATTGATGTTGGCCTTGGCGATACCATCGCTGGAAGGATCAACGCCGACGACATAGTATCCCCTCTCCGCAAGGGCCGCGGCTGCTCCGCCGGTGCCACATCCCAAATCAAAGACGTCGCGTTCCGCCGAACCATCGAAATGGTTCTCCAGCACATCGAGCACCGCGGGCAAGATGTAGGATTGCGCGGTTGTCGGTTTGGCGTGAACATAGGTGGTTGCGTCTAGCTCGACGGACATCTCGCTCCCCCCGGGCGATTATGCGGCAAACCCTATCAAAAAATACGTCGAAAATTTGATGGAATCCGCCAAATTGGAAGGAGAATCAAAATATAATCTATAGCTTTAAAATAATATATTAAACTTTAGCGCGATAAATTTTAGAAATAAGATATCACCCAAATAAAACTGATGCACGATCAAGAAATAAACAGAACAGTCGGCGATAATTTCTCCAGATTACAACAGACAGCAAAGACAACATCTCCGCGCATCACAAAGATACAAAAATAACAGCGACTGGCTCATGGCAGCAATAGTTACATCGTTCGCAGTCTGCCGCTGCGATAGTCCGGTGCCGCCTGAGCGATTCCCGATGGAGAGGGTGTCGCAGCGCCTCCGCCGAAATCGGTCTCCCCTTCTGGTTGCGAAGCACAAAGGCGCCCAATTGCCGACACGAAGCCAAAGATATTTAACGGATAAATGTATACTGCTGGGTTTAGACAGCCCGATCGAAACCCTTCTCGCACCGGAGAAGACAAGCTTGCCCGAGAATTCATCGTCCGCAAATGCCAAACAGCCGGTGGGAAAACCGAAGATCCCCGTGGTCTTCTGGCTGCTGCTGACGATCTCCCTCTCGCTGGTCATGGGGACGGTGCTTCTTTCCAACGATATGAAACACTTGAAGACGGTCGGCCATTATTTTGGCTTCGATCTCTTTCCCCCTGAAATCAAGCCGCCGCCGCCCAAAGCCCTCCCTCGCCCAACGCCCCCGGCCATCTTTACACTCCCTGGGCATATCATCGAGCCACCGATGGTACAGACCGCGTCGACTTTTCTGCGGACATGGCGGATATCCGGGCCGGCAATGTGCGCGGCGCTGCGCACCGCCGGCATGGAAACCAGTGATTGGGCGGCGGCGAGCTTTAATGCCGATACGTTCGAATGCTTTTTCGAGCATAGCCGCAAGCGGGAGAAGGATCAGCTTCCGAGCTCAGTCTTCGTCATCGTTCGCGGCGACGCCGCCGGCACGATCAACAATATGCGAGTGAAAATCATCAATCCTGAGACGGATCAGAATGGCCAGCTCGATCCCGGCATTCTGCGAATTTTCGAAACCATGTTGCGGCAACCGCAATGGCTCGATTTTCATGAGACGCTGAATGCGATCAAAAATCTCAGGGACATCAAGGAAGACGGCTTCGGAGCCAGCATCACTTTCAGCCGTGAGGTGCTCAACCCCGGACGCTATAATTTCACGCTGTCGCTGGATGCGACCTCGGGACCACAGAAAAGAACGAGAAATTATTTCTCCGGCAGAATATGGCTACCATCGCCGAACCCCACGGCCGAGACCGGCAGCCGACAACCGGAATCAGTATCGACGCCCACCGATGCCGGGACGCCAGCAGAAAGCCCGCAACATCGGTATTAAAGCATGTCGCGCAAAAGTGTGCAGCGGTTTTGCCAGGCAAAGCGTGAAACGCTTTTGCCGAGACATGCGTAAAAACAAAGAGCTAAAGCGCAAGGAGCGAATCTGAAATATCGCGACGCGCTTTAGGTTTCCGGCCGCGCACTACGCGCCGACTGGTCACACCATGTAACTTGCATCCTCGTGACGTCTGGCCAAAATCTTGTAAAGCTCTTTCAGACTGCCCGCACTCGGCCGTTCGGTGCTGTCCCCGCCCGCCAGGCGCCAGACACGCTCGACATTGAGATCCTGCGTGACTTGCGCAAGGTCGTCGTTCAGCGAGCGAATGACGATCTCCGATCGCTGCAACCGCCACGACATTCTGACGAGCGCAGCGACCAGGAGTACAATGATGCCGAGGAGGCCGAGGACAAGAGCTGCGAACTGCCAATCATCGAGAAAAGATGGATCGTTTCGAACAGTCGCCATAAAAAAAACGGCATTTTGCAATGCCATATGAAAACAGCTCATCAGATAGCTAAACCACTCTTCCATCACGAGCGCCCTCCGGAACGATTTATATCTTGGAGCAGGCCGGCAAGTCTAGCAGAGACTGACAATATCCCCTACGGCGAAAGTATATTTGAGGTTGCATTACTCTACTGAATTGAACGCGAATCCCGCGATGGATCATTGCCGACACGCTCGGCCCTTCAATTTCCAGCGCGGACATGAAAAAAGCCAACAGTGAGAGATAGAATGAAGAGAAGACGTTTCCTCGCCTCGGTTCCGCTCGCTTTGTTGTATGTCCGCGCGGGCCGGGCCCTTGCACAGGTGCCTCCGGCCAAAGGGCTGCGCGCCCTTGCCGACAGCAAGGCGTTCCGATTCGGATCGGCAATCGACCTGCAGAGCATCAACGATCCGATCGCTTCCGAGATCTACATCGACAACGTCAATTCGATAACGCCGCGAAACGAGCTGAAGTGGAATGCGACGGAAAAGCGGCCGGGCGTTTTCAGCTTCGGAAGCGCCGACCGGATGGTTGCGTTTGCGCGAAAAAACAACATGAGGGTTTATGGCCATACGCTGATCTGGTATCGCGTTCCGGAGTGGGTGTCTGATATCACCGACGCGAAGACCCTTCAGGTGGCGATGAACCGTCATATAAAACAGGTTGTCACTCGCTATAAGAACTCGATCGACGCTTGGGATGTGGTGAACGAGCCATTGGAATATGATGCGCCGGATCTGCGGGATTGTGTTTTCCGCCGCCTTCTTGGCGACGATTATATCCGTATGAGTTTCGACATGGCACATCAGGCCAATCCCGGTGCGACGCTGGTGCTCAATGAAACGCATCTGGAGAAAAAATCCGACGTGTTCGAACAGAAGCGGGTGCGCATCTTGAAAATCGTCGAGGATCTCGTCGCCCGGAAAACGCCGATCAACGCGGTGGGGCTGCAGGCGCATTTCCGTCCCGGCTTCGACCGGATCGACCCGGAAGGAATGGGGCGTTTCTGCGCGGCGCTGAAGGACATGGGTGTCGGCGTTTTCATCACCGAACTCGATGCGTCCTGCCACTTCCTGAACCGCGACAAAGGCTTTTCGCCAGCGTCATACGCCGATATTTTCGGCGACGTGATCACCGTGGCCGCCGAGCGTGGCGACTTGAAAGGCGTGACAGTATGGGGCATGTCGGAAAAATACGGCGAGCCCGATGAGAAGGGCACCGGTCCGGATGCGGCGTGCACGAAGCGCGTTAATCTTTACGACGAAAGCAATGCGCCGAGAAGTGCGGTTGATGGCATCCGACGGGCAATAGAGGCGATGTGATGCGCAAGACAACGGAGACATCGACAGATTCATGAGAAAAGCCGTTATTTACGTGGAAAAATTTTTGCCTGCCAGCCAGGCGTTTGTTCTCAACCAGGCGGTGGCATTTCGTTCGTTCGAAGCTGAAATTCTTGCCGGCTCGCGAATTTCTTCCGCCCATACCAAAAAATCCACCGTTCCGGTTCATGACATCCGTCGGTCCCCCATCGCACGCGCCGGAGAACTGCTTCTCAAAATCCCGCAGATCGGCCTTCCCTTCCTCTTTCCGGTGATCGGCAAAGCCGATCTCGTTCACGCCCATTTCGGCAAGAACGGTTATGTCATCGGGCCCTTGGCACGCGCCGCGGGCAAACCGCTCGTCACCACCTTCCACGGTTTCGACGCGACCTATGGCGGCGACCCGAAAAAGCCGGGCGGCTTCAATCAGGTGCGCTTCTTCGCCAAAGGCCGGAGCGAGATGGCCGGCTGGAACAGCTGGAATATCGCCGTTTCCGATTTCATCCGCGACCGGCTGCTGGCGCTCGGCTTTCGCGCCGACCGGGTCTTTCGCCATCATATCGGCATCGATCTCGATCTCTTCAAAATGGAACCCCGTCCCCGAAAAAAAGGATTGGTGGTTTCAATTGCTCGCTTCGTCGACTACAAGGGCCATCGTTTCATGATCGATGCGCTGTCCCGCGTGGCGGCTGCCGGCACTCCGGTCGAATTCGTCATGGTCGGACAGGGTCCGTTGAAGGAGGAAATCGAAGCACTGGCACGTCGTTCCTTGCCAAGCGTCACGATCCATGAAAATCTGTCGCAGACGGAGATAAGGGATCTGCTCGCCAGTGCTGAGCTTTATCTCCACGGAAGCGTGACCCTCGATAATGGTCACGCCGAAGCTTTCGGCCTCGCCAATCTCGAGGCGGAAGCCGTCGGAACTCCGGTCGTCGCATTTCGCTCGGGAGGCGTGGGCGAAGCGATAGAAGAGGGGAAAACTGGTTATCTCGTGGAGGAGCGGGATGTCGCAGGAATGGCGGAAGCGGTCGGAAGACTGCTCAACGACCAGGCCCTGTGGACAGCCTTCAGCGCGCGGGCACCGCTTCTGGTGGCCGAGCACTTCGACTTACGTCGTCAGACGGGGATGCTCGAGGACTATTACAGTTCCGTGCTAGACGAATTTTCCAGCCGGGGTCGGACTTGATGGTGCAGACAGGAAAAAAGCCGAAGTGGGGACTGAACGTATTTCGGCCGCTGCGCAACGGAATTGTGACGGCCAAATGGCTCTACTATACGAAGTTCTGGGGAATGGACATCGATCCGACGGCCAGCTTTTCGCTGAGCGTGCGGTTCGACAAGACCAATCCGAAGGGATTGCATATCGGCGCGGAAACCTATGTCGCCTTTGAAGCCGCGATCCTGACCCACGACCTGACGCGC
Organism: Rhizobium binxianense; assembly: GCF_028994275.1. NCBI lineage: Bacteria > Pseudomonadati > Pseudomonadota > Alphaproteobacteria > Hyphomicrobiales > Rhizobiaceae > Rhizobium > Rhizobium binxianense. The sequence goes on from NZ_CP118713.1 coordinate 3,093,585, forward strand.
GGGCTCTATCTTCACACGAGAATCGGCAAACGCTGCTTCATCGGCGCCCGCAGCATCATTCTGCCGGGTGTCGAAATCGGCGACGAATGCGTCATCGGCTCCGGCGCGGTGGTGACCAAGAGCGTTCCGCCACGCTCCCTCGTAGCGGGCAATCCGGCAAAGGTAATCCGCAGCGACATCAAGATCATTTCACGTTACGGACGCATGGCACGCGAGGACGAGACGATCTCGCAGAACGTGACGCACTTGCCGACTGGAGAAGCACGATGAAGATGTTTGCCTACCGAGGGAAACACGAAAATTTTGGCGACGAGCTGAACCATTGGCTTTGGGAGCGCTTGCTGCCCGGCTTCTTCGACGATGACGAAGGTCAGCTCTTTCTCGGCATCGGTTCGATCCTCTACGACAATTTCGACCCGAACATGCAGAAGATCGTCTTCGGTTCCGGTTATGGCGGATACACCAACCCGCCGAAGGTCGACAGCAACTGGACATTCTATTTCGTGCGCGGAAAGAAGACCGCCGAAGTCCTCGGCATAGATCCGAGCTACGCCATCGGCGATTCCGGCATCCTGACGCGCAGCTGCTGGGATGCCAAGAACATCGAGAAGCGTTATCCGGTCTCCTTCATGCCGCACTATGAAAGCGCCATGTACGGCAGCTGGGATAAGGTCTGCGATCTCGCCGGCATCCACTATATCGATCCGCGCTGGTCGGTGGAAAAGGTTCTGACCGAAATCAGCGCATCACATAAAGTCGTCTCCGAGGCAATGCATGGCTGCATTATATCGGACGCGCTGCGCGTTCCATGGCGGGCGATCCGGCCGATCGCGCCAGGGAACAGAGCCAAGTGGTACGACTGGGCGAGTGCACTTGATCTGGAAATCGATTTCGATCCGATCGGCCCGTCGAACCTCGTTGAAGCAGGAGCGTCGCTGGTGCGGAAAAACACCTACCTGCTGAAAAACATAACCTTCCGTCACCGCCGTATCCGCCAACTGACCGGCAACTATGTCTTCGGATCGACGGTCAAGACATTGCAGCGGGTGGCAGAAAAGTCGGGCCAACTCAGCACGGATGTGTCTATCGCAAGAGCGCACGAGAAAATGCTGGCCGAGCTGAATCGGCTGAAGCAAGATTTTTCCAAGAAAACGGCAAGCGCCCTTTGAGGTCGCAATCGGTTTCGTGACGAGGCAACAAGGCATGATGCTTTCTAACTCCATCAATATCCTCTGCGCCCGCGAGGAGCAGAAGCATTTTGGATCGGCATGCGGCCTGCTCAAATGGTCAAGGTCCTCGACATCAGGAGCGGTTCGCCCATGAGCAGCGTGACCGACCGACTGATTCAGGGCAGCATGTGGCTGAGTCTGTCCCGCGCCATCGTCAACGGGCTTTCGGCACTCAGCACCTTCGTCCTCGCCTGGTATCTCGTACCGGCGGATTTTGGTCTCGTCGCCATTGCAACGACGATCCAGGTTATCTTGAGTTCGGTCACCGAACTTTCGCTCAATCAGGCGCTCATCCGCCACGAGTCTCCCAGCGAAAGCCATTTCAGCGCGGTTTGGACATTGAGCGTGACAAGAAGCGCCGTCTTGGCGCTGCTGTTTGCCGCCGCGTCTTATCCGATCGCCGAATTTTATAACGAACCTCGGCTGACCAGCGTGATGCTTGCCCTGAGTTTCAGCCTGCTCCTGAGCGGTCTCGCCAATCCACGCCGCATCATGCTCCAGCGCGATCTGATCTTCTGGCAGGAGTTCGTGCTGAACGTCTCGCAAAAGCTGGTTGGTTTCATTGTGACAGTGGCAATTGCCGCGATCTATCAGAGTTATTGGGCGCTCGTTATCGGCACGCTTGCCTATCAGGTGACCAATATCATCGTGTCCTACACCGTCCTGCCGTTCTGGCCGCGCATAACCTTCCGCCATGCCCGGGAATTGTTTTCCTTCTCGGTGTGGCTGACGGCCGGACAGATCGTCAACACGCTGAACTGGCGGATCGAATATCTGCTGATCGGCAAGATGCTGGGCGCCACGCAACTTGGTCACTATACTGTCGGCAACACCCTGTCGACGCTGCCGACGCGCGAGGCGACGGCGCCGTTGAACCAGACGATTTACCCGGGCTTTTCCAAGGTCCGCAACGATCCGGTCCGGCTTGTCGCAGCCTATCAACGCGCGCAGGCGCTGCTGGCGGCGGTGGCGCTTCCGGCGGGAATCGGCATGGCTGTTGTCGCCGATCCGATGATGCGGCTTGCCCTGGGAGAGAAGTGGGTTCCGGCGATCTTCATCGTCCAGGCGCTCGCATCGGTGTTTGCGTTGCAGACCCTCGGTTCGCTCGTCCAGCCGCTGGGCATGGCAAAGGGCCATACCAAGCTGCTGTTCATCCGCGACACGCAGATGCTGGTGGTCCGCGTTCCCATCATCATCGCCGGCCTGATGATGGCCGGACTGCCTGGTGTCGTCTATGCACGTGTGGTGACGGGCCTGATTTCCACCGCGGTCAACATGCTTCTCGTCAAGCGTTTGATCAATCTGCCATTCTTCCAACAGCTCGCGGCCAACTTCCGCGCGCTTGCCAGCGTCGCCTTGATGGCCGCAGGCGTCTGGGGATTGTCGCATATCCTGAACACGCCGACCGACAAGACGGCGCTGGCCCTTCACCTGGCCATCCTCGTCGTCACCGGCGGCATTCTCTATGTCGGTTCCAGTTTTGTCCTTTGGCTTGCGATGAAGAAGCCAGATGGCCCGGAAACCGAAGTTCAGCGTATCTTTGTCAAGTTTCTGTCAAAAGCCAAACGTATTGCCGTACCCAAGTCGGCCTGAATTTAAACGAACATCAACAAGAGAGGCAGAATGACCAGCCAATCCAGATCTGAGCTGATCGCGAAACTCAATGGCATGATCCATGATTGCCTGAAGGACTATGTCTCGCGCGAGGAACCGCTCGCCATTCTCGACTTTCCGGACATCCGCAATTGCGGCGACTCGGCGATCTGGCTGGGTGAGATGGCCTATCTCAAGGATCGCTTCGGCAAGCGTCCGGACTATGTTTCAAGGCTCTACGACTTCTCCGCCGACGAGCTGAAACGGCGGGTTCCCACGGGCCCGATCTTCATTCACGGCGGCGGCAATTTCGGCGATATCTGGGTTGCTCACCAGGATTTCCGCGAAATGATCATGGAGCGTTTCCCGGATCGCCAGATCATCCAGTTCCCGCAGTCGATACATTATAGTTCGCCTGAGCGCATCGAGCAGTCCAAACGGGCAATCGGGCGTCACAAGAATTTCGTTCTGCTCGTGCGTGACGAAGAATCGAAGGAATTTTCCGAGAAACATTTCGACTGCACCGTGCGACTATGCCCCGATATGGCTTTCGCCATCGGCCCGCTTGCGGAAAGGGCGACGCAAATTCCCGTCCTCGCCATGTTGCGGGAGGACGCGGAACGGGTTGGCGGCACCGATCGCAAGATCCCTTCCGACATTCCGGTGGAGGACTGGATCACGGAGTCGAAAAGGAAGGTGAATATCGCCAAGAAGCTGGGGGTAGCTTCGGCCTATCTTGCATTGAAGCCGAGCGAAGTTGCCTTGCGCAGGCTCGACGCCGCAGCGCACAACCGCTTCGAACGCGGCATCAGCCAGATTTCGCGGGCTCGCGCCATCGTCACCGATCGCCTGCACGTCCATATCTGCTCGCTGCTGCTCGGCCGTCCGCATGCCGTACTGGATAATAGCTATGGAAAGATCCGCCGTTTCATGAATGCTTTCTCCGGCGGAACGGATCTTTCATACAAGGCAACCTCGCTCGAAGACGGGATCGAGTGGGCGCGTCACCAGGCGATCAAGGGGCGTATCGATAACAAAGAAGCTGTGGGCTTGCGGGCTTAAGGGGGTTATTGGATGCCACTCGTTACCTTCATCATCCCGGTCCGACATCAGGACAATGCCCGCGATTGGAGCAGGCTGAAGGCAAATCTCACCCAGACCGTGGCCTCCATTTCCAACCAGACTAATGGAGACTGGCGGGGAATCATCGTTGCGAATGAAGGGGCCGATCTGCCTGAACTACCGGAAAAGTTTTCTGCCGTCCGCGTGACTTTTCCGCCGAACGACCTGCATGAACTCGGAAAGGGCAGCAAGGAAGACTTCCTTGACGCCTTCCGCGTGGACAAGGGCCGGCGGGTTCTGAGCGGCATGCTGAACGCCGCCGACAGCCGCTTTTTCATGATTGTCGACGACGATGACTTCGTCAGCTCTCGGATCGTGCAGCACGCGTCCGAGAATCGGGACGCCAACGGCTGGACGATCGACCACGGTTACATCTGGGACGATGGCGGCAATTTCCTCCTCGGCCATGATGACTTCAGCCATCTCTGCGGCACATCCTTGATCATCCGTGCCGATCTCTACGATGTGCCGAACCGATTTGAGGATGCTTCGCTCGACTGGATCAAGTCGATGCTGGGCAGCCATGTCCGTATCGCCAAGATTCTGGCGCAACGCGGGGCGCCGCTTGCGAAACTCCCCTTTCGCGGAGCAGTATACCGGGTTGCGCATGGCGGATCGCATAGTCAGGCACCGAGCCTGCTGCGACAGTATTTCCTGAACCGCGGCGTGCTCACCAAACCGCGGCGCTGGCTACGCAATCTTCGTAAGCTGAGGGTACTCGGCGAAACGCATAGGCGCGAATTCTTCGGCAAGACGCGGTCGAACCCGGCGTAAAACCCATTCGCTCGAACATCGCACAGGCAGTCAAAATATGACGCTTTTCTCTTTCGACTTCACCAAGAGGGTTGTTCACTGATGTCGGATCTATTCGTCAGCGTGCTCTTTGCATCCTACAATGGCGCCAGCCGCCGGCTGCGCCAGATGTTGGATTCCTTGGTGCGCCAGGAGCTTCCCCATGATCGGTGGGAATTGGTTGCTATCGACAACAACAGCAATGACGGCACGTTCGACCTTTTGAATTCATATAGCGAGACGCTTCCGATCACCATCCTGCAGCAGCACAAACCGGGAAAATCCGGCGCGCTGAATTTGGGCTTGGATCGGGTAAAGGGAGATCTCGTCGTCCTCACCGACGACGATATTCGCGCCGAACCGAACTGGCTGAAAGCCATCGTCGACTGCGCCACCGCCCATCCGGGCTATGGCGTCTTCGGCGGCAGAATCGTCCCCGATTGGGAAAAGGAACCGAAGGACCGCTTTATCGAGTGGATTCCGATGGGATCGACATTTGCGATCGTCGATGAAACGCAAAGCGGACCGTGTGACCCGACAAAAGTCTGGGGCCCGAACACGATCATTCGGCGGGAGCTGCTGGGAACGAGCGTGCGCTACCGGGAAGATATCGGTCCTCTTCCGGGACCGATATTTGCCATGGGCGAAGATGCCGAGATCATCATTCGCCTGGCGGCAAATGGCGCCAAATCCTATCGATGCGCCGAGGCCGTGGTTCATCACTGGATTCCGGCATCGAGTGTCACCGAGCATTGGGTACAGAAGCGCGGCGAACGGCTTGGTTATGGCATGCCGGCACTCTTTCCCGACGAAGTGCCGGGAGGGGTAAGGTTAAGCGGAGTTCCGCTTCCGACCTGGATCGAAAGCGCGCAATGGGGATTGCGGGCAGCCATGCTCTATCTCTTGCCGCAATCGAAGAAGCGTTTTTGGGCGATCTGGAAATATTACTACATGCGTGGGTATCGCGCCGGAATTCGCCGATACGCGCCCCAGACGCTGGCGCGGTGATCGATTGGCCCAGGAGGCGGTAATTTGAAACTCTCGGTGCTCATCAACAACTTCAATTACGGGCGCTTTCTGCGCCCATGCATCGACAGCGTTCTGTCGCAGGCCTACCCCGACTTCGAAGTGATCGTGGTCGACGATGGCTCGACGGATGATTCCAGGGAGATTCTCGCCTCCTATGGCGAGGAGATCCTGTGCGTGTTGAAGGAAAATGGCGGCCAAGCCTCGAGTTTCAACGCCGGTTTTGCGGCCGCGAGCGGTGATATCCTGTTTCTCCTCGATGCCGATGACGCGTTTCTGCCCGGTAAACTTGCGCGGATAGCCGAGATCTACGATCGCAACGAGATCGACTGGTGTTTCGATCGGGTGACGACCAATGAAGGCGACCAACCTTCTGCGGAATTGCAACTGACATTGTTCGACAAGCGGGAAACGCTTCGCAGAGGCGGCTTCCCCTCGCTTCCCGTTCCGACATCGGGCCTGAGCTTCCGCCGCAGCCTACTGTCGCAGATCCTGCCCATGACCGTCGCCGCAGACGTCGTCCTCAGCGACAACTATATCAAGTTTGCCGCTGCCTATCTCGGCCGCGGCGCCATCGTCGAAACACCGCTGACGTTTCAGCGCATTCATGCGTCGAACCGCTATACGGGAACGAGCAGGGCAAAGACATTGCGCCCGCGGATCATGATTGCGACGGGACTGGAGCTGGCGCGTCGCTATGATGGGCTGCAGGCACTCGGCAAGAGCCTGGTGGCCGGCGGCATTGCCGAAACGACATCGCTGCTGAGGCTCCGGGGGGAAGCTCGCAGCGCGGTCGCCGGCGGTCCGTTCGGCGATGCTGCCGCAACCGAAGTGGCCTTGATGGCGGCGCGCAAGCGTTTGGGAAATATGCTGCGGAGAGGACAGTCGTGAACCAGCAAGAAACCTTCTCGCAGTCGTCCGCCGGCATGGCCGCGGGCGCCGCGCCGTTGAAGATCGCCGTCGGCGTGCTGACCTATCGGCGTCTGGACGGGATCGCCAAGCTGCTCGACGTCATGACGCGTCAGATCCGGCACCCGGCCCGCCCCTTTCATCTCACCATGGTGGTCGTGGACAACGATGCGGCCGGCAGCGCAAAGGCAACGGTGGAGGGCTTTGGCCAAACTGGCGCTTATGATCTGATCTACGTCGTCGAACAGAACCAGGGCATACCCTTTGCGCGCAACCGCGCGCTGGATTCAGCACCTCCCGGCACCGACCTTTTCTGCTTTCTCGACGATGACGAATGGCCGGTCGACGGCTGGCTGGACGCTATGCTGGAGACCCGCGAGAAAAACCGCGCCGATTGCGTCTACGGCCCGGTCCAGCCGGTCTATCCCGAAAACCCGCCGGAGTATTTCATCAAGGCCAGGGTATTCGAGCGCAAGAAGAACATGGACGGCCAGCGTATCGGTTATGCGGCTTCGAACAATGTCATGTTCGACTATCCGCTGATCCGCTCATGGAACCTTCGTTTTGAGGAGAAGATGCGCTTCACCGGCGGTACGGACTATCTCTTCTTCAATCAGGCCATCCGCCGCGGCATGCAGATTTTCTGGGCTGACAAGGCACTTGTCCATGACATCGTTCCTGCGAACCGGATGACCTGGAAATGGGTGTTGCAAAGACAGTACCGACTCGGCAATACCTTCGCAGTCAGCGAGGTTCTGCATGGCAACCTCAGGCGCCGGATTTATCGCGCCGCCTATGGCGCCACGAGAGTCGTGCTTGGACTGGTCATGCTGCCGGCGATCCTGATTTCACCCTATTGGGGCATGCGTGCCCTCACCCATGTTCTGCGCGGCGCCGGCATGGTCAACGGGATTCTCGGACATGCATACCAGGAATATAAGCCGAATGCGGCTCTCTGATATTGTTTGCAGGAGCATGTTGAGATGAGTTTCGAGGCTTCTTATGCCCCAAACCAAAACATCATAAGTGATTGGCCCGTCATGAACTTCAAGGCTTATACCAACCCGGCCAAAAATGATACAGTTCGACGGAACTATCGTGACGCAGCCGCTTTTCGAACAGAATTGTTTTTCACTCTTCTCATCGGTCAAATATAGGAGATGCCTGTCTATGACTGAAAAAAAATTGAAGGTTCTCGCCGCCTCCTCGGGAGGTGGCCATTGGGAGCAGCTGATGGCCATGCGCGGCGCATTCGAGGGCTGCGATATCGTCTTTGCAACGACCATCCCGGGCCTGCTTGCCAAATATGACATTCGCGACGGTCTGGTGCTTCCCGATTGCAGCCGCGACTCGATTACCATGTCGATCCGGTGCTTTTGCAGCGCCTTCTCCATCGTCATCAGACACAGGCCTGACGTCATCATCTCCACCGGTGCCGCGCCCGGACTTTTTTGCCTGCTTGCCGGCAAATTGACGGGCAAGCGGACGATCTGGATCGATAGCGTCGCCAACGTCGAGAAGCTGTCCCTGTCGGGAAAATTGGCTGGCCGTATCGCGACGCTCTGGCTTACGCAATGGCAACATTTGTCGCGGCCGGATGGTCCCCACTACGCAGGAGCTGTGCTTTGATCCTTGTCACCGTCGGAACGCAGCTGCCGTTTGATCGCCTCGTCAAGGCTGTCGACACCTTCGCAAAGGAATTGTCCAAGCCGGTTCTGGCGCAGATCGGCAAGGGCACCTACACGCCCCAGAATATGAAATGGATCAAAAATATCGAGCCCGCGGACTTCGATAAGGTCTTTTTCGATGCAAGCGTTATCGTCTCTCATGCGGGAATTGGCACGGTGCTGACGGCGAAACGGTTTGGAAAACCGATCATTCTCGTTCCCCGGCAGGCGTCTCTTGGCGAGCATCGAAACGACCATCAGCTCGCCACGGTAGGCCAGCTCGCCGGCCGGCCCGGCATCTATGTCGCGCATACCGACGAGGATCTCAGAAACTATCTTCTCGAAGATCTGGACAGTCCCTCGCACGAGGACCCGTCTGAGGTTGGACGGACTTCGCTGGTCAAATACCTCAAAGGCTATCTCGCGACAGTCTGAACCCAAGCCCCCTGCGCACGCGATCGGCAAGGCAGAGATCTTTCATTCTTTGCAATTGTCGCCGGCAATATGTTTGACAAGTTCCGGCACGATGATTTTGGAAGCAATGTCAGGCAGGGGATGGGCACCATCAGGGATTGCCGCGGCCAGAGCCCCCGGCGTCAGGCGCTGCCAGTTGGGCTGGTGGTCGACAAACTCCAGACCCCGTTCCTGCGCCTCCGCCTGATGGGCCGAGACGTAGCTGCCGACAAAGGGACGGATCAGTCCACGCAGTCCCGAAAACGGATTCATCGCCATGACGATGATCCGCGCTCGCGGCAGGCGCTGCCGAAGCTGGTCGAGGATGTCGCCGATATTCTTCCGGCTTTGCGCAAGCGACACGAACCGCTGCAATGCTGCATCGTTGGCGTAAAGCTCGATCAGAACGATATCCGGCTGCCCGGCAACGACGCGATCAACCTGGGTAAGAGCCCATAGCGACGTCTCGCCGCTCTTTGCAACGCTTTCAACTTTCACCGGTCTTTGCAGGCAGGCTGCAAGCCCCGTCTCCAGAGACGGCTGCCATCCCCCGCGGGCCGTCAAGGATGTACCGAAAGCCACTATTTTCAACGGCGGAAGGCCCTCGGCATAACTGTTCCTGGTCACTGAAAACATCGCGAAACAGGTAAAATACAAAACCAGCCCATAGGCCGGTCGTCTCACCCTTGGCACCGCTCGCCGGAGCCGCAAACCTATCATGAAACCTTGCAGCAGGCTTCGGACCATTTCGCGAAATGGCCGCACATCGCTGTTCGATCGTGACGAATAACTCACTACAGAACCGCGCTTTTTCTCAGACGCCCAATAGATGCTGTAACGCTTTAAATGACTGCATAATTTCTCAATCGGTTTCGATTTGAGAAATTATGCAGGAGAGCCCGACCGATGACAACGGCTTCCTTGAAGCCTCGGAGGTCTCAGCGACACGGCCGCCAATCACTCCTCACGAAATACGTGCTGCATCTGATCGGTCAGCGGCTTGGTGAGATAGGAGATAACGGTCCTGTCGCCGATCTTGATAAAGACTTCGGCCGGCATGCCGGGATAGAGCTTTATTGACTTCAGCTTGGCGATGCTCGCAGCCTCCGGCTTGACGCGAAGGGGATAGTAGCTGATGCCGGTGCGTTCATCCTTGACGATATCAGGCGCAATGGAGGTGATCTCACCGCGCACATCAGGCGTCGTGCGCTGATCAAAGGCGCTGAATCGCACATCGACGAATTGGCCGACGTGAACCTGATCGATATCGCGAGTAGCGACTTTCGCCTCAACCGTAAGGTCGTCATTTTCGGGAACGACGAGCATCAGCGTCTGGCCAGGATCAATGACGCCATTGACCGTGTGAACGGCAAGTTCGTGAACTCGCCCGCTCAGCGGCGCGGTAATATCGAGACGGCGGAGTTGATCGACCGCGGCCCCACGGCGCTCTTCATTTTCGGCGATCTTCGCCTCGACGTCGGTCAGGTCCTTTGCGATCTCCGAACGACGATCCTCATCCAGCTGGATTGACTGACGATCAATCTCGATCGCCTTACCTTCGGCTTCCGCTTTTGCGGCGATTTCCTGGCCACTGTTACCCTGGAGATCGGCGCGCGCGCGTTTGAGCGAATTCAGGCGCTGAAGTGTGACGAGCCCCTTCTTGTAGAGAGTGTCGACACCTTCAAGCTCCTGTTCGATCAGGCCGAGCGAATCGTTGGTGGCATTGATCTGAACGACCAATCCCTTGACCTGCTCGGCCAACTGATCCTTGCGTGACGCCAACTGGCTCTTCATTCCGATCAGCGCCGACCTGCGACTGTCGAACAGTTTCCGCTCGCCATCGAGAAGATCCCGCGCGGCCGTGTTGGATGATGTCAGATCGCTGATGTTTTCCTGGACCTCAAACGTATCGGCGCCGATCCGTTCCGCCTTGAGACGGGCGCGGCGCGCATAGAGCTGGGCGAGCGTGCTTTCGACGATCGAAAGGTTTGCTCTCGTCGACGTTCCATCGAGGCGTATCAGGACCTGCCCGGCCGACACGTGGTCATTTTCGGAGACAAGAAGTTCCGACACGATGCCGCCGGTCAGGTGCTGGATCTTCTTGACATCGCCGTTGACGACGACCACGCCTTCGCCGATGACAGCGCTCGAAAGCTCCGTCGTTGCGGCCCAACCGCCAATGCCGCACACGAGAGCTATCGACAACACGCCGACAATAGCGACATGACGATTGAGGGAACGTTTCGATTCGCTGATGATCTTGCTCACAATCTTCTCCCCCCGGCCTATTCGGCCGCATTCACGCCGTCGACGACGACTTTGAGCTGAGCCACGCGCTCTGCAATCGGCGTACGCGCCGCTTCCGGTCGGCTGACCCGTGCCAGAACTTCCTCCTTGGGACCGAACGCGATCATCCGGCCGTCCTGCATCATCAGCACGAAGTCGCACACTGCCAGAACGCCGGATCGATGGGCGATGACGACGACGATGCCGCCGCGTGCGCGCACGCTCATGATCGCGGCACTCAGCGCCCGCTCGCCTTCTTCATCGAGATTGGAGTTCGGTTCGTCGAGCACCACGAGGAATGGTTCGCCGTAAAGCGCTCTTGCAAGCGCGATACGCTGTCTCTGGCCGGCGGAAAGCGCTGCACCGCCTTCGCCGATTTCGGTTTCGTAGCCGTTCGGCAGACGAAGAATGAGATCGTGAACACGCGCCGCCTTCGCCGCGGCAACCACCGCCTCAGGCGACATCTCCTTCGCGAAACGGCAGATATTCTGCGCAACGGTCCCAGAGAAAAGCTCCACGTCCTGCGGCAGATAACCGATGTGCCGGCCAAGCGCGTCGCCATCCCACTGGTCGAGTGCTGCGCCATCGAGGCGAATGGATCCCCTGACGGTCGGCCAGATACCCATCATCGCCCGCGCCAGCGACGACTTGCCTGAGGCACTGTAACCGATGACCCCGAGTGCGCTTCCTGCTCTTAAGCCGAAGCTGACATCGGAAATGACCAGGCGTTGGCCCGCCGGCGGTCCGCTTGCCAGCCCCTCGACCGTCACCTGCTTGGAGGGCGCCGCAAGCGCGAGCGGCGCCGGGATTTCCGGAATGGCTTTCAACAGATTCGCAAGCCGCGCCCAGCTTTGCTGGGCGGAAACGAAACCGCGCCAATTTCCGATCGCGGCTTCCACAGGCGCCAGGGCGCGAGACGTCAGAATCGAGCCGGCGATGATAATGCCTGAGGAGGCCTGCCCTTGAATGACCAGGATCGCACCGGTCGCAAGCGTTCCGGATTGCAGGGCAATACGGAAAATCTTCGACAGCGTCGCATATCCGTTCCCGACATCCGATGCTTGCCGGTTGATGGTCCGGTATTCCCCGTTCTTGCGTTCCCAGATTTCCGCCATGGTGCCCGCCATGCCCATGGCGTGGATGACCTCGGAGTTGCGGATCGAGGTCTGCGCAAAGGCATTTCGCATATTGCCGGCTTCGGATTGCCGTTTTGAGAGCGTTCGCGTTCCCTGGTTGGTCATGAACGTCAGGACGGCGAGAACCAGCGATCCACCGATCGCGATATATCCGATCGCTGGGTGAAACAGGAAGCAGATCACGATATAGAAGGGAAGCCAGGGCAGATCGAACATCGCCGTCGGACCCATGCCGGACAGGAAGGTTCTGATCTGGTCGAAGTCGCGCAGCGGCTGCAGCCCGTCCCCACCGATCTTGACCTTCAACGGCGCCTTGATGAGCGCCCGGAACACCCGTCCATTCACCATCTCGTCGAGCGCACCGGCAACGCGCACGAGCATTCTGCTCCTGAGAACTTCGAACGCGCCCTGAAAGGCGTAAAGGGCTAACGCAAGTATTGCCAAAGCAGCCAGCGTCGGTATGCTTTTGGCGGGAATGACGCGGTCATACACCTCAAGCATAAAAAACGAACTTGTGAGATAAAGGATATTGATGAGCGCGCTGGCTATGCCAATGAAGACAAGACCTCCCTTGCATTTTCGCAAGGCTTTAGATGGCTCACTGACATCAGCTGCTGAACTCTGAAACACCAAATAATCCTCTCCTAGCACATCGCACGCAGGTAAATACGCCGCACACTGCAGTTACGGGCCATCAAGCCCGATCAATGACATAGTCGCATTTGGATTGTCGGCGCCGGCGCCGGATCTCCGCTTGCAAGCTGACGACTTATTATACGAATCCCACTGAAATATGGCCGAAAGTTCCAATTTCTAGCGCGCGAATTCAGGAGCTCTAACTTAACGCTACGATAAATATACCGGTTTAAGCAAGTGAAAATCCAAAACCGCCCAATAACGGCTCAAAGCACGGGCTGCCTCCCGCGCATAGAAACGATATTTACTGGGACATTAACTATACATTGAATATACAGTCTGCTTGTTTGCGAAAGACGGAAACATTTTGTCATCAGCCGTCCCCGACTCTTTTGATTTCGGCCGCCGACGGCAGCAGATCGCCCAGCTTAGACCTTGAGGCAAACAGGCAGACCGATCAGCAGCGACCGGCTGACGCTATCGCGGCAATTGTCTGTTTCAGTGCCATGTGTGGCTGTTATGGAATGCATCCACATTGATGCCGACGCTCAAGCTGTCCGTATCGATGTGCGAAGCGCCATCGGAGATCTTGTACTGGAAGGACTCAGTGACCTTTCCGCTAAGGCCGGCGATTTTCGCCGCATCAACCGTGTAGGTGTAGTCGCCGTCGCTCTCCACATGGATGACACCGTATTTTCCGGTCAGCGTCAGACCGTGTTTATCCACCGCACTATCACCGAAGCGACGAAGCAGCACGATCCCATTGGCCGCACTATCATTTTCAAGGAGATTGCCGTGATAGGCGCTGCCGGTGTCGGCCGAGATCTTCAGACTGTCATGCACTGCGACAATTTTAGCAGCGACGGCAGCAGGTGCCGTTGGCGTTTCGATTACCGGCGTCGGCGTGCTCGTCTGCGGCTGCGCCGGCACGTCCACATGCGGCTCGGCACTTGGAGTGGCGGGCGTCTGTTCACTGCTCGATGAGGTATTGCCATTCGTGCCGGCAGCACTGTCGAGCTCGGCCCGGGCTTGTTCGAGCGTCTCATTGTCGCTGACGGAGAACGTGTTCGCGACGGCAATAACGGCAGGCATCGTCAACGTCGACACTAGGCTGTCTACTATATTGTCGTGGAAAGAGCCCGATGCAGCTCTGTCGACCTTCAGCGCGGAAGAGGATAGATCATCAAAGACATTGTCATGGATATCGATATTTGAGCGAACATAGTCTGGATAACCCGCCGCGCTGATCGATACGCCCCACACACCGTCGTGAATATAGTTTCCGCTGATGTCGTAGTCCTTCGCATCGCCCTGATCACCAAGTCCGATGGCGTAGGACCATTTGTAGCCACCAAATCCGGAGATATCGTTGTCGTGGATGGAGATATTCGTGCCCGCCTGAGCACTTAACCCAAAGCCGCCGCCGACCAGCGTGTTGCCCTCGACCATAGCATTTACGGCCTGGACCAGCACGAGGACACCCTTGGCGCTGTTGGTTTCCGTCTGCTCCAGATGATTGTCCTTGACCAGGATATTGCTGCTGTTGTTGAGTTGGATGGCGTCCGCTGCTGCGCCCTGGCTGTTGGTCACGCTATTGTTGATCAGGGTGACGCCGTTGACCTTGTCCATCCAAATGCCGTCGGCATGCACACCGGTCAGCGTGCTGTTCTCAATCGTGATGTTCTGGCTGCTTTGGAAGCTGACTGAACCGGCCTTTCCGGAAAGGCCCGCTTTTGTCACCTCGACGTTGCGCACCGTCCAGTTCGACACATTCCCCGCATATATCGCGTTGGCCCCGGTGTCGGCGATCTTGATGTTCTCGATGACGATATTCGAAGCCTTGGAACCGTGAATACCGTCATTGCTGCTGTGAATGACCGGTGCATCGCCGATACCATAGCTGCCGATCGTAATCGGAGCGGTAATGCTGCCTGAATATTTCAGGTCGAACTGTTCGTTGAACACGCTTCCGGCAGCAAGGAGCAGGCTGTCGCCGGGATTCAGCTTCAAGGATTCGACTGCGGACAAAGTCGCAAAAGCGGAATTCTCGCCGGTTCCGTTATTGTGGTCGGACCCTGTCGCTGAATTCACGTAATAGACGGTCATGCTCTGATCTCCCGGTGCTATTGGAAATCTTAAGCGGGGACCTCTCTCCGTCGGCTAAAATGAAACACTAAAATGCCGGACATTCCGCAATAATTCTTGATTCTTGAAGAATAGGCATTTTTCACGCGATACACATTTCGCATGGCAGCGAACTTGTACCGTATAATTCACATCGATTACTCAGGCATCTGTGTTAACCAAGTTTATTTTTCAATTGATGACGCGCCAGCAGAATGGAGTTCTCGCCGATACATAAACTCCCGTGCTCAAGGGACATGACGGGAAAGTGACAGCGCAAAACACGAGGCACAATGCAGTTGCAATAATGTTACAAACAACAAAAAAATTCCACTCAACTATAGCTCAATCTGATTAGCCGAAATATGACATCCATATGAAGAATCGTCTCGCATTCTGATAAGTTTCTTCCTAATAAAGATTCTTATAGCTGGGAGAAATAACGCAAAAAGATTCTTATCATATGTTCTCACTTATTATTAACGTAATATTCCCTAGGCCTTTCATTATCTTATGCACACTTAACGTGTGCCATTATTGGAAGTTGCGCCACGAAATGCTCAACTTCTGTTGATTATGTTCTTGACTCTCCGCATTAGGAAATCCTTAATCGGGCCGCTCGCCAAAGGTCAGGGACGGCCGGCGAAGAATAATTCAAGGAGAGAAATCAATGGCAATTCATGCAACCGACGATACTGCAACATTTCTGGAAACCGACGCCATCTCGGGAAATCTGCTTTCTAACGATTCATCCGACAACGGCCACCTATTCCTGCGCGCCTTCGACCAACAGAGCGTTGGCGCCAAGCAAGGCAACAGCCAGATCACCGAAATCCAGGGCGACTACGGCACCTTCTTCGTCAAGCCGGACGGCAGCTACACCTATGTTCTGAGCGACGCCGCCAAGGTCGGCTTCACCAATGGCGAGTTGCTTCAGGAGAAAGTCTCCTACAAGATCTCCGACGGTAGCGGTCATACCGACGTCGGCCTGTTCACCCTGAATATTCAGGGCGTAACCCAGGTCAAGCCGATCGCTGTCGACGACCATTACAGCTTCACCGAAGGCAACCCCATCGGCGGCAACGCTCTGGATAACGACATTCCCGGCGACAACGGTCATCTCTTCCTCCGTCAGTTCGGCACCACGAACGTAAACGGCAATCCGAGCGCAACGACCGACGTCGCCGGCACCTATGGCACGTTCCATGTCAAGTCGGACGGCTCATTCACCTATGATCTGGCAGCAGATATCGCCCCAGGCGATCACGTCACGGAAACCATCCAGTACTACAAGATTTCGGACGGCCAAGGTCACACGGATGTCGGCGTTCTGACGCTCAATATCACAGGCACGGATTTTGACTCCAGCCCGAGCGTCTGATCATCAATAGTGCGACGCCCGGCACCTCAAGCAGCGGGCGTCGCTCTTTATTGAAGGTGCACCCTCCAAGGGAAGCCGGGCTGCCGCTATCAATAACTTCCAGGAACGATACGGCGTTCATCTCGGAGACTTTCAAAGAAATTTCAAGGCGCTTGGTGAAAGCCCGCTTGACCTTCTGAACTGCCTTGAAACGCTACAGGTACTATCACCTGCTGCAACGCTGTTGAAACCGTGCTGTCGCACCGTCTCCGACACTCGCCCAGGTTCGATCAAAGATTGGGCGAAGTTGTGGGCTGATCTCTTTGATCGTGGCATTGACCCTGCAACGATCGCCGAGTTTCAGCATGGTCGTGAGATCACTATCGAGCGCGCGCGTGGCTGCGGCAAGCGTTGCATCAGTGAAATCGTTCCAGAAATAAAACCGCGTCAGAACCATCGCTTCGTCGTGGGGCGCGAGCACGACCGAACGCTTCATCATTCCCGCAATCGCGACCGGCTCCTCGGCAATTGTCGACTGCACGGCCGCAAGACGAAGCCAAAAATTGCTGTTCGTCGGCATGCACGACAGTGCATACCGCAGATATTGACGCGCACCCGACGCCGCAACGGCCCATGCATCGTAATTGACATTGACGTTCTGCCGATCCAGTTGGGCCAGAACGAGGGTCACCCCGGTAGCCACAATGTCGGACCGGCAATAATGCCCGTCAACGACCTCGACACTGCGCGAAGCATATTTAGCCACGACATCATCAGCGACAGTACCGCCACGCTCAAGCCTTTCTGCGACGATCGACATACTGGCCGTTCTGATCGACGCGTACAGCTCCCGACCGGCCAGAACCGCAAAGACGACGGTAACGACAACAAAAACGATCCTGGAGCCCGAAACGAACCGACTGCGGAGCATCAGCTTTCAGTATAGTATCGCGAGTATCGCTTATAATAATACTCGCTCGAGCCGAATGTCCGGTAGAGTTTCATCTGCGACGGGTCGACCTTGGTCAAGACAGCACCGACGCATTTTGCATAGAGTTCCGGCTCGGATAGCAAGGTCGACTGCACGACCTTGCGCGATGTCTTTCCCCACTCGATAACGAAAACCACTGCATCGAGCTTCGAATTGATAGCGCGCGCATCGACGACCGGCGCTAGGGGTGGCAGGTCAACGATAATATAATCGAAGCTTTGACGCGCCGTTTCAAGAAGCTGATCCATGCCGCGTGACGCCAGGAGTTCCGACGAATGCGGAACACGATACCGCGCCACCGTCGGCAAGAATGCGAGCTTTGTCCTGGGATCGAGAAGGATCAGATCCTTGAGCGGACGGCCGTCGACGATCGCCTCGAGCAAGCCGGCCTCGGCATGGCGGCCGATCGCCCGGGTGGCACCGGGATTGCGCATGTCGCCATCGATAAGCAGGCAACGCGCTCCCTGCATTGCCAGAAGCTTGGCAAAATTGATGGACGTCGTCGACTTGCCCTCGCCTGGCAGGCTCGACACGACGCCGATAACCTTGCAGCGCTGATCGGCTGCACTGAGGTCGATGGCAATCTTGGCGCTTCGCAATGTTTCGGCAAATGCCGAGAGCGGATGCTCCTCGACATAGGTCGTCGTCTTCCCGCCCCTGGCGATGCTTCGCGGATTGCTTGGATCAACGAGCGTTGGATCGTCGACGTTATTTTCAACCAGCGGCATGACGCCGAGAGACTCGACATCAAGCACCTCCCGGACATCATCGCCGGTGCGGAAGAACCGATCCCGGAATTCGCGGAAGGCTCCTATACCGCTTCCGACTGCGCATCCGAGGAACATCGCAAAAGCGACGACGAGGGCCCTCTTCGGAGCACTCGGCTTCGTCGGGGTCTCCGCGGTCGTGATGATACGTGCGGCAGTGATCGGAAAGCTCTGCTGCTGAATAGCTTCCTGGTAACGCGTCAGGAAGCTCTGATAGAGATTCTTGTAGGTATCGCGCGTGCGCTCAAGCTCACGAAGCTGCACCTGCGTTTCGCCGGCGCTGGCGGCAACGCCCGTCGCCTGCGTCACGCTGTCGCGCAAGGAATTTTCCCGCGATTTCGCCACCTGCAGCTCGCTCTGGTAGCTCTCGGCAATGCGGTTCAACTCATCGAACATGAGTCTCTTATATTCTTCCATTTCCGCACGAAGCCGAACCGCCTGGACGTGATCGGGGCCGAGCCGTGCCTCGATTTCGGTTTCGAGCTTGGAAGCCTCCAGATATTTCTTGCGCAGGTCATTCGAAATGGAGCTGTCCAACACATCTGTGACGATCGCATCGGTCTGCTTGGCGTCGATAATCGACTTGACGCGCGCATATTTTGCCTCGGCCTTCGCCGTCTCGGCCTGTGCGTTGATCAATTGAGTGTTTATCTCGGACAGCTGCTGGTCACTGATCAGCGTACCGGAGCCGGCTTCAACCAGCCCATGCTCACTGCGGAATTTCTGAACCGCAAGGTCGGTGTCCAGCGCCTGCTGGCGCAGTTCCTCGATACGCTCCTGAAGCCATTGGCCGGCTCGGCGGGTCGCCTCGTATTTGGAATTGAGCTTGTCGACCATATAGACGTCCGCAATCGCGGCCGCGATTTGGCGCGCCATGTCGGGCGACTGCGAGGTATAACTGACGTCGAGAACATAGGATTTGCCGACGCGTTCGACATCGATATTGCCTGCGACGGTTTCGGCAGCGTTTCGCCGTCTCATTTCCGGATCGGGTGCGACGGCCGCGTCATCGGCAAACCATGATTTGAAATTCACCAGAGATTTCAGCGTCGCGACTGAAAACAGCGAATTCTGTTGTGCATTAAACACCGGATCGTCGACGAGTTTCAGCTTGTCGACAACAGCATAGGCGATCGTGTCGGACTTCAACAGCTCGACCTGACTGAGGACAGTGCCCTCGTCATCGTCCATCTGGCCGAAAGCGGCCAGTTGGTTGATCACCTGACTATCGCTGCGATCGATCAGCACGCTCGTATCGGCGGTATAGACCGGCACCGAAGTCAGGACATACACAATGCCGAGAATGGCGAAGACGAAAGCGCACACCGCGACCATCCGCCACTGTCGGCGGGCAATCGCGATGAGCTTGTCGAAATCGATGAAGTCAGCTTCGTTTCCCGTATCGCGGGAGGGGTCGATACGTGGCGTAAGTTTATCTGGCGATAGCAATTTCGATCTCCAACAAAGGCGTCAAGCGCTAAGATCTAAGGGCAATTCCAGCTATTGTATGACCGGGACACTCTGACTCGTCGATTGCGTCGGGTCGGTAGACGATTGTCCCCCCGCTCCCGTGCTGACGATCCTCGTCGTCGAGCTTGTAGACAAGCTGTCCCCGTCGCCCGCATTCGAAACCTTCAACGTACCAGCGGTCGTCGCGGCGCCGTCAAACGGCGTGCCGTCATCAGAGCCGGGGCCCGTCTGCCCAACCGACCCATCGTTGCCGATACCGGCTGCAGCGGCCGCAGCACTTGCGCCCGGGCCGAGCGCCGCGGTTCCGCCTTCGGCGAGGACCTTCGCAAAGGCGGCAAGCAGCGGCGCCAGATTGGGATCGGCGCTGGCCGCATCGGCGACAGCCTTTTCGATCGCCAGCTTGAACTGCGGGTCCGTCACCTGGCAGCTGTTTGCGGCCCGTGCAAGACCTGAGCCGATCGCCGCCATCTGTGTGGCATTGGCCTTCTTGGCCTGCTCGATCACCGGCAACAGCGCGTCGTTGCTGCTGCCGACCAGCGCGCGAACGCGCGATGACAATACCAATGGATCGGACATGTCGAGGAGCGCGGCGGGATTGGCCGTAAAGCCACTCACATCGACGGTCGTCAGGCTTGCCGGACCCAAGCAAGCTGCCGCAAAGGCGCTTGAACTCATGCCCGCAAACATTGCGAGGACAATTCCGCTATATGCAAGCTTACGATAAACAGCTGACCTTGCCATAACCACAGCTTCCTTCATCAAATCCACTATGTAGGCCGCCGGCATTGATCATTCGCGATCGATGCCCCTCGCCTATTTCAATCAATTTCCGAGATCCTGTATCGCGTTGCGCGTATCGTTCGCGTCATCCGTTACACCCGAAACAGTGGACGATACCGAGTTGACGATGTCAAGGAACTTGACCAGTTCAACAGAGTCCGAATTGGAAATATAGATAATATCCTTGTCTTCCATCTTGAACTGCTGGGCGGCAAACAAGGTTGCGGGATCACGCAGGTTGGCACGTACGATCACCGGAACCGCATCCCCTGCAAATCTCGTCGTGTCCACGTGCATCGCTTGAAGCGTTTTCTTGGGGACCTGGCGATAGAGCAGAACCTGAGCCGGATCGGCGCGGTCGTCGCGCAGGCCGCCTGCCTTTGCGATTGCCTCGCCAAGGGTCAAGTCAGACTCTTCGAAATCGAAGCGACCGCTGACGCCCGCGGCGCCGAGCGCAAGATAGGTGCGGCGCTCGTGATCGATCGAGATCGTATCATCCGGCGCAACATAGATATTTTCCGCCGGGTTCTTCAAGAGCGTGTTGTAGGCGACGGTTGCCGTCTTGCCGCGGCGCTGCAGCGTCACATTTGTTTCGATATTGTTGGTCGTCAACCCGCCCGCGGCGGAAATGACATCGAGAACACGTTCACCCGCCGGGCTGATCTCAATGCGCTGGGGATTGTTGACATCCCCGAGCACGGCAACCTGACTGGAGCGGCTTGTCGTTGTCGTAATAACCACCTGCGGCTCGATCGCGCGGCTCGCCAGGCGATCCTCCACATCCTGCTCCACGGTCTCCTTGAGCCGACCGGCAGCCGGAACGCGACCCGCATAAGGAATTGTGATCGTCCCGTTCCGATCAATAGTCTGGCTCGGCAAAGAGATATAATTGCCGGGTCGGCTGCCGGCGTCGGAGGGAATGAAGAGACCGCCGGACTGAGCTTCGAAGATGGCGACCTCAACGACGTCACCATACCCAAGCGGAATTTCGGGCGCCCCGCCTCGACCGCCGCCAAAGCCCTTGAAAGAGGTGGGCTGGGGAGACGTAAAATACGGGAGAACGTTCTTGCTGAGATCAATCAGGGCGTAGTCGATGCCGACACGACGCTCTTTCGTTGTCACTTTCACCGCCGCATCGCGATCAACATCCTTGTGATCGGGGCCGGATCTTGGCAATGACGTGCAGCTTGCCAATATAGTGGTTAGCGCTACAACAATGGCGACGCGTGTACTAACGATACGAGAACAACCCATAGAATAACCTGTGTTGACGCCCCTGAAGCTACTGCCCCGCAATCTGACAAAATACAAGACAATCCCCGATCAATAACACTGAATGCCGATTAACATTCCCCTAACTGTGGCAGGCTGGCAACGCCAAGCCCTTTAGGAAGCGGAAAACGACCCAGGCCGACTTTTCTGGCGCCGCAACAATCCGAAGACTGTACCCGCTATAAAATTTCTTGCGTTTCAGAGTCAACAGCTCGCACCTGCACAATCGCTATTTTCCAAAAATCTTCATAAAATCCATCCATTTAGAATTTAATTGGTTAGCGACCGCTCATATGCCATGTCCACCTCCCCGCTGCTCCGTCCAAGACTGATCGCGACAACTGCACTGAGGAAGGCTGAATAAAACACGGCAAAACCCGGTATCTGCAGCGAGAAATCCACCGCCGCATGAAGGGCGACCAAAACCGTCGCGGCCAAGCCAAGAACAACATAGTGCCTCAGGCGCCGTCTTTGCGCGAGCCCGCGCCGGAACACGCTGGCAAGCACCGAGAAAACAAGGATCGCCGCAATCGGGAATACTATTCCGAGGCCCAGAAATCCTTCGAGATAGAAATTATGAGCCCGGTCGAAGATCCCGAAAATTCCGCAGGCCGGATCGCGGTAGGCAGAAAATACGGTCCGGAAGGTTCCAAGACCGGTCCCAGTCAACCAATGATCCGAAATGGCACGCCATATGCCCGGCAGGATGCAGAACCGATCATCATCCTCGAGCCGCCGCTCTTGTGCGCGCAAAATCGCCTGGCCGGCAAACATCGTCAGCAGCACGACGACGAACACAATCGCCGAGAGCAGCTTCAGCATCGAACGCCATCTTGGCACCGGTTTCAGATGACGCCTCGAGCCGTTCCAATGGATGACAAGCCACGGAAAATAGATGAGAGCGGCAACAAAGGTCGCAAATATCCCGGCGCGCGAGCGGCTCAACATCAGCGCGGTGAAGCATGCGCACAAGAGCAGGGCGTAGATCCACGATCTCAGGAGAAGCGTGTTTCGGCCCGGCTCGCCGGGCGGATGGTTTGAATAGGAACGGGCGATGTCTCTGACCAGGGTCAGCATCAGCAGCGTCCCAAGCCCAAGGAAGGTCGCGGCGGTATTGCGGTTGACGAAGACCGCGGTCAGGCTGTCGAGGTAGGCGTGTTTCTCGACGACGATCAGGATGCGGGGAAACAGCGAAAATTGCAGCAGGCCGAAAACTGCGATGATGCCTGCAGAAAGCCCGAGACCGTTAAGCACTGTCCTCGCGCGCTGATCGGTATCGCATAAGAGAAGCCCGGTCAGGAACGTGACGAAGGGCAGCGCCACCCAGAGGATCGAGGCGAACGTGTCGGCCGGTTCGACGGAGATCGCCGCGTAATTGACGCCCGCCAGGTCACGCGCGACATCCCAAGCGGGATTTGCCAGCCACCGCGAAGGCAGTTGGATCGTCTGAATAAACATCCATCCTGTCAGAACGATCAGCAGAAACAGGACGATGCCGAATACCCCCCTGCTCTGTCTCGGCTCTCCGAACAGCAGTCCCGAAATAATGGCGAGAGCAAACATTCCGATCGCCGCGAAGGCGAAGGCCAAGGGTGTAACGCTTCCGAACGGTATGAGCGTCAATATAACGAGGCCGATGAAGGCAAAAAGCAAAACCTCTCGCAAGACCCGCTTATTGATGAGGTTGGAGAACATGTGAATTCGTTTACCAGAGAAGGCGGCGACCAAAGCCATTGCAACCGAAGAGTTTAATTTACTCGTACTAACATAAGTTGAACATCAAGCACTTGCGTGCTAAAGTGTAACAGAATTCCACATTGTTTAAAATTGTCGCGAAAGGTTTAAGCCAATCGAGACAAGGCCCGGCTATGCTCCCTCCAAGCAGCAGAAACGGGACAGATATTCTGCGCCCAATACTTGGCAGATCATCAGATCGCCATGCCATTGACCGAGAAAAAAGGCAAGCCTGATCTCAATCGGTTGCCCTGAACGGGGATTTAACAGATGAAGAAAACGTTCGTTACATTTTTGGCGCTGACCCTTACAGCGGGCAATGCCTGTTCGGCATTTGCCGCCGGTCCCGCGGGTTTCGCCCGCGGCCTGAACGGTAGTTCGGCGGTCAGCTATATCTCCGAAAAAGGCAAGATCATCCCACCCTTCGCCCAGGTATTGTTCTGCGCCCAGAACCCGGCCGAATGCCGTGACAACAATGGGCTCTCGGTCGTTGCGCTCACCGACGAGCAGATGCTGCAGCTGAAAAACGTGAACAGCACGGTCAATCGGACGATGATCGGCCGCAACGACTCCAGCAGCGAACTGAACGGCGATGTCTGGAAGGTGAATGTTCGCAGCGGCGACTGCGAAGATTTCGCCTTGACCAAGCGCAGTCGGCTGATCGCGATGGGTTGGTCGTCGCGCGCTTTGCGAATCGCAACGGCATATACACCCTCCGGTGAAGGACATGCGGTCCTCGTGGTCAGGACCGACAAGGGTGACCTCGTGCTCGACAACAGGAAAAGCAGCATCAAGAACTGGCGGGATACCGATCTGCGCTGGGACAAGATTCAATCGGGGACAGACCCCTATGTCTGGTACCGGCTGTAGAGGCTTGGCCTGCGGGAACACCAAACTCGGTCTTCCGGAATTGACGTCGAGCCGGCTCTGACGAACGGCTCGACTTGTCACATTGCCCACACAAACCTATGTTTCTTGCTGTCGAGGGGGTAGCGGGCAACGCGTTGTCGTGCCCCCGGTTCGATGTTCGATGTGGGTATCAAGCGATCTTCGATATTGTCTTTTCACCCAGATTCAGTATGACCAACGTCATGCTGCGACGCAGCATGACGTTCTACTCCAATGATTTGAGGGAAATATGCGCATCACGATGATTGGATCAGGCTATGTCGGCCTCGTTTCAGGCGTTTGCTTCGCGGATTTCGGCCACGACGTCATCTGCGTCGACAAGGATCTGAGTAAGATCGAAGCCCTTCGCGAAGGCCGCATTCCGATCTACGAGCCGGGTCTGGAGCAATTGGTCGCCGAAAATACCAGCACTGGCCGGCTGTCGTTTTCGACGGATGTCGGCGAAAGCGTCCGTAGCGCCGACGTCGTGTTCATCGCAGTCGGCACGCCATCGCGGCGCGGCGACGGCCACGCAGACCTCTCCTATGTCTATGCGGCCGCGCGCGAGATTGCCACCTATGTGGAAGGCTTCACCGTGATCGTCACCAAGTCGACAGTGCCGGTCGGCACCGGCGACGAAGTCGAGCGCATCATGCGCGAAACCAATCCTGTGGCGGATGTCGCCGTCGTTTCCAATCCGGAGTTCCTGCGCGAAGGCGCGGCGATCGAGGATTTCAAGCGTCCCGACCGTATCGTCGTCGGCCTGAATGACGACCGGGCGCGCGAAACCATGACCGAGGTCTATCGTCCGCTTTACCTCAACCAGGCCCCCTTGGTCTTCACCACCCGCCGCACGTCGGAACTGATCAAATATGCGGCCAATGCCTTCCTCGCGATGAAGATCACCTTCATCAACGAGATCGCCGATCTCTGCGAGCGGGTCGACGCAAACGTCCAGGATGTTTCGCGCGGTATCGGTCTCGATGGCCGTATCGGCGCCAAGTTCCTGCATGCCGGGCCGGGTTATGGCGGCTCGTGCTTCCCCAAGGATACGCTTGCCCTTGCCAAGACGGCGCAGGATTACGACGCGCCGGTCCGTCTGATCGAGACGACGATCTCGATCAACGACAACCGCAAGCGGGCGATGGGACGTAAGGTGATCGCGGCCGTCGGCGGAGACATTCGCGGCAAGAAGATCGCGATTCTCGGCCTGACCTTCAAGCCGAACACCGACGACATGCGCGACAGCCCGGCGATTGCCGTCATCCAGACCCTGCAGGACGCCGGCGCCCGGGTGGTCGGCTACGATCCCGAAGGCATGGAGAACGCCCGCAAGGTGATCGAGAACATCGAATATGCGAGCGGCCCCTATGAAGCGGCCGCCGGTGCGGATGCGCTTGTCATCGTCACCGAATGGAACCAGTTCCGCGCGCTCGACTTCAATCGCCTGAAGCAAGCGATGCACGCCCCGGTCCTGGTCGACCTGCGCAATATCTACCGCAGCGACGAGGTCCGCAAACACGGCTTTACCTACACCGGCATCGGCACCAATCTCTATCAGGAATCGACAAACACCTGACAGGTCCTGGTAAATCGGTAATCATCCTGACGCCGCGGAGCATAAAGCCCGCGGCGTTTGCTTTTGAGCATGGCGCCGAAAAGCGTATACGGTTCCGGGCGGCACGCCTAATTAAGGATCCCGACCCGCGTTCCCTTGATCGTCAGCACGGTTAACCGGCCCGTCGCCGAAACCGCGGTGTCGATACCGATGCGTTGCGGGCCGAAGGTCGGGATTCGCCCCGGGGTATGTCCATGGATCACCAGGACGGGAAGCTGCGGCCCCTCATCCAGGAAGGGTTGGCGGATCCACATCAGGTCGCTGTCCTTCTGCCTCTTGAGGTCGATGCCCGGTTTGATGCCGGCATGGACAAAGACCACCCTTCCCATCCGCAGCATGATCGGCAGCGATTCCAGGAACTGGATATGCCGCTCGGGGATCATATTGCGAATGACGCGCGCAATCATTTCGCTTCCTGCCGCCGACTGCAGCAGATGTTCGATATCGATACCGTACGAGTGCAGCGTCTCCGTCCCGGCAAAGCCGAGCCATTCAAGAATGCGCGCCGGTTTGCGATAGAGGTTCACCAGCTCCGCGTCGTGATTGCCGCACAGAGCGAAACGCTGAAATCCCGGCGGCGGGGTCCTGCTGAGGAACTCCAGCACAGCGCTTGAATCAGGCCCGCGGTCGACATAGTCGCCGAGCATGACGATCAGTTTCGGCCCCGGAATGCGCGCGGCATCCTCCTCGATGCGGCGATGTGCCTCGATGAGCTCGTTATAACATCCGTGGATATCGCTCATCGCGTAGACCGCAGCGAATTCGCCTTCGGCAAACGTCAGCCGAGCGCGTCCTTTGCGGTTGCCGGCCAATATCGGTATCTGTTGCCGCCACGGCCCGAGATAGTTAAACATATAACCCATTTATGAGATCCGACAGCACGTAAGCTTGTCGGAGAAGCTCCATTTTCTACCCATCCCGCACGGGCATGAGGCCCAGTGTTCAAAAAGAAGTTGGCCTGATCACGGCCTTATCGAAATTGTAACCGGAACCGGTTGCCAGATTCGCAACGATATAATCCTTCGTTATCTGCTGCATCGGCTGTGAACCGAGGCTGTTTCCGATGTCATCAATGGCTGCCGGAACGCTCTCTCCTACAGGACACCGAACCTTCGCGTCGGATCAGCCAGTTCTCACATCGTCATCTTCGGGGAATCTTGGCATGCAGATCGGCTTTCGGAGATACGTCGGCTCGCGTTCCCGCGACAGCGAATCTACTATTGCGAGAAACGGCAATTTGTATTCAGTCATTTTGAAAGGGGTATCACGATTAATATTGCGCTGTATTTTGGTATATGAGGGTTAATTCGGCGTTAAACCGTAATGTTCGCTCCATCAGCAGCTGTATCGGTCACCAGTTCTCGGAGCTGAAGAATTTCCGGCAATCGGATTTCCACAGGCGACACCGCCGAAAAAGCTGTATAAATCAACTATAACGAGAGCCTGTAGAAAAAAATGAACGTTTAAGCTTATCATGCTTGACGCTACTGCGGCGGCGCATGATGATGGCGTATTGCGAGCGTGAATGACATTCTTCACCAGAAATCTCAGATCCCAAACTGCGGGGTGCAAAGTGGAAACTGCGGTTGATTCGAAACTTATCGAGGCGATCACCTACGACGAAGACAGCCGGCATCTACGGGTCTACCTGACAAACGGTCAGAGGCGAGAATATGAAGGCGTTCCCAAAGGAGTGGTCGTCGGTTTGACGATGGCCGAATCCCCGGGGAATTTTTACATGAAGGCCATCCGGGGCAAATATCCTCCTCGCCCCTGATCTCCTGGCCATCAACGACGATAGGGCCATTGGTTCAAAAAGATACGGAACCGGCATTTGCCGGTCCCGCCAACCCGTCTCAAACCGACCGGTGCGCGTCAATCACCGCCGAAGAAATCGCGGACCGCATTGATCTCGAGCGGGGCAATCTCATGGCCACCGGGATGCCAAACCATCCGCACCTCCGCCCCGCGGTTCTTCAGATGCGCCGATAGCGCCTCGGTCATGGCGACGGGAGCGATCGGATCCCGCTGGCCGGCCGTCACCAGCACCTTTCTCCCCGCAAGCGTTGCCTGGGCTTCAGGCTGAAACGGAATGAGCGGGTGCATCAAAACCGCGGCATCGAAGATGCCCTTCTCGATCAGCACATTGGCAAGAATGTTTGCACCGTTCGAAAAACCCAGGCCGAAAATCTCGGAAGCCTGGTGCTTGTCACCGAATGCCTTGACATAGGCGGCCATCTTCTCCGTCGCCCGTGAAAGGTCGGCCATGTCGTAGACCCCCTCTCCTGTGCGCCGGAAGAACCGCGCCGCGCCATATTCGGAAACGTCGCCGCGCGGCGAGAGAACCGTTGCTTCGGGCAGCAGGCGCCGGCCGAGATCGAAGAACTGGTTCTCGTCGCCACCGGTGCCGTGCAGCACCAGCAGGATCGGCTTATCAGGCGCACCGGCATGCAGCCGGTGCACATATCCAGTTTCGGTCATATCGCCTCTCCTTACGCTTCGAGCGGCTGCAGGTGCTGCTCGAGCAGCGCTCGAAGATGGGCGTGCTGCTGCGGCAACTTCAGCGCTTCGCCGAGATGGGCCGTATCCTCGTCCCGGTCGAAGCCTGGCTCATTGGTCGCGACCTCGAACAACACGCCGCCAGGCGTGCGGAAATAGATCGCCCAGAAATAATCGCGGTCGATCACCGGCGTGACCTGGAAGCCGGTGTCCATCAACGCCTTGCGCACTTCGAGCTGCTTCTCGCGATTCTCGACGGCGAAGGCGACGTGGTGGACAGAGCCGGCGCCGGGAAGCGCCCGGGCAATGTTCGGCATGGTCTCGAGATCGATGAGATGCGCGCCGTTGCCGTCAGGCCTGATCAGCCGCTTGACGCCGTCCCTTTCCTCTCCGACCTCATAGCCCATGAACTTCAGGAGTTCGGCGGTGGCGCCCTCGTCCCGCAGCCGCATGGCCACGGAGTGAAAGCCGCGAATGGCATGGTCCTCGCTGATTCCTCCATGTGTCCAGGCCTGGCGGGCATCATCCTTGACCTCGACGAGCGCAAAGCCGTCGCCATCGGGCCCAGAGAAATTCAGCCGCTTTTCGCCGAAACTTTCCTCGGCCTTCAGGCCGCCGACACCAAGCGTGGCAAACCGATCGCTCCAGAAGCCGATCGAGCCTTGTGGAACGGAAAACACCGTCGTGCCGACTTCGCCGGTGCCGGGACGGCCCTGCGCCATCTTCGGGAACGGGAAATAGGTCATGACTGTGCCGGGTGCACCGGTCTCGTCACCATAATAGAGGTGATAGACATCAGGCGCGTCGAAGTTCACCGTCTTCTTGACTCGGCGCAGGCCGAGCGCATTGGTGAAAAACTGGTTGTTGGTGCGGGCGTCCTCCGCCATCGACGTGACGTGGTGCAGACCCTTGATTTGATCGAGCATGTGAGACCCCTTTCATGCCCGCCGTTGCGGGCTTTCGATGAGGCTAAGATGCGCGCTGAAGCGCCCACAGAACAGACCCGCAGACCAAAACGCATTGTCTTCTTTTAGTGAACGAACACAGACTTGCGTTCACATCTAAAGCATGTCGCACAAAACTGTGCAGCGGTTTTGCGATAACGACATGCGTAAAAACAAAGAGCTAAAGCACGTGGAGCGAATCTGAACGATTGCGACGCGCTTTAAGCATCATCGGGATTAGCCGGCAATTGCCAGTCGATCGGCGCGCGTCCACGTGACTGCAGGAAGGCATTCGCCTTAGAAAAATGCGCGCAGCCGAAAAACCCGTTATGGGCCGAAAGCGGCGAGGGGTGCGGCGCCTTCAGCACCAAATGCCGTGTCGTATCGACGAAGGCGGCCTTGCGCTGGGCGTAGGAGCCCCAGAGCATGAAGACGACGGATTCGCACTCGTCGTTGACCTTGCGGATGACGGCGTCGGTGAATTTCTCCCACCCCTTGCCCTGATGGGCCGCCGCCTGCCCTTCTTCGACGGTCAGCACGCTGTTTAGCAGCAGCACGCCTTGCCTTGCCCAATGTTCGAGAAAACCATGGAGCGCCGGCGCGATGCCGAGATCCGTCTCCATCTCCTTATAGATATTGACGAGCGAGGGCGGTATGCGCACGCCCGGCCGCACGCTGAAGCACAGCCCGTGGGCTTGCCCCAGCCCGTGATAGGGGTCCTGGCCGAGAATGACGACCTTGACGCTGGAGATCGGGGTGAGGTCTAGGGCGCGGAAATATTCACTACCCCGGGGGAAAATCCGCTTGCCGACCTGCTTCTGCGCGACAAGAAAGGCTTTAAGTTGCTGCATATAGGGGCTTGAGAACTCCCCCGCCAAGGCGGTCTTCCAGCTCTCTTCGAGACTGACTGATGTATCGCTCATCCAGCAAACCCTTCGCATATGACGAAACAACGGACACACGGTTCTAACAAAATCGATCTACGCTGCAATGCCTGTCGGCAATGGGTCTACGCCTTTAGAATCGGCGAAAGAAGACTACGAGAGGCTGTCCGAGGCATCGTCGTTCGTGTTTAACTATATGACGGCTTCGGTATTTACGCCGGCAGGCGGCCTGAGTAGAACCTTGATCGTAAACCGGAGACATCTCTTCAAATGAAATTCGGCACGAGCGGCCTTCGCGGACTTTCAGTGGATCTCAAGGGACGCGCCTCTGCGCTTTATGCGACGGCGTTCGGCAAATATCTGCTGCAGACCGGGAAGGCGCAGCTCGGCGATACCATTCTGATCGGCCGCGATTTTCGCGATTCGAGCCCGGATATCTCGGGAAATTGTGCCGGCGCACTCGCCGCGCTCGGCTTCCGGCTATTCGACTGCGGCAATGTGCCGACACCGGCGCTTGCCCTTTATGGCCTCGAAAGCAACGCCGCATGCCTGATGGTCACGGGCTCGCATATTCCGGCGGACCGCAACGGCATCAAGTTCTATCGCCCGGATGGCGAAATCGACAAATCGGACGAGGCCGCAATCACTGCATGGGCGGCCGAGATCGAACGAACGGGCGAGGCCGTTGCAGAGGCACCGGCCAAGACCGAAAATCATGAGGCGATCTGCCGGCAGCTCTTTTTCGAACGCAATGCCGCCCTGCTGCCGCAAGGTGCGCTCTCCGGCTTGAAGATCGGCGTCTACCAGCACAGTACCGTCGCCCGCGATCTGCTGGTCGACGTTCTCGCCCATTACGGCGCCGAGATCACCGCTCTCGGACGTTCGGAGAGTTTCATTCCCGTCGACACCGAAGCCGTTTCCGACGAGACGATCACGCTGATGAAGCGCTGGACGTCCGATCACAAGTTCGATGCGATCGTCTCGACCGATGGCGACGGCGACCGCCCGCTGGTCGCAGACGAAACCGGCACGCCGCTGCGCGGTGACCTTCTCGGCCTTGTCGCAGCCAATTTTCTCGGCGCCGGCACGGTGGTAACACCAGTGACCTCCAATTCGGGCATCGAGGCCGCGGGCTCTTTCGCCGTCAGGCGCACCCGCGTCGGCTCGCCTTTCGTCATCGCCGGCATGGAAGAGGCGGTAGCGGCCGGCGAAGACCATGTCATGGGCTTTGAGGCCAATGGCGGGCTGCTGACTGCAACCCCTTTCGATATCAACGACAGAGCCGTGCGAGCCTTGCCGACACGCGATTGTTTTGTCCCGATGCTCGCGATCCTGTCGCTCGCTGCCATTCGCAGGCAGCCGCTTTCTGCCCTTGCCGCCTCCTATCACCTGCCCTTTGCCGCCGCCGATCGCCTCGAGAATTTTCCGCTGGAGACGAGTGCCGCGCTGATGGAGCATCTGCGCGCTTCGGAAGAAAATCTCTCGGCTTTCCTGCAGCCGATCGGCGAGGTAGCGACAAAATCCGACATCGACGGACTTCGCGTGACGCTAAGGGATGGCGGGATCATTCATTTCCGCCCGTCCGGCAATGCGCCGGAAATGCGCTGCTACACGGAGGCCGGCAGCGAAGCTGCAGCCCTGGACCTGCTGAATACAGGGCTCAATCGAATAAGAGACTGGGCAGGCGCCCGGCAACATGCGACGAACAAGCCGTTTATTTCAAGGAACCCGCCTATGACGCAGAAAATCGTTCCCGTGATCATGGCCGGCGGCAAAGGCACGCGGCTCTGGCCGCTTTCCCGTGCCACCGCACCGAAACAATTCATCCAGTTCGTCGGCGACAAGACGTTGTTTCAGGAAACTCTCGAACGCGTTTCCGATCCCGAACTCTATGAAGCCCCCATCGTCGTCACCAATGAGGAATTCCGCTTCCTGGTCGCCGAACAGGCTCGCGAACGCGCCATCCCGCTCGCAGCGGTCCTGCTCGAACCTGTCGCCCGCAACACGGCCGCAGCGGTAGCCGCGGCCGCAACGCTTGCCGCCGATCTCTTCGGCAAGCACACGATCATCCAGATGCTCGCCTCGGATCACGAGATCCTTGCCGATAAGAGCTATTTTGATTGCATCCGCATCGCCCGCGATGCCGCTGCCGACGGCAAGCTCGTAACCTTCGGCATCACCCCGACGGAGCCGGCGACGGGTTACGGCTATATCGAGATCGGCGATGCCCTCGAAAACGGTGCGCACAAGGTCAAGCGCTTTGTCGAAAAGCCGGCACAGGAGAAGGCCGAGCAGATGCTCGCCGACGGCGGCTTCTACTGGAACTCAGGCATCTTCATGTTCCCGGTGACGGAACTCATTGCCGAACTGCAGGAATACGCGCCCGATGTACTGAAGGCGGCCAGCAAGGCCGTTTCGAAAGCAAGCCGCGACCTCGATTTCACCCGCCTCGACGCCGACCATTTCGCCAAAAGCCCCGATATCTCCATCGACTATGCAATCATGGAAAAGACGTCCAAAGCCGCCATCGTTCCCTCGCCGTTCAAATGGTCTGATATGGGAAGTTGGGATGCCGTCTGGAAATCAGGCGCCCGCGACGACAACGGCAATGTCGCCGCCGCAAACACCACCGTCGTCAATACCCGCAACTCGCTCGTCATGACCCATGGCGTGCATCTTGCCGTCCAGGGCATGGACGATGTCGCCGTCATCGCCAGCGAAGACGCCGTCTATGTCGGACCGCTCAAAGACAGCCAGAATGTCGGACAATTGGTCAAGATGCTGGCCTCTACGTCCGCCACGGCGAAATTCGCCGAAACCCATCCGACATCCTATCGCCCCTGGGGCGGCTATACCTCCATCTTCAACGGCGATCGTTTCCAGGTGAAGCGCATCTTCGTCACGCCGGGCAAGAAGCTATCGCTGCAAAAACACCACCATCGCTCCGAGCACTGGGTCGTCGTCAAGGGAACGGCCGAGGTGACGGTCGGTGAGAGCGTTCGGATGCTGCGCGAGAACGAAAGCGTCTATATCCCGCTCGGCGAAGTCCACCGCCTCGCCAACCCCGGCAAGATTCTTCTCGAACTCATCGAGGTTCAGACAGGCTCCTATCTCGGCGAGGACGACATCATTCGTATCGTCGACGAGTTCGGAAGAACGTGACGTCGCGGCCGGATCGCGGGTCAGGCCCAAACAATGCGCCGGCTTTTCCGGCGCGACCGCCATCGCTGTTGAAGTCGCTATCGGAATTCGCGTAGAATGGACGCACCGAAAGACATGACCGGAGATATCCCCCTGATGCGTACGCTGCCCGCCCTCGCCGGAGTTCTTGCAATCATGGGACCGGGAATGGCGTTTGCCGAAACCGCAAAAATGCGAACCGCAAGCGAAGCCGAAATTCGCGAGCATTTGCCGGGCACGTCGGAACTGAAAGAAAGCAGCAACGGTTACGAATATCGTAAGGGCAACGCCAATGGATATAAAATAACCAATGGCCAAGTCTGCGTCCGGTTTCCCAACAAGTCGACCGACTGCGTCAACGTGAAAACCGACGGCGAGAAATTTCAGATGATTGACAAAAAAGGCGGCAGAACGAGATTTTGACTTTGCCGGGGCAGGTTGCCTGCCTGGGCAAGTCACCTTGTCCAGGCAAGCTCACCATGCCCCGGCAAGTTTACCTTGCCGGTGAAGTTTCGCCATCCTTGTCGAGAACGAATTCAGCGATCAGGCCTGAATGGTTCGAGCCAAGATTGTCATCGAGACGTTTCAGCGACGTCAGATGAAGCGGCGCGCGGGCAAATATGTGATCGATGGCGATCCCGAGCAAGCCGGCGCCGACTGGCCATGTTGCCGGTTCCGGCACGATCGTTTTCAGTTTCTGTTCGCGCAGGAAACCCTGGATGCTCGGGGCGATCGCCGCGGAGTTGAAATCACCTGCCAGCACCAGAGGGCCGTCGATCGAACCCAGCGCTTTGCCGAGATCTTCCAATTCCGCCATCTGGAAATCATCGAAGTAGGGTTTGGTCAGGTGCGCCGAGACCAGATTGATGGTTTCGCCGTCGAACTCGACGCTCGCTATCACAAGCCTGTCTTTTCTGAGGCTGCCCATGCTTGCGACCTGCCGACTGACGAACGGGCGTTTGGACAGCACCAGCGTATCGCAGTTATCCTTCCCGTTGTCGCAGCCGATGTGATAGGGGTAGGCCTTGAACAGCTGCTGCAAATGGAATGTCAGCGGCTTGGCTTCGAGCAGATTGACGACATCGGCATTCGAAGCGATCACCATGTCGGTGATTGCAGTCGAGTTTTTCCAGTTGTCGATCGCGACATTGAACGACATCAGACGAAAAAGCGGCGGCCTGTCTGCGCCTCTGTCGTCCTCCGAAAACTCGCGCTGCATGATGACGCCGTGAGTGATGAGAAGAAGCGATGCAAACAGAAGGACGAAGCCGTAGATCCGTCTCCTGACAGCCAGAATGATAAAGCTGGCGATCACAAAAAGGACGCCGAAATGAACCTGAAAGCTATAGAGGAAGGACAGCAGCCAGAAGTTCGTCACATAGCGCAAAGATACGATCGCCATGGCAACGGTCAGAAACGCACAGAGAATCCAGTAAATTATCTCTCTCATCGATCCTGACCTGCTTGCAGATGACCCGCCGGCCATAACATGCAGGCCTCCATGCCGCAATGCAGCATAATAGCCGATGGCCGCGGCCGGCCTTCAGACGCGCCGCCCTCTCTTTCAAAGACCTATCGACTCGGCCTCTTCTTATCTTGTAAGTGGGGGGCACGTGAGACGGAGTCGGCTCTTTGCCGTCGGCAAGGAGTCGAGAAAAGGTGGGAATGCGCTACTTCATTACAGGCACTGCCGGCTTTATCGGTTTTCATCTGGCCAGGCGCCTGCTGCAGGAAGGGCATGACGTCACAGGTTTCGACGGCCTCACTCCCTATTACAATGTCAAGCTCAAGGAGATGCGCCATGCAGCACTCTCCCAGTTTCCGGCCTTCAGACCCGTCATATCAATGCTCGAGGACCGGCCGGCGCTGGAAGCGGCTGTTCTGGCGGCCAAACCCGACGTCCTGATCCACCTCGCCGCCCAGGCCGGTGTGCGCTACAGCCTGGAAAACCCCGAGGCCTATCTTCGTTCGAACGTCGAAGGCTCGTGGAACATCATGGAAATCGCCCGGCGCGTCGAAGTCCGCCACCTGATGCTGGCCTCGACATCGTCGATCTACGGCGCCAATGCGACCGTCCCCTTTCATGAGACCGATCGCGCCGACGAACCGCTGACCATCTATGCCGCGACGAAGAAATCGATGGAACTGATGGCGCATAGCTACGCCCATCTTCACAAGATTCCGACCACGGCCTTTCGTTTCTTCACGGTGTATGGTCCGTGGGGCCGGCCCGACATGGCACTGTTCAAATTCACCAAGAACATGCTCGAAGACCAGCCGATCGAGATCTACGGCGAAGGCAATATGAGCCGTGATTTCACCTATATCGACGATCTGATCGAAGCGATCGTCAGGCTGTCGGCAATCGCCCCGGGCGAGGATAACCGTCTCGACAACGCGGCTGTTGAAACGCTTTCGCGCCAGGCGCCCTTTCGCGTCGTCAATATTGGCGGAGGCCAGCCGGTCAGCCTGATGGATTTCGTTGAAACGGTGGAGAAGGCGCTCGGCCGTCCTGCCATCCGCAAGATGCTGGCGATGC
This sequence comes from Rhizobium binxianense, assembly GCF_028994275.1. Taxonomy (NCBI): domain Bacteria; kingdom Pseudomonadati; phylum Pseudomonadota; class Alphaproteobacteria; order Hyphomicrobiales; family Rhizobiaceae; genus Rhizobium; species Rhizobium binxianense. The sequence continues at coordinate 3,129,484 of NZ_CP118713.1, forward strand.
AGAAGGGGGATGTGCCGCGCACCTTCGCAGCCCCCGACCTGCTCGTGGCACTGACGGGATACAAGCCGGATACGACCTTGGATGTCGGCGTCAAGGCCTTCGTCGACTGGTATCTCGACGTCCGCAGCGAACTCGGCGCCTAGATCCGGATGACTCTAGGCCGGATCGACCTAGAATCTAGCTAGGTATCAGCGGAGAAACGTAACCGCTTGTACGGCCTCAACCGCTGTCGAAAACACGTAATCGACGACAACGTTAAGGCTCTGTGAATAGGTCTTGAGTCGGTACCCCTCGCCTTCGATCTCGGCCGGACTGCGCAGAACGAACGGAACGCCCAGGCGCACGAAACCGGCACGTGTCGTCAACGGAACCTCGGGCGAATGACCGATGGCAGAGGTGTACATCAGGTCGCGGCCAAGGCTGGCGGGGCCGATGGCGAATGCTGGCCCGGCAGCGACGGTGATGGTCAGAGTCAAGGCGATGGCGGCGAGCGTCTTGTGCATGTCGAAGTCCCCGTTTTGCGGATCGCCGGGCTTTTGCTTCGCCCGGCTCCAAACGATCGATGCGTCTGTCCACGCCTCGGCCGCTTTCATGAGACCACTCTACACGTCAGTATTTTCAGGGCTTTTAAGCCGATCGGTCAAATTTTACGAAATTTGATTTTCTCGGAAAAGCCTCGGGATCCACAGGGAAAAAGGTCGGCCGGCCCGGCGGGCCGCGGAGGCAATGTCGGCGAAACGTGCCGATAACCGGGCGCTGGATCGCAGTCTACAGAATGCGATCCAGTTTCTTATTGATGTGCAGGTTCGGCATCAATCCCGCACTTTGCGCAGCATGATAGGATTCCCGCGCCGCATCGAACGAGATCGACCACATGATGGCGCTGAGCAGCAGCGCGATGATATAAATTTGGATACGCATCGCATCGGCGATACGGAAAGAGCAAGGCAGTTTTGTGTCAAAAAATGACCGTGGAAATAGAAAAAAACGCCAAGCCTTTTTTGCCCTGCAACATTGACACCAGACACATTAGTGTCGCGAAAATTAGTGATAGTGCATCGCTACCTGTTAGCAGCCAACCCCGAGGCTTGGTTTTCTTTTTCCCGCCCTGAGAACCCTGAGAGGTCCGTCGTCACGGGCCTCTTTGCCTTTATCGCCTGGCATTTCCCGTGGGCAGCTGAATTCTCCGATACGATCGACGTTGAGGGCTGAACGGCACATCACTCTCGGCTGATCGCCCTCCTTCGCCAGCGCAGGTCGGTCTGCAGCACGAAATATATCAATCGATTGACTTATTTTCTGTCCAATGTTATGAAATTGTCATGAACCAGGAACATGACGCCCAACTTCCGCCAGTTTCCGCCCGCGCCGAGATCGCGCGCCAGAAGATGCTGACCGCTGCTCTCGACGTCTTCGGGCGCTACGGCTTCGACGGCGCCTCGACGCGCCAGCTGACCGAAGCCGCCGGCGTCAACCTGCAGGCCATCCCCTATTATTTCGGCAGCAAGGAGGGCCTCTACCTCGCCACCGCCGAATATCTGATGGCACGCATCGACACGCATGTCGGTGACATGAGGGCGCGCATCGGCATGCATCTGTTGGCGCTCGACGCCGCCGGCGAACGGCTCGCCGAAGCCGAAGCCCGTCGCTTCCTCACCGAAATTCTGCAGACCATGGTGACGCTTTTCGTCGGCAAGGAATCCGAATCCTGGGCGCGCTTCCTGATCCGCGAGCAAATGGAGCCGACCGAGGCCTTCACACGGGTCTATCAGGGCATCATGCGGCCGATGATCGAGATGGGCCGGCGGCTGATCGGCGCCATCCTCTGTGAGGACCCTAGCTCGGAGCATGTGCGCCTGCGCACCTTCAACCTTCTCGGCAGCATCCTGGTCTTTCGCGTCACCCACGCGGCCGTGCTCGCCCAGATGGAATGGGATGCCATAGGCCCGGAACAGGTGGAAACCCTGCGCCGCATCGCCGCCGAATTGGTCGATCTCCTCGGTCCGCCGAGAGGAGGTTCAGTATGAAACGCACGTTTCCAATCGTCATCCTGCTCCTCCTCACGGCGGGTGCCGCCGGCTGGTGGTACGGCCTGCCCGAAAGGCTCGGCTGGCTGCCCGAGGCCCGCCGCGAATTCGTCCTTTACGGCAATGTCGATATCCGCCAGGTCTCGCTCGGTTTTCGTGTCAGCGGTCGCCTTTCCGAACTGCGCGTCGACGAGGGCGATGTGGTCAAGAGCGGAACGGTCCTGGCGAAGCTCGACGCCGCACCCTATGAATTCGCCGTCCGCTCCGGCGAGGCTAATGTCGCAGCACTTCGGGCGACATTCGACAAGCTGAAGGCCGGACCACGGCCGACCGAGATCGCCCAGGCGCGCGCCGCCTATGACGAAAGCCTCGCGGATCTGCAGAATGCCAACCTCGCCTATGACCGCGCCCGCCAGCTTCGCCCGCAAGGCACGATTTCCGAAGCGAGCCTCGATCAGGCGACCGCCGCAAAGGCGATGGCCACCGCGCGTTCCCAATCCGCCAACGAGGCGTTGAAGCTGCTTGAGGAGGGTTCGCGCGTCGAAGATATCGCCGCCGCCGATGCGCAGGTGAAGGCAGGCGAAGCGACGCTCGCCTCGGCCCGCACCTCGCTCGCCGACACGGAACTGCGCGCGCCGAATGACGGCGTCATCCTCTCGCGTGTGCGGGAAACCGGCGCGATCGTCTCGCCGGCCGATACCGTCTTCGTGCTGTCCCTGACCGAGCCCGTTTGGGTGCGCAGCTATGTCGCCGAGCCCGACCTCGGCCGCATCCATCCCGGCATGAAGGTTTCCGTCGCTTCCGATACGGCGCCCGACAAGCCCTATCAAGGCACGATCGGCTTTATCTCGCCGGTTGCCGAATTCACCCCGAAATCGGTGGAGACGCCGGAACTCAGGACCGATCTCGTCTATCGCCTCCGGATCGTCATCGACAGACCCGGCCCGGACCTGCGCCAAGGCATGCCGGTCACCGTGCACCTGTCCGCGCCGACGGCAGGCGGACGATGAGCACCGCCGAAACTGCCCCCCAGGCAGGTTGGGACGACAGGCCGCTCGTCCGGATCGACGGCGTCACCAAGCGTTTCGGCGATGCGCCCGCCGCACTCGACGCCGTCTCGGGCACAATCGGCGGCGGCGCGATCACCGGTCTCGTCGGCCCTGACGGCGCCGGCAAGACGACGCTAATCCGCCTGATGACCGGCCTGATGCTGCCCGATACCGGCGCGGTGGAGGTTCTCGGCTTAGACACCAGGAAGAATGCCGCCGGCATCCAGGCAGCGATCGGCTACATGCCGCAGCGCTTCGGCCTCTATGAGGACCTCTCGGTGCAGGAAAACCTCGATCTCTATGCCGATTTGCGCGGCCTGCCGAAGAGCGAACGCGCCAGCGCCTTCGACGAACTGCTTGCCTTCACCGATCTCAAACGCTTCACCGGCCGGCTGGCCGGCAAACTTTCCGGCGGCATGAAACAGAAGCTCGGCCTTGCCTGCGCGCTTCTGAAAAAGCCGCGCCTGCTGCTGCTCGACGAGCCGGGCGTCGGCGTCGACCCGATCTCGCGCCGCGACCTCTGGAAGATGGTTGAGAACCTGACGAAAGAGGGCATCGGCGTGCTTTGGTCGACCGCCTATCTGGACGAAGCGGAAGCCTGCGATCATGTGCTGCTGCTCAACCAAGGAAAGCTGCTCTTTTCGGGAAAACCGGCTGATATGACCGGCCGCGTCAACGACAGGGTCTTCCGGGTGACGGGCATGACAGGGCGCCGCCGGCAGGTGCTCGCTGGGCTTCTGCAAGCCGATGGCGTCATCGACGGCGTGATCCAGGGCGAAGCGATCCGCCTCGTCGTTGCCAAGGACAAGAAACCGGATATCGGCTCGGTCGGCGATGGCGCGACGCTCACCCCTGCCCCGCCGCGTTTCGAGGATGCCTTCATCGACATGCTGGGCGGCGGCCCCGGCGGCCGCTCCAGGCTTGCCGAGGCGCAGGCGCCTCTGAAGGCCGCGGGCGACCCGCCGGTGATCGAGGCCAAGGGACTGACCAAGCGTTTTGGCGATTTCACCGCCGCGGATAATATCAGCTTCGAAATCCGCCGCGGCGAGATCTTCGGCCTGCTCGGCCCGAACGGCGCCGGCAAGTCCACCACCTTCAAGATGCTCTGCGGCCTTCTGAAGCCGACCGGCGGCGAAGGCCGCGTCGCCGGTTTCGACCTGCGCCGAGATGCCGCCGAAGCCCGCAATCAGCTCGGCTACATGGCACAGAAATTCTCGCTCTACGGCGACCTCACCGTCATGCAGAACCTCGAATTCTTCTCTGGTGTCTATGGGCTTCGCGGAAAACATCGGCGCGAGCGCATCGATCTCATGGCCGGCATCTTCGATTTCGGCCGCCATATCGGCCAGCCGGCCAAGGATCTGCCACTCGGCCTGAAGCAGCGGTTGGCGCTCGCCTGCGCCGTCATGCACGAGCCGCGCGCCCTCTTCCTCGACGAACCGACCTCCGGCGTCGATCCCATCACTCGGCGCGAATTCTGGACGCATATCAATGCGCTTGTGGAAAAAGGCGTCACCGTACTCGTCACTACTCATTTCATGGATGAGGCGGAATATTGCGACCGCATCTCGCTGATCTACCGCGGCCGCTCGATTGCGCTCGGCTCGCCCGATGAATTGAAGGCCCGGGTCGCGACCCAGGAGCAGCCGGACCCAACGATGGAGGACGCCTTCATCGCGCTCGTCCAGCAATCGGAAGCGGAGAACGCTGCATGAGCGCCTCCTCCAACCGATTGCGGCGTCTTTCAGCCCTGGTGCGCAAGGAAAGCTTTCAGGCGATCCGCGATCCGAGCAGCATCCTCATTGCCTTCGTGCTGCCGCTGATCCTGCTCTTTCTTTTCGGCTACGGCGTTTCACTCGATACGACCCGCACGCGCATCGGCCTTGTGACCGAGGAGATGACGCCGCTGACGCAGGACCTCGCGGCCAGTTTCCAGGCCTCGCGCTATTTCGATGTCGCCATGGGACGCGACCGGCGTCTGTTCGAGGAAGACCTCGTAATCGGCAAGGTGCGTGGCATCGTCGTCATTCCGGCCGACTTCACCACGCGCTACACCGCCGGCAACCGCCCCTCTCTCCAGGTGATCGTCGACGGCTCCGATCCGAACACCGCGAATTTTGTGCAGAATTATGCTCAGGGCGCCGTCGCCAACTGGGAGCGGCAGAGGCAGGCGGACGTCGCCTTGCGTAGTCCTGCCATCTCGGTCGAGCAACGCTTCTGGTTCAATCCGGAACTGACCAGCCGCAATTTCCTCGTGCCGGGCTCGATTGCCATCGTCATGACCCTGGTCGGCACGCTTCTGACCTCGCTCGTCGTCGCCCGCGAATGGGAACGCGGCACCATGGAGGCGATGATGGCGACGCCGGTGACGGCGGTCGAACTGCTCGCAGGCAAGATCCTGCCCTATTTCCTGCTCGGCCTCACCTCAATGACGCTCTGCGTGCTGCTTGCGGTCTTCCTCTTCGGCGTGCCGTTCCGCGGCTCCGTCGCCGCCCTCTATGCGCTGTCGACCGCCTTCCTGATCCCGGCACTCGGCCAGGGCCTGTTGATCTCGACGGCAACGAAGAACCAGTTCCTTGCCTCGCAGCTGGCACTGATCTCGGCCTTCCTCCCGGCCTTCCTGCTGTCGGGCTTCCTTTTTGAGATCAATTCCATGCCTGTTGTCATCCAGTGGATCACCTTCATCGTGCCGGCGCGTTACCTGATCCCAAGCTTGCAGACCGTGTTCCTCGCCGGCGACATCTGGCCGATGTTCGGCCGGGCCATCTCCGTCATGCTGACGATCGGCGCCATCATGTTCGTGCTTGCCGCCCGCAGCACCAGAAAAAGGATCGGCTGAGATGTGGACGAGGCTCTACGCCCTGATCGTCAAGGAATTGCTCGCCGTGCTGCGCGATCCCAAGGGCCGCGCCATCCTCATCGGCCCGCCGATCGTCCAGCTTCTCGTCTTCTCCTATGCCGCAACGCTCGAAGTGCGCAATGTCGATGTCATGATCCTCAACCGCGACAGCGGCAATTGGGGTCAGGAACTGATCCAGCGCATCGATGGCTCGCCGACCTTCCGCAACATCGAGATCGCCGTCAGTCAGGCGGACGTCCAGGTGGCGATCGATACCCAGACAGCCATTGCGGCGATAGAGATCGGCCCGGATTTCTCGCGCAACATTGAAGCGGGAACGCCGGCCGACCTGCAGGTCGTGCTCGACGGCCGCCGTTCCAATGCCTCGCAGATCGTCGCGGGCTATCTCTCGCAGATCGGCGGCGCCCTTGCCGCCGAGACGCCGGCAGGCAGGCGCGCCGGCGCCGGGATGGTCTCCTCCGTGCCGCGCAACTGGTTCAACCCGAACCTCACCTACCAATGGTTCATGGTGCCGAACCTCATCGCCAGCATCGCGCTGCTGATCGGCCTGATCGTCACGGCGCTGTCGATCGCCCGCGAGCGCGAACTCGGCACCTTCGACCAGTTGATGGTCTCGCCGCTGCGCATGCATGAGATCCTGATCGGCAAGCTGATCCCGCCGATGATGATCGGCCTCTTCCACATCACCGTCTATATCCTCGCCGCCGTCTTCCTCTTCGAGGTGCCGCTGCGCGGCTCGCTCTTCCTGCTTTACGGCAGTGCGATCTTCTATCTGGGCTCGGTCGCCGGCCTCGGCCTCTTCATCTCGGCGCTGTCGATGACGCAGCAGCAGGCGATCCTCGGCGCCTTCCTGTTCATGGTCCCGGCCATGCTGCTCTCGGGCTTTGCGACACCGATCGAAAACATGCCGGGATGGCTGCAGCCGATAACCCTGATCAACCCGCTGCGCTATTTTCTGGTGATCGTCAAAGGCGTTTTCTTGAAAGATATCCCCTTGAGCGAGGTGGTAAACCAGACGATCCCCCTGGCGCTGATCGCCACCGTCACGCTCACCGCTGCCGCCTGGCTCTTCCGCCGACGGCTGGAATAAGGCCTTCCGACCCACGCTTCGGCCGCCTCACAGAATGTGAACCGGGCTTCCAAAGCGTGACTCTCTCCTGCCGGAACCCCGGACTGGCGTGGTCGTTACCCAAACGCAACCCCAGTTAAGGAGAAGCAAAATGTACAAGATCCTACTTGTCTCCAGCGCCCTTGCGCTGTCGTCGCTTGCCACCAGCGCTCTCGCTGACGGAGCCGTAACGGGTGCAGCCGGTGGCGCCATCACCGGCGCGATCGTCGGTGGTCCTGTGGGTGCTGCCGTTGGCGGTATAGCCGGCGGTGTCGCCGGTGCGGTCGTCGATCCGCCGCCGCGCGAGGTCGTGACCTATGTCCAGCAGCAGCCGGCCCCCACCGCCTCGGTGGTCGTCCAGGAACCGATCGTCGTCGGCAAGCCGCTTCCGGCTGATGTCGTCGTCACCCCGGTGCCGGACAATCCGAAATATGCCTATACGGTCATCAACAATCAACGCGTGATCGTCGAGCCCCGCACCCACCGCGTGGTGCAGGTGATTGAATAATCAACCTGCCGAGGCCGTCTGCTGCGGCCCGGCCACCTCCGGCCCCGCTTCGGCGGGGCCTTTTTCGTGCCGTTGCGAAAACGCCTTATGCTTGTCGCCGGTTAAGCCCTGTAGGCGACGAGCACGGCGCCTCCCGCAATCAGAATGACGCCAAGCCAGTTCGGAAACGTGAGGCGTTCGCCGAGGAACAGCACCGCAAAGATGGACACGAAGACGACGGATAGCTTGTCGATCGGCGCGACGCGGGCGGCATCGCCCAGCTTCAGCGCTCGGAAATAGCAAATCCAGGATGCGCCGGTGGCAAGGCCTGAGAGCACCAGGAAGAGCCAGCTCCTGCTCGACACTGAGGACGGTTCCTGCCAGTTGCCTGAGATAGAGACCATCATTCCCGCCGCCAGCAGGATGACGATGGTGCGAATGAAGGTCGCGAAGTCGGAATTCACGTTCTCGACGCCGACTTTGGCGAAAATCGCCGTGAGTGCAGCAAAGCCGGCGGAAAGAAGTGCCCAAAGCGGCCAGCTTGTCAGAAGGCTTTTCATGCTGCTTGCCCTGTTATGCCCCAGATCTACCAGAGGCAGGAAAATGAGAATATAGAATGCCTTATAAAGATATGCGGCGAGGAAACCGCTCACGACCTTCCTATCGTGAGCGGTTCGATCCCTCCATCAGACCTTCAGCTCGCGTCGTTCGCGCTCGGTCACCATGGCGAGGTCGAGCACCTTCTGCAGGTTGGCGGCGTGGCGGAAGTTCGGGTCCGGCTGAATGCCGCTTGCCACGGCCTCGGCAAAACGCTGGTAGTTGGTCGCCACCGGTTCAACTTCGATCTGCGTCCAGGTGGCAGTTTCGACACCCTCGCCGAGGCAGCCATGCAGCTCGGAACCGCTGGGACGATGGATGACCTCGAGGCTGCCCCTCTCGCCATAAATGCGCAGCTTCAGCTCGTTCAGATGCCCTGTCGCCCAGCGGCTGGCGTGGATGACGCCGAGCGCGCCATTGGCGAAATCGACAGACATGGTGAAGCTGTCATTGGCATCCAGCAGATATTCGCCGATCTGGCCGCCCGGCGCCTTGTTGAAGGTCTTCAGCCGCGCAAAGACGTGGTCGATGTCGGTCGCCGCGCCATAGGCGGCAAAATCGAGGATATGGATGCCGACGTCGCCGAGCACGCCGTTCGAGCCGTGGCCGGTGGAAAGCCGCCACAGCCAGGTCGATTCCGTCCGCCAATCGCCCCAGGCACGCGACACGAGCCAGCTCTGGAGATAGGAGGCTTCCACGTGCCTGATCGTGCCGAGTTCGCCTGATAGCACCATCTCACGGGCGCGCTGCAGCGGCGCGACATTGCGATAGGTCAGGTTCACCATGTTGATGACGCCGGCCTTTTCGGCCGCCTCCGTCATCTCAAGCGCCTTCGCATAGTTCTCCGCCAGCGGCTTTTCGCAGAACACATGCTTGCCTGCAGCAATCAGCGCCATCGTCGTCGGGTGATGGATCCGGTCGGGCGTGACGTTCGTCGCCGCATCGAATTCACCCCAGGCGATCGCCTCCTCCAGCGAAAGAAAGCGCTTTTCGATGTTGAACTTGTCGGCGAAGGCCGAAAGCCGCTCAGGATCGGTGTCGACGGCACCGACCACTGTCACGCCGTCGATGAGGGGGAAGCGGGCAAGCTGGTTTTTCGCCATCACCCCCGTGCCAAGAACGAGTAGTCGCATGGATGCTCCTCAGCGATAACCGGCTTCGCCGGCCTGGTGCAGTTTCGGGCCGCGTTCGACGATCGGCTCCAGTGCTTTTTCTACCGGCACATTTGGTGCGTCGGTAATGCCGGTCAACGCCGCTTCAGGGTTATAGGCCCACTTCACCCCGTTGATCAGCACCTTCTGAACATTGGCGTCGTGATAAGTCGGATAGGTTTCGTGGCCGGGGCGGAAATAAAAGATGTTGCCGGCGCCGCGTCGCCAGGTCAGGCCTGAGCGGAACACTTCGCCACCCTGGAACCAGGAGATGAACACCGTTTCGAGCGGCTCCGGCACCGAGAACTGCTCACCATACATTTCTTCGTTCTCAAGCTCGAAATGCTCGCCGATACCGGCGGCGATCGGATGGCGCTGGTTGATCGTCCACAGACGCTCACGCTCGCCCGCCTCGCGCCATTTCAGCGCGCAGGGCGTCCCCATCAGCCGCTTGAAGATCTTGGAAAAATGGCCGGAATGCAGCACGAGCAGGCCCATGCCCTCCCAGACGCGTTTGGCGACCCGCTCGACGACGACGTCGGAGACCGCGCCGTGGTCCTTGTGGCCCCACCAGGTCAAGACGTCGGTTTCGGCAAGGCGGGCTTCGCTGAGGCCGTGTTCCGGCTCCTGCAGCGTCGCCGTCGTCGCCGAGATAGCGGGATCTGTATTCAGCGCGTTGGCGATCGTCGCATGCATGCCCTCGGGGTAGATTCCCCGGACGATCTCATTGGTATTCTCGTGAATATTCTCTCCCCAGACGACGGTGCGAATGGCCATGATGTGCTCCTGTGGAACCTGGAAGTATCGATAGGCGGGAAAGCAGAAGAATTCAAAGCGCTTTGGAAAACGGCGCTGGCCGCGCCTCAGTCTCCTCCGCGTCCAAACAACACATAGCCCTTTGTCAGTATTTTGACAAAGGGGAAAATTTGACGGCGGAGGAGCAAAAATCCCCCTGGCAATATCACAGCAATATCAATGCGAAACGGATTTCGAAAACAGATTGACGACCATGACCCCCGTGATGATCAGTCCGAGCCCGACGACGGCCGGCAGGTCAAGGCGCTGCTTGAAGAAGACCAGGCCGACCGAGGAAATCAGCACGATTCCCAAAGCGCTCCAAATCGCATAGGCGATACCCACCGGGATGCTTTTCAGCGTCAGCGACAGGCAATAGAACGCGGCCGCATAACAGGCGACGACGAGAACCGTCGGCCCGATGCGGGTGAACTGCTGCGACAGCTGCAGCGCGGTCGTGCCGATGACCTCGAGCACGATGGCGGCAAACAGCAGCCCGTAGACGGCGGCCTGGCTCATGGCGAATCCCCTTTTGGACTATTTCCCGGTCAGTTCGACAAGGCGATCGATGAGATCCCGCCTCCGAACGCCGTCGATATCATGGCTTTCCAACGTATCTGCGAGCCACAGGCCGTCAGCAGCGAAGCGCACGACCTGGGCGTCGAGCGAAGAGTCGGTGCCGATATATTCCTCCGCCCGCGCCTGCACCCACTGGCGCCATCGAAGACGCAGCCGGGGTTCGGCAAGAAGCGCTATCGTCACCTGCGTCCAGCCCTTGGAATCGTCGGGACGATCCTTGAGGCCGGATACCGCCCGGAGATAGGCGCGGGTAAAGCGGCCCTGCGGCTGCGGATCGCCGCGCATCAGTTCCCCAATATCGGCGTCGAACTTTTCGAGCAGGCTCTCGAACAGGGCATCGAGCAGCGCATTCTTCGTCGGGAAGTGATGCAGCAGCCCGCCCTTGCTGACGCTGGAGGCGGCGGAAACCGCATCGAGCGTCACGGCGGCCATGCCTTCGCTGGCGGCAAGGCGCGCGGCAACCTCCAGCAACTGCTGGCGCACGAGAGCCGGTTGTTTCTTGCGATGGTGAGCGTTCGACATGCAGATAAAAGATACCGTCCGGACGGTTTTGTCAAGAAGAATCGATTGGAACCCCTGTGCTGCTGGGATTATGCCCGTAATGCCGCGGCAGCTTGATGACAGTTGCGATCGTTTTCCGAGAGGTGCATGAAGGGGTGAGGATAGATGGTATTCAGGGATGGTTTCGTGACGGAGAAAGTCACCACACTCTACGAGGCGATCGGCGGCGATCCCATCGTGCGGGCGCTGACGCACCGCTTCTACGAATTGATGGACAGGCTACCGGAGGCGAGAAACGTGCGCGCCGTGCACCCGCCGAGCCTTGTGAGCAGCGAAGAGAAATTCTACGAATATATGACCGGTTACCTCGGCGGCCCGCCGCTTTATACCGACAAGCGCGGTCATCCGCGTCTGCGCAGCCGCCATTTCGTCGCCGAAATCGGCCCTGTCGAGCGCGACGAATGGCTGCTCTGCTTCCGCCGCGCCCTGGACGAGACGATATCAAGCCAGGCGCTGCGCGATCTGATCTGGCCGCCGGTGGAGCGGCTCGCCTATCACATGCAGAACAAGGCCCCTGACGACAAGGACGATAAGGGTTGACCATGAGCTTGAACGCGCGCCTGGAGCCGGTGCTCTATCTCTTTGCTGGCCTGTTCGGCGTGGCCGGTGTGGGGCTCGCCGCCCTTGCCGCCCATGGCGGCGGCGAGGCCAATCTTGCCGCATCCGCATCCGCCATGTGCCTTGCCCACGCCCCTGCCCTGCTGGCATTGGCTCTCGGCACCGCCAGGCTCAAAACCGCCTGGCTGGCCGGTTTCCTGATGATCTTGGGAACGCTGCTTTTTGCCGGCGATCTCGTCACCTTGCGCTTTGCCGGCTCCGGCCTCTTCCCCTATGCCGCCCCGACCGGCGGCTGGGCGATGATGCTGGGTTGGCTGGTTGTGGCGGCAGGCGCTGTGTTCCGGGTCAGGGCGTGAGATAGTTTTGCTGATCGCTCAAGCCCTCTCCTCCCTCATACCTGTACCTGTCACAGGAATGAGGGTGTGCGTGGGGCCAGGACGAATACAAAATCAAGATTTCAGCCAGAGCTAAGTCGCGCCGCGTCGACCGCAATCAAATGCCGGCGACCACATTAAAACCTTCGAAAACCGGCGGTCCCTTATACATCGCCTTGCGGTCACCGGCATTGCGGTGCGCCGCGCGAAAACTCTCGGACTTCGTCCAGTTCTGAAAATCAGCTTCGCTTTTCCAGACCGTGTGCGAGGAATAGAGCGTATAGCCCTCCTCTTCGTTGACCTTGCCGCGCAGCAGGCGGAATTCGACGAAACCTGGCACCTCGGCGAGACTGGAATCGCGATTGCGCCAGACCGTCTCGAAATCATCTTCGCTCCCGGTTGCAACCTTGAAGCGGTTCATTGCGATATACATGAAATCTCCTTACGCCTTCCTCTTGCCCGCCCGTGCCGCACGCGCGGGAAAGGCGAGAATATTATCGCCGTTTGCCGCCGCCGGGCCAAGTGGTCTTGTTGCGGCTTCCCCGGGCATGCGCGCTTCCCAGGTCGGGAACAGCGTCACATTCTGGTAGATCTGCTGGCGTTCGGCATGCTGCTGGAAAAGTTCGTAGAGCTCGGGCACGAGGCCCTCGCCTGTTTGCGCAGCGAGCTTATGCAGGCCGATCATGGTGAAGCCGTCGGGGCGCTGGTCGTTCATCGGGCATTGTCTCGTTCGTTCATCGTCTGCAGCGCACGCTCCAGGCTGGACTTGCTGCCGTTGCGCAGCGGGATGAAGGCCTTGCCGAACTTCTTGCAGCCGGTCTTCACCCGCAGGCAGGCATCGTGGCTGATACAGTCGATCGGGCAGAACACGCAGTCGACCGAGGGAAGCACGGTATCGATACGGGAAACCGCTTCGCGCAAGCCGCCATCGTGATGGATGAGCTCGGCGCCGAAATTGCTGCAGATCTGCCGAAGATGCGCCACCTGACAGTCACGGCCGCCGACATAGAGGAAACTGCGGCCATCCAGTTTGGATCGCCCGGAGGATGCCTGAACAGCGCCCTCGGCCGCGCTGTCGCGGACCTCCCGGTTCGAACCCTTCTTGCCCTTGCGAGCCATATACCACCCGTTCGCTCGTTGATCGTCACATGATTCCTGCGTGTGCGAGCGGACCTTATTAAACTTGATTTTTAGAGTAAAGTATAAAGTTGATTATTTTCATCATATTTTACCGAGCTGTCACTTGCACCGGGAAACTGTACGAGCGCGAGGATCCGGCCCAGTCATTAGGCATTGCGGGAAGATTACAGGAAGCGATCCGAGACAAAACGGCACCATCCACCTCGGCCAAGCCCGAACCTCGGACAATGCCCGACGCGGTGATATCTCCGTTGCGATTGATCGTGATGCGAACATTCAAGGATGCAGAATCGCGACGATATCGCGATTCAATCCGGTCAACGCAACGGAACAGTCGCGAGACGATCTTGCCCTTGTAATTGGCTTCGGATGCACCGCCCGATCCACTCCGTCCGCCCGCCGTGCGTGAATTATTGTCGGAGTTGGCGTCTGCCTGCCCGTCCGCGGCGCCCCTGCGTGACTCCTGTTTAGCCTCCCCTGCTGAACCCTGTGCCTTCTTTGGGGGCTGCTTTCTTTCGACCGGCTTCTTTTCCGCGGGCTTTTCCAGCTTCGGTTTTGGTTGTGACGTGGCGATCTCTGTCGGCGGTTCCGGCTCGGGAGAAATCGCGGCCGTTTCGACAGGCTTGATCTCTTCCGGCTCGGATTGCAACGCGGTTGCGGCGGGTGGTTCAGCGAATGTTACCGGTATCTCCGGAGACTGCTCCGGCACCACTGTCGACATTGGCTGTGCAACTGAAGTTTCCGCAGGGGTTTGCGACACGAGCACCTCTGGTTCAGCAGTCGTCACCGTCTCCGCTGACTGGCGCGTCACCTCCTGCGTGGGCTGAACGGCCTCAACCGGCTCTGCATCAGTCGGCTGGACAGTTTCCGGTTGGACGGCCTCCGGCTGCATTTCCGCTGTTTCCACCGGCTTGACCGTGTCGGGTTCGACAGCTTCCGGAACAATTTCTTGCTGTATGGTCACCTCAGTCTCTCCGGCGGCGCTCTGATCGGCGTCAGAACTGCCGAGCATCACGACGCTAATCGCTTCGCCTGCCTCCATCAGTGTCTCATCCGGTGCCGTAGGGAAAACAATGATCAATACAGCGGCCAGCGTCGCGTGGAAAATCAGCGAACTAACGCAGGCAAGCGCCACCCGTCGCCGCACCGGCTTCTTCTCGTCTTCCTGCTTTTCCACCGCCGCATCCATCGGCGGTGCAGGAACGGAGGCTATGGGCTCGGCTTCCGGATGGTCGGGAAAAGAGGGTATCTGCGCAAAACGCGCATAGTGGACCACGGCCTCGCCAGCCGGCTGTCGCTGCACATTGCGCAGGTCGGAAAGCTCGTGGCCCGGATGCATGTTATTGTCGTTCAGACTGCCGTCAGCGTCCGGCTCCCCGATGAGCACCTGTCTCGATCTGGACTTCGCTGAAATTGCCATTTGTATGCCTCGGACTGCCTGAAACATTTCCGCCGGGAATCGTTCCCGGCGTATCCTTAGCCCTCGAAGGGAACTGATATCTGCGAACGGGTGACGAGACCCTTCATGCATTCGCCCGCCGCCGGGCCGTCACAGACCGGCGTGTCGTTGATGAGGATGCGCGTGACCGTCTCGCACTTCACATTCGGCATATCGAACTGGCGCACACGCTTCTTGCCCTGCGGCAGATCACGGAAATCGAGCACGGTGATGCGGTCGACGGCATTCTTGTCGTTGAAGAAAGCGAGCTCGAAGGAGATCTTGTTGATCGGCGCCTGCAGATTGTTCTCGGCGACGAAGGTCATCATGCAGCCCTTTTGCGATGGCGCCAGAGCGTTGAGTTCGACATCCAGCTTGGCGCTTGCCGCATCCTGTGCCTGGCATACGCTTGAAACCGCCATCACCATGCCGGCCGCAATAGCCACAAACCTCACCGTCATCATCTTCTCCGCCATTGTCGCGAACCGCCGCCGGCGGTCTCAAATCAGCAATCTCAAAAACTTGACTTTATTAGTCTCCTATTGCGTCTTTAAAAAACTATGAGTAAGAAAGTCAAGATAAATGTCATCACAACCGGGGACCCCTGCCCCCGGCCCCACGGAATTGCCAAACCGAAATGATGGTTGAAAAGCCAGATAACTTTAAGCACGTGCCGCTGCAGAGCGAGCCTGCCGCGCAGCACCGGATCGTCGAAAGCGCGGATCTTTTCCGCGGCACGAACGAGATCATGATTAGACACGACGGCTTGGTCTATCGCCTGAAGATCACTCGACAGGGCAAGCTCATTCTCAACAAGTAGGGTAGGACATGACCGAACAGACAAGACCGGCGCCAGCCGAAATCCGTGCGTTTCGCGCCGAGAATCCGAAGATGCGCGAGCGCGATATCGCCGCCCGGCTGAAGATTTCCGAGGCAGCCCTTGTCGCCGCCGAAACCGGCATCAGTGTGACCCGAATCGATGGCAGCGCGCTGAAGCTTCTCGAACGCGTGGCCGGTCTCGGCGAAGTGATGGCGCTGTCGCGCAACGAAAGTGCCGTGCACGAAAAGATCGGCATCTTCGAAAACATCAAGAGCGGCGTGCAGGCCGCCATCGTTCTCGGTGAGAATATCGACCTGCGCATCTTCCCGAGCCGCTGGGAACATGGTTTCGCCGTCTCCAAGAAGGATGGCGACCAAGTGCGCCTCAGCCTGCAATATTTCGACAAGGCGGGCAGTGCCGTACACAAGGTGCACCTGCGCCCGAATTCGAATGTCGAGGCCTATCACGCAATCGTCGCCGAGTTGAAGCTGGAAGACCAGTCGCAGGACTTTGTCGAGGCTAACACCTTAAATGCCGTCGACGAAACCGCCGACGTCAGCCGGGACGAGCTGCGCGACAATTGGAGCAAGCTCACCGATACGCATGAGTTCTTCGGCATGCTGAAGCGTCTGAAGATCGGCCGTCAGGCGGCCGTGCGCAGCGTCGGCGACGACTATGCCTGGAAGCTCGACAATACAGCGACGGCTGAGATGATGCCTACCTCGGTGAAGTCGGGCCTGCCGATCATGTGTTTCGTCGCCAATAACGGCATCGTCCAGATCCATTCCGGCCCGATCTTCAACGTCCAGGCCATGGGCCCGTGGATCAATATCATGGATCCGACCTTCCACCTGCATCTGCGCCAGGATCACATCGCCGAGACCTGGGCCGTGCGCAAGCCGACCAAGGACGGCCACGTCACGTCGCTGGAGGCTTACGATGCCGACGGTGAGATGATCATCCAGTTCTTCGGCAAGCGGCAGGAAGGTTCCGACGAACGCGCCGCGTGGCGTGAGATCATGGAAAACCTGCCGCGGGCAGCCAGCGTGGCCGCATAAGGATCATAAGCTATGACGATGCGTAACAATCTGCCCCGGATCCGCCCCTGGCAACTGGCCCTGACGGCTGTTGTCATGGCACTGCCGCTGATCCCATCGGCGCCGACGGTCAAAGGCTTCACCTTCGTCCGCGCCGCCCATGCCGAGGAAAAAAAGCTCGACACGTCGCGGCTGGTTTCGGTCGGCGGCGACGTCACCGAGATCGTCTACGCGCTCGGCGAGGAAAGCCGGCTGATCGCCCGCGACACGACGAGCCTTTATCCCGAGGCGGCATTGAAGCTGCCCGATATCGGCTACGTGCGGGCGCTCTCGCCGGAGGGCATCCTTGCGATGAACCCGACCGCAATCATCGCTGTCGAGGGTTCCGGGCCGCAGGAGGCGCTGACCGTGCTGAAAAATGCCAGCGTGCCCTTCGAGATGGTGCCGAACGCCTTCACCCGCGACGGCATCATCGCCAAGATCGACCGGGTCGGCACGCTGCTTGGCGTGCCAGACAAGGCGAAGGCGCTGGAAGAAAAGATCGCGGCCGATCTCGACGCGGCGATCGCCGATGCCGAAAAGCGTCCGGAAGCGGAACGCAAGCGCGTTCTCTTCATCCTCAGCGCCCAGAACGGCCGGATCATGGCATCGGGCACCGGCACGGCCGCCGATGGCATCGTCAAGCTCGCCGGCGCCATCAACGCCGTCGGCGCATTCCCAGGCTACAAGCCGCTGACCGACGAGGCGATCATCGAGGCCAAGCCCGACATCATCCTGATGATGAACCGCGGCGATGGCGCCGGCACCAGGAACGAGGACCTGCTGGCGCAGCCGGCGATCGCGCTGACGCCGGCAGGCGAGAAGAAAGCGATCATTCGGATGGATGGCGTCTACCTGCTCGGCTTCGGTCCGCGCACGGCAGCCGCCGCGCGGGATCTCAACACGGCGATCTACGGGGGCTGATCATGACCCTGCCGCAAGCCATGGAACGAGGGCGACACTTCCCGATGGCGGACGTTCGGGCAAGCCGGCAGGCGGGCGACAGGACGCGGCTCGCCTTGCTGGTTATCGCCCTGCTCGTCGTCGGCTCGGTCTTCTCGATGCTGTTTTCCGTGACGACAGGCGCTTCGGATGCCTCGATCCTCGACGTCATCAGCAACATGGCCCGCTCCGAGAGGGCGCTCAGCACGCGTGACCGGATCATCATTTTCGATATCCGCCTGCCGAGGGCGATCCTCGGCTTCCTGATCGGCGCCTCGCTGGCGGTCTCCGGCACGGTGATGCAGGGCCTGTTCCGCAATCCGCTGGCCGATCCCGGCCTCGTCGGCGTCGCCTCCGGCGCAAGCCTCGGCGCAGTCACCATCATCGTGCTCGGCGGCAGCCTTGCAGCCCCGCTCACAGCACTGCTCGGCATTTACGCCCTGCCGGCGGCGGCCTTCGGCGGCGGCCTCGTCACGACGCTGCTGCTCTACAGGATCGCCACCCGCCACGGCCAGACCTCGGTGGCGACGATGCTGCTTGCCGGCATCGCGCTCGGCGCGCTCGCCCTCGCCATGACAGGCCTGCTGATCTACATGGCCAACGACCAGCAGCTGCGCGACCTGACCTTCTGGAGCATGGGCTCACTTGCCGGCGCCACATGGACGAAGATCGCCGCCGCCGGCCCGATCATCCTGTTGTCCTTCACCGCCCTGCCCTTTATGGCCCGCGGCCTCAATGCCATCACCCTCGGCGAGGCCGCCGCCTTTCATGTGGGCGTGCCTGTGCAGCGGCTGAAAAATGTCGCGATCGTCGGCGTTGCTGCGGCGACCGGCGCTTCCGTCGCCGTCAGCGGCGGCATCGGTTTCGTCGGGATCGTCGTCCCGCATATCCTGCGCATGGCGATCGGCCCCGACCATCGTTTCCTGTTGCCGGCCGCAGCACTGCTCGGCGGCTCGCTGCTGATCTTCGCCGATGTGCTAGCCCGCACTCTGGTCGCCCCGGCCGAGCTGCCGATCGGCATCATCACCGCAGCGGTCGGCGGGCCGTTCTTCTTGTGGATCCTGCTGCGGCAGCGTTCGCGCCTTGCCCTGTGAACGATGTTGGGAGTGACGTTCATATGATCGAAGTGTCCGGCGTCTCCGTGCGCCTTTCCGGCAAGGCCATCATCAGCGGCGTCGCCTTCACGGCAAAGGCGGGCGAGCTGACGGCGATTGCCGGGCCGAACGGCTCCGGCAAGACGACGACGCTGAAGGCGATATCAGGCGAGCTTGCCTATGGCGGCTCGCTGCGCATCGGCGGCGACGAAGTGAAGGAGCTGAAACCCTGGCAGCTTGCCGCCATTCGGGGCGTGCTGCCGCAGGCAAGCACGATCTCCTTTCCCTTCACCGTGCGCGAGATCGTCCGCATGGGCCTGACATCAGGCCTCAACCGCAATCCCGACAAATCAGAGCAGACGGCGGCCGCAGCCCTTGCCTCGGTCGACCTGACCGGCTTCGAAGGCCGGTTCTATCAGGAACTCTCCGGCGGCGAGCAGCAGCGCGTGCAGCTTGCCCGCGTGCTTTGCCAGATCGCCGAGCCCGTCGTCGACGGCAAGCCCTGCTGGCTGCTGCTCGACGAGCCAGTCTCGAGCCTCGACATCAGCCATCAGCTGACGATCATGACGCTTGCTCGCGATTTCTGCCGGCGCGGCGGCGGCGTCATCGCCGTCATGCACGACCTCAATCTAACGGCTCTCTTTGCCGACCACATCGTGCTGATGAAATCCGGCTGCCTCGCCGCCGCCGGCAGCATCGGTGACGTGCTGACCGACGAAACCATGCTCTCGGTGTTCGGCTGCGCACTCCGGATCAACCAGGTGCCGGCCGACGGCACCCCCTTCCTGCTTGCCCACAGCGCCGTTTCCCGCCCCTGAGCCCGCCTGCACGGAACTTTTGACCGTGCGACACGTTTTCGGCAGTGATCTGGGTCAATGCCGGGCGATATGATTCATGCAACGGACGGTGGTGACCCCAGTGCGAATTAGGCGGGCTTGCGCGCGCCCCAGCCAATGGAGACAGCCATGAGCTATTCTATCTTCCAGTCCGGCCGCAGCCGCCGCAACGGCACCTTCCACAATTTGGAATCCGGCATCGAGGAGCAGATCGAAGCGTTGCGCGACGAACTCGCGGAACTGACACGCCTCGTCGGCAAGAGTTCGCGCCACCAGGGTGAAAAAATCCGCAGCCAGGCCGGCGCCGGTTATGAGGAATTGCTCGGCCGCAGCGAGGATCTGCTGCGCGAATTGCAGCGCGGCTATGAGCGCGGTACGACGGAAATGCGCGCGACCGTGCGCAAACATCCGCTGGCAACGATCGGCGCCGCTGCCGCTTTCGGCCTGGCCATCGCTTTCCTCGCTCGGCGCTGAGGACGCGCGATGCTGTTTTCGATCCTCAGTGTGCTGACGGGCGCAAGCGTGCATCGGACCGTTGCGCGCGCCAAGCGCAATAGCATCTTCATCGCGCTTGCCGCACTTTTTCTCCTCACCGCCTATGCGCTTGTTGTCACCGCCGGTGCCATCTGGCTCGCCGGCATCTACGGCGCGTTCGGCGCCGTTCTTTTCCTGGCCGCGGGCGCGCTGCTGATCGCCATCATCGCGCTGGTGGTGATGGCGGTTATGAATGTCAGGGAGAAGCGTCGCGCCCGCGAACGCCGCGCGGCGCTTGAATCCTTCGCAACTGTCGGCCTCGGCCTTATCCGCGCCCAGCCCCTCCTGACCGCCGGCGTCCTGGGCGCCATCGTCGCGGCCAATCTGGTGGGCTCGAAGCGTGAGGATTGATGAGGGACTTACTCCGCCTCACGTGCCAACGTGAGATTAGGCAGGTACGCCCACCCCAGCCTCCCTCATTCCTGTGCCTGTCACAGGAATGAGGGAGGTATTGCTTTGACTAGCCAATCCGTTGCGTGGATTTGCCTCCTTCTCCCGATCCTACAAACCAAAAAGCCGGCGCCCGTGAGGGCAACCGGCCTTCCTCCCAAACAAACCCTTCTCAGAACGCAAAAGCCTTCGACGTCAACGGCGCCGAGGTGGCGTCAGGCCCAAAGTCCGCCTCGCCTGAAATCTGCAGCAATTCCTGCAGCCGCTGGCGGGCGCGGTTGACGCGGCTTTTGATGGTGCCGACGGCGCAGCCGCAGATTTCGGCGGCCTCCTCATAGGAAAAACCCGAGGCGCCGACGAGGATGATCGCCTCGCGCTGGTCCGGCGGCAGCTGGTCGAGCGCCTTCTTGAAATCCTGCAGATCGAGTGCGCCATATTGCGAGGGGTGCATCGCCATCGATTCTGTGAACAGCCCGTCGCTGTCCTGCACCTCGCGGCCGCTCTTGCGCATCTGGCTATAGAGTTCGTTGCGCAGGATCGTGAAGAGCCAGGCCTTCATATTGGTGCCCATCTCGAAATGATCCTGTTTGGCCCAGGCCTTCATGATGGTGTCCTGGACGAGATCGTCGGCACGATCATGCCGTCCGATGAGCGAGATCGCGAAGGCGCGAAGACTGGGGAGTGCCGCCAGCAGTTCCCGCTTGAAGCTGGGTTGCGCTTTATCTTCCATGCGGATGATCCTATTCGGCCATTTTGGCGGAAGCCATCATTTCGGCATGGTCGAGCTTTTCGAGAAGGTCGAGAAAACGATCGGGGATCGCTTCATCCTGTGCGGCCGCATAAAGCGACCGCAGCCGGACACCGATCTGATTGTTCGGGTCCAGGATGTCGCTTGCCCGCAGCTCCAGCTTGCGCTGATCGGCTGCTTCTTTCTTGCGTGTCGTCATCAATTCGTCTTCTCGCCGGTTGTCTGTTGGGGCGTGCATGGGATCAATCGTGATTTCAACCATCGACATCGAGCCTTCGATTGTCGATGTCGCTGGGATTTTTTGCTTCATGGGTCAAAACGCTACGCCCTTCCTTGTCGGCTGGAATAATGCGGCGCGACAAAAAAAGTTCCTGCCGTTCCGGAACTTTTTTATCAAGGCGACGTTAACCGGTCATTGGAGCCAATGCCGGCCTGCATACGGGAGCCCTTAATGACACTTTCCACTCGAATCGCGCCGCACCTTCCTTATCTGCGCCGCTATTCCCGCGCCCTTACCGGCACTCAGACTTCGGGCGACGCCTATGTCGCCGCCGTACTCGAAGCCATCATCGCCGATCTCACGATTTTCCCGGATACGGCGAATGACCGGGTGGCACTCTACAAACTGTTCACGCAATTGTTTGGTTCCACCGCAGTCCAGATTCCAGAACCGACATCGCCCTATGCCTGGGAACAGCGCGCCACGCTGAACCTGTCGAAGGTTTCACCGGGCGCCCGTCAGGCCTTCCTGCTTGCCTCCGTAGAGAATTTCCGCGTCGCCGAGATCGGCGAAATCCTGGAACTCGACGAACAGGACGTCATGCGTCTGCTCGACATGGCCTCGCAGGAGATTTCCCGTCAGGTCGCGACCGATATCATGATCATCGAGGACGAACCGCTGATCGCCATGGATATCGAGCAAATGGTCGAAAGCCTCGGCCATCGCGTCACCGGCATTGCCCGCACGCATGCCGAGGCCGTCGCGCTCTACAACAAGACCAAGCCGAGCATGGTCCTGGCCGACATCCAGCTTGCCGACGGCAGCTCCGGTATCGACGCGGTCAACGACATCCTCAAGACATCGAGCGTGCCGGTGATCTTCATCACCGCTTTCCCGGAAAGGCTTCTGACCGGCGAGCGCCCCGAACCGACTTTCCTTGTCACCAAGCCCTTCAATCCGGACATGGTCAAGGCACTGATAAGCCAGGCTCTCTTCTTTAACGAATCGACCAGAGTGGCCGCCTAAGACGCAATTCTTCGGCCCGCGGAACCAAATCGCCAAAACAGGCGTTCCGGTGCTACCGGGACGCTCCGGTGGTTTTAACGGTTTTTGCAGCGCTTTGTTCTAGAGTTGACAGGCGGAGCCTCGAGGGGCGCTCCCTTCAGCGAGGTTCAAGATGTCACAGGGAAAGGCGGCCGAGTGAACAGGACTGAGCCATTGTCCGGCGTGCCTTTTACCTTCGAAGGCAAAGCGGCAATGATGGAACGCGCGCTCGGCAGCGCCGGTATTTCAATCCTCTGCCAGGACGCCCGGCTTTCGATCTTCTACGCCGAAAATCTGCCGCCGTATTTCGCGGCACTCTTCGCACCCGGCGGCAGCGACGCCGCTCTTTTCGGCGACGCGCATGGACGATATCTGACGGCGCTGAAACACAAGGTGCTGGAAACCGGCATCCCCAACAATGCCGAGGTCGAGATCCCCATCGACGGCGAAATGCGCACCTATGAACTGAAAATCCAGCGAACCGGTGAGCACGGCAAATATGGTCTTCTGTCCGTCATGGCTGAAGTCACCGAAAGCCGGCATCGCGAAAAGGTGCTGAAATCGCTGTTGCGCGAACTTTCGCACCGCTCGAAAAACCTCCTCGCCATCATCCAGGGCATCGCCACGCAGACGGCGCGCAACACGCTCTCTCTCGACAGTTTCCTCGGCAAGTTTCGCGGGCGGCTGCAATCGCTTTCCAACTCGCAAGATCTGATCACCGATTCGAGTTGGCGCGGCGCCTATCTCTTCGAGCTCGCCGAAAAACAGTTCGCTCCCTACTGGCCGGAAACATCGGGCTCCATGCCGATCTATGGCATCAATGCCCATCTGACCCCGAATGCCGCCGTCCATCTCGGCCTCGCCCTTCACGAACTGATCGTTAACTCCGCTTCCTACGGCGCGATATCGGGCGGCGGCGCCTCGATCACGCTGAATTGCCGGGAAGCCATGATCGGCGAGAGGAGGGCGATCGAGGTCGCCTGGGCAGAGGTGCTGCAAGATCAATCGGAAATCCACGAATTCAGCGACAACAGCTTCGGCCGCACCGTGCTGGAGCGTGTCGTGCCCTCGTCGGTCAACGGCAAGGCGGAGTTGAGCCTCGTTCCCGGCCGCATCGAATATCGTCTGACCATTCCGGAAACCGAATTCGAAATCTTCAAGCGCGTGTGAAAGTTCAACAACCCATAACGGAAAAACAGCCGGTGCGAGGGCGGCGCACCGGCTGTCTTCACTCACCGGGAGGGGACCGTGAGTACGTCCGGATAGTGGGTTGGGGGCGCGCATGTTGGGTCGATGCGATCACCATCCGGATATCGCAATAACGACGACATCAAATATTGGTTCCCCGGCGAACGAAAAAAAATCAACTTTTTTGAATCTTTTTTCGGATCCTCTTGTCCCGCCCCACGCCCAGCCATTTCGCTGACCCGGTACCGTAAAAATTACTTCATGAAAACAATAGGGTATCCGAACTCGCGCAAGACATGGTCGTCAAAATTTTACCGTTTGATAAATTTTTAAACCTGAGTTACCTTTTCCTCACAGGCCGTTTACCAATAATGAGGGAACTTCAATGGAACGACTGGAAACCGGGATTCATGCCGGCCGGCTGTCGCCTGCCGAGTATGAGGCTAATTTTTCCGATCTTCATCCGCGCCTCGACAATCACGAAGCGCTGGTCGCCGCCGACCGCTGTTATTTCTGTTATGACGCGCCGTGCATGACGGCCTGTCCCACCTCGATCGACATTCCGCTGTTCATCCGGCAGATCTCGACCGGCAATCCGCTCGGTTCGGCAAAGACGATCTTCGATCAGAACATCCTCGGCGGCATGTGCGCCCGCGTCTGTCCCACCGAAGAACTCTGCGAACAGGCCTGCGTGCGCAACACGGCCGAAGAGCGGCCCGTCGAGATCGGCCGCCTGCAGCGTTATGCGACCGATGCCGCCATGCAGACCGGCCGGCAGTTCTACGCCAGGGCCGAACCGACCGGAAAGACGATCGCCGTCGTCGGCGCAGGGCCGGCGGGTCTTGCCGCAGCCCATCGCCTGGCCGTGAAGGGCCATTCCGTCGTCATCTACGATGCCAGGGAAAAATCCGGCGGCCTCAACGAATACGGCATCGCCACCTATAAGACGGTCGACGATTTCGCCCAGAAGGAAGTCGACTATATCATGTCGATCGGCGGCATCGAAGTCCGGCACGGCGCTCTTCTCGGCCGCGATTTTTCGCTCTCCGATCTGCAGGCGCAGTATGACGCCGTCTTTCTCGGCATCGGCCTTGCCGGCGTCAACGCGCTGCGCATCGACGGCGAGAACCTTGCCGGCGTCGACGATGCCGTCGATTTTATCGCAGCGCTCCGCCAGGCCGAAGACAAGAGCGACATCGCCGTCGGCCGCCGGGTCGTCGTCCTCGGCGGCGGCATGACGGCGATCGACGCTGCCGTGCAGGCGAAGCTGCTCGGCGCCGAGGAGGTGACGATCTGTTACCGCCGCGGCAAGGAGCAGATGAACGCCTCCGAATTCGAGCAGGATCTGGCAAGCTCCAAGGGCGTCATCATCCGCCACTGGCTGGCGCCGAAATCGATCCTGTCGCAGGACGGTAAGGTTGCCGCCATCGAGGTGGAATATACGAAGCTGCTCGACGGCCGCCTTATCGGCACCGGCGAAACCGGCGTGATCGCCGCCGACCAGATCTTCAAGGCGATCGGCCAGAGCTTTGACGCCGCGGGCCTCGGTTCGCTGCGCATGGAATCCGGCCGTATCGCCGTCGATGTCGAAGGCCGCACGTCGCTCGACGGCGTCTGGGCCGGTGGCGACTGCGTCTTCGGCGGTGACGATCTCACGGTTTCCGCCGTCGCCCACGGTCGCGATGCGGCTGAATCCATCCATCGCACCCTGTCCGCAGCAGCCGCTCCGGCTGTCGCGGTTGCTTGAAGGGGAGAATGAACAATGGCTGATCTCCGCAATAATTTCGTCGGCATCAAATCCCCGAACCCGTTCTGGCTGGCGTCTGCGCCGCCGACCGACAAGGCCTACAACGTCGAGCGCGCCTTCAAGGCCGGCTGGGGCGGCGTGGTCTGGAAGACACTCGGCGAGGAAGGCCCGCCCGTCGTCAACGTCAATGGCCCGCGCTACGGCGCGATCTGGGGCGCCGACCGCCGCCTGCTCGGTCTGAACAACATCGAACTCATCACCGACCGCGACCTCTACACCAACCTGCGGGAAATGAAGCAGGTGAAGATGAACTGGCCGGACCGGGCGTTGATCGCCTCGATCATGGTGCCTTGTGAGGAACAGGCCTGGAAATCGATCCTGCCTCTCGTCGAAGAGACCGGCGCCGACGGCATCGAGCTCAATTTCGGCTGTCCGCACGGCATGTCGGAGCGCGGCATGGGTTCCGCCGTCGGCCAGGTGCCGGAATATATCGAAATGGTCGTGCGCTGGTGCAAGCAGTACACCCGCATGCCCGTCATCACCAAGCTGACGCCCAACATCACCGACGTCCGCCGTCCTGCGCGCGCCGCCAAGGCCGGCGGCACCGATGCCGTCTCGCTGATCAACACGATCAACTCGATCGTCTCCGTTGATCTCGACAACTTCGCCCCCAACCCGACGGTCGGCGGCAAGGGCAGCCATGGCGGTTATTGCGGCCCGGCGGTGAAACCGATCGCGCTCAACATGGTCGCCGAGATCGCTCGCGATCCCGAAACCTACGGCCTGCCGATCTCCGGCATTGGCGGCATCACCACCTGGCGGGACGCCGCCGAGTTCCTCGTTCTCGGCGCCGGCAACGTGCAGGTCTGTACAGCGGCGATGACCTACGGCTTCAAGATCGTCCAGGAAATGATCACGGGCCTTTCCGACTGGATGGATGAAAAGGGCCACAAAAGCCTCGACGACATCACCGGTCGCGCCGTGCCCAACGTCACCGACTGGCAGTATCTCAACCTCAACTACATCGCCAAGGCGAAGATCGATCAGGACGCCTGCATCAAATGCGGTCGCTGTTACATCGCTTGCGAAGACACCTCGCATCAGGCGATCACCAACGTCGTCAATGGCTTGCGCCACTTCGAGGTGATGGACGAGGAATGCGTCGGCTGCAATCTCTGCGTCAGCGTCTGCCCGGTCGAGAACTGCATCACCATGGAGCAGCTTCCCGCCGGCACCCTCGACAAGCGCACCGGCCGCGTGGTCGACCCGAATTACGCCAACTGGACGACGCACCCGAACAACCCGATGGCCCGCCAGGCGGCGGAGTGACGGCTTTGCAACGCCGCGGATCGATCCGCGGCGTTGCGCTGAGCCTATGATGGATTTATGGCGACCATGCTGCACGATCGCAGCGTGTCCACGAAGAGGAGGCAGCCATGGCTCGCAAACACCTCACCGACCTCAGCTTTTGAGGTCACGTCGAAACGGCGTAAATCCTTCCCGTCCGAAGCCCGGGTCAAGACCGGTTCGCAAATCGTTCATGGGAACGTCGAACTGATCGAAAAACTCGGACGCAACGATCCCTGCCTTTGCGGCTCCAGGAGGCGGTTTCAAGAATTGCTGCCTGCAATCCGGCCGTTATGACGGTATCGAACGGGACTATTATTTTTAGAGACCGTGAGTGAAAGAGCCGGCGCCCTTTGCGGAAGGGCGCCGTCTCCTAACGTGGTCAGACCGGCAGTGCCGGATCACAGCTTGAAAGTCTTGACCTCGTTGCCTCGCTCGATGGTGCGGTTGGCGATGAAGCGTCCGGCTTTGGCCGCCTCCTGCCTCCCCACTTCGAGATGGCGCAACATCGCTTCAAGACGACGCAGCGCCAGAGCTTTGTTGCGGTGCTGGGAGCGTTCGTCGCGCGCCGTCACCACGAGACCGGTCGGCCGATGCAGAACACGAACCGCGCTATCGGTCGTATTCTGATGCTGCCCGCCCGGTCCGCCGGCTCTCAGCGTTTCGAAACGCAGATCAGCCGGATCGATCGTCACCTCGCCGCCCTCAGTCTTGGCATCGATGCGTTGAACCGCAACGTACCAATTCTGCCGTTTGTGACCGGGACGCGCCGGGCTCTTGAAGGTGAAGCGGATCGTGCCGCAATAGTCGCTGGCGATCTGCGCCGCCCCGGAACCGTCCAGGCTGACAATCGCCGACTTCGCGCCGTGTTGATCCGGCATCGGGCCAAGACTGGCTTCGAAAGCGCAGCCCAACCCGAGCGCCTCGCGCTCGAGGATGCCGAGAAGGGCGGAGAGCGCGATACGGCACTCCACCGGGCCATTGCCCGATGTCACGAGAAGATCAATAGCGCTCATGACCGCGCCCTCCTTCCCTGCGATGATCGGGCTTGCGCCGGCGCTGTTCGACCTCCGCTTCATCGACCGCCTTCTTGAAGGTGACGAGCGGCCGCAGGCGGGCAAGCCCGACGGTCAGGCCCTCGCGCTCGAGATCGCCGATGACCTGCCCGGAATCCTTGTAGGCCGACGACGCCTCCTCGACGACCAGAGCACGGTCATCGCAGATGGCGACCCCGCCCCAGGCATTGCGCAACAGCTGTTCGCGTTCCGAGCGGTTGCGGCCGACACGCCCATGCATCGTGGCCCGGTCATATTTGCGACCGGCTCCATGGGAGATGCCGCCGAGCGAACGGCTGACGCCATCGGTCGCAACAACCACATGGCTGAGGCTCGCCCGCGATCCCGCAATCGGTGCGAGTTCGCCCGGTGCAACGGCCGCAGCGCCCTTGTAATGCACAAATCCGCGATCGCAGCGGCGAACGAGATTGTGCGGTATGTCGGCGACGAGGCTGAGATCGGCGCGAAGTGCGGCTGCGGCCCGGACTGCGATCAGCCGCCGGTTCAGCGATGCCCAGGCAACACAGCGGTCATGACTCGCAAGCCAGGCACCGCCCGCCTCCGAGCCAGGCTCGAGACCGGCGACCAGCCTCGGATGAGCCACCACCGCCTCTGAAAAGACGGCAGCGCCGAGGGCCCGCGAACCGGAATGAACCAGCAGATAGAGCCGCTGATCATCGAGACCTGCAGCGCGTCCGCCCTCGGCAAGATCTTCCACGGCCTGCAGCTCGCAAAAATGATTGCCGCCGCCGATCGTGCCCAGGGCACCGGGTACCAGATCGGCAGCCAGACCGGCTTCTACAAGCATTTCGGAAGCATCTCCGATCGCCTGCATTTCAAGCCGGCGCAGTCGTTCCGCCGCCTTGTCGATCTTCAGCTTCCGCAATGGCAGGTCGAGAGCGAAGAGCGACATGCCGCAACCAATATCGTTTCCGATCAGCAGCGGGTGCAGCCGGGACGACAACAATGCCACGCCGGTCGCACCGTATTTGCCGGGGTGCAGATCCGGAAAGGCGGCGATTTCCAAAACGCCCGGCAGGCGGGACATTTCGTCGAGCTGGTTTAAGGCGGCGCCTTCGATCCAGGCCGAACCGGAAAAGAAACGATTGATGACCGCCGGATGAGCCGCCGACGTCATCGGGGAGCTTCCGCTCCCGATAGAATTGCCCATGATAATGAACTCTGGATATGAGTGGTCTTTCATCGCTTGATACGGCGATGTTCAACCGGCATGCATCAGCTTCTTGGCTGACTTAAGCCGAAACCCTCTCGGGGCGTGCGGAGATATTCGTCATAGTGGCGCTCCCTTTCCAGAAACAATCGAGAGCGCCCTTTAGGCGAAACGAGAACTCAATGCAAGCATGAAGCGCGTTAGTTGCCGAATGACTTCCTATAACCGCTCGGGCTCGTCCCCAACCGCCTGCGGAAATGATGCCGCATCGTCGCGAGCGTGCCGAAGCCGCTGGCGACGGCGATATCGTCGAGCGAAACCGCAAGTTCCCTCTCCAGCAGATCGCGGGCATGGCGCAGCCGCTCCATCAGCAGCCATTCGCCGACGCTGAGACCCGTCGTCGCTTCGAAGCGCCGCTGGAAGGTGCGCATGCTCATGCCGGCTCTTTTGGCAAGCAGGCTGATCGGCTGCTGCTCGGAAAGGCTTTGGCGCATCCATTCAATCAACGGCCCCAGGCGGATGCCCTCACGTTCCTCGGGAACCGGCGCGTGAATGAACTGCGCCTGCCCGCCTTCGCGGTGGGGTGGCACGACGAGGCGGCGGGCGACGCTGTTTGCCGCTTCCGAACCGAAATCGCCGCGCACCACATGCAGGCAGAGGTCGATGCCGGCAGCACTGCCTGCCGCCGTCAGCAGGCTGCCCTCGTCCATGTAGAGAACGTCCGCATCGAGCGTAATGTCGGGGTAGAGCGCGGCGATCGAGGCGACATAGCGCCAATGTGTCGTCGCCCTGCGGTTGGCAAGCAGCCCCGATCCGGCAAGAACGGCAACGCCGGAGCAGAGCGACATGATGCGCGCGCCGCGCTGATGCGCTGCCCTCAGCGCTGCGGCAAGCGGTACCGGCACCGGCGCATCGATTGCCCGCCAGCCGGGCACGACGATCAGGTCCGCCTCACCAAGCACCTCCAGTCCCTTGTCGACCTCGACCGTCAGCCCTCCCGCAGCGCGAAGCGGTCCTGGTTCGATGGCGCAGACCGAGAAGCGATACCAGCCCTCACCCATCTCCGGACGCGGCAGGCCGAAGACCTCATAGGCAATGCCGAATTCGAAGGTGCAGAGCCCGTCATAGGCAAGCGCTGCGACCAGCGGTCCTTTCGTCTGCTGCGGAAGTGAGTTTGGCATGATCTTTACGCTGTCGGTCATGATGGCCAATTTCGCGAAGTTTTAGCATCGGCGATACCAGACGGCAATTCCAACACTGAAAGGAAAGACCGATGCCAAGCCCCGTCGCCGAAATCCCCGCCGCCGCCGCTGATATCGCCGCTGCTCACTATGCAGCCAAGCTTGCCTTCGAGACTGATTGCTCCGATGTTCACGCAGCCTTTGCGTTGGGCAAGGTAGATTTCGTTCTGCTCGACGCGCGCTCGCCAACGCTCTTTGCACAGTCCCACGTTCCCGGTGCAATCAACCTGCCGCATGGCAAGATGACCACGCATCGGATGTCGGCCTGGCCCGCCGACACGCTTTTCGTCGTCTATTGCGCCGGCCCGCATTGCAACGGCGCTGATAAGGCCGCACTTCGCCTCTCCCGCCTCGGCCTGTCGGTGAAACTGATGATCGGCGGCATGACCGGCTGGGCCGATGAAGGCTTCCCCTTCGATGAGGGCGTTCCCACTGCGGCCTGATCAGCCTCCCTTCTCCGCCTACAGTACTTTGAATTGCTGCATAATCTATGCAGCAGGGAGAAGGGAAATTCGCGACCGTTAGAACTCGACGACCACCTTGCCGAAAGGCCCCCGATAGAGATGATCGAGCGCCTCAGGGAATTCGTCGAAGGCATAACGCTTGTCGATCACAGGCTTCAGCCCGGTCTGGTCGATTGCCCGCACGAGGTCTTCCAGCGCACGGCGATGGCCGACGGATATGCCCTGCACAACAGGCGCCTTGAGCAACAGCGGGCCGGCCGGGCCGGAAACCTCGAACCCCTCGAACACGCCGATAACGGAAATGCGGCCATTGATCGCCACCGCCTTCAGCGCCTGGCCGAGATGCGAGCCGCCGACGATCTCAAGCACGTGATCGGCGCCATAGCCGCCGGTCAACTGATAGAGTTGCTCAACCCAGTCGCCCTCATGGCGGTTGATCGCGTGATCGGCGCCCAGCGCAACGGCGCGTCCGAGCTTCTCGGCGCTGCCTGATGTGATGGAGACCTCCGCACCATGTGCCTTGGCGATCTGCAGACCGAAGAGCGCCACACCGCCGGTGCCTTGCACCAGAACCTTATCGCCGGCCTTCAGACCGCCGCGTTCGATCAGTGCGAACCAGGCAGTCAGTCCGGCGCAGGGCAAGGTGCTCGCCTGCGCCGCATCGAGCGTGTAAGGCGCGCGTGAGTACCAGTCCTCCGACAGCACGGTATATTGGGAGAGGACGCCGGGATAGAAGCCGCCGCGTGTCTTGTAAGGTGGGGTGCGCGCATCGCCTAACCCGCGTCCGTCGATCCAGTCGGGCGAAAAGGTCGAGATGACCCGATCGCCCGGCTTGAAACGGCTGACATCGGGTCCGACTGCCTCGACGACCCCTGCCATGTCGGAAGCTGGTACGAAGGGAAATTGCAGCGGCAACCCCATGCCGCTCTCCATCACCAGCCGGTCGCGGAAATTGAGCGAGACGGCTTCCGTCCGGACCAGAACACTGTTTCCCGAAACCGGTTCGAGCCTCCGCTCGCCGATCGTCAGTTGGCGCTCCGGTCCAACCGCGTCGATCTGCCATTGCCGTGTTGTCTGCATTGTCTTGCTCCTTGTGCATTGCAGGGAGGACAAGGATATCGTTGAAAATTTCGCACCAGTTGCGATATTAATTCTCCAGAATGGTTCCAAAGAGGAAACAAATGGAGCAGCTGAAGGGTATCTCGATCTTTGTCGAAGCCGTCGAGGCCGGTGGCTTTTCGGCTGCTGCCGAGCGGCTCCATCTCACGCGTTCGGCGGTCGGCAAGACCATCGCACGGCTGGAACAGCGTCTCGGCGTGCGGCTTTTCAACCGTACGACCCGTATGCAGAGCCTTACCGAGGAAGGCCGCTTCTTCTACGAGCGCTGCCTGCGGGCGGTTGAGGAAATCCGCCTCGGGGAAGCCATGTTGGAATCCGGCCGGCGTGACGTGCGCGGTCGATTGCGCATCTCGATGCCCGTGCTCTTCGGCCGCCACTGCATCGCGCCGACCCTCGCACGCCTGCTCGATGAGCATCCGAATCTCGAACTCGACCTTTCCTTCAACGACCGTATCGTCGACCTGCTTGAGGACGGGTTCGATCTTGTCATCCGCAACGGGCCGCTGAAGGACAATCCGGATCTGATGGCCCGGGCGATCGCCCGCCAGCGCATGACCGTCTGCGCATCGCCCGACTATCTGGAAAAACATGGCGCCCCGCAGACGGTCTTCGATATTCCGCGGCATGAAGGCATCGTCTACAGGCGGGGCGATGATGACAAGGGTTGGATCTTTCCGACTGCAGCCGATCCCGGGCGGCGGCTGGTGCCAAAAGCGCGACTGCGGCTCGATGACCTCGCTTCGATTTCCGATGCGGCCGTCGCCGGGCGCGGTCTTGCCTGGCTGCCCTGCTGGCTGGTCCGCGCGGAGGTGCTGGCAGGCCGGCTCATCCAGGTGTTGAAGCAGGAACCGGCCAATGTTTTCGATGCCCATGCCGTTTGGCTGCGCTCCCCGGTCATGCTGCCGAAGGTGCGGCTCGCGATTGATACGCTCGCCGCCGGACTGCCGGCAATGATGGATTGAATCGTTCAGCGCCGATCGCCCAATGCGGATTGCGTCTGCGAATAACGAGAAACCCATGTTATTCCCAGGCGTTTCTCTGGAAATAACCCGATGCCGCCGTATATCCGCTAGTTCGTCGTCCCTTGTGGACGCCGCATATCACTCGGAACACGGTCAGCATGTCACTTCGCAGCGCCCTCCGCACACACACTGCAGATTGCCACGCCGCGGTCGACACCCTCTTCGGCAGTTTCAACCTCTCACGCATCCAGGATTATAAGGCTTTCCTACGCGCCCATGCGCGGGTCGTACCATCAGTCGAACAGGCGCTTGAGGAAGCCGGGATCGCCCGCTTGCTGCCCGACTGGCAGGAACGAAGGCGCGCACACCTGCTCGCTGCCGACATAAGGGAACTTGACGATCGATTGCCCGTGCCTGTTCCGCAACCTGCCTTGCGCTGCGACGTAGCGGTCTGGGGTGCTGCCTATGTCCTTGAAGGCTCCAAGCTCGGCGGTGCGCTGCTCGCCAGGGCCGTACCGGATCACTTGCCCAGCAGCTATCTGAGCCCGAAAGGCCCGAAAGGAGCCATGCGGCTCTTCATGGATCGTCTTGACGGGAGCAACGTGGGCGATCCCGCCGCTGCCATCGCCGCAGCTCGCGATGTCTTCGAACTGTTCCTCAAAGCCGGGCAGCTCACGCTGGAAGCCGTCTCATGAGCGGCACGCCTGAACCCGTCGATCTCAGCAATTGCGACCGCGAGCCCATCCACCAGCTCGGCGCGGTCCAGCCTTTCGGCTTTCTGCTGGCGATATCCTCGGACTGGATCGTCACGCGCGCCTCGGCAAATTTGGTGGAGTTCCTCGGCATTACCCAGGCCGACGCGCTCGGCCGTCCCGTTACCTCGCTGATCACGCCCGAAGCGCTCCACGCAATCCGCAACAAGCTGACCACGTTACGCGGTTCCGACGTCGTCGAGCGCATTTTCGGCATTGCCCTGACATCAGGTCAGGACAGGTTCGACGTTGCCGTGCATCTGAACGAAGGGCAGGTCATCATCGAAGGCGAACGTGGGCCGGAAGACAGACACAACGCCCCGTCTCTCTCCATGCGCAGCATGATGTCCCGCCTCGACCACACGGAAACTATGGAGGCTTTCTTCCGAGAGGGCGCAAGGCAGGCACGCGCCCTCACCGGCTTCGATCGGGTCATGGTCTATCGTTTCGACGAAAGCGGTTCCGGCGAAGTCGTGGCGGAAGCCGCCCGCGCCGGTATCGGCTCATTCCTCGGGCTGCACTATCCGGCGTCCGATATTCCGGTGCAGGCGCGAGCGCTTTATCTGCGCAACCTGTTCCGCATCATTGCCGATATCAACGCCGTCCCGGTCCCGATCCTCCCCGCACTCGACGAGCACGGTCAGCCGCTCGATCTCTCCATGTCGATCCTGCGTTCGGTTTCGCCGATCCATATCGAATATCTGAAAAACATGGGCGTCGGCGCGTCGCTCTCCATATCGATCGTCGTCGACGGCAAGCTCTGGGGGCTGTTTGCCTGCCATCACTACGGCCCGCGGCTGCCTTCGGCCCAAAGCCGCTCCACCGCCGAGCTCTTCGGTCAGATGTTTGCGTCCCGGCTTGAAAGCCGCGAACGGCGCCTGGCGCTCGACTACGAGACCCAGGCGCGTCGCATCGCCGACCGGCTCCTCACCTCCGTGGCGGACAATGCCAGCCTGCTCGACGATCCGGCCTGGCTGATCGAGGCGCTCGCCGACGCCATTCCTGCCGACGGTATCGGCGTCTGGATCAACGGCCGGCTGGCCCTTGCCGGCATCGGGCCGGATGAGAGAGCTTTCGCAGTCCTCGTCCGCCATCTCAACCGCAACGCCGCCGGCCGCATCTATGCCGTCGACAGGCTCACGGAAACCTATCCGGATCTTGAGGTCGACGATGTGGTGGCCGGCATGCTCGCCATCCCGATCTCGCGTTCGCCGCGCGATTACGTCGTGCTTTTCCGTCAGGAGCTAGTGCGCACCGTCCGCTGGGCCGGCGATCCGCAAAAGCCGGTGGAATACGGTCCCAACGGGCCGCGGCTGACGCCGCGCAAGAGTTTCGAGGCCTGGTCTGAACTGGTGCGCGGTCGCTCGCTCCCCTTCACGGAGGCCGAGCGCCGGGTCGCCGAAACGATTCGCGTCACGCTGATCGAAGTGGTGCTGCGCCTGGCCGACGAGGTCAGCATGGCGCGCCAGGTGGCAAACGAGCGGCAGGAGCTGCTGATCGCCGAGCTCAACCATCGCGTCCGCAACATACTGAGCCTTATCACCGGCATCATCCGGCAATCGCAGACGACGTCGGTGAGCCTCGGCGACTACATCCACCAGATCGAGGGCCGGGTCCAGTCGCTTGCACGCGCCCATGACCAGATCACTCGGGATCACTGGGCGCCCGCATCGTTTCGGCAATTGCTATCGGCCGAGACTGCCGCCTATCTCGGGAAAAATGCCCAACGCATCCGGATGAACGGCGAAGACGTACTGCTAGAACCAGAGGCCTTTTCCACCGCAGCCCTCGTTTTCCATGAGTTGATGACCAACAGCGCCAAATACGGCAGCCTCTCCGGCGCCGGCAGCGGCACCGTTGAGCTCGGCTGGCACCGCGATGAAGAAGGCAACCTGCGCGTCGGCTGGCGCGAACGAAACGGCCCTGTAGTCGCCGAGCCGACGCGCCACGGATTCGGCTCGACCATCATCCGGCGCTCGATCCCCTACGACCTCGGCGGTAAGGCAGACGTCCGCTACATCGCGACCGGCCTCGAGGCGGATTTTTCCATTCCGGCTCGCTATGTGAACAGCGCCGACCCGGCAAGCGGATTGCCAAATCCGACGCCGTCGACGGTCACCGAACGCGAGCCCCTTCACGCGGACCGCCAGCCGCTCTCGGGTTTCAAGATCCTGCTGGTGGAAAACAACCTGATCATCGCCATGGATGGGGAGGACATCCTGCGCCGCCTCGGGGCTGAAGTGGCAACGGCGCCTAATGTCGCCGAGGCCATGGAAATCCTGGCCGGCCAGTCCTTCGACTTCGCGCTGCTCGATGTCAATCTCGGCGATGAAACGAGTTTCGGGATTGCCGACCGATTGGCAGCCGACGGCGTTCCCTTCGCTTTTGCCACGGGTTATGGCGAAGGCATCGCTCAGGCAAACAACCACTCCGGCGCACCCGTATTGCAGAAGCCCTATACGACCGAAGGCATAACGGATCTGCTCGCCCGGATGCAGTTTTCCAAGGGAGGATAAACAGTCAGCTTCCTCGCGGATCCGGCCGCAGCCCGCCGATGAAGAGCTGTTCGAGAAACCGCGCGGCATCCTCGAAGCGCCCTTCGCCGGAATGCTCCTGCCCTAGCACCGCGCGCACCTGGACATCGAAATCCGCATAATGCTGCGTCGTCGACCAGATTGAGAAGATCAGGTGGTAGGGATCGCATTTGGCGATCTTGCCTGCTTTCGTCCAGGCGCGGATGACCTCCGCCTTCTCGTCGACCAGTTGCTTCAGCGGACCCTTCAGCTCGTCTTCGATATGCGGCGCGCCCTGCAGCACCTCATTGGCGAAGAGCCGGCTCTCGCGCGGAAAATCGCGCGCCATCTCCAGCTTGCGCCTGATGTAGCTGCGGATTTCCTCCTCGGGATTGCCCTCGGCGTCGAAGGCGCGCAGCGGCTCCAGCCAGGTGTAGAGCACCCGGTCGATCAGCGCCCGGTGCATGGCTTCCTTGGTGCGGAAATAATAGAGCAGGTTGGGTTTCGACATGCCGGCCACTTCGGCGATCTGGTCGATGGTGGAACCGCGGAAGCCGCTTGCCGAAAACACATCGAGCGCCGCCTCCAGGATCTGCTCTTCCTTCTCCTCCTGGATTCGCGTCCGCCTCAGGGTTTTCGCTGCTCTCGGTATGGTCACAGGCTGTTATTTCCCCTTGAAATTCAACTTCTTCGCTCAAGTTTTGGCGGGAGGCACCCCCTGCCGCCTTCTTGAGCAACTGCCCTTATTTTTATCGGCAATTTTCGTGATTTTCGTCTTGAGCCCGGCGGTGGAAGTTGTAATGTTTACCAATCGGTCAAATTATCCGCCAGATGAAAAACAAAGGCAACTGGCGATTTTCCGGCGCTCGACAAAACCAATAAGGGGGCGCAGGAAGGACCACGGGAACAGGCAGGCGTGCCCCTTCGCATGACTGCCGCAAACAGGTGAGGGCATAGGAAATGGTGGCAGCACCAGGCGAGAACATGCGCGTCAATGGCGACCGTCTCTGGGACAGTCTCATGGACATGGCGAAGATCGGCCCCGGCGTGGCCGGTGGCAACAATCGCCAGACGCTGACGGATTCGGATGCGCAAGGACGCAGCCTTTTCAAGACATGGTGCGACGAAGCGGGCCTCTCCATGGGCATCGACCGCATGGGCACGATGTTCGCCACCCGCCCCGGTACCGATCCCGATGCTCTGCCCGTCTATGTCGGCTCGCATCTCGACACCCAGCCGACCGGCGGCAAATATGACGGCGTGCTCGGTGTGCTTGCAGCTCTCGAAGTCGTGCGCACCATGAACGATCTCGGCATCAAGACCAAACATCCGATCGTCGTGACCAACTGGACGAACGAGGAAGGTGCGCGTTTTGCCCCCGCCATGCTGGCCTCAGGCGTCTTCGCCGGGGTGCACAGCCTGGACTTTGCCTATAACCGCAGAGACCCCGAGGGCAATCTGTTCGGCGACGAACTGAAGCGCATCGGCTGGGTCGGCGACGAAGAGGTCGGCGCCCGCAAGATGCACGCCTATTTCGAATATCACATCGAGCAGGGGCCGATTCTCGAAGCCGAGGAAAAGCAGATCGGCGTCGTCACCCATTGCCAGGGCCTCTGGTGGCTGGAATTCACGCTGACCGGTAAGGAAGCCCATACCGGTTCGACGCCGATGAACCTGCGTGTCAATGCCGGTCTCGCCATGGCCCGCATCCTGGAAATGGTCCAGGACGTGGCGATGGGCGAACAGCCGGGCGCCGTCGGCGGCGTCGGACAGGTGTTCTTCTCGCCGAACTCCCGCAACGTGCTGCCCGGCAAGGTGGTCTTCACCGTCGACATCCGCTCGCCCGACAAGGAGAAGCTTGATCGCATGCGGGCAAAGATCGAGGCGAAGGCGCCTGAGATCACCGATGCACTCGGCGTCGGCTGTTCCATCGAGGCCATCGGCCACTTCGAGCCGATCACCTTCGATCCGAAACTGGTCACCTCGGTGCGCGACGCTGCCGAGCGGCTCGGCTACAGCCACATGAACATCATCTCCGGCGCCGGCCACGACGCCTGCTGGGCCGCCAAGGTCGCACCTGCCACCATGGTCATGTGCCCCTGCGTCGGCGGTCTCTCGCACAACGAGGCGGAAGAGATTTCCAAGGAATGGGCGACGGCGGGTGCCGATGTGCTGTTCCATGCGGTGGTCGAGACGGCGGAGATCGTGGTGTGATGGCGTCAGACTTGCCAACGGCTTATCTCGACTATGCCGATGCCTTTAAGTTCGGAATTCAACGAACTGCCGACGACCTCGCATGGGCCACCGCCAATGTGAGCCCAGTGAGCGAAGGACCGTGGGGCGACGTCCCTAGTGCGCAGATCTTCTACATTGGCATCAATACAGCAGGCGAGCGGATCAGGCTTCCACAAATATCGGGCTTATGGCGATACAAACCTTCTGGTGTTCAACTGGCCAATTCAGATGACCATGACCCAGATGCGCCCAACCAAACCTATTATCTCCATGGACCTGGGCCTGGCGTCGTTCGAATCGAGCTCGGCCCTTCCATGCCCGGCATACTGATCGAACGTCCCAAGGGCAGCCAACCCGTACGGTCGACCGGACTGATCAATGGCAAGGATTTCTACTTTCGCGAAAGCGATGGTTTTTGGTCCTTGTCAGTCGGCGGCACTGATGCCGTCGAGCGGCCCGACTGGTATTATGAGGAAGAGCATGACGCGCCCGATGAGTTGAGCGAGATGGACGTCTACAGCCTTATCGCCAAGGGTGCGGAACTCCTTAGAAACGGCACGCCCACGATGGCAGTGGAGCCATAAGAGCAACAAGATCGCGGGGAAAAGGAACAGCAGCCATGACCACAGTAATCAAGAACGGCACCATAGTCACGGCCGACCTCACCTACAAGGCTGACGTGAAGATCGACGGCGGCAAGATCGTCGAGATCGGCCCGAACCTCACGGGCGAAGAGACGCTGGATGCGACCGGCTGCTATGTCATGCCGGGCGGCATCGATCCGCATACCCATCTCGAAATGCCGTTCATGGGCACCTATTCCTCCGACGATTTCGAAAGCGGCACGCGCGCGGCCCTTTCCGGCGGCACGACGATGGTGGTCGATTTCGCCCTGCCCGCCCCCGGCCAGTCGCTGCTCGAGGCGCTGACCATGTGGGACAACAAATCGACCCGGGCCAATTGCGATTATTCCTTCCACATGGCGGTCACCTGGTGGAGCGAGCAGGTGTTCAAGGAGATGGAAACCATCGTCCGCGACAAGGGCATCAACACCTTCAAGCACTTCATGGCCTACAAGGGCGCGCTGATGGTAGACGATGACGAGATGTTTGCATCCTTCCAGCGCTGCGCCGAGCTGGGCGCCCTGCCGCTGGTGCACGCCGAAAACGGCGACGTCGTCGCCTCGATGTCGGCAAAGCTGCTCGCCGAAGGCAATAATGGCCCCGAGGCGCATGCCTATTCTCGGCCCGCCGAGGTCGAGGGCGAAGCCACCAACCGCGCCATCATGATCGCCGATATGGCCGGCTGCCCGGTCTATATCGTCCATACCTCCTGCGAACAGGCGCACGAGGCGATCCGCCGCGCCCGCGCCAAGGGCATGCGCGTCTATGGCGAACCGCTGATCCAGCACCTGACGCTCGACGAGAGCGAATATTCCAACCCCGATTGGGATCACGCCGCCCGCCGGGTGATGTCGCCGCCCTTCCGCAGCAAGCAGCATCAGGACTCGCTTTGGGCGGGGCTTGCCTCCGGCTCGCTGCAGGTGGTCGCCACCGATCATTGCGCCTTCACCACGGCGCAGAAGCGCTTCGGTGTCGGCGATTTCACCAAGATCCCGAACGGCACCGGCGGCCTCGAAGACCGCATGCCGATGCTCTGGACGCACGGCGTCAACACCGGCCGGCTGACGATGAACGAATTCGTCGCCGTCACCTCGACCAACATCGCCAAGATCCTCAACATCTATCCGAAGAAGGGCGCGATCCTGGTCGGTGCCGATGCCGATATCGTCGTCTGGGACCCGAAACGCTCCAAGACCATCTCGTCCAAGGCCCAGCAGTCGGCGATCGACTACAACGTCTTCGAAGGCAAGGAAGTGACCGGCCTGCCGCGCTACACGCTGACGCGCGGCGTCGTCGCGATCGAGGAAAGCACCATCAAGACCCGCGAGGGCCATGGCGAGTTCGTCCGGCGCGAACCGGTGACGGCCGTCAGCAAGGCACTGTCCACCTGGAAGGAGATCACCTCTCCGCGCAAGGTGGAGCGCAGCGGCATTCCGGCAACCGGCGTATGACGATGGAGCGTAACGACACGGCCATCAACCGGGGACCGCTGCCTTGATGCTGATGACCTCACGCCGGCACCAAAGCGTCCAACTCCGGCAGAAGCAGGACGCTTTCCTGCTCGTTCGGATCGGTGCGCGCGATGATCGCCGTGCACGGCGTGCTGCTGAGGTTCGCAGGCAGGTGCGGCACGCCGGCCGGGATATAGAAAAGTTCACCGGCATGGACGACGACGTGTTGTTCCAGCCGGTCCCCGTACCAGGTATGCGCCTCACCCGAGAGGATGTAGATCGCCGTCTCGTGCGCCTCGTGCAGATGCGCCTTGGCGCGCACGCCGGGCGGGATCGTCAGCAGGTGCATGCAGATGCCCTTGGCGCCGACCGTCTCGGCCGCGATCCCCTGGAAATAGCTGAGCCCCTGCTTGCCGTCATAGGCATGGTTGGGGCGAACGATGTGGCAGGTGGGCTTTGATGTCGCGTCCATTCTCTTCCTCCATGAAATATGCCGCCGGCAGGGCCTGCGGCGATGGTAACATGCAAACCGCCTCCCCGCGGCGAAAACAAGAACGGTCGCATTGATGCAAGCACCCTCCGTCGTATCCGCCAAGGATCTCTGTCTCACCTACCAGGCGAATGACGGCCCGGTGCGTGCACTGAGCGATGTCAATCTCGATGTCCGCAAGGGCGATTTCGTCTCTTTTATCGGCCCGTCGGGCTGCGGCAAAACGACCTTCCTGCGTGTCATCGCCGATCTCGAAAAGAGCACCTCGGGCGAGATCTCGATCAACGGCATGACGCCGGAAGAGGCCCGCAAGGCCCGCGCCTACGGCTATGTGTTCCAGGCGCCGGCGCTCTATCCCTGGCGCACCATCGAAAGCAACATCGCCCTGCCGCTGGAGATCATGGGTTATGGCGGCGCCGACCGGGCGAGGCGCATCGCCGAGGCGCTCGACCTCGTCAGCCTTTCCGGCTTCGAAAAGAAATTCCCCTGGCAGCTTTCGGGCGGCATGCAGCAGCGCGCTTCGATCGCCCGCGCGCTCGCCTTCGACGCCGACCTGCTGCTGATGGACGAGCCCTTCGGCGCGCTGGATGAAATCGTCCGCGACCATCTGAACGAAGAGCTGCTGAAACTCTGGACCCGCACCAACAAGACGATCTGCTTCGTCACCCATTCCATCCCCGAGGCGGTCTATCTCTCGACCAAGATCGTGGTGATGTCACCGCGCCCGGGCCGGGTGACCGACGTGATCGACTCGACCCTGCCGGCCGACCGCCCGCTCGACATCCGCGATACCCCCGAATTCCTGGAAATCGCCCATCGCGTCCGCGAGGGGCTGAGGACGGGGCATAGCCATGAGGTTTAGGCCGTTGCACCCTGGGGCCACCGGCACGCTCAACTCCAATATCTGGGGGCAGTCGCTGTGAAACCCGACACCCTCAAGAACAAAATCATCCCCGTCACCACCATTCTGGTCGCGCTCGTCGTCCTCTGGTATGTCGCGGCCGTGCTGATGAATGCGCCGTTCCAGCGCGACATGGACGGCCGTGCCGGCGCCACTCCGACGACCCTCGAATTCATCGGCAAGACGCTCGCGCAGCCGAAGCCGATCCTGCCGGCGCCGCATCAGGTGGCGCAGAACGTCTACGAGAACACCGTCCTGCGCAGTCTTTCGAGCAATCGCAGCCTTGTCTATCACAGCTGGGTGACGCTCTCCTCCACCCTGCTGGGCTTCGGCTTCGGCATGCTGCTCGGCATCCTTCTCGCGGTGCTGATCGTGCATAACCGCGCCATGGACCGCTCGCTGATGCCCTGGCTGGTGGCGAGCCAGACCATCCCGATCCTTGCGATTGCGCCGATGATCGTCATCATCTCCTACAATGTGCTGACCGGCGACAATGCGATTGCCCATTTGCTGAACCTCGATTCCGACGCCTCCCGCCTCGTCTCCAAGGCGCTGATCTCCACCTACCTCTCCTTCTTTCCGGTCGCCGTCGGCATGGTGAAGGGGCTGCGTTCGCCTGAGATCATGCATCTCGACCTGATGCGCACCTATTATGCCAGCCCGACGCAGACTTTCTGGAAGCTGCGTGTTCCCGCCTCGATCCCTTTCCTCTTCACCTCGATGAAGGTCGCGATCGCCGCCAGCCTTGTCGGCGCCATCGTCGGCGAGCTGCCGACCGGGGCTGTCGCCGGAATCGGCTCGAAGCTGCTTGCCGGCTCCTACTACAGCCAGACCATCGATATCTGGGCAGCTCTCGTCGCCGGATCGCTGCTGGCGGGCATCCTGGTTGCGATCGTCGGCATTGCCGCAAAGATCGTCGACCGCGCCATGGGCGGGAGGCCGGCATGAGACATCTGACCCTCTCCTGGCAGGGCGTGACCGCCCTTCTGCTCTGCTTCGCGGCGCTGATCACCCTGCCGCTTCTGGCCGAGGGCGCAGCGCGGCCCCTCGCCGACGGCACGACGAGCCTGGTCTTCATCATCGTCATCG
This sequence comes from Rhizobium binxianense, assembly GCF_028994275.1. Taxonomy (NCBI): domain Bacteria; kingdom Pseudomonadati; phylum Pseudomonadota; class Alphaproteobacteria; order Hyphomicrobiales; family Rhizobiaceae; genus Rhizobium; species Rhizobium binxianense. The sequence continues at coordinate 3,172,260 of NZ_CP118713.1, forward strand.
CGGCCGCCCTGCTGTCTTTTGCGCCGCAGCCGCCGTCCTACCGCGCCACGGTGCTGTTCATCGGCGCGCATGGTGCTGCCTGGATGCTGCTTTCCGCTCTGTCCGGCAATGAGGCAACGGCGACGCGGGCCTTTTTCCTGCTGCTCTTTTCCTCCTGGTTGCTGGCCTGGCGATGCGTCACCGAACTGTCGAAACTGCAGCCCGTCACCACTTTCGGCAAATCGACACTTCAGCTGTTGATTCCGGCAATCTTCGGCGCCTGGATCCTCATCCTCTGGGAAGCGGCCACGCGCGGCGGCGGCATCCCGTTCATCATCCTGCCGCCGCCGAGCGCCATCGGCATGCGCATCATGGCCTCCCTGCCGATCCTCGGTGCTGACGTCAGGCAGACGATCTTCAAGGCGGTGCTGATCGGTTATATCGTCGGCTGCCTCAGCGGCTTCGCTGTGGCGGTGCTGGCCGACCGCATCACCTTCCTGCGCCGCGGCCTGCTGCCGATCGGCAACATGGTGTCGGCCCTGCCGATCATCGGCGTCGCCCCTGTTATGGTCATGTGGTTCGGCTTCGACTGGCCGTCGAAGGCCGCCGTCGTCATCATCATGACCTTCTTCCCGATGCTGGTGAATACCGTCGCCGGCCTTGCCGCCCCCGGCAGCATGGAGCGCGACCTGATGCGCACCTATGCCTCGAGCGACTGGCAGACGCTGCTCAAGCTCAAGCTGCCGGCAGCCATGCCCTTCATTTTCAATGCACTGAAGATCAACTCGACGCTGGCGCTGATTGGTGCCATCGTTGCCGAATTCTTCGGAACGCCGATCGTCGGCATGGGCTTCCGCATCTCCACCGAGATCGGCCGCATGAATGTCGACATGGTCTGGGCGGAAATCGCCGTCGCGGCGCTGGCCGGCTCGATCTTTTATGGCATCATCGCCCTGACCGAACGGGCGGTGACGTTCTGGCATCCGTCTATCCGTGGTGGCTAGGCGCGCACGGGGTTCGAAAATGAGCCCGGGCATAACTTCAGAGGGTAAGGATAAGAAAATGAGAAAGTTGATGGTTGCAATGATGGCAAGTGCGATGTCGCTTGCAGCAGCCCATGCGATGGCCGCCGACAAGGTGGTGCTGCAGCTGAAATGGGTCACGCAGGGCCAGTTCGGCGGTTACTACGTCGCCAAGGACAAGGGCTTCTACAAGGAAGAAGGCCTCGACGTCGACATCAAGCCGGGTGGTCCCGATATCGCCCCCGAGCAGGTGATCGCCGGCGGCGGCGCCGATGTCATCGTCGACTGGATGGGCGGCGCGCTGGTTGCCCGCGAAAAGGGCGTTCCGCTCGTCAACATCGCCCAGCCCTACCAGAAGTCCGGCCTGGAAATGATCTGCCGCAAGGACGGTCCGGTCAAGACCGAAGCCGACTTCAAGGGCCACACGCTCGGCGTCTGGTTCTTCGGCAACGAATATCCCTTCTTCGCCTGGATGAACAAGCTCGGCCTGTCCACAGAAGGCGGCGCGAACGGCGTCACCGTGCTGAAGCAGAGCTTCGACGTGCAGCCGCTCGTCCAGAAGCAGGCCGACTGCATCTCCGTCATGACCTATAACGAATACTGGCAGGCGATCGATGCCGGCTTCAAGCCGGAGGAACTGACGGTCTTCAACTATACCGAGATGGGCAACGACCTTCTGGAAGACGGCCTCTATGCGATGGAGGACAAGCTGAAAGACCCGGCCTTCAAGGAGAAAATGGTCAAGTTCGTCCGCGCCTCGATGAAGGGTTGGAAATATGCCACTGAAAATCCCGACGAAGCCGCCGAGATCGTCATGGACAATGGCGGCCAGGACGAGAACCATCAGAAGCGCATGATGGGCGAAGTCGCCAAGCTGGTCGGCGACGGCTCCGGCAAGCTCGATGAGGCGCTCTATGCCCGTACGGCAAAGGCGTTGCTCGACCAGAAGATCATCAGCAAGGAGCCCTCGGGCGCCTGGACGCACGACATTACCGACGCCGCCTCCAAGTAGTTCCGGCAATATTGCGGGAGGCAAACGCGCGGAAGATTTTCCGCGCGTTTTGTTTTTTTCGCGCAAGGTGGGAAAAAACACCTTGCAACTGTCGCATTTATCGGGCGTCAAACGTCATGGGGTGGAAGCGCGATCAATCTTCGTAATGTTGACATAACCTTGCGGTGATTGATTGGCGTCGGAATGGTCATTATTATCGCCTCATGGGGAATTGTTTTCTGCCGGACTTGTAGATCGAGCAAATCGATACCACCTACAAGCCGAATTTGCCGACGAGGGATGAAGACGGCAAAGGATCGGCGGATACCTCTGAGAATGCAGGAAGGGCAGTGGCCTGATTGCGCGCTGAGTGGCAGACGCGCGAGTTCGGCCAACCTTATTATAAGATTGGACGAAGACGCATGGCACGCAAGCCGATTGGAATTCTAGGCGCCGCTACCCTTTTTGCAGCGGCCCTTGCTGCATCAACTGCATTTTCGCAGGAAAAGCCGGTCGAAAAACCGCAGCAGAACCTGCCGGCGATCGTCGTCACCAAGGCGACGAACCGGACGCTCGTCGATCGTGTCATCGGCACGGGAACGGTCAAGCCCGTCGAGGAAGTCTATATTCAGCCGCAGGTCGAAGGCCTCTCTATCCGCACGCTGAAAGCCGATATCGGCGACAAGGTCCAGGCGGAAAGCACGTTGGCGACGCTCAATGACGACGCGCTGGTGCTGGAGAAAAGCCAGATGATGGCGACGAGGGCCAAGGGCGAAGCAAGCCTCGCCCAGCTGCGCGCCCAGCTCATCGAAGCCCAGGCCAATGCCGAACAGGCCAGGCAGCAACAGGCCCGCTCCCAGGAAATGGTCAAGAAAGGCACGGTTTCCACCGCCCAGGTCGAGCAGGCCGATGCGACCGCCGCCGCCGCGAACGCCCGCGTCGTCTCTGCCGAACAGGCGATCGAGGTGGCCGAAGCCGATCTCAAGGTCTTCGACAGCCAGATCGCTGATGCCGATCTGAAGCTCGCCCGGACCGATGTGAAGACGCCGGTCGCCGGCACGATCTCGGCAAAGAATGCCAAGGTCGGCGCCATTGCCGCCGGCAACGGCGACCCGCTGTTCACCCTCATCCGCGACGGCGATATCGAGCTTGTCGCCGAAGTCGCCGAAAGCGATATCGTCAGAGTGATGGCCGGCCAGAAGGCGACGATTTCCCTTTCCGGCAGCCGCGAGAAGCTTTCCGGCGCCGTGCGCCTGGTGTCTCCGACCGTCGATCCGGTGACCCGCCTCGGTCTCGTCCATATCTCCATCGACGATGACAGCAAGGCGCGTTCCGGCATGTATGGCAGCGCCGAGATTATCGTCCGGGAGACCGAGGGCGTATCGCTTCCGCTGACCGCGGTGCTGACCGGCAACGAAGGCTCCTCCGCGCGCAAGGTTGAGGGCGGCGTGGTGAAATTCGCCAAGATCGAGACCGGCATCCAGGACGGCGCCTATGTCGAGATCGTCAATGGATTGAAGAGCGGCGACGAGGTCGTGGCCAAGGCGGGCGCCTATGTCCGCGATGGCGACCACATCACGCCGGTGCGTGAACAGCCCCCGGCTTCCAACTAAAGAGACCATCCGATGAATTTTTCAGCCTGGTCCATTCGAAATCCGATCGCGCCGCTCCTGGCCTTCTGCCTGCTGATATTCATCGGCATGCAGTCATTCAACAAGCTGCCGATCACGCGCTTCCCGAACATCGACGTGCCGCTCGTTTCGATCAGCGTGACGCAGAGCGGCGCTTCGCCGGCCGAGCTCGAAATGCAGGTGACGAAGGAGATCGAAGACGCGATCGCCTCGATCACCGGCATCGACGAAATCCAGTCGACGGTGACCGACGGCAGCTCGCAGACCAACGTGATGTTCCGGATGGAAGTGCCGACGGAACAGGCCGTGCAGGACGTCAAGGACGCGATCGATCGCATTCGCAGCGATCTGCCGGCGACCGCAGAAGCGCCTATTGTCACCAAGGTCGATGTCGAGGGCCAGGCAATCCAGACCTTCGCCGTTTCCTCGCCCGACATGTCGCTGGAAGAACTCTCCTGGTTCGTCGACGATACGATCAAGCGCGCGCTGCAGGGCCAGGCCGGCATCGGCCGCGTCGACCGTTACGGCGGCGCCGAGCGCGAAGTGCGCATCGAACTGACCCCCGGCAAGCTCGATGCCTACGGCATCACCGCCGCTAGCGTGAACCAGCAGCTGCGTGGCACCAACATCGACCTCGGCTCCGGCCGCGGCCAAGTGGCCGGCAGCGAACAGGCGATCCGTGTTCTCGGCGATGCGCGCAATGTCGCCGAGCTCGCCGACACGACGATCGCGCTGCCGAACGGCCGCTTCGTCAAACTGTCCGATCTCGGTGTCATCAAGGACACCTATGAAGAGCCGAAATCCTTCTCGCGCTTCAACGCCACGCCGGTTGTCACCTTCGGCGTCTTCCGCTCGAAGGGCGCCAGCGAAGTCAGCGTCGCCGAAACCGTAGCGCAAAGCCTCGACAAGGTGCGAACCGAAAATCCGAACGTGAAGATCGAGCTGATCGACGATTCGGTTTATTTCACCTACGGCAATTACGAAGCCGCCATCCATACGCTGCTCGAAGGCGCGCTGCTCGCCGTCATCGTCGTCTTCCTGTTCCTGAGGAACTGGCGCGCGACGCTGATTTCGGCCATCGCCCTTCCGCTGTCAGCGATCCCGACCTTCTGGATCATGGATATGATGGGCTTCTCCCTGAACCTCGTCAGCTTCCTGGCTTTGACACTCGCGACAGGTATCCTGGTCGACGATGCGATCGTCGAAATCGAAAACATCGCCCGCCACATCAAGATGGGCAAGACGCCCTATCGAGCGGCGATCGAAGCAGCTGATGAAATCGGCCTTGCCGTCATCGCAACCACCTTCACGATCATCGCCGTTTTCGTGCCGGTTTCCTTCATGCCGGGCATTCCGGGCCAGTACTTCATCCAGTTCGGCCTGACGGTCGCCTTCTCGGTCTTCTTCTCGCTGATGGTCGCGCGCCTGATTACCCCGATGATGGCCGCCTATCTCATGCGCGCCGAAGACGGCATGGAAGACCATCACGACAATGACAGTCTGCTGATGCGTGGATACACGCGTCTCATACGCGGGACGACTGGGCGTTGGTACACGCGCTATGCGACGCTGATCGTCGCCTTCGGTTTCCTGGTGGGCTCCGTCTTGTTGCTCATGAAGGTTCCGGGCAGCTTCCTGCCGCCCGAAGACGCTTCACGCATCGTTCTCTCCGTCGAGCTGCCACCCAATGCACGGCTTGACGACACCGAGAAGACGACGGATGCAATCTATGACCGGGTCAAGGATATCAACGGCGTCGAAAGCGTCTTCGTCCTCGGCGGCGCATCGCCGAAGGGCGATCTCGAACTGCGCCGCGCAACCATCACGCTGGCACTTCACAAGCTCGACCAGTCGTTGATCAAGAAGATGGTCAATGACGGGCTCGGCCATATCCCGGTCATCGGGCCGATGCTGCCGAAGGTGGAGGTCCACGGCCGCGAACGTCCGCAATGGGATATCGAAAAGGAAGTCTTCGCCAAGCTGCACGACATTCCCGACGTCCACATCCTCAAGCTCAACGACCGCGGCGAACGCGACCTCTCCTTCAACTTCCTCTCCAAAAACGAGAAGGACCTGAACGACGCCGTCGGTATTCTGGAATCCAAGCTCCGCGCCGATCCGCTGCTCGCCAATGTCAGCGCCGACGGCGCCCTGCCCCGTCCGGAACTGCAGGTCTACCCGCGCAAGAACGAGGCCGCCCGCCTCGGCATCACGCCGCAGCAGATCTCCGAAACGATCCGCGTCGCCACCATCGGCGATGTCGATGCCGCCCTTGCCAAGATCTCGCTCGACGATCGCCAGATCCCGATCCGCGTCCAGGCGGCACTCGACATGCGCCGCGACCTTGCGGCTCTCCGGGCACTGAAAATCCAGACCGCCAGCGGCGGCACCGTTCCGCTCGCGAGCGTCGCCAATATCGACTATTCGGAGGGCGTAAGCTCGATCAAGCGCAACAACCGTTACCGCGTCGTCTCAATCGGCTCCGACCTGCCGCAGGGCGTGGCGCTCGATACAGCCTCGGCCCGGTTCCGCGAGATCGTCGAGGCCGCCAATATCCCGGCCACGGTGCATCTTGCCGAAAGTGGCGACACCAAGGTGCAGTCCGAGATGCAGCAGAGCTTCGTCAACGCCATGTTGATGGGCCTCCTGCTGGTGCTGACGGTGCTGATCCTGCTCTTCAAGGACGTGATCCAGCCCTTCACCATCCTGTTCTCGCTGCCGCTTGCCATCGGCGGCGTCGCGGCGGCGCTGATCATCACCAGCAATCCGCTGTCCATGCCTGTCATGATCGGTATTCTGATGCTGATGGGTGTCGTCACCAAGAACGCCATCCTGCTCGTGGATTTCGCGATCGAGATGCGCCACCAGGGCATGGCCCGCGTCGAAGCCATGGTCGAGGCCGGCCGCAAGCGCGCCCGGCCGATCATCATGACCTCGATCGCCATGTCGGCAGGCATGCTGCCTTCCGCGCTCGGTGTGGGCGAAGGCGGCTCGTTCCGCGCGCCGATGGCGATCGCGGTGATCGGCGGCATCATCGTCTCGACGGTGCTCTCGCTCGTCGTCGTGCCTTCCTTCTTCCTGATCATGGACGATCTGTCCCGCCTGCTCGGCTGGGCCTTCGGCCGCTTGGTCGGCAGGAAGGATCAGGAAGACCTGCCGCTGTCGCGTGAGGATCTCACCCGCGTCACCCGCGAAAACCGTAGCGATATCGACTCGCTGGACGAGCGCCTGACCGCGATCGAAAAGCCTGAAGACAAACGCAAGAAGACAAACGACACCAACGTGCTCCGCCTGCCGCCCTTCGCGGCCGAGTGAGCAAAGGCTCAGGAAATCAAAACGGGCCGGGAGCGATCTCCCGGCCCGTTCCGCTTTGTCTTCATGGGTGCGGCAGACGGGGCGGATTTCTCCTCGCCGTCAGTGCCGACCTGCTGCGGCAGGTCTGGCTGCTCAGAGTCCACCCTGCTCCCTGAGGAAGCTGACGATCGCGTTGATACCGTCGCCGCGTTTCATGTCGGAGAAGACGAAGGGACGCGTGGCGCGCATGCGCGCCGCATCCCGGTCCATCACCTCGAGATCGGCGCCGACATAGGGTGCCAGATCCTTCTTGTTGATGACCAGCAGATCCGACCGGGTGATGCCGGGCCCGCCCTTGCGCGGGATTTCCTCGCCCTGGCAGACGGAGATGACATAGATGGTGATATCGGCAAGATCGGGCGAAAAAGTCGCCGCCAGATTGTCGCCGCCGGATTCGATGAAGACGACGTCGAGATCGGGGATCCGCTGGTTGAGACCGGCGATCGCCTGAAGGTTGATGGTCGCATCCTCGCGAATGGCGGTGTGCGGGCAACCGCCCGTCTCGACGCCGACGATGCGGTCCGAAGGCAGTGCCTGCATGCGCACCAATGCTTCGGCATCCTCGGTCGTGTAGATGTCGTTGGTGACCACGGCGACGGAATAGTCGTCGCGCATCGCCTTGCAGAGCTTTTCGGTCAGCGCCGTCTTGCCCGAGCCGACCGGCCCACCGATGCCGACGCGCAGAGGTCCGTTTCTTGATTTCATCTGTTTTACTCCAATCGAAGCCCGATGATAGCGACGTCGCCGGCGCGCGCCACCGTCAAATGACTTAGAGCGGTTCAGCTTATCGCTCTAAGTTTTTATTTTTACGCAATCCGGACGATCACGAACGGAACAGTCGCGTCGCCTGCGTTTCGTGGCGCAAGCTGGCAATATCGGCCTGCACCGTCGCCGAGCCCAGATCATCGAGCGTCGAGGCCGCCGCCCGCCGAGCAACCTCTGCGATACGCTCTTCGAGACCGGCAAGCACTGCAACGCCATCCCTCTGCCCGGCGACACCGAGACGGATGCCTGATGACATCGCCTGCGAGGCATAGGCGTGCAGAAAAACCGCAAGCACCGTCTCAGGCCCTATGCCGTGTGCGCCCGCAACCGCCCCGACCGCAATGGGATAAGCGACCTTGCCGGGCAGCCTTTCGAAAACCTCGTTCGGCCAGGCCCGCGCCGCCGCGAGGAAGGCGTCTCCGAGCAGCATCGTTTCCTGATGGCGCTCACGCGATCCAGCAAGCGCCTCGGCGAGTGCAGCGACTTCGGCAAGGCGTGCGGGTTCTGCTTGGCCCCTGTGGCTCTCGGCCAGAAGCACCGCGTCGTTCCAAACCGACCCATGGTCGATCAGCGTGCCGACCCAGGCCGCAAGCGAGGCCGCATCGGTGACGAGTCCGTCGGCCACCGCCCGCTCCAGCCCGCCCGAATAGGCAAAGCTGCCGATCGGAAAGGCCGGCGAGAGCCATGCCGTCAGGCGCAGCAATGCCTGCAACTCGTCATCCCTGGTCATCGGCTCTCAGTCGTGCTTATGGCCGTGATGTCCGTGGTCATGATCATGATCCCGCCCGTGGTCGTGGTCATGATTACATCCCGGTCCATGCTCATGGTCGTGGCCATGATCATGTTTGTGGTCATGCCCGTGGTCATGAGCCGCATGTTCGTGATCGTGCGAATGCCCGCCATGGGAATGATAGGCTCCGCGCGCCGGCTGGAAGGGCTCGTCGATGTCGAGGACGGTGGCGCCGAGCCCCTGCAGCATGGCGCGGATGACGTGGTCGCGCAGGATGACGATGCGGTCTTCCTCGATCTGGGCCGCAAGATGACGGTTGCCGAGATGCCAGGCAAGCTCGATCAGATGTGTGCGGTCGCGGCCGCGAACCTCGAAGAGCTTCTCATCGGCCGCGAGGATCTCGATCAACTCGCCATCGTCGCGCACCAGCAGGTCGCCATTGGCGAAAAGCACCGGGTCCTTGAGGTCGAGCATGACCATCTCGCCATTTTCCAGATGCAGCAGCTTGCGGCGCAGATGGCGCAGATCGTGCGGCAGCTTGACCTGGGCGGTCGGATGGGAGGACGGGGTTCCGGCGGGAAGATAAGATGTAACGCGCTGCATGATATGTCCGTTTTGCTGAGGCGACCATGCAAAATAGCCTCTCCCGATGCAAGCACCAATGGCCTTTTGCACGGAACGGGGCTTTTATATTCCGTAAGCCTGCATCACGTTGTCGCTCTCAGCTGCCCGACCCTTGGCATCGAGGCTATTGTCAACGAGCCCGTGCCAGGCGTGATGCAGACCTTCCCGCTCGTGTACGACGCGATTGCGCCCAAGCGCCTTGGCGAGATAGAGCGCTCGGTCTGCCGAAGCATAGACCGCCTGATTGTTGCGCCCGACGCCGAGATCGGCAACACCGCCGGAAACGGTGATGCGGATATCGTGCCCCTCGGCCGCGATGGCGCCGCTTGCAATCCGGGCCCGGACACCTTCGATGCGCTCCATCCGCGCCTCCAGCGGCTCACCGGAGACGATGACGCCGAATTCCTCCCCACCCAGCCGTGCAACGACGGACATCTCATCGAAGGCGGATCTGAGCATGGCCGAGACGGCGGTAATGACGGCATCGCCGCAGGCATGGCCGAAGCGATCGTTGATCGCCTTGAAACGGTCGACATCGAATATGACGAGCGAGGCGTTGCCCTCGGTATTCTCGAGCGCCTCTGTGAAGGCACGCCGGTTCAGGAGGCCGGAAAGTGTGTCCGTGCGGCTGAGCTTTTCGAACTCCGCCCGCGACAGCGTCAGCTCATGCAGGGCAAAACCGGCAGCCAGCGACAGCATGCCGGAAACCGTCCCGCCAACGAGCCAGGAAAAAATGGCGCCGAAGCCGATCGCATGCGAGAGCGTCACCGGCAGCAGCCCGAGAAAACCGAGCGGCGGTATCGTCAGCGATATGATGACGCCGGAGAGAATGACGGCAAGAAAGCTCATCTTCAGAGCGAAGAGATAGACGTTCCTGCGATGTTGAAAATTGCCGAAATCGGCCTGCAGCGACATCCAGTTTCTCATCAGAATCAACCTTCCTGTCCGGCGTTGCAAGGCATTGATAAGAGTCCAATTGCTGCGGGTGTCTTAATCGACTCGTTAAAATCCGACCGATTTTGGACGATTCGGTGGACAGATTTTTTCTAGCAGGAGATGCAAGCGTCCGATCCCTGAATCGCACAGGGCATGGACCAGCCTATATCATTGACATGACAGGTCTTTTCTGGGCTCCACGGCTAAGTTGTTCCAGAATGGCTTACCTCGGGAAAACACAGTTTTTCACGCGGATTTTTACAACCGAATGGAGAGTGTCGTTCACAATTTCGTTGGCGAGCGGACCGGCCAGCGGCTGCTTCAATTGTAGACACCGAGAGACAATCGCAATGATTGTGGAAGCGGGTTCCATAAGCCGGTCCGAAGCCCGGCCGAGCGGAGCGCAGCCGCCGTCCAGGTGTTGCAGCCGAAGAGAGCGTTGAAATATCCCTTTGCCTCGAAGAACCGGTCGATCTCGCCGTAACCCGCATCCGGAATCGGCTTCACCGTACCCGCGCCGCGAACGAAGCTGTCCGAGATAAAATTGCGCAGCCGCGCCAGTTGATCGTCGCCGATATCGAATGCCGCAACGGCGGGCTGCGGCTCGGTGATGTGACCGGCAAGGTCCACATGCAGCACCGAACGATCGATCGTCAGCGCCCGCAGCACCGGCAGCGGCTTCAGCTCCGTCCAGGTCGGAGTTTCCAGATAGAAGGCACGGCCACCCCAGCCAATGATGAGCCATTCCGCATTCGGATGGCCAAGCGGAAAATCGGGATTGTCGAGGAAGGAAAAGGCGGCGCGCGTCTCCTCGCCGAGCGGAATGGCAATATCGGTGTGGATCGGTCCCGACAGCAGGAGAATCCGATGGCTTGCCGCCGCGGATGATGCCTTGACCGGGGCAATCAGCGGCCGCGGAATGAAGGTCCCGCAGGCCGCCAAAAATACGAACAGGAATATGATCCGCAGCAACCAGCTGATGCCCGTCCTCATCGGAACCACCGGTCACACATCGGGCGTGCGCCTAAAACAGGAAATAGCGCTGCGCCATCGGCAGCACCGTCGCCGGCTCGCAGGTCAGCAATTCGCCGTTCGCCCTGACCTCGTAGGTCTCCGGATCGACCTCGATCGCGGGTGTCAGGTCGTTGTGGATCATCGATGCCTTGGAGATGCCGCCGCGCGTATTCTTCACCGCCACCAGTTCCTTGGCGACGCCGAGCCGGCCCTTCAGGCCGGCATCGAGCGCGGCCTGGCTGACGAAGGTGACGGAGGAATTGGTGAGGCTCTTGCCGTAGGAGGCAAACATCGGCCGGTAGTGAACCGGCTGCGGCGTCGGGATCGAGGCATTCGGATCGCCCATCGGCGCGGCGGCGATCGAACCGCCGAGCAGCACCATATCGGGCTTAACGCCGAAGAAGGCGGGATTCCACAGCACCAGATCGGCGCGCTTACCGACTTCGACCGAGCCGATCTCATGGCTGAGACCATGGGCAATCGCCGGATTGATCGTGTATTTGGCGATATAGCGGCGAACGCGGAAATTGTCGTTGTCGCCCTTTTCTTCCTTCAGCCGTCCGCGCTGGCGCTTCATCTTGTCGGCCGTCTGCCAGGTGCGGATTGCCACCTCGCCGACGCGGCCCATGGCCTGGCTGTCGGAGGAGATGATCGAGAAGGCGCCGATATCGTGCAGAATGTCTTCAGCGGCGATCGTCTCCTTGCGGATACGGCTTTCGGCGAAGGCGATATCTTCCGGGATCGACGGCGACAGGTGATGGCAGACCATCAGCATGTCGAGATGCTCGGCGATCGTATTGACTGTATAGGGCCGCGTCGGATTGGTCGACGAGGGGATGACGTTCGGCTGGCCGCAGATCTTGATGATGTCAGGTGCGTGCCCGCCGCCCGCCCCTTCCGTATGGAAGGCATGGATGGTGCGGCCCTTGATGGCCCCGATCGTATCCTCGACGAAGCCGCTTTCGTTCAGCGTATCCGTATGGATCATCACCTGCACGTCATATTCGTCGGCAACCGACAGGCAGCAGTCGATGGCGCCTGGTGTCGTGCCCCAATCCTCATGCAGCTTCAGCGAAGTGGCGCCGGCAAGCACCATTTCGACAAGTGCGCCCGGCAGCGAGGCATTACCTTTGCCGGCAAAAGCAAGGTTCATCGGGAAGGCGTCGGCCGCCTCGATCATCCGCTGGAGGTGCCACGGACCGGGCGTGCAAGTGGTGGCGAGCGTGCCATGCGCCGGGCCTGTACCGCCGCCGAGCATGCAGGTCATGCCGCTCATCAGCGCTTCTTCGATCTGCTGCGGCGCGATGAAATGGATATGGCTGTCCATGCCGCCAGCGGTAACGATCTTGCCTTCGGCGGCGATCGCCTCCGTGCCCGGGCCGACGATGATATTGACGCCGGGTTGCATGTCGGGATTACCGGCCTTGCCGATTGCGACGATGCGGCCGTTCTTGAGCCCGATATCGGCCTTGTAGATGCCCGAATGATCGACGATCACGGCATTGGTGATGACGGTATCGACCGCACCGTCCGCGCGCGTCACCTGGCTCTGGCCCATGCCGTCGCGGATCACCTTGCCCCCGCCGAACTTCACCTCCTCGCCATAGGTGGTGAAATCCTTCTCGATCTCGATGAAAAGCTCCGTATCGGCAAGGCGCACCTTGTCGCCGGTGGTCGGTCCAAACATACCGGCATAAGCGGTGCGCGAGATCTTGTAGGGCATCTATCAGGCTCCTTGGGAGGAAGAGGCAAGTGTTTTTCCGCCAAGCCGCTTCAGGCGGCCCGCGGCAATATAGGTATCGACAAGCTGTCTTTCGGCGGCGAAGGGATGCCATTCCCAGCCGACATGGCCGAAGCCGGCGAGCGTCACCTCGGCATCGGCAGATTTCTCCATCACCTCGCCGATCACGATCATGCCGCTGCTCGGCACGACATAGGGCGAAGGAGCAAAGGCCGAAAGCGCCGCATCGACGGCTTCGTGAACCGACTTGTCGATGACGACATACGTCTTGCCGGTGTCCGAGCAGAAGGTGCCGAACGCATTCGTGTAGTCGTCGCAGAAATCGTCGAGTTCCGGATGCGAGACGGCAAGCGGTGCGCGAAGTGCCGCGAATTTTTCCGGATCGCGCACGCTCCAGATTTCGGCGGCCGAGACGACAGCGGGATGAGTGCGCCATTGCTCCGAGCCGAGCATCGCCTTGGCCGGCCTGCCGGTGTTGCAAACGGCAACGGCGTCGGTACGGCGACCGCCGGCGCCATAGGAGCGGCAATCGTTGAAACGGATGACGAAATCGGCAGCATCGATGACGCCAGCCGCTCCTTCCCCGATCTCACCATTGCCAACGATCATGATCTTCCTGGCCACCTCAGTTACTCATCGAATCTTCGAGCTCTTTCAGCTCTTTCGTGCGTTTGTCCGTGATATCGGCGAGACACCCGGCAACCAGCATCGGCTCCATCGTGCCGCCGCGCGCCTGGAATCCAGCGGCATCGCATTCGGCATCGCGATAATCGATCCAGGCGCGCTGCGCCTTGACCAGCGCTTTTTCAGCACCCTTCATGTCGCCGTCCAGATCGCCGTCGATCGCCACCATCGCGGCGCGCGTTTTCTTGTATTGCGCGTTAAGCACCTTGTCGGCCGCATCGTGACGCGCCGCCTCGCAGGAAGTCATGTCCGATTGCGTCTGGGGGTTCTTGCAATCGATATCCTGGGCAGAAGCCGCGCCTGAAATCAGCAGCATCGCCACCCCGACGAGGCAGATATTCAAACGCATGCATCCCTCCCGCTTGCTTAGAGCTTGCCCATCACCAGCTGGCGGAAGCCATAGACTTCGCGCTTGCCGGAAAGCGGGATAAGCGTCACCGAGCGCGTCTGCCCGGGCTCGAAGCGCACGGCGGTTCCCGACGGGATATCAAGCCGCTTGCCATGCGCCGCCGCTCGGTCGAAGGAAAGCCCGGCATTGGTCTCGGCGAAATGGTAGTGGCTGCCGACCTGCACCGGCCGGTCGCCGGTGTTGGAAACCTCCAGCGTCACCGTCAGCGCGCCGGCATTCAGTTCGATGTCGCCGCTTGCGGCAATGATCTCGCCCGGAATCATCTCGTTCTCCTTAAGCCGCCTTGGGCGCGCAGCCCTCAGCCTTCAGCACACGTTTCGTCGACGCCGGATTTTTGGCGAGCATCGCCACCGGCCGAATAGGCCTGGCGACGAGATTGCCACCGCAATTCGGGCATGCGCCCTTCAGCACATTGTCCACGCAATCGGCGCAGAAGGTGCATTCATAGGTGCAGATCCGCGCCTCAGCGCTATCAGGCGGCAAATCCTTGTCGCAGCATTCGCAATTGGGCCTGAGCTCCAGCATTTGATCTCCTCACCGGATCGGTTCGTGCACGGTGACGAGCTTGGTTCCATCGGGGAACGTCGCCTCCACCTGCACGTCGTGGATCATCTCGGCAACGCCCTCCATCACCTGACTGCGGTCGATCACATGGGCGCCGGCCTCCATCAGTTCGGCAACCGGGCGGCCGTCGCGAGCGCCTTCGACAACGAAATCGCTGATCAGCGCGATCGCTTCGGGATAGTTCAGCTTGACGCCGCGCTCCAACCGCCGGCGCGCCACGATCGCCGCCATTGAAATCAACAGCTTGTCTTTCTCTCTCGGAGTGAGGTTCATCGCTTGTCCATCTGCTGCATGCCTAGGTTCATAGATTCCAGACTTTCGGCACAGGCGCACCATTGCGCAAGGCGGAAATGACCGGGATCAGAATTTTTCTGAGCGAGAAGCCGTCGGGCGCCGCAAGGCGGACGATGAGCTTGTCGTTCCAGGCGCTCGCCCCGCCCATCGGTCCCTCGACGAGCGGCCGCACTTTGCCGAGATAGGCCTCAGCCAGCGGCCCGGCATAGAGCAGCGTCGCAAAGGCCACCTGCCCTCCGAGTACGGCCTGACGCGCGGCAAGAGCCGCCACGCCGTCGGAAAGCCTAAGTTCTTCGGCATGAATCAGACGGCCGGAACGGCGGATGCGCCAGCGGTCGCGGAAAAGCCCCGTCTCCATCATCTCGCCCATCGCCTTGCGGCCGAGCAGCACCGCTTCGACGGCCAGAAATTCGGCACTGTCGTCAAGATCGACATCCAGCCGACGAGAGAGCGATGCACGATCGAAAAGGATCGTCTCCTGCGGCAGCCAGTCAACGCGGGCACCCGCGCCGACCTCGATGCTGGTCGAAACCTCCGCCGTTCCGGCCGAAGCCTTGTAGATCTTCTCGCAGGCCTGGGTGGTGACGTCGATGCGCGTACCGGCGCCGGCAACGACGCTCCAGGACATGCGGTCACCGCCCGTCAAACCGCCGGCTGTGTTGATGATGACGGCTTCCATCGAAGCGTCGAAAGTATCGGGCAGGCGGATCTTCGCCGCCCCCTCCTGATAGAGTTCGCGGATACGCGTGCGGCCATCAAACAGCTTTGCCGCCAGATGCCCGCGTCCTTCCGCTCTTTGCGGTCTCGTGCTCGTCGCCGCAATCGTCATATCATCCCTTTCGGTCACGCTACCGGTTTTCATTCAATCGCGCGGATGACGGAAAGCAAGCAATTCCCATGCCGTGCGGATGAGACCTTTGGCGGCGGCGGAAGGTTTTGCCAGGTGCCGAACCCTCTGCTGCAAAATGCGGCATCTGCCGATCAGACGGTCAGGTGACGACGAGCTTCCGGCGTATCCAGCGTTTCGGCAAGCCCTTCATGCACGATCTCGCCGCGGTCCATGATGTAGACGTAGTCGGCAAGCTCGCGGCAGAAATCGAGATACTGCTCGACGAGCAGGATCGCCATGCCTGTGGAATCACGGAGATAGCGGATCGCCCGGCCGATATCCTTGATGATCGAGGGCTGGATGCCCTCGGTCGGCTCGTCGAGCACAAGGATCTTCGGCCGCGTCACCATGGCGCGCCCGATTGCCAGCTGCTGCTGCTGCCCGCCGGAAAGATCGCCGCCGCGACGTGACAACATCGACTTCAGCACCGGGAAGAGACTGAAGATGTCGTCAGGGATGTTGCGGTCGCGGCGGCCAAGCGGAGCAAAACCGGTTTCGAGATTTTCCTTGACTGTCAGCAGCGGGAAGATTTCGCGCCCCTGCGGCACATAGCCGATGCCCTGCTTGGCGCGGGCAAAAGGCGGCAGGCCGTTGAGCTTGGTGTCGTTGAAGGTGACAGTGCCGGCCGACAGCGGATGCTGGCCGGTGATAGCGCGCAGGAGCGAACTCTTGCCGACGCCATTGCGACCCAGCACGCAGGTGATCTTGCCCATCTCCGCTTTGACGGAGATGCCGCGCAGCGCCTGAGCGGCGCCATAATGCAGGTTTGCATTTTCGACTGTCAGCATCCGTTTCACCCATTCCCCATCAATTCATCAACGTGCGCCTCAGCATTTGCAGGGCGTGCTCCTGTTCCTTCGTTCTCTCGCCACCGGCCTCGGCCACCTCCTCGGCAATGCCGATCAGTTGCTGACGCTCCTGCATGTCGAGCGCCTTCAACCAGAGATCCCGGAACCGGCGGATCGGATCTTCGGGACTGGTGACGTTTTTGGACGCCCATTCGCCGAAAACCAGCACCTCTTCCATGTCGCCCGGCCGGATGATGCCTTTCATGCGGCTGCGAACGACATCCTTCGCAGCGTCGAGATACATCGGCTTTTCCTTGGCAAGGCAAAAGAAAAAGGCCACCGCCGCAATCGCCGGATCGGCGATCGAGGCCAGCGGCGCGACCTCCGCCTGCTTGCGAAACTTTTTGCGCTTATAGGCGCCCCGCATCCGCTCGACGGAATCGATGATCTCGTTTCCTGCCTCACGTACCATTTTAAGACGCCAATACCAGATAACCGCGCCGCTGATCGCCGCGACCAGAATACCGAGAAGAGCCATGATCAAACCCCACAATAAACCCCGCCCGTTTTAGAGCGTTTTCTTTTGTCAGGTTCAAGCGGGTAAGTTGCATTGATCACCGCCCCAGATAATTCTCGATCACCTTCGGATCCGAGCTGACGAAATCGATCGACCCTTCCGCCAGCACCGAGCCTTCGGCAAGGCACGTCACCTTGACGCCGAGGTCGCGGATGAAGCCCATGTCGTGCTCGACGACGACCACCGAGCGGGTCTTGGCGATGTCTCTAAGCAGGATCGCGGTTTCCGCCGTTTCCGCATCCGTCATGCCGGCCACCGGTTCGTCGACCAGCAGCAGCTTCGGCTCCTGCGCCAAGAGCATGCCGATCTCAAGCCATTGCTTCTGCCCGTGCGAGAGTTTGGCGGCGAATTCGTCACGGCGGTGTGTCAGCCGCACCGTTTCGAGGATTTCCTCGATGCGCGCCTTGTCCTCACCCGAAAGTCGGTAGAGCAGCGTCGAGAACACACCGCGACGGCGGTTCAGCGCCAGTTCCAGATTGTCCCAGACCGTATGGCTTTCGAAGACCGTCGGCTTCTGGAACTTGCGGCCGATGCCGAGCTGGGCGATATCGGCCTCGTCCCTCTTGGTGAGGTCGATCGTGCCGTTGAAGAAGACCTCGCCCTCGTCGGGCCTGGTCTTGCCGGTGATGATGTCCATCATCGTCGTCTTCCCGGCGCCGTTCGGGCCGATGATGGCGCGGAGTTCGCCGGGTTCGATGACGATCGAGAGCGAGTTCAGCGCCTTGAAGCCGTCGAAGGAAACCGAAACGCCGTTGAGATAAAGCACGCTGTTGGGTTTGACGTCGGGAATCATAGCGCTCACTCCGCTGCCTGGATTTTCGGCTCGATGTCGTCTTCCTGCGCCGCCGGCGGCGCAGCATTGGAGACGGCTTTCCGTTTGCCGAGATATTGCGCGATCGTGCCGACGACGCCCATCGGCAGGAACAGCGTGACGGCGACAAAGAGGCCGCCCAGCGCAAACAGCCAGATCTCCGGGAAGAGGCCCGTAAAGATCGTCTTGCCGCCATTGACGAGGATGGCGCCGATGATCGGCCCGATCAGCGTCGCCCGCCCACCGACCGCCGTCCAGATAACGACTTCGATCGAGTTGGCAGGTGCGAATTCGCCAGGGTTGATGATGCCGACCTGCGGCACGTAGAGCGCGCCGGCAATGCCCGCCATCATCGCCGAGACGACGAAGGTGAAGAGTTTGAAATGCTCGACGCGGTAGCCGAGGAAACGCGTGCGGCTTTCGGCATCACGCACGCCGACCAGCACCTTGCCGAACTTCGAGCGCACGATCGCCGAGGCGATCAGCAGCGACAGCGCCAGGAAGACTGCGGTCGCGGCAAAGAGGCTTGCGCGCGTGCCGTCCGCCTGGATGTTGAAGCCGAGGATATCCTTGAAATCGGTCATGCCGTTATTGCCGCCGAACCCCATGTCGTTGCGGAAGAAGGCAAGCAGCAGCGCGTAGGTCATCGCCTGGGTGATGATTGAGAGGTAGACGCCGTTGACGCGCGAGCGGAAGGCGAACCAGCCGAAGACGAAGGCGAGCAGGCCCGGCACGAAGAGCACCATCAGCGCCGCGAACCAGAAATGTTCGAAGCCGTACCAGAACCAGGGCAGCTCCTTCCAGTTCAGGAACACCATGAAGTCAGGAAGGATCGGATCGCCATAGACGCCGCGCGAGCCGATCTGGCGCATCAGATACATGCCCATCGCATAACCGCCGAGCGCGAAGAAAGCGCCGTGGCCGAGCGAGAGGATGCCGCAGAAGCCCCAAACGAGATCGAGCGCCAGCGCCAGCAGCGCGTAAGTCAGATACTTGCCGAACAGCGCCATGATATAAGTCGGAATGTGCAGGGGATGGGCCGGGCCGGTTGCGAGATTCAGCACCGGCACGAGAATGGCGATCGCCAGCAACAGGGCGACGGCGATGGAGATCCTGCGATCGAGCGACCGGAGAAGGAAGGCCGTTATCATGCTTCTACCGCCCTTCCTTTGAGTGCGAAGAGCCCGCGCGGACGCTTCTGGATGAAGAGAATGATGAGGACGAGCACCAGGATCTTGCCGAGCACGGCGCCGGCGAAGGGCTCGAGGAATTTGTTGACGACACCGAGCGAAAGCG
This sequence comes from Rhizobium binxianense, assembly GCF_028994275.1. Lineage (NCBI taxonomy): Bacteria > Pseudomonadati > Pseudomonadota > Alphaproteobacteria > Hyphomicrobiales > Rhizobiaceae > Rhizobium > Rhizobium binxianense. The sequence goes on from NZ_CP118713.1 coordinate 3,191,359, forward strand.
CGCCCACCAGCGTGCCCCAGAGATTGCCGACGCCGCCGAAGACGACGACCATGAAGCTGTCGATGATGTAGTTCTGACCGAGGTTCGGCGAGACGTTGTCGATCTGCGAGAGCGCCACGCCGGCGATGCCGGCAATGCCGGAGCCGAGCGCGAAGGTGAAGGCATCGACCCAGCCGGTGCGGATGCCCATCGACGACGCCATTCGGCGGTTCTGCGTAACGGCACGCATCTGCAGGCCGAAGGCGGAGCGCTTGAGCAGCATCAGCAGCGTCAGGAACACGACCATCGAGAAGACGATGATCCACAGCCGGTTCCAGGTGATGGCGAGCCCGCCGAGATCGAAGACGCCGGACATCCAGCTCGGATTGCGGACCTCGCGGTTGGTCGGGCCGAAGATGCTGCGCACTGCCTGCTGCAGGATCAGCGACACGCCCCAGGTGGCGAGCAGCGTTTCGAGCGGCCGGCCGTAGAGATAGCGGATGACCGCGCGCTCGATCACCAGACCGACGAAGCCGGTAAAGACGAAGGCCGCAGGCACGGCAAAGGCCAGCGAATAATCGGCAAGCTCCGGAAAGGCGGAGGTTATATATTCCTGCACGACATAGGTCGTATAGGCGCCGATCATCACCATTTCGCCATGCGCCATGTTGATGACGCCCATGACGCCGAAGGTGATGGCAAGGCCGATCGCGGCAAGCAGCAGCACCGAACCAAGGGACAATCCGTACCAGATGTTCTGGACGATATCCCACAGCGCCAGACTGCGATTGATGGAGCTGATATCCGCCTGGATCGCCGGTTTCAGGTCTTCTGGCGCGGTTTCGAGTGTGGTCGTGAGGATGGTCAGCGCATCGCGATTGCCGCGCGCCGCAATCGTATCGATCGCAGCCTTCTTGTCTTCGACGCTTGCATCCGTCTTGAGCAGCAGCACAGCGCGCGCCGCTTCCATCGTATTCTTGATCTCAGCGTCCTTCTCGGCCGCAAGCGCCGAGTTCAGCAGGTCGAGATTGGCGGGATCAGCATCTTTCAGCAGACCCTGCGCCGCGGCAAGCCGCGCGGAACGGTCCGGGCTCATCAGCGTCAGCTGGCTGGTGGCGGCGCTGATGACGCCGCGAAGCGCGTTGTTGATCTTGACCTTGGTCATCAGATCCGGATCGACATCGGCAGCGGCTTCGCCGGTGATTGGATCGGAATAGGTGGGTTCGTCATCCGTACCGCCCTGGAGGAGCACCGGGCCGCCATCGGAATTGACGTAGAGAAGGCCGTCGCTCAACTGCTGCAGGATCTGGCTGACATGCTGGTCCTTGGAAGCGACCAGTGCTTTGATGGCCGCTTCGCGTTCCGGAAAGTCGCCGACGCCGAGCGCGTCGATGAGCACGTGGATATCGTCCTGGGCCTGGACTTCGCTCGAGATTGTCAGGCCCGAAAACGTCAGACCCGGGAATGTCAGGAAAACCGTGATGAGGAAAATCTTTACGGCGCGATTCATCGGCTTTCTCGCCCTTGATAGTGTTGGCCTCGCGGCGCGATCGCTGGGACAGAGCGTCCGCCCGGGATCAAACCCGGACGGAAGCCTTCAGGCAATCATCGGATCGGGGTCGTACTCAGGAACCCTTGCCACCGCACTTACCCGTCGCAACGTTGAAGTTGCCGCAGGACATCGGCTTGCGCCAATCGGAGATCAAGTCCTTGGAGTCAGGCAGGTAGTCGGACCATTCGTCACCGACGACGGCAGGTGTCTGCTGGACGATTTCGAACTGGCCGTTGGCCTGGATTTCACCGATCAGCACCGGCTTGGTGATGTGGTGGTTCGGCATGACGGTGGCATAGCCGCCGGAGAGGTTCGGAACGCTGACGCCGATGATGGCGTCGAGAACCTTGTCGGTGTCGGTCGTGCCGGCAGCCTGGACGGCCTTAACCCATGCGTTGAAGCCGATATAGGCGGCTTCCATCGGGTCGTTGGTCACGCGCTTGTCGTTCTTGGTGAAAGCGTGCCAGTCCTTGATGAACTTCTTATTGGCCGGGCTTTCGACCGATTCGAAGTAGTTCCAGGCGGCGAGATGGCCGACGAGCGGCTTGGTGTCGAGACCGGCAAGCTCTTCTTCGCCGACCGAGAAAGCGACGACGGGAATGTCGGTTGCCTTGATGCCCTTGTTACCTAGTTCCTTATAGAAGGGAACGTTGGCATCGCCGTTGATCGTCGAGACGACGGCGGTCTTCTTGCCGGCCGAACCGAATTCCTTGATCTTGGAAACTTCGGTCTGCCAGTCGGAGAAGCCGAACGGCGTGTAGTTGGTCATGATGTCTTCTTTCGGAATACCCTTCGAAATCAGGTATGCCTCGAGAATCTTGTTGGTCGTGCGCGGATAAACGTAGTCCGTACCTTCGAGAACGAAGCGCTTGACGCCTTCTTTTTCCATCAGGTAGTCGACAGCAGGAATGGCCTGCTGGTTCGGAGCAGCACCGGTGTAGAAGATGTTGCGCGAAGACTCTTCGCCTTCATACTGGACCGGATAGAAGAGCAGCGAATTCAGCTCTTCGAAAACCGGCAGAACGGACTTGCGCGACGAGGACGTCCAGCAACCGAAGACGGCGGCAACCTTGTCCTTCTGGATCAGCTCGCGTGCCTTTTCGGCAAACAGCGGCCAGTCGGAAGCCGGATCGACGACGACGGCTTCGAGCTTCTTGCCTAGAAGGCCGCCCTTCTTGTTCTGCTCGTCAATGAGCATCAGCATGGCGTCTTTGAGTGTCGTTTCGGAAATCGCCATCGTGCCCGAAAGCGAATGCAGCACGCCGACCTTGATCGTGTCGTCGGCAGCAACCGCACCGTGGAAGGCGGCCGATGCGGCCATGACCGCGCCGAGCGCTGCGCCCGTAATAGTGGATTTGAGATTCATCTGATTGAACTCCCCTCTTCTTGTTCCGCAACAGGCCGGAAACGGAAATTAACTGTTGCCGTGGGGACTATCGGGTGCTGCAACGCAAAAACACATACGCCAAATGACGTAGGCGCAAGGGGCAAACGGGCAAACGAGAACAAGGAAGGGCATCCCACGGAAAGGGATGCCCTGTGGTTCGATATTATCCGCCGATCGTCAGGGTAACCGATGTAGGGCCATAGGAAAGGGTTGCCCTGTGGCCGGAGATGGTGAACCTGTCGAAGATGCCGGTAACGGCTTCCGCCTTCAGTATCTCGATCTTCGTTCCGGGCGCCGGGGCGTAGCCCGAGGCAAGCGTCACGGCGAGGTCGCCGGAGAGCGCCGCCTTGCCAGCGATTACCAACATGCCTGCGCCGCCAGCACCGAGCGTCGGCTTCGTCGCCGCATTGGCGAACTGCTGGTAATCACCGCCGACGGTCAGGGGCTTATCGGTCGCCAGGACGAGAGAGCCGCCGTTTACCGTCAGTCCGCCGGTGCCAAAGGCCGAGGGCGAGCCTGCCACCAGCACGCCTTCTTCCAGCACCGTGCCGCCGGCATAGCTATTGGTGCCGGAAAGGCCGAGAATGCCGCTGCCGCGCTTCACCAGCTTGCCCTTGCCACCAATATCGTTCCGCCAGCTATCGATCGCATTGAAGCCGCCCTTTGCCGCGTCCATCGTCACCGTCACATCCTGTTCGAAGGCGCCGTAACCATCGGCCGCGGCAAACAGGTTGAGGCGGCCGTAACCTTCTGCATCGTCGAGCAGCGGATAGCCCGAGGCGATCTCCGTCGTCTTCAGCACGTCGCGGCGCTGCTCGCCGTCAAGATAGGGCAGACGCGTTTCGAGAAGCGCTTCTGCGCCCCGCGGCACGTGGGCCGGCTGATCGGTGGCATGGATGGTGGGCAGGCCATAGCTCAGGCGCTGCAGCACGAAAGCGCGGTTGGCGTCATGATCGGCGAAACGATCCGCGGCAAGCGGCGCTGCATGGGCGACGACTTCAAGCGCGCCGGCATCAGTGACGCCTGATTTGGCAATGAGCCAGGCCTGCGCTTGGGCGTAAGCATCGCTCTTCAGCGCTGAATTGTCGGCCTTGTTCAGATTGTAGACGACCGTGGCGGTGCCGAGCATGCGGCCGCCCATCACGTCGAGTGGAGAATGCATGCCGGCAAGGATGCGGTCTTCGCCCATTTCGCTGGCGCGCGTGATCATTTCCTGAAAACGCTGCGGCACGAGATAGGCCATGGCGAGCGCATCGCGCCAGGCTTCTGCCGTATGCCCGCTTGGGAAGCCGCCGTCCTCAACCGGCTTGCCGTTCTTGGCGGGCTCGAGCGTCGGGACGACCGAGACATCCTGGCTCCACCGATAGGGACGGGCATATTTGAAATAGCGCTTGGCCGGCTCCGTCGAGCCGTCCCCACTCGCGGCATTGATGAAATCGATGGCAAGGCCCATGTCCGGGTTGGCATCGGTCTTGTTTTCCGTGTCCGGCTTGCTGCCGGCGCCGCGATTGTTGCCCTTGTCGTCGTATTTGACGGTCGTCGCATCGGCGGCCACTTCGGTAATCGTGGTGGTCTGCTTGGAGCCCGCCTTCCAGGCATCCGTCAGCGGGCCAAGGCCGTCGACGATACTGGCATTCTTGCCACGCCGATCGTCGAGATAGGCGGCGACCGCCTGATCGGCCGTCCGGGCCTTCGTCGCTTTGACGACGTAGGCGATATTCGCATCATGGACGAGCTTGTTGAGGACCTGGCCATCGGTCTTACTGAAGGGAATGCCGTCCCAATCCGTCTTGGCCACCGCAGGGCAATTGTCCTTGCCCGGTGCCTCAACGCCGGCATCGACGAAGGGCGTGCGCGGCGTCCAGACTTCTAGGAAGCCAGAGAGCAGATGGACGGCGGCATTGGTATCCACCGTCGAGAAGCAAGCATCGCCACGCTTGTTCGTGTTTCCCGCCTCCGCATAAGGCGCTTTCGCCGCCGTCGCCTGCTCGGCGGCGGCAAGCGACGGCACGATCGAAATGAGGCAGACGAGGGCAGTGCTCAGGCGGAAAAGGCTTAAAGCAGACATGATGATACCCGAAATGATTGAACGAACGGCGGGAGAGTTAGAGCCCTTATGTGACAGACCGGTTTCAAAAATATTGCTGTTCTGTGAATCTGCCGGCGCCCCGCCTCTTGCCTTTCTCGCCCGTCCCGCCAAGAGTGCCTGAGAGACGATGGGCCCAACCGGAATGCCGGAAGGAAGACATGGCAGCACGCCAACGCATCATTCCGGTAAGACGCGAATACAATCGCTGGGTCGCCAACCAGACGCTGGAAGATTATGCGCTGCGCTTTACCGCAAAGAGCGCCCGCCATTTCTCATCGCAGCGCATCTCGCAGACGGCAATCGGCGCGATCTCCTTCCTGGCGCTGGAGGCGATCGGCGGCGCGATCACGCTGTCCTACGGCACCACCAATGCCTTCTATGCCATTATCGTCGCTTCGATCGCCATGCTGGCGATCGGCCTGCCGATCAGCCGTTATGCCATCCGCCACGGCGTCGACATCGATCTTCTGACCCGCGGCGCGGGCTTTGGCTACATCGGCTCGACCATCACCTCGCTGATCTATGCTAGCTTTACCTTCATGCTGTTTGCGATCGAGGCTTCGATCATGTCCGGCGCGCTGGAACTGACGCTCGGCATCCCACTCTGGATCGGTTACATCATCAGCGCCGTAATGGTCATCCCGCTGGTGACGCACGGCGTGCGGCTGATCAGCAAGTTCCAGCTGATGACCCAGCCCTTCTGGATCGTGCTGAACATCCTGCCCTTCATCTTCATCGCCTTCATGGACTGGGGAAAGTTCGATCTCTGGCGCGCCTTTGCCGGCATCCGCCACGCCTCCGGCCCGCCCGGCACGGTCGCGGATTTCAATCTCGTCGAATTCGGCGCCGCCTCCGCCGTCATCCTGGCGCTGATGTCGCAGATCGGCGAACAGGCGGACTTCCTGCGCTTCCTGCCGCCCGACCCGCAGCGCAAATGGCGCCATCGCCTCGCCATCTTCCTCGCCGGTCCCGGCTGGGTCATCATCGGCGCGCCGAAGCTGCTTGCCGGTTCGTTTCTCGTCGTGCTGACCTTCACGTCAGGCGTGCCGCTCGATCGCGCCGCCGACCCGGCGCAGATGTACCTGACCGCCTTCGGTTACATGGTCCCCTGGCACAATGCCGCGCTGCTGTTGATGGCCGCCTTCGTCGTCGTCTCGCAGCTGAAGATCAACGTGATGAACGCCTATGCGGGCTCGCTCGCCTGGTCGAACTTTTTCTCGCGGCTGACCCACAGCCATCCCGGCCGCGTCATCTGGCTGGTCTTCAACGTCGCAATCGCCCTGCTCCTGATGGAGCTTGGGATCTACAGGCTGCTCGAGGAAACGCTCGGCATCTTCTCGATCATCGCCATGGCCTGGCTTTGCACGATCTCCGCCGATCTCTTCATCAACAAGCCACTTGGCCTTGCTCCCCCAGGCATAGAGTTCAAGCGCGCCCATCTCTACGATATCAACCCGGTCGGCCTCGGCGCCATGACATTGTCGGCGACGGTGTCGCTGATCGCCCATTTCGGCGCCTTCGGCGAGACCGCCGCCTCGCTTGCCCCCTTCATCACCCTCGCAATCGCGCTGGTCGCCACGCCGGCGCTCGCCTGGGCGACGAAAGGCAAGTTCTATCTCGCCCGCAAGCCGCGCCAGAGCTGGAAGAACGTGACGAGCATCACCTGCTCCGTCTGCGAGCACCCCTTCGAGCCGGAGGACATGGCTTGGTGCCCGGCCTATGCGGCACCGATCTGCTCGCTCTGCTGCTCGCTCGACAGCCGTTGTCACGACATGTGCAAGCCGGCCGCCCGTTTCAACGCCCAGGTCGGCACCGTCGCCAAGACGCTGCTGCCGGAGAGCATTCTGGCCAAGCTGACGACGCGCCTCGGCCGCTACGGCATCGCCGTCGCTTTGGCGCTGACCGCGATCGGCGCGATTCTCGCGATGATCGCCCATCAGGTCGCTTCCGCCTCGCCGGAGACAGCCGAGGTCGTCAACCGGACCATCCTGATCGTCTTCTTCGTCTTCTCGGTGATCTCAGGCGTCGTCTGCTGGTTCTATGTGCTCGCTCATGACAGCCGCGTCGTCGCCGAGGAGGAATCCTCGCGCCAGAACACGCTGCTGCTCAAGGAAATCGCCGCCCACAAGAAGACCGACGCCGCCTTGCAGAACGCCAAGGAGACGGCCGAGGCCGCCAACCGCGCCAAGAGCCGCTATGTCGTCGGCCTCAGCCACGAGCTACGCACGCCGTTGAATGCCGTGCTCGGTTATGCCCAGATCCTCGAGCGCGACGAGACGATCCCGGTGCCGCGCCAATCCTCGATCAAGGTCATCCGTCGCAGCGCCGAACACCTCTCCGGACTGATCGACGGCCTGCTGGATATTTCCAAGATCGAAGCCGGACGCCTGCAGGTCTATTCCAACGAGATCAACATCCAGGATTTCCTCGATCAGATCGTCGACATGTTCCGCCCGCAGGCGCAGGCAAAGGGGCTCGCCTTTACCCATGAGCGCTCGCCGGCCTTACCGCAATTCGTCCGTACCGACGAAAAGCGCTTGCGCCAGATCCTCGTCAACCTGCTCTCCAATGCCATCAAATTCACCGATGAAGGCAGCGTCACTTTCGATGTCGGCTATCGCAGCCAGGTTGCGACGTTCACCGTCACCGATACGGGCCGCGGCATTACTGAAAAGGACTTGCCCCGCATCTATGAACCCTTCCAGCGCGGCGAGGCCGAAAGCGTGCGGCCGATGCCGGGCCTCGGCCTCGGCCTCACCATCACCCGGCTGCTGACCAATACGCTCGGCGGCGAGATTGCGGTATCGAGCATCAAGGATGAGGGTTCGACCTTCCGCGTCCGGCTGATGCTGTCCGCCGTCATGCGCGCCGTGGCCGCCGCACCGCAGGAAAAACGCATCGTCGGTTACGAAGGCCCGCGCCGCACGATCGTTGTCGTCGACGATAACGAAGACCATCGCGAGATGATGCGCGAAATCCTGGCGCCGCTCGATTTCATCGTGCTGACGGCGGCTGGCGGTGCCGAATGCCTGACGCTGATCGAGGGAATTATACCGGACCTCTTCCTGGTCGATATCCTAATGCCCGGCATGAACGGCTGGCAGCTCGTCTCACGTCTGCGCGAGGCCGGTCAGACGGCGCCGGTGCTGATGCTTTCGGCCAATATCGGCGATGCGGCGGTTCTCGGCGACAGTGACGACAGCCACAATGATGCCATCGGCAAGCCGGTCGACATCCGTCAGCTGCGGGACAAGCTCGCTTTGCATCTTGGCCTGAAATGGATCTATGCCGACGCCGCGCCTGCCATTTCCGTCAAGACGGAAGCGCCGATGCTGAGCCCCGGTGCCGCGCATGTGCAGGAATTGCTGCGGCTCGGCGAGATCGGCTATATCAGAGGTATCGAAGCCAAGCTTTCGGACCTTGCCAAGGTGGAGGCAAATCAGCCATTCACCGAGAAACTCCACGCCTATGTCGCCGCCTTCGATCTCGCCGGCTTCATGACCTTCCTGCACGACTTCGACGAAAAGGTAGAATCCATTGGCTGAGCCGGCCCTCCCCCGCGACATCGTTCTGCTCGTCGACGACTCGCCCGAAGCGCTCGGCTTCCTGACCGACGCGCTAGAACAATCCGGCTTCTCGGTGCTGATCGCTACGTCAGGCACGGCAGCACTTGGTATCGTCGAGCGCATCACACCCGATCTCATCCTGCTCGACGCCGTCATGCCCGCGATGGATGGCTTCGAAACCTGCCGCAGACTGAAAGCGAATGCCGCTGTAGCGCAGGTGCCTGTCATCTTCATGACCGGCCTGACCGAGACCGAGCATGTCGTGCACGCGCTGGAATCCGGCGGTGTCGATTATCTCAGCAAGCCGATCAACATCGACGAATTGCGCGCCCGCATCCGCGTCCATCTGCGCAACGCTCGCTCGGCCCAAAGCGCCCGCGTGGCACTCGACGCAGCCGGCCGTCATCTGCTGGCAGTCAAAGGCGACGGCGCCATCCACTGGTCGACGCCGCAGGCAACACGGCTGGTCAATGCCGCCATGGGCAGCGACGACGGCATGGACATCGTCGTCCGCCATATCGCCGGCTGGATGCGCGACCGCGTTGCCGCGATGCGCGACGGCGTCATCTCGATCGCCCATGCCGGCCAGGCGGCACTGCAGCTCGCCTTCCTCGGCGCGATCGGCCCCGACGAATATCTCTTCCGCCTCACCGCCGCCAATCAGCGCAGCGACGACGAGATGCTGCGCCAGCGCTTTTCGCTGACCCAGCGTGAATCCGAAGTGCTGCTCTGGATCGCCAAGGGCAAAGCCAACCGTGACATCGGCGAAATATTGGGACTGTCGGCGCGCACGGTGAACAAGCACCTCGAACAGATCTACGTGAAGCTCGGCGTCGAAAACCGGGCGTCAGCCGCCGTGAAGGCGACGCATGTGCTGCACGAGATGTGAGAAAATATTAAACTCCCCTCTGGCCTGCCGGCCAACTCCCCACCTGTTGTACGGCCCTGATACATAGCTGACAGATGTTCGGAGACATGCCTGACACTCCCGCGATGATTCGTCGGGAGGTCCGCATGGCTTGGCAGTCCGCTTCTCTTCCCGGGCGCTGCCGAGACTTGGCAGCAACCCAGGCGGAATAGAATGCAACCGTCCAAAAAAGAAGCCCGGTCGGAACCGGGCTTCGATAGTCATGTCCCAGAATGGGGAAAGCTTACTGCGGGAAGTAGCTGTACTTGCCGTCCGGACCCTTCTTCCACTCATACATGATGTAGCCGGGGATCTTCGGGTCGCCCTTTTCGTCGAACGAGATGTCGCCGAGAACGGTCGGGAACGGACCCTTTTCCTTCATGGCCGTGGCAACGGCTTCTGCATCCGTCGAACCGGCAGCCTTGGCGGCACCGGCGATCGCCTGCATCGCAGCGTAGGAATAGAGCGTGTAGGCTTCCGGGTTGAAACCAGCGGCCTTGAACTTTTCGACGAGTTCCTTGTTGGCCGGGTTCAGCGTCGGATCGGGACCGAAGGTGTTCAGCGTACCGGCGACAGCGTCACCAGCGATCGAGGCCAGTTCGTTCGAAACGATACCGTCGCCCGAAACCAGCGTTGCCTTCAGGCCCTGGTCGGCTGCCTGACGGATGATGAGACCGGCTTCAGTGTGCAGGCCACCCCAATAGATGATCGAGACGCCGGCTTCCTTCATCTTGGCGATGAGGGCGGAGAAGTCCTTGTCGCCGACATTGATGCCTTCATAGATGACTTCGGTGAGGCCGGCGGCATTCATCGCCTTCTTGGTTTCATCAGCGAGGCCCTGACCATAGGGGGTCTTGTCGTGAACGACGGCGATCTTGGCGTCCTTGAAGTGGTCGGCAAGATACTTGCCGGCGATGGCGCCCTGCTGGTCGTCACGGCCGCAGGTGCGGAACGTGTTCCAGAGGCCCCGTTCCGTAAACTTCGGGTTCGTTGCCGCGGGGGTGATTTCGAGGATGCCGTTTTCGGCATAGACTTCCGAAGCCGGGATCGAAACACCCGAGTTGAAGTGGCCGACGACGAACTTGACACCGTCAGCAACGAACTTGTTGGCGACCGAAATGCCCTGCTTCGGGTCGGAGACGTCGTCGCCGAGCTCGAGCTTGATCTGCTCGCCGTTGATGCCGCCGGCGGCGTTGATATCGGCGGCCGCCTGCTCGGCACCCTTCTGAAGCTGAGCGCCGAATGCGGCGTTCGGGCCAGTCAGCGGACCAGCGACAGCGATGAGGACGTCGGCCCAAGCGTTGCCGCTGAAGGCGACCATCGCCGTCAGAGCCACTGCCGACAGAAGAGACTTCTTCATATTGTTACTCCCAATTTTTGGGCGGGTTTCGGTCGAGACCCGGCGCATTAACCCACCATTGACTGCGCCAGGGAAGCTGTTCCACTCGGAAGGCAATTCATGCCTAGTTTCAACGGACTGTCAATGTTTGTCCTTCCACGAGAACGCGGAAGTTTTTTCGTACAGCCAGTAATAGTTGTTGACCATCTGATTGGTGCGGCGGTAGCGGAAGCCGGCCGTCGAAAAGACCAGCAGCGTCACGAAATCGATGATGTAGTAGAAAGCGTCGAGCATCGGCCCATTGAACAGGGCATGGTGCAGGAACTGCATCGCCCAGGCCAGCAGGAAGGTGTAGACGACGGCCAGCGGATAGTTGTTCCAGCCCTCGGCGACCGCTTTGCCGGCACGCCACGCCGTCCAGAAGCCCAAGAGCACGACAATGACGCGGATCGCCACAAGGGGGCCGGCATCGCCTTCGAAGAAAAGTCCCTGCATATCAAACTCTCCTTTCGACCTAATGTCTTCCGCCTTCGAGATAGGCAGCGCGGACCTCGGAATTGGCGAGAAGTTCCTTGCCGGAGCCGCTCATCGTCACCTTGCCGTTCACCATCACGTAGGCGCGGTGCGAAAGCCTGAGGGCGGCAAACGCGTTCTGCTCGACCAGGAAAACAGTCAGCCCCTCCGCCTCGTTGAGCTTCTTGATCGCCTCGAAGATGCCCTTGACGATCAGCGGCGCAAGACCGAGCGAGGGTTCGTCGAGAAGAAGCAGTTTCGGGCGCGCCATCAGCGCGCGGCCGATCGACAGCATCTGCTGCTCGCCGCCCGACAGTGTTCCGCCACGCTGGGCGTGACGTTCCTTCAGACGCGGGAAAAGCGTGAAGATCTTCTCGACGTCTTCGGCGAAGTATTTGAGATTGTCGAGGCCGGCGCCCATCTGGAGGTTTTCCAGTACCGTCATGCGCGGGAAGATGCGGCGGCCTTCAGGTGACTGCGCGATGCGCAGGCGAGCGATTTCATGCGTCGGCATGCGGGTGATGTCGCGGCCCTCGAAGAGGACCGACCCCGTGCGGGCCTGCGGACTGCCGCAGATCGTCATCATCAGTGTCGACTTGCCGGCGCCGTTGGCACCGATCAGGCTGACGATCTCGCCCTTGTTGACCTGGACATCGATGCCGGCCAGCGCACGGATATTGCCATAATAGGTTTCGACGCCATTCACCTGAAGGAGCGGTTGACCCGTCATTACTTCATCGCCCATCAGTTTGCGCCTCCTTCGAGCTGCTCGACGGTCGCGATCACCTCTTCCACTTCTTCATCCTCGACACCGAGATAGGCCGCGATGACCCTCGGATCGTTCTTCACGTGATCCGGCGTGCCATCCGAAATCTTCTGGCCGTATTCGAGAACGACGACGTGGTCGGAAATTTCCATGACCACCGACATGTCATGCTCGATGAGCAGAATGGACGTTCCGGTTTCGGCACGGATATTCTGCAGCAGCGCGTTAAGCGTTGCCGATTCCCGCGGGTTCAGGCCCGCAGCCGGTTCGTCCAGGCATAGCAGCTCCGGACCGGTGCACATGGCACGGGCGATTTCGAGGCGCCGCTGGGCGCCGTAGGGCAGATCGCCGGCGGGATCGTCGGCGCGGTCAATCAGGTCGGCCTTCTCGAGCCAGAAGCGGGCAAGCTCGATCGCTCCGGCTGCCTCCCGCTTATAGGGACCGACGCCGATAAGGCCGAGGATGGTATAACCCGACGCCTTCATCAGCTTGTTGTGCTGGGCAACGAGCAGGTTTTCGAGAACAGTCAGACCGGAAAACAGCCGGATGTTCTGGAAGGTGCGCGCCACCTTCGCTTCCTTGGTGATGCGAAAGTCCGGCAGACGCTCCAGCAGATATTGCTTGCCGCTCTTCTGGTTGAGCGTGATCATGCCCATCGTCGGCTTGTAGAAGCCGGTGATGCAGTTGAAGACAGTGGTCTTGCCGGCGCCGTTCGGCCCGATCAGCGCAGTGATATCGCCGCGCTTGGCTTCGAAGGAGAAGTCGTTGATGGCCATCAGGCCGCCAAACTTCATCGACAGGTGTTCGACCTTGAGAAGAGTGTCGTCAGACATCGTGTTCGTTACTACCGGGCTCATCAACCATGGCCCTCCTTGATGAAGCTTCCGGATATCGCCCTGCGCTCTTTGAGGAAGGCAGTCGGTTCACGTGAGCCGACGAAACCACGCGGTTTGAACAGCATGACGACGACCATGGCGAGACCGAAGAGCAGCATGCGGTAGAGTTCCGGCGTGAAGTCAGGCCCGAAGATCGCTTTCAGGAAGTCCATTTCGCGCAGCGCTTCGGTGCCTCCGACCATGACGATCGCGGCGATCGCGATGCCGGTCAGCGAGCCCATGCCGCCGAGAACGACGATGGCGAGAACAACGGCCGATTCCAGGAAGACGAAGGATTCCGGCGAGACGAAGCCCTGGCGCGCTGCGAAGAACGAGCCTGCAAAACCCCCGAACATCGCACCCGTTGCAAATGCCGTGAGTTTGGTCGTCACCGTGTTGATGCCGAGTGAACGGCAGGCAATCTCGTCTTCACGCAACGCTTCCCAGGCACGCCCGATCGGCATGCGACGCAGCCGGATGGTGACATAGGCCGTCAGCATGCAGAGCAGCAGAATGAGATAGAAGAGGAAGATCTTGTAGTAGGCAGAAGACATCGGCAGGTGGAAGAGCTTGGCAAAGCCGCCCGCCGTTGCATCGAAGGGGATACCGAAGAGCGTTGCCTTCGGAATGCTCGAGATACCGAAGGTGCCCTTCGTCACGTCAGTCCAGTTGATGAGGACGAGGCGAATGATTTCACCGAAGGCAAGCGTCACGATGGCGAGGTAATCGCCGCGCAGGCGCAGCACCGGGAAGCCGAGAATGACGCCCCAGAGTGCCGCGAAGATACCCGAAAGCGGCAGCAGCACCCAGAAGGACAAGCCGAAATAGCTGGACAGCAGCGCGTAGGAATAGGCGCCGACGGCATAGAAGGCGACATAGCCAAGATCGAGCAGGCCGGCGAGGCCGACGACGATGTTGAGCCCCCAGGCGAGCATCACGTAGATCAGGATCTGGATACCGAAGTTGTCGACCCACTTCAGCGAGCCCTGAGCACCGACAAGCGCCACGATCACCACAGGATAGAGCGCCAGCGCAAGCAGCGCGATCTTCAGGAAATGCCGATGGAAGAAGCTCTTCTCGGTCGAAATGTCGAGTTCGCCCTGTCTCGCCTTTGCCAGCTTGCGGCTGTCAAGATGCGGCCTCAGGAAAACCACCGTGGCGAAGCGCCCGATGGCGGCGATTGCGACGAAGATCGCAAGCAGGCCCCAGCGCTGGACGATGATCAACTCATTGTTGATGTTCTGGTCGGTCTTGAGGCCGACATAGAGAACGAACATGCCGAACGACAGGACGGCGGCGAAAAGGGCTTCGGTAAGGCCTTTGCGGACAAGTCCGGCATCGGGCTTGCCTGCAGAATTCGTAATGTTTGCCATGACGTTATACCTTCTCGACTTCCGGCCGTCCAAGGATACCTGTCGGCTTGAAGATCAGCACGAAAGCGAGGATGGCGAAGGTGGCGACATCCTTGTACGCGATGGTGAAATAGGCCGACCACAGCGATTCGATGAGGCCGATCATCAACCCGCCGAGAACGGCGCCCGGCAACGAGCCGATGCCGCCGAGAACAGCCGCGGTAAATGCCTTCACACCCGGCGTGAAGCCATCGGCGAACGAAGCAACGCCATAATACATCAGATACATCGTGCCGGCGACGGCAGCCAGCGCCGCGCCCATGACGAAGGTGATCGAGATCGTCTGGTCGACATTGACGCCGAGCAGTGCCGCCATTTTACGGTCCTGCTCCGTGGCGCGCTGGGCACGGCCGAGTGCGGTACGATTGACGATATACCAGAAGATCGTGAGCAGCACCGCCGTGATGACGATAATGATGATCTGCTTCAGCGACACCGAGATGTTGCCGAATTGGTAAACCGAACTCACCATCGGCGGGATCGGCTTGTTGCGCGGACCTTGCGTCACCTGGATGAAGTTGGAGAGCGTGATCGACATGCCGATCGCGGTGATTAGCGGCGCCAGGCGGAAAGAACCGCGCAGCGGACGATATGCGACGCGCTCGATCGTCCAATTCCATAAACTCGTCATCAGCATCGCGACAACAAGCATCGCCAGCAGCAGAACCGCCACCGGAAGACCTGCGAAGATGGATGTGAGGACGAGAAAGACGATAAGAGCGGCGAAACCACCGAGCATGAAGATGTCGCCATGGGCGAAATTGATCATGCCGATAATGCCGTAAACCATCGTATAGCCAATAGCCACTAGGCCATAGATGGATCCAAGCGTCAGCCCATTGAAGAGCTGCTGGACGAAATACTCCATATGTCGTTTTCCCCTGGATGCGAGCCGAACAGGCTGCATCTCTTTTTGGTTCTTTGGTTCCCCGTTTCAGAGAACCTCATAGGCCGAATGCATACCGGTTTCGTTGAAAATGTGAAGACAAAAAGGATTTACTCCGTCAAATTCTTGCCCGAACAGGCCAAAGTGGCGCATTTTGAACCAAAATCCACAGAAAATCAGCAAGGAAGGGCGTATTTTCAGTCAGAGACTGCCACTGAGTTAACCATCCGCAGATGTTACGGCGATTCCCTGCGCTGCTTGCTGCGCAAGCTATTCCATAGAAGTGGAAGATGGCGCAAATTCAAACCTCAAGCCGGGCTGCTTTTACGAATTCCATTTCACCAGCAAATGCCCCATCTTCGTCTGACAAGGCTGAAAGCTTATGGTAGCATCTTGAACGGCGTTATCGGGGATGCGGAGCGCGACGGGAAACACCATATCAAGTATCTGTGGTGACAGGGATGGTTGCGGACGAGCGACAGTGGGGTGCTCGGCCCGCGTGGCGAAACGGCAAAAGGACAATGCTGAGGACATTTGAAAGGGCGGCGCTCGAAGCCGGCAGGGCCATTATCACGGTCTTGCGCGAAGGCTTCCCAGTCGCCATGAAAGCGGATGCAAGTCCGGTCACGGTCGCCGACGAGGAGGCCGAACGCATCATCCTCGCTCATCTCGCCAGAGATTATCCCGAAATACCCGTCGTGGCGGAAGAATCGGTCGCCGCCGGAAAAGTGCCCGATATCGCCGGCCGAGGCTTCTTCCTCGTCGATCCTCTCGACGGCACGCGCGAATTCGTCGACGGACGGCAGGAATTCACCGTCAACATCGCCTATATCGAAAGCGGCGCCCCGGTAGCCGGCATCGTCTACGCGCCGGCGCTCGGGCTTGCCTACTCCGGAGAACGCGGACGGGCCGAAAGGCTTGTCGTCACCGACGATTTCGCGGTTGGCGCACGCACAGCAATCGCCGTGCGCGAACAGCCGGCCGACAGGCTGGCGCTTGCAAGCCTTCGCCACAACAGCCCGGAGACCGGGAGCTTCCTTGCCGATCACGCGATCTTCAAATGCACCAATATCGGCTCCTCGCTGAAGTTCTGCCTGCTGGCCGAAGGCAAGGCCGACGTCTATCCGCGTTTTACCCGCACGATGGAATGGGACACCGCGGCCGGAGATGCGGTGCTGCGCGCCGCCGGCGGTTCGACGGTGACGCTCGACGGAGCGCCGCTGACCTACGGCAAGACCGGAACCGCGGCCGATTTCGACTTCGCCAACCCGAACTTCATCTCATGGGGCGGCAGGAAGCGCATCCTCGAACCTGCGTAATCTCCCGCAATAGGCACCAACGACCGACACCGGGCAAATCCCTCGCACCACGCGATACTCGTGCCTGTCGCCGGCCTCGGCACGTGGCTCCCGTTCGCCCCCGTCTTTAAGGCCGCTGTCTGCACAGCTTTGAACGCGGACAGCTGCAGAGTGTGATTTGCAACGCCAGGATGGGGCAAGCGATTCCCGGCGCGAATCCGATTCGCCGAATCTTCCGTGCCGGATGCTGCCGACCCCGCCTTGATTTTGTCATATTTTGACACACTTCGATGCCGACCGGGCATCTTCACGAAAAAATTTTGCCTGGTATCCGGTTAAAAATATCGGTTAACGAGTAACCGTCGCGTGCCGAAACCGCACGTCGGACCACCCCTGGAAGCCCTCGCCAAAGGCCTAAAAACTTTGACGAAATTCCAATTATTAACAAAATATCATGAGCTTGCCTCAACTTAACGCACATGCGAAAGATTTATTGCGATGCGATATTTCTCTGGACACCATTACACAATTGTCGCATTTTTCCGTTTTAGTAGGGTTACCAAGACCTGAGTGCACCCCTGGTGACAGGGTTAACCATTGATCGCCTATTGCCGCCGCGCCCCTCGAAGACAACAGAGTACGATCCTTGAGCATCACGGAACTAAACAACAGCATTTCGACTGACTCCTTCCGGCCGAGCCGCCGCCAGCAGCCGAGCCTGAAGATTCAGACCCCTGTCATCCATAGCGATGCGCCGCAGGCGCCGCTGATGGACATCGCCCTGAAGCGGGCGTTCGACATCGTTTCGTCGTTGAGCGCCCTCCTCGTCCTTGCCCCCTTCCTTCTTTTCGTCGCGCTGCTGATCAAGCTCGACAGCCCGGGACCGGTGCTCTTCAAGCAGACCCGCTGGGGCAAGAACTGCAAGGCCATCAAGGTCTACAAGTTCCGCTCCATGCGCACCGATCTCTGCGATGTCTCGGGTGTTGCCCAGACGGTGAAGAACGACCCGCGTATCACCCGTATCGGTGCCATACTTCGCCGCACGAACGTCGATGAGCTGCCGCAGCTGCTGAACGTGCTGATGGGCGACATGTCCGTCGTCGGTCCGCGCTGCCATGCGATCGGCATGCGCGCTGGCGGCATGCTCTACGAAGAGCTTGTGCCGGAATATCATCAGCGCCACGCCATGCGCCCCGGCATGACGGGTCTTGCCCAGATGCGCGGCCTGCGCGGCCCGACCGATCGTCCGGCCAAGGCGCGCGCCCGCATCGCCAGCGATCTCTATTACGTCAGCAATTTTTCGATCTTGATGGATATCCGCATCATTGCCGGCACCGTCGTGTCGGAGCTGACCCGCGGAAAAGGCTTCTAAGTTTTCCGAGAAGACCGGCTGCCTTAACTTATGTAGGCCAAAACCGTGCATCGGTTTTGGCCTACATGCGTTAAACGGAGCCTGAAGCGCGCAGTGACGGGCTTGAATGCACCGGAGGTGTCAGCGGTTCCGGGATAACCCGCCTGCATGCGGCCGAGCGAATCAAGCTTGCGCATCCCGCTCTTCAGATAACCCACCATTTGCGACGAGAGATCGAGAATGATCGCGTCTCGTCGCTGCTCTTGCCGGCCTCAGATCAGCGCAGACATCCGATTTCGTGTCGGTTCAGCCTCGGAGCAGCGCCATCGCCTTTTCTTGCATGGGACAGTTGCCCGAGAAGGCGAAGATGTATTGTTTCAGGGCAGCGTCGTGCAACGCAGGCGAAGCTATTCTTCAGCCCGGCGGCTTTCCTGATTGGCGGCGCTGACCGCAAATGGCTCCTCCTCACGGAAGATCGGTACGATCGTCCGCTTCATCGCGGTGACCGGCCTGCCGCAACAGAAGAGATCAGCGGTGGCGTACTCGACGAGGTCCTGCGGCCGGTTGCTGATCGACAGGTTTCGATGAAAGCCGCGCGGTCGCGCACCGCGGGAAAACCGAGAGTAGAAAGATATCGAAGCCCGCAAGCATCGCCATCTCGCTCAACCGGGCCATGGCGTCGCCGAATCCCGGCGTCCTCGGTCTATGACGGCGAAAATGCAGCATTCTCAGCGCGGTCATCGGCTGCCCGCTCCCGTCTTTTTATCCTTAGCCTCAAATCCTGGGCTTCGGCCCCGCCCCGCCGCCGGCAACGAGAAGCTTGCGTCGAAGCATCAGGAAAGACGGCTTTTGCCCGCATCCCGAGGACACGAAGCGTCAAAGGCACGAACTGGACTGGGTCGATACAGTGGGAAGAACAGAGACGACGTTTTGCGCTCATTCTCACTTTGCGACGCTTAGAAAATTGTCCCGGCAAACCGGGTCTTATTCACTCCGACAAATTCACGTGGCGGCCGTCAACTACCCCCAATCCGGGCCGGACGGCGTCTAAATTTGTTATCAAAGTCTTACGATGGGTTTAGGCAAATTTTAAATGTGGCAGGCTAGAGTGACGTCCGTGGTCTTGCGTTGTGTAGAGAGTCCAATGACCGAAATGATACGTCCTCGAGTGAAATATGTCATCGGCCCCGATGGCAGCCCCCTGACGATCGCGGATCTGCCGCCGCCCAATACGCGGCGCTGGGTGATTCGCCGGAAGGCAGAGGTTGTCGCGGCGGTTCGCGGTGGCCTGTTGAGCTTGGAAGAGGCCTGCGAGCGTTACACGCTGACGGTCGAAGAATTCCTCTCCTGGCAGTCGTCGATCAACAGCCATGGCCTTGCCGGCCTGCGCACCACGCGCATCCAGCAATATCGCCACTGATCGCACACCAATATCGATGAAATTTATTTCGGGCCGGACGCATCTCCCATCAGGGAATGAAGAAGGCCCGAAATCATTGACGAGGCCGCGTAGCACCAGAGGCCGGGCTGCGTGAAGGCATCCGCCAGCCCCGTCGTTTTTGCCGCCGCAATGACGATCGCGACCAGCAGCACGTCCATCATTGACCACTTGGACAGATGCGGCATGACGCGACGATAAAACAGGCTGCCGGCCCCGCCGCCGGCAGCCGTCGCTTCTGCGGTGATCCCCATCGCCTCCACGGTGATGCCGATCATCTTCAGGAACGGGAGCACGACCGAAACCAGCGCGACGATCGCCGCCAGCAGTTCATCCCCGCCCTTCCAAAGCGAGACGATGATTTCGATAAGCGACGGCGTCTTGTCGAAAAAATACAGCGTCTCGAAACGAACCAGCGGCAAGACGAGGCCGAGCGCCAGAAAGAACGGCGCTGCCACGAGCAAGATCGGGCGGATCAACAAAACCCTGCTCATCGCCCTGCACCTCGTATGGATCCGACATTTCGCATGAACACACCGTCTCCTTCGTGCACCACCGCTGTGGCTTGGCATGACTGCCCCGTCATGTCACGGTCTGCGGCGACAATATCCGATCGCGAGGAAAGACAATGGACATTCGAAACGAGGACGGCGTCTCCGGCGGCCGTTATACGGCCGAGGTCGAGGGACACGAGGCAGAGATGACCTATTCACGCACATCGCCAAAGCTCGTGATCATCGATCACACCGCCGTTCCCGATGCGCTGCGCGGCAAGGGCGTCGGCCAGGCATTGGCGTTCCACGCCGTGGAGGCGGCACGCGGCGGCGGCTGGAAGATCATCCCGCTCTGCCCCTTCTTCAAGGCGCAGGCGCAGCGCCATCCGGAATGGCAGGATGTCGTAAACTGATTGTCGCGGCCCAGCGCATGCCGCCCGCAACTGCGCTGCCGGGGATAACGACATGCAAACACCAAAAGCCATGTATGAAGGACAGCGCGCCCGTCATACATGGCTTCTCTGAGGCGATCCCCGGGGCGCCGAAGCCGGCGCCCGCCGTTTTCTCTTACGCCCTGGCGCGGGCGCTGGTGTCACGCTCTTCCAGCGCCGTCGCCCTTGCATATTCCGCCTGCATTTCCTCGAGCGCCAATTCCAGCGTCTCTTCCTGCATCTTCAGTTCCTTGATCGAAACCTGCAGGTTGTCGGCCCGCTGACGCGCGGCCTTGGCGAAGGTCGGATAAGCAAAGTGATTCGGGTCTGATATACCGGACTTCTTTTCCTCGACGACGATCTGGCTCTCCAGATCCTTCGTCATCCGTTCAAATTCGGACATCATCATCTGCAACTGCTGCAATTGACGTCGTTTTTCGTTCACCTGAAATTCCTTCAGGCGAACGAGACTCTCTCGCGACTTCATACGCATTACTCCCGTGATGCGAGACCCCGGCTCAACTTGAAACCGCCCTGCGCGCCGCTTTGACACGGTTTGCTAAAAAATTTCCGGCGATATTAACAAATACCTACCGCTGGTAACCTTTCGTTTACGGGCATCGTTAATGATAGGCCCGATGATTTAAGGGTCGGTAAATGCCGCGGCATGAAGTTCGAACCTTTTCATTGGCGAGTCGGATGAATCACTTAGCGCCTTTTCCTAATGTTAAAGTTTAGGAGAGCCTTTTTGAGATTCCTATTGGAAAACAGAGAAATGGAAAAATTATTTAATAAATTCGATACTCCTTGCCAGAGTGAATTAGAATTTGTTAACCATTTCGTGGCAGCTTCCAAATCACGTAGCGTGTTCGGTATCGTGAGTGGGGGCCAGACCACCTTTCGGCGGCGGTAAAGGGGATAATTATGCGGGTACTTCTCATCGAGGATGATAGCGCTACAGCGCAGAGCATCGAGTTGATGCTGAAATCAGAGAGTTTTAATGTTTATACCACCGATCTCGGTGAAGAAGGCGTCGATCTGGGCAAGCTGTATGATTATGATATCATCCTTCTCGATCTGAACCTGCCCGACATGTCCGGATATGAAGTGCTTCGCACGCTCCGGCTGTCCAAGGTCAAGACACCGATCCTCATTCTCTCGGGCATGGCCGGCATCGAAGACAAGGTTCGCGGCCTCGGTTTCGGCGCCGACGACTACATGACCAAGCCCTTCCACAAGGATGAGCTCGTCGCCCGTATCCACGCCATCGTCCGCCGCTCCAAGGGCCACGCCCAGTCGGTCATCATGACCGGCGAGCTGATCGTCAACCTCGACGCCAAGACTGTCGAAGTCGGCGGCCAGCGTGTCCACCTGACAGGCAAAGAATACCAGATGCTGGAGCTGCTTTCGCTCCGCAAGGGCACCACGCTCACCAAGGAAATGTTCCTCAACCACCTTTACGGCGGCATGGACGAGCCGGAACTGAAGATCATCGACGTCTTCATCTGCAAGCTCCGCAAGAAGCTCGCCAACGCCGCCGGCGGCGCCAACTACATCGAGACCGTCTGGGGCCGTGGCTACGTTCTGCGTGAGCCGGATGGTGCCGAATACGCCGAAACCGCCTGATTTTTCCGATCCCCTTATCGGACAACGAAGATCCCGCCCTTCCGGCGGGATTTTTCGTTTCGGCCTGGCAATGAGAAGCAGCCCGATGCGGACGATCTCAGACTGGACCAGTACAAAATTCTCGAGATCTCGATCAACGAAACAGGCTGTCGGCGGCCGAAAGCGCTTGCACTTTCGGCATCATGGCGCATGGAAGAGATTGCCGTCAGGCAGCGATCGCGCGGTTTCCGAAGACGGCGGTCAGGATCTTGCGATCGAACGGCTTCAACAGGAAGTCGGTGGCACCGGCGCGTTTGCCCGCCATCAGCTTCTTCAGATCCGCCTCGACGACACAGTAGTAGATCTTGACCTCTTTGCCGCCGTCCATGGCGCGGATGGCGGCGATCAGGTCGAGCGCGCCTTCCATGCCGGAATCGACGATCAGATATTCCGGCAGCTCCGCCTGGCAGCGTTGCAGCGCCTCGCCGGCGTTGGAGGCCTCGCTGACGAGAAAGTCGAGTTCGGAGAGAATGCGCTTGCCGACCTTGCGGACGATGTCCGAATTATCGGTGATCATGAATCTCTGCATGGCGACTCCTTTACCCCCGCATCTGTCCTTGCAAGGGCCTCTAAACAACAGCCAAGCATAGGTCGATCAGGCTAAGGAATCGTTACCGCGCGAACACCGATACTCGTTTTACGCGCAGGAATCAGGCGGCCGCAGCCATCGCGGTGAACACCAGTTCTTCGGCGCTGGCGCTGTGATCGAGCGTCATTCCGCACTCCTGCGCCAGAAGAACAGTATAATAGGGCTGGATCGAATGGGCGTCGATCGCCTCCTCGATCGCGCCGGTCGATATCTCGACGAATTTCGGCGGCAAGCGCATCAGTTTGCCTTTGGCCGTGAGCTTGAACCTGGCATCGAACTCGGGATTTTCCAGCGTCACCTCGAGCACGCCACCGCGCGGAATCGCGGAATAGGCGACGAGGAAGAGGTTGAGCAGCAGCTTGACGCGGTTCTTGGCGACGATGGCGCGTGGCCCGTTCCAGATCACTTCGGTCTTCTTCTCGGCGACGGCGAAATCCTTGGCGGCACGCTCGGCCTCGCCGGTGTCGATCGAAGCGCCGACGGAACCCGAAGCACCGAAGGCGAGGCGTGCGAATTTCAGGCGGACGGAAGCGTTGAGCGCGCTGGTGCGGATCAGATCCATCGCATCGGCATCGGCACCGCCCTCATCGAGGAGTTCCAGCCCATTGTTGATCGCACCGACCGGTGAGATGACATCGTGGCAAACGCGGCTGCAAAGAAGCGCGGCCAGATCCGGGCCGGACAAGGTGAGATTGGGGTTCTTGGACATCATCGTCTCCTGAGGGGCGGCAATTTCATCGCGCCCGGGAATATGCTTCATCAAAATTGCGCGAAGTTTGCGGTCGTATTCGGTGCCATAATGACACCATATTTGGTAAACCGATTGTTAAGATCATCGGCGCAAAATGCACCAATCGCCGCGAGCGGTTGCCCGCTCCAGCCAAACGACGAACGGATGACACCATGCGCCCTCGATTTCCGCACCGATTGATCGGCTTCTGCAGGTTGCTTTCGGCCCTCGTTTTTTCCTCGCTGATGGTTGCCGGACCCGCCTCCGCCCAGGATAACGGCCAGTACACGATGCAGGAAATCGTCGATGCCGGCCATTCCTTCTTCGGCTCCGCCAGCGGCGGACTTGCCAAAGTCGTCGAGAGTGCCTTCCAGAAATACGGCCTCCCGAATGGCTACATCCTCGGACAGGAAGGCGGCGGCGCCTTCATCGCCGGTCTTACCTACGGCGAAGGCCAGCTGAACACCAAAAACGCCGGCGAACATAATCTTTACTGGCAAGGCCCCTCGCTCGGCCTCGACTACGGCGGCCAGGGCTCGCGCGTGATGATGCTGGTCTACGACCTGCCCTCCGTCAACGGCATCTATGCCCGCTTCGGCGGCGTCAGCGGCTCGGCCTATGTGATCGCCGGCTTCGGCATGACGCTGCTCAAGAACAATGACGTACTGGTCGTGCCCATCCGCACCGGCGTCGGCGCTCGCCTGGGTGTCAATGTCGGTTATCTCAAGATTACCCAGGCACCGACCTGGAACCCCTTCTGAGGCCGCAAACCGCTGGAATCGGCCACCGCCCGCATCGGTGGCCTTGCCATGCGTGTCCTGCGTGCTTAATCATCGCGGCTAACCCGTATCAACCTTCTTACCGATGGCCGCGCCGTGATCGAATATGCTCTCTTGTTCGGATTGGGCTTCCTGACCGCGGCCTTCCTCGTCTTTCTGGTCTCGCCGGCCGTGCACCGTCGCATTGTCTGGTATACCGAGAACCGCCTGAAGGCGACCATGCCGCTGAGCCCGCAGGAGGTTCGCGCCCAGAAGGATATGGTGCGCGCGCTCTATGCCGCTGAAAATGCCCGGACCGCCCAGGACCTTCTGCGTGAGCGCGAAAAATCCCTGTCGCTCCAGCTCCGCCATGACGCGCTTGCCATCGATGCCGGCAGGCTTGCCGCCGAAATCGGCGAATTGCGGGCCCAGATCGGCGAGATGCATGTCGAAGCCGCCGAGCAGCGCTCGCATCTGCGCAAGGACGAGAATTATATCAGCCAGTTGAAGACCAATCTGCATATTGCCGAACAGTCCGCTGCCAACAAGGAGAGCGAACTGGCGACCATGAGGACGCGGCTGAGCAAGCTCGGCGAACAGACCGATGGGCTGAGGATCGACCTGGCGGCACGCGAAACCGAGGCGGAGAGCCTGAAATTCCGCGCCAACGCGCTGCGCGATGAACGAGATACGCTGCGCCAAGACGTCACCCTTTTGCAGAACCGCGCAAGGGATGCCGAACAGAAACTGACGCAGCAGCAGCATATGGTGATCCGCCTCGAGGACAAGGCAGCGCGAGAGAGCGCTTCCGCCGCCGAAAAGGAGGCCCTGGTCGCCCGCCGCCTTCAGGAGGTCGCCAAGTTGAAGGAACAGTTGAAGGCCGCCAATGCCGAGATCCGCAGGGTCAACCGGGTGCTGCGCGACGCCGGCCATGCCGGGATGGCCGCGGAGCTGCCGGCGGAATTGACGGCCGAAGACACGACAACATCCACGCTCGACGCCGCCTTTGTCACGGCTGAGATCGGCGAGGATGTCCGCAAGCGCAGCGCCGCCCTTGCCGAGCGCCTGCAAAAAGCGAAGGCCGTTGCCGGCCGCGATGGCGCGATCCGCGAGGAAATCGCCTCGATCGCCGCCAACATGGTGGCGCTGACCGCACTCAACGAGGGTCCCTCCTCGCCGATCCGAACGCTTCTCCCGGAAGGCGCGGAGAAGAACCCCAACGAGCGCGTCAGCCTTGCCGACAGGGCAGCCGCCATCATCGCCAATCCCCCCCGCATCTGAAAGATGCGCGGCGCGCGCTCATAAACCCGGGAAAATCAGTTCCGATTGTCGCGGTTAGACCCGCCCCATCGCGGAAGCCATGGAAAACAGCGCGATCCCCGTTGCCGTCGCGGCATTGAGGCTGTCGAGCTCCTCCGACTGTGGAATGCGCACGCTCCGGAAGCGCGCAAGCAGCGCCTCCGGCAACCCCTCCCCCTCCGTGCCGACGACCAGCGCCATGCGCGCTGAAGCCGGAATGGCGCGGATATCGGTCTTGCCATGCGGCGAAAGCGTCCAGATGGCAAAACCCCGTTCGGCAAGCGCCAGCAGCACATCCAACGCCTTGCCGCCGCGCCGGTGCGGAATGCTCAGCACCGAACCGACCGAGACACGCAGCGCCTTGCGGTAGAGCGGATCACAGCAGGTTTCGTCGAGCAGCACCGCATCCGCCCGGAAGGCCGCCGCATTGCGGAACATCGAACCGGCATTGTCGTGATTGGAAATGCCGCAGCCGACGAGCACCAGCGCCTGTTCCGGCAGCGCTTCGAGAAGCACCGCCTCGCCGCGATCCTCCCGCCGGCCGAGCGCGAGAACGCCGCGATGCAGATGGAATCCGACGACGCCGTTGAGGACATCGGCCTCGGCGACATAGACCGGCACATCGGCCGGCAACCGCTCCAGGATCGGCAGTACGCCGTCGACGCGGTTGCGCAGCAGCAGGATCTTCTCGGCAAAAAAGCCGCGGCCTCCCGCATGCGCTTCGGCGAGCATGCGCAGCACGACGGTGCCCTCGGCGATGAAACGGTTCTCCCGGCCCGTCAGGTCACGCTCTCTTATATCACGGAATTCAGCGACGCGCGGATCGTCGGCGCTGTCGATGGTGATCGGAACGGCGGCCATGCCGGCCTACTTGCCCGCGACGGTGACGTCGGCAACGGTGCGACCGGTTCTGAGGTCGAAGACCAGCGCCTTGCTCTTGCCCTCGACCGTTTCGCCGTAGAACAGGATCTGCCCTGCCGAAAACGAGGTGGACTGCACCTTGAAGCCGAGCGGCAGGGAAACGGTCGCCGCAAGCGGCGCATCCGAGGGCACGCCGGAGGCGGCAACGGTGGCCGCTGTCTCCTTCGGTTCGCTGTGCATCGCCTTGTAGACAACCGCGCCGAAGACCGCCATAAGGCTCACGAACATGATGGCGCCGGAGACGATCTGCAGGCGGACCATCTTGCGCCGGACACTTTCCATCGCCGGATCAAGGGGCTTCTCTTCCTGGTCGTCTGGCTCGATTGCTGTCATCTGTGCGTCCCGTTCTAAAAAAATATGTCGGAGAAGAAGCGTCTTGAGCGACCCCTTTAAACAAGCAGCCGGCAATAGAAAAGTCCTGACCGCCGATGAAACTGCCGAAGGCCGGCTTGATGCCTGGCTGACGGCGCAGCTCGGCGAGGAATTTTCGCGCAGCCGCATCAAGGCGCTGATCAAGGACGGCCAGGTTTTTCTGCGCGGCCAACCCGTTACCGACCCGCAACGCAAGGTGCGCACCGGCGATAGTTTCGAGATCACGCTGCCCGAACCGGATGACCCGACGCCGCAGGGCGAGGACATCCCGCTCGATATCCTCCATGAGGACGAAGACGTCATCGTCATCTCCAAGCCCTCAGGTCTCGTCGTCCATCCCGGCCCCGGCAACTGGACGGGGACGCTGGTCAACGCGCTGATCTACCATTGCGGCGATACGCTCTCCGGCATCGGCGGCGTGCGCCGCCCCGGCATCGTCCACCGGCTCGACAAAGACACGACAGGGGTCATGGTCGTCGCCAAGAACGACATTGCCCATCGCCACCTGTCGCTGCAATTTGCCGACCACGGCCGCACCATGCCGCTCGAGCGGGCCTACCAGGCCATCGTCTGGGGCCGACCCCGCACTCTGACAGGCACGGTCGACGCGCCGCTCGGCCGCGCCACCGGCGATCGCACGCGCCGCGCCGTCAAGCGCCCCGACAGTCATGACGCCGACGAGGCAATCACCCATTACGAGGTGATCGAACGCTTTCAGGAGAAACCGGATGCGACGGCGCTGGCCTCGCTGGTCGAGTGCCACCTCGAAACCGGCCGCACCCACCAGATCCGTGTTCATATGGCCCATATCGGCCATCCGCTGCTCGGCGATACGGTTTACGGCGCCGGCTTCAAGACCAAGGCCAATCTGCTGCCCGAAGACATCCGCAAGGTCGTCAACGGTTTCGGCCGCCAGGCGCTGCATGCCTTCATGCTGCAGTTCGAGCATCCCCGCACCGGCGAAGTCATGCATTTCGAAGTACCGCTGCCGGATGATATGGTGGAACTGGTCGAGGCACTGCGGCGATAAAGTCTGCTTCCAGCTCACACCTGCGTGAGCGGCACACTTGAACCGCCGTTTCGCCACACTTATCTGTATATGGATTTAGTGCGGGCTCGCAGTAGAGCCGCACGTCCCGGTTTGCCTTTTTTAACGCGAGAACGCGTTTCCATCGGGAACCGGAATTCACTTTAGGAGGGTGCACTATGGCCCGAAATACCTTGCCGTCCATTACCGCCGGCGAAGCCGGTCTCAATCGTTACCTCGACGAAATCCGCAAGTTTCCGATGCTTGAGCCGCAGCAGGAATATATGCTTGCCAAGCGTTATGCCGAGCATGGAGATCGCGACGCCGCTCACAAGCTGGTCACCAGCCATCTTCGTCTCGTCGCAAAGATCGCGATGGGTTATCGCGGCTACGGCCTGCCGATCGGCGAAGTCGTCTCCGAAGGCAATGTCGGCCTGATGCAAGCCGTCAAGAAGTTCGATGCCGAGCGCGGCTTCCGCCTTGCCACCTACGCCATGTGGTGGATCAAGGCCTCGATCCAGGAATATATCTTGCGTTCATGGTCGCTGGTGAAGATGGGCACGACCGCCAACCAGAAGCGCCTGTTCTTCAACCTGCGCCGGCTGAAAGGCCGCATCCAAGCGATCGACGACGGCGACCTGAAGCCGGAGCACGTCTCGGAAATCGCCACCAAGCTGAAAGTCTCGGAGGAGGAGGTCATTTCGATGAACCGCCGCCTCTCCGGCGACGCCTCGCTGAACGCGCCGATCAAAGCGGCCGAAGGTGACAGCGGCCAGTGGCAGGACTGGCTGGTGGACGACCATGACAGTCAGGAAGACGTGCTGATTGAACAGGACGAACTCGACACCCGCCGGCGTATGCTGGCGAAAGCGATGAGCGTCCTGAACGAGCGCGAACGCCGCATCTTCGAGGCTCGCCGCCTCGCCGAGGATCCAGTGACCCTGGAAGACCTTTCGACTGAATTCGACATCAGTCGCGAACGCGTCCGCCAGATCGAGGTCCGCGCCTTCGAAAAGGTGCAGGACGCTGTCCGCAAGGAAGCCCAGGAACGCGCCAAGGCCGTCCGCGTCGTCGAAGCCACGGCATAAACCTGCCGCGGTGGCAGAATTGAAGAAGGCGGGCTTTGCGGCCCGCCTTTTCTGTTTCATCCACTTTTCACAGCCTCAACGCCCCGCCTAGGGTCAGGGAAGCTGGGTATTGCGGAAAACCATCACTGGCTCGTCGACACGTCCCCGAGCGCAGTCCATTCCTTGATCGCGGTATTGAAGGCTTCGGTTCCCGTGTCGCCCTTTTCCATGGTCAGCAGCGCGCGGCGGCCGTTGCGGTAGGTGACCGGGATATCGATCCAGCTGCGGGTCGACATCAGGTCGAGATTGGCCTTGCGCGCATCGGGATAGTCGTTGAGCGCGATCATGTGGAAATCGTCGGTGATCTTGGCCGGAACCGCGATCAGCGCGTCACCGCGGTCCTGCTCGGTGCGCTTCATCGAGATGCGCTGGACGCTGTCGATGCTGCCGCCTTCGAAATTCGGCGGCACCGAGAACACGATCTCGACGAGATGGCTTGCCGGCAGCGACGGATCGGAATTGCGTTTGAAGGTGACGAGAGCCGAGAGATTGCGCTCCGGCACGGTGACGTTGCCCTGCACCGTCGCCTCCTGCCGTCCGTCCTGGCCGGTCTCGTGCTGCACGCTCCAGACGACCGATCCCTCGATCGCCGTCGGCGAGCTTTGGCCGATGCGCTCCTCATAGAGGAACATCTTTTGCGACGAACCGACGGGAGCGGTCTGCTGCGGCGATGCCGCCGGGCCGTTCGGTGTCAGCGTTTCGGCCGGTGCCGCATCGCCCTGCGCGCTGGCAGGCGGCGGCGTATCGGCGGCCGCGACATTCTGTTCGGCGACCGATTTTCCTTCCGCGGTCAGCGTTCCCGGCACCGTCGCCGGTCCGCTGTCGACCTCGGTGCCATCCGTCAGCAGCCGCTGGGTGAATTTCGAATTGGCCACCGCGCCGTCATTGTTCACCGACGCCACCTGCGGGTTCGGGTTCGGGTTCGGCTGCGCCGGCGCCGCGGGAGTATTCTGCGCTCCTGGTGTCGTCGGCTTGGCTGGAGTCACCGCACCCGGCTGGGCAGGCGTCGCGGAGCCGGCCGGCGGTGTCGCCGTCTCGTTCCTAGTCGCCTGCGACGGTGCCGAACTGACGAGCCCGTCGACCATCGCCACCAGCGCCTCTCTGTTCATCCAGCCGGCATAGGCGCCGCCACCGATCAAGATGAGCGCGAAGATGAGGGTGATCACCGTGCCGATGCCGAAGCGACGGCGCTTCGGCTCCATCCGGAAACTCTTGCCCTGCAGCTTGGAAGCGACGATCTGATCGATATCCATTCCCCGATTGGCGTCATCGTCGTCAGCGGCGACCGAGCCGCGGCGGTCGTAGCCGCGCAGCGCCTTCGCTTCGCGCCAGTCCTCGCTCGGCGTGCCGCTTGCGGCCGCCGGCTTGCCGCTGTGCACTTCCGCGAAGATATCGACATCGTCGAAATGCGAGGCGACTGGCGTCTTCTTATTGCTGCCGGCCTCGATCGGCGGCAGATCGTCGAAGGCTGCGGTCTCCCAGGAGAAACTTTCCTTGGCCGCCGGCATGACGGCCGCAGGTGCCGCCTTTTCGAGGCTCGATATCACCTCCTCAAAGGCGCGCGCCGAGGTATCCGGAGTGATCGGCGCCGTCTGCGAATACTGCCGGAGTTCCTCTTCCGCCCATTCGGTCTCCGCTTCCTTTGGCGCCGGAGCCGGCGTTTCGGCGGCGGGCTCGGCCCAGACGGGATCGAAATGCGCCGCGGCGTCAGCCTGCAGCGGCTCCTCGCGGCTGTGCTCGACAAATTCCTGCGGACGATCGAAATTGGCGACCGGCTCCACCAGCCGGTTCGATGCATGATCTATGCCGCGCGTAACCGGCTGAAGCGGCTCGACGGGTTGGTAAGCCTCCTCGGCCTCCGGCTCATCATCTTCCACGGGCACCGGCTCAGCCGCAACCTCATCTTCAGCCGCAACCTCCTCGGCTTCCACGGGATGCTGCTCTTCAGCATGGTATTCGTCGGCTTGCGCGTCGCGATCCCCGGCGGACGGCTGCCAGCCATGATGTTCGGCCCGCACATCCTCGGCGGCGACGCCGCGCGCCTCGCTGGCATGCCATTCCTCGGCCGGCGCTTCCTCCTCATGCGAGGGATGCCAGTATGTCTCGGCGGAAACAGGAGTTTCCGCGGAAAGGGGTTCTTCGGCAGCGACCTCTTCCTCAGCGTCCCCAGGTGGGGCAGCTTCCAGGTGATCGGGCTCGTCGGCGGCCTCGGCCGTCTGCGGCTCGGCATAAGCTGCGTCAACCGGCTCCTCGACATCAGTCTCCGGCGCAGGCGCCGGTTCGCTTTCGTCGTGAACCGCTTGTTCTTCTGCGGATTCCAGCGCGGCGGCAACCGGCTCATCGAGCGGCAGTGCCTCGGAGTGTTCGCCTTCCACTTCGCGGATGGCAGCCTCGAGCTTTTCGAGCTGGCGTTGCAGCATGGCTTCCGGCGGACGCGGCTTCATATTCTCGAGCTGCCGCTGCACTGCGCCGCGGGCACGTTCGTAGACTTTCACCCGCATCTCGGGGGTATTCTCAGCCAAGCCGTCAACGGCCCGCCGAATGACTGCAATAAAATCCGCCATCAGTACTTTCTCAAGAAGTCCGGTACCCTACCGAACCATCCTCCACAGTGACCCGTGAGCTTAATCCTCAAACGGATCGGTCACAAGTATCGTATCATCCCGCTCCGGGCTGGTGGACAGGAGCGCGACAGGCGCCCCGATCAGCTCTTCGACCTGGCGAACATATTTGATCGCCTGTGCCGGCAGATCCGCCCAACTGCGGGCGCCGACGGTCGATTCCTTCCAGCCTTCCAGCGTGATGTAGATCGGTTCGACCCTAGCTTGCGCTCCCTGGCTTGCCGGAAGATGATCAATCTGTTCGCCGTCGAGCATATAGCCAACGCAGATCTTCAATTCCTCGAGACCGTCGAGCACGTCGAGCTTGGTGAGCGCGATGCCCGTGATGCCATTGGTGGCAATCGATTGGCGCACGAGTGCGGCGTCGAACCAACCGCAGCGCCGCTTGCGTCCGGTCACCACGCCGAACTCATGGCCTTTTTCGCCCAGGAACTCACCGATCGCGTCCTTCAGCTCGGTCGGGAACGGGCCTTCGCCGACGCGCGTCGTATAGGCCTTGGTGATGCCGAGGATGTAGCCGAGCGAGCCGGGCCCCATGCCGGAACCGGCCGCGGCCTGACCGGCCACGGTGTTCGACGACGTGACGAAAGGATAGGTGCCATGGTCGATATCGAGCAGGCTGCCCTGTGCACCTTCGAAGAGGATGCGGGACCCCTTGCGGCGCTCCTTGTCGAGGAAGAGCCAGACGGTATCACGGAACGGCAGCACCCGATCGGCGATCGAGGTCAGCTCTTCCATGATCGCCTCGTGGCTGACTTCGGCAACGCCGAGGCCGCGGCGAAGCGCATTGTGATGGGTCAGAATACGGTCGACCTTGCCGGAAAGGCTGTCGAGATCGGCAAGATCCATGACGCGGATGGCACGGCGGCCGACCTTGTCTTCATAGGCCGGACCGATACCGCGGCGTGTCGTGCCGATCTTGGTGCCGCTGTTCGACGCAGCATCCTCGCGCATCGCGTCGAGCTCGCGGTGCAGGGAAAGAATGAGCGTCGCATTGTCGGCGATGCGCAGATTGTCAGGCGTAACCGTCACGCCCTGCGCCTCCAGCCGGCCGATCTCGGCGATCAGCGCATGCGGGTCGACGACGACACCGTTGCCGATGACAGCCATCTTGCCCGGGCGCACAACGCCGGACGGCAAGAGCGAGAGCTTGTAGCTCGTGCCGTCGATGACGAGCGTATGGCCGGCATTGTGTCCGCCCTGATAGCGCACAACGATATCCGCACGCTCCGAAAGCCAGTCGACAATCTTGCCCTTGCCTTCGTCACCCCATTGCGAACCGACCACGACTACGTTCGTCATCCAACTCTTCCTGTTACCGGCGCAGAACCGCGCACCTGCTCAAACCCGCGCATCTATAAAGCTTTGTTTTTGGGAAAGCGACCCTGTTGTCACAGTAGATTGGGCTTTTTACGTGACAAATCAGCAGGCGGCAGGCTATTGCCCGTCACAAAACACCGGACGACGATCGCGGAAAGACGGGAAGAACGCTCTTGCAAGCCACGGCCTATATCTGCCTCGTCATCGCCACCCTCTGCTGGGGCGGCAACTCCGTCGCGGGAAAGCTCGCGATCGGGCATATCAGCCCGATGATGCTGACCTTCCTGCGCTGGTTCCTCGCCGTCGCGTTGATCGCCGTGATCTCCGTGCCCCAGCTGAAGAAGGACTGGCCGGTGGCGAGGAAGAACCTGCCGCTGCTCCTTTGCTACGGCGCCATCGGCTATACCCTCTTCAACGCCATGCTTTATTCGGCCGTGCAATATACGACGGCCATCAATGTCGCCATCGAGCAGGCCGGCATTCCGATGCTGATCTTCCTGCTGAATTTCGTGCTTTTCCGCACCGGCATCTCGCTGGCGCAATGCCTCGGCTTCGGCATGACGCTGGTCGGCGTGGCGCTGACGGCAGCCCATGGCGACCTCACCACGCTGTGGCAGCTGCAGCTCAATCGCGGAGACGGGCTGATGCTGATCGCCATTGCTGCCTATTCGCTCTACACGATCTTCCTGCGCTGGAAGCCGCCGGTCGACTGGCGCACGCTGATGGCCTTCCCGGCCTTCGCCGCCATGCTGACGTCGGTGCCGCTGCTCCTTTGGGAACTTGGCCGAGGGGCGGCGCAATGGCCGGATCAGGCCGGCTGGGGCATCACCCTCTACACGGCAATATTCCCATCGCTGCTGGCGCAGATTTTCTATATCAAGGGCGTCGAGGCAATCGGCGCCAATCGGGCGGGCCTCTTCATCAATCTGGTGCCGGTGTTCGGCACGCTGCTTTCCGTCGCCCTGATCGGCGAGACGCTTCAGTCCTTTCACGCAGTCGCGCTGGCGCTGACGCTAGGCGGCATCGCGATCGCCGAAAAGGGCCGGCCGAAAGCGTCCGCTTCGACCGTGCCGGCCTCGCCGATGGATTAACTAACCGAGCTCCAGCGTCGTCACGCCGAAGACGTGCTTCAGCGGGATGGCCGGCGCCGGCCCGCGATACATGCGCGTCGTCTCGAACACCGGTTGAAGGCCGAGGCCTTCGGCAAGCGCGACCGCCTCATGATTGTCGGCGGGAATATCGATGAAGATCGCAGCCCCCTTCGCCTCGGGGATCAATTCGGCAAGCAGCGCTGCGGCGCTGTCGGCATCGTTGGCAAAAAGCGGGCCGATCTTGTAACCCTCGTAGCAGCGGCGGATCGTACCGTAACCGCGGATCTTGTGGCTCTTGCGCACCACCGCCGAACGACGGCCCTTGCGGCCGGTGCACCAGGCAGCGAGAAAGGCATCCCGGGGCTGCGGAAAGATCGCCGAATCATACCGCTGCAAGCCTTCGAGGCGTGAATCCAGCACCGCCTGCGCGGCAAGCGTCGAGACAGGCAAGGAGGTGGCGACGCCGCCGTAGCGAATGGTGGAATAGGCGGGTTCGAAGCCCGCCTTGCGGTAGTTGCCCTGTTGAGCGGCGACGCCGTCGAGACCGATCGTGCGGTCTAGCGCGCTGGCGATACCCACCTCCCAGATCGCCTTGCCGTAACCCTTGCCGCGGAAATCTGGATGGACGATGTAGAGGCCGAGGAAGGCGAAACTATCGCCATATTTGACGACCGAGATCGAGCCGACCGGGACTTCACCGATGGCGCCGACGAAGAATCCGGACGAATCGGCCTCGAGGAATGCAAGCGAATCGTCGAGACCCGGGTTCCAGCCCTCCTGACGCGCCCATTCGAGCACGAGCTCCAGTTCGCCGGGCCGCATCGAACGAACGGCAAATTCCGAATTCATGCGACCTTCCCAGATTGAATGTCCCGCAAATCCATGCCGGCAACGGCAAAGCAATTGTCAGGTCCAAGCTAATCATTTTTCGATGTAATGCAGAAAACTTCGTTTCCGCATTACCATGAAACAATGCCGATGCAAGCTCAAGAAAATTACTTGCGCGCCAATTATCTTCCGGCCGCTGCGAATGAACCGCCGCGCCGGAAAAGTATCGCCTTCCCGGCCCGAAAGGCTGGTAAAGCATTTCGGCCGACATCACTTCCGCAAGCCGGAAAAACGCTGTTGCAACCGGGCGCGACGGCGGGCGCCCGCTGACGGATCACCGGGCCGTTCCGCTCATTGCGGACTTCTGCTTTTCGATCCCGCTCGCCATCGGTGAGAAAAGAAGAGCGGTCTCGGCCGCCGGTGCGGGATAACCGAACGCGTAACCCTGCAAGCCATCGCAGCCAAGCTCAGCCAGCACGACGGCATGCGCCTCGGTCTCGATGCCCTCGGCGATCACCTCGACGTCGAGCGCCTTGGCGATTTCCACGATCGAGCCCACCACGCGCCGCTGCTCGGCGGAGCTGACGACCTCGGCGATGAGCTGCCGGTCGATCTTCAGCCGCTTCGGCCGCAGCTTGACCAGACCGATGAGCGAGGCGTGACCGGATCCGAAATCATCGATCTCGATGTCGATGCCCATCTGTTTGATCTCGCCGATATGATCGAGCAATTTTTCGTCGCTGTCGTCGAGGAAAATCGTCTCGACCAGTTCGAAGACGATCTCGCCGGGCGGGATGTCGAGTTTCCTCAGCTTGCCGAGCAACGTCGGATCGGCGAGGCGCGATGCCGAGATATTGACGGCGATGCGCGGGACCGCAAGGCCGCGCAACGACCAGAACAGCCGGTCTTCCAGAACGCTTTTGAGGATCGCCGCGTCGATCTCCGCCGCAAGCCCGTGCTCGTCGGCGATCTTCAGGAATATCCCCGGGGCGAGTACACCCTTCTCGGGATGTTTCCAGCGCGCCAGCGCCTCGAAGCCGATGACTTTCCGCGTCCGGGCGTCGAGCTGCACCTGATAATAGGGAACGATCTCGCCGCGCTCCAGCCCGAGCTTCAGCTCTTCGGCGAGGCGACGCTTGGCGCGCAGATCCTCCTGCAGCTGCCGCGTGAAGAATTCGACGCGGTTGCGCCCGAGCTTCTTGGCCTGGTAGAGCGCCAGATCGGATTCAGCCAGCAGGTTGCGCGCCCGCCGATCGCCGCTCCAGGAAACGCCGATCGAGGCACCGGATTGCAGCATCTCCTGACCGAAGCGGATCTTCTTGCGCAGCCGGCGCTGGAGATCCTCGGTAATCAGCTTCAGCTCAGTGAGATCGCTGAAATTGACCAGCACGATGACGAATTCGTCGCCGCCGACGCGGGCGACCATGCCATTGGCAGGAATGGCGGCGGTGATGCGAAGGGCTGCGGCCCTGAGCACGGCATCACCTGCCGCATGACCGTGGCTGTCGTTGATCTGCTTGAACTGGTCGAGGTCGAGATGCAGCACGCCAAGCGTCGTGATGCTTTTGTCTGAAGGCAGCTCGGTGAGCCGCTTGTCGAGAAGACGTCGGTTGGGCAAGCCAGTGAGATAATCGTGATCGGCGACATGCTCGATGCGCGCATTGCTTTCCTCGAGCGCCAGCGCCCTCGCCTCGGCCACCACTCTCTGCCGCGCCAGCTCCGCGTTGAGCAGGACGTCGGCGGTCACATCCCATTCGGCGCCGATGAAGGAGGGCAGCCCCTCCGCATCCACGTAGAAATGCGCGCGTGAGCGCAGATGGCGGATTTCGCCGCTCGGCAGTACGATTCGAAATTGCGAATTATAGGCGCCCCGTGTTGCAATCGCCTCATCGAAGTCGCGTGCGGCTCGCTCGCGATCGTCGGGATGGATCGCGTTCGACCAAAGCAATGCCGGCACCAGACGGCAAGTCTCCCCAGTCTGGTAAAGACGATGCATCTGCGCATCCCACAAGATCCCGTCTTGCTCGATACTGTGCTCCCAGACACCGATCTGGGATGCATCGAGAGCGAGTTCGAGCCGACGCAGAAGATCCTGAAATTCTCGTTCGGATCGTGTGGCTTTAT
This sequence comes from Rhizobium binxianense, assembly GCF_028994275.1. Classification (NCBI taxonomy): domain Bacteria; kingdom Pseudomonadati; phylum Pseudomonadota; class Alphaproteobacteria; order Hyphomicrobiales; family Rhizobiaceae; genus Rhizobium; species Rhizobium binxianense. The sequence continues at coordinate 3,228,114 of NZ_CP118713.1, forward strand.
TCTCTGGCAACGCGGTCTCAGCCTTAGAAGCTTTGCATAACGGCAATATGGTCTCAAGCCGGCATTAAAGAAGCCTTGTTCTGATGATCGAACTCGTGACTAGGTGAACTGTTCGTTACGGCTTCCTCTTTTGGATCAAAGGACTTGCAGTCTCCGGCACGTCAAGATCAGTGGTTATGTCGTGGCGGGTTTTTGGCGATCTGGCGGAATTCCGTCGCCCCCTCCAACACCGCGCCGTCCGACAATTGCGTGACCGAGCGGCGGTAGATCTGCTGCCACGGCGTCGCATCCGCCGGCACCGGCGGAATACCCTCGCCCTTGCGCCGTTCGATCTCGGGCTCGTCGACCAGCATATCGCAGCGCCCATGGTTGAAGTCGATGCGGATAATATCGCCGGTGCGAATCCAGGCAAGACCGCCGCCGACGGCACTTTCCGGCGACGCGTTGAGGATCGACGGGCTGTCCGCCGTGCCCGACTGACGTCCGTCGCCGATTGTCGGCAAGCTGCGAATGCCGCGTTTCAGCAGGTGATCCGGCGGCTGCATGTTGACGACCTCAGCCGAACCCGGCCAGCCGATCGGTCCGGCGCCGCGGATGACGAGGATGGTATTTTCGTCGATGCCGAGGTCGGGTTCGTTGATGCGCTTGTGATAGTCCTCGGAGCCTTCGAAGACCACCGCCCTGCCCTCGAAGACGCCTTCACGCCCGGGCTCCTGAAGATAGCGCCGTCGGAAATCCTCCGAAACCACGCTCATTTTCATGATGGCGAAATCAAAGAGATTGCCCTTGAGAACGAGAAAGCCCGCCCGCTCCTTCAGCGGTTCGGCGAACGGCTTGATGACCTCCCGGTCGCGCGCTTCCTTGCCCTCCAGGTTCTCGGCCATCGTCCGGCCCGTCACCGTGCGACAGTCGCCGTCGAGCTTTCCGGCCTGCAGCAGTTCCCACATGATCGCCGGCGTACCGCCGGCGCGATGGAAGCGCTCGCCGAGATAGGCGCCCGCCGGCTGGACATTGGCCAGCAGCGGAATATCGAAGCCGTGCACCTGCCAGTCGTCGGGATGGAGTTCGACGCCGGCGTGCTTGGCCATCGCCGCCAGATGCGGCTGGGCGTTGGTCGACCCGCCGATCGCCGAATTGGTGCGGATGGCATTGAGGAAGGCCTCACGCGTCAGGATATCCGACGGCTTCAGATCCTCGAGCACGATCTCGACGGCGCGCCGGCCGGTGCGGTAGGCCATCTGGCCGCGCTCGCGGTAAGCGGCGGGAATGGCGCCGCAGCCGGTCAGCGACAGGCCGAGCGCCTCGGCCAGCGCATTCATCGTCGAAGCGGTGCCCATCGTATTGCAGTGGCCGACGGAAGGAGCCGAGTCGAGCGCCGCCTGAAGAAACTCCTCCCGGTCGATCTCGCCAGCCGCATATTTCCGCCGCATCCGCCAGATCACCGTGCCGGAGCCCGCCAATTCCCCCTCGTGCCAGCCGTCGAGCATCGGGCCGCCGGAGAGCACGATCGCCGGAATATCGACCGTCGAAGCAGCCATGATCGCCGAAGGCGTAGTCTTGTCGCAGCCGGTGGTCAGCACCACACCGTCAAGCGGATAGCCATAGAGAATTTCAACGAGGCCGAGATAGGCGAGATTGCGGTCAAGTGCGGCCGTCGGGCGTTTGCAGTTCTCGAAGATCGGGTGCGTCGGAAACTCGATCGGAATGCCGCCGGCATCGCGGATGCCGTCGCGCACGCGTTTGGCCAAATCGACATGCACCCTGTTGCAAGGCGTGAGATCGCTGCCGCTCTGGGCAATTCCGATGATCGGCTTGCCGGAACGCAGTTCCTCCGGCGTGATGCCGTAATTCATGAAACGCTCGAGATAGAGCGCGGCCATGTCGATATGATCGGGATTGTCGAACCAGTCCTGCGAACGCAGGCGCCGCGGCGGCGAATGGCTGTCGGTCACTGCTTTCCTCCCGGCCGGCCATTCTTCTCTTCAAGATGGAGAAGCAGGCCGCTGTGATCCTTTTCGCCATTGCCGTTGGCGACGAATTCGCTGAATTCGGCATGCACCGCCGCAGTCAGCGGCAGCGTCAGCGACAGGCTGCCGGCCGTCTCCATGGCGGCGTTCAGATCCTTCAGCTGGTTGCTGGACGAACCGCCCGGCGTAAACTGCCGCTCGACCATGCGCTTACCGTGAAGTTCCAGGATACGGCTCTCGGCAAAGCCGCCGCGAATGGCGTCGCGGAAGGCCGCCGGCGAGCCGCCGCCGGCCGCAATCAGCATCATCGCTTCGGCAACGGCACCGATCGTCACCGCGACGATCTGCTGGTTGGCAAGCTTGGCAAGCTGGCCCGCACCGCTTGGACCGACGCGGGTCACGCGCCCCATCGGCGCAAAGACATCAGCAAGCCCGTCGATCACCTCCTTGTCGCCGCCCGCCATGATCGCCAGCGTACCGGCTTCCGCCCCGACCACGCCGCCGGAAACCGGGGCATCGACATGAGCGATACCGCGTTCGGCAAGCCCTGCTGCATGATCGCGGGCAAAATGCGGGGCAATCGAACTCATGTCGATGACAGTGGCGCCCGGCGCCATCGCACTGGCCGCGCCACGGTCGAACAGCACGTCCCTCACCGCTTCGGCATTGGTCAGCATGGTGATGACGACGTCGGCGCCCGCAGCGGCATCGATGGGCGTTTCCGCTAGGACCGCGCCGTCTCCCGCCAGTGCTTCGGCCTTGCTCCGATCGCGATTCCAGACGGTGACGGCAAAGCCCGCGCCCAGCAGCCGGCGGGCCATCGGCGCGCCCATCAGGCCGGTGCCGAGAAAGGCGATCCGCCTGCCGTCATGACCTCTACTCCCTGTCATTCAGTCCTCCCAACTGTTGTCCGTCTTTGATAGTCCCCTCGCCCCCGGTTGCAAACCGTTTTGACTGGCGCAAAGCACTTTTGTGGTGTGTCCTTGGATAGAGCATGATGTCGTCCGAAAACCGCGCACACTTTTCGGCATCATGCTCTGAAAACGATACGGGCGAGAACCGAAGTTCCCGCCCGATTTACTCGACAAAGGAAGGTTGAATTCCGTTTATTCCGCCGCCAGCCGGATGACCTCCGCCTCTTCTTCCTTGTGTTCGTCCGGCTTGTGCTGGACGAGCGGACGGTTGCCCGTCAACCGCCGCAAGAGCACGTAGAAGACAGGCGTCATGAAGATGCCGAAGAAAGTCACCCCGATCATGCCCGAGAAGACCGCGACCCCCATGGCCGCGCGCATCTCGGCGCCAGCGCCGGTGGAGACGACGAGCGGCACGACGCCCATGATGAAGGCGAGCGAGGTCATCAGGATCGGACGAAGACGCAGCCGGCTGGCCTCGATCGCGGCCTCCCGCGGCGTCCTGCCCTCAAACTCCAGTTCGCGAGCGAATTCCACGATCAGGATCGCGTTCTTCGCGGATAGGCCGACCAGCACCACCAGACCGATCTGGGTGAAGATATTGTTGTCTCCACCGGTGAGCCAGACGCCGGTCAGCGCGGCCAGCACACCCATCGGCACTATCATGATAATCGCGAGCGGCAAGGTCAGGCTTTCATACTGGGCGGCCAGCACCAGGAAGACCAGCAACAGCGCCAAGGGGAAGACGACGATGCTCGAATTGCCGGCAAGGATCTGCTGATAGGTCAGATCCGTCCATTCGAAGTCGATGCCCGCCGGCAAGGTCTCGTGCAGGATCTTCTCGATTGCCGCCTGCGCCTGGCCGGACGAGAAGCCCGGTGCCGGACCGCCGTTGATATCGGCAGCGAGGAAGCCGTTGTAGCGGTTCGCACGCTCCGGACCGGTGCTCGGCTCCACCTTCAAGAGGGCCGAAAGCGGGATCATCTCACCCGATGCCGACCGGACCTTCAACTGGCCGATATCTTCCGGCTGGGCGCGGAATTTCGCATCGGCCTGCACACGGACGCTGTAGGTGCGGCCGAAGGCGTTGAAGTCGTTCACATAGAGCGAACCGAGATAGATCTGCAGCGTCTGAAAGACGTCGGTGACGGAAACCCCGAGCTGCTCGGCCTTGGCACGGTCGAGATCGGCATAGAGCTGCGGCACGTTGATCTGGAAGCTGGAGAACAGCCCGGCAAGCTCGGGTGTCTGATAGGCCTTGGCAAGAACGGCCTTGGTCGCGTCGTCGAGCGCCTGATTGCCGAGGCCGGCACGATCCTCGATCTGCAGCTTGAAGCCGCCCGTCGTGCCGAGACCATTGACCGGCGGCGGCGGGAACATGGCGATGAAGGCGTCCTGGATGACGCCAAACTTCTGGTTCAGCGCCATGGCGATCGCGCCGCCCGAAAGATCCGGCGTCTTGCGCTCCTCGAAATCCTTCAGCGTCACGAAGACGATGCCGGCATTGGAGGAGTTGGTGAAGCCGTTGATCGACAGGCCCGGGAAGGCGATCGCATTGGCAACACCCGGCTGCGCCAGCGCGATGTCGGTCATGCGCTTGATGACGTCTTCCGTGCGGTCGAGGCTAGCGGCATCCGGCAACTGGGCGAAGCCGATCAGATACTGCTTGTCCTGAGACGGCACGAAGCCGCCGGGGACTGTCGTGAACAGGCTGTAGGTCGCGCCGACCAGCGCCAGATAGATCACCATGACGATGCTCTTGCGCGACAACAGCCCACCCACACCCTTGCCGTAGGCATTCGAGCCCGCGCCGAAGACACGGTTGAAGCCGCGGAAGAACCAGCCGAAGATGGCGTCCATGAACCGCGTCAGCCAGTCCTTCGGCTGATCATGGCCCTTCAAGAGAAGGGCCGCCAGCGCCGGAGACAGGGTGAGCGAGTTGAAGGCCGAGATGACGGTCGAGATTGCGATCGTCAGCGCGAACTGGCGATAGAACTGGCCCGACAGGCCGGAGATGAAGGCGAGCGGCACGAACACCGCGACGAGAACCAGCGCGATCGCGACGATCGGACCGGAGACTTCCCTCATCGCCTTGTAGGTGGCAGCCCGCGGCGACAGGCCTTGTTCGATATTGCGCTCGACGTTTTCGACCACCACGATCGCGTCGTCCACGACGATACCGATCGCCAGCACCAGGCCGAACAGACTGAGCGCGTTGATCGAGAAGCCGAAGACATACATGACCGCGAAAGTGCCGATGATCGAGACAGGAACAGCGATCAGCGGGATGATCGAGGCACGCCACGTCTGCAGGAACAGGATGACGACAAGGACGACGAGCGCGATGGCTTCGAGCAGCGTGTCGATGACCTTCTCGATCGAGGCCCGCACGAATTTCGTCGTATCGTAGACGATCTCGTATTTGACGCCCTCAGGCATGGCGAGCTGCAGCTGATCCATGGTCGCGTTCACATTGTCCGCGATCTCGATCGCGTTCGAACCCGGCGCCTGAAGAACGGCGACGGCGACGGCCGGCTTGCCGTCGAGCAGCGAGCGCAACGTATAGTCGGCAGCACCGAGCTCGATGCGGGCGACATCGCGAAGGCGGGTGATCTCGCCATTGGCGCCCGTCTTGACGATGATGTTGCCGAACTCCTCGGGCGTGCGCAGGCGGCCCTGGGCATTGACGTTGAGCTGCAGGTCCACACCGGGCTGGCTCGGCGATGCGCCGATGATACCGGCGGCGGCCTGGATGTTCTGGGAACTGATCGCGCTGCTGATGTCGCTGGCGGCAAGATTGTGCTCGGCGGCCTTTTGCGGGTCGATCCAGACACGCATGGAATAGTCGCCGGCGCCGAACACCTGCACCTGACCGACGCCTGCGATGCGGGCGAGTCGATCCTTGACGTTCAGGGTCGCGTAATTGCGAAGATAGGTGATGTCATGACTGTTCCCGTCGGAGACGAGGTTGACGACCATGATGAAGTTGGGTGAGCTCTTGACCGTCGTGATGCCGAGCGAACGGACTTCCGCCGGCAGGCGCGGTTCGGCCTGCGAAACGCGGTTCTGCACGAGCTGCTGCGCCTTGTCGGGGTCGGTGCCGAGCTTGAAGGTAACGGTGACGTTGAGCACGCCGTCCGATGTCGCCTGGCTAGCCATATAGAGCATGCCTTCGACGCCGTTGATCTGCTCTTCGAGCGGCGTCGCCACCGTTTCGGCGATGACGCTTGGGTTGGCGCCGGGATAGGTAGCGCGCACGACGATCGACGGCGGCACGACCTCCGGATATTCGGAGATCGGCAGCGCGCGTAGGCCGATCAGGCCGGCAACCAGGATGAGGACCGAAAGAACGCCGGCAAAGACCGGGCGGTCGACAAAGAATCTGGAGATGTTCATATCAAAGCCCTCTCCGGGGTGAACATGGATGCAACGTCCCTCTCCGGCGGTTTGGCAGCCGCCGGCGGGTCATGTCATTTCGGATATCGGCCCTCCCCGAGAGGGGAAGGCGAAGTCTTTACTGCGCGGTCGCGACCTTCTCTTCCATCTGAGGTGCGACGACGGCACCCGGACGGATGCGCTGCAGACCGTTGACGACGATCTTCTCGCCGACGTTCAGGCCGCTTTCGACCACCCGCTGGCCGTCGGCCAGTGTGCCGAGCTGGACCTGCCGGTAGGCCACCTTGTTCTCATCGTCGACGATGAAGACGAATTTCTTGTCCTGGTCGGTGCCAACGGCGCGGTCGCTGATGACGATCTTGTTCTCGGCCTTCGGCTGGCCCATGCGCACCCGCACGAACTGGCCGGGGATGAGACGCCCGCCCGGATTGTCGAAGACGGCGCGAACGCCAATCGTGCCGCTTGATGCATCGACCTCGTTGTCGATCAATTGCAGCTTGCCCTTGATCGGCGTGCCGCTGTCGGTCAGCGTGCCGACCTCGACCGGGATCTGCTCGACGGGAGGCAGGGCGCTGTCCGTCTGCGGAAGCTGGGCGAGCGCCCGCGTCACCATCTCTTCGCTGGCATTGAAGCTCGCATAGATCGGATCGACGGAAACGAGCGTCGTCAGCGCCGGCGAGGCCGACCCGGCCGCCACGAGGTTACCGGCGGTCACCTCGATCTTGCCGATACGGCCGGACACTGGAGCCCGCACCTCAGTGTAATCGAGATCGAGCTGGGCCGACTGCAGTGCGGCCTGCGCCGAACGCAGCCCCGCCTGGGCCTCTGCCAGCGTGCTCTGCCGCTGATCGAGATCGCTCTGGGAGATGGTGCGGTTGTCGGAAAGCCGGCGGCCGCGATCGAGTTCGGTCTGCGCCAGGCTGACCTTGGCCTCAGCCGAAGCGACCTGGCCTTGCGCCTGCGCCACGCTCGCCTGGTAGGGAGCCGGATCGATGGTGAAGAGCAGATCGCCCTGCTTCACCAGCGCCCCTTCGCGGAAAGCCACCGCCAGGATGGCGCCGGCGACGCGCGAACGCACCTGCACCCGGTCGACCGCTTCGAGACGGCCGGAGAAATTTTCCCAGGCCGTCACGTCGCGCGCCGCGACGACGGCAACCGTCACCGGCACAGCGGGAGCCTGTGCGGGGGCCGAAGCGGCCGTGGCGGTCGTGCTCATCGGCAATTCGAAAAACAATGCGGCGCCGGAAACGGACGCAACAAGGCCTAAGCCGGCGCCCACCAGGGCCCAGCGCTTACTTCTAGACGTCATCAGTGCTCTCCTTGCGGCCCCCAAGGCCGCCGAAATATCAGGTCTTCTTCAATGCAATTGCGGTTGGACGCTTACGTCCCGAAGGAAGCTTCCGAAATGGCGGCTGACGTTTTCCTGCCAGTCGAGCGCTCCGTCGGATTTCCCACCATAAATCGAGGGCCAGCCCGTCCCGGCGGGAAGAACATGCTGACGCACACCGACACCGGCCTGTTTCAAGCGGGCACCGTAACCAATTGTTTCGTCGTGCAGCGGATCGTCCTCCGCGGTGAATATCAGCGCCGGCGCGACGCCTGAGATACGCGAACAGAGGCAAGGCGCCGCATAAGGGTGGCAACCGCCGCCGCTCAGATAGTGGCTCCAGCCCTCCGTCCAGCGCCGGCGCATGCCGATGGCATCCGCCTTGCGGATCGAGGACGTGCCCATGAACGGATCGAGCAGCGGCGAAATCAGCACCTGGCCGTCGAGCGCATCCGGCATCTGGTCGCGCGCCTTCAGAGCCACGCCGGCGGCAACATTGCCGCCTGCTTCTTCGCCGGCGACGAAGAGCAGCGACTTGCGGTCACCGAGACCGGCGCGTTTGTTGGCGAGATAGCTGAAAACCGAGAAGGCGACTTCCAACGCCTGCGGAAACAGATTGCCGGAAAGGCTGCTGTAATCGGCAGCGACAACGATGGCCCCTGCTTTGGCGAGGCTGATTGCCACCGGCCGGTCGACGTTCTTGTCGCTGTCGAGAAAGGCGCCGCCATGCAGGTAAAGCACGATGGGCGGACCCTTGCCGTAGTCGGCGCCCTGGTAGATGCGTGCGGAAACGGGGCCGATGGCCACCTTATCCAGCATCATATCTTTCCATTCCACCGTCATGCTTCCGGTCTCTTCTGCGTCAGCCACAGGCAGACAACGTCTGCCGCTTGCATTTTGCATAAAAAAGATATTGTTATTCCAACCAAGGAATAAGAAGCTATATCGCGATAACACTGTTCCAGATATCGAACAATGCTGCAACGCAAACTGCGGATTTCAAACCGATGGATCAGCTCTCGGCAATGCGCGTCTTCATTCGCGTCGTGGAGACGGGCAATTTCACTCGCGCCGCCGACATGCTCGCCATGCCCAAGGCGACGGTGACCAATCTCATCCAGGGGCTGGAGGCGCATCTGCGCACCAAGCTCTTGAATCGGACCACGCGCCGGGTGATGGTGACCACGGACGGCGCGCTTTACTACGAACGCGCCGCCCAGATCATTTCGGAGCTGGAGGAACTCGACGGCAGCCTCTCCAATTCGCAGAGCCTGCCGAGCGGGCGGCTGCGCGTCGAGATGGCCGGCGCTTTCGCCGATTGGATCGTGGTTCCCGCACTCTGCGATTTCTATCTGCGTTATCCCGATATCCGCATCGACCTCGGTGTCGGCGACCGCACGGTCGATTATCTCGCGGAAAATGTCGACTGCGCGCTGCGGGGGGGCACGCCGGCCGACCAGTCGCTGATTGCCCGGCGCGTCTCCGAAGTCGAGATGATCACCTGCGCTTCGCCGAGCTACATCCAGAAATTCGGCATGCCCGAGCGGCCGGAGGATCTGGAGACCGATCATTACTCCGTCAACTATTTTCGCGCCCAGAACAACCGCACGCTACCCTTCGAATTTCGCCGGCACGACGAGGTGATCGAGAGCAGTCCGCGTTACATCGCCTCGGTTAACGACAGCCGCACCTATCTGACCGCGGCGCTGACGGGTCTCGGCATCGCGCAGGTGCCGATCTTCATGGCGCGTGAGCCGATGGCAAGGGGTGAACTCGTCCGCGTGCTGCCGGAGTGGCGCCGCGATCCGCTGCCGCTCTACGTCGTCTACCCCCCGAACCGCCACCTCAGCAACAAGGTCCGTGTCTTCGTCGACTGGCTGGTGAAGCTTCTGGCAGAGGCAAGACTGAACGACGGCTGAGCGCCAAGACAAATACGGCCCGGAAGGCAGGGGAAACCTTCGACGGGCCGCAATTTACAACTTTGAACATCAAGCCTGTCACACCGCAGATGGGCGCGGCAGGCTCTGGAGGTCCGGGAGAGAGCGGCAGGGAATTCCACTCTCTCGCGATAAGACAGATATACGCACTCCCCGCAGGATTGTAAGGGAAAACTCCGCAATCGCGTTCACATAATTGCGATGACGGCGGCCTGAAACCGCCGCCGGTCTTCGTCAGATCATCCCGCCATTGGCGCGCAGCGTCTGGCCGTTGACCCAGCCGCCGTCCGGGCCGGCGAGAAAGGCAACCGCAGATGCGATGTCGTCAGGTGTGCCGAGGCGTTCCAGCGGGTTCATCTTTGCCATGCGGGCGATGAGTTCGTCCGACTTGCCGTTGAGGAAAAGATCGGTGGCCACAGGGCCGGGCGCGACGGCGTTGACGGTGATGTTGCGGCCGCGCATCTCCTTGGCCATGATCGCCGTCAGTGTTTCCACCGCAGCCTTGGTGGCGGCGTAAACGCCGTAGGTTTCGAGCTTCAGCCCAACGACCGAGGTCGAGAAGTTGATGACCCGGCCGCCGTCGCGCAGGCGCTTGGCGGCCTCCCTCAGCGTATTGAAAGTGCCCTTGAGATTGACGTCGATCTGACGGTCGAAGTTGGCATCGTCAGCCTCGACGAGTGGGGACAGCATCATGATGCCGGCATTGTTGACAAGCACATCGACGCCGCCGAAGGCGGTTTCCGCCGCATCGAACATGCGGCGGACGGCTTGCGCCTCGCTGACATCGGCCTTGGCCGTCAGCGCCTTGCCGCCGGCCTGCTCGATCTCCCGCGCCAGTTCCTCGGCCGGAGCCGCATTGCCGGAATAATTGATGACGACGGTGAAACCGTCCCTGGCGAGGCGTTGAGCGACTGCCGCGCCGATGCCGCGGGAAGCGCCGGTGACGAGGGCGACCTTGCCATTTTCGTTGGAAGTCATTGTCTTTCTCCTTTCAGTCTGCGCAGCAGCGCGTTTTCGATGAGAAGAAGATGCGCCTTTTCCAAAAGCGGATAATCAGGCATTCTTCGGCATCACTATCCGGGGATGGCGAACAAAGAGATGGACAGATTCGATGCCATGCGGGTGTTTTGCCGTGTCGTGGAACGCCGCAGCTTCACCCTTGCTGCCGAGGATACCGGCCTGCCGCGCTCGACCGTCACCGATGCGATCAAGCAACTCGAAGCCCGCCTCGGCGTGCGCCTGCTCCAGCGCACGACACGCCATGTCAGCCCGACGCTGGACGGCGAAGCCTATTACCAGCGCTGCCTGTCGATCCTTGGAGATATCGAGGATGCCGAAGGCGCTTTTGCCGGCGCCAGACCGAAGGGCCTGCTGCGCGTCGATGTGCACGGCACGCTTGCCCGCCATTTCGTTCTGCCGAGCCTGCCATCCTTCCTGGAGACTTATCCCGAGATCGAATTCTACATGAGCGAAGGCGACCGGCTGGTCGATCTGGTGCGCGAAGGCATCGATTGCGTACTGCGCGTCGGCACGTTGGGGGATAGCGACATGGTTGCCCGGCGTGTCGCCATGCTCGATGAGATCACACTCGCCTCTCCCGCCTATATCGCCACCCATGGCCTGCCGCAGCATCCTGACCGGCTAGCCGGCCATCGCATGGTCGGCTTCCGCTCCACCACCGGCGGCCTGCTGCCGCTCGAATTCATCGTCGACGGCACCGTGCATGACATCACCATTCCCGCCACCGTTGCCGTCAACGCCGCCGAAAGCTATATTTCAGCGGCGAGGATGGGCCTCGGCATCATCCAGATCCCGCGCTATCACGCCGAAAAGGACCTTGCCGAAGGGACACTGATCCATGTGCTTAAGGATTTCCCGCTGACCCCGACACCGGTTTCCCTGCTCTACCCCCGCAACCGCCAGCTGTCGCCGCGCGTGCGCGTCTTCATCGATTGGCTGGTGAAGGTCTTCGCTCGACAAAATTCCGAAAACGCGCTTCATTACAACGCGCTTTCCTAATATGCGCTTAGGGGGAACGGCCGTGGCACTCAGCGATATCACCGTCTACCAGACGGAAGACGGCTTCGTCGTCGAATTCGGCGGCGAAGGCGAAGACAGCATTGCCGTGACGCTGCGGAGCACGCCTGAGCTGACGGCGGAAAACGCCGTCTTGCGGGCCAAGGCCCTGCTTGCGGCGGCAATCGAACCGACCCATAGCAACGGCGCGCGCAGCAAGGATCCCGCCTTGCTCGAAGAAGAACTGGAGGAGGGCCTGGAAGATTCCTTCCCGGCAAGCGACCCGGTCTCGGTCACATCACCCTCGATCCCGATGCGCGATCCGAATGCCGGCCGCTGACGCCCGTCGCCAAAAGCGTCAAGCGGTTTTGGGATGACGGCGGATGCATCGGATGTTATCTGCCTCGGTCATGACCGATGGTGGAACGACAACGGGTGCGATCGGCGCCGGCACGCTCACCGGCGAAAGCCTCAGGGCGTTTTTCGACCGCGATGCGATCACCGTCTCTCGCGAACTGCTCGGCTGCCACCTGACCGTCGATGGTGTCGGCGGCCGCATCACCGAGACCGAAGCCTATTTCCCCGACGACGAGGCCTCCCACAGCTTCCGCGGCCCTACCAAGCGCAACGGCGCCATGTACGGCAAGCCCGGCAACGTCTACATCTACCGCATCTACGGCATGTACTGGTGCCTGAATTTCGTCTGCCATCCGGGCTCGGCTGCCCTCATCCGCGCCTTAGAGCCGGAAACGGGAATCCCTCTCATGATGGAGCGGCGCGGCACCGATACACTAACCTCGCTCTGCAGCGGTCCGGGCAAACTCTGCCAGGCGCTCGGCATCGATATCGGGATCAACGACAGGCTGCTCGATTGCCCGCCCTATGCGATCGCGCCGTCGGCGCCGGTGCCTGTAGTCTCGGGAAAACGCATCGGCATCACGAAAAATGCCGAAGCTCCATGGCGCTTCGGCATTCAGGGATCGCGTTATCTCAGCAAGCCGTTCCGCTGATTATTCCATGACAGCACTATGGTCGACGGCGGGCGCAGCTTTCGGCTTGCGCAGCAAGAGCACCAGCGGGATGACAGCAAGCGACATCAGCATCAGCAGCTTGAAATCGTCCATATAGGCGATGATCGTCGATTGCAGCGTGATGACCTCGTTGAGCGAGGCCCGTCCGGCGGCGGTCAGCGGACTGAGCCCCTGTGCCGCCACCGCGTTGAAGGCATGGTTGAACGGCGTCACATAGGCCGCGATCGATTCATGATTGCTCTGGGTGTTCTCGACGATCAGTGCCGAGACGATCGAGATGCCGACCGCCGAACCGATGTTGCGTGACAGATTGTAGAGGCCGGTGCCGTCGCCGCGCATATGGGCGGGCAGCGTGGCGAAAGCGATTGTCGTCAGCGGCACGAAGAGAAAGCCGAGACCGGCGCCCTGGATGAAGCCGACCGAGACGATCGTCCATTGCGAAACATCGGGCGTCCAGCCGGTCATGTCGTACATCGCCCAGGCGGTCAGGCCGAGGCCGAGCACCAGCAGCAAGCGCGTGTCGACCTTGCCGATCAGCCGCCCGACAATAAACATGCAGAGCATGGTGCCGAGGCCGCGCGGCCCCATGACGATGCCGGCGGTGATGACGGGATAACCCATCAGCGTCTGCAGATAGGGGGTCATCAGCGCCAGCGAGGCGAGATAGGTGACGCCAACCACGAAGATGAAGATCATGCTGATCGTGAAGTTCTGGTCGAGGAACAGCTTCGGATTGACGAAGGATTTCTCCGCCGTCAGCGTGTGCACGAGAAGGAGATAGAATGCGGCGGCTGAGATAATCGCTTCAAGCATGATCTCGCCCGAGGAGAACCAGTCGAGCTGCTCACCGCGGTCGAGGAAGAGCTGCAGCGCGGCGATAAACAGACTCATCATCCCGAAGCCGAACCAGTCGAGCTTGGCGAGCGCATCCCTCTTCGTTTCCGAAACGAAGATGACGATACCGGCGAAAGCCAGCGCGCCAATCGGCACGTTGATGTAGAACACCCAGCGCCAGCTGATATTGTCGGTCAGCCAACCGCCGATGACCGGGCCGAGGACCGGCCCGACCATGACCGAGACGCCGAAAAGCGCCATGGCCGAACCACGCTCCTCCACGGTATAAATATCGAGAAGGATGCCTTGGGACAGTGGCACCAGCGATGCGCCGAACAGGCCCTGCAGCAGGCGGAAGGCGACGATCTGGTTCAACGATTGCGCCAGGCCGCAGAGCACGGAGGCAACGACGAAACCGGCGATGGCAACGAGCAGCACGCGCTTGCGGCCGAACTTGGCGGCGAGGAAGCCGGATGGCGGCGTCATGATCGCCGCCGCGACGATATAGGAGGTCAGGACCCAGTTGATCTGATCGGCCGAAGCCGACACGCTGCCCTGGATATAGGGCAGCGCCACGTTGGCGATCGTCGTGTCCAGCGCCTGCATAATGACGGCGAGAATGACGCAGGCCGTGATTGCGCCTCGATTGGCAACGGGCGTCGCTGCAGATGCGGAAGCGTTACTCATGGTCCTTGCCCTGAGGCCGGCCCAGAAGCTTATTGAGGGAATCGGGGAGGCCGCGGGCATGGCCAGTTTCGACATCGACCACCGTGCTCATGCCGACACGGAGCGGCGGCTTGCCTTCGGTATCTTCGATGCTGACGCGCATCGGAATGCGCTGGACGACCTTCACCCAGTTGCCCGTGGTATTCTGCGCCGGCAGCAGCGAGAAGCTGGAGCCGGAGGCGGGGCTGATGCTCTCGACCTTGCCCTTCCATGTCACGCCCGGATAGGTGTCGACGTAGATCTCGGCTATCTGGCCGGGTTTGACGTAGGTCAGCTCGGTTTCCTTCGGGCTGGCGGCGATCCACAGATGATCGGTGGCAACAAGCGAGAAGGCCTGCTGCGACGGCTGCAGATAGGAGCCGACCTGCAGCGCATTGACATTGGTGACGATGCCGTCGAACGGTGCCTTTACGATGCTGTGGTCGAGTTCGCGCTGGGCATTGTCGACCTGCGATTTGGCCTGCAGGTAGAGCGGGTTTTCCTCGACCGGCTGGTCGGCAACGCCACCGAGCTGGGCGAGCGTCGTTGCGGCTTCCGCCTTGGCAACGGCAACCTTCTGCCGAGCCGCGTCCAGATTGTGCTTGGCCTCGTCATAGGCCGACTGCGTCGCGCTGCCATTGTTGACGAGGTTCTGCTGCCGGTCGAACTGATCCTGGTAATAGGGAATGTCGGCTTGCGCCTGCGTGATCTCGGCGAGCGACTGCTGGTAGCTCGCCTTGAGATTCATGATCTGGTTGCGCTGCGCTCCGAGCTGCGCCTTGGCGCCATCGAGCGCAATCTTGAAAGAATCCGAGCGCAGGCTGAAGAGCACCTGCCCCGCCTTGACCGCCTCGTTCTCATGCACATTGATCCGTTCGACGATCCCCGAGACATCGGTGGTGAGCCCGACCATATCGGCCTGGATATAGGCGTTGTCGGTCGACATCACCTGGCCGCCATTCACGTAATAATAACCGCCGACGACGAGCGCCACCGGCAGCAGGGCAAACAGGATCGGCCGCGTGAGACTGCGCCGGCGGCGGACCTTGTTGCCGCCAGGCGCAGCCACGGCGGCAGCCGGCGCTGAATTGGATGAAGGCGCTTCGGCTACCGTTTCCTGCTGTTTGGCTTGGTTTTCTTCGACAGATGTCTTGGCACTAGCGTCGGCAACGACGCGGAGGGAGGGTTGATCAGCCATCGTTCGTCTCATTCTCTTCGACCGGTGTTCGGCAAGCCTGCACCAGGTTCGTCTTCATTACGGAGAGGATTTGGTAAAGCTGTTCGCGCTGCTCGACGGAGATGCCTTCCAGCGCCTCGCCGCGGGTTACATCCCCGAGTTCGCGCATTTCGGCGAGCAGCGGGTGCGCCTCCTCGCGCATATAGAGCAGCCAGATGCGCCGGTCGGTCGGGTGCTGGCGGCGCTCGATCAGACCGCGTTCGGCGAGTTTGTCGAGAATGCGCACCAGCGTGATCGGCTCGACTTCGAGGATTTCGGCAAGACCGCCTTGATGAATGCCTTCATTATTCGAGAGATAGGCAAGCGTCTGCCATTGCGACCGGGTCAGCCCCAGGCACTTCGCACGCTGCTCGAACCGCTTGCGCAGAAGTCGCGCGACGTCGTGGAGAAGGAAACCAAGGGTCGGAGTGGCGCTCATGAAAACCTGCGATCATTATTTATAAGCTTACTTATAATATCGGTAGATATATTGAGCTTGTGCAATGCACAAGGGCATGAGCGGTAGATTCGCCCGCCGCCGCGAAAATGCCGCAGGCCGGTAGAGCCATCCCGCGGCTCCCTCGTGCAACCATTTCGAGACTCCGGACAGTAGCCGTGGCCAGCCTCCGCCCTAACTCTGCCTGTAGTCGTCGCCTCCGCCGGAGGTGCCGCATTGGGGAGATCGATGGCGTTCTTCGAAAGCATGCTGACGCTGCTGCTGGTGGCGATCGTCTTTCTGCAATTTTCCAGGAAGTTCCGCATCCCTTATCCGACAATGCTGGCGATCGCCGGCGTCATCGTCGCCGCCGTGCCCTGGGCGCCCGAGGTCGCGATCGATCCCGAACTTGCACTGGCGCTGCTGATCGCGCCTGTGCTCTTCGACGCCGCCTATGATCTGCCGCCGAGGACATTGCGACGCAACTGGCTGCCGCTGTTCTCGCTCGCCGCCATCGCCGTGATCCTGACGGCCGCAGCAGTTGCCATCGTCGGCGTGACGATGGCAGGCCTGCCGATTGCCGCAGCCGTGGCGCTCGGCGCCATCGTCGCGCCGCCGGATGCGGCGGCAGCAACCGCCATGCTCGACCGCTTCACCCTGCCGCGTCAGACCTACGTGATCCTTAAGGGCGAAAGCCTCCTGAACGATGCCGTGGCACTCCTAATCTTCAGCGCCGCCGTGACAGCCGCCGCAAGCCCCGCCTTCTTCGCCGGCGCCCTGGCGGAACTGGCGCTCGCCGTGCCCGGCGGCCTCATCCTCGGTTATCTCATGGGCCGCCTCTACATGGTCGTCGGCCTCAGGCTCGCCGGCACGCTCGGCGGCACCCTGCTCGAATTCGTCGCCACCTTCGGCACGTGGATCATCGCCGAGCACCTGCACCTTTCGGCCATTCTGGCGATCGTCGTCTATGCCATGGTCATCGCCCGCTACATGCCCGAGCGGCAGACCGCCCGCCACCGCATTCATTCCTATTCGGTCTGGGAAGCCGCGGTCTTCCTGCTCAACGTGCTCGCCTTCCTGCTGATGGGCCTGCAGGCCCGGCAGATCGTCCTCGGCCTCGATCCCGGCCGGCTGAATTTCGCAATCACTTTGGCGGCCGCGGTCTTCATCACCGTCATCGTCACCCGCCTGGCTTGGGTGCTCCTCTATAACCGCGTCATCACCTTCCTTGCCGAGCGCGGCTATACCAAGCAAGCCGTTCCCACCTTCGCGACCAGCTTGCTTGCCGGCTGGTGCGGCATGCGCGGCCTCGTCACGCTGGCGACCGCGCTCGCTCTGCCAATCGACTTCCCCGATCGCGACATCATCCTGCTCTGCGCGCTCGCTGTCGTTCTCGGCACGCTCATTGTCCAGGGCCTGACGCTCGGGCCGCTGATCCGTTTCCTGAAATTCGACCCCGACACCTCCCTGGACCGCGACCTCGCCAGAGCTCGTGTCACGTTGATCGATGCAGCCCTTGCCGAACTCGCCGGCGGCGAGGAGAAATCCACCCGCATCCTGCGCGACGTCTATACCTCCGAGCGCGAGATCGCCGCCGACGGGAAACACCCGCGCGAAGTCAGCAGGCTCGACAAGCAGCGCCGCGGCGTCATCGCCGCGAAACGCCGCAGGCTGGCAGCGATGCGTCGTGCCGACGAGATCGACGACGATGTTTTCCACATGCTGGAACAGGAGCTCGATTGGGCCGAACTCGCCGTCCTGCCGCCCGGCCGCGACGAGATCGTCGAGAGTTGACGCCGTCCATGAAGTTTGATGGATTCCGGAACTGCAGCCAATTGGCATTTGCTATTTTTTGCCGCTGCCGTTTATATCCACTTCCATAGCGTCACGATTTTTCCGATGTGCATTGCGTGCCGGCCTTCCTTACCAAGGATTGAACGCCGGGAGAGATCACGGGGGCCAAGGCCTTCGTTCAAATCAAAGACCTGAATAGCATCACTTCATCTTAGGTTCGTCGGCAGTCGATCGGCCGTCGAGATTGGAGGACCGGTATGACTTACGTGCTTCGACAGATGTTGGTGCTTGGCTGCATCGCCACGTTCATGCCTCTGGCCGCGATGGCGCAGGGTGCACCGGCTGCTCCTCCTCCTGTCACCGTCGCAAAACCGGTGGTGCGCGATGTGGTCGACAATGACGAGTTCATCGGCCGTTTCGAACCGGTCGATGAAGTCTCCGTCCGCTCGCGTGTCGGCGGCTATCTGCAGGAAATCCATTTCGAGGACGGGGCCCTGGTGAAGAAGGGCGACCTTCTCTTCGTCATCGACCAGCGGCCGTTCATAACCGCGCTCAACCAGGCAAAGGCGACGCTCGAAGCGTCACAATCCGCCCTGGTCTTTGCTGATGCGCAGTATAAGCGTGCCCAGTCGCTCGCATCGAGCGGCAGCCAGTCGGCGCAGACGCTGGACGATCGCCGCCGCGAATTCGATTCGGCCGAGGCCAATGTCCGCGGCGCGCAGGCCGCAGCCGATCGCGCTTCCCTCGACATGGAATATACCGAGATTAAGGCCCCGCTCAGCGGCCGCATCGACCGCCGCCTGATCTCGGCCGGCAACCTCGTGCAGACCGACCAGACGGTGCTCACGACGATCGTTTCGCTCGACCCGATCGATTTTTATTTTGACGTCGATGAACGCCGCCTGCTGAATTTCGCCGACACGGCGCGCAAACAGGGCCAGGTTCTGCAGCAGGGCGGCGGCGGCGTCGATGTATCCGTCACCATCTCGGATGCCACCGCCAAACCCTTCAAGGGAAAGCTCGATTTCGCCGAGAACCGGATCGACAATGAGAGCGGCACCATCCGCATCCGTGCCCGCTTCCCCAATCCTGATTTCGTCCTTCAACCCGGCCTCTTCGGTCGCATACAGGTTGCAGCCTCCAACACATATAAGGCCATTCTCGTGCCCGATGAGGCGATCGGCTCGGACCAGAATGAACGCGTCGTTTATGTCGTCGACGCAGACGGCAAGGTTACGACCAAACCCGTGAGGCCCGGACCGCGGCTCTACGGCTATCGCGTCATACGCGAAGGTCTCGACGGCACCGAGACGATCATCGTCAACGGCGTGATACGCGCCCGGCCCGGCTCGAAGATCACGCCTCAGATGACCGAACTGCCGCAGGAACGGCAGGACGCTCCGCCTGAGACCGCCGGCGCGGAGAACGGACAATGAGATTTGCTCATTTCTTCGTCGACCGGCCGATCTTTGCGGCGGTCATCTCGATCCTCTTCCTCGTCGTCGGCGGCATTGCCTATACGCAATTGCCGGTCTCTCAGTATCCGGAGATCGCGCCGCCGACCATCGTCGTGCGCACCTCCTATCCCGGCGCCGATCCGCAGACCATCGCGGACACCGTTTCGACCCCGCTCGAACAGCAGATCAACGGCGTCGAAGACATGCTTTACATGTCGTCTTATTCAAGCGCCGACGGCGCCATGTCGCTGACGATCACCTTCAAGCTCGGCACCGATCTCGACAAGGTCCAGGTGCTGGTCCAGAACCGCGTTTCGATCGCGCTCCCCCGCCTTCCCGAGGAAGTCCAGCGGCTCGGTGTGACCACCGACAAGAGTTCGCCTGATCTGATGATGGTGGTGCACCTGCTGTCGCCGTCGCACCGCTACGACCAGCTTTACGTCTCGAATTATGCCCGCAACCGGATCCGCGACGTTCTCGTGCGTCTCGACGGTGTCGGCGACGTGCAGCTCTTCGGCGAACGCCAGTATTCGATGCGAATCTGGTTGGATCCGGAAAAGCTCTCCGCCTACGGCATGACATCCGATGACGTCGTTTCCGCCTTGAGAGACCAGAACGTTCAAGTGTCGGGCGGCAAGATCGGCGCGCCGCCGGTGACCGGCAAGAACGCCTTCGAATATACGGTGCGAACGGACGGACGCTTCTCCGACGTGCGCGAGTTCCGATACGTCATCGTGAAATCGACGACATCGGGCCGGCTGGTGCAGTTGCAGGATGTCGCCCGTATCGAACTCGGCGCACAGGATTACGTCACCAACAGCTATCTCAACAATGACCCGGCCGTTGCTCTCGGCATCTTCGCCCGGCCGGGAACCAACGCCCTGGACACCGCCCATCAGGTCCAGTCGATCATGAAGGACCTCTCGCAGAATTTCCCGGAAGGGCTGGAATATCGGATCGTCTACGACACCACCGAATTCATCTCGGATTCGATCTCGGAAGTCTATAGAACCATCGCCGAGGCGGCCATCCTTGTGGCGATCGTCGTTCTCGTCTTCCTGCAGTCCTGGCGAACCGCGATCATCCCGATCGTCGCCATCCCGGTATCGCTGATCGGCACCTTCGCCGTCCTGCTGGCCTTCGGCTTCTCGCTCAACATGCTTACTTTGTTCGGCCTGGTGCTGGCGATCGGTATCGTCGTCGACGACGCGATCGTCGTGGTGGAAAACGTCGAGCGCAATCTGGCGCGCGGCATGTCGCCGAAGCAGGCCTCCCATGTCACGATGGACGAAGTGGGGACCGCGGTCGTCGCCATCTCGCTGGTGCTGATCGCGGTGTTCGTGCCGACGGCCTTCATCCCGGGGATATCGGGCCAGTTCTACAGGCAGTTTGCGGTGACGATCTCCGTCACGACAGCGATCTCGGCATTGAATTCGCTGACGCTTTCACCCGCACTTGCTGGTATATTGCTGAAAACCCATGACCACGAAACCAGGCGCAAGAATATCGCCTCGCGCCTGGGAAGCGGCCTTGCAAATGGTTTCAATCGCGGATTCGATCGGCTGAGCTCCGGCTATTCGTGGATCGTCCGGCATCTCGTCAGCAGCTGGGTCGGATTGACGGCCGCGATGGTCGCCTTCGTCTGCCTGCTTGGAGCAACCTGGTACATCGGCACCAGAGTGCCCGCGGGTTTCATCCCGACCATGGACCAGGGTTACGCGATCATCGTCATCCAGCTTCCGGACGGCGCCTCGCTTGCCCGTACCGACGCCGTCGTCAAGCAGGTGGGCGATATCGCCCGCACCGTGCCCGGTGTCGGCAATGCCGTACAATTCGCCGGCTTCAGCGGGGCGACATTCACCAATGCCTCGAATTCCGGCGTCGTCTTCGTTCCGTTCAAATCCTTTGCCGAACGGGAAGAAGGCGGAGAGAACGCCAACAAGATCATCGGCGAGCTTTACGGCAAGCTGCAAAGTATCCAGGAAGCTTTCATTATCGCCATTCCGCCGCCCTCCGTGCGCGGCGTCGGCAACTCCGGCGGCTTCAAAATGCAGATATCCGATCTTGAAAACGCGGATATGACGCGTGTGCTCGGTCTGGCCCGCCAGATGATGGGTGCGGCCGCCACGACCGAGGGGCTGACCGGCGTCTTCACCACATTCTCCGATGCAAGCCCGCAATACTTCCTGGAGATCGACCGTGACAAGGCACGCTTCCTGAACGTGCCGATCCCCAATATCTTCAATGCGCTTTCGATCAATCTCGGCGTCGCCTATGTGAACGATTTCAATGCGTTCGGCCGCGTCTACCAGGTTCGCGCACAGGCCGACCGGCAATACCGCATGGACCGGGACGACATCCTCGCCCTGAAGGTCCGATCGGCGACGGGCGCACTGGTTCCGCTTGGAACCCTGATGGACATCCAGGATTCCAGCGGGCCGGCGCTTGTCCAACGCTACAACATGTATGTCTCGGTCCCGCTCCAGGGTAATCCGACGCCGGGCACGTCGACAGGCGATGCCATCAAGAAGATGGAAGCCCTGGCGGCGAAGATCCTGCCGCAGGGAACGACCTTCGAATGGACGGAACTCGCCTATCAGGAAACTCATACCGGCAACACGGCGATCTACATCTTCGCCCTGTCCGTCGTCTTCGTCTTCCTGGCACTGGCTGCACAATATGAAAGCTGGGTTCTGCCCTTGGCGATCATTCTCATCGTCCCCCTTGCTGTGCTCGCCGCGCTGATCGGGGTCTCGTTGAGGGGAATGGACAACAACGTCCTGACACAGATCGGTCTGATCGTCCTGATCGGCCTTGCGGCCAAGAACGCCATTCTGATCGTCGAGTTCGCCAGGCAGGCCGAAGACGAGGGCAAGTCGGCGGTGGACGCGGCCATCGAAGCCAGCCATCTTCGCTTGCGCCCCATCCTGATGACGGCATTCGCCTTCATCTTCGGCGTTCTGCCGCTTGCCATCGCCACCGGCCCCGGCGCCGAAATGCGCCAATCGCTCGGCACCGCCGTCTTTTCGGGCATGCTCGGCGTGACGATCTTCGGCCTGTTCCTGACGCCGGTCTTCTACGTCGTGCTGCGCGGATGGCGCCGCAAGCAGCCGGTTGAAAAGACGGTGGAGGTCACTCCGACCGAGAGAGAAACGGTCTGAGGCCGGAAGGTCAGGTGGAAAACAGATGCACCTGACCCTGCCACAAGCGGGCGACGGTGAGCTTGCCGCTGCGAAAGGCGCGCGTATCGAGATTGAGCCGCCTCGGCCGTATGTCGGGCTCGTCGTTCGGCGTATGACCGTGAACGACGAGTTTCGGCAACGGTATCCGGCTTTCGAGAAACCGCTGGCGGATGAGGACCAGATCCTCGTCCGTCTGCTCGCCGAGCGGCAGCTTCGGATTGATGCCGGCATGCACGAAGATCACGCTCGGAGTCTCCAGCATGACCGGCATTGCCCGCATGAAGTCGATATGCGTGTGCGGCAGCGACTGGCGGATGAAGGCATCGAGTTTCGCGCCGGTGGGAAAGACCAGCGGCAGGTGATCCGGATCGAGTCCATAGGATCTGAGCAATTCCGCCGAACCCATCCCCATCCAGTCGTCATAGGAGATCCAGCCATCGATATAGTCGAGCATGGCGATTTCGTGATTGCCGACAAGGCAGATGCGATCGAATCCCTCAGGCAGCGGTTCCATGAGATGGGTAATGACCCGCGCCGATTCCGGGCCACGGTCGATATAGTCGCCGAGCGTGACGATCAGCTTACGCCCGGGCAGCCGCTCGCCATCTCGCAGGATCGCCTCCTCGGCTTTCATAAGCAGGTCGTATCTACCGTGAATGTCGCCGATCGCATAGGTTGGGATAGCGGCAATATCCAGCGTCAGACGCGGTCTCGGCTGGCGTGCCATTTTCATCATGTTTCTCGATCAAGGAAGCCCAATTTCACCGTAAGTAGCGTTGAGAACAAGGCAATCAAGCTGGTAGAAAAATTCAAACCATTCGGGTTTTGTAGAAAAACCGGCCTTATCATTCGAGGGGCAATCCCTCAATCCTGTATCCGTCGAGAAGAGAGTGACCGATGGGAACGGTATCGCAGTTTCATGAGAACTTGAGGCCTCCCGCGCATCGCATCGAAAGCGAAGAGGAGGCGATATCCACGGCCCGCGACCTCGCCGCCGCATTCCGGCACCAGGCGAGCGAACGCGATATCAACCGCATCCTGCCCTTTGCCGAGCTCGACGCGCTGTCGGTATCGGGACTGACGGCAATCACTGTTCCGCCCGACCATCAGGGGCTCGACGTGCCGAACGCCCTGCTCGCCGAAATCGTTGCGATCATTGCCGAGGCCGACGCCTCGATCGGCGAGGCGCTGGAAAGTCATTTTTGCGCGCTGGAAACCCTCCGCACCCAGGCTACCGAGGATCTGAAGGCATCGCTGTTTGCCCGTGTGCTGCTCGGAGACCGTTTTGCCGCCGCTACCCTCGCCGACGGGGCCGAACTGACGGCAGAAGGCCCGGGCTATCGCCTGAGCGGACGCACGCGCCAGGCGCGCGGTATTCTCTTCGCCGACTGGATCGCCGCTGCCGCCACCGTGCCGCCGAGCCGCCCGGTAACGCTCTGCCTCGCAAACGACGAAAGCGTGCAGGTGGTCGACGATTGGGACGGCTTCGGCCAGCGCACCAACGGATCGGGGACGGCGATCGTCGGCACGCTTCATGTCAATGCCGATGCGATTGCGCCCGCTCCTTCGTCCGGATATTCGACCGGCATCTCGCTCGGCTTGCTGCTCAGGGCCGGCGTCAGCCTAGGCATCGCGCGGGCCGCATGGACCGACCTGATGACCGCGGTCGGCGATCGCAGCCCGGCCGTCCTTGCCCGGATCGGCGAACGCGCCATCCACATCGAAACGACGGCAGCAGCCCTGGAACGGGCCGGCCGCAAACTCGACATTGCCCAGGTCAATCCTGTGGAGGCCGCGATGGCGGATGCGCATTTCTCCGCCTCGGCGGCCGCGGTCGTTGCCGGCGAAACGGCGCTCGACACCGCAAACGCGCTGTTCGAACTTGCCGGGGAAAGATCGGCCGGCATCGGCCTCAATCTCGACCGCCATTGGCGCAATGCCCGCATTCACGCGCTTTCGCTGCCGCGGGATAGACTGATGCACACCGCAGGCGAATATATGTCGAAGGTCGGCGGTGCCTAATCAGCTGGCGGCGGAGATCGGGAATTCCTCTTTGTCGCCTTCGATGCGGCCGCCGTCGGTGACGAATTGCTCGAGGGTCATATTGTCGAGAATGGCGGCGATCGCGTCACGAACATCGGTCATCGAGCGCCGCACCTGACAGGTCTCAGGATCGGCACAGTCGTCGCAGGCCTCGTAAGCCGTACGGCTGGCACAGCGGATCGGCGCCAATGGCCCGTCGAGCGTGCGGATGACATGGCCGATGCGGATTTCCGAGGCCGGCCGCGACAGCGAATAGCCGCCGCCCGGCCCCTTCTTCGAGCGCAGGATGCCGACATTGCGCAGCTCGAGCAGGATCGTATCGAGGAACTTCTTCGGGATATTATTGCGGGCCGCGATGTCATTGATGAAGGCAGTCTCGCCCGGCGCCAGCCGCGCCAAGTCGACCAGCGCCTTCAGCCCGTATTTTCCCTTTTTCGTCAGCATCGTCGTCGCCTTGTAGAATCGCAGTATTCATCCTGCCAATAGCAGGCAAATAGCGTCAAAAGCGTGAACATACAACAAAATAGCTAATATTTATAGCTTGTATCGGCAACGTCCACAGGCCGGCCCGGCAGTCTTGAGAAAGATCGACTTGTCGAGCCCCGCCGGCGGCTCGGTCAGATCGTCTTCAGCATGCCGCCATCGACGAAATAGGTCGAGCCGACGCAATAGCTCGCGCGCTCCGAACTCAGGAAGACGAAGACATTCGCCAGTTCTTCCGGCGTGCCGAAGCGCTTGGAGGCGGCGTGCTCGTTGGCGACGTTCTGCAGATAGCCCTCCCAATTGCCGCCGGTCTCAGTCGTCAGCTGCTTGGCGGTCTTGATCCAGTCGGGCGTCAGGATCAGGCCGGCATTGACGCAGTTGACGCGGATATTGTCCTTGATGAGCTCGGTCGAGAGCGTCTTCGAAAACATCATCAGCGCCGATTTGCTGACATTGTAGATCGGCTCGTACCAGAGCGGCTGGACGGCGCAGATCGAAGCATTGTGCAGGATCACACCGCCGCCGCGGGCCTTCATCTGCGGTGCGATGCCGCGCGCCAGCCGCACGGCGGCCATCACATGCAGCTCCCAATAGGCCTGCCACTTCTCGTCGGGCGCCTCCATCACAGTCTCATTCGATCCGGTGCCAGCATTGTTGATGAGGATATCGGCGCCGCCCTTTTCGGCAGCCGCCGCAATGATCGCCTCCGTTCCCCCGGCCGTCGCCACATCGGCTGCAACAGCGGTGGCGCTGACGCCGTACTTCCCGGCGATACGGGCGGCTTCCGCCTCGAGCCGTTCGCCGCCGCGGGCCGCCAGCACGAGGTTGGCGCCCTCAGCCGCCAGCCCCTCGGCGATCGCCAGTCCGATGCCGACCGACGCGCCTGTTATGACGGCAGTCTTTCCCTTCAATCCGAGATCCATGTCTTCCTCCGCAACAGCCGGTGGTCCCGGCCTGACTGGTGAGTGTTCCGCCAATGAACTCGGGCGTCAAGCGCCCCAACGCCTATTGCGAGAGGCTCCGATCTGTCGCATGCCTGCATCCAGAGATGGGAGGGTTTTGATGCGACGTTATTCAGCCTGCATAGAGTGGCTGTTTGCCGAAGAAGGCGACAGCTTTCCCGATCGCATCCGCCGCGCCCATACCGCCGGCCTGACGGCAATCGAATTCTGGCGCTGGAGCGACAAGGATCTGAATGCGATCGAGGCGGCGCTGAAGGAAACCGGCCTTGCTGTCACCAGCCTCGTCGCCGAACCGATGATCGCGCTGACCGACGCCGCCAACCGGCGGGCCTGGCTGAAAGGCCTTGCCGAATCCGTCACCGTCGCGAAACGTCTCGGCGCGCCGGTGCTGATTGCCCAGGCGGGCGACGATCTTCCGGGCCTGAGCCGGCAAGAACAGCGCCGGGCGCTGACCGAAACCCTGAAGGCCGGCGCCGATATTCTGGCAGGCAGCGGTGTGCGCCTCGGCGTCGAGCCGCTCAACATCCGCATCGACCATATCGGCTATTTCCTCGATTCGACCCGCGAAGGCCTCGACATCATCGATGACGTCGCCCGCCCCGAGATCGGCATCGTCTACGACATCTACCATTCCGCCGTGATGGACGAGCGCACCGAGGAGGTGCTGAACGGCCGTCTCGACCGCATCATCCACGTCCACGTCGCCGATCACCCCGGCCGCAACGAACCGGGCTCCGGTCGGATTGATCTTGCCCATCGCCTCGGCTGGATCTTCGCCAATGGCTACGACGGCGCCGTAGGTCTGGAATACCGGCCGACCAGGCCTGGCGCGGACGCAGTCAGGGTCGCGGTCGCCGCACTCGGCGGTTAGGCTGAACTGGCGCCTTCGGCAAAGGCTTCAAGCTCGGGGTCGAATTCGACCTCGACGACATTGTTGAAAACGGCCGTGGCCAGCATGATGCCGGCGAAGGCGACAAGATCGACCAGCACCTTGGTCTCGTAGCGCTGTTTCAGCTTCACCCAGAGTTCAGTGGGAACGGCGTTGGAATCGGCGACAACAGCCTTGCCGAAGGCGGCAAGTAGCGCTTCCGCCTCGGAAAGCTCCAGCGCGTCCGGATCGAAACCCTTGTTGATCAGCGCCCGGCGAAAGAAGGTGACGGCGATTTTCGATTGCGCCGTCTTCGAGATCGCATGCGAGAAGATCCAGATCTCCCGGTCGCTGAGGGCGGGATCGAGCTCGGCCCGCAGCGTGAACCATTCGGCATAGATGCGATGGGCGGCCGGCGAATGTAAGAGCGTCCGCTTCATGTTGGTCATGCGTCCGCGCAGCTTGATTTCCTCGTCATGCGCCGCCCGAATCTCTTGCGAAGCCGTGTCGTAGTCGATCTGCGGGAGGTGGCTCATCGGCTCCGTTTTTTCCTTTGTGCACAGAAGCTATCGGGGTGCAGGGGTATCGTGCGGGCAAATCCGCTTGGCCGCCGCGCCGCTCCCGCCTAGACTGACCAAATCGAAGCGGGAGGCAAGGCATGAGCGACGACCACGAGCATCATCATGTCGACTGGCGCGAACATGGCGTCAAGGTCATTCCCGGCAATTCGCTCGATCCGAACACCGCACAGACGCCGGGTATGAACCGCGCCACCGCGATCAACAATGCCCGCGCCGGCGCCGAGAAGATCTGGGCCGGCACGGTGACGATCCATGCCAACGCCAAGACCGGCGCCCATCATCACGGCGATCTCGAAAGCATCATCTACGTGGTCAAGGGCAAGGCCCGCATGCGCTGGGGCGAGCATCTGGAATATACCGCCGAGGCCGGCCCCGGCGACTTCATCTATGTCCCGCCCTATGTGCCGCACCAGGAGATCAACGCCAGCCGCGACGAGACGCTGGAATGCGTGCTCGTCCGCTCAGGCCAGGAACCGGTCGTCGTCAATCTCGACATCGAGCCCGTCGAAAAGCCGGAAGACGTGCCCTGGATCGACCCGATCCATCGCTGATATCGGGCGCCCAGGCGGGACGGGAAACGGCTGCGGCGGCCTCAGGCGTGAACGACGCCGGCACCGCTGGTGGCGGTGTTCTCGATGATCCGGCCGGTATCGGCGGCATAAAGGTGGATCGCGTTATAGTCGATGGCGATGCCGATCGGATCGCCCGACTTCACCTTCACCGCCTCGGTCAGCGCCACGGCAAAGGGCAACCCGTCGAAATCGGCGTGGACGACGCGGCTTGCGCCGAGCTCTTCGATGAAATCGGCCGTTGCGGTGAGGGCGCCGGGCGCATCCGGAGGCACCAGCCGAGCGGCTTCGGCGCGCATGCCGAGCACGACGCGTTTGCCTTTCAGCGGTGCGGCGCGTTCGCGCGGCAGCACGATCTTGCGGCTCTGGTCGTAGACGAAGACGCCCTCGTCGTTGATCGTGCCCTCGAGCAGGTTCATAGCCGGCGTGCCGACGAAGCCCGCGACGAAGCGCGAGACCGGATGATGATAGACCTCTTCTGGCGTGCCGACCTGCTCCACCCTGCCGCCATTCATCACCACCAGCCGGTCGGCCAGCGTCATCGCCTCGGTCTGGTCATGCGTGACGAAGATCGAGGTGGCGCCGAGACGCCGATGCAGGCGGCGGATTTCGGCGCGCATGGCGATGCGCAGCTTGGCGTCGAGGTTGGACAGCGGCTCGTCGAAGAGGAACACTTTTGGTTCGCGGATCATTGCACGGCCCATGGCGACGCGCTGGCGCTGGCCGCCGGAAAGGGCGGCCGGCCGGCGGTCGAGGAAGGGTTCGAGGCTGAGCGCCTTGGCGACTTCGGCGACGCGCCGGCTGCGCTCCGTCTTCGGAACACCCGCAACCTTCAAGGCGTAGCCGATATTCTCGGCGACGCTCATATGCGGATAAAGCGCGTAGTTCTGGAACACCATGGCGCAGCCGCGCTCGCGCGGCTCCAGCTGGTTGACGACCCGGCCGTCGATGGCGATTTCGCCGCCGCTGATTTCCTCGAGCCCGGCGATCATCCGCAGCAGCGTGGACTTGCCGCAGCCTGACGGACCGAGGATGACGATGAATTCGCCGGACTGAATCTCCAGGTCGACGCCGTGAACGACGGGATTCTTGCCGTAGCTCTTTTTCACATCACGGATTGAGATCGGTGCCACAGGACTATTCCTTCACTTCTCGGTGGAGATAAGGCCGCGCACGAACCAGCGCTGCATCAGGATGACGAGCACCAGTGGCGGCGACATGATGATAAGTGTGCCGGCCATGGCGACGTTCCAGTCGGGCAGGCCGAATTCGGACGGGATCAGGGTCTTGAGCTGCGTCACCGCAATGCCGAAATTCGGATCGGTGGTGATCAGCAGCGGCCAGAGATATTGGTTCCAGGCCCAGACGAACATGATCGTGAACAGTGCGATCATGTTCGGCCGCGACAGCGGCAGCAGAATATCCCAGAAGAACCGAACCGGACCCGATCCGTCCATCTTCGAGGCCTCGGCCAGTTCGTCTGGAACCGTCAGATAGAACTGCCGGTAGAGGAAGGTGCCGGTTGCGGTTGCGACCAGCGGCAGAACGAGACCGGGATAGGAATTCAACAGGCCCCATTCGAGCTTGATCTGAATGCCGGTGATCTGCGCAACGAGCCAGCTTATGCCGGTGAAGTCGAGGATCGTCTGGAACGGCTGCAGCGCGTTGGCCGCAATCGAATAGGTCGGCACGATGCGAACTTCCAGCGGCAGCATCAGCGTGATGAAGATGATCCAGAAAATCACATACCGGCCGCGGAAGCGGAAGTAGACGATCGAGAAGGCCGCCATGGCGGAAAGGATGACCTTGCCGGCGCCGACCGCTGTGGCGAAGATAATGCTGTGGATCAGCTTGTTGCCGAGATCGGCGCGAACCCAGGCGGTCTGGACGTTTTCCCAGAAATGCGAGCCTGGGGTGAGCGGCAGCGGCACGCGATTGACCGTCTCCAAATCGAGCGTCGATGCAACGATGACGATGAAGAAAGGCAGAAGCGCGATCAGCATGCCGAGCGCCAGAAGCGTATAGCAGATGAAGTTGAATATCGGCGTGCGTTCGATCATGTCCGAGACCTCACTTGTAGTGCACGCGCCGCTCGATGAAGCGGAACTGGAAGATGGTGAGCAGAACGACGAGCGCCATCAGGATGATCGACTGCGCCGCAGCCCCGGAATAATCGAGCCCCCTGAAGCCGTCGAAATAGATCTTGTAGACCATGAGTTCCGTCGCGCGTGCCGGCCCGCCCTGCGTCATGACGTCGACGATACCGAAGGAATCCTGGAAGCTTTCGGTGATATTGATGACGAGCAGGAAAAACAGCGTCGGCGTCAGCAGCGGCAGCTGGATATCCCAGATACGGCGCATCGGCCCCGAACCGTCCATGGCGGCGGCCTCGATCAGCGAGCGCGGAATGCCTTGCAGCGCCGAGAGGAAGAAGATGAAATTATAGCCGATATATTTCCAGGAAAAGGCAACAATGACGGCGATCATCGCGTCCTTGCCGTCGAGCGCGGGGTTCCAGAGGCCGGGCCAGACATGATTGATGACCGACAGAAGGCCGGCCTCCGGCG
This sequence comes from Rhizobium binxianense, assembly GCF_028994275.1. Taxonomy (NCBI): domain Bacteria; kingdom Pseudomonadati; phylum Pseudomonadota; class Alphaproteobacteria; order Hyphomicrobiales; family Rhizobiaceae; genus Rhizobium; species Rhizobium binxianense. The sequence continues at coordinate 3,258,396 of NZ_CP118713.1, forward strand.
CCAGGATGAAGCGGAAGGCAAGGCCGAGAGCGGGAGCGGCAATCGCGTAAGGCCAGATGAAGACCGACCGGTAGATTTTATGGCCGCGCAGCTCACGATCCGTCAACAGCGCCAGGATGAGCGCCATCCCCATGGCAATGGCCGTCGAGCTGAAGCCGAAGATCATGCTGCGGGTGATCGACTCCCAATAGATCGGATCGCTGAGCAATTGCTTGAAATTGTCGAAACCGACCCAGGCATTGCCGCCGCCCCATGGCTGCTCGAGCGTGAACGCCCAATAGAGCGCCTGCGCACTCGGCCAATAGAAGAAGACGAAGATCAGCAGCAGCATCGGAAACGCGAAGAGCAGTCCGATCGTCGTCGAGGAGAAAGTGACGCGCTTTTCCATGGGTGGTCGTTTTCGGCCTGGTTTGGTTTAGGCGGGAGGCGCGTTCGCCTCCGCAGCCGGTATGAATGGACAAGGACACACCCGGCACGCAAAACGCGGGCCGGGTGCGGCTCATAGCGGTCGATCAGGGAAGCTGAACGTTCTTGTAGGTCTGCTGGAAACGGCGCAGCAGCTGGTTGCCGCGTTCGGCAGCGCTATCGAGCGAAGCCTGGACATCGGCATTGTTGACGAAGATTGCCTGCAAGCCATTGGCGATCTCGGTGCGGACCTGCAGCAGGCCGCCGAGGCGGATGCCGTGCGGGGCCGCGTCGCCAGCCGGGGAAACGGTCAGGCTCTGAATGGCGAGCTCGCGGCCGGCATAAGGAGCCTTGTCGTAAAAGCCCTGCTTCTTCAGATATTCGAAGCCGGAGTTGCGAACCGGGATGTAGCCGGTCACGGTCGACCAGGTCAGCGCTTCTTCCGGCTTGGCAATGAAGTTGAAGAAGGCAGCGGCAGCCTTGTATTCAGCGTCCGAATGACCCTTCAGAACCCAGAGCGAAGCGCCGCCGACATAGGAGCTGTGACGGGTTGCATCGCCGTAAGTCGGGAGCATGGCAACGCCCCAGTTCATGCCCTGCTTGGCGGTGCGGCCGATGTTGCCGTGGTCGCCGACCGAGGTCAGGATGACCTGGCAATCGCCGGCAGCGAAAGCTTCGACGAAGGTCTGGCCGACAGCCTTGTTCTTAATGACGGCGAGCTTGTTGTCATACCAGGACTTGAGGTCCTTGATATAGCTGACGAGCAGCGGGTTCTTGTTGAACACCAGTTCGGCATCGAGATCTTCAAAGCCGTTCTTCTTCGTGGCGATCGCTTCGCCGTTCACGGCTTCGAATTGCTCGACGTACTGCCAGACTTCGTTGTTGGAGATGTCAAAGCCGAGCGGGCAAGCATAGCCTGCATCCTTCAGAGCCTTGAGGTCCTCGCCTGCTTCCTTCCAGGTCGCCGGAGCATGATCCTTGCCGATCTTGGCGAAGGCGTCCTTGTTCCAGTAGAGAAGAGCGGTCGAGGAGTTGAAGGGGAAGGAGTACATCTCGCCCTTCGATGTCGCGTAGTAGCCGGAGATACCGGAGAAGTAGTCCTTCCAGTCGACAGTGTAGCCCGTGTCGGCCATCAGCTTGTTTGCCGGATAGTAGGCGCCGGAAAGCATGATGTCGAGCGTGCCGGCGTCGGAGACCTGGGCGATGGTCGGCTGCTTGCCGGCGCGGAAGGCAGCGATGGTGTTCTGCAGGGACGCATCATAGCTGCCCTGGCTGGTGCAGACGACTTCGTAGTCGGCCTGCGACTGGTTGAAGCGATCGCACTGCTCCTGGACACGCTTTGCAATGTCACCGGAATTGCCGAACCAGAAGTCGATCTTGGTCTTATCGGCGGCGGCAGCGGGACCAGCAAGAAACGCTGTAGCGAGAAGGGCGCCAACGGCGCCGAGAAGCTTGGCTTGCATGAGAACCTCGAACGTAAAAGGGACGCGCACTTTCAGCGCACGCCCTATTAGCTGGTTCAAATTGCCGCGGCCAATGAATATTACATGACATGAAACGATCGAAATCGTGCCGTCACAAAACCTTCACGCGGATGTTATTTGTCACGGCCGAGGCTATATTTAGAGAAACCTCGCCAGCCACTCCAGCGCACTGCCGAACAGATATATTTATATTCGAATAAATATAATTTTTAAGGGTTTTTAATATTTGCCTATATTGCGATAGCGCGTCTTTATTCGCTGATATCGTTGCATGAAACTTGCAAAAATGGCCGTCTTTTCTGCCATTGCACTGCTGTGCAACGCCCGGTTTCAGCCCCTGAATCAGAGGGAATCCTTCAAAATTGCAGCAAAATGCGGATCGAATGCACGACTGATCGGTCCGGCGGCGGCTCCGAGCGCCACCGACCAGGGATCGGCCATGCCCGGCTGCAGGCGCGGCAGCGTCCGGCCGCGCCGTTCGGCGATCGAGGGCAGCAGTGGCCCGATGGCGGCGATCAACCTGTTCACCAGTGCGTCCGGGGCGCTGCCGCAGAGGATCACCGTCTGCGGATCGAAGACCGTTTCGATGAGATGGACGCTCCAGCGCAGGTCTGCTGCCGCCGCTTCGATCCAGGTCTCGATGCCTGGATCGCCCTCCAGGACGAGGTCGTTGATCTGTGCATGCAGGTCGGGATCGGCAGGATCGATCGACAGGTGCTGGTAGAGCGAGGCAAGCGAGGCGCGATGTTCGAGCGGCGTCGATTTGCCGTCGGCAAACAGCAGCGCCATGCCGATCTCGCCAGCGTTGCCGTTGGTGCCGCGGTAGAGTTCGCCGTTCAGAATGAGACCGGCGCCGATGCCGTAGCCGACGAAGAGGCAGACGGCATGGTCGAGACCATGGGCGGCTCCCACCATGCGCTCGGCGGTCGCTGCCGCCGCCGCATCGTTCTGCAGGCCGACATCGAGCCCGGTGCCGGCGGTCAGCGTTTCCAACAGCGGAAACTTCTGCCAGGCCTCCATCATCCAGGGGTCGTCGCCATTGCCGGCGACGCCGAAGGGTCCGGGCATGGCGGCGCCGAGGCCGACCAGCCGCTTTTCCGACTGCTGAACGATCCCGGCAAGCTTTGCACGCACGCCGGCGACGAGATCGAGGATGACCTTCGCCCCTTCCGACGGACCTCCTGTGGGAAGGCCGGCCTCATCGCGCACGAGAACGCTGCCGACGAGATCGACCGCGACCGCCCGCGTCACATGCCGGTCGATCTGCAGACCAATCGCAAAGGCGCCCTCGGGAACGAGTCGATAAGGCGTCGAGGGCTGACCTCGGCCCTTCCTCACCGCCTCTTGCGAACGGACGAGGCCGTCGCGCTCGAGTTCTTCGATGATATTCGACACGGTCTGCTTGGTCAGCCATGTCGCCCGCGCCAGATCGGCGCGTGAAAGCGCACCGTTCATCCGCAAGGCATCGATCATCACGCGCCGGTTATGGGCGCTGGTGCCTTCGTGATTGGTGCCGCTCTTGGCCCGGATCGGCCTGCTGTCATTCATGTGCAATTGCCTCTTGACTCCAATAGAATGTTGAAGAAGTAATAAGTCAAGACAATTGACTTAATAAGGGACCGGAGAGTTCCAGGGAACGCAGGAGGCCGGACAAGGCCCCGACGACGCTCCGAGACGAAAACCGGCACGTGTCCGCGCGTGCCTTCTCGAACACCGATGGCGGAAAGTCTGCCCTCGGCCATGCGTAAATGTCACAAACTGGAGGCTGCAATGCTGAAATCCCTTACCAAGACGCTTCTGGGTGCGGCCTTGATCGGCGCATCCTTTGCACCGCACGCTTTCGCCGAAACGACGCTGAACGCGCTCTTCATGGCGCAGGCCGCCTATAGCGAGGCCGATGTGCGCGCCATGACCGACGCCTTCGCCAAGGCGAACCCCGACATCAAGGTCAATCTTGAATTCGTTCCCTATGAAGGCCTGCATGACAAGACGGTGCTGGCGCAAGGTTCCGGCGGCGGTTACGACGTGGTGCTCTTCGACGTCATCTGGCCGGCCGAATACGCCACCAACAAGGTGTTGGTCGACGTCACCTCGCGCATCACCGACGAGATGAAGAAGGGCGTACTACCGGGCGCCTGGACCACCGTGCAATATGACGGAAAATATTACGGCATGCCGTGGATCCTCGACACCAAATACCTATTCTACAACAAGGAGATCCTTGAAAAGGCCGGCATCAAGGCGCCGCCGAAGACCTGGGACGAGCTGACCGAGCAGGCAAAGACGATCAAGGACAAGGGCCTGCTCGCCACGCCGATCGCCTGGAGCTGGTCGCAGGCCGAGGCCGCGATCTGCGACTACACCACGCTTGTCAGCGCTTATGGCGGCGATTTCCTGAAGGACGGCAAGCCGGCCTTCCAGACCGGCGGCGGCCTCGATGCGTTGAAATACATGGTCTCCAGCTATGCCTCCGGCCTGACCAATCCGAATTCCAAGGAATTCTTGGAAGAAGACGTCCGCAAGGTCTTCGAAAACGGCGATGCCGCCTTCGCTTTGAATTGGACCTACATGTACAACATGGCCAACGATCCGAAAGACAGCAAGGTCGCGGGCAAGGTCGGCGTCGTGCCGGCGCCGGGTGTTACCGGCAAGAGCGAGGCTTCGGCCGTCAACGGCTCGATGGGCCTCGGCATCACCTCGGCCAGCAAGCATCCTGATGAGGCCTGGAAATACATCACCTTCATGACCTCGCAGGCGACGCAGAATGCCTATGCCAAGCTCAGCCTGCCGATCTGGGCGTCCTCCTATGAGGACCCTGGTGTCACCAAGGGCCAGGAAGAGCTGATCTCCGCCGCCAAGATCGGCCTTGCGGCCATGTATCCGCGCCCGACGACGCCGAAATATCAGGAGCTCTCGACCGCGCTGCAGCAGGCGATCCAGGAATCGCTGCTCGGCCAGTCCTCTCCCGAGGACGCGCTGAAGTCGGCCGCCGACAATAGCGGCCTCTGAGCAAAGCACGAAACCCCGGGCGGCGCCGGCCGTCGCCCGGTTCGATCTCGATAACCTGTGAATGAAGAAGGGGCGCCTTGATGTCGGGCACTTGGCTGACAACCCGCGCGTGGCTTTTGATGCTGCCGCTTCTCGTGGTCATGATATCAGTCATCGGCTGGCCTCTGATCGATACCGTCGGCCTCTCCTTCACCAATGCCAAGCTCGTCGGCACGCAAGGAAACTTCGTCGGCATCGACAATTACGCCAAGATGCTCTCCGGCTCGAATTTCCAGCGCACGCTGATCACCACCGCATGGTTCGCGATCGTCTCGGTCGCCGCCGAAATGGTGATCGGCGTGCTTGCTGCCCTGCTGCTGAACCAGCAGTTTCGCGGCCGCACCGCGCTCCGCGCCCTGATGATCCTGCCCTGGGCGCTGCCGACCGTCGTCAACGCCACGCTCTGGCGGTTAATCTACAATCCCGAATACGGCGCGCTGAATGCCGCGCTGACCCAGCTCGGCCTGCTCGACGCCTACCGCTCCTGGCTTGGCGAGCCGGGCACGGCGCTGGCCGCCCTCATCGTCGCCGACTGCTGGAAGAATTTTCCGCTGGTGGCGCTGATTGCGCTCGCTGCCTTGCAGGCCGTGCCACGCGACATCACCGCCGCCTCGCTGGTCGACGGCGCCGGCGCTTTCGCCCGCTTCCGCTTCGTCATCCTGCCCTATCTCGCCGGCCCGCTGATGGTGGCGCTGGTGCTGCGCACGATCGAAGCCTTCAAGGTCTTCGACATCATCTGGGTGATGACCCGCGGCGGCCCGGCCAACAGCACCCGCACCCTGTCGATCCTCGTCTATCAGGAAGCCTTCTCCTTCCAGCGGGCAGGCTCGGGCGCATCGCTGGCATTGATCGTCACGCTGCTGGTGACGCTGCTTGCTGCCGGCTACGCCGCTCTGGTGCGTAAAACCGCCGGGAGTGCGGCCTGATGGAACGCCGGAGCCCGCTCTTTTCTGTCTTCATTCATCTCTGCGCCCTGCTGCTTGCCGCCGTCATCCTGGCGCCGATCCTGTGGCTGTTCATCATGAGCATCTCGCCGGCCGCCGACCTTGCCGCAAAGCCGCTGCGCTGGTGGCCGCAGACGGTGGATTTCTCTCGCTACGGCGTACTGCTCTCGACGCTCGAAAACAGCGCCGGCGCCGCCTTCACCTCGTCGCTGCGCAACAGCATCGAAGTGGCGGGCATGGCGACGATCGCCGCCATCGCGCTCGCCATTCCGGCCGGCTGGGCGGTGTCGCGCACGCCCTCTGTGGGATGGTCGCTGTCGATGGTCATCGCCACCTACATGCTGCCGCCGGTGGCGCTCGCCGTGCCGCTCTATATGGGCCTTTCCCATCTCGGATTGCTGAACAACGTCTTCGGCCTTGCCCTCGTCTATCTGACCATCCTTGCGCCCTTCACCACCTGGCTGATGAAATCGGGCTTCGATTCCATCCCGCGCGAGATCGAATCCGCCGCGATGATCGACGGCGCCGGCCTGTTCCAGACATTGCGGATCATCACGCTGCCGCTCGCTGCCCCCGTGGTGGCGACGTCGAGCCTGTTTGCCTTCCTGCTGGCCTGGGATGAATTCTTCTATGCGCTGCTCTTCACTTCGGACCAACGCGCCAAGACGCTGACCGTCGCCATTGCCGATCTCGCCGGCGGCCGCGTTTCCGATTACGGACTGATCGCCACGGCAGGCGTGCTCGCCGCCCTGCCCCCGGTGCTGATCGGTCTCGTCATGCAACGCGCCCTGATTTCCGGGCTCACCAGCGGCGGCGTCAAGGGATGAAGATGACAGAAGAAACAATCCGGCCGGCCGGACTTGCGGCGATCGACCGCGAAATGGCGCGCCAGCATGCCGATGCGATCGCCTCCTATGAAGCGGCCCAGCCAATGGCAGCCACGGCCGCCGCTTCGCTGAAAAAGACCGGCAGGTTGCTGCTCATCGGCATGGGCGGCTCGCATGCCGTCAACCGCGCCGTCGAGCCGCTCTACAGGACGCTCGGCATCGATGCCGTCGCTTTGCCGTTGTCCGAACAGCTCGGCCAGCCGCTGCCGATCGCCGGCAGGACGATCTTCGTCACCTCGCAATCCGGCGAAAGCGCCGAGGTCGTGCGTTGGTTCAACGAGACCGGCGGCACGCAGGAGACCTTCGGCCTGACGCTCGAAGGCAGCTCTTTCCTCGCAAGAACCGCCCCGTCGCTGGTCGGCGCCGGCGGCACCGAGCTGGCTTTCGCCGCAACCCGCAGCCTGACGGTGACCTTCGCCCTGCATCTCGCGATCCTCGCCGCCCTCGGTGAAGATCCGGATGCAGCGCTCGCAGTCCTCAAGACGCCCGAAGACCACGATATCGCCGATGCCCTCGCCGCACTCGAAAACGTCGGGACGGTCGTTACGTCGGGACGCCGTCTGCAAGGCGTTGCCGAGGCGTTGGCGCTCGGATTGACGGAGCTGTCGCGCCGCCCCTGCTTTTCGCTCGAAGGCGGCCAGTTGCGCCATGGACCGATGGAGATGCTGGCGCCGGAGATCGGCGTCGTGCTCTTTCGCGGCTCGGACGAAACGGCCAGCCTAGTGACTGTTATGGCGACATCCGCCGTCGAGACCGGTGCCCCCGTCATCCTGTTCGACGCATCCGAGCAAGCACCGGTCACCGGCGCAGTGACGATCCGCTTTGCCCCGGCAACCGGCCTTGCCGCGATCTTTGCCATGCTGCCCGTCGCTCAACGGCTGATGATCGCCTTTGCCGACGCCCGCGTGGAGAATGCCGGAACACCGGTCCGCTCCACCAAGATCACCCGGAGCGAATGAATGCGGCCGCTTGCAGTCATCGGCAACGTCAACATCGACCTGATCCTTGGACCGGCCGCCCCCTGGCCAAAGGCCGGGACGGAAATCATCGTCGATCATGACGAGTTACGGGTCGGCGGAGCCGCCGGCAACAGCGCGCTCGCCTGGCAAGCGCTTGGCGTCGAATTCGAGATCGCCGCCAATATCGGCAGTGACCAGTTCGGCCACTGGCTGAGCGAAGCCTTCGGCCACCGTTCCGACAAGTGGCCGGTACGTCCTGAGAAAACGACGCTCTCCGTCGGCATCACCCATCCGGACGGTGAACGCACCTTCTTCACCACGAAGGGCCATCTGCCGCGCTTCAGCCTGGCAGATGTCTTCGCGGTCATCGAGGGCGAGAGACTTCAGGGCGGTTACGCCCTTCTCTGCGGCTCGTTCCTGACCGACGATTTGACGAGAGAATATGGTGCCTTCTTCGACTGGGCCGACAGTCATGGCATCACCGTCGCGCTCGATACCGGCTGGCCGCTCGACGGCTGGACAGACGAGAATTGCGCCGCGACACGCGCATGGCTCTCCCGCAGCGGTATCGCGCTGCTGAATGAGGTCGAATCGACGACGCTTGCCGGCATTGCCGATCCCGTCGAGGCCGCACGTCACATCAGGTCGCATATGCCAAAGGGTGCGATCATCGTCGTCAAGCGCGGCCCGGACGGCGCTCTCGCGATCGGGCCGGACGGCCTGTTGGTTTCGGTAGCGGCACCCGTTGTCGAGGTCGTCGATACGATCGGCGCCGGCGATGTTTTCAACGCCGCCTTTCTCGCCGCACTCGCCAGCGATGAGCCGCTGATTTCTTGCCTGGAGGCGGGAACCGCAGTCGCCTCGCGCGCCATATCCACCCTTCCCCGCAACTATGGCAGCCCGTCATCTCCTGAGGAGCCTGTGCGATGAGCGCACTCGAAATTCAGAACATCCGCAAGACCTATGGCGAGGTCGAGACGCTGAAGGGCATCGACATCGCGCTGGAAAGCGGCGAATTCCTCGTGCTGCTCGGCTCCTCCGGCTGCGGCAAGTCCACGCTCTTGAACATCATTGCCGGCCTCGCCGAGGCGACGAGCGGCGATGTCAGGATCGGCGGCCGCTCGGTGCTCAGCGTGCATCCGAAGGACCGCGACATCGCCATGGTCTTCCAATCCTATGCGCTCTATCCCAACCTGACGGTGCACCGGAACATCGGCTTCGGCCTGGAAATGCGCAAGGTCCCGGCGCCGGAACGAGACAGGGCAGTGCGTGACGCGGCCAAGCTCCTGCAGATCGAAAAGCTGCTCGACCGCAAGCCGAGCCAGCTTTCCGGCGGCCAGCGCCAGCGCGTTGCGATCGGCCGCGCGCTGGTGCGCAAGCCTGAGGTCTTCCTCTTCGACGAACCGCTCTCCAATCTCGACGCCAAGCTGCGCATGGAGATGCGCACCGAGATCAAGCGGCTGCATCAGATGCTGAAGACCACGGTCGTCTATGTCACCCATGACCAGATCGAGGCGATGACGCTTGCAAGCCGCATCGCCGTCATGCGCGACGGCCGCATCGAGCAGTTGGGCACGCCGGAGGAGATCTACAATCATCCGGCAACGCTCTATGTCGCCACCTTCGTCGGCGCGCCGCCGATGAACCTGCTGGAGGCGACGGCGCGGGACGGTCGCCTGGCGCTTTCAGGCTCCGATATCAGCCTGCCCCTGCCCGCCCGTTTCCGCGAGACGGCCGGCAATGGCCGCGACCTTATCCTCGGCATTCGTCCCGAGGCGCTTCGCACAGACGGCACCGGCCCGTCGATTGAGGCAACCCTCGAGGTCGCAGAGCTGACCGGCCCGGAACTCGTTGTCACCGCCCTTACGGGAAATCAGCGGTTGACGGCCTGCCTGCCGCCGCGCACGCCGATCCGCGACGGTGAGAAACTCACCCTCTTCTTTGACGAGGAGGCAATGCACCTCTTCGATTCGGAGACTGGTCTCAGCTGCTGCCGCTAACGATAAGAAACGGCCTGTCGCGGGCCGACCGACCCATCGGTCGTCAATTCGCCGCGTCGACGGGTTTCCGCTTGTAAACGTGAATATAGTCGACGAGCAAAATCGAAGGGTTCGGCGTTTCATCGATCGGCCAGCCCGAGCCGAGCGCCAGATTCACCAGCGGATAAAACGGCATGTGGAACTCCTTCGGCGTGTCGAAGCTCCAGATGAACTGACGGTCAAGGTAGAAGCTCGTCTTGTCCGCTTGGATATCGACGCCGTAGGTGTGATAATCACTGTTCAGAATTCCGTCCTGGACGGTTTGCCAATGGCCACCAGTGGTGTTCTGGCCGCCTTGGCTCTGACGCCAGATATGGAAGCCCATGCTGAATTCGTAGGGCGCGCGTCCATAATATTCCAGGACGTCGATTTCGGCGGTGTATTTCGACCGGTCGAGCCCGATGAGCCAGAATGCCGGCCACACGCCCTTGCCCGGCGGCAGCTTCATTCTGGCTTCGAAATAACCGAACTGCTGCGAAAAACCTTCCCCCTTCGGGTTCACCGACGAGAGCAGCCCCGAGCGCCATGTGCCGTCGGCCTCCTTGCGCGCTTCGATCTTCAGAATTCCCTGACCTGTGGTAAACGGAAAGCCGGGAGCCGGATCGGTGAAACGGGCATCACCGAAGTCGCCGTTCCAGGGCGTATGGGCGATCCAGCGGGAGCTTTTCTCTCCCCAGGCCGAAACGTCGAGACTGTCGAAACTCTCCTCGAACGTCAGCTGGTATGCGTTGATATTGAGCGGTTCCTGGGCCACACTCGGTCGGCCCGGCAACGCCCCCAGACCGAGAACGACGAGCAAACCCAAAACCTTAGAAGATATTCCGTAACGCATCCCGCTCCTCCGAAAACGCCAAACCAATCGTTGGACTGCACTTGTCTCGATCATGAAGTGAGAACCCCGTTTCGTCGCGGCATGAGCCTTTGGACGACGATGGTCTCGATGCCGTCGGGTCTTCCCAGAATCTGCCACACGAGCAGCGCGAAAGCCCAGAAGATCGCCACTGCCGCCCCGCCGCAAAGCGCCAGGCCGACGACAAGGTTGAGGCCGACAGGCATGGCGGCGAGCATCGGCTCCGCCCAGACCAGGAAAGCGATCATCGGCAAGCTCGCGGCCAGCGGCCGGCAAAACGAATTCAGCTGCGCGGCAAAACTCGCGCCGATCAGCCGCCGCGTGATGACCAGCGATGCGCCATAGGCGACGAGGACTGCCACGATCCGCGCGCCCAGCGCCCCCGCCACCTGAAAATAGGCGATACCCAGGACGGTGAGCGGAGCCCTGACGGCGAACTCGACAAACATCCTGAGAGCGACATAACGGGTATTGTTCATCACCATGGCCAATGGCGGCATCATGTTCGTGGGAAGGCCAAGCAGGCTGACAAGGCACAGCCATTGCAGGATCGGCGCGGACGATACCCACTTCTCACCGACGAGAATCCGTACGGTCGGCTCGGCGAGAAGGGCAAGCGCGATGAGAATGGGCGCCGCGACGAAGGTGATCGCATTCGTTGCCTTGAGATAGGCGGCAACCAGGTTGCGGCGGTCTTCGACAGTGGAAAATGCCGCCATCAGCGGACGCAGCAAGGGCCCGACGAAGGTCTGATATGGAATACCGGCGATATTGTCGGCGACGCTGAAGGCGCCGAAGGTCGACAGACCGGTAAAACGCGGCAGCAGCAGCCGGTCCAGCTGCCAATTGATCGAATTCAGCACCTGCGACACAGTATTCCAGCTGATCATGTCCTGAAAATGCTTCCATTCGGAAAGGCTGAATGTCGGTCGCATCGGCGCAAAGACATAGGACGTGATCATCGCCGCGGTCGGGCCGGCGACCGCTCCGATCGCCAGCCCCCAATAGCTGCCTGTTGCCACAGCTACCCCTACCCCGAACAGCAATGTCGATCCCTTGGCGATGAGATCGAGCGCGAACTCGCGTTTAAAATCGAACCGCTGCATGAAAAGAACCATGCGCGGACTGATCGTGCTGCGCATGGCAGGCGCGATCGAGAGAACGGCGACAAGGGCGAAAAGCCGGGAATCGTCGTAGATCAGCGCCATCGGCCAGGAGATGATCATCATCAGCAGGCTGATGGCGAACCCCCTCAGCAGGCTGAGAGTGAAGGCCGTGGCAAACATCTCGTTCGAAGGCGACGGCTGGCGCATCAGGGCCTGCGTCAACGGCAGATCCAGGATCGCCTCGACGATGACCAGGACCGAGGTCGCGATGGCGACCAGGCCGAAATCCGCCGGGCTCAACAGCCTTGCCAGGACAAGCAGGCTGACGAAATCGAGCATCCGCGCCAGGAATTTTCCGCTGATGGTCCAGATGCTCGCCGTCGCCGTCCTCTCAGATACGCTTGACATGATCTATTTAACTATTCCTCGTCGAGGGTTTGAGATGGCTTCGGTCGCAGCGGCGGGGCAGCGAGCTCCGCTCCTTCCCGTCAACCCGCCCGTCTTCTGAAGACGTCTGCGGATCGGTCGCCGTGGCTGGACAGCTGTTGCTCGATGAGACCGGACAGACGATCGCGGAATACGGCGGAGGAGAATTTCAGCGAGTGCGCGCGGATTGCGTGCGGATCGATATCGTCCTCGACCTCCTCGAATGCGGCCATCGTTTCCAAAAGGGCTTCCGTCGTCTGCTCAGCGAAGCGAAAGCCGACCTGCGGCGACGACACGGTTTCCCTGGCGCCGCCGGCGTCGAAGGCCAAGACCGGCCGCCCGGATGCCATGGCTTCCACCGGCAGGATGCCGAAATCCTCCGTGCCCGGAAACAACAGGGCGCGGCATCGTGACAGGTGGTCGCGCAGCACGTTGAAGGGCTGATGACCGAGAAACTCGACGGTCGGTCCGGCGATCGACTTCAGATAGGGCAATTGTTCGCCCTCGCCGATAACAACCAGCTTTCGCCCGGCCTCGGTGCAGGCGCGCACCGCAATATCCGGCCGCTTGTAGGTGGTCAGCTGTCCGGCATAAAGGTAGAATTCGCCTTTCCCTTTCCCCACCGCAAAATCATCGGTGGCAACGGGCGGATGGATGACGATGGATTCCCGGTCGTAGAAGCGGCGAATGCGGCTTGCGACATAATCGGAGTTGGCAACGAACACATCGACGCGCGAAGACGTCGTCACGTCCCAGGCGCGCAGCATCGGTGCGGTAATCGACATCAGGGCGCGGCCTACCCAGGGAAGGCCATGGCGATAGACATGGAACTGATCCCAGATATAGCGCATCGGCGAATGGCAGTAGCAGACATGGAGAGCGTCGGCGCGCGTGATGATGCCCTTGGCAGGCCCGGATTCGCTCGACAGCACCAGATCGTAATCCTGCAGATCGAACTGCTCGAGCGCGAAGGGCATCAGCGGCAGCATCTTGGTATAATGCCGCTGCGCGCCGGGGATCTTCTGCAGGAAGGAGGTGCGGATGTTCCGCGTCTTCAGAAAATCGCTGATGCGATCCCGGTTGCAGACCAGGGTGAAAATATCGGCCTGCGGAAACATGCGGCACAGTTCTTCGACGACCTTCTCGCCGCCTCGCATCGAAACGAGCCAGTAATGCACGATAGCGACGCGAAGCTGCTTGGCTTCGCCTGCGCTTCCGGCCGCGGCGACGCGTCTTTTCGCCATCACAGGCGCATCGCCGAGAAAGGCTCGCGCGTCGGGAAGAGAGGTTGTTGCTTTAAGGGTCAACTGAATACTCCTTGTCTCGCCGCACCGTCTGTCAGTTCGGCAACCACATTCGTCGAAATCAGGCTGTGATATTCGGCAAGAAGCGCGTCGCGCCATTCCTCGTGTGTCGAGGCGAGATCCGGCGACTTCAGGAAAGCCCGCTCGCTCATGGCGCGGACCTCTTGCCTCGACATCTGGCTAAATCGCGCCAAAGTCTCGGCAAAGGCGCTTTCGTCGGCCGTATCGCAGGCAAGCGCCATGCCGGCTCTTTCCATTTCCTCGGCGAGAAAGGCGCTGCGCGACATGATGACGGGCAGACCGCTCCTGGCCGCTTCGATAGCGACGAGACCGAACGGCTCGGGGTAGCGCGAGGGCATCAACAACGCCCGCGCCTGGCGGATGGTCGGGCCGATCTCCGCATGCGACTGCCAGCCGACGGCCCTGACGTGATCTCCCGACGCTCTGACCAAAGGCATCAGCGGTCCGTCCCCGATCACGCAGAGCCTGGCGCCGGCTCTGCGCGTGGCAGCTATGGCGTCCTCGACGCCTTTCTCTTCGTCCAGTCGACCGATAAAGACAAACTCGTCGTTGGCCTCAGCCTCGATGCGTTTGATCGAGAGGGGCGCGACGGGATTGCGGATCGTCGTCAGCCGTTCGGGCCGATACCCGGCGCCGACGAGAAAACTCGCCATCTTCTCGTGCAGCAGGATTATCCGGCCGAAATCGGCCTGATCCTTCAAGAGCCGGAGGACATTGGAGCCGCGGGCGACCCGCCATAATTTGTGCGAATAACTTCTCTTGTCGCAGGCCGTCGCAATGCAGCTTCCGCCGAGCGGACGTCGAAGGCAGATCTCCTGCGCCTGATAGTCGAAGAAGGCGCCGTTGGGGCAGGCCGTGAAGAAATCATGCGCGTGAACCACGCATCGTCCGGCGACCGGCGCCAGCGCCTTGAAAATCGCGGGAGACAGGATCTGGTGCCAGCCATGCACGTGGTAGACGGTGTTGGCGGTATCCTTCGCAGCAATCCAGTTCGCCACCATGCGGACGGCGGCGCCGTTGTGAATGCCGGTGACAAAAGCCTTCGCACGCTCGGCGCTGAGCAGGTCGCGGCTGTTCAGTCCGACCATCGAGACGCCGAGCGCGACAAGCTCCGCATTGGCGGCGTCGTCCCCGCAAATATAAGTCACGGGGATGTCGAGCCCGCGAAAAAGCTTGGCAGACAGCACCGCCAGGCCTGTCGCACCGCCTCTGGCCACCGAATAGTCGTCGATGATGACCACACGATCGATCTTTGTCGTGCCGAGGCCGGGAAAGCGGCCGAGGCTTGCCGTGGATCGGATGGCTTGGGAAAGCGACGGGCGCATCACTTCACCGAAACCGCGCCGTTGGCACAGGCCTCCAGCGCCTTGCGGTTGAGAATGCGGATCTTGCCCTGCCCCCCGTCGATGATCTTGCCTTCCCGCAAGCGCCGCAGGCATTGATTGACCTTCTCGCGCGACGCCGGCAGCGTTGCGGCCAGATCGTTTTGCGAGATGATCAGCTCGTCCCCGCTGCTTGCCGCGTCTTTTCCATAAACAGCAGACAGCCGCAGCAGCGTGCTGGCCAGCCTCGACTGCAGGCTCGACGCCGCATTCGCAATGATCCGGAGCTCAAGCTCCGAAATACGCGCCAGCGCCCTGGAGAACACCTTTTCGCGAAAGCAGGGATCGCTGGCATACATGTCGCGCAACAGGCGGCCCTCGAAGAAATGCAACTCACAATTGGAGCCAGCTCGGTATTCGAGGCTCAGTGTCTGCCTGCGCAGAACCTCGAGCTCGCCGATCAGACCTGATTTCGGGATGATCTCGACGATGAATTCCCTGCCGTCGGGCAGCATCGTGCTTGCGCTGACCACCCCCGCATGCACGCGAGCGAACATATCGATCAGGACGCCGGCTCCGGCGATGACCTCGCCGCGCCGGAAGCGCCGGACGCTCGACCGGCAGGAAAGGAATTCATCGTCGAGCACTATGCGGCTGCCGAGATGAATGCCGCCGCTAGCCGAAACCGCCGCCTTGCCGATGCCGGCCCTGCGATCTGATGCGTGTGTCACCCCATCCATGCGCATAACTCCGAGTACTCGAATGACCATAGGCAATGCTGCACTGCATCATTTAAATCACCTTAATATGCAAGTCAAATAACATCGCTGATATATGTGGTAAAGACGAAGTCTACATTGAGTTTAAAAAGAAAAAATATATCAAATCTCGAAATCAAAAACTCGGAGCGACCAAAGAACAATCGTATTCTTGAATCAAGCGTGCCCATCAAAAAGCCTTATGCATTAAAAATAAGCAATAATCGAAGTGATGATATCAAAAACACAAATGAATTTTAGTTGTTTAATCACCTCTAATTAGGTTAGATCGCGATTTAGAATGATAATAAGTTAATCCAGGCGCGGGCAAAATTCTCTTCTGCCGTTTTAGTAGCATAAAGAATTTATTAAGGATTATGACCTTGGTAACAGACAACCAGAGTGCGGCGCAGCAAAGTTTGAACGGTTCTTAATCGGAAAGTTTTGGAGACCCCGATGGCATGGGAAGCACATAGTTTCGAAGCATGGTCACGTGCCGGGCAGTCTGCGAAAGGCGGCGGCCTCCATGCCTCCCAGCCTCGTGCGGCAGGCAGATCCTCCAAGCGCGCGCTCGATTTCCTGATGGCGATCACCGCCCTGATCCTGCTTTCCCCGCTTCTGCTGCTCGTCGCAATGATCGTGAAGCTCTCCGACCGCGGCCCGATCTTCTATTCCCATACACGCATCGGTTTCGGCGGCGTGCCGTTCGGATGCCTCAAGTTTCGCACGATGAAGACCGATGCGAGCGCTCAGCTTGCCGAATTGCTGGAAAACAATCCGGCGGCGCGAAGCGAATGGGAAGCGACGCGCAAGCTGAAGGATGATCCGAGGATCACGGCCGTCGGCGAGATCCTGAGGCGATCGAGCATTGACGAGCTTCCCCAGTTGTTCAATGTCGTACGTGGCGAAATGAGCCTGGTCGGCCCCCGGCCGGTCACCGCCGAGGAATTGCCGCGCTACGGCGAGCATATGTGGGCCTATATGGCCGTTCGTCCTGGACTGACCGGTCACTGGCAGACCAGCGGGCGCAACGATGTCAGCTACGAGCATCGGGTTTCCCTCGACGTTCACTACATCAACAACTGGTCGCTCGGCCGGGACTTCGTCATCATCGCCAAGACCATTCCCGCTCTGTTTACGCAGCGTGGCTCCTACTGAGCTTAAAGGGGAGAGCTGCCGATCATGCCCGACATCGGAAGACACGTTCCTCCCCCGTCCCTTCCAAGCTGCAAGTACCTGGTCACCCGGTACCTGGTTACTCCGTGATATCGCCATTTTGGATTAGGACAACATGACCTCAAGCACGATCTTCAGTGGTGTTTCTCCGCTATCTCTGCCTGCCGCAACTACTGGCGGGAATTCGCCGCTGACATTGCGGGATATGCTCTTCTTTCTCAGGATGCGCTGGCTGTGGATCGTGGCGACGACGATCGCCTTCGTCGCAGTGGCAGGGAGCTACCTGCTGACCGCCGACCCGACTTTCGTTGCCAGCACGCAGCTCGTGATTTTCCCCCAGGTGAGCGGTTCCGAAGCACAGAGGGCTTTCGCGGAAGACGCATTCATCGAGGGGCAGCTGGAAATTGCCAGATCCAGCGATGTCGTCGGTGGAACGGTAAGGGCGCTTAGCCTCGATGCCGACCCTGACTTTGTCGACCAGACGCCTTCGCTGCAGGACAGGGCGAAGAACTGGTTGATGGGGATCTCTTCGGAACCGGATGTATCTCAGGAAACGGCAGCCGCAGCAACGCATGAAAGACGACCGCAGACGGAGCAGGAGCGGATTTACGACCGGGCGATCGCCACGCTGGCGAACATGGTGGGAATACGCCGGATCGGCAGTTCGACGATCATCGAGATATCGGCTGCGGCGTCGACCCCTCAGAAGGCCGTCGACATCGCCGACACGCTCGCCAAGCAATATATCCAGAAGAATATCTCGATGAAGGCCAATGCCTCCCGGCAATACAGCGAATGGCTGGAGAAATTCGTCAGCGAGCAACAGCGTGGACTGGCCGAAGCTGCCAGCGCCCTGGCCAGCTTCACCAGCAATCCGCGCGATCAGTTCAAGCTTGCCGAGTTGCAGAGCGCGACGGATGCTCGCCGCACCCTCTATGAAAATACCTTGAACCAGCTGACCGAAGCCAGACAGCGCATCACCTACCCGGTATCCGACGCCACGATCGTCTCGCGGGCCACGCTGCCTCTTTCCAAGGCCAGACCACGCAGCGCGCTTGTCTTAGCCTTTGCGGCGGCGGTTGGCCTCGGCGCCGGCCTGGCGCTCGCCATGATAAGGCATGCCGGCGATCGCCGGATCGTCCGCCCCCATCAGATCGCGGAAGCCGCTGGTTTGTCCTCGGTCACTCTGCTGGAGACATCGAAGCTGACCCGGAATGGACACTCCCGGCGTTTCATCGCCGCCGGCACGGGCAGCAGCACCGCAGCCGCCTATCCCGTTATTCCAGGCATGGCGGAACTGAGCGCAACTGTCGTCGGTCTTCGACGCAAGCGCCGGGTCGTCATTGGGATCGTCGCCGTCAATCCCGGCGGCGGGGCCTCGACCATCGCATGCGAACTTGCCGTGCTGTCGTCGATCTCAGGGGCTCAGACGCTGCTGATCGATGCGGCCGCGCAGAAATCCTCGCTCAGCAAATCGATCGCGCCCCATAGCTCCACGGGCCTTGTCGATATTCTCGACAATGGCGAACTGATCCAGGCGGCGGCATTGCCCCTCACCCCGACGCTGAAATTCCTTCCCCTCGGCAAGGTCGAAGCGGTGACGCCGGCCATTCGCCTGAGTTCACGCCGCACGCAGTTGAGCTTCGCCGACCTGAAAAAGGAGTTCGACGCGATATTCGTCGACATTTCCGCATTCTCCGCTTCGCCGGATGCCAATGCGATTGCGCCGGAGCTGGACGGAGTCCTCGTCGTCACCTCGCACGGGCGCACCTCGATCGACGACACCATGCGCGTCATCGATACCCTGCGCAATGTCGGCGCCGAGATCCTTGGCGTGATCATCAACCATGCACCGAAGAGAATGCAGTCATGACCTCGACTTCGGCAGGAGCAACCAGACAGGACGACTCGGTCAGTTCGACGTCTGTTCCTTGCGGCCCTGAAGCCATGGGCGCGCGCGAGCGCCGCCCATGGCGAATTGCCGTGGGGATCGCTTCGGCAGCCCGCCCGTCGATATTGCGGGAAACGGTCGATTATCTCCTGAGCCTGCCGAATCAGGCGGAGCGGCTGATCGTCTGCGTGCCCGTGATCGACGATGCCGCCGGGCTCGCCGAGCGCCCCGACGTGGAAGTCATCGTCGGCAGCCGCGGCCTGACCTCCCAGCGCAACAGGATCATCGAGGCCGCTGCGGCCGATACGGATATTCTGATCTTCCTGGACGACGACTTCATCCCCGCCGCGACCTTCCTGTCGCGGATTGCCGCCGTCTTTGCGGCAAAGCCCGACGTGGCGATCGCCACCGGCGAAGTCCTGGCCGACGGCGTTCTCAACGGCGGCCTCAGCATGTCAAAGGCCCTGCAGGTTCTGGAAACCGCCGGCGAAGGCGCCGAAAAGGTGACGGAGGTCTATAACGCCTACGGATGCAACATGGCGGTTCGCCTCGCATCCGTTCTCGAGCACGAGCTTACTTTTGACGAGCAGCTGCCGCTCTATGGCTGGCTCGAGGATGTCGATTTCAGCCGGTCCATCGCCCGCTACGGCAGGTCCGTGCGTGTCGAAGGCGCCCGCGGCGTGCATCTCGGCGTCAGATCCGGGCGCCAGCCCGGCCGAAGACTCGGTTATTCGCAGGTTGCCAATCCTGTCTATCTGATCCGGAAGGGCACGATGTCGAAAGGCCGTGCAATCGCACAGATCGGCCGCAACATCCTGGCGAACGCGTCGGGCCTGTTGTTCAAAGACCGCCTGGTCGACCGTTGGGGACGCTTGAACGGCAATGTGCTGGCGCTGTCCGATCTTCTGATCGGCCACGCCTCTCCGTCCCGCATTCTCGAATTCGGCAATCCGTCGCCGCGCGAGATGCATTCCCCGTCGATCGCAACGAAACGGAGATAGATCAATGCAGCCTACATCCTGGTCCGATCGCCTCGTCTCCGCGGCACTCGCTTTGCTGGCATTCTGCTGCCTGACTGGCTGGAGCGTCGCCCATGCGCAGACGTTCACCCTCGTAGCCGAAGACAAGGTAAGACTGCGCGTCGTCGAATGGCGCTCATCGGATTCCCGCTATGCCAGCTGGGAAGCTCTAGACGGTGTCTATACCATCGACGATACCGGCGACCTGTCGATCCCGATCGCAGGCCATGTACAGGCGACGGGAAAGACGACCGAAGAGCTCGCCGATGCCATCGCTGGCGCACTGGCCGAAAAGGCCAACCTTCCCGGCAAGCCCTATATCGCCCTGGAAATTGCCGAGCATGCACCGATCTTCGTGACCGGAACCGTGCAAACTCCCGGGCGCTATCCCTTTGAACCCAACATGACTGTCATGAAGGCCGTCAGCATCGCCGGCGGCTTCCTGCGGGAACGCGAGGACAATACCTACTTCGAGCGCGACCGGATCCAGGCTGCCGGCGCCTACCGAACGGCCGTTCTCAACCGGCGCGATCTGTTGATGCGACAGGCGCGGCTCCGCGCGGAGATCGCCGGCGAGCAGAGTTTCGAGATCCCTGCAGAACTCTTGGGAACGGCCGATGTGGACAGGCTGAAGGCACAGGAATTGAACCTGATGCGGCTGCGGCGTGTCGATATCGATAGCCAGATCGAAGCGGCAAACGACCTCACCCGTCTCTATGGCCAGCAGGTCGAGTCGCTTGCGGCCAAGATCAGTTCGCAAAAACGGCAGATCGACCTTGCCCAGAAGGAACTTGATAACGTCAACAACCTGATGAGCAAGGGCCTGATAAGCAATTCCCGTCAGGTTTCGGTCGACCGCTGGGTGGCGGATGCGCAAGGCACGCTGATCGATCTCGAAGTCGCACTGACCACGGCCCGTCAGGGCCTCAGCGAAGCCGACCGTTCGAAGATCAACATCGTCAACAGGCAGAACAGCGAAAACCAGGAATTGCTCAACCAGGTCAATCTCGCAATCGGCAGGGCGGCGATCGATATCCAGGTGGCCCAGCTTCTGGGCGAACAGGCCGGCTACGACGCTCAACTGGCCCAGATCAATACCGACGCGCCGGGTCTCGGCAGAGCGCAGAAGAACTACAGGATCGTGCGTCGCAATGACGACGGGACCTCTCGCACCATCGCGGCGGACGAGCAAACCGCATTGCTGCCGCACGATCTCATCGAGGTCGGCTTGGACACGAATCTTCAAGCGCCATCTCCGCCGCCGCAGACCGCACCGCAGAAACAGAGCTCGACAGCCCCATCGTCCGTTGTGGCCGGGGATAATCGGCCGGCCGCCGGCTGGATATCGCCGACAGGATCGAATTAGGTGGCGGCTGTGATTATCGACGACATCGGCGGCTTTCGCCTCGGCCGCTCCCTCTCCGGAACGGGATCTGAAGCATGTCGATAGAACCGATCGGTTTCATCGTTCTGTTGCTCGGCGTGCTCAGCGTGGTCAACGGCGCGCGTTTTGCTATTACGATCCTCTGCCTGTCGACGCTGCTGGGAGCCGCGGCGGCTCTGCAATTGCCGGCGCTCGGCGGCAGCAGCATCCAGCCAAGCCATCTTCTGGTACTCTTTCTCGTTGTCGCAGCGCTGCTGCGCCCGGCTCAAACGCAGGCCCTCCTGGCCAGCATTGCCTATCCAGGCCCTGGCTTCTGGTTTGCCGCCTACATCCTGTTTTCCGTAGCATCGTCTTTCTTCCTGCCCCGCATCTTTGCCGGCGCGACCCTCGTTTACTCCTCGGCACGAGACGCCTCGGGCATGATGTCGACAGTGGCCGCTCCGCTGTCGCCGGGTTCGTCCAATCTCAGCCAGTCCGTCTATCTGCTCGGCGACCTCGCCTGTTTTGTCGTCGTCGCGGGGCTTGCGAGACTCGGATATGCCCGTTTCATTGCGCGGCAGCTGATCGTCGCGTCGATCGTCTGTTTTGCCCTGGCATTGATTGATATCGGAACCTTCCTGACCGGCCAGTCCTACCTGCTCGATGTCATTAGGAATGCGAATTATACCATGCATACGGCCGAAACGATCAGCGGCTTCAAGCGCATCGTCGGCCCCTTTCCCGAAGCAAGCATGTACGGCGCCGTCGCGCTGGCCTATTTTTCCTTCACACTCATGCTCTGGCTGGAGCGTGTTGAGAGCCGCCCGGCGGGACTTGCAACGCTTTTCATCGGCCCGACGATCGTCCTTTGCACGTCGACGACCGCCTATATTGCCGGCATGTTCGTCGTCTGCATGTTCGTGCTGTTCTGCCTGAAACGGCTGATCGGCGGCCCGGCCACGACCCCGCATGTCACACTCCTGGTGATCACGCTGTTCCTGATCCCTTGCGGCATCGTTGCCCTCAGCCTTGTCCCCGATGCGTGGGATTCCATCGTCGGCCTGGTGAACACCACGCTGTCGGACAAGCTGCAATCGCAATCCGGCGAAGAACGCACCGCCTGGAATACGCTGGCATTGATCGCATTCGTCGATACCGCCACCTTCGGCGCCGGGCTCGGCACGGTTCGAGCCTCGAGTTTTATCGCCGCATTGCTTTCCAATGTCGGATTAACAGGCACTCTTCTCTTCGCCACCTTCCTGTACAGCCTTGTAAGAGCGTCCGGCCGGCACATATCAGGCGATCGGCAGACGCACGCAATCGAAAACGCGGCGGTCATGGCATCGATCGGCCAGGTCGCCTCGGCGGCGATATCGGGAAGCGGCACCGATCTCGGCCTGCTGTTCAGCACCACGGCGGGCCTGGCGGCCGGGTGCCTGGCGGTAACCAATATCTCACCGCGACGCGCAACCCGATGGCTTGCCAACCGGCCCCCGCTGGAGACATCGACCTCTCTGATGAGAGCGCCGATGGTTTCGACACGATGATGCCCGCGCTCGAACTCCGCCCGGGCGCGGATTGGTCTGGTCACAGCATCGGCGTGTTCGCGCTGGGTCGGAGCCGGCCGGCCGCGTCGTGTCTTTCAAGGATCGCGGCTGGAAACAGCCCGTCTGCCGAGGACTCTAGGTCAATATCAGCCTTGCTGGCGCTCGCTGGTGGTCGCGACATTGTCTGCGACGGAATTATTTTGCCGCAGCCTGGCACTGCGGCGCAAAAGCCCCGACACGAACACACCCGCCAGATAGCCGATTTCCATGAGCACGAGGATGGTGAAACCGGAGAGGATCGCCGCGATCACGGAAGACCCATTGGCAAAAGCCACGCTTCCGAAGCCGATTGCCACGAGGAATGCAAAAATTGCGAAAGCCCAAGCACGGATGGAGGCCCCGGCGGCGATCGAAATTGCGACTGCCACGACTGTGGTGATCAACATGGCAATACCCCTTCCCTCTGCATTCCGACAAGGATCCCGGCACCGATGGTCGTACCGCGAAACAAGATGTCGAAACACAGCCTGGTGACAGGCAAGGCACTCTTCATGGTGAATATCTCAACAATGAACACACATAAGCCGCCGATGGCCAGATCCGATTCAGCCACGCCCGGACTGGACGCGGCTATATATACCGAACGGGGCCTTCATATGACAGACCCATCGGCTCAATTCACAACCGTTCCCTCGACGGGAACGACAATGCCGGCTCATTCGTATTGCGCACAATCGGAAGGATGATGACATGAACAATCAGTGCGTCGTCTACGTCACGGATGTCGAGTATTCATTTCCGACTATTCTCTCCGCACTTCAGGCTCGCAAATTCGCAAGCCCCGCGACCGATGTCTGCGTCCTCATGTCGGAACATCTCGATAATTTCGAAGAGCTGAAAGCCCTGCTTGCAACGAGCGGGGTCGACTTGATTGATGCGACGGAAGCGCTGCAGGAGTCGCTCGGCAAGCTCGACGGTTCGCATTTCCAGGGACGCATCAGCGTCAGCACTATGGCCAAGCTGGTCCTTTGCGAGATCCTGCCTGTCAACTATACCCAGATCATCTACCTTGATGGGGATACGCAGATCGTCAGCGATCTCGGGAGGCTGGAAAATGCCAGTGTGCCCGAGGGCAGGTTTTTCGCGGCGCGCGATTACACCGCGATCCACGACTTCCTCGACACTGGAAAGAGCAGCTACTATTTCAACGCAGGGGTCCTGAAATTCCATCGCAACGGCTGGATCGGGCAGGAGGCGCTTGAGCTTTTTGCTAGAAACCCCGAGGCCTGCGAGGGCAAACATGATCAGGGCGCGTTGAATTATGTCTGCGGTTCATCGCTCATCCTCGTTTCGAACCGCTGGAACTTTCCCAAACAGTTCCTTCATCTGGTGAACATGTCTTCCTTGTCGATCGTTCATTATATGGCGCATCCGAAGCCGTGGCATGGCACTTTCTTTCCTTGGACCGACCGGGAAAGCCAAGTTTACGTCGACCTGCGCAAAGCACATCCGATTTACAACGCGCTGTATCGCGGAATAAGCTTCGACCGTAAAATGCTCTATAAATACCGATCGATACGAGCCCGCATCGAACACGCAGTTGAGAAAGGCAGGCCCCATCCGCGGGTCCAGAGCCTGCTGGTCGGCGGCGACTACGCCGTATGATGGTGTGTTGTTCGTCAGACCTGAGGATTCTCCGCGTAAGCGATGTCGGGATTGCCGGCGGACGCGCAACTGTTCATCCATTCATCCCAGAATGGATAATGTTCAGGACACAATATGAGTTATAGCGCTTCCGCCGCCAGTATCTCGCATTACCTAAAAGCCCGCCTGCGCCGGACGCTCAAGGCTCGACAGGTTCGCTACGACCTGCTGCGCGGCGGGCTCAAGCAGGCGCGTCACGTCGTCATCTGCGTCATCCGCGACGAGGGGCACCGGCTGGCATTCTTCCTGCAGTATTATCGCGATCTCGGCTTCGAGCACTTCATCTGCATCGACAACGGCTCGACCGATGGCACTGTGGAGTTGCTGTCCAGCTTCGATGATGTCTCCCTTCTTTCGGCTCACGGCTCCTACAAGGCGGCGAGATTCGGAAACGACTGGATCAACGAAGTCATCAACCGGCACTGCCGGGAGAAATGGGTTCTCTATGTCGATGCAGACGAGTTTCTAGTCTATCCGCATTGCGACACACGGCCGATCGATCAGTTGACCGCCTATATCGATTCCACCGGTGGCCATTCGCTTCGCTCTGTCATGATCGACATGTACAGCCCGCATCCCGTTCTTGAAAACATATGCGAGCCCGGCCGCAATCCGATTGAGGTCTGCAATCTCTTCGACCGATCCGGCTATGTCGCGCATTTCGACAAACGCAACTGTACGATATGGATCAAGGGCGGCGTTCGCGGGCGCGTCTATTTCCACGACCGACTCTGGGACGGCCCCGCGCTGAACAAGATCCCGCTGGTCTACGTCCAGGGTGAACGTCTTTTTCTCAAGTCATCACACCAGGTCTGGCCGCTCTCTCTCAATCTGGGCGACATGCACGGAGCGCTCGGCGTGTCCGGCGCGCTTCTGCATTTCAAGTTCCTGTCGACCTTCGTGCACAAGGTTGCCGACGCGGCGCACCGATCCCAGCACACGGAGGAATATACCGTATATTCCTCGAGCAAGGACATGGACGACTTCGTCTATGACGATACGGGCACTTACAGAAGCTGGAAGGACCTCTCCGATCACGGGCTCATCCAGGGTGAAGGGTGGAAATACTGGCGGAATGCGTCAGAGAGCGAGGTCTGACGCTCGCAACCGCAACGGATGGGTCAAGTGGGGGATTGTCCAACAATCCAAAGTCCGCAGCGTCCCTTGCGCGCCCGAAAAGACGGGCAACGCTGTAGCGGCGGATTGTGGGAGTTTTCCGCCGTTTGCTCCTTTTATTTTATCAGAGCAAAGTTCAGGCGAGGGACGTCTCACCCTCGGCATAGGCTTCAAGCGCTTTCCGATTGAGAATACGGATTTTGCCTTGCGTCCCGTCGACCACTTTGCTCTCGCGCAAGCGCCGCAGGCACTGGTTGACCTTTTCACGCGAGGCCGGCAGCGTCGCGGCCAGGTCATGTTGGGAGATGATCAGTTCGTCGCCGTTGTTCTGCGCATCCGTTCGGTACAAGGCAGAAAGACGCAGTAACGTCCGTGCCAATCTCTGCCGCAAATTCGATCCGGCGTTGGAAATGATCCTCAGCTCGAGTTCGGAAACACGCGCCAGCGCCTTCGACAGGATCTTCACCTGGAATTGCGGATCGTTCGCACACAGGTCCCGCAGCAACCGGCCGTCGAAATAATGCAGTTCGCAGTCCGACGAGGCCCGATATTCCAGGCTGAGAGATTGCTTGCGCAGCACCTCCAATTCGCCGATCAAGCCGCCTTTCGGAATGATCTCCACGATAAACTCCCGTCCATCGGCAAGCGGGGTGCTTGCATTGATCATTCCGCGATGGACGCGAGCGAACATATCGATGAGGACACCAGCGCCGGCAATAACCTCACCGCGGCGAAATTTTCGAACACTCGTGCGGCAAAACGGAAACTCGTGATCCAAATCCGCCCGGCGGCCGTATTCATTACCTGCAGGTCCACAAGTAACCGCTTCGCCCGTTTGCAGAGCGCTTCCTCTAGTCCTGCCGCCTCGGATGTCAATCATCCCGTCCATTCGGAGTAACTCCACGCAGATTAATTGGGTTTACTGCTGCCGGAAACATTCGTAGTGGGTTAAATTAGAAAGTCAAATAATAATAATATAAAAATTTCGTGTTAAAACTATACATAAATATGACAAACCCTCATATTTGAATATCTTAAAATTGATATTGAATTCTATTGGAATGAAATTTCAGAAGCTATGTGACACTTTTTATACAATTAACGGCAGTTGCTTGCCGATAGAATAAATCAAGAAACATCGGGGATAAATGACAAACAAAAATAGATGTAATTAATATTTAAGATGCACCGTCCGTAGATAAATAACTATTTTAAGTATTCACAAGACTTTCTTTGGGATATAAATAAATTATTCACGATTATGACCTCGGTCACAGACATCAAACTTGGATTAAAACAAGCTTTGGCTGTGATTTCTGGGATTTGTCTAACGGAGACCCGGATGGCGGGAAAAAATCAGCGCATCAACGTAACCCAACCTTGGCGGGACTTTGCCGGAGCCCGGCAGGACAGGCATCCTTTCAACTCGTCACAATCCCATACGATCAGCAGAATTCTGAAGCGTGCGCTGGATATCCTCATTGCGGCAAGTCTCTTATTACTTCTGTCGCCGCTCCTTTTATCGGTGGCCGTCATCGTCCCCTTAAGTGACGGGGGCGCTATTTTCAATTCCCGTCGTCGGATCGGCTATAAAGGAAAAGAGTTTGGTTGCCTCAAATTTCGGACAGTGAGATCCGACGCAGCGGTGAACGGGCATGTGACGGTGATCGGCGATGTATTGGAGCGGTCAAACCTTGAGAAGCTTCCGCAATTGATCAACGTGTTGCTTGGCCACATGAGCCTCGTCGGGCCCCAGGCGATTACAAAGGAAGAGCTGCCGCGTTACGGTGAACATGCCGATGCCTATTTGTCCGTCCGTCCAGGCCTGACTGGTCATTGGCAAAACAGCGGGCGCAGCGACGTCAGCTCTCAAAATAGAGTTTCCCTCGATGTCGACTATCTGTCCAAATGGACGCTCGCGCGGGATTTCGTGATCATCGCAAAAACGGTGTTCGGCCTGCTTTCCCGGCATGCCTTGCTGCCCAGGCAAGACCTATGACGTTCTGACACCACGCATAGCGAGATAATCCTCGCCAAGGTCCTATCCCGCCGCAGTCATTACCCTATCCGTGAGGGCGTTTGCCGGTCACATGCGGGCGCTCGGCGATGGCGTTCTTTCTCCGGCGTTTTTGCACATGCGCCCACAATGAGAAGGCGAATAGCCCCGCCAGATAACATATTTCCATCAATGCAAGCAGTTCGAGGCAAGAAACGCTCGCTTCCCCAAAGGAAGAGCCGTTCAGCAGGATCACGACACCCCAGGCGGCGACCAGCAGAAATGCGAAAATTGCGAAGGCCCAGGCGCGAATTGTCGCTCCGGCGACGACGGAGACTGCAACCACGATGAGGGTGCTCTTCAGCATTAATCTGCTCCTCTCTTCACACCTCCTTCAAGCCGCGGTCAGCGCTGAAAGCATGACGAAACCTGAAGTCGAAACGAGGTTCGATTAAAGTATTTTATCGGTTATCGTTAAAATATCGCTAATACCGCCCAAACAAGTCGAATGAACCTCTGTCGTAGAATATTCGACTACTCATCCAGCAGGGGCGCTCTACGCCAAAAGCCAAGAAATTCGCAGGTATCGCGGCCGGGAAGAGTTAGGCATTTGCAGGCTTATACAGCAATCATTGATGCAAGCGCGGCATTCTCCAGTCGCACTCAATATTCGTCCCTTGGGGAAAAGATGGGGCAGCACATGGGTTTAGGATGAGCGCATATGTGCTCGCCGCGAGCCGGATCGCGCTTGCCGGGCAAGCACACGATCTCGACGGTGTCAACAATTGGCGACGGCCTACTCGAAATTCGGCATGACGACGGGCCGGCTGTTCACCCTTGATGATCGCCACACATAAAAAGCAGGGTTCGCGGCGATGGCGAACCCTGCGCATCCTCGAGCTGTACCCGGAATTGCCGGCCCCGAACCGGAAACCTATTTCGAAACCGCCCCGGCCAGCTGTCGTTTCGTGCCGCGTTGGAGGCTGAGGTTTTCAAGCCAGGTGACTTGTTTCCGCAATTTCAACGCCGGCTTTTCGATGAAGCTCCACGAGAAGGCAGCAAAGCAAGTGGCAACGATGCTGCAGACAATGCCATTCAACAGCCAGTTGTGCGCCCACGGCCCGAGCGCTACGAACGCCTGTTGGATGGGATAGCCATAGAGGAAGACGCCGTAGGAGTAGTCGGCCCCCCTGAGAACGCGAAGTTTGCGGGGTGAGGTCAGACCGAGGAAGACCGTAACATAGCCCATGGCCGGAATGGCAATGAAGTCCCCGAAGGAGGTGAACCAGTAGGCCCACAGGATCACGGCCACCGACGCGCGGAAAATTCTTAGATCCCACAGCACCTTGTCCTTGTAGAGATAAAAGGTCACGCCCACGAGAAAAGCACAAATGAGCAGATTGCCCGACGCGGTCGTGGGCATCGTCGCCCAATCACTTTCATGTTTCCAATACCTTGCAATACCGAAAGCGATGATCAAAGCCGGCGTTGCGATAAGGGCGATCACACGCCGCCTGACCACGCCGAGCAGAAAGAGCACGGCGATCACGGCATAGCACTCAAGCTCGAAGGGCACCGTCCAGAGCTGCCCGTTTACCATCGCGGCATCAGGATTATCCAGGAATACCCCGGGGAGATTGAAGTGAATGTGCCCGGTGACGTTCAGCAGGTAGGTAAAGAACTGAGGATCGGTGAAGTAGTCACGCAGGTCATACTCTGTATAGATCGCTCCGAGTATAAAGGCGGCCAGCAACACCTCCACCGCGAGAGCGGGGTAAATCCGGATAAATCGGTTCCCGAGAAAGGAGATCAATGTCTTCGACCGTTCAAGACTGCCGGCCACCAGGAACCCGCTCAGGACAAAGAACATGGGCAGCACTGACTTGATGACAGGCCGGAAGGGTGATTCCCAGAGAAAAAGGTCATCGCCGTACGTGACGCGGGCCGTATGGATCCAAAGCACTGAAAAGGCTAACAGTAATCGCATGTAGTCGAATCCTGTCGGTCGCCCGTTCGCTAGATCAAGCTTTTCGCCGAGAAACATCTGTGCCCCTTTCAGAAGTATTGACGCTGTTTGGAATGGCGCTCTGTTGTCACAGAGCAGCTGCAACATCATTGCCGGATCGGCGCCGCGTGTCAGTGACCACAGGTACATCAGGAAAAAATTGAACGAGAGAGCACGCCTCTCCCGACGACGAGATAGCTGAGCGTCAAGCCCATGGCCCTGTGCTTCCCGAGGCGCCATGCGACGGTCGGAGTGGAAATCCAGGCAATCGGGCGGCGGATTGGATGAGGAACTATGAAATTTCTGGCCACCCTGTTCTGTATTGTTCTCGCCCTTATCGGATCGGGGCTGATCGGCGGCGGCGTCTGGCTGCTCAGCCTTGGCGGCTCACCCTATTATACGATCGTCGGGCTTGCCTATCTGGTGGCAGCACTTCTGCTGTGGCGCCGGAAGACATCTGGCGGCCTCATCGTCCTGGCTGTCGCCATCCTCACCCTTCCCTGGGCGCTATGGGAGTCGGGTCTCAATTTTTGGGCGCTCTTTGCACGGTTGATGTCCCCGATTGCGCTGGCGGGCTTTGCGCTTCTCTTTGCGCCGTCGCTTTCACCTACCGCCAACCGGAAGCTCTTCTATGGCGGCGCCTTGGTCAGCGCTCTCGTCTTTGTCGCGGGTTTCGGTCTCAGTTTCGTGCCGCATGGGATCATCCGTCCCTCCGCCGACATCCCCGCCTACAAGATCGCCAAGGGCGACAACTCGCCCTCCGACTGGACATCCTATGGGCGCAGCACGGCAGGAGATCGCTATTCCCCATTCGATCAGATCAATCGGGGCAATGTTGCCAAGCTCGATCTCGCCTGGACATATCGCAGCGGGAAAAGCGAAGGCGCCGACCAGAACACGCCTCTGCAGATCGGAGATACGGTTTACACCTGCACACCGACAGATGTGATCGCAGCACTTGATGCGGATACCGGCAAACCCCGCTGGACCTTCGACCCCAAGGCGTCAGCCCCCTATTGGCAGCGTTGCCGCGGCCTTGGTTACTACAAGCTACTGCAGGAGGCCCAATCCGCCGATGGTCTTTGCAACGAGCGCCTGGTGCAGACAACGATCGATGCCCGCCTTCTGGAGATCGACAGCAAGACCGGCGCGCCCTGCAAGGGCTTCGGCGACGATGGCACCGTGCTGCTTTCCCAGGGTATGGGTGAAGTCAAATCAGGCTATTATTTCCAGACATCGGCGCCGCTGATCGCCCGCAATCTGATCGTCGTCGGAGGCTGGGTCATCGACAATCAGGAGGTTGGCGAACCCTCGGGCGTCATCCGCGCGTTCAATGTCGTCACCGGCAAGCTCGAATGGGCATGGGACCTCGGCAATCCCGAGATTACCAAACTTCCGCCGGAGGGCCAGACCTATACGCGGGCCACGCCCAACATGTGGACGACGGCCGCGTTCGACGACAAGCTTGGTCTGATCTATGCACCGCTCGGCAATACCACCCCGGATTATTACGGCGTCAATCGCCCTGCTTTCGCCGACCAATACAATGCCACATTGGTAGCGCTCGATGTCACGACGGGACGGGAGAAATGGAAGTTCCAGACCGTGCATCACGACATCTGGGACTATGACCTCCCGGCTCAACCGGTGCTGATCGACCTGCCTGATGCCAATGGCACCAGCGTGCCTGCTCTCCTGCAGACCACCAAACGCGGGCAGCTTTTCCTGCTCAACCGTCAGACCGGCGCACCGCTTGCCGAAGTTCGGGAGAAGCCGGTGCCGCAACACGGCGGCGCGCCGGAGGAGAAACTGTCTCCGACACAGCCCTATTCCGTCGGCATGCCGACAATCGGTGCGGACCGCGTGACCGAACAGACGGCCTGGGGCCTGACGATGTTCGATCAGCTGGCCTGCCGCATCGCCTTTCGAAGGATGCGCTACGACGGCGATTTCACCCCGATCGGCACCCAATATGCGATCCAGCAGCCGGGAAATCTGGGTGGCCTCAACTGGGGCAGCGTATCGGTCGATTTGCCCAACAACCGCGTCTTCATGAATGATATTCGCGTGCCCAGCCTTTTCGCGCTCATTCCGCGCCAGGACTACGTCGATTTTGCCCTCACGACGACGGCACACGGCCCCTCCGCCCCGCAGCGCGGTACGCCCTATGGCATGGCCACCGAAATGTGGACCTCGAGGCTCCGCGTTCCCTGCACGCAACCGCCCTTCGGCACCGTGACGGCGGTGGATCTGAATACCCGCAAGATCGCTTGGCAGGTTCCGGCCGGGACCGCCGAGGAGCTCGGGCCGTTCAAGCTCAAAACCAAACTGCCGATGCCGATGGGCCTGCCGAGTTACGCCGGTACTTCGGCGACCGCCGGCGGCGTCGTGTTCTTCGCCGGCTTCCAGGACTATTATATCCGCGCCTATGATGCCGAGAATGGTACCGAGCTCTGGAAATATCCCCTGCCGGTCGGCTCGAGCGCGACGCCCATGACCTATGTCTCGCCGAAAACCGGCAAGCAATATGTCCTGATATCGGTCGGCGGCGCACCCTATTCGACGGATGCTGGCGACTACGTCTTTGCCTTCTCTCTGAAAAACGGAGATTAGCCTGGCCACCGGGCCGCTCCTCGGCCAAGGCAATCGGGATTTGCGGCGGCCCAGGCACTCATTTCCTTCACGCATGTGCTCGACTACATCAACGCCTGGAGCAACGATCCGGAGGAGTCGCTGCGGATCGGGCTGGATCTCGCGCAGCAGGCCGTGGAGATGGCCGAGGAACAGCCGAACGGCCACTTCGCGCTGGGCATGGCTTGCATGTGGAACCGGGAACTGGACCGGGCGCGCGCAGAAGTGCTGCGCGGCCTCACGCTTTCCCCCAACTCCGCCGAACTCCTGATGCTGATGGCCCATATTCAGATATTTTCCGGCGATCCCGCAGGCGCTCTCGAAACACTGAATGCATCCATGCGGCTCGACCCGCACCATCCGGAAATTCTTTTCCAATTTCTCGCCGATGCGCACTTTTCTCTCGGTGAATATGAGCAGGCAATTGCTGCGATCGAGCAGCGGCTCCAACACAACGCCCAATCGGAAACCGCCTATGCCCTGCTCGCGTCGTGCTACGGCCACCTCGGCCGGCCTGAGGAGGGCCGACGGGCATGGGAGAAAGCGCTCCAGATCAATCCCAATTTCTCCGTCGAACGCCGCCGCCGCGTCCTCCCATTCCGCAACCGCGAGGATTTTGGCCGCCGCGTCGAAGGACTCCGCAAGGCAGGCTTGGTTGTCCCGGATGTCGGCCAATGCTGACGGAAACTGCGGCTCGGACCATTTCCAACATGATACCACTTCGGGCAACAGTAATGGCAACGGCACGACACCTGCTGTAAGATAACGGTTAAGGATCGGACACCCGGAAAGAGCTGGCATGGAGCGCCGTCTTGCAGCAGTGCTGATTGCGGATGTTGTCGGTTACAGCCGTCTAAGCGAGATCGACGAAGAGGGAACGCGTATCCGCTTCCACACCGACCTCCACGAACTCTTCGAGCCGAAGATCGCCACGCATCACGGCCGCCTGATCAAGACCATGGGCGACGGAATTCTGGTTGAGTTCCATAGCGTGGTGGACGCCTTGCGCTGCGCCGTCAAAATCCAGCAGCAAAAGGCGGAACGCAATGCGGCCCTGCGTCCCGAGCAGCGGATGCTTTTCCGCATCGGCGTCAATCTCGGCGATGTCATCGTCGAAGGAGAGGACATCCACGGAGACGGCGTCAACATAGCCGCACGCCTGGAATCTCTTGCCCAGCCCGGCGGCATTTGCATATCCGGCACCGCCTTCGATCATACGGTACACAAGGCCGATGTCGGCTTCTCCGCTCTCGGTGAGCAGCAACTGAAGAACATAGTCGATCCGGTTCGCGTCTATCGTGTTCTGCTGGATCCCGCTGAGGCAGGCAAGGTCGTCGTCTCCCATCGGCCCCGCCACAGGGCGATCATCCTGGCGACGCTTGCAGCGCTGCTGATCGCGACCGCTGCGATTGGCTTCGCATGGCAGTGGCCGTTCGTGCTGCAACGTCCATCCGTCGCGGTGCTTCCTTTCATCAATCTGAGCAACGACCCCGGCCAGGATTATTTCACCGATGGCATGACTGACGGCCTCATTGCCGATCTGACCATGCTTTCGGACATTGACGTCATCGGCCATAACTCGGTGTTTGCCTATAAAGGCAAGCCCCTGGTTTTGGCCGACGTCGGACGCGATCTCGGCGTGCGCTTCGTCGTCGAGGGCAGCGTGCAGCGGATAGGCGACCAAATCCGCGTCAATGCACAACTGATCGATGCCGCAAGCGGCGACCACCTGTGGGCCAACCGGTTTAATCGCAGCGCGGCGGATGTGATGGCCATGCAGAACGAGCTGAGCCGGCAGATCGCCGCAGCGCTCGGCCTGAAACTCACGCGATCCGAGGCGGAGCGGATTACCCGTCCGCCGACAGCAAATCTTGAAGCATACGACTACTACCTTCGTGCCGAGCAGGCGACGCGGACGGGCCGCCGTTCGCGGCTGCTCGAAGCACTGGCGCTTTTTGACAAGGCCGAAGCGCTCGACCCCGGTTTTGCAGAGGCCTTCGCGGCCGACGCGCACGCGACCGCCTATGTCTGGCGAAGCGCATATGACGACGTTCTCCAGAGCGCGCTGGCCCGAAAAAGGGCCTACGAGAAGGCAAGCCGCGCCCTGGCGCTCGACCCGGTTCTTTCATCGCCATACGCCGTTCTAGCCGTCATGCAGGTGGTGGACCGCCGCTACGAGCAGGCGGTCACCTCGGCGCAGCAGGCAGTGTCGCTCGGAGCTGCCGATGCCGAAGCGCACATGGCCTTGGCCTATGTCCAACTGTTCTCCGGCAATCATGCCGAAGCCGCCGCGGCCGTCGAGACGGCGCTCAGGCACGATCCGAACCTCTCCGCCATCAACCGATACACGGCTGGCCTGGTCTTCTATTTGCAGCGCGACTACACGAAGGCTATCGACAATTTCCAACGTGCACGAGACGGTTCGCCGGGAAATGGCGATTTCGTGACCCCGCTCGCTATGGCCTATGTCCGCGCCGGCCGCCTCGATGACGCCCGTGCGACCGTTACTGAGGGACTTCGCTTTCTGGCTGGGCGCGATTCCCTGGCGGGCTGGCGTATCAGCAATGCCCACTTCCGCAACGAGCAGGATTTGACCTCTATCATCGATGCCCTGCGCGAGGCCGGTCTGCCGGAATGGCCGTTCGGTTTCAAGGGTAACGAGCAGGACCGGCTGCACGGCGACGAAATCGCAAGCACCGTTATGGGCAAACTTCTGCGGGGCAAAACCGAGCCCTCAGGAAGCCCTGCACTCATGCAAATCGAACCCAACGGCAAGGCGGCATTCCGCTCGGCGACGCAGATGATCACCGGGACGGTTTTCGTCAATGACGACATGCTCTGCGAGCAGAGCGAGAATGCATTTGGACGAGCCGATTGCGGCCCGGTCTACAAACCTGCAAACGCGCCCGATGAAACCAGCTATGCCTATGTGAACTCCACCAAGGTCTTCTATTTCTCGCCCGTCAAATAGTCGCGTTCCATCTGCGTCAGTGATATTGATCCCGCTCGAGATCGGCTGCGACCTTCGGCCAGTTGCTATCGGCTTTCGGCACTGCTTCGGCCACATGAGCGGCAAACTCCTCTGCCGATCCTTTGTCGTAGACCAGGTAAAGCTTGCCATCGATGATCTTGAATGCCTCCGGATCGACATTGATCGTGACCGACCCGAGAGCCACCTCGCCCGCGCAGTAACCGCCATACTGGGGCGCATATTTGATCGGCTCGCTGATGAACATTTCGCGGTGTTTGGCATTGGCGAACAGCCACGGCGTCCCCAGCCATTCGTGGGAGAACTCCTTGGAACCTTTCACCGCTTTGCCTTCGGTGAAATAGGCGACAGGGTCGTATCCCATGATTGCCACGCCGCCGAAGTACCCCGTATTAACCGAGTCGTCGGCGAAAGCTCGCGATCCGCCGACAGCGGCCAAGCTCAGAAGGAACACCGCCATAGAGCGACCAATTCCCCGCGCACTGTTTTCGGTCCTTGAACACATCTGCGCCTCCTGTTCAATCGTGGATTTCGATGCACTTGGCGTAACCTTCCTCGCCGAGCCGGCTGGCCGGAGGGCACGACGCGCCGTGCCGCTTGAACAGTCGCACGATGTCCATGTTGCCTTTCCAGACCGCACGCGTGATCGGCGTATAACCGTGAACCTCCGCATGACCGACGTCAGCCCCCTCGGCGAGAAGAAACGCGGCAAGAGCGACGTGGTTTTCCTCACCGGCCACCATCAGCGGCGTCACACCCGCTTTATTGGCCGCGTCGTCGAGCGTCGCGCCATGGTGGAGCAGCAGCTTGCTGATCGGCAAGCTGCCGGAGAAAGCCGCGGCATGAAGCGGCGTAAAGCCGCCCGAATTCCGAGCCATGACATCAGCACCTTTGCCGATGAGCAATTCGGCTATGGCGAGCTGGTCTCCGAGTGCGGCGTTGATGAGAGGCGTTGCCTGGTCGCGTGCCCGGCTGTCGACATCAGCGCCGCCAGTCAGAGCCTCTTCGACGGCGGCGGCGTTTCCGGTTGCAACGGCATCGAACAAGGGGCTCCCCGCAGCGGCTATTGTCGCTGTGAAAATCAACACCACCGATGCAAGCAGCTTACGCATGGCTCAGCCCCCGAAGGTAGCCTGAGAAAATAGCACAAGCCGCGGGTTTTGGGTAGGCACAGAGCACCCTGAGAGCTTGAACTTCCCTGCATCACGTTATTGGCAACGCGTCAGCCAGGCAGGATACAAACCGCTATCGCGACCACCGTGCTATGATCTGGTCGGTATTTGCCAGTGCCTTGCGGACCGCGTTGCGCGCCATGGCCGGCCGCTGCAATCGGATGCTTTTCTCAATATTTTCATGAAGTTTCAGCGCGTATCGCAAATTGTCTTCCTCTCGCGTGACATGGGCAAAGAGGTGGTTCAGCGCCGACTCGATCAATACACCGAGCGGCACCAGCAGATCATTTCCGGAGGCGCGTAAGATCGCGATGTGAAATCGTGCATCGGATTCCGTTCGCTGCTGGAGCGACGTCGCCTGATCCATGTCATGCAGGGCCTGACTGATCGCATTCATTTGCTCCTCGGTCCGGCGCTCCGCAGCCAGTGCCGTGGCTTCCGGCTCGATCATATGCCTGAGTTCCTGCACGGCCCTCAGAAAGGCTTCACGATCGGGCGATGCGGCATACCAGCCCAGGACATCTCGATCCAACAGGTTCCAACGTTCCTTGGGTTCGACCCAACTGCCGATTTTCGGGCGGGAAGACAACAGGCCCTTGGCCATCAACATCTTGATGGCTTCGCGCACCGCCGACCGGCTGACTTCGAAGACCTCAGACCATTTTGCCTCGTTCGGCAGGATCGTGCCCGGCGGGTAGTCGCCGCGCACAATTCGCAGCCCGATCTCGCCGGCCAGAGACACATGAACACTCGCCCCGGCCATGCGGGGAGAATTTGGGCGCCTTGTGGTGGCCGAGCGGTCAACCGTCACCGTGTCGACCGGAGCCGTCGGCTTTCCCGATTTCTTGTCAGGCATTTACCTACTGCCTCAGCATTCTTTCGACTGTCTGCGCGTACTATCAAAACAATCGTAATAACGAGGAAGTCGCCTGCGATTGACTCCGCCAAAAAGCGCGGAATCCAGAGCGCGTCAAGCCCTACGGATCTTCCGATCCGCCTCATGAGGACAGTCAGCGGCACCCGTGAACCGGGCGCCGCCAAACCGCGAACCTACTTTTGAATGCAGGTGTCGACCGTATCCTTGGTGCACTCGTCGAGCCCGGTGAACACCGGATCTTCAACCGGCTTGCCGGCAATCAGATCCATCATGACCGAAGGCGCCTTGTAGCCCATCTCGAACGGCCGTTGGCCGACGAGCGCAGTCACCAGGCCTTCTTTCGCAATGGCAACCTCGTCGCCGATCGTGTCGGCGGCGCCAATGACGAAATCGTTGCTGGCGATCTTGTCGGCCATCGGCTTGAACAGGTCGCGATAGGGTTGCGGCGCACCGAACAATGGCCAGCCACCCATAATGCCGAATGCGTCCAGGTCGGGATTGGCGGCCAGGATATCGGTCATTGCCTGAACACCCTTGGCACCGTCGTCATTGGTGAACACCGGGCAGCCGGCGACCTCGGTCCAACCGCCCTCGCCTTTCAGCGCGGTCAGGCCCTTCTGACCAGTGAGCGTGTCGCGCATCCCTTGTGCGCGGCGGAGAATATTGTCTGCTCCCGGATTGCCTTCGATCGTGCAGATCTTGCCGCCCTTCGGCTTGGCCTTCTTGATGTACTCCCCGATGCGGGCGCCCATCAGATAGTTGTCGGTGCCGAGATAGGTCTTGCGCAACGCTGCATCCTCGGCGGCAAGATCGGCATCGAGCGTCATCACCGGAACCGCCGGATTGGCGGTCTTCAGGGTCTGGGCGATGAGTTTTGCATTCGACGGCGAAATTGCGATTGCAGCCGTGTCTGCTTTGCCCAGCATATCCTGAACGATCTGCGCTTCGCCGGCTTCATCGGATGTCGATGCCGGGCCGGTGTAGAAGCACTCGTATTCCGCAGTCGGGTTCTCCTTGTTCCATTTCTGGCAACCCTGATTGATTGCTTCGAAGAACGGATTGTCGAGGCCTTTGACGACGATGACGAGTTGCTTCTTGGCCAGGGCCTGCCCGGCGGTCAGTGCGAGAACTGCGGCTGTCAGTAATAATGCCTTCCTCATAGTTTCCTCCCTTGAAACAGACGGACACGGCATGCCCGCCATACGAAATCAACCCGGATACCAGACGATGCGAGGCTCCTCCTTCGAACGCTCATATTGCCATGCCGAGTCGATAAGCATTTCGAGATCGTAGTCTGGCCGCCAATCCAGCAGGTATTTCGCTTTGCTGTTGTCCATCCAATTGGAATGGAAGCGGCTTGGTATCTCGACAGAACCGAGATTGCGCGTGCGCAAGAGGTAGGCGGCGACATCAGCATAGTCGACGGGTCGATCCATGCAGATATTGAAGAGTTGCCGCTCCGCCCGCGGGTTGTCGATCGCTGCCAATATGGCCGATACGAGGTCATCGACATGCACGAAGTTGCGTTTCAGCGGTCGCCCGTCAGCGTCGAGCAGCAGCGGCACTGTCCCCATGGCCGCATAGCGGCGCGCCGCCTCTTCCGGCACGAGCGTCTTCCAGTCCGGGCCGCCAAAGACGTCGTCTCCAAAAGACAGCGAATACTTGAAATCGTCCTTTTCCATGATCCAGGGCGCGCGCAGACAACAGCCATTGAGGCCATATTGGATGCCGAACTGCTCCAGCATGACCTCTTCCAGAACCTTGGAGAGCGCATAGCTTCCGGGATAAGCACAATGGGGGACTTTCTCGGTGATCGGGCCGTCGTGGCGATAGTGGAAATGCCCGATGCCCGCATCGCCGCCGATCAGGATGAACTGGCGTGCCGTCACGTTCGTCCGGAACTCCTCGAGCAGCCAAAAGAGACCTTTGACCGTGACATCCATGATATCTTCAGGTGTTTCTTTGCATGTGGCGAGGTGCACGACGTGCGTAACGTCTTTGAGCGCCGCTGCCACCACATGACGATCGGCGATCGAACCGCGGATGACCTCGACACGGTCGGTCTCATCGCACAAACGGTTATGACAAAGCGCGCGGATACGGGCTTTGGAAAATCTCGGATCGTCAAGCAGCCCAGCAATGAAGCGCCGCCCGACCTTGCCCGTTGCACCGGTCACAAGGATCAGCATGCTCTCTCTCCCACTGATAGCTAATATTCGGGCGCCGCTCTCGTCAAATGATATTTGTCTGACAAAACAGATTTTTGCGATAATAAGGCCGATGCTCCGGACAATGAGTTGACGCTGTCGCTGGGTTTTGCGTAAATATTCCCAATCGCTTTTCCTGGGAGGAGATTGGAAGAGCGAACTCGCTGGAGCCTCGCGTCGAGATACGCGACGGAGAGCCTGTAGTTTTGGGAGGCCAGAAGGCTGGTGGCGGTTCTTGAACTCACCAATATTTCCAAACATTTCGGCGCCATCCAGGCCGTCAACGATATTTCGTTTTCGCTTGAAGCAGGGCAGGTTGTCGGCCTGATGGGCGATAACGGCGCCGGCAAGTCCACATTGGTCAAGATGATCGCCGGCAACTTTCGACCGAGCCACGGAACCATGCGCCTCGACGGCGCCGATCTCGTGCTTCATCGGCCGAAGGAAGCACGCCAGCATGGCATCGAGATCGTTCACCAGGATCTGGCGCTCTGCAACAACCTGACGGCGGCGGCCAATGTCTTCCTCGGACGAGAATTGCGCCGCGGCATATGGCCTCTTCGCATCCTCGACTACAAGGCCATGTACAAACGCGCCGGCGAAATATTTCGCGAACTCAAATCCGAGACGCGGCCCCGCGATCTCGTCAAGCAAATGTCGGGTGGTCAGCGGCAAGCGGTAGCGATCGGCCGCACGATGCTGTCGGAAGCGAAAATCGTGTTGATGGACGAGCCGACAGCAGCCATTTCAGTGCGGCAAGTGGCCGAGGTTCTCAATCTGATCCGCCAATTGCGTGACCGGGGCATTGTCGTTGTCCTGATCAGCCACCGCATGCCCGACGTCTTTTCGGTCGCCGACCGCGTGATCGTCATGCGGCGGGGCAGAAAAGTGGCCGACAAGCAGATTGCGGCAAGTTCGCCGGAGGAAGTAACGGGACTGATCACCGGCGCCATCGAACAAGTGTGATCGATGCTATCCGTTGCAACAGGAAAGAAGGTCGACGATGGCAATGACACTTGACCAGACGATCGGACAGAGGCAACGGGGCTGGCTGGCATCGGTCTTCAGCGGCCAGACATTCTGGGTGCTGATTGCGGTCATTCTCGCCTGCATTTTTCTGTCGATAGCGACGGACTCCTTTGCGACCGCGAAGAACATCTATAACATCACCCGCAACGTCACTTTCGTCGCCATCATCGCACTCGGCATGACGCTTGTTATCATCACCGGCGGCATCGATTTGTCCGTCGGTTCGGTGCTTTGCTTGTGTAGCATGGTGCTGGCGGTCGTCATGCACGCGGGATACAGCATCGAAGTCGGCATCGCCGCCTCGATCGGGACTGCTCTTCTGGTGGGAGCTTTCAACGGCGTATTGATCGCCTATCTCGGTTTCCCGCCTTTCGTCGTCACCCTTGGCATGTTGTCTATTGCGCGCAGCCTTGCGATGGTAGCATCCAACAACACCGTCGTTTTCCAGTTTGGTCCCGACCACGATAAGCTGCTGGCGCTGGGTGGCGGCGCCTGGGTTTTCGGCATCGCCAATCCAGTGCTTTACATGGTCGTGCTGGCGCTCATCACCGGCTTCGTGCTGCGCTGGACCAAGTTCGGCCGCTATGTCTTTGCCATCGGCGGCAATGAGCACGCCGCGACATTGACGGGCGTTCCGGTGCCGAGGATCAAGGTCATCGTCTATATGATTTCTGCCCTGTCCGCGGGGGTTGCCGGCATCATTCAAACCGGCTGGCTCGGCGCTGTCACCACAAATATCGGCGCCGGAATGGAACTTCAGGTCATTGCCGCCGCGGTTATCGGCGGCGCCAATCTTGCCGGCGGCGTCGGCACCGCCTTTGGAGCCTTGGTCGGCGCCGCACTTATCGAGGTCATCCGCAACAGTCTTGGCCTGCTCGGCATCAACGCATT
This sequence comes from Rhizobium binxianense, assembly GCF_028994275.1. Taxonomy (NCBI): domain Bacteria; kingdom Pseudomonadati; phylum Pseudomonadota; class Alphaproteobacteria; order Hyphomicrobiales; family Rhizobiaceae; genus Rhizobium; species Rhizobium binxianense. The sequence goes on from NZ_CP118713.1 coordinate 3,299,562, forward strand.
CTGGCAAGGATGCTTTATCGGTGGGGCAATCGTGCTCGCCGTGCTTTTTGACCGACTTCGCAACTTGCGACAGGGCGAGTAGGCGAATCCGGCCTCTGAGAGTGAGCCGGCACCTGCAGTGGCGACATCGTGCGCCGGCTCATAGATTTATCGCAGCTTGCCGATGGCCGGAGCCTTCATTTCTTCCCGTCCGCCAGCACCTCTTTCCGCCGGCGGCGCGGCAGGAGCGATTTGAAGTACCGCCACGTCGGCGAGATAACGAAGCCTACGACCGGAATTGTGATCAAGCCGACGACAATGCCGACGATGCCCGCGCCTGCGGCCTCGACGACCCAGCGCAGCACGGACGCCAGAACGGGAATGGCATGCGCGACCATCTCCCCGGCATTATGGATCAGATGCGCAAGGCCGCCTACTCCATAGGCTTCCAGGCCGTGAACGATAATGCCGCCACCGACCCAGATCATCGCAGCCGTTCCTACAATGCCGAGCACTTTCAGAAAATAAGGCATGCCGGTGACAAGCCCTCGTCCGACTGCGCGCAAGAACGGACCTGTCGGAGGCGCCGTCCGCGCCCGCGCCATCATCAGACCCAGATCGTCGGCCTTTACGATCAGCCCTACGCCACCATAGACCATGACCGTTATACCCAGTCCAACGACGGCAAGTATGAAGGCCTGCGTGAATATATTGCCTGACGGCAGCGCGCCGAGCGTAATTGCCATGATTTCCGCTGAGAGGATGAAATCCGTCTTGATCGCACCGGCGACCTTCTGGTCTTCGAGCGATTGCGCATCGAGGCTTGTTGTCTCAAGTGCCGATTCATGGGCGTGGGCTGCATGCGGCAGCACCAGCGCATAGACTTTTTCCACGCCCTCGTAGCAGAGAAAGAGTCCGCCGATCATAAGTAGCGGGGTGATCGCCTGCGGTGCGACAAGGCTCAGAATAAGCGCTGCGGGAAGCAGGATCAGAAGCTTGTTCTTCAACGAACCGAGCGCGATCTTGCCGATAATAGGCAATTCGCGTGCTGCCGAAAATCCGGTGACGTAGCGTGGTGTGACCGCCGCATCATCGATGACAACGCCTGCCGCTTTCGCGCCGGCCTTGGCTGCTTGGCCGGCGATATCGTCAAGCGAGGCCGCAGCCACCTTGGCCAGCGCGGCGATATCATCAAGAAGGGCGATCAGGCCAACACTCATTCGAGCCTCCGTTGGGAAGACAGACTTACATAACGAAAAATGGAAAACCCGTTATCCAACGACCTCGAGGCGAGACGTGGCATTCTCCGCCGGGAAGATGCCACGCACAGATCGCAACGGCAATGCAGTTATTCGGCCCGTTACAAGACGGTGGACAAGAACCGACGCAGAGCCTCAGCAATGTAACCACGATAAGGCTCGAACTCCTCTGTGGTCGTCATTCTAATGACGCGGCTAAAGTTGAAGGCGAACTCGATCGGACGGAGGATGACGGCAATCTCAAAAATGCGCTCTAAGTTTTCCGGGGTTTCGACATCAAGCCAGATTTCGAAATAGGCGTCTTTCAAGTGCTTATAGGCAAGTGAATTGGCATCCAAGCCATGGTTTCGAACAGCGCTGTCTAGGAAACCTGCCAAGGAGAAGAAGGGGGGTGCGAAATGACGGCATCACCCCAGTCGTTGATAAGCGCGCCGTCTGCCTTCACAAGAACGTTGTTGTCGTGAAAATCGCAATGCTCCAGCGTATCGGGTACTTTGAATCCGGCAAGTGCACGGCAAAGGCGGCGGATATTTTCACCGGTCCCTTGCAACTTCTCAATTTCGGCCGCGCTTAACCCTTCCCGCTCCAGCAGGACTTCATCATGAACCAGGCCATCGTAAAGGTCTGGAAACACGGTTGTGCGCCAGTCATCCAGTCCCAACGCAAGAAGCGGCTCGACCTTATGAGAGAAAGTCCGCTGAATCCTCGCATATCGACCAAGGAGCTTTCCGACGAACTGCGGATCATAGGACCTCTTCAGCTTGTTACGAAGAGGTTCACCACCATCAGACATGAGGAATGCGCCAATGGCTTGGTTTGCTGCCACGACCGAAGGAATATCGGACGGAAAGCGCTCGGCCAGATGGACCATCAACGCCGCCTCACGCGCGTAGGCGGGCGCGCTCCATTTCAGATACACGTTTCCCCGGTCGGTATTGAGACGATAGATTTTCGACCACGGCACGGCACGTATCAATTCCGGCGCAGCCAACACGTCATAGGCATGTGCAGCCAACCATTCTTCCGCCCAAATGGTTTCTGAATCCATCATGAGGGCTATAATTTCGCCGGCCATCGCTGGTGAGCATGCATGACGGTGATAATCTCGATGTCCCTCCCGACTCGGTAAGGGATGATGTAGGGAATATCGGCCAACACCACTTCGCGCGTGCCCTTGATGCGCCCCGGCCGGCCACTTGCAGGTAAGTCCGCAAGCATATCCGCCGCCGTAACGATTCTGGCGACCACGCGTGCTGCCGCATCGGGATTGTCATGCTGGATATAAGCGCCAATTTCATCGAGCCGCCGCAACGCCCGAAACGTCCAGCGAATACGTTTCCCGCTCATGGTTGACGGGCGGACTTGACGTACTTTCCGACGACCTTCGCCACATCTTCGGCGCTGGCAAATTCGCCGCGATCGGCCTCAGCCAATCCGGCCTCGATCTCGGCAAGCTGCCATTCCTGCTGTTCAACGAAAGCCTCAATGGCCTCAGCAGCCATGTAGGCGCGGGAGCGATCCAGCTTTTCCGCGATCTGAGTAAGCTTGCTCGCGGTTTCATCCGAAACACGCACGGTAAACGCGGCAGTCATGGCCTCTAAACTTCCTTAGTTCACTTTGAATATCAGTGAACCAAAGCGGTTCGTCAAGGTTCTGCTCATGAGAGAGGGCTTTCAGTTGGACACCAAATGGGCCAGCCCTGGTGTTTGGCGACGATCTCGCCACTCTCCTTGGTCTTGCCGCGAGCCGGTTTAAACCGGTCGCGTCACCGCTCCTAGGGCTTCACCGCCCGGGCATGGATTTGCGCCAGCCAATCCCGCTTGTGTGCCAGGGCTAAAACGACTTCGGCCTCCCGAGGGAGGCTGAAAAAGTCTTTATTATCAAGGAATTTGGTTTCGTTGGCAGGCTTTATAGTTTCTGTCCCGCTTTGTCGGCTTCGCCTTCTTGCGGGCCTCTGACGAGGCGTTAACTCCTCGACCCATTACCAAACAAAAAGCCCGCTTTGCAGCGGGCCTTTTTTGTTTGGTTGCGGGGGCAGGATTTGAACCTGCGGCCTTCAGGTTATGAGCCTGACGAGCTACCGGGCTGCTCCACCCCGCGGTATTATTTTACAGCAGAAAGGGCCGCTTGAGCGACCCTTTTGTGACGGCGATGGGCCGTTAGTTTGATCAGAGAAGATTTAAGTTGCGTTTTGCAGACCTGGCAGCGACCTACTCTCCCGCGTCTTAAGACGAAGTACCATGGGCGCAGGGGCGTTTCACGGCCGTGTTCGGAAAGGGAACGGGTGCAGCCACCCCGCCATAACCACCAGGTCGGCAAAGCGCAACTTTTGTTTTGAGAAGCTGGCAGGCGTTAGCCTGTTTTTTTTGAACACGTCTTACCTTTCGCAAGGCACCGTCGGCCAGAGGCCGCAAGCGCAAAGCGCGTCGCCAATCGTTTGGCGCGCCGTCCGCAGCGCTTTCAGCGCGTGAGGACAGAAGGTCAAGCATCATCAGCCTCTGGCTGATGAGCATAGTCAATGAGAACGATCAAGCCGATCGAGCTATTAGTACCGGTAAGCTTCATGCGTTGCCGCACTTCCACACCCGGCCTATCAACGTGGTCGTCTTCCACGGCTCTGATAGGGAATACTCGTTTTCAGGTGGGTTTCCCGCTTAGATGCCTTCAGCGGTTATCCCGTCCATATATAGCTACCCTGCTATGCCCTTGGCAGGACAACAGGTCCACCAGAGATATGTCCATCCCGGTCCTCTCGTACTAGGGACAGATCCTGTCAATATTCCTACACCCACGGCAGATAGGGACCGAACTGTCTCACGACGTTCTGAACCCAGCTCACGTACCGCTTTAATTGGCGAACAGCCAAACCCTTGGGACCTGCTCCAGCCCCAGGATGCGATGAGCCGACATCGAGGTGCCAAACAACCCCGTCGATATGGACTCTTGGGGGTCATCAGCCTGTTATCCCCGGCGTACCTTTTATCCGTTGAGCGATGGCCCTTCCACGCGGGACCACCGGATCACTATGACCGACTTTCGTCTCTGCTCGACTTGTCAGTCTCGCAGTCAGGCGGGCTTATGCCATTGCACTCGACGACCGATTTCCGACCGGTCTGAGCCCACCATCGCGCGCCTCCGTTACTCTTTCGGAGGCGACCGCCCCAGTCAAACTACCCACCATACACTGTCCCGGACCCGGATGACGGGCCGCGGTTAGACATCCATGACGATAAGGGTGGTATTTCAAGGATGGCTCCACGGAAACTGGCGTCCCCGCTTCAAAGCCTACCACCTATCCTACACATGCCGACACGAATGCCAGTGTAAAGCTATAGTAAAGGTGCACGGGGTCTTTCCGTCTGACCGCAGGAACCCCGCATCTTCACGGGGAATTCAATTTCACTGAGTCTATGTTGGAGACAGCGGGGAAGTCGTTACGCCATTCGTGCAGGTCGGAACTTACCCGACAAGGAATTTCGCTACCTTAGGACCGTTATAGTTACGGCCGCCGTTTACTGGGGCTTCGATTCAAAGCTTGCACCTCTCCTCTTAACCTTCCAGCACCGGGCAGGCGTCAGACCCTATACGTCGTCTTGCGACTTCGCAGAGCCCTGTGTTTTTGATAAACAGTCGCTACCCCCTGGTCTGTGCCACCCCATCATACTTGCGTAAAATGGGGTCACGCTTCTTCCGAAGTTACGCGTGCAATTTGCCGAGTTCCTTCAACATAGTTCTCTCAAGCGCCTTGGTATACTCTACCTGACCACCTGTGTCGGTTTCGGGTACGGTCTATACGGTGGAGCTATTTCCTGGAACCGCTCCGCTGCCCTGATAATCCAATAAACCAGAACAACTTGTGCAATCCGTCACTACCACCAGGCCCACGAATATTAACGTGGTTCCCATCGACTACGCATTTCTGCCTCGCCTTAGGGGCCGGCTAACCCTGCTCAGATTAACTTTAAGCAGGAACCCTTGGTCTTTCGGCGAGAGGGTCTCTCACCCTCTTTATCGTTACTCATGTCAACATTCGCACTTCCGATACCTCCAGGAGCCCTCACGGGTCTCCCTTCATCAGCTTACGGAACGCTCCGCTACCACTCCTCAAAGAGGAATCCTCAGCTTCGGTGCATGGCTTCAGCCCCGTTACATTTTCGGCGCAAAGACCCTTATTTAGACCAGTGAGCTGTTACGCTTTCTT